>NC_007761.1:65000-2465000 GCF_000092045.1 Rhizobium etli CFN 42 | reverse complement strand
CGGTGTCGCCGAGTTTCTGTCGCATCCCGGCCTCGACGCGGTGATCATCGCGACACCGGCACGGTTCCACACGAATGTTGTCGTGCAGGCTGCGGAAGCAGGCAAGGCTATCTTCTGCGAAAAACCAATGGCATTGACGCTCGAGGATGCTGATCGGGCAATCGCTGCGGCACGCGCGGCTGAGGTTCCGCTTCAGGTAGGCTTCAACCGACGCTGGGATCAGTCCTTCGCGGAGGGACGCGCCGCCATTGATGCCGGCAAGGTGGGCGCGCCGCAGCTTGTCCGCTCCCTCACGCGCGATCCCGGTCCCTTCGGGGCCGATCCCGACCGCATCCCGCCATGGACCATCTTCTATGAAACGCTCATCCACGACTTCGACACCTTGCTCTGGCTCAATGCGGGGGCAAAACCAGTCGAGGTTTTTGCCGTCGCGGATGCGCTCATTCGCCCGGACGCCAAGGAGAAAGGCTTCCTCGATACGGCCGTCGTGACCATTCGTTTCGACAACGGCTCCATCGCGGTTGCCGAAGCCAACTTCTCGGCGCTTTATGGCTACGATATCCGCGGTGAGGTGTTTGGCTCCGCCGGCATGGTGACGATGGGCGACGTCAGGCGTTCCAGCATGACCCTGTTCGATCAAAGCGGTGTATTCAGCGATACCTGGCGGCGCGATACCGACCATTTCATCCATGGCTATACGGCGCAGCTCGCCTCGTTCGTACAATCCGTTCGCAAGGGCAAACTGACCCAAGGACCGACCGGAAGCGATGCGCGCAATGCGCTGGCGATTGCGATCGCCAGTATAGAGTCGGTCTCCCGGAAACAACCTGTGATCATCGCCTGAGCACGTGGATGCGCCGCTTTTGCGGCGCATCTCATTCCAAAGCGGAGCACGTCAATGGATCTGAACAGCACGGTGAAGAGGCCAAGCGACATCGGTGAACTGAAGAGCATGATCGTCGCCGCCGGTCTGCGGCTTCCGGAGCAGCAGGAGCGGGTCGCACGGATCGCTCTCGTCCGACCTGAAATGATCGCCTTCGGAACCATAAGCTCCGTCGCCATCGAGTGTCACGTTTCTCCCTCGACGGTTGCGCGTGTCGCCACCTCCCTCGGCTTCGACAGCTTCAAGGAGTTCAAGGCGTGCTTCCGCCAGCACTTGCGAAACATCTCCGCGAGTGCTGGTTATCCGTGATTCCTCTTGGTCGCAAAGCCGGCTTATGCCGGCTGCGATGCCTCGACGACAGCGAGTGCGGCCATGTTGACGACGCCGCGCGAGGTGACCGAGGGAGCGAGAATGTGAGCGGGCAGGGCGGCGCCGAGCAGGATCGGGCCGACATGCAGTCCATCGGTCATCGACTTCACTACGCCGAAGGTGATGTTGGCGGCGTCAAGGTTCGGGAAGACGAGCAAGTTCGCCTCGTCATGCAGCGTGGTATCCGGCATGACCCGCTTGCGCAGCGCTTCGGTGATGGCGCTTTCGCCGTGCATTTCGCCGTCGACTTCGAGATCGGGCGCGGTTTCGCGAACGAGATGCAGCGCGTTGCGCATCTTGGTCGCACTTTCGGATTCGCGTGAGCCGAAGTTGGAGTGCGAGACGAGGGCGGCGCGCGGAGTGATGCCGAAGCGGCGAATTTCCTCCGCCGCGAGCACGGTTGCCTCGGCAACTTCCTCTGCGCTCGGGTTGAAGGTCACGTAAGTGTCGGTGAAGAAGGTGGCGCCGCGCTGCGAGATCATCAGGCTGAGGGCGGAGAAATCGCGGACATCCTTGCGCTTGCCGATGATCTGGCGGACGTCGCGCAAGTGCTTTTCGTAGCGGCCTTCCAGGCCGCAGATCAGCGCATCGGCCTCACCGCGCCTCAGCGCCAGCGCGCCAATGACGGTCGTATTTGTGCGCACGATGGTGCGGGCAGCTTCCGGGATGACGCCGCGGCGGCCGACGAGGGAGAAATAGAGATCGACATATTCGCGGAAGCGCGGATCGTCTTCCGGATTGATGACCTCGAAATCCTGCAGCGGGCGAATGCGCAGGCCGTAACGCTTGAGGCGCGTCTCGATGACCTGCGGGCGGCCGATCAAGATCGGTTTGGCCAAGCCTTCCTCCAGCAGCACCTGGGCGGCGCGCAGCACGCGCTCATCCTCGCCTTCGGAGAAGATGACGCGCTTGCGCTCGGCGGTCTTTGCCGCAGTGAAGATCGGCTTCATGACGAAGCCGGAGCGGAAGACGAAACGATTCAGCTGATCGAGATAGGCGTCGAAATCCTGGATCGGGCGGCGCGCCACGCCGCTCTGTTCGGCGGCTTTGGCGACTGCAGGGGCGATGCGCAGGATGAGACGCGGATCGAAGGGGGAAGGGATCAGATAGTCGGGGCCGAAGACCGGGGTCTCGCCGGAATAGGCGCGGGCGGCTACATCGGAGGGTTCTTCGCGAGCAAGTGCTGCGATGGCGCGCACGGCAGCCATCTTCATTTCCTCATCGATCGTCTCGGCGCCGCAATCGAGCGCGCCGCGGAAAATGTAGGGGAAGCAGAGAACGTTGTTGACCTGGTTGGCGAAGTCCGAGCGGCCGGTGCAGATCATTGCGTCGGGGCGGGCGGCGCGCGCGAGATCCGGCATGATCTCCGGCGTCGGATTAGCAAGGGCCATGATCAGCGGCTTGTCCGCCATCTGCGCCAGCAGCTCCGGTTTCAGGACGCCGGCGGCCGAGAGACCGAGGAAGACATCGGCGCCACCGATATTTTCGGCGAGAGTGCGCGTGTCGCTCTTCTGCGCATAGACGGACTTCCATTCGTCCATCAGTTCGGTGCGGCCCTCGTAGACGAGGCCTTCAATATCGTGGACCCAGATGTTTTCGCGTTTAGCGCCGAGCGTCACCAGCAGATTGAGGCAGGCAAGGGCGGCCGCTCCTGCGCCCGAGGCGACGATCTTGACGTTCTCGATCGCTTTACCGGCAAGTTCCAGCCCGTTCAGGATTGCGGCGGCGACGATGATCGCGGTGCCGTGCTGGTCGTCGTGGAAGACCGGAATTTTCATCTTCTCGCGTAGGCGCCGCTCGACCTCGAAACATTCCGGCGCCTTGATGTCTTCGAGGTTGATGCCGCCGAAGGTCGGTTCCAGCGATGAAACGGTCGAGACCATCTGCTCGACGCTTGCCGCGTCGATCTCGATGTCGAAGACATCAATGCCGGCGAATTTCTTGAAGAGAACGGCCTTGCCCTCCATGACCGGCTTCGAAGCCAGCGGGCCGATATTGCCAAGTCCGAGCACGGCAGTGCCGTTGGAAATCACAGCGACAAGATTGGCGCGCGAGGTATAATCGGCCGCTGTCTCCGGATTGTCACGGATGGCAAGGCAGGGGGCGGCAACGCCGGGTGAATAGGCAAGCGCCAGATCGCGCTGGTTGCCGAGCGGCTTGGTCGCCTGAATCTCCAGCTTGCCGGGACGGGGATAGCGATGGAAGAAGAGCGCCTGCTCGTCGAGATCGCCGCCCGGCAGGTTCTTGTCCGCCTTGGATTTATCCTGATGATCCATTGCCGCCTCCGTGCACGTCTTTTTCTGGAGTTCCCTCCATACATCAATCGGATACGGGCGACAGTATGGAAATGGGGAATGAGGAAAGTTTTCGCGTTGGAGGGGCGGTATGAGGCGTGATTGCAGGCTGGACCGTCCACGTCTTCATCCTGCGGGAATGATGCCTGACCTGAAGGAGGCGCAGAGACTCCGCGACGCTTCTTCCTCAGAAAGTTCTTTCGCACAGCGCAACGAGCGCCGCCGCCTACAACTTATGGGCTAATTCACGGGGATTGCTGCATGGCGGAGTTCGGATCAAATTCGAATGTCAATTCAACATCAAACCACAGGTTTCTTCAGCCGCGCCGGAGCTAATCCTTTTCGAAACTTGTTTGCGGCTGTTGGCAAGCGCAAAATGCCTGCCGCGACGGTGCGGGGCGCCGGTCGCAGGGAGGAAATCATGGACAATTTGAACCTGACGACCCTGCAAAAGGGGCAGACAATGGTCGATGACGTGGCCATGGATGCTTTTGCCAGTGGATTTCGCGGCAATCTCCTGACCAGCGGCGATACGAACTACAATGAGGCGCGGGCGATCTGGAATGCGATGATCGACCGCCGGCCGGGCCTTATCGCGCGTTGCGCGGGTGCTGCCGATGTGGTGCGTGCGGTGCGGTTTGCACGCGACAATAATCTGCTCGTCTCGGTGCGCGGCGGTGGCCATGGCATTGCCGGCAACGCCGTCTGCGAGGGTGGTGTCGTCATCGACCTGTCGGCGATGAAATCGGTCCGGGTCGATCCCGAGATACGACGCGCCAGGATCGAGCCGGGTGCCACACTTGGCGACATCGACAAGGAAACGCTGGCCTTTGGGCTGGTACTGCCGACTGGCATCAATTCGACGACCGGCATCGCCGGGTTGACGCTCGGCGGTGGTTTCGGCTGGCTCACCCGTAAGTTCGGGCTGACCCTCGATAATCTGGTTTCGGTCGATGTGGTGACGGCCGCTGGCGAACTGGTCAAGGCGAGCGAGACGGAAAGACCGGATCTCTTCTGGGCACTACGTGGCGGCGGTGGTAATTTCGGCGTCGTCACCTCCTTCGAATTCCAGCTCAACCCGCTGCATTCCGAAGTGCTCGCGGGGCTGGTGGTGCATCCCTTCGACGATGCGGAGAACGTTCTGCGGGAATATCGTGAGGCCCTGGATGCGGCCCCCGATGAACTGACCTGTTGGGTGGTGATGCGCCAGGCTCCGCCGCTGCCGTTCCTTCCAGCGGAATGGCATGGCAAGGAGATCGTAGTGCTCGCCATGTGCTATTGCGGCGACATTGCAGCCGGTGAACCCGCAACGGCGCGATTGCGGGCGATCGGGAAGCCGATCGCCGACGTCGTGGGTCCCGTGCCATTTACCGGCTGGCAGCAGGCCTTCGATCCGCTTCTGACACCGGGGGCGCGCAATTACTGGAAGAGCCAGGATTTCGCCGCACTTTCGGATGCGGCGATCGATGTTCTCCTCAGCGCCGTGCGTAAGTTACCGGGACCGGAATGCGAAATATTCATCGGCCATGTCGGCGGCGCGGCTGGCCGTGTTCCGACTGAAGCCACGGCGTTTCCGCAGCGCAGCTCGCATTTCGTCATGAATGTTCATGCACGCTGGCGGGAAGGCTCGATGGACGGAAGTTGCATCGGCTGGGCGCGCGAGCTGTTCGACGCGACCAAACCGCATGCGGTCGGTACTGCCTATATCAATTTCATGCCGGAGGACGAGACGGATCGGGTTGAGATGGCTTACGGCGCCAATTATGCGCGTCTCGCTGAAATCAAGCTGCGCTACGATCCGAACAATCTGTTCCGCATGAACCAGAATGTGAAGCCGATGGCGGCTGTGCGGGCCGCCTGATCGATAAGGCTCGGCGACTGCAAAAATCCTTCCCCCACTAAGGGGGAGGGAGCAAGTCGTGGTGCGCCAACTGGAGCAGACACCGAAACGATGAAATGGATCCGAGCCTCATCTTTGCTGTGCAGGATCAGCCACCAAGTCTCGGGGTGATCGTCACGTCGGCACCATGGGCATCGCGCAGCTCGCCTTCCTCTCCAGGCAGCCGGTCGGCCGCACGGTGCAGCAGGATTGACGCATAGCCTTGCGAGCGCGTGCCCTCGATCAGCGTAACGTCGGCATTTCCGGGATTGTCGGAGCGCTCGAACCATTCGACAGGGCGGTGCAGAAAGTTCATTTCGACCGCCCGATTGGTAACGCCGTGGCCGACAATGGCGATGTTCTGGTCGTCGTTCTCGCCGTCGCGCATGACCGTCTGGAGGAAGAGGCGAACCCGTTGGGCAACATCCGCCCGGCTTTCGCCATCGGGTGGACGCGCATAAAACTTGCCGCTATTGCTGCGTAGCCGCGCCCATTTTTCGAATTCTTCCGGGAACTTCTGTTTTCTTTCGGCCTGGTCATAGATTTCGGTGAAGAGGCCGAAATCCTGTTCGCGCAGCAGATAATCTTCCCTGACATCGCTGACGAAATCTTCCGGAAGGGCTTCGAGCAACGCATCCTTGCTCTGTCGTGTTCTCAGAAACGGGGAGTACCAGATGCGCAGCTTCTGAAATCCGTCATCCGGCAATCCCCGCAGATAGGATGTGATCACGCAGCCGGCCTCCAAAGCCTGCCGATAGCCCCATTGCGTCAGGGGCACGCTGTGATCGCCGAACTGGCGATAGGCCCGTTCGTCGATGTTGCCGAGGGATTCGCCGTGGCGAACGAGAAAAAGGCGCATCAGCCTCCCCGCATTGCGGACGTGGAATCGCCGCATCATGAACGCGAGCGATGCGCAGGGCAACATTGCGGGAAGGCAATTTGCGCCGCGACGATAAGCTTATTCCACTTGGGATAACCAGCTTCGCAGGGCTTTTCCCCAGCTTGTCATCTTCCTGAAACACGAGTCTGGTTTTGGAAGGCTAGATGAAAGATGGGGCATGAGCGGCAGCTCGTGATAGACATGATGGAACCCAGACATTTCCGCACGCTCTTCATTTCCGATGTCCATCTCGGCTCGAAGGCCGCGAAGGCTGATTTCCTGCTGGATTTCCTGCGCTACCACGAGGCGGACACGATCGTGCTCGTCGGCGACATCGTCGACGGCTGGCGCCTGAAGCGCAACTGGTATTGGCCGCAGGTCTGCAACGACGTCGTCCAGAAGCTGTTGCGCAAGGCGCGCAAGGGGACCCGCGTCGTTTATATCCCAGGCAATCATGACGAATTTCTACGCGACTTCCCGGGCATGCATTTCGGCGGCATCGAGGTCGTCGAGCGTATGATGCATGTCGGCGCGGACGGCAAGAAATACCTGATCCTGCACGGCGACGAGTTCGACGTCGTCGTCCGTAACGCCCGCCTGCTCGCCTATCTCGGCGACTGGGCCTATGATACGGCGATCCGGATCAACATTCTGCTCGCGGCCGTACGCCGCCGCCTCGGCATGCCCTATTGGTCGTTCTCCGCCTGGGCGAAGCTGCAGGTCAAGCATGCGGTCAATTTCATCGGCGAGTTCGAGCGCGTCGTGGCCGAAGAGGCCCGCAAGAGCGGCGCCGACGGCGTGATCTGCGGTCACATCCACCACGCCATCATCCAGGACATGGACGGCATTCGCTACATCAACACGGGTGACTGGGTGGAAAGCTGCACGGCGGTTGCCGAACATGCCGACGGCACCTTCGAACTGATCACCTGGCGGGCGCTTGCCATCGCCGTACCGGCGCTTACCGCCGTTGAGCGTCCCGAAGAGGCGGAACTCGCCCCGCAGGCGGCGTGATTTTAGCGCCGCCGCAATCGTGACGGCTCTCCAGCAATTTAGCCGTTACTGCGAGGTGACAGGCCAATTTATTTCTTAAAACGTTTCCGGACGGCTATTTCTCGCAATAGTCGCCTCCCGGGTGGTGTGTTAGGACAACGTCCAGTTTCCTTCAGGTCCACCCATGATTCCCGCTCAACATTTCCCGGGTGAGGGAGCGCCGCCGCGCTTCCGGCTGCTCAGCGCGCTATCCTATTGCGCGCCGCTTCTCGTCAATGGCGTTGTGCTGCCATTCTTCCCGGTATGGCTGGAAACCCACAGTTTCAGCGACCATGAAATCGGCATCATCCTTGCCATACCCATGGTCGTTCGCGTCCTGGTGGCGCCTGTCGTCGCCATGATCGCCGACCGCATGAAGGAGCGCGCCGACGTGTTGCTCTGGTCGAGCGCCCTGTCGCTGCTGACGGCAATCGCGCTTTATTGGACAACGAGCTTCTGGCCGGTGACGATCGTCTTCGCCCTGCAGGGCGCTACCTTTGCGCCTTATCTGCCGGTCGTCGAATCGATCGTGATTTCGGGCGTGCGCCGCTGGGGACTCGACTATGGGGCAATGCGGGTGTGGGGGTCGATCGCCTTCATCATCTCGACGCTCCTCGGCGGTCAGCTGATAAGTCGGTGGGGCGGCAGCATGGTGCTCATCGTCATGGTGTTCGGCTTCACGATGACGGTGGTGATGGCGATCTTCTGTCCGCGGATCGGGCCGACGCGGCGGCGCGGCCAGCCGATCGACCTTCCGGCGGCCACAGGTCGCGGCCTGCGCGAACCGCATTTGCTGCTGCTTCTGATCGGGGTCGCCATCCAGCAGTCGAGCCATGCGGTGCTCAATGCCTTTTCCTCGATCTATTGGCATCAGCTCGGCTTTTCCGGCGCGCAGGTCGGTTTGCTCTGGAGCGCCGGCGTTGCCTCCGAGGTGATGGTGTTCTTCCTGTCGAAGCGTCTCAATCGACGCTTCAACGCCTGGACGCTGATCCGCTTCGGCTGCGCTGTCAGCGTCTGCCGCTGGATCCTATTTCCCATGAATGCCGGCTTTGCCGGCTTCTTCCTGCTGCAATGCTTCCACGGCTTCACCTATGCCTTCGTGCATACTGGCGTGCAGCGGCGGATCGTGGCGACGGTGCAGGAAACGCAGGAGGCCTCGGCGCAGGGCGCCTATTTCTTTTATGTCGGCATGGCGATGGGCTTGATGACCGTCGCTTCGGGCTATCTCTACGCCTGGCTCGGCCTCGTCAGCTATTACGTCATGGCGCTCGTCGCGCTTTCCGGCCTCGGGCTCGTCATCTCAGCCTATTATCTTCAGCCCCAGAGGGCGCTTTCCGGTGGAAAGACCAGAGAAGCGGCGTAGCGCAGGCCGTGTTCGCGGTCGCGTGCAAGCAGCAGCGGTCCGTCGAGATCGACGAAATCGGCATTCTGCGCGAGCAGCACGGCCGGTGCCATGGCGAGCGAGGTGCCGACCATGCAGCCGATCATGATCGAAAAGCCGAGTCTCTCGGCTTCGGCCTTCATCGCCAAGGCCTCCGTAAGGCCGCCTGTTTTGTCGAGCTTGATGTTGATCGCATCGTAACGGTCGGCAAGGCTTGCGAGGTCTCCGGTGTGATGCACACTCTCGTCGGCGCAGACCAGCAGCGGGCGGCGGATTTCGGCAAGCAGCGCATCGTGGCCCGCCGGCAGCGGTTGCTCTACGAGGGCGACACCGGCCTCGGCGGCAACATGGAGATGCCGTTCAAGATCGGCCTCAGGCCAGCCCTCGTTGGCATCGAGAATGATTGCAGCATTGGGTGCGGCTACGCGGACGGCGCGGATGCGGCTTTCGTCGTCGCCAGTGCCGACCTTGACCTTGAGCAGAGCGCGACCGGCATGTTCGCGCGCCTGCGCGGCCATCACTTCAGGCTCACCGAGCGAGATGGTGTAGGCTGTCGTGAGCGGTTTGAGCGCCGCAAGGCCGAGGCGGGTGGCGACCGTTTGGCCCGTCCGTTTTGCTTCGAGATCCCAGAGCGCGCAATCAACGGCGTTGCGTGCCGCACCCGGCGGCATCGCCGACAAGAGATCGTCGCTCGCAATGCCGGATTCGACCAGCGGGCGCGCTGCATCGATCTGGGCGAAGACGCTCTCCATGGTCTCGCCGTAGCGGCGGTAGGGCACGCATTCGCCGTGCCCTTGCACGCCTTCTTCCGTGACTGTGCAGGTAATGACCTCGGCCTTTGTCTTTGCGCCGCGCGAGATGGTGAAGGTCCCGGCAATCGGAAAGGAATTCATCTGGATATCCAGGGTGCGCGGCATTATTGCTATCCTGCGAGCATGGAAATTGGACGTTGCTTCTGTATATTGACGCGCCGGCGGCGATGATCCGCTTCGCGAGTCGGCAATGTCGCCGTAAGCCTTGAAAGACACAAGTATCTTGAACGCCGAGAATCGCAACGCCGCCTCACTGCAAGTGGACGACCGGTCAGATGGTTCGGGGCAGCATGTTCGTCTCAGCGGCAACTGGCGCAGCGCCTATGTGCATCTTGTGCTGCACGAGTTCGAAAAGCTTCAGCGAGAGAAGACCGGCAATCTGACGCTCGATCTCTCCGATGTATCGGACATCGATACCGCCGGTATCTGGCTTCTGTGCCGGTTGAAGAAGCAGGAGGAAGCGGCCGGCCGCACGGTGCGCTTCGTCGGTACCAATCCTCATATCGACGAGATGCTGGAGATGTTTTCCGAGGAACCGGCCAAACCGGAGCCGGAACAGAAGGAAAAGGTCTCGCTTGCCGCGCGTATCTTGGCGCCGCTGGGCAAGATGACCTACGACATCTGGGACAATCTGGCCGCCTCGATGTATATCCTTGGCTCGGCGGTCCGCGGGGCACAGATGAAGCTCGGCCGCGGCAGTGGCGTTTCGCCGGCCTCGATCGTCAACCAGATCGATCACATGGGTGTGCGCGCCGTTCCGATTATCCTGCTGATGTCGTTTCTGATCGGAGCGATCATCGCCCAGCAGGGCGCCTTCCAGCTGCGTTATTTCGGGGCAGAGGTGTTCGTCGTCGATCTCGTCGGCATTCTGCAGCTGCGCGAAATCGGCGTGCTGCTGACCTCGATCATGATCGCCGGCCGCTCCGGCAGCGCGATCACTGCTGAAATCGGCTCGATGAAGATGCGCGAGGAGATCGACGCGCTGAAAGTAATGGGGCTGAACCCGATCGGCGTACTGATTTTCCCGCGGCTGGTGGCGCTGACCATTGCGTTGCCGCTTCTGACGGTGTTGGCGAACTTTGCCTCGCTGGCGGGGGCTGCGGTCGTCGCCTGGGGCTATTCCGGCATCACCTTCGCCAATTTCCTGGCGCGGCTGCACGAGGCGATTACGCTGTCGACCGTGCTGTCGGGCATGATCAAGGCGCCGTTCATGGCGCTCGTCATCGGTATCGTCGCTGCAGTCGAAGGCTTGAAGGTCGGCGGCAGTGCGGAGTCGCTCGGTCAGCACGTGACGGCCTCGGTGGTGAAGGCGATTTTCGTCGTCATCCTGATGGACGGGCTTTTTGCGATGTTCTATGCAGCGATCGATTTCTAGCATGGCGGGAAGCGTGGACGAGCAACCGATCGAAAGCGAAGGACAAGGCAGGGATGTCGTGCTTTCGGCGCGCGACGTCACTGTCGCCTTTGGCTCCAAGGTGGTGCTCGACAATCTGAACCTCGATATCTATCGCGGCGAGATCCTCGGCTTCGTCGGTGCGTCGGGCACCGGCAAATCGGTGCTGATGCGCACGGTGCTGCGGCTGCTGCCGCGCCGCTCAGGCACGATCAAGATCCTCGGCCAGGACTTCGACGAGCTCAATGAGCCGCAGCGCAACGCGCTCGACATGCGCCTCGGCGTGCTGTTCCAGCAGGGCGCATTGTTTTCGTCGCTGACCGTCAAGGAAAACATCCAGGTGCCGATGCGCGAATATCTCGATCTGCCGCGCTCGCTGATGGATGAGCTGGCGCATCTGAAGATCCGCATGGTGGGGCTTGCGGCCGACGCCGCCGACAAATATCCGTCCGAGCTTTCGGGCGGCATGATCAAGCGCGCCGCGCTTGCCCGCGCCTTGGCGCTCGATCCCGAGCTCGTCTTTCTGGACGAACCGACTTCAGGTCTCGATCCGATCGGAGCGGCCGAGTTCGACGAACTCATCGCCAATCTGCGCGATAGTCTCGGACTGACCGTCTATATGGTGACGCACGACCTCGACAGCCTGTTTTCGGTTTGTGACCGTATTGCCGTGCTCGGAAAGAAGCGGGTAATGGTGGAAGGCACGATCGACGACATGCTGGCCTATGACGATCCGTGGGTGCGGGCCTATTTCAAAGGTAAGCGAGCACGGTCGATCGTGCCGCAGGACAATGGCGCGCGGCCCGGCAACGGCAGCGGCGGGAAGTGACCGGATAGATGGAAACCAAAGCCAATTATACGATTGTCGGTTTTTTCACGGTGCTGGTGATCGCGGCCGCCTTCGGCTTCGTCTACTGGATGGCCGAATATGGCCGTGGCGGCCCGATGACGGAGTTGATCGTACGTATTCCCGGCTCGGCGAACGGGCTCAGCGTCGGCTCGCCGGTGCGCTTCAACGGTATCCAGGTGGGCTCGGTGCAGACGCTGTCGATCGATGCCGACGATCCGCAATATTCGTTGGCCTTCACCCAGGTGCGCACGGACGCACCGATCTACCCCTCCACCAAAGCCGCCCTTGAAATTCAGGGCCTGACGGGGGCCGCCTATATCGAACTATCGGGCGGCCGCAAGGGTGAGGAGAGTATCCTTAAACATGCGATCGAAAACGGCAAACGCGCCGTCATCGTTGCCGACCAGTCGAGCGTCACCAATCTTCTGGCGACCGCCGACAAGATCCTTGATCGCGCCAATGACGCGGTCGGCGAACTTCAGGGTTTCATCGAAGATTCGCGTGCTCCGCTGACCCAGACGTTCAAGAATGCCGAAACCTTCTCGGATGCGCTGGCCAAGAATTCCGACAATATCGACGCCTTCCTGCAGAGCGTCGGCGAGCTCTCCAACACGGTGAAGGCGGTTTCCGGGCGTGTGGATTCGACGCTTCAGGCCGTGGAATCGCTGGTCAGGGCCGTCGACGCTCAGAAGATCGACAATATCGTCTCCAATGCCGAGAAGATCACTGCCAATGTCGCCGACGCCTCGGGCGATCTGAAGGGCGCGATCCAGAAGTTCGACGAGACGGCCACCACCTTCAACGATTTCGGCAAGCAGGCGCAGGCAACGCTCGACCGCGTCGATACGCTCGTCGCCCAGATCGACCCGGCGAAAATCAAGGGGTCGGTCGACGATATCTCGCAGGCCACAAAGGATGCGCGTGTGGCAGTCGCCTCGATTCGCGACGTCGCCAACACGGTTTCGTTGCGCCAGAAAGATATCGACCAGACGATCCAGGACGTGTCGCAGCTTGCCAACAAGCTGAATTCGGCCTCGACACGCGTCGACGGCATTCTCATCAAGGTCGATGCGCTGCTTGGAACCGACAACACGCAATCGCTGTTCGCTGAGGCGCGCGAAACGCTGGAATCCTTCAAGAAGGTTGCCGACAATCTGAATTCGCGAATCGGTCCGATCGCGGATAACCTGCAGAAATTCTCGAGCGCCGGCTTGCGCGACGTGCAGACTCTCATCAATGACATGCGCGGGACCGTGAGCAATCTCAACGATACGATCAGCAACTTCGACCGCAATCCGCAACGCCTGATCTTCGGCGGAGACACGGTCAAGCAGTACGACGGCCGGACGCGGCGTTAACAGGGGAAGTCAGGGGTAGCCTAATATGGTCGCATCGCATCTGTTGTCGCGCCGTTCGTGGATCAGGGGAACGGTGATCGCGCTGCCGCTGACGGCGTTGATTCTTTCGGGATGCGGAACCGCGGCCAAGAACGACACCTATGACTTGTCGGGCGCCGTCGACGGCGACGGACCCGCGGCCAAATCCCGCCAGATCCTGATTGCCGGCCCGACGGCGTTGCGGGCGCTCGACAGCGAGCAGATCGTCATCCGCGTTTCGCCTTCGGAAATCCAATATCTTTCGCGGGCGCAGTGGGGCGACAAGCTGCCGCGCATCGTGCAATCGAAACTGGTCGAAGCCTTCGAGAATTCCGGCAAGCTCGGCGGCGTCGGCATGCCGGGGCAGGGGCTGGCGATCGACTACCAGATCGTCACCGACATCCGCTCGTTCGAGATTGATGCTTCGAACGGCAATCAAGCGGTGGTCGAAATCTCCGCCAAGATTCTCAACGACCGCAACGGCTCGGTGCGCGCTCAGAAGGTGTTCCGCGCCATGGCACCGGCTGGCGGCGACAATGTCGGTTTCGTCAAGGGTCTCGATCGCGCTTTCGCCGCGGTTGTATCCGAGATCGTCAGCTGGACGCTGCGCTCAATCTGAGACGGCGTTTGGCGATCGCTGCCGCGATATCAAGAGTTGCTGATTCTGAAAAAATCTGGCCCCCTCGGGGCTTAGGGCCGCGATCGTACTCAAATTTTTCACGAATTTGTGGAACCCATCATGTTAACGCTATCAGGAGGCACGCTGCATGGTGGTCGCACGAGTGTTCGGAAAGTCGTCGCCCGAGGCGAGCCAGCGCGAAAACGACCGTTTGGCTGCGCTGCAGCAGCTTGATCTGCTCGATACGCCGAGAGACGAAGGCTTCGAGCGGATTGTCCGCCTGATAAAGCAGATCTTCTCCATCGACATCGGCATCATATCCCTGATTGATGGCCATCGGCAGTGGTACAAGGCCTGTTCCGGCTTGTCGGCCGATGAGGTGCCGCTGGACGACACGTTCTGCCGCTGCGTGGTCGATTGCGACGAGCCGGTCATCGTGCAGGATGCCACGACGGATGCACGCTTCCTGAAGCACCCCGCGGTGACAGGCGAGGATCATATCCGCTTCTATGCCGGTGTGCCGTTGAGAACGAAACTCGGGCATATGATCGGGACGGTGTGCGCGATCGATCGCCGGCCAAGATCATTCAGCAGCAGAGACCTTGTCATTCTCGAGGAACTGGCGGGGGCGGCGATGGACCGCCTCGAGCTCATGCAGTCGGCAGCCACCGACAGCCTGACCGAGGCGATGACGCGACGCGCTTTCAAGCAGGAGGCCGAGCAGCTGATTGCGCTCGCTTTGCGGCACCAGCACGACCTGTCGTGCATTGTATTCGATATCGACCATTTCAAACAGGTGAACGACAGGCATGGACATGCCGCCGGAGACGCTGTCCTCAAGGCGGTGGCGTCCGCCTGCAAGGCGACCCTTCGCGCCGGTGATTTGTTCGGACGGATCGGCGGCGAGGAGTTCGCGGTTGTCCTGCCGCATGTTGACCGGGATGGGGCAGTCGCGGTCGCCGAAAAGATCAGAGCCGCCATCGCCTCGCAGCCCGTCCGCAGCGATCATGGTGTCCTGCATGTCACCGCGAGTTTGGGCAGCTCGGCACTCTCTATCGTCAGCAAGGAGATCGAGACCCTGCTGGCGCAGGCGGATGCCGCAATGTACCAGGCCAAAAACGGCGGCCGCAACCGCTGCGTCTCATGGAGCTCCATTCACGCCGATCACGCGATCAGCGCTCGCCGGCGGGTACTGAAAGCAGGTTCGATCCTGTTCAACGAGCGGCGTTCGACGATCGACTGCACCGTTAAATCTCTCGGCGCGGAGAGTGCGGGCATTTCGGTCTCCAATACGAGAGGCATTCCTCCGGAATTCATTCTTGCCATCAAGGGAGAAGGCTTCGAAACCAATTGCCGAGTGATTGCGCAAGACCGGCAGCACCTGGAAGTGGCTTTCAGATAGAATGGCGGCTTATTTCGTCGGCTGCGCATCCGTCATTGTCGCGCCTGGCTGTTTGCCTGGCGTTGTTGAGGCTGTGGCGGTCGATGGCGACGGCAGCGCGCCGTCCAGCAGGCTCGCCATCCTGTCGTCGCGCAGGCTTGCTGTCTTTTCGCCCATGACGACGCCGACGAGGCGGCGGCCATCCTTCAGCGCCGACGTCACGACGTTATAGCCGGATGCATCGGTATAGCCGGTCTTGATGCCGTCGACGCCGTCATACCGATACATCAGGTTGTTGTGGCCGCGAAACTTCATGCCGCGGAACTTAAAGCCGCGCATCGAGAAAAGCTTGAACTCCTCGGGGAAGTCGCGCATCAGCGAGACGCCGAGGGTCGCCATATCACGCGCCGTGGTGACCTGCTCCGGATCGGGGAGGCCCGAAGGATTTTTGAAGACTGTATCCTTCATGCCAAGCTGGTGCGCCTTGTCCGTCATCGTTCTGGCGAAAGTCTGTTCGGAGCCGCCGAGCTGTTCGGCGATCGCCACGGCAGAGTCGTTGGCCGACAGGACAATGATGCTTTCTACAGCTTCGCGCAGCGTCACCTGGCGGCCGGCGCCGATGGCGAGCTTGAAGGGCTCCTTGCTCTCGGCATTTTCAGACATGGTGAGCTTCTGGTCCCAGGTAAGGCGTCCCTCGTGCAGAGCCTCGAAAGCGAGATAGAGCGTCATCATCTTGGTCAGCGAAGCCGGATAGTTCAGGTCGTCCTGATTGGAAGCTTCAAGAACTTGCCCGGACTGCGCATCGACGACGAAGCTTGCCTGGCCAGCTTCAGCCTGAGCGAACGCGCACATCAGCAAGGCGGACGAGAGCGCGGTGGCGCGGAGGCGGGACGTCTTGGTCATCGGTGTTATTGTCTCTGTCTCTAAACGGCTGGGTGAGCCTTTGGCTAAACGCAAGCCGATCGAGAAAGTTTGTGACGAAATGAAGGACAGGCGGCAACAAAAGCCCTCTATCCACAGCTGGCTGCTTTCGCCCCGCGGTCTTCGGTTTTGACAAGGGCGCGCAAGGGCACATAGAAAATTCGTCATGAGCATGAAACGCGCGCCTTTTTTCCACGACATCAGTACCTGCCTGCAGGTTGCGATGGTGGCGGACGAGGTCTTCGCGTCCTGCTGTGACGTCGGGGCAGCTACGGGCGTCCGGCGCGTTGCCTTAACCGCCGCCAGCGGCAATGATTATCACGCCGCCTGCCTCGAACCGGTGCGCCGTATGGTCGCCTCGCTGATCCATCTGCCGACGCGGGTCGTGCCCTCCGACCGGCTGCCGGCTTATTCCGAGGTGACGATGGATATCGAAGTCGACAATGGTGACAACTGGATGGAGGTCTGCTCGGTCTCACGTCGCACGGACTTTCCGCAGCGCTACCGGACACAGCCGAAGAAGGGAGCGGCCGTCGACCACGATGTCCTCGTGCTGGAAATTCGCCATCGGTCTCGACCGGTGCGTTTACAATTGGGGCATGGGAGCCGATCGATAGGATAGGGGCGGGGCCGCAAAGGCGACAGTAGGCTGTGGAAGACTACTTCTGCTTGCCTTGCGATGCATCTCCTCTACAAAGACGTGATGGACGAGGCCGGACAAGTCGATCCGGCTTCGCTGCCGCATATGGTGAGAGGCCATGCTGGTGATCTTCGGCGGCTTGCCGGGTAGTGGAAAGCGACTATTTCGCTCGCCCTCGCGAGACGCCTCGGAGCCGTGCACGTGAGGGTCGATAGGATCGAACAGGCAATCAGAACGTCGGTTGACCCTTCGAATGACATCAGCCCGGCAGGTTATGTTGTGGCCTATGGCATTGCAGAGGATAATCTGACGCTAGGCAGGGTCGTGATCGCAGGTTCCGTCAACCCCCTGATGACAACCCGCGAGGCATGGCTGGCGGTCGCCGCGCACTCCGGTGTGATGGCGGCCGAGGTCGAGGTGATCTGTTCCGACGAGACCGAACATCGCCGCCGGGTCGAGACGCGGGAAACGGATGTGGAAGGTCTGGTCAAACCGACGTGGCAGGAAGTCGTCGAGCGAATATACGACGACTGGGGCAGAGGCCGATCACTGTCGATACGGCTGGGAGGGATGTGCCAGAGATCGTCGAGGCGCTGATCGTCAGGCTGAGGACCGAGCGCCTGCTCCCGATTTGATATCGTTGCTCCTGCCGAATTCATGAAAAGGCGATATCGGCCGCGGGGCGGATTTCCACCGCCGCCTTGCCAGCGTCGAACCCCTCGAGCGTTTCGTTGTGGTGGGCGATAATTTCGGAGAAGGTGAGGGTCGCCGTATCGCCTGTGGTATGGCCATCCGCCACCAGCGTCACATCATAGCCGAGCGAAATGGCACGCCTGACGGTCGTGTCGACGCAGAATTGCGACATGCAGCCGCCGACGACGAGATGGGTGACCGCCCGTTCATCCAGGCGTTCGGCGAGATCGGTCTCGAAGAAGGAGTCGGCGCTTTGCTTGCGGACGACGACCTCGCCTTCTCGCGGCGCAATCTCCCGGCGCAATGCCCATCCCACCGTGCCGACCGCCAATCGATGGCCGCTGTCTCCGTCATGTTGGACTAGGACGACCGGCGCGCCTGCCTGTCTCGCCTGCTCCTGCAGCGATGCGAGGCGAGCGACTGTTTGATCCAGTGCGGCATCGACGAGAGGCTGCCGCTCCGGCTTGGCCTTGCCGGAGAGAATTGCATTCTGCACATCGATGATCAGCAGGGCCTTGGTCATTTGGTTCGCGGTTCCATGGCGGAGAAGAAGATCAACCCGCCTCAAAAGTGAAAGCCGCTTGAGACGATCAAGCGGCTTCCGATCACTGTTATCGGCCAGGCCTAGCGGAGCCTGCCCGCTGCATGGGCGAGCATGGTGTAGACCTTGCCCGTATCCGAGGTGAGGTATGACTGGGTGACAGTCTGGTTCGGGTCGGTGCGGGCGACGTCGGCGAGCAGCTTTTCGAAATCGCCGATGTAGCGATCGACGGCGGTGCGGAATTCCGGTTCGCGGTCGTATTTGCGCTTGATCTCGTCGAAGGTCTGCTGGCCCTTCAGCGTGTAGAGGCGGCGGGTGAAGACGTCGCGCTCGCCGCGCTGGTAGCGGCGCCAGAGATCGACCGACGCATCGTGATCGATGGCGCGGGCGATATCGACGGAGAGCGAATTCAGCGATTCCACGACATGGCGCGGATTGCGGCTGTCGTTGCTGCGTGCGGCCGGTGCGGCGGTTTCCGCCGAGCGGGCGGGAACACGGGCCGGCGCCGCGTCCGCGGCCTCTTCGCGGGATGCTCCTCGCAGAAGATCGCTGATCCAGCCGCCGCTTTCCCGCGGCGGTTCCTGCCGGCCCAACTCCTGGCGAGTGGGGACTGGCTGCTGAACGGCCCGCTGAGGAGTGGCGGCCGGAGCGGACGGCGCAATCGTCCCGCGCAGACCCGCCGCTTCGATCGGCGGAGGCGCTGCCGGCTGCGGCGGCTGGGCTGCGATTGGCGGGGTCGGGCGCGGGGTCGGCTGCGCCTGGGCAAGCGAGCGGGCGGTGGGCTCGGAGATTTCGAGCTGCTGGCTGGAGCGGCCGACAAGCTGCGAGATATCCTGCAGGGCCTTGATCTGTTCGGCGACGGCGCGGCGCATGGCCGAGGCGCTTTCCTTGGCTTCCTCGGGCAGGTCGAAGGCGCCGCGCTTCAGTTCGGCGCGGGTGGCGTCGAGTTCGTTGCGGATGTCGGCAGCGGAGCGGCGGATGTCCTCGGTGGCGCCGGAGAAGCGACCGACGGCATCCTCGATCGCCTCACGCAACGATTCCCGCATGTGCTGGGCGGCACCGTCGGAGGCGCGGCCGGCTTCGCCGAGCATGCGCTCGACTTCCGACAGCGAGGCGGTGAGGCCGCCGCGAATACGGTTGGAGAGATCGCCGGAACGGCGCTCGACATTGGCGAAGGTGCTGTCGATCGTCGTATTGGCCTCGTCGCCGGCGCGGGTGATCGCCTCGCGCATCGTTTCGGCCGCTTCCTGAGCGCGCTTCTCGGTTTCCGTCAGAATGCGGCCGATATCGGCAAAGGAGGACTGTACACCTTGGCGCAGGTTGCCGGTGACCTGGTTGGAGCGCTGCTCGGCCCGCTCGAACACGGTCTCGATCATGCCGCCGAGCCCGCGCATGGTCTTTTCGATCTCGTCGGAGCGTTGGACCAGGCTGACGGAGAGGGCCTGCAGCGCGCCTTCACGCTCCTCGAGCGTCGAGGCGAGGTTGGACTGGGCGGCACCCAGAAGCTGCGAGGCCTGGGTCAGAACCTTGGAGTGTTCGTCGAAGCGGCCGATGATGCTGCCGACCTGGGCCAGCGTCTGGCCGGAGATGTCGGAGAGGCGGTCGACCTTGCCTTCGAGAAGTCTGGTCGAGGCGTTGACCATTTCGGCAGCCTTGGTGGCGGAGTCGGCAAAGCGGGTCGTGGTTTCGCCGAGACGCTCGTCGACGCTCGTCAGCTGCTCGGCGGCGCGGTTCATCATCATCGCCATCGCCGCGCTGCTTTCCGACATGCGCTGAACCAGACCGTTGACGTTGCCGACCAGGCTGTTCTCGATGGCGCTGACGGCGTTAGCGACATTCTCGGTGCGGGCGGCGACGGCGCTGGCGAGCGCTTCATTCTCGGCGCGCAGGCGATCGGCGCTGAGGTTGGCTGCCGCGGTGATGCGGGCAGCGGCCTGTTCGCCGGCATCGGTGTAGCGATCGATGATCGGGCGGGCCGTTTCGTCGAGGATACGGGTCAATTCGACAGAGCGGCCTGATAGCATCGAGTTGAGGTCGCGGGTGCGTTCCTCAAGCGTCGAGCGGATCGAGTTGCCACGCGCTTCGAGCGCCCGGTCGACGTCGGAGAGGGAGGTATCGATCTCGCGGGCACGTTCTTCGAGATTGGAGCGGATGGCGCTGCTGCGGGCCTCGAGCGCCCGCTCGACATCCGCCATGGTGGCGGAGATCTCGCTGCCGGCCCCCGACAGCGTCGTGCGGATGGCATTGCCGCGCGCCTCGAGAGACTGGCCGGCCTCCGACAACGCCCTGGAAATGGCATTGACCTGCGTGCCGACAACCGTCTCGGCCTCGGCGACCTTGTTGACGATGGCATTGCCGGCTTCCGAGAAGGTCTGGGCGACAGCAGCGGCCTGGGTTGCCAGGCGGTTCTGAGCTTCGGCAACCCGCGTGACGATCTGCGACGAGCGCTCATCCATGGTGCGGGTGAATTCGTCGCTTTTCGCATTGAGATCCTGGGCGAACTGTTGGCCGGTCTTGCCGAGCAGTTCAGTCGTTCTCGTCGCTTCGCCTTCCATTCCCTGGGCTGCTTCGGCCACCGCGCTACGCAGCGTCGAGGCGAGGCCGGCGGCCTTGCCCTCGATGGTCCGGTTGACAGCGTCGAGGCCGACGGTCAACGCGCGATCCATGGTGGAGAGGCGTTCCTCGATGCGTTCGTTGCCGCGGTCAAGGGTTTCGCCGAGACTTGCCGTACGGCCTTCGATGGCGCCTGCGAGCGTGGTCGTGCGGCTGTCCAGCGTCTCGGCCAGATTGGCGGTGCGGCTGTCGATTGCCTGCGTAAGATTGGCGGCGCTGCCTTCGAGCGTCGTCGAGATGCGTTGGGTGGCCTCGTCACCGAGCGCGCCGAGCCGGGAAATGCCGTCGGTAAGCACGCCGGAGAGTTGACTGGTGGCGGCTTCGACCTTTTCGGCAACGCCGCCGACGCCGTCACGGATGCGGGTCTCGATCGCCGTAAGACCGGCCTCCATGCGAGAACCGGTTTCTTCAAGACGTCCCGCAAGGTTCTCGACTGACTGGTCGAGATGGGCGGATAGGTTCTGGGCGGAGCTCGAAATCGTGTTCGCCGCCTCCTGGAAGCGGCCGGCAATCTGACCAGCGCCGGCACGCATACGATCTTCCAGTGTCTGGGCACCGGCATCGATCGCCTGGCGAATTGAGGCTTCACGGTCTTCCAGCGACATTTCAAGCATGCTGACGCTTGTCGCCACCGAAGTGCCGATGCTGGTCGCCTGTTCGGTCAGCGTATCGCTGATCTGCGCATGCGCCTGGCTCAGCGACAGCTCGATGGCATTGCCGCGATCCTCAAGCGTCGTGCGGATGCGCTCATGGGCAGAAGCGAGCCCGCCTTCAATGCGCGCCGCGGCCTCCTCGGCCATGCTCCCGAGCCGCGCATGGGCATCGCTGAGGCGGCCTTCGATGCGCCCGGTCAAGCCGCCGACGAGATCCTCGAAGCGGGCACCGCCCGCATCGAGAACGCCCGAAAGCGCCGCGCTGTGCTCGGAGAGGGCGGATTCAAGCCGCCGCTGATTGTCGGCATAGGCGTTGTGGATGGCGTCTGTCTTGTCGGCAAAGGCGCCGGCGACGCGGGCCTCTGCACTGGTGACGGCCTCCATGATTGCATTGCTGCGGGCTTCGAGGGCGCTGTCGAAGCGGCTCTGGTTGTCATCGAGCGAAATGGCGAGCGCCATGGTCTTTTCATCGAGCGTATCGGTGAGCCGGTCATGGCTTGCCGTTACGGCACCGACGAGCGCGGCGGCGCGGTGTCCCAGGGCTTCCTCGAGGCGGACCTGCCCTTCGTTCAGCGAGGCGGCCAGGGCGCTGGCCTTCTGGTCGAGCACGCCGTTCAGACGTTCATGTGTGCCGGAGACCGCATTGGTGATCGCGTCGGCACCTGATGTCAGCGTCTCCTCGAGGCGGCTCTGGCTCTCGTTCAGCGAAATGGCAAGGGCCATCGCTCGATCGTCGAGCGTCTCGGACAGGCGGTCATGGGTGGCCGAAACCGCATTCAGGAAGGATTCCGAGCGGCTCTCCAGCGTGTCCTGCAGGCGGCTCTGGCCTTCGTTCAAGGAGGCGGTAAGTGCCGATGCCTTCTCGTCAAGGGTTTCGGCGATACGCTCATGCGCACCGGAGACCGCCTTGAGGAAAGCTTCGGAGCGAGCTTCCAGCGTGTCTTCGATCCGCGTCTGGTTCTCGTTGAGAGAGATTGCGAGCGCCATCGCCTTCTCGTCCAGTGTTTCCGACAGCCGGTCATGAGTGCCGGAAACGGCATTCAGCAGCGCCGCCGACCGGGTCTGCAGCGTGTCCTCGATGCGAGCCTGACCTTCGGTCAGTGAGATGGCAAGCGCCATCGCCTTTTCATCCAGGGTCTCGGAGAGACGGTCATGGGTGCCGGATACTGCATTCAGCAGGGCTGCGGAACGGGTTTCGAGCGTATCTTCGATGCGTGCCTGCGTCTCGTTCAGCGAGTTGGCAAAAGCTGCCGCCTTATCTTGCAGCGTCTCAGCAAACCGGTCATGGGTGCCGGAGACGGCGTTCAGCAGGCCTGCGGAACCGTTTTCCAGCGTTTCCTCGATCCGGGCCTGGCTTTCGTTCAAGGAAATGGCAAGCGCCATCACCTTTTCATCAAGGGTTTCGGCAAGCCGGTCGCTCGTGCCGGACACGCTGTTCAACAATGCTTCGGCGCGGGTTCCGAGCGCGTCCTCGATCCGGGCATGGCGCTCGTCCAACGAGGTCGTCAGGGCCGCTGCCTTGGTATCCAGCGTTTCCGACAGCCGCTCATGCGTGCCCGAGACGGCGTTGAGGAAGGCTGCGGAACGGGTCTCCAGCGTGTCTTCGATGCGGCTCTGGCTTTCGTTCAACGAGATGGCGAGCGCCATTGCCTTTTCGTCGAGCGTTTCGGAGAGGCGGTCATGAGTGCCGGAAACGGCGTTGATGATGGCGTCGGAGCGGGTCGTCAGCGCTTCCTCGAAGCGGCCGTGATGGGTGGTCAGCGCATCGATCAGCGCTCCGCCGCGCTCCGCCATGACGCTGTCGATACGCTCATGGGCTGTGCCAACCGCGTCCCGGATTTCTGCGGCGCGCGCTGTCAATACGCTGGTCAGTTCCTCGGCGCGGCCGCCGAAGGCCGTCGTGACCTGCTCGGTGCCGGCGGCAACGGCGGCGGTCAAATCAGTGGTGGTTGTGCGCAGCGTATCGCGGAATTCGGCCGAGCGGGCCTGAAGATTGTTGTGCAGGTCGGAGGTGCCTGATGCAAGCGCCAGCGCGATGTCCGACGTGGCGCTCTGCAGAGCCGAGGTCAGCTCGCCGGTGCGGCTGGTGAGTGCGGTGGTGATTTCTTCGGTGTGGCTATTTAGCGTGCTCTCCAGCACTTCATGACCGGTTGCGAGCGCTGTCGCGAGCGCCAGTGACTGGTCGGTCATCGAGGAGCCGAGCCGGTCGATGCTGGAGCTCAAAATGCCCTCGATCGAATCCGAACCGCCGCTCAGCGTTTCGTTGATGCGGGCAAGGCTCTCCATCAGCTTGGTGTCGAGCGAGCCGGTGCGCTTGTCGAAAGCGCTGGTGAATTCGGCGACACGCTCGTCGAAGGCGGTCGACAGCTGGGCAACGGTCGTCTGCAGGCGCTCTTCGAAGAAGCCGGAGCGCAGATCAAGATCCATGACGGCGTCGTCGGCAGTGTTCTGCAGGCTCTGGCGGAAGGTTGCGCCCTTCTCATCGAGCGCGCTGTTCAGCTTTGAGAGCACATCGTCGAGCGTCCCGCTGATGGTGCGTTCGCCAGATGTCAGGCTCTCGTTGATCTCGCGGGTGCGGGCGATCAGGATCTCGTTCAGCTGATGCGTACGCTCGTTCAGCGCCGCGTTCAGCTTCTCGGTGCTGCTGTCCATGGTCGAAGCGCGCGTCTCGAACTGGCTGAGAAGTCTTTCGCCGTGTTCGTTGAGGTTGACGGAAAGCGCTTCGAGGCGGTTGTCGAATTCGGTGGCGAGCGCAAAGCCGGAGGCGTTGAGCGTCTGGAGCAGGCTGTCGGTCTTGGCGGCAAGCAGGCTGCCCATCGACTGCAGGGCGCTGTCCGATTTCTCCAGGATCGTCGCCGCGCGCGTGTCGATCAACGAGGCGAAGGCTTCGCCCGATGTGGCGAGTCGCACGGCGATCTCTTCGGTCGCCAGCGACAGTTCTTCCTTCAGCTGGTCGTGGACGCTGCCGATCGAGGTGCGGATGCGGTCGGCATGATTGACGATCGCCTCTCGCTCCGAACCGAGTTCATGGACAAGACCGCGCACACGCAACTCGTTGTCGGCATAGGAGCGTTCGAGAGCGTTGACTTCGGAATGAACCAGCGTTTCCAGCTCGGAAGCGCGCGCGATGGTGCGCTCGATGCCTTCGTTCATCGCCGAGACCTCGCGGCGCACCGCCTGGCCAACGGTCATGATGCGTTCGGAGGCGATGGTTTCCGGCTCCGCCAGGCGCAATGCCACCTCTGCCATGGAGCGGGCGGCGTTGCGCATGTCCTGAGCGCGGGAGATCATGATGGCGAAAGCATAGAACATCATCACCGGAATGATGATGCCGACCAGGCCGGCAATGACGCCGGGCAGGGCGACGAGATCGGCGATCGAGCGGATCTGCCAGATCTGCGGCGCATAAAGCAGCGACATCAGGCCGAGGCCCGCCATGACCCAAAGCACGGAAAACAGGGTGGCGGTGCGCATGGCCGAGCGGCTGGAAGCGCCGTCGAAGGATTTCAGGATCGACGCGGGCGTGTTGCGGCTGGCATCATTGGCGGGCGCGAAGGCCGAAGCCCTGGAAGCCTGCTCGGCCCCGGCGCCGCGGCGGCTGCGGCGCTGCGCTTCTTCCTGGCCCTGCTGATTGCGCGCATTCGATGGATCAGACACATTACCCTCCGGCGCCTGCGGCGCGTCGCCGCGGCGAGACGGCACGTTATCCTTGCCGAAGTCGATCTGGAGCGCCTCGTCCAACGCCTTGAACGCTTTGTCCTCGATCGACTCGCTATATTTGTTATTCGCCATTCGGTTACGCCTCGTTACTGTCGGCCGGCCCGGCAGCACATCCCCGGCTTCCACCTTGTCCGGGAACAACTTTGCCGTAACGGCCATCCATCCCAACCGCGGACGGATAAGCATGTCATTTCAGAGTAGATAGCCGCTTTTTCAAACGGAAGGTATCAAAACACTACCATTATCCACTCACTCGGCAAAGGCGCGTACCATAAACCCGCTCCACCAGTATCGTAGTGACACATCTGGGCTCTGCACACAATTAATGAAGGCTTGAGATTTGTGGCTCGTTAACTCGTTGTTAACACCTTTAAATCCGATGCCCCGCTTAAAAACCAATAATTTAGGGATATTTAACGGATGTTAACCATACCGTGAGATTTCCGCGCCCGATGTGCCGGAATTTAACGCGATGGCCACCCTCGTGACGCAGAACTGTAGCAAGTGCGGACGATCTGAGACGGGAGAAATGGCAAATGGCGGCCCAGCTGGCAGCATTGAAGATCGTATTCGAAGCGCCTGATAATGCAAAGGGGGCGTGCCCCTCTAAGGTCCGGCCGATTGATCTCGTCCATCTCGCAAAGCAGACGATGGGCGACAAGTCCCTGGAAATCGAAGTCCTTCAGATGTTTGCGCGTCAGGCGCGGGCGTGTCTCCAGGATATGGCGAGCGGTGAGACCGTGCGTGTCGGCGCGGCCGCGCATCGGCTGAAAGGTGCGGCGAGTTCGGTCGGCGCATTCCGCGTGTCGCAAACGGCTGAGGTCGTCGAAGAGACCGGCGGCGATGCCAGCGCGTTGGCGGCGCTCGGCGCGGCCGTCCTCGACGCCGAGAATTTCATTCTCAAGCTTTGCCGCGGCTGACCTCCAAATCTTCTTTCTTTGATCGAACGAGGCCGTTGTTTCATTGCGGAACCACGGGTCTTTTTGCGACGTCCCAGATGACGCTTTGAAGACGGCGGTCGAAGGCCCGATCTGCGAGGTTAGGGCGGATTTCCGAATGTTGACTGACGCGTCGAATTGTCGGAAGAAACTCCGCCCACCCATTTGAAGACCGGAAATAGTTCTGATGCCCAAACTTACCATCGTCGCCTTCGACGGCACGCGCTTCGACCTCGACGTCGACCAAGGCTCCACCGTGATGGAGAATGCCGTGCGCAATTCGGTGCCCGGCATCGAGGCCGAATGCGGCGGCGCCTGCGCCTGCGCCACCTGTCACGTCTATGTCGACGAGGAATGGACGGAAAAGGTCGGCCAGCCGGAAGCGATGGAAGAGGATATGCTCGACTTCGCCTTCGACGTGCGCCCGACCTCGCGGCTCTCCTGTCAGATCCGGATGAAGGCCGCTTATGACGGGCTCGTCGTGCACGTGCCCGAACGCCAAGCCTGAGGCGCTCTGCGTTTCGCGCCAGCGCATCGGCCCGAAAATCGGAATCGATTTTCGGAGGCGAACATCCGACATCATCACCACAAAAAAGACGCCTCGCGCGCTGGTGCGAGCGAGGCGAGGCGGGCGCATTACCAACGGATGAGGGAGGAACATCCGCGGCTTAGGAACGCGCCAGGAGAACCCAACGAGGAAAGTCCAGATGCCGTAGCTGAACTTTCGAATGTGTTCATATTAACGCGTTCCGGTTGAGTCTGCCAGGATGAAAAATGACCATTAAAACGCTGGGGAAGGGGCAAGTTTCCCACAAGTTTCGTTGCGCAGCTAAGTTTTTTCCCTCGTAACCAGCCTGGAAAAGCCTTATTTTCCGCCGGCCCGACCGTTGATTCGATTTTTCAGCAATCTCAGCATGCGCTTCTGGAAGTTGACCGCCTCAACCCGGTCGAATCGCGCCTGCAGCCGATCGTGCTCCTCTATACCGCGAGCTGATTCATTGGAGACGAGCTCCTGCATGGCCTCGCAGCTGCGCTGCTGCGGCAATGCGCGAATGGCGCGCTCCATGGCGCGCGCCTGATCTCTGGCGATCTCGGCATGGCGCTCCTCATGGCGCTTGATGTCGCTCGACAGTGCGTCCCATATCATCGACAGCTCCTTGTTGGCGCCTCTGCGGCTGTTCCAGCGCGGCAGGATGATCTGGGTGTGAACCGTGACCTTGACATTGCCAACGCGGCATCGGCCATTATCCTGGATATAGGTGGCCTCGCCGCCGAAGCGAATCTTGGTGGCGCCGGGATGGCGTGCCGACGAACCGCTCGCCGTCGGGCCGCGCCGGCCGAGTTCCCGGTCGAGCTCATCGGCGGTTTTGCCGCGGATGTCGAAATAGGAATAACTTTTCGATGCGATCACTTCGGCTGCCGCTGGACTGCTGAGGGAAAGAGCAATGGAAAAGGCGACAGGAAGGTACATATAACGCATTGCAAGCGGCATTCTGAACGCAACCCATGTTGAAATCGGCAGGAGCTTGGGGCATAGCCACCGTAAGCGCAATATCGGATGGCGGCTTTTTTCGTCATCAATAGGACAAGTCTGGTGACAGGGCTCGAAGGCAGTTTCTGGCGTGTCGGCCATGGCCGGGAAATCGAACTCGGCCGTCGTTCTCTCATCATGGCGATCATAAATGTGACGCCGGACTCCTTCTCCGACGGCGGACGTTTTGAAACCGTCGATGCCGCCGTCGAACACGCATTGCAGGCGGTCAGCGACGGTGCTGCGATCGTCGACATCGGTGGTGAATCGACCCGGCCGGGTGCGGCGTCGGTCAGCCCTTCGGAAGAGCAGGCGCGTGTGTTGCCCGTGATTGAGGCGCTGCGCGGTCGCACCGAGGCGCTGATCTCGATCGACACCTATCGCGCCGAGACGGCCCGGCTTGCCGTCGGCGCCGGCGCCCATATTGTCAACGACGTCTTCGGACTGCAGAAAGATGCAGGTATCGCGGATCTGGCCGCGGCCACCGGGGCGGGGCTCTGCATCATGCATACCGGCCGTGACAGGGTCAAACTTGCCGATGTGATCGCCGATCAGGCGCATTTCCTCGAACGGTCGCTGGCGATCGCCGCCGCGGCCGGAGTCAACAGCGACCGGATCGTGCTCGATCCGGGTTTCGGCTTCGCCAAGGAGACGGCGGAGGAGAACCTGGAGCTGATGGCGCGGTTTTCCGAACTTTCGCGCTTCGGCCTGCCGCTGCTTGCCGGCACGTCACGCAAGCGCTTCCTCGGCGCTGTGACGGGGCGCGAGGCGCCGGAGAGGGATGCGGCGACGGCCGCATCAAGCGCGCTGCTCAGGCTTCAAGGGGCTGCGGTTTTCCGGGTGCACAATGTCGCAATCAACAGGGATGCGCTTGCTATCGCCGATGCTATGCTCAATGCGCGCCAGGAATTCGAGAGGAAGCGGCCGACATGACTACCTACACGATCACGCTGCAGAACTGCGCCTTCTTCGCGCGCCATGGCGTGCATGACGAGGAGGAATTCCTCGGCCAGCGCTTCTTCGTCGACGCCGAGCTCGATGTCGTCGCCGGCGAGGCGCTGGAAAGCGATTCGATCAACGACACCGTCAATTACGGCATTGCCTTCACGGTGATCGAGGAGATCGTCACCGGCAAGCGACGCTACCTCATCGAAGCCCTGGCGCTCGATATCGCCAAGGGCCTCTGTCAGACATTCCCGCAGGTGCGCCGGGCGAAGATCACGGTGCGCAAGCCGAATGCGCCGGTGCCCGGCGTGCTCGATTTCGTGCAGGTGAGTGTTGAGCATTTTGCCTGAGGCTACATCGCAATCAGCCACACTCGGCCTCGGCGGCAATATCGGCGATCCGGTAAAGGCGATGGCCGCGGCGCTGCAGAGACTGGACGAGCGCGACGACTGTCGTGTCACCGCCGTGTCGCGGCTCTATCGCACGCCGCCATGGGGCAAGACGGACCAATCGTTCTTCTTCAATGCCTGCGCCGCGGTCGCAACCCGGCTCCCTCCAGAGGCGCTGCTCGATGTCTGCCTTTCGATCGAGCGTGAGATGAAACGCGAGCGTGTCGAGCGCTGGGGACCGCGCACACTCGATATCGACGTTCTGACCTATGGCAACGTCGTCCAGCAGGCGCCGCGGCTGGAGTTGCCGCATCCCCGTATGACCGATCGCGGTTTCGTCCTGATGCCGCTTGCCGATATCGCCCCAGGCCTTCTCGTCAGGGGCCGGCCGGTCAGCGACTGGCTGCTCGACGCCGACGTGACCGGCATCGAGGTCGCCGATGACAGCGGCGACTGGTGGCGGAGCGCCTGAGGCACTAAAACGCTAAACGGCGGGAAACCCGCCGCTTCGGAAAAACCCGTCATGCAGTCCGTCTATTGGATGGAGCCGACGGCCATTTCGTCGACCTGACGAGTCAATGTCAAGCCGATAACCGGGATCATCTGGCTTTCGACCTTGACCGACACTGTGACGTTCATCGTCTTATCGTCACGCACGCGGGCGATCATGGCGCCATTCAGCTTGGCGCGGTTGATGCCGACCACGACGGTGTCCTCGGTGACGGCGCCGGAGACGACGTCAAGACCCTTGCCGGCGGCGCCGTCGAGGAACTTGCCCTTATAGGTGGAGCCCGACTGCGAGATGACGGCGCTCATCGGCTGCTTGAACACACCGACGCGGCAAGTGCCGTCGAGCTTGATGCCGGCAGTGCTGTCGCCGGTGGGTTCACCGGTCAGGTTGCAGGTGAATTTGGTGCCCTTGTACTTGCCGGCGACGATCTCGCCGGGGCCTTTCCAGGAACCGGTGACGGATTCGAAGAAGGCCTTGTCGCGGGTTGCGGCAGTGGCTGCCGGAGCGACGTCTGCGACAGGAGACAATGCCGCGGCGGCGAGGCCGCATAAGAAGAGGAACTGGCGCGAATACATGGATTTTCCTTGGCAAACACCACTCACGAACTGGAGCCAAGTTTTGCCGAAGAATGGTTAATCCTTCCTTTCGATTGTGCCGAATTGCGAAGGATTGGATTTCTGTCGCGCCGCGCGGATCGTAGGATCCGTAGGCTACGATGTTGAATCTGCTTAACTTCGCCAACTTCACCTACGGGAAGGTGAGAGCTACGGAATCGCCTCGTCGGTTAAGGATTGTTGCCGCGCGGCGACATTGAAGGTGTGAGATCGCCGATAAAATCGCCGATCCCCGGTCGCTTCACCGCACGAAAGGCAAGCGGGCGACAGAGATCCATCGCCGCGATTCCGATGCGAGCGGTCATCAGGCCGTTGATCACGCCTTCGCCGAGTCGGGCCGATAGCTTCGAGGCCAGCCCATGGCCGAGCACCTGCTGGACGAGACTGTCGCCGACAGCGATCGAGCCGGTGACGGCGAGATGGGCCAGCACGTCACGCAGCAGGCGGAACATGCCGAGCGTGCCGGGGCGGCCGCCATAGAGCTCGGCCATGGCGCGGATCAGGCGCACGGACTCGTAGAGCACGTAAAGCAGATCGACGATCGCGCGCGGGCTGACGGCGGTGACGATCGACACGCGCTTGGAGGCGTTGACGATGAGGGCCCGCGCTTTGCGATCCAGCGGAGCGAGCAGTTCTCGTTCGGCCAAGGCGATCAGATGCGGGGGGTCGATGACCTCGCCCTCGGTCGCCTTCAGCGTTGCCCGGCCCTTCGATGTTTCCGGATTGGCCGCAAGAAGCGTAGTGAGGCGGCTAACGACGGCGCGAGCCTTCGCCGGCCGTGTTTCGAGGATCGCCGCCTCTGCTTCTGCCTTGATCGTCTGAACCGCGGCAAGGCGCATCATGCCCGCGGCCTCGCGGATGACGAGGGCGAGCACGGCGAGGATGCCGATCGCCAGCACGCCAAGAGCTGCATAGCCCAGCCAATCGGCGCGGCTGAAGAGATCGCGGATCAGCCGGTCGGTCCAGAGACCAATGCCGAGCGACAGCAGGATCCCGAACGCGGCTAGTGCGATCTTGCCGAAGGAGGTGCGCCGCTTGCGCGGCGTTGCCACCGCCACTGCGCTCGGATCCCTGTCGGGATTGATGAAGGGATCCTCCTCGTCGGGCGTCAGGACGATGTCTTCCGAGAAGCTTTCTGGTCTGCGTCGGCCTTGCTGTTGCCGACCATTGTCGCCCGGCTCGGCAGCCTCATCCTCATAGGCGAAGGCGGCGGGTGGGCGACGCGGTAAATCGGACGGGGGCTTACTCATGCGAGACGGTCTCCGAACAGGAACTGCATGGCGCGGTCAAGGCGGATATGCGGCACCGACAGCTTGATGCCGCCGGTCTCCTCGAGATGGGGCGGCCGGAATCTGACGACGTTAACGTCGGACAGGGTATCGGCGGTCTCGCCAGAGGCGATGCGGTCGAACAGGCTTCCCGGATCGAGCGGCAGGTCTCCCGGGAAGATCGCGGTCTTTCTCTGGCCATCGAATCGCTCGCCGGCAATGGTTTCGCCCTCCATCGGCGTGCCGACGATGACAGGCAGTTCATGGCCGTCGCGTTTGACCGATGCCTCGCGCGTGGCGCGCACGGAAGCGAGCGCCATCACGTCTATGCCGGCTCCGGCCATGCCGATGCGGGCGATGGCGCGATCGACGAGGCGGCGGGTCAGCGCATCGAGCCGATCATGGCTCTCATGATGGAGATGGTCGGCCTTGGTTGCGGCGACCAGCACGCGGTCGATGCGGCGCCCCAGCAGCGACGAGAGCAGCGAGTTGGTGCCGGGGCGGAAGCAGGCGAGTACGTCGGTCAGCGCGCGCTCCAGATCCTGGAGGGCTTCGGGGCCGCGGTTCATGGCCTGCAGCGCGTCGACCAGCACGATCTGCCGGTCGAGACGGGCGAAATGCTCGCGGAAGAACGGTTTGACGACCACGGATTTATAGGCCTCGTAACGCCGCTCCATCATCGCCCAGAGAGAGCCGCGATCGGGACGTGCGCCCGGCGACAGGACGAGCGGGGCGAAAGTCAGTGCCGGCGAGCCATCGAGATCGCCGGGCAGAAGTAGGCGCCCGGGCGGCAAGGTGGAGAGCGAGCGTTCGTCGGCCTTGCAGGCCTTGAGGTAACCCGCAAAGGCGGTGGCAAGCTCGCGGGCTGCCATCTCGTCGGCGCCGGCATTTATATCGGCGGCACGTGTCAGCGCCAACCATTCCTGCGACAGCTCGGAGCGCACCCCAATTTGCGCAAGCGCGATCGTTTCCTCGCTGAAGGTGCGGTAATCCTTGCCGAGCAGCGGCAGGTCGAGCAGCCATTCGCCTGGATAATCGACGATATCGATTGACAGCCGGCCGGGCGAGAACAGGCGGTTCCAGCCGCTGGCGCTCTGATAATCGAGCGTGATACGCAGTTCGGAAATGGCGCGAGTGGAATCCGGCCAGACGCGGTTCTTCACCAGCGCCCGGATATGATCCTCATATTGGAAACGGGGCACGGCATCATCCGGCTGAGGCTCCAGCCGCACGGCTGAAACGCGGCCCGACTGCACCGGCTCGAACAGCGGCAGCCGGCCGCCATGCAGGAGATTGTGGACAAGCGAGGAGATGAAGACCGTCTTGCCGGAACGGGAGAGGCCGGTGACGCCGAGCCGCACGGTCGGATTGACGAGGCCGCTTGCCCTGTCGGCGAGATTGTCAAACGCGATGCGGGCGTCGTCGGCGAGGGATGTCAGGCGTGGCGGCAAGGCGCAATTCCGGTTGATGACTGCCGGCAATATAGGAAGACTGCGCTGCTCGCAAAAGAAGCGGAGCGAAAGACTTCAGACGACGAGGAAATCGATAAGCCGCCAGCCGGTGGCGGAAGCGTCGAAATCGACAACGGCAAGGCCTGCCGTCGGAAAGCCGGCGGGAAGTGCGTTCACCATGGCCTCGTGGCCGATCAGCGCCTCGAGCGCCTGCTCGATCGTCGGGTTGTGGCCGACCAGCATGACGGCGGCCTTGTCCTGCGCATCGACGATTTCGACATAGGTATCGACCGTGGCGTTGTAGAGCGCGTCGATGTAACTCACGTCCAATGCCACACCCATCGCCCGGTGGACGGCATCGGCGGTGTCGCGGCAGCGCAGCGCCGTCGAACTGATCAGGAGATCGGGACGGTAGCCCTTATCGGCGGCTTTGTCGGCGATAACCTCGGCATCGCCGTAACCTTTTTCGTTGAGCGGCCGGTCGAAATCGCGCTGGCCGGGTTCGGCCCAGGCGGCCTCGGCATGACGCAGGAGATAGATGCGATTGGGCGGAGGCAGCGGTACGGTCATGGGCAAATCCAGGATCGGCGGGTCTTTTCAGTAGCGGTAGCGATCATCCGCCGTCAACCGCCAGCCATGCCGCAATGGCCCAAAACGTGGCCGACAACACGGCGTTTTGAAGACGAAACGAAAATTGCGAACGCGAATAATCATGAGAAAATAGCCCGTTAGCCTAAAATTGTAACAGATTTAAAAATCTGTTTGGCTGTCGTATTTGGCTTGAATCGCGGCTAGCGCTTGGGATATACACCCCGCCAGATGAGATGTTCTTCAGGAGAATCGCGTTGAGTGAGAAGATCGATCTTAGCAATTACGTTCCCTCGGAAGAGGAAGAATTCATGAACGTAAACCAGCGTGCCTACTTCCGGGCAAAGCTGGTGGCCTGGAAAAACGATATCCTTAGAGAAGCGCGCGAAACACTCGACCATCTGGCCGAGGAAAGCGCAAACCATCCCGATCTCGCCGACAGGGCGTCGTCGGAGACCGACAGGGCGATCGAACTTCGCGCCCGCGACCGGCAAAGAAAATTGATCTCCAAGATCGACGCGGCGCTGCAGCGCATCGAAGATGGCACCTACGGCTATTGCGAGGAAACCGGCGAACCGATCGGTCTCAAGCGTCTCGACGCCCGTCCGATCGCGACGCTGTCGATCGAGGCGCAGGAGCGCCACGAACGTCGCGAAAAGGTCTACCGCGACGAATGACCATTCCCATGCAGAGATGAGACACAGTCAGCGCCGCGATCTAATCGCGGCGCTTTTTGTTGAGCCATCTCCCAGCGTGTCGCAGAGGAGGTTACGGGAAAGCGTCGGTCGCCAGAGCTTTCCAGAATGGTTCCCGTTCCGCCTCCGTGGCGAGATCGATCGTCACGAGGGTGCCATTCATGATCCGCCGCCGCATGATGTCGGCCCGCTCGGGCTTCGTTCGACAGGGGCCCCGATCGTGAAGAACCTGCAGACGGGAGCGTGACATCTTCAACTCGCCGGCCAGCAACCGATCCAGGCGTATGCTTGTTGGAAACGGTGCCGTCAGTTCGATTTCCAGGCTCGTCCAGCCTGCGGTCTCGTGCCGTATCTCCTTGGCGAAGTCGAATTCGGCGAACTCGTCCACGCGCTGTGACTTGCGCCGCAGGGCATCAAGATTGAACGTCTCTGCCCGAATCCAGTCCGGGTCGTTGGACTGCAGCGCGTCGAGAATCATCGGATCGACGTCTCGGATATTCCGGCGTTCGAAGATTGGCCGGTTCCACGTCCTTTCGCAGATCAGGCATTTGTAGATCAGCCAGGCGTCGAGCTTGCGACCGTTGGCATTGAGCCGGATCTTGCCGCTGGATCGGAAAGCTCTGAGGCCCCCGCATCCGCCGCAGGCAATCCATGGCTGGGGCGCCGTCTTGGGAGTGATGGTCCATCGGACCCGAAGTGTCTTGCACATATCGTGTTGGCCTTCCGTTCGGAAGTCCACCAAGATGGTGCATGAGAAAACCCTTGCGGGCGCGGTGTGGCGATGTCTTGGGCGGCTGAAGAGCTGAGACAGCGGAGCTGCACATGGCACATTGTAACAATGCCAAACCGGTCTCTCGCCACCACCCGATGAACATGTTCGCATGCCGCCAGCGCGTCGCTTGCGACAATACGGGTGAAACTGGGGTGAGACCGGTATTTACTTAGGCAAAGTCTACCTCGAATGCGCCAATGCTCTTCAGCCTGATCGATAGCAAATGATCAGGGTGATAGGGAGTCCCCCGAGGCATCGGAAACGTGAAAGCCGCAGCATTGCGGCTTTTATGCAACTTCATGACGAAGGCTGAGCGAGAGCAACCGGATGTAAGCGTTTGTCTTACTTGTCGCGATTGACGCTCATTTCGCCGAAGATGCGGGCAACTTCTTTCTGCAGGTCGGTGTCGGCACCGGTGATGGGGGCAAGCTCGGGATCGCGGCGCGGCAGGTTGGCCGGCTGCGGTGCGGCCTGGCGAGGGGCCTGATTTGCCGGGGCCGGCGCGATGCGCTCGGCCGTCAGATTGTTCGACATTTCCTCTTCCAGCACCCGTTGGAAATCACGGCGGATCGCTGCTGCCGATTGCGCAGCCGCATCGTCCTCGGCGGTAGCGGCTGCGGCGCGGGGCGCCGGCATGTCCGGGGCGGAGACCTCGGGCTCGATGCGCTGCTGCGGCAGCACGCGCTGGCGGGCGGCATCCAGGATTTCGGCAGCGCTCGCGGTATCGCGGAACGATGCCGGTTGCGCGCCGGCGAGAGCAGAGGGACGCTCCGAGGCGCGCGGCTGGGGCGGGACAGCGCGTAGGGGTTGGTCGCGTTCCGGCGTTGGAGGCGCCGCCGCCGGTTCTGGCGGAAGAGGGCTGGTGGCCACCGGCGGCGGCACGGTGGGCGGGGCCGATGGTTCGGGGCGCGGGCGCGGCTCCGACGCGGCCTCAGCGAAGGAGGGCTCGGCGGCCGGCTCGGCGCGGGGGATGACCGGCGCACGGGCGGTGGAAACAGGCGGTGTTTCCGGCCGCGGGACTGCTATCGGCCGCTCGGCGGCCGGCTCCGGGCGATAGAGGCTTTCCCGCTGTTCAGCCGTCTCCGGCAGGATGCGGCTTTCGATGACGATATCGGTCGGCCCGCCGATCATGATAAGATGCTCGACATCATCTCGGCGCACGAGCACCAGCCGGCGGCGGGCATCGACGGCTGCCGCATCCAGCACCTGCAGGCGGGGCTGACGGTTGCGGCCGCCGCGTACGAAGGGCGACGGGGCGCGGCCTCGCATCAGCCAGAGTGCTAGAATGAGCAGGAGGAGCGCCAGGCCGACGCCACCGGCCGCAAGCAGGAAACGGCTGCCATAGGCTGCGACAAGATCATCGAACATAGTCACTCACTCCATTTCACTTTCGGCACATATTGACGACTTTTCCGTTCCTTAGGCAAGGGCAACCGGTCCTGTCCAGCCAAGCACGAAGGCGATTTCGTGTTATGCCGAATTGCAGCTGCGGGCTTCGCGCGCAGGCAGCTGCCGCAGGCATCAGCCGCAGATGGCGCTCTTGCCTGTGAATTCAAGCGGTCTTGCCGGCGACCGGTGTTTTTGCCGGCGTGGCAAATTGCTAAGAAGGAAAGAGCGCCTGATTCCCGCTTCTTGTTCGTGCTACGAGGTGGGAGGGGCTTATGCGAGGAATATATGACGAAACCGCGTCAGGTCGACGACTATAACGCACCGCTTGTGGATCGTGGGGGGCGTTCTGGCACGGTTTTGCGCATTCTTCTCCTGGCGCTCGTGTTGATCGCGGCCGCCGGGGCTTTTGTCGTCTTCAAGCGATCGCTCGACAACGAGATGGTGCTCGGCGGTCTCGGCGTTCTCGCCATGGTCGGCATCTTCTTCCTGGTATCCTCGGTCATCGGCTTCATTGAAGTGATGCCGCAGCGCCAGTCTGACAGCCTGGCGCGCGCCTTCCTCAACAGCCACCCCGACGGCACGCTGATCACCGACGAAAAGGGCCGGATCATCTATGCCAACGTCGCCTATGGCGCGCTCACCGGCGCGCGCAAGGCGACCGAAGTGCAGACGCTGGAAACGCTGCTGTCGCGGCACCGTGAATCCAACGAGGCGCTCTACCGGCTGGTCAATGGTCTGCGCGAGGGCAAGGAGGGCCGGGAGGAATTCCGCCTGCTGCGCGCCGTCGGGCCCGGCAGCAACAGCTCGGGTGCGCATTGGTACCGGCTGAAGGTGCGGCTGCTGCAGCCGGAGGATGATGGCGGCAAGCCGCTGCAGATCTGGCAGATCACCGACATCACCGCCGAACGCGACGATCAGGAGCGCTTCTTCAAGGAGCTGCAGAATGCGATCGACTATCTCGACCACGCGCCGGCCGGCTTCTTCTCCGCCGGCAGGAAGGGCGAGATCTTCTATCTGAACGCGACGCTTGCCGAGTGGCTGGGCCTGGACCTGACCAAGTTCCTGCCGGGCTCGATGTCGATCCGCGACCTGGTGGCGGGCGAGGGGCTGGCGCTGATCCAATCGGTGCAGGCCGAGCCCGGCCTGAAAAAAACAGTGACGCTGGATCTCGATCTGCGCAAGGCCAACGGCCAGAGCCTGCCGGTGCAGATCATCCACAGCGTTACCTCGATGCGCGACGGCGCCCCAGGCGAAAGCCGAACGATCGTGCTGGCGCGCGAAAAGAGCAGCGAGAGCGGCCAGTCCGCTTCGGCTGCCGCCATGCGCTTCACCCGCTTTTTCAACAATACCCCGATGGCGATCGCCTCGGTCGACGGCGACGGACGCATCCTGCGCACCAACGCTCCGTTCCTGAAGCTGTTCTCCGGCATCGTCTCGCGCGACGACCTGGAAAAGGCGCCGTATCTCGAAACCATCGTGCAGGAGAGCGACCGGCCGCAACTGGCCGCGGCGCTGACGGCCGCCAAGGACCGGCAGGGTGACATCCCGCCACTCGACACCCGCACGCCGACCGACGAGGCGCGCTATTTCCGTTTCTATGTCAACGCCGTCATCGATCAGAGCGACGAGGCGCCGGAAGAAGCGGCGATCGTCTATGCCGTCGAGGTGACCGAGCAGAAGGCGCTGGAAGCGCAGATGGCGCAGACGCAGAAGATGAACGCTGTCGGAACGCTCGCCGGCGGTATTGCCCATGACTTCAACAACGTCCTGACGGCGATCCTGCTTTCTTCCGATCATCTGCTGCTGCAGGCGCGTCCTTCCGATGCAAGCTTCGCCGATCTGATGGAGATCAAACGCAACGCCAACCGTGCCGCGGTGCTGGTGCGCCAGCTGCTCGCCTTCTCGCGCAAGCAGACGATGCGGCCCTCGGTGCTGAACCTCACCGACGTCGTCGGCGACCTGCGCATGCTGGTCGACCGGCTGCTCTCGGGCACCAATGTCAAGCTCGATGTGCAATATGGCCGCGATCTCTGGCCCGTCAAAACGGACCTTTCGCAGTTCGAACAGGTGCTGATCAATCTCTGCGTCAATGCGCGCGACGCCATGCCCGACGGCGGCACGCTGACGCTGCGCACCCGCAATCTGACCGCAGCCGATGTCGCGACGTTCAACTATTCATACATGCCGGCCGAGGACATGGTGCTGGTCGAAGTCGCCGATACCGGTACAGGCATCGCGCCCGAGATCATGGACAAGATTTTCGAGCCCTTCTTCACCACCAAGGATGTCGGCAAGGGCACCGGGCTTGGCCTCGCCATGGTCTACGGCATCGTCAAGCAGTCGGGCGGCTACATCCAGCCGGAATCCGAAGTCGGCAAAGGCACGACCTTCCGGGTCTTCCTGCCGCGCTATGTCCCAGAGCCGGCGATTGCCGCGGAGGCGGGTTCGATCGATAGTGCCATCAATGAAGTCCCAGCTGCGCCCGAGGCGCTGGCGGCTCAGCAGCCGGAGGATCTGACCGGCTCGGCCGTCGTCCTTCTCGTCGAAGACGAGGAGGCGGTGCGCCGCGGCGGCAAGCGCATGCTGGAAACGCGGGGCTACACCGTGCATGAGGCGGGCTCGGGTGTCGAGGCGCTGAGCATCATGGAGGAGCTTGAGGGCAAGGTCGACATCGTCGTTTCCGACGTGGTGATGCCTGAAATGGATGGCCCGACGCTGCTGCGCGAACTGCGAAAGAACTATCCCGACCTGAAATTCATCTTCGTCTCCGGCTATGCCGAGGACGCCTTCGCCCGCAATCTGCCGCCGGATGCAAAATTCGGATTTTTGCCGAAACCGTTCTCGCTGAAGCAGCTTGCTGTGGTGGTGAAGGAAACCTTGGATAGCTAATTACGGCTTTGATAGTTTCCGGAGAGGGCACGCTGTCCAGCCAATCTCCCCACCTGTGGGGGAGATGTCCGGAAGGGCAGAGGGGGTGCCCCACGGCACTATCTATCTGCATGGCGGGACCAGCCCGCCCGTCAAAAATTACTCACCAAGCGCCACGGCAATCTCCGCCGCAAGCCGCGCATTGTTCTCCACCAGCGCGATATTCGTCTTCAGGCTCTGGCCATCCGTCAGGTCGAAGATGGTCGACAGCAGATAGGGGGTCACCGCCTTGCCGGTGATTTCGTCGCGTTCGGCGCTATCAAGCGCCCGCTCGATATAGATCTCCATCTCCTCACGGGCGATTTCATCGGCTTCCGGCACCGGATTGGCGACGAGCATGCCGCCGTCGATACCGAGCTGTTCGCGCACCGTCTGGAAATTGGCGATGGCCGCTGGGCTGTTCAGCGACAGCGGACTGCGGATGCCTGAGGAGCGCGACCAGAAGGCGGGGAATTCTTCGCTCTCATAGGTGACCACAGGCACGCCGCGGGTCTCCAGCACTTCGAGAGTTTTCGGAATGTCGAGGATCGCCTTGGCGCCGGCGCAGACGACGATAACGCCGGTGCGGGCCAGTTCCTCGAGATCGGCTGATATATCGAAGCTTTCCTCGGCACCGCGATGCACGCCGCCGATGCCGCCTGTGGCAAAGACACGAATGCCGGCGCGGGCCGCCGCGATCATCGTCGCCGCGACCGTGGTGGCGCCGGTGCGCCGTTCGGCGATCGCGAAGGCGAGATCGGCCCGCGACACCTTCATCACCTCGGTTGCCTTGGCAAGCTGCTCCAGTTGCGCGGCTTCAAGGCCGATATGCAGCGTGCCGTGGATGACTGCGATCGTCGCCGGCACCGCGCCCTGTTCGCGAATGATCGTTTCAACGCTGCGCGCCATTTCGATGTTGCCGGGATAGGGCATGCCATGAGTGATGATGGTCGATTCCAGCGCCACCAGCGGCGCGCCGCGCTGCTTGGCGCTGGCGACCTCCTTCGAATAGGCGATCGGCAGAAGAGGGGAGATGGGCTTGGTCATGATCTTGTCCTGTGATCGGCGGAGCATGATACCGAAAAGCGTGGGCGGTTTTCGAATAGCTTCATGCTCAACTCTATAATTCAGTCGCTTCAATGTAGAATTCTGACCTCGGGAACAAGGGCAAGTGCCTCATTCAAGAGAGCCGGCGTTAGATTTTCGTTGACGGCGTGCGGTGACTGCACCGTGAGCGCTGCCGCCGCCGCGCCGTGGCGAACGGCCTCCTCCAGCGGCAGACCCGATATCAAGGCGGCAAGCGTGCCGGCGGCAAGGGAGTCGCCGGCGCCCGTAACATCGGCGACGGTATCGGCGATTGGCGGCTGCAGCGCCACGGCGCGGTCTTTGCAAATCGCAACGAGTTCGCGCCGGCCGCGCGTGACGACGGCGTTTCTGATGCCGATCTCGTTCAGGAGCGGCGGCCAACCGCCCGAATCCTCCGGCTGCACGCCGGTAACGGCAGCGGCTTCGGCCTCGTTAAGGAACAGATAGTCGATATCCCCAATGCAGGGTCTCAGCCGGACCACCTTGGCCGGCGAGATAGCGATGGCCGCGACGGGTTTGGCCAGGAAGTTCGCCTTGGCGACGATCGCCGCGATCGTCTCTTCCGGCAGATTGGCGTCGACGAGAATGAAATCATGCGCGGCGAAGGCCTCGCGCACCCAGCGGATGGATAGGCGCCGCGGCACGAAGAAACGGTAGAGATCCATGTCGGCAAGGGCGATCACGAGGTCGCCGTTCTTTTCGATGATCGCCGTATAGCTCGGCGTCTTGCGATCGAGGAAGACGAAGGGGCGGTCGTCGATGCCGGCGAAATCGGCAGCGTCGCCGACCATTTTGCCAGTGGCGTCGCCGCCGCGCGGCGAGATCATCGTCACGTGAAAACCCAGTCTTGCAAGGTTGCGCGCCGCGTTGAAACCGCCGCCGCCCGGCTCCTCGAACCAGGTGCCGGGATTGCTGGCGCCTGGCGCCGTTTCGCCGGAGATGCGGCCGCGCCGGTCGATATGGGCACCGCCGAGAACAAGAATCTTTTTCATTAACTTATCCACTCTCATAGCGCGCGAAAGGCGAATCGATGCATTCCGCCTTGCTGCGACAAAGCTGGCGCGTAGTGCCTAAGCCGTTGCTTTGCATCGATAAAACAAATGTAGAACACGGACCGTTTTACCTTTTTCTTTCAAATGTTTGTACGCCTATTGCGGGAATGGAACAAATGGGGTACAAACTCGACATTGCTTGAGCGGCTTCAATAACCTAAAGGTGGATCGGATGTCTCAGAATTCATTGCGGCTGGTAGAGGACAAATCGGTGGACAAAAGCAAGGCGCTCGAAGCGGCACTCTCACAGATAGAGCGGTCGTTCGGCAAGGGCTCGATCATGAAACTCGGTTCCAACGAGAACGTTGTCGAGATCGAGACGGTTTCGACGGGCTCGCTTGGTCTCGATATCGCGCTCGGCATTGGCGGCCTGCCGAAGGGCCGTATCATTGAAATCTATGGGCCGGAAAGCTCGGGCAAAACAACGCTTGCGCTGCAGACCATTGCGGAATCGCAGAAGAAGGGGGGTATCTGCGCCTTCGTCGATGCCGAACACGCGCTCGATCCTGTCTATGCCCGTAAGCTTGGCGTCGATCTGCAGAACCTCCTGATCTCGCAGCCAGACACCGGCGAGCAGGCGCTCGAAATCACCGACACGCTGGTGCGCTCCGGCGCCGTCGACGTTCTCGTCGTCGACTCGGTCGCCGCGCTGACGCCGCGCGCCGAAATCGAAGGCGAGATGGGCGACAGCCTGCCGGGTATGCAGGCCCGCCTGATGAGCCAGGCGCTGCGCAAGCTGACCGCTTCGATCTCCAAGTCGAACTGCATGGTGATCTTCATCAACCAGATCCGCATGAAGATCGGCGTCATGTTCGGTTCGCCGGAAACGACGACCGGCGGCAATGCGCTGAAATTCTATGCCTCCGTGCGCCTCGATATTCGCCGCATCGGCTCGGTCAAGGAGCGCGAAGAAGTGGTCGGCAACCAGACGCGCGTCAAGGTCGTCAAGAACAAGATGGCGCCTCCCTTTAAGCAGGTCGAGTTCGACATCATGTATGGCGAAGGCGTGTCGAAGACGGGCGAACTCGTCGATCTCGGCGTCAAGGCCGGTATCGTCGAGAAGTCGGGCGCCTGGTTCTCCTATAACAGCCAGCGTCTTGGTCAGGGCCGCGAAAACGCCAAAACCTTCCTGCGCGACAATCCGGATCTCGCTCGCGAGATCGAGCTGGCGCTGCGCCAGAATGCCGGCCTGATCGCCGACCGGTTCCTGCAGAATGGCGGTCCGGATGCCGATGACGGCGATGCTGCCGCGGAAATGTAATTTTCGCGCTTGAACTTGATCTGATATGTCAGCCGGCCGCCTTCCCTCATCAGAATGCGGCCGGTTTTGTTTGTCGGCTGGACAGTGGCGGAGGCGAACGTTAAAAGCCGATGGATTTGAATTTATCTGCCTCCGGCAGCATTGAAGGGCATAGAATGAGCGGCGTGAACGATATCCGGTCGACCTTCCTCGACTATTTCAAGAAGAACGGCCACGAGATCGTTCCGTCCAGTCCGCTCGTGCCGCGCAACGACCCGACGCTGATGTTCACCAATGCCGGCATGGTACAGTTCAAGAACGTCTTCACCGGCCTTGAAAAGCGTCCTTATGCCACGGCGACAACCTCGCAGAAATGCGTGCGCGCCGGCGGCAAGCACAACGACCTCGACAATGTCGGTTATACCGCGCGTCACCTGACCTTCTTCGAAATGCTCGGCAATTTCTCCTTTGGCGATTATTTCAAGGAGAATGCGATCGAGCTTGCCTGGAAGCTGGTGACCGAAGGGTTCGGCCTGCCGAAGCATCGTCTGCTGGTGACCGTCTATTCCGAAGACGAGGAAGCCGCGGCTTTGTGGAAGAAGATCGCCGGTTTCTCCGACGACAAGATCATCCGCATCCCGACCTCCGACAATTTCTGGCAGATGGGCGATACCGGCCCCTGCGGCCCGTGCTCGGAAATCTTCATCGACCAGGGCGAGAATGTCTGGGGCGGCCCTCCCGGTTCGCCCGAGGAAGACGGCGACCGGTTCCTGGAATTCTGGAACCTGGTTTTCATGCAGTTCGAGCAGACCGAGCCGGGTGTTCGCAATCCGCTGCCGCGTCCGTCGATCGACACCGGCATGGGTCTGGAGCGCATGGCCTGCATCCTCCAGGGCGTTCAGAGCGTGTTCGATACCGATCTTTTCCGCACGCTGACCGGCACCATCGAGGATACGATAGGAGTCAAGGCGGAAGGCAGCGCCAGCCACCGCGTCATCGCCGACCATCTGCGCTCCTCGGCCTTCCTGATTGCCGACGGCGTACTGCCGTCGAATGAGGGCCGTGGCTATGTGCTGCGCCGTATCATGCGTCGTGCCATGCGCCATGCCCAGCTTCTCGGCGCCAAGGAGCCGCTGATGTACAAGCTGCTGCCAACGCTAGTGCAGGAGATGGGCCGCGCCTATCCGGAACTCGCGCGCGCGGAGGCGCTGATCTCGGAGACGCTGAAGCTCGAAGAAGGCCGCTTTCGCAAGACGCTGGAGCGTGGCCTGTCGCTGCTCTCGGATGCGACCGCTGATCTCGACAAGGGCGACATGCTGGATGGCGAGACCGCCTTCAAGCTTTACGACACCTACGGCTTCCCGCTCGACCTGACGCAAGACGCCCTGCGCGCTCGCGAGATCGGTGTCGACATCGCCGGCTTCACCGATGCCATGCAGCGCCAGAAGGCCGAAGCCCGCTCGCACTGGGCCGGCTCCGGCGAAAAGGCGACGGAAACCATCTGGTTCGAGCTTAGGGAAAAGCATGGCGCAACCGAGTTCCTCGGTTACGACACTGAAGCCGCCGAAGGCGTGGTGCAGGCGATCGTTAGGGACGGCGCCGTTGCTGCGGAGGCCAAGGCCGGCGATAAGGTGCAGATCGTCGTCAACCAGACGCCGTTCTACGGCGAATCCGGTGGCCAGATGGGCGATGCCGGCGTGATCTCGTCCGACCACGGCAAGATCGAGATTTCGGACACGCAGAAGAGGGGCGAAGGCCTGTTCGTGCATCTGGGCACTGTCATCGAAGGCGTGGTCAGGGATGGTGATGCTGTCGCGATGACGGTCGATCACGCCCGCCGTTCGCGACTGCGCGCCAATCATTCGGCGACGCACCTGCTGCATGAGGCGCTGCGCGAAGTGCTGGGTACCCACGTCGCTCAAAAGGGTTCGCTGGTTGCGCCCGAGCGTCTACGCTTCGACGTTTCGCATCCGAAGCCGATGACGCCTGAAGAGCTGAAGATCGTCGAGGATATGGCAAACGAAATCGTGCTGCAGAATTCGCCGGTCACCACGCGGTTGATGAGCGTCGACGATGCGATCGCCGAAGGCGCGATGGCGCTGTTCGGCGAGAAATACGGCGATGAGGTGCGGGTCGTCTCGATGGGCACAGGCCTTCATGGCGCAAAGAGCAACAAGCCTTACTCGGTCGAGCTTTGCGGCGGCACGCATGTGTCGGCGACCGGCCAGATCGGCCTCGTACGCATCCTCGGCGAAAGCGCCGTCGGCGCCGGCGTTCGCCGCCTCGAAGCGGTGACCGGCGAATCGGCGCGCGAGTATCTCGCCGAACAGGATGATCGTGTGAAGACGCTCGCGGCCTCGTTGAAAGTTCAGCCCTCGGAAGTTCTTTCGCGCGTCGAGGCGCTGATCGACGAGCGCCGCAAGCTGGAAAAGGAATTGGCCGATGCCAAGCGCAAACTCGCCATGGGCGGCGGGCAGGGCGGCTCGGGCGATGCCGTGCGCGAGGTCGCCGGCGTGAAATTCCTCGGCAAGTCGATATCGGGTGTCGATCCCAAGGACCTGAAGGGGCTCGCCGATGAGGGCAAAACCAGCATCGGCTCCGGCGTCGTCGCCCTCATCGGTGTATCCGAAGACGGCAAGGCGAGCGCCGTCGTCGCGGTGACGCCGGATCTCGTCGAGCGCTACAGCGCCGTCGATCTCGTCCGCATCGCCTCGGTAGCCCTCGGCGGCAAGGGCGGCGGCGGCCGCCCCGATATGGCGCAGGCCGGCGGTCCTGATGGATCGAAGGCCGACGAGGCGATCGAAGCCGTGGCTCTGGCGCTCGCCGGCTGAGTTGACGGTTCATTCCTAAGCCGTAAGGTCGGCTTCCGCCTTAGCTTGGTGGTGAACGTTCTTGATTCGGCGTTCTCCCAGACCTCTCTCATTCCTGTGTCCTCAGGGATTCGCCAGAGGGATGTCACAGGAATCCAGTGCGCCCAAGTCTTTGGGCGTGAAAGAGTTTTTCTTTAGATACTGATTCATTCGCGGCGCGGACGCGCCGTGGCTGGATTTCCTGTGATGGGCACAGGAATGAGAAGGTGAAGCAGCGTAGTAGGCAATAGCGATGCTTCTCCTGCCGCGTAGCGTTGGGATCCGGAGCCGGCAGCTCAGCAGGATTTGTCAAATCGAGTTATGGTTCTCTGCAGCCGATCGATTTGCATGAGGTTTGACATGAATGGCGAAACGGCATGGGCGCTCTATGAAAGCCGTCTGAGACGGGTTTCTGCCTATATTCACGACCACCTCGACGAGGAGCTGGATATGGAGCGCCTCGCTGAGATCGCCTGCCTGTCGAGCTATCACTGGCACAGGATCTACCGGGCGATTTATGGCGAGACGCTGGCGGCCACCGTCAAGCGGCTGAGGTTGCATCGCGCGGCGGGCGAGATCGTCGGCACGGAGCTTGTCGTCAGTGAGATTGCGAAACGATCAGGCTATCCCAATCTCCAATCCTTCAATCGCATTTTCAAGTCGGTCTACGGCATGCCGCCGGCCCGCTATCGAAAAGAGGGAAGCCACACAGCCTTTAAACCCTCACCTAACGGAAAGACCCAAATCATGTTCGACGTTACCATACGTGAGATCGCACCAACCGAGCTGATCGGCGTCGCCCATACCGGCTCTTATATGCAGATCGGCAAAGCCTTCGAGACATTGTTCGGTACGCTTTACGCCCGCGGCCTCGCCAGGCCCGACATGAGGATGATCGGTGTCTATCTCGACGATCCCGATATCGTGCCGGCCGAACAGTTGCGCTCGATCGCCTGTGTAACCGGCTCCGCCGACGTTCCGGCCGAAGCGCCGTTCGAGCGACGCAGGATCGACGGCGGCACCTATGCCGTGCTGCGTCACAAAGGTCCCTATGCCGACATGCACACGGCTTATCAGTGGCTTTATGGGGAGTGGCTGCCCAAATCAGGACGGCAGTTGAAGGACAGCGTTATGTTCGAGGAATATCTCAACAACCCACGCGACGTGCCGCCAACCGAGCTGCTGACAGAAATCCACATGCCGCTTGCCTGAGCTCGCGCGAGGACGCGGCGGAGTTGCCGCGTCGTCAATCGTGCCTGAACGCTCAGGCGGCCTGCATCGTCTTGCCGGCCTCGTCGTCCAGTGCATTGGCGCGCTTATAGGCGTCACGCTGGCTGATGCGGCCGAAGTAATCGACGAACGCCTGGCGTTTTTCGATGGAACCGAAGCCGAGGCCCCAGCCGATATGCGCGCCGACATAGACGTCGGCGGCGGTGAAGCGCTCGCCGGTGACATAAGTCGAGCCGGAAACGGCCATTTCGAGCGTGTTCATGACGTCGCCGAAACCGCCGCAGCCGGCCATGCGCAGGCGCTCCGTCGGAATTTCGAAACCGAGCGCCTTCATCGTCACCGCCGATTCCAGTGGACCGGCAGCAAAGAACATCCAGCGGTAATAGCGGGCGCGCTCCTCCGGTCTTGGGGCCAGCCCCTTTTCCGGGAAGGTCTCGGCGAGGTAGGCGCAGATTGCCGCGCATTCAGTGACCACGGTGTTGCCGTGGCGGATTGCCGGCACCTTGCCCATCGGATTGACACGGAGATATTCCGGCGCCTTCATGCTTTCACCGAAGGTCAGGAGTTCGGTGCGATAGGGCCGGCCGATCTCCTCCAGCATCCAGCGCGCGATGCGGCCGCGCGACATCGGGTTCGTGTAGAATACCAATTCTTCGGCCATGACATTCCTCCTCCTGTTGTCGTGCTGGTCAGGCATTGCCGTCGCCCGGAATCAATAGCGCGGTGAGGTCTTTGTGCAAGTCCGATCGTCAGAGAGCTTTGCGATACTGGATGAAGCCTGAGCGTTCGGCGATCCGGTCGTACAGCCGCCGCGCCGTGGCATTCGTTTCGTGCGTCATCCAGTAGAGCCGGCCTGCGCCGTTTGCGCGCGCAAGAGCGGCGACCGCATCGATCAGTGCGGCACCGGTGCCGAGGCCGCGCTGGCTATCGGCGACATAGAGATCCTGCAGATAGCAGGTCCATTGCGGCAGCCAGCAGGAGCGGTGAAAAATCGCATGCACGATGCCGACGAGGCGGCCGTCTTCATCAAAGGCGCCGAGCGCGTGCATCGGTTCGTCAGGATCGTGGAAGCGGGCCCAGGTGAGATCCGTGGTGTCGGCAGAGATGACCACCTCGTAGAAGCGCTGATACGCCTTCCATAATGGCTCCCAAGCGGTACGGTCAGAGGGTTCGAGCGGGCGCACGGTCGCCGTCATTTGCGGTTCTCCCAAAATGAAAACGGCGGGGAAATCCCCGCCGTTTCAATGCTATCCCGAAACGGCCGGCTTACGCCATCGCCTTCTGCAGGTTCTGATCGATCTTGTCGAGGAAGGCGGTGGTCGAGAGCCACGGCTGATCGGGGCCGATGAGCAGCGCCAAGTCCTTGGTCATGAAGCCGGATTCAACGGTGTCGACGCAGACCTTTTCCAGCGTCGAGGCGAACTTGGCAAGTTCGGCATTGTCGTCGAGCTTGGCGCGGTGGGCGAGACCACGGGTCCAGGCGAAGATCGATGCAATCGAGTTCGTCGAGGTTTCCTGACCCTTCTGATGCTGACGATAGTGGCGGGTCACCGTACCATGAGCGGCTTCGGCTTCGACCGTCTTGCCATCGGGCGTCAGCAGAACCGAGGTCATCAGCCCGAGCGAGCCGAAGCCTTGCGCGACGGTATCGGACTGGACGTCGCCGTCGTAGTTCTTGCAGGCCCAGACGTAGCCTCCGGACCACTTCAGGGCCGAGGCGACCATGTCGTCGATCAGACGGTGTTCGTAGGTGATCCCGGCTTCCTTGAACTGATCCTTGAATTCGGTCTCGTAGACTTCCTCGAAGATGTCCTTGAAGCGGCCGTCATAGGCCTTGAGGATGGTGTTCTTGGTCGACAGGTAGACCGGCCATTTGCGCATCAGGCCGTACATCATCGAGGCGCGGGCGAATTCGCGGATCGATTCGTCGAGGTTGTACATGGCCATGGCAACGCCGGCGCCCGGCGCGTTGAAGACCTCCTTCTCGATGACGGTGCCGTCTTCACCGACGAACTTGATCGTCAGCTTGCCCTTGCCGGGGAACTTGAAGTCGGTTGCGCGGTACTGGTCGCCGAAAGCGTGACGGCCGACGACGATCGGCTGCGTCCAGCCGGGAACGAGGCGCGGAACGTTGCGGCAGATGATCGGCTCGCGGAAGATGACGCCGCCGAGAATGTTTCGGATCGTGCCGTTCGGGCTCTTCCACATTTCCTTGAGATTGAATTCCTTGACGCGGGCTTCATCAGGCGTGATCGTTGCGCACTTGATACCGACGCCGTATTTCTTGATGGCGTTGGCGGCGTCGACCGTCACCTGGTCGTTGGTGGCGTCGCGATTTTCGACCGAGAGGTCGTAATAGTCGATATCGAGGTCGAGATACGGATGGATCAGCTTATCCTTGATGAGCTGCCAGATGATGCGTGTCATTTCATCGCCGTCGAGATCGGCGACGGGATTGGCGACCTTGATCTTCTTCATGTATCTGCCTCGTTAAGCTTGGAAGGGGATATTGTCCCGGCTGGGTGATGTAATCCGGAGCGCTATAGCATTGTGAGCCGGGAACGCAAAGCTGCAACGGGCAGGGACATCACGTTTTTGCCGCCATTGCCAAGTGGCGGAAAATGGCTAACCTCCGCGGCATAAGCCCGCCCGAGTCCCGGACATTTTGCCATGAAGAAGATCGCCGTTCTGTTCGCCGGCCTTATTGCCGCCGTGCCTGTCGCACCTGGGCTTTTGCTTGCAGCCGATGCGACCGAGCCGGTCAAGGAAATCATGAAGGACACGCAGGCGAACTGGGCGAGCGACGTCAGCGACTGGATCGATATTTTCGAGGAAAGCGTACTCGGCCGGCTCTACAGCAAGGACTTCGGCGACAAATACAAAGTAGCCGCCCGGAACCCGGCGGCCGACGAGGATGGCATTTCGCCCTTCGACTATGACGTGATCGTCAACGGCCAGGATGCCTGTCCGCTGCAGGACCTTTCCATCGAAAGCGGCCAGCCGGCAAACGGCACGACAGAGGTGACCGTGAAATTCAAGGCGGCGACCTGCATGGAAGGCGCCCCCTACAAAGATGACGTCACGACTGTGCGCTTCGAGGTGATTGAGGAGAACGGCAAATCCGTCATCGATGACATCATGGTTCAGGGTGAAGAGGGGCAGCGGCCGACCTCGCTCAAGGAAACCATGACGCTGATCGCCAAGGGCCAGTAAGCGGGCGACATCCGATCGCATGGGGCGCGTCAGCGGTTTGATTTCCGCTCCCGCGGCGGTATCTATCGATGCTTCATGGCATGAGGGCTCATGCATTTGTTTTCCCGCTTTCAGTTCCGCGACTGGCTGCTTGCCAATGATCCGGCGCTTTCGCGCCTGCGCATGGCCTCGCGGGTGACGCTGACCATCCTCCTCGTATTCCTGATCCTGCTTGCCATAGAGGCTTTCATCTTGCCGCTGCCGACGGCGGCCTTCGGCCTCGGCATCGTACTGTCGATCGAAGGTGGGGTGGCGGTGCGCGACAAGGGTAATGCGCGCCAGCTGGTGACGCGGCTGTTCGGCTGTGCCGTAAGCCTTGTTGTCGTCGCCATTGCCGCAGGGCTCGAGGATCAGCGCGTTCTCTCCGATCTCGTTTTTCTCGTCATCATCTTGCTCGCATCGGCAGGCCGGGTGTTCGGGCCGCGCGGCTTTGCAATCGGCATGTTCGCCTTCACCTCCTATTTCATGGGGGCCTATTTCCAGCCGCCGCTTGCCGAACTGCCTGAGGTGGCGATCGGGCCGGTCGTTTCCGTGCTTGTCGGCCATATGGTAAGGGCGGTGCTTCTACCTGATGACTGGCGGCGCGATCTGCTGCGCTCGCTCGAAAGTGTCAGCGGGCGGATCAATCAGATCCTCTTCAAGCTCGCTGCCCTTGCCGCCAGTGGCGACATCGGCGAGGCCGACCGGCAGGAACTGCGCCAGCTGGAAGACCGGCTGAAGGAAGTGGTGTTGATGGCCGAGACCTTCATCCCGCGCCCATCAGCGGGCGTCTTCGACGGCGCTTCCAATCCCGCTGCGGAGCTGGCGATCCGGCTCTTCGATGCGCATCTTGCCGCCGAAAGCGCTATCGTGCTGAGCTTCCAGAGCCCGCCGCCCTTTGCACTCGTTCACGCGGTGATCGGGGCCGATGCGGCAGAACTCAAGAGATATGAGGGAATGATCGAGGCCAGCAAGGATCAGCCGCAGGGCGAAACCGTACGGGCGCTGCTCTGGCTGGGCGAAGCGCGGCGGCAACTGACCGAGGCGATCAACAGGGGAGGCGCATGCGGTTTCTCCGGCGTTGATGCGGCCAAGGACACAGCGCAAGCGCAGGCGATCGATTTTTCGCTGGCCAATCCGCTGCTGCGTTCAGCGCTGCAGATCACGCTCGCCTCGGCGATCGCCATGGGCTTCGGTCTGCTCTTGTCGCGCGAGCGCTGGTTTTGGGCGGTGCTTGCCTCTTTCCTTGTCTTTACCAACACCAATTCGCGCGGCGACACAGCCATGAAAGCTTTATCGCGTTCGCTCGGCACGGTGTTCGGCATCGCCATGGGCCTCGTCCTGGCGACCTTGATTTCGGGCGAGCCTGATATCGCTATCCCGGTTATGGCCATATGCATCTTTCTCGCTTTCTACTTCCTGCAGGTTTCGTACGCGACGATGACCTTCTTCATTTCGATCGTGCTCTGTCTGGTCTACGGCATGACCGGCGTATTGACGCTTGATCTGCTCAAACTGCGCATCGGGGAGACCGTGATTGGCGCGGCGGCCGGAACGGCAGTTGCTTTCGTCGTTTTCCCGGCGCGCACGCGCGGCGCGCTCGATGCTGCGCTCGCCCGTTGGTTCCAGGCGCTGCGCGAGCTGCTGGGCGCAATCGGCGAGGGCAAGAGCGGTTTCGAATTGATCGCATTGTCGCAGAAGATCGATGCCTGCTACCGCGACGTGACGGTGGCGGCCCGCCCGCTTGGCTCCTCCTGGTCGGTTGTGACGCGGCCCGGTCAGATCCGCCAGACATTGGCGATCTTTCTTTCCTGCACCTATTGGGCACGCGTCCTGGCGAGGAGCTATGAAGCACCGCCTGCCGACGATGATCAGAGGAGGTTGATCACGGCGGATCTGGCGCTGGTCGATGATGCGGCGTCACGCGGTTCTGCTTGTTTCTTTATCAAGCGCAAGGCGTCGCGAACCGCAGGGCGGCATTTGCCAGTGTCGCGAGAGGGCGCCCGGGTGGGGCTCGAGATGGTCGGTTCGGCGCTGGAAAGGCTCTATCCGCAGGCCGACACCTTGCCGTTTGCGTCGGGCGAGGCTATTGCGCGCTCGAAACAGGGATAAGACCATGGCAGGCACGAACAGCGAGCGTCAACTTCTGGCCGAAGGGCCGGCCATCATTCTGGTCGAGCCGCAGATGGGCGAGAATATCGGTATGGTGGCGCGCGCCATGGCGAATTTCGGCCTGGCCGAACTGCGTCTCGTCAATCCGCGCGACGGTTGGCCGAACGAGAAAGCGCAGGCGACGGCCTCCAAGGCGGACCACGTGATCGAGGGCACCAAAGTCTATGACACGTTGGAGCAGGCAATTGCCGATCTCAATTTCGTTTACGCCACGACGGCGCGCAGCCGCGACAACTATAAACCGGTGCGCTCCCCGGTCTTTGCCGCGCAAACGCTGCGCACAAGGTTCCGGGCGGGCGAGGCAACGGGCATTCTCTTCGGCCGCGAGCGTTGGGGGCTGACCAATGAGGAAGTGGCGCTGGCGGACGAGATCGTGACCTTTCCGGTCAATCCCGCCTTCGCCTCGCTGAATATTGCTCAGGCCGTGCTTCTGATGTCCTATGAATGGATGAAGTCCGGCATGGAGGATCTGGAAGCGGTGCCGTTCCAGGCGCTCGAGCAGCGGCCTTCCACCAAGGAGCAGCTCTTCGGCCTGTTCGACCAGCTGGAAGAAGCGCTCGATTCACGCAACTATTTCCATCCGCCCTCGAAAAAGCCGAAAATGGTGGACAACCTTCGCGCTGTTCTCTCCCGCCGGGCCTTCACGGAACAGGAAATCAGCGTGCTGCGCGGCGTCATCTCCTCCCTCGATCGCTTTTCGCGTAACAGTCCGCGCAAAGGCGGTTTCACCAGATCCGGCAAGGAAGCGCCAACCGATGACAGCGCCGACCAATGAGCTGAAACCCGTCCTCGTCTTCGATTCAGGCATAGGCGGGCTGACCGTGCTGCGCGAGGCGCGCGTGCTGATGCCGGAGCGCGGCTTCGTCTATGTCGCCGACGATGCCGGATTCCCTTATGGTGGTTGGGAAGAGCAGGCGCTGAAGGAGCGCATCATCGGGCTCTTCGGCAAGCTGCTTCAGGATTACCATCCCGAAGTCTGCATCATCGCCTGCAATACCGCCTTCACGCTTGTCGGCGCCGACCTGCGCGCGGCCTTTCCCCAAATGACCTTCGTCGGCACCGTGCCGGCGATCAAGCCGGCGGCGGAGCGCACGCGTTCGGGCCTGGTCTCGGTGCTGGCGACGCCGGGTACCGTGAAGCGAGCCTATACGCGCGATCTCATCCAGTCCTTCGCGCAGCAATGCCACGTGCGGCTTGTCGGGTCGGAAAACCTTGCGCGCATGGCCGAAGCCTATATTCGCGGCGACGCCGTCTCCGACGAGGCCGTGCTTGCCGAGATCGACCAGTGCTTCGTCGAGAAAGAGGGTTACAAGACCGATATCGTGGTGCTTGCCTGCACGCACTATCCGTTCATGGCCAATCTCTTCCGCCGTCTTGCGCCCTGGCCGGTCGACTGGCTCGATCCGGCCGAGGCAATCGCGCGGCGCGCCCGCACGCTGGTGCCGCTGGTTGCCGATGCGGTGCATCCGGACAATTTCGACTTTGCAGTCTTCACATCAGGCAATCCCGATTTTGCCACGCGACGATTGATGCAGGGATTCGGCTTGAGAGCGTAAGCGGAATTGTCCTGTGGGTTGGCGAAATCCGGTCCTGAAAAACTGCGCATTCTTTGATAGACGGGGCTTTGCCGTTTCGGAAGAATGGCACTTCATTCATGTGAGTCTCTTCGCCGCGAGGATCAGCATTGCAGGTTGGCATCGATATGGGATTGGCGTCCGGCGCTCCGGCGACGCTCGATATCGAGGAGCTGCTGGCGACGCGCCTGCTCGTGCAGGGCAATTCCGGGTCGGGCAAGTCGCATCTCCTGCGCCGCTTGCTCGAGCAGTCTGCACAATGGGTGCAACAGGTCATCATCGATCCCGAGGGTGATTTCGTCACGCTTTCCGACAGGTTCGGTCACATCGTCGTCGACGGCGAGCGGACCGAGGCGGAGCTGGCAGGCATTGCCAACCGCATTCGCCAGCATCGCGTGTCCTGCGTGCTGACGCTCGAAGGTCTCGATATCGAGCAGCAGATGCGCGCTGCCGCCGCCTTCCTCAACGGCATGTTCGATGCCGATCGCGAATATTGGTATCCCGTCCTTGTCGTCGTCGATGAGGCGCAGATGTTTGCCCCCTCCGTCGGCGGTGACGTTTCGGAAGATGCGCGCAAGATGTCGTTGGGCGCGATGACGAACCTGATGTGCCGCGGCCGCAAGCGCGGTCTTGCCGGGGTGATCGCGACGCAGCGGCTTGCCAAACTTGCCAAGAACGTCGCGGCCGAAGCCTCGAACTTCCTGATGGGCCGCACCTTCCTCGATATCGACATGGCGCGCGCCGCCGATCTGCTCGGCATGGACCGGCGCCAAGCGGAGATGTTCCGCGATCTGAAGCGCGGCAATTTCGTCGCTCTCGGTCCCGCGCTGTCGCGCCGGCCGCTGCCGATCCAGATCGGCGCAGTGGAAACGTCGGCGCGCTCCTCCAGCCCGAAACTGATGCCGCTGCCGGATGCGCCCCAGGATGTCGAAGATCTGATCTTCACCCCCGATCCCGAGGAGTTCCAGCGCCCGCTGGTGCGCCGCACGCCGCCGGCGCCGCGGCCGACGACCGATATCCTGGCGGAGCTCTCACGCTCGACGCCGGCGGCGTCGCCTGCACCTGTCGAGGCGCGGGCGAGCCAAGTGGAGATTTCGGCCGAGGAACGGGAAGAGCGCCTTGCCGGCGTGTTTGCCGAAATACTCGACGATCCCGCCTCCGCCTTCCGCACCGATTCGGTGCTCTACCAGGATTTTCTCGTGCGGCTGCGCATGCGCCGCGTCCCGGGACCGCCGATTTCGCTGCCGGATTTCCGCCGGCGCGTGGCGATCTCCCGCTCCGGCGTCGATGCCGCGACAGCCGCGAGCGACGAGTGGGCGACGGCGCTATCGTTGTCATCAAGTGTCACCGACGACCTGCAGGGTGTTTTCCTGATGCTCGCCAAGGCCGCCGTCTGCGGCGAACCGTGCCCTTCGGACGCCCGCATCGCCCGCGCCTACGGAACCCACTCGGCGCGGCGCGCCCGCCGTCTGCTCGGTTATTTCGAGGAGCAGGGGATCGTCGTTGTGCATACGGATTTCTCGGGCAAGCGCATCGTGGCTTTCCCCGACATGAATTGCCAGACCGCGCCGGGCGACGCCAACGCGCCCGATACCGGCGATCAGCCCTTGGCTGCGGAATAGTAGCGCTTTCGGGCTTTGGCGCAGTTGACATTTTCATGACGGGCCTCTAAAGACCGCGCCAAGCACCGGGCAGCAATGTCCGGTGTTTCATTTGACATGTCCCGTGGATCGTTTCTGTTCGCGTAACCGAAACATCCTGTCAGGTCTCGGCAGAGGTCAGAGGAGGGCGTGTTTCCTTCGCGCGGTTTGGCAACAGGCCGCCATAAACTTTTGAAAGGAAATACGATGAGCAAGCGCGAATCGTCCAAGTACAAAATTGACCGCCGTATGGGCGAAAACATCTGGGGTCGTCCGAAGTCCCCGGTGAACCGCCGCGAATACGGCCCGGGCCAGCACGGCCAGCGCCGCAAGGGCAAGCTTTCGGACTTCGGTGTGCAGCTGCGCGCCAAGCAGAAGCTCAAGGGTTACTACGGTGACCTGCGCGAGAAGCAGTTCCGCGCCATCTTCGCAGAAGCTGCCCGCCGCAAGGGCGACACCTCGGAAAACCTGATCGGTCTGCTGGAATCGCGCCTCGACGCGATCGTCTATCGCGCCAAGTTCGTTCCGACGGTCTTTGCTGCCCGTCAGTTCGTCAACCATGGCCACGTCACCGTTAACGGCGTGCGCGTCAACATCGGTTCCTATCGCTGCAAGGCTGGCGACGTCATCGAAGTTCGCGAGAAGTCGAAGCAGCTGGTGACCGTTCTGGAAGCCGTCAGCCTCGCCGAGCGTGACGTCCCCGACTATATCGAAGTCGATCACAACAAGATGGTTGCTACCTTCGGCCGCGTCCCGACGCTCAGCGATGTTCCGTTCCCAGTTGTCATGGAACCGCATCTGGTCGTCGAATTCTATTCGCGTTAAGAAGCACCAGGCGTTTTCGCTTATGGAAAAGCCGCTCTTTCGGGCGGCTTTTTTGTTATTCGGAGAGAAGCGATGGCGGATTTGCAGGCGACCCTCGACAGCATCTACACCGATATCCTGCCGCGCATCGGCGAGGGCAAGGTCGCCGACTATATACCCGAGCTCGCCAAGATCGATCCGCGGCAGTTCGGCATGGCGATCGTCACCGTCGACGGCCAGGTCTTTCGGGTCGGCGATGCCGATATCGCCTTTTCGATCCAGAGCATATCCAAGGTCTTCATGCTGACCTTGGCGCTCGGCAAGGTCGGCGAGGGACTGTGGAAGCGGGTCGGGCGCGAGCCATCGGGATCGGCCTTCAATTCGATCGTCCAGCTCGAACACGAGAGCGGCATTCCTCGCAATCCCTTCATCAATGCCGGCGCGATCGCCGTCACCGACGTCGTCATGGCGGGCCATGCGCCGCGCGAGGCGATCGGCGAGCTGCTGCGTTTCGTGCGGTATCTCGCCGACGACGAGTCGATCACCATTGACGACAAAGTGGCGCGTTCCGAAACGCAGACGGGATACCGCAACGTCGCACTTGCCAATTTCATGCGCGCCTATCGCAATCTCGACCATCCCGTCGATCACGTGCTCGGCGTCTATTTCCATCAATGCGCGCTCGCGATGAGCTGCGAGCAGTTGGCCAGGGCTGGGTTGTTCCTGGCGGCGCGGGGCAGCAATCCGATGACCGGTCATTCCGTGGTCTCGCCGAAGCGGGCGCGGCGTATCAATGCGCTGATGCTGACCTGCGGCCATTATGACGGCTCGGGCGACTTTGCCTATCATGTCGGTCTGCCCGGCAAGAGCGGCGTCGGCGGCGGCATTTTTGCAGTAGCGCCCGGCATTGCCTCGATCGCGGTCTGGTCGCCGGGGCTGAACAAGGTCGGCAATTCGCAGCTTGGCGCCGTGGCGCTTGAGATGCTTGCGGCCCGCACCGGCTGGTCGGTTTTCGGCGATTGAGGCTGTGTTGCCGTATGACTTTCTGCTAAGGCAGGCAGATCTTCGATAGGACGGAGCAATGAATATCGCAGCCAACATCGCTGATGATCCGGAAACTGGCGACATCGACGACGGTGCCGGTCCGGCACTCTTTGCCGATGCGCCACGTTCGGTCTCCTTCAACAAGCTGCGCAAGCGCCTGCTCAGGCAGGTACGCCAGGCTTTCGATGACTTCGACATGCTGAAGGGGCAGAAACGCTGGCTGGTCGGCCTTTCCGGCGGCAAGGATTCCTACGGTCTGTTGGCGCTGCTGCTCGATCTTAAATGGCGCGGCCTGCTGTCGGTGGAGCTCATTGCCTGCAATCTCGACCAGGGGCAGCCGAACTTTCCAAAGCATGTGTTGCCGGATTATCTGACGAAGATCGGCGTCCGGCATCGGATCGAATATCGCGACACCTATTCGATCGTGAAAGAAAAAGTGCCCGAAGGCGCCACCTATTGCTCGCTCTGTTCGCGGCTGCGGCGCGGCAATCTCTATCGCATCGCCCGGGAGGAGGGCTGCGACGCCTTGGTGCTCGGCCATCACCGTGAGGACATTCTCGAAACCTTCTTCATGAATTTCTTTCACGGCGGGCGGCTTGCCTCTATGCCGGCAAAGCTTCTGAACGACGAGGGCGACCTGATGGTGCTGCGGCCGCTCGCCTATGCCGCCGAGGACGACCTTGCCAGGTTCGCCGCCGCCATGCAGTTTCCGATCATTCCCTGCGATCTCTGCGGCTCCCAAGACGGGCTGCAGCGCAATGCGATGAAGGACATGCTCGCCGATATCGAACGGCGCATGCCTGGACGCAAGGACACGATGCTGCGGGCGCTTTCGCATGTGAACCCGTCGCATCTGCTCGATCCGAAACTCTTCGACTTTTCCAGCCTTGGTGTCACCGATCCTTCATGAAAGGCCGGCTAAGCAGGCTGGCTCTTTGAAGGACAGCAATTCGCATGACTATTTCAGATCAGGATATTCTCTTTCTCGGCGAATGTGTAAAGGACGCGGCGCGTGCGGAAATCATGCCGCGTTTCCGCAACCTCGGCGATACGGATGTTTCGGAAAAAACCTCGGCAACCGATTTGGTGACGCAGGCGGATCTGCTTGCCGAACACCGGATCACCGCGGCCCTGAAAGAGCGCTTTCCCTCGGCACTCGTCGTCGGCGAGGAAGCCTATGACGCCGATAAATCGGTGGTGCCGGCGCTTGCCGATGCCGAGCTTGCCTTTGTCATCGATCCTGTCGACGGCACGTTCAATTTCGCCGCCGGACTTCCCGTCTTCGGAACGATGCTTGCGGTTACCGTCAGGGGCGAGACCGTCGCCGGCATCATTCACGATCCCGCTCTCGGCGACACGGTGACGGCGATCAAGGGGGCGGGCGCCTTTCTGTTGCGCCGGGATGGACAATCGAGCAGGCTGAGCGTGGCTGAGCCTGCCGCCTTGAACCAGATGGTCGGCGGCATGTCATGGGGCCATATGGAAGAGCCCGATCGCTCGCGCATCTGCGCCAACATGGCAAAGGCGCGAATGACCTTCGCTTTCAACTGCTCGGCCTATGAATATTGGATGGTCGCATCCGGCAAGATGCATTTCATTGGTCATGCGAAGCTGATGCCCTGGGATCACCTGGCCGGCGTGCTCGCGCACCAGGAGGCGGGCGGCCACACGGCGAAATTCGATGGCACACCCTACCGTCCGGGCGAGACGACCGGCGGCATCATTTCTGCGCCTGATAGGGAAAGCTGGCAGCTGATCCGGCGCGAGATCGTCGGCATTTGATATGAGGCCTCGGCCGAAGTGAGAGGATTTGATATGACAACAAGCGTTGACGTGACCGTTCTCGCCGATCTCCTGCGCCGCGCGGCAAAGGCCGAGATCCTGCCGCGCTTCCGCCGGCTCGGCCGCGATGAAGTGCGCGCCAAGAGCGAGGCGACCGATCTTGTCACCGAGGCCGACGAGCAGGCCGAGCGGATGATCAAGGCGGAAGCGCAACAGCTCTGGCCGGACGCGCTGTTCCTCGGGGAAGAGTCGGTGGCGGCCGACCCGACGCTGCTTGGCAGGCTTGCCGGTGCCGATCTCGCGATCGTGGTCGATCCGGTCGACGGAACGTTTAACTTCGCCGCCGGCATTCCGGCCTTCGGCGTCATGGCCTCTGTCATTTCAGGCGGCGAAACCATTGCCGGCATCATCTACGATCCGATGGGCGACGACTGGGTGATGGCGGAGAAGGGCGGTGGCGCCTGGCTTCGCAGGCCGGATGGCGAGGTGCAGCGACTGCAGGCCGCCGAACCTGTTGCGCTTGATCAGATGGTCGGCATGGCTTCGACCGGCTATTTACCGGTGGAGAAGCGCGCCGAGGTCCTGGGCAATCTCGCCAAGGTGCGGTTCCTTACCAACTACCGCTGCGCCGCTCACGAATACCGCACTCTTGCCGGCGGGCACGTTCATTACCTGATGTACAACAAGCTGATGCCTTGGGATCATCTTGCCGGCACGCTGATCTCGCAGGAGGCCGGCGCCTATGCGGCCCGCTTCGATGGCTCGCCCTACCTGCCGCAGCATCTCGACGGCGGACTGCTGATTGCGCCCGACAAGGCATCGTGGGACACGCTGCGGCGTGAGGTCGTTACCATCTAGAGCTTTTCCGGGTTAGATTGAAGCATTCTGTTGGTTCAAACGGAGTCGGATGGTCGACCGGCCGGCGCGCGTCGTAGCCCAGCTCTACGGCCAAGTCGGCCGGTCGATCAGCCGGCCCGTTTCAGCCAACCCTCCCGCAGATTTGCCTGGCAAATCTGCAAGACTTTGGAATCGCCGGACGCACTTGTCGCTTCGCCGTGGCGAAGCGGTGCGGCCGGTGGGCCGGGCATGTTTCCGCCAGGATCAGAGGCGATCGGCTCGGACGTACCTGGAGGTATGCCCATCGCCAATCGCCTCTGCCCTGACGAAAACCTGCTCCGGCAGAATGCTTCAAGCTAACCCGGAAAAGCTCTAAACCTATGCGACCGGCCGTCGCAAAGCCGGTCGTAAATGACAATTTAGGTGTAGAACTTTTCCATCAGGAAGTTTTCCAGGCCCTGTCCGCGCTTCTCGACGATTTGCAGGGTTACCACGCGAAATCCTTTGCGTTCAAAGAACCGACGAGCAGTTCTGCTGGCTTCCGTATATATTCGGCGGAACCCCAGCCTGAGAGCCTCTTCATCGACCCTGCCCAGTAGGCGGGTTGCTACACCGAGCCCTTGAAAGTCAGGGTGGACGAACATCATGTCGAGGCACCCGTCGCTGGTGAGATCCGAAAAACCCGCGGGGTTTCCGGCGATCTCTGCTATCCATGCCGGCCTGCTCATCCTTCGTTCCGCCCACAGGCCGCGATCCTCCACCTTTGCCCAAGCTTCGATCTCGGCGGAGGAATAGTCTTTTGACGAGACTTCTCGGATGGAGCGTAGAAAAATCTCGATCGTGGCGTCCACGTCACCCGGCGCATAAGGCCTGATCAGAATTCGCTCGTCCACCAAGACCTCCTTGAATTAATCCGGTTCACCTGCCTCAGAAATGGGCGGCGCCCGGATCGACTTGCGGGCTGTCGCCGGGATGGGTGAAGAGCTTGCCGTTCTCAGCCCAGAGCGTGGCGGCGATCGTCAGCAGGCCGAAGAGCGCGAAGCCGCCGAAAAGCGGCTGCACCGTGCCGTTGAACATCTGGCCGACCAGACCGCCTAAGATGGCGCCGAAGGTTGTCGAGACAAAGCCGGTAATGGCGGTCGCCGTACCTGCGAGATTGCCCATTGGTTCGAGGCTGATGGCGGTGAAATTGGTGGCGATCACCGCAAACATCATCAGAACGATAGTGAAGATGCTGTAGGCGGTGGCGAAGTCCGGCTTGCCCGCCAAGGCGATTACGAAGCCGACAGCTGACAGCGCCGTGAAGATCAGCAGCGCCGCGTGCGAGATGCGGCGCATGCCGAATTTGCGGACGAAGAAGCCGTTGGCGAAATTGGCGACGGCAATGCCGCCGGCGGTCGCCGCAAAGGCGATCGGCAGCCGGTCGCCAAGGCCATAGACTTCACCGAAAACCTGCTGCACGGAAATCACATAGGCGCTGATGACGCCGGTGAACATGGTCAGACCGATCATGTAGCCGCAGGTGATGCGGTTGGTGAGCACGGTCTTGAAGCCGTCGGCGACGGAGCCGACCGACAGCGGCAGGCGTTCTGCCGGAGGCAGCGATTCCTTCAGCCGCAGAAGAGCCCAGACGAACAGAATGGTGGCGACGGCGCCGAGCAGGATGAAGATCCAGTGCCAGTTGGCATAGAGGACGATAAGCTGGCCGACCGAAGGGGCAACGATGGGCACGATCATGAAAACGATCATGACATAGGACATGACGCGGGCCATTTCGCGGCCGCCGAAGCAGTCGCGGACGATGGCCATGGTGGTGATGCGCACGGCCGCGCCGCCCACCCCCTGAACGAAGCGCATGAGGAGCAGCATTTCGAAGCTGCCCGTTGCGGCAGCGGCAAACATCGCGACCACATAGCAGGCAAGGCCGCCAAGCAGGATGTTGCGGCGGCCGAAGGTGTCGGAAAGGCTGCCGAAGAATATCTGCGAGACTCCGAAGCCGAGGAAGAACACGCCTATGATAAGCTGCGCGTCGTTGGTGTTGGTGACGCCGAGGGAATGGCCAATATTGGGTAATGCCGGCAGCATGCTGTCGATTGCCATGGCAATGCTGGCGGTCATGATGGCGATGGTGACGACGAATTCGCCGAAACCCATGCCGATACGGCGGGAGCCCTGGTTTTCCTGGTGCGGCTTATGCGGCGGCGTCATGCGGTGAAATCCTGGATGCGGAAGCGACCGGCCGTTCAAATGGCCGGATTATGCTGATGGAAGAGGCGGCCCTTCTCGGCGATCAGCACGAAGATGAGACCGATGATCGAGACGATGAAATAACCGGCGACCATCGGCAGCGCAGTGCCGTCGAAAGCCTGCCCGATGCCGGCGCCGATAAGGGCGCCGCCGACCGTGCTCATGAAGCCGAGAACGGAGGAGGCAGTGCCGGCGACATGTCCGAGCGGCTCCATGGCAAGCGAGTTGAAGTTCGAGCCGATCCAGCCGAACTGGAACATCGCCAAGCCGAAGAAGGAGATAAACAGCGCAAACGGCATCGGCTCGGAGCTTGCCGTCTGGACGATCAGCCAGATGGTGTTGATGGCGATAAAGCCGAGGAGAGAACCGTGTGACAGACGGCGCATGCCGAGCTTACCGACGAAGCGGGAATTGAAGAAGGACGACAGCGACATGAAGATCGCCACGCCGGCAAAGGCGAAGGGGAAATAGACGCCGAGGCCGTAGATGCCGACATAAATCTGCTGGGCGGAATTGATGAAGCCGAACAGCGCGCCGAAGATGAAGGTGCTGGCGATCGTGTAGCAGAGCGCCACGCGGTTGGTCAGCACCAGCTTGAAGGCGCCGAAGATCGAGCGGGCGGTGAAGGGGCGGATATTCTGCGGATGCAGCGTTTCCGGTAGGCGGACATAAGCCCAGACGCCGATTGCCGTTGCCATTGTGGCGATGAAGAGGAAGATCAGGTGCCAGTTGCCGAAGAACATGACGATCTGGCCGGTGCCGGGCGCAATCACGGGCACGATCATGAAGACCATCATGATGAGCGACATGACCTCCGCCATCTGCCGGCCGCCATAGATGTCGCGGACGATGGAGATGGTGATGACGCGGGTGGCGGCCGAGCCGACGCCCTGGATGAAGCGCAGCACCAGCAGCCCGGCGAAGGAGGGAACGAAAACGATTCCGATGGCGGAGGTGATATAGACGACGAGGCCGATCAACAGCGGCGTGCGGCGGCCGAAGCGGTCGGAGAGCGGACCGTAGAAAAGCTGGGCGCAGCCGAAACCGAGCAGATAAGAGGAGACGACGAACTGCCGGTGATTTTCGCTTTCGACGCCGAGGCTCGCGCCGATCTGCTGCAGCGCCGGGAGCATGATGTCGATGGCAAGCGAGTTGATGGCCATCAGAAAGGCGGCAAGCGCGATGAACTCACGCTTGCCCATGGGCAGGCGGCCCGCGGACACGGCTTGTGATGAATCTGTCACAATGAAATTCCCATAAACGGGCCAAGGCGCTGCTCACCGCAGCGCCTCGGACTCGAGAAACAGATGTGGAAACCGGGCGGACGTCCGGTGACCGGTCAGGCGGCGCCGCGAACGGTGACGCCGTTTTCCTGGAGATGCTGCTGCAGTTCACCGGCCTGGAACATTTCCCGGACGATGTCGCAACCGCCGATGAACTCGCCCTTGATGTAAAGCTGCGGGATCGTCGGCCAATTGGAATAGTCCTTGATGCCCTGGCGGATTTCCGAATCGGCGAGCACATTGATGCCCTTGTAGTCGACGCCGATGTAATCCAGAATCTGCACGACCTGGCCGGAGAACCCGCACTGCGGAAACTGCGGGGTGCCCTTCATGAAGAGGACGACGTCGTTGCTCTTGATTTCGTTGTCGATGAATTCGTGAATGCCGCTCATGGGATCTGATCCTTTCAACAGGCGAGTTAAAGGCCCGCCGTTTCAATCGTTGCCTTTAGATAGCATGCGACGGCAGGAATTCCAGCCGCCCAAACCAAAAAAAGACCAATCTGGTCAGACCGCTTCGAGATTGTTGCCCTCGCGGTAAAGGGCAAGAGGCTATGCTTCAGCTGCGACGATGACGGCTGCGACCGGCGGCGGTGCGGCGCTTGCTGATCTGCTTGCGGGCGGGTTTGCGCTTGGCGGAGGTTGTTTTCCGTGCAGCTGCGGTCGTTGCGGCGGCACGTGTTTTGCGCCTACTGCGCTTCGTCCTCGTGCGGCGGGTCGTTTTCTTCAGGATTTCCTTCAGCACGCTGTCGACGACGCCGGATATCAATTCTTTTACGAGATCGGCCACAAAATCCCTCCGTTGACGGTGGAAACGACATGGCCGCTATTGAATTCCGGAAGAGTTCCGTTAGCAAGGCGGCCCAGACATCTAACTTGCGTTTTCGCCAATATAAGCGACCAGCAGCCGGATCGCAGCAACAAGCCGGCTGATTGCCCGGCCGGAAAAACGGAATGAAACTGATCGAGAAGCGGGTCGTCCTGCATTTTCCGGGCTTCGAGCCGCTTGACGGTCTTGCCCACAGGGCGCGCTATGAGCGCTCGGCAAGGCAAAGTGCCGCCGTCTGGAACTATTCTGTCGAAATCGGTGTGCCGGAAGCGGGGAGCGACCCGATCAGCTTTATGGTGACGACAGCGGCACAGGCAGCCGGCGAGGCGACGCCCGGGGCAGAGCCCGGTCCCTCCGGATGGCAGACGAAGAGCCGGATCCACCTGGTCGACCACGATGGGTTCGTGCGCAGGCTGCGCGGCGGCAACACACTGAGCCAGATAATCGCAGGCTTTCGAAGCTGCGCTCAGATCATGCTGGAAGGTGGCGTGCGGGGATATTTCCGCCACGCCTGGCGCTTCGGTCTGTTCTTCCTCTTCCCGTTCCTGCTGACGGCACTGGCGATCGCGCTAACGGTACAGATCGCCCTCATGCCCTATAGCCTTGGCTTTTCGCTATGGCACATGCTTTGGAGCGGACCGCTGGCGCTGTGCTTCTTCGCATTCGTCTTCCTGCCGTTTTCCGAGCGCTTCCACACCCTGCATCTCTTTGCCGATTGGGAAATGGCGGTGGCGCTCGGCCGCATGGACCGGGCCGAGTTCAATGACTGGCTGGAAGAGCGGGCGACTGCCGTGCGCCAGGCATTCACTGAAGAAGCCGATGAGTATGTGATCTCTTCGCACAGCATGGGATCGAGTGTCGCCGCCCATGTCATCGGCGTATTGCTTGAAAGGGAGCCGGAGATTTTCAGGGGCAAGCGCGTGGTGTTTGCCACGCTCGGCAGCGCCATTCTGCAATGCGCGCTTCTATCGTCGGCAAGCCTGCTTCGCGCCCGCGTCGGCCTGATCGCCCGCTGTCCGGAGATCTTCTGGCTCGACGTGCAATGCCTGACGGATTCGATCAATTTCTACAAGGTGCCTGTTGTTGCCGTCTCCGGCCATGCAGATGCGCCTCCGGCAAAGATTCTTCTTATCCGCGTCAAGCAGATGCTGACGAGCGAACATTACCGGAAGATCCGCAAGGACCAGCTGCGGGTCCATCGGCAATATGTGCTCGGCCCCGATCTCAAGGCGCCCTTTGACTTCACGCTGATGACGTCAGGACCGATGCCGGCCTCGGTCTTTGCCTCTCAGGAGCAGAACAAGCTGCCGGCTTGAAGGCTGGGCTCCTGCGGTGTTGACTGGTTACGATGCCGTTCTGATCCCGCCAAGGCCAGCATGCGCCCAAGAGCCGAGGATATTACGTTACGCCGCTCAAAATGGGGTGAGTGCGGCACCGTGGCCGGCCACGTCATGGTATCCTCCAGCACTTGCGTTCAGACGGCGTACGAAATCCGCAAAGAAGGCTGAGGCATGAATGGATCTTCGGTGCACGGCGATCGTCTGGGGAATTTCAGAGAACGCTCCCTCCACCAGCCGGAAGCCGGAAGTTCGCTTCGACCTCTGAACGAGGAACTCGGTCAATCCTGCAGCCGCGTCGCACCGCGACCCGACAAGAAGATCGATTGCAGCTGCCGGGCTGTCAGTATGCGAGACAGTGGCTTTTTCAAGAATACGCTCGAGCTGTTTCGTATAGGCGGCGCTTCTTGCGGAGGCTATCCGCACTCCTTCAGCATCGACGTCTCCGACCGTTCGAAACGCTGAACCCTCCGGCACCAAATAGGTCGCTCTGACGGAGATGTAGGGAGGTGAAAAGGAAAACCGGTCGGCTCTTGAGGGGTCCGAGGCAATAAAAGCAATGTCCCACTCGCCACGATCCGAAGCGGCGAGGATGTCCGCGGCTGAGCCGTATTGGATCAGCAACAGGCCGCGATCCAGTTGCTCGCCAATTTTGTGACCGATCTGAGCGCTTGGACCGACCAGGGCGCCGGCCTGATCATCCCAACGGACCAACGCCGCATTCGACATGTTGACGGCGGCCCGGATTACGCCCGCCGGCGCTATCTCGGACAGAACTTTCTCTCGGGTAGACATCGGCGCGAACTTCTAAGTTGCAAATCGGGCTGCGAGCGCCTCGGATCCTCTCGCGAGGAGGGCGATGTCTACGCCAACGGCGGTGAACGACGTCCCGAGCGAAATACAGCGGGCTGCAAACGTCTCGTCCGGCGTGAGGATGCCTGCCGGCTTTCCAAGAATTTTCAGGCGCCCGATCGCGTCTTCGATCGCCGCGACCACCTCGGGATGCCCCGGTTGACCGGGATGACCGAAGCTAGCTGCCAGATCGGCGGGGCCGATGAAGACGCCGTCGACGCCTTCGACCGTTGCGATGGCCTCTAGCCGACCGAGCGCCTCTCTGGTCTCGATCTGCAGAAGCAGGCAGATCTCCTGTTCGGCAATCCGCGCGTAGTTCGGTACCCGCCCGAAGCGGGTGGCGCGCGTCAAGGCGGAGACCCCGCGAACCCCGTGCGGCGGATACCGTATGGCGGCGACCGCTGCCTTCGCTTCCTCTTCGTTCTGCACATAGGGAACGAGGAGCGTCTGGACGCCAATATCCAAAAAGCGTTTGATCAGCACGGGATCGTTGCTTGCCGGGCGTACGACCGGAGAAACGTCGTAAGGCGCGACCGCCTGCAACTGCGGTAGGACGGTGAGGACGTCGCTTGGAGAGTGCTCGGTATCGAACAGCACCCAGTCGAAGCCCGCCGGCGCGACGATTTCTGCCGCGTAGCTTCCGGGAAGGCCGCACCAGAGACCGATCTGGCTTTTACCGGCTCTGAGTTTCCGTTTGAAGTGATTGACGGGAAGTTCCATCGGCGCCTCACACGAACGAGACGCCGATGGAGCCGACCGGACCATAGTCGGCTTGGATGACATCGCCCTTGACGATGTCCACGGGGCGGGTGAACGAGCCGGCAAGCACGATCTGGCCCTTCTTCAAGCCGCCTCCGACGGCATGGAGCTTGTTCACGAGCCAGGCGATACCCGCGGCCGGATGCCCCATTATAGCTGCGGAAACACCCGATTCCTCGATGATGCCGTTTTTCGAAAGCGTCGCGCCGACCCAGCGGATGTCAATATCCATGGGCCGGATAATGCGGCCGCCCACGACGATCGCTCCAAAGGCGGCGTTGTCGGCGATAGTATCGGTGATCGCTCTGGGCACCTCGGTTCGGTAGTCGATGATCTCAAGCGCAGGAACGACAAATTCAGTCGCGCGCATGACATCATAGATCCGAGCGCTTGGCCCCTCGAGATCTTCGCCCATTACGAAGGCGAGCTCGACTTCCAGACGAGGCTTGATGAAGAGCTCCGCCCTGATCTGCGCTCCGTCGTTATAGAGAGCGTCGTCGAGGATCACGCCGTAATCGGGCTCCGTCATTTTCGAGGCCATCTGCATCGCTCGCGATGTCAGTCCAATTTTATGACCCGCGATCCGTGCGCCGTTTGCAATCCGTGCCTGCGCCCAGAGCGCTTGTATCTTATATGCGTCTTCAAGTTCCAAATGCGGATATGTCTTGCTTGGCTGGACGATGGGCCTGCGTTCGGTTTCTGCCTTCAGCAGCGCGTCGGCTGCCGCCTGGCGTTCCTTTTCGGTAATCATAATTTAGCTCTGCTGATTTCGTTACTTGATCGGGGGACGCGGCAGGGTGGCCTCGCCCGGCTCCATGACGTAGGTGTAGTCGAGTGAAAACCACGGGCCAGTGACGTCCGTGTTGGACGGGTGCGGCTCGTCATGACGGACAAAGTCGCCTGTCAAAGCCGCGGTGACGCCGAACTGCACATCGGAATCAATGTTCGGATCGCTCGGGTCGAAGACCTGGGAGATGAGGGTTTTGTATCCCTCTTTGAAGATCAGGGCGTGCAGATGCGCAGGTCGGTAAGGGTGGCGGCCTTGGGCTCGGAGAAGCCGACCTACGACTCCGTCGACAGGGATGGGATAGCCCACCATCTTGACCGTTCTAAACCAGAACCGACCCTCGTCATCGGTGGTGAACTTGCCACGCAGGTTCATTTCCGCCTGATCAGGATCCTGGTTCTCGTAAAGGCCGACAGGAGAGGCGTGCCATACGTCGATCTCGGCGCCCTGGATGGGCTTACCTGCCCGATCAACCACCTTCGCGTGGACGAACAAGGGTGTTCCCGGCGTTTCCGACCTGACGATGGTTCCGCCGTTCTCGACCCGCGGAGAATTGAGCCGCCAGAAGGGCCCGAGCAGCGACTGTGATGTCTCGGTCTGCCCGTTGTCGCCGTTGTTGAGCAGGCACACAAGCGACGAGACGCCAAGGGATCCGGCCATGAGCACGAATTCATTGTGGCTGTCCGTCTGCAATTGCCCAATTTCGTTGAGGATGGCGGTCGCTTCGCGAAACTCGACTTCCGACAGCCTGACCTCCCGCACGAATGCGTGGAGGTGCTTCACCATTGCAACGAGGATATTCCGCAGCCGTGGATCCGCAGTGCGGTTCATCGCGGCGAGAACGGCGGGTGTCAACTCGCTCTCGGTTCTAATTACCATAAGGCTACCTCCCTGACGGGGTTCGACTATAATAATAATCGATTATCTGTCAAGCGGAGACCGAGCGCTCAATGCTCTTGGCAGAGGAGGAAGCGTGATTGATTTTGATTTAACGTATTGTAATTACATCATAAAATAGTTTTTGTCAGGACGCAGACATAGATATCTAGCGACTTCTCACGTATTCAAGTTGACAACAATAATCGTTTATCATATCGATTATCGAAACTTTGCGATCGCTTTTGGAGGAAAGATGGACTCGGCCGACGACAGCTCACTTGGGCCGTTGACAGAAGACGCACCGTCAGCCGGCTTCCTCGACGATGGCAAGAACACCATCGGCAGTCAGCTCGCATGGCGCCTTCGGGAGGCGATCATCTCCGGTGAACTGGAAGCGGGCAGCAAGATCAATCTCGACAAGGCGCGGAAGATTTTCAATGTCAGCCTGAGCCCGTTGCGGGAGGGTCTGGCCCGGCTCATTTCAGACGGTCTGGTCGAGTTTCAGGACAATAGAGGCTATCGCGTCGCGCCGATCTCCCTGGCTAATCTCGAAGAGGTCACCAGCCTACGCGAAGAACTCGAAGTGTTCGCGCTGCGTGAATCCATGCGTCTCGGAGACGTCGATTGGGAGGGCAACGTCATGCGTGCGCTTCATCGTCTAAACCGTACGGAGCGCGACGCCGCGCATCCTGAAACGCTGGAGCACTGGGAGGCGCTTCACCGCGAGTTCCACCTGACGCTGATCTCGGGCTGCGGGAAACCTCTGCTACTTCATTTTTGCAGTCTTCTGCTCAATCTCAACGACCGATATCGCCGCGTCTTCCTGATCCGTACGTCGGGCGATCGCAACGTCGGGCAGGAGCATAGCGAGATTGCCCAGGGCGCAGTCGCGCGTGATGCCGACTATGCCTGCGACAAGCTCCGCCAGCACATTCATCGCACCGGCACCAATCTGCGCAACCATCTCGCGACGAAGGGAATCGTGTGATGGCCGCCGCAACATCGAAATCGGCGCCCCCGATTGGTGTCGCGCACTTTTCATCGATATTGCTGCCTCCCGTGGAGTTTGCGAAGGCCGCAGCGCGCGCGGGGTTCTCCAGGATCGGGCTCAGGCTGCATCCGGCGTTCCCTGGTGCGCCCTACTACGAGTTGCCTGTCGGTGGTCCGGCTGCAGGCGAGCTGAAATTCGTGCTTGCCGGTGAGGGCGTCGAGGTTTTCGATATCGAGTTTTTCGTAATCGACCCCTCGTTCGACGCGTCGTCGATGGAGGCCATAGTCGCCGCGGCTGCGAATATTGGAGCACGCCGGCTCAGTGTCTGCGGAGATGATCCGGATCAATCCAGATTGGTATCGAACTTTTCGGATCTCTGCGGCCTTGCGGACCGCTACGGCTTGGCTGTCGATGTCGAGAACATGGGTTGGCGGGTGACGAGAACCTTCCAAGACAGCGTCAGTATTGTGAAGTCGAGTGGCGCCCGCAATGCCGGCGCCCTCGTGGACGGAGTACATTTCTTCAGGAATGGCGGCACGCTCGCCACGCTGGCGACCGAGATCCGCTGGGTAAAGCACGTTCAGTTGTGCGATGTCGCTGGACCGGCGCCGGTGACGACAGAGGAAATGATCGCTGAAGCTAGAGGCGGGCGGTTCGCGCCGGGAGAGGGCGAACTGCCGTTAAAGGAACTCATCGCAGCGTTCGATGGCTGCGCTGCGATCTCGGTTGAGGTGCCGCTCACGGGGTCCGCCCCGCCTGAGGCGCATTTGAAGAATCTGTACGACAAGGCCGAAGGATTATTCGGGCCGGATTGCTGATCCGGCGCCGGCGAGGCGTGAGTCGCGCCGGAGGGAGGAAGTCAACATATGGGTTATACGTTCGATTTTGGTGCGGTCTTCGACCGCGCCCCGGAATTGTTTTGGGGTTCGCTTGGGACGCTCGGTCTCGCGGTTGCCGGAATGATCCTTGCGCTCGCCATCGGTATTCTCGGCGTTGCTGCAAGAACATCCAAGAACAAACTCGTTCAATCTCCGGTAATTGCCTTCGTCGAGATTGTCCGAAACACACCGTTCCTGGTGCAGATATTCTTCATCTACTTCGCACTTCCGCTCATGGGCATCCGATTGAACCCCACCGCTACCGCTATTATCGCGCTGGGGATCAATGGCGGCGCTTATGCGATCGAGATTATTCGAGGCGGCGTGGAAAGCGTGAACAAGGGACAGGTTGAGGCAGGTTTCGCGTTGGGCTTGCACAAGGCCGATGTGTTCCGGCTGATCGTTCTGAAGCCGGCTCTGCGGGCGATTTATCCGTCCCTGACCAGCCAGTTCGTGATGCTGACCTTGACGACTTCGGTCTGCACTTCGATCGCCGCCTACGAGTTGACCTCTGCGGCCCAACGAATCGAATCCGACACTTTCCGAAGCTTCGAGGTCTATTTCAGCGTGACCGCAATCTACCTCGTAATCTCGAGCCTGATGATGGGCATCTTCGCCCTTATCTCCCGTTCCTACTTCAACTACCCGACCCGATAGGAGGCGTTCATGGGTCCCATCGGCGAAAACGAGCTGTTCTTCCTCTTGCAGGGTTTGAAGTGGACCGTGCTGCTGGCCTTCATCGGCTTCGTCGGAGGAGGTGTATTCGGAATCCTGATCGCTCTGGTGCGCACGTCGAAGAACCGCTTCGCACGTTTCGTATCGTCGGGTTACATCGCGCTCTTCCAGGGCACGCCGCTCCTGATGCAGCTCTTCGTCGTCTACTACGGCGTCGCGCTATTGGGCGTCGACGTCAATGCATGGATCGCTGTGGCAATCGCGTTCACCCTGCATGCAAGCGCCTTCCTGGGCGAGATCTGGCGCGGTTCGATCGAAGCCGTTCCGAAGGGCCAGACCGAAGCCGCGAACGCACTCGGGCTGCATTACATCTCCCGAATGAAGGACGTTGTCCTGCCACAGGCGCTGAAGATTTCGATGCCCGCAACCATCGGATTTCTCGTTCAGCTCATCAAGGGCACATCGCTTGCAGCAATTGTCGGCTTTATCGAGCTGACCCGTGCCGGACAGATCATTTCGAACCAGACCTACCGCCCACTGCTCGTCTTCGGGATCGTCGGAATGGTCTACTTCATCATTTGTTGGCCTCTCTCCCACATCGGGAGCGGCCTCGAAAAACGGATGGCGAGAGCCGTCCGCTAACCTTGCTTCGCCCGAAGCAAAGACCACAGAGGAGGAGAATGGAAATGCATAACAATCGCAGACAATTTCTTGGAATGGCCCTGGCTACGGCCGCCTTCGCCACAGTAGGCGCCGCAGTGGCTTCCGCGGCGACCGTCGAGGAGATCAAGGCCAAGGGCACGATCGTCGTCGGCATTCAGGGCGACAACGCGCCATGGGGCTTCGTCGACTCGAGCGGCAAGCAGGACGGGTTCGACGCCGATGTCGCGACACTCTTCGCCAAGGAACTCGGAGTTAAGGTCCAGTTCCAGCCGCTCGCCGTCGCCAATCGCATTCCGGCCCTGACCACCGGCAAGGTCGATATCTTGTTCGCCACGATGGCAATGACGGAAGAGCGCGCCAAATCGATCCAGTACAGCAAGCCATACGCGGCAAACACGATCTCGCTTTATGCGGCAAAGGCCGATACCGCGAAAACGCCTGCCGATGTTGCCGGGTGGGAAATCGGCGTGCCGAAGTCCAGCTCGCAGGACAAGGCCATTACCGATGCTGTGGGATCGACGGCCACCGTCCGCCGCTTCGACGACGACGCCTCTACCATTCAGGCGCTGGTCTCCGGACAGGTCAAGGCCGTTGGAGGCAACATGTTCTACGGACAGCGGCTGGATGCCGCCAGCCCAGGCACCTACGAGCGCAAGATCGACTTCCTTACGACTTACAATGGCGTCGGGACGCGACTGGGCGAGAAGGACTGGAACGAGGCCGTCAATGCCTTCCTCGACAAGATCAAGGCTAACGGCGAACTTGCAGCCATCACCAAGAAGTGGATGAAGATCGATCTGCCGACGTTCCCGGAAACCATCGCCAACATCCCGTTCACCGTCAAGTAAAGCATCCATGGAGGGCGCCGTGCTCAGTTCCGCTAAAGATCAGTCGACATTGATATCCCTCGAAAAGGTTGGGAAATGGTACGGCTCCTTCCATGCGTTGAAAAACATCAGCCTGTCGGTTCGCAAAGGTGAAAAGATCGTCCTTTGCGGGCCATCGGGTTCCGGCAAGTCGACGTTGATCCGCTGCATCAACGCTCTCGAGTTGATCGAGGAAGGCAGGATCGTCGTCGACGGGCAGTCGCTCGACGGCACGAGCAAGGCGGTTGACGCCATTCGGCGCGAAGTCGGGATGGTGTTCCAGAACTTCAATTTGTTCCCGCACATGACCGTGCTGCAGAACTGCGCGCTTGCGCCCATGAGGGTCCGCGGAACCAGCCGGGCCGACGCCGAGAGGCTGGCGAGAAAATACCTCGAACGGGTTCGAATCCTTGATCAGGCGGAGAAGTATCCCGCGCAACTCAGCGGTGGGCAGCAGCAGCGTGTCGCCATTGCCAGAGCCCTTTGCATGGAGCCCAAGGCGATGCTGTTCGACGAACCGACATCGGCGCTCGATCCGGAAATGGTCAAGGAAGTGCTGGATACGATGATCGGTCTCGCACGCGACGGCATGACCATGATCTGCGTCACGCATGAAATGGGCTTCGCCCGTCAGGTTGCAGACAGGGTCATCTTCATGGCTTCCGGCGAGATCATCGAAGAGGCCGAGCCCGGGGTCTTTTTCAAGTCTCCGAAGCATGAGCGCACCAAGGCTTTCCTTGGCGAGATCCTCGCACATCATTGAGCTGATTGGGTTATCGAAATGGATAACAACAAATTCCTCGTCGGTCTCATCGGGGCCGACATCCAGATGTCGAAGTCGCCCGCCCTGCACGAAACCGAGGCGTGGCACTTGGAGCTGGATTACCATTACGAACTCGTCGATTTCGCCGAGCGCGGTTTGCCCGCTTCTGCCCTGCCTGAATTGCTCGTAGAACTCGAAGACCGCGGCTTCGCAGGAAGCAACATTACGCACCCGTGCAAGCAGGCTGTGATCGCTCATCTTAGCAGCCTGTCCGAGGACGCCGAGATGCTCGGAGCAGTCAACACCGTCGTGCTTCGGGACGGGAAGCGGATCGGGCACAATACGGACTGGTATGGCTTCTACAAGAACTTCGAGCGCGGTATGCCCGGTGTCGCTAAAACTCATGCCGTCCTGCTCGGCGCAGGCGGCGCAGGGGTCGCCGTCGCGCATGCGGCCATCAAGCTCGGTATCAGGATGCTCTCGATCTTCGACCAGGACACAAATCGCGCCGCCGCGCTTGCCGATCAGCTCAACCGACGCTTTTCAAGAACCTGCGCGCAACCGGTCAGGGAAGTCGGTGCGGCGCTCGCTTCGGCCGACGGGTTGATTCACGCTACGCCGACGGGCATGCGAAGTCATCCGGGTCTTCCGATCGAACCGGAATGGCTTCATCCACGTCACTGGGTCGCCGATATCGTCTACATGCCGCTGGTGACGGAACTTCTGGCCCTGGCAGAGAAGAAGGGGTGCAGGACCTTGCCGGGCGGCGGCATGACCGTGTTCCAGGCTGCGGCGGCCTTTGAGCTGTTCACGGGTGTAAAGCCGGATGCGGATCGTATGTCGCGTCACTTCGAAGAATTGTGCCGAGCTCCAGCCTGACCAGGAGGACATGCCTTGCCGCACATCATCATCGACTACAGCCGAGGTGCTGCCGAACGGGTGGCGATCGACGAATTGACCAGAGCGGTCCACTGCCGGGTGCGCGACGGAGGCGTGGTGAAGCCCACTGCCGTGCGGACCTTCGCCAGGGAGGCGACCTTCTCCTGCGTCGGCGACGAGCATCCGGAAAATCACTTCATCCAGATAATCGTGCGCATGGCGCCTGGCCGGCCGGCAGAAACGAAGCGGGAGTTGTTGAAGGGGGTCCTCGAAGCTGCGCGCGCTGTCGCAGCCACCGCGCTGCAAGCAGGCCGGCTGGGGCTGCGGGCCGATCTTTACGAGTCCGATCCGAGTTTCGCATTCCAGGAAATAGCGTTCGCCTAAGCTTGGCAACGCCCTCACAAGGAGAATCGCAATGAGCCTGATCTACGTTCTTAATGGCCCAAACCTCAATTTGCTCGGCAAGCGTCAGCCTCACATCTATGGTCACGAGACGCTGGCCGATGTCGAGGCAGACTGCCGGAAACTGGCCTCGGAACTCGGCCACGAGATCCGTTTCCACCAGAGCAACCGTGAATATGAAATCATTGACTGGATCCACGAAGCGCGCGAAGACGGATCCGGTATCGTCATCAATCCGGCCGCATTCACGCACACATCGCTTGCGATCCTCGACGCCTTGAACACGTTCGAAGGTCCCGTGATCGAGATCCATATCTCCAACATGTATAAGCGCGAAAGCTTCCGTCATCATTCCTTCGTTTCCCACCGCGCCGACGGCATCATCACCGGTCTTGGTACGGAGGGCTATCGGCTCGGAATCCGCCGCGTCGCGACGATGCTCACGGCGCCGAAGAAGGACTGACAAATGGCTCCTCCGGTCAAACTGGCGGTCCTCGGCGCGGGACTTATCGGGAAGCGCCACATCAAACACGTGCTGGACGAAACGACGGCGGAGCTTGTCGCTGTCGTCGACCCGAGCCCGGTTGGACAGGCGATCGCCAGCGAGGTTGGCGTCAAATGGTTTTCGAACTTCGCTGAGATGGTCGCCGCAGCGCGCCCTGACGGCGTCATCATCGCGACGCCTAACCAGATCCACGTCAGAAATGGGTTTGAGGCCGTAGAGGCTGGCATCCCGGCATTGATCGAGAAGCCAATCGTCGACGATATTGCCGCTGGCGAGAGGCTCGTTGGGATGGCCGAGGCCAAAGGCGTTCCGCTGCTGACCGGACATCATCGCCGACATAATCCGATGATGCAAAAAGCTAAACAGATCATCGAAAGCGGAAAGCTCGGGCGAATATTGATCGTGAATGCAATGTTCTGGCTGTTCAAGCCGGAGGAATACTTCGACACTCCCTGGCGCCGCGAACGCGGCGCGGGACCAGTCTTTCTCAATCTGATCCACGACATCGACAACCTTCGCTACTTATTCGGGGATATCACGGCGGTCCAGGCGATCGAATCCAACGCAGTTCGCGGAAACGCCGTTGAGGAGACCGCGGTGATCCTCATCGAGTTCAAGAACGGAATTCTCGGCACTGCTTCCGTTTCGGATTCCGTCGTCGCGCCATGGAGTTGGGAGATGACGACTGGCGAAAACCCCGCTTACCCTAAAACTGAGGAGGCTTGCTACATGATCGGCGGCACCCACGGGTCGCTGTCAGTGCCGTCACTCAACATGTGGAGCAATCCGGGCAAAAGGAGCTGGATGGAACCGTTCGAATGTTATAGCGCCGAAGTCGAGAACGAGGATCCACTAATCCTGCAGATACGCCAGTTTTGCAGGGTCATCAGAGGCGAGGAAGCACCGTTGGTCAGCGGACGTGAGGGACTAGAAACCTTAAAGGTTATCGACGCAGTGAAGCGATCCGCCGCAGCGGGCCAGCGTATCAGCCTGATCTAAATGGTTGCGCGCCAGCTCGTCCAACGAGTCCGACATTGTCATAGGGAACCGCTTTGAATGAAACTGCCCGGCAGGAAGGAATCCTACCGCCCGGGCCTCTTTATTTCAAAGCTTCAACCGGCCGAAACCGGCATGTCAATCCGGGGCGGAGGTCTGCAGAGCGAGAGCGTGCAATAGGCCGCCCATGTTGCCCTTCAGCGCCTCGTAGACCATCTGGTGCTGCTGTACGCGGCTCTTGCCGCGGAAAGCTTCGGCGACGACTTCGGCGGCGTAGTGGTCGCCGTCGCCCGCCAGATCGCGGATCGTCACCTTGGCACCGGGAATCCCAGCCTTGATCATGTCTTCGATATCGCCGGGTTTCATGGCCATGATCGTTACTCCTTGCGCATTATTCCGCGGCGAGTTCGCCGCGGCCTTCCATGAAATCAGGGAACCACGATTCATGGGTATCGCGCAATTGCTGAATCGGCAGCGCAATGAGATCGCCGACGACGAGTGCATCTCCACCGACCGTGCCGAGGCGGCGGAAGGGGACGCCCGCGCCTTCCGCATTGGCGCAGACGAAATCCGCCACATCGGCCGGCACCGTCAGCACATAACGCGCCTGATCCTCGCCGAAGAGCAGCGCATGCGGCGCACCCTTGCATTCGTCGAGATCGATCGTCAGCCCCTTGCCGGATGCCATGGCCATTTCGGCCAGCGCGACGGCAAGGCCGCCCGATGAAATGTCGTGGCAGGCGGTCGCCTGACCGTTGCGGATGACGGAGCGGACGAAATCGCCGTTGCGACGCTCGGCGAAGAGATCCACTTCGGGGGCGGGACCTTCGCGGCTGTCGAGCACATCCCTGAGATAGACGGACTGGCCGAGATGACTGCCGTCGAGGCCGATCATGATCACCTTGTCGCCGTCATTGGCACTGCCGATGCGGGCCATTTTGCGCCAGTCCGGCAGCAGGCCGACGCCTGCAATCGTCGGCGTCGGCAGGATGGCGACGCCGTTGGTCTCATTGTAGAGCGAGACGTTGCCTGACACGATCGGGAAGTCGAGTGCGCGGCAGGCCTCGCCGATGCCCTTCACCGCCTGAACGAACTGGCCCATGATCTCCGGCTTTTCGGGATTGCCGAAGTTGAGATTGTCGGTGGCGGCGAGCGGCTCTGCACCGGTCGCAGTGATGTTGCGCCAGCACTCGGCGACCGCCTGCTTGCCGCCTTCGAAGGGATCGGCCTCGACATAACGCGGTGTGACGTCGGAGGAGAAGGCAAGCGCCTTGCTCTTGTGGCCATCGACGCGCACGACGCCGGCGTCGCCGCCCGGAAGCTGCAGCGAATTGCCCTGGATCAGCGTGTCATATTGCTCATAGACCCAGCGCCGGCTCGACTGGTTGGCCGAGCCGACGAGTTGCAGCAGCGCCTGGCCGTAATTCTTGGGTGCGGCGACGAGATTGGCGGGCAGGGGCGCGGGCTTACCGCATTCGCGCCATGGGCGATCATATTCCGGCGCCTGGTCGCCGAGATCCTTGATCGGCAGATTGGCGACTTCTTCGCCCTGATGGACGACGCGAAAGCGCAGGTCGTCGGTCGTCTTGCCGACGATGGCGAAATCGAGGCCCCATTTGACGAAGATCGCCTTGGCCTGCTCTTCCTTCTCCGGCTGCAGCACCATGAGCATGCGCTCCTGACTTTCCGACAGCATCATCTCATAGGCGGTCATCCGCTCTTCGCGCACCGGCACCTTGTCGAGTTCCAGGAGAATGCCGAGATCGCCCTTGGCGCCCATTTCGACGGCCGAGCAGGTGAGGCCGGCAGCCCCCATGTCCTGGATGGCGATGACGGCGCCGGTCTGCATCAGCTCGAGGCAGGCTTCGAGCAGGCATTTTTCGGTGAAGGGATCGCCGACCTGAACGGTCGGGCGCTTTTCTTCGATCGATTCGTCGAATTCGGCCGAGGCCATCGTCGCGCCGCCGACGCCGTCGCGGCCGGTCTTGGCGCCGAGATAGACGACCGGAAGGCCGACGCCCTTGGCCTCGGAGAGGAAGATGGCGTTCGATTTCGCGATGCCGGCGGCAAAGGCGTTGACCAGGATATTGCCGTTGTAGCGGGCATCGAACTCGACTTCGCCCCCGACCGTCGGCACGCCGAAGGAATTGCCGTAGCCGCCGACGCCGGAGACGACGCCGGAGACGAGATGGCGGGTCTTCGGGTGATCCGGCTCACCGAAGCGCAGCGCGTTCATCGCGGCGATCGGCCGCGCGCCCATGGTGAAGACGTCGCGAAGGATGCCGCCGACACCGGTCGCGGCACCCTGGTAAGGCTCGATATAGGAGGGGTGGTTGTGGCTCTCCATCTTGAAGACGACGCAATCGCCGTCATCGATATCGACCACGCCGGCATTCTCGCCAGGCCCCTGGATGACGCGCGGCCCCTTTGTCGGCAGCGTGCGCAGCCATTTCTTCGAGGATTTGTAAGAGCAGTGCTCATTCCACATGGCCGAGAAGATGCCGAGCTCGGTGAAGGTCGGCTCGCGGCCGATCAAATCCAGAATGCGCTGGTACTCGTCCGGTTTCAGACCGTGGCCTGCAATGAGTTCCGGCGTGATCGGGATGGTGTTTGAAATGGTCATGAGCGGAAAGTCCCTGGCGCGTTTTGCGCTGTCTTTAGCTTATGTAGCGGCGGCGCGCGACAGAAAAAAGCCCACCGTCAACACACTGAACCGACCTCCGAAGTTGGACACCCAACTTCGGGGGTCAGTTCACAGGGGCGGGCAGGCTTTTCTCGTAAAGGCGGCAATCGCTCAGAACTTGTAGCCGATCTGGATGCCGGCGCGCGTCATGCCGTCGTTCGGGCCGTCGCAGAGATCGGCATGAGAGGAGTGGGCGATCTGGGCCATCACGTTCCAATTGCGGGTGAAACGGTAGCCGGCGCCGACATATTCGTGGAACAGGACGCGGCAGCCGAGTTCCGGGCCGTCATCATTGTCGTCCAGGTCGCCGGTATGGATGACGCCGCCAAAGCCGGCTTCGGCAAAGATCTTCTCGCTGAGATCGACCGTCCAGGTGAAGCCCGTGAAGAATTGCGTTGCTTCACCCGAGGTGCCGATCGAAGTGCCGAGATGGACGCGGGGATGCAACAGCTGTTGCTGCCAGCCGACAGCCTCTTCATATCCGAAAGGATCGAAGAGCGCGGTAATCTCCGGAAAGACGCCATCTTCGCCGGCACGGCCCGATTGCACCGAGGCAGAGGCCCCGAAACGCAATTCATCGAATATCCGCTCGCCCGCATTGGCCGAACCCGCCATCGAGGTGGCGGCTACGGCCGCCACTGATGCCAGCCCCAAGAAGCGTAACACGATCTTTCCGAACTCGACCCTCATCTGCCGTCCTTTGATTCGCACCAAGCGGGAATGACAAAGAGGTAGCACGGGGGTCGGAGCGGTAAAGCGCTCTCGTCAGGCGTGTGCGTTTTTTCGGAATTATGGCGTGTATTTGCAACAGGTCATATTTCGCCGTCATAGGCGGAACCGCCATTTTCCAGCAGCCGGCGCAGGATCATCAGGCCTGCGGTCAATTCCTGGCCCGTTTTGGGTGAGGAGAAGCCAATGCGAATGCGGTAGTAGGTTTTCTCGCTGCGAGCCGCCTTGAATTCGTCTTCGTCATCGACCAGCACGCCGTCGCGAAAGGCGGCATTCTTGAAGGTGCCGGACATCCAGGGCTCCGGCAGTTTCAGCCAGAGGAAGGGAGCATGCGGGTGCGACGCGAAGTCGAAACCCTGCAGATGCTCGCGGGCGAGGTGGGCACGCCGGGAGAGTTCCCCGATAACTTCCCTGCGGATCTCGTGCGCCCGGCCGCTTTCGACCAGGCGGGCACAGGTCTCTGCCAGGATGAAAGGCAGGCCGCCGGTGACCATCCTGTGCGTTACCTTGATGCGCTGGGCAAAATGCGGCGGGCAGGCGACCCAGCCGCCGCGCACGCCGGCGGCGACCGATTTCGACAGGCCGTTGACCAGGAAAGTGCGGTCAGGCGCAAGCGCGGCGATGAGCGGCGTTTCATCGTCGGCCATGCCGCCGTAGAGGTCGTCCTCGATCAGCCAGACGCTGTGCTTTCTGGCAATTGCGGCAATTGTTGCGCGCCGCTCATAGGGCATGACCGTCACTGTCGGATTATGGACGGTCGGCATCAGGAAGGCGATCTTCGGATGCTGCTGCTGGCAGAGCCGTTCGAAATCGTCGGGAAGGACGCCGAATTCGTCCGAATCGACCGTCACCGTGCGGCGGCCGAGAAGACGGGCGCTGCGGCTGACCTGGGTGTAGGTCAGATTTTCGAAGACGATCTTGTCGCCCGGCGCCGAGACAGCGGCAATAACGGCGACCGCCGCGGCATGGGCGCCGAGCGTCGGCACGATGTTTTCGACCTCCGGTGTCCAGCCGCTGCGGGCAAGCCAGCGGCGGCCGGCGTCGAACCAGTTCCGCGGAAAACTACGGGAATAGGAGGAAATCTCGGTGAGATGCTGTTCACCGATCTCGGCGAGGATGGCTGCTATGATTTTGCCCTGGCCGAGGTCGGGGGCGGCTGTCGTATCGAAACGGATCTTGTCGGCGGGTGCGTCCTGAAAGCGAGTGCCGCCGAGTGAGACGGCCAGTGGATCGGTTTGTTCGCCGGGCGGCGTCTCTGCTCGGTTCAGCACATAGGTGCCGCGGCCAACCTCGCCGGCAACCAGGCCGCGCTCGTGCACCAGCGCGTAGGCGCGGCCGATCGTGCCGATCGTCACGCCGATATCATAGGCAAGATTGCGCTGCGGCGGCAATTTGCTGCCGGCGGGCAGAGCGCCGCTCGCAATGGCGGATTCGATGCTGTCGGCAAGCCGGAGATAGACCGGCCCGGAGCCGCGGGAAAGATCTGGAAGCCAATTTGTCATGGTGACAATTGCTTATATTGTCACCATGACTCTGTCAATATTAAGAGTCTATTCCACGGACGAGCCGAGAGGATTCCTGGAATGTCTGCATTGCCTGAAATAAATACGCCAATTGTGCCGATTGTCTCTTACGAGGACAGGCGCGTCATCCTTCCGAGCCCGCCTGCCGAGGCGACGACGCATCTCGGACGGATCTGGGCCGCCATTCGTCTCTGGCATCAGAAGCGGGAGGGCCGGCGGGCGCTCAGGGAGCTTACGGCGGCGGGACTCAAGGATATCGGGGTATCGCAGTCCGAAGCCGCACGCGAAATCAGCAAGTCATTTTTCTGGGACTGACGCTGCGGATGAGCGCAGCGATCAATTGCAGGCCCTGTTGCCGCCCGACCAGCGATTCACGTCGGCGGCGATGCGGCCGGCGACAGGCTCCGACATCATCGGACCAAAGGCCTGCAGATGGGCAGGGCTTCCCTCGGCCTGGACCACGAGCAGCGGCCGGCTCTCCGGGCTGCCCTTGTGGACGAGCAGGATGCGCGGCCGACCGGAGAAGGAATTGAGTTCCGGAGCGAGCTTATAGGCTGCAAAGGCCGGATCGCCTGATTTGAACCAGCAGGCATTGGCGCCGAGCGCTACACGCTCCATCGTCGGCAATGCCGCCCGGTTTGGACCTGTTGCCGGTGCCGGCGATTGGCAGGCCGCCACAATGGTTGCCAGACCAGTCAACAAAGCGGCGTTTGCGACAGAGAGGCGTGGGCGCATTGATCTTGCTCCAGTGATCCGGATGAAGGTCTTCTCGGCTGCATGCCGTCGCCCGCGGTAGGCCTGGGGCGGCATGGCTGAGGTGGGGTCAGGCGGCGACGACGTCGAGCGCCGAGGCGAAGAGGCCCCGGCCATCCGAACCGCCATGGGCGGCCTCGATCAGGTTTTCGGGATGCGGCATCATGCCGAGCACATTGCCCTTTTCGTTCATCACGCCGGCAATGTCGTTGATCGAACCGTTCGGATTGGTGCCCTCGGCATAACGGAACAGCACCTGACCATTGCCCTCGATCTTCGCCAGCGTCGCTTCGTCGGCAAAATAATTGCCGTCGTGGTGGGCGACAGGGCAGCGGATGACCTGCCCTTGCGCATAGGCGCGGGTAAAATCCGTCTCGGCATTGACGACTTTGAGCTTGATCTCGCGGCAGACGAATTTCAGCGAGGCGTTACGCATCAGCGCGCCCGGCAGCAGGCCCGCTTCGACGAGGATCTGGAAGCCGTTGCAGACGCCGAGCACCTTCACGCCCTTTGCGGCCTTGTCGATGATCGCCTGCATGACCGGCATGCGGGCAGCGATCGCGCCGCAGCGCAGATAATCGCCATAGGAGAAGCCGCCGGGGATGACGATCAGGTCAACGTCGGGGATTTCCGTCTCCGTCTGCCAGATCGTCACCGGTTGGTGACCCGAGATCTTGGTGAGAGCGGCGATCATGTCGCGATCGCGGTTGAGGCCCGGAAGTTGAACGACGGCTGATTTCATAGGGTCCCCGCATTTCGCGAAAGATATTGGACTGGAACGCTCTCGGCGAGCCATACTCCATTGTCCGCGACAAAGAAAGAATGGCCTTCTGAAAACATGGCGGCTGCGTCGACACGCAGAATGATATAGTCGCCCTTGCGGCGCACGGCGACAATTTTCGCCGTATCGATGTCGGCCGACAGATGGACGTGGTGCCGCTCCATCTTCTTCAGGCCTTCGCGCGCGATCGACGGCCAGTTCGTGAGTGACGTGCCGTGAAAGAGAACTGCCGGCGGTTCCACCGGGGTCAATGCCAGATCAACCTCGACACTGTGGCCCTGGTTGGCGCGGATCCTGTTATCGACAAGCGTGAAGCGTTTCTTCGGACTGTTGTCGATGATCTCGACGATATCGGCGCGGGAGACGCCGTATTTCGACGTCAGCACCTTTTCGAGATCATCGAACGATACCCAACCCTCGGCATCAAGCGTCAAGCCTGCGGCATCTGGCGCATGGCGCAAAACATAGCTCATGAATTTCGAGACTTCCGTCTCCAGCTTTGCCTTCAGCATGACGCTCAATCCATAAGACCCGCCGGATGACGGGCAGGTCTGCAATGGTCAGTCGATCGCGATCGCGTAATTCTCGATAACCGTGTTGGCGAGTAGTTTTTCGCACATCGCCTTGAGGTCTGCCTCGGCCATGGCCTTGTCGGCGCCTTCGAGCTCCAGGTCGAAGACCTTGCCTTGCCTTACATGGCCGACGCCCGAAAAGCCGAGGGCGCCGAGCGCGCCTTCAATGGCCTTGCCCTGCGGATCGAGAACGCCGTTTTTCAGCGTGACGGTGACACGAGCCTTGATCACTTTGTCTTTCCTGCCTTACTTGACGAGAACCGGGCCGGTGCCGCGCACAGGCTCGTTTTCATTGATGATGCCGAGACGACGTGCGACTTCGGAATAGGCTTCGAGCAAGCCGCCGAGATCGCGGCGGAAGCGGTCCTTGTCCATCTTCTCGCGGGTTTCGATATCCCAGAGCCGGCAGCTGTCGGGCGAGATTTCGTCCGCGAGGATGATCCGCATCATGTCGCCTTCGAAGAGCCGGCCGCACTCGATCTTGAAGTCGACGAGCTGGATGCCGACACCCAGGAAGAGGCCGGTCATGAAATCGTTGACGCGGATGGCAAGGGCCATGATGTCGTCGAGCTCGGCCGGATTGGCCCAGCCGAAAGCGGTGATATGCTCTTCGGAGACCATCGGATCGTCGAGCGCATCGGATTTGTAGTAGAATTCGATGATCGAGCGCGGCAGGACAACGCCTTCCTCGATGCCGAGGCGCTTGGCAAGCGAACCGGCGGCGACATTGCGCACGACGATCTCCAGCGGGATCATCTCCACTTCCCTGATCAACTGCTCGCGCATGTTGAGCCGGCGGATGAAATGGGTCGGGATGCCGATCTTGTTCAGATGGCTGAAAATATATTCGGAAATGCGGTTGTTGAGGACGCCCTTGCCGTCGATGACTTCGTGTTTCTTCTTATTGAAGGCGGTGGCATCGTCCTTGAAGAACTGGATCAAGGTGCCCGGCTCCGGACCCTCATACAGAATCTTTGCCTTGCCCTCGTAGATACGGCGGCGACGGTTCATCTTGGTCATTCTCTGTTGTTGGCGCTCTTGGGATAGCGCGAGTGGATCGATCTCGTGGCGTCCCCTTAAAGGAAAAGAGAGTGTTTCACAATCCGCCTGTCGCTCCTTCCCCGGTTTCCGGATTTCGTGGCCCCGGTTTCCGGATTTCATGGCTCGGTTTCCCGATTTTACGGAATAGCGCCAAGAGAATCGAATGAATTCGCTTCACGAGTCTAGCGGCTTTTTCTCTATGGTGGAATGAAGGCGAAATGGCGGGCCGCTTATATAGGTTTTATTTGGCTGTTCTGCTTGGCGTCGCGCGGAGAAGATACGTCTGCAAGCCGCGCGCGGCGGTCAGCCCGTGGCGCCAGCTTCCGGCGCGAATGAAGGAGGGGATCTGCATGGCCGGCATCGGACGGGCCAGCGCATAGCCCTGCAGCGTGTCGCAGCCGAGTTGCTCCAGAATGCGCACATGATCCGCCGTTTCGACGCCCTCGGCAATGACGAGAATATTGAGCGAGCGGCCGATATCGATGATGGAGCCGACCAGTTTACGCTGCTCGGCCGATTGCGGCAGCATGCGGATCAGCTCGCGATCAATCTTCAGTGTGTTCGGGCTCAGGCGCAGAAGGCTGACGATCGAAGCGTGGCCTGTGCCGAAGTCGTCGATATGGATGTCGATGCCGACCTTGCGCAGCTTTTTCAAATTGGCGGCCACCGACTTTTCGCAATCATCGAGCGAGATCGATTCCAGCAGTTCGAAAGCGATGGCGCCGGGCTCGATTTTGAGGGCGCGGAGCTTCTTACCGAGGTCGGGATCGGTCAGCCGCCGCGCGGAAACGTTGACCGATATTTTCGGGATCGACAGCCCATCCTTGATCCAGGCACGGCGGTCTGCCAGCGCGCGCTCCAGGATGAGGGCGTCGATCGTCGAGACGACGTCGAGATCCTCGGCGATATCGAGAAAGCGGTCGGGCGTCAGCAGGCCGTGTACGGGGTGTTGCCACCGGGCGAGCGTCTCGGCGCCCGTGACATCGAGCGTGCGGGCGTCGAACTGCAATTGATAGAACGGCACGAATTCGTTGCGCTCCAGGCCGATCAGGATTTCATCGGCGAGTTGCTTGGCGGAGACGATATCGTTGCGGGCCGATGCGGAGAAGAATTCGAAGCGGTTTCGGCCGAGCCCTTTGGCGCGATAGAGCGCGATGTCAGCGTCGAGCAGCGTCTGCTTGGCGTCGAGCTTGGCGCCGCCATTGACGGCGATGCCGATGCTGGCGCCGAAACGGCAGTCGTGCCCCTCGTATCTGACGGGTTTGCGCAATTCGCGAATGATGCGCTGGGCAAGGCCGCCGATCTTCTTCGACGCGGCATTCATGGCGCAGAGGATGACGAATTCATCGCCGCCGATGCGGGCGACGAAATCGGCAGCGCGGACGGAGTTTCTGAGCACATTCGCCGCGTGCTGGAGCATGGCGTCACCGGCTCGGTGACCAAGCGTGTCGTTGATCTGCTTGAAGCGATCGAGATCGACGTGGAGGATCGCCAGGGCAAGGCCCTTGGCACGGCATTCGGCCGAGCGCTCGTCCAGCATCTTGTCGAGATAGCGCCGGTTCGGAAGATCAGTGAGGTAATCATGCAGCGCCAAGCGCTCGATGTTCTCCTTGGCAGCTTCGAGTTCGCGGTTGCGGGCTTCGGCCAGATCCTTGGCACGCTGCAGCTCATTGCGCAGCGCGACGTCCTCGGTGACGTCCCAGTTGGCGCCGATCAGCTTGCGGTGGCCGTTGCCATCGACGAAAAAGGCCGAGCGAGCGCGGATGATGCGTTCGACGCCGTCACCACGGATGATACGATATTCCTGCTGGAAATCGCTGCCGCTTTCGACGCTGCGGCCGGCCAGACCGAGCACGCGCTCGCGGTCGTCTGGATGCAGGCTTTTCGCCCAGGCATCGCTCGCGATCTGATGCGAGGCGCCCTGCAGGCCGTAAATGGCGATGAGGCGATCGTCCCATTCGACCGTATCATTCTCGATATCGGCCTCGAAAACGCCGATATGGGAAATCTCCAGCGCCAGGTCGAGCCGGCGCGACAGAAGCGACAGCGTTTCCTCGGCTTCCTTGCGGGCGGTGATGTCGATATCCGTGCCGACGATGCGCGTCGGCACGCCGTTCTCGTCCCATTCGACGCAGGCGCCGCGGCAGTCGATCCAGACCCAGTGGCCGTCCCTGTGGCGCTCGCGATATTGGAAGATCTGATAATTCGGGTCGCCGGCGTTCTGGCGCTCGATGGCATGCGCGACGAAATCTCGGTCATCGGGATGGACGAGCTGCAGCCATGCATCGTAATCGCCGGCAACCTCCTCGTCGGGCGCCATGCCGCGAATGGTTTTCCACGTGGGCGAATAATATTTCCGGTCGAGACGGTAGTTGTGATCCCATACACCGAGGCCCGAGCCGACCAGTGCATGGTTCCATCGGCTCTCCCGCTCCGCCAGCTCGGCATCGCCGGCTCCCCCGCCGACGCCTGCCTCTGCCCCTGCGGCATCACCCTGCGGATCCTCGGCCTCTGGATGGGCTTTCTTCACGGGCATTCTCGCTTATTCATCTCGGGTGCAGTCTGCTGTCTTTCCATTAAGAAAGGCTTAGAAAGCAACTTCTGAATTAACGAGAAGGCGGTTTTCCTCAATCTGCGGAGAGACGGCTCAGGAACTGAGCAAAAACCATGGTGCCCTCTGGCCAGGGACCGTGACCGGAATCGGCATTGATATGTCCTGCTTCACCGGCATCGACGAGAAAAGAGCCCCAGCTGCTGGCCATATCGTCTGCATGCTCATAGCTGCCGAACGGATCGTTGCGGCTGGCGACGGTGATCGAGGGGAAGGGCAGCGGATCGCGTGGATAGGGACCGAAGGTCATCAGATGCTTCGGGCGGATGTCGGGATTGGTGACGTCGGGCGGAGCGACAAGGAAAGCGCCTGCCACCCGCTTGCGAAAACGTGGGATGGCATGGATTGCCGAGGGCGCGCCGAGCGAATGGGCGATGAGCACGACCGGGCGGGTCGAGGCGTTCACCTCTTCGGCGATGCGGGCGATCCAGTCCTCGCGGACCGGCTTCGTCCATTCGGCCTGTTCGACGCGCCGCGCCGTGCTGAGCTTCGCCTGCCAGCGGCTCTGCCAATGGCCGGGGCCGGAATTGGTGTAGCCGGGGATGATGAGAATATCTGCGTCTGAGGCTTTCATGGTGCCGCCGATGTGAGAAGGCTTGACCAAGATGTCAAGAGGGGGCGGCAAGGGAGCGACACGGGCGCTGAAATTTGTTATGTTGCTCCAGTGCCGGTTGCGGATTTCGTATCGGCTTACCCGCCGATGCATGTCCGCGGCCGACCAAGTCTCGGCTGAGGAGGAGAAAGCCATGGCGGCATTTCATGTCATGACGGGTGCCAGTGAAAACCTGGCGCGGCCCGTGGTCAATCGCATCGGCATCGCCGACGTCTTCGATGCGCTGAAGCGCGGGCTCGACGATTTCAGTGAGAAACCTTCCCATTACGTGTTCCTGTGCCTGATGTATCCGATTGCCGGCGTCTTCCTGACGCTTTGGACATCCGGCGCCAACCTTCTGCCGATGGTCTTCCCGCTGATGTCCGGTTTCGTGCTGATTGGCCCGATTGCGGCGATCGGTCTTTATGAGATCAGCCGCCGGCGCGAGGAAGGCCTCGATACGTCATGGACGCATGCGCTCGAGGTGCGCCATTCGCCGGCGCTGCCATCGATCATCGCCGTCGGGCTGATGCTCTTTGGCCTTTTCGTCGTTTGGCTGGTGACGGCACAGACGCTATACGCCAATCTTCTCGGCGAAGTGTTTCCGCGCACCATGACGGACTTCACCCGCCAGGTCTTCGGCACGGCCCAGGGCCTGCAGCTGATCGTCTGGGGCAATCTCATCGGATTCGGCTTCGCGCTGGTCGTGCTGGCGATTTCAGTCATCACCTTCCCGCTGCTGCTCGATCGCGATATCGGGGCGGTTGCCGCCGTCGTGACCTCGATCCGTGCGACGGTCATCAATCCGGTGCCGGTGCTGCTCTGGGGCCTGATCGTCGCGGCGCTCCTCGTCATCGGCACGATCCCCGTCTTTGCCGGGCTTGCGCTCGTCATTCCTATCCTCGGCCATGCGACCTGGCATCTCTATCGCAAGCTGGTTGCGCGGGAGGCCGCGTAGCCACGGTTTTGCCCCTCGGAGATTTCGGATTCCGATTCTTCAGGGGAACCTCGAACCTGCCTCGGAGTTTAAATATGGCTCCGAGGGAGGATTTCAGAGGTAACGATGAAGCATCTGTTTGCCCGCTTCGCAACCAAGACATCAGAATGGGCGGGCAAGCCCGTCATCTTCATCCTGGCCCTGAGCGTCGTCATCATCTGGGCGATGCTCGGGCCCTTGTTCGACTATTCGGAAACCTGGCAGCTGATCATCAACACCGGCACGACCATCATCACCTTCCTGATGGTCTTCGTGCTGCAGAACGCACAGACGCGCGACACGCGGGCGATCCAGGCCAAACTCAACGAAATCATCCTGACAAGCCATGCCGAAAATCGCTTCATCGGCATCGAAAATCTCGACGAGGAAGAGCTGAAACATCTCGACCAGCTGGTCGCCAAGGCTGCCAAGGGCAGGGGCGAGACGGAGGCTTGCAGAACTGCGGAGGCGGTGGAAGCCGCTGCGCCGAAAAAGACCGATGCGCGTAAGCGATCGGCGAATGCTAAGGGCTCGAAGATGAAGCAACGACCGCTTGAGAAGAGCTGAACTCCTCAATATGCTTTATAACGCATGCGGGGTCTAAAGCTGTTTTGCAGGGGGAAATGCGCGATTCCTTTCTCAGAGAACCGCAGGTCGAATTGTTTTTTCAGGCCTATCTCATAGGGCCATTGGGCCATTTGCCATTTTCTTCAGTGATCTAGGCCTCGGTCTGCTGTTCGCGAAGTTTTTTCTTTCGCTTCCGATCGTTATTTTATTGTTTATTTTTTATCGCATTAAATATGCCGCAGTAAATTCACGCCAATTTTTGTGGGGAGCCATCATCTTTATCGCAACGTTGGTGTTAATCGTTGCGTCGTTCTTTTTGATGCGCGGCGGGATAAATGATCTCACACGGAAGGACATGACAATATTTATCCTGATTGTGTCCGTTCCTTCTCTCCTTGCGACATGCATCTACTTCCCGGTCATGATCAGGCTGCGGCTAAGACGGAGCGTCGGGTAGACAGCGCAGTAGACAACGGCGCCGGAAGGCGCCGCCATGACGTAGAAAAGAATCCTTATGCGGCTCCAAACACCCGCCGGAAGATCGTATCGACGTGCTTGGTATGATAGCCAAGGTCGAACTTCTCCCGAATATCCTCCTCGGATAGCGCCGCGCGCACCTCCGCATCCGCGAGCAGCTCTTCCAAAAAGTCCTTGCCCTGTTCCCAGACCTTCATGGCGTTGCGCTGGACCAGGCGGTAGGCGTCTTCGCGGGAGGTGCCGGCCTGGGTCAGCGCCAGGAGGACGCGTTGGGAGTGGACGAGGCCGCGGAACTTGTTGAGGTTCTTCTCCATGTTCTCCGGGTAAACCAACAGCTTTTCGATGACGCCTGCCAGACGCGACAAGGCGAAGTCGAGGGTAACGGTGGCGTCGGGGCCGATCATGCGTTCGACTGAGGAGTGGGAGATATCACGCTCGTGCCAGAGGGCGACGTTTTCCATGGCCGGCAGGGCGTAGGAGCGGACCATTCGGGCAAGGCCGGTCAGGTTTTCGGTCAGCACCGGGTTACGCTTGTGGGGCATCGCCGAGGAGCCCTTCTGGCCGGGCGAGAAGTATTCTTCGGCTTCCAGCACTTCGGTGCGCTGCAAGTGGCGGATTTCGGTCGCCAGGCGCTCGATCGACGAGGCGACGACGCCGAGGGTGGCGAAGTACATGGCGTGACGGTCGCGCGGGATGACCTGGGTCGAAACCGGCTCGGCCTTCAGGCCAAGCGCCTCTGCGACATGTTCCTCGACGCGCGGATCGATATTGGCGAAGGTGCCGACGGCGCCCGAGATGGCGCAGGTCGCGACTTCCTCGCGGGCGGCGACGAGGCGCTGGCGGCAGCGCTCGAATTCGGCATAGGCAAGCGCCAGCTTGACGCCGAAGGTGGTGGGCTCGGCATGGATGCCGTGCGAGCGGCCGATGGTGACGGTGTCCTTGTGTTCGAAGGCGCGGGTTTTCAGCGCCGTCAGCAGCCGGTCGAGATCGGCAATCAGAATATCGGTGGCGCGCACCAGCTGGACGTTGAAGCAGGTGTCGAGCACGTCGGACGAAGTCATGCCCTGGTGGACGAAGCGTGCATCCGGGCCGACGATCTCGGCGAGATGGGTCAGGAAGGCGATGACGTCATGCTTGGTGACAGCCTCGATCTCATCGATGCGGGCGACATCGAAGGTCGCGGCGCCGCCTTTTTCCCAGATCGTCTTGGCCGCCGATTTCGGGATGACGCCGAGCTCGGCCAGCGCGTCGCAGGCATGCGCCTCGATCTCGAACCAGATGCGGAACTTGGTTTCGGGAGACCAGATGGCGACCATTTCGGGCCGGGAGTAACGCGGGATCATGGGCGGCTGCCTTCACTTCAAGAGGTTAAGCATCAATGTTTTGTCTTGCGCAATTTCGGGCGCAAAACCGCTGAACACTTTTGCTGAAATTGCTTCAGGGCCCCTGTAGCAAAGACGGGCAGCAATCTCAACGCATGCGTTTGGCAAGATAATAGCTGCTGACCACAAGGCAGACGAGACCGAGCGGCAGGAAAAGACGCAGACCGATCACCAGGAACTGATAGACGGCGCTGATGCTGGTGAAGATGAACTGGAAGACCCAGATGCCGCTTCCGAAGGGTGCGTGCCAGCGCGAATAAAAGATCCGATATTCCATCGCGAAGAGGAAGGCGGTCATCGCGATCGTGGCCGCGATCAGCGTCACGAAAAAGGCGGCGAAACGCGCCTCCGGCGGTTTGCCATAGGCGAGGAAGCGGGCAGTCGGCAAAGCGAAGGGCCAAGCGAGCAGGCCGCCGAGGAAATAGAGCGCGGCGAGTTCGGCAAGGCGGCTCGTCTCCAGGCCGTTACGCAGATAGAGACCGAGCATAGCAGAGACGAGCATCTGCATGCCCCAGAGCGGCGCGCCGGCAACCAGATCGCGGTAGGGCGGCCATGCCGCTCGCATGCGACTCCTCCGGCGCCCCATTCCGGAATGATCCAGGCTCAGGGATGAACCGGGACGGCGATCCAGCGCCCGTTCCTTTGCGCATCGAAGGCCAGGACCAGGGCGATATGAACCTGGTTTGCAGCTTCCGGCTGATAGACGACGGCGCCACCTATTCTATATTCGACCGAACATGCGCGCTCGGCCGGAACCGTTTGCACCTGGCGGGCTGCCTGCCGGTTCGGAGCGCCTTCCTTCTCGATCATCTGCAGGCTGAAGCCAAGGACCCGCTTGGCGATCGCCGCGCAGTCCTTCGGCGCCGCTATCGGCAACTCGCCAAGGGAAAGCGTATAGGGCGATTTCGGCGGGCCGTCTGTCGCAAGCGTGGTGTAGCGCAGCGTCTTTGCGGGCGAGCCGAGTTCGGTCGGCGGATTGAAGGCGGCGATCAGGCCGGGGTTGGTCAGGAGATCGTATTTGTCCATCTGGCTGCGCGCCGCCGTCAGGTTCTGCCGCCGCGCCTTGGAAAGATTGGCGTCCTTGTCGGTCAGCTCGGTGCGGAAGGGCGTGCCCTCGAGATACTGGCCCTTATCGGTATCGATGAAATAGGTGTTGGAATAGGGAACGTTGCTGCCCTCCTCGATGCCGAACTCCTGGAACGCGAAGACCTTGCCGTCGGCGGAAAAGCCGATCGGCTGGATGCTGGCGATGTCGCCGGCAAGTGCAGCGCCCGGCAGGCCGACAAGCGCCGCGGCCAGCAGGCCGCCGATCAAAAGCTGCTTCTTCATGATCGTGCTCCTTCGGCTGCCCGGCGCAGATCGGCGACGGTCCGGCGATAATTCTCGACCGTGCCACCCTTGAAAATGGCCGAGCCGGCGACGAGGACGTTGCCGCCGGCGCGCGCGATTGCCGGCGCCGTTTCCACGGTGACGCCGCCGTCGACCTCGAGTTCGATAGGCCTGTCGCCGATCAGAGACTTTGCCGCTGCGATCTTGGACGTCATCGCGGGGATGAATTTCTGTCCGCCGAAACCGGGATTGACCGACATGATGAGGATGAGGTCGACGTCGTCGAGCACGTTCTCGATGGCGCTGAGCGGCGTCGCCGGATTGAGCGTCACGCCAACCTTCTTGCCGAGATTGCGGATGGTCTGCAGCGAGCGGTGCAGATGTGGCCCGGATTCGGCATGGACGGTGATACGGTCGCAGCCGGCCTTCGCGAAGGCTTCGAGATAGTTGTCGACCGGCGAGATCATCAGATGGCAGTCGAAAGTGGCTGATGTGTAGGCGCGCAGCGACTTGATGACATCAGGACCGAAGGAGATGTTCGGCACGAAATGCCCATCCATCACGTCGAGGTGGATCCAGTCGGCGCCGGCGGCCGTGACGTCGCGCACCTCCTCGCCGAGCCTGGCGAAATCCGCCGCGAGGATCGAAGGGGCAATGCGAATGGGCAGCGTCATCAAGTCTTTACTCCCGTATGGGCGCCACTTTCGCACGGCGCCGGAATTCAAGGGCTGGCGACCGCTCATTGCGTCGGCGCAGCAGGTGGAAAAAAGCCATTGCCCCGCCATTCAAGCAGGCGGTAGGGGTTTTGCGAAAGCTCATGCGCGCCGGTGAAGGCGACGGCGCCGATCGGTGTCTGGAATGTCGTGCCGACAAGTGTCTCCCGCAGCGGCTTGCCGGCGGCCGCGGCGGCTTCGGCCGCCTGGCCGGCAATCAGGGCCGCCGCCAGCGATGGCAGGACATAACCTTCGGGCTCGGTGCCCTTGGCGCGAAGCGTGTCGGCCGCCGGCGCGCCTTCCGGCAAAAGCGCATATTCGGGCAAGGCGACGGCACGCACGCCGGGAGTGAGCGGCAGCGGCTGATCGGCGGCGCGCATGGCATCGCCGCCGAGGATCGACAGCGGAATGTTTTCCGCCTTGGCGTCGCGGGCCATGACGGCGACATCGTTGCGATCGCCGCCGACGAAGACCCTGCTGGCGCCGGCCCGTTTCAGACGGCGCACGAGGGCGATCTGCTGCTCTTGTCCCGGCCGATAGGTATCGGTGAAAACCGGCTTCAGGCCGTTCTGCTCCAGCGCATTGCGCACGGCTTCCGTCAGTTCGCGGCCATGAATGGTGCCGTCCTCAATCAGCGCGATCGGGTCGGCTGCCCAGTCCTTGAGGATCACCTCGATGATCTTTGCCGCCTCGGTGCCATCGGCAGGTGCCAAGCGGAAGAGCGGCCAGCCGTTTTTTAGCGCATCCTCCATCAGGATGCGCGAACGTGCCGAAACGGTGATCGCGGGAATATTGGCGTCCTTCAGCTTCGGCAGTGCTCCTTCCAGCGTCTCACTGCAGAGAAAACCGACCGCGACCTGAACCTTGGCATTGACGAGCGCATCGGCAACTGCAGCACCGCTGTTGTCCTCGCAGGTCTCGTTGACGGCGACGAGCGTATTGCCGGATTGCTGTATCTGGAAACCGGCGCCGGCGGCGATCTGCGCGCCGAGCAGGCCGAGCGGTCCGCCCTGCGGGGCGACGACGCCGATCGTCACGCCGGCCGCATGGCCTTGCGCCGCCGTTCCGAGCAGCGTCAGAAGGGCTGCTATGCCACGCAGGTTGATCATGAAAGGCAGAGATCCTTAGCCATCGTCCATGCCCTTTTATCCGCAAGGCCGCAATCGTCAAAGAAAAACAAGCGGAACCCGACGCTTTTCACCTGTCCCATTGTAGAAAAGGTAACCGATGCTCGCCATATTGGCGCGATAAAGCGCGTCGCGATCTTTCAGATTCGCTCCTCGCGCTTTAGGTCTTTGTTTTTACGCATGTCGTTGTCGCAAAACGCTGCACGCTTTTTGGCGATATGCTCTAGCAAGACGATCCAGGCAGATGAACGTGCATGGGAGAAGCAGGTGTTGAACAGACAGCATATCGATCCCGGCCTTTATCGCGATGCCATGAGCCGTTATGCCGGTCATGTGCAGCTCGTGACGACGGCGATGGAAGGTCTGCGCCGCGGCGTCACCATCACTGCCGCCTGCTCGGTCTCGGACAATCCGGCTTCGGTGCTGATCTGCCTCAACAACACCAATCCGAAGAACGAGATCTTTTTCCGCAGCGGCATCTTCGTGCTCAACACGCTCGGCGCCCACCATCAGGCCGTCGCCGACGCTTTCTCCGGGCGCACCGCGATTGACAATGACGAGCGCTTCGCCAGCGCCCGTTTCGACACGCTCGTCACCGGCGCGCCCGTTCTTGCCGATGCGCTCGCCGCCTTCGATTGCCGGGTGACCGACATCAAGGAAATGCCGACGCACAATGTCATTTTCGGTGAGGTCGCCGCCGTCCGCTTCAGCGAAAAGCATCCGGCGCTTATCTACCTGAACCGGGATTATCACACGCTGTAATCGGCCGCCAATTCGAGGGTATGGAAAATGGACAATGCCGGGATCGAGGAAATGTTTCAGGGGCTTGGCCCCGTCACGATCAAGCGCATGTTCGGCGGCAAGGGCATTTATCATCTCGGGCGCATAGTCGCCGTCGAGGTGCGCGACGAGATGCTGCTGAAAGCCGATGAGACGAGCGCCCCGGAATTTGTCGCCGCCGGCGCCACGCAATGGGCCTATGAAGGCAAGAAGGGCAAGCCGGTGAAGATGCCCTACTGGTCGATCCCCGAAGAAGCTTACGACGATCCCGATCTGATGGCGAAGTGGGTACGGCTTGCCTATGAGGCGGCGCTTCGCGCCGAAAGTTGAGCGGTTTCGTCTGGCGGCAAGGCTGCGATCGCCGCCTTGGTGAAGGCTGAGAGCGGCTCGGGCAAATCAGTCAAGGGAAACCAGCCGAAATCCGAAAGCTTGTCCGGCTCGATCAATTGCGGCTCGCCATCGACATCGCGCGCGAGATAAAGGATGGAGATCCAGTGCTGGCGGTCGGCATCGATGATCTGTTCGGTCATGCCGATGCGCTCGATCCGGCCGATCCTGAGGCCGGTTTCTTCCTGGGCTTCGCGGCGCGCAGCGTCTTCAGCCGGCTCCATGTGATCGACCTTGCCCCCGACGATGTTCCAGTAGCCGGCTTCAGGCGGGCGCATGCGCTTGTAGAGAAGGATCCTGCCTTGGCGCAGAATCACCAAGCCGACGCCAAGGCCCGGGAAGTCGACGCCAGGCTTGCCCACTGGACGTTCAGACCTTGGCGCTGCCGGCGATCAGCATGAAGGCGGGGATGTCGTCGCCGAAACCAACGGGGGTCGGGCCATCATCGTGATCGCGATGACGGCGGCGGTCGCGGCTGTCGTCATTTGCTGGATAAGGCCGATTGTTGCGCGCATTGTTTTGCGGCTTCTGCTCTGCTTTGCGCTCGTTCTTCACGACTTCGGCCTTTGCTGGTGCTGCTGCGATCACTTGGACGTCACTATCCTGTATGTCGTTATCAGATTTATGACCTGCGGCGCTGCGATTGCCGCGCCCGCGGCCGCGATCTCGCTCGCCCCTTTCACCCTTCGCGCCACGCTCGCGGCTGTTGCGCCGCGGGCGATCGCTGTCGGCACTTTCTTCGGCCGGTGGAAGAGAATTCAGATCGCCGTTCAGCCATTCGACCTTTTCGCCGATCAGCTTCTCGATCGCATCGACAAATTTGGTGTCGCGCTTGGTGACGAGCGTGAAGGCGGCGCCCGAGCGGCCGGCGCGGCCTGTGCGACCGATGCGATGGACGTAGTCTTCTGAATGGATCGGCACGTCGAAATTGAAGACGTGGCTGACATCGGGAATGTCGAGGCCGCGGGCGGCGACGTCGGAGGCGACCAGCAGCTGGAGATTGCCGTCACGGAAGTTCTGCAGCATCATCGTGCGGGAGCGTTGATCCATATCGCCATGCAACGCACCGACGTTGAAGCCGTGTCGTTCGAGCGACCGGAAGAGATCGGCGACATCCTTCTTGCGATTGCAGAAGATGATGGCGTTCTTGAGTTCGGTCTGGGCGCGGACGAGTTCACGCAGAACCGCGCGCTTCTCGTAATCCTTGCTGTGCGAGGCGACGAAGCGCTGCGTCACGGTCTTTGCAGCCGAAGCGGGCCTTGCCACTTCGATGCGCTCGGGATTCTGCAGGAAGCGGTCGGCGAGCTTCTGAATTTCCGGCGGCATGGTGGCCGAGAAGAACAGCGTCTGGCGGGTGAAGGGGATGAGCTTGGCGATGCGCTCGATGTCGGGAATGAAGCCCATGTCGAGCATGCGGTCGGCTTCATCGATGACGAGGATCTCGACGCCGCTCATCAAGAGCTTGCCGCGCTCGAAATGGTCGAGCAGGCGGCCGGGCGTGCAGATCAGAACGTCGGCGCCGCGCTCGAGCTTGCGATCCTGGTCCTCGAAGGAAACGCCGCCGATCAGGAGGGCGACGTTGAGGCGGTGGTTCTTGCCATATTTCTCGAAGTTTTCGGCGACCTGGGCGGCGAGTTCGCGCGTCGGCTCGAGGATCAGCGTGCGGGGCATGCGGGCGCGGGCGCGGCCCTTTTCAAGAAGCGACAGCATCGGCAGGACAAAAGATGCCGTTTTGCCGGTGCCCGTCTGCGCGATACCGCAAATGTCGCGACGCTCGAGCGCAAAGGGAATGGCCCCCGCCTGGATAGGTGTGGGGATCGTATAGCCCGCGTCTGTGACAGCGGATAGCACTTTTTGGCTCAAGCCAAGGTCAGCGAATGTCGTCAAAGGGAAAACAGTTTCCGTTCCGGTTCGGCCGAGCTCTGAACGAGTCGGCGGGATTGCATGCCGCAATGCAGCGCGACATAGCCCCGAATGGCCGGCAAGTCAAGAAATAGAGAGGCCGCACCCCATGCAGAGTGAAGCTTTGGTTACTGTGCGGGTATTACTTGATATAGGTGGCGAGTTTAAGGCCCGCACTCATGAAATATACTGGGTCGACCGCATGGCCGTTCTGGCGCACTTCATAGTGCAAATGCGTACCGGTCGAGCGGCCCGTGCTGCCGGCAAGGCCGATGACGTCGTTTCGGTCCACCGTATCGCCGATCTTGACCAGGACCTGGGACATGTGCCCGTAGCGCGTCGAGATGCCGTTGCCGTGATCGATCTCGACCATATTGCCGTAACCGCCGGTCCAGCCAGCTGATATCACCTTGCCGGGCGCCGTCGGGCGGATCTTTTCGCCCGGCGAAAAGCGGAAATCGATGCCGGAATGCAGCGCCAGGCGGCCGAGGAAGGGGTCGCGGCGGTTGCCGAAGGGGCTGGTCATTTCCTTGCCGACGGCGGGGTTGCGGAAGGGCAGGGATTCGGCGGTGCTGCGTATAGCTTCGAGCCGTGTCAGCGCGCCGTCGAGAGCGATCAGCGAATTGTTGAAATCGTCATTGTTCTCCGGCTCGACATAGGGGCCGCCGACGGCGCTGTCATCCTCGTCCTGCTTGGCAGCGGTCTCGGGCGTGGGAATCTTGAACCGGGTCAGCACGCCCTCGATGGCGTTGGCCGCGTTGCCGGCGTCGCTCGTCAGCTGCTCTACGCGCTTGCGCTGGTCCTGTTCGACATCCTTCAGCGACAGCGTCACCTTGGAGAAGATGCGGTCGGCGCGATCGCCGACCGTCTCTGTGGCCGGCACGTAGGCAAGAGTGGTGTTGTCGGGAGTGGCATCGGCTGGTGCGCCGCTTGCCAGCTGTTTCTCGATTGCCTCGATGCCGCTGCCGCCGAGCGAAGCGCGCTTGTCCTTGATGGCAGGGGCGTAGGATTGCACGGGCGAAGACGGCGCGCTGTCCTTATCCGTGAGCCCAGAGCTTTCGGCGCGATCGAGCAGGTTGTCGAGCTTGCCGTGGCGTGAGGTGAGCGCCATCTGCTGCTCCATCAGCTTGTCGACCTTGTCTTCCACCACCTGCTGGTCGAGAAGCTGACGGGAGGTGATGCGATCGACCTGGGCACGAAGGGCGGCGATGCGATCTTCGTAGTCGTGCTGCATGCGGGCTTGGCGCGCCATGGTGGCGCCGATCAGGTCGTCGCGCAGCACGAGATAGGAGGTGGCCAGGAGGTAGCCGATGGAAAAGACGCCGAGGAAGCAGAAGGCGAGGGCGGCCATCCACGGCCGAACCGTCATGTGGCGGACCTTGTCACCGCTTGCCAGGATCAGAATATGTTCCTGCGCCCGCTTGCCGAATACCCGGTGCTGATGTCCGCCGTTCACGCAGGCTCTCCCGATTGATGCTCTACGCCTCTTTCGGAAATTAGACACGTTTATGGTTAATGAATGCTTTCGTCGCCGCCGTTTACGTTAGAAAATCAATCAGCTCAGGCATGGCTGATCGATGCCAGGGAGCGGTAGAAGGATGGCGTCAACCCGGCTTCGGCGCGGGCAAGATCGTTGAAAGGCGGCTTCAGCGGCCCGCGGAAATTGGTGCGCACCAGCTCCTGAAAGGCCTTTGCCGGATCGCGTTTCTCCCGCGCGCAGAGGAAGCGGAACCATTTGGCGCCAACGGCGACATGACCTTTCTCGTCGTTGTAAATGACATCGAGCACCGCCGCGCTTTCGAGATCGCCGGTCTCACGCATCTTCGCCTGCAGCGACGGCGTGACGTCGAGACCACGGGCTTCGAGAATCAGTGGCACGACCGCCAGCCTTGCCGTCAGGTCGTTGCGCGTCGAATGGGCGGCCTGCCACAACCCGTCGTGGGCGGGAAGATCGCCGTAATCGGCGCCGAGATCGTTCAGGCGGGCGCGCACCATGCGGAAATGCTTCGCCTCCTCGAAGGCGACCTGCATCCAGCCGTCGAAGAAGGAATTCGGCACCGGCTCTGTTGCAAATCGCGCCACGATATCGAGCGCGAGATCGACGGCGTTGAGCTCGATATGGGCAATGGCATGGAAGAGGGCGATCCGGCCTTTTAGCGTGTGCAACGAGCGCTTTTCCACCTGGGTCGGCGGCGTCAGCACCGGTTTATCGGGACGGCCGGGCCTCTCCGGCAGGGCAGCGTCGAGCGGTGAGCGCAGCGACACCCGGCGGGCGAACCAGCGGGTGGCGCTTTCCTGCGCAAGGGCGGTCTTGCGGTCGAGGTCGGCCGAGCGGATGGCGTCTATAGCGCCGCCGCGCAGCGAGTTTATCGCGAGATCACCGGTCACGCGGCCAGATTCCTGACGGCCTCGAGGACGGCCTCGGCATGGCCCTGTACTTTCACCTTCTGCCAGATTGTCGCGATCGTGCCATCCTGACGGATAAGGAAAGTCGTGCGTTCGACGCCCATGAAGTTGCGGCCGTACATGCTCTTTTCCTTCCAGACACCATAGGCCTGCAATGTCGTCTTGTCTTCATCCGAGGCGAGCGCGACCGAAAGACGGTGCTTTTTGATAAACTTGTCGTGGCAGGCTGCCGAATCGGGCGACATGCCGATAACGGCAGCACCTGCTGCTTCAAACTCCGGCGCCAGCGCAGTAAAAGCCAGCGATTCGGCCGTGCAGCCTGTCGTGTCGTCCTTGGGATAGAAGAACAGGACGAGCGGCCTGCCGTGAAAATCGGATAGCGAGACACGGCCACCGCCATCGCGGGGGAGGTTGAAGTCGGGGGCCAGGGCACCGATGCCGGGAACCGCCATTGGGGAAACCTTTCTTTTGCCGGGTTTGTGGATGACACTCTCTGTCCCCGAATTATATAGTGGACGGAAACCCGTCCAGCATGGCCGGGTTCAATTCTTTAATTTAAGGGAGAGCCCGAGGGCGCATGTCAGCCATCCGCGGCGAAAAGGTCACGTTTCGCAAGAAGGATATCGTTGCGCTGGACCGCTTGCCGTCCGCTCAGGCCGAGGATCCGATCATCGTTCATTGCCCGCCGCCGCGTTCGCCGATGCGCCGGACGGCGAAGCTGACGTCGGTTTTCCTCGGACTGATTCTCCTTATTCTTGCCGCCATCGTGTTCACCATCGAAAGCGGCATGTTCGATAAGCCGCTGTCTCAGCAGGCGCAGGCGGCGCTTGATGGCGTGGCGGGACCGCGTTACCGCGCCGAAGTCGGCTCCACCGTTATCCGTTTCACCTCCGACTTCCGACTGGCGCTGGAAGCGCGCAACGTCAATATGATCGACCAGAGGAGCGGTGAGCACCTGTCGACGACGGGTTCGGTGCGCCTGGGCCTCGATCCGCTGCAGCTTTTCCGCGGCCGGATTGCCGTTGCGGATATCGAAGCGGAGGATATCGCACTCGACACTTCGCTTCTGCCCTCCGGCAACCCGGTCAAGCTTGACGATCTGCGCATCGACGCCATGCCGGCGGCGATGGAGACGATCTTCGAGCAACTCGACATGTTCGACAGCATCGTGGCGCGCGGTTCGACGAATTCCGTGCGCATCTCCGGCATCGACATCAAGCTTGCCGATACGGCGAACGGCCCGCTGTCGCTCGTCGTCGACAATCTGGTGTTCGCTCATGGCGGGCCATCCTCGCTGCAATTGAGAGGGGAGGTTGCGCTTAATGGCGAGGTGGCGGAACTCGACGTGCTGGCCGAGAAGGAAGACGGCCAGGTGTCGAAGGTGGTGGCGACGCTCAAGCATGCGAACCTCACGCCGTTTACGCTGAAACGCAACGACCAGGGCGTGATACGGCAGGGGCTTACCACTTTTGCCGACCTGACGGTGTCGGCCACGAGGGCGCGCGATGGCGCCGAGCCGTCCCTCGCGGCGACGATCGACGTCGATCCCGGTCTGATCTATGCCGACGGCGATCCGCAGGAGCTGTCGGGCGGGCAAATCAATCTGGCCTATGACTTCATCAAGCAGACAGTCGAGATCACTAAATCGAATCTCCGGTTCGGCGCAACCACGCTGCCCCTCAATGGCGCGCTGATCGATCTCGACAAACTCGATCCCAAAGCCGGCAAGGGCTTCGGCATCGATCTGCTCGTCAGCGGCGGCACCGCCGCCCCGAGCGGGTCCGGCGAACAGCCTGTTGCCTTCGACATCCAGGCGACCGGACGCTATATGGTCGCCGGCCGGGAATTCCTCTTTCCCAACATGACTGTCTCCAGCCCGCTCGGCGCGCTTTACGGGGCGTTGCACGTCAGGCTCGGCGATAAATCGCCGGAAATCAGCTTTGCCGGCCAATCCAGAGAGCTGCAGACGACGGCGATCAAGCAGCTCTGGCCGTTCTGGATGGCGCCGAAGGTGCGCACATGGGTGCACGGCAATCTCTTCGGCGGCACTGTCACCGACGCGGCCATCTCCGTCTTCATCCCCTTCGGTCGGCTTGACGAGGCAGCCGGGGGCAGGGGATTAAAGCTCGATGCCAATCAGATCCGCATCGGCTTCGATATTGCCGGCGCGCGGATGAACGTCGCGGGCGATATTCCGCCGGTCCGCGATACGGCGGCGCATTTCGACCTGACCGGGCCCGTTGCAACGATTTTGATCAAGAGCGGCATGTCCTATTTCCCCTCCGGCCGGTCCGTCGCACTCGGGCAGGGAACGTTCGTCATACCGTCCGCCTACGACAAACCGCTGATGGCCGATATCGATCTGGCGGTATCAGGCGCGGCGGACGCCATAGGCGAGCTCCTGACCTACAAACCAATCCGGGTGCTGCAGCGCGCCGGCTTTACGCCCGACGATTTCAAGGGGCACATCGACGCGAATGTGAAGGCGCATTTCGGACTGCTGTCGTCGCAAAACCCGCCGCCGGCCGAGTGGAAGGCCGCCATGAAGCTCGCTGACGTCGATCTTGCCAAGCCGTTTTCCGGCCGCACGATCAGCAATGTCAGCGGCATGCTGAATGGCGATCCGAAGCAGATCACGCTTGACGCCAAGGGGGAGATCGACGGCATTCCCGCAGACATCGATCTGACCGAGCCGGTCGAGGCGTCGTCTGGTGTGCAGCGGCAGCGCGTGATTACGGCCACGCTCTCCGATGATGAGCGCAGCAAGGTGATGCCCGGGCTTTCCGATATCGTCAGGGGCAACCTGAAGATGGTGCTGACGCGGATCGACGACGACCGACAAGACGTTCAGCTCGATCTCACCAAATCGATGCTCGACCTGCCCTGGATCGGCTGGTCGAAAGGCAGCGGCATTGCCGCCTCCGCCGAATTCGAGATGTCCGGCCCGCCCGAGAATACCGAGATCAAGAATTTCCGGCTGAAGGGTGATGGCTTCGGCGCCAGCGGATCGCTTGTTGTCGGCAAGACCGGTCTTATCTCGGCGGATTTCGACAGCGTCAGGCTCTCCTCGCTCGATGATTTCGCCCTGTCGGTCAAGCGCAGCAAGGGCAATTTCGACGTCTCCGTTTCCGGCGACAGCGCCGATGCGCGGCCGGTCATCGCGCGATTGAAAGCGGGCTCGGAGGGCGGCGAGGACGGCGATGGCGACAATACCGGCGTGTCGGTGCGCGCCAAGCTGAAAAATGTCGTCGGCTTCAACGACGAGAAGGTCGGAAATTTCCAGGCGCAGGTGTCACTGCGCGGCGACAAGCTGCAGGCACTGAATTTTTCCGGCATCACGGACAGCGGCGAGGCCGTCGTCAGCCAGATGAAGGACGGCGGTGTCGTCAATATCACCAGCGGCGATGCCGGTGCGGTATCGCGTTTTGCCGATCTCTATCAGCACATGCAGGGAGGCCTGCTCAATCTGGCGATCCGGCTTTCGCCGCAGGGCGGGTGGGACGGCTCGCTCGATGTGCGCCGCTTCTCGATCGTCAACGAGCAGCGCCTGCGTTCGATCGTCTCGACACCTGTCGGCAACGAGCAGCGCAGCCTCAATGAGGCGGTCAAACGCGACATCGATACCTCGTCGCAACGCTTCCAGCGCGGCTTTGCCCGCATCGTCTCGCGCAACGGCATGGTCGGTATCGAGAACGGCGTGCTTCGCGGCGACCAGATCGGCGCGACCTTCCAGGGCGTGGTGCGCGACCGCAAGGGCAATATGGATATGACCGGCACCTTCATGCCGGCCTATGGCCTCAATCGCCTCTTTGCCGAACTGCCTCTGATCGGCGTCATCCTCGGCAATGGAAGCGACCGCGGCCTGATCGGCATCACCTTTAAGCTCACCGGCAAGTTCGATCAGCCGAACCTGCAGATCAATCCGCTGTCGATCATCGCCCCGGGCGTCTTCCGGCAGATTTTCGAATTCCAGTGAGGGAAAGCGAGACTAAATATCTTTCCGCCTGAGGAGATAGTCGAGACCGCCGACGCGATACCAGCGGTAGCCATAGGCATCGAGCACGACCGTATGGCGCCCGTTTTCGTCGGCTTCGCTACTTGCCCCATCGGCAATATCGATCAGCAGTCGCCCGAGTTCACCAACATCAGGATCGAAGGTCACTTCCGTCGGGTGCGGATGCAGGTTGTGCAGGATCAGCACCGAATTGCCGCGCCAGTCATAACGCAGCGCCAGTACGCCGTCGTCACCTGTGTCGACCGCTGAGAAATCGCCCCAACCGATCTCGGGAGCCTCCTTGCGCATCCGGATCATCCGCTCGGTCCAGTTCAAGAGCGAATTCGGGTCGCGCCGCTGGGCGGCGACATTGATATGCTCGAAGCCGTAGGGGCCGTCCTTGATAACAGGCGAAACGGGCTTCGCGCTTTTGGTGAAACCGCCTTCCGGTTCCGTCGACCATTGCATCGGGGTGCGCGCGCAATTGCGCTCCGGCAGGCACAGATCATCGCCCATGCCGATTTCATCGCCGTAGCGGATGACCGGCGTTCCGGGCAGCGAGAACAGCAGGCTGTAGGCCAACTCGATCCTGCGGCGGTCGCCGCCGAGCATAGGCGCCAGGCGACGGCGAATGCCCCTGTCGTAAAGTTGCATTTCCTTCTCGGGTCCAAATGCCGCGAATACCGCATCGCGCTGCTTATCCGTCAGGCGACCGAGATCCAGTTCATCGTGGTTGCGAAGAAATAGACCCCATTGCGCGGTTGCCGGGCGCGGCTTCGTGGCATCCATAGCCTTCTTCAGAGGCCGCGTGTCGGCCGTGGCGAGAGCATAAAACAGCGTCTGGTTGACCTGGAAATTGAACATCATCTGCATGCGGTCGCCATCGTCGCCGAAATATTCGAAATTGTCCTTCGGCAGGATATTGGCCTCCGCCAGCACGATGGAATCTCCCAGTCGCCATTGCAGGAATTCGCGAAATTTCCTCAGCATGTCGAACTGCTCGACCGGCTTGGTGACCTCTGCGCCCTTGGTGGCGATGATGAAGGGGGCGGCGTCCATGCGGAAGCCCGAGACGCCGAGCTGGATCCAGAAGCCCATGATCTTGAGGATCTCCGCCTGCACCTCGGGATTGGACGTGTTGAGATCGGGCTGGTGATCGTAGAAGCGGTGAAAATAATAGCCCTTGGCTTTTTCGTCATAGGTCCAGGTGGTTTTCTGGACGCCCGGGAAAACCATGCCCTGATCCGCGTTGGCGGGCTTTTTGTCTGACCAGACGTACCACTCGCGATAGCGTGAATGCGGGTCGCTCCTAGCGTCTTCGAACCAGGGATGATCCTTGGAGGTGTGATTGATCACCAGATCGATCAACACCCGGATGCCCCGCTGTTTGGCACCATGGGTGAACTCGACGAAATCGCCGAGCGAGCCATAGCGTGGGTCGACATTGTAGTAATCGGAGACGTCGTAGCCGTCGTCCCGACCGGGCGACGTCTGGAACGGCATGAGCCAGATCGCCGTCACGCCGAGGCCGGAGAGATAGTCGAGACGGCGCATCAGGCCCTGGAAATCGCCCACACCGTCGCCGTTCGCATCCATGAAGCTCTCGACGGACAGGCAGTAGATGACGGCGTTCTTATACCAGAGGTCGTTGATCATGCCGGCGCTCCAAATGCATCTGGTCGCAAATCCCGTCGGGCGGAAAAGGTTCCGGGAAGGCGATATCGTGGCGCGGCCAGTTGGATAATTGCGACTTATAGGCTGGTCATTGATGCTTTGCTTATTTTAGATAATTCTGATGTAATGTGGGTGCCAGCTGCAACAGCGATTGGTGCAATGTCGGAGGATGCCATGCAGTGCGCCCGGACAGTCTCTTTCCTATCGGCCACCATGATGGCCGTGACAGTTGGCGAGGCTTCGAATTCTGCAAAAAAGGGCGGACGGCTGAAGCCGGTGAAGAGCATCCCCGTCGAGCACGTCCTCCTGGTTCCGCTCGACGCAAAGATGACGGCGCCGATCTTCTCGATCGGCTGGTGGTCGCGCGTGCGACCCGCTTCGGAGGTTAATCCCCCCGGACCTCTCCTGCGAGAGATGAAACAAGACGAAGCGGAATATCGGTGGCGGGCCGACTGATCCCGCGCCAAAGGAAAAGCCGGCGCGGGGCGCCGGCTCCAAAATCCGTCCAATTGGAAGCGACCTATGCCGCGCGGCGGATCAGGATGTGCTTCTTCTTGCCGAGCGAGAGCTTGATGACGCCGTCGGCGGTAATTTCGCCGCTGCCGATCAGGCGGCGTTCGTCGCTGATGGCCTCGTCATTGACGCGCACTGCGCCACCCTGGACGTGGCGACGGGCTTCGCCGTTGGAGCCGGCAAGGCCGGCGCGCACCATCAGCGAGAGCAGACCGATGCCGCCGTCGAGTTCTGTGGCCGGGATCTCGACCGAAGGCAGGTTTTCGGCGATGCGGCCTTCCTCGAAGGTGGTGCGGGCCGTTTCTGCGGATGCTTCGGCCGCCACGCGACCGTGGACGATCGCGGTCGCTTCCGTGGCGAGAATCTTCTTCGCCTCGTTGATTTCGGCGCCGCCCAGCGCTTCGAGCCTTGCGATTTCGGAAAGAGGCAGGCGGGTGAAAATCTTCAGGAACCGGCCGACATCGGCATCCTCGGTGTTGCGCCAGTATTGCCAGAAATCATAGGGGCTGAAGACGTCCTCGTTCAGCCAAACGGCACCGGAGGCGGTCTTGCCCATCTTTGCGCCGGAACTCGTCGTCAAAAGCGGGGTCGTCAGCGCGTAAAGCTGCGGCGTCCCCATCCGGTGACCGAGATCGACGCCGTTGATGATGTTGCCCCACTGGTCCGAACCGCCCATCTGCAGGCGGCAGCCGTAGCGGCGGCTGAGCTCGACGAAGTCGTAGCCCTGCATGATCATGTAGTTGAATTCCAGGAAGGAGAGCGATTGCTCGCGATCGAGGCGCAGCTTGACGCTGTCGAAGGAGAGCATGCGGTTGACCGAGAAATGCCGGCCGACGTCGCGCAGGAATTCGACATAATTGAGCTTCATCAGCCAGTCGGCATTGTTGACCATGAAGGCATCGGTCGGGCCGTCGCCGAAGCGCAGGATCCGCGAGAAGATCTTTTTGATGCCCTCGATGTTGGTGGCGATCGCCTCCGGCGTCAGAAGCTTGCGCTGCTCGTCACGGAAGGAGGGATCGCCGACCATCGAAGTACCGCCGCCCATCAGCGCGATCGGCCGATGGCCCGTCTCCTGCAGCCAGTAGAGCATGGTGGCCGAGATCAGATTGCCGATATGCAGGCTGGTCGCGGTTGCGTCGTAGCCGACATAGGCCGTCACGACCTCCTTCGCGAACAGGTCGTCGAGGCCGCTTTCATCGGAAACCTGATGAATGAAGCCACGCTCTTTCAGCGTACGGAGGAAATCGGACTTGAACTCGGACATGGCTTTCGTCTCTTCGTGCCTGCGCTTCGCCCGCCGGGCTTCACGCAACTTCGTTGTTGTTGATCTGTCGCGGCGCGTTTAGCACTGTTTTTACAAAAGTGCATCCGGGAATCGCATGGGAGGCAAGCCTCATGGATGTGGTCAGAACCGCGATCGGGCTGATGAGCGGCACGTCGATGGACGGTATCGATGTCGCGCTGATCAGGACCGACGGCCGCGGCTTCATCGAGCGCGGGCCGTTTCTGGGCATGCCGTATGATGCAGAGTTTCGCGGACGGCTCAAACGGGCCCTGGAACTGGCGCGGCCGCTCCGCGACAGGAACGAACGGCCGGGAGAACTTCGCGAGATCGAGCAAGAGCTGACCCTACGGCATGCAACGGCCGTTACGGCATTTCTCGAGCGTTTCGGGCTCGCTGCCAATGGCGTCGATGTTCTCGGATTCCATGGCCAGACGGTGCTTCACCGGCCGGACGAGGGACTGACGATCCAGATCGGCGACGGTCGGGAATTGGCGCGACGGACGGGCTTATCGGTGGTCTACGACATGCGTGCCAACGATATGGTGCATGGCGGGCAGGGTGCGCCGCTGGTGCCGGCCTATCATGCAGCACTGGCGGGAAAATTCCAGCAGGCGGGAGAGGCGGTGTGCTTCGTCAATATCGGCGGCATCTCCAACCTCACCTATATCGGCGCTGACGGCCGGATCGCCGCCTTCGACAGCGGTCCTGGCAATACGCTGATCGATCAATGGGTAGAGATGCAGACCGGCAGAACCTATGATCCCGGCGGCGAGATCGGCGGGCGCGGGAAGGTCGTCCCCGCCCTGGCGCAGCGGTATCTGGACAGCCCGTTCTTCCGCGGCAATGTCCGCCGTTCGCTCGATCGCGGCGATTTCGCGCCGCTTCGGCCTGATGAGGCGAGCCTCGAAGACGGCGCCCGGACGCTTGCTCATGTCGCCGCCGCATCGATCGTCAAATCCGCCGGATTCCTGCCCGAACGTCCCTCGGCCTATATCGTCTGCGGCGGCGGTCGGCTGAACGGCACCTTGATGGCCGAGTTCTCGGCGATGGCCGAGGGATCGAGAGTGTTGAGCGCCGAGGCCGCGGGCTTCGACGGCGATGCGATGGAGGCCGAAGCCTGGGCCTATCTCGCCGTACGCTCGCTGGACGGGCTGCCGCTGACCTTTCCCGGAACGACGGGTGTTGCGGCTCCCGTCAGCGGCGGCGTGCTGGCAACACCATGACAAGCAAAGGCTGATATTGGAGACGCCGAGGCTGCGTTTTGTCATGTGGGACGAAGGCGACGCCGCCCTGCTGCGGCAACTGCACTCGAGCATGGCGACGACGCGATATCTTCCCGACAATACTCCCTGGAGTCTTGATAAGGCCGAGCAACGGTTGCGCGGCTGGTTCGCGGAGCAGGCGCGCGACGGTACAACCAAATACAAGCTTCTCGCCGCGGATGGCAGCTTTATCGGTCGCGCCGGCATTTCGCGATTCGGGAGTGACCAATTCGAACTCGGCTATTTCCTGCGCGAGGAGGTGTGGGGCAAGGGCCTGGCGACGGAGGCGGCGAGCGCGCTGGCCGGCTGGTTCTTCTCGGGGGAGTTCGCGTCGAGCTTCATCGCTTTCACGCATCCCGAAAACGTTGCTTCGCAGCGGGTCCTCAGGAAGATCGGCATGCGCGAACGCGCGCCGATCCTGATCGATGGAGTCCTCGACACGGCTTACGAGCTGACTGCCGGCATGCAGTCGGGAAAGCCCAGCGCGTCGTGACGATGGCGGTGGGCAGACGTCGGGGCTATGCGGTCAGCGGATCCGCTTGGCCGCCGGTTCGGGCACTAGCTCGCCATTGAGGCGGCGATCGAGATAGTCCTCACATTCGCCCATCAGCGTCTCCACCTGACCATTGAAGAAGTGGTTGGCGTTGGCGACGGTGCGATGGGTGATGAGGATTCCTTTCTGGGTCTTCAACTTTTCGACCAAGCCGTTGACATCCTTTTCCGGCGCCACCTTGTCGGCCTCGCCGTTGATGATCAGGCCGGATGAGGGGCAGGGCGCGAGGAAGGAGAAGTCGTAGGTATTCGGCTGCGGGGCGATCGACATGAAGCCTTCGATTTCGGGCCGGCGCATCAGAAGCTGCATGCCGATCCAGGCGCCGAAGGAATAGCCGGCGACCCAGCAGGTCTTGGAATCTGGGTGCAGGCTCTGCACCCAGTCGAGCGCGGAGGCGGCATCCGACAATTCGCCAGCGCCGTGATCGAATTCGCCCTGGCTGCGGCCGATGCCCCGGAAATTGAAGCGCAGCGTCGTGAACCCGCGCTTCTGGAACATGTAGAAGAGCTGGTAGACGATCTGATTGTTCATCGTGCCGCCGAACTGCGGATGCGGATGCAGGATGAGCGCGATGGGCGCGCTTTTTTCCTTGGAGGGCTGGTAGCGGCCTTCAAGACGGCCGGCTGGGCCGTTGAAAATTACTTCGGGCATTGGTACTCCGGGTTTTATTTCGCGTTCGGGCTGCGTCGGGCGACAACATGACTTGACTAACGTTGTCAGCTTTTCTAAAACGCAGTTTAGAACAATTCGAAACTTGCATGGCGATCCACGCTTCGTGGAACGTGTCATACGGCAAGCCCGGCGGAAATTTCAAGAAAAATGAACCGTGGGTGCTGAAGCAAGCTCGTCAAGCGCAGGACTGAAGATCATGGCGCCGCCACGCCTTTATCTCGACTGGAATGCCACAGCGCCGCTGCACCCCGCAGCGCGTGAGGCGATCATGGGCGCCATTGACGTGTTTGGCAATCCGAACAGCGTGCATGGTGAGGGACGGGCCGCCCGCGCAGCTATCGAATGTGCGCGACGCAAGGTCGCCGCCCTTGCCGGCACAGAAGCCGGCAATGTGATCTTCACCAGCGGCGCAACGGAAGCAGCCAATCTGGTGCTGACGCCGGAATTTCGCATGGGCCGCACGCCGCTTCGGCTTGGCCATCTCTATTTCTCAGCAGTCGAGCACCCGGCGGTTCGCGAAGGCGGGCGCTTCTCGAGGGAAAACATGACGGAGATCCCGGTGACGGAGGCCGGAATCGTCGATCTCGACGCGCTCGGGCTTCTGCTTGGGGCCCATGACAAGGCCGCAGGCCTGCCGATGGTCGCCGTCATGCTTGTTAACAACGAGACGGGTATCATCCAGCCGGTCGAGGCGGCGGCGAAGATCGTGCATGCCCATGGTGGGCTCTTCGTGGTCGACGCCGTGCAGGCGGCTGGTCGCATCGCCCTCGACATCAACCGGATTGGCGCCGATTTCATGATCGTCTCCTCGCACAAGATCGGTGGGCCGAAGGGCGCGGGCGCGCTGATCGCACGTGGCGAGGCGCTGATGCCGCGGCCGCTGATCCAGGGCGGCGGGCAGGAGCGCGGTCACCGGTCAGGGACACAGAATTCGCTGGCGCTGATCGGCTTCGGCGCCGCAGCCGAGGTGGCCGCGGGCGAGCTCGAGATGCGCAATGTGGCGATCGGTGTAATGCGTGAGCGGCTGGAAGCCGGCATGCGCCGACACGCCGCCGACGTGATCATCCACGGCGAGGCTGGCGAACGTGTTGCCAATACGATCTTCTTCACTCTACCGGGCTTGAAAGCAGAGACCGGCCAGATCGCCTTCGATCTCGAAGGGGTGGCTCTGTCGGCAGGCTCGGCCTGCTCGTCGGGACGGCTCGGCGAAAGCCATGTGCTGACGGCGATGGGACGCGACGCCAAGCTCGGCGGCTTGCGCATCTCGCTTGGCTTTTCGACGACGGAAGAGGATATCGACAGGGCAATTGCTGCTTTTGCGAAGATCGCCTGCCGGCGCAGGTCGGCGGGCGAGGCGGCCTGACCGCATCATAAACTTGCGGAAATGCAAATTTCCGCTTGCCAATCGGGCTGAAAAGTCCCTTTTGGCCTCTTACATCAGGGCAAGGATTTGCCCGACCATCAGGGCAAGGAAGTCGCCCGACATGAAGGGCGAGACAATTGCCCAAATGCTACAAGCTGCCGGACCTTGGATCCGGCGAGATTGGAGAACGAAATGGCTGCCGTGCAGGAAACGATCGACCAGGTGCGCCTGATCGATGTGGACCAGTACAAATACGGTTTCGAGACTGTCATCGAAATGGACAAGGCCCCGAAAGGCTTGTCCGAGGATATCATCCGCTTCATTTCGGCCAAGAAGCAAGAGCCGGATTGGATGCTGGAATGGCGTCTCGAAGCTTATCGGCGCTGGCTGACGCTGGAAGAGCCGACCTGGGCGCGCGTCAATTATCCGAAGATCGACTTCAACGACATTCATTATTACGCCGCGCCGAAGAGCGCGCCGGGTCCGAAGTCGCTCGACGAAGTCGATCCGGAGCTGCTCAAGGTCTATGACAAGCTCGGCATTCCGCTGCGTGAGCAAGAGATTCTCGCCGGCGTCGAGAAGCCCAAGATCGCCGTCGATGCCGTTTTCGACAGTGTCTCGGTCGTCACCACCTTCAAAGCGGAGCTGAAGAAGGCCGGCGTGATCTTCATGTCGATCTCGGAAGCGATCCGCGAACATCCCGATCTTGTCCGCAAATATCTCGGCTCGGTCGTACCGACTTCGGACAATTATTATGCGACGCTGAATTCGGCTGTGTTCACCGATGGCTCCTTCGTCTTCGTGCCGAAGGGCGTTCGCTGCCCGATGGAGCTCTCCACCTATTTCCGCATCAACGAGAAGGGTACCGGCCAGTTCGAACGCACGCTGATCATCGCGGAAGAGGGCGCCTACGTCTCCTATCTCGAAGGCTGCACCGCCCCGCAGCGCGACGAAAACCAGCTGCACGCCGCGGTGGTCGAGCTCGTGGCGCTCGACGATGCCGAGATCAAATATTCCACCGTCCAGAACTGGTATCCCGGTGACAAGGAAGGCAAGGGCGGCATCTACAATTTCGTCACCAAGCGCGGCGATTGCCGCGGCGCCCGCTCGAAAATTTCCTGGACGCAGGTCGAAACCGGCTCGGCGATCACCTGGAAGTACCCGTCGTGCATCCTGCGCGGCGACGACTCCAGAGGCGAGTTCTACTCGATCGCCGTATCCAACGGCCATCAGCAGATCGACAGCGGCACAAAGATGATCCATCTCGGCAAGAACACGTCGAGCCGCATCGTCTCCAAGGGCATTGCCGCCGGTGTTTCCAACAACACCTATCGCGGCCAGGTCTCGGCTCACCGCAAGGCGTCGAACGCGCGCAACTTCACGCAGTGCGATTCGCTGTTGATCGGCGACAAGTGCGGCGCCCATACCGTGCCCTACATCGAGGCGAAGAATTCGACGGCGCAGTTCGAGCACGAAGCGACGACCTCGAAGATCTCCGAGGACCAGCTGTTCTACTGCCTGCAGCGCGGCATCCCGACAGAAGCGGCGATCGCGCTGATCGTCAACGGCTTCGTCAAGGAAGTGCTGCAGGAACTGCCGATGGAGTTCGCCGTCGAGGCGCAGAAGCTGATCAGCATTTCGCTGGAAGGGAGTGTCGGCTAACACAGCCTCCGTCATCCTCGGGCTTGTCCCGAGGATCTGCTGCGGTCAAAGGACAAGGATGACTGGTTTCGTCTATATGATGTCCGACAAACCGCGGGGCGTGATCTACACCGGCGTTACGAGTGATCTGCACGGTCGCATATGGGAACATCGCAACGAAATCCATAAGGGTTTCACGCAGAAATACAGAGCAAAGAATCTCGTCTGGTTTGAAAACCATCCGAACATCGTGTTGGCGATCCAGCGGGAAAAATCTCTGAAGCGCTATATGCGCGAATGGAAAATCAAGCTCATAGAGGAGCTCAATCCGACCTGGATCGACCTCTACGAGCGGATTGATGAAATCGAGAATGTCTATCGACCGCATCCGAATACGCGGGAGTGGAACGATTACAATTGAAGGCTTAGATCCTCGGGACAAGCCCGAGGATGACGGATCGAGACCGGTGCGAACGGTCAATTGGGCGGGTCCTTGAAATCCGCCGGATAACAGGAAAGACAAAGATGCTTGAAATCAGAAACCTTCATGCCCGCATTGCCGAAGATGGCACCGAGATCATCCGTGGTCTGAACCTGACGGTCAAGGCTGGGGAAGTGGCCGCCATCATGGGGCCGAACGGCTCCGGTAAGTCGACGCTTTCTTATGTGCTGTCGGGACGCGAAGACTATGAAGTCACCGAGGGTGACATTCTCTACAATGGCGAGAGCATTCTCGAACTCGATCCTGCCGAGCGCGCCGCAAAGGGCATTTTCCTTGCCTTCCAGTATCCGGTCGAAATTCCGGGTGTCGCCACCATGCAGTTCCTCAAGGTGGCGATGAACGAGCAGCGCAAGGCGCGCGGCGAGGACGAGCTGACGACGCCGGATTTCATGCGCCGGGTCAAGGATGCCGCGGCCAAGCTGCAGATCAATACCGAGATGCTGAAGCGGCCGCTTAATGTCGGCTTCTCCGGCGGTGAGAAGAAGCGCGCTGAGATCCTGCAGATGGCGCTGCTCGAGCCCAAGCTCTGCGTGCTCGACGAAACTGATTCCGGCCTCGACATCGACGCGCTGAAGATCGTCGCCGACGGCGTCAACGCGCTGCGTTCGCCGGATCGCGCCGTCGTCGTCATCACCCATTACCAGCGCCTGCTCGACTATATCGTGCCGGATACCGTGCACGTGCTCTACAAGGGCCAGGTGATCAAGTCGGGCGACAAGACGCTGGCGCATGAGCTCGAAGCCAACGGCTATGCCGATATCATCGGCGCGGCGGCCTGAGTTCGGGTGGAAAGGACGACCTCCATGAACATGCAGACGACGAGTCGCCTGACCGCGGCCGAAACGGCGCTGATCGAGGCCTTCAACCAGCAGATCGGCGATCTGCCGGGGAACGGCGCGGTGACGGCGTTGCGCGACCGGCTTCTCGATGACCTGAAGAAGGCCGGCCTGCCGACGCGCCGCATCGAAGCCTGGCACTACACTGACTTCAAAAACCTGCTGCGCGGCTTGCCGATCCAGGCAGGCGATGCCGGCTCCGACCCGCTCGAGCCGCTCGTCGCGGGTTCCAGCGTGCTGGCGGTGATCCAGGGCCATGCCAATCAGAAGGCTGCCGCAGAGGGTCTTGGCGTGTCGGCCTATAGCGAAAGTCTGCGCGACGGCTCGGCCGCGGGCGGGCTCGACGCGCTCGGCAGCGATGACGCGGTCGGCCGCATCAATGGCAGCTTCGTGCGTGACGGCTATGTGGTCGACGTGCCTGATGATACCGAGCTTGAAGATCCGCTCGAGATCCAGTTCATCCATGCCGGCGGGCAGACGCATACGCGCCTTCCCGTCTCCTTCGGCGCCGGCGTCAAGGCAACCGTTATCGAGCGTCACCGCGCGGTGACGGGTGACGCTGCCTTCGTGTCCCATATCAGTGACATCACTGTCGGCAAAGGCACGGAGCTGACCTGGATCATCCTGCAGCAGCAGGGCGCCGACGATACGCATCTCGGCCAGATCCGCGTCGATCTCGGCACTGACGCCAAGCTTCGCCTGTTCGTCATCAACGCCGGCGGCAAGCTGGTGCGCCAGGAATTGCATATCAAGGTGACCGGCGAGGGCGCCGATCTGACGCTGCGCGGCATCAACCTGCTCGGGGCCGAGAGCCATACCGACGTGACGATGGTGCTCGGCCACGACGTGCCGCATACCGGCTCGACCGAGGTGATCCGCAATGTTGTCTTCGACCGTGCCAAGGGTGTGTTCCAGGGCATGATCCGGGTGGCGCCCGATGCCCAGAAGACCGACGCCAAGATGGCCTGCAACACGCTGCTGATGTCCGACGATGCCGAGTTCTCGGTCAAGCCCGAACTCGAGATCTTCGCCGACGACGTGCAGTGCGGCCATGGTGCGACAGTGACGGATATCGACGCCAACCATCTCTATTACATGATGGCGCGCGGCATTCCGGAGAACAAGGCGCGGGCGATGCTCGTCAATGCCTTCGTCTCAGAGATCGTCGAGGAACTGGAAGACGAAGCCCTGGTCGAGGCGCTGGAAGGCGTGATCTCGGCCTGGCTCGAGAAGCACGCCTGATCGGATACACCAATGGATAAGATCGCACCGGCCACGCCATACGACGTCGAAGCCATCCGCCGGGATTTTCCGATCCTGGCGGAGAAGGTGCACGGCAAGCCGCTGGTCTACCTCGACAACGGTGCCTCGGCCCAGAAGCCGCAGGTGGTGATCGACGCCATCTCGCATGCCTACGCCCATGAATATGCCAATGTGCATCGCGGCCTGCATTATCTCTCCAATATCGCGACGGATGCCTACGAGGCGGCGCGCGAGAAGGTACGCCGCTTTCTCAATGCCCCTTCGGTGAACGATATCGTCTTCACCAAGAATTCGACTGAGGCGATCAACACCGTCGCCTATGGCTGGGGCATGCCTCAGATCGGCGAAGGTGACGAGATCGTCCTGACGATCATGGAGCACCACTCCAACATCGTGCCCTGGCACTTCATCCGCGAGCGGCAGGGCGCGAAACTGGTCTGGGTGCCGGTTGACGACGAGGGCGCCTTCAATATCGAGGATTTCGAGAAAAGCCTGACAGAGCGCACCAAGCTCGTCGCCATCACCCATATGTCGAACGCGCTCGGCACGATCGTTCCCGTCAAGGAGGTCTGCCGCATCGCCCATGAGCGGGGCATTCCGGTCTTGATCGACGGCAGCCAGGGCGCCGTACATCTGCCGGTCGACGTGCTGGATATCGATTGCGACTGGTACGTCATGACCGGCCACAAGCTCTACGGCCCGTCTGGCATCGGCGTGCTTTACGGCAAGAAGGAACGGCTTGCCCAGATGCGCCCGTTCCAGGGCGGCGGCGAGATGATTTTCGAGGTTGCCGAGGATGCGGTCACCTACAACGATCCGCCGCATCGCTTCGAAGCCGGCACGCCGCCGATCGTCCAGGCGATCGGGCTCGGCTATGCGCTCGACTATATGGAGAAGGTCGGCCGCGAGGCGATCGCCCGGCATGAGGCCGATCTTGCCGCTTACGCGGTCGAGCGGCTGAAATCGGTCAATTCGCTGCGCGTCTTCGGCACGGCGCCTGACAAGGGCAGTATCTTTTCCTTCGAGCTTGCCGGCATCCACGCCCACGACGTCTCGATGGTGATCGACCGGCAGGGCATTGCAGTGCGTGCCGGCACGCATTGCGCCATGCCGCTCTTGAAACGCTTCGGCGTCACCTCCACATGCCGTGCATCCTTCGGCATGTACAATACGCGCGCCGAGGTCGATGCCCTGGCCGATGCGCTTGAATATGCGCGCAAGTTCTTTGCTTGAGGAGTGTCCGTGATGAGCCTGGACGAAAGCGAACAGAAGATCGACGTGCGCGAAGGCATCGTGCATTCCAGCATTCCGGCCGATGAGTTGGCACGGTTGAGCGACGACGTCATCGGCGCGCTGAAGACCGTCTACGACCCGGAAATTCCCGCCGACATCTTCGAACTTGGTCTGATCTACAAGATCGACATCGAGGACGACAGGATGGTGAAGATCATGATGACGCTGACCGCCCCGGGCTGCCCGGTGGCCGGCGAGATGCCCGGCTGGGTCGAGAACGCCGTCGGCGCCGTCGAAGGCGTGTCCGGCGTCGAGGTCGAAATGACCTTCGATCCGCCGTGGACGCCGGATCGCATGTCGGAAGAGGCGCAGGTCGCAGTTGGCTGGTATTGAGGCGGCTGGTATTGATCCGTTTGCGTGCGGCGACTACATTTGAGTCACGAAGCACCGGATCTTGACCCCGGTTGCGGAAGGAGATGAAGCCGATGGGCTTTGCAGTGATGAGCATGACGGAAGGGGCTGCGGCCCGCGTCAAGGCGATCGTCGAAAATTCCGGCCCGGAGACCAAGGGCGTTCGCGTCGGCATCAAGAAGGGCGGCTGCGCCGGGATGGAATACACCATCGATCTGGTGACCGAGCCCAATGCCAAGGACGATCTGATCGAGCGCGACGGCGCCAAGGTCTGGGTCGAACCATCGGCCGTGCTCTATCTGCTCGGCACCGAGATGGGCTTCGAGCAGACGACGCTACGCTCAGGCTTCACCTTCACCAATCCGAACCAGACATCGGCCTGCGGCTGCGGCGAATCCGTCGAGTTGAAACCCGCCGATCTCGCGGCCCTTGCTGCGCGGCGCGAGGCTGAGCCGGCGCATTCCTGACACCGCCCACACACGCCGAAATTAGCCGCTAACCGTTCCTGATGAAGCCGGTTTGGGTCCGTTGAGATCGGGGTTTTCTGTATTATGGATGAGCAAAACGAGGCGCTGCACCACAGGCTGCGTCTTGTTCGGCGGTGCCTGTCGCGAAAAATGATGGTGATTGGGATCGTGTCTCGATTTGCATGATAGAGACGACGCGGCAGCCGAAAGGATTTTTCTCGGCTAACCGAATGCCCAGGTTGGTGGAAAATATCGGGTCGGGATTCCACCGCTCATAGCGCCCAGTGCCGAGGAGTACATCTCGCTCGGCGAGAAATGCCGTCCTCAGGTGGATTTCCTCGTCCGCCGAGATCGGCGTTGCTCCCTGAGCGAGTTCGAGCTCGCAGGAACGTCTCGATTTGCCGTGATCGGGCGGATACTCGGTTTTCACGACAACGAAACGAGCTCCCGGAACCTCCCAGCGCTGTTCAGCCATTTTGTACCCATGCAAAACTGGAAAGGGTACCCCAGGAGCGGTCACCGGGGCGGCCGTCCTGACGTCACGCCCAAGGTCGCGTAATCCTGTTGCATCAAAGTCTTTACCCGTCTCCACGGCGATTCGACAGCGTGTGAACAGGTCACGCCAAACACCGGAAAGGTCTTCGCTAGCGCCAGCACTGGTTATTACGGCCAAATTCAGAAGAATTGATAGGGTAGTGCGGCGCAAGTGGAATTCTTCCTGAGATGATGTGTCAGCGGCGCTATCGGCAGATCGAGGTCCGATGCAAAGCAGATTTACAACAGCGCGACGATTTTTGAGAGTCGCACTCAGTCGCGCTTAATGCTCATCAGCATTTCCCACATGTCGGCGCCGGTCTCGAAGACCGTGGCGTTCGCCTTGTAGCTCTGTTCGGCTTCGAGAAGGTTGGTCAGTTCGGTGGCCGGGTCGACGTCCGACGCCGTCGGGTTGCCGGTCGCCTGGACGCCGCCTGATGCGACAGTGGTGAGGCTGGTGTTCAGCCTTGCGTAGTCAGGCGTGCTGCTATTTGCGACGTTGTTGGCGATCGCGCCGACCCGCGTTGTCTGTGCCCGCACGCCCGAAAGAGCAATGTTGGTAATGCCGGATATGCTCATCAGCCGTTTCCCAGAACTGGATGATCCCCTTTTACCTCCGAGCATTTAGGGAATGCTGAAGGCGTTGCGTTAGCAAAGGCCTACGGGGTGGGCTTTCCGCCGTTCCGCCTGTTTCGGATTGGCGCGAAAGGCCTTTGCTATCGCGACGCCACCCAATCGTGCCAGTCGCTTTCGCTGCCGTTGAAGACGTTGAGGTCGATCTTGCCGTCGACGCCGTCGGAGAGGCCGGAGCCGGAATATTGCCAGAACAGCCACTTGCGGCCGGGATAGACCTTGGAGGGGTGGGCGGCGACCGAGCGCAGCCAGAAGGGATAGTCGAGCATCTGGCCCTTTAAATTGTCGCGGTAGAAATCCGGTGCCGTGTAGATGATCGGGCGCTGACCGTAATGACGCTCGAGCTTGTCCATGAAGACTTGCATCTTTTCCCGGACGCGGGCGGGGGAAATGCGCCGCTTGCAGCTCGATTCGCCGTTCCACTCGACATCGATTACCGGCGGAAGCGCGTTGGCTTCCTTCGGAACGTTGCGGATGAACCAGTCGGCCTGTTCGCCGGCCGTCCGGCACCAGTAGAAGAAGTGATAGGCGCCGTGTTTCAGGCCGGCTTCCTTGGCGCGGCGCCAGTTCTTCCTGAACATCGGATCGAGGTGATCGCCGCCATCCGTCGCCTTGATGTAGACGAAGTTCGCCCCCTGCTGCCTGAGAGTTTCCCAATCGATCTCGCCCTGCCAGCGCGAGACGTCGACGCCATGCACGGCAAGTTTACGCGGTGACGTCCTGCCGAAGTTGATGGGCTTGGCGTCGCGGAAGCGGTGGCTATAAATCCGCGAGCGTGTCGGTGATTTCGGGCCTGGATCCGGGTCAATCCCCGGATTGGCGGGCATCAACATCGCAACCGGCCTTTCCGTCGGCATCGGCATGCCGACCGGTCTTTCCGCCGGCACCAGCGCCTGAGGTTCCGGAACCGGTCCCGTCCAGCTCAATGCTTCCTGCGGCGGGCTTGCCTGCGGGGCGGCGTCGCCAACGGCGGCGGCCGGTATCGGACCGCTCGGCTTCGCGATGGCGTTTGTGGTTTCCTTGGACGGTACAGGGGTGAGCACGTCTTCGGCGCCAGAGCTCGTGGAGCATCCCGACAGGATCACGGCGGCGAGGAGAATTGCTGATACAGCCGATGAACGCATAAGAACCTGCACGCAAAAAAAGATCAACGGCGATGTTTTCGGTATGGAAAACTGCCTATTTTGAATTGCTAACAGAGACTTGCTAAGAAAGGTTAAATTTGAATCCAATGGCGTCAAAGGTGCATTGGTTCATTGCGCCGGTTTCAACCTGCGCAAGGCGGCGTGTTAGCCCTCCCGAACGGTGCGGGAGGGCCGTGCAATTGCTGTTATTCCGCAGCCTCTGCGTAGCTTTCCACCGGCGGGCAGGTGCAGATCAGGTTGCGGTCACCGTAGACATTGTCGACGCGGTTGACCGGAGACCAGTATTTGTCGACGCGGAAGGCGCCGGGCGGGAAGCAGGCCTGCTCACGGCTGTAGGGGCGATCCCATTCGCCGACGAGATCTTCGACCGTGTGCGGGGCGTTCTTCAGCGGGTTGTTAGTCTTGTCCATGCGGCCGTCTTCGATGGCGCGGGCTTCCTCGCGGATCGCCAGCATCGCCTCGCAGAAGCGGTCGAGCTCGGCCTTGGTCTCGCTTTCCGTCGGCTCGATCATCAGCGTGCCGGCGACCGGCCAGCTCATGGTCGGCGCATGGAAGCCGCAGTCGATCAGGCGCTTGGCGACGTCGTCGACGGTGACGCCTGAACTGTCGACCAGCGGCCGGGTGTCGATGATGCATTCGTGCGCCACACGCCCGGTCTTCGACTTGTAGAGCACGTTATAAGCGCCCTTCAGCCGGGTGGCGATGTAGTTGGCGTTGAGGATCGCCACCTTGGTCGCCTGCGTCAGGCCTTCGCCGCCCATCATCAGGCAGTAGCTCCAGGAGATCGGCAGGATCGAGGCCGAGCCGAAGGGCGCGGCCGACACCGCGCCCGGACGGCCGTCGGTCTCGGGATGGCCGGGCAGGTGGGGCGCCAGATGCGCCTTGACGCCGATCGGGCCCATGCCGGGGCCGCCGCCGCCATGCGGGATGCAGAAGGTCTTGTGCAGGTTGAGGTGGGAAACGTCGGAGCCGATGTCACCAGGGCGGGACAGGCCGACCATGGCGTTCATATTGGCGCCATCGAGATAGACCTGGCCGCCGTGCTTGTGCACCAGTTCGCAGATCTCCTTGACCGTCTCCTCGAAGACGCCGTGCGTCGAGGGGTAGGTGATCATGCAGCAGGAGAGATTTGCCGCATGCTCCTCAGCTTTCGCGCGGAAATCCTCCATGTCGATGTCGCCATTCTCGCGCACCTTAACGACGACTACCTTCATGCCGACCATCTGGGCAGAGGCAGGGTTGGTGCCGTGCGCCGAGGTCGGAATCAGGCAGACGTCGCGATGGCCCTCGCCATTGGCGATGTGGTAGTTGCGGATCGTCAAAAGTCCGGCATATTCCCCTTGCGCGCCGGAATTCGGCTGCATCGAGAAGGCGTCGTAGCCGGTGACGGCGCAGAGCTTTTCCGTGAGGTCGTCGAGCATCTCGCGATAACCGAGCGCCTGGTCTGCCGGCACGAAGGGATGAATGTCGGAAAACTCCGGCCAGGTGATCGGCAGCATTTCCGCCGTCGCATTCAGCTTCATCGTGCAGGAGCCGAGCGGGATCATGGCGCGGTCGAGGGCGAGATCCCGGTCGGAGAGCCGGCGGATATAGCGTGTCATCTCGCTCTCTGCCCGGTTCATATGGAAGATCGGATGAGAGAGATATTCGCTGGTCCGAAGCAGGGCCTTCGGCAGGCGGTAGGACGGCTCGAAATCGGCGATAGTGAAATTGCCGCCGAAGGCGCGCCAGACGGCTTCGAGGGTCGCGGGGCGCGTGCGCTCGTCGAGGCTCATGCCGATCTTCGTCTCGCCGACCTTGCGCAGATTGACGCCTTCGGCGACGGCGGCGCGCAGGATGAGGCCCTGCATGTGGCCGACATCGACAGTGATCGTGTCGAAGAAGCTTTCTGGTTCAACCTTATAGCCGAGCTTTTCCAGGCCCTTGGCCATCAGCACGGCCTTCTGGTGGACCTGCTGGGCGATCGCCTTGATGCCATCAGGCCCGTGAAAGACCGCATACATGGAGGCCATGACGGCGAGCAGCACCTGGGCGGTGCAGATGTTCGACGTCGCCTTCTCACGGCGGATATGCTGTTCGCGGGTCTGCAGCGACAGGCGGTAGGCGCGATTGCCGCGGGCATCGACGGACACGCCGACGAGGCGGCCGGGCATGGCGCGCTTGATCGCGTCCCTGACCGCCATAAAGGCTGCATGCGGGCCACCATAGCCGACCGGGACGCCGAAGCGCTGCGAGGAGCCGACGGCGATGTCGGCGCCCATTTCGCCGGGCGATTTCAACAGCGTCAGCGCCAGGATATCGGCCGCGACGACTGATATGGCGCCCGCCTGGTGCAGGCGTGCGATCAGGCCCGTGAAGTCATGCACGTGACCGTGCGTGCCGGGATACTGGAAGATCGCTCCGAAGACGTCGACGGGATCGAGATCGGTGAACGGGTTGCCGACGATGACGCTCCAGCCGAGCGGTTCGGCGCGGGTACGGATGAGGGCAATCGTCTGCGGATGACAATCGGCATCGACGAAGAAAGCCTTCGCCTTCGACTTGGCGACACGCTCGGCCATCGCCATGCCTTCGGCAGCGGCGGTCGCCTCGTCGAGCAGCGAGGCGTTGGCGATATCGAGGCCGGTCAAGTCGCAGACCATCGTCTGGTAATTCAGGAGCGCTTCCAAACGGCCCTGGCTGATCTCCGGCTGATAGGGCGTGTAAGCCGTGTACCAGGCGGGATTCTCCAGGATATTGCGCTGGATGACCGGCGGCGTGATCGTGCCGTAGTAGCCTTGCCCGATCAGCGAGACCAGCACCTTGTTCTTGTTGGCGGTCTCGCGCAGCTTGTCGAGGGCCTCGCGCTCGGTCATCGGCGCGCCCCAGACGAGCGGCGCCTTCTGGCGGATGGCGGGCGGCAGCGTCGCGTCGATCAGCCCCTCGAGGCTATTATAACCGATCACCTTCAGCATCTCGGCCATCTCGGCCGGCGAGGGGCCGATATGACGGCGATTGGCGAAATCGTAGGGCTGATAATCGGTGAACTGGAATTCGGTTGGCGTCGTCATTACGCGGTGAGCTCCTTATAGGCCGCCTCGTCGAGCAGGCCATCGGCGTCCGCGGGATTGGCAAGCTTCAGCTTGAAGAACCAGCCGGCGCCTTGAGGATCGGAATTGACCAGTGACGGATCGGCAACGATGGCCGGATTGACCTCGGTGATCTCGCCGTCAAGCGGACAATAGACGTCCGAAGCGGCCTTGACCGATTCGACGGTCGCGGCATTACCGTTCTTCGAGAAGGTCGCGCCGACTTCCGGCAGTTCGACGAAAACCAGGTCGCCGAGCTGATCAACGGCATAATTGGTGATGCCAACCGTCGCGACGTCGCCTTCGATCTTCAGCCATTCGTGTTCTTCGGTAAATTTCAGCATTGGTCGTCCTCTCTGGAATGCCTTATCGTTTGTAGGTCGGTGTGATGAAGGGCAGGGCGCTGATGGTGACGGGCAGATACTTGCCCCGCACTTCGGCGTAGATGAGCGTGCCGGGCGCCGCATGAGAGACCGGCACGTAGCCCATGGCGACGGGACCATCGACGCTGGGGCCGAAGCCGCCCGAGGTGACTTCGCCGATTTCAGTCTGGCCCTCGGCATCGGCATAGAGCCTAGCATGGCCGCGCACCGGCGCCTTGCCTTCCGGCTTCAGGCCGACACGGCGGCGGGCGGCGCCGTTTTCGAGTTCGGAGAGAATGCGGCCGGAGCCGGGAAAACCGCCGGCGCGGGCGCCGCCGGCGCGGCGCGCCTTCGGCATTGCCCATTCGAGTGCGGCCTCGACCGGCGAGGTGGTGGTGTCGATGTCGTTGCCATAAAGGCAGAGGCCCGCTTCCAAACGCAGCGAGTCACGGGCACCGAGGCCGATCGCCTGGACGTCGGGATGTTCGAGCAACCGCATGGCGACATCCTCGGCCTTGTCCGCCGGGACGGAGATTTCGAAGCCGTCCTCGCCGCTATAGCCGGAGCGCGAGACCAGACAGGAAACGTCGTGCAGGCGGCAGTGGCGCACATCCATGAATTTCATCGCCGCGACATCGGCCCAGAGTTCGGCGAGAACCTCGACCGCGCGCGGCCCCTGCAGCGCGATCAAGGCGCGGTTCAGGAGGGTGATGTCGCACTGGTCGCTGATATGGGCGCGCAAATGGGCGAGGTCAGCATCCTTGCAGGAGGCGTTGACGACGACAAAGAGATGGTCGTCGAGATGGGTGATCATCAGATCGTCAAGAATGCCCCCGGTGTCGTCGGTGAAGAAGCCGTAGCGCTGACGGCCTTCGGCAAGGCCGAGGATGTCGACCGGAACCAGGCTTTCGAGCGCCAGCGCCGCATCCTCATAGTGGCCCGACTTCGCCTTCACGATGACCTGGCCCATATGGGAGACGTCGAAGAGGCCGGCCTCGGTGCGGGTGTGAAGATGTTCCTTCATGACGCCGGCGGGATATTGCACCGGCATGTCATAACCGGCAAACGGCACCATTCGGGCGCCGAGCTGGAGATGCAGGGCATGCAGCGGGGTTTTCTTGAGGGCAGCAGTATCGTCCAAACGACGCCTCCGGGGTTTGCGCCTCGTTGCGAAGGCGCGGGCTCAAATCTGAAGGCGCGGCTGCGCGCTTCTCTTCTGAGCCCCCTCTGTCCTTGACGCCTGAGATTGTTATCCCTTCGGCGAGCGTTTCGAGAACGCTTCTCTCCAGAGTTCCGTCTGCCCCTTGCTGGTCCTTTGGCCTGAGAGTTTCCGGGGCGGTTGCTCCTTCGGCACCGGTGGCGAAAGCACCGGATTCTCCCAACAGGGTTGGCCGCAATTATCCGGCGAGCGCAGCGCTTGGCAAGGCCAAATGTCGTGACCTGACAAATTTTTGTCGCCATAGTCAGGGAAGGGCACGATCTGCGGCAAATCTGCTTTTGCAATCCGCGCGGAAACGGGCTATCGCGACATGGTGGTGAAGGGGATCTCATGCGGCGGACAGGACTGAAAGCGACGTTCTTGCTGCGCATGCTTTGCGCCTTGGGCCTGCTTTTGCTCGGATTCGTCCATCAAGCACCGCAGGCTATCGCTTCCGATGGTTATGATGCCGCGGCCCACATGCTGCCGGATGGCACCTTTGCCTCGCTCTGCGTCACCGTGAAGGAGGCCGAAGGCACGACTGTCGGTTTCAAGCCGAATTGCGAAGCCTGCCGACTGTCTGCGTCGGTGATTCTGCCGATACCGGAAGCGTGTTCGTGGCTCGAGCGCAAGCTCGCCTCGCTCGCCAATGCCCCGATCGAGGCCGCAGCAGTCGCTGGCGTCAGCGCCGTCAGCCGGGCAAATTCGCGTGCGCCTCCTTCCCTCATCTGATCTGCCTCCGCAACCTAAGACGCAGAATGCCGGTTCGCCCAAAGAAGATCGCGGCCGGCGAGGAGATATCCGATGAAAACAATCAAGACTTTCGCGCTTGCCGCGGTTCTTTCCGCAACCGCCTTCGCCGGCGCCGAGGCGCATGTCAGCTTCCTCGACCGCGAGGTGCCGCTGGACACCACGTTTCTCGCCACGCTGCAGGTGCCGCATGGCTGCGATGGCAAGGCGACCACCGAAGTGCGGGTGAAACTGCCGGAAGGTTTCGTCTTCGCCAAGCCGCAGCCAAAGGCCGGCTGGGAGCTCGAAGTGATCAAGGGCGACTACCAGAAGACCTACGACAATCATGGCGACAAGGTGAAGACGGGCGCCGTCGAGATCCGGTGGAAGAACGGCAATCTTTCTGATGATTTCTACGATACCTTCGTCATCCAGGGGAAGGTTTCGGACGTCGAAGCCGGCAGCTCGCTTGCCTTTCCGGTGACGCAGCTCTGCGGCGATGCGGTCACGGCCTGGGATCAGGTGGCAACGGCTGGCGGCGATGCGCATGAGCTGAAAAGCCCGGCACCGCTGCTGAAAGTCGTTGCCGGCGAAGATCATGGCCACGACCATGACGACATGGCTGGGATGAGCATGCCCGGCATGGACGCGACCGGCAAAGCCGGCATGGACACGACCGGCAAAGCCGGCATGGACATGTCCGCCATGGGGGCTGCGTCGCCGGGCGGGGATACGGTCAGGGCCGGCGACCTTGAAATCTCCGGCGCCTTCGCCAAGGCGATGCTGCCCGGCCAGCCGGTCGGCGGCGGCTTTTTCACGGTGAAGAACAACGGCAAGACGGATGATCGCCTGGTATCGGTGTCTTCCCCGGTGGCCGGTGAGGTTCAGATTCACGAGATGGCTACGAAGGACAATGTCATGCGGATGCGCCAGCTGAAGGATGGCGTCGCCATTGCCGCGGGCGGGACCCTAAAGCTCGAGCCTGGCAACCTGCATCTGATGTTCCAGAAGGTGAAGACGCCGTTCAAGCAGGGCGACACGGTGCCGGTGACGCTGACCTTCGAGAAAACAGGCAAGGTGGATCTGGCGCTGCAAGTGCTTTCGGCTCAGGGCAAGTAAGCTCTGACTCGCTAAACCGAAAAGCCCGCAATGCGGATCGCAATGCGGGCTTTTCAGCGGAAAGGCGATTACCTAGACGTCTTCGTAGGACTGCAGCGCCTGCTTGAGGCCGGCCTGCGGCTGACGGTTGCCCTTCTCCATCAGGTCGAGCGCCACTTCGGTCGACTGGATGATGCTGGCGGGATCGTCGATTCCCTCGCTGCCTTCGGCCTTCAACTGTCGGTCGGCGAGACGGCGCGCATCGCGGGCGGCGGTGCTCGTGGCGACGCGCTGCGGTATTCTCAGCGTTTCCAGGGCGATGGCGGCGGTGCTTGCCGAAATGGACAGGAGCTGGGTCATGCCGGCACAGTATCGAACAGGATCTTTGCGCGGGCATAAGAAAGTCGCTGGCATTTTACTGAATTTAAAGAATTTAGTCCGTCACGATCGGATGCGCTCTCGAACTCGGATATCCCGCCCATGATCCAGGCTCTCCTCGTCGCCGTCGGCGGCGCCATCGGTTCCGTCCTCAGATATTTTGTCGGCCAATGGGCGCTGAGGCTCATGGGGCCCGCCTTTCCCTGGGGGACTCTCGCCGTCAATGTCGTCGGCTGCTTCGTCATCGGTGTCTTTGCCGAACTGGTCACGCGGAAGTTCAACGCATCGGTGGAACTGCGCCTGCTGCTGATCACCGGTTTTCTCGGCGGCTTCACCACCTTCTCGGCTTTCTCACTCGACGCCATCTCGCTCTTCGAACGAGGCGAGGCGGTCGCCGGCGGCATCTACATAGCAGCCAGCGTCGGCCTTTCGATGGCGGCAGTGTTCGCGGGCCTCGCCATCATGCGCGCTTTGGTCTGATTCCGGTTTCCGTTTTGCATGAAAATGCTCTAAGGCTGCGGCAAGAACGCCGGCTTGGCCCGCGCTGCAATTTCCGAAAGACTATTCATGGCTGGCATAGAACATATAAAGGTTGAACTCGACGAGGCGGGCATGCGGCTCGATCGCTGGTTCAAGGTGCATTTTCCCGGGCTCGGCTTCGGTCCGCTGCAGAAGCTGCTGCGCTCCGGCCAGGTGCGTGTCGACGGCGGCCGTGTCAAATCGGATGCGCGCGTGCAGCCCGGCCAGATGGTGCGCGTGCCGCCGCTCGATGTCGATGCAAAGCTGAAATCCGGGCCGATCGCCGGCAAGGATCTCAAGCATTCCAGCGATTTCGAACTCCTGTCGCGCATGGTGCTGCATGAGGACGAAAAGGTGATCGTTCTCAACAAGCCGCCTGGGCTTGCGGTGCAGGGCGGCTCGGGCGTGGCCAGGCATATCGACCAGATGCTCGAAGCCTGGATCAGCCCCAAGGGCGAGAAGCCGCGGCTCGTCCACCGCCTCGACCGCGACACGTCGGGCGTTCTCGTCATCGCCCGCACCCGCGGCGCAGCCCAGAAACTGACGGCTGCCTTCCGCGAGCGCGACACCAAGAAGACCTACTGGTCACTGGTCAAGGGCGTGCCGCGCAAGCACGAGGACAAGATCTCGACCTGGCTCGTCAAGGAACCGACCGCCGATGGTGACCGGATGCGGATTGCCAAGCACGGCGAGGACGGGGCTGACCATGCCGTCTCCTATTACCGCGTCGTCGAGACGGCAGCCCAGCGTCTCGCATGGCTGGAAATGGAGCCCTATACGGGGCGCACGCATCAGCTTCGTGTTCATGCCTTGCACATCGGCCATCCGATCATCGGCGATCCCAAATATTTCGACGATGATCCGAACTGGGATTTTCCGGGTGGCATCCAGAAGCGCCTGCATCTGCACGCCCGCCATATCGATATCCCGCATCCCTCGGGCGGACGGCTGCGCGTCACCGCGCCTTTGCCGCCGCATATGGTGCAGAGCTGGAACCTGCTCGGCTTTGATGAAAACTCAGCTCCCATCCGGGACGATGAAGCATGAAACTTGCGCTTTTTGATTGCGACGGCACGCTGGTCGACAGTGCGGGGCTAATCCACGAAACCATGCGCCGCACCTTCGCGAAGTTCGGGAAGGCGGAGCCTCGATTTGACGACACCAAGGCCATTATCGGCCTGTCGCTGGATATCGCGATCGCCCGGATGCAGGGCAGGCCGCATGTCGAGCAGGACGACATCGACATGACGGCGCATTACAAATCGCTGTTTACCGTCGTTCGCCAGGATCTCGACTACCGAGAGCCGCTGTTTCCCGGCATTCGCGAGATGATCGACGCCATCAGCCGCCGCGAGGACCTGCTGATCGGGGCGGTGACCGGCAAGTCCCGGCGCGGGCTGAACCTCGTGATGGAGAAGCACGGCTTCGACCAGCATTTTGTCGTTGCGCGCACCGCCGACGACTGCCCCTCCAAGCCGCATCCGGCCATGGTGACGGAATGCTGCGACGAAACCGGGATGAATGCCGCCGATACCATTGTCATTGGCGACGCGGTTTACGATATGCAGATGGCAAAGGCTGCCGGCGCAAAAGCGATCGGTGTTGCCTGGGGCTATGCCAGCGTGGATGAGCTGATCGCCAACGGCGCCGATGCGATCGCCTACCATCCGAACGAGATATTGCGCCATTTTTCCTGAGGTGAGCCCATGCGCGATCTGCTGAACGATCTTTCGGAAGGCCTGAGCCATCCCGATCCCATCCGCCGCGCGCAGATCCAGATGAAGAAGCCGCTGCCGAAGCGCTTCTATGCCGAGGTCGCCGTCGCCGACCACGAGGGCGGTTTTGCGATCACCCTCGACGGTAAGATGGTCCGCACGCCGGCACGGCAGGTTCTTGCCGTTCCCACAGAGGCGCTTGCACAGCTTGTCGCCGCCGAATGGCAGGCCCAAGGCCAGGAGATCGATCCCGTGACCATGCCGGTGACGCGGCTCGTCAACACCGCGCTCGACGGCGTGGCCACCAATGCGCAGGCGATCTTCGAAGACATCCTGCGCTTTTCCTCGAGCGACCTCCTTTGCTACCGCGCAGACGGCCCCGAACTGCTGGTCGAGCGCCAGAGGGAGCGCTGGGATCCGGTTATCGACTGGGCGGCAAATGATCTGGGCGCCCGCTTCATCCTCATTGAAGGGGTGATGCACCACGAACAGCCGCGCGAGGCGACCGCAGCCTTTGGCGTCACGCTGGCGCGGCATCAGGGCCCGATGGCGCTCGCCGCGCTCCACACCATCACGACGCTGACCGGCTCGGCGATCCTGGCACTCGCCTTCGCCGAGGGCCGGCTAACGGTCGAAGAGGTGTGGTCGCTTGCGCATCTCGACGAGGACTGGACGATCGAGCATTGGGGACGCGACGAGGAAGCGGAGGAGCGACGGGCCAAGCGCTATGCCGAGTTCAAGGCAGCAGCGGACGTTTTTTTCGCCCTAAGCACCTGAAACATATTGCCTTCCCAGACATTATGACGAAATCTGCGACTCCAACAGGGTGGTGCGGGATTTTGCGATGAATTGGCTGAGGTCGTGTTTTTGCCGGACCGTGCTCGTCTGTATCGCGCTCACGGCCTGCGTCAGCCTCTCGGCCAACAAGCCGGCGGCGCCGCTCTATGATGTGCGCAGCGCCGTCGTTCTCTCCGGCCCGAACATCCCGGCCGAGCTGCTTGCCGGGATCAACGACCGCGTCAATGCGGCCATCAATGCCACGGTGCGTGATACCGTGCTGCCGCGGGTGGTGCTGACGATCCGGGTGGTTTCCATCCAGAAAGGCCTCGGTTTCCAAAAGGACCGCAACGTCGCCAAGATCAGCGTCGACGCGGCTTCGGTCGAGGACGGCTCGGTGATCGCCGTCAGCGCCTTCGACGTGACCAGTATCGCAGCCGATCCGAAACTTGCCGACGACATCGTGGCCGAGGATGTAGCAGCCAGGATACGCTCGGTTTTCTCGCTCAGCGGACGCAACCGCTAGCGCATATCGACCGCGAGAGCGGCGAGGGGAGATCGCATGAAGGAAATTCTCGAAGAACTGGAGCGCCGCCGCGGCATAGCCCGCCTTGGCGGCGGCAAGGCGCGTATCGAGGCTCAGCATAAGCGCGGCAAGCTGACCGCCCGCGAGCGCATCGACCTCTTCCTCGACGAAGGCTCCTTCGAAGAGTTCGACATGTTCGTCGAGCACCGCTCGACCGATTTCGGCATGGATAAGAGCCGAATCGCCGGCGACGGAGTCGTTACCGGCTGGGGCACGGTCAACGGCCGCACGGTTTTCGTCTTCGCCAAGGATTTCACCGTCTTCGGCGGCTCGCTTTCGGAAGCACATGCCGAGAAGATCATGAAGGTGCAGGACATGGCGCTGAAGAACCGCGCTCCGATTGTCGGCATCTACGATGCCGGCGGCGCTCGAATCCAGGAAGGTGTGGCGGCCCTCGGTGGTTATGCGGAAGTCTTCCAGCGCAATGTGCTTGCCTCGGGCGTCATTCCGCAGATCTCGGTGATCATGGGTCCCTGTGCCGGCGGCGACGTCTATTCGCCCGCCATGACCGATTTCATCTTCATGGTGCGCGACACCTCCTATATGTTCGTCACCGGCCCCGATGTGGTGAAAACCGTCACCAACGAGACAGTGACGGCCGAAGAGCTCGGCGGCGCCGTTGTGCATACGGTGCGCTCGTCGATTGCCGACGGCGCCTACGACAATGACGTCGAAACGTTGCTGCAGGTGCGCCGGCTGATCGATTTCCTGCCGCTTTCCAACAGCGCGCCGCTGCCGGAGATCGAATGTTACCAGTCGGTGACCGAGATCGACATGTCGCTCGACACGCTGGTGCCGGCGAGCGCCAACAAACCTTATGATATCAAGGAACTGATCCGGAAGGTGGCGGACGAGGGGGATTTCTTCGAGATCCAGGAGAGCTTCGCCAAAAACATCGTCTGCGGCTTCGGCCGCGTCGAAGGCTCGACTGTCGGTTTCGTCGCCAACCAGCCGATGGTGCTGGCCGGCGTGCTCGACAGCGACGCCTCGCGCAAGGCGGCGCGCTTCGTGCGCTTCTGCGACTGCTTCAACATACCAATCGTCACCTTCGTCGACGTCCCCGGCTTCCTGCCGGGCACGGCGCAGGAATATGGCGGTCTCATCAAGCATGGCGCCAAGCTGCTCTTCGCTTATGCCGAAGCGACGGTGCCGAAGCTCACCGTCATAACCCGCAAGGCCTTCGGCGGCGCCTATGACGTGATGGCGTCAAAGCATCTGCGTGGCGACCTCAACTATGCCTGGCCGACGGCGCAGATCGCCGTGATGGGCGCCAAGGGCGCGGTCGAGATCATCTTCCGCAAGGATATCGCCGATCCGGAGAAGATCGCTGCCCATACGAAAATGTACGAGGACAGGTTCCTGTCGCCCTTCGTCGCTGCTGAGCGCGGTTATATCGACGAGGTGATCATGCCGCATTCGACGCGGCGGCGGCTGGCGCGTGGTCTGAAGATGCTGCGCAACAAGGATCTCGCCAATCCCTGGAAAAAACACGACAATATCCCGCTCTGATGTCTGGCCGCTTGTTGCCTGCTGTCGAAAAAGTGAACGGCCGTCAGTGATCCGTGTGTTCAATCCTTTTGGAGGACGGGCTAACGCTCGGCTGCAATTGTTTTAATGGAGAGGTTAATGTCAACTTTCGAGCGTCTTTCCGCCTATCGCCCCTATGGGCTGGCCGCTCTCAGAATCATCACCGCGCTGTTGTTCATCGAACATGGCACGATGAAGCTTTTCGCCTTCCCGGCTGCGCAGATGCCAGGTCCGCTGCCGCCGTTGATGCTTTTTGCGGCGCTTCTTGAGCTTGTCGGCGGACTCCTTATCCTGGTCGGCCTGTTGACGCGACCAGTGGCCTTTCTGCTGGCCGGCCAAATGGCGGTCGCTTATTTCATGGCGCATGCGCCAAACAGCTTCTTCCCGGCGATCAACCAGGGCGACGCCGCCATCCTGTTCTGCTTCGTCTTCCTCTACCTGTTCTTCTCCGGTCCTGGCGCTTTTGCCGTCGATAATCGCAAGCCGATTTGAAATCGATATTGATCGCGGGGCGCTTCGGCGCCTCGCAGCATTTTCGGGATCAGGCCGTGAGCTTGAGGCCGGCGATGCCCGCGACGATTAGTGTGATGCAGGCAAGACGGGAGACGTTTGCCGCATCACCGAGCAGCCAAATGCCGAGGAGCACGGTGCCGACCGTGCCGATGCCGGTCCAGACCGCATAGGCGGTGCCGATCGGCAGGTGTTTCACGGCCAGGCCGAGCAGGACGACGCTCACGACCATGGAAATGAGGGGCAGCGCCGTCGGCAGCGGCCGCGTGAAACCCTCAGTGTATTTAAGGCCGATTGCCCAGCCACATTCGAAAAGACCAGCGAGAAAAAGCAGAAACCAGGCCATACGCCTCTCCTTGTTCAAGAGCGAGGCCGTCCCCGCGACAGTTGCATCCTCCGGACGCCGCAGTCGTCTGCGATAGTGCCTATATCAGTGAGGGAACGGCTGTCTTCAAGGTAGGAATCGGCACTACTGCCATGCCACCCGTTTCCTGCCGCCTCCGGAAGAAGTTATGGCCGGCCGCCGGTCTCACCGGCAAGGCTCTTGGCGCGGCGGCAGAGGCGATCGAAGGTTTCGAGAAAACGCGAGCGGTCCTTCGGGCTGAAGGAGGCATTGTAGCCCTTGCTTTCGCCGGTTTCGCGCAAATGCGCACCGAGATCGCGCATGGCGCTCGCCATGCCGATATTGGTCTCGTCGAAGACACGTCCGGTTGGACCGCTGACGAAAGCGCCGGTCGCGACGCAGCGCACGGCGAGCGGCACGTCAGCAGTGACGACGACGTCGCCCGCGCCGGCACGCTCGGCGATCCAGTTGTCGGCGGCATCGAAGGCGTTGGAAACGATGACGTTGCGGACCATCGGATCACGGGACGGGCGCAGGCCGGAATTGGCGACGAAGGTGACTTCGAGGCCGTGGCGTTCGGCAACCTTTAGGACTTCCGGCTTCACCGGACAGGCATCAGCGTCGACATAGATCATGGCGGTGTCCTCATGCCGGCTGAATGGCCGGCTGTCTGATCATATCGATATGCGGAATGCCATCTTCCAGATATTCCTGCGACGTCCCGACAAAGCCGAAGGATTCGTAGAAGCGGCGCAGATGAGCCTGCGCCGACAAGGCGATCGGATTTGCCGGATAAAGCCGTTCACAGGCGGTGATTGATTCGCGCATCAATGCATCGCCCAGACGTTTGCCGCGATGGGCAGGCGAGACGACGACACGGCCGATCTTTGACGGGTCCTGCGGCTCATGTGGTTTCAGGATCCGCGCCGCCGCCAGGAGGTCACCGCCCTCCAGCAGTCGCAGATGCAGGGCATCGATGTCCTTGCCGTCGAGCTCCGGATAGGGACAGTTCTGCTCGACGACGAAGACATCGACCCGCATTCGAAGGAGGTCGTAGAGCTCCCGCGCTGGGAGCTCATCGAAATGCCTGAGATCGGCTCGGTAGTTGGCTGCCGCCATCAGTACACCACCACGCCGCGGATGCTTTCGCCCTTGTGCATCAGCTCGAAGCCCGTGTTGATGTCTTCGAGCGGCATGGTGTGGGTGATCATCGGATCGATCTGGATCTTGCCCTGCATGTACCAGTCGACGATCTTCGGCACGTCGGTGCGGCCGCGCGCGCCGCCGAAGGCGGTGCCCATCCAGTTGCGGCCGGTCACCAGCTGGAACGGCCGCGTCGAGATTTCCTGGCCGGCGCCGGCAACCCCGATGATGACCGATTTGCCCCAGCCGCGATGGGAGGCTTCCAGCGCCTGGCGCATCACCTTGGTATTGCCGGTGCAGTCGAAGGTGTAGTCGGCGCCGCCGATCAGGTCGCCGCCCCGCTTGGTCATGTTGACCAGATAGGGAACGATGTCGTCGCCGACCTCCTTCGGATTGACGAAATGCGTCATGCCGAACTTCTCGCCCCAGGCCTTGCGATCCGGGTTGATATCGACGCCGATGATCATGTCGGCGCCGGCAAGCCGCAGACCCTGCAGCACGTTGAGGCCGATGCCGCCGAGGCCGAAGACGATCGCCGTCGATCCGACCTCCACCTTGGCGGTGTTGATGACGGCGCCGATGCCTGTGGTGACGCCGCAGCCGATGTAGCAGACCTTGTCGAAGGGGGCGTCGGGATTGATCTTGGCGAGCGCGATCTCCGGCAGCACCGTGTAATTGGCAAAGGTCGAGCAGCCCATATAGTGATGGATCTTGTCCTTGCCGATCGAAAAGCGCGAGGTGCCGTCCGGCATCACGCCCTGGCCCTGGGTGGCGCGGATGGCGGTGCAGAGATTGGTCTTGCGGGACGTGCAGGAATAACACTCGCGGCATTCCGGCGTGTAAAGCGGAATGACATGGTCGCCCTTCTTGACCGAGGTCACACCCGGGCCGACGTCGACGACGATGCCGGCGCCCTCATGGCCGAGGATGGCCGGGAACAGGCCTTCCGGATCGGCGCCCGAGAGGGTGAAATCATCGGTGTGGCAGATGCCGGTCGCCTTGACCTCCACCAGCACTTCGCCGGCCTTCGGGCCGTCGAGCTGCACGGTCATCACTTCGAGCGGTTTTCCGGCCTGCGTGGCCACGGCGGCGCGTACGTCCATCTTTCGATCTCCCTGATTTTCTCTGTTCTTGATTGCCTATATCCGGGCAAGCTTGGCATGGCCGGCGAGGCCGGCTCAAGCGAATTCCATGATCACCGCATCGACGGCCAGACTTTCGCCGGCCGCGGCATTGATCTTCGAGACGACGAGATCGCGCTCGGCGCGCAAGACGTTTTCCATCTTCATCGCCTCGACGATGGCAAGCGTCTCACCGGCCTTGACCTCCTGGCCCTCGGCGACCGCGATGGACACGACGAGGCCGGGCATCGGGCAGAGCAGGAGCCTAGAAGTATCCGGCGGCAGCTTCACCGGCATCAGCCTGTCGAGTTCCGCATGGCGCGGCGAAAAGACCTTGGCGATCACCGACAGTCCCTGCCAGTCGATGCGCAGGCCGTTGAGGACGGGACGAATCTGCGCGGCAATATCCTGGTCGCCGACCCTGCCGCTCCAGACCGGATCACCCGGTCTCCAATCGGTGACAATGCTCCGGCTTTCGCCCTCGATCTCCATCTCCATATCGAAAGGAATGGTGACGAGGCTATCGAGCAATCTGACAGCGACGTAGCTGCCTCCTGTTTTTACCACCCAATGCTCCCGCAGCGTGGCCGATGCGGCGCGCAGGCGATCGGCGAAACGTTCGCGGCGGTTCGCTTCGATGAGCGAGGCAGACAGCGCGATTGCGGCAAGCGTGGCTTCCTCCTGCCGGTCCGGCGTCATCGGCGCGAAACCGTCAGGATATTCCTCGGCAATGAAACCGGTGGAAAGCCGGCCCTCGCGCCAGCGCGGGTGTTTCATCAGCGCCGACAGGAAGGGAACATTGTGCTCGATGCCATCGACGACGAAGCCATCCAGCGCCCGGCCCATGGCCTCGATCGCCTCGCTGCGCGTCGGCGCCCAGGTGCAGAGCTTGGCGATCATCGGGTCGTAATACATCGAGATCTCGGCGCCCTCGAAGACGCCAGTATCGTTGCGCACGACAATGTTGCCGCTCCTGCCTTCCGCCGGCGGGCGGTAGCGCGTCAGGCGGCCGATCGAAGGCAGGAAGTTGCGGTATGGATCTTCGGCATAGAGCCGGCTTTCGATCGCCCACCCATCGAGCCTGACAGCCTCCTGGCCGAAGCCAAGCGGCTCTCCCGCGGCGATGCGGATCATCTGCTCGACGAGATCGATGCCGGTGACGAGTTCGGTCACGGGATGCTCGACCTGAAGGCGGGTGTTCATTTCGAGGAAATAGAAGTTGCGGTCGCGGTCGACGATGAATTCGACCGTGCCGGCGCTCTGGTAGTCGACGGCCTTCGCCAGCGCCACCGATTGTTCGCCCATGGCCTTGCGGGTCTTTTCGTCGAGGAAAGGTGAGGGTGCCTCTTCCGCGACCTTCTGGTTCCGCCGCTGGATCGAGCATTCTCGCTCGCCGAGATAGACGACGTTGCCATGCGCATCGGCCAGCACCTGGATCTCGATATGGCGCGGCTCAACGACGAATTTCTCGATGAAGACGCGGTCGTCGCCGAAGGAGCTCTTCGCCTCGGAGCGGGCGCGCTCGAAGCCGTCACGCACCTCGGCCTCGTTCCAGGCAATGCGCATGCCCTTGCCGCCGCCGCCGGCAGACGCCTTGATCATGACCGGATAGCCAATCCCGCCAGCGATCGTTTCCGCATGCGCGGCGTCCTCGATGACGCCGAGATGGCCGGGCACGGTGAAGACGCCAGCCGCATTGGCGAACTTCTTCGATTCGATCTTGTCGCCCATCGCCATGATGGCCTTCGGCTTCGGGCCGATGAAGACGATGCCCTGCTTTTCCAGCTCGGCGCAGAAAGAGGCGCGCTCGGAGAGAAATCCGTAACCGGGATGCACGGCCTCGGCGCCGGTCGCCTTGCAGGCGGCGATTATCTTATCGGCGACCAGATAGCTTTCCGACGCTGCGGCGGGGCCGATATGGACGGCCTCGTCGGCCATTTCGACATGCAGCGCATCCCGATCCGCATCCGAATAGACCGCAACGGTCGAAATGCCCATGCGGCGCGCCGTCTTGATCACGCGGCAGGCGATCTCGCCGCGGTTCGCGATCAGGATTTTCTTGAACATCGAGACTCCACCCAGAAATGCGTTCCGGAGTTTTACGCATAAAACAAAGGAACGCACAATCGGGCTTGGAGCCGGCACGCAGGAGACGTGGGATGACGTCGCGAAATGTCAGGCGACGGCGGCTTCCGCGACGGATTCCTCGTCGACGATGCGCAGCCAGCGGCTGCGCCGCGGTTCCGGTCGATCGCGCAGCGTGACGGCGGCCATGATCCCAGCCCAGTGAGGATGGTTGGCGCCTGGCAGCGTTGCCTGCTCGATCTGCTGGAGGACGCCATATTCGGCCGGCGACACAGCGATGACGCCGCCTGCGGCGATGCTTCTGAAGATGCGCATCGCAAAATCGACGTCCTGGCGTGTGATGTTCTTGCGGTCGATGGCGCGCGATAGCTTGTAGCCGCCGATGCCGTCGGTGATCGCCAGGCGAAGCTGGTCGAGGGCAAGCGCTCTCAATTCGCCCGGGACATCGGTCGAAATCTCCATGACGTGGAGAATGAGCTCGAGCTCCAGCGCCGAGTTGACGACGCCGTCAGTCGTGAACATGCGCATGATCCAGGCAACGTTGATTTCATCAAGCGAGCCCTGCGGATAGGTGTAATGGACAACGAAGCCGGCGATCTGCTCCACGAAGAAGGCGTTCCACTCGGCACATTTTTCGGGACAGGAATTGTTGAGCGCCAACATTGCAACGACATCCTGGGATGTCCGGATCCCCTCGGGGAATGCATGTTTACGCAGCAGCACGATATCTTCGGCCGTCAGCCGATGCTTGCCGGCCACGACACAGGCCGGAAAAGCGAGACGGAATTCGCTCATGTTTTAACTCCAGGCTTCGTCATGAAGCCGGAAACAGTTTTTAGCGGTCGCGAATTGACGATCCCTCAAGAAGGGGAGTTAACCCGATGTTGCGGATATCAGGACGATTTTAGCGATCGCGCCTGCAGCCGTTCGCGCCAGATGATGAAGAGGCCTGATGCAACGATGATGCAAATGCCGATCCATTTGGAAAAGCTCGGAAAGTCGTTGAACAGCGCATAGCCGAGCACGGTGGCCGAGATGATCTCGAAATATTGGAACGGCGCAAGCAGCGACAGCGGTGCAAGCCGGAAAGCTCGCACCACCAGCATATGCGCATATCCTGAGATCGAACCGAGGGCGAGAAGCAGCGCAAGACCGAGGCCGGAGGAGGGCAGCGAAATGGTGAAATCGGCATTGCCCGCACCGCTGCCGACGAGAAGGGCGGCTGCCATGAAGATCGTTCCGCCGATGCCGGCCATGGTCTGCATGGTGAGCGGCGAGTCGGCCTCGCCGATGGCGCGATTGAGGAAAAGATAGAGCGAGAAGAGAAAGGCGCAGGCCACCGGCAGCAGCGCCTTCAAGCCGAAAATCTCGTAACTCGGCTGAATGACGATCATCGCGCCGCCGAAACCGACGACGATCGCCATCCAGCGCCGCCAGCCGACCTTCTCTCCGAGAAACAGGGCCGACAGGCCGGTGAGCATGAAGGGCTCGACGAAATAGATGGCAAAGACGTCGGCCAGCGGCATGTATTTGACGGCGACGAAGAAAAGCAGGCTCGCAGCCCCGTGCAACATGCCACGCAGCAGATTCATCCACGGTCGTCTTGCCGAAAACGCCTTGAGCCCAAAAAGGGCGAAGAGAATCGGCAGCGTGCAGGCGATCTGGAAGAAAAAGCGATAGAAGGTGATCTGACCGGGCGACATCGATTCGAAGGTCGCCATATATTTGGCGATGGCATCCATGGTCGGCAGGATGAACATGGCGCCGGACATGATGGCCATGCCCTGCAGGGAGTTTTGATGGGGCTCTGACATGGCTGCCGATTCTCGAGGGGAACGGCGCCCATCAATCATGTGAAACCGGGCAAATCAAGCCGCTAAACCCGGGAAGCGGTCAGGCGTCATTCGTCGTTTCACCAAAAACCGTCTCGAAAGCGGCGCGCAGCCGGATGTCGACGTCCGCCATCATGACGGGAAGGCCGAGGTCGACGAGGCTGGTGACGCCATAGGTCGATATCCCGCACGGCACGATGCCGCTGAAATGATCGAGATCGGGATCGACGTTGAGCGACAAGCCGTGAAAGGTCACCCATTTGCGCAGCCGGATGCCGAGGGCGGCGATCTTGTCTTCAGCCATCGTGCCGTCTGGCAGCAACGGCTTTTCCGGGCGGCGGACCCAGACGCCGACACGATCCTCGCGCCGCTCGCCGCGCACGTTCATCATGTCGAGCGTGCGGATGACGACCTCCTCGAGGGCGGCGACGAAGGCGCGCACGTCCTGGCGCCTGCGCTTCAGGTCGAGCATGACATAGGCGACGCGCTGACCAGGTCCGTGATAGGTATATTCACCGCCGCGTCCCGTCGCAAAAACCGGAAAGCGATCCGGCTGGACGAGGTCGCTCGCATTGGCGCTGGTGCCGGCGGTATAGAGCGGCGGATGCTCGACCAGCCAGACAAGCTCGTCGCCTCCTTCCCCGATCGCCGCCACCTCGCGCTCCATCATCTCCACCGCCGCCTCATAGGCGACGAGCCCATCGGCGATGCGCCAGCGCACCGGGCGGGTGCCGAGTTTCGGGAGCATGGAGAATTCGAGATCGGTGCGAAGCATGGCCATTCCTTGCCGCCTGTCCCGAAATGCCTGACGAAATAGGGGCGGCAGGCAACCTATATGGACCCGTTTTCCGGCCAATTCAAATGCTGTGAAAGGTTTTCAAAAAAACTGTCATATCGCCCTTGTGCACCCCAAATGCTTTTGCTACATGCTGCCCCGCCGACGCAAATCGGCACCTACCACGATGCGGTCGTGGCGGAATTGGTAGACGCGCAGCGTTGAGGTCGCTGTGGGGCAACCCGTGGAAGTTCGAGTCTTCTCGACCGCACCAGATTATTTAAAAAACCCTCGTGAGCGCTTGGTTCCACGAGGTTTTTTTATGTCTCCATTTTCCCAGATTACGCAAGCGTCCCGCTGTGCCGGAAGTCAGGCGTTCGCGGCCACTACCGCATACCTGAAGAGAAAAAAGGGCCGACTGCGGCCCTTTCGTTCCGATCGCGTGTTAACCCGATCAATGCGTTGCGCGGCAGGCCTCAGTGCGCGAGGCGCCGCTGTCGGCACCTTTCGTATGGGAGCCGCGGGGTCCAACCATGCTGTGGCACGGGGGCAGGGGCTTGATGCTCGCGGTCGCCGTCTTGTCGACAGCGGGCCCCGCCATGGCGGTCGGGGCGAAGCCGTCGCTGTCATTGGTGTAGTCGCTAGAATAGGCTGGAGCCTTGTGGTTGTTGCTATAGTGCACGGCAGCAGGCGGCGCCATCTTCGAGGGCGCAAAGCCATCGCTGTCGTTGGTATAATCATCGGAATAAGTCGGCTGGGCGAAGGCCGCGCCGGCAAGGCTGACGGCAAACAGGGATGCGGCGAGGGCAAATTTGATGCGCATGGTTCTTCTCCTCAATTTGTTGTTGCATTCAACAACATAAACCATCCCCGGCGGATAAGATTTCGCGCGTCAATTGAGGCAACATTGTGAACGAAGCTGGCCGCTTCATTGCCTTTTGTTCAAATGAAATCACGGTGTTGTCAACGAACGTGACGTTCCCGTTACGGCAGCCGCCCAACTAAACAGCCGGCGGACTGCCTGCTTCTGCTGCAATTGGAAATTGTTAACTTTTGGTAATGTGAGGCCGTGCCTGGACGGGAGGCGACGCCGCCCCCCTAATCATCGGGCGCCATGATCAGTCTTCGTTCGGGATATGGGCGTCAACCCCAGTCAGCTGCAGCTTGTTGCGCACGTGGTGGACGCCCTCGACCGAAAGCGCGCCGAGCTCGACCTTGCGGGCAATGCCGATCGTCTCGACCGAGCCTTCGAGGGTGACGACGTGACCATCCGCATGAACCTCGATACTGTTGATATCGACCTCGGGAATGTTTTCGAGAGCGTCGTTCACCCGCGCCTCGAGCTCGTCGCTTTCATCGCGATCGATCAGACCAGCGCGCAACGAATCCTTCAGACGATTCTCGTTGCCGTTTTGGTCTGTGCCATCGACTCGGAAACCGGTATTGGAATCGCTGTCAAAATTTGCCGCGGTCTCGCCATAGGGGCGGTTTGCCGGGTCGCTGGCAGCAGCGCCATCGGCATAAGGCCAGCCGTCGTCGAGGTTGCGTTCTTCGAGGTCGCGATAGTCTTCTTCACGGGAAAGCTCGGGGGCCTCGCGTGAAATCGGGGTCTTGTCACCGATCCTTGCCATTTTAGTCGCTCCTAGTTTCTCTCGGAACAACGCCGACAGGGGCGAATGGTTCGGCGTGGCGGGCGATTTGTCAGCCTTGGTTTTTCTCCCATTTCTTGACGAGGCGTTCGCGTTTCAGCCGCGAAAGCCGCTGCAGCCAGAAGATACCGTCGAGCTGGTCGACCTCGTGCTGAACGCAGATGGCGAGGAAACCTTCGGCGGCCTTCTCATGCACGATGCCGCCAGCATCCTGATAGCGAAAGCGGATCGCCCGTGGGCGTGTGACCTCTTCGGTCGCACCGGGCATGGAAACGCTGCCTTCGGCATGGCTGATCGTCTCCTGCGACCTCCAGGTAATCTGCGGATTGACGTAGAGGCGCACACCGTCGGCCCTGTCGAGCTCCAGCACCGTCACACGGAGTAAGACGCCGATGTGGGCGGCGGTGATGCCGACGCCGGGGGCTGCGCGCATCGTCGCCAGCAGGTCTTCGGCAAGCGCGGCCAGCGACGCATCGAAGGCCGTCACCGGTTGGCAGACGGTTTTCAAGCCCGGATGCGGATAACGCAGGATCGGACGGACGGGCATGAAGCGGGCTCCCCTCTCTTTGAACGGCGGAAACTATCGCCGGCCGCAGACATTGTCATCACGAAGCACGGTTGGCGCTTTACGACAAGGATGCTTTGAGCTAGCAGGGGCCAAGAATTCCGGCCGCGGGAGGTTCGCGCGGGATTCGCTTATCCGCTTGTTGACAATGTATTTTCGGCCGACATTTTGCGAATGCGGCGCGTCGTCGTTGAAATTCGAACCAGGTGCGAGGGCGGGCAGATGACCGACACGGAAGACCGCATTCGCCGACGCGATGACGAGGAAGCGGATATTTACGACGAGGACGGCAATGTCCGCGGCGATTTCCTGGCGCTTGTCGGTGCGGCGATCGCCGATCGCGATACGCTGTTCCTGCGCGGCAATGTCGCCCGCCTGCATGAATCCGAAATAGGCGACCTGCTCGAATCGATCCAGCCGGATCAGCGCCTCGCGCTGGTGCGCCTGCTCGGCGAAGATTTCGACATGACGGCGCTGACCGAGGTCGACGAGGCAATTCGCCGCGAAATCGTCGATCAGATGCCGAACGAGCAGATCGCCGCCGCCATCGGCGAACTCGATTCGGACGATGCCGTCTACATTCTCGAAGACCTCGACAAGGAGGACCGGGAAGAAATCCTCGCCCAGCTGCCGTTTACCGAACGGGTGCGGCTGCGCCGGGCGCTCGATTATCCCGAAAGCTCAGCCGGGCGCCGCATGCAGACAGAATTCGTCGCCGTGCCGCCGTTCTGGACGGTGGGCCAGACGATCGACTACATGCGCGACGAGGAGGATCTGCCCTATTCCTTCTCGCAGATTTTCGTCATCGATCCGACCTTCAAGCTGCTCGGTGCGGTCGATCTCGATCAGATCCTGCGCACCAAGCGGCAGACGAAGATCGAACAGATCATGCGGGAGACCAATCATCCGGTTCCCGCCGAGATGGACCAGGAGGAAGCCGCCCAGCTCTTCGAACAATACGACCTTCTCTCGGCTGCCGTCGTCGACGAGAACGGCCGGCTGGTCGGCGTGCTGACCATCGACGACGTTGTCGACGTCATCCACGAAGAGGCAGACGAGGACATCAAGCGCCTCGGCGGCGTCGGCGACGAAGAACTGTCGGACAACTTGATCTCGACGGCGCGCTCGCGTTTCCTCTGGCTTTTGATCAATCTCGGCACGGCGATGCTGTCGGCGAGCGTCATCGGCCTGTTCGACGCCTCGATCGAGAAAATGATCGCGCTTGCGGTGCTGATGCCGATTGTCGCTTCGATGGGCGGCAATGCCGGTACGCAGACGATGACGGTGACCGTGCGTGCGCTCGCCACCCGCGATCTCGACATCTACAATGCCGGCCGCATCATCCGCAGGGAGGCCGGCGTCGGCATTCTCAACGGCGCCGTCTTTGCGACGATCATGGGCGCGATCGCCGGCATCTGGTTTCACGACTATCAGCTCGGCGGGGTGATCGCGGCGGCGATGATTATCAATCTGATGGCGGCCGCCCTTGCCGGCATCCTGCTGCCGCTGCTGCTCGACAAGGTGGGCGCCGACCCGGCGATAGCCTCGTCGGTGTTCGTCACGACGGTGACCGACTGTACTGGCTTTTTCGCCTTTCTCGGCATCGCCACCTGGTGGTTCGGCATCTGACGGTTCGCCCAAATTGACTATTACGTAAAAGTCAATATTATTGCCGGTTCGACGACGGGGAACACATGCCGGTGAACAAATATTATAGCATAACGGAGCTCACGCGCGAATTCGGTGTCTCGACGCGCACGCTCCGCTTCTACGAAGATGAGGGGCTGATTCACCCCGAGCGGCGGGGGCGCACCCGTCTGTTTCGGCCTGCGGACCGGCGGCTGATCGGAGAAATCCTGCGCGGACGGCGGATCGGCTTCACCATCGCGGAAATTCGCGAGATCATCCAGGTCTATAAGGAGCCGCCTGGCGAGCTCGGCCAGCTGAAGCTGCTGATGAAGCGCGTCGACGAGAAGCGTGAGGACCTGCGCCAGAAGCGCAAGGACATAGACGACACGCTGACGGAACTCGACAATATCGAAGAGGCCTGCCTGGGGCGTCTTGCCGAAATCGGCGTCACCACCTGAGAATTGCCGCAGGGCGGTTGCCGGTGGTTTATTGCGCCTCGGCGCTGCATTCGCCGGCAATCGTCTGGACCCGCTCATCATTCTGCAGATCGATCTTGCCCGCCTGCAGCGGTGTCAGCAGCGACTGCGCCTGCAATCTGTCGAGCGTGCACTGACAAAAGCTGCGGCAAAGCGCTTCGCCTTGCTGCTTGACGCAAGCGGAGTTGCATTCCCCAAGGTAAGTTTCGACCGGATCCGACTGCGGCGGTGGGACGACAAGGGAAAGTCCGTAAGCGATGGCAATCAGCACCGGCTGATGAATGACGTAGAAGGCAAGGCTATGGCGGCCAAGCCTGGCCGGCCACCAGAAGCCTGTTCCGATGGCCGCAAGCCGATGCGGCAGCCTGGTTCTGACGGTGATCAAAGCGATGCTCAACCCTACGAAAAACGGCGTAGCCCAGGGAAACAGCGGCACGTAATCGTTGGAGCGTTGCGGTGTTTCGGCAAGGCCGATCCAGGCGAAATATCTGGGATCGAAGAAAGACGAGCGGAGCAGGCCCGGTGTGCCGAAATTATCGAGAATCCAGGCGGCGAGGAGCGCGATTGTGACGAGGAGCGTGAAGGCGAGCGGCAATCGGACAAATACGACGCCGATGAGCGTGAGCAGCGCAATACAATGCAGGATGCCGAAATAGATCCACGTGTCCGGCATTGCGACGCGGGTAGCGATCGAAATGACCGCGGCCGCTGCGGCAATCGTGCCGAAACGTTTCCAGAAGGACGACCAGCGGATCGTCGGGGTGCTGGAGAGCGCCAGGCTGATGCCGACGATGAAGAGAAAGGTCGTGGCGATCGCCCGGGCATAGATCTTCAGCCAGCCGGTCTCGGCCGTGCCCGGCGCGAGATATCCCATGAACTCCATGTCCCAGGTGAAATGGTAGCTCGCCATGGCGATCAGCGCGATGCCGCGGGCCGTGTCCAATAGTCCGATGCGCGGTGGCCTCGCTGCCGCATCGGCCTGCAGTGCCGGCATTGTCATCGAAGTCCCTCGGGCAAATCACTTCCGCCGCTCGACGGAATGTCGCGGCGAACGGGAGAAAGGTGGAGATTGGACGGCGGGCCGGCATCCATGATCGCCAGCCGCGCCTGCGAGAAGAATTGCCGCCGCGCCAACACGAAGATGACAATCGCCGTCGTCATCATGAAGACATAAGGGTTGATGAACCAGCCGAGATAGCCGATCGACAGGAAGATCGCCCTGAGGCCCTCGTTAAAATTGCTGCCGGCAATGACGTTCATGCGGATGACGCGTTCGGCAGCCCGCTCGGCGGCGATGATATCACTCTCGGCGTCGCGCAGCATCGGGATAGAGCCGAAGAGAATGGTGCAGTAGTTGAACAGCCGATAGGACCAGCCGAACTTGAAGAAGGCATAACCGAAAAGCGCTGCCAGTCCGCCGACCTTCATCTCGAAGGCGGCATGGCCGCCATGGAAGACGAAGGGCAAGTCGGCAAAGACTGCATCGACCTTCTCGGTGGCGCCCAGCAACGCGAAGCAGCTACCGATTGCGAAGATCGAGGTCGAGGCGAAAAAGGCCGTGCCGTTCTGCAGGCCGGCCATAATCTGCGTGTCGATCATCTTCAGATCGCGGCGCAGCGAATTGTAGATCCATTCGCGGCGCCGTTCGGTCATCGCATGCGTCAGACTGGTGCGGCCGAAGAAGGTGCGGCCCTTCAGCAGCCAGGAATAGCCCATCCAGACGCAGGCAAAGAAGGCCAGAGCAATGTAGTCCGCCGTCGTCATCAGTGATTCAGTCTCCCATGAAGTGCGGCCACCTTACATATGCATCGAAATGCTGCAATGACCGGAAGGCCGGGCCGCCGCCGGATTTTGGCGCCCGGCGCGTCCGAAAGGACGCCGCAACGCTTTGCATCGATACATCGTCCCTTCCGAAAAGCGATTCCGATATCCCGGCCGATGCGCTGGAACAGGATGATTTCGAGCCGGCTCGGCTCAAGATTTGAATCCTGTTCCAAATTAAATAGTTAGAGCATATGTCGTCCGAAAACTGCTACTGCTTTTCGGCGTCGTGCTCCGGGTGTATGGTCCCCGGAATGTCGCATCGGCTGCAGGCGATGTCGGTGGCCCGCACGGGTCCGAAACTGACCTTGCTTAAGCTTGCAACCTCATATTCAAAAGGCGCATCCATGTTTCTTTCGGTATTCGACGTGTTCAAGATCGGTGTCGGGCCGTCGAGCTCGCACACGATGGGTCCGATGTCGGCTGCCAACCGGTTTCTCGATCTGATCCTGTCGAATGAATGGCCACGCCCGTCATCGGGCGCGCAGGTCGCCGCGATCAAGGTCAGCCTGCATGGTTCGCTCGCCCATACCGGCATTGGCCACGGAACGGGCAGAGCCGTCATTCTCGGGCTGATGGGCGAAGCACCCGACAGCGTCGATCCCGACAAGATGGACGGGATCATCGATACCGTCGAGCGCACCGGCCGCATCACGCCGGCGGGCCATCCGGCCTACCAATTCCAGCCGAAGACCGACCTGGTCTTCGACAAGAAGCAGCCGCTTCCCGGCCATGCCAACGGCATGATCTTTTCCGCCTATGACCGTGACGGCCGGCTGCTCCTGAAACGCATCTATTACTCGGTCGGCGGCGGCTTCGTCGTCACCGACACCGAGTTGGAGCAGATGCGGGCGAAGAAGAACGCCGCGGGGGGCACGCGCGTGCCCTATCCGTTCGCGACTGCCAGGCAGATGCTCGACATGGCGGAGCGCTCGGGGCTTTCGATCGCGCAGATGAAGCGGGCGAACGAGGAGAGCCAGCGCTCGCGCGAAGAGCTCGATCAGGGTCTTGACCGCATCTGGGAGGCAATGCGGTCCTGCATCGAGCGCGGCCTCAAGGTCGAGGGTGTCATGCCCGGCGGCCTCAACGTCAAACGCCGCGCCCGCCGCATCCACGACAAGCTGCAGGAGGAGTGGCGCAGCAACCGCGTCAATCCGCTGCTCGCCAACGACTGGCTCAGCGTCTATGCGATGGCCGTCAACGAGGAGAATGCCGCCGGCGGGCGCGTCGTCACCGCGCCGACCAATGGCGCGGCCGGCGTCATTCCGGCAACGATCCGCTACTACGAGCATTTCCACGAGGACTGGGACCAGAACGGCATCCGCGATTACCTGCTGACGGCAGCGGCCATCGGCGGCATCATCAAGCACAACGCCTCGATCTCAGGCGCCGAGGTTGGCTGTCAGGGCGAGGTCGGCTCGGCCGCGGCGATGGCGGCTGCGGGCCTTGCGGCTGTGATGGGCGGCACGCCGGAGCAGATCGAGAACGCCGCCGAGATCGCGCTCGAACATCACCTCGGCATGACCTGCGATCCTGTCGCAGGCCTCGTGCAGGTTCCCTGTATCGAGCGCAACGCGCTTGGCGCCGTCAAGGCCGTCACGGCAGCATCGCTTGCCGTCAAGGGCGACGGCCAGCATTTCGTGCCGCTCGACGCCTGCATTGAGACGATGCGCCAGACCGGCCATGACATGAGCGAGAAATACAAGGAAACCTCGACCGGCGGCCTGGCCGTCAATGTCGTCGAATGCTGAGCGTGCGAACTCCTTGGCTTCACACTTGACGCCCGCCGCCAAAAGGATTTCAACGGCGGCATGGCATTGCATCTCATCAAACTATGTGTCGGCGCCGACTCGATCGAGGATCTGCGCGAATGGGTGGCGGAGCGCTCGCTGCGCGCCATTGCCTCCGGACTCGAACCGCATTCTGTTCACACGACGCGCATGGTGCCCAAACGCATGGAGGAGCTTCTCGACGGCGGCTCGCTCTATTGGGTGATCAAGGGACAGGTGCAGGCGAGACAGAGGCTGCTCGACATCGAGACGTTCACCGACGACGAAGGGATTTCACGCTGCCGTCTGATGCTCGGCCCGGAGGTAATCGAAACCGCGGTGCAGCCGAAGCGGCCCTTCCAGGGCTGGCGCTACTATACGCAGGATGACGTGCCGCCCGATCTGACGAGCTTGGGCGCCGGGATCGCCGAAATGCCCGCGGAGCTGCGCCGCGAACTGACAGAGCTTGGTCTTCTCTAATTCCATCGTCCGAAATACCGGTTCCGGACGACGGCATGCGAATTTCAGCGCAGACGCAGTTGCACCGGCGCGCTGCCGTCCGGCGACGTCACATGCAGATGAATGCGCGCTTCCGGCTGCGAATAGCGCCAGGCGCGAGCGCCATGGCAAAGCAGCAGATTGATGAGATCCCGGGTCTTGGCAGACTTCGCTCTCGGTCGTTGCAGGCCGATTTCGGCTAGTCTCAGAGCCGCTTCGTGCAGGGGATGCAGGGATGAACGCCCTTTGGCCCCGCTGCGGCGGTCGCCTGGCATTCCCGGAACATTCTCATTGATCGCCATAGTTTTCCCCGTACGCATTACTGATCGAGTTCAAACCGATGGCCGGAAACGCAAACACCAATTCCGGCCGTTACGGATGCCGCCGGCCATGTCGCAGGCAGCACCAAATAACTCATTGTGCTGCGGCCCAGCACTTGATGCCGGCTTTCTTCAAGGCCTTGCAGGCATTGACCGCATCGCGCTGATCGTCAAAGCCACCAAAGCGGGCGCGGTAGACCTGGTCGTTGCCAGCGCCGTAGGCGACGGCGAAGGGCTTTGCCGAGGCCAGAGCCTTGCCGCCCTTGCTCTTGGCGGTCTCCAGGAGGTCCATGGCCATCTGCCGGCTCGGCGAGACGCCCACCTGGACGACCCAGCCCGCAGGCGCAGCACCTGCCGGGGTGGCACTGGTCGAAGCGGTCGTGACGTGGTCGACGGCGGCGTTATCCTGCGCAGCCGGTGCGGCGACCGGAGCCTGCTGCTTGAAGCTCGTGGTCTTGACCTTGGTCGGCGCCGGCATGGCCTGGGCAACCAGTGGATTGTCGGATTTCGTCGCGGAGGTTTCGGCATAGGCGACTTCGGTCTCGGCCACCTGATACCGGGCGTCCGGCAGCGGCCCCTTACGCGGCAGGCCGAGGTCGGCGGCAGCGGCGGAAATCGGCGGCTGCGACGCGGTGATCGTCTTTGCGACCTGCTGGCGTGCAACCTGCTGCTGCGGAACGACCTGCTGAAGGGCGACCTGTGCGGCCTTCTGCGGCTGGACGGGGGCCGGCGTTTCGATCATCGCCGGGGCAGGGGCTGTCTGAGCCACCAGCTGCGAAGATCCGCCGCGGCTCGATGCTTTCGGCAGGTAGGTGGCGATCAGATTGCGCATCTGTGCGTCTCGAGCCGGCCCCGAAGCGCCGCCGAGCACGACGCTGACGATCGACTTGCCGTCAACCTGCACCGAGCTCACCAGATTGAAGCCGGCGGCGCGCGTGTATCCGGTCTTGATGCCGTCGACGCCGCGCACCGAACCGACCAGCCGGTTGTGGCTGCGGATCGTGCGGGTGCCGAACTTGAAGGCGCGGGTGGAAAAGTAGCCGTAATATTGCGGGAAATGCTGGCGAAGGGCGATCCCGAGGCGGGCCTGGTCGCGCGCCGTCGTCATCTGCGCCGTATTCGGCAGGCCGTTGGCGTTGCGATAGGTGGTGCGCGTCATGCCGAGCGCATGCGCCTTGGCGGTCATCATCTGGGCGAAGCGGTCTTCGCTGCCGCCCAGCATCTCTCCAAGCGCGGTCGCGGCGTCATTGGCCGACAGGGTGACGAGACCGAGGATGCCCTGCTCGACGGTGATGGTGCCGCCGGCACGCACGCCGAGCTTGGTCGGCGCCTGGGCGGCCGCGTGAGCGGAGAAGGGAACCGGCGTGTCGAGGCGGATGCGACCCTGCTCCAATGCCTCGAAGGTCATGTAGAGGGTCATCATCTTGGTCAGCGACGCGGGATATTGCAGCCGATCGGCATTCTCGCTGTAGAGAACGTTGCCGGTCTTGGCGTCGACGACGATGCCCGCATATTTCGAATTGGCCGCTTCCGCTTCGGCATTGACCGAATCGACCAGCACGACCGTGACGGTCATCGATAGGATCGCCAGGAGCTTTGCAAAAAAGCTGACGGACCGGAATGATGATACGGAGGAGACTGACCTTGACACTATTCCACTCTTTGCTTGCATTTCAGATATTGGGCAGGAACCGCACACCCCCCGCCGCACAGCTCGTCTTTTGAAATTACCGATTCAGCGTTACCAATCCGTTTATGATGAATCGTTTCACTCGCCGTCTGGAGGCATTTTAGGCACCTGTCGCAGAACGGTTCACAAGACGCGCCTCCACAAAGGTGCGGATCGCGGCATCAATATGTTCCCAATCGTCGAGATGGCTGCTCGAGAAGCGGTAAAGGACGCTAAGATCCTTGCCGACCTTGATATCTCGCTGGCAGTCTCCGCTCGTCGCCTTGTCCGGGGTTGAAGGCAAGATGCAGCGCACGACATAGTCCGCTCCGCCCTTGATGGCTGCCGTCAGCAGCACTTCTTCGCCATAACCGGCGTCGGCGCGAAGACGGTGGAGCGTCAATCCGTCGCGAAAAGCCACGGCTTGTCCTTCGATCAGGTGCGAATAGATCGGCTCCAGCCGACCGGACATGTCGCGCGACATGGTGCTCTGGGCGATTTGCAGGAAGATCAGGCCGGAGGATTGGGCGACATCGTCGAACCGAAGATGATTGTCCTCGCCGTAACCCCGCATGTCAGGCCAGGCGAGGTAGAGATCGACGCGCTCGGCCGCACCTTCATGCCGCTGGCTCGGGAAGCGGATGGTATTTTCGGGGAGTTTCACCATGTCGCGGCCGATGGTCAGGGTGATTTCAGCTGGGCTGTCGCTGTTGCCGGCAAGGGAGATGTGCCGGCCGAACCAGCGGCCGCCGATGCTGATGGCGACGGTCAGGACCGCTAGGACGGCGATCACCGCGGTCGTGCGCAGAAGAAACCTCGTTGAAAGAAGCGGCTGCTCGTCGGGGGCGCTTTGCGCGGTTTGGCTCATGGCGGTTCTTCGCGTTTCGGTCCGCCGCAGGAAGAACATGAGCCGCCGGTGCCGATGATGAATCTCATCGCCATGATCGAACCGGCAGGGTTAATACTTCGCTAAGATTTCGGGTCGCAGTTGTGCCGGGATGGACCAAAAACGAGCGAGCCGTTCCCGGGACAGCGGGAACGGCTCTTGGGCACCGGTCGGGGACGGGATGCGGGGACTGACCGGGCCGAAACCTGTGCCGGCTTAGCCGGCGGGCTGGCTTACTTGACGCTGCCGACCGCGACAGCGCGGCCGTCTTGAAGCTTCGACCAGCGGGCCGGATCGCTTGCGGATTGGCGCTTCAGATAGGTGTATTCGGTGTCCGACCACAACAGCACCTTGTTGCGCATGTTGTCGAGAATGAAGTCGCCGTGATCGGTGCGGACGGTCAACACGGCATGGCCTTCGCCGTTCGGCTGCAAAACGACCGTGATCAGTGTGTCGGATGGCGAGAAGCCGTCCTCGATCAGCATCTTGCGCTTCAGCAGGGCATAATCCTCGCAGTCGCCGACGCTGGTCGGATAGGCCCAGCGCTCTTCGACGCCGTAGATCTGTTCATCCGTCTCCGGCTGGATCGACGAATTGACCGTGTAGTTGACCTTGAGAATTTCCTTCCAGCGATCTTCCGTGAGGACAGCCGGTCCTGCATCGCCGCCGGCATACGCGCATTCCGTCGGATTGGCCTTGCAAAATTCATAGTGTCCGATCGGCGGGCTGGCATTGCCCGCCAGTGCCATGCTGGCGGGCGTTGCCTGTCCCGAGCCCGTCATCGCCATCATGATCACACTGGCCAGAAGGCCGCCTTTCAGGATGTTCGCAGTTGTCATTGCCGTCTCCCCTAAGTTGAGGCGACAATGACATGGACGTTTTTATCTCACGCAAAATTACGTAATAGAATTAAATGCTTAGTTGAATCAAATGCCGATAAAACTTGGCTTGAATTCAAATAAAATTTGGCGCGTATTTATGTCGACCTCGATTAAAATTGTAGTGGACGCGACAAGGACTTCGCCCACGGAAAGCCTGCGCTGCCGTCGCGTCGTTAAGAGTTTTCGCTGAGCCGGATAAGTGCCGCCGGCGCGCGGCGGGATGCTCGCGGTGGCGATGCCGGTAGAATCGGCCTGTCGGAACGAGCCGAAAGCAGAATATCGCTCGGATTCCGGGACTCGGCATCAAAATTATTTTTGAGGAAAATCGCGAAATCGATCGGTGGCGGCGACGATTGCCGCACTCATATCGGGGTTTGCAGTGGAATGGGAAGCGTGCGGAAGGATTACGAGCTCGCTTTGCGGCCAGGCGCGGGCCAGTTCCCAGGCGGTGACGAGCGGCGCCTCGATGTCGAACCGTCCCTGCAACAGGATGCCGGGAATGTCGGCAAGCCGCGCGGCGTTCTTCAAGAGCATGCCATCCTCCAGCCAGGCGCCGTTGACGAAGTAGTGAGTGATAATACGGGCGCGCGTCAGCACATAAGCCGGATCGGCCCAGCGGCGCGGCAGTCCTTCCGGATCGGCGAGCAGGATCGAGGCTGCCTCCCAGTCATGCCAGTCTCGCGCCGCCTTGAGACGCGTTTCAGGATCCGGATCGTTGAGGAGACGATTATAGGCGCTGGCCATGTCCTCATCCAGCCCTGGCGTGCCGGACGGGATCCCCTGACGGAAACGGTGCCATTCTTCCGGAAAAAGCGGCGCCATGCCGCGGCAAAGCCAGTCGATTTCCGACCGCCGCGTGGTGGTCACGCCCGATATGACGATCGCTGTGACATGCTTCGGGTGAGTTTCGGCATAGGCGAGCGCCAGCGTCGAGCCCCAGGAATTACCGAAAAGCAGCCAGCTCTCGATGCCGAGAAAGAGCCGCAGCTTTTCGATATCGGCCACGAGATGCCAGGTCGTATTGAGGGAGAGATCGGCTTCTGGATCTGCGGCACTCGGCAGGCTCCGGCCGCAATTGCGCTGGTCGAAGAGGATGATCCGATAGGCGTCCGGATCGAACTGCCGGCGCGCCGCGGTCGAACAGCCTGAGCCCGGCCCGCCGTGCAGGACGAGCGCCGGCCGCCCCATCGGGTTGCCGCAGGCTTCCCAATAGATCAGGTTTCCGTCGCCCGCATCGAGCAGGCCGTGATCATAGGGTTCGATTTCCGGGTAGAGGGCTGGCATCGGTGCACCTGCGGTCGAGGCGGACCTTATCCATCATCTTCATGACGATGGGAAGATGGATGACGGCCGCAAACTCCTCGACGCAAGATCCTGCCCAATTTCGCGCGGTCTGCTACCGCCCGACCTGTGTCGCAGCTTGGTCCACTCATAACTCTGCATGATTCAATGGTTGGAACGACTTGCGACAGGACTTCGCACCGGCCTTCCAAAGCCGGATTTTGCCGCCGCTTGCAGATGGCTTGCCGTGAGGCTCGCGCTTTCAACACGACCCGACCCGGTGCGCCCCGGACTTGGCAAGCGCTTTCGGAGCAGTCGGCCTCAAATTGATCCGCCGCAAAGCATCGTGATTTTTCAAGCTGTCAAAGAAATTCGCGCAGCGTCTCGCGGGACTGGATCGACAGGAATTCGATCGCCACACCTTCGACGAAGTGACGCACGACACGGCCGCGCATGTTGCCAAGGCGCACCGCCGTTCCAATCGAGGGACGCATTTCGACATCGATGGCGGCGCCCGACAGTGACAGGTCCATGATGCGGCAGGTATAGCGCGTGCCATCCTCGAGCGTGAGTTCGGTCTTCGTATCACGCGGCGTCAAGCGGTCGTGGCGACGATCTTCCGGCAGGCCGAGCTCGTGCTTGTTGGCAAGCCAGGTGAGCTGGGCGGCGAGCTTCTCGCGTTTGCGCTCGGTGGCATTGATTGACATGGTGAAGCCGCGGCTGTCGAGCGTCTGGACGTAACCTTCGACGCGCCCGAGATGGTCGATATAGGCGACGACGCGTTCGTTGGCGCGCGGCCGGCCGGAGCAGGTGACGTACATATCGCCGGGCGACATGTCGATCACCATGCATTCGAACTCCTCGTAATTTGCGAGCATCAGCCGGCCCTGCATATTGATCGGCACACGCTGGAAAACGCCTTGTTCAGGGCGCGGCGCAGGTCGTTGCGTCTGAGCTGGCTGGAACGAGTGCATCAAAGGGCTTCTTCATGAAAACTGGAGAGATTAATCCTTACCTCCAATCCATTAACAGAAGGTTGTTTCGCCTTATTGTGGCATAGCCGAAAACGAGTGCGCGCCTTGTCCTGAAACGAGACTCAACGCGCCTCGGCACTCAGGAGCTGTGACACCATGCGGCGCATGGCCTGGCCAAATCCGATGCCTTTTGCTGCGACGACGTCGTTGATCGAGCGCAGTTCGGCCGGCGCGGCCTTGCTGGATTTTTCGGGCAACAGACGGCTCCGGTCGAGCGCCAGGAATTCCAGCGGCACGATCTCCAGCCAGCTCGCAGCCGCCTTCGGTGCGATTGCGCCGAGCAGCCGGTCGCAGGCGCCGTCCGCCGAGCGCAGCGGCATCATGATGATCTCGAAGGAGACCTGATGACCGACGGTGCTGTAGCCGGTGGCGTTGAACAGGGCCGGCAGGGTATGGTCCATGACGCCCATTGCCGTGCGTTCGACATCCGCATGCTGGCCATGCGCCCAAAGCGAGGAAAAACGTTCGCCGCGCAGGTCGCGCCCGAAGAAATCGCAGATGCGGGTGCCGGCGAGCCGGAAAACGATGTCTCCGCCGTGGCGCGTCTCAAGGATAAAGAGACTCTGCAGAAGATGGGGAACGGCAGAGGGTTCGACCTGTGATTTCAGCGGCGCATCGGCTGCGCCGCGGATACGGTTCCAATAGTCAAAAATTTCGATGGTCGTTTGCACACGCATTTCACACCAACCTGTCCCATTCCGGAGCATTTTCGGGCACTCATTGCCCGGACAACTTCTACCTTGCGGATTTCATGCCAAATCCCGGCCGTTAAGGTTAAGAAAGGGTTTCGGTTGAGGAGCGGCCTCTATCGTGACAATGTCCAGCCATCGCTCCGACTTTCGGAGTTCAGCACATCTGCCGGTCCAGGGTCTTTCCAGGATTCGGGTTACGCCGTCCGGCACTACGGGCGGCTTTTTTTTTGGCAGGCGCTCCTGTATGGCTGAAGCCTCAACGAGGCGATAAAGATGAACGAGCAGACGGGCGAGCCGCACAAGGCGCCCGAACCTTCCGAGGTCCAGCCGCCGGCACGGCCCCCGCGCGTGCCGATCTTCAACCTTCCGCCGGCGCTGCTCTTCAGCCTTTGCCTGCTCATCTTCATCTATGCGGTGCAGGCGCTCGTTCTCCCGGACGATGCGGTGAGCTGGTTGCTTATCACCTTTGGCTTTAGTCCCCACCGCTACGTGGCTCCGTTGTCGCAGCAGGGGCTGGAGCTGTTCTGGACGCCCGTGACCTATTCGCTGCTGCACGGCAGCACTCAGCATATCGTCTTCAACGCTTTCTGGCTGATGGCCTTCGGCGCACCGGTCGTGCGCCGCATCGGGAGGTTGCGGTTCCTCTTCTTCTGGATCTTGTCCGCCGCCGCTTCCGCCGCCCTGCACACGATCCTCAACTGGGGAGACGTGTCGCTGCTGATCGGGGCGTCGGGCGTCATTTCCGGACTGATGGGGGCCGCCTGCCGATTCGCCTTTCCGGCCGACCGGCGACCGATGGCGGTGGCGCATCTCAATGCCCGGCTTTCCATCATCGACGCGCTAAAGAACCGGACCGTCATCATCTTCGTGCTTCTCTGGGTGGTCGGCAACGCCCTAATCGCCGTCGGCATACCGCTCGTCGGCGACAGCGACCAGGAGATCGCCTGGGATGCGCATATCGGCGGCTTCGTCTTCGGCTTCTTTTTGTTTTCGCTGTTCGACCGGGCGCCACGCCCGCCTGCGGAACCGAGGGGAACGGAGAAGGATCTGTTGCAATCCTGAGCCGGGCAGTGCACGATCGAACGATCCGCGATTGGGGGGAGAAGCCGCCGCGGATGCCTGTGACACGTGTCACAGTTTCGACATAGGAGGTTCGAATGACCAGTTCAGTCAAAGCAATCCTCGACCTGAAGGGCAGGGACGTCATTACCGCCGGGCCGAACACCACCGTCGCCGAGGCGGCCGCCATTCTGAGCAAAAAGAAGATCGGCGCCATCGTTGTCGTCGGAATGGAAAACCGGATTTCCGGCATGTTCACCGAGCGCGATCTCGTGCATGCCATCGCCAAGCGCGGCAAGGAGAGCCTCGACCAGCCGCTCTCGCAGGTGATGACTTCAAAAGTCTACCGCTGCCACGAGGAGACGACTGTCAACGAGCTGATGGAACTGATGACCAGCCGCCGCTTTCGCCACGTTCCGGTGGAAAGCAACGGCAAGCTTGCCGGCATCATCTCGATCGGTGACGTGGTGAAGTCGCGGATCGCCGAAGTAGAGCGCGAGGCCGAGGATATCAAGGCCTATATTGCCGGCTGAGGGTTCGGCTGTTTGTTTAAACGTGCTCTCGTGCCCGTCGCGGCGTCGCTTCACGGGGGACTGGCGTAGACTTCCTGCATGCGCTTGATCTCGGGAAGCCTGGCTCTCGCTTCCTCGTAGCCGCGTTCGATCGCCTCACCGGCGCGGTGAAATTCCGAGAGGCCAATATAGCTCAGGCGCGGCTGCAGCGAAATGTCGGGCGGATCGCCGGCAAGGCGGGCGCGGGCAATCCTGTCCTGGATGATGTTGAAAGCCTGCACCATGACACCGGTCATGCCGAGGCGGGCATAGGGCGCCTCTTCCTGTTTCTGCAATTCCTGCTGCGAGAGGCTGGCATTGTGCCGGACCACGGCCGAGCGGCCATAGAGATCGTAATTGAGATTGACGGCGACGACCAGCGGCTGCTCATAGGCGCGGCAGACGGAGACGGGAACGGGGTTGACCAGCGCACCGTCGACCAGAGTGCGGTGATTGCTGCGAACCGGCTCGAAGATGCCGGGCAGCGCATAAGAGGCACGCAGCGCCGTGATCAGCGAACCATTGGCGATCCAGACCTCGTGGCCGGTATTGACCTCGGCCGCGACCGCGACGAACGGCCGGTCCAGATCCTCGACGTTCAGGCCTTCGAGATGCTCCTGCATGCGTTTGGTCAGCCGCATGCCGCCGAACAGCCCGCTGCCGCCGATCGTCAGATCGAGCAGACTGGCGATGCGGCGCATGGTCAGCGAGCGGGCGAAGCTTTCGAGTTCATCGAGTTTGCCCGCGAGATAACAGCCGCCGACCAGCGCGCCGATCGATGTCCCGGCGATCATGCCGATTTCAATCCCGGCCTCGTCGAGGGCTCGCAAGACGCCGATATGGGCCCAGCCGCGGGCCGCGCCGCCGCCAAGCGCGAGTGCGATCTTGATTCTGTTGACAGGCGCGGGCGCAGGGATTGTCTCGAGTATCGTCGACATGCCAGAACCGGAACCTTCGCCTTCAGCGCTTTGACGGTGCAGACTCCAGTTCAGCATTGCGCTCTCCCCTCCAGCAGAACACGTATGTCACATAGTGTGACCGATCTGTTGCCAAATGGTATATAGAACCGGTTTCTGGCACAATAAGGGGCAAATGCCGGGAGGGTCAGTCTATTTTCCGTAGACGTCCTGCGGATCGAAGTGACGCTCGTCATCGACGATGTCGAGCATCGGCTTTCCCTCGCGTAGCGTCACCGTCCGATAGAAGCAGGAACGGCGGCCGGTGTGACAGGTGGCGTCATGGCCGGCGACCTCGACCTTCAGCCATATGGCGTCCTGATCGCAATCAGTGCGAATTTCCTTCACTGTCTGAAGATTGCCCGAGGTCTCGCCCTTCTTCCAGATCTTGCCGCGCGACCGGCTGAAATAGTGGGCCGTGCCCGTCTGGATGGTCAGCGCCAGGGCCTGGGCATTCATATGCGCCACCATGAGCAGTTCGCCATCGCCGGCGTCGGCGACGACCGCAGTGATCAGGCCGCGGTCATCGAAACGCGGCGTGAAATCGCCGGCGTCTTCCAACGCCGACTTGTCCTCGGATGGTTGATTGAAGATCAGTTGACCCATTGCGGCCCTCCTGAGGGAGCCGGTGTCAGCGGCTCCGCACCATGCTCATGAAACGGGCCTGATCGGCCGGCTCGGTCTTGAACGTTCCGGTAAACGTCGTGGTCAAGGTAGTCGAACCCTGTTTCTGAACGCCACGCATCGCCATGCACATATGTTCGGCCTCGATCATGACGGCGACACCCCGCGGATTAAGCGTATCGTCGATGGCCCGGGCGATCTGCGCAGTCATCGTTTCCTGCGTCTGCAGGCGCCGACCATAGATCTCGACGACACGGGCAATCTTCGAAAGGCCGAGCACACGGCCGTCCGGCATGTAGGCGACATGCGCCTTGCCGATGATCGGCACCATATGGTGTTCGCAATGCGAGTAGAACGGAATGTCCTTGACGAGGACCATATCGTCGTAACCGGCGACTTCTTCGAAGGTTCGGCCGAGCACATCTTCCGGCGCCATGTCGTAACCGGCAAAAAGCTCGCGGTAAGCTTTGGCGACACGGGCCGGCGTCTCGATAAGGCCTTCGCGCGTCGGATCGTCACCGGCCCAGCGCAACAGAACGCGAACGGCTTCCTCCGCTTCCTGCTGGGAGGGGCGGTCCGAGTCACGGTTCGGCTGCGGAAAGTTCTTTACGATGGCGTCCATGATCAATGGTCTCCTGGCCCGCGTCGCGGACCCATCTGTCGGAATCGCCACTGGTCAGTCCCATGCGGGAATTCATGCACCTTTGGCAGGCTCCGGGGCTTTCAGGGCTAGCTCAAACGCCCATCCGGCACGGTTTCCCAATCAAACTTACACAAGGCCATTGCATTTTCATGGCCTTGGAACGACATACATATAGGAAGACGGCCATTATATGTAAGTATCCTCAGATGACACGGTGTGTTTTTTGTTTCAACGACAATGATAGCCCGATTTAGGCCGATCCGCAGCGATTTTGGAGCGGAAATCCAGCATGGATGACATCTACAACAGCAAGATTCTCGAATTCGCAGGCAATATTCCGTTGACCGGGACGCTCGATGATGCCGATGCGACCGCCCAGGCGCACTCCAGGCTCTGCGGCTCCAAGGTGCGAATCTGGCTGAAGATGGACGGCGATGTGGTAACCGGCTTTTCCCATGACGTAAAAGCCTGCGCACTCGGCCAAGCCTCGTCCTCGATCATGGCCCGCCATGTCGTCGGCGCCACATCTGGTGAATTGCGGCAGGCGCGGCTGGACATGCTCGCCATGTTGAAGGCGGACGGGGCAGGGCCGAAGGGGCGGTTCGAGGATATGCGTTACCTCCTGCCCGTGCGGGACTATAAGGCCCGCCATGCTTCGACGATGTTGACCTTCGACGCGGTCGTCGATGCGATCGGGCAGATCGAGGCGAAACGGGCGGAAGTTGTCGAGGCGTAATCGAGATGTGCGAGTTCTGCGTCCGGCAGGCTGACGATGAGGACGATGGCGGCGCGGCCGCATCGGGACGACCGAACGCAAGGACTGCGCGCTACTCCCGCAATTATGCCGGCCCGTTTCGCAAGACCCCGGACCGCCTTCTCGGCATGGGGCTCATCCGTCTCTATCAGCTGACGCTTTCCGGCTTTGTCGGCAATTCCTGCCGCCATATCCCGACCTGCTCGGAATATGGTTACGAGGCGATCGCCCGCCATGGTCTCTGGGCCGGGGGCTGGATGACGTTGTTTCGCGTCGCCCGTTGCGGTCCGGGTGGCACCAGCGGCCTCGACCCGGTTCCGGAAATACTGAGCGACGGCTTCCGCTGGTGGACACCGCGGCGGTATCTCTCGCTTGGACGCAAGAGAGGCTGAGCACTATGACGATGCCCAGTGAGTACAGGAGTGCATCGGCAGATTTCGACGCCTACCTGGACGACATTCGCGCCGATACGCTGATCGACAGCCGAAACGCGATCTATACGGTGACCCAGGGCGTCTTCCAGACGTTTCGCCGGCGGCTTGATATCGAGGAGGCGATCCGCTTTGCCAATCTTCTGCCTCCGGTATTGCGGGCGATTTTCGTCGCCGACTGGGATCCCGATGAGGTCAAACGTCCCTTCGAGGACCGCAGGGCGATGACTCGAGAAGTTCAGTCACTGCGCGGCGACCACAATTTCTCGCCCGACACCGCTATTCGCGACGTGGCGGCGGCCGTGCGGAAACAAGTCGACGAAACGGCATTCGACAGGGTACTGCAGACCTTGCCCGACGGAGCGGAGGAGTTCTGGCGGCCATGAGCACGTTCGTCGCCCTCCTGCACAGCATCGTGCTCTCGCCCGGTCGCCGGGTGATCATGGAAGATCTGCGCGCGCTTGCCATAGAACTCGGCTATCGCGAGCCGCGCACTCTGGTTTCGACAGGCAATCTCGTTTTCGAAGCCGACGACATGCGGCCGCATGAACTCGAGGTCGCGCTGGAAGAGGGTTTCGAACAGAAGTTCGGCAAACATGTCGATATCATCGTGCGCAGCGACTGCACCTGGATGGCGCTCTGCGGCACCAATCCCTTCCGGGACGGCAGCGGCGATCAGGTGATCGTCCGCGTCATGCGCCTGCCGATCGATCCTGAGAAGGTGGAGGCGCTGAAACCGCTGATGGCGGAAGGGCAGCGCCTCGCCGTTGTCGGCGGCGACCTCTGGATCGATTTCGCCAGCAAACCGAGCCAGTCAAAACTGCTTTCGGCGCTCACGACCAAGCGGCTCGGCGTCGGAACGATGCGCAACTGGAACACCGTTTGCGGTCTTGCGCAAATGATCATGTGAGCCGGCTGCTTCTTTACTCCCGCGGGAAATCTGAGTATCAGGCGGCAGCACATCCCGAGGGATGACGCTTCCATTTCAACCACCCGCATTCGTTGGCGGGACTGGACAAGGAGAATTTCGATGTCCCAATCTGTTTCCCTGACATTTCCCGATGGTTCCGTACGCAGCTTCCCGGCTGGCGCAACCGGCAGGGATGTCGCCGAATCCATTTCCAAGTCGCTCGCCAAGAGCGCCGTCGCCATTGCGATCGACGGCGGCGTGCGCGACCTTTCCGATGCTGTCACCGACGGCAAGATCGAGATCATTACCCGCAAGGACCCGCGCGCGCTGGAGCTCATCCGCCATGACGCTGCGCATGTGATGGCCGAAGCGGTGCAGGAGCTTTGGCCCGGCACTCAGGTGACGATCGGTCCCGTCATCGAGAACGGCTTCTATTACGATTTCGCCAAGAACGAGCCTTTCACGCCCGACGATCTGCCGAAGATCGAAAAGAAAATGAAGGAAATCATCGCCCGCAACGCGCCGTTCACAAAGCAGATCTGGTCGCGCGAAAAGGCCAAGGAAGTCTTTGCCGCCAAGGGCGAACAGTACAAGGTCGAACTCGTCGATGCTATCCCGGAAGGCCAGGATCTGAAGATCTATCATCAGGGCGAATGGTTCGACCTTTGCCGCGGCCCGCATATGGCCTCCACCGGCCAGGTCGGCACTGCCTTCAAGCTGATGAAGGTCGCCGGCGCCTATTGGCGCGGCGACAGCAACAACGCCATGCTGTCACGCATCTACGGCACGGCATGGGCAGACCAGGCCGATCTCGACAACTATTTGCATATGCTGGCGGAAGCGGAAAAGCGCGACCACCGCAAGCTCGGCCGCGAAATGGACCTGTTCCATTTTCAGGAGGAAGGTCCGGGCGTTGTCTTCTGGCACGGCAAGGGCTGGCGCATCTTCCAGACGCTCGTCGCCTATATGCGCCGCCGGCTTGCCATCGATTATGAAGAAGTCAACGCACCGCAGGTGCTCGACACCTCGCTCTGGGAAACCTCCGGTCACTGGGGCTGGTATCAGGAAAACATGTTCGGCGTAAAATCGGCGCATGCGATGACGCATCCCGACGACAAGGAAGCGGACAACCGCGTCTTCGCGCTGAAGCCGATGAACTGCCCCGGGCATGTGCAGATCTTCAAGCATGGCCTGAAGTCCTATCGCGAGCTGCCGATCCGTCTGGCGGAATTCGGGCTGGTGCATCGTTACGAGCCTTCGGGCGCTCTGCATGGCTTGATGCGCGTGCGCGGCTTCACCCAGGACGACGCGCACATCTTCTGCACGGACGAGCAGATGGCGGCCGAATGCCTGAAGATCAACGACCTGATCCTCTCGGTCTATGAAGACTTCGGCTTCAAGGAAATCGTCGTCAAGCTTTCCACCCGTCCGGAAAAGCGCGTCGGTTCCGACGCTCTCTGGGATCGAGCCGAAGCCGTCATGACCGATGTGCTGAAGACGATCGAGGCGCAGTCCGAAGGCCGCATCAAGACCGGCATTCTGCCGGGTGAGGGCGCCTTCTACGGTCCGAAGTTCGAATATACGCTGAAGGATGCGATTGGCCGGGAATGGCAATGCGGCACGACGCAGGTCGACTTCAACCTGCCGGAACGCTTTGGCGCCTTCTACATCGACAGCAATTCCGAGAAGACGCAGCCGGTGATGATCCACCGTGCCATCTGCGGCTCGATGGAACGCTTCCTGGGCATCCTGATCGAGAACTTCGCCGGCCATATGCCGCTTTGGGTATCGCCGCTGCAGGTGGTGGTCGCGACGATCACCTCGGAGGCCGATGCCTACGGGCTTGAAGTAGCCGAGGCGCTACGCGAGGCCGGTCTCAACGTCGAAACCGACTTCCGCAACGAGAAGATCAACTACAAGATCCGCGAGCACTCGGTCACCAAGGTTCCGGTCATCATCGTCTGCGGCAGGAAGGAGGCCGAGGATCGCACGGTCAACATCCGTCGCCTTGGCAGTCAGGACCAGGTTTCGATGGGACTCGACACGGCCGTCGAGAGCTTGGCGCTCGAGGCGACGCCGCCCGACGTCCGTCGCAAGGCCGACGCAAAGAAAGCCAAGGCGGCCTGAAAATAGCAGGAATACGACAGCGCCGACTTCGGCGCTGTCGGAGTGTCTTTCGCGAAGGGCAGCCCCTCATGTGCCTCCCGCCTGCACTTGGCAATCTTCCTGCCAATGAATGAAATCCGCGCCTAGCGCATCGGCCGATGCGTTGATCCAAAATGTCGTTTGCGCGTCTGATCAGACGCACAGCGCTGCCGAGCGCCGGCCGATCGGCTTGATCGCTGGCACGCCGGAGAACGTGCCCGGCAGAATCAATTCAGGCTGGCGCCGTCGCCACCGCCCTGCGGCACGAGCTGGTCGTAGGAGGGCAGAGGCTCCTCCGGAGCCGGCTGGACACCCGGAGGCGGCGGCGTGCCGGCCGGCGCCTGCTGCACCGTGCGGGCCGCCGGGCTCTCGGGCTGCTGCGGCTCCTGGTCCTTCATCAGAACCTCGACATCGGTGTTCCGGCCGGCAACCACTGTAAAATCGCGCTGATAGATCTTGTCTTTGTTGCGGGCGACGGCAGAATATTCGCCTTCGGCGAGGACCATGGTCGGGAAGGCGCTGACGCTTTCACCGACACTGTCGCCGGCTGCCGTCAGGATCGACCAGGCCGTGTCGGCGATCGCCTCGCCGCCGGCTTCGGAGACCAGCTTGAAGGTCATCTGGGCGGCGCGGTGCTGGATTGTTGCCTCTGTGAGCTTGCCGGCCTCGACCTGTATATCCGCGCGGATGATGGCGTTGACGCTGCCATATTCGGAAACGATGTGATAGGTGCCGGCATTGAGGCGCACGACAGTGTTCGGCGAGACATCGGCCACGACGAGACCGCGCTCACCGTCATCGCGAACTTCCGAGGAATAGATCGAGAAACTCAACTGGTCGGGGCGGATGCGGGCATCGGTGCCGGAGACGGCATTGAGCAGCAGGCCGCCGGCATCGAGGACCATCACCTGCTTGTCGACCTCGCCGTCAGCGGGCACGGTCAGCTTCTTTGTGACGCCGGCGCGGCCGAAGGAGACATTGACGAAATAATCGCCCGGAGCGAGTTGAAAGGCAGCGGGTCCGCCCTTGGCGCTGGCGATCAGCGGCAGCTTGCCGTCGGTGCCGGCGATCGGGCTGAAGACATACCAGGAAAGCCCATCCTCGACAGGCGTACCGTCGGCCGTCAGCTTGGCTTCCATTTCGATGTCGCGCAGCTTAGCTCCTTCGGGCGCGGCGCCGGGCGCAATGAAGGCGTTGAGCTTCGGCATCTTCGATGTCGAATCGAGCTGTTTGAAGCCCTTGAAAGCATCCTGCGCACCGGCGCCGAGAGGCATTAATACCATCAGCGCGATGGCTAGGCCGGTGCGTACAAGAGGCGAAGTGCCAAACATCTGTTTCGTGAACCGATTGACTTCTGAAATCGCAAAGGCCACTTCAAGACCAACGCGATGGCAAATTCAAGACCCACGCTTTGCAGCAGCATAAAAATGAAAGTTTCTCCCGTATGAAATCCGATATCAAGCTGATCGACTACCTCGCGGTGCGCCGCTCCATCCCCGCTTTCCAGATGTGCGAACCCGGCCCCGAAAAGGCCGAGATCGAGGAGATCCTGCGGCTTGCTTCGCGTGTTCCCGATCACGGCAAGATCGCTCCCTGGCGCTTCATCGTCTATCGCGGAGATGAGCGTGCGCGCCTCGGCGAGGAGCTTCTCAAACTGGCGATCGAGGCAAAGCCGGAGCTTTCCGAAGAGATGATCCAGGTCGAGCGCACCCGCTTCACCCGCGCACCGGTTGTTGTCGCCGTGGTCAGCAAGGCGGGGCCGCATATCAAGATCCCGGAATGGGAGCAGCTGATGTCGGCGGGCGCGCTTTGCCTCAATGTCATTCTCGCCGCCAATGCCAATGGCTATGTCGCCAACTGGCTGACGGAGTGGTTCGCCTATGACGAGCGCGCCTATCCGCTGCTCGGCGTCGAACCCGGCGAGAAGGTTGCGGGCTTCATCCATATCGGCTCGACGACATTTCCAGCGATCGAACGGCCGCGGCCGGAGCTTGCCGATACGGTGACCTGGGTCGGCGGAGAAGACTGATGTTCTACACGACCGACAGCAACCGGCACGGGCTCGCGCATGATCCCTTCAAGGCGATCGTGTCGCCGCGGCCGATCGGCTGGATCGGCAGCAAGGGCAGGGACGGTTCGATCAATCTTGCTCCTTATTCCTTCTTCAACGCCGTCGCCGACCGGCCGAAACTGGTGATGTTTTCTTCCGCCGGGCGCAAGGACAGCCAGCGCAATGCGGCGGAAACCGGCGCCTTCACCTGCAATTTCGTCAGCCGCGATCTCGCCGAAAAGATGAATCTCTCCTCGGCGGCGCTGCCCTACGGCAACAGCGAATTCGATTTCGCCGGGCTGACGCCGAAACAGTCCGAACTGATCGACGCGCCCTATGTCGGCGAGGCTTATGCCGTGCTCGAATGCAGGGTCACCGAAATCGTCGAGCCGAAAACGCTATCGGGCGCGCCGTCTGAAAACGTCCTCGTCTTCGGCGAGGTGGTCGGCATCCATATCGACGAGGCGATCGTAAGGGACGGCCGCCTGGACATGTCGATCGCCCGGCCTGTCGCCCGCATGGGCTACATGGATTACAGCGAAGGCAGCGATGTTTTCGAGATGTTCCGGCCGCAGACACCAAAGGCGGAAGCCTGAGCAAAGGCTTAAGAAATATGGTGAACCAATCTTAAACCTTTTGTCGCTACGGTCACAGCATTGAATGAAACGCGAGAGAATCGCGTTCAAGTGCTGGGGCGTCGCGTGATCGTAGAAGCTTTCCTTCGTTGGATCGAAACGGCCAAGACCGGTGATCGGGCCCGGGCCGCGAACGCGCTCGGCCGAGCCTATCTGCAATCCGAGATGAGCGGCGATGAGCGGGCGGCAGCCGAGATGGCGATGACCTTTCTTCTCGACGACCCGTCGCCGCGTGTGCGGCTGGCGCTGGCCGAGGCGGTCGCCTGGTCGCCCGACGCGCCGCGCAGCCTGATCCTTTCGCTTGCCGCGGACCAGCCAGAGGTTGCCTGCCACGCCGTCACTTGTTCGCCGCTTCTCAGCGACGCCGATCTTGTCGACCTCGCCGCACGCGGCAACGGCGCCACCCGCATGCTCATCGCGGCCAGAGGCCATGTCACCCGTCCGGTCTCGGCTGCACTCGCGGAGGTCGGCGATGAAGACGAAGTGCTCTGCCTGCTCGAAAACGACGGCGCGGCCATCTCCAGCCAATCGTTGAAACGCATCGCCGAGCGGCTTGGCGATTGCTGTGATATTCGCAACCTGCTGTTCGACCGCAGCGATCTTCCTGCCGATGCCCGCCAGCTGCTCACCCAGCATGTCAGCAATGCGCTGGTCGGTCTGCCACTGGCGCAGGCGGCGATCGGCCTGCAGCGGCTCCAGCGCATCAGCCGAGAGGCGACCGAGGCAGCCATCGTTTCGATCGCCGGTGATATCGCGCCGCGGGAGATAACGGACCTTGTCGAGCATCTGCGCCTCAACGGCCGGCTGACGCCCTCCCTGCTGATGCATGCGCTCTGCGCCGGCAAGCTGGACTTCTTCGCAGCTGCAATCGTTGATCTGACAGCGTGCAGCGAGCGCAGGGTGCGCTCGATCCTGGCAACCGGGCGCATGCATGCCGTGCGCGCCCTCTATGAATCCGCCGGCCTGCCAAGGGATATCAGCGTGATCTTCGTCGAGGCGACGCTTCTGTGGCGCGAGGCCGTTCGAAAGGCGCCGGGCAGCATGCTGGGCACTGTCGGCGGCCGTCTTCTGGAAAAATTCCGCCATCACCATGGCGCACACGGCGCGGCCGGGGAACTGCTCGACATGGTGGAAAAGCTTCATGTCGCCGAGCAGCGCCAATCGGCCCGTGTCTATGCGGCGCTTGCGGCGGCCTAGTCCTTCAGCCGGGTCACCACCCAGGAATAGCTTGCGGATACGAAATGCACGGGTTTGGAAAGCGTCTCCTTGACGTCCCGACCGGATGGCAGATGTGCGCGGACCTGGCCAGCGATGTTTTCAGCAAAGCCGGCGAGGCCTGTTGGTTCTTCGGGTGCCACAGGAGCGGTGTTGGCTGCGGTGGCAGGCAAGGGCGCCGGTTTCGGCGGTTCGGCGGCGGCAAGCGCTTTCGGCGCCTCGCACACGGCGATCACCGAGGGATAGCTGACATTGGCATAGGCCTTGAGCCGGCGTTCGGCTTCGGCATCGCAAGCGGCAACGGTTTCCCAACGCTTGTCGACCGTCGCGACATAGTTGCATTGGCTGACGGAATCGTCGCAACCGAGAATGGTCATTGCGATGAGCACCGCTTGCATATTCTGCCTCCTTGGCTATTGAACCTGAAAGCGCCTTAGACGGTGCAATTCCAACCGAAAGAAGGCGGAGGCATTAACTCTTCGTCATGTCAGCAGAAATTTGCATCTCCCGCAAACATTGGAAACCATCATGTCCGTCACCATCGCCCAGGAGCCGCCGCGCCAGGACGGCGTCATTCGCCTGCTCGATCTTTCCGACGCCTATGCAGCGTCACTTTATCCCGCGGAGAGCAACCACATGGTCGATCTCTCCTCGCTGGAGAAACCTTCGGTAAGCTTCTTCGTCGCCCGCAATGAGGGGGCGATCGTCGGATGCTGCGCGCTGGTCGAGGCCGGCAACGGCACGGCGGAGATCAAGCGCATGTTCGTTGACCCGCAGGCGAGGGGCTTGAGGATCGCGAGCCGGTTGATGAATGCGCTGGAGGCGAACGCGAGGGAAAAGCGGCTGACGGCGATCCGACTCGAGACCGGCATCTACCAGCCGGAGGCGATCGCCCTCTACCGCAAATACGGATATCGGGAGATCGAGGCTTTCGGCACCTATCTGCCGGATCCGCTCAGCCTGTTCATGGAAAAGCGGCTGGGATAGCAGTTTGCGAAGGCAGGTCAGCCTTCCGCAACGCGGGGGATCGGCTTGGATGGCGGGGCCTGTTCGTCGATGACGATCTGCGGGAGCTTCTCGCCGCTCTCGGCATTGCGGGCCTCATGAATCCATTCGCGCCAGATTGCGACGATCAGCGCCATCAGCACCGGGCCGATGAAGAGGCCGAGAAAGCCCATTGTCTTGACCCCGCCGATAAGGCCGAAAAAGGTCGGCAGGAAGGGCAGCTTGATCGGGCCGCCGACGAGCTTCGGCCGCAGGGTCTTGTCGACGATGAAGAGTTCGACAGTACCCCAGACGAAGAGGGCGATGCCCGCGGCATGCGAGCCGCTTGCCAGGAGATAGACGGAAACCAGCGTGAAGGAGAGCGGCGCGCCGCCCGGTATCAGCGCCATCACGCCCGTTAGTACGCCAAGCGTTACCGGCGACGGCACACCGGCAATCCAATATGCCACGCCGAGCACAATGCCTTCGCCGATCGCAATCAGCGTCATGCCCATGACGGTGGAACTGATCGTTGCCGGAACGACGCGGGAAATGCGCTCCCAGCGGTTCGGCAGGATGCGTTCGCCCAGCATGTCGATCTGCTTGGAGAAGGAGAAGCCGTCGCGGTAGACGAAGAACAGCGCGATCAGCATGAAGAGCAGCGTCAGCAGAAGGTGGAAGGCTCCACCGCCGGCTGCCAGCAGGGCGCGATAGATGTTGCCGATATTGGCGCCGCTAACCGCTTGAATGAGTTCCCCCAAGGCGCCGGGACTGCCGATATATTTTGTCCAGACGTCATCCAGATAGGCTCCTGCCCAGGGCAGCGCGACGATCCAGTCTGGCGTCGCGGCGCCAGTGCGGTTGGCGTGTATCGCCCACGTGACCCAGTTTCGCACCTCGCCCGTCGTATAGGTGACCGCGAGCCCGATCGGAATGACCAGGAAGGTAACGATCATAACGATGGCGATGGTCGCGGCGATCGTCGTATTGCCCCCGACGCGGGAAAGCAGCTTGCGATAGAGCGGCCAGCTGGCAAAGCCGATGACCAGGGCCGCAAGCACCGGCACGAGGAAACCGTAGAAGAAGTAGACTCCGGCGGCGACGACCAGCACCAGCAGCCATCGCGCCGCCGAAATGGAGGGAATCAGCGGTGTGCGCGTCGGCGCCGATGGCCCCAGCCATCGCGGCTCATGATTGCTTTTCTGACGGTCGAACACACCCACCCGCGCCTCTTTTTATTCTTGTACTCTGGTTATGGGCCATGAACCCGGCGGTTTCAAGGTCCGCGCCGTGAAAGCTGATATAAAGCATCATTATTCGGCCGTCAGACACGTCGTCTTACTGCCGCGGGCGGCTGAGAACCTTGAAGGCGTAGAATTGCGTCTTCTGAGTGGTCGAGAAATTATTGTCGGAGCCGAGGATGAGGACGCCGGCACCGTCCTCGGCCTTGCCGAGCGACATCGCCTCGATATTGTCGGGAACGAGGCCAATTGCTCTGAGGTCGAGTATCTGGCTCTTGCAGGCAGGGACGACTGGCAGGTCGATCTTGGCGAGTGAGCGGATGGCGCCATTCCCTGGGGCGGTCGCGCGCCGTCCGCTTCAGTTTCGTGAAATCGCAGATGCTAAAATGCGACGCGCCGGGCGTATCTGTCAGATCGTTCGGCGCGCCTGAGAGGTGTTTAAATATCAAGGTTTTCGGCGAAGGCTGCACGCTCCTGGATGAAGCGGAAGCGGGCTTCGGGCTTGGTGCCCATCAGATCGTCGACGGCGCTGCGGGTGCCTTCGAAATCCACCTCGTCGATCAGCACCCGGAGCAGGGTGCGCTTGGCCGGATCCATGGTGGTTTCCTTGAGCTGGGCGGGCATCATTTCGCCGAGACCTTTGAAGCGGCTGATCTCCACCTTGGCCTTGCCCTTGAATTCCGTCTGCATCAGTTCGGCGCGATGATTGTCGTCGCGGGCGTAGGCGGATTTCGCCCCTTGGGTGATCTTATAGAGCGGCGGCACGGCGAGGAAGAGGTGACCGCCGCGCACCAGTTCCGGCATCTCCTGATAGAAGAAGGTGATGAGCAGCGAAGCGATGTGGGCGCCGTCGACGTCGGCATCGGTCATGACGATGATGCGCTCATAGCGCAGATCTTCCTGACGGTATTTCGAGCGCGTGCCGCAGCCGAGCGCCTGGATAAGGTCGGCAAGCTGCTGGTTGGCGCCGAATTTTTCGCGGCCGGCGCTGGCGACGTTGAGGATCTTGCCGCGGAGCGGAAGGATCGCCTGGTTGGCGCGGTTGCGCGCCTGCTTGGCTGAGCCACCCGCCGAATCGCCCTCGACGATGAAGAGTTCGGCGCCTTCGGCGGTGTTCTGCGAGCAGTCGGCAAGCTTGCCGGGCAGGCGCAGCTTGCGCACCGCCGTCTTGCGGTTGACTTCCTTTTCCTTGCGGCGGCGCAGCCGCTCCTCGGCGCGCTCGATCACCCAGTCGAGCAGTTTGGCCGCTTCGTTCGGGTTGTCGGCAAGATAGTGGTCGAAAGGGTCGCGCAGCGCATTCTCGACGATGCGCTGGGCCTCGACCGTCGCAAGCTTGTCCTTGGTCTGGCCGACGAATTCCGGCTCGCGGATGAAAACCGACAGCATGCCGACCGCCGAGATCATCACGTCGTCGGTGGTGATCTGGGCAGCGCGCTTGTTCTGGGTCAGCTCGGCATAGGCCTTCAGGCCCTTGGTCAGCGCGATGCGCAGGCCGGCCTCATGTGTGCCGCCTTCAGGCGTCGGGATGGTGTTGCAATAGGAATGCACCTGCGGGTCGCCGCCATACCAGGTGATCGCCCATTCCATCGAACCGTGGCCGCTGGCCTTCTCCGTCTTGCCGGCGAAGATTTCGCGGGTGACGGTGAATTCCTTGCCCATCGTCGCCTGGAGATAGTCCTTGAGGCCGCCGGGGAAATGGAAGGTGGCCTTGTCGGGCACCTCCGACCCTTCCGGCAGTACGCCAGGCTCGCAGCTCCAGCGGATCTCGACGCCGCCGAAGAGGTAGGCCTTCGAGCGCGCCATGCGAAAGACGCGGGCGGCCTCGAACTTCATGTGGTCCCCAAATATCTGGGGGTCGGGATGGAAGCGCACGCGGGTGCCGCGGCGATTGTGGACGTCGCCCAGTTCTTCGAGCCCACCCTGCGGCAGGCCGCGGGAAAAGCGCTGGCGGTAAAGCTTGCGGTTTCGCGCCACCTCGACCTCGAGGAAGTCGGAGAGCGCGTTGACCACCGAAACGCCGACGCCGTGCAGGCCGCCCGATGTCTCGTAGGCCTTGCCGTCGAATTTACCGCCGGCATGCAGCTTGGTCATGATGACTTCGAGTGTCGACTTGCCCGGCACCTGCGGATGGTTCTCGACCGGAATGCCGCGGCCGTTGTCGGTGACGGTGAGATAGCCCTGCAGATCGAGATGCACCTCGATGAAATTGGCGTGTCCGGCAACCGCCTCGTCCATCGCGTTGTCGATGACCTCGGCGAAGAGGTGATGCAGCGCCTTTTCGTCGGTGCCGCCGATATACATGCCCGGACGCATGCGCACCGGCTCGAGCCCTTCCAGGACCCGGATCGACGAGGCGCCATAGTCATCCGCGTTCGAGGCGACAGGTGCCGGGCGCGTCGGCGTCGAGGGCACGGCCGTCATGGGGGCGGCCGCCGACGGACGTTCGCTCGGCGCGGCTGGCTTCTGCGCCTCCTCGCGTTTTTCGGAGAGGGGCAGTCCGGAAAAAAGGTCGTTGCTGTCGTCCATGGGGCCGTTCAGATCTTCATCCTGTCTTGGGTCTGGCTTGGGGCTTGCATCCGCCGCCGGCCCAAAATCACCGCATTTCATGTCACGTTTGCGAATCAGGCAGATTCTGCCAGAAAGCACCGAAATACGCGACACCGCCGGTTTGGCGGCTTTAACACATGATTTGCGTTGCCGGGCGCGGAATGGCAAGCGGCGGCAGGCTTCAGGAAACCATCCGCATGCGAATGTCCACAAGTGATTGCACCGTTATCACCGTAATTGCGGCCTTTTTCTTGTCCGCAACCATCCTTTCGGCCGGCGGACCGGCACGGGCGGCCGACGCCCTGCCGCCTTTCAAGGACGACCTGTTTTCGAAGCAGTCTGTGCTGCAGACTAGCGACGGCGGCGCCTTTGAGGTCGTCGATTATGACGAGATGCGCGATATCAACGGCCGCGACCAGATCCCGGAGAAGCGGGCGCAGCAGAAATATGTAGCGCTCGGCATCCGCAAGGCCCAGGCGGATGAAACCCTTTCACTCGACGGCATCAGGCTCGATGTCACCAGGGTGGGACCGGCGGCGAATGCCGCCTTCACTGTGATTTTCATTCATGGCCGCGACGGCGACCGCCGGCTCGGGGCCAATGATTACAGCTTCGGCGGCAATTTCAACCGGCTGAAAAACCTCGTCGCCGGCAATGGCGGGGTTTATTATTCGCCGACGGTCAGGAGCTTCGACAGCAACGGCGTTGCCGCGATCGAAGGCCTCATCCGCTATGCCAGCGCGCAATCGCCCGGCCGGCCGGTGATCCTGTCCTGCGCCTCCATGGGCAGTCAGGTCTGCTGGGGCATCGCGCGTGACGAGGTCAGCGTCAAGCGGTTGAAGGGCATGTTGATTCTGAGCGGCGTCACCGATACGGATTTCGCCAGAAGCGCCTTCTGCAAGGCGAAGCTGCCGCTCTGGTTCGCGCATGGCAGCCGCGATCCGGTCTATGCGGCGACAGACCAGCAGGCGCTGTTCGAGAGCCTGCGCAAGGCAAAATATCCGACGCGCTTCACGCTATTTCAGACAGGTAATCACGGAACGCCGATCCGAATGATCGACTGGCGCAGGGTCCTGAACTGGATTCTTGCCGCATAACGGCCGTCTTACGGCAGAAATATGCCCGAGATCGCAGAGATTCCCGTTACGTCAGGGGCTTGATGCTTTTCTTTGCCGCAAGCTTTTGATAATGCGGCCGGGGATATGAAGTTTGTGGAAGGCCGGCATGACACCTGACGTGCGCCCGCTGGTGGCGGGAAATTGGAAAATGAACGGCACGCGTGCCTCCCTGGATCAGATCAAGGCGATCGCCGAGGGTGTTCGCCCGCCGCTCGCCGACAAGGTCGAGGCGCTGATCTGCCCGCCGACGACGCTGCTCTACGTGGCGACCGCGCTCTGCACCGACAGCCCGCTGGCGATCGGCGCGCAGGACTGCCACCAGAAGCCGTCGGGCGCGCATACCGGCGACATTTCCGCCGAGATGATCGCCGATAGCTTCGGCACGTACGTGATTGTCGGCCATTCCGAGCGTCGCACCGACCATGCCGAGACGGATCATCTGGTCCGCGCTAAAGCGGAGGCGGCTTTCGCTGCCGAGCTCACCGCGATCATCTGCATCGGCGAGACGGCTGACGAACGCCGCGCCGGGCAGGAGCTCGACGTCATCAAGCGCCAGCTTTCCGCCTCGGTTCCCGATGCCGCAACAGCCGAAAACACAGTCATCGCCTACGAGCCGATCTGGGCGATCGGCACCGGGGTCACGCCGACATCAGGGGATGTCGAGAAGGCGCATGCCTTCATGCGTGCGGAGCTCGTCTCCCGCTTCGGCGACGAAGGCCGCAAGATGCGGCTTCTCTATGGCGGCTCCGTCAAGCCCGCCAATGCCGGGGAACTGTTGGGCATCGCCAATGTCGACGGCGCGCTGATCGGCGGAGCGAGCTTGAAAGCCGCCGACTTCCTCGCCATTTACCGGGCCTATGAGGCGCTGCTCGCCTGACGCATTGTTCATAGCTCGGTTTATTCCGGCAGAAGGGCTTGGAATAGGCGAGAGCCTCATGTAAAGAGCCGCCAGAATTCATATTTATGTCCGTCTCCACACGGGCAGGACTGGACCCATGCAGACAGTATTGATTGTCATCCATCTCATGATTGTGCTCGCCCTCGTCGGCGTCGTGCTCATCCAGCGCTCGGAAGGCGGCGGCCTCGGCATCGGCGGCGGTTCGGGCTTCATGTCGGCCCGCGGCACGGCCAATGCGCTGACCCGTACAACCGCGATCCTTGCGACCTTGTTCTTCCTGACCTCGCTTGGCCTCGGCATATTGACGCGTTACGAGGGTCGTCCGAGCGACATCCTCAACCGCATCCCCGCGACGAGCGGCCAGGGCAACGGCATTCTCGATTCGCTCGGCGGCGGTGCACAGGCTCCGGCGAGCCAGCCGGCCGGCAATGGCGTTCCGAGCAGTGGTGCGGCTGCGCCCGCACCACAGGCTCCGGCAGCCACCGCGCCTTCAACGACTGCTCCGGCAGCAACTGCCCCGGCAACGCCCGCAGCTCCGGCCGCGCCGGCGCCGGCTCAGCCTTCCGGCGTCCCGACGGGACAGTAAACCGATCTTTGACATAAACCGCCGGCAGGCCCTCGGGTCTGCCGGTTTTCTTTTGTTCAGATTCCGCGCCACCCTCCGAAAATTCCGGAAAAGAATTTTTGGGGCTGGCGGAATCGTTTTTGAAAAGGTATCCGGTGAATCCCATGGCGCGATACGTATTCATCACTGGCGGCGTGGTTTCCTCCCTCGGAAAAGGAATTGCGGCCGCGGCTCTCGGAGCGTTGCTGCAGGCCCGTGGATATAGGGTCCGGCTTCGCAAGCTCGATCCCTATCTGAACGTGGACCCGGGCACGATGAGCCCGACCCAGCACGGCGAGGTCTTCGTCACCGACGACGGCGCGGAAACCGATCTCGATCTCGGCCACTACGAACGCTTCACGGGGCGTTCGGCGACCAGGACCGACAACATCACCACCGGCCGCATCTACAAGAACATCATCGATAAGGAGCGCCGCGGCGACTATCTCGGCGCGACGGTGCAGGTCATTCCGCACGTCACCAACGAGATCAAGGATTTCGTCACCGAGGGCAATCAGGACTACGATTTCGTCATCTGCGAGATCGGCGGCACGGTCGGCGATATCGAAGCAATGCCTTTCATGGAGGCGATCCGCCAGCTCGGCAATGATCTGCCCCGCGGCACCGCCGTCTATGTCCATCTGACGCTGATGCCTTACATCCCGGCGGCCGGCGAGCTCAAGACCAAGCCGACCCAGCATTCGGTGAAGGAACTACAGGCGCTTGGCATTCACCCCGATATCCTGCTTGTGCGCGCCGACCGCGAAATCCCAGAGGCCGAGCGCCGCAAGCTCTCGCTGTTCTGCAACGTGCGTCCGTCCGCCGTCATCCAGGCGCTCGATGTCGCCAATATCTATGACGTGCCGATGGCTTACCACAAGGAAGGCCTCGACGACGAAGTGCTCGCCGCCTTCGGGATCGAGCCGGCGCCGAAGCCGCGCCTTGATCAGTGGGAAGAGGTCTGCAATCGCATCCGTACGCCGGAAGGCGAAGTGACGATCGCGATCGTCGGCAAATACACCGGCCTCAAGGATGCCTATAAATCGCTGATCGAAGCGCTGCATCATGGCGGTATTGCCAATCGCGTCAAGGTGAAGCTCGAGTGGATCGAGTCCGAGGTCTTCGAGAAGGAAGATCCGGCACCTTATCTGGAAAAGGTGCATGGCATCCTGGTGCCGGGCGGCTTCGGCGAGCGCGGCTCCGAGGGCAAGATCCACGCGGCGCGCTTCGCCCGCGAGCGCAAGGTGCCTTATTTCGGCATCTGCTTCGGCATGCAAATGGCCGTCATCGAGGCGGCGCGCAATCTCGCTGATGTGCCGGACGCGTCGTCGACCGAGTTCGGCCCGGCGAAGGAGCCGGTGGTCGGCCTGATGACCGAATGGGTCAAGGGCAACGAGCTGCAGAAGCGGACGGCAGCCGGCGATCTCGGTGGCACCATGCGTCTCGGCGCATACAAGGCGGCGCTGAAGAAGGGCACGAAGATCTCGGATATTTACGGCTCGACGGATATCTCCGAGCGTCATCGCCACCGCTACGAGGTCAATATCGACTACAAGGATCGGCTCGAGAGCTGCGGCCTCGTTTTCTCCGGCATGTCGCCGGATGGCGTGCTGCCGGAGACGATCGAATATCCCGATCATCCGTGGTTCATCGGCGTGCAATATCACCCGGAACTGAAGAGCCGGCCCCTCGACCCGCATCCGCTGTTTGCAAGCTTCATCGAAGCGGCGACCGAACAGAGCCGTCTCGTCTGACGCATGCGGCGCCAGATCGCGCGGTTATGCGCGATCTGGCTAATCGGCCATTCCATTTTCAGGCAGCGGCTGGCAACGGTCCGATGTAGACCGAACGGGGGCGGATCAGCCGGCCGTCGAGCGCCTGTTCGCGGGCATGCGCCAGCCATCCGACCGTGCGGCCGATCGCAAAGACGCCGGTGAAGGCCTGGCGCGGAAAGCCGAGCGCTTCTAGCAGCAGCGCAGTATAGAATTCGACATTGACGTCGAGCGGCCGGTTCGGCTTGCGCGCTTTCAGGATCGCCAATGCGGCGGCTTCAACCGCCTCGGCGAGTTCGCCGCGGGCGCTGTCGACCTGGCCTGACGCGATCAAAGGCTTCAGCGCGCCTTTAAGCGCATCGACGCGCGGGTCGCGGACGCGGTAGATGCGGTGGCCGAAGCCCATCAGCCTTTCGCCGCGATCGAGTGCATCGGCAAGCCATGTGCCGGCATTATCAGGCGTTCCCACCGCATCCAGCATATCGAGGACGGGACCGGGCGCGCCGCCATGCAGCGGCCCCTTCAGCGCGCTCAACGCCGCCAGAACCGAAGAGGTGAGGCCGGCCTGCGTCGAGGCGATGACGCGCGAGCGAAGGTCGAGGCGTTGAGGCCATGGTCTGATATCGTCACGAGATAGGTGTCGAGCGCCGCCGTCTGCTCTTGGGTCGGCAATCGTCCGGTCAGCATGCGCAGGATATCGGCCGCGTGCGGTAGTGAGGCATCGGGCGCGATCGGCTTTTGACCGCGCTGTAGCCTGAGAATCGCCGGCAGGAAGACTGCCGGCGCTGCCAGCAGGGCGAGGGCGATGCCGAAATCCTCACCGTCCGGCAGCCTGGCGATCAGCGCCCGCATCGCATCGACCGGCGGCAGGGCGAGCAAGGCGGCGTCGGCGGCCTGGACATGGAAAAAGGTCCTTGTTCGGGCTTCCGCCAGCCAATTGCGCAACTGCGCTTCATCGAAGCTCCGTTCCATCAATCCGTCGAGCAGCAGGGCTGCCACGCGCTCGTAGGTTCCGCCCGCGACCAAATGATCCAGCGATACGCCGCGGATGATCAGTCGCCCCGCTTCGCCATCAACATCCGAAAGCTGGGTTTCGGCGGCAATGACGTCTTCCAAGCCGTTTTGCATGATGTTTTCTCCTTTACCGTGCGGATGATCCGACCTAGTTTCATTGACGTCAATCTTGACGTAATTGATCAATGTGAGGCTGTGATGTCGTGGCTGACCGCCGAGGAGGCGCTGCAGGCGCTGAAGACCAAATCGCAGACACTCTACGCCAATGTCAGCCGAGGGCGGATCCGCGCCAAGCGCGATCCCGCCGATCCGCGCCGCAGCCTCTATCACGCTGCCGACGTGCGGCGGCTTGCCGATCGCCATGCCGGCCGCCGCAAGGCCGAAACGGTCGCGGCCGAGACAATCCGCTGGGGCGATCCCGTTCTCTCCTCGGCAATCTCCACCGTTTCGAGCGGACACCTTTTCTATCGCGGCCAGGACGTGGCCAATCTTGCAGAGACGGCGACGCTGGAGCAGACGGCGGCATTGCTTTGGAATGGAGCGGAGACGCCTGCCTTCTCGACCGCGACCGCGGATGGCCTTCCATCGCTTCAGGCCGCGTTCCTGGCGCTTGCCGGGCGGGTGGCATCGGACCTGCCGTCGCTTGGCCGCTCGCCGACAGTACTGCGGCGCGAGGCGCATGGGATTCTTGCAACGATCGCGGATGCGCTGGCGCCCGGCGCTTCGGAGATGCCGCTGCATCTCAGGCTCGCGGCAAGCTGGCAGCGGCCGGAGGCCGGCGATTGCCTGCGTCGCGCGCTGGTGCTGCTTGCCGATCATGAACTCAACGCCTCGGCCTTTGCGGCACGGGTCACCGCGTCATCGGGTGCGGCGCTGTCGGCCGCCGTGCTTTCCGGTCTGGCGACGCTGACGGGACCGCTGCATGGCGCCGCCTGGCAGAGCGTCGATGCGTTGATCGAGGCGGCTTGCACCCTCGGTCCGGCACAGGCGATCCGCCGCACCCTTGCACAGGGCAATCGCTTATCCGCCTTCGGTCACCCGCTCTATCCGGACGGCGATATCCGGGCGCTGGCGCTGCTTTCGCAATTTTCACTGCCGCCTGAGTTCGCCGAGGTCAGGGAGAGGGGCGAGGAGGTCGTCGGGGAAAAGGTCAATATCGATTTCGCACTTGCCGCGATGGCGGCGGCCTTCGATCTGCCGAGAGAGGCGCCGATCGTCATTTTTTCGCTTGCACGCTGCACCGGATGGCTTGCGCATGCGATGGAGCAGATCGAAAGCGGCGAATTGATCCGGCCACGGGCACGGTATACCGGACCGGTGCCCTATATGAAGAGCAGCACTTGAGGATGCGCGGCCTGCTTTTTTCGCCTATGGAAATGTCCGAATTCGGCTATCATGCCTCGCATGGAAGAAGACGGTTGGCGGGTGCTTTCGCAGAAGCAGTTCCGCACGGTCACGGGGGCTTTCCATGAATATGACGTTTCTCAAGCTGTTTGCCGCCGCGCTCGTTGCCGGCCTCATTCCGCATGACGCGGCGCTCGCGCAATCTGCGGGCTGCGCGATCTCGCGCGATGCCGGCGCCCGCCAGACGCTCAGTTGCCCTGGTGGCGTCAAGGTGACGGCGGAGGCCGGCGCGTCTTTCCAACTCTCCGACCGCAACCGTGACGGCAGTCCCGATTCGGCCTCGGTGCGGCGCAAGGCCATTCTCGTCGATGTCGACGGCAGTCAGCATGCCGGTGGTTTCCAGGTGGTGACACCGCAGGCGATCGCTGCCGTGCGCGGCACACAATGGGCTGTCGACGTCGCAGGCGGCAAGACCTCGGTCTTCGTCGTCAGAGGCAGCGTGGCCGTCCGCCGGCCTGCCGGCGAGCCGGTGGTGCTGTCATCGGGCGAGGGCGTCGATGTTAGCAGCGGAACCGAACCGCTGGTCGTGCGCCGCTGGCCCGCACCGCGTGTGGCCGCCCTTCTCGCCCGGCTCGGCCAACAGATGCCATGAGTCATCGCCTGCTGACGGTGATCGCGCTGCTGCTCGCCGGTCTTTGGGGCGCGGCGCTAGGCTATCTCAATCTCAATGGCGGGATAGGCCTCCTCGATCGGATGGAGGCCTCGCTCGCCGACATTCGCAGCATCGTCGTCGGGGCGAAAGCACCGCCTTCCGTCGTCTCGATCGTCGCGATCGACGACCGTACGGCGGCGACCCACGGCTATCCCCTAGACCGGGCGACACTGGCGCGCCTGGTCAATGCAATCAACGCTTTGAAGCCAAAGGCCCTGGCGCTCGACATCCTGCTCGTCGATCCGGGACCGGAGGAGGGCGATGCTGCGCTGACCGCTGCCCTTGGAGAGGGACCGAGCGTTATTGCGGCGGCGGCCACCTTTGCGCAGAGCCGGCAGCGGGTCACCGACTTGGCGGACGATCCGCTTGCCGCCATCCCTGAAGCAGATCAGCTTCTCTTGCCGCTTCCCCGCTTTGCCAGCGCGGCCGCGGTCGGTGTCGTCAACGTCGCCACCGACCAGACCGGCACGCCGCGTTTCATTCCGCTGATCTCGCGCGCCGCAGACCGGCTGGATCCGGCTTTTCCGCTGCGTGCCGCCTCGGTGGCGCTCGGTGTCGACCCCAGCATCGAACGCGATGCGATCATGCTCGGGACATTGCGCATTCCCACGGATATCGGCCAGCGCCTGCCGGTGACCTTCTATGGCGGGCGCGGCAGTATCACCACGTCAAGCGCCGCCGACGCGCTTGGCGGCAAGCTGGGAGCGGACGCGGTCACCGGCCGCATCGTCGTCATCGGCTCGACCGTCACCGGCGGCGGCGACGTCTTCCCGACGCCCTTCGATCCCGTCATGCCGGGCGTCGAGGTGATGTCGACCGCGATCACCCATCTCGTCACCGGCGACGGCATGGTGCGCGACCACAGGATCAGACTGATCGATGCCGCCATCGCCGTCGGGCTGGCGATCACGCTGGTTTCGCTGACCGCCTGGCGGCGCAGTGCTGTGGGCTATGCCATCATCGTGCTGGCGCTCGTCGTCTGGGCAATGCTCAATCTGGCGGCGTTTGCGCATGGCTATTGGCTGAGTGCCGCGTTGCCGATCGCCGCAGCATTGCCACCGGGCCTGATCTTCGGTGCAGCCGAGCTCTGGCTCGACCGCGGCCGCGCCCGCCATTTCGCCGAACAGAGCGCGCTGCTGCAGCGCATCGAGGCGCCCGGCCTCGGCGAATGGCTGGCGCGCCATCCGAATTTCCTGGCCGCCCCGGTGCGCCAGAACGCCGCCGTCGTTTTCATCGATCTCTCGGGCTTCACCGGCCTCAGCGAAGCCCTCGGCCCGGTCAAGGTGAGCGAAATGCTGAGCGGTTTCTTCGAAATCATCGATGAGGAGGCGCGCGCCCATGGCGGCGCCATCACCAGCTTCATGGGCGACGGGGCGATGATCCTGTTCGGCCTGCCGGAAGCCGCCGACGACGATGCCGCCCGGGCTATCGCCTGCGCGGTCAGGCTCTGCGAGCGCACCCGCGCCTGGCTTCGAACGCAGGGGGGCTTTGCCGGGAAGAAAATCGATTTCAAGGTTGGCGCCCATTGCGGGCCGATCGTCGCCTCGCGGCTCGGCACCGGCGACAGGCAGCAGATCACGGCGGCGGGCGATACGGTTAACGTCGGGAGCCGCCTGATGGAGGTCGCCGCCCGCCATGGCGTCGAGCTGGCGCTCAGCGCCGAAATCGTCGGCGCCGCAGGTCCGGACAGCGTGCTCCTCAAATCAGGCCGGATAGAAGGGCCGCTGGAAACGGAACTGCGCGGCCGGGCAAGCCATATCGACGCCTGGCTGTGGCGCAGCCGCACGCTTTGACAATCGCAGCGGGAGCGGCTAGGAACGACGCAAATATCCCGCCGGCTGGCTCCGGCCATGGCGCATTTCGCGCCTGACAGCTCCGAAAGATCGAACTCATGACAGAATTTAACGGCGTCGTTCCGGCGATCGCCAAGGCGTTGCAGAAGCGCGGTTACGCCGAACTCACCCCGGTGCAGCAGGCGATGCTCGATCCGGCGCTGGCCGCTTCCGACGCGCTGGTCTCGGCCCAGACCGGGTCCGGCAAGACTGTCGCCTTCGGATTGGCGTTGGCGCCGACGTTGCTCGACGGCCACGAGCGCTTCGGCAACGCCGGAGCGCCGCTCGCCCTCGTCATCGCCCCGACGCGCGAGCTTGCCCTGCAGGTAAAGCGTGAACTCGAATGGCTTTACGAGATGACCGGCGCGGTGATCGCCAGCTGCGTCGGCGGCATGGACATCCGCAGCGAGCGCCGAGCGCTGGAACGCGGCGCCCATATCGTCGTCGGCACGCCTGGCCGGCTCTGCGACCATATCCGCCGCCGGGCGCTCGACATGTCGGATCTGAAGGCCGCCGTGCTCGACGAGGCCGACGAAATGCTCGATCTCGGCTTCCGCGAGGACCTGGAATTCATTCTCGATTCAGCGCCGGACGAGCGCCGGACGCTGATGTTTTCTGCAACCGTCCCGGCAGCGATCGCCAAGCTTGCCAAGAGCTATCAGCGCGATGCGGTGCGCATCAGCACTGCGGCCGAGGAAAAGCAGCATGTCGACATCGAATATCGCGCGCTGATGGTGGCCCCGAGCGACCGCGAGAACGCGATCATCAACGTACTGCGTTATTACGAAGCGACCAACGCCATCGTCTTCTGTTCGACGCGTGCCGCCGTCAATCATCTGACCGCGCGCTTCAACAACCGCAATTTTTCGGTCGTGGCGCTTTCCGGCGAGCTGACGCAGAACGAACGCAGTCATGCGCTGCAGGCGATGCGCGACGGGCGCGCCCGCGTCTGCATCGCAACCGACGTCGCCGCCCGCGGCATCGATCTGCCGGGCCTCGATCTCGTCATCCATGCCGACCTGCCGACCAATCCGGAAACGCTGCTGCATCGGAGCGGCCGCACCGGCCGGGCCGGGCGCAAAGGCATCAGCGCCATGATCGTGCCGCTGAATGCACGACGCAAGGCCGAGCGCCTGCTCGAGAATGCCGGTATTTCGGCCGCCTGGGCGCGGCCGCCCTCGGCCGAGGAAGTGAACGAGCGCGATGACGAGCGGCTGCTCGCCGATCCGATTTTTCACGACGCTCCGCAGGAGGAAGAGCAGGGGCTGGTGCAGCAGCTTCTCTCCAGCCACGGCGCCGAAAAGCTCGCAGCCGCTTTCCTGCGTCTTTATCGCACTAATCATTCGGCGCCGGAGGACCTGATCGAGGTCACCGTGCAGGACGGGGGCAGCCGCAAGCGCCGCGACAATGCCGAATCTTATGAGCCGGCGCAGAAGGGACCGCGCGAGGATTTCGGCCCCAGCGTCTGGTTCTCCGTCTCGGTCGGGCGCAAGCAGAATGCCGAGCCGCGCTGGCTGATCCCGATGCTCTGCCGCAATGGCAACGTCACGAAGCGCGAGATCGGCGCGATCAAGATGCAGCCCGAGGAAACCTATGTCGAGATCGCCGTAGCAAGCGCCGACGGCTTCCAGGAGGCTCTCGGGCCGAACAAGACGCTCGAACGCGGCATCCGCGTCACCAGGCTTTCCGGCACGCCGGATTTCAGCCGCGCGGCGGCGCCGAAGCCCTATGCCGGCAAGTCGTCGCGTGACGAACGGCCGGGCGAAGCCTTCCGCGACGAGCGGCCGAAAAAGAAGTTCGGCAAGGGTTCGGGCGGCGGATATGCTGCAACTGACAATGCCGGCCAGGAGCGACGCGACAGCAAGCCGTGGAGCAAGAAACCCGGCAAGCCTGGCTTCGATGGCCCGCAGTCCGACAAGCCCAGATATGACAAGCCGAAGTTCGAGGGCGGCAAATTTGAGGGCAAAGGCGGCGCCGGACCGAAGAACAAGTTCTCCAAGAAGAAGCCCGGCTGATTGCGCAGGTAGCGGCGCCGAATTGGTGGATTTCATAATCGGAGGGATCAGACGGCGATGAAAAGCCCTGGCACGTCGCGTCTCGATCCGGCCGCCTTCATCCAGGCCAATCTGCCGATCTCGACGGTTCCCTCCATTCCTGAGATTCTGCTTCACACAGCGGGACCCGCGAGCGGGCTCTGGCGGCTCGCCGGCCGTGGCGAAACTGCTCCGCCACCTTACTGGGCCTATCCCTGGGCCGGTGGCGCCGTGCTTGCCCGCCATCTGCTCGATCGCCCGGAACTGGTCGCCGGCCGCCGCGTCCTTGATCTCGGGGCCGGCTCCGGGCTCGTCGCCATCGCGGCAGCCAAGGCCGGGGCTGCCGCCGTGACGGCGATTGATGTCGATGCTAATGCCATCGCCGCAATCGGCCTTAACGCGACGCTCAACAGCGTGGACATCATTGCCGTCGCCGCCGATATCATCGCGGCACCACCGCCGAAGGAGACTGATCTCCTCCTTGTCGGCGACCTGTTCTATGACCCCACACTTGCCGTGCGGGTGACGGCTTTCCTGCGGCGTTGCCAGACCGCCGGCATCGAGGTGCTAATCGGCGATCCGCATCGCGCCTACCTGCCGCAGGGCGCACTTCAGCAAATTGCGACGCATGCGGTTTCGGATTTTGGGGCTGGGTTCAGCGACGGGGCGGTGCAGGCGGGCGTTTTTTCCCTTTCCTGAAGCAGCTGAAAGTCTGAACTACACCAGAAGATCCGGCCGCAGCAGCATGACCGAGCACGGTGCTCCAGCCGACAGCTCCGGCGCATGCGGCGGGCGGATGATGAGGCAGTCGGCTTGCGCGAACACTTTCATCATTGAGGAATCCTGCTTGCCGAACGGTTCGGCCAACCAGCTTCCGGAAGCAGACTTCGTAAGCTTCGCCCTGATATAGTCCTGCCGGTGATCATTGGCGCGCAGCGTGACGGCTGCCTCCACCATTGCCTCGCGTCGCACCGGGGGCAGGGAGGCGAGCTTGCGGATCAGCGGCTCCAGGAACAGCAGCGAACAGACCAAGCTCGAGACCGGATTGCCGGGCAGGCCGAGCACATGCGTCTCGCCGAAGCTGCCGACCATCAGCGGCTTGCCGGGACGCATGGCGATGCGCCAGAAATCGAGCTGCATGCCGGCCTCGATCAGCGTCGCCTGGACCAGGTCATGGTCGCCGACCGAAGCGCCGCCGAGGGTGACGATGACATCGGCCTCGGCAGCGCGCGCCATCTCGATCGCCGCGGTGATCCTCGCCTGGTCGTCCGGGACGATGCCGAGATCGAGCACATCGGCGCCGGCCTTGCGGGCGAGGGCTGCGACACCGAAGGTATTGGACCCGATGATTTGCGAAGGGCCGGGCGTACTTCCGGGCGGCAGCAGTTCGTCGCCGGTTGCGAGGATAGCGATCAGCGGGCGTTTGAGAACCTCGACATCGGGCCGGTTCATGCCGGCTGCGACCGTCAGCCGCGAGAAATCGAGCACGGTGCCGGCCGACAGCACAGCTTCACCCTCGACGAAATCCTGGCCGCGGGGACGCACATGCTGGCCCTGGCGGACGGGGAAATTCGTTCGGATGCCGCCTTCGATCTTCTCAGCATCCTCCTGCAGCAGGACGCTGTCGGCGCCTGGCGGAACGGGCGCGCCGGTGAAGATGCGGACGGCTTCTCCGTGGCCGACGTTTCCCGCAAAGCCGTGGCCAGCCGCCGAGGTGCCGATGACCTTCAGCACGGCACCCGGCTCCGGCGCGTCGTCTCGGCGCAGCGCATAGCCATCCATCGCCGATGCATTGAAGGGTGGCTGTGTCAGCCCCGCCGTGAGATCGACGGCAAGGACGCGGCCCTCTGCTTCGGCGAGCGGCAGGCTCTCGAATGCTGTGACCGGCTTTGCCCGAGAGAGTAGGCGGTTCTGTGCCTCGGCGACCGGCAGAAGGTTCATCTTGCCTCCGGATGACGGAAGTCGCCTGACTTGCCGCCGGATTTTTCGAGCAGCCTGACGCCGCCGATCTCCATCGCCTTATCGGCGGCCTTGGCCATGTCATAGATCGTCAGGCAGGCGACCGAGACGGCGGTCAGCGCCTCCATCTCGACACCGGTCTTGCCGGTCAGCTTGGCGGTTGCCGTGACGCGCAGGCCGGGCAGGGCGGCATCTTCCTCAATCTCGACGGTGACCTTCGTCAACATCAGCGGATGGCAGAGCGGGATCAGATCGGCGGTGCGTTTTGCCGCCATGATGCCGGCCAAGCGCGCCGTGCCGATGACATCGCCCTTCTTGGCACTGCCCTGACGGATGAGCGCGAGCGTTTCAGGCGCCATTCTCACATGGCCTTCGGCGGTGGCGACGCGAACGGTTTCGGGCTTGTCGGAGACGTCGACCATATGCGCCTCGCCTGACGCATCGATATGGGTGAGGCCGGGCTTACCGCCGCTCATCTCATTCGGCCGCGATTGCCGCTTCGCCGACGAGCAGCGCGCGGGTAGCGGCCGTCACGTCGTCCTTGCGCATCAGGCTTTCGCCGACCAGGAAGGTATTGATGCCGGCGGCCTGCAGGCGCTTGCAATCGGCATGGGTGAAGATGCCGCTCTCGCCGACGAGGAGCCGGTCGTCAGGAACCATGGAGGCAAGCGTCTCGCTGACCGTCAGGCCGACTTCGAAAGTCCTGAGGTTGCGGTTGTTGATGCCGATAAGCGGCGAGGACAGCTTCAGCGCACGTTCCATTTCCGACGCGTCGTGAACCTCGACCAGTACATCCATGCCGAGCGAAAAAGATTCGTCCTGCAGACGCTCAGCCTCGTCGTCGGTCAGCGACGCCATGATCAGCAGAATGCAATCGGCGCCCCAGGCTCGGGCCTCATGCACCTGATAGGTCTCGAACATGAAGTCCTTGCGCAAAGCGGGCAGGGCGCAGGCAGCGCGCGCCGCCGTCAAAAATTCCGGTGCACCCTGAAAGCTTGGCGTATCGGTGAGCACGGAAAGGCAGGCTGCGCCGCCGGCTTCGTAGGCCTTGGCCAGCGCCGGCGGATCGAAATCCGGACGAATGAGGCCCTTGGACGGGCTTGCCTTCTTGATCTCGGCGATCAGGCCGAAATGGCCAGCCTCACGCTTGGCCGTGAGGGCCTGATAAAAACCGCGCGGCGCGGACTGCCCCGCCTGCATCGCCTTCAGGTCGGCCAGCGACACTGCCGCCTTGGCGGCGGCGATTTCCTCGCGCTTGTAGAGTTCGATCTTCTTCAGGATATCGCTCATCCGGCAATCCTAATCGATATCGTTGGAAACGGCGATGAGTTTGTCGAGAGCGAGCGCGGTGGCGCCGCTATCGAGCGAATGCGCGGCAAGCTTCATGCCGTCGCGGATCGTTTCGACCTTGCCCGAGATGACGAGCGAGGCGGCCGCATTGGCCAGCGAAACATCGCGGTAGGCGTTTTTCGCGCCGCCGAGAACCTCGCGAAGCGCTGCAGCATTGGCGACACCATCGCCGCCCTTGATATCGGCGAGCACGCAGGGGCTGACTCCAAAGTCGGCGGGCGACAGCTCGAAGCTGCGGATCTTGCCGTCTTCGAGCGCGGCAACCTTGGTGATGCCTGTTGTGGTGATTTCGTCGAGACCGTCGCCGTGGACGACCCAGACGCATTCGGAGCCGAGATCGCGCATGACTTCGGCCAGCGGCACCAGCCATTGCGGCGAGAAGACGCCAAGCAGTTGGCGGCGCACACCGGCCGGATTGGAGAGCGGCCCGAGAAGGTTGAAGATGGTGCGCGTGCCGAGTTCGACGCGGGACGGGCCGACATGGCGCATGGCGGAATGATGAAGCTGGGCGAACATGAAGCCCACGCTGGCCTCGGCGATGCAGCGGGAGATGATCTCGGGACCGACATCGATATTGACGCCAAGGGCCGACAGATTGTCCGCCGCGCCTGATTTCGAGCTCAGCGCCCGATTGCCGTGCTTGGCGACGGGCACACCGGCGCCGGCAACGATCAGCGCCGCCAGCGTCGAAATATTATAGGTGCCGCTGGCGTCGCCGCCGGTGCCGACGATGTCGATCGCATCGGCCGGCGCCTCGACGGTCAGCATTTTCGACCGCATGGTGGTGACGGCGCCGACGATCTCGTCGACGCTTTCGCCGCGCACGCGCAGCGCCATCAGAAAGCCGCCGATCTGCGAGGGCGTTGCCTGGCCCGACATCAGGATGTCGAAGGCGGCACGGGCCTCGTCACGCGTCAGCGGCTCGCGGCTCGCTACCTTGGCCAGGAACGGCTTCAGATCGGTCATAAAACCTCCTAGCGGACCGTCGCCTGTTCGGCGAGCGTCTGGTTGATCGAAGCCCCATACTGCGTCTGTAGCAGGTTGACCATCTGGTCGAGAATATCATCGCCGGCGGCATTGGCCATGGCGGTGAGCTGGGCGTCGCGGTTGTTCAGCACGTCGCTGGTCGGTTGGCTGTTGACCTCGGTGACCTTCATCAGGATCTGTGTCGAGGGATCGGCGCCGACCGCGCTTGCAACCGTATCCACCGGGCCGGAGAAGGCGGCCTTGACGGCGGCGCGTCCGAGAACCGGATCATCGGTGGAGCGGGTGATGCCGCTCTTGCTTTCGACGGCGATGCCGAGCGGCGCCGCAATGTCGGCAAGGGCGGCGCCCTTTTGCGCCTGGGCCTTCAATTCCTCGGCCTTCTTGGCGAGTTCGGCCTTCTGCTGCTCTGCTGTCCAGTCCTCGACGGCTTTCTCGCGCACCTCCGCGATCGGGCGGTCCCGGTCCGGCGTGATTTCGCGGACGTTGAACCAGACATAGCCGTCATTGCCGATCGGAAGCGGCGAGGCATCGACGCCGACCTCGGTCTTGAAGGCTTCGCCGAGCAGCTGCTGCTTGGCGGGAAGATCCTTGACCTCTTTACCGTCCTTGTCGACGCCGGTCGCATCGACGGCGTCGACGGTCACCGCCTTGAGCTTCAGCTGACCGGCGATATCCTCGAGCGTGGAGCCGCCGGCGCGCATGTCCTCGATACGGTCATGAACGTTGATCACTTCCTGAGAAGCGTTGGAAAGCGCCAGCTGCTTGCGGATGTCTTCCTTCACCTCGTCGAAATTTTTGACCGTTTCCGGCTTGATGTTGGTGATGCGCAGAATGACCGGGCCGAACGAGCCGTCGACGACAGGCGTCGTGCCGCCATCCTTCGACACGGCAAAGGCGGCATCGGCGACGGCCTGGTCGGGAACCTTGTCCTTGGTGAACTCGCCGAGGAGCACGTCGCTTGCCGTCTTGCCCTGGTCGGTGAGAAGCTGGTCGAAGCTGGTGCCGCCCTTAAGCGCCGTTTCGGCGGCGGTGGCGAGATCCTTGCTGGCGAAGGTCAGCTGTTCGATCGTCCGGCTTTCCGGCGTGCGATAACTATCCTTGCCCTTCTCGAAAGCTTCGCGGATCTGGTCGTCGGTAACGGTCGCGGCGTCGGCGATATCGGCCGGTTGCAGCTTGAGATAGATGAGCTTGCGGTATTCCGGTGCGCGGTAGCGCTGCTTGACACCTTCGAACCAGCTCGCCAGCACGTCGTCGGCGGGCGCCTTGATCGGCTCGATATTGGCGTTGGTCAGCAAGAGGTAGTCGATGCTGCGGCTTTCGTCGCCATAGAGCTTCAGTGCGTCGATCAGCGTCTTCGGCGCGGTAAAGCCGTTGGAAACGGCATCGACGATCTGGCTGCGGACGGCGACCTTGCTGCGCTCCTTGATGTAATCGTCCTGGCGGATGCCGGCATTGCGCAGGCGCGAAACGAACAACTCGCGATCGAACTGGCCATTGACAGCCTTGAAAGCCGGATCGTCGCCAATCAGCTGGGCGAGACGATCCTCGGACAGGCCGAGGTTCATATCTTCGGCGAGCTGGTCGAGCGAGGCGCCGGCAACGAGCTGTGACAGCACCTGCTGCTCGACACCGAAGGCGCGGGCCTGCTCGGGCGTGAGGCGCATGCCGAACTGCTGGCCGATGCTTGTCACCTGGCGCTGATAGGCAAGCTGGAATTCGGTGACGCCCACCTTCTGATCGCCGACGGTCACGACCGTGGTGCTGCTGCCGCCTGATATCAGCTCACGCGATATGCCCCAGATGCCGAAGGAGGCCACCAGGAGAAGCAGGAGCAGCTTGGCAACCCAGGTCTGAGCAGCTCTTCTCAGAAGATGGAACATGGAAACGCAAACCTCGCAGTATTTATTGACCCGCGCACGGGCAGACATGCGAGTTCCTTAAAACAAAGCCGTGAGGAAATGAAGGGTTGTCACGCGAAAAGCTGCGCATGACCGCGAGGGCGACGCAACGCGTTGACGGCTAACAAAAGATCGGCTCCCGGCGGAACCTTTCGGGCCGCCATTTCGTTGAAGCGGCATCCCATGAAACAGGAGCAGACAATGGCAGATTTGAAAACCGCTTCCGCCGAATCCACCGCTGCGCGCGTCAAGGCGGATCTCGCAGCAGACGATCTGTCGGCGCAGGTCACGGCACTCCGTGAAGATCTGTCCAGACTGACGGACAGTGTGCGATCGCTGGGACAGGGCGCGAAGTCGGTGGTTACGGACGAAGCTTCGCTGATGACGGAACGGCTGCGCGACAAGGTTCGCGAAGAACCGATCATGGCGCTCGCGATAACGGCAGGCGTAGCCTATCTTTTCGGCCTGCTAAGCCGCCGCTGAACATGGAATTCGGGACAGAAAAAGCCGGACGCAAGTCGCGCCCGGCTTTTGGTGATGTCTGCCAGTTATGCCTGGACAATCAGCGGCGAATGGCGCGGCCGATGAAAATCAGAATGCAGGCACCGATGAAGCCGGTGATCAGGTAACCAAGCCATCCGGCCAGCGGCTGAATGTGCAGGAGACCCAGGATCCAGTTGGCGACGATCGCGCCGACGATGCCGAGCAATATGTTCATAAGCACGCCCATATTGCTGCTCATGACCTTTTCTGCCAGCCATCCAGCGATGCCGCCGATGATGATGGCCGCAATCCAGCCCACGCCTGCGTCTTCCATAGTGATCCCTCCTGGTGAAACGACTCGCAAGAATGCACGAAACGAAAGAAAGTTCCACTCCAGGGGGAACTAACCCGGAAAGGCTCTAAGCGCTCAGGGATGCAGCACGGTGACCGGCGTTTCCAACAGGTAAGCGACGAATTGGAACAGCAGGCCGCTTAGCGCAAGAATTGCGAAGCTGAAAGGCATGATCAGGCTTTTGCTTAACATTCTTTCCTCTCCCGTTTTTGAGTAAAGCATAAGGCAAAGTGCAAGTTGCGCAAGATTATTACTAACAATTGGTAAAGTGTTATATTTAAGTAAAATGATAAATTATGGGAACGCTCGCGAAAATGCGGAGATATGAGGAGGAAATACACGGATGACTGGCAGCAGCCTTGCTTCCCGTCCAGAAATTCTACATTTCGGAGAGTTCTAACCGCAGTAATCCGTGCCTCGGCGGAACAGGGAGCCGCCGGATGCACCAATTCGGCGCAGGCGCTGGATTATGTTCGGCCGCCGGCGGATTGATTTTGGCTCGGGCTGCGTCATTTCTCCGGGGGTTCGTTCAATCAGGGAAAACCTCGATGTCAAAAGCTGCAATCGCTATCGCCTGCTGCCTTGGCCTGCTTACGCTTTCCGGCTGCGGCAATACCGCATACGGGCTGAAGAAGGATGGACAAGAGGCGAGCCACGCAATGGATAATGCCACTCATCGGGTGCTTTCATCCGGCGCCAAGAAGTAACGGCGGCTGCCGGCGACACGCAGCAAATCTTGCATGAAAAAAGCCCGCCTGGGGTGAGGCGGGCTTAGCATAACATAACAGAGAGAATGGACGGACGAAAACCGTCCCGACTGATACAGCATTTCCTTAATGGCGCCGCCGTACGTCATTCGACGTAACCGCGACCGAAAGGTTCCGGCAGCGGCGTCAGAACCGGGTCAGAAGTTGCCCCAATTCTGAGCGCGGGCACGGGCGCGAATAATCCGGTATTCGCGACCGCCATAGAGCGAACCGATGGTCAGCAGAAGCGTCAGTACGTCCCAGATGATATGCATGTTATCCTCTTAGGTTGGACGGCTCTGCCGTCGATCGGTGAAGGTACAATAGCAATCTTTCGAACCTGCTTATATGACAAGAAATCGGGATGAGCCGGGAAAGGGGCAGGGCGCTTGCGGCGTCTGATAAGACGTGCGGCGCTGTAGGAGCAGCAACGTGAACAAATCAGCCGGCGCCAGCCCATGACGATTTTCTCCGTCCGACACATTACGTCCTATCGTTACCGCCGAGATGTCGATTTCGGCGAGCATCGCCTGATGTTCCGACCGCGCGACAGTTTCGACCAGCGGCTGATCGAGGCGTCGCTGACGACCTATCCGGAGCAAAGCCATGTGCGCTGGATCCACGATGTTTTCGGCAATTGCGTGGCGCTGGTCGATTTTTTGCGGCCGTCGGCGGAGCTTCGTTTCGAAACCTGGATCACGCTCGATCACACACCTCAACTCGCTCCCGATATCCGCATTGACGAGGCGGCGCTGACCTATCCCTTCTCTTACGACAAGGACGAAATCGCCGATCTCGCGCCAGCGATGCAGCGCCACTATCCCGATCCAGGCGATGAGGTCGGCCGCTGGGCGCGGCGGTTCGTGCGTGTGGGCCACTCGACGGAGACCGGGCACCTGCTGATGACAATGTGTTATGCCATTCGCGAAAGCTTCGTTTATGGGCGGCGCCAGGAACACGGGACGCAGTTGCCGATCGAAACCTTGCAGCTTCGCTCCGGCACCTGCCGGGATTTCGCACTTCTGATGATGGAGGCGGCCCGCACGCTTGGTCTGGCCGCCCGGTTCGTCAGCGGTTATGTCTATGTCCCCGACCGGGACGGCTCCACCGTGCTCGGCGGCGGCTCAACACATGCCTGGTGCCAGGTCTATCTTCCAGGGGCGGGCTGGGCTGAGTTCGATCCGACCAACGGCATCGTCGGCAATCGCGATCTCATCCGTGTGGCCGTTGCCCGCGACCCGCGCCAGGCAATTCCCCTGAGCGGCAGCTATGACGGCGATGGCTCGGATTTCGACAGCATGACGGTGCAGGTCAACGTGACCACGCGGCAGCCATGGATCAGAGAGGGGTAGCGGTCGATTGCCAGGCGGGGATGCTGGATCGGCGCCGAACGACAGCCGCGGTCGGCGGAACCGGGCAGCGCGATCGACGTTCCATACTCACCTCCACCCATGCTGGGAAAAGGGCGAGGAAACCGCAATGAAGATACGCGCCGGATTTCATCTGGGCTATGAATGCATCCAGCCGACACCGATGCTGCTGGTCCTCAACATTCACCCCTCGCGTCGCGCCGATCTTCTAAGCGAGCAGGTCCTGACATTCGATCGGCCGATCGAAGCCTGGGCATATACCGACAGTTTCGGCAACGCCTGCAGCCGGATCGTCGCTCCGCCGGGGCTGACGACGATTTCAACCAGCTTCGAGATCTACGATACGGGACAAGCCGACGTCGTACCCACCGAGGCCGTGCAGCACGCGATCAAGGACTTGCCTGACGAGGTGCTCGTCTTCCTGCTCGGCAGCCGCTACTGCGACACCGACAGGCTCTCGGATTTTGCCTGGGAAACCTTTTCATCGACGCCGCTCGGCTGGGCGCGCGTGCAGGCGATCTGCGATTTTGTGCATAACCACATCACCTTCGACTATCAGAAGGCCGACGTTCTCCGGACCGCTCATGGCGGATTTACCGACAAGAGCGGCGTCTGCCGCGATTTCGCCCATCTCGCTATGGCGCTTTGCCGATGCATGAATATTCCCGCCAGATATTGTACCGGCTATCTTGGCGACATCGGCGTCCCAGCCGATCCCAATCCGATGGATTTCAGCGCCTGGTTCGAGGTCTTTCTCGGCGGCCACTGGCACACGGTCGATGCCCGCCACAACACCCCGCGTATCGGCAGAATTCTGATGGCGACAGGCCGAGATGCCACCGACGTCGCGATGTCAACGGCTTTCGGCCCGGCGACGCTTTCCCGCTTCGAAGTGATCACCGAGGAAGTGCCGTAAGTTGCAGCAAGGGACCACGGGCCGCAGCAGGTAGATCCTACGCCTTCTTCAGGAACTCCGTTTTCAGCACGAGGCCTTTGACCTGCTTGGTGTTGCACTCGATTTCGCCGGGATTGTCGGTGAGGCGAATGCCCTTGACCAGCGTTCCACGCTTCAGCGTCTCCGAGGTGCCCTTGACCTTGAGGTCTTTGATCAGCGTCACCGAATCGCCGTCGTGAAGCTGGCTTCCGTTGCTGTCCTTGACGATGATGTCGTCGGCCATGATGTCCTCGCTTGATGATGCGAGAGGGGAAATCACGACAACAGGGGAGAGTCAATCACCATCCTCCCGTCCGATTCTCGTTCTCCTGCCCCCGATCCGCGGCTGAACAAACCTCACGAACACAGCTGCGCGGCCAGCGATGCGCGGGATCGGGAACATCGGATGTCGCCGTCGCAGGCCCCGAGGCTATTCACTCAGGGAAGCAGATCGCCTTTGCCGTCGCAGCGATGGCGATCGCCGCGGCACTCGCCATCGCGGCCGTGACTTGCCGCCGCGGCCGCTGAAGCAGGGCGCCATCGAGACTGAGACCAAGGTCCGATCTGCCTCGGACTTCATGCCGATACCAAACCCTCGGTCGCTGCAATAGGTTTTCGCGGTGAACGAACTTGCGGAGTTTAGCGGTGACCAAAATCTTCGTTGTGGGGATGATCCTGACGCCGGTTATTTTCTGGGGTTCCATCGGTGCGCTGATATACTCGATGTTGTCGTAAACGGATGTTGCACTTTCGTTCGCGGCCCAGAAGCGGACTTGAGGGGCGCGTTGAACCTGGGTGGTGCCCATCCTCAAAGACATTCCCAGGCCAAGGCTAGATCTGTGGCTTCTTGTGCAGGATCAGGCGGCTCGGACGCCCCTGGCACAGATCGTGAAAGACCAGCTGGTCAGTATCCTGACCGAACTTGCTGATCAGTTCGGGAGCTGAACCCCTCTTCATCGGCTCGGAACAAGCCCGTCAAGCAGGAAGCCCAGACCCTTCCTGAAAACGCCGTCCCAGTCATTGTCCAACAGCAGACGAGCACGCTCGATCGTTGGGTATTCTGCGCTGAGATGAGCAAGGCGCTGCTGTCCGGCGAGCATGTCTTCGTCCGAAAGGTCGAAGTTCGCACGAGTGAGGGTCGCCCCCATCACATAGTTCCAGAGGGACCATATCGCGCCGTTCAAATCCGCCTCGTCGACACCGGCTCTGGATAAGATCCTGCCCAGCAACTCCAGACGGCCGAGGATGTTCGGGCCGAGCGCCCGGCGCGGCAGCAGCGATGCCGACCAGGGATGGCGCAGCATGCTGGCGCGCCAGTCCTCGAGCATGTGAAAGATTGCGCCGCGCCAATCCTCAGCCTCAATGCTTTGCGGCGTCCCGCGATATTCGAGCACCGAGTCGAGCGCCAGATCAAAGACTTGCTCCTTGTTGTCGACGTGCCAATAGAGGCTCATCGCGCCCGCGCCGAGGCGATCGGCCAGGCGACGCATCTTCAATCCGCCGACACCTTCGGCGTCCAGCAGTTCGACTGCGGTCGCCACGATCCGTTCGATCGACAGGGCCGGTTCACTGCCCGTCTCCTCCATGGAGGGAAGTGACCCAGCTGGCCGTTGAGGTCGTTTACCCTGAGAGCCGCCTTTGGCTGCCATGCGTCCTTCCTGATGATTTGAAGGTCGTTTTAAGCCGACAAAGCCACGACGGCGCAGACCCTTGTCCCCGTTCCCAAACTTGCAATCGATCCGATGCTCTTCGAGGTCGAACCCGTCGTCGTTTGAATAGTCGCAGCGATCGATCCGGCTACGGCAAGGCTGCCGGCTTTCTTTCGACCTGAGGATTATCGCTGCAGAAAATTGCGGGGCCGCCGTTTTATGCCGCCGCCTGCACTCGATCTCTTGGGGTACGCCTTAAGGCCTGCAGCATCGGGCGGCTGAACGCCGGGACATGAGAAGTGGAAAATGGCGGAAGAGGTGGGATTCGAACCCACGGTACGGTTTCCCGCACGCCGGTTTTCAAGACCGGTTCCTTAAACCACTCGGACACTCTTCCAAGTATTTGGGAGGCCGGAAGAAATTCCGTTTCGGTCTTTCCGGTGGATCGGTGGTTTCTGCCGATTTGCTGCCCATTCACTCACAGGCCGGCGTTTTAGCAGCTTTGATGGCAGCGTCAACCTGTTCTGCAGAGAAGCGGCTTTGAGAGCCGCTTCTCCCTGGCGCCGTCAGACCAGGACGGTGAAGTTGTCAAATGCGAGCTGCGGAAAGCCCGTCGGCTCGACGTCGGGCTGAATATCGAAGCGGACAAAATCGACCGCTCCCAAGGCTGCCAACGAAATGTGCTGGCCGTCGGCAATGGTGTCACCATAGATTGTCAGCGACATCTCGCTCACCTTGTTGCCACCGATATAACCCTCGAAGGTTACGAGGGCATCGACACCTTCATAGGCGGGGTCGAAATTGGTTGCGACATCGACGCCCTCTATGGTGAAGAGCTTGCCGTCAACACGTTCGAAAAACGGATTGTAGGGATTGGTGACGACGTATTCGTTGCCGCCGGATTCGGCGACGGTCCAAAGATTGCCATCGAGTTTGTCGCCAAACTTGAATCCTGCATAGCCCGAGGCGATGTCAGGCAGGCCGGGATATTCCGTGGGAGCATCCTCGAAATCGAAGGAATACTGTCCTTGCGGAGGAGTGTGGACTCCGATGCTGAGACTGCCGACATCGGTGCCGCCTTTTCCATCGGCGATTTTGAATGAAAAATTCTCGCCGAAGACTCCGCCGGGCTCAAGCGCGCTCGGATCATTGACCGTGTAACTATAGCTGCCGTTGCTCCAAATCGTCAGCGTTCCGTGCTCACCTTCGATGGTAAGATATCCCGGCTCGCCCGCCTTGTTGGGAATTCTCATTCCGTTGACGAACTGAACCTGTAGCCGATCGCCGTCGGAATCCGAGGCGTTATCGAGAAGGTTCCCTTCGATGGCTTCCGCTGGTGCGTAGTCGTGGACCGAGACGTCAGGCACTATTGGTTTGTGATTTGCCATGGCTCGTCTCCTAAAGATGAGCGTGGAAAGGACGCCGGGCTGGGACCCGAACGCTGCAAATAAACTTTCTACTCCACTTTGAGTCAAGCAACAAACTACACGCACTAAGGGAGTGACGGCCGATGCCATCGCCGTAAAGGACATGCAACGAAGAGAGCACGAGCTGATATACTACCCTCGGACGAATGCTTCAGTGTCTCGACCGCGTACTTCTGGGCCTCTGAAAGGCGGCCGACGTTTACCATGTGCTCCGCATCGGCACGCTGATTTCGGGTCTCATCGGGACAGCAGGAGGGCAGGGCAATGGGCTTTGCGTTAGCAATTTGTAAACCATAATCATTAGAATTGTCGCTATCGCTGCGAAATCGTTCGTAAATTTGCCACGAACTCAGCAAGATTAAAGTCTCGTTAGGTGGGTGGGAATAAGGCGTTATTGACCCGAGATGGGGCAAGGTTTCTTAACCATAACGATCTTTGAGCGGCGTGGGACATATGAGATTGGGATACGGGGCGGCGTCTTTCGCAACGGCAGGGCGGTGGCTGGCGATATCGGCGATGTGTGCGACGGTTGCAGCGTGCGGCACCACGCAGGCCGTGCCGAAAAAGAGATCTCACGGCAAGGAATATTTCTCTGAATCCGAATATGGCGTGAAAGCCAGCCCGCGGGTCGCCACCGGCAACAACATCCCGAAGGGCGGCGGCCGCTACATGGTCGGCAATCCTTATGTGGTCAAGGGTAAATGGTATTATCCGAAGGAAGACTTCTCCTATAACAAGGTCGGCATCGCTTCCTGGTATGGTTCGGCCTTTCACGGACGCCTGACGGCGAACGGCGAAGTCTACGACCAGATGCATCTTTCCGCCGCGCATCCGACCTTCCCGCTGCCGAGCTATGCTCGCGTCACCAACGTCGAGAACGGCTCGTCGATCATTGTGCGCGTCAACGATCGCGGTCCCTATCACGAAGGCCGCATCATCGACCTTTCCAACAAGACCGCCGACATGCTGGATCTGCAGCATAGCGGCACAGGCAAGGTGCGTGTGCAATATGTCGGCCGCGCCCGCATGGACGGCCATGACATGCCTTATCTGATGGCCTCTTACGTGCCGAAGGGTAGCCGCATCCCCGGCGTCAATCCGGAAGGGCAGATCGCTACCGGCGTGATGGTCGCCTCCAACAGCCGCAAGATCACCCGCGACCAGTTGCAGAGTGCCGAAGACTACGAGACGCAGCCGGCGAATGTGCCGGTGCCGATGTCGGCGACCTCCTATGCGGGTTCGACGCCGAGCGCGCGCTACAACGCGGCGCCCGGCCTTGCGCCGGGCGCCCATGTTCTGGTGGCGCCCTCGGCTCCTTCCTCCAGGGCCGCGCCGGCCTTCGATCAGATGGTGGTGCTGCCGGAGATCGGTCCCATGCCCTATGAGCGGCCCTATGGCGGCTCTCAGGGCTCTCTTGCGCTCGGCTACCAGAGCGAGGCGGTAAAGACGGTGACGGTCGATCTCGCCTTCGACGCGGTGATGGTGCGCAACGACGGGCTGACCCAGGCTTCCATCCTTGCCTCGGCTAAGCGCCAGCAGGCAAAATCGGCAGCGCGTTGAGCATGGCGATTGCATCGAATTTCGCCGCGCTCTAACCTTCTCAAAACGCCGTTGACCGATGGGAATTGCGATGCTGAGGCCTGTGCTTCGTCTGCTTGCATGCCTGATGCCGCTCGCCGCCAGCGCACATGCCGCCGACGGGGGCACAGCCGGTTTCGCCACCAAAGCGGCGCAGGCCTATATGATCGAGGCCTCCACCGGCACGGTGCTTCTCGCCAAGAATGAGGATCAGAGTTTTTCGCCGGCTTCGCTCGCCAAGCTGATGACGATGGATCTGGTCTTCGACGCAGTGACCAAGGGCCAGATCACGCTCGATACCGAATATCCCGTTTCCGAATATGCCTGGCGCACCGGCGGCGCGCCGTCGAGGACGGCAACGATGTTTGCGGCCCTCAAATCACGCGTGCGCGTCGAGGACCTGATCAAGGGCGTCGCGATCCAGGGCGCTAATGACAGCTGCATCATCATCGCCGAGGGGATGGCCGGAAGCGAGCAGCAATTCGCGCAATCGATGACCCGCCGCGCCCGCGAACTCGGCATGGAGAAAGCGGTGTTCGGCAATTCCACCGGCCTTCCTGACGGCAAGAGCAAAGTGACGGCACGCGAGATGGTGACGCTTGCCGCCGCCCTTCAGCAATCCTATCCCAATCTCTATCCTTATTTCGCGCAGCAGGATTTCGAATGGAACAAGATCTTCCAGCGCAACCGCAATCCGCTGCTCGGACTTGATCTCGGCGCCGACGGGCTTGCGACTGGCTTTGCCGAGGGAGAAGGTTATTCGATCGTCGCGTCGGTTCAGCGCGATGGCCGGCGGCTGTTTCTGGCGCTTGCCGGCATCGCTTCCGACAAGGAGCGGACGGAGGAGGCCAAGCGCGTGCTCGAATGGGGGCTGACTGCCTTCGAGAGCCGTCAGATTTTCACCGAACATGAAGTGATCGGCGCAGCCAGCGTCTATGGCGGCTCGGCGCGCACCGTCGATCTCGTCGCCAAGGCGCCGGTCAGCGTCTATATTCCGATCAGCAACCCTGACCGGCTTTCGGCGCGCATCGTCTATCACTGGCCGCTGACGGCGCCGGTGAAGCCGGATTATCAGGCCGGCACTCTCAGGATTTTCGCCGGCAGCCGGCTGCTCAGGGAAGTGCCGCTCTATACCGCGCAGGCGGTCGGGGAGGGCTCGCTCAGCAGCCGGGCGGTCGACGCTATGCTGGAACTCGGCGAGTCGCTGTTCTTCTCCTGGCTCTGGGACAGGTCCGCCCCCGGCTGAACGCCGGGATGAGGCTCTTGCGCACAGATCTTCTTTTCCTGCGTGCCGTTGCCGCACAGTCATGCCCCAGACTTGAATGCCTGACCTTCTGATACAATTTGCCGGGGAAGGTGATTATGTCGCCGCCGCGAAAGGTTTTCCTTCCCGATGTCTTGGGATAGATAGAAGAGGCGGGGCGCGCGGGCGTGCGGCGTCCGGAATGCGGGAAGTTGTCATTGTCATCCGGTACGGGACTGTTCGTTACGTTTGAAGGCGGGGAAGGCGCGGGGAAATCCACGCAGATCCGCCGCCTCGCCGAAGCGTTGAAAGGCGAAGGGCATGAAGTGCTGGTGACGCGGGAACCGGGCGGATCGCCTGGCGCGGAAGCCGTGCGCCACGTGCTGTTGTCGGGCGCTGCCGAGGCTTTTGGCACGCGGATGGAGGCGATCCTCTTTGCGGCGGCGCGCAATGATCACGTCGAAGAGGTGATCCGGCCCGCCCTTGCCGCCGGCAAGATCGTGCTCTGCGACCGATTCATGGATTCCTCCCGCGTCTATCAGGGGATTACCGGCAATCTCGACCCCGATTTCATCGAGACGCTGCAGCGCATCGCCATCAACGGTGTCGTGCCGGACTGCACCTTGATACTCGACATTCCGGCAAAGGTCGGCCTGGAGCGGGCGCAGAAGCGCAGCGCCGCCGAAGCGCCCGACCGCTTCGAGAAGGAACGGCTCGAAACCCACGAGAAACGGCGCGAAGCCTTTCTCGATATCGCCGCGCGCGAACCGGAGCGTTGCCGTGTGGTCAACGCCATGCAGACGGAAGAGGCGATCGCGGCTGAGATCCTGGCGATCGTCAAGCAGTTGAAGTCGCCTACTGACCGCGCCCGGACGCCGGAAGCCGCCCATTATGAGTGAGGAGAGACCGGGACTGCTCGACGGCGCCATTTGGCCCGCCGAGAACACCAGATTATTTGGGCATGAGGAGGCTGAAGCCTTCCTTGCGCAATCCTACCGATCCGGCAAGGGCCATCACGCAATCCTGATCGAAGGGCCGGAGGGTATCGGCAAGGCGACGCTCGCCTTCCGCTTTGCCAGCCATGTGCTCTCGCACCCCGATCCGAACACGGCGCCGGAGGCGATCGGCGATCCGGATCCTGACTCTGCGGTCAGCCGGCAGATCGTCTCCGGCGCCTCGCACAATCTCTTGCACCTTGCCCGGCCGGTGGACGAAAAAACCGGCAAGGTGAAATCGGCGATCACAGTCGATGAGGTGCGTCGCGCCGGCAAGTTCTTCTCGCAGACGTCAGGCACCGGCAACTGGCGCATCGTCATCATCGACCCTGCCGACGACATGAACCGCAATGCAGCCAACGCCATTCTGAAGATCCTCGAGGAACCGCCGAAGCGGGCGCTGTTTTTGGTGCTCTCGCACGCGCCGGGCCGGCTGCTGCCGACGATTCGCTCGCGCTGCCTGCCGCTGAAACTGTCGCCGCTTTCAGATGAGGCGCTGGTGGCAGCCCTTGGCCACCTCGGGATATCGGGCGAGGGCGGGGCGGTCCTTGCGGCTGCCAAGGGCAGCGTCGGTGAAGCGCTGAAGCTGCTGAACTATGGTGGCGGAGAGATCATCGCGGCCTATGACGAGGTGCTTACCACCGAAGGGCCGGCGGCCCGCAAGGCGATGCACCGGCTGGCCGATGCGCTGTCGGGCAAGGAAAGCGACACGATCTTCGATTTCTTCGTCAGCCATGTCGGCGACGACATCATGAACCGTGCGCGTGCGGCAGCGGGCGATGGGGAAATCGCCACCGCCGAGCGGCTGGCGCGGCTCTATTCCGAAATAACCGAGCGGCTTGCCGTTTCCAGTGCCTATAATCTCGATCGCAAACAGACGGTCATCAGCATTCTCGCCGACATTAAGCAGCCGGGTCGGTAGCGGCGACCAGTCAGCCGGCCAGCAGCTTCCATGCAACGACGGCGAGTGTGACGGCCAGGACGATGCGGATCGTACGTTCATGCAGCTTGGGCGCCAGAAGGCTTCCGATGACGATGCCGGGGATCGAGCCGACAAGCAGGGCAAAGAGCATCGCCCAGTCGATCTCGCCGATCAGCCAGTAGCCGCTACCGCCGATCAGGGTTAGCGGCACTGCGTGGACGATATCGGAACCGACGATCTCACGCACATTCAGCCTGGGATAGAGGGCCAGCAGGATCGTCACGCCGAGCGCTCCGGCGCCGACCGAGGTCAGCGTGACAAGGACGCCGAGGCAGAATCCGAGAATGACGGTGAGGATCAGAATGGTTGTGGGCCGCGGTGGCGTGCGATGGCCGATGGCGCGGCGCGCCAATTCCAGTATGGAACCACGGAAGACCAGCATGATCGCGGTCATGATAAGCAGCCAGCCGAGCGCCACTGTGATGGTATTGGTCACGCCGATGCTTTTCCGATCGACGCCGGCCAGCACCCATAGCATCAGCAGGGCGGCCGGTACGCTACCGGCGGCGAGGCTGCTGACGATCTTCCAGTTGACCCGTCCATGGATGCCGTGAACGGCGGTGCCCGCGGTCTTGGTAATCGCCGCATAGAGGAGATCGGTGCCGACGGCAGTTGCGGGATGGACGCCGAAGAGCAGCACCAGCAAAGGCGTCATCAGCGAACCGCCACCAACGCCGGTGATGCCGACAAGCGCGCCGACGAATAGGCCGGAAAGAGAATAGAGGGGCTCGAATGTCAAGCAAGCGCCTCCAACGGCGCGCGGCCACGACTATTCCGGTAGATGAAAACTGGCAATTCGTTCTGTCCCGCCCTCTTTCTGACGACCGGTAAATTGCGTGCGAAGCTGAGTCAAGCTCGCGACCCCGTGTCCTGGAAATCATGGGCGGCAGCGAAACTTGATGTTTCGCTTGGCGGTGACATGCGCTAAGAGCGGCTGACCATTTTTATAGAGTAAGCCGGACATTGGCCGCCATGACAGACAAGACACCTTTCTACATCACCACCGCGATTTCCTATCCCAACGGCAAGCCGCATATCGGCCATGCCTATGAGCTGATCGCGACGGATGCGATGGCGCGCTACCAACGCCTGGACGGCAGAGATGTCTTCTTCCTGACGGGCACCGACGAGCACGGCCAGAAGATGCAGCAGACGGCGCGCGCCGAGGGGATCGCGCCGCAAGCGCTCGCCGACCGCAACTCCGGCGAATTCCAGGCGATGGCGAAGCTGCTCAACGCCTCGAACGATGATTTCATCCGCACCACGCAGGAGCGTCATCACGAGACGTCGCGCAATATCTGGAACCTGATGGCCGACAATGGCGACATCTACAAGGACAGCTATGCCGGCTGGTACTCGGTGCGCGACGAGGCCTATTACCAGGAAAACGAGACGGAGCTGCGCGCCGACGGCGTGCGTTACGGCCCGCAGGGCACGCCGGTCGAGTGGGTTGAAGAGGCAAGCTATTTCTTCAAGCTCTCCGAATATCAGGACAAGCTGCTGGCGCATTACGAGGCCAATCCCGATTTTATCGGTCCGGCCGAGCGCCGCAACGAGGTGATCTCCTTCGTCAAGTCCGGCCTCAAGGATCTCTCTGTCTCGCGCACCACCTTCGACTGGGGCATCAAAGTGCCCAACGATCCATCGCACGTCATGTATGTGTGGGTTGACGCACTGACCAACTACATCACCGCCACAGGCTATATCGAGGACAGGAACGGCCCGAGGGCGAAATACTGGCCGGCGGATGTGCACATCATCGGCAAGGACATCATCCGCTTCCACGCCGTCTATTGGCCGGCCTTCCTGATGTCAGCGAAGCTGCCGCTGCCTCAGCGGGTCTTTGCCCACGGCTTCCTGCTCAACAAGGGCGAGAAAATGTCGAAGTCGCTCGGCAATGTCGTCGATCCCGTCAATCTGGTGAATCATTTCGGTCTCGATCAGGTGCGCTACTTCTTCCTGCGCGAAGTTTCCTTCGGCCAGGACGGCAGCTATAGCGAAGAGGCGATCGGCACACGCATCAACTCCGACCTCGCCAACGGCATCGGCAATCTCGCAAGCCGCTCGCTGTCGATGATCGTCAAGAACTGTGACGGCAAAATCCCGGAATGCGGGCCGCTGACCGACGAAGACAAAGCGATGCTGGCGCAGGCCGACGCGCTGCACGCATCGACGCGCGAGGACATGGGCAAGCAGCAGATCCACCGGGCACTTGCCTCGATCATAGCGGTCGTTTCCGAAACCGACCGCTATTTCGCCGGCCAGGCGCCCTGGGCGCTGAAGAAGACCGATCCGGCGCGCATGGGCACGGTGCTTTACGTCACCGCCGAAGTCGTGCGCCAGATCGCCATCCTGCTGCAGCCCTTCATGCCGGAATCATCGGGCAAGCTGCTCGATCTCGTGGCTGCGCCTGCGGACAAGCGGGATTTTGCCGCCCTCGGCGAGGCCGGGCGGCTTGTTGCCGGAACGCCGCTCGAGGCGCCGACGCCTGTCTTCCCGCGTTACGTCGCTCCGGAGGCTTGAGGCCGTGCTGATCGATACCCATTGCCATCTCGATTTCGCCGACTTCGAGGCGGAGCGCGACGAGATCGTCACGCGCGCCCATCAGGCCGGCGTCAAACAGATGGTGACGATCTCAACCCGCGTGCGCAAGCTCGACGGGCTGCTCGCCATCACGGAGAAATATCCGTCGGTGTTCTGCTCCGTCGGCACGCATCCGAACAATGCCGGCGACGAGCTGGACATCCAGACGGAAGACTTGGTGCGCCTCGCCAACACCCATGAAAAGGTAGTGGCGATCGGCGAGGCCGGCCTCGACTATTTCTATGACACCCAGAAGCCCGAGGACCAGCAGACCGGCTTTCGCCGGCATATTGCCGCTGCACGGGAAACGCAGCTTCCACTCGTCATCCACAGCCGCAGTGCCGACGAAGATATGGCTTCCATCCTGACCGAGGAAACAGGGAAGGGGGCCTTCCCCTTCATCCTGCACTGCTTCTCGGCGGGCCCGGAACTGGCAAGGAGCGGCGTCGAACTCGGCGGCTATATTTCCTTCTCCGGTATCCTGACCTTCCCGAAATCGGAAGAGCTGCGCGAGATTGCCAAGACGATCCCGCATGAACGGCTGCTGGTGGAAACGGACGCGCCCTATCTCGCGCCGAAGCGCTGGCGCGGCAAGCGCAATGAGCCGTCCTATGTCGTCAACACCGCCGAAGTGCTCGCCGAGACGATCGGCCTTTCCTATGCGGACGTCGCACGGATCACGACGGAGAACGCTTTGCGCCTGTTCTCGAAAATGCCAAGGATTTAGCAGGTGCTCTATCGGCGGCGCTTCACCATTCTCGGCTGTTCGTCGTCACCGGGCGTGCCGCGTATCACCGGCGACTGGGGCGCCTGCAATCCCGACAACCCGAAGAACCGGCGTACGCGCGCCTCGTTCATGGTGCAGCAATTCGCTCCTGATGGCGGTGTGACGACTGTCGTCATCGACACCGGACCGGATTTTCGCGAGCAGATGATCAGGGCAGGGGCGGACCATGTCGATGCAGTGCTCTACAGCCATCCGCACGCTGATCATATTCATGGCATCGACGATCTGCGCGGCTATTTTCACAATACGCGCCGGCGCGTGCCGATCTACGCCGACCAATTTACGATGGACAGGCTGCGTGAAGCCTTCGGCTATTGCCTGGAGACGCCGCCGGGCAGCAATTATCCGCCGATCGTGCTGCCTGTCGTCATTGAAAATCTTGATGAACCCCTCGAAATCCGCGGCCCCGGCGGCAAGATCGATTTTTTCCCGCATATTCAACAGCATGGCGATATCAATTCGCTTGGCTTCCGCATCGGCGGTGTCGCTTACTGCAGCGATATCAGCGATTTCCCGCCCCAGACCGTCGAGAAACTGCAAAATCTCGACGTGCTGATCATCGACGCCCTGCAGTACACCTATCATCCAAGCCATCTGTCGCTGGAACAGTCGCTCGACTGGATCGGCCGGCTGAGGCCGAAACGGGCGATTCTCACCCATATGCATACGCCGCTGGATTATGACGCAGTGATGGCGCAGACGCCGGACCACGTGGTGCCGGCGTTTGATCAGATGAGCTTCGAGACAGAGTTTCTCGCATAAGCGCCGCGCTGCGGCATGCTTTCATATCCAAAAAGACGCGCGGTGCAGCAGGATCGGGGACTGAGCCGCGACCCTGGGATAGGTCACTGCATATAGGGAAGAACCTCGACGGCGCCGCGATAGATCATGTCGAGCGAGACGTAGAGGATGATCAGCAGACCGATATAAGCGATCCAGCGATGGCGGCCGAGCAGCCGGGCGATCAGGTTCGCGGCAATACCCATCAGCGCAATTGACAGGCCGAGGCCGATGACCAAGACGCTCGGATGTTCACGCGCAGCACCGGCAACGGCGAGCACGTTGTCGAGCGACATCGAAACGTCGGCAATGACGATCTGGGTTGCCGCCTGGAAAAAGGTCTTCTTCGGCGCGCCTTCGCCGCTTTCCGCTACGCGATCCTCGTTATGGCCGTCGCGAAGCTCGCGCCACATCTTCCAGCAGACCCAAAGCAGCAGCAAGCCGCCGGCCAGCAGCAGACCGACGATCGCCAACAGATAGACGGCGACACTGGCGAAGAGAATACGCAAAACCGTTGCGGCAAGAATGCCGACGATGATCGCCTTGCGCCGTTGCGTGGCCTCGAGGCCGGCAGCGGCAAGACCGATCACCACGGCGTTGTCGCCGGCGAGAACAAGGTCGATAGCAATGACCTGCAGCAAAGCCGTCAGACCGGCTGCCGTGAAGATGTCCATATGAAATGTCCCCAATGCGTCAAGAGCCGTGCTAGCGTCTCGATGGTTTGACGTCAACCGCCGAAGGCTGCAACAGACGATGCGATTCACTGCCTGGTGTATCTGAAAAAGGACAGGCGGCAGCGTTATGGAACTGCCACGAAATGCCGCCGATCCGTTCCACTGCCGTGGAACATTCATCTCGGCTGCCGGTTCTTCACGTCAGGAAACCAGTCGTCGGGTCGACGTCTGGAACGAGACATCGAGAGGAGCGTTCCGTGAGCAACATTCACAAGGATATCAACCCGGGTTTTTCAAGCCCGGTGGGCGGCGGCAGCCTTACCGCATTCTTCGACAGCCGGTCGGAAGCCGAATCTGCGATCTCCCGTCTCGAGGACGCGGGCGTGCCGGTCGCGAGAATAAGATTGATGCCCGGATATGAGGCGGATGAGAAGAATGCCGGCGTCATCAGCGACGACCGCAGCGGTTTCTTCGACGCACTAGCCGACTTCTTCTTTCCGGATGAGGACCGCGCGATGTACGCGGAAGGGCTGCGGCGAGGCGGCTTCCTCGTTCAGGTCAATGATATTGACGACGCGCTCTATGAGACCGTTCACGATATTCTGGACGACGAGGGCAGCATCGACATCGATGAGCGGGCGGATCTCTGGTTATCGGAAAGCGGCCGTCAAGGCGGGTCGAATACCGGTTTTGCCGGTTCGGCCCATGGCGGCAAGGCCGCTGAAGATCTGGCTGTGTCCGAGAGCGCATTCGAAGCGCCGTCTTCCGACGATGCGCGACCGGTCGCGATTCGCGACACTACCCACGGGAGCGCCAAGGTGCGCGCCTATACCTTCACCAGCGCCGGCTCGCCATCGACAGATGCCGATCGGCAAACGCAGACACAGACGCAAGGCGGATCGAGCCAAAGTCAGGGATTCCGACGTGATCACTGATCTGTCTGGCTCGAGAGGCGGCCTCGTTCACCCTTGCAGAATAATTGAGGAGACGTCCATGCAATCATCCATCAATCGCGACGGATTCCTTCCGCCGGATCCCGATGAGCTGGTCGCGGAAGGTGAGCCGCCTTTTGCCGATGCCGCTACCGCGACCGCCCGCGAGAAGGCCGATCACGATCTCGACACCCTACAGCACGAAGTAAGGCTGTTGCGCGCCCGGATCGGCATCCTGCGCGAGGATGCGGAATCGGCGCTGAAAGCCCAGGCAAACTTGATCGACGCAAACGCCCATGTGCAACTCGGCAACTATCCCTGGGCAAAGCTCGCCTTGGCCACGGGCGCGGCTTTCATCGCCGCCAGAATCATTCGCAGTCTTCCGTTCGGCATTTTGCTGGCGGGATTTACCGGCCACCTCTCCGAGACGAGACGGTGGTGAAGGGCTGACCATCTGAGACGCCAGGTCCTCCGGCAACTCGGGGGAGAGCCGGATGTGCGGCCCGCGGTCTGACCGCGGGCCGCACATCGCAGCTATTGCCCCAAATTCATTTCTGACATTACCAACCCTCGCCGGCACCGTGCCGCAGAGAGTCTGGAGGCCGGGGGGCCTATGATCTGTCACCGAGACAAAGATCGGGAATGACCGCAGCTGGGGCACGATCAGCCTGCCTCGGCCAGACAGGTTCGTCGATTGACGTAGATGGCATGACGCTTCACAAAGTCCCAAGTGCCTCTACAGCAGAAGCGGCACCGTCCCGAGGACCACGATCACATGCGCAGCAACGACGAACGCAATCCCTTGCGGAAAATATTCACTGTCCTGATGGTCGTGTTTTCCACGCTGCCAATCGGCGTCAATCCTGCTTCTTCGGCCGAGTCATCCGGATCCTCGGCGCCGATCCGGGTCATCATCGAATTGCCGAACGACGAGGCCGGTCGCGCTCTGGTCGATCGGATCGTTCCCGGCAATCAGGAGCCCACGCAGCCGACAGCAGTCTCACAAGAACCGGCGCCGCCGTCGATCGCGACCTCACTGCAAGAGTTGCGCCAGCGCTTGCTCTCGCTCGTCGACGCAGTTCCAACCCTTCCGGGACAGATCCAGGCGGCGATCCGGCTCTTCCAGACAGACAATCAAATCGACCCTGTCGGTCTGATCCTGGCGGTCACACTCTTCGTATCAGGCGGATTTCTCGCGCAGCGTATCGCCTGGTGGTCGGGGCGAGGGCTTCTTCATTTTATACTGACCGCACCTGCCGACACGGTCCGGCAGCGGATCAAACTGCACGCCGGGCGACTGTCGATGGGGCTTCTCGCATTGATCGGTTACCTCATCGGAAGCCTCGGCGCCTTTATCCTGTTTCCATGGCCCGCTGTTTTTCGCGATGTTGCGCTCATTCTGCTGTCAGCTGCGCTCATGGTGCGGCTAGGCGTGCTGGTGGGACGCATCGTGATCGCGCCGGGCGCCCGCCTGCCACATATGCGGCTTGTGACCCTTGTGACGTCGCTTGCGTGGTTCTGGTACTACTGGCTCCTTGCAACGGTCGCACTGTTGGCAGCCGGCTGGGCCACGATCGAAGTGATACGAACGATCGGGGCTCCGGCCATATTGGTCGATCTTTTTACCGCGGCATGGCTCGCCGTCATCTCGGTCACGCTGATTGCGATGATTTGGCTGCGGCAGTTCCGTTCCGACGGCCCGCCAGTGAACCGGCTGATCAGCGTCGGCTTCAGCGCAAGCATCATACTCTCGTGGCTGTTATGGGTGTCGGGACTGCGTGCTGCATTCTGGACGGTGATCGTCATTGCGCTTCTGCCGCTGACGGTCTCGGTGACGCGCGATATCATTCGGCGCATCATCATAAATTCGCAGGATGAGCGTGCGGTGGAGGATCCGTCCATCTTGGGGTGGTCGGTCGTTATCATGCAGACGTTGCGCAACGGCCTGATCGTGCTTGCCGCGCTGCTCATTGCCCGCTCGTGGGATGTCAATCTAGGTGATCTTGCCGCAGCCGAAACTGTGACCACACGTCTGATCCGGGCGGGAATCCGGATCGTGATCGTATTGCTGGTGACCGATGTCATCTGGAAGCTCGTCAGCACTTTGATCGACACGCAGATGGCAATGGCGTCGCGAAGCGTGAATTCAGGCCATCAGGAGGGGCCAGAGGCGCGCCGCCGTCAGCGGTTGAATACGCTTCTTCCCATTCTTCGCAACGTGCTGTTCCTCGCGATCGGCGCCGTCGGCTTCCTGATGATTCTGGATGCTGTCGGCATTCAGATCGGGCCGCTGCTTGCGGGCGCTGGTGTCGTCGGCATAGCCGTCGGCTTCGGTGCGCAAACGCTGGTCAAGGACATTATCTCCGGGGTCTTTTATCTGTTCGACGATGCCTTCCGCATCGGAGAATATATCCAGGCGGCAAAATACAAAGGTACGGTCGAAGGATTTTCGTTGCGATCGATCCGCTTGCGACACCACCGCGGTCCTGTCACTATCGTTCCATTCGGCGAACTTGGCGCGGTACAAAATCTGAGCCGCGACTGGGTCATCGACATCATCACGCTTACGCTGAACTATGACAGCGACCTTGAGGAGGTCCGCAAGACCATCAAGCGCATTGGCGTCGAGCTTCTGGACGATGCCGAGCTGGGGCCAAACATCATCGAGCCCTTGAAAATGCAGGGCATCGAGCAGATGGCGGATTATGGCGTGCAGATCAGGCTGAAATTCATGGCAAAACCGGGCGAACAGTTTGGCGTCCGCCGAAAGGCGCTTGCCATGCTGAAGAAGACCTTCGCAGAAAAGGGCATTCAGTTTGCAACACCGACGGTGCATGTCTCCGGCGGAATGGCCGATGCAGTGTCATCAGCCGCCGCATCGGAGCTCCAGAGACCAATAAAACCCGTCTTGCCGATTGAGGAATGACACCCCCTAATTGGGCTTCCATGCCCGACCGACGGCGCTATATTGCTGATTGAAGATGTCGAGAAGGTCTGTCCCTGGCGATCCCAATTGGTACCGAAGCAACTTGGACGCGGAGGATGCTGACCGTCACGTCTGCATTCAGCTAGGTCTCCTCAAGGCGACCTGCGCTCAAGCATCCGCATACGAGCATTTGGCTCGCGGCGGGCATTGCGTCGTGATTGCCGCTTGGAATGCCCGCGGACGATTTGCGAGTAGAACCTGTCGAGCAATCGACCTAAAGATACAGCCAGATGATTGATTTCAGGTCGCTCACCGAAGCAGATTTTCCGATGTTGTGTGAGTGGCTAAATAAGCCTCATATGCGTGCTCACTACCAGAAGACGCCGATAACGATCGAGGAAGTTCGGAGGAAGTATTCTGAGCGCCTGAGCCCAAGCCATCCTACCTATTGCCATATAGCTTGTTATGATGGTGAGCCTTTCGGAAAATTGCAGTGTTACCTGCTTCGCGACTATCCCGATTTCGCGTCTGAGATGGGCGAGCACGACGGCGTAGCGGTCGACTTATTTATCGGTGATGAGCACTTCATAGGGAGGGGCTTGGGGAAAGCTATGCTTCGCTCATATGTGCTGAACGTGATTCCTTCTCTTTTTCCCCAAGACTGCAAATGTTTCATTTGTCACGCTAAAGAGAACACAATAGCTATTCGGGGTTCGCTGTCCGCAGGGTTTCTGCCGTACCGAGACGTCATCGAGGGCGGAGTGGAAAGTCTGCTACTTTCATTCGACCGACCGAACTAAACATGTCGGCCTTTTATCCGATAATCTCGTTCGGCGAAAAATCCTGCTGACCATAGCGGACAATGTCCTTTGCGACACACCATTCATGTTGCGTGCAAAGCCTAGGACTAGCACCGACAACTCTGAGCATTGCGCAGGGTCATTTGTTTTAGACGGTATGTGGCCAAAAGCAAAGCGTTGGAAACCCGCCCTTGTGTTCCATAACCCATCTTATGTGATCTTTGTGTGTAGCCGGGTGGGTTCAAGGATGAAGTGCGACTTGCGATAGATACCAGTGGGTTATCACTCGCAAGGAATGACTGATGAAACGCACCTACTCGCAGATCGACATGGATGAACGTCGCAGGATCGCTGGCTGGCGAGCAGCGGGCCTCAGCGCCACCGTCATTGCCGAGAAGCTCGGCCGGCATCGCTCGACGATTTTCCGCGAGCTCAAGCGGAATGCTTTTGAAGACCCGCAGATGCCGGATCTGAGCGGCTACTATTGCGTCACCGCCAACGAGATGGCCCGTGAGCGCAGAGCCAAGCTGCGCAAGCTCGCCCGGTTCTCCCATGTGCGCCAATCGGTGATCGAACGGATCATCCATGGCTGGTCGCCACAGCAGATCGCCGGCCGCATGCGGCTGGAGCGCCATCCGATCTGCGGCAGTTATGAGACGATCTACAAGTTCGCCTATTCCGCAGACGGTCAGGCCATCAAACTGTGGCGGCACCTGCCGGAGCGGCGTGCGAGACGCAGATCGCGGCATGCCCGCCGGCGTCACGCCGCTTCAGCCCGGAACTCAACATCCTTCACCGTCCCGATACTGTCGCCGAGCGCAAGCAGTTCGGCCACTGGGAGTGCGATCTCATTCAGTTTCGCAAGAAGTTCGGCAAGGCCAACGTGACCTCATTGGTCGAGCGGGTCAGCCGTTTTGCTGTCTTCCTGCGCAACAATGACCGGCAGTCGAAGCCGATCATGGACGGGTTGATCGAGGTGCTCCAACCCCTGCCCCACGCTGCTCGACGCTCAATCACCTTCGACCGCGGCACTGAGTTCAGCGAATGGCCCTATCTGCAGGCTGGCATCGGAACGCAGACTTGGTTCTGTGACCCGCAGTCGCCCTGGCAGAAAGGCACGGTCGAGAACACCAATGGCCGGGTTCGCAAATGGCTGTCGAGAGAGGTAGATCCGCTGTCGATCACCGATGGCGAGCTGAAGGACATCTGCGATCGGCTCAACTCTACACCGCGGAAGTGCTTGGGCTACCGAACCCCGGCGGAGGTCTTTCGCAAGAAACTACTCGCGCAAATGCGACGTGTCGGCTAGCGTCGCATGCGCAAGTCGTAGTTCGGCATGAACTCACATGGCTATTTAGTAATGCGACAGATGGGCCAGTCAGAGATGCGACAGTCTCGCCTCCTCGCTCACCCGCCCGGCTCTACAAAGATGGACGCAGCCGTGCGTGCCGACTGACGATATTCCCCACTGGATTGTCTTTCCTGCAACCAGATCGACGGTTTAGCGTTGCCTTAAAGAAACTGTGCAAGGATGCAAGCCTGTCATTCACACTGGCGACCTGATGAAGTTTCGAAGACATACAAAGGCAATTCGCAGCCTCGCGGGCTCCCTGATAAGCCATGCGAGCGCCTTCGCTCCGGCACTATTTGCCGCCATTATCGCAGCCATCGTCGTCTGGGTGGCAACGAACTGGCGGCTTGAGCGGTCGCTGGCCGACGAACGCTCGGTTGTTGCCGGCGAGCTTGCGACGATATCATCTCGACTGCAGACAAACCTCAACAGCAATGTGAAGCTGTTGCAAGGTTTGGCGGCGGGTATCGCCGTCGATCCAGCGATGGGCCAGAACAGATTTTCCAAACTTGCCGCCCAGATTCTGCAGCCTGATTCACAATTGCGAAGCTTCGCTGCAGCGCCCGACATGGTAGTCCAGTGGGTTTATCCGGAAACAGGAAACGAAAAGGCCATCGGACTCGACTACCGAAAAAATGAGAAGCAACGGGCCGCCGCGATGCTGGCGCGCAACACGCATAATATCGTCCTGACAGGCCCGGTGGAGCTTGTCCAAGGCGGAACGGCTTTCGTTGTCAGGTGCCCGGTTTATATCGACGACGGAAACAGCCAGATCTTTTGGGGTCTGCTTTCCGGGATCATCGATATTCCGAGGCTATATCGGGATAGCGGTCTTGGTTCGACCGACCTGGAGATCGCCATCAGCACGACGCCGGAGCCGAACTCTCCCAAACAGGTCTTTTTTGGCGGCCTGGAAACCTTTGAGAAGAAACCGGTCGTCGCATCCGTCGATATGACTTACGGCCGGTGGTCCCTCGCCGCACTTCCCAGGCATGGATGGGGCCAGAATAACGGCATCGGCACTTTTGAGCTCTATGCGAGTCTGTTGGCCTTGTGTGTTGTCGCGCCGATCGTCTGGGTCGGCTTTCTGACCAAATCGCGCCAGAAGACCATCGAAAAACTTCGCCTTCACAAGAGCAAGCTCGTCCGGGCCCGGCAGAGGCTGGAGCACCTGTCGCTGCATGATGCCCTCACCGGGCTACCCAATCGGCGGTTTGTCGACCAAATGATCTCGCAGCCGCCGCGGCCCGATCCGCAAGACCGTCTGATCCTCATCCATATCGACCTTGACCGGTTCAAGGAGATCAACGACACAAAGGGACACGCCGGCGGTGACATGGTCCTGCAAACAACGGCCTCGCGGCTTGCCGATTTGACCGGCCCGAACGATGTAGCGGCCCGCATCGGTGGAGACGAGTTCGTCTTCGCCAGCTGGAGCACCGATCCCGAGCCTAAAGCAGCCGAGTTGGCCAGACAGATTGTCGACGCACTGCAGCAGACCATTTTTATCGATGGAGCTGGTTATGTGGTCGGCGCAAGCGTCGGTGTCGCCTGGGAGACTGAAAGCGCCCGCGACCGCGACCTCGGCCAGCTGCTTCTGAATGCCGATCTGGCGCTGTACGAGGCGAAGAAAGCCGGCCGCGGCCGCGCGGCCGTTTTTACCGAGGAGCTTCGCAGCGCGGCAATCCATGCAAAAGAACTGGCGGATGAATTCAATCAAGCGCTCGAACGCGATGAACTCGTTGCATTCTTCCAGCCGCAGTTCAATGCAAACACGCTTGATATCGCCGGCGTCGAGGCGCTTGCCCGCTGGGATCATCCGCGAAAAGGTCTGCTCGGCCCAAACGCATTTCTGGATGCTGCGGAAAAACTGGGGCGCAGCGGCGATATGGACAGGCTGATCCTGCAAAAGGCGCTGTTCGAGCTGACGCGCTGGGACGGCTTGGGAATGCATATTCCACGGGTCTCCGTCAATATTTCAGCGCGCCGGCTGGCGCAGGCAAATCTGCTCGCCGAGCTGTCCGCGCTCCCCGCAGCGAAGGACCGCCTATGTTTCGAGCTGCTCGAGACAATCTCCTTCGACGAGCTTCAGCCTGCTCTCAACGAGGTCATTCCGGCAATCAAAGCGCTCGGCATTGAAATCGAGATCGACGATTTCGGCACGGAACATGCCAGTATCGTCAGCTTGCTTCGATTTGAGCCGCGCAGGCTTAAGATCGATCGAGAAATCATCAAGCCGATCATCGCCTCCCCCTCGCAACGCCGTCTGGTCTCCTCCATCATCGAAATCGGCCGGTCGCAGAACATCGACATCGTTGCCGAGGGCGTGGAAACAATGGAGCACGCGAAGATCCTGAAAGATCTCGGTTGCCATTTGCTCCAGGGTTATGCCCTGGCCCGACCCATGAGCTCGGATCAGTTGATCGAATTTTGCCGGATGAAGGGCACGGGAACGGCAAAGGCAAGCCGATAGCCTGCTCAAGCCGCCTCGGTGACGAGCTTCGTATTGAGGTAACTCTCCATTGCTTCAGAGCCGCCTTCCGAACCGTAGCCGGAGTCTTTTATGCCTCCGAAAGGCAATTCCGGCAGCGCCAGCCCATGATGATTGACGGACAACATGCCGCTCTCGATGTCGCGGGCAAGCGCTACGCTGGTCTTTGCGGAGGTCGTATAGGCATAGGCCGCCAGGCCGTATGGCAGGCGGTTGGCTTCCGCAATGGCAGAATTGTAGTCGGAAAATGCACTCACTATCGCCAAGGGGCCGAATGGTTCTTCGCTGAGCACGCGGGCATGCTGTGGTACCTCGGTGAGAACCGTCGGCTGGAAGAAGTTGCCGAGATTGCCGATCCGTTTGCCGCCGGTCGCAATCTTCGCACCGTGCATCACCGCGTCGGCCGTCAGCGCCTCCATGGCCCCTACCCGCCTCGCGTTGGCAAGCGGTCCCATGGTTACGCCGTCGATTAATCCATCGCCGACCTTAATCGCCTCGGCCGCCTTTACCAGGCCATCGAGGAATTTATCGAAGACGGGTTCCTGGATGAGAAACCGGGTCGGCGCCACGCAGACCTGCCCGGCATTTCGAAACTTCGCAGCGGCCAACAGTCTGACCGCAAGATCGATATCGGCGTCATCGAACACGATCGCCGGCGCATGGCCTCCGAGTTCCATGGTCACCCGCTTCATGTGGGCGCCGGCCAGCGAGGCCAGTTGCTTTCCGACGACGGTCGATCCGGTGAAGGAAATTTTCCGGATAACGGGGTGCGGGATCAGGTGATTGGAAATATCGGCCGGCATCCCGAAAACGAGATTGAGGACGCCCGCCGGCAGACCCGCCTCGGCAAAGGCGCGAACCAGTTCAGCACAGCTTGCCGGCGTTTCCTCCGGCCCCTTCAATATGATCGAGCAGCCGGCCGCAACGGCGGCCGAAACTTTCCGGACGGCCTGGTTCAGCGGAAAGTTCCAGGGGCTGAAGGCCGCCACCGGGCCAACAGGCTCCTTGATCACCATCTGCCTGACATTGGCCGCTCGTGGTGGGATGAGCCGGCCGTAGGCACGGCGGCCTTCCTCGGCAAACCAGTCTATGATGTCGGCAGCCCCGGTTGCCTCTGCCTTGGACTCGGCGAGCGGTTTGCCTTGTTCCAATGTCATTATTCGAGCGATCGCCGCATTGCGCTGCCGCAGGATCTCCGCCGCCGCATGCATCAGCTTTGCTCGCTCGAACGCACTTATGCGCCGCCACTGCTCAAACCCGGCAGCGGCAGCCGAAAGCGCTTCGTCGAGATCAGCAACGCCGGCATTGGAAACACGGCCGATGACATCGCCCGAGGCCGGATTGACGATGCTTAGATCCTCGTTCGAACCTTCCCTCCATCGGCCATTGATATAAAGTTGGGTATTCGGATATGCCGACATTCAGCTCTCCACCGCGCCTAGTAACCGAGCGCGCAACCATCTTTTCGATGATCGGAGGCGCCCAGCAGCGTGTTGTTTTGATCGTCTATCCAGATCGCCTGGGCGCCGCCGATCGCCCAATTCGGTGCGACGACCTTGAAGCCGCGAGCTTCGAGATCACGCCCGATCGAGCTTCGCAGAAGCGCTTCGGTTTCGATTGACGTGGTGCCGGGCAGCGGAAAGAGCCGAGGCAGATCAATCGCACTTTGTATGTCCAGATTGAAATCGAACAGCTTGGAGAGGAAGTGGGCATGGCCCATCGCCTGATAGTGCCCACCCATCACGCCGAACGACAAAACGCTTTTGCCGTTGCGGGTGACCAGACCCGGGATGATCGTGTGCATGGGCCTCTTGCGCGGCCCGATCGCGTTCGGATGCCCCTGCTTCAAACTGAAGCTTTGTCCGCGATTGTGGAACAAGACGCCGGAATTCGGTGCCATCACTCCGCTTCCGTAGGAATGGAAGATCGAGTTGATGAAGCTGGCGACATTTCGGTCCTTGTCGACAACCGAAATGTAGACGGTGTCGGCATGCTCGACGCCGTCGACAACGGCCCCGGCATCGGCGATGGTGTTCAGGTCGATCCTGGCGGCAAGGCTGTCGGCGAGTTCATCGGACAACAGGAAGTCGACCGGAACGTCTGAGGCGGCCATGTCGGCCACCCATCGATCACGAGCCGCATAAGCGAGCCGCGTGGCCTCGACTTCGATGTGCAGATTGTCCACACCAAGCGGGTCGCCTTTGCGTTCGAAACGCTCCAGGATCTTCAGGATCATCAGAGCGACGATGCCCTGCCCGTTCGGCGGACACTCATGCACCGTCCATCCGCGGTATGTCGCGCTGACCGGCTTCACATATTCGCCGGCAGCTAACGCAAAATCCTCAACTGTATGGAGGCCGCCAAGGGAATTCAGCCGGGTCACCATGTCGGCTGCCACCGGACCGCGATAGAAGCCCTCACGGCCCCACGTTGCGATCGTTTCCAGCGTCTGCGCCAGTTCCGGCTGATGTTGAACCGATCCGACCAACGGAGCCTGATCATCGATCAGGAAAAGGCGACGGGTCGATGGATCGCGCAGCAGCAAGTCACGTTGGTTCGAAATGTCGGCGGCAACCCGTGGCGTGATCGCATAACCATCGCGCGCCAGTGCAATTGCCGGCGCAAGAATTTCCGACAGCGGCATCCTGCCGTGATCGGCAACGAGGCGGGTCCAGGCGTCCACCGCCCCAGGAACGGTCACCGCATGCGGCGATGATCGCTCGATCGAAGTGATGCCGTTTTCCTGAAACCAGGCAAAATGCGCCGCCGCCGGCGTGCGTCCCGAGCCGTTATAGGCAACGACATCATCATTTCCATTCGACGCCAGCAGCGCAAAGCAATCGCCGCCTATCCCGGTGGATCCGGCCTCCACGACACATTGGACGGCACAGGCGCCGACGGCGGCGTCGATGGCCTTGCCGCCGGCTTTCAGGATCTCGATCGCTGTCAAAGTCGCCATCGGGTGCGATGTGGCGGCCATGCCATTGCGGCCGACGGCCATCGATCTTCCCGGCAATTCGAAATTTCGCATATCGTCGCTTCCTTCGCTCAATAGAGGCCGGTTGCCCTCGCCCATGTATAGGTATCATCCAATGCGCGCGTGGAGCGATCGAACAATTCGTGGATCTCAGCCTCGGTGATGATAAGCGGCGGGCAAAACGAGAAGTTGTCGCCAAGGGCGCGCGTGATGACGCCATGGACCTGGGCCTGCTTGCCTGCGTGAATGGCAATGCCGTCCGTCGGCTTGAACGGCTCTTTCGTTTCCTTGTTGCGAACCAGTTCAAGGGTGCCGATGAGCCCACGACCGCGGGCGTTGCCGACGAGCGGATGGTCGCCAAGCTCGTTCAACCGCCGCTGGAACACCGGGGCGATGTTGCGGACGTGGCCAACGATGTCACGTTCCTCGTAGATTTTCAGGGTTTCCAGGGCGACGGCCGTCGCGACCGGATGGCCGCTATAGGTGAAACCATGTCCGAATGTTCCGATTTTCTCGCTCTCGGCAACGACAGCGGAATGGATCTTTTCATTGATCATCAGGGCGGAGATCGGCTGGTAGGCCGCGGAAAGCTGCTTTGCCATGACGATCATATCCGGCTGAAGCCCGAAGCTTTCCGAACCGAACATTGTACCGAGCCTGCCAAAGCCGCAGATGACTTCGTCGGCGATCAGCAGCACGTCGTATTTCTTGAGGATCGCCTGGATCTTCTCGTAATAGGTCGGCGGCGGAACGATGCAGCCGCCGGATGCCATCAAGGGCTCGGCGAAGAATGCGCCGATGGTTTCCGGCCCCTCGGCAAGGATCATCTGTTCAAGCGAGTTGGCACAGCGCGTCGCGAATTCTTCCTCCGTTTCGCCCGGGCGGCCATAGCGATAAAATTCCGGGCAATCGGTATGCAGCACCCGATCAATCGGCAGATCGAAATCGCGGTGATTGTTCGGCAACCCGGTGAGGCTGGCCGAAGCAATGGTCACGCCGTGGTAAGCCCGCATGCGCGAGATGATCTTCTTCTTTTCCGGCATGCCGATGGCATTGTGATAGTACCAGACAAGCTTCATGGCCGTGTCGTTGGCCTCGGAACCGGAATTGGCGAAGAACACTTTCGACATCGCGACCGGTGAAAGCTGAATGAGCCGTTCGGCAAGCTCGACCGCCGTCTCATGCGTTTTGCCGCCGAAGCTGTGATAGAACGGCAATTCCTTCATCTGGCGGGTCGCCGCGTCTACCAGACGTTGTTCGCTGAAGCCCAGCGACGCGCAGAACAGTCCGCCAAGACCTTCGATGTATTTGTTGCCTTCGCTGTCGACGATATGGATCCCCTCGCCCCTGGTGATCACCAGCGGGCCGTCCTTCAGATGCTGAGAAGCGTTGGTATAGGGATGAAGAACAAACGCAGCGTCGCGGGATTCGACGGAGTTGAGAAGGATGGTCACAGAGGTTCTCCAAATGTGGGTCTATTTCATTGGCGACGCGCGGTAAAGCTGCGCCGGTCAGCCGGCGCGACCTACTCGGTGCGCCGGCTGCCAATTGCTGCCGTGGGAGCTTTGCCGCTTAATCAATCAAGGGATGTCTTGATCCATTTCTGAGCAAGTTTGTTGATCGTGCCGTCGGCTTCCGCCGCTTCGATGGCCGCGTCGAACATCGACTTCAACACCGTATCGTCCTTGCGAAGACCTGCCGCGATCCCCTGTCCAAAGACCCCGCCTTTGAAGGTCGGGCCGGCGATCTTGTAGTCCTTGAAGTCGTCCTTGCCGAGCGTTGCAGTCAACGAAGTTTTCTGCGCGACGACGGCGTCGATGCGACCGGCCTGGAGGTCGAGATCATGCTGCTCGACGGTCTTGTATTCTCTTGGATCGACAACGCCCTTGAAATAGGTATCGAGAAAGACTGCGTTCGCCGTCGACACCTGGGCGCCCACGGCCTTGCCTTTGAGAGCGTCCCGAAGCGGCTGCAATTCCTGCTCCACCTTCGCCTTGTCCGCAGCGAGGTCGACTGTCGTCCCGGTCCCCGGCAGATCTGCAAGAGGACCGGTTTTCTCGACCATGAAAGCGGCGGCGGTCGGAGCGTAGGGTTTGCTGAAGGAGATGACGGCGAGGCGCTTTTCGGTCACGATCATAGAGGCCATGATGGCGTCGAATTTCTTGGCCGTGAGCGATGGAATGAGCCCATCCCAGTCCTGCGCCACGATGGTGCATTTCACCTTCATGCGCGCGCACAGGTCATTGGCGAGATCGATCTCGAACCCTGCCAGCTTGCCGTCAGGACCGGTAAAATTCCAGGGCTCGTAGGCGCCCTCGGTCGCGATGGTGATTTCGGTTGGTTTCGTCTGCGCAGCGGCAGTGCCGGCCGACATGACGCCGAGCAAAGCGGAAGTCAGCAAAAGTTTTGATACTTGCATGTTTTTATTCCCCTTTTTGGTGCGCCCTGCTCTTTTCCCAAGCAAGGCGGTTGCAGACTCCGCGACGTCCGTTTGTTAGGGCGCGCGAACCTTGATTGCCTCGGCCGCAAGGCAGAGGAGTTCGAACAAAACCTGAGCCGCAATTTGCGCCGTATTCGACGTCGGGTCGTATTGCGGAGCGATCTCGACAACGTCGCCGCCGACAATGTTCAAGCCGATAAGGCCGCGCAGAATGCCAAGCGCCTGCGCCGAGGTCAGGCCGCCGACCTCCGGCGTTCCGGTGCCTGGCGCGAATGCGGGATCGAGAGAATCGACGTCGAAGCTGACATAGGTCGGCCCCGCCCCGACGATCTCTCTTGCCTTGGCGATGACGGCGCTGATGCCGAGATCACCGACGTCTTCCGCATGAATGACGGTCATGCCGGACGCATAGGAGAATTCCCATAGATATTCGGAATTGCCGCGAATTCCGATCTGGATCGTCCGCCTGGGATCAAGCACACCGTCCAGAACCGCCTGGCGAAAGGGTCCGCCGTGGTGGAATTTGCATCCTTCGAACGAACCGCCCGTGTCGCAATGGGCGTCGATATGGATCATCCCCACAGGGCGATCCCTGCCGACGGCCCTGAGTATGGGAAGGCCGACCGAGTGGTCGCCGCCGACGGCCAGGGGCACGACTCCCGCCCCTATCAAGCCGCCGACAAATTTCTCGATATCGTCATGGGATGCCGCAAGATCGAAGCGGCTTTTGAACGGGACATCGCCGACATCGGCAACACGGGCATGGGCAGTCGGGGCGGTCCGCAGGACATGATCGTAAGGGCCAACGCGGTCGACGTTGCGTACGGCTCTTGGCCCGAACCGCGCGCCCGACCGGTTCGTCACCCCGAGATCCATCGGAATGCCGAAAAGCGCAATATCTATATCGGCAAAACTGGGCGCGGCGTCCGGACGATACGGGGCCTTCAGCAATGTCGGGACGCCGCAGTAAGGCGCCTGGCGACGATCGCCTTCGCCGAAGACCAGGTCGGCCACCTTGCGAAACTCCGGATCGAACATCTCACCGCCTGAAGCGTTCGAAAAGCGCTCCCGCAGTTCGTCCAGACTGAGAATCTCCGGCATTGGACCTCCAGATGTTGCGACCAGATCGCGGGCGACTTTTGAACGCCGGCGAAAAGACGATTGCTTGTTGTAGCCAACATTGTATACATAATCGTATTCCGCTTGATCGAGCAAGAGGGAAAAAGTTATGGTGTCGTTCACCGAGGGGCGAATGGACCAGAGACGGAAGGGGAATCGATTGGCATCGACCAAGACAGAACAGCGAGGATCGTTGCGTGAGAGCACCTATTTGCAATTGAAGGATCTGATCCTCACCGGCCAGCTTCGCCCCTCCGAGCGCCTGTCGGAAGTGACGCTCGCCAAGCGCTTCGGCGTGAGCCGAACACCGCTGCGCGAAGCGCTGATGAAGCTGGAAGAAGAAGGGCTTATCGTCGGTCAGCGGAACTTCGGCTACACGGTGACCGACCTCGACGTCACCAAGTTCTGCAATCTGCTGGTCGTTCGCGAAGCGCTCGACGTTTGCGCCGCGCAACTCGCCTGCGAGGTAGCGAGCGAGGAAGACCTCGATCGGCTCCGTGAGGTCATTGCCCAGATGGTAGAACTGAAGGATACGACGAACAAGACGCCCTCTGACGCGGCCCGCAACCTCGACCTTGGACTATACATCCATCGCGTCATCGTGGAATCGACCCGAAACGAGGCCCTCGTGAGGGTGACGGATCAAGTTTATCAGCAGCTTCGCCTGGCCCTGTGGCTCGAAGTTCTCTGGGTGGATCTGGAGCACACCGATCTCGACGAACACCGGGCGATCGCAGACGCCATTTGTGCACGCGACCGGGATGCGGCGGCCGCGGCAGCGCGAGCGCATGTGCAAAGCTCGCTCAAAAACATGTCGAAGCTCCAGCGCATCTGGGCGCATCGGCGCGCACCCGACTGACGCGCAACCCGATCTTTTACTCAAGAGGTCCCCGTATGGCACCTATCGACAGTTACCTGGCTCTCGTCGGCTTCGGGCAGACGGGTTGGGGTTGGCTACTTCTGACTGCGGCGGCGATGACCATCGGTGTGTCCGTCTGCGGTTTCCTGACCGGAACGTTGATCGGGACGGTCGTTACCTTCATGCAGTTATCCCGCCACCTGACCATCCGATGGCTTGCAGATTGCTACACGACCGTTCTGCGCGGCGTGCCTGACCTTCTGGTCATCTACCTCTTCTATTTCGGCGGCAGCGCATTCCTTGGATCCTTGGGCGGCATGTTCGGCTATCAAGGTTTCATTGGAATGCCGGCATTTCTCACCGGAACCCTGGCGCTTGGCGCGGTTTCGGCGGCGTATCAGGCTGAGGTATTTCGCGGCGCCTACAGGTCGGTTGCACGTGGCGAAATCGAAGCCGCCATCGCCGTTGGCATGCGGCCATGGCCCAAATTCAGACGCATCGTCGCCCCCCTCGTCCTGCGCTACGCTATTCCGGGCCTCGGAAACACCTGGCAGCTCGTCTTGAAGGAATCGGCATTGATCTCCGTTACGGGTCTCGTCGAACTGCTGCGCCAATCGCAGATCGGAGCCGGATCGACGCGCCGGCCGTTCGAGTTCTACCTGACGGCGGTCGTTCTTTATCTCGTCATCACCTGGCTTTCATCAATCCTGTTCAGACGCATGGAAGCGCGAACGATCCAGGGCACAAGGAGAGCGTTGTGATGGATCTGGGCTTTATGTGGGATACGTTTCTCACGCTTCTGACCGGTTTGCCGCTGACGCTTGAGCTTGCCGTCACGTCCGTCGTGGCAGGCAGCGCGCTGGCGCTGGCGATCTCGCTCCTGGCCGTGACCGGCGGTGAAATAGGCCGAACCGTAACCCGTGGCTATGTCTTCGTCTTCAGAGGGTCGCCGCTCCTCGTCCAAATGTTCCTGATCTATTATGGCCTCGGCCAATTCAGACACGGCCTACAGGACCTCGGCGTCTGGGGGTTCTTTCGCGAACCCTACTGGTGTGCGGTGCTCGCCCTCACTCTGAATACTGCCGCCTATTGCAGCGAAATTTTTCGCGGAGGACTGCTGGCCGTCTCCGCCCAGGAGATCGAGGCGGCTCGCGCTTGCGGCATGTCGGGCATTCTCTTGTTCAGGCGGATCATCCTGCCGATCGCCATCAGGCATGCGCTGCCCGCTTACGGCAATGAGATCATCCTGATGATCAAAGCAACAGCGCTCGCGTCTGTCATCACGATCATGGAAGTCACCGGTCTGGCTGGAAAACTGATCGCCGACAGCTTCCGCGCTTTCGAGATCTTCATCGTCGCCGGCGCGATCTACCTCGCGATCATTTTCATCGTCACACGGATGCTCATGGCGGTCGATTTCTGGCTTTCGCCTCATGTGCGTATGCGGCTGCAATCTTAAACGGGAGTGTGCATGTCGGACAGGGGAACAGTTTTGGTGAGCGACAACAAGGACAAAAGCGTTGCCGTTTCGGTCAAGGATCTCCGCAAATGCTTCGGCCCGCTGGAAGTGCTGAAGGGAATTTCGCTTGAAGCGCATGAGGGGGACGTGATTTCAATCCTCGGCTCATCCGGCTCCGGCAAATCGACGATGCTGAGATGCCTCAATATGCTCGAAATCCCCGACAGCGGGGAAATTCGCATCGGCGGCGAGATGTACGCTCTGAAGAAATCGGGGCGTAGAACGGTGCCGGCTGACCGCAGGCAAGTCGACCGGATGCGCGAACACATCGGCATGGTGTTTCAGAATTTCAATCTTTGGTCGCACATGACCATTCTTGAAAATGTGATCGAAGCACCGGTGCACGTGCAGAAGCGCAACCGCGCGGAATGTATCGCGGAGGCCGAAGCTCTGCTCGAACGGGTCGGCATCGCCGAAAAACGAAATTTCTATCCGGCGCATTTGTCTGGCGGGCAGCAGCAACGGGCTGCGATTGCCCGCGCTCTCGCGCAGCGGCCGAGGGTCATGCTGTTTGACGAACCGACCTCGGCGCTGGATCCCGAACTCGTCGGCGAAGTGCTGAAAGTGATGCGCTCGCTCGCTGAGGAAGGTCGAACCATGCTTGTTGTCACCCATGAAATGGCCTTCGCCCGAGACGTGTCGAGCAAGGTGGTTTTTCTTCACCGGGGCGTCGTCGAAGAAGCAGGGGAGCCCAGCGAGCTTTTCAGGCATCCGAAATCGGATCGGTTCCGCCAGTTTCTGGCAGGGACGAGGTGACATCGTTTGACCCCCGACGCAGGTCTCAAGAAGGCCGGATCGTCGTTCTGCGCCCTTTTTTGACGCTTGCGGGCACAGGGCAACAGGTTCATGCTGCTCTTCTGTTTGAGGCCCGTGGTTACGGCTGATATAGCCGTCGCATACCGGGTTCGTGAGACGCCTGCGATGGACTGCGCCGGCTGCGGTTTCGATATTCAGAGCGGTTTTGCTTTCTGTCCGCGATGCGGTGCAAAGCAGCCACTCTCCTGCGCGGCCTGCGGCTATCCATGCCAGCCGGATTTTGCCTTCTGCCCGAGATGCGGCGCATCGATCTCAGGCAAGGCCCAGCCCGCCGCGAAACCAGCCATCGAGACGGCACCGGCTGAAGCCGATAGTGATGCCGACCGAAGGCCGGTGACGGTGCTCTTTGCCGATCTCTGCGGGTTCACGTCGCTGAGCGAGCAGATCGACCCGGAAGTCATGCGGGCCCTGCAGAACGAATTGTTCGAGGAGATGACCCTGGCGGTGGAGGCCTATGGCGGCTTCGTGGACAAATTTGTCGGCGATGCTCTTCTGGCGCTGTTCGGTGCGCCCGTCGCCCATGAAGACGATCCGGTGCGGGCGCTCAACGCTGCACTCGATATGATCGACCGGGCCGCTGCGGTCGGCACACGCTGGCAGTCGCGCGCCGGCGTGCCGTTGCGTCTGCATATTGGCATCAACAGCGGCCCTGTCGTCACCGGCGGCTTCGGCGCCGCCAGCACAAAATCCTATTCTGTGACCGGCGACACGGTGAATACTGCGCAACGGCTGCAATCCATGGCCGGTGAAAACGATATTCTCGTCGGCCCCCTGACCTATCGCCTCACTCGCCACGCCTTTGCCTTCGAAAGTCTCGGCGCGCAAGCTTTGCGCGGCAAGAGTGGAAACGTGCTCGTGCATCGGCTGACCGGACTGCTGGAAGCGCCGCATACGGCGCGCGGGCTCGAAAGTTTCGGCCTTCGGGCGCCTATGGTCGGACGAGACGCGGATATGTCGCGCCTTCTGACTTGCCTCGATCTTGCCTGTGGCGGCGCCGCGCAACTTGTCCGCCTGATCGGCGAAGCGGGCATCGGCAAATCGCGGCTGGCCAGCGAGTTCGTCGGGGTCGCCGCCGATGCAGACCGTTTCCCCGGCCTTGCCATCCGCAAAGCCACCTGCTCTCCCCTCGGCGAACAATCTTACGGCACGCTCGCCGCGGTCGTGCGCAGCGCCTACGGAATCGGCGAGCGCGACGATCGCGACAAGACACGGGAACTACTGACAACAGGGTTCCGTGCCCTCGATCTGAGGTCTGATGACATCGACGCGCTTTTGCCGCTCTTTCTGCATGTTCTCGGCCTCGGCGATCCCGATGGCGCGCTCCGGCACATCGAGCCGGAACAATTGCGGCGGCAGATCTTCTATGCGGTTCGCACCGTTTTCGAACGGCGCTTGGCGCAAGGCCCTCTCCTTCTTGTCATCGAGGATCTCCACTGGGCGGATGCCGCCTCGCTCGAGGTGCTGCGCTTCATGATGGACCGGCTGGAGCGCAGCCGGCTGATGCTGCTTGCGATCTATCGGCCGACTTTGCAGACGGACCCTCTGAACTCCAATCGCGTCAGCGTCACCGTCCAGCGTCTCGCTCCCCTCCTCGCTGCCGATGGGCAGAAGCTGCTTGCCGCCTTTTTTGGCGAGGGTCACGGCAAGTTGCCGGCGCCGATGCGCAAGCGTATCCTCGATCGCGCCGGCGGCAATCCGCTGTTCATCGAAGAAATCCTGCGCGGGCTGATCGACATGGGCACGCTGCACAATGACGGCCAGCGCTGGCATGTCGCGGCCGAAGACGCGGATGTCGATATACCGGTCAATCTGCAGGCCCTGTTGCTTGCCCGTGTCGACCGGCTGCCGCAGGAGATCAGGCGTCTGGCGCAGGAGGCGGCGGTCGTCGGCCCGAAGTTCGATACCGCCCTGCTCCGCACCGTCGCGACCGACCCGGCCGGCGTCGATGCGGCCCTGGATTATCTCTGCGATGCCAATATTATCGAGGAACTGCGCGGACCGGATGCGGCGATATCTCCGGGCTATCGCTTCAGCCAGACGCTGATGCACGACGTCGCCTACCACAATCTGCTGCTGCAACGGCGCATGGAGCTTCACCGACGGGTCGGCCGGGCGCTGGAACGCCAATATGGCGTGGCGCCAGATCGGGCAGAGCATCTGGCGCAGCTCGGCCATCATTTCAGCCTGACCACCGAAAAGGCCAAGGGCGCCAGCTATCTCATGGCGGCGGGCGATATGGCCCGCAAGATTTACGCCAATGACGATGCCATGCGTCTCTATCGTCAGGCTCTTGCTGCCTTTGCCGACGAGCCGGAGATGACGCCGGAGCAATCGGCACTGTTGGAGCGCCTTGGCGATCTCTGCGGTCCTGCCGGCCAGCGTGAGGCCGCCCTTAACCACTATCAGCGAGCACTTGCGACCCACCGCGCGAAAGATGATCGGATCGCCGCTGCGAGGATCTTGCGCAAGATCAGCCGTCTGCATCTCGAGGCGGGACGTCGCGATCAAGCAGAGAGCCGTTGCGCCGAAGCCGAAGCGATGATCGCGCCGATCGATGCGCCGATCGAACATGCGCATCTCCTGCAGGAACGCGGCCACCTCGCCTTCCGCACCGGCGACCAGGCTGCTGCTGTCGAATGGGCGACACAGGCGCTGCAATGCCTGCAAACGCTGCCGATCGATGGAACGACGGAGGCAGGACGGGAGGCAGCGCGGGCGATGGCAGAGGCGCTGAACACCAAGGGTGCAGCGCTGGCGCGGCTCGGACGCCGCCGTGATGCCGTGCAGGAAGTGGAGCGCAGCCTCTCGGTCGCCGAAAAGGCCGATCTGCAAAGCGCCGCCTGCCGCGCCTATTCCAACCTCGGTGTTCTTTACACGATCGTCGATCCGGCCAATGCCATCAGGATCTGCCGCCGCGGATTGGAGGTCGCCACCCGTATCGGTGATCTCGGCTTCCAGGCGCGTCTTCTCGCCAATCTCGCGGTCTCCTGCTGCACCTTCACTGATCGCTGCGGAGCCGAGGGCGTGCCGGCAGCGGAAAAGGCGGTGGAAATCGACCGGGCGCTCGATCAGCGCGACCATCTTTCCGTGCCGCTGATCGTGCTCGGGCAGATACATCAGTGCCATGGGCAGCCGAAGCTAGCTCGTAAGTATTACGAGGAAGCCCTTGAGGTTGCGAAGGAAATTGACGAGCCGCAACTGCTCTTTCCGTGCTATGATGGCTTGGCAACACTGAGCCTTGAACATGACGACATGGATGAAGCGGAACGGTATTTCGCGCTGGCGCAGGATGTGTGCATCCGCCATAAGCTCGACCCAGGCACATTCGTCGTCTTGCCGTTTCTCGACTGAAGGCTTCGCATCTCATGGTCGCTCCGCATAAGTCCAAACAAGTCAGAGATATAAAGGGAGGAACTAACAATGCAGGAGAACCACGCCGACAAACCATTACAGCCTGGAGATCGCGCGCCCAACGTGGTGCTGGATGCGATCACCCGCAATGGCAAGATCGCCATCGATGATTTTCGCGGTCAGAAGCCGGTGCTCGTCGGCTTGTTTCGCGGCTTGCACTGCCCCTTCTGCCGCCGGCAGATCGCCGCCATGGCCGAGCTCACCGATGCGTTGCAGGAGAAAGGCATCGACAGTCTGACAGTCGTCAATACGCCGATCGAGCGAGCGCGCCTCTATTTCCGCTACCACCCGCTTCCCAATTTACTGGCCGCCTCCGACCCCGAAAGGGTGTCGCACAGAGCCTTCGGCCTGCCGAATATCGAGTTCACCGAATCCGAGAACGAATGGCCGCACAAGGTCAGCATGAGCACGATGTCCTCAATGCAGATCGACATGCCGGGCGAGCTGCCGGAGCCCATGAATGTGATGGCGGCGATGGAATATCTCGACAAGGCCGACGGTTACGAATTCACAGAGGACGATACGCGGATGATCGCCACCGGCCATGGCCAGCTTGTCGGGGAATTCCTGCTCGACCGCGATGGCGTCGTGCGCTGGTGTTTCACGGAAGTCGAGGAAGGTGGCCGCAACTTGTTCGGTGGTCCAGCGCCTCGGGATGTGATGTCTGCAGCGGCGAACATGGCTGTTTGACGCGACTTCCTGGCCTTTGCGTGGGCGGGCCGGCCGCTTCAAGCCGGCAGGCCGGCCTTGCGGTAGCCGTCCACGAAATGGTCAAGCGTCCGAGCGTCGCGAAACGGTTCGGTCGCAGCCCAGTGGCGGGTGGAAAAGCGGGGGTTGGCGACAAGGAAGAGTTCGGTCTCCGCCCGCGCCTCATCGAGCCGGCCGAGCTGGGCCAGGCTTGCCGCCAGGAAACGACGGGAGCTCGTGCGATAGGTTTCGTCGCGACGCAGCGTCTCGATAGCGGCCTCATATTGCTCGGCTGCATATTGCGCTTGGCCGAGCGCCAGATAATACCAGCTCGCCGGAAAGGGATTCAGCCGGAACGCCTTGCGAGCATGCTCGAGGCCCTCGTCAATCCGCCCTGCCAGGACCGTAATGTCGGATAATGCGGCAAAGGTGTCCGCCTCGTTCGGATCGAGTTCAATGGCCTTGGCGAATTGCGCATCCGCCTCGGCGAAATCGCGTGCATAGGCAAGCAGATAAGCAAGGACCCAACGGCAGCCGGCATCATTGGGATCGATCGCAACAGCCTTGCGCGCCAGCTGCAAAGCAACGTCGCGGTTCGATTCCGTTGGCCCGCCGCTATGGACCCATCCCATCCAGTGGTTCATGGCAAGCCAGCGATAGGCCTCGGCATAGTCCGGGTCGAGGTCGACTGCGCGCGCCAGCATCAAATGTGCTTCCTCAGCCGCCTGCGGGGAATCGTCCATCAGCTTGCGCGCCCGCACGCAGAGATCATAGGCCTCGAGGCTTTTCGGCCGATTGCGCGGCGGCGGTGCTCGCAGGCGGCCGAGCAGCGCCTCGACGATCTTGGCCGTCACCTCGTCCTGAACGGCGAAGATGTTGTCCAGGCTGCGGTCGAATCGTTCCGCCCAGAGATGATCGCCGCTCGCCGCATCGATCATCTTGGCGTTGATGCGCACGCGCCCGGCGGCACGCCTTGCACTGCCCTCGAGCAGGTAGCGCACACCGAGCTCCTCGGCGATCCTCTGCACCTCGATCCCCTTGCCCTTGTAGGCGAAGACCGAGTTGCGGGCGATGACGAACAGGCCGGGCATCCTGGAGAGGTCGGTGATAAGGTCTTCCGTCAGCCCGTCCGCGAAGGATTCCTGTTCGGGATCGTTGCCGATATTCAGGAAGGGCAGCACAGCGATCGACGGTTTATCAGGCAGCGGCAAGATTTTTCGCCTCACGCCGCCCAGCCGATGCACGGCGCCCGTGAAGCGGTAGCCGATGCGCGGAACCGTTGCGATCCATTCACCGCCGCCGGAGGACGGGCCGAGCAGCTTGCGTAGCTGTGCGATCTGGACGGTAAGGTTGCCTTCCTCGACCGTCAGGCCTGGCCAGGCGGCGTCCATCAGCTTGGTCTTGGCAAGGATTTCGCCTGGTCGCCCGACCAGCGCCGCAAGCAGCTTCAGCCCGCGGTGGCTGACAGCAACGGGGTTGTCGTTCCGAAGCAGCGTTCCAGCATCCGGATCAAGCACGAACGGACCAAAGGCAAAGCGCGATCCCTGCATAAGCGAATCTATAGTCCGTTTGGAAGTTTTTGAGAACGTTTTGGCAAGGCTTAATTACGCCGCTTCCGCTGTCCCGCAGAATTCGTCAGACCTGACCGACACGAGGATATCTGCATGGCCGAAGCAAGCACGACATCACAGCCCGAGGAGCGGATCCCGTGGACCGCAATGGCGGGTATCATCGCGACGGTGACCGTGTTCGCGGTGGCGCAGGGGCTGACCTATCCGCTGCTGAGTTTGATTCTCGAGCGGCAGGGAATACCATCGGGCTTGATCGGCCTCTCGGCCGCGATGACGCCGCTGGGTTTCATCATCTCAGCGCCCTTCATTCCGGCGCTTTCGCGAGGCGTAGGCGGGGCGCGGCTGGCCATTCTCTGTTCGATCCTGGCTGCCCTTACCCTGGTCGCGATTGCCTGGACCCAGCAGGTCTGGGCCTGGATGCCGCTGCGTCTTCTGCTCGGCTTCTTCGCCAATCCGCTCTACGTGATCAGCGAAACCTGGCTGATCACGATCACGCCGGCACCGCGCCGCGGCCGAATCCTCGGCCTCTATTCATCGATCGTTTCGGCAGGCTTCGCAGTCGGCCCGCTGTCGCTCGGCTTCGCCGGCACGGACGGATGGCCGCCATTCATCATCGGCGTCTCGGCCTTCCTTGCCTGTGGCCTGATCGTGCTTGCCGTTGCCCCTCGCCTTCTTGAGATGCCCGATGAAGGCGAGGCAACGTCAGTCGGTGGCTTCTTCGCCCTGGCGCCGCTGTTGCTGCTTGCGGTTTTCACCGCCGCCGCCTTCGAGCAGATCCAGCTATCGCTGTTCGCCGTCTATGGAGCGGCGCTTGGCAGCGCCGAGAGACGCACGGCTTCGCTCATCACCTGTTTCGTCGCCGGCAATGCCGTGCTGCAGATCCCGCTCGGGCGGGCGGCCGAACGGTTTGGCGCGACGCGCACCATGATATTCTGTATCCTGGTTTGCCTCACCGGCTGCCTGTTGCTGGCGGTTGCTTTCTCCACCTGGCTCATCTGGCCGCTCGTTTTCGCCTGGGGCGGCGTCTCTTTCGGGCTCTATACCATGTCGCTGATCCAACTCGGCGAGCGTTTTACTGGACAAACCCTGATTGCCGGCAACGCCGCCTTCGCCTTCGCCTGGGGCATCGGCGGAATGGCGGGGTCACCCGTGGCTGGACTGGCGATGCAATTGAGTGGGCACCAAGGGCTACCACTATCACTCGGCCTGCTCAGCTGCGCCTTGGGGGTGTTCCTGTTGGCTGAGAAACGATGAGGCTGATTTTCGGTTTCTTGCTCCCTGTCCCTGGACTCACCTATTGTCGAAATACATAACACGTTATATAATACAGGACCAGATAAGAGGGTCGGAATGGTCGAGGATGTGGTCCGAACACTGGGTTTTCTGTGTCTGGGCAGCCGGTTGCGACGCATCGGGGAAAGATTGCAGGCAGATACGCAGCAGGTTATCGACGAGGCCGGAGTGGGCATTCAGGCCGGCCAATATCCTTTCCTGGCGGCAATCGACCGAGCCGGCTCGCTGACGGTCGGCGAGCTTTCGCAGGCGGTGGGTATCAGCCAGCCCGGCGTGACGCGGACCATAGGCCAGCTTCTCGAATTGGGCTTCGTCAATATGCAGCCGGCGACAGACGATCAGCGACGCAGGCTGGTGTCGCTGAGCGACGAGGGCCGGAAACTCGTCGACCATTCGAAGATGACGATCTGGCCGCGCGTGGCGGCTGCCGTTGCGGATCTCTGCGGCGACCTCGATGGGCCGATCCTCGAGCAACTTGCGGCAATCGAGGACGGGCTTGCGGCGGCGCCGCTCATACGCCGCGGCGCAAATAGGACGTCGCGCCTACCCTCAGACGCCAATGAGGAGGAATGTCAATGAACCATGTGCTCGACCGGCCGATCTGGAGCGCTCTGCAGACTGCGCATGCCGATTTCGCCGAAGGCGGACAGCACGCACGGCGATATCCGCCGTCCATCGTCCCCTTCGCGGCCTCCGCCGACGATACGCCGGAAAGCCTCGGCGCCCTGGAGAAACTGCCATCAGGCGAGGAAAGGATGTTTCTGGTCGAGGCCGGACAGATCGCCATTCCCCCAAGTCTTGTTGTGTTAATGGAGGCACGGGTCACCCAAATGGTTGCCGAGCGGCCTCACGAGAAAATTTCGGATTCCCGCATCCAGCCGCTGACAGAGGCTGACGCCGCCGATATGCTCGACTTGGCGACCTTGACCAAACCGGGTCCATTCACGTTGCGCGCGCAGAGCCTTGGCTGCTTCTGGGGCATCAGGCAAGAAGGTCGTCTCGTGGCAATGGCCGGTCAGCGCATGCGGCAGATCGGCTTTATCGAGCTCAGCGGGCTTTGCACCCATCCCGACTTCCAGGGGCGCGGCCTCGGCAGCCTGCTCTTCCGCTTCGTGGCCGGCGAAATTGCGTCCGGCGGCGACACCGCCTATCTGCATGCCTATGCGGCGAACACATCGGCCATTTCTCTCTATGCGGCCCACGGCTTCGTCGTTCGGTCGGAGATGAACATGTGCGTGGTCAAGCGTCCCACTTGAAGGGGCTCAATTGAAAGAGCGTTTCCTACGGCTCAAACACGTGTTCACTGGTCATAGCGCGCCGCCGCTGCAAGCACTTCAAGTTGCCAGTATTTTCCCGGGCTGAAACAGCTCGCGGCGAATTAGACCGCCCACGAATGGGGGCGGCCGGCGGCCGGGTCGATCAAGATCAGTGCCGCGGCGCGTTGGCGGGAATGGACGACACGGTTGCCGAAACGGGGTCGCTTGCCGGAAAGCTATCTTCGAGGCCTTCGTTCAGCTCCTCTTCCAGCGTTTCGCGATCATGGGTCGAACGTGCGCTCGGCTGGCCGACCAAACCCTTGCTGCCTTCATCGAAGTTGCCGTTGCTCAAGGCGTCGTAACGGTTGATGCTGCCGTCGGCGTTGCGGCCGGGAAAGGCCGTCAGCTGAACCATCATCACCTTGGCGTGGTCCAGCGCCGTCGAGCTGTCGAGCTTGCCATGGGAATTATCGATCTTGACGGAAACCGATTCTCCTCCTTCGCCCAGGAATTCGACCGTGATGAAGTCGCCGGACTGTGTCACGCGTGTATCGATCAGCTGCATGGAAACCTCCTGTGTTCATGCCGGATCAACGGCGAGCAAGATCAGGAGTTCCCGCGACAATACCATTTCGATCGGGGTGCATGTTGCGCCGGGGGCAGCGGCGCATTCTCGGTCCGGCGATTATGGTTAATTTATTAATAATTCGGCTTCTGTAATCGGAACCACGCGGCCTTTCCGCGTGTTGATGCTGCGCCGTGGAGGAACCCCGATGATCCTGAAAATCTTTGCTCCCGAGATCGACGCCGATTGCCCTGATACCGGCACCTATGCCGACGGAATCTTCGCCGAAAACCGTATCGATCTTTCCTCGCGCCGCAGCGGCCGCCGCCGCTCGTCACATGAGCGCGATTACGGCGTCGACAGGAAACTGGAAAACCTGCCGCTCGGCTTCGCCTGACCGCTCCCGCCTCTCCCATCAAAGCCTGCGGAAGACCAGCACGCCCGACGCAGCCAATACGGCGTGCAGCGCTTCTCCCGTGGTTCTGATCTTGTCTCCGCGATTGCCGATGTCCAGCCGCTATATTGGCCGGCGTCAGTATTGAAGATCTCCTGCCAAGACCATCCCCCACCCTTTCGCTGTGCAGCCATTAGCCGTCATCGGAGAGAGCATCGTTCAATGATCCCAGGACTAGAAACTCGTCGTCCCAGCGATGAAAGGCAATGACCCGATTTTCGTCGTGAACCAGGGGACGGGATATTGCGCGAACGCGCTTTTCCAGGCTCCTCTTGCCGGCATCACATTGCCGGGCCACATTCTCCGTTGACGCCACTCGCAGCAACGGACAAGGCCTTGCCCTGGATCGCCTATATCGCCCATTTCATTGCAGCCGCCTTTCTGACCAACGGCATCCCGCATTTCGTCAACGGCGTCGGCGGCCGGCGCTTCCGCACTCCATTTGCAATGCCCAGTTCGCCGACGGCGAATGTCGTGTGGGGCTGGGCGAATATCCTCATTGCATTCCTGCTGTTTGCCAATATCGGGCCACTCTATATCGGCACGCCGGGCGATACGATCTTCGTGGCGGCCGGCATGCTCGTCACCGGAATCCTACTCGCCCGGATTTTCGGCGGCGATGCGAATTAGCGCAAATCTGTGGGGAAGCTAAGCTTAACAGTCGTTCCTTGCCCGGGAGAGGAATCGATGGATGCCTCTCCGCCACTCTGACGGACGAAGCCGTAAACCATGGCGAGGCCAAGCCCTGCTCCACCATGTGCGCCTCGTGTGGTGAAATAGGGCTCGAAAGCTTTGTCTATGACCTCTGGGCTCATGCCTATGCCGCTGTCGGTTACCGAGATCAGCAATGCATCTTGGTCTGCCGTCGCGCCGATTACGATGACGCCTCCCATCGGCATCGCTGCCGAAGCGTTGAGACAGAGGTTCAGAACGGACTGCTCCAAGAGGGCCGCGTCCAGCGATACGACCGGCAGGCGGGCATCCAGTTCCAATTTGATACGGCACTTTGTACCGACGGCGATCTCCAGGATATCGGCCATTCCGCGAAGGAGGCTGGCGACATCCACCGGGCTTGGATAGAACGGCTGCTGGCTGCCAATCGACAGCATGCTGCCGGCCAGCGACCGTCCTCTCTCGGCAGCCTTGCGAATCCGCGCAATGTTGCGTTTCTGCCGATCGTTGAAGCCGGTTTCACGTTCGAGAAGGCCGAGGCTGCCGGTGATGATGCCGATCATGTTGCCCACTTCGTGGCTCACCTGATGCGTCATGCGCATGATGCCGTCCAGTCGCTGAACCTTTGCCGCTTCCGCCTCCTGTCGATCCATCAGCGTGACGTCGCGTGCCAGAAGAACAATGCCGCCCTCCGGCTGTCGTGACATGGAGATCTCGATCACCCGCTGGTCGCCGGTGCGATGGCGGGCGACTGCACGTTCCAATAGGGTGCCGCGCTCCGGATCGGAGGGCAGCAAGGCGGGATCGATCTCCGGCACCGGCTCGACAAACCGGCGCAGCGGCAATTTGCGCGCGGAACCCGAATGGCCGAACAGTTCGATGATCCGCCTGTTCATGGTGATCGGTCGGCCCATCCTGTCGAAAAGCGCAATCCCCTCGTTCATATTGCGAAAGGTTGAACGGATGGTGCGAGCGGCGGCTTCTGCCGTGCGTCTCAAGCGAGACACACGATCGACGCTGTCCTTGAAGGCGCGGAAGGCGTCCAACAGACGCACAAGCTCGGTTTCATTTCCGCGATAGGCTGGCGGACCCACGTCATTTTCGCCCTTGGCGAGCGCATTCATGCCGTTTGACAGCGCCACGATGCCCCGTGAGACGCGCATGACCGACCGGATGGAGAAAATCGCCATGACGAGGACGAGCAGGAAAGCCAAGGCCACGGTTACCAGAAGCCGGCTCAAAGCATCGGAGGTCGAAAGCAGATCGTCGTTCAATTGGCGTGCAACTGCATCACTTTGCGTCTCCGTTGCATGGGAAAGATCACGGGAGACCGCATGGAGCTTTGCGACCGCCGCCCGGATGGCGAACATGTTCAAGAGGTATCGTGTCTGAGCTTCGAACACGCGCTCATACGGCTGAAGCTCGGCAGGCGAAATCCTCAAACCGGGCTCGGTTCTCCCCTGCGCGGCCGTCGTGTCCGCCACGTATCGTCTGCGAAGTTCACCGAGCTGGAAAAGACTGTCGGACGTGGAAGCCGCTTGCACGATTCCATTCACTTGACGGCGAAGATCCTGATCGACAATGCCTTTGCCGGTCGCCACCTCCCCTAGCGCCGCGGCAGCTTCAGCCTTGTGATTCTGGGCGGCGTCGGCGTCCCTGGCCAGCACAAGCGTCTGTGTCCTGATAAGATCGAGAAGCTCAACCATCCTTGTGCTCGCAAAGCCGCGCGTAGCCTGGCCTCCTGCCTGAGGCTCGGCCGTCTTCAGCAGGCTGTCGACCTGCAGCACGACAGCGCGGCTCTCGCTCGCCACCCGGTATGGCGAAGTCGAGTTCATCAGGAAGGGCGCGCTCGACACCAGGTCGGAGACTTGCCGGGAAACAAGCGAGGCCTTGGCCAGGCTCGCGACGGCCTGCAGGCCATAGGCTGCCATTTCATCACGGGCGCGCTGCAGCCCATAGATCGCGATTGCCGAAAGGCTGAATACCAGGAAGCAGATAAACGCAATCGCGAACGGCAAGCGAAAGGCAATCGACGACAGAAAGGAGCGGCTGATCACGTGGACGGCTCGCCGTCGCCGGTGTGCAGGACATAGCCCTTGCCGCGTCGTGTCTTGATATGGCGCGGGATGTCGGGATTACGTTCGATTTTCCGCCGGAGCCGCAGAACGAGGACGTCGACGTTGCGGTCGATGTAGCGATCGCTTTCCGAGCCAAGCCGATCGAGGATCTGCGCCCGGCTCACTGGCTGGTTGGGGGTCTGCGCAAGGATTTCAAGCAGGGCGAATTCGGCCGTCGTCAGCGTTTTGCTGCGGTCGGCGAGGCAGACGGCTTGCCGGCCCATCAGGTCGATGGCCCAATCGCCAAGCAGCAGAGAGGGGCGTTCGTGCTCCCGCTCACTCTCCTTTTCCTGTTTCAGCGACGGCACGGTTCGCCGCAGGACAGCTTTGATGCGGGCCGTCAGTTCGATTGGTTCGAACGGCTTGACGACATAATCGTCCGCAGCGGTTTCCAGGCCGAGAACACGATCGGCGGCACTGCCGGCTGCCGTCACCATGACGATACCGATATTGGCCTCCGATCGCAGTTTTTGGGCGAAAGCTCGGCCTGATGTCCGCGGCAGGTTGTGGTCGACCAGCACCAGATGCATCTGCTCTCGTGCCAGGATATCGGTCGCCTCCTCGGCGGATCCCGCGCAGGTCGGAATCCACCCTTCGGCTTCGATGAGATCGGAGATGAGCTCCGCCATATCCGGATCGTCCTCGACGATCAGAATTCGAACCTTCTGATTCAGCACCGCTTGATCCTCCCGGCGCCATCATAGGCATGCCGCCGCCAATGTTCAAAGACACTCTGATGATGAGGTTTGTCACATTTGTAATGAATGTAACGGCGCTCCGCCCGGCGATGAAAAATCGGTAACCATTCTTCGATTGCGGTGACGCGAAGATCTGACATGCTGGCTGTGGAGATTGGAACGGGAGGTTCCAAGGGAGGCCTGCGTGAGAATATTGACCGCTTTAGCTGCGGGCATGGCTTTTTGGCTGTGCGGCGCAAGCCACGGCATGAGCGAGCCGCGATTGAACGTCCTGTGCGGCGTCGACGAAGCCTGGTGCATGACCATGGAAAAAGCGTTCGAAGCCCGCGCGGGTATCGATATCTCCATGGTTCGCAAGAGCACCGGCGACATACTCGATCAGATCCGTGCCGAAAAATCACATTCGACTGTGGATGTCTGGTGGGGTGGAACCGGTGATGCCCATCTGCAGGCTGCCTCAGAGAATCTGCTCGATCGATACCAGCCCGACCATGAACACGATATGCTGCCTTGGGCGCAGAACTTTTTTGCCATGTCCGGCTCACGGTCGGCCGCCATATATGCTGGGGCTTTGGGTTTTGCCTATAATTCCGATCTGCTCGCAGCGCTGAAGCTTCCGGCCCCGACCTGCTGGCAGGACCTGACGAAAGAGGTCTATCGCGGCCATATCCAGTCCGGCAATCCGAATTCCTCCGGAACGGCTTTCACAATGCTGGCCACACTCGTGCAGCTCCTCGGCGAAGAGGAGGCGTTCCGGTACATGGCCGCCCTTAACCGCAATATTGTCGAGTACACCAGGTCCGGCTCGGCGCCGGTAAAGGCTGCCGCCCGAGGTGAAGTCCTGATCGGCATCTCGTTCATGCATGACGCGGTTACCCTGAAGGAAGGGGGCGCGCCGCTGGTCATCGTCGCTCCCTGCGAAGGAACGGGTTACGAAATCGGTGCGATCAGCATCGTCAAGGGTAGCCGCAATGCCAGGGCCGCCCAGGCATTCGTCGATTTCGCGCTCAGTCCCGAAGGCCAGGCGACAGGCGCTGCGGCCGGCCAGAACCAGGTTCCGTCGAACGCCAAAGCGGCTTTGCCGCCAGCTGCGCCCGACATCACCATGATCAAGATGGTGGATTATGACTTTGCAACATTCGGCTTGTCGGACGAGCGAAGTCGGCTGTTGACCCGCTTCGACACCGAGATCTCCCCGACCCAATAGGCCGGGATCCGACTTCCATCCGACAATCGATAACACGGTGCGATCGACGCGCCGCGAGGGGCAGCGCTTGTGCCGCTGACCCAACACCCTCTCAGACGCAAGCAACAGGAGGATACCCATGCGACTGACAGTTCTTTCCACGCTTCTCTTTGCCGGAACGGCGCTGGCTGCCGGTTCGGTCCAGGCCGCCGGCGAGCTCAACCTCATCTGCTCGGCCGATGTCGTCATCTGCGAGCAGATGCGGGGCGACTTCGAAAAGGCTCACGACATCAAGGTCAATATGGTGCGCCTGTCGTCGGGCGAGACCTATGCAAAGATACGCGCCGAGGCTCGCAACCCGAAGACCGACATCTGGTGGGCCGGCACGGGGGATCCGCATGTCCAGGCTGCATCGGAAAACCTGACGCTGGAATATAAGTCGCCGATGCTCGATCAGCTGCAGGATTGGGCAAGGAAGCAGGCGGAGAGCACCGGCTTCAAGACGGTCGGCGTCTATGCCGGTGCGCTCGGCTGGGGTTACAACACCGAGATCTTCAAGACTAAGGGTTACAAGGAGCCCCGCTGCTGGGCCGATCTCCTGGCGCCGGAATTGAAGGGCGAAATCCAGATCGCCAATCCGAACTCCTCGGGCACGGCCTATACGGCTCTCGCTTCGCTGGTGCAGATCATGGGTGAAGACCAGGCCATCGACTATCTGAAAAAACTGAACGCCAACGTCTCGCAATACACCAAGTCCGGTTCGGCTCCGGTCAAGGCGGCGGCGCGGGGCGAAACAGCGCTCGGCATCGTCTTCATGCATGACGCCGTCGCCCAGACCGCCGAAGGCTTTCCGGTCAAATCGGTCGCGCCATGCGAGGGCACCGGCTATGAAATCGGCTCCATGTCGATCATCAAAGGCGCCCGCAATCTCGACAACGCCAAGATCTGGTACGACTGGGCGCTGCGGCCCGAAGTACAATCGCGCATGAAGGATGCCAAGTCCTTCCAGCTGCCATCGAACAAATCGGCGGAGGTGCCGAAGGAAGCGCCGAAGTTCGAGGACATCAAGCTGATCGACTACGACTTCAAGACCTATGGCGATCCGGCAAAGCGCAAGGCCCTACTGGAGCGCTGGGACCGGGAAGTCGGCGCCGTTGCCAACTGAAGATCGATGAGCGGCGCGGCATCCCGGAGGGATCCGGGTGCCGCTCCATTCTCCCATTTCATCAACGTGAAATAAGCGAGGTATGCCATGAGACGTGGCAATCGCCGATTGGACATCGTACTTGGCCTGGGGGCAGCCGCCCTGATCCTGGTCCCGTGGTATCGCATCGAGGGCGGCTTCTTCGGATTCAAGTGGCCGTCTGCCTTCCCGTTCTCCGCCGATACGGCGCCAGGGCTGCTGCAAATCCTGCAGCATGGAAGAACTTGGCTTGCCGGCGTGGTCCTGCTGTTTTTGCTCGGCTGTTTGGCGCGCCTGGTGCGCGATCCGATGCGGCGCGGAACCTTGCTCGCCTCGCTCGGCGCCGTCGGCCTCGTCTTCCTGTCTCTGCAGGGGTTGGCGATCGGCTTTTCCGGCTGGACCTGGGCAATCAGTGAAAACCTGTTCGGCATATTGTCCGAGGGTCAACCATCGATGGGTGCCGGCGCGGTCCTCCTGGCGCTCGTCTACGTTCTCCTCTTTGCATTCGGACTGGCCGAACGCGGGGTGATGAAGGGAGATGCCTTCATCGTCGGCTCGATTTGCATTCTCGCGTTTCTGGTCACCGTCTTCGTTTTCTACCCGATCGGCAGCATGTTCATCGCTTCGGTGCAGGACTTCGATGGCTCCTTCAATCCGGATGGCCTTATACGCAACATTCAGGACCCCGGCATTTGGAGCCTCGGCTGCATAGCGGGCGAAGAACGTTGCGGCGTTGCCTGGCGCACGCTCCTTCTCGCCGTCATGACCGCTTCGGGCTCGACCCTGCTCGGCCTCGGCTTTGCGCTGGTGGCGACGCGCACGCGCTTTCCGTTCAAAAAGGGATTGCGCCTGCTGACGGTGCTGCCGATCATCACACCGCCCTTCGTCATCGGCCTGGCGCTGACGCTGCTGTTCGGCCGCGCCGGCGTTATCACCGAGGCCTTGTCCAGTCTGTTGGGTATCGAGCCAGGCCGCTGGCTCTATGGGCTCACCGGTATCTGGATCGCCCAGGTGCTCTCCTTTACGCCGATCGCCTTCCTCGTCCTAATCGGCGTCGTCGAAGGCGTCAGCCCGTCGATGGAGGAGGCATCGCAGACCCTGCGTGCCGGTCGCTGGCGCACATTCTGGCGCGTCTCCCTGCCGCTGATGAAACCGGGTCTCGCCAACGCCTTCCTGATCGGGTTCATCGAGAGCATGGCCGATTTCGGCAATCCGCTCGTGCTCGGCGGCACACATGGCGTGCTTTCGACGGAAATCTTCTTTGCGGTCGTCGGATCGCAGAACGATCCGTCGCGCGCCGCCGTTCTTGCCATCGTGCTCCTCTGTTTCACGCTCTCGGCATTCCTCGCTCAGCGCTTCTGGCTATCGGGCAAGAGCTTTGCCACTGTCACCGGCAAGGGCGACAGCGGCGCTCACATCGCGTTGCCGCGCGGCCTTTCCATTGCCGTGCATGCGGTGGTCGTTCCGTGGATGGTCTTCACCGTCGTCGTCTATGGAATGATTCTGATCGGCGGCTTCGTGAAAACCTGGGGCCTCGACAACTCGCTGACGCTCGACCATTACGCGCGCGCCTTCTCGGTGGGTTTCGACAATGGCGCAATCGCGTGGACCGGCGTGGCATGGAACTCCTTCTGGACGACGATGGAGATCGCGCTCGTCTCCGCGCCCCTGACCGCAGCGGTGGGCTTGCTCACGGCCTACATCATCGTACGGCAGAAATTCGTCGGGCGGAACGTCTTCGAATTCGCGCTGATGATGAGCTTCGCCATCCCCGGAACGGTCATCGGCGTCAGCTATATCATGGCGTTCAACCTGCCTCCGATCGAGATGACCGGCTCGGCGCTGATCCTCATCCTCTGCTTCGTCTTCCGCAATATGCCGGTCGGCGTACGCGGCGGGATCGCCGCGATGAGCCAGCTCGACAAGAGCCTGGACGAGGCGTCGCTGACTTTGCGTGCGGACAGTTTCCGCACGATCCGCAAGGTGATCCTGCCGCTGCTGCGGCCGGCCATCACCGCTGCCCTGGTCTATTCCTTCGTTCGCGCCATAACCTCGATCAGCGCCGTCATCTTCCTCGTCAGCGCGGAATACAACATGGCCACGTCCTATATCGTCGGCCTCGTCGAGAATGGCGAGTACGGCGTGGCGATCGCCTATTCGTCCATGCTGATCGTGGTGATGAGCAGTGTCATCGCCGGCTTCCAGCTCGTCGTTGGCGAGCGCCGACTACGCCGCGAAAATCGCGTCGCCGGCACCAGCTCAGCTCCCTCTGTTCCTCTCGGTCAGGAGAAAACCGCATGATCACCGTCAAACCCGGTTGCGTCACCTTCCAGAATGTTCGCAAGTCTTTCGGTGCATTCACGGCCATTCCGGACCTTTCCCTCTCCATCGAGCCAGGCACGCTGGTGACCTTGCTCGGCCCTTCCGGCTGCGGCAAGACCACCACGCTGCGCATGCTGGCCGGGCTCGAGCATCCGACATCCGGACGCATTCTGATCGGCGGCGCCGACGTTACCATGCTGCCCGCCAATGAGCGCGATGTCTCGATGGTGTTTCAGTCCTATGCCCTGTTTCCGCATATGACGTCGCTGGATAATGTCGCTTACGGTCTGCAGTCGTCGGGCCTCGGCAAGAAGGAAGCGCGGGAAAAGGCCGAGGAAGGATTGAAGCTCGTCGGTCTTGCGGGCATGGGCCATCGCCTGCCGGCCGAGCTTTCCGGCGGCCAGCAGCAACGCGTCGCGGTTGCCCGCGCGCTCGTGCTCGAGCCGCAGGTGCTGCTGCTTGACGAACCGCTCTCCAACCTCGATGCCCGCCTGCGCCGCCGGGTGCGCACGGAGATCCGCGAACTGCAGCAACGGCTCGGCTTCACCGCCGTCTATGTCACCCATGACCAGGACGAGGCTCTGGCGGTGTCAGACCGCATCATCGTCATGAAAGATGGCGAGATCGCCCAGTCCGGGACGCCGCGGGAGCTCTATGAAGCGCCCGCGTCGTCCTTCATCGCCGATTTCATGGGCGAAGCCAATGTCATCCCTTGCGAGGTGATCGGCGTCGAAGGTACGGAGGCGCTTATCCGCGTGGCCGGTGTGGACCATCGTTTACCAGGCCGAAACGCAAAGGCCGGCATGGCAAAACTCGCCGTCAGACCGGGATCGATCACCATAGCGGCAGCCGGCCAGCAGGGGCTGGCGGGACGCGTGCTCCATAGTGCCTATCTCGGCGGACATGTCGAATATGAGGTCGAAACCGATGTCGGAACGCTCTTCATCATCGACCATGCAGTCGAAAGAAACCTGCCGCCTTCGAGCGATGTCACACTCGGGTTCGAGAACCGTGGCATCGCGCTGATCAATGCCTAAACACTTGGAATGCGAATAAAGGATAGCAATATGACTATGCATGACACCGACGTGGAGCGACGCTTCGCCCTGGCCAAATCCCTTGCCGCCGAAGCTGGTGCTTTCGCGCTCGACTATTTCAACACGCGCGAGACTCTCGTGATCGAGACTAAGCGCGATCTTCAGGATGTCGTGTCGATCGCGGATCGCAACGTCGAGACCTTTCTGCGTGAGCGGGTTGCGGCAGCAAATTCCGAGGATGGTTTCCTCGGCGAGGAGTTCGGCCATCAAGTGGGAAGTTCCGGCTACACCTGGGTTGTCGATCCAATCGACGGCACCGCGCCTTTCGTCAATGGCATGCCGACGTGGTGCGTTTCGGTCGCTGTCCTGCACCAAGGCGTCCCGGTGGTCGGCGTGATCCAGGTGCCTTGTGCGAACGAGCTTTATGCCGCAGCCCTTGGCCTTGGGGCGAGCTTGAATGGTGAGACGCTTTTGCTCGATCCCTCCCGCACGATACAGAATGCCATGACAGGTATCGGCTGCAATACGCACGTCGCTCCGGACGTTGTCGGCGCCATCGTAACAGCCTTGCTCGCAAGAGGCGGCACGTTCATTCGGAACGGCTCCGGGGCGCTGATGCTTGCCTATGTGGCGGCAGGGCGTCTTGTCGGCTACTATGAACCCCACATGCGGGCTTGGGATTGCATGGCAGGCTACTGCCTGGTCAAAGAAGCTGGGGGCGAGTACCTGCCCTTCCCGACCGAGGGGGAAGATTTGTTTAAGGGCCATCCTGTCCTTGCGAGCAACGGTACCGCGTATCCGGAGCTGTTGGAGATTCACAATTCCCTCCGGCGGCAATAAGACGGAAGAGACGCAGCGTGGCGGCGAGCGCCACGCCTGCCGAGGGGCGAATGGTTGCCCATACAACTGATTGTCATAATCTGGTCGCGAGCATGCTCAGGCGAGTAGGAATAAAGCAAACCGAACAGCCTCAATCGCCATGAAGACTCCGAGAAAGCGCAGCAAACCTCGACCAGACAAGTCCCAGCCATTGCTGCGGCAGCTCGCCGCCGTTCCTGCGAAGCTGTTTACCGGTGCATTCCGCCAACAGTACGGCGCGATTTGCTTCCGCTACACCGATGACAGACCGAGAATCGAAATTCTGGTGATTACATCGCGCGAGAGCGCCCGTTGGGTCATTCCGAAAGGATGGCCTATGAAGGGGAAGAAGCCGTTTGAAGCGGCGGCAATCGAAGCTTGGGAGGAAGCAGGTGTGCGCGGAGCGGTAAGGAAAAAGCCGGTCGGCCGCTACACCTATCTGAAAGAACTCGACGATGGGGACATAGCCCCCTGCATCGTCGACTTGTTTCAAGTTGAAGTCATCGAAATCAGCGATGACTTCAAGGAGCATGGACAGCGCATTCTCGAATGGGTCAGCCCCGATGAAGCGGCAAGACGCGTTCGCGAGATCGAACTCAAGTCGCTGCTCGTCGAATTTGAAGTCCGCGGTCGCAAAAAGCGCGATCCTCGCTGACGGCAGTCAGCTTTCAACACACGGTAACTTGCATGATGATAGCTACTGCTGTAGTGACTATCATCATGCAACGGACTAGCTTCAGTCAATTCAAATGCCCGGCGGCGCGCGCGCTCGACAGCGTCGGTGACTGGTGGAGCATTCTAATCCTGCGCGATGCCTTCCAGGGGCTGTCGCGCTTCGATGAATTCCAGAAAAGCCTCAGCGTGGCGCCGAACATCCTGACACGGCGGCTCAAACACCTGACGGATCAGGGGCTGTTCGAACGACGGCTATACCAGCAGCGCCCTGCCCGCTACGAATATCTGCTGACCGAGAAGGGCCGTGATTTCTTTCCGGTGCTGATGGCGCTGTTTTCCTGGGGAAGCCGCCATATTCCGGAAGAGGATCTCGCCTTTCTTCTCAGCGATGCCGCCTCCGGCAGAGCGCGCGAGACCATGCTGGTCGATGCGCGGACCGGCGAACAAGTGACACCCGAAAACACCGGCCTGCTTGCAGGCCCTGCAGCCGATGACGAGGTGCGCGCGCGGATCGCCCGCATGCGCGCCTGGTATCTCGGCATCGACGCATAGAAAGGAAAAGATCATGGACCGCATAGTTGTTACCGGCATGGGGCTTGTCTCGCCGCTCGGGACCGGGGTCGAACCCGCCTGGAAACGCCTTGTCGGCGGCGCCTCAGGTCTGAGGGTACTGCCCGACGATGTCGTCGGCGAACTCTCGGCCAAGGTCGGCGGCATCGTTCCCGGGATCACCGAGGATGTCGAGGCCGGCTTCGACCCCCACCGCTACATCACACCCAAAGACCAGAAGAAGATGGACCGCTTCATCCATTTCGCCATGGCGGCGACGGAGGAAGCGGTGAAGCAGGCCGGCTGGATGCCGACCGACGAAGGTGAGCGCGAGCGCACCGCAACGATCATCGCCTCCGGCGTCGGCGGCTTTCCTGCCATTGCCGAAGCGGTGCGGATCGGTGAGGCGCGCGGTGTGCGGCGACTGTCGCCCTTCACCGTGCCCTCCTTCCTCGTCAACCTCGCCGCCGGCCAGATCAGCATCCGCTACGGTTTCAAGGGGCCGCTCGGCGCGCCGGTGACGGCCTGCGCTGCCAGCGTCCAGGCGATCGGCGATGCGGCACGGCTGATCCGCTCCGGTGAGGCCGATGTGGCGATCTGCGGCGGCGCCGAGGCCTGCATCGACAAGGTGAGCCTTGGCGGCTTTGCGGCTGCGCGTGCCCTTTCAACCGGCTTCAACGAGACGCCGGAACTGGCCTCGCGCCCCTTCGACACGGCGCGCGACGGTTTCGTCATGGGCGAAGGCGCCGGCATCTTAGTGATCGAGACGCTGGAGCATGCGCTCGCCCGCGGGGCGACGCCACTCGCCGAACTGGTCGGCTACGGCACGGCGGCGGATGCCTACCACATGACCGCAGGCCCCGAGGACGGCGACGGCGCGCGCCGGGCCATGGAGGCCGCACTCAGGCAGGCGAAGATCCCTGCTTCCGAGGTCAGGCACCTGAATGCGCATGCAACCTCTACTCCGGTCGGCGATAAGGGCGAGATCGCCGCGATCGGCACCGTTTTCGGCCGCGATGGCGCCATTGCCGTCAGCGCGACGAAATCGGCGACCGGCCATCTGCTCGGGGCCGCCGGCGGGCTGGAGGCGATCTTCACCGTCATGGCGCTGCGCGACCAGATCGCGCCACCGACCCGCAACCTCGATGAAGCCGATCCTGACGCCGACGGCATCGATATCGTCGGCAAGACGGCGCGGACGCTGGCGATGGACTATGCCATCACCAACGGTTTCGGTTTTGGCGGGGTGAATGCCAGCGCCCTCTTCCGGCGCTGGTCGTAAAGTCCGCTTTCCTTGCGCTGGAAATGGCCTACACTTCCACTCCATCGGGATCATTTCCCGACAGAGCTGGAGATCAACCCATGCGCGCCTTCTTCGCAGTTGTCATTCTGTGTGCCGCGTCCCTCCTCTCCACCGTCTCGGCCCGCGCCGAAGATCCGATCGACACGACGCGGACGATGATCGAGGAACAGATCAAAGCCTTTCTCAAGGACGATGCCGAGACCGCCTATTCCTTCGCCGCTCCCGGCATCAAGGCGATCTACCCCGACAAGAACCTGTTTTTTGCCATGGTCAAGAAGAGTTACGAGCCGGTCTATCACCCCGGCAACTACGCCTTCGGCCGCAGCCGCTCGATCGACAACGGCGCGCTGATATACCACGAAGTGCTGATATCAGGCCGCGACGGCAGGGACTGGACGGCAATCTACCAGATGACCCGGCAGCCGGACGGCAGCTACAGGATCAACGGTGTGCAGATCATGCCGGATGCCGATAGCAAAGGCATCTGACGCGCCGTTCTTGGCTGGATGAAACACTACCCAGCACTTGGATTCGCCGCACTAACTATTTTGAAATCGTGCTGGAGTAAAAAACCCGCCAACGGAGGATTGGCAGGTTGAATACTGGCAAGCGGTTTTTCACGGCTCTTGAAGCGTTGCGGGGAATTGCGGCCATCATGGTCATGTTCCTACACACTGGCGGCACGCTTGGTCCGATACCTGTCCATATCAGCTACCTTGCCGTTGATCTCTTCTTTCTTTTGAGCGGCGTCGTTCTTGCAAGCTCATACGAAAGGCAACTGGCAACGGGACAGATTTCGCCTGCCGGATTTTTGCTGCAGCGTATCATTCGGCTTTATCCGGTCTATCTGCTTTCTCTTCCTGTGGGCCTTGTCAGCTATTCAATTCAATTCGGCTTCGATTACCTCACCCTGGCCGGCCTTCTGCTGAGGGCGATTCTGTTCATTCCAAACGCAGGCACGGGCGGCGCCTTTCCGTTAAACGGGCCGAGTTGGTCGCTCTTCTTCGAGCTGTGGGCTGGAGCGCTGTTTTCCATTCTTCTGGTGCGACTATCATCCAGAATCTTGCTCGCCATCGCTCTCGGGACAGCGGGTATCACCTTGTACGGAGCCCTTGGAGGCAATTTCGACATTGGCCATCAGGCAGGCTACTTCGGATTTGGCTTCTCGAGAGTTTCGTTCTCCTTCTCGCTCGGGATCTGCCTTCACAGGTTGTACGAGGTTCGCACGCCGAATGCGGCCAATAAAGGCAACACCATCGGCGTTCTCCTCTGTGGTTGCCTGATTGTGATCACGAATATACCCGCCAGCACATTCTACGGTTTTCCCTATTTTGATCTTTTCATATGCTTGGTGATTTTCCCGGCCATTGTCTGGGTCGCAATGCGCACCAGGCAGACCGGCCTTGTCGAGCTGGCATTTCGTTGGCTGGGGAGAGTTTCCTATCCGATTTATATCCTGCACGCGCCCATCTTCGAGTTGCTGCATTTACTGCGGCAAAAGGGCTTTGACCTTCCGGCCTCCCCGGCAGCCGGCATGGTCGTCGTGATCGCGATTTTCATCATGGCCGGCATCGTCGCCGTTCACTTCGACGAGCCGGTGCGCAGAAAGCTCAAGACCATGGTTGCGCCAAGACCAGCATCTGAGCTTCCCGCGGGAGCGAGCTAGCCTCACACCGGGTCGAGATCGCCCCTTGCCCATTCTTCCATCGTCTCCGCCATGAAATCGGCGAAGCGGCCTTCGGCGATCGCCTTGCGGATACCCTGCATCAGTTCCTGGTAATAGGCGAGATTGTGCCAGGAGAGCAGCATGCCGCCGAGCGCCTCGTTGGCGCGGACGAGATGGTGCAGATAGGCGCGTGAATAATCGCGCGAGGCCGGGCAGTTCGACTGTTCGTCGAGCGGACGCATATCCTCGGCATGACGGGCGTTGCGAATATTGACCTTGCCGCGGCGGGTAAAGGCCAGGCCATGTCGGCCGGAGCGGGTCGGCATGACACAATCGAACATGTCGATGCCGCGAGCGACCGATTTCAGGATGTCGTCAGGCGTGCCGACGCCCATGAGGTAACGCGGTTTTTCCGAAGGTAACACCGGCAGCGTCGTTTCCAGCATCCGCAGCATGACGTCCTGCGGCTCGCCGACGGCAAGGCCCCCGACGGCGTAGCCCTTGAGGTCGAGCTGGCTCAGCGCCTCGGCCGACCGGATGCGCAGCGCCGGAATATCGCCGCCCTGGACGATGCCGAACATCGCCTTGCCCGGCTGCTCGCCGAAGGCGACCCGGCAGCGCTCGGCCCAGCGCAGCGACATTTCCATGGCGCGCTCGATCTCCTTCGGCTCGGCCGGCAGCGCCACGCATTCGTCGAGCTGCATTTGGATATCGGAGCCGAGCAGTCCCTGGATTTCGATGGAGCGCTCCGGCGACATGTGATGCAGGCTACCGTCGACATGCGATTTGAAGGTGACACCCTGTTCGTCGAGCTTGCGCAGGCCGGAGAGCGACATGACCTGGAAGCCGCCGGAATCGGTCAGGATCGGATGTTCCCAGCGGATGAGCTTGTGCAGGCCGCCAAGCCGGGCGACGCGTTCGGCGGTCGGACGCAGCATCAGGTGATAGGTATTGCCGAGGATGATATCGGCGCCGGTCTCGCGCACCTGGTCGAGATACATAGCCTTGACCGTGCCGACCGTGCCGACCGGCATGAAGGCGGGCGTGCGGATTTCGCCGCGCGGCATGGAGATTTCGCCGAGGCGCGCGCCGGCATCCGTCTTCTTCAGGGTGAATTGGAAGTTCTCGGTCATTTGTCTTTCCGGAAGAGAAGGCTCGCGTCGCCGTAGGAGTAGAAGCGGTAGCCCGTCGAAATGGCGTGTTTATAGGCCGCGTGCATGGTTTCGAAGCCGGAGAAGGCCGAGACCAGCATGAACAGCGTCGAGCGCGGCAGGTGGAAATTGGTCATCAGCATGTCCACGGCCTTGAAGCGGTAGCCGGGCGTGATGAAGATGCCGGTAGCGCCAGCCCAGGGCTTGATCTCTCCGCTTTCCCCGGCCGCGCTTTCGATGAGCCGCAGCGAGGTCGTGCCGACGCAGACGATACGCCCGCCCCTTGCCTTTACGGCATTCAGCCCGGCGGCGATTTCACCGCTGACATAACCGCTTTCGAGATGCATCTTGTGATCGTCGGTATCGTCAGCCTTGACGGGCAGGAAGGTGCCGGCGCCGACATGCAGCGTGACGAAATGGCGCTCGATGCCGGCCTTGTCGAGCGCTTCGAACAGCGCTGGCGTGAAATGCAGGCCGGCGGTCGGGGCGGCGACGGCGCCCTCTTCGCGGGCATAGATCGTCTGGTAGTCGGCGCGATCGCGCTCGTCCTCCGGCCGTTTGGCGGCGATATAGGGCGGCAGCGGAATATGGCCGACGGCGGCGATCGCCTCGTCGAGCACCGGGCCGGATAGATCGAAGGCGAGCGTCACTTCGCCCGCTTCCCCCTTTTCCTCCACCGTCGCATCGAGCGAGCCGATCATGCAGCTTTCGCCGGAATGGCCAAAGGCGATGCGGTCGCCCTCCTTGATGCGTTTGCCGGGCTTGGCAAAGGCCTTCCAGCGGCTGGGGCCGATACGCATGTGCAGCGTTGCCGACACCTGCTGGCCGCCAGCGCCGTCTCTATGACGGATGCCTTCGAGCTGGGCGGGAATGACCTTGGTATCGTTGAACACCAGCGCGTCGCCGGCCCGGAGAAACGACGGCAGATCGCAGACGTGATGATCCGAGAGCGCGCTTTCCGCATCGGGGTCAACAACGAGCAGGCGCGCGCTGTCGCGCGGCTCGGCGGGCCGCAGCGCAATGCGTTCATCCGGCAGGTCGAAATCGAAAAGGTCTACGCGCATCGAGGTACTTTCAGGCAAAGCGAAACCCGCCCCGCGCTTTCGCGCAAGGGCGGGTTTCAGCAGAAATCACAATCAGACGTCGGCGGCAACCCGCATCGAGACGATCGAATCCGGATCGGAAACCGGTTCGCCGCGCTTGATCTTGTCGACATTGTCCATGCCTTCGATCACCTGGCCCCAGACGGAATACTGCTTGTTCAGCCACGGCGCGTCGGTGAAGCAGATGAAGAACTGGGAATTGGCCGAGTTCGGGTTCTGCGAACGGGCCATCGAGCAGGTGCCGCGAACATGCGAGGTGGCGGAGAATTCAGCCTTCAGGTCCGGCTTGGAGGAGCCGCCCATGCCGGCGCGGCCGGGATTGAAGGTTTCAGAACCCTTCTTGCCATATTCGACATCACCCGTCTGGGCCATGAAATCCTGAATGACGCGATGGAAGACGACGCCGTCATAGGCCTTCTCGCGGGCCAGTTCCTTGATGCGGGCGACGTGCTCCGGGGCGACCTGCGGCAGCAGCTGAATGACAACCTTGCCCTTGGTGGTTTCCAGAATGATGGTGTTTTCGGGATCCGTGATCTCGGCCATTGCCTTCTCCTCTTGTTTGTCTCGTAACTTACTTCTTGCCCAGGGTGACCTTGATCATCCGGTCGGGATTTTTGACTTCGCCGTTCTGGCCTTCGCCGCGCTTGATCTTGTCGACATTCTCCATGCCGGAAACGACCTTACCGACGACTGTATACTGGCCATTCAGGAAGGAACCGTCGGCGAACATGATGAAGAACTGCGAATTGGCGGAATTCGGATCCTGCGAGCGGGCCATGCCGACCGTGCCGCGCACGAACGGAGTCTTGGAGAACTCAGCCGGAATATCGGGCAGATCGGAGGAGCCGGTGCCGGCGAGGCTGGCATCAAAGCCCTTTTCTATGTTGCCGTATTTGACGTCGCCGGTCTGGGCCATGAAGCCGTCGATGACGCGGTGAAAGGCGACGTTGTCGTATTCGCCCTTCTTGGCGAGCGCCTCGATCTGGGCGACATGCTTCGGCGCCACATCCGGCATCAGCTGGATCACCACCGGGCCGTTCTTCAGCTGAATGGTGAGATAATGATCGGCCGACTGGGCCAACGCATCCCCCGCGAAGGAGGCGAGATACAGCACGCCGGCAAATGCGAGATAAAAGAGTTTCATGTGAGCTCCGTTGCGGCGTTATCCGCCTAGGCTTTGCGCTTGGATGTGAGGGCTTGCAGGACGGCGGCCGGGACGAAAGCGCTGACATCTCCGCCCATGGCGGCGATCTGGCGGACCAATGTGGCGGTAATGGGCCGCGACGCCGTGCCGGCCGGCAAAAAGATGGTCTGGATATCGGGCGCCATCGTTCGGTTCATGCCGGCCATCTGCATTTCGTAGTCGAGATCCGTGCCATCGCGAAGGCCGCGGATCAGAAGCGTGGCGCCATGAGCACGGGCGGCATCGACGACCAGATTGTCGAAGGCGACGACAGTGATGTTGGCGCTCTTGCCGGGCAAGGCTTCGGCCAGCGAAAGGCGGATCAGCTCGGCTCTCTCTTCGAACGAAAAGAGCGGCGCCTTGCCGGGATGGATGCCGATCGCGACGATGACTTTTTCGGCGACGTTCAGCGCCTGGACCAGAACATCCACATGTCCGTTGGTGATCGGGTCGAAGGACCCAGGATAAAAAGCTGTCGTCATCTGGCCCGGCCATTCGTTTGACGCCTTTTGTCATGGATACCGACTTGTCGCAAGTGATTTACCCGCCGCGCCGCACGGCTGAACAACCGATGAACATGCCATTCAAGGCCGTTTCAGACGGGATCTGCTTAACTCGGATCATCAATGCAGCCGCTGCCATTCCGGCAGCCGGCGCTCCCCGAAAGACCGAGTCCATGCTGATCGTGCTTGTTGCGCTTGCCGTCACTCTCTCCCTCGCCGCCGAGATGGCTTATGGCTATTTCGCCAATCGCTACGAGGTGAACTGGGTGCGGCCGGAGCTTGCCGAACATGCGGCGATCGTGCGCGCCCAAGGTAGACTGCGCGGAAATGAAGGCCGGCTGCGCGACAAAACGGATTTCGAATCTGAACGCCAGATGAACGAGACATTCAAGGAGGCTTCAGATCGCCATTGGTAAACACCCGCTCAACATCCGGCGGAACCATTTTTATACGGATGCGTTCACTCAACCGACACAGAAATGCGTCAAGCGCGGCAGGAAGGACCAAATATGCCCGGCAAGATTACGATGATTAACGTGCTCTGGATGGTCATGGTCACGGGCATGCTCACCGCAACTGTCGCTCTTTATGATCAGAAGGTCGATACCTCCAAGGTTTACGGTCCCTATGCTTCGGCTCGCACGGCCGTACCGGGCCAATACTGAGGAGCGAGTACGCAACTCCCCAGGAAAGGAATGCCTATGTTCACGATCTTGACAGTGCTCACCGCCCTCATCAGCGTCATGTTCATCGTGTCTGTGGCCACGACGATATCAGCGCTGCGGCGCGAAGGCGAAGAGGTGAAGGCGCTGAATGAAAAGCATAGCGCGTTCTGACATTCCTCTCTTCGAGCGGCACCATTCGCCGCCTGGACCTTTCAAAGCCGGATGCAGCAGCGTCCGGCTTTTTTCTTGGGTAGGGAGTGAGCCAACTGAATGCTTCAGCCTGGAAGCAAGGCTCTAACAGAAAAGGGCGGCTGGAAGCCGCCCCGCTCATTCGATCATTCTTCGGCAGCACCGCCCGGATCGCCATCGGCGACAGGCGTCTCATCGGCGAAAGGCGTCTCATCGGCGCCAGCGGCGGCTTCGGCCGCATCGACCGCCCCTTCCGTGTCATCCTCCTCCGGCTCGCTGATGCGTTCGACCGAGACGACCTTCTCGTCCTTGGCCGTCGAGAAGATGGTGACGCCCTTGGTGGCGCGGCTGGCGATGCGGATGCCGCCGACCGGCACGCGGATGAGTTGCCCGCCATCGGAGACGAGCATGATCTGATCGCCGTCATCAACCGGGAAGGCCGCAACCAGTTCGCCGATCTCGCCCGTCTTCGACGTGTCGGTGGCACGGATGCCCTTGCCGCCGCGGCCGGAGATACGGAAATCGTAAGAGGAGGAGCGCTTGCCGAAGCCCTTCTCGGAGACGGTGAGCACGAATTGCTCGCGCGCCTTCAGCTCTTCGTAGCGCTCATCGGAAAGCTGCCCTTCTTCCGTGACTTCTTCGCCAACGAGAGCGATGTCCTCCTCATCAACGCCTATCGCCCGGCGTTCGGCGGCAGAGCGCTTGAGGTAGGCGGCCCGTTCCCATGGCTCGGCATCGACATGGCCGACGATCGTCATCGAGATGATGCGGTCACCCTCGCCGAGATTGATGCCGCGAACGCCGATCGAGTTGCGGCCGGCAAAAACGCGGACGTCGTCGACGGAGAACCGGATGCACTGGCCGAGCGCCGTCGTCAGGAGAACGTCGTCCCGATCGGTGCAAGTCTCGACGGAGAGGATTTCATCGCCCTCCTCCTCGAGCTTCATGGCGATCTTGCCGTTGCGGTTGACCTGGACGAAGTCCGACAGCTTGTTGCGGCGAACCGTACCGCGCGTCGTCGAGAACATGACGTCGAGATTATCCCAGCTCGCCTCGTCCTCAGGCAACGGCAGGATCGTGGTGATGCGCTCGCCGGGTTCGAGCGGCAGCATGTTGATCAGCGCCTTGCCGCGCGAGGTCGGCGTGCCGATCGGCAGACGCCAGACCTTCTCCTTATAGACGATGCCGCGCGATGAGAAGAACAAGACCGGCGTATGGGTATTGACCACGAATAGCCGGCTAACGAAATCCTCGTCGCGGGTCGTCATGCCGGAGCGGCCCTTGCCGCCGCGGCGCTGGGCGCGGTAGGTGGTCAGCGGCACGCGTTTGATGTAGCCGAGATGCGAGACGGTGACGACCATATCCTCGCGGGCAATGAGATCTTCGTCGTCCATTTCAAGGCCGCCATCGACGATCTCGGTGCGGCGCGGCGTGCCGAACTCGTCGCGGACGGCCGAAAGCTCATCCTTGACGATGGTCTGGATGCGGACTCGCGAGGAGAGAATATCGAGATAATCCCGGATTTCCTCGCCTATCTTATTGAGTTCATCGCCGATTTCGTCACGGCCGAGGGCCGTGAGGCGGGCAAGTCGGAGTTCGAGGATGGCCCGGGCCTGCTCTTCGGAAAGATTGTAGGTCAGGTCGTCATTGATGCGGTGGCGCGGGTCGTCGATCAGGCGGATCAGGCTTTCGACGTCTTCCGCCGGCCAGCGGCGCGTCATCAGCTCTTCGCGGGCCGACTGCGGATCGGGCGCCTGACGGATGACGCGGATGACTTCGTCGATATTGGCCACCGCAATGGCAAGGCCGACCAACACATGCGCGCGCTCGCGCGCCTTGCGCAGCAGAAACTTCGTTCTCCGGCTGACGACTTCCTCGCGGAAGGAGACGAAGGCGCGCAGCATGTCGAGCAGCGTCAGCTGCTCCGGCTTGCCGCCGTTCAGCGCCACCATGTTGCAGCCGAAGGAGGTCTGCAGTGGCGTGTAGCGGTAAAGCTGGTTCAGTATGACTTCGGCGTTGGCATCGCGCTTCAGCTCGATGACGACGCGATAGCCCTGACGGTCGGATTCGTCGCGCAGGTCGGAGATGCCCTCGATGCGCTTTTCGCGCACCAGCTCGGCCATCTTCTCGATCATCGTCGCCTTGTTCACCTGGTAGGGAATCTCGGTGATGATGATCTGCTCGCGGTCGCCGCGCATCGGCTCGATGGTGGCGACGCCGCGCATGATGACGGAGCCGCGGCCGGTCTCGTAAGCCGAGCGGATGCCGGCACGACCGAGGATCTTTGCGCCTGTGGGAAAATCCGGGCCGGGAATGATCTGCATCAGTTCCGGCAGCTCGATCGCCGGATCGTTGATCAGCGCGATGCAGCCGTCGATCACTTCCGACAGGTTATGCGGCGGAATATTGGTCGCCATGCCGACGGCGATGCCGCCGGCGCCGTTGACGAGCAGGTTCGGGAACTTGGCGGGAACCACCACCGGCTCGGAGAGCGTGCCGTCATAATTGTCGCGGAAGTCGACGGTTTCCTTGTCGAGATCGTCGAGCAGCGAATGGGCGGCCTTTTCCAGCCGGCATTCGGTGTAGCGTTCGGCCGCCGGCGGATCGCCGTCGACGGAGCCGAAATTGCCCTGACCGTCGATCAGCGGCAGGCGCAGCGACCAGGGCTGCGCCATGCGGGCAAGCGCGTCATAAATCGCGGCATTGCCGTGCGGATGGTATTTACCCATCACGTCGCCGGTAACGCGGGCGCACTTGACGTATTTCTTGTTCCAGTCGATGCCGAGCTCGGACATGCCGTAGAGGATGCGCCGGTGGACGGGCTTCAGACCGTCGCGCACGTCGGGCAACGCGCGGCTGACGATGACGCTCATGGCGTAATCGAGATACGACCGCTGCATTTCCTCCATGATGGAGATGGGCTCGATGCCTGGCGGGAGCTTCCCGCCGCCGGGGGGTGTTTGCTCAGTCAAAACAGATCACGATCTCTTCTAGAATCACTTGAAGATTTATAGCGGAAAGCCTGTTCCCACGCCAATTTCTGAGCGCGTTTTGAACAGGCTTTTGCGGCCGAAAAAGGGTAAAGCACGGGAGTTGTGCGGCCTGGCAGGGCAAATCCGCCGCGGACCGCCGCGGTTCATTTGCCAAATCGAAAACCCCGCTTCACAATCGCAGAAAATCACGCACCCATATGGGCTTTCGGAGAGACGATGGCAAGCGCCGACCAATTGATCAACGCCTTCACGACGCTTCTCGTCACCATCGATCCGCCGGGGCTCGCCCCCATCTTCCTGGGGCTGACGACCGGCATGAGCCGGAGCCAGCGAACCCAAGTGGCCCTGCGCGGCTCGACCATCGCCTTCATCATCCTCGCCGTCTTCGCCCTGTTCGGGGCCGGCGTGCTCGGCGTGCTCGGCATTTCGATCGGCGCCTTCCGCATTGCCGGCGGCCTGCTGCTCTTCTGGATCGCCTTCGAGATGGTCTTCGAGCGGCGCCAGGAGCGCAAGGAGAAGGCGTCCGAGGCTGCCGTCACCAGGGATCATATCGAGAATATCGCCGTCTTTCCTCTCGCCCTGCCGCTGATCGCCGGCCCGGGTGCGATCTCGGCGACGATCCTGCTTGCCGGCACGCTGCCGACCTCCGTCGGAAAAGCCCAGCTGATCGCCGTCATCGCCGCCAATCTGCTGCTGACCTTCCTCATGCTGCTGATTGCCGAAAGGCTCGACCGCTTCCTCGGCGTCACCGGCCGGGCGATCCTGACACGGCTCCTTGGCGTCATCCTCGCCGCCCTTGCCGTGCAGTTCGTCGTTGACGGCGCGAAGGCGGCGCTCAATCTGATCAGCGCGACGCCGCACTGAACAGCGTGAGAAAACAAGAAGAGCATGACGCCGCCAAAGGCATCATGCTCTCGGATCTTCTTCAAGCCGGATAGGCGGCCGATCAGAACGGGATATCGTCGTCGAGATCCCGCGAGAAGTTGCCGCCGCCGCCGCGGTTCGACGATGAGGACGAAGACGGCGCGCCGTAGTCGTCGCCGTAATCGTTGCCGCCACCACTACTGCCGCGGCCGCCGCCGAAGCCGGAGCTTGCGCCGCCGCCGTCGCCGCGTCCGTCGAGCATGGTCAGGGTCGAATTAAAGCCCTGCAGCACCACTTCCGTGGAGTAACGGTCCTGCCCTTGCTGGTCCTGCCACTTGCGGGTCTGCAGCTGGCCTTCGACATAGAGCTTGGCGCCCTTTTTCACATATTGCTCGACGACCTTGCACAAGCCTTCATTGAAGACGACGACATTGTGCCATTCGGTCTTTTCGCGGCGTTCGCCTGAATTGCGGTCGCGCCAGGTCTCCGAGGTCGCGATGCGGAGGTTGGCGATCGGCCGGCCATCCTGAGTGCGGCGGATTTCGGGGTCTGCACCCACGTTTCCAACCAGAATTACCTTGTTCACGCTACCAGCCATGCTTCTCACCCTGCCTGCCGCCCTGCCCGGCGGCGTTTCAATCGATCGGCGCACCTTAAACCATCACGGACCGCCGATGCGCATGGGCGGCATTTAATCCACATGTTTATCCATCCGAAAGCCGCATGCATCCATCAGGAATTTTGTTCTTTATTTGTTCTAGTTTATCCGTATGATCCTGTCAACAGAATCGAAAACCTTGAGTCATCCAGGATATTCAGCCTCGACTCGCCCGTCGGCATCACTAAATAAGGGCTGTTATCCAGAAAACCAAAGCAGAGACGATGAGCGAACTGAAGACGATCTCCATCCGCGGCGCGCGCGAGCACAATTTGAAGAGCATCGATCTCGATCTGCCGCGCAACAAGCTGATCGTCATGACCGGGCTTTCAGGCTCGGGCAAGTCCTCGCTCGCCTTCGACACCATCTATGCCGAGGGCCAGCGGCGCTATGTCGAAAGCCTGTCGGCCTATGCCCGGCAGTTCCTCGAAATGATGCAGAAGCCCGATGTCGACCAGATCGACGGGTTGTCGCCGGCCATTTCGATCGAGCAGAAGACCACCTCGCGCAACCCGCGCTCGACGGTCGGCACCGTCACCGAAATCTACGACTATATGCGCCTGCTCTTTGCCCGCGTCGGCGTTCCCTATTCGCCGGCGACCGGCCTGCCGATCGAGAGCCAGACCGTCAGCCAGATGGTGGACCGCATTCTCGCTTTCGGCGAAGGCACCCGTCTTTATATTCTGGCGCCGCTCGTGCGCGGCCGCAAGGGCGAATACAAGAAGGAACTGGCGGAGCTGATGAAGAAGGGCTTCCAGCGCGTAAAGGTCGACGGTCAGTTCTACGAGATCGCCGAGGCCCCTGTTCTCGACAAGAAATACAAGCACGACATCGACGTCGTGGTCGACCGCATCGTTGTGCGCCCGGATGTGTCGGCGCGTCTCGCCGACAGCCTGGAAACCTGCCTCAAGCTCGCAGATGGGCTGGCGATCGCCGAATTCGCCGATAAGCCGCTGCCGCCGGAGGAGACCTCGGCCGGCGGTTCGGCCAACAAGTCGCTGAACGAGACGCATGAGCGCGTGCTGTTTTCGGAGAAATTCGCCTGCCCGGTTTCGGGCTTCACCATTCCGGAAATCGAACCCAGGCTCTTCTCCTTCAACAATCCCTTCGGCGCCTGCCCGACCTGCGACGGGCTCGGCGCCCAGCAGAAGATCGACCCCGACCTGATCGTGCCCGAACCGGAGCGGACGCTACGAGACGGGGCGATCGCGCCTTGGGCCAAGTCGACCTCGCCCTATTACAACCAGACGCTGGAAGCGCTCGGCAAACATTACGGCTTCAAACTCGGCACCCGCTGGAACGACCTGTCCGACGAGGCCAAGGACGTCATCCTCAACGGCACCGACGACAAGATCGAGTTCCACTACGCCGACGGCGCCCGCTCCTATACGACGCACAAGAATTTCGAGGGCATCATCACTAATCTCGAGCGCCGCTGGAAGGAAACCGATTCCGCCTGGGCTCGCGAGGATATCGAGCGCTTCATGTCGGCCGCGCCCTGCCCGGCCTGCAACGGCTATCGCCTGAAGCCGGAAGCGCTGGCGGTGAAGATCAACAAGCTACATATCGGCGAAGTGACCCAAATGTCGATCCGCATCGCGCGCGACTGGTTCGAGGCGCTGCCGGCGATATTCAATGCCAAGCAGAATGAGATCGCCGTGCGCATCCTCAAGGAAATCCGCGACCGGCTGCGCTTCCTCAACGATGTCGGCCTGGAATATCTAAGCCTGTCGCGCAATTCCGGCACGCTGTCGGGCGGCGAGAGCCAGCGCATCCGGCTTGCCTCGCAGATCGGCTCGGGGCTGACGGGCGTGCTCTACGTGCTCGACGAGCCGTCGATCGGACTGCATCAGCGCGATAATGCCAGGCTGCTCGACACGCTGAAGCACCTGCGCGATATCGGCAATACGGTCATCGTCGTCGAGCATGACGAAGACGCGATCCTGACGGCCGACGACGTCGTCGACATCGGCCCGGCGGCCGGCATCCATGGCGGCCAGGTCATCGCCCATGGCACGCCGCAGGATATCATGGACAATCCGAAGTCGCTGACCGGCAAATATCTCTCGGGCGAACTCGGCGTGCCGGTTCCCGACCAGCGCCGCAAGCCGAAGAAGGGTCGCGAGATCAAGGTCGTCGGCGCGCGCGGCAACAATCTGAAGAATGTCACGGCCTCGATCCCGCTCGGCGTCTTTACGGCGGTGACGGGGGTCTCAGGCGGCGGCAAGTCCACCTTCCTGATCGAGACGCTGTACAAATCGGCGGCACGCCGTGTCATGGGCGCGCGCGAAATTCCAGCCGACCACGACCGCATCGACGGTTTCGAGCATATCGACAAGGTGATCGACATCGACCAGTCGCCGATCGGCCGCACGCCGCGCTCGAACCCGGCGACCTATACCGGCGCCTTCACGCCGATCCGCGACTGGTTCGCCGGCCTGCCGGAAGCCAAGGCGCGCGGCTATCAGCCGGGCCGCTTCTCCTTCAACGTCAAGGGCGGACGCTGCGAGGCCTGCCAGGGCGACGGCGTCATCAAGATCGAGATGCACTTCCTGCCCGACGTCTACGTCACCTGCGACGTCTGCCATGGCAAGCGCTATAACAGGGAGACGCTCGACGTCACCTTCAAGCAGAAGTCGATCGCCGACGTGCTCGACATGACGGTGGAGGAAGGCGTCGACTTCTTTGCGGCAGTACCCGCCGTGCGCGACAAGCTGCAATCGCTGAAGGATGTTGGCCTCGGTTACATCAAGGTCGGCCAGCAGGCCAACACGCTTTCGGGCGGCGAGGCGCAGCGCGTCAAGCTTGCCAAGGAACTGTCGAAACGCTCGACCGGACGCACTCTTTATATTCTCGACGAGCCGACGACCGGCCTGCATTTCCACGACGTCGCCAAGCTGCTCGAAATGCTGCACGAACTGGTCAACCAAGGCAATTCGGTTGTGGTGATCGAGCACAATCTCGAAGTCATCAAGACGGCCGACTGGGTGCTCGACTTCGGCCCCGAGGGCGGCGATGGCGGCGGCGAGATCGTCGCAACCGGCACGCCTGAGGCTATCGTCAAGGAGAAGCGGTCCTATACCGGACAGTTTCTGAAGGAATTGCTGGAACGGCGACCAGCCAAAAGGGCGGCTGCGGCGGAATGACAATGAGGCTGGCGTCGCCCGATGATCTCCAAACGGTCACGATGCTGACGGCAGCCGCCTATCGCCCCTATACCGAACTCTTGGGCTCGCCACCGATCCCGGTGACGGAAGACTACACGCCACGGATCGAACGCGGCGAGGTGTGGCTGCGTGACATCGACGGCCAAATCGCCGGCCTCATGGTCGTCGAACGGCATTCGGATCACCTCATGCTCTTCAGCATCGCGGTCTCGCCGGCCTTTCAGCGTGCAGGACACGGTCTGGCGATGCTCGAATGGCTTGAGGGCAAGGCACGCGAATGGGCGCGGCCGGAGATCCGGCTCTATACGAATGCCCGGATGGAACGGAATATAGCGCTTTATCGCGCCTTCGGATTTCAGGAAACGGGTCGCCGGCCAAATCCGTATCGGCCAGGATGGACGCTCGTCGACATGGCGAAAGAGATTGTTGCGGCCTGAGCGGCTGCCAAAGGGGAGAACGACATGACGAAATCCGGCACTATCCGCACCGGCATCGGTGGCTGGACCTTCGAACCCTGGCGCGGGCATTTCTTTCCCGATGATCTCAAACAGAAGGACGAACTGCATTATGCCAGCCGCCAGCTGAAGGTCATCGAGGTCAATGGCACCTATTACAGCACCCAGAAGCCGGCGGTCTTTGCCAAATGGGCAGCCGATGTGCCGGAGGGTTTCATCTTTTCGCTGAAGGCGACCCGGTTCGTCACCAACCGCCGAGTGCTTGCCGAAGCCGGGGAATCGATGGAGCGTTTCCTGTCATCCGGCATCAGCGAGCTTGGCGATCATCTCGGGCCGCTGCTCTGGCAGTTCGCGCCGACGAAGAAGTTCGATCCGGAAGATTTCGAGGCCTTCCTGAAGCTGTTGCCGGCAAAACAGGACGGGCTGGCGCTTCGCCACGTGGTCGAGGTCCGGCATGTTTCCTTCAAGGTGCCGGAATTCGTCGCGCTCCTTGCCAAATACGGCGTGGCGCCGGTTTGCGCCGAACACTTCGAATATCCGATGATTGCCGACATCACGGCCGATTTCGTCTATGCCCGGCTGCAGAAAGGATCGGACGACATTGCGACCTGCTATCCCGACAAGGAGTTGAAGGCCTGGGCCGAGCGGCTCGAGACCTGGGCGGAAGGCAAGGTACCCGACGATCTGCCGCTGATCGATAAAGAGCGCAAGGTCAAGGTCGAGCCGCGCGACGTCTTCGCCTTCATGATCCATGAGGGCAAGGTGAATGCGCCGCATGGGGCGATCGCCCTGCAGAACTTGCTGACGAAATAAGTGAGTTACAACGGCAGTACCGCCACTGCGAGATCTTCGGCCGTCAGCCCTTTGCCGGCGCGGCGGGCGGCCTCTCCATGCAGCCAGACGCCGGCGGCTGCCGCCTCGAAGGCGGGCAGACCCTGGGCGAGTAATCCGCCGATGATTCCGGCGAGCACATCGCCTGAACCGGCGGTCGCAAGCCAGGCCGGCGCATTGGTGTTGATCAGCGCGCGGCCGTCCGGCGATGCGATGACGGTGTCGGCGCCCTTATAGACGATCGCGGCATTGGCTCGGCGGGCGGCCGCCAGCGCCTTGTCGACCTTGCCCAGCGCATCGTCGCCGCCGATATCGGGAAACAGCCGCGAAAACTCGCCCTCATGTGGGGTCAGCACCAGGCGCGGCTCGCCTCGGAAAAGATCGAAAAGCTGTTGCGGATCGTCCTTGAACGAGGAAATGCCGTCGGCGTCGAGCACCAGCCGGCGATCGGCAAGGGCAGTGACATAGGCGCGCGCCCTGGCGTCGATACCGAAACCCGGGCCGAGGACAAAGGTCTGCAGCCGGGTGTCCGACAGCCAGTCTTCAAGTTCGGCGGCATCGTCGATCGCATGCAGCATGACGGCTGTGAGATGAGCGGCATTGGCGGCCATCGCTGCGTCGGGGGCGGCGATCGTTACCAGGCCGGCGCCGGCCTTCAGGCCGGAGGCCGCCGACATTCGCGCAGCCCCCGTCTTGTCGGCCTCGCCTGAGAAAACGACCAGATGACCGCGCCTGTATTTGTGGGTTTCCAGCTGCTCGGCCGGCAGCACGGCCTTCCAGGCGTCAGGTGTGTTCTCGGCGATGGCGCCGCCCGCCTCGGCCCGGATAATCCGGGCGGGAATGCCGATGTCGAAGACCTCCAACTCACCGCAAAGTTCTCTGCCCGGCATCAGAAGATGGCCGGGCTTGCGCGTCATGAAGGTGATGGTGTTGCGAGCCCGGAAGGCAGCACCCAGTACCTTGCCGGTGCGGCCATCGACGCCGGAGGGCAGATCGATGGCGAGAACCGCGATACCGGCCTCGGCGACACGCTTGGTCAAGGCAGCCACGCCGGCCGGCACCGCGCGCCCGAGCCCTGCTCCGAACAGACCATCGATGACGACGTCGCCGGCTCCCGGCCGATAGAGGCCGAGCTCTTGCCCCTGCAATGCGCAGCCGGCCCGAGCGCGGGCGGCATCGCCTTTCAGCTTTGCAGGATCGCCGAGATGAAAAAGCGCCACGGTCGCTCCGCTCTCCAACAGATGCCTTGCGGCGACATAGGCGTCGCCGCCGTTGTTGCCGGGGCCGCAGAGCACGACGAAACGCAGCGCCCCGGGATGAAGCCTGAGCGTGGCAGCCGCAGCGGCCGCCCCTGCCCTTTCCATCAGGCCGAAGGAATCGATTCCGGTGGCAGCCGCGGCCGCATCGATGGCGCTCATTTCGGCAGGCGTCACCAGAAGGTCGGAGAGATGTTTGCTCATCAGCCTATTCAATTCAAAAAACGCACAAAAAACAACCGTCTGGAGAGATACGCAAGAGACCCAAATTTGTGCATTTGCTTATCTTTTAATCAACTCACAACCTGCTTTTGCAATCGCAGGGAAACCTGACTTTTTCAGTTTTCGGCCAATTTTTCTTCGATGGCGATGTTTTTCCACCTCTCGCTTCACCAAATCGACATTAAATTGCCCGCAGACGCGCCGGTTTCGACAAAATTGACGTCTTTTTTCAATAAGACGGATTTCAAACTGGCACGATATCTGCATCATATCCGCGAGCGGGAACATCCCTGCCACAACAGGAGAAGCGGAGAGACATTTTCTCATGAAAAAGATCGAAGCGATCATTAAGCCCTTCAAGCTGGACGAAGTGAAGGAAGCCCTTCAGGAAGTCGGCCTGCAGGGTATTACAGTCACGGAAGCCAAGGGCTTCGGTCGTCAGAAGGGCCACACGGAACTCTACCGCGGTGCCGAATACGTCGTCGACTTCTTGCCGAAGGTGAAAGTCGAGGTGGTGCTGGCCGACGAAAACGCGGAGGCCGTCATCGACGCGATCCGCAAGGCGGCGCAAACCGGCCGCATCGGCGACGGAAAGATCTTCGTTTCCAATGTCGAAGAGGTTATCCGCATCCGCACCGGCGAGACCGGCATCGATGCCATCTGACCACTTTGCCTACTGCGCAAAGTCCGATACCGTCACCGCGCCCACCTATTGTCATTGCAAATTGGAGGAAGGTATTTAATGGCGACCGCAAGCGAAATTCTGAAGCAGATCCAGGAAAACGACGTCAAGTTCGTCGATCTGCGTTTCACCGATCCGAAGGGCAAGTTGCAGCATGTGACGATGGACGTTGCCGTCGTCGACGAAGACATGTTCGCCGACGGCGTGATGTTCGACGGCTCCTCGATCGGCGGCTGGAAGGCCATCAACGAGTCCGACATGGTGCTGATGCCCGATACCGAAACGGTGCATATGGATCCATTCTTCGCCCAGTCGACCATGGTCATCGTCTGCGACATCCTCGATCCGGTCTCCGGCGAGGCCTATAACCGCGATCCGCGCGGCACCGCCAAGAAGGCCGAAGCCTATCTCAAGGCCTCCGGCATCGGCGACACGATCTTCGTCGGCCCGGAAGCCGAATTCTTCGTCTTCGACGACGTCAAGTACAAGGCCGATCCCTACAATACCGGCTTCAAGCTGGATTCGACCGAACTGCCGTCGAACGACGACACCGATTATGAAACCGGCAACCTCGGCCATCGCCCCCGCGTCAAGGGCGGCTATTTCCCGGTTCCCCCGGTCGACAGCGCCCAGGATATGCGTTCGGAAATGCTGACGGTGCTCTCGGAAATGGGCGTCGTCGTCGAAAAGCATCACCATGAAGTCGCCGCCGCCCAGCACGAACTCGGCATCAAGTTCGACACGCTGGTGCGCAACGCCGACAAGATGCAGATCTACAAATATGTCGTGCACCAGGTGGCCAACGCCTACGGCAAGACCGCGACCTTCATGCCGAAACCAATCTTCGGCGACAACGGTTCGGGCATGCACGTGCACCAGTCGATCTGGAAGGGCGGCAAGCCGACTTTTGCCGGCGACGAATATGCCGGCCTCTCCGAGACCTGCCTCTACTATATCGGCGGCATCATCAAGCACGCCAAGGCAATCAATGCCTTCACCAATCCGTCGACTAACTCCTACAAGCGTCTCGTGCCGGGTTATGAAGCGCCGGTGCTGCTCGCCTATTCGGCCCGCAATCGCTCGGCTTCCTGCCGCATTCCGTTCGGCTCCAACCCGAAGGCCAAGCGCGTCGAAGTCCGCTTCCCGGATCCGACCGCCAACCCCTATCTCGCCTTCGCCGCCATGCTGATGGCCGGCCTCGACGGCATCAAGAACAAGATCCATCCCGGCAAGGCCATGGACAAGGATCTCTACGATCTGCCGCCGAAGGAACTGAAGAAGATCCCGACCGTCTGCGGCAGCCTGCGCGAAGCGCTCGAAAGCCTCGACAAGGACCGCAAGTTCCTGACAGCAGGCGGCGTCTTCGACGACGATCAGATCGATGCCTTCATCGAGCTGAAAATGGCAGAGGTGATGCGTTTCGAAATGACGCCGCATCCCGTCGAATACGACATGTATTATTCGGCCTGATTGGCCTCATAACGGAAAGTCCCGGTTCGCCGGGACTTTCACCTCCCCCGGTCATGAACGGCAGAAGGAGGAAATGACGTTCATGTGACGCGTCTGTGCAAAATTCTTGATTTGCACGGCACCAATCACCAAATTCGGTGATGAAAGGAAGTCGTACCATGAAAGAAAGAATAGCAAAGTTCAGTATCGGCGAAGTGGTCCGGCACAAGGTATTCCCGTTTCGCGGCGTCATCTTCGACGTGGATCCGGAGTTCGCGAATACGGAGGAGTGGTGGAATTCCATTCCCGCCGAGGTGCGCCCCAGCAAGGACCAGCCATTCTACCATCTGCTCGCCGAGAATGACGAAAGCGAATATGTCGCCTATGTCTCCGAGCAGAACCTGGTGAATGACGAAAGCGGGACTCCGCTTCGCAATCCTCAGATCTATCAGATTTTCGATCAGGCCCCGTCAGGGCAGTTCAAACCCAAGATGAGCTTCGCCCACTAGGCAGACGTGCCGATCAATGAACAAGGCCTCGCCCCTCCCAAGCGAGGCCTTTTCTTTTGGCACAAAATTCGGCTTGCCCGGTTCAACTGCTTACAATGCCTGCCACTTTCTCTTTTGCCTTTCGGTGGGAAGCCCCTTTCCCCGTAAACGGCCCAGCGGGGAGAGGGCTAGGGGCATGACAACCCAGAGAAAGGCCTATCAACAAAAAACCCGGCCTGAAGCCGGGTTTTTCTATTCAATATGGCGGCAGGATCACTGCGCCTTGGCTGCCTTCTGGGCGTCTTCCAGCTTCTTGCGAGTTTCCTCGGCCTTCTTCTGCATGCTTTCTTGCAGGCTGCGCTGGGTGTCCGCGAGCTTGGATTCAGAAACCGGTTCGCCGTCGTAAGCGCCGGTGAAGCCTTCGAGCGAGATCTTGATCGGGTTCGGAGCGCGGCGAAAGTTGATCGAGGTGAAGACCACGTCGCTGCCCTTCTTGAGGCTTGCGATCATCGCGTCGGTCAACGGAACTTCAGCCGTGCACTTGTCCGGCAGGCAGACGACATAATCGAGCTTCTGGCCCTTGCCGCCGTCGATCTGCATGCTGATGCCAGGCGGGATAAGACGCGCGCTCTGGACCGAAACCTGCAGGAGCTTGCGGTTGATCTTGCCGGTAACCGAGATCAGGCCGACGGCCGTGACGAGCTGGCCGCCATTGGCGAGGATGAGGTTCTGGACGACGCAAACGTCGTTATCTTCCTGCTTGCTGCAGGTCTTGTACCAGCCGAGCTTGGGCGAGCCGACGCCTTGGGCTGGGCCCTGCGCCGCCGCATCCTGGGCGAAGGAGGAGACCGGAGCCGAAGCGGCGCCGAACATCACTGCCAGAACGGACAGTGCTGCCCGCATTTTCTTTTCAGACTTGAACATCATAACGAATTCCGTCTCCTGATATCCGTTCGGAGCAGCGACGTGCCGCCCCAACCATCGGGTCGTTCGGCACTCCACCTCATGGAAAAATAAGGCAAATGCATGACCCCGAAACTTCGGGTCCACCTGTTACATCGCAGCGTTCAAGATATCCAGCTTTTCTTTGGCAATTTAAGAGGCAATTTCATCGACGAGTCAAAGAAATCGCCCCTGCTTGTTGGAATCGGTCGACCCCATGCTAATCTCGCGATGAATCATGCACTTTTTTTTCGCGGATCAAGGATTGCCGAATGCTCCGGATCATCGTCCCCCTCGTCCTCTCCTTGCTATGTGGCACCGTCGCCGCCGAGCCGCTGCACGGCATCGCGATGCATGGCGAGCCGGCCTTGCCGCCTGACTATAAGCACTTCCCCTACGTCAATCCCGACGTGAAGAAGGGCGGCAAGATCACCTATGGCGTCGTCGGCACCTTCGACAATCTCAACCCGTTCATCCTGAAGAGCATGCGCACGACAGCGCGCGGCATGTGGGATCCGGAATATGGGAACCTCGTCTACGAATCGCTGATGCAGCGCTCCCGCGACGAGCCCTTTACGCTTTACGGCCTACTTGCCGAAACGGTCGAATGGGATGAGGACAGGAGCTTCATCCAGTTCAACCTCAATCCGAAGGCGAAATGGTCCGACGGACAGCCGGTGACGCCGGAAGACGTTATGTTCACCTTCGAGCTGATGCGAGACAAGGGACGCGTGCCTTATTCCGAACGCTTAAAAGTCGTCAGCAAGATGGAGAAGGTTGGTGAACACAGCGTGCGCTTCACTTTCAATGAAAAGGCTGACCGCGAGACGCCCCTGATTTTCGGCCTTTTCCCTGTATTGCCGAAACATGCGGTCGATCCGGAAACCTTCGACCGCACGTCGCTGACGCCGCCGGTCGGTTCCGGTCCCTATAAGGTGAAGACGGTGAAACCCGGCGAGAGCATCACCTATGAGCGGGATCCGAATTACTGGGGCAAGGACATTCCGGCGAAGGTCGGGACTGACAATTACGACCAGATCACTGTCCAGTATTTCCTGCAGGACACAACGCTGTTCGAAGCCTTCAAGAAGGGCGATGTCGACCTCTATCCCGACGGCAATCCCGGCCATTGGGCCAATGCCTACAATTTCCCCGCCGCCACCTCCGGGACCGTGATCAAGGATGTGTTCACGCCGAAACTCCCAAGCGGCATGCTTGGCTTCGTGTTCAACACGCGCCGGCCGATCTTTACCGACGCGAAGGTGCGCGAAGGCCTGTCGCTGGTGTTCGATTTCGAATGGGCGAACAAGAACCTTTATTCCGGCGCCTACAAGCGCACCCAGAGCTTCTGGCAGAATTCCGATCTATCAAGCTTCGGCATTCCCGCCGATGCGAAGGAAATTGCGTTGCTCGGGCCGATCAAGGACAAAATCGCACCCGACATTCTCGACGGCAGTTATGAGCTGCCGGTCACCGACGGCTCCGGCCGTGACCGCAACGTGCTGAAGCAGGCGGTTGGGTTGTTGAATCAGGGCGGCTATACGATCCGGGGTGGCAAGATGCTTGACGCCTCCGGCCGCCAACTCACCTTCGAGATCATGACGCAGAATGCCGACCAGGAGAAGCTTGCCGTCGCCTATCAGCGTTCGCTGCAGACGATCGGCATAGCGGCTTCAATTCGCACTGTCGATGATTCGCAGTACCAGAGCCGAACCAACAGCTTTGATTATGATATAATCATCAAGTCCTATACTTCGTCGCTGTCGCCTGGAACCGAGCAACTCGGCCGCTGGTCTTCGGCTGCGCGCACTCAGGAGGGCAAGGACAGCTTTGCCGGCGCCAATGATCCCGATCTCGACACGCTGATTGATCACGTATTGCGGGCACGCTCGAACGAGGATTTCACTGCCGCGGTGCGCTCATACGACCGGTTGCTACTATCGAGCCATTACGTGCTGCCGCTGTATCATATGGACCAGCAATGGGTTGCCCGCAGCAAGCGCATTGGCCATCCCGACACGGTACCGCTTTACGGCTACCAGCTGCCGGTCTGGTGGGATACAAGCGCCCAATAAAAGGGGCCGAAACACTTCGGCCCTATGTCTCTTCCAGAGACACACAGAAGGAACATCATCATGGAGCGCATCACCATCGACGTCGTCTCGGATGTCGTCTGCCCCTGGTGCTATCTCGGCAAGGCGCGGCTGGAACTCGCCATTGCCGAAGTGCAGGACGAGATCGGCGTCGACATCAACTGGCGGCCGTACCGGCTCAATCCAGACTATCCCAAGGAAGGGGTCGACCAGAAGAAGGCGCTGGCTGAAAAGCTCGGCGGCGAAGAGCGTGTGGCGCAGGCTCACAAGATGCTCACCGATTACGGTCGCGAGATCGGCATCGCCTTCAATTTCGAGGCGATCAAGATCGGCCCGAATACGCTCGACGCCCATCGATTGATCCACTGGGCGATGATCGAAGGCAGGGAGAAGCAGGACAAGGTCGTCGCGGCGCTGTTCAAGGCGAATTTCGAGGAAGGCCGCAACGTCGGCGACCATGCGGTGTTGCTCGATATTGCCGAGAAAGGCGGCCTCGACCGTTCGGTCATCGCCTCGCTGCTCGCTTCCGATGCCGATAGCAATTTGATCGTCGCGGAGATCGCGGCCGCGCAGGAGATGGGCGTCAACGGCGTGCCGTTTTTCATCTTCGACCAGCAGTATGCTGTCAGCGGCGCCCAGACACCCGATGTCCTGGCGAACGCGCTACGCGATATCGCCAAGGCGAAGGCCGAGGCGCGATCAGGGCTCAACTGAGGCTGTCGATGCGAATCGAGATCGAGCAGCCGCGACAGAGTTGGGTCGAGGATTTCGCAGTGCTCAAGCGCGCCATTATGCGCGCAGCCCCTGCTGGAGCCTATTTGCATCATATCGGCTCGACGGCCATTCCCGGTCTTCCTGCCAAGGACATCATCGATCTTCAGCTGACAGTGGACGATCTGGCCGACATCGATGTCGACGCCTTCGAACAGGCCGGTTTCGAGCGCAGACCAATCGTTATCGACCACTGCCCTCCGGCAGTTGAACTCGCGGAAGGCGAATTGCGCAAGGCCTTCTATCGAAGCAGAGGACGCGCCGCCAATCTGCATATTCGACAAAGAGGCCGGTCAATCAGCGCTACGCCCTGCTCTGCCGCGATTTTCTTCGCGCTCATCCGACGGCGGCCAACGCCTATGCCTTGATCAAGCAGCGGCTCGCTCAACGTTTTCCCGACGACGTCGATTTCTACTGCGACATCAAGGACCCGGTGTTCGACATCATCATGGACGGCGCCAATGAATGGGCAAAGCTGATCGGCTGGTCGGAGCCACCGGTCGACTGAAGCTGCGGCTTTGACTCAACCCAGAACCGGAACGCAGCGCACTTGGCTCTTCACCGAATTGGCGATGAAACATTCGTCGTGGGCGCGATGATGCAGGGCCTCGAGCTCGCTGAGCGAAGGCTGCTTTTCGCCGCTGAAGACGACATGCGGCTTTAGCGTCACCAGGCTCATGGCAAGACGGCCTTCGCCATTCTTCTCGATGACACCCTCGGCGGTATCGGTGTAGCTGTCGACGCAAAAGCCCTGCCTAGCGGCGATCGACAGGAACCAGAGCATATGGCAGCTGGAGAGTGAGGCGACGAAGGCCTCTTCGGGATCGACGGCGTCTTCGGCGGAATAGGGCAGCGGAACGACATGCGCGGACGAGGACGCCCTCACCTCGATGCCGCCATCGAAGGTCCAGCGATGGACGCGGCTGTAGCGATTGTCGGTAAAGGTCTCGCCGTTTCGCCGCCAGGCGATCGTTGCGCCGTATGTCGCCATCTCGCTTTTCCTTTGTCTATTTCGCCATCTCGGCCAGTTGCGTCATGATCACGGCAGCGCCCTGCAGGCGTTTTTCCGGTGTCGGCAGGTCGCGGGTCAGGAACAGGCTGTGATCGGGGCGGATCTTCGCCATCGTGCCCTGCTTGCCGATATAGCCGACGAGGTTTGCCGGGTTGGGGAATTCCTTGTTGCGGAACTGCACGACCACGCCCTTCGGGCCGGCATCGAGCTTTTCGACATTGGCGGTGCGGCAAAGCGACTTGATGTAGACGATCTTCAGCAGATGCTGGACTTCGATCGGCATCGGCCCGAAGCGGTCGATCATCTCGGCGCCGAAGCCGTCGATCTCCTTGAGGTCAGTGATTTCGCCGAGACGGCGATAGAGCGCCATCCGCAGATGCAGGTCAGGCACATAGTTCTCGGGGATCATCACCGTGGTGCCGACGGAGATTTGCGGCGACCAGCCGGTATCGTGGATTTCGTCGACACCCTTAACCTCGGCGACCGCCTCTTCCAGCATCTGCTGATAAAGCTCGAAGCCGACTTCCTTGATGTGGCCGGACTGCTCCTCGCCGAGCAGGTTGCCTGCGCCGCGGATATCGAGGTCATGGCTTGCCAGCTGGAAGCCGGCGCCGAGCGTATCCAGCGACTGCAGCACCTTCAGCCGCCGTTCGGCCGTCGCCGTCAGCACCTTGTTCACAGGCAGGGTGAATAGCGCGAAGGCGCGCACTTTCGAGCGGCCCACGCGGCCGCGCAGCTGGTAGAGCTGGGCAAGGCCGAACATGTCGGCGCGGTGGACGATCAGCGTATTGGCCGTGGGCACGTCGAGGCCGGACTCAACGATGGTGGTCGACAGCAGCACGTCATAGCGGCCTTCATAGAAGGCGTTCATGATGTCTTCCAATTCGCCGGCCGGCATCTGGCCGTGGGCGACGGCGACCTTCAGCTCCGGCACGTCGGACTGCAGGAAGGCATGCACATCCGCTAGATCGGCAAGCCGAGGGCAGACGTAGAAGCTCTGGCCGCCGCGATAGTGCTCGCGCATCAGTGTCTCGCGGATGACAAGACTGTCGAAGGGCGAGATGAAGGTGCGCACCGCCATGCGGTCGACCGGCGGCGTGGTGATCAGTGACAACTCGCGCACCCCGGTCATGGCGAGCTGCAGCGTGCGCGGGATCGGTGTTGCCGACAACGTCAGCACGTGGACGTCGCTCTTCAGCTCCTTCAGCCGCTCCTTGTGCTTGACACCGAAATGCTGCTCCTCGTCGATGATGAGCAGGCCGAGATTGGCGAACTTGATGCCGGCGCCGAGCAGCGCATGGGTGCCGACAACGATGTCGGTCTTGCCGTCCGCCACTTCCTTCTTGGTCAGCGCCAGATCCTTGGCGCCGACAAGGCGGGAGGCCTGCTGGACACGCACCGGCAGGCCACGGAATCGCTCGGAAAAAGTCTTGAAATGCTGGCGGGCAAGCAATGTCGTCGGCACGACGACGGCAACCTGGACGCCGTTCATCGCAGCGACGAAGGCGGCGCGCAGCGCCACTTCCGTCTTGCCGAAGCCGACGTCACCGCAGACTAGGCGATCCATCGGCCGGCCGGCGCCGAGATCGGAGCGCACCGCCTCGATGGCATTGTCCTGGTCCTCGGTCTCGTCATAGGGGAAGCGGGCGGCAAACTCGTCGTAAAGCCCGTCCGGGGTCGTCAGAACAGGCGCATGGCGAGTCAGGCGCTCGGCGGCGATTCGGATCAGCGCGTCCGCCATATCGAGCAGCCGCTTCTTGAGTTTGGCCTTGCGCATCTGCCAGGCGCCGCCGCCGAGCTTGTCGAGTTGGGCATCGGTGCCCTCGCCGCCATAGCGGGAGAGAAGGTCGATATTCTCGACCGGCAGGAAAAGCTTGGCCTCGTCGGCATACTGCAGCTCGAGGCAGGCATGGGGGGCGCCCGCCGCCTCAATGGTCTTCAGCCCGATGAAGCGGCCGATGCCATGTTCGGCATGAACGACGATCGAGCCCTCGTCGAGGCCTGCGACCTCCGAGATGAAATCGGCGGCGCGCTTGCGGCGCTTGGAACGGCGGACCATGCGGTCGCCAAGAATATCCTGCTCGCCGATGACGACGAGCTCGCCCGCCTCGAAGCCCGATTCGAGATTGAGCACCGCGGCAGCGGCCTCGCCTTTCTCCAGCGAGCGTATATCCTTCAGTGCCTCGACAGGCTTGACCTTTTCCAGGCCGTGTTCGTTCAACACCTGCAGCAGGCGTTCCAGCGAGCCCTCGGTCCAGGCGGTGACGAGCACTTTTGCGCCGGCGGCGCGGCGGTCGGCGATATGCTTGACGACGATGTCGAAGATATTGACGCGCTCGGCATCGCCGCCGCCTTCGGCATTGGAGCGTGCCCAGCGCTGACCTTGGCGAGCGTCGACATTGATTACCCGCCTCGCCTCGCCTTCATGCTCGTTGAACGGGCTGATGCGGATCGCGCCGAGCGCGTCGAGGGTTTTGGTGAAATGCTTGCTGTCGAGATAGAGCTGGCCCGGCGTCACCGGCTTGTAGGGCGTGCCCTGCGCCATCTGGCCCTTGGCCGGCTGGCCGGAATTCAGGCGGGCGTCGTAATAATCGAGGACGAGCTTGGAGCGCTCTTCGGCTGCTTCACGCACCGTATGGTCCGTGACGACACGGAAGCCGCTGAGATAATCGAAAACGGTATCGAGCTTCTCGTAAAAGAGCGGCAGCCAATGCTCCATGCCCGGGTAGCGGCGGCCTTCGGAGACGGCGAGATAAAGCGCATCATCACGCGTCGTCGCGCCGAAAGCCGAGAGATAGTTCTTGCGGAAGCGGCTGATCGTATCGGGCGTCAGCGTCACTTCGCTCATCGGATTGAGATCAAGCGAGCGCACCTGGCCGGTCGTGCGCTGGCTCGCCGGGTCGAAGCTGCGGATCGATTCCAGCGTATCGCCGAAGAAATCAAGGCGGACCGGCTCTTCCGAACCCGGCACGAAGACATCGAGAATGCCGCCGCGCACGGCATATTCGCCGACCTCGCGCACGGTCGCGACGCGGTCGAAGCCGTTGCGCTCCAGGCGGCCTGCGAGATCATCCATGCGCAGCTGGTTGCCGGGACGGGCCGAAAAACTCAGACTTTCGATGACATCATGCGGCGCCACCTTCTGCAGCATGGCGTTGGCGGTGACGAGCACGATCGCGGCGTGCGGCTTCTTGCGATGGGCGATGAGGCCGCCGAGCGCGGCAAGCCGGCGGGCCGAAGTATCGGCGCTCGGCGAAACGCGGTCATAGGGCAGACAGTCCCAGGCCGGCAGGGTGAGAACCGGAATGTCGGGGGCGACGAAGCCGAGCATCTGTTCCAGATCGGCCATGCGGTGGCCGTCCGACATGACATAGGCGACGGGTTCTCCCGCTCGGGCAAGCTCGGCCAGCAGCAGCGGTTCGAGACCGGTAGGCACATTGCCGATCGTCAGCGGCTCGGCAACGGCCGCAAGCTTCTTCGCATCGAAACCAGGGATCATTCCGGCGTCCTGAGGGGCTTGTCGAAATCGGGTTTGTAGGCGGCAAGGCGGGCAAACATCGGTGTTTGGAAACGCTCAGGCACCGGCCAGGTTCCCATGATCCAGCGGACGAGATCATTATCCTCTTCGGCCATGATCGTCTCGAACTCGTCCAGCTCGGCGTCCGAAAGCGTCGCGATCTCGGCTTCGGCGAACTGGCCGAAGACCAGATCCATCTCGCGGATACCGCGGTGCCAGCAGCGGAAAAGGATCCGGCGGCGGCGCGGGTCGAGACCGGCACTCGTGAGCGTGACACCTGTCATGGCATTACCTTCCTGTTGATGCGCCTCTATAGACCCTCGAAAGCGGCTTGTCAGCCTTGCCAAGGCCGCATTGTTCATCGCATTTTGGCCGCATGCGCCCCGCCATTCTCGATCCACTGTTTTCCCCCATTTCGGGCCTTCCGGGCGTCGGCCCGAAGATCGCCGAACTACTCGTCAAGCTGTTCGGGCGCGAGACGGTGGAAGATTGCCGGGTCATCGATCTTCTGTTCCATGCGCCCTTCTCGCTGATCGACCGGCGCAACCAGCCTGGGATAGGCTTGGCGCCGCAGGGTGCAATCGTAACGATCACCGCGCGCGTCGACCGCCACCTGGTGCCGCCGCGCGGCAAAAGCAATGTGCCCTACCGCGTCTTCCTGCATGACGAGACCGGCGAGCTGACACTGGTCTTCTTCCGCGGACAGGCTGCGTGGCTGGAAAAGCAGCTCCCTGTCGACGCCGAGGTGACGGTCAGCGGCAAGGTCGATTGGTTCAATGGCCGCGCCTCGATGGTGCATCCCGACTATATCGTCAAAGCGGAGGAGGTGGAGAGCCTGCCGCTCGTCGAACCGATCTATCCGCTGACGGCCGGCCTTTCGCCGAAAACGCTGCGAAAGATCATCGACGCCGCCCTGCCGCGATTTCCGGAAATGCCGGAATGGATCGATTTGACCCTGACGCAGAAGCAGGGGCTGCCGTCGATCCGTGACAGCTTTCATATGCTGCACGAACCGCGCGATCCCTCGGATGTCGATCCGCAGGCCCCTGCCCGAAGGCGGCTTGCCTATGATGAATTTCTGGCCGGCCAACTGTCGCTCAGCCTGGTGCGCCAGAGGCTCCACAAAGTGGCGGGCCAGCCGGTGCATGCGACCGGTGCGGTCAGCAGCAAGATCGTGAAGGCGTTGCCCTTCTCGCTCACGTCAAGCCAGAACGATGCGATCGCCGAGATTCTGAAGGACATGGCCGGCGCCGAGCGCATGCTGCGGCTGCTGCAGGGCGATGTCGGCTCCGGCAAGACGCTGGTGGCGCTGATGGCGATGGCGGCGGTGATCGAGAGCGGCGGCCAGGCGGTACTGATGGCGCCGACCGAAATCCTGGCGCGCCAGCACCACGCGACGATCTCAAAATTCGCCGCCTCCGCCGGCCTCGGCATCGAAGTCCTGACCGGTCGGACCAAGGGACGCGAAAGGGAGGAGATCCTGGAGCGCATCGCCTCCGGTGCGGCGCAGATCATTATCGGCACGCATGCGCTTTTCCAGGACAGCGTCACGTACGACAAGCTGATGCTGGCCGTCGTTGACGAACAGCATCGCTTCGGCGTGCATCAGCGCCTCCGGCTGACGGCAAAGGGCATCTCGCCGCATATGCTCGTCATGACGGCGACGCCGATCCCGCGCACGCTGGTGCTCGCCGCCTTCGGCGACATGGACGTTTCCAAGCTCACGGAAAAACCGGTCGGCCGCAAGCCGATCCAGACAATCACGGTGCCGATGGAGCGCACCGGCGAAATTGTCGGCCGGCTGCAAAGCGCGCTTGCTGAGGGCAAGAAGGCCTACTGGATCTGCCCGCTGGTCGAAGAATCCGAAGAGCTCGACCTGATGTCGGCCGAGGAGCGGCATGCCACACTCGTAGCTGCGCTCGGCTCCGATATCGGCCTCATCCATGGCCGCATGAGCGGACCGGAGAAGGACGCGGCAATGGTAGCGTTCAAAAATGGCGAGACCCGGCTGCTCGTCGCCACCACTGTCGTCGAGGTCGGCGTCGATGTGCCGGATGCGACGATCATGGTGATCGAACATGCCGAACGCTTCGGTCTGGCGCAATTGCACCAGCTGCGCGGCCGGGTCGGACGCGGCGACGAGGCCTCGACCTGCATCCTGCTCTACAAGGGGCCGCTCGGCGAGACAGGCCATGCCAGGCTGTCGATCATGCGGGAAACGGAGGATGGCTTCCGCATTGCCGAGGAGGATCTGAAGCTGCGCGGCGAAGGCGAATTGCTCGGCACCCGCCAGTCCGGCACGCCGGGCTTTCGCATTGCCAGCCTCGAGGCGCATGCCGATCTGCTGGAGATCGCCCGCAAGGATGCGGCTTATCTCATCGAGCGCGATCCGGAACTGACCAGCGAAAGAGGACAGGCGATCCGCACCCTGCTCTACCTCTTTCGCCGCGACGAAGCGATCCGGTTCCTGAGGGCGGGTTAGTCCGCTTTTGAAACGGCCACCGGCTTCGGTCGCGGCAGATGCTTCTGCTTCGGCTCGGACGGCGTGTGCCCGGGGGCCACGAGGCCGCCTGATATCAGGTACTTGGCGGCGTCTTCCGGGCTCATGTCGAGCATGACGATCTTTTCGCGTGGTACGAAAATGAGGAAACCGGCCGTCGGCACCGGCGTCGGTGGCAGGAAGACGGCCACCATGTCCTGACCCATGGCATTGAACTTCGAGGCGATCTCGCCTTTGGCGTCGGTGGCGACGAAAACCAGCGCCCAGAGGCCCGGACCTGGATATTCGATCAGTCCGACCTTCTTGAAGGAATTCGATTGTTCCTTCAGCACGGTTTCGAAGATCTGCTTCACGCTTCTATAAATCGTGCGCACCAGCGGCATGCGCTGGACGATCGATTCGCCGAAACGCACGATGCTCTGGCCGATGAGGTTCTTGCCGAGGAAACCGACGACGGTGATCAGCACGACAGCAATCAGCAGGCCGAAACCGGGAATGGCGAAATTAAGATAGCTTTCAGGGTTCCAACGCGCCGGGATATAGGGCCTGACCCAGCTGTCCGACCAGTGGATGAAGGTCCAGGTCAGCCAAATGGTTATCGCAATCGGCGCGCAGATGATCAGGCCTGCGAGAAAATTGTTCCTCAGCCGGGTCGCTACCGGCATCCTGGGGGCGTTGTCGGCCATCGTTTCCTGATGAACTCCATCTCAGTCCTGGACGGGCCGGAACGCCGACCCTTCCCCCTTGTCCATTTGGTAAAATTGCCAGAATTCCAGGCGCTGCACAATATGTTTCGGCGCCGAGATCCGACCTTGCCGGCTTACTCCACAGTCACGGATTTCGCCAGATTGCGGGGCTGATCGACATCGGTGCCCATGAAGACGGCGGTGTGATAGGCGAGCAGCTGGATCGGCAGCGAAAAGATCATCGGCGCGATGATTTCGTCGACGACAGGCAGGACAATGGTCGCCATGGTCGGCAGTTTGGAGGCCGCCGCACCCGCCTCGTCGGTGATGAAAATGATGCGGCCGCCGCGGGCTGCGACCTCCTGCATATTGGAAACGGTCTTTTCGAAGAAGCGGTCGTAGGGAGCAATGACGATAACAGGCATGTTCTCGTCGATCAGCGCGATCGGACCGTGCTTCAGCTCACCGGCGGCATAGCCTTCAGCATGGATATAGGAGATTTCCTTGAGCTTCAGCGCGCCTTCCATGGCAAGCGGGAAGCTGGTGCCGCGCCCGAGATAGAGCACGTCCTTGCACTTGGAGAGCTCACGCGACAGGCTTTCCATCTGTGGCTGGATGAGGTTCAGCACCCGGCTCATGATACGCGGCATTTCGGCGAGATGGCGCACCAGCGCCCTCTCCTCCTCAGCGCTGACTGTGCCGCGCGCCTTGCCGGCGCCGATCGCCAGCGATGCCAGCACGGCGAGCTGGCAGGTGAAGGCCTTGGTCGAAGCGACGCCGATTTCGGGGCCGGCCATGATCGGGAAGACGGCATCGGATTCGCGGGCGATCGTCGATTCGCGGACATTGACGACAGCGCCGATCTTCAGGCCGTTGTCGCGGCAATAGCGCAGCGATGCCAGGGTATCGGCGGTTTCGCCGGACTGCGAGATGAAGAGTGCCGCCTGCGAAGGCGAAAGCGGCATTTCACGGTAACGGAATTCCGAGGCGACGTCGATCTCGACCGGCAGGCGGGCATATCGCTCGAACCAGTATTTACCGACAAGGCCGGCGAGATAGGCCGTGCCGCAAGCCGAGATCGCCAGGCCGGTCGCCGCTTTGAAGTCAATCGCCGCGGCATTGGCGCCGATCGTGTTCTCGGCGAAATCGACATAATGGCTGAGCGCGTGGGAGATCACCTCCGGCTGCTCGTAGATTTCCTTTTCCATGAAATGGCGGTGATTGCCCTTGTCGACGACATAGGCAGTCGCCTGCGAGATCTGGCGGGCGCGTTTGACCGGCTTTCCGGCAAAATCGAGCACGGCGACACCGTCGCGAGAGATGACGGCGCAATCGCCATCGGCCAGATAGCTGATCTCGTTGGTGAAGGGCGAGAGCGCGATTGCATCCGAGCCGAGGAACATCTCGCCGCGGCCATAGCCGACGGCAAGCGGCGGGCCGGACCGGGCGGCCATGATCGTGCCGGGATCGGCCTTGAGCATGACAGCCAGCGCATAGGCGCCCGTCACTCGGTTCAACATCTTGAGCATGGCGGCACGAGGCTCCAGGCCTTCGCGCAGATATTTCGCCATCAGCTGGGCGACGACTTCGGTATCGGTCTGGGTGTCGAAGACGGCGCCCGCTTCGGTCAATTCATCGCGAAGCTCGGAGAAATTTTCGATGATGCCGTTATGAACGACGGCCACACCTTCAACGAAATGCGGATGGGCATTGGTCTCGTTGGGCACGCCGTGGGTTGCCCAGCGCGTATGGGCAATACCGACGGTGCCGGGCAGCGGTTCGGCGTCGAGGCGCTTTTCCAGATTGAAGAGCTTGCCCTCGGCGCGGCGGCGATCCATCATGCCCTCGTGGATGGTGGCGACACCGGCAGAATCATAACCGCGATATTCCAGGCGCTTCAGCGCATCGACCAAGCGCCCGGCAACAGGCTGAGTTCCGACGATCCCCACAATTCCGCACATGCAATATCCCCATGAGCCTCTGACAACGAGGCCAGTCCTAACGATTTTCGCTTATTTCTCAATCGCCTCGGCGGTCACTTTCAATTTCCGCCGGTTACGGAAAGCGCCCTCAAGCCTCGGCCTTTTTCGCCGCCTTGATGGCCAGAGCGCGCTGGCGCAACAACGTCGCGCGGCCGGGCTTGATTTCCTGACGGGCGCGTCCCAGCGCCAGCGCATCGGCCGGCACGTCGACTGTGATGACGCTGCCGGAGGCGATATACGCGCCGTCGCCGATCGTCACCGGCGCGACCAGCGAGGAGTTGGAGCCGATGAAGGCGTTTTCGCCGATCACCGTTTCGCTCTTGTTGACCCCGTCATAGTTGCAGGTGATCGTGCCGGCGCCGATATTGCTGCCGGCACCGACGACCGCATCGCCGATATAGGTGAGATGGTTGACCTTTGCGCCCACGCCGATCCGGCCGTTCTTGACCTCGCAGAAATTCCCGACCTTCGAACCCATGGCGAGATCGGCACCCGGCCGCAACCGCGCAAAGGGGCCGACGGTCGCGCCTTCGCTGACGTGGGCGCCTTCGATATGCGAGAAGGCATGGATGACGGCGCCGCTGTCGATCACCGCGCCGGGGCCGAAGACGACGTTCGGCTCGATGAGCGCATCCTGGCCGATGACGGTGTCGTAGGAGAGGAATACCGTTTCCGGCGCGATCATGGTGACCCCCGCCAGCATCATCTCACGGCGGCGACGCTCCTGCCAGAAGCGTTCGATGACAGCGAGTTCGGCACGGTTGTTGCAGCCGGTCATCTCGATTTCAGGCGCGTCGACGGCAGTGACGCGGCCGCCGAGCGAACGGGCGATCTCGACGAGATCGGTGAGATAGAATTCGCCCTTGGCATTGGCATTGCCGATGCGCGAGAGCAGATCGAGCGCCTTGCGGCCGTTGATCGCCATCAGTCCGCTGTTGCACCAGGTGACTGCGCGCTCCGCATCGGACGCATCCTTTTCCTCGCGGATGGCAATGAGTTCGCCGTCCTTGACGAGCAGGCGGCCATAGCCGGTCGGCCGGTCGGTATGGAAACCGATGACGACGACATCGCTGCCTTCGGCGAGTCCCTGACGGGCGGCCTTGAGCGGTCCGTTGGTCTGCAGCGGCACGTCGCCATAGGTGACGAGGATATCGTCATAGCCCTTGGCGATCGCCTCGCGCGCCGCCAGCACCGCATGGCCGGTGCCGAGGCGCTGCTGCTGCAGATAGGCTTCGATGCCGACGCCGTCGATGCTTGCAGCCTTTGCCACCTCCCCGGCATCGCGGCCGACGACGAGGGCGACGGAGGAGATGCCGGCAGAGGCGACCGCCTCGACCACATGGGCGATCATCGGACGGCCGGCGACCGGATGCAGCACTTTCGATTTTGAGGATTTCATCCGCGTGCTGTCACCGGCGGCAAGGATGACGGCAAGACAAGTACGTTCCATGATCTGCTCCGCGAATCCGCGCGATGAGGCGGCTTTTCTGCCTCATACTGCATAATTCCTGAAATCGGAAATCGATTTCAGGATTAGATCGCGGGCGAAATCGGCCCCAGGACGACAGGAGAGCCGTGGGCCGCGAAGGCCTCGTGCACGTGATCGCGGCCATCCACGATGACGACCTCCATTGCACGGCGCGCCGCGGCGCTGTCGCCGGAAACGATGGCATCGACGATGCGCATATGGGTGTCGGCGATATTGGCGAAGCCGTTTTCGGAAGGTGGCGTGCTGATGCGGAACATGCCGACCAGAGCCGCTTCGATGAGGCTGCCAAGGGTGCGCATGAAGGGATTGTGCGAGGCTTCGGCGATAGCCAGGTGAAAGCGCAGATCGGCGAGCGCCAGGCTATCGGCCGTATGCCCGCTCGCCGCCATTTCCAGCGCCAGTTCGCGCAGCGTCTCAATTTCCTCGGCGCTGGCGCGCTCGGCGACCAGACCAGCGGCGAAGGGTTCAACGGCAAGGCGGATATCGTAAAGCTGCAGCAGGAATTCTTCCGTCACGCCATTGTCAAAGTGCCAGGCGATTATTTCGCTGTCGAACATGTTCCAGAGGTTCTTTTCGGTCACACGCGTGCCGACCCGCGCCTTGGCGACGACCATGCCCTTGGCGGCGAGCGTCTTCATCGTTTCACGCAGAACGGTGCGCGATACTTTGAAGCGTTGCGCCAGTTCCGTATCGCCCGGCAGGATCGAGCCGACCGGATAGGTGCCCGCGACGATTGCCTTGCCGAGCTCGTCAACCACCTGTGCATGGCTCGTACGGGTTCGGCGCCCTGTCTTGCGTGTCTCGATGAATTTGCTGCGCAAGCGAGCCGCCCCCCTCAGGCATACCTCTTGTTCAGGCTGGAAAGGAACAGGATCGCTTTCTGCATCAGGATGAATGCAAACAGCAGCAGGCCGATCAGAATCTTCGTCCACCAGCTCGACAGTGTGCCGTCGAAGGTGATGTAGGTCTGAATGAGCCCCTGGATCAGAATCCCGATCAAGGTTCCCGCCACGAAGCCCGCTCCTCCGGTCAGCAGCGTCCCCCCAATGACCACTGCAGCGATGGCGTCAAGTTCGACGCCGACTGCAGCAAGAGAATATCCTGCAGATGTGTACAGCGAAAAAACGATTCCGGATAGACCGGCGAGAAAACCCGACAGTGCATAGATCTGGATCGTCGTGCGGCCGACCGGCACGCCCATCAGCCGCGCCGTCTGCGGCCCCCCGCCGAGAGCATAAACATTGGTGCCGAAGCGGGTGCGGTGAGCGATGAAGATACCGGCGGCAAAAACCAGAAGCATGACGGCGCCGATCAGCGTCAGCCGTCCGCCTCCGGGCAGCCGCCAGTAGAGGCTCGTCAGCGTCGAATAATAGTCGTGGTTGATCGGAATGCTGTCGATCGAGAGCACGAAGGCAATACCGCGCGCCAGAAACATGCCGGCAAGTGTGACGATGAAGGCCGGCATTTCGAGATAGTGGATGATCGCGCCCATGATGGCGCCGAAGGCGGTGGTGATGACGAGAACGAGCGCGAAAGCAAGAAGCGGATGGATCGAGGTGTTCTGCAGGATCACCGCGAGGAAGACGCCGGTGAAGGCGATGATCGAACCAATCGACAGGTCGATGCCGCCGGAGATGATGACGAAGGTCATGCCGACGGCTGCAATGCCGAGAAAGGCATTATCCGTCAGAAGATTGCCGATGACGCGCGTCGATAGCATGTTCGGATATTGCAGCGTGCAGCCGGCATAGGCGAGCACGAAGATCACGATGGTCGCAAGCAGCGGCAGATATTTGGAGTTCATTTCGGCTACTCCCTTCCGCCCTGCCGGCGGCTGGCGAAGATGGCGAGCGATTGCACCGCCGGCGACTGGATGACGAGGATCACGATAATGATGACCGCCTTGATGATCAGGTTGAACTCAGGCGGAAATCCGGAGGACAGGATGCCGGTGTTGACCGCCTGGATGATCATCGCGCCGATCAGCGAACCGACAATGCTGAACCGCCCGCCGAGCAGCGAATTACCGCCGACGACGACGGCGAGGATGGCATCAAGCTCCAGCCAGAGACCGGCATTATTGGCATCGGCGCCCTTGATGTCGGCCGCGACGATGATGCCCGCGATCGAGGCGCAGAGCCCGCTCAGCATATAGACGGCCATCAGCAGCACCGGCGTTTGGATGCCGGAGAGCGTGCTGGCACGGCGGTTTATGCCGACAGCCTCGAGCAGCATGCCGAGCGCCGTGCGGCGAACGAGCAGGATGACGAGCAGGCCGACGAGCAGCCAGATGACGACCGGCATCGGCAGGAGCGCCATGGAGCCGCTGCCGAAGAAGATCAAACCGTCATCGTTGAAGGTCAGGATGGCGCCTTCGGTGATGAGCTGGGCGATGCCGCGCCCGGCCACCATCAGCACCAGCGTTGCAATGATCGGCTGGATGTTAAGGATTGCCACCAGGAAGCCGTTCCAAACGCCGCAGGCAAGCCCGATCATCAACGTCAGGAGAATCGTATAAGCGACTGAATTTCCCGAAACAATCGAGGATGCGGCAACGGCACCACAAATGGCGATGACCGCGCCGACGGAAAGATCGATGCCCTTGGTGGCAATCACCAGCGTCATGCCGATCGCCAATAAAGCCACCGGCGCGCCGCGATTGAGCACGTCGATCAGGCTGCCGTACAGGCGTCCATTTTGAACAACAACATTAAAAAACTGCGGCGACGTTATGAAATTCAACAGGAGAATGACAACGAGCGCGATCAATTGCGGAGCCAGGCGATAGGCCAGCGCATTGCGAGAGGACTTCATGCATCCTCCTTCTTGTGCTCGGCGGCGGCGATCGCATCGACGATACCGGCTGCGGTGATGCGCTCGCCCGTGAGTTCGGCGATATGCTGCCTGTCGCGAAGCACGATGACGCGTGAACTATAGGCGACAAGCTCTTCAAGTTCCGAGGAAATTACGATTAGTGACATGCCTTCGGCGCAGAGCTGTTCGATGAGCCGGATGATCTCGGCATGGGCGCCGACATCGATGCCGCGGGTTGGCTCATCGAGGATGAGAAACTTGGGATTGGTTGCCAGCCAGCGGGCGAGGATCGCCTTCTGCTGGTTGCCGCCGGAGAGCAGCCGGATCGGCTTTTCACGGTCGGTGGTGCGGATGTCGAGCGCCTTTATATAGCGGTCGGCGAGCGCATTCTGCTCGGCGCGCGACAGCGGTCGGGTCCAGCCGCGGCGAGCCTGCAGCGCCAGCGCGATATTTTCCCTGATCGACAGGTCGCCGACGATGCCATCTGTCTTGCGGTCCTCAGGGCAGAAGCCGAAACCTTTTCCGATTGCAGCGCGCGGGCTGGAAAGGGTGACGGGCTGGCCATCGATCGTCGCACTGCCGCTATCGGCATGTTCGACGCCGAAGAGCAATTCGGCGGTTTCGGTGCGCCCGGATCCGAGCAGCCCGGCAACGCCAACCACCTCGCCGGCCCGCACATCGAGATCGAAGGGCTTGACCTTGCCGCGTTTGCCGTAGCCGGAAAAACGATACCGGACCTCGCCGGCTGGAATGCTGCGTTCCCCGACCGTCTCTTCGGCCTGGGCGAGTTCGCGGCCGAGCATCATGGCGATCAGGCCCTGGCGCGGCAGCTCGGCTGCGTTGCGGGTGCCGACGAGCTTCCCGTTGCGCAGCACGGTGATGCGGTCGCTGATCGCATACACCTGCTCGAGGAAATGGGTGATGAAGACGATGCCGAGCCCGCGCTTCTTCAGGCCCTCGATGATCCGGAAGAGCAGCGCGACTTCCTGGTTGTCGAGGCTGGCCGTCGGCTCGTCCAATATCAGCACCTTGCCGGAGAGATCGACAGCACGGGCGATGGCGACGACCTGCTGGACGGCGACGGAGAAGCGTCCGAGTTCGGCGGTGACGTCAATATCGATGCCGTAGCCGGCGAGCAGTTCGCGGGCCTTGCGGTTCATCGCGCGCACGTCGGTCATGCCGAAACGCCTTGGCTGGCGTCCGAGAAAGAGGTTTTCGGCGACACTCAGATTGGTGAGGAGGTTGACCTCCTGATAGACGGTGCCGATACCCAGCTTCTGGGCGGCGAGCGTATTGGCTGGATTAATTTCTTGGCCATCGAGCACCAGACTGCCACCGTCACGATGATAGGCGCCGGTGATGCATTTGATCAGCGTCGATTTTCCGGCGCCGTTTTCGCCGAGAAGCGCATGAACCTCACCGCGGCGCAGCGTGAAATCAACCTTGTCCAAGGCGACGGCGCCGGGAAAAAACTTGGATATGGCCGAGGCTGCGAGAATATTCTCGTTATTGTGAACCATGAGGGCTGCTGTGTCCTGATATTGCGCCTTGCGCCCGCGCCGAGACCGGGCATGACGCCCGGTCCGGCACCGGCAGTTCCGCACCGGCCGATTATGGGCCAGTGCGGTTCCAGGTTCAAATCAGTAGCCCTGGCCCTTCTTCTCTTCGTAGACCTTCATCGGGTCGTCGGAAGGCGTGTAGAGCTTGGACTCGGTCTGGATCCACTTCGGCGGAGCCTTCTTGTCCTTCAGGTAGGCATCGAGTGCGTCGAAGGCCGGACCAGCCATGTTCGGCGTCAGCTCGACAGTGGCATTGGACTCGCCTTCGGACATTGCCTTGAAGATATCAGGCACGGCGTCGATGGAGACGACGAGGATATCCTTGCCGGGCTTCAGGCCGGCTTCCTTGATCGCTTGGATGGCGCCGACGGCCATGTCGTCGTTATGAGCATAGAGAGCGCAGATATCCTTGCCGCCATTCTCGGCCTTCAGGAAGCTTTCCATGACTTCCTTGCCCTTGGTGCGGGTGAAGTCACCGGTCTGGCTGCGAACGATCTTGAGGTTATCGTGGCCAGCAAGAGCCTCTTCGAAGCCCTTCTTGCGGGCGATCGCCGGCGACGAACCGGTCGTGCCCTGCAGCTCGACGACGTTGCACTTCTTATCGCCGACGGTCTTCACCAGGAAGTCGCCTGCGACTTTGCCTTCATGAACGAGGTCCGACGTAACAGCCGTCAGGTAGAGATCGTCGGGAGCCTTGATGGTGCGGTCGAGAAGAATGACCGGGATCTTGGCTTCCTTGGCTTCCTTCAGAACGTCGTCCCAGCCGGTTTCGACGACCGGAGCGATAAGAATGGCATCGACGCCCTGAGCGATGAAGGAGCGCAAAGCCTTGATCTGATTTTCCTGCTTCTGCTGCGCATCGGCAAACTTCAGATCGATGCCGCGCTTCTTGGCCTGCTCCTTGGTCACGGTCGTTTCAGCCGCACGCCAGCCCGATTCCGAACCGATCTGCGAGAAGCCGACGGTCAAGCCGCCGGCCGAAGCCGAACCGAACATGCAGGCAGCCAAAATCGTGGCACTCAAAAGTGCAGTCTTCAATTTCATGATATCCTCCCAATGCCGCTCCTTCGCGGCGCAGGGTCAAAAAATCATATAGTATTACTTTTGTAAATCGCTTTTTTTAGCGTGTGAGAAGAAAAAAGGGCGCCCCCAAGGAGCGCCCCTCGTATCGGCAAAAGCGATAACCCGATTATTGCGCCGGCAGCTTGTCGTCGACGCCTTCGACGTAGAAGTTCATGCCGAGCAGCGTACCGTCATCGGCCTTCTCGCCGGCTTTCAGCCAGGGCGTTCCGTCCTGCTTGTTGATCGGGCCGGTAAAGGGATGCAGCTCGCCCGACTTGATCTTGGCTTCGGTTTCCTCGGCCATCTTCTTCACGTCGTCAGGCATGTTGGTGTAGGGCGCCATCTTCAGGATGCCATCCTTCAGGCCATCCCAGCTCTGCTCGGACTTCCAGGTGCCGTCGAGCAGCGCGTGTACGCGCTTGGAGTAGTAGGTGCCCCAGGTATCGACGATTGCCGTCAGCTGCGCCTTCGGGCCGGCTGCGATCATGTCGGACGCCTGGCCGAAGGCATGGATGCCGCGCTCTTCTGCAACCTGCATCGGCGCCGTCGTATCGGTGTGCTGCGTCAAGACGTCGACGCCCTGATCGACCATCGCCTTGGCGGCATCGGCTTCCTTGCCGGGGTCGAACCAGGTGTTGACCCAGATGACCTTGAGCTTGAAGCTCGGATCGACCGACCTGGCGCCCTGCTCGAAGGAATTGATGCCCATCACCACTTCCGGAATCGGGAAGGAGGCTATGTAGGCGGCGCCGTGATTCTTCGAGGTCTTGGCGGCGATCTGGCCGAGGATGTAGCGGCCCTCGTAGAAGCGCGAATTGTAGGTGGCGAGGTTGGGGCCGGTCTTGTAGCCGGTGCCGTGCTCGAATTTGACCTTCGGGAACTTGGCGGCAACCTTCACGGTCGCATCCATGAAGCCGAAGGAGGTGGTGAAGATGAGCTTGCAGCCGGAACGGGCGAGGCGCTCGATGGCGCGCTCGGCATCCGGGCCTTCCGGCACGTTTTCGAGATAAGGCGTTTCGATCTTGTCGCCGAATTCAGCCTGCACCTGCTGACGGCCGAGATCGTGGGCCTGCGAATAGCCGCCGTCGGTGTGCGAACCGACATAGACGAAGCAGACCTTCGTCTTGTCGGCGGCCTGAGCGGCTGAGGCGACGCCGATAATGGCGGCTGCTGAAGCGGCAAGTGTGAGTGCGAACTTCTTCATGGTGACCCCTGTTGGTTTGAAGTTATTCCGGAAACCCGTCTGTTGTTGTTCTTTATCGCTCCGGCACGAAAGCTTTTCCAAGCGATGCCGGCGTGTTGATCATCGTCGTGCGCCGATTATGAGAAATGATGATGAGAACCACAATAGTCGCGGCATAGGGCAGCATCGACAGAAACTGAGAGGGAATGCCGAGGCCGAAGGCCTGCGCGTGCAGCTGCAGGATGGTGACCGCACCGAAGAGATACCCGCCGGCAAAAACCCGCCATGGCCGCCAGGAAGCGAAAACGACAAGCGCCAGGGTGATCCAGCCGCGGCCGGCCGACATGTTCTCCGCCCATTGCGGCGTATAGACGAGCGAGAGCTGCGCTCCGGCAAGACCGGCGCAGGCGCCGCCGAACATCACCGCCAAGTAGCGCGTGCGGATGACACCGATGCCGAGCGCATGCGCCGACGTATGACTGTCGCCGATTGCTCTCAGCTTCAGCCCGGCCCGGCTGCGGAACAAGAACCAGCTGACGCCGATCACAAGCGCAATCGACAGGTAGAAGATCAGATCCTGCCTGAACAGAACATGGCCGATGACGGGAATATCCGACAGGATCGGAACGACGATCTCTTCGAGGCGAATTCCGGGAACGCTGACATAGGGCTCCCCGAGCATGCCGGATGCGCCGAGGCCGAGAAGCGTAAGCGCCAGTCCCGTCGCCACCTGGTTGGCCACCAGCGTCAGCGTCAGGAAGGCGAACAGCAGCGAGAACAGCGCACCCGCCGCTATGCCGCAGATGATCCCGACATAGGGCGAGCCCGACGTCTGCGCTCCGGCAAAAGCGGCAACCGCGCCCATGATCATCATGCCTTCGACGCCGAGATTGAGAACGCCGGAGCGCTCCGTCACCAGTTCGCCGAGCGCGGCGATGACAAGCGGCGTCGAGGCGGTGATCACCGTCAGCAGAATGGCTTCGAAAATGCTCATGCCGCGCCGCTCCTCAACCGCGACCAGACGATGCGGATTTTGTAGTAGATCAGTGTATCGCAGGAGAGCACGAAAAAGAGCAGCAGGCCCTGGAAGACGCGGGTGACCTTGTCCGAGACGCCGAGCGACAGCTGTGCGGCCTCGCCGCCGAGATAGGTCAGCGCCAGCACCAGGCCGGACGCGATGATGCCGAGCGGATTGAGCCGGCCGAGGAAGGCGACGATGATGGCGGTGAAGCCGTAGCCTGGCGAGATCGCCGGCTGCAAATGGCCGATCGAGCCGGAGACCTCGGAGATTCCGGCAAGACCAGCAAGAGCCCCTGAGAAGAGAAAGCTGAACCAGATCATCTTCTTCGACGAAAAGCCGGCAAAGCGCCCTGCCCGCTCCGACTGGCCGAGCACGATGATTTCGAAGCCTTTCAGCGTATACCGCAGCATGAACCAGACGCCGATTGCCGCGATGATGGCGAAAATGAAGGCCCAGTGGGCCCGGCCGGATTCCTCCCAGATCGCCGGCAGCACGGCTTCGGGTGCGAAATCGCGCGAGACCGGAAAGTTGAAGCCCTGCGGATCGCGCCAGGCGCCGCGCACCAGCCAATCGAGGAAGAGCTGGGCGATATAGACCAGCATCAGCGATGTCAGGATTTCGTTGGTGTTGAAATGCGCCTTCAACAGCGCCGGAATGGCGGCAAAGAGCGCGCCGCCGAGCGCTCCCAGGATCAGCATCAACGGCAGGACGAGGGGCGAATGCCAGTCGTAGAAGACGATCGGCAGATAGGAGCCGGTGATGGCGCCGATGGTGAACTGGCCCTCGGCACCGATATTCCAGTTGTTCGAGCGATAGCAGACGGCAAGGCCGACGGCGATCAGGATGAGCGGCGCGGCCTTGATCGCCAGTTCGTGCAGCGACCAGACTTCGAGCAGCGGCTCGACGAAGAAAGCGTCCAGCGACCCGACCGGGTCCTTGCCGAGCATGGCGAACATGATGGCGCCGAAGGCGAGCGTCAGCACAAGCGCCAGCAGCGGCGAGACGAAGGCAAAGAGCTTCGAAACCTCGGCGCGTTTCTCGAGTTCAATGCGCATGGGCAGCCTCCGCGTCGGGCTTGGCGTCATGCAGGCCGCCCATCAGCAGGCCGATCTTTTCGCGCGTCAGCTCGCCGGCCGGATAGGGGTGGGAAAGGCGTCCCTCGGAGATGACGGCGATATCGGTCGCGACCTCGAAGATCTCGTCGAGATCCTGGCTGATGACGACGACGGCGGAGCCGGCTTTTGCAAGATCGACGAGCGCCTGGCGGATGCGGCTTGCGGCTCCCGCATCGACGCCCCAGGTCGGCTGGTTGACAACGAGGACGGCCGGCTGGCGGTCGAGTTCGCGGCCGACGATGAATTTCTGCAGATTGCCGCCGGACAGTGAGGCCGCGGCTGGGTCGTCCCCGCTCTTGCGGACATCCATAGCCTCGGAGATGCGCCGTGCGGCAGATTTCACCGCGCCATGGCGAATCATGCCGAGCACGCCAAGAAAGGCCTTGCGATCCGACTGACTGCGGGCGAGCACCAGATTGTCCGAGAGCTTCATGGCAGAAACGGCGGCATGGCCATGGCGCTCTTCCGGCACGAACCCGGCGCCGAGCAGGCGGCGGGCCGTTATCCCCTCGGTACCCACGGGCTTCTTCCGGATAACGATCGCTTCGGCCGAAGCGACCGGATATTCGCCGGAGAGTGCGTCGAACAATTCGCTTTGCCCATTGCCGGCGACCCCAGCAATCGCCAGGATCTCGCCGGCCCGAACGGTCATCGAGACATCGCGTAGCGGCATGGCGAAGGGCGTGCGCGCGGCAACCGAGAGGTTCGTCACGGCAAGCTGCACCTCGCCCTTGTCCGAGCGCTCGGGATGGGTGACGGTCGCCACCTCGCTGCCGACCATCATGCGGGCAAGCGAGGCGGGCGTCTCCTGCTTCGGATCGCAGGCGCCGGTCACGCGGCCATGGCGCAGCACAGTGGCGCGATCGCAGATACGCTGCACCTCTTCCAGGCGGTGACTGATATAGAGAACAGAGCGGCCCTCGGCGCGCAGCTTGAACAAGGTTTCAAACAACCTGTCGGCTTCCTGCGGCGTCAGCACCGAGGTCGGCTCGTCGAGAATGATGAGCTTCGGGTTCTGCAGCAGCGCACGGACGATCTCGATGCGCTGGCGTTCGCCGACGGAGAGATCGGCGACATGGGCATGCGGGTCAAGCGGCAGGCCGTAGGCGACGGAGAGCGCCCTCGCCTCTTCGGCGATCCTGTCGATTGGAATGGTGTCATCGAGCGACAGCGCGATGTTCTCGGCGACCGTCAGCGCTTCGAACAGGGAAAAATGCTGGAAGACCATGCCGATGCCGAGCCTGCGGGCCTCACCGGGCGAAGCGACGGTGACCGGCGTGCCGTCCCAGAGGATTTGACCATGGGTCGGCTCCAGAACGCCGAACAGCATCTTGACCAGCGTGGATTTGCCTGCGCCATTTTCGCCGAGAAGCGCGTGAATTTCGCCCGGCGCGATATCGAGATCGATTTCATTGCAGGCGGGAAAGCCACCGAAAAATTTCGTCAGCTTCTGTACGGATAGTAACGCACCGGAATCCGGCACATTCAATGGCGACACGTTCCCCTCATTTCTTCTGCCGACCGGTCCGTTCGGATCTCATGGAATCAGCAGCGTCGTTCCTGTTGTTTTTCTTGATTCCAGATCCGCGTGGGCCCGCCCAACCTCACGCAGCGGATAGGTCTGATTGACATTGATACGCACTTTGTTGCTTTGCACAACATCAAATAGCGCTTTCGCACTGTCGATCAGTTCCTGGCGCGCGGCGATATAGGTGAAGAGCGTCGGCCGCGTCGCAAAGAGCGAGCCCTTCTGCGCCAGCTGGGAAAGGCTGAAGTTCTCGATCGGCCCGGAGGACTGGCCGAAGGAGGCAAAAAGCCCGCGCGGCTTCAGGCAGTCGAGCGACTGTGGAAAAGTATCGCGGCCGATCGAATCATAGACGACATCGACGCCCTTGCCGCCGGTTATGTCGCGGACCCGGCCGACGAAGTCTTCGCTCTTGTAATTGATCACATGGTCGTAGCCGTGTTCTAGCGCCAGCGCGACCTTGTCTTCCGATCCCGCCGTGCCGATGACGGTGGCGCCGAGCGCCTTTGCCCATTGGCCGGCGATCAGTCCGACGCCGCCGGCGGCGGCATGAAACAGCAGCACCGTCTCAGGGCCGACCTTGAAGGTGCGGTTCAGGAGATATTCGGCGGTCATGCCCTTCAGCATCATCGCCGCCGCGGTTTCGAGCTCTATGCCGCCGGGCACATGAACCAGATGACGCGCCTCGATATTACGCTCGACACTATAGGCGCCATCGGCGCTCGCATAGGCGACACGATCGCCGACCTTGAAATCGGTAACGTCAGGGCCGACCGCTGTCACAGTGCCGGCCCCCTCCTTACCAGTGACGAAAGGAAGATGCGGCACCTTGTAGGAGCCATTGCGAAAATAGACATCGATGAAATTGAGGCCGACCGCCGCCTGGCGGATCTGCACCTCACCGGCCGGCGGCGGCGGAAGATCAATCTCAACATAGTCGAAAACCTCCGGTCCGCCTGTCCGCGAGAATGAAACCGCCTGCGTCTTCGTCATCTTGCCGTCCTCAAGCTTTGCGTCCAAGAGCTGGGAAGAATTGCAGCACCGCGCCGATGACGTAAAGATAGATCCCGCTCACAATGAAGAGAACGAGCGCCCATTCAGGCGTCTGGAAATTTTTCAGCAGCGAATAGATGCCGAGCGCCGACCAGAGGAAAAAGACGCCGAGATTGAGCGGGCGCAGCCTTTGGACGCGGACCGGATGCAGGAAATTGATCGGCAGGAAGGTCAGCACCACCGAAACGATGACGACGGCAAGCGCGGTCGTCGCGCTGGCATCGATGACGAACAGGGTGAAGACGATCATGTTCCAGACGACGGGAAAGCCGGAGAAGAAATATTCCTCCGTCTTCATGCCCATATCGGCATAATAGATAGCGCTGGAGACGACGATCATGCCGGCGGCGACGAAGGACCAGGGCTCGCCGATCATGCCGCTCTGATAGAGCGCAAAGGCCGGCAGCAGCACATAGGTGACGTAATCGATGATGTTGTCGAGCGTATCTCCCGACCAGTTCGGCAGTACTTCCTTGACACGCACCTTGCGGGCGATCGGGCCATCGATGCCGTCGACGAGAAGGGCAAGACCCAGCCACCAGAACATATCGATGAAGCGGTGCTCGGCGGCGGCGACGACGCCGAGAAAGGCCAGGAAGGAACCGGAGGCCGTCAATATGTGGACGGAAAAGGCGCGCATCTCCGCGTAAGGAACGCGCTTATAGTTGAAAATCTTCATATTCCCCGACCGCCCTATCGCGCTCGCCCCGGCAAGCGTTCTTTTTCGCCACCATCGCCGGACCCTCTTTGCTCAATCGGGTTCGACGTCGTAGGTCTTTGTTGTCGCACCGTTTTTGCATGATATCCGCAGGCGTTTGCGGCGCGCCGCCCTAATATGCATCCTTTGCCGGGCTTCGCCAGCGGGAAATGAGACATTCCCCGCCAGCCATTGAATCCTGACAGGGACATGCATATTTCCCTTCATGAGCGCTGCGTGGAATGGAATGCCTTTAATTCCTGCCGGATATGTAATATCTGCCTCGCATCTGATGGTTCATCCGACGAAACGGGATCCTCTACCGCAATGAACGCGCCTGCAAAGACCGAAGACTTCGCCTCGTCCATTCCCGCCGGCGTCTACGCCGAGACGGTGCTTGCCGTGACGCATTATACCGACCGGCTCTTCCGCTTCACGATGACCCGGCCGCAAGGCTTCCGTTTCCGTTCCGGCGAGTTCGCGATGATCGGCCTGATGGTCGAGGGCAAGCCGGTCTTCCGCGCCTATTCGATCGCCAGCCCCGCCTGGGCCGAAGAGCTCGAATTCTTCTCGATCAAGGTACCGGACGGTCCGCTGACCTCGCATCTGCAAGCGATCAAGCCGGGCGACCAGGTGCTGATGCGCAAAAAGCCTACGGGCACGCTGGTGCTCGATGCGCTGACGCCCGGTCGGCGCCTCTACATGTTCTCGACGGGAACGGGCGTTGCGCCCTTCGCCAGCCTCATCCGCGATCCCGAGACCTATGAAAAATTCGAGGAAGTCATCCTTACCCACACGACGCGCGATGTCGCCGAGCTGAAATACGGCTTCGACCTGGTGCACGAGATCCAGAACGACGAGCTGCTGAAGGAAGTCGTCGGCGACAAGCTGCGCCATTATGCGACCGTCACCCGCGAGGACTTTGCCTATCGCGGGCGCATTACCGATCTGATCTCGTCCGGCAAGCTGTTTACGGATCTCGGCGTGCCGCCGCTCGATCCGGCAATCGACCGCGGCATGATCTGCGGTTCCTCGGCGATGCTGAAGGACACCAAGGAACTGCTGGAAAAGGCCGGCCTCAATGAAGGCGCCAACAGCAAGCCCGCTGAGTTCGTCATCGAACGCGCTTTCGTCGGCTGATAGTTCCGACAGGCATATCTGATAACGGCTCCGGAAACGGGGCCGTTTCTATTTGGCGACGAGATAGTCGATCAGCACCGCCATGGCGGCGCGGGCCGCATCCGGCCTTCCCTCCTGGATGGCGTGGATGACTGCAACATGCAGCGCGATGGCGCGATCCAAGCGCTCCGGGCTTGCGGTGGAGTACCAGAGGCGACGCGAATGCGTCTGCACCGGGCCGAGCGCTGCCATGATAAAGCCGTTCGGGCAGGCATCCTCGAGGATTTCGTCAAACGCCTTGTCGGCGGCAAAGAAACCGGCGAGATCGCCGGTCACCGCGCATTCCTCCATGGCGCGAGCGCAGTCGCCGAGGCGGAGGCGCTGTTCGTCGGTCGCATGTTCGGCGGCCAATGCGGCCGCGATCGGCTCCAACTCGCGGCGCACCTGCATGACATTGCCATGGTCTTCAGCCGCGATCTCGGCCACCTGCAGCCCGACGCGCGGCTTCACCAGGATCAGCCCCTGCCAGGCCAGCTTCTGGATCGCCTCACGTACCGGTGTACGCCCATGGCCCGCCATGTCGATCAGCTGCTTTTCGGTGACCAGCGCCCCCGGCTTCAGCGCCAGCGTGACGATGAGGTGCTCCAGCGCAAGATAGGCACGATGGCTTTGTGACGTCTGCATGCTGGAGATCCACCGCCTGAAGCTGATATATCACATAGTGGCATGACCAAAAACCGAAGACAACATTGAAATATCAGAACAGAGACAAATAGATAACAGCGGCGCGAGTTTCGAGGACTCAGGCTTCGAGGCCACGAATTCATTTCACCACACGCCCTCCGGCATGCTCGGCCTTGAGCCGAGCATCCACACGTATCAACCGGCGGCAGTTACGTGGATCCTCGGCCAAAGGCCGAGGAGGATGGAGACTGGGATTGGCGTTTCTCTCGAACTCACCGGGAGAGACATCACGCTACGGCGCGCTACTCATGCCGCAGCGCCTCGATCGGATTGAGCTGGGCTGCCCGTCTCGCCGGAAAATAGCCGAAGATCATGCCGATTGCGGCGGAGAAGAGGAAGGCGACGGCGACCATCATCGGGCTGAAGACGAAGGGGACTTTCAGAAAAGTCACCGCCACCAGGCCGAGGCTGAGGCCGAGCACGATGCCGGTGATGCCGCCGAAGAGCGAGAGCGCCACCGCCTCGACCAGAAACTGGGTCAGCACCTGGCCTTCAAGCGCGCCGATCGCCAGGCGAATGCCGATTTCGCGGGTGCGTTCGGTGACGGAGACCAGCATGATGTTCATGATGCCGATGCCGCCGACGAGCAGGCTGATGGCGGCGACCGCGCCGAGCAGGCCGGTGAGCAGCGTCGTCGTGCCGGTCATCGCTTCGGCGATCTGAGTCATGTCGTTGACGTTGAAATCGTCCTGCCGGCCGGGAAGGATCTTGCGGCGCTCGCGCAAAAGGTTTTCGACGTCGGCTTGCACCTTGGCCGTCGAGACGCCGTCGCGCGCCGAGATAATGATCTGCGGCACGTTGCTGTTGCCGCTGATGCGCCGCTGGAACACCTTGACCGGCATGATGACGACATCGTCCTGATCGGTGCCCATGCCGGACTGACCGCGCTTGGCGAGCACGCCGATCACAGGACACGAGACCTTGCCGACGCGGATCTGCTGGCCGAGCGGATCGGCGGCGCCGAACAGCTGCGAGCGAACCGTCTCGCCGATGATGCAGCGGGACTGGCCGCGTTCCTCGGCGGGCGTGAAGATGCGGCCAAGCGCCAGGTTCCAGTCCTGCGCCACGAAATAGTCGTTGGTGGTGCCGGATACGCTGGTCGAATGGTTCTGGCCGCCGAAAATCACCGTCGCGGTCGACTGGTTGAGCGGCGCTACCGCCCGCAAGCCGCCGATCTGGTCGCGGATGGCGGCGACGTCCTTGACGCTGAAGCGCTTGGCCTCGGAGCTGGCGCGGCCCGGGCCGAACTGGCCGGGGCGGACGAAAAGCATGTTGGTGCCGAGCCGCGACAGCTCGGTCGAGACCTGCGCGGTCGTGCCGTTGCCGATCGTCACCAAAGCGATCACGGCGGCAACGCCGATGACGACGCCGAGCACGGTCAGGAAGGAGCGCAGCATGTTGCGGCTGATGGCGCGCAGCGCGAGTTTCAGCGTCTCAAAGAACATGATCCGCCCTCCTCCGGTGCTCCACCTCGGTCTCGAGCTTGCCGTCGACAAAGCGCAGCAGCCGCTCAGCATAGGCGGCGATATCTGGCTCATGCGTGACCATAACGATGGTGATGCCCTGCTCGCGGTTCAGCCGCGTCAGCAGATCCATGATCTCGACGCTGGTCTTGGTGTCGAGATTGCCGGTGGGCTCATCGGCGAGCAGCAGCGCCGGTTCGGTGACGATGGCGCGGGCGATGGCGACGCGCTGCTGCTGGCCGCCCGAGAGTTCCTGCGTCTTGTGGTGCTCGCGCCCGGTGAGACCGACCAGCGCCAGAGCTTGGCGCGCCCGTTCGCGCCGCTCACGCACGGCCATGCCGCGATAGATCAGCGGTAGCTCGACATTCTCGACAGCCGAGGTTCGCGACAGGAGATTGAAGCCCTGGAAGACGAAGCCGAGCATGTGGCGGCGAAGGAGCGTCAGGTGGCTGCGGTCGAAGCCGCTGGTCGGGATACCCTGGAAGATGTAATCGCCTGATGTCGGCACGTCGAGGCAGCCGAGGATGTTCATCGCCGTCGACTTGCCGGAGCCGGACGGACCCATGATCGCGACGAATTCATGGGCCGCGATCGCCAGATCGACATGGTCGAGCGCACGGATCGCCGCCTCGCCCTCGCCGTAGATTTTCGAGACCTGCCTGAATTCGATCAGCGGCGGGCTTGTCATCCGTCTCTCCGCCCTAGTTCACGCGCACCGCAGCGTCGGTCACCAGCGCATCGTTTTCCCTGATTTCACCGGAAGCCACCTGAGTGTACTGGCCATCCGACGAGCCGACCTGGATGACTACAGGCGTGGGGCGGCCGTCGCGCAGCACCCATACACGGCGCTCCGCGCCCGTCAGCGCCTGCGCTGCATTGCCGCCGCGCCGGCGTGGCGGGCCAAAGATTCCCATAATGCCGCGGCCACGGCGTTCGACCTGCGGCGGGGCATAACGGAGCGCCGCATTGGGCACCATCAGCGTATCCTTGACGGCCTCGACGGTAATATCGGCGGTTGCCGTCATGCCGGGGCGCAGCAGCAAATCGGCGTTGTTCACCGAGAGGACCGCCTTATAGGTCACGACATTGTTGACCACTTCGGAGGCAAAGCGGATCTGCTCGATCTCAGCGGGGAAGGACTGGTCGGGATAGGCGTCGACTGTAAATTTCGCCTTCTGGCCGACAGCGATCTTGCCGACGTCGGCCTCGTCGACATCGACCTGCAGCTCCATCTTCTTGAGGTCGCCCGCGATTGTGAAAAGGATTGGCGCCGAAAGCGAGGCGGCGACGGTGGCGCCCGGATTGACCGAGCGGGTAAGAATGACACCATCGATCGGCGAGACGATCTTCGCCTTGGCGAGATTGACCTCGGCGAGCTGCAGGTCGGCCTCAGAGGCGAGCACCTCGGCTTCGTTGATCTGTTTGGCGGCGACGGCGGAATCATATTTGTAGGTGGCGTCGTCGAGGCTCTGCTGAGTGGAGACATTGCTCCTGACCAGGCTTTTCAGCCGCTCGAGCGAGGTGCTTGCCGATTCGAGATCGGCATTGGCCTTGGCGACGTTTGCCTTGGCCGAATTGACCTTGGCGCGCGAACTCTTGACATCGGCCTCGAGCTTGTTGGTGTCGAGCAGCGCCAGCACGTCGCCCGCCTTGACCGTGCTGTTATAATCGACGTTGACGTCGCGGACGGTGCCGGAAAGTTCGCTCGATATATCCACCTGCTCCGTCGGCTGCACCGAGCCGGTGGCGGTGACGAGCACGGTCAGGTCGCCGCGTTTGGCCGGCTGCGTCGTGTAGCTCACTTCACTTTGCCCGCGGCCGGCATAGAAATAAGCGGCGGCCGCGGCGGCAACGATGAGGATCAGCAGGATGAGCAGGCGTCCGCGCCAGCGGCTGCGCTTGTTCTGCCGTCCCGATGCGGCAAGAACCGCCGCGAGATCGGGCGTCGTGCCGGCTCTTGCGCCGGTCTCGTTGCCGCTCACGATTTTGTTCATGTCATCCTCGATCAGTCACTGGCCGCTTCGGCCCTGCAATGAAATAACCACACCGCAGATGAACCGGGAATTAGCGTTGCCGCCGAACTGGCACGGAATTGCGGACAGGTGAAATGAAATATTGGTAAGAAAAGTCAAGTTTTAGCGCGCAACCGGTCGTCAGTTCACATCTTCGGCATATTGCTTCGCGCCTGGCAACTCCCGCAGCCAAGCTTCGCGACGCTTGATCCAGAGCTCATACGTGGGTTCGAGATCGGTCGGAGGACTGTCGAGCGAGCCGAGCCGGATTTCGACAGTCTCCTCCTGCAGGCAGAAGAGCCTGCCGCCGCAGGCGGGGCAGAAGCTGCGGCCGGCGAAAGTGGCAATCTGACCGGTGTGGGAAAAAGCCGGGCGCGGCCAGACGGCGAAGAAGACAAAGGCGGAACCGCTCGATTTGCGGCAGTCGGCGCAATGGCAGAGACCGACGCGGAGCGGCTCGCCTTCGACGCTGTAGGCAACCGCCCCGCAGAGGCAGCTTCCACTTCGCCTCCGCATCAGGAATCGAGACTGGTGGGCAGCCCTGGCGGGCGCCGCTTTGCCGCCATCAGCAGATCGAGTTCGGTGGCGGAGGGGCCGAACTTCTCGTAGAGGCGCTTGGCCTCCTTGTCGTCCAGCCGGTATTTCCTGGCGAATTCGCTGAAGCTGTAGGGGCGGCCACGCAGAACTCTTCGCGCCGGGGTCGCCGTTTTCGGTGCGTCGGTCATGGTTTTCTCCTTTCATCGGCTGCCCGTTAAGTTAGCGCGGTCCAGCCATTTGGAAAGAGTCGAGGGCCCGCTTCGAAACCATGAAGGGGGATGGATGCGGCTGATTTTCCTGGAACCTTTTTATCTATGCCCGGTTTCCGAAGCGAGGTTGCGGGCCGCGCCAAGCGGACGCGGCAGTGCTGGAGAACATCGGGATTTTTCCGCTTTCTCCCGGTGGCCAACGAAACGGCAGGCGAGCTCCCTACCCGCCCGGTCCGCTTCCTCATCTCTCGTTTCGGCATGAGATCACGAAATATTAAAATGCGGAACGCACGTGCCGGAGCGAGGTTGTTCACCCGAGGTCGACGTGGCCTCAGTTGATAAACCAAGGAGAAACCAAATGGCAAACCAAGGTGGAACGCACGAACAGCACGTCAAGGCTGGGCAGCAGAGTCACAAGAACGGCTCCAATACCCGCAGCGCCTCTTCAGGCGGCCGCGACGCGCAGTCCAGCGGAACCCGCGGCGGCAGCCATGAGCAGCATGTAAAGGCTGGTCAACAAAGTCACAAGAACAGCCACTAAGGCTGTCGTGATGTGAAAATTCTGGCCCGCGCCTCCATTCCGGCGCGGGCTTTTTCGGCTCTCAAGACAAGCGTCGGCCATCTTCGCCGAAGAGGTGCAGCACGGCGGGATCGAGATGGAGCGGCAGGCTGTCACCCGATTTCATCTGCTGCTGGCCGGCGAAGACCGCGATCAGTTTCTTGCCTGATGCCTCGGTGTGGACGACGGTTTCGGACCCTAGTTCCTCGACAAGGATGACCCTTGTGTCCAGCCGGCCTGCGGCAGCTCCATCGGCCAGGGTGATGTGCTGCGGCCGGATGCCGATGCTGACCCTTTCGCCCGCCGGGCGCGTCTCCCGGGCAGTGACCGAAAGGCGATGGCCGCCGACGGTTTCGACCTCGGCAAAACCGTTCTCGTGGCCGATGATCGAGCCTTCCAGGAAATTCATGTGCGGCGCGCCGATGAAGCCGGCGACGAAGCGGTTGGCCGGCTTGTTATAGAGTTCCAGCGGCGTTCCGATCTGTTCGATCCGGCCGCTTCTCAGCACGACGATGCGGTTGGCAAGCGTCATTGCCTCGACCTGATCGTGGGTGACGTAGATCATCGTCGCCTTCAGCCGGGCATGAAGGGCCGCGAGCTCGGCGCGCATCGTGACACGCAGTTCGGCATCGAGGTTCGACAGCGGCTCGTCGAGCAGGAAGGCATCCGGGCGGCGGACGATGGCGCGGCCGATCGCGACGCGCTGGCGCTGGCCGCCGGAGAGCTGACCCGGGCGGCGCTGCAGGAAGGGCTCGATCTCCAGCATGCGGGCAGCGTCAGCGATGCGGGCTTCGATCTCGGCCTTGGGCACCTTGGTATTTTCGAGGCCGAAGGCCAGGTTTTCCCTGACGCTCATATGCGGATAGAGCGCATAGGACTGGAAGACCATGGCGAGGCCGCGGTCGGCGGCGCCGATCTCGGTGACATCCGTGCCGTCGATGGCGATGCTGCCGCCCGTCGGCTTGTCGAGGCCGGCGATCAGCCGCAAGAGCGTCGATTTCCCGCAGCCGGACGGGCCGACGAAGGCGATGAATTCGCCGTCGTTGACCGCAAGCGAGACATCGCGGATGACCTCGACGGCACCGAAATTCTTGACGATGTTCCTGAGCTCGAGCCCGCTCATGCACTCTCCTCTGTGATATTATTTCAGTCCGGAGCCGGCGATCCCAGTGGTGATGAAGCGCTGCAGGAAGACGAAGATCAGCACGACAGGGATCATCGAGACAACGGTCATGGCAAGAATATAATGCCACTGCACATTGAGCTCGCCGGCATAGACGTTGAGCCCGACCTGCAGCGTGTAGAGTTCCTTGCGCGACAGCACGATCAGCGGCCAGAGGAAGTCGTTCCAGCGCCAGACGACCGAGAAGATCGCCAGCACCGCCAGCGCCGGGGCCGACAGCGGCAGGATGATGCGCCAGTAGATCTGCCATTCGCTGGCCTTGTCCATGCGCGCGGCGTCGATCAGCTCGTCGGGGATGGTGAGCATATATTGCCGCAGCAGGAAGACGCCCGTTGGGGTGGCGACCGTCGGCAGGATAACGCCCCAGAGGCTGTCGAAGAGGTTCAAACTGCCGATGACCGAATAGAGCGGCACGACGATCACCGAGAGCGGCACCATCAACGTTGCCAGGATCATCAGCATGACGGCAGTGCGGCCGGGGAACTGGTATTTCGACAACGCGAAGGCGGCCATCGAATTGACGAGCAGCGTGATTGCCGTCGCCACGATCGTCACGAAGACAGAATTGCGCAGGAACAGGAAGAAGTCGAAGCGCTGGAAAGGCTCGGTGTAGTTGCCGGCGGCAAATTCCACCTTACGCACCGGCGTGCGATCCTTGATGTTGACCTTGACGATCTCTCCTGGCTGTTTCGGATCGACCATCTGGCCCATGATGCCGATGCGGCGGACTTCGGCGAGCACGCGTTTACTGCCATCCGGCATGGTCACGTTATAGAGCGGCAGCGGTTTGTCGTAACCCGGCACCACGGCCTGCTCGGTGACATAGGGCAGCAATGAGGGCGGGAACTCGGCGAGCGCCGCCGGCGTCTTGAAGGAGGAGAAGACGAGCCAGACGGCCGGGCCGAACATCAGGAAAACGCCGGAGATCAGCCAGATCCAGGTGACGACGTCGGTCCAGTGCCAGCCGCGGCCGCGGCGGCGGAACAGGAAGGTGGTGACGGCGCTCATTGGCGTTTCGCCTTCTTCTCGTTGCGGCCGCTGGCGGCGAGCTGGACCAGCGTCAAGATCACGAGGACGATGCCCATCAGGATCGAGGCGGCCGAGGCAAGCCCCGGATTGCGCAGCGAACTCGCAAAGCCGGTCTCGTAAATAAACTGGGTGATGTACATGGTGCTGGTGCCGGGCCCCCCGCCTGTGAGCACAAAGACCTCATCGAAGATCTGCACGGCGCGGATCAGCGCCAGCACCAGGACGACGATGAGGTTCGGCATCAACAGTGGCAGGGTGATGCGCCGGAAGATGCGGGTCGGGCTCGCCTTGTCCATGGCCGCCGCCTCATAGAGATCCCTCGGGATTGCCTGCAGGCCGGCGAGCAGGATCAGCGCGTAAAAGCCCATATGCGCCCAGACAGAGACGAAGACGGCGAAGAAAAAGGCCCAGAACCGATCGCTGAGCCAGGAGAAGGGCTCGAATCCGAAGGGGCTCAGCGCATAGTTCAACAGCCCCTGGCGCTGCAGGATCCACTTCCAGATCAGCCCGACGACGACGGGCGACAGCAGCACCGGAAAGAAGAACACTGCGCGCCAGAAGCCGCGATTGGAAAGCTCGCGATTGAGGATCAAAGCCGTCGCCAGCGCCGCGATGAGCATCGCGCTCACCTGGAAGACGACGAAGACGGCGGTGTTGCGCACGGCCGCCCAAAAGGTGTCGGCCGCGCAGGTCGCGGGATCGAGATAGGAGCCGCAGTCGAAGAGGATTCGGTACTGCTCGGCGCCGACATAGGTCCTGTTCTGCAGGAAGACGCCGCTGCCGCTCGTCGTCGAATAGACGAAGTTGATGACCAGCGGCAGGAGCACGAAGACGCTGAAGATCAGCATGTTAGGCGCCAGGAAGATGCCCGCCATGCCGTTCAGGCCGGTCAATTTTTGCCAGGCGCGCATCGGCACGTCGACGAGCCCCATGACAAGATGGACAGGCGCCAGAAGCGCCTGCCGCACACCGGCCTTTGCCGGCGCTTTGGAAGAAACCGTTGCGTCCGCCATCCATTCTTCCGTCAGTTGGCGCCGACCTTGGCCTTGATGTCCTCGTCGATGCGGGCATAGGCGTCGTCGAGCTTCATCTCGCCGGCGATAACCTGGCTGATGCGGGCAACGATGGCGCTGTAATAGGCGTCCGACCACTTCCAGCCGGGCAGCCTCATGGCGGGCGCGGCCGTCTGCGCCGCCGACTCGACGAAGGCCTTCAGCGCCGCCTTCACATGCGGATTGTCGGTCTTGAAGTCCACCTGGCCGGCAGCGACGCCTTTATGCGCCGGAATGAACAGGCTGCGTTCGGCAAACTCCTTCTGGACATCGGCGCCGGCCAGATAATCCATGACCTTGGCGACGTCTTTCGGGTTCTTGGTGTATTTGACCGCGACGAGGCCAGCGCCACCCTGCATACCGGTACAGGCGACCGTGCCGCAGGGGCTCCCCGCCATCACCCAATCGAAACTGTCACCGATTTTTTGGGCGAAGCCCGAAATCTGCCAGCTTCCCGAGTAATAATAGGCAAGGCCGCCATTGATGAAGTCCTCGGCGGCGGCGCGATAGGTGGTGCCGGCGGCGCTGACCCAGACATCCTTGTTAACGATCCCCTCCTCGTTCCACTTGACGAAGCGGCTGAGGAATTCCTTGGATCCCTGATCGATCGGCGCCGGCTTGCCGTCGGCAGCGATGTAGTTGGCGCCGTAGGAAATGTTCGGGCCGGAGACGCGGTGGCCGGAGCGGTCGATCGCCATGGCGAACACCTTCTGACTGTCGGCGACCTTCTTGGCGGCGGCCGCCCAGTCATCCCAGGTCGCTTTCGGGCCGGGAATTTCGACGCCGGCCTGTTCGAACAGCGTCTTGTTGACGAAGCCGCCGGTCAGCGTCAGCTGGGTCATGAAGCCGGTGATGGCGTTCGAGCCGTCTGGGCGCATCCAATCAGCCTGGGCGCCGAAATTGTCGTCCCAATATTTCGCATCAGCCAACAGGGGGCGAAGATCGAGCCAGTGCTGCGCCTGCGCCTTCAAGTTGGTGACGCGGGCGATATCCGGCCCCTTGCCGGCTTCGAGCTGTACCGGCAGCTGCTCCTTGACGACGTCATAGGAGACCTCGTCGAGGATGACGTTGACATCGGGATTGGCCTTGGAGAAGCGGGCCAGCAGATCCTTGATGACAGCGCCTTCGCCGCCATCGGAATACCACATGATGCGCACGTCGCCGGCATGGGCGGCAACGGAACTCAAGAGAACCGCAGCAAAAGCCGCGCCGATCGATTTCATTCTGGTCATAGTCTCCTCCTCTTGACCGCTGAATTCCTGCGCCCGGCCGGGTCCTCCACCTGCCGGGCGCGTCGTCTACGAGGCCGCCCGCCGAAGCTGCCTGCCCGGTATCGTCAGATGTACCGCGTCTCCCCGCACCGACCAGTCCGAGGGTCGAAGAATGCGGCCTTCGGCGCGCACCGTGCCGTCCTCCTCGAAGATGACCTCGCCATAATCAGGATCGACGATGACCAAGGCGCCCTCGCCGTCGCGCCGGACCGAGAGCGCGGCGAAACGAGCCCGCATGCCGTCGAGACCGCTTTCGCGACCGAGATCGGAGAGACGGACGATCCAGCGGCCGCTGCGGCCGGCCAGGCGCAGTTCCATGTCCGTGGTTGGGCCGTGCTTCACCGGCTCCAGCGGCCCGTTGCCGATCAGCATTGCAAGGCCGCCACCAGAGCGGGCGAGCGCCACATTGCCGTCGAGCGCCGTCTCGTCGAAAGCTTCGAGCGGAAACCAGGCATGGGTGAAATCCGGCTGACCTTCGTGAACGGCGAAATCGAGGATCGCCAGATCGCGATACTGATGCACGCGCGGCAGCGTCCCGCAGCCGCCCCAGAAGCTCGGCCGGCCGTAACCGAACTGGATGGTTTCGCCGGGATGGTTGATCCAGATCTGCGCTTCCGGCCGGTCGCCCAGGCGCAGGTGCAGCACCGTCTCCTGATAGCCCCAGGCGCCGGGGCGATAATGGGCAATGGTGCCGAGCGCGGTGTCGCGCGTCTTGTAATGATAGAGGGCCGCGAACCGGTTTTCGCCCTGGGAGAAGGTCCATTCCTGCGCATCATCAGACTGGTGCGAGGCGATTTCGGCCAGCGCCTCTGGAAAACGCAGGCCGTGATCGCGGATGCAGACGGCAAGCTGCGGCAGCGCGTGGACGCGCCGGCCGTACCAGCCGCGGCCCCAGAGCAGTCGGGCGATGCCTGACAGTTCGACCGAGCGGCCGGGGCGAAGCGTATGTTCGTAGGAGCGGCCTTGGCTGCCGGTCAGCATTCCATGATGGGCCGAGCGGGCGACGATCTCCGTCAGGCGGACGATGCTGGCATTGGCGCGGGCGCGGATCGTCTCGTCAGGCGCGCAGGCGGCGAGCACCGTCAGGCCCTTGAGGTCGATCGGGAAATAGGGAACGGAATTCCATTCGGCCATCTCCCAGCGCTCGAAATGATCGAGCCAGGCGCGAACCCGCTCTTCGCCGACCTTCATCTGCTCGGCGCCGGTGCGGCCGGAACGGATGAAGACGGCATCGGGGAAAAGCTGACCGCCGAGATAGGCGGCGGTGTGGAAGAGCAACGCGTGGTTTTCGGAAAAATACCACTGAACGTCGTTGCCGGGCTCGTCCATCCAATAGCGGTAATCAAGGACCGCTTGCTCGATCCTGCCGCGCAGTTCCGGTGACAGAAGATCGCTCCAGCGCGTATAGGCAAAGAGCAGTGGCACCAGCACGAAATCGGCGCAGTCGTGGCAATCCTCGATGACCGGCAGCATGGCCGAAATCATCGCCTCGGTTTCCTCGCCGCCCTGCCCCAGCGCCAGACGGGCAAAAGCGCAGACCGTATCGGGCTCGGAATGGGCGGCGACTTCAGCAAGCGCTTCGGCGACGCGATCTTCCAGCGCAGCCGGCGCCGGCCCTTGCCGCGCGGGATGACAGATCTCGACGCCGAGGGTGCGGGCGACCGACAGTGCACCGGTTTGGAAGGTGATGCGGAAATGGCGGAAATCGGCTGGCATATCAGCCGAGCTTCCGAGCGCCAGCCTGGTCGCGCCTTTCTCCAGCGCGAAATCATAACCGAAGCGCTCGACCGACATGAAGTCGCCTTCAATCTCGACGTGGCAGCTCAGCGCCAGCGGCAGCGGCGCGGGAAACAGGATCGTCACGTCCTCGCCGAGATAGGCTGTGCGGTCGAAGCGCATGCCTTCGAGGATCGCCTCCAGCCCGTCCGCCTTATCGGCGGCGATCGGAGCGGGAAGTGATGTTTCCACTTCCGGCCCGTCGAGATAATCCAGCTGGAAATAGAAGCGGGCGTCGCGCTCGGCAAGATCGTCGAAATAGATGCGGATCTCGTTGAGACCGGCGACAAGTTCGATCTCGAAGATCTGCTGGGCTTCCAGATTGCGCTCGTAGGGCGCCATGAAGCCCTGCTCGCGACCGTTGACGAAGAGGATGGCGCCGCCGCAGGTCGACAGACGGAGCCTGGCGGACCCGGCCGTGCCGGCATCGAGGAAGGTGCGCGCCCAGCAGCCGATGCGGGTCGGGCGAAACCAGAATCCGGAAAGATCGACCCGCGGCGAGGCAAAGGGCAACCACCAGCGGATGGCCTCGAATTCGCCAAACGGTTGCGGTCTTTGGCCGGCGGAGGATTTCTTGAATTCGGTGCGGCAGGGATATTCATGCGGGATGAAGTTCTTCATCTTGGTGACGAAGAAAAACGGATCCATGCTGCCTTCCATTGGCCGGTCGGCAACGTCGTAGCGCGCCTGCGAGAGAGGGCCGAGCTGCCAATAGACGATCGGGCTATTCTTGGCGGTTTCGCGGCGGAGATGGGCTAACTGCTCAGCGGCCATCTGAAACCTGCTCCGGCTGCCTTGGGTTTTTCGAGAAAACGCCGACGCATGGATGGCGGTCAAGCCGCATCTTCAAAGCCTCCCTGCTCTGCCGCTTGTCGCGGACTCCTCGGGGGCAATTGTGCATAGGCATTCCATTTGCGCAACGTGAAAGATTTTTGCATAAAGGAGCGGGAGCGAGGAAGTGTCATGGCCGCGGAGCAGAAAAAAGGCAGGCGCACGCGCCTCGACGATATCGCCGCCCGCTGCGGCGTATCGATCAGCACGGTGTCGCGGGCGCTCGCCGGCGAAAAGGGCGTCAGGCCCGAGATCCGCAAGCTGGTGCTGGAAACGGCAAGTGCGGCCAGCTATGCCTTGCCGGCAAGTGTCGCCGGCAAGAAGGTCATGCTCGTCGCCTCCGGCGCGGCGATGATCGACTATGTCCGCAACCAGTTCACGCTTCATGTGCTCGAGGGCTTGAATGCCCGCGCGGCCGCCCTCGGCATCGAGGTCGCGATGCGCCCCGTTACCGACAAAGAGGATGAAGCCCGCGTCATGGCCGAGATGCGGGACAATCCTGGCTTCGGCGGCATGCTGATCCTGACCGTCGACGAGGAGGACATGCTGGCCGCGGCCGCCGGCCTCGGAAAGCCCGTCGTGCTCGTCAACAGCGACGATCCCTATATGCGGCTTTCGAGTGTCACGCCCTGCAACCGCTCGGCCGCTTTCATCGCCGCCGAGCGGCTGATCGAGGCCGGGCACGAACGCATCCTGTTTATGCTGCGGCCGGGGCGGCGGACGATCGAGCGGCGTCTGGAGGGTTGGCGCGATGCCCTGCAGCATCATGGCCTGCAGGCCGATGCCGATCTGGTACTTGAGGTCGACGACTGGCTGCCGGAACTCGGCGCCGAGGCGATCACCCGCCTCGTCCGCGACAAGGGCCTTTCCTTCACCGCCGTCCTGACGGCGGGCGACAGTCTTGCCAACGGCGCCGTGCGCGGATTGCAGGCGATGGGTTACGCAGTGCCGAAGGATATTTCCGTCATGGGCATAGACGATCTGCCGCAATCAGCCTTTCTCAATCCGCCGCTTTCGACCGTGCATATTCCGATGCGCGAACTCGGCGCCACCGCGCTCGATCTGTTGCGCGACATGATGCTCGGCCTTGCGACACCGCGGCGGCGCGTCGAGCTTTCCTGCCATCTCGTCGAAAGAGGCAGCGTCGCAGCCGTCAGCCATCCGCAGGAGGTTGCGCCGCACTCATGAAACTCCTGGCCATTTCAGGAAGCGCCCGCCGGGCTTCCACCAACACGGCGATGCTTTATGCTCTGCAGTCGGTTGCCGGCTCGACGTTTGAGATTTCGGTTTATGATCGCGTGGGAGAGCTTCCGGTCTTTTCGCCCGACCTGGAGCAGGACCCTCCGCTCGAAGTGGCGGCTTTGGCAAAGGCGATTGCCGAGGCAGATGGGCTGATCCTGGCGAGCCCCGAATATATCCGGTCGATTCCGGGCGGGCTGAAGAATGCCATCGACTGGCTCGTCTCCCGCAACGAGGTGATCGGCAAACCGATCGTGCTTGCACATGCGTCGCATCGCGGCGACGACATGCTCCACCAGCTTCGCATCATTCTCGCTACGCTGAGCGATCGTTTCAACGAGGATCTTTTCCTGCGGCTTCCTCTGATGAAGCTTTCCCCTGATGAGGTTGCCGCGCATCTTTCCGCCCCTCGGCATCAGGAGGAAATGCGCCGTTTCCTCGACGCTTTCGCAAATTACTGCGCGCCAGCCGTCAGGCTTCCATGAAGCTCGCCTCGAACAGCTCGCGCGCATAGGCATCATGCGTGGTGCCGGCCTGCAGATCCGCCCTGGTGAGTTCGTCGACGAAGCCGCCATTCTTCATGATCAGCACCCGGTCGCACATATGGGCGATGACCGCGAGATCGTGGCTGACGAGCAGATAGGTCAGCCCCTTCTCCTCGCGCTGATCGGCGAGCAGGTTGAGGATTTCGGCCTGGACTGAGACGTCGAGCGCCGATGTCGGCTCGTCGAGAAGCAGGATGGGCGGTGACAGGATCAGCGCCCGGGCAATCGCTACACGCTGCCGCTGGCCACCGGAAAGCTCGTGCGGAAACCGATTGGCGAAGCTTGCCGGCAGGCCCACCTGGATCAATGCCTTTTCGACCTTCGCCCAGATCTCGGAATGGCGCATGGCGCGCAGCGGCTCGGCGAGCGCGGTGCCGATGCGATGGCGGGGATGCAGGGATCCATAAGGATCCTGAAAGACCATCTGGGCAAGCGTCAGTTCCTCGCGGGAGCGTTTCTTGCCGATCGGTTTTCCGCCGAGCTCGATCTGGCCGGTCCAGCCGGCCCCCATGCCGGCAAGGCAGCGCAGCACCGTCGATTTGCCGCAGCCGGATTCGCCGACGATGCCGAGCGTCTCGCCCGGCTTGACCTGAAAACTGATGCTCCTGACGACATGGTTGCTTGATTTGCCCGATCCGAAGACGACATCGAGGTCACGCACATTGATCATTGCACCGCCTCCAGATCGAGTCTCGCCCGGTCGAGAACCGCGAGCCGGCGCACCGGGCTCTTCGGGTCGGGCAGCGCCGCTATCAGGCCGCGGGTATAGGGATGGCGGGCCTCTTCGAGACGGGTCAGGGTTTCGACGATCCGGCCGGCATACATGACGATGATGCGTTCGCAGAAGGCCGCGACCATGCGGATGTCGTGGCTGATCAGAAGCAGGCCCGAATTGTTCTCGCGCACAAGCTCATCGAGCAGCAGCAGCACGTCCTTCCTCACGCTGACATCGAGCGCCGAGGTCGGTTCGTCGGCGATGACGAGCTTCGGCCGCGCCAAGAGCATCATGGCAATCATTACGCGCTGCCCCATGCCGCCGGATATCTGGTGGGGATAGAGCGCCATCACCCGGTCCGGATCGCTGATGCGCACGCGCTCCAGCATGGCGCGAACCGCATCCTGCGCCTGGTTGCCACGCAGGCCGAGATGAAGGCGGGCGGCCTCGGCGATCTGCTTGCCAATCGACAGCACCGGATTCAGGGAATAGCGAGGGTCCTGCATGATCAGCGCAATGTCCTTGCCGCGCAGTGCCCCCATCTGGCGCTCGCTCTTTGCCAAAAGCGGACTGCCGGCGAGATCCATGCGCTCGGCAGAAACGATCGCCGCCGGCGGCAAAAGGCGCATGATCGCCCGTCCAGTCGTCGATTTGCCGGAACCGGATTCCCCGACGATCCCGACACGTTCGCGGCCGACATCGAAACTGACATTGGAGACGGCGGGCACGGCGCCTCGGCCGAACCGGACATTCAGCGCCTCGACGGAAAGAACGGGCTGGAGATCACGATCTTGCATGGCGGGGATCCAGAATGTCGCGCAGAGCATCTCCGGCGATGTTGAAGGCAAGGCTCGTCAGCAGGATGGCGATCCCCGGCATGACCGCGACCCACCAATAATCGAGCATGAACTTGCGGCCGTTGGAGATCATCGCGCCCCATTCCGGCGCAGGCGGCTGGGCGCCAAGCCCGAGAAATCCGAGCGAAGCCGCCGTCAGAATGATGCCGGCCATGTTGAGGGTCAGGCGGACGATCACCGAGGGAATGCACATGGGGGCGATATAAAGGAGAAGAATGCGGATCGGCGAGGCGCCATAGAGACGGGCGGCCACAACATAGTCGGCGTTTCTGACGACCAGAGCCTCGGCGCGCGCCAGCCGGGCGATCGGTGGCCAAGCGGTGAGTGAGATCGCGATGATCGCGGTGATCAAGCCGGCGCCGAGCGCCGCAGCAAAAGCAAGCGCCAGGATCAGCGACGGGAAAGAAAGAACGATATCGGTGGCGCGCATCAGCAGCGCATCGATGCGTCCGCCGAAGAAGCCCGCGACTACCCCGATCAAAAGACCGATCGGCCCGACGATCAACGAAATCGATAGCACGGTCTGGATGGTGATGCGTGTGCCGAAGATGAGGCGGCTCAGAATATCGCGACCGAACTCGTCCGTGCCGGCCGGATGCGCCAGACTCGGGGGCTGCAGGGCGTCCCCGAGCGATTGGATGACCGGATCGTAAGGCGCCAGCAGCGGCGCGAAGATCGCGATCAGGCAAAGCAGACCGAGGATGAGAAAACCGGCAAGGCCAAGCGGCTCGGCAGCCAGTTTGCGGCCGGCCCGCGCAAACGACGCCGCCATGCGGCTTGGCACGCTCGGAGGGCGAATCCGGATGTCGCTGTGAATAACATCGCTCATTGGGCCGCCTCCCGCATGCGCGGATCGAATGTCGCGTAGGCGACGTCGGCGAGGAAGTTCAACAGCATGAAAATGAATCCCACAATGATGGTGCCGGCCACGATGGCGTTCATGTCGCCGATCATCAGCGCATTCGTCATGTATTGGCCGATGCCCGGCCAGGAAAAGACGATCTCGGTCACGACGGCGCCTTCGAGCAATCCGCCATAGGAAATGGCCAGGATGGTGATCAGCTGCACGGCGATGTTCGGCAGGACATGGCGCCAGATCGTGCCGAAGGGGCTCACACCCTTGGCGCGGGCCGCAATGACGTAATCCTGACTCAACTGCTCCAGCGTGAAGCTGCGGGTCATGCGGGTGATGTAGGCCATCGCGGCATAGGCGAGGATGATGGCCGGAAGGATGATATGGCCGAGCGCGTTCCAGAAGATTTCCGTCTCGCCCTGCAGGAGGCTGTCGACCAACAGCAGCCCAGTTTGCGGAGTGACGAGACCTTCGTAAAACACATCGATCCTGCCCGGGCCGCCGACCCAGTTCAGGCCGGCATAAAAGATGACGAGCCCGACGATGCCGAACCAGAAAACCGGGATCGAATGACCGACCAGGGCGACCACGCGCGCGACCTTGTCGATCACGCTGTCGCGAAACAGCGCCGCGACCAGGCCGAGCGGCACGCCCACGAAAGTCGAAATGATCACGGCAAGTGTGGCCAGTTCGAATGTCGCCGGAAAGGCCTGAGCGAGGTCCGAGGAGACGGGATTGCCGGTGAGTACGGCCGTGCCGAAATCACCATGGGCGAGCCCGTTCAGATAGAGCAAGAACTGCTGATAGATCGGCAGATCGAGCCCCAGACGCGTCCGCATCGCCGCATAGGCGGCGGGATCGGCAAGCTCGCCGACGATCGCGCCGACGGGATCCGTGGGAAGGACGCGGCCGATCACGAAGGTCACACAGAGGAGGATGAACAGGCTGACGAGCAGATGCGCCAGGCGTCGGCCAAATTCGGCTACAGAGAGTTCCTTCATGATCGGTTGCCTCGGGAGTATTACTGGGCTTCAGTCTTCGTGACGTTCTCGAGGCGCGTCAGCTGGGTCGGATGCCCGACATAGCCCTCAACCTTGCTCGACAGGACGATCGGCTCGAAACGCTCGAACATCGGCAGCACCGCCGGCTTCTGCTCGACGAACATCTTCTGCATCTCGACATAGAGTTCGCCGCGCTTCTTGGCGTCCGGCTCCATCGAAGCCTTGGCCGTCAGCGCCGTGAGTTCGGGAATGTCCCAGGCCGAGCGCCAGACGAAGTTACCGGCGTTGTTGGCTTCCTTCGAGTTGTCGGGATTGGAGGAGAACTGCTCCATCGAGCCGAGCACGTTCGGCATGTAGGCGCTGGTCTGCGGGATCAGCAGATCGAAATCCCTGGCGCGATGAGCGGCGATGATTTCCGAGCCGTTGCCCTGCTGGATGTCGATCTTGATGCCGACCTGAGCGAGCGATGCCTGGATGGCCGTGGCAAGATCGATGCGCGGCGTCTGCGCGATCGTCTTCAGCGTCAGCGAGAAGCCGTCCTTGAACCCTGCTTCGGCCAACAGCTGCTTGGACTTTTCGACATCGAGATTCCAGTCGGGGTTCGGGATCGCAGATTCGAAATTCTCCGGAACCGGGACGTTTCTCGCCCGCCCGTAGGGCCCCATGATCGTCTTCTCGATGCCCTTATAGTCGATGCCATAGGCAATCGCCTCGCGGACCTTGGGATTGGACAGGTACTGGTTACCGGCATTCATCGACAGCACATAGAAGCCGCCTGTCGGAATACGCTGAATGGTAAAGCCCTGCTTGTCCTTGAAGGTGGCGAGATCGGCGGCGGTCAGTGCGCTGGCGATATCGATGTCGCCGTGCTCCAGCATCAGCCGCTCGACCTGGCTTTCCGGGACATGGCGGACGATAACGCGCTTCATCTTCGGAGCGCCGGTGACGTAATCCTTGTTGGCGTCGAGAATGACAAGTTCGTTCGGAGACCAGCGGTTCAGGGTGAACGGACCGGAGCCGGCGGAGTGCGTGCGCATCCAGGCATTTCCCCAGTCGTTGTCGGTGACATGCTTCTCGACTTCGACGCTGTCGACCACGCTGGTGGTCGATGCCGCGAGTCGGTAGAGCAGCATCTCGGCGGTCACCTGGCCGGAAAAATCGATGCGCACCGTCTTGTCATCGACTGCGGTGACGAGCTTGTCGACATTGGTCTTGTCGTAGCCGACGCGCTTGAGGTTGGCGGCGGCAGCCTGGTCGAGCTTCAGGAGCCGCGCCAGCGAATAGACGACATCTTTAGAGGTCACCGGATTGCCGGAGGCGAAATTGGCCTGACGCAGCGTGAAGCTGATGCCTTTGTCGTCGATCTTCCAGCTTTCGGCCAGCTGCGGCACGATCTTGCCATCCGGCGTGCTGTTGACCAGCCGGTCATAAAGGTTCGACATGATCTCGACCGCCTTGCCCTCGGTCGCCTGATGCGGATCGAGCGACAGGACCTGCGCCAATGATGTTCCGATCACCAGCTGGTCCTTCGGGGTGGCGGCGTACGAGAGCGGCGCAGCGATCGTCAGAGCACCGAAGACGACGCCGACGAACAGGCTCTTAGAAAAATGCTTCATTGCAACTCCTCCCTGGATTACTATAAGAGACATATTATGTCGCCCGTATGTCGTATTATGATTTATCGAAGTCGAATTCGATTTGCAAGTGCCGAGCGGGAGACGTGAGCCAAGGAACTGGGGAACGAAGAATGACAGCACTCGGCCGTGGTCGGCAAAGACTGGCGCAGCAGGTCATCGATCAGCTGCGGGCGCAAATCGAAACCGGGAAACTGCGCGTCGGCGATCAGTTGCCGACCGAACCCCAGCTCGAATCGACCTTCGGCGTCAGCCGCACCGTCGTGCGCGAGGCCATCGCCGATTTGCGGGCGGCGGGTTTCGTCCGGCCGATCCAGGGCAAAGGCGTCTTCGTCGCGGACCCGAAGGTAAATACCGTGATGTCGCTGACGCCGGTCGAGATCAAAAGTATTCCGGAAACCCTTGAGTTGCTGGAGTTCCGCATGGCGACCGAGGGTGAGGCGGCAGCCATTGCCGCCTATCGCCGCACCGCCGAGCAGGAGGCGGCGATTCGCGAGGCCAATCGGAAAATGGCGGGCATGATCGAGACCGGACAGCAGACCGTGGAAGCGGACTACGCCTTCCACATGGCGGTCGCCGCCGCCACCAACAACCGCTTTTACGTGGACGTCCTGCGCCATTTCGGCCCACGCGCCATTCCGCGCGGCCAGTTCCCGACCCTGCCCGAAGCCAATGATCGCGAATACCTGCAAAAGGTCTATGCCGAACATGTCGAGATTCTGTCGGCGATCGCCGATCAGGACCCGGAACGCGCCCGTCAGGCGATGCGCGCGCATCTGATGGCAAGCCAGCGTCGCTACCGCATGCTCGCCGAACAGCAATAGGGCTCGACACTCTCAGAAATTCATATTATGTCATACGACATTGATGAACTTTGAGAGGGTCTCCGATGTATCTGGGAACACAGGTGGCGGCGCGCGATGACGACGATTATCGCATCTTTGCGCAATTGGGCGTCAAGCATATCAGCGCCGACCCGCCGGGCAAGCCGAGCAGCTGGACGCTGGCCGATATCGAGCGTCATCGCGACAAGGTCGAGAGCTTCGGCCTGATCCTCGACATGATCCAGCTCCCCCTACCCTCGCAGCCGATCGAGAAGGCCTCCTTTCCCGATATTCTGCTCGCCGGCCCCGAGCGCGATCGGCAGATCGATGCCGTGTGCACAATGATCGAGAATGTCGCAAAGGCCGGCATTCCGGCGGTAAAATACAATCTCAACCTGATCGGCATTCCCCGTACCCCGGATGAGCCGGGGCGCGGCGGCTCGATGAATGCGAGCTTCCGCTGGGAGAAGACCGATCAGCAGGCAGCACCCGGCCTTGCTGGGGTGCTTTCCGAAGACGAGAACTGGGAGCGGATCGATTATTTCCTCGAACGGGTCGTGCCCGTCGCCGAAAGCAATCGCGTCCGCCTCGCCTGCCATCCGCACGATCCCTATACACCGCCCGGCTATCGCGGCGTCACCCGTGTGCTCGGCACGGTGGAAGGCCTGAAGAAGTTCGTGCAGATGCGCGAAAACCCGTATCACGGCCTCAATTTCTGCCAGGGTTCGGTCGGCGAAATGCTTGAAAATCCCCGCGAAGAGATCGACGACATCATTCGCTGGTTCGGAGAGCGCGGCAAGATCTTCAACGTCCACTTCCGCAACATCCGCGGCGGCAAGCTGTCCTTCATGGAGACCTTCCCCGACGAGGGCGACATGGACATGGTCCGCTCGGCCAGAATCTACAAGGAAGTCGGCTACAAATACATGCTGATGCCCGATCATGTGCCGACCGTCAGCGGCCAGGACCCGTCCGCCACCGCATTCGCCTTTTGTTACGGCTACATCGCGGCACTTCTGCAAGTGCTCGAGAATGCCTGACATGATTTTCAACACCTAAGGAATAGGACTTGATGATGAACCCGATCGAATTGAAAAAGGCCGTCGGCAGTGGCCTGCTCTCGTTTCCGGTCACCCATTTCGACGATCAGCTTAAATTCGACGAGGCGAAATACCGCCGTCATGTCGAGTGGCTTGCCGGTTACGACGCCGCCGCACTGTTTGCCGCCGGCGGCACCGGCGAGTTCTTCTCGCTCAACCCGGCCGAAATCCCTCAGGTCGTCCGAGCCGCCAAGGTGTCGGCGGGCAATACGCCGATCATCTCCGGAACCGGCTACGGCACGTCGCTTGCCATCGAGATCGCCCAGGCCGCCGAAAAGGCCGGCGCCGACGGATTGCTGCTGCTGCCGCCCTATCTGATGTTTGCCGAACAGGCCGGCCTGATCGCCCATGTCAAGGCGGTCTGCCAGTCGGTCGGTATCGGCGTCATCGTCTATAACCGCGACAATGCCGTCCTGACCGCCGAAAGCATCGCGCGGCTCGCCGAGGAATGCCCGAACCTGATCGGCTTCAAGGACGGCGTCGGCGACGTCGACAAGGTGATCGAGATCACCACGCTGCTTGGCGACCGTCTCGTCTATGTCGGCGGCATGCCGACCCATGAGGTCTATGCGCAAGCCTATTTCGCCGCCGGCGTGACGACCTACTCGTCCGCAGTTTTCAACTTCGTCCCTGCCCTCGCTCAGCGCTTTTACGGGGCGCTGCGCACCGGCAACCAGGCGACCGTCGACGAGATCCTCAAGAGCTTCTTCTTCCCCTTCGTCGCCCTGCGCAACCGCAAGAAGGGTTATGCCGTCTCAATCATCAAGGCGGGTCTTCGCGTCCTCGGCCAGAACCCCGGCCCCGTGCGGCCGCCGTTGACGGACCTCACCCAGGAGGAACTGGCGCTGCTGGAGAAAATCGTGCAGGCCAATGGCCTCTCGCGGATCGCAGCGGAATAATAGCCGTGACCGGGAACGGCGGTGGCACTGCCGCCGCAGACTCTTCCAGCGGCTCAATTTGTTGAGAGACCTCGCTCCTCACTCTCGACGTCATCCTCGGCCTTGTGCCGAGGATCTGCTGTGCATCGACCCGTGGCAGATGCTCGGGACAAGCCCGAGCATGACGAAAGAGGAGTTAGTCCCATTTTCATCAGGTCTTGGTGACTGCGCTTACCCGGCGGTCCGGTCGTTGTTGGGCTGAATGAGAACCACGCCTACAGCGCCACCCCGCTGCCGCGGTCGAAGACATGCACCTGATCACTGGCAATGCTTGCCTCGAACACCGCGCCGTAGCGGGCGGGGTATTCGCCGTCGACGATTGCCGTGACCTGCTGGCCGGCGAGATCGAAGACCACATGGGTCTGGGCGCCGGTCGGTTCGACCAGCATGGTGCGGCCGGCGAGCGGTGTGCCGGCTGAAAGGCCGGGAACGAGATGTTCCGGACGAAGGCCGATGGTGATGGCCTGGCCGGGCCTGACCCTGCGGTCGGGTGCGATGCGAATCGCCGTGCCGTCTTCGAGGCGGGCGGCGGGCGCACCGTTTTCACCGTCGACAGTACCCTCAAGCATGTTCATCGCCGGCGAACCGATGAAGGCGGCGACGAAGAGGTTGGCCGGCTTCTTGTAAAGTTCGAGCGGCGTGCCCGACTGCTCCACCCTGCCCTGATTGAGCACGACGATGCGGTCAGCGAGCGTCATTGCTTCGATCTGGTCGTGGGTGACATAGATCGAAGTGGTTTTCACCTTCTGGTGCAGCGTCTTGATCTCCGAGCGCATCTGCACGCGGAGCTTGGCATCGAGGTTGGAGAGCGGCTCGTCGAACAGGAAGACCGCCGGATTGCGCACGATGGCGCGGCCCATGGCGACACGCTGGCGCTGACCGCCGGAAAGCTGGGCCGGCTTGCGGTCGAGCAACTGGGCGAGATCGAGCATGCGGGCGGCTTCAGCAACGCGCGCCTCGATCTCAGGCTTCTGAACGCCGGCAAGCTTCAGGTTGAAACCCATGTTTTCGGCGACCGTCATATGCGGATAAAGCGCGTAGGACTGGAAGACCATGGCGATATTGCGCTCGCGCGGCGTCATGCCGTTGACGACATTGCCGCCGATCGACATCTCGCCGTCGGTGATCTCCTCGAGCCCGGCGATCATCCGCAGCAGCGTCGATTTTCCGCAGCCGGACGGCCCGACGAGGGCGACGAATTCGCCGTCCTCGACATGCAGCGAAATGCCGTGGATGACGTCGACGGCGCCATAGGCCTTAGTCACATCGTGCAGTGAAACGGATGCCATGATTGCAGCTCCAATAGTTCGGCTCAGGACTTGACGGCGCCGGCTGTCAAGCCGGCGATGATGTGCCGCTGGGCGACGAAGAAGACGATAATCGTCGGCAGGATGGTGAGCGTGATGAAGGCCAGCACCAGCTGCCATTCCGTGCCGTATTCGCCGCGATAGACCATGATGCCGAGCGGCCAGGGATATTTCGATTCCGAGTTCAGCATGATCAGCGGCAGGATGTAGCTGTTCCAGCTGCCGACGAAGGAAATGATGCTGACGGTGGCGACGATCGGCCGCGAAAGCGGCAGCGAGATATGCCAGAAGAACCTGAGATAACCGCAACCATCGACGAAGGCCGCCTGAAACAATTCCTCCGGCAGATTGCGGAAATAATTGCGGAACAAGAGGATGCTCATGCCGAGCCCGAAGGCCACCTGTGGCAGCACCACGCCCCAATAGGTGTTCAGCAAGCCGAGATCGCGGATGCGGATGAAGAGCGGCAGGATCGCGGTCGCTGCCGGAAACATCAGGCCGAGCAGGAAATAATTGAGCAGGAAGGACGAGCCAAAGAAGCGGACATGGGCAAAGGCGAAGGCTGCCATCGACGAGACGATCAGCGTCAGCAGCACGGTGAGCGCGGCGATGATCAGCGAATTGCCGATCTGCAGCCAGTAGCGTTCGCCGAACAGGATGTCGGTATAATTCGCCCATTGCCATTCCGTCGGCAGGCCGAAGGGATTGGTGCGCAGGTCGCCCAGCGTCTTGAAGCCGCCAAGGGCCGTCGTCAGCAGCGGGATCAGTACGATGGCGGCAATCAGGCTCAGCGACACATAGAGATAGATGCGGGTCGACGCGCGCATGCGGATGGAAGAGCTCATGTCAGTCATGGCGCATGAAGATCCTTTTGTAACCGAAGGCGAGCGTCACGCAGATGATGAAGAGCACCACACCGACGGCGCTGCCCAAGCCGACCTGCATGCGCATGACGCCATAAGTGTAGAGGAAGGTGACCATCGTCTGCGTCGAGTTTGACGGCCCGCCGCCGGTCAGCGGCATGATCATGTCGAAGAGCTGCAGCGAGCCTACAACGGCAAAGAAGATCGAAAGGCGCAAGGTCGAGCCGAGCAGCGGCAGCGTGACGTAGCGGAATTTCTGCCAGCCGGTGGCGCCGTCGATTTCAGCCGCCTCCAGCACGCTCTTGTCGACCGATTGCAGGCCGGCGATGAAGAGCATCATGTGAAAGCCGAAATATTTCCAGACGATGACGCCGAGCACGGCGTAGATCGCCACGTCCTTGTCGGCGAGCACGTACGGGTTGGCGAAGCCGAAAAAGTTGGAGACGGCGGCAAACAGGCCGTAATCGCCGTCATAGACGAAACGCCAGATCAGGCCTGCGGCAACATCGGCCAGCACATAGGGCAGGAAGAAGATCAGGCGATAGCCGACGACGCCCGGAATGCGGTGGGCGAGCATGGTGGCAAGCCAGATGGCGAGCGGCACCTGGATGCAGATCGAGATGACGATGATCAGGCCGTTATTGACCAGCGCCTGGGTGAAGGCCGCGTTGCGGAACAGCACCTGGAAATTCCGCAGGGCGATGAACTCGGTCGGCGTGCCGTAGCCGTTCCATTTGTAGAGGCTGTACCAGGCCGCCTCGCCCATCGGCATGATGACGAAGAGCGTGAACAGCAGCAGCGCCGGCGGCAGGAAGAGCAATAGAACCGTCAACCGGTCGTGGGCGACTGAACTCTTTCGGTTTACGGCTCGTCTTGCCGGCCTTGCGGCGCTCGGTGTCGATAGGACTGAGATATTGGCCATGGTTCCTGCTTTCGCATCTCGTCGGCAGCGATGCCGGCGCTCCCAATTGGCAGGAGCGCCGGAAGGTTCTGCAGGCGCTGGTTATTGTTCCAGCTCGAAAGCATCCTGGATCATCTGGGCGCCGTCCTTGGAGTTCATCTGTCCGGAGACGATTTCCACCGAGACGTCGTTGACGACACGGCCGACGGCTGCGCCGAGATCCTGGTCGAAGAAGTTCTGATGCCAGGTTGAACCGGCCAGCTGTTTGGCGGATTCGGCCAGCAGCGGGTTGACGACGCCGTCATCGGCGCCGACGGCAACGGGAAGCAACATGCCAGCCTTGGCCATCGCCCGCTCATTCTCCGCATTCGTCAGGAAAGCGAGGAAATCGATCGCTTCCTTGGAGGCCTTCTTGGTGACGGCCCAGCCATTCAGACCACCAAGCGTATCCGTCGGCTTGCCGGCGCCGCCCTCGACCGTTGGGAAGACGAAACGGCCGATATTATCCGGGGAGAGGCCCTTGCCGTCGCCGGCATTTTTTCGCTGATTGGCCTCGGTCGCTTCAAAGCCGAGGATCATCGCAGCCTTGCCGTCGCCGAAGACACCGAGCGTCTGCGGCCAGGTGGCGCCGAGATAGCCGGGCTGGAAAGGCTCGAGCTTGCCGAGCTCGGCGAGGTCGTCACCGGCCTTGATGATGGCGGGATCGAGGAAACCTTCGCCCTCGCCGTTCTTGGCCGCTTCGAAGACCTTCTGGCCGCCTTCGCGCATGACGAGATAGCTCCAGTAGAAGTGAATCGGCCATTTCTCGCCGCCGCCGCCGGCAATCGGCACGATGCCGGCCGCCTTGATCTTCTTCACCGCAGCGAGGAAATCAGTCCAGGTCTTGATGTCTTCGGCCTTGACGCCAGCCTTGGCAAACAGCGCCTTGTTATAGAAGAAGCTGACAAGACCGACCTTGTAGGGAATGGCCCAGGTCTTGCCGTCGAAGGTCAGGCCATCGACCGAGGCCGGGGTATAGGCCTTGCGCAGCTTGCCGCCATCGGCGTCGAGAGCTGCCGTCACATCCTGCAGCGCGCCGGTCTCGGACTGCTGCTTCAACACACCGCCGCCCCAGCTGAAAAAGAAATCCGGCACGTCGTCGGACTGCAGCAATGTCGGAAGCTTGGCCTTGAAGGCCTCGTTTTCGAGGAACTGCATCTGGATATCGACATCGGGATGCTGGGCTTCGTATTTCTTGACGATATCCTCCCAGGCCGCGACGTTTTTCGGATCGAGCTCGAGATGCAGCCATTTGACCACCGTCGTCGCCGAGGCGGCTCCTGCTCCGGCCAGCAACATGCCGGCTGCCGCGGCCATAGATACGATGCGCCTGCCGCCGAAACCGGCGTTCTTCAGCATGAAATTCATGATTTCCTCCCTGGGGACCTATCCTCACAATTTTTTCCCCGATGCGGATTAATTCAACGGAGGTTTCGTCGGATGTCAACCCAATCGCCGCTATTTTTAGCAAATGCGCTTGACAGGCGCCTGGAATTGCCTGCTATTTATTTCGTAACCCGTTAAAAATATTGGCTTCCGCCCAACTAAACGACCGCCGGCTGATTTTCATGAAGACTGCAGATCCAGAATTGATGCGCGCGATCAACCGCTTGAACGTGCTCGATACCGTCCGGCGCCATGGTCCAATCTCGCGCATCGAGATCAGTGAACGGACCGAGCTTTCCACCACCACCGTTTCCGCTATTACCGCCTCGCTGCTCGACGATGGGCTGATCCTGCCGCGTCACGAAGGCGACATCCGCAACGAGGCGGTGCGCGGCAGGCCGCGCGTGGCGCTGGAGCTCAATCCCGATGCCGCCCGCGTCGTCGGCGGCAAGATCGCCGCCAACCGGATGGTGTTCGTCGTCACCAATTTCCGCGGCGACGTGCTGTCGAAGCTCGCTCTGCCGATCCGCATCGACCGGCAGCCGATCGGCGTCATCGCCGATCTCGTCGAGGACGGGGTCAGGCGCTGCGTCGTCGATGCCGGACTGTCGCTCGAGGATGTCGACAGCGTCTGCCTCGGCTTTCCCGGGGTCATCGAACATCGCACCGGCTACATAAGAAGCAGCCCGATCTTCCGCGACACCAATGTCGATTTTGCCGCCGAAATGTCGACGCGGCTGTCGACGCCGACCATCGTCGAAAGCGACGCGCATGCCATTACGCTTGGCCATCACTGGTTCGGAAGAGCCAGGGATCTCGAGGATATGGTGTTGATTTCGTTGGAGCAGACGCTGGGTCTCGGCGTGTTGCACGGCAACCGCCTGTTTCGCGGCGCCGGCGGCCTCAGCCACAATCTCGGCGACCTGGTGCTCGGCATGGGGCCGAACGGCGTCATGCGGCTCTCCAGCCAGGCCGGCGAAAGCGCCATTCTCGGCGAACATCAGGCCGACGGGCGTTTTGCCGAAGCGATTCGGCTCGGCCGCGGCATGACGCACGCCCAGGCGCTGATCAAGGCTGACGACGACCGGCTGATCAGCGCCGCGATCCGCGCCGGCGAAGCCGTCGGCTTGACGATCGCCAATATCGTCACGCTGTTTGCGCCGCCGCGCGTCATACTGGTGGGGTCGAGCCTGGCGCTCGGCGAACCCTTTTTGAACAGTCTCCGAGACGCCTATGCGCTTGCCATTCCGCCATCGCTCAAGGGGGTGAGCGAACTCGTCTTCGACGATTCGAGCGATGATTTCTGGGCGCAGGGTGCGGCCGCGGTGGCGCTCTACGAACTCTACGAATCGCCCTGGAGCACCACCGGGCCGGCGCTCTGACGGGGGTCACAATCACGATCAGATGGAGGAATTCATGGAAAGAGTCGGTATCGGCATCATCGGATGCGGCAATATTTCGGGCGCCTATCTCACAGCGATGGCCTCCTTTCCCATTCTCGACATTCGCGGTGTGGCCGACCTCAACCGGGACCTGGCGGAGGCGAAGGCGCGGGAATTCAACGTTCCCGCCAAAACGGTCGAGGGACTTTTTGCCGACCCTGAGGTCGAAATCATCGTCAATCTGACGATCCCCAAAGCCCATGTCGCCGTGGCGCTGCAGGCGATCGAGGCCGGCAAGCATACCTATTCGGAAAAGCCGCTCGGGATTAATTTCGCGGAAGGGAAAAAATTGGCCGAGGCGGCGCGCGCCCGCAATCTGCGTATCGGCGCGGCGCCCGACACCTTCCTCGGTGGCGGCCACCAGACGGCCCGTGCGCTGATCGACCAGGGCGTCATCGGCCAACCGGTCGGCGGATCGGCCACCTTCATGTGCCCGGGCCATGAGCGCTGGCATCCGAACCCGGCCTTCTATTACGAGGTCGGCGGCGGGCCGATGCTCGACATGGGTCCCTATTACATTACCGATCTCGTCAATCTGCTCGGGCCGGTATCGCAGGTCGCGGGCTTTGCGACGACGCCACGGGCCGAACGGCTTATTACCAGCGAGCCGCGTAATGGCGAGCGTATCGCCGTGCATGTGCCGACCCATGTCGCCGGCATGATGGCTTTTGCCAATGGCGCGGTCGTGCAGATCGCCATGAGCTTCGATGTCGCCGGCCACAAGCATGTGCCGCTCGAAGTCTATGGAACCGAGGGCACGCTTATCGTCCCGGATCCCAACAAGTTTGCCGGTCCTGTCGAGTATCTGAAGAAGGGCGGCGCCTTCGAGGACCAGCCGGTCACCGCGCCCTATGCCGAAGGCAATTTCCGCTCGCTCGGCGTCGCCGACATGGCGCATGCAATCCGCTCGAACCGGCCGCACCGCGCCAATGGCGACCTGGCGCTGCACGTGCTCGAAGTCATGGAAGCCTTCCATACAGCGTCCGAGACCGGCCGAACGGTGACGATCACCACGGCGGTGGAACGCCCCGCCCCGTTGTCCCAATCGATCGTCGACGGACGGCTGGCGAAATAAGTTTCAGGAGGAAAGAGAATGCGTGAAGCACTGATCGTCTGGGGTGGCTGGAGCGGACACGAGCCGCAGGAATGCGCCGAAATCATCAAGACCATGCTCGAGGAAGACGGTTTCAAGGTTTATCTCGAACACGGAACCGAGGCGCTTGCCGACCCTTCGGTCCATGATCTCAGCCTCGTCGTGCCGATCATGACGATGTCGAAGATCGAGAAGGAGGAGGTCAAGAACCTCGCCGCCGCAATCGAAAGCGGCGTCGGCATTGCCGGCTATCACGGCGGCGCCGGCGATGCCTTCCGCGACTCCGTCGACTATCAATTCATCATCGGCGGCCAGTGGGTGGCCCATCCCGGCAACATCATCGACTATACCGTCAACATCACCCGGCCGGATGATCCGCTGATGGAGGGGATTGCCGATTTTCCCTACACCTCCGAGCAATATTACATGCATGTCGACCCCTCCAACGAGGTTCTGGCAACGACCAGGTTCACCGGCGAACACGCCTACTGGATCGACGGCGTCGTCATGCCTGTCGTCTGGAAGCGCAAATACGGCAAGGGCCGCGTCTTCTATTCCTCGCTCGGTCACCAGGCCAAGGAATTCGACGTCCCGGAGATGAAGACGATCTTCCGCCGCGGCGCCAACTGGGCGGCGCGGTAGTCTGTTCAATTCGCGGGAAACCAAAAGACCCCTCCCCAACCCTCCCCACAAGGGGGAGGGGCTAAGATGCCGCACCGCTTCACCTAAACTCTATCGGGTCAATTCGTCGAACGGCGACAGCCAGCAAGACCTCTGCTTTTGGGTCGCCGTCGGACGCCACAGCTTAGTCCCTCCCCTTGTGGGGAGGGGTTGGGGATGGCTTTTTGGCTCAGCGAATGATCAACGCCGTCCCGTAAAGTCCCAGCGCAAACACCGTATGCGCCAGCAGATTGAAGCATCGGACCTTCATCGGCTTCGGATGCCTGGAAGCGGCCCAGCCGAGGCCGAGGCCGGGCTGCAGCAGGAACCACCCTGCCCCGACGGTTACGATGCCGAATATCCAGGCGGGGAGAAATGTCGGTGCGGCCAACCACTCCTGCCCCATGATGATCGCAAAGATCACGCCATAGAGAATGCCGACGGCATAGTGGCTGATCCAGCCGAGAGCGAGCTCATTCGCATAAGGCGCTGCATCGGCGATGTTCTCATGAAAGACCTTGCCGCGACCAAGATGCCAGAACCAGCGGCCGACCGGCGCCCAGTTCGGCGGCGTCTGGCCGAAGACCTTCGTGAGCACAATCGCCCAGAGGTCCATGAGGATGGTTGCGCCGGCGCCGATCACCAGACCGCGCCACAGGATATCGAACATCGTGAATCACCGGAAAGCGTTGCGATTGCAGAGGCCGTAGAAAACCATTGCGGACGCACTTGCGCAATGGTTTCGGCAAGACATGCGCGGAGACATTACGGCAAAGAGCCGCGTTCGACGGGGCCGTTGCTCCATCATCCGCAAAAAGGCATCGGTGCGACCGCAAATTGATGCTTTTCGCAGGTAGCTTTATTCCCTACTCACTGTCTCGAACGGCAAGGAGAGGCGAACGGCAATGACAGTGCCATTTTACTGGAACGAGTTGGTCAGCGATGACTTCACCGGACTGTCTCCCGACACCACGATCGCCATCCTGCCGATCGCCTCGACGGAACAGCATGGGCCGCATCTGCCGATCGCGACCGATGTGGCAATCGCCGAAGGCATGCTCGCCGAATTACGCAAGCAGAAACCCGTCGATCTCGATTGTCTGGTGCTGCCGACGCAGGAAATCGGTAAGGCCAATGAACATATCTACGGTCCGGGTACCTTGTCGCTCGGCGCCGAACTGCTCATTCCGGTCTGGACCGCGATTGGCGCAAAGGTTGCCGAAGCCGGCATCCGCAAGATGGTGATCATCAATTCGCATGGCGGCAATGTCGATATCATGAGCATCGTGGCGCGAGAGCTGCGCGTGCGCTACGCGATGGCCGTCATCTCCACGCAATGGGGGCGCTTCGGTCACCCCGGGGGCATGATCAGCGAGCATGAGCTGAAATACGGCATCCATGGCGGCGAGGTGGAAACGTCGCTGATGCTGCATTTCCGGCCTGACCTGGTACGGATGGAGAAGGCGCAGAATTTCAAATCCAAGGCGGCATGGATGCGGGAGCAATCGAATTACATTCAGCCGCTGCCGCCGCATTCGCTCGCCTGGATCGCCCACGATCTCAATCCCAACGGGGTCGTCGGCGACGCGTCGCGCGGGACGGCCGAAAAGGGCGAAGCGATCTGCCGCCATCAGGTCAAGGGCTTCATCGAACTGCTCTGCGACCTAAAGCGCTATCCGCTTTCCAGTCTTTATTCCAAGTAGGGCCTGCCGAACTGCGGCTCAGATCGCGACGGAAGTATCCGCCGCGATGTGCCCTTTGGCCTGCAGTTCCTGCACCAGTCCGGCCAACTCGGCCAGGAGATATTCGACGAACAGGCTGGTGGCGGAGTCGAGCGGCGCGCGGGCGCGGGCAAAAAGCTTCATCGGCTGGTGGCGCGCATGTGGCTCCGCGATCGGCCGGAAGACCAGTTCGCCCTGCCGGCATTCGGTGATGACGTCGAGCGGGTTCAGGATCGTTAGCCCCGCCCCCGACTTGACCAGCTTTTTCAGCATCTCCGAGGCATTGGTTTCGAGCACCGGTTCGACATGCACGTCGAGGCGCGCCAAAGCCAGATTGATCACGTCGCGCAGGCTGGTCCCTTGCTGCGCCAGCACCAGGCGCTCCTGGACGATATCGGCCAGGTTGATCGGGCCGGGACCGATCAGATGGTGACCGGGCGGCAGAACCACGCCGATCGGAATGTCGAAATTGCCGAGCGTGCGGATGCCGGGCGTTGCCGGAATATTGAAGCCGAGGCCAATATCCACCTCACCTGAAAGTACCGGGTTGACGGTCATCGTGCCGGCGTCGTTCCGCAATTGCATGAAGACGCGCGGATGTTCCGACTGGAAGCGGGCGATTATTTCCGGCAGCGGCCCTGCCGCAAGGCCGACGGTCGTCACCAGCCGAACCTTGCCCGCCTGCTGCATCTTAAGGCTGCGGATACGCCCCTCCAGCCGCTCGTAGTTCTTCAGCACCTCGCGGATATGTTCGATGCAGAGCTCGCCGGCGGCGGTCAGCCGCAGCCCGCGCGGCAAGCGCTCGAAGAGCGGCGCGCCCATTTCCTCCTCCAAGGCCAAAATCTGCCGGTTGATCGCCGAAGACGCCACGTTCAGTCGTGCCGCCGCCTTGCGGATCGAGCCCGAACGCGCGATCTCGTTGATATAGAGAAGCTTTCTGGAATGCAGCATCAGAACCTCGTTGCATGAATATCAGGCACGCAGCGCAAAATAGGCACGGGCTTTCAATGAGATGCCGAAAAGGCATCATTGCGCACGAAATTTGATGCTTTTCAAAGAGCAAAGCAACGGCTCCTATGAAGAAAATCGGACGTCGCCGCGACGGCCGCGAACTCAGAAGGGGAACGTTGATCATGCCCATGACAAAGAAGAACAGGGTCTTTTCCGCATTGGCCGGGCTTGGCGGCATGATTGCCTCCATCGCGTCCGCTCAGGCGGCCGACAAGGTCACCTATGGCACCAACTGGCTGGCGCAGGCCGAGCATGGCGGCTTCTACCAGGCGGTCGCCGACGGCACTTATGCCAAGCATGGCCTCGACGTCACCATCGTCCAGGGCGGTCCGAATGCGGCCAACAGCGCGCTGCTGATCTCCGGCAAGATCGATTTCTACATGGGCGGGCCGCAGGGCGAGATTTCGGCCGTCGAGCAGGGCATTCCGCTCGTCGACGTCGCGGCGATCTTCCAGAAGGATCCGCAGGTGCTGATCGCACATCCCGATGCCGGCATCGAGAAATTCGAAGATCTCGCCAAGCTCAAGACGCTGTTTCTCGGCAAGGACGGCTATCTCACCTATTTCGAATGGATGAAGGCGAATTTCAAAGGCTTCAGGGACGAACAGTACAAGCCCTATAATTTCAGCCCGGCGCCGTTCCTTGCCGACAAAGATTCGGCGCAGCAAGGTTATCTCACCTCGGAACCCTACGAGATTCAGAAGCAGGCCGGCTTCGAGCCGAAAGTCTTCCTGCTCGCCGACAACGGCTACTCCCCCTATTCGACGATGATCACCACCACGCAGGCGATGATCGACAGCAAGCCCGATGTCGTCCAACGCTTCGTCGATGCCTCGATCGAAGGCTGGTACCACTATCTCTACGGTGACAACACCAAGGCCAACGAGCTGATCAAGAAGGACAATCCTGAAATGACGGATGGTCAAATCGCCTATTCCATCGCCAAGATGAAGGAGTACGGCATCATCGAATCCGGCGACAGCCTCGACAAAGGCATCGGCTGCCTGACCGAGGCGCATTACAAGGCCTTCTTCGACGAAATGGTAGCGATCAAGGTGTTCAAGCCGGAGACGGATTACACCAAGGCCTTCACGACGAAATTCGTCTGCAAAGGCACCGGAATGGCGATGAAGAAGTAAGCCGAAGACTCCGTCGGAGATCCGCCTCACACGGCGGATTCCATTCCCTGATGAACGAGACAGCCAATGCCCCCAGCAGAAGCTCAGGCCCTATCCCCGAAAGAGTTGCGCAAGCGGCCGCTGGTCGTCATGCAAGCTGTTTCAAAAGCATTCTCCAGCGGAACCGTTGCCCTTTCGGAGATGTCGCTCATAGTGGAGAGCGGCGAGTTCATCAGCCTGCTCGGCCCATCCGGATGCGGCAAGTCGACGGCGCTGCGGATCATCGCCGGGCTCGGCGATGTCACGTCGGGCGCGATCGACTGGCCGAGTTCTCGGATCAACTCCAAGGGTCTTCCGGAGGGGGATATCGGTTTCGTCTTTCAGGAGCCGACCCTCATGCCCTGGAAGACCGTGTTCGACAATGTTCATCTGCCGCTGAAGCTTCGACATATCTCCAAGAGGGCGGCACATGATCAGATCGTGGAAGCGCTGACCACGGTCGGCCTAGAGGATTTCGCCAAGGCCTATCCGCGCGAACTGTCCGGCGGCATGAAGATGCGTGTCTCGATTGCCCGGGCTCTGGTGACGAAGCCGAAGCTGCTACTGATGGACGAGCCCTTCGCGGCTCTCGACGAGATCACCCGCCAGAAGTTGAACGATGACGTGCTCAGGCTGTGGAATACGACCGGCATCACCGTCATCTTCGTCACCCATTCGGTCTTCGAATCCGCCTATCTCTCCAACCGCATCGTCGTGATGAAGGCAAGGCCGGGGCGTGTACATGCCGATCTGCCGCTGATGACCAGTCTGGCACGCGACGCCCATTTTCGCACTTCGGAAGAATACCGCAAAGCCTGCGAGACGGTCTCGCATTCGCTCATCGGAGCGATCAACGCCGCGGAGGATCGTCGATGAGTGACGAAAAATCCGCGGCGCCGCTGCTTGTCCAAACGACTGCAAGCGCCCGGCGCCGCGAACTGGCGCTGCGCGTCCTGACGCCCTTGCTGGTTATCGCGTGCCTGGTCCTGGTCTGGTATGCCTATGTCAGACTGTCGGGCGTGCCGCCCTATATCCTGCCCGGTCCGGCGGCCGTCGCCAGCACTTTCGTCACGGATTGGGGTACGCTTGCCCCTGCCCTCTGGGTCACCACCAAAATCACGCTGATATCGTTGATGCTGGCGCTGGTCGGTGGCGTCGGCTTCGCGATTTTCCTGGTGCAGTCGCGTTGGATCGAACTCGCCTTCTATCCGCTCGCCGTCATCCTTCAGGTCACGCCGATCGTCGCGATTTCGCCGCTGATCCTGATCTACGCGCCGTCAACGCAGGTGGCGCTTCTGATCTGCGCCTTCCTCGTCGCCTTTTTCCCGATTCTTTCGAATATGGTTCAGGGCCTGAAAAGCGTCGATCACAATCTCATCAATCTGTTCGAGCTCTACGGCGCCTCGCGCTGGCAGACGCTGCTCTTTCTCAAGCTCCCGGCTGCCCAGCCCTATTTCATGACCGGCCTCAGGATCGGCGGCGGCCTTGCACTGATTGCTGCCGTCGTCGCGGAATTTGCCGCAGGCTCGGCGGGTGCGGGCTCAGGCCTCGCCTTCCGGCTTCTCGAAGCGCAATACCGGCTCAACATTCCACGACTCTTTGCAGCCCTGCTGATGCTCTCGCTGCTCGGTGTGGCGATCTTCGCCGTCACCTCGTTCATATCGTGGCTTGCCCTGCACCGCTGGCACGAGAGTAGCCTGAAACGGGAAAACTGATGACCTATTCCTTCATTTCACCGCCCAATTCCGGCCGCTTCGTGCTGAGCAATGCGACCCTGCCTAGCGCCGCCGTCACCGGTTATGAGGCGCCTATTGTCGAGGGGCTCGTCAGGGCTGATATCGTCATCGCCGACGGCATCATTGCCGATGTACTGCCGCCCGGCGAAGCGCCCGTGGAACTGGCGAAGTCCGACCTGAAGGAGAGCATGGTCTGGCCTTGCTTCGCCGACATGCATACGCATCTCGACAAGGGTCATATCTGGCCACGCAACGCCAATCCGGACGGCACCTTTCCGGGAGCGCTGGAGGCCGTGCGCGCAGACCGCGAAGCGAACTGGTCGGCTGGCGACGTGAAGAAGCGCATGGAGTTTTCCCTGCGCTGCGCCTACGCGCATGGCACAAGCCTCATTCGAACCCATCTCGATTCGCTGGCGCCACAGCATCGCATCTCCTTCGAGGTCTTTGCCGAGATGCGCGAGGCCTGGAAGGACAGGATTGCGTTGCAGGCGGTGGCGCTCTTTCCGATGGAAAATATGGCGGATGCTGCCTATTTCGCCGAGCTCGTCGCCGTGGTTCGCGACAAGGGTGGCCTGATGGGCGGCGTCACACGGATGAGCCCGGATCTCGACAGCCAGCTCGATACGCTGTTCAGAGCCGCGGCCGATAATGGCTTTGATGTCGACCTGCATGTCGACGAGACAGACGATCGGGCCGCTGAAACACTGAAGGCGATCGCGCAAGCCGTGTTGCGCAACCGTTTCGACGGCAAGGTGACGGCCGGCCATTGCTGCTCGCTCGCCCGTCACGACCAAGAGACGGCAAAGCGCACAGTCGAACTCGTTGCCGAGGCCGGTATCGCCGTCGTTTCGCTGCCGATGTGCAACATGTATCTGCAGGACCGCTACCCTGGCCGCACACCGCGCTGGCGCGGCGTTACCCTGTTCAAGGAATTGGCCGCGGCCGGCGTGGCAACCGCGGTCGCCTCCGACAATACCCGCGACCCCTTCTATGCCTATGGCGATCTCGACCCCGTGGAGGTGTTCCGCGAGGCGGTCCGCATCCTGCATCTCGACCATCCGCTGGATACGGCGGCGCGCGTCGTCACCACCTCACCTGCCGAGATTCTCGGCCGGCCCGATAAAGGGCGCATCGCCGCCGGCGCCTCGGCCGATCTGGTGCTCTTCAGCGCTCGGCGCTGGAGCGAATTTCTTTCCCGTCCGCAGTCCGACCGCGTCGTGCTTCGCCGCGGCAAGGTGATCGACCGCCGCCTGCCGGACTACCGTGAACTCGACAGCGTCGTTGGAGCCTGACATGCCGGATTATCAGTCGATCAAGAAAGAACTTGAAGGCATCGCCATTGAAGACAATCCGGCGCTAGTGCGCCAGAAGAGCCGCGATTTCTACTGGTATTCACCGATACTGAAGGCGCAGCTCGACAACGTGACGGCCGATCTCGTCGTCACGCCGACAAACCAAGAAGAGGTCATCCGGACGCTGAAGGTTGCCTTCGCGCATGGCGTGCCGGTCACGCCCCGCGGCGGCGGCACCGGCAATTACGGCCAGGCGATGCCGCTTTCCGGCGGCATCGTGCTGAATCTGGCGGCCATGGACAAGATCAAGGAAATCCATCCCGGCCGCGTGATCTGCGAGCCTGGCATCATCATCGCCCAGCTCGACAAGCAGACCAAGGCCCATTCCGGCCAGGAGCTGCGGTTCCACCCGTCCACGGCGCAGATGGCAACCGTCGGCGGCTTCATTGCCGGCGGCTCCGGCGGCGTCGGTTCGATCACCTGGGGCGGCCTGCGCGACCTCGGCAATATCCTGCGCCTGCGCGTCGTCACCATGGAGGCCGAGCCACGCGTGCTCGATCTCACCGGCTGGGACCTGCAGAAGGTCAGCCATGCCTATGGCACCAACGGCATCATTACCGAGATCGAAATGCCGCTGGCGCCCGCCTATGATTGGGTGGACGTTCTCGTCGGCTATGACGACTTCATGGCTGCCGTGCGCTTCTCCGATGCGCTCGCCAAATGCAACGGCATCCTCGTCAAGGAGATCGCACCGATCGCCGCCCCCATACCGCACGACTATTTCACCCGGCATAAATCCTATATCAGCAAGGGCCAGTCCGTGGTGGTGCTGATGATCGCGCCGCATTCCATGGATGCCTTCCTCGCCTTTGCCGCCGCTCACAAGGGCGAGGTCATCTTCCGCTCCGACAGGGTCGAAAGCATGAAAGGCATTCCGCATGCCTATGAGCTTGCCTGGAACCACACGACGCTGCGTGCTCTCAAGGTCGACCCCAACTTCACCTATCTGCAAGTGCAGTATCCGGGGCCGGACCATGTGGCCAAGGTCGCCAAGATGGTGGAAATCTTCGGTGATGAAGTGCCGGGTCATCTCGAATTCATCAAGTTCGACGGGCAGATCCAGTGCTCCGGCCTGCCGCTGGTACGCTACACCACAGAGGCGCGGCTCGAGGAGATCATCAAGATCCACCAGGATCACGGCTGCCCGATCTTCAATCCGCACCGCTACACGCTGGAGGAAGGCGGCATGAAGCGCACCGACAAGGTGCAGCTCGCCTTCAAGCACGAGACCGATCCCCGCGGGCTGCTGAACCCCGGCAAGATGATTGCCTGGGAGAATCCTAGTTTCGATTTCGATGCCGGCAAGAACTATCTGTTTCCCGGACTTGCGAGCGTCATGGAGGCCTGATGAACGTTCTCGTCCTTCATTCGCACCCGGTTGAGGAAAGTTACGGCAAGGCGCTTTACAAACAGACGCTGGATAGCCTTGAGAAAGCCGGCCATGCGGTTGATGCCTGCGATCTCTATGCCGAGAAATTCGACCCCGTGCTCACCCGCCGCGACCGGCTCAGCTATCACGACTATCCCGCCAATTCTGATCTGGTGAAACCCTATGTCGAGCGGCTGAAGCGGGCCGAGGGCCTGGTGCTGGTGACGCCGATCTGGAATTTCGGGTTCCCAGCGATCCTGAAGGGCTATTTCGATCGCGTCTGGCTCCCGGGTGTTTCCTTCGACCTCGTCGACGGCAAGGTGGAATCGCGGCTTCGCCATATCAGGAAGCTCGCCGCCGTTCTGACATACGGCGCCACGCCGTTTCGCGCCTTCGCCGCCGGCAATCCGCCGAAGAAGATTGTCAAACGTGTGCTGAGGGCACAGATCAATCCCCTAAGGCCGGTCACCTTTCTTGCGCATTACGACATGAACAATTGCACCGCGGAAACTCGAGCCAAGTTTCTGGAAAAGGTGAAGACGGCGATGGAGCGGTTCTAGATGAAGAGGATCTTCAATCCCTCCTCCGTTCGCCGCCCCTTCGGAAATTACAATCACGGTTTGCTGGTCCCACCGGGCGCCTCGTTGCTCGTAACCTCCGGGCAACTTGGCATTGGCCTCGCGGAGGAGGTGCCGGAGGATGTCGGCGCGCAGGCAGAACTTTGCTTCGAGGCGATCAAGGCGATTCTTGGCGAGGCGAAGATGAGTTTTTCCGACATTATCCGCATCTCGGGTTTTGTGACGAAGCGCGAGCACTTCGCCGACTATATGGAGGTCCGGGATCGATACACGCTCGAGCCGAAGCCGACCTCGACGCTAATCGTCGTCGGTGGCTTCACCCGCCCCGAATTCCTTGTGGAAGTCGAAGTTACGGCCGCAAAAGTATTTTGAGGCGCTTTTCTCGACGCCCACCTGTCAGTCGCCATCGTCCTGCGGCTTACGGGCGCTGACGCTTATCTTGCCGCTGATCTCATCTGCGAATTTGCGCGTCAGCACGTACCAATTCATTGAGATCGTGTTCGTCCAAGCTTTCGAAGATCGCGCGTCCGATGCTTTCGCGTGCGGCATCGATGCGGTCGGCCATCGAAAGACGACTTGATTTGCTCTTGCCGGGCGTCGCCAAGGCGAACGAACATCCAACCGGAACGCCTGACACTCTGGGGACGGAAACCGCAAGATGAGGTGTCATATCGATTGGCGCCAAGGTCTTGCGCTTCTCTGAAATTTAGCCAAAAATACTGATCGAATACTTGTGCTCCGACAGCAATCCAGTGTCCTTTACGCATTCATTCGATAAATCAACATTGAGTGCGGATTTCACAGCGTGGCAGCGGCAATCTGCCTACCCGGACTGAACAATACGAATTTGTTTCATTGGCGGCATGGATGCGACATGTCTTTCGTGGAATCGCAAGGTGACAGAAAGTATCGGACCAGCGAGCGAGTGGGTGGGCTTGTTGATTGCTCATCGCTACAGGTCGAGCTCAGACATTTCGATCCGGGCTGGCAGGTCGACCTTACACTCGAATGCACGGAAATAGCTGTCCTGCTCTCGGGGCAGTCGAAGATCAGGTGGACGGGTGACGGCCACAGGCAGGAGGCGATTGCCCGCCCTGGTGTCGCTTGGGTTTGTCCGGCGGGTGTCCATGAGAGTGCCGTGGAAATCATGGGTACCATGCCCGAGTCCCTCCACATCTTTCTACCGCCGTCGCTGGTCGGTGAGAGCGCACTTTCAAACTTCGACATCGATCCGGCCAAGGTGCAACTCGCCTATGCGGGAGGCGTCCCCGATCCCATGGTGCTGCAGTTCGGTCAACTCTTTCGAGGTTTGTTGAACAGAAGCCTTGAACCGACTGATCGCCTCTATCTGGACGGCATTCAGACGGCGCTGGCGGCGCACCTGCTCAGCACCTATTCGTCTGTTCGCTGGCAACCTGCCGCACGGGCGCCGACTGTCGACCCAAAAAGGCTGCAACGCGTCTTCGATTTCATTGAAGCCCGCATCGCAGCCGAAATCTCGCTGGATGACCTTGCTGCGGAGGCTTGCCTCAGCCCCTTTCATTTTGCCAGGATGTTTCGAAAGGCTACTGGGCTGACGCCGCATCGCTACGTCACCGAGCGACGGATCGAGGCGGCCAAGGAAAAGCTGCGGCTCGCACGGTCATCGCTCGCGGAGATTGCGCTCGATACCGGCTTCGGCTCGCAGGCCAATTTCACCCGTGTCTTCCGCAAGATGACCGGCTTGACGCCTGGCCAATTCCGCGCGCTCATCCGCGGTTAGCGCGTTCCGCCTGCCGGAGATAGTTCGCCGTTCGTGCGTGCCGGCACGCCGGAGCGCAAGATTTGCACAAAGCGCAGCAAGAGCTGAAAATACTGCAAAACCGGTTCCGCCTATACATCTGTCTCATCGAGCGGGGAGCGCCAGCCCCTGAACGAAAAGAGGAGACAGGAGATGTTTACCATTGACGAAGCTCGCAGGATCATCGCCGCAGGTGAGGCGCGGGCCAATGAGATCGGTGTGCGGGTCAATATCGCGGTCCTGGACGCCGGAGCCCATCTCAAGGCGTTCACCCGAATGGACGGCGCAGTGCTCGGCTCGATCGACCTCGCTATGGGCAAAGCCCGGACGGCCGTCTTGTTTCAAACCACAAGCGAGGCCGTCTGGGATTATTGCAAGCCCGGGGCTCCCGCCCATGGCCTCGAACTATCCAACGGCGGCCTGACTCCCTTTGCCGGCGGCATATCGCTTTTTGCCCGCGACGGCACGGTGATCGGCGCCGTTGGCGTTTCCGGCGGAGCGGTTCCACAGGATCTCGAAATAGCGCAGGCAGCGGCTGCAGCCGCCGCGTGATGCTGCGGCGACACTTGATTTCGACCAACCCGAACCATCAGAAGGAATGTCTCATGACCAAGACCATTTTGATCACCGGCGCAGGCTCCGGCTTCGGCAAGGGTGCCGCCATCGGCATGGCCAAGAACGGCCACAGCATCATCGCGACCACGCAGGTTTCCTCGCAGGTAACGCCGCTGCGTGAGGAGGTCGCCGCCCTCGGCCTGAAGAACATCCGTGTCGAGCGACTCGACCTCACCGATCCCTACGACATCAAACAGGCGCAGGGATGGGATGTCGACGTTCTTTGGAACAATGCCGGTATGGGCGAAGCCGGCCCGGTTTGGGAAATCCCGATCGAACTTGTTCGCAAGAACTACGAAGTCAACGTCTTTCTGCCGCTGGTGCTGACTCAGGGCGTCGTCCAGAGATGGGTGCGCGAAGGCAAGAAGGGCAAGGTGGTCTTCACCTCCTCGATGGGCGGCCTCTTCACCCCGGCCAACTGGGGCACCTATGTCTCCACCAAGCACGCGTTGGAATCGATAGCCGAGGCGCTGCAGCAGGAACTCGCCCCTTATGGCATCAAGGTCCAGACGATCAATCCGGGCGCCTATTACACCGGCTACAATGAGACGATGGCGGACAATCCGTTCCGCTGGCTGGATGACAGCAAGAACTTCACCAAGCGTGCAGATCTGCGAAAGGGCTTCGACGATTTCTTCGCGACGCCCGAAGGTAAGATGGATCCGAAGGAAATGATCGACCGGATGATCGAAGTCGTTCCGGCCGACACCGGCAGGTTCCGCAATGTCGTTCCGAAGGTTATCGAGGACATGCTGAAGGAGCATCAGCTGAGAGCTTGGGAAAACCAGATCTAAGCAGATTTCTGGCGGCGAGCCCGCAAGCTGCACCCGGCCAGCGGGTGTCGCCCCACTTACTCGACCCTCTGGAGATAACCATGTCCCACACCGCAACGGCAGCCATCTGTCGGCCGCAATCCCTGACCAGGCGCGTCTTCAATGCAATCCTCGGCATCGCAACCACCATCCTTGCTCTGGGCGGGCTCGAAGCCCGCGCCGCAGCGCAGTCTCTCACCGAAACCGAACGCCGCAACAAGGCAGCCGTCGAGGCTGGCTTCGAAGCCTGGACGGCCGGCACAGGCAGCCCTTATGACCTCCTCGCCGACGACGCCCGCTGGACAATCGAGGGCTACTCGCTGGCATCGAAGACCTATCCAAGTCGCGAGGCATTCTTGCGTGAGGTGATCCACCCGTTTAATGCCCGGATGAAGGCGCCGCTGAAGCCGGCGATCCGCAACGTATATGCCGACGGCGACACTGTGATCGTCTTTTTCGACGCCCGCGGCATCGCCCGTGACGGAGAACCCTACGCAAACACCTATGCCTGGTTTCTCGACATGCGCGACGGCCGTATCGTCCGTGCCTCGGCCTTCTTCGATTCGGTCGTGTTCAACGCCTTTTGGACCCGTGTGACGCCGGCCGACTAGCGTTTTCCAGGTCAGAACCAAACTTGCCGTTCCTAGGGGCGCGGCGGACATCCTTGCGCGGGCGGACATCCTGCACCATATCGCTGGGTGCCCGACGCCTTCTCTGCGCTTCAGTGGAAAGTTTAACAGGAACGGCAGTCATACCGATCAGCCGCCCAATTCCTGCGGTTTCTCGGCGTCCTTATCGATATCCCCACCGATGTCCTGAGCAAATTTCCGCATCAGCCGCACCAGTTCATTGAAGTCGTGTTCGTCCCAGCTTTCGAAGATTGCACGGCCGATCTTTTCGCGAGCGGCGTCGATGCGGTCGGTCATCGCCTTGCCTTTCGCGCTGATGACGGCCTCACGCACGCGGCGGTCCGCCGCACTTCCGCGGCGCTCGATGAGATCAAGGCTTTCGAGCTTGGCGACCTGGCGGCTGACCGTGGTGTAGTCGCGCCCGGCGCGGTCGGCGAGTTCGACCACGCCGATTGGACCGAGGCGCTCCACCGTCACCAGCAGCGGAAACAGGGCGCGATCGAGCGAAATGCCCGCCTCGCGGACCATCTGCTCGTCGCGCTGGGGCCGGTTCATGACACTGACGATCTCGATCAGCGATCCGTGCAACTCTCGCAGCTTTTCCGACATATGTGTATTTTGCACGTTTTTTCTTGACGTCATATCGATTCTCCTATTATGTGCATAATACACATATGGAGATCGCGATGACACAGAATTCGACAACCGACGTGCTGATATCGGGGGCCGGCGCGGCCGGGCTGACACTGGCGATCGAGCTGGCCCGTCGTGGCGTATCTTTCCGTCTGATCGAGAAAATGGACGACCCGTTCCGCGGTTCGCGCGGCAAGGGCATTCAGCCGCGTACGCAGGAAGTCTTCGAGGATCTCGGCATCCTCGACCGGATCGTCGCGCGCGGCGGCGCATATCCCCCGCAGCGGGAATATCGCGACGATGGAAGCTTCGTTGAATCCGACGCCATGCTGCATCAGGAGCCGACGCCTGCCGAACCCTATCACCTTCCGCTGATGGTGCCGCAGTTCCGGACCGAGGGGGTGATGCGCGAGCGCCTCGTCGAGCTCGGGCACTGGCCGGAATTCGGATGCGAGCTCACCGGCTTCGAGCAGGACGAGACGGGCGTGTCGGCGCGGCTCAAGGGCCGATCCGGCGAAGAGACCATCCGTGCGCGATGGCTGGTGGGCGCCGATGGCGGCCGAAGCTTCGTACGCCAAGTGCTGGATATCGGCTTTCCCGGCAAGACGCTCGGCGTGCGCGCCGTCGTCGCCGATGTCCTCCTGACCGGGTTGGATCGCGACGCCTGGCATCGCTTCGGCGAAGGCGACATGCAGCGCCAGCTGGCACTTTGCCCACTGGCGGGAACCGATCTGTTCCAGATCCAGGGGCCGATCCCTCTCGAGGGTGAGATCGACCTGTCGGCGGCGGGATTGACGGCGCTGGTGAGCGAGCGCACCGGCCGCAACGATATTCAGGTACACGCGGTTTCCTGGGCTTCGGCCTTCAACATGAATGCCCGGCTTGCCGACCGCTACCGGCTCGGCCGCGTCTTTCTCGTCGGCGATGCCGCCCATACGCATCCGCCGACCGGCGGCCAGGGCCTCAATACCAGCGTCCAGGATGCCTATAATCTTGGATGGAAACTGGCGGCGGTCGCCGCCGGGGCCTGTGATGCGCTGCTCGACAGTTATGAGGAAGAGCGTCGCCCGATCGCTGCGGCGATGCTCGGTCTGGCGACCAGACTGCTCGACGCTCTGACGCGCGGCGATATCAGGCGCGGCCGCGAGGTCCATCAACTCGATATCGGCTATCCCCAATCCTCGCTTGCGCTGGAAAAGCCGGAACGCCGCGGCAGCGTGCTTGCCGGCGACCGCGCGCCGGACGCGCCGCTCACCGGCGCAGCCGGCCAACCGACGCGTCTGTTCGACCTCATCAAGGGTCCGCACTGGACGCTGCTCGGTTATGAGGCGGAGCAAGCAGCCGTGCCGCCACGCCCAGGACTGCAGATCCACAGGATCGGCCGGCGCGGCGATCTCGTTGACGAAGACGGGCATTTCCGCGACGCCTATGCGCTGGCGCCCGGCGAGTGGGTGCTCCTGCGTCCGGACGGCTACATCGGCGCCATCGTCGCCTCCGCCGAGGCCTCAACACTGGAGACCTATCTCGCGACCGTCGGCCTTGGCCTGGTTGCGGACCAATGGTCATAACCGCGCCGATCGCAACAGACGACGCCGCGGGCCTGTCTCAGAGTGCGTCGCGTTCGTATCGCGGCGTCCAGCCGCGGGCCATTCCGCGGCTCATCACGCTTTCCGCCAGCGCCAGTTGCCGGCGCAGATGTCGGCAGTCGTCGAGCAATGCGCGGATCGCCGCCTTGGCATCGTCGTCATGCCAGGCGAGCACGGCTTCCACCTCCCAGGCGGGATCAGGCCAAGCCGGATTGGAGCAAGCCGGATCTGGCCGCAGCTCATCGGGTTTGGATGTCTTTGCCGACTGCATCAGTTCAACGCCAGCGGCAATTGGACCGGCCGCGGCAGAGGCGGCAGCGGTCGGCTGAGTTCGACCTTTTTCTGCCAGGCGGCGCGGCGCTGCTGATCCCGCTCGCGGGCGGCGCGAGAAGCTTCGACGAGGGCAAGGGCGTTGGCGATCACCTGTTCCGTATGTGTCATGACCATCTCCAATGTTCCTGTTTTGTTCCAATTTAGACTTTTGACTGGAGAAGTCAAGCGTCGGGACGAGCTGCGTGGAACGGCGAGAAAACCGGAACAGATGCGCGCCGCTGGTCAGTCGGCGGCTTCTATGACGGCGATGCCCGCCTCCTGCGCAGCCCTGATGAAGACGGCGCGCACATGATCCGGCGGGAGATCGCCGGTAATCGCATCCAGGCAGGCTTTGACCGCTTCGAAATATTCTTCGCCGTCATCCACCGGCCAGTCACGGAGCAGCGTGCGCGCGGCATCCCACACAGAATTAATAACGGCATAGTGCCCGAGCCCCATAGAGGCCAGGCCGACCGGTCGAAAATTTGCCGTCTGTCTCACTTTGCTACAGCTTTTCCTAATTTCGGCGAGCTAACCGATAATATGCAATTAGCATGCCGTTGGCAGCGGCCTTCGATCCGTGGCACCATGGCCGTGACAGACATGTCTCTCCGGCGGGATCCGGCAGGCGACGCTTGAAGCGGGAAACGTCTGAAGCTTCTCGAGAGGGTTCCGGAAATCTGGCTATCAGCATTAAACGACCGATTATGGTAAATATCAGACAGAACCACCACGCCTACTCATTAAAACCGCAGTATTCATGCGTATTCTCTCGAATGTGCAGCAACGCGTTGCGTTTCCGGAAGCAACGCCTTGCGACAATCAGCCTTTGATTGTCCCTAAGGTGGACGGGAATGCTTCCAGATCGTACAATGCCACCTCCTGCACGCGGCGGATCTGGGAGGACGCGCGATGCCCATCTTCATGGACCGGCACTTTCTCGAAGGAACGTCAGCCGCCGAGGTTGCGCAGGCGCATCGCATGGATATCGACATTCAGGATCGATACGGCGTCAAGTTTCTGACCTACTGGTTCGACGAGCGGCGCGGGACGGCCTTCTGCCTGGTGGATGCGCCCGATGTCGAAACCGTCCACTGCGTGCATCGCGAGGCGCACGGTTTTGTCGCCAATGAGGTCGTCGAGGTGGCACTGTCGGCCGTCGAGGCTTTTCTCGGTCGCATCAATGACCCCGATCCGGCCCCCGGCCAATCCACGCCGCAGATGGATGCCGGCCACCGGGCGATCCTCTTTACCGATATTGTCGGCTCGACCGAGATGACGGCGCGCCTCGGCGACCGCATGGGGACGGAGCTGGTCAGGGCTCACGACGCGATCGTGCGCCGGTGCCTCGGCAAAAATTCCGGCCGCGAGGTGAAGCACACCGGCGACGGCATCATGGCGGCCTTCGCGGCGACGACCGCAGCCGTCGAATGCGCCATGGCTATCCAGCAGGAATTCCAACATTACAACGGCAGCAAGGCCGAGCCGATCCATGTTCGCATTGGACTCGATTGCGGCGAGCCGGTCGAGGACAGCAACGACCTCTTCGGCTCCACCGTGCAACTCGCAGCACGCCTCTGCGCGGCCGCAGCCAGTGACCAGATCCTCGTGTCGGAGAATATATTCCGGGAATTTGGCGCCGGCGACCTCTTCGTCGACGCGACGCGCCGGCGCATCAAGGGATTTTCGAAGCCCATGCTGGTCTTCCGCTGCGATTGGGCGGGTGCCAGCCTTGGCTAAAGCGTGTCGCGATCGGGCGACGCGCATAGATCCGGTGAAATCAACGGAGAGCTGTTGCCGCTGTCCGCGGCCTGCCGCGGTCGGCTATGACCGCAGATTCGCGACCGGACGCGCCGCTTTGACGTGGCGGCACGCCGGCTCAGATCGTCAAGAACAGAGCTGGCTCTTCAAGCATTGCCGACGTTTCGATCGCCCATCCTCTCGAATTTGGGGCCGTTGTCGAGCATGCCCGACATCTTCAGAAAACGGCGGAAATTCTCGCGCGCGGCGCTGAGCGGAAAATGCCCCTTGGCGGTATCCCTGCACGCCTTCAGCAGCGTGTCATATGCCAGGCCTCGTTTGTCCTGCGGCCAATCATCCAGAAAATCGATGATTTCGTCGAGACATGTGATCTCGGCAACGAAATGCTGACGATGAAGAAAAACCGGCTCGAACCGAGCTTCCGACATAGTAACCTCCCATTTATATTACTTTTTTATGGGATAATACTACTGAAAATCAGCGATTTATTCAAGACAAAATCGGGAATCATTCGCTTGCCAACACTGCGGACTTACTTCCATAATCGCAGAATAGTTCGACCAAATTATCCCCGAATTTTCCCACGGAGCGAAGAGCGGCCCTCGGATCATCGAAGCCAGTTCCTATCAGATGAGCGTGATTGCCCTCTCAGGTCCTCGCATCTCTTTGTGCCGGCATGATAGATTGCCGAGACCAACCTCAGGAGAAGCTCAGATGGCCCGATTCCCCGCCTTGTTCGCGACCAGCGCGATCATCGGCTTGTCCACGCTCACGGCGTCCTGCACCTCGCTCGCAAGGCAGGACCGGGAAGATTATCAATATCAGCTGGATACTTCGAGGAACCCGGCCTGTGCGGGCGGATTCAGACCCGGCAATGCTCGCTCGTGCAGCTATTGAAATGTCCGTTTATGCCAATGGGAGGTTTGGCGCGTCAGGAACCGGGATAACCGTTGCAGTGCGGTCGATCGTCTGCATAGCCAAGAGAAACATTGGAAACACCGTGGATCCTCCGACGCGATGTCGCACCGCGCCTGTCAAAGCCGTCCCGCAAAGGCATTCCTGCTGCATGCCCAGAACGCACTCATGGAGTGGGCGATATCTTGAGGATCGGGCATTGCGCCTCGACATGATCCGGCCCGCGACCCTCGGCATGCACGAGCTTTCCCAGTCCTTAAATTGTGTCGTTTTCGCATCACTTTCCGTAGGGTTGTAAATTCCCTCTTGGCAATGGCCAATAGCTTCGCTACAAAACGCTACCGCTTCAGATCGAACACAAGGGAGGCGTTGTTGACATCAGCAATCATCGAAGCCTTCCCGTGCGGAATGACCCGACGCTAGGTCATATCCATTCGCGCCCCGCCTTAAGCGCGCGCGACATGCGGTTTTCTCTTCCTTCATAGCCCGATTGATCTGACGCCATTACTTCGTCTTCCGCGCGGGCTGTGCCTTTGAACTCTCGATTTTGAGGACCGGTTTCCGATACGGGCCGGACTGTATAAAATGACTCGCAAGAAGCTCGATTTCCGCGCCGATGCCTATCGTCACGTGCTCGGCTTTGTTTTTCATCATTGGAGCCACCGTCCGGCATTGGTTGGCATCATCATCGTGCTGGTAATCTCGAGCACGCTGGCCGAAGTCATGGTGCCGGTGTTTTCCGGCCGGATCGTCGATGCCATTGCCGGCGGCAATGCGGCTGACGGCGCGCTCAGCGCCTTTGTTGTCGTCGTCGTTCTCGGCTTTATCAGCGTGGCACTGCGCTGGTTCATCTTCAACGGCATCATCCGGCTGACGCTGCGCATCATGGCGGATGTGGTCAATAACGGTTTCTACAAGGTGCAGCGGTTCTCGACCGACTGGCACGCCAACAGCTTCGCCGGTTCGACGGTGCGCAAGATCACCCGCGGCATGTGGGCGCTCGACTCGCTCAATGATCTGCTGCTTGTCGCCCTGCTGCCTTCCATCGTCATGCTGGTCGGCGCCAGTATCGTGCTCGGCAGCTACTGGCCGGTCATGGGCCTGATCGTGGCTGCGGGGTCGCTGATCTATATCGTTGTCACCGTGGCGCTTTCCATGGGCTTCGTGTCGCCGGCGGCAAGGCTTGCAAATGCCTGGGACACCAGGCTCGGCGGTGCGCTGGCGGATGCGATCAGCTGCAATTCGGTGGTCAAGGCCTTCGGCGCGGAAAACCGCGAAGAGGCCCGCTTGCGCCGTGTGCTGGCAAAATGGGACAGCCGCACGCGTCGGACATGGAAGCGCGGAACTTTGAGCGGCACGATCCAGGGTTTTATGATGGTATCCATGCAGGCCGGCATTCTGGGAACGGGCCTGATCATGTGGCGGCAGGGGCTGGCGAGCCCCGGCGACATCACATTCGTGCTCGCCATGTTCTTCGTTCTGCAAGGCTATCTGCGTAATGTCGGCCAGGACATCCGCAATCTCCAGCGTGCCGTCAACGACATGGAGGAGCTGGTGCTGCTCGACAGGATGCCGCTCGGCATCGAGGACAAGCCGCACGCCAAGCCGATTTCGATCGGCGCGGGCGAAATCGTCTTCGATCGCGTCACCTTCCAATATGGCGCTCATCCCGACCCGCTTTACGAGGACTTTTCGGTTACCATCAGGCCGGGCGAGCGTGTGGGGCTGGTTGGACATTCAGGCTCGGGCAAGACTACTTTCGTCAAGCTCATCCAGCGCCTCTATGACGTGAACTCGGGCGTCATCCGCATAGACGGGCAGGATATCGCCGAGGTTAGACAATCAAGCCTGCGCGGCCAACTCGCCATCGTGCAACAGGAGCCGATCCTGTTCCACCGGACGCTTGCAGAAAATATCGCCTATTCCAGGCCGAACGCCTCGCGGCGCGAGATCGAGCAGGCGGCAAAACAGGCCAATGCGCACGGCTTCATCATGGACCTTCCGAAGGGCTATGAGACGATGGTCGGCGAACGCGGCGTCAAGTTGTCGGGCGGCGAGCGGCAGCGTGTCGCCATCGCCCGCGCCTTCCTGGCTGATGCCCCGATCCTGATCCTCGACGAGGCGACGTCGAGCCTCGATAGCGAAAGCGAAGTGCAGATCCAGCAAGCCATGGAACGGTTGATGGACGGCCGCACGACGCTGGTCATCGCCCATCGGCTGTCCACGGTGCGGGCGCTCGACCGGCTGCTGGTGTTCGACAAGGGCAAGATCGTCGAAGAGGGTGACCACCAGGCGCTGATCCGGCTCAATGGCGGCATCTATCGGCGGCTGTTCGAGCGGCAGGCGCTGGAACTGACCAAGGGTCTGGTGGCCTAAACGGGAATGCCGGGGCTGACGCCCCAGCTTTTGATAACGACAATGGCTCTGCTGTCGAGCTTCCCACTGAGGCTGCAGTGGGGCCTCGGCCGGGGCGATGTCGTTCTCCCGCGGCAATCTGCGTCCTATTGCTCGGCAGCCCGGTATATCTCCGCCAGATCACACAAGTCCCAGTTCCCGCCAGTCAAAACCGCACAGACCTTTTCATCCGGCCTGACTACTATCGAGCCGGCAAGCAAGGCTCCGATCCCTATCGATGCGGCAGGTTCGGCGATCAGCTTCGCATCCCTCGCCAGGCTGCGCATGCCTGCGATAATGTGTTCGTCATCAACAAGGACGATCTCGTCGACATATTTTTCGATGATCGGATACGGGTTCTGCCCCGGAACGCTTATCCTCAAGCCGTCCGCGATGGTATTCTTCAGTGGAAACGAGGTGCGTTCCCTATTGATCCGGCTGTGAAAATACTTCGGCGTCAAAGCGGGCTCTGCGCCTATAACCCGGACCGAGGGTTTCGTTTCCTTGATGGCAGTGGCAATGCCTGAGATAAGCCCTCCGCCACCGACGGGCACGATGACCGTATCCACATCGTCCAAATCATCCAGTATCTCACATCCGATCGTGCCCTGCCCTGCCATGACAACGGGATCCTCAAACCCGTGAATGGTCGCGTAGTTGTTTTGCTCGGCGATTTCATAGACCTTTTTCCATCTGGCAGCAGTATCACCATCAAACAGAATGACCTCGGCGCCGAGAGCCCGCGTGTTGGCGATCTTGATTGCCGGCGTGGTCACCGGGAGCACCAGGATTACTTTGACGCCGAGCATCCTAGCTGCGTAGGAAAGCCCCTGGGCGTGGTTGCCCGACGAACTGGCGATGACGCCGTTTGCGAGCTCCTGTCGCGGAAGCGAGAGCGCCTTGTTGAGCGCGCCGCGGATTTTGAAGGCGCCGGTGATCTGCAGCGTCTCAGGCTTGAGGTAGAGCTGGCAGCCAACCTCTTTCTCTATTTTTTCGGCACGCAGCAGCGGCGTGTGCCGGATGTGGGGCTTAAGCCTTTCCCGGGCTTCGCGGATGTCCTGAATGGTCGCGTAGTCGCGCATGATGCTCCTCGCCTTCCGCTTCCAGGCCGACATTCTTGCGAACATGGGCGCAGAGCGCTGATCGATGGTTTTTTGATTTGGTAGGCCAAGCCTTGGATTTGCTCACAAGCCGATCGGAAGAGCGCACGGCCTCCGTCAGGATCTAAAGAATTCAAAGAACGTTCCGGCGCCCCTGTCTATTGCGTTCCGGTATATCCTGTCCGCTGTGAGATTGTCTTGAATAGCCATTCCCGTGGAGTCGAAAATGGTGACCTCGTCATCATTTTCTCTGCCCGGCTTTCGACCCAGCAAAATCTCGCCGATCTCTCCATGAATATCGTCTCTGGCGATGATATTCCTGTTCAACGGATGCCAGGTCTCACCCTTTTCGGCGCACTGCGCCATTGAATCGACCACCACCTTGGCATTCCTGAATATCTCAGGGTCCAGTTCCTGTTTACCCCTCTGATCGGTGCCGATGGCAACGATGTGCGTGCCGGCCTTCACCCAATCGGCTTCCACAACCGATCCTTTCCCGCGGGTGGTCGTAACCAGGATATCGGCCTGCTCTACGGCCGCCCGTTTGGAATGCGCCGTGACGACGGAAATGCCGAACTCGCTCTCGATATCCGCCTTATACTTGGCAAGCGTATCCGGATGGCTGTCCCAGGCACGGATCTCTTCGATGGTCATGATCTCGTTGATCGCCCGGATCTGCATTCTCGCCTGGTTTCCTGTTCCGATCGAAGCGACTTTCCTGGCATCTTTCCGCGCCAGTGCTTTCACCGAAACAGCTCCGGCGGCTCCTGTCCTGAGGCCGGTGATCAGGCTACCGTCCATGACGCAGTTCAGGGCGCAGCTTCTCGCATCGAACAGGAGGATCGTGCCCATGCCGCTCGGCACCCCATGCGCCGTCGGGTTGTCGATGAAACCTCCGGAAGATGCCTTCATGGAAATCACTTCATTGGCTTTGTTGTAGCCAAGCTTGAAATCCACTTCCCCACGAGGTGGCGGGAGATGAATCCCGATATAATCGGGCTGCACCACCTGATCGCTGTTGAAGGCCTTGTAGGCTTCTTCCACTGCAGCGATGACGTCGCGCATGCAGATCAGCCTTCCTACGTCTTCCTTGGTAAGCAGCAGCGTTTGCATCCATTGCCTCCCTATTCTCAAGCTTCAGGCACAGGCGCGTCCCACACCCGCCAGACTGGGTCCACCACGCCCCGTGTTCAAACGCCGCGCCGGCCATGTTCAGGCGAGACGGCCGGCTATGGATGCTCTTGTTCACGCGCTCCCCCGCGACTATCGCATGGATCTGCGTGCGATCATCATTGCATCGGCAAGACGGCAGAAGATGTGGGATTTTCGGGAAATTCAGACATTCCGGCGGTGTCCGCCTCCACCTGCAAAAACTCATCGCCGGTAGCCTCTGCTAGAATGATCACGCCGTCCTTTCGCGGTCATGGTGAGCAAACGAGACGAGGTGCGGCAATGCAAAGCCGCGGAGAGCATCTGGGCCGAAGAAGATCCACGGAGATATGGCTTGTCGCAGCGAGTCGGATGCGCCGCGTTCAGGTCGAACCCACTTCTGCCTCGATACCTGCGTTCAGCGGAACGACCCTTACGACAGCGCGAAGATCCTGACCTCCCTGCCGATGCCTTGAAGTTCCGCCATCCGAGAAGCTGATGTGACGCCGCTGTCGCGCAGGATCTCCGAGACATGGATATCCTCGACGATCGCCTCCGTCGTCATGATCACATTCGGATCGGCAAGCCCCTGGACGCGCGAGGCGATGTTGACGGTCTGGCCGAAATAGTCCTGCCGGTCGTTGAGGTTGACGGCGAGGCACGGTCCCTCATGGATGCCGATCTTCAGGAGCAGGTCTTCGCTGCCGTGTTCGGCATTCAACCGGCGCATCGCCTCGCGCATTCTGAGGGCGGCCGCCACCGCGCGGTCCGGGCTCGGGAAGGTCGCCATCACGGCATCGCCGATGGTCTTGACGACCGCGCCGGCCTCGGTGGCGACGATCTCGTGAAGAACGCGGAAATGCGCGCGCACCAGGTCGAAGGCGGCAAGATCGCCGACACGTTCATAAAGCGCGGTCGACCCCCTGAGATCGGTAAAGAGGAACGTCAGGCTGGTGATCTTCAGGCGCTGGTCGACGTCGAGCGTATCGGTCCGGTAGATGTCGCGGAAACTCTGGTTGGTCAGCAGGCGCTTGGCCGTCAGAAATGGCCGCCTGCGGCCCAGGAGATCGTGCAGATCATCGCCGGCGATGCAGACATTCGGCACCACCCGGCGATCGGTGTGGTTCTCGAGGGTGAGCCGCAGCAAGCCGGGACGCAGCGTCACGGTTTCGTTCAAGGCATGCCCGCGGCTGATGACCATCGAGAGGTTCTGGCGTTCGCCGGTGGGTTCACCCTGCACGTCGATGAACTGCGCCGAATGCGTCACAGCATCAAAGATGATGACGAATTGCGACGGCAGCTGCAGCGACACGAAGGCTTTCTCGCCGGGTCCCAGCTCGATCATCTCCAGAAGGATGCTTGCAAACTTGCCTTCCAGATCCTCCGGCAGGTCGACGCCGGAGCTGAAGAAAATCTGGCGGTAATATTCGAGCGGCGGTAGCCGGTCGGGCTCGTGGGCGGCAATCCTGCGCACGCGCGGACTGACCGTGAAGGTGACCTCGACCATCTCGTCGAGGGTCGGTTCGTATCCGGCCGCGCAGAGGGCGCAATGATAGGTATCCTGGTTGACCCCCTTGAGGGTTGCACCGCTGTCAAGGACGCCGCCGCATCCCGGGCAAAGCACGTTCCAGGTCATCTCGAAGGCGCCGATACGGGCCGCATGCAGAAAGGCTGCAATGGTTTTTTCTTCGTCGAGATGGTGCTTGTCGGCGAAGGCGAGCGCATTGATGCGATTGAGATCGCGGTCCAAGCCCTGCTTGACGACATTTTCGATACACTCGACCGTCCGCTGGTCAGCCGCCTGTCGCAGGGTGGCAAAAAGCACGTCCATTTCACTCATCGGACAAGCCTCGGTACTGACAACACGGCCGATAAGGCCAGTCCCGTAATCATAACACGGGATGTTCCCAATAGAAATCAACGGGCCTGGGATGCCGCTCGTTTCCCGGTCGTCAAGCTTCGTCGCCGCCCGGAAACAGGGCATCGGATTCTCCGTTACGCCGCTGCATCAGCACCGCGAAAATCGGTGGAAACAGCGCACAAAAAGTGAACATCACCCCCTCGACTTCCGCTACAATCAGTCGTTTCGGCCTCATGAGGCAGATCGCAAAGGAGAAACGATGGATCGTCTCGTCGGCGCGGATGAAGAGGCCCAATCGCCGGGGCGGGTTGAAGAAGCCGGTATTGAGCGGGAGATTACTGCAATCAAAATCGGCGACTGCCTCCTCGGCTACAAATCCGTGCAGCGCCGCATGCGGGGCAGTCGCTGGAACCATTTCCGCGGCCGGATGCGCGAGATCGAAAAATTGATCCGGCATCGTCACGGCGAAATCGTTCCCGAGGCGGATGACGCAATGATCTATGTCGAGGTGATCGCCAGCCTCGCCCTAGTCGAGTTCAGGGAAGGGTTTGTCGAGGTGGTTCTCGGCTGGGCGGCGCGATGGCTGCCCTGGGCTGAGAAAGCCGCGATCGAGGAGATCATCTATGAGCGGACGAAAGTGCGCTTTTCTCCCCTGACCGCCGATGCGCTCGGTCACGCCCTGCATCTGAGCCACGCAGAACGCGGCGCGCTCGACATTCGCACCATCGGCGCCTTCGACGTGCCGAAGGCGAAAAGAGCAAAACTGCAGAAGGAAAAGCGGCGCCAGCGCGACCGAAGCCGGAAGGAAGAGCAGCGGCGGGCCGCCGGCGCCGTTTCCAGATCCGATTATCTCGACAATTCCCTCACCGCAGCCCGCCCCTGGGAGGCCTTCGGCATCAGCCGCCGCACCTGGGAGCGCCGTGGCAAACCCATGCCGGAACCGGAGACAATAGCTGGGTGCGCGCCCATTTCCCGCGCCGCTTAGCTCAGCGGCTTTTTCGCCTTGTCAGCGGGGCGGCCCGAACCACGTGTTCATCGCTGCGTCGAGGCCAGTCCGGGAGCCATCGCCCACCCATGCTACATATCCGTCCGGCCGGATCAGCACCGCAGTCGGCGCGGCGACCGTCCCCAGCGCCGGTAACTCCCATGGCCCGTCATAGCGCGCATGGACCAGAGGCACGCGGTCTGACCATGGCCCCGTGTCGAGGCTGTCGCGCGGTCCGAGGTTCAACAGCACCGGTCTCGCTTGTTTCAGCAGCGTAAAGAAACGCAAGGGGTCGTCCGGCGTGATCAGGTCGAGGTCGGGCATGCGGCGGCCGAGCAACGGGTGCCCCTCGCCGAAATCGTAACGGATGGCAAGTCCGGACATCTCGGCGGCGATCTTCTTGCGCGCCTCCTCCAGGCCAAGCAGCTCCAACACGATGTCGCGCAAGGCTTCGGTGCGATCATCGGTCCGTTGCAGGGCGACCTGCGCCATCGTCGTGCGCAGCACGCGGGCGGCGACCGGATGGCGCTCGGCATGATATGTGTCGAGCAGGGCCTCTGGCGATATGCCCTTCACAACCTGGGCAAGCTTCCAGCCGAGGTTCACGGCATCCTGCACACCGGTATTGAGCCCCTGCCCGCCGACCGGCGAATGAACATGGGCGGCATCACCCGCCAGCAGAACCCTGCCCTTGCGGTAGAGCTCCGCCTGGCGCGACATGTCGGTGAACCTGGAGATCCACTTCAGGCCGTGGATGCCATAATCGGTTCCGCAGGCGGCGATGAGCGCTTGTCTCAGATCATCAAGCGTCGGCTCGCCTGTGGCGCCGGCCGTCTTCTCCGTCACCATGACGTTGATCGGACCCTCATTGGCAAAGACCACCTTGCCGTCGCGGATTTGATATTCCTCGCGGCCGAAGGCATGCATGCCGAGCGCCGTGCGATGGACGCCGAGTGGCGGCTCCTCCTCCATCTCGGCCTCGGCGAGAATATTGCTGGTGGTCGCGTCCCATCCCGGAAAGGCGATGCCGGCGATCTTGCGAACCAGGCTGCGGCCGCCATCGCAGCCGACGAGATAGCCCGCGCGCAGCGACGACCCATCGGAGAGTTCGAGGGTGACGCCGGTCTCATCCTCCCGGAAACCGGTCAGTTCGCGGCCGCGATAGATAGCCACCGGCAGTTCGCCCACCCAACCGGCCAGGATGCGCTCGATATGCTTCTGCCGCAGCGCCAGCCCGTAATTGTGTCGCGTCGGGAAATCGCTGATATCAAGCCGCGTGACCGCAAATCCCGTGACCTGGGCGATCTGCCCTTCCGCCAGGAACCGATCGACGATGCCGCGCTGATCGAGCACTTCGAGCGTGCGCGAACTCAGACCGCCGGCACGTGAACCGACGATCTCCTGATTCTCGCGACGTTCGAGGATGGCGACATCGACGCCCGCCAGGGACAGTTCACCCGCCAGCATCAGCCCCGTCGGCCCTCCTCCCGATATCACGACCGCATGGTCTCTCATCCGCGAGCTCCTTTGTTCACTCTATCCGATCGCAATCCGGCATTGCGGACCGTCCCGGCCCGGCTGCCTCTCCCCTATTTCGCAATGCCTGCGCGGGCCCCGATTACCCCTGTCGCAGGTTGTTCCCCCCATAAATATAAGCTCTCTACTGGTGGGAAGGACTTGCGACAGAATTTCTGCCTTGCTTTCCAAAGCCCTTGTTGGTTGCCGCTTGCGGGCTGCCTCGCAGTGGAGCGCGGGCGTTTCAGCACGACCGGACCGGGTGGGCGTTGGATCTGGCAGAACGCCTTCCCTTTCACCATTCGTTCTCAAAGGGCGACCGATACAATTGCTGTTGTGATGTCTCTCACTGCGGAGCTGTCGACTTTTGCGGAATGGACTCAGCCGCTGGTGGCTCGGACGGATCGGCGGGATGGCCGTAGAGCGTGTACACGGCGCCCGCCAGAATGCCGAGGACGAGAAGAGCGATCACGTAGGACAACATTCCGCGAATGGCTGTTTTCGGTGTTCTGTCCATCAGGGGGACCTCCAAGGTAACTCAGGGGTCAAAGTCGATGCGGGCGCTTTTGGTTCCGTGAAGGAAAGTCTCGGACCGCCCGTCGGCGTCTGCACGAAGGCCATTTGGATGCCGTGTCCGGGTGTGACGCTCGCGCGTTGGGCGGAACTGCATCGAACCGAGATTCTGCGAGGTTTGAACCAGTCGCTTATTGAGCATCTCCGTCGCCATGCCACCGGCGGCAAGCGCACATTTTGCTTCTGGCTGGTCGGCTTCTCGGAGCGACGAAAGATCACCGTCCGCTACCTAGCCCGCCATAGTGCCGCCATAGAATTCGGCCCAATCATGATTTTATAACAAGCGGATGCGAAGAATGAGATTGCTGGTTTTCCTTGCTGCGGCCCTATTTCTGACAGTGGCGCATGCCCAAGCCCAAGTTTACGCGCCGTATGATGGATACGATGAATACGACGGTTATAGCTATGATGACCCTTACAGCCCCTATCCCCCTCCTCCTAACTACGAGCCAGAGCCTGGCTACCCGGAACCCTTTCCGGAACGTCGGGAGCCATCGACGCGCGTTGGAAGAGGAACCATCGTCATCGCCACGCGTGAGCACACCCTTATCTACACGACATCAGAGGGTGAGCAGTTTGCCTACCCCATCGCCGTCGGCCGCGAAGGCAAACAATGGTACGGGACGACGCGTGTCGTGTCGAAACGACTGCATCCCGAATGGCGGCCAACAGCCAGCATGCGCCAGAAAAACCCAAGGCTCCCGGCAGTGGTCAAGCCCGGGCCCGCAAACCCGCTCGGAACCCGCGCGATCTACCTTGCCGACGGACTTCTCCGCATCCACGGTACCAACGATCCCTCCTCCATCGGCACCAATGCATCAAGCGGATGCTTCCGCATGTACCGCGAGGATGTCGAGGAGCTTTACGACATGGTCCAACCGGGGACCCGCGTGATCGTCCAGCGGTGACCGGATCGGGTGCGTCGCAGCCCTGGAGATGACGCTGGCGAAACATCAGGTCGGCTGTATTTCGCCGGAATAGCGATTGCCACCAAATCCGTCATTTATCGTGCTGCAACGGCGACGTAACTTGGAATTGAGATGCGCGTTGCATTTTGACCTCATAGGGTACGGCTCGGTGCTGGCCTGCCGGAACGCTCTTGCGCGGATAACCGAGCGTATTTCGCAAACACGATTATTTGCAACCGTCACCGCCGGCGAGTAGCTGTGCGGTTCGGAGGGCGGCGTTCGTTTCGACGGCACGAGCATTGAGGAAGGATGACAACTCCGGGGAAACGGTGAGTCGATTTTCCCCAGCCGATCCGCCGGAGCAATCGTTCCGCGCATCCGATACACTTTTTATGGTTGTCTTTTGCTTGTGGTGAGAGCGTCGGGGTTCGAACCCGAGACCTACTGATTAAAAGTCAGAGCGGATGAATCATATATAACTGGTTTAATTCATTTATTTTCTTCAATTTCTTCAATGTGCGTAAAATTGTGTGTGTGTGCGAAGTGGAAAAGTGAGCCACGACGGGCGGCGCTCTGATGAATTTTAGTGATGGAACGGACCCAAACGAGACAGAGCATCCCTGTGCGGCTTCGCCATAGCCGGCGACGATCACGGCCCTCGCAAGGGTGCCGCTCCGACCGGAGCTCACCTATCTTCCGGCGCGACGCCAACCGGCCGCACGGGCCTCCGCTTCCGAGCAAAACCATCTCTCCCCATACTGCGGGGAAATCCGGGTCTCGAGATAAAACTCCTGCCCCGGCATGTGATAGATGCGCTCGCCGCTGCCGATGCTGATATTGCCTTTGATATTGCAGCCAGCGGCAAGGCCTGCAAATGGAGCAAATTCTGGCCAAACCTCGGCGCCGAGGTATCCGGCCACGCCACCGGCGATGATCGCCAGATAGAACACCTCCATCCCGAACCGCGGGCGAGCCTGTTTCCCGGTTCTATGCTTCGGCGAGAATGAGCGATGGGTCGGCATACGCCATAGAATGCACATCCCCCCACCATTGCAAGTGGTGGTTGATTTAGCGGTTAATCCGAGTCCGCGTTATTCATTAAAATGCACCGATCCATAGACGCCCTCACCGTAGCCCGAAAACAATAGCTGGGAGGCGGCTTGCGCCGCCTGCCAGCTAACTCTTACGTGCGCTCAGAGCCGCAGGCATGGTTCGGTCGAAAAACCTTACCCATCCCGTAATCGATACGACCGGCCCGGATCGTAAGGCCGGTTTCCTTGGTGATGGCGAGGATAATTGGCGCCAGCGAGCCAAGCTCCTCATCGCCCAAAGAGATGAGCGTGGGATACTCGATATGGACGCCGCCGTCATCGGCCGTCAAAGCATTGCTCCAGTATCCGCCATTGATGCGGTATTCATGCGTCTCATGATCGATGTCGAGCTCATCGAGCAGGTCAACGGTGGTGCGCCCGAAGATCTCTACTTCGCCCTTGAGTTGATAGACCGCGCCCTTGTCGTCACCGTGGAGAATCGCTCGCTCCAGCGCCATAATCGTCCGAAGCTGGCCAATGGCCGCGTCGAGTCCGTCAAGCAATCGATCATGAAGCACCCGGGAGAAATCGCCGTCGCAGCAGATGCTATTTGCGATGACAGCTAGCCGAAAGCCACCGAGCTTCGCATAGAGCATCAGGTTGTCGTTGGATGTCATGATATCAAACTCCTTTATAGTGAAGACGGAGATTGCCGCGAGGCAAACGTCCCCGCGTCATCATGTGACAGTGGCTATGATAAAGGGCGGAACACGCCCCAGCAGACGATCAGATGGCAATTTAGGAAAGGCTGCCGTGGACTTGTTCAAGCTGCGGCAGCTTCACGCGAGATCGGTTGATCTCCAAGGGTTACTTAGACGTTCGTCATAGAGATAGCGAAGCCACGCCTTTCACCGATGGCCAAGAGGATGCAACGGCGCCGAGGGCGGATTGGGAGAGAAAAAGGGCTTGAGAAGATCGTAATAGCCCACGTTCGCGCGGAGTGGGTTCATTGACTTACGCGATAATCATGCCCGACGGAAATGTTTGGCGCAACAGATTGCGCCATCGCTTTCCCGAACTGCGCCGGCACGCTTGCTGCAGTTCCTACCGTCGGCGGTAATACGCATCCCAGGCTAGCTTGATGTCGAAAAACGACCATTCCCGGCGACGGCCGTAAGCCGGGCTCGAGCGGCTAAAACACTCGCCCAAGCCGCTCTCGCGCTGGAACTTCATAAACCACGCGGTGGACTTCGCTTTGCCGCGCGACGTCTCCGCGATTAGACAGATAATGCCGCTGTGAGCCCAATGATCGCGCGGGTTGGTAAGGGAACCCGGATCGGCCAGATAGGCGCGGAGTTTCTGCAGCGTGGCGTCATCCGGCGCTTGGTGAAGCTGGGCGCGAAGTTCATTGACTGCTAAAGCTGCACCTTGTCTGGCCGCCTCCATCAACATATCGCGCAATTGCACATCAGTGAGAACAAGCGCCCGCAAGGCTTCCATGAGCAATGACTTTCATTGGTGGGATGTGCGCGGTCGGAGATCACCGCGAACTCATTGCCGCACAGCAAAAAAATGACGTCAAGGAGGAACGGACCTGAACAGCATAGCAACAAAATGCCCAGTTTTACCGACAGCGTTGGAAAGAACTTTCGGTGACGTGGAGCGTAGTGGCTTTGCCTCCAATCGCCTTGTAAAAGGATAAAACGAAGAAGTTTCATAATCCGAGTGAGCCTCATGACCGATAGCATCTCCCCCGACCTCATCGAAGAATGGATCACTTGGCTTCGAGACTGTGCTGCTGCGGCGAAACGCTTCATGGCGGAGGACGCCGTCCCCGTTGCCACCGAAGAAGAGCGTCAGCTCGTATCAATCAAGATGGCTTTGTATGCTCGCGCCTTAAGTTTGTTCGAAGGCTCGTTGCTCTTTATCGAGAATGACCGGCAGCTCGATTTTCGCATCCATTCGCGTGGAGTAATCGAGGCCGCCATGTACCTCATCGCACTGGACCGCAGCCCAAGCTTCGTTGACAAGATGAAGGATGACGACTGGAAGAGCCGCCAAAAGAGAGCCAAACTACATCTGGACGCCAACGACTTCAGGGGTACTCCTGACGTCAGGGACATGCTCGAAGGTTTCGTCGCCCAAGGTCTTCAGGGCGCGAGGGGCATCGAATTGGGTTCGTTGCTGGAGGGGAGTGATTTCGAACGGATCTATCGAAGCTATCGGAATATCTCCGGCGATGCGGCTCACGTAAGCATCGTGAGCGTACGGTGAGCTGTTTTTGCTGATCGGCCAAATCAGGCGATGTTCTGGCATTAGAACCAGCATTAGTGCTGACATTAATACCAGAACGAAGAGGTTTCATGGCTCGCATAGAGATCATGTCCGGTACCGAGCGCAGACGGCGTTGGTCGGACGAGGCGAAGCTGAGGATACTTGCGGAAGCTGATGAGCCCGGTGCTCGCATTGGCGATGTGGCGCGCCGGCACGACATTCATCCGGGCCAGATCCGCTTGTGGCGGCAATCATTCAACTATGCCGATCGGCCGACGGTGTTCCTCCCGGTGGAAATCACGGAGGAGGTTGGCGTAAGCCAGCCGTCTACCGCATCAACAAGGCCGACGATCGTTGAGATCTTGCTTCGAAACGGTCGGAGCTTGAAGGTTGCGGTTGACGTTGAGTTGAAGCTGCTTGGCCCGCTCGTCGCTTGCGTGGAGGCGGTATGATCGGCCCATCGGGGAATGTGAGGGTCTATCTGGCCTGCGGAGTGACCGATATGCGGCGTGGCATTGATGGTCTGTCCGCGCTGGTCGAGACGGTCGTGAGGGAGGCACCGGGCTCGGGCGCAATCTTCGGCTTTCGCGGAAAACGCGCGGACCGGATCAAGCTGCTTTGGTGGGATGGCCAGGGGTTCTGTCTGTTCTACAAGATTTTGGAGCGCGGATACTTTCCCTGGCCGACGGCGAAAGAGGGTGTAGCGCACCTGACGCAGGCGCAGCTTTCGATGCTCGTTGAGGGGATCGATTGGCGACGCCCGGCGTGGACTTCCGCTCCCGGCCGAACGGGATAAAAGCTATATTTTGCAGGGGCATGGGAAGCTTAACGCTGGTGCGTCAGAGGCAAATCGGCTAGTTTCGCGGATATGGAAACAGCGCCGCTGGACAGTCAGGACGAGCTCAATACTTTGCGCGCACTCGTCGCGGAACAGGCGGCAAAACTTGAGAGCCAGGAAGCCGAGGTCATCAAGCGAGACTCCATAATCGGGCTTCTTCGCGCGCAACTGGAGCTTCTCCGACATCGGCAACATGGCGCGTCTTCGGAAAAGATCGACAGGAAGATCGAGCAATTCGAGCTGATGTTGGAGGAGATCGAGGCCTCCCGGGCCGAGGCTGAACAGCGCTCCGGGAAACCGCCTCTGCCGGAGTTGGACGACGCATCCGAGAAGCCGAAGCGCAAGCCTCTACCCGATGATCTCACCACCGAAGAACTGGTCTATGCAGCTCCCTGCAATTGCCCGACCTGCGGTGGCACTTCGTTCCTGAAGGCGGCCGACAGAGTGGTCCAGGTGCTGGAGCACGTGCCGGCGTCGGTCAAGATTGTCCGGCATGTCGAGAAGCGCATGATCTGCAGGGAATGCGATACGACAGTGGCTGGCGAGATGCCGACCTTGCCGATCGAGCGCGGCAAACCCGGGCCGGGGCTGCTCGCCCACATCATGATCGCCAAATTCGACGATCACATTCCCCTTTACCGCCTGTCAGAGATGTACGACCGGTTGGGGATAGACATCTCCCGATCCGTAATGGCCGACTGGGTCGGCCGGGTATCTGCATTGCTGACACCACTTGTCCTGTTAATCAGGGCCCATATCGCCGCACTCGACCTAATACATACGGACGATACCCCGGTCGATGTTCTCGACCCCGGGCGGGGCAAGACAAAAACCGGCAGGGTCTGGGTCTACATCTTTGACGGCAGTGGCTATCAATCCGCCACTCCCGCAGCCATTGCCTATTACTACAGCCCCGACCGCAGGGGCGCACATCCGGCTGATCACCTGGCAAGCTTCAGCGGCGTCATGCATGCCGACGGCTACGGGGGTTACAAGAAGCTCTATGGCAACCAGATCATTGAAGCCGCCTGCATGGCGCATGTGCGCCGCAAGTTCCATGATGTGATAAAGCTCAAGCCGTCTCCGATCGCTGAGGAAGCGCTGTCACGCATCGGCGCTCTCTACGATATCGAGAACCGTATCCGAGGCATGTCGGCTGACGAGCGGCGCACCCTGCGCCAACACCATGCCCGGCCTGTTCTGGACGAACTCAAGGCCTGGATCGAGGCGACACTCTCGACTTTGCCTCAGAAGCAGAGGCTGGCCGAGGCGATGCGATATGCCCTGTCGCGATGGGCAGCCTTAAGCGTCTACATCGACGATGGCCGTGTCGAAATCGACAACAACATCGCTGAACGAGCCATGCGTCCGCTTGGAATTGGAAGGAAGAACTGGCTGTTTGCCGGCTCGGACAAGGGCGGCGAGCGCATCGCCAACATCCTCACCATCATCGAGACGGTCAAACTGCAAGGCCATAATCCAGAGGTCTATCTGACGGATGTCCTGACCCGGATCCAGGATCACCCCGAAGACCGAATTGAAGACCTCCTGCCTTGGAACTGGACGCCGGCAAAAGCTCGATGCGAGGCCGCCTGATGGCGCGCTCGAGGTTCATCTACACACTCAGCCAAGTCGCCGGCATGATCGGCGAAAACCTCGAACTGATCGAAGAAGTGACCGCAAACTCGGACAACATCTCCGAAGGCGAACTGGTTTACGTCGGCGATGGCAGTGAAGACGGCACGAAGGGTCTGACCGAGAATGGCATCGAAGAACTTCAAAGCCTACTCGCCGACATCAGGACGTGGGACGGCGGTATCCGCGAGTTCCTCATCGACACACAGTGCGATCCCGAAATAATCGACCGCATCATGGCCGATGAGATGAAACGCGGCCTATAGATTCCATCTCTCGACACCCGAAAATGCGTTCGCCGGACGCTTACTAAGCATCACGGCGCTCAACCGTCATTATGTGGAGAACCCTGCCGATCAGTCAGCCATGCTCATTGCTCATCCTGCCCTCGACGAGGTCGATTTTCTGGTGACCGTGACCGAACTGGCGATGTCGATGATTATCGCCACTCTTATGCTTATGAAAATTAAGCAAAAGACGGATCTCTGGGACGGTAAACGGCAAGCTGAGACCGTTCAGCGCGCGTAATTCCACGGCATGAGTGCATCGAGATCGCTGCTCGGCCAGCCGTTGGCGATCCGCTCAAGTGTTTGGGTGAGCCAAGCCTGCGGGTCCACGTTGTTCATCTTCGCCGTCTGAAGGAGCGTGGCGATAGTCGCCCAGGTCCTTCCACCGCCATCGCTGCCGGCGAAGAGACTGTTCTTTCTCGTGATCGTCTGGGGCCTGATGGCACGCTCAACGATGTTGCTGTCGAGCTCGATGCGGCCGTCGGTAAGGAAGCGTTCGAAGATGGAGCGACGCGAGGTGGCATAGCGGATCGCTTCTGCGAGCTTCGACTTGCCGGAGATCCGCGGCAGGGTCTTTTGCCACAGGGCGAAGAGCTCAGTGACAACTGCAGCAGATGTCGCCTGACGTGCCGCGACACGCGCGTCAGGGCTCTGCCCCCGGGCCGCCGCTTCCACCTCCCAGAGCTTTGCCATCAATTCCACCGTCTCGCTGGCTATCTTGGAGCTGTCCGAGGCGTGGAGTTCGTAGAACTTGCGCCTGCTATGGGACCAGCAGCCGGCCAGCATCACGCCGTCATTGCCGCCGTCAGATCGGGCAAGCTTGTTGTAGGCACCATGCCCGTCCACCTGAAGGATACCGCGATAGCCATTCAGATGCCGGGCGACGCGATCGCCAGCGCGGCTATCTTCGAAGCGATAGGCGACCATCGGCGGGCCACTACCGCCAAAGGGTCTATCATCCCTCGCATAAGCCCATAGCCAGGCTGTCTTTGCCGATCCGGATCCGGGCGCGAGCGTTGGCAATGTCGTCTCGTCCGCAAAGATGCGCTCAGCCTTCTTGATCTCGGCGAGGATGTAGTCGGCCAGGATATCGAGCTCGTAGCCGAGCTTGCCCATCCATTGGGCCATCAGCTTCCGGTCAAGCTCAACCTTGTCGCGTGCATAGATTGCCTCCTGTCGATAGAGCGGAAGGCCATCTGCATACTTCGAGACAGCGATCTGGGCGAGAAGCGCTTCCGTTGGAATGCCACCCTCGATGATGTGCGCGGGCGCGGCTGCCTGGATGACGCCGTCTTCGTTCTTGAAGGCATACTTCGGCCGCCGGGTGACGATGACGCGGAACTTCGCCGGCACGACGTCCAGTCGCTCCGAGACGTCTTCTCCGATCAGCACCTTCTGTTTGCCGATGTGTTCGTGCAGTTCATCCGGCTCGATCACCACTTCGACTCGTTCCAGATGAGGTGCAAAGCCCTTGCGCGGCCGGGGTGCACGTTTCGCATCGGGATCAGCGGCACCCTTGTTTACCTTGGCTCGGATTGCCGAGATACCGGTCTCGATTTCCTCGAAGACAAAAGCCTGCTGCTCATCATCGATGCCCGGAGAGCCGAGCTTTTCCGATTGCCGGCCGAAGCGGGCGCGATCGAAGGCTTTCAGGATCTGGGTCAGTCGCTCGATGCGTTCGTCGGCATCGGCGTTTCTGGCTTTCAGGTCTGCGACCTCGCTCTCGAGAGCATCGGTGCGCGCTGCCTTCTCGGCCATGGCAAGGACCATGGCTTTCAGGGTCTCTACATCATCCGGGAGCTGTAGATCGGGCGGCGTCATGAGGCCTACCAGAGCACAATTTGCTCCGGTTTTCCTGCCTTTTCAGGCGGTTGATTCACTTCGCCGCAGCCCTTTACCCAACAATCTCCGGCGGCTTCACCGCCACTGAGCGCACCCGTTTCCAGTCCATGCCGTCAACGAGCGCCATGAGCTGAGCGTGATTGAGCTGCACCCGGTTGTGGCCGATCCGCGGCCAGCAGAACTGCGCCTTCTCCAACCGCTTGGAATAGAGGCAGACCCCTGATCCATCCCACCAGACGATCTTGACCCGGTCCGCCCGCTTCGCCCGGAAGACATAAAGCGAGCCATTGAACGGATCACTGCCGGCGTCGCGCACCAGCGACAGCAAACTGTCCGGCCCTTTACGAAAGTCGATGGGGTGACTGGCGAGGAAGACCTTTACACCTGCGGGGATCATGCTGAGCGAACTGCCCGGATGACACGCTGCAGATGAGCTTCGTCCACATCGGCGGGAGCGCGCACGACGACATCGCCAATCAGAACTTCGATTATCGCGCCGTCGGCAGATGGCGTGACTGCCTTATGACCGATCGGCGCTATGTTCTCCTTGTGAGAGCCCAGGGCGGCGCGACGCCAGCCAAACAGTTGTGACGGATGGATATCAAGCCGACGTGCGATCGCTGACACGCTCGAGCCAGGCTCGAGTGCCTCTGCAACTGCACGCGCTTTAAAATCGTCCGACCAGCGCCGCCGAAGCTGCCGAGGCGCGCCCTCAAATCGGTCCGCAACAGCCTCGATCATATGAAAAGTTCTAGTTCCAGAGCTAGGCGCAGACATAGAAGCTCACAGCAGTTCATCGTGTCCGCTACCGATAGCCGACCGCTAAGCTGCTTCGCCAGATGGGGTCTGCTTGTCGCTTACCTGGGACGACTTTCAGTCTCTACTCCGTCGATATCATGAACTCACACCCGGCACGCCGATATCCTCTGACGGGAACTCCGACTAAACGCCGAGTAAATCGCCAAGCTTTTCTGTGACCGGCCTTAGGGGGTCGACTAGGCCGAGGTCATAGATCATGGTCGTCTCAAGATTCCCCTTGTGATCGACATAGTGGGAGATGGCTTCGTGCGACACACCCTGCCCCGCCAGCATCAGCGAAATCGCGATCCGCTTGAGGTCATATAACTGGAAATACTCCGGCGCGTCCGGCAGCGCCTTGAACCGTACTAATCCGCGACGGAAGTTGTCTCGAGGCTGAGAGGCATCGGTATGCGACGGAAACAGAAGCTCACTCTCCGGCCAACGAGCCCGCTGCGCTCTGACCATTTGAGCCACCCTAGGATGGATCGGCACCGAACGGTAGGCGTATTCATTCATTGAACGGGAAAGCTTGATGCCCTTCGTATTGTGCTTGTGCCAAACGAGCTTTTCGAGGTCGAAATGCTCGAATTTGGCGGTCGCGAGATCGCTCGGCCGCGCCATCGTCAGGAACAAGATACCCATCAGATTGCACAGTTCCAACATCTGATCATTGGCGGTCTGAGCTGCTCCTTTGGCGAGGGCAGCATTCCGCTTCTGAAAGCCGGTTAACCCCTCGATTTCCGGCACGGCTTCTATAACGGGATGGAAGATGTAGGATGCGATCTTGCGGATTTGCTCAGTCGAGTAATCGCGGCGCCGGCGGATAACCTTCCGCAAGCGGATGGGATCGCAAGGGTTTCGCATGTCGACCAATTGCATGCGGATCGCCCAGTTAAATACGGCCCTAACATGCTTCAGCGCATCGTTGTGGCTGTACAACGATGAAAACTGCTTCTGGTAGCGCTCAATGTCGAGCGGTTTGATCGACGTAAGGGAACGATTGGCGAACATCGTTCCAAAGTCGACATAGCTTCTTTTGATATTGTGGCCGCGGCGGGTGGCCGTCTTCGGCGCGCGCTTCCGCCAATCTGCCACATACAAAGCAAAGGCATCCCTATATCCTTCCGTGAGGCCGTAGATGTAGCTTTCCCAATAGCGATCAATTACGCTACGAACCGTGAGGGTCTGCGCATCGTTGAACTCCACTTCCGGTCCGGCTTCCGACGCGTCAGGGTTTGTGCCGGCATCAAGTTGCTGCTGCCGTTCACCAATGAGCAGACGGGCAGATGCGACGCTCAGGTTGGCGGGAGTTCCGAGGATTTTCCGATAACGCTCACCATTGAACCTGTAGTCGTGAATAAACGTCCTTCTTCCGAGGTTGGTGACCTTGAGGCCGAGCCCCGAAACGGAGCCATTGCGGGTCCGCCCATCGGTTCCGACGGGGTGATCCCAGTAAATGCACTGCCGTCTTCCGGCCTGACACCTCAATGTCAGAACCAGGGTATCGGTCAAATATAACTTTGGCATATTGCGTCACTTTCGCGTCACCAATTTATAGCATTGGTGACGCAAAAAGTGAAGAAATGACGACTACAAAAATCAAAAAAATGATGAAATTACATATAACTCCTTACATTTCCTAATAATCGAAATAAGCTCGGGATGGGCTCCGAAGGAAGGGGTCATGCGTTCGAATCGCGTCGGGTGCGCCAAACTTTTCAAAGCGTTATACATCCTTCCCGCAACCCAAACCTTCCTGCGTCACTTTTGCGTCACCACGCCCCATCGGCGAGCCTGAAGCTTACGAGGCCGAACTTGAAGCGCGGGCGCAGCTTGCACATAGCACGCTTCGCCAGACCATCTACGAAAACCAATTTGAGAATGCGACCGTGCAGCAGGACCGCGTCCGCACCCCGGGGGCAGCAAGAACGGTGGGGCTGAAGGGGGACAACGGTTCACGCAGGAAACCGGCTAAGCGGACCGTGGCGCAGCGGTGTGGAAGCTCGCCTTGCTGCGAACACCAATTAAAAACTACCTCACATTCGGCGTCGCATTGATCAACCTTCGGGAAGGTCAATCGGCTCGATGGTCGCCGCAAGAGGTACTGATGATTTCGGGAAATCCTTGCGCAGTTGCCGCGCCAGATCGCCCACTGGATCCTTACGCTCAATCGCATGCTGGATAAGGAGCGCCACCACTTGCATTGCTTCGGATTTGGCGCCCCGAACGTGATTGTTCTGACGTCCAGCGAGCGCATCGCGCCAGCCGCGGGTAGCTTTGTCGACCTCTACCTGTCTTAGTACTTTCTGCAGGAAGTTAGAGTCTACCGCGATCATAAGCTGCAGAAATAAAAGCGCCTCGTTGTAAAAGGTCGGACTCTGTTGCGAAAGCGCGGTTGCGATGGCCCCAAGATGCGGCGCGATCAGCGCGGGGATCAGTTGCCGCTTCTTCTCGATGAAACGGATAAGCACTGCCCCGCCGAGTCGCCATTCTACATGCCCCGAATAGGAAAGTGCGATGCTCCTGCCGTTGGCGATGTGACGGAACGCACTCTCTGGCGCGACCGCGGCAAGGTGTGCCGACATAGTGGTGATCTTGGCTTCGTTGCGCGCAACAAGTGCCTCAATCGCCGGACGCGCCGCAGGCAGACCCCAGGCAACACCCAGCAACATGCGTGCGTCACCAATCTCTTCCGCCCAGCCCGCGCCGATCTGCTGATCGATCTCGTTCCAATCGAGGGCGAGCACCGTTGCTTCGAACATTTTTGGCGCCGCCTTGCGTATGAAACTCAGCAGTCCTGCAGCAGACTGAAAGTTCCGCGGTGTACTCTGTGACAGCTTCGCGGCGAGATCGACAGGCGACCAACATGCACAAATCTTTCGACCGACCTGCCGCATCCGACGTGTCGGTGCGAGCTTGCCGACATAGACCTCCAATGGGTCATAGAGCCGGAGTGAATGCCAGACAATATCGTCCAACTCACGAAATGAATATTGTGGATCGCCGCGAAGCCGCTTTGCAACCGCCGGAATGAGGGCTTCGATTAGCTGATAGCCAAACTCAGGCTCGAAATAACAGAAATGCTTACAAAGATCAGCGACGGCGGAAAGCCACGCATCCTCCGGCCACCTTGAAACAAGGCCGAACAGCTTGAAACGGTCGATTCGTTTGAGATAGACGGCCTTCCAATCTTCATTTTCCGCGACACGCATCGCCGAGATCAGTTTGGCGATCTCGCATGCATGAAGCGGCTCTGCCGTGCTGATCGCCCGAGCAAGTATCAAAGGTTCGACCTTAGCACTGATAGTGCGGCCGAGAGCACCGTCCTCATTGTGGATATGATTAATCAGCTGACCTATCGCGTAGCAAGCCCCCTGCGGCGCGCTGGTGATCCAGGTCGCCAATTCGTCCTCATGTGCAGCGACAATTGCCATTTCGTCCACAGCATAACCGTGTAAGGCGTTAAGCGCCCAGCAAGCCTCACGAATTTCATTTGGCGCGCTGGCGGCCCAACAGCGCTCCAGAAGAGGGTTCAGCCATTCGCGTTCCACAAGCTTATGCCACCGCCCATAATCACCGCCAAACGACAGCTCGTTCAAGAGCAATGCGATACCGCCGACTGGCACCTCGGGATTGATCAAGAGCCGGTGGAGCATTGTTCCTATCGCCTTGCGGCCCAGAGCGCTCTGCCCCTCAAGCACTTTGGTAAGAAGGACGCTTGCAAGCCGCTGATGCGGGCAGCGCAGGTCATCCCGTGCCAGGAGGAGCCTCTGAGTGACTAGCCACTCTATCGCCGGACCAAGCTCGCTGGCCGAAACCGTATCTCCTATGAAATTCACAAGTGCCGTTTCTGAACATCGGGCGTCTCGGGTTCCAAGCTGTCGTATGGCCACCGCTGCGAGAACAAGATCAAAACCGGCAGCTCGGGCGGAACTGGCGAGCGCGCTCGCTCGACGCCAGCCGCCGCCAAGGATGAAACAGAACTGCCATGGAAACAGCGCCACCTCGGCTGCGTGATCCAGCCGTTGCTCAAGACGTTCGTCTCCGGGCCTGTGCCCGACGTGATCATCGGCCCGACGTACAGCTTCGAGCGTCACATCAGGGACCGCTCGAAGGCCGTCCGCGATCACGCGAACTGCACGCTTCGCATCAAGTTGGATTGTGCCCGGCGTGTTCTCCCTGCCCTCCCCGATCGTATGCCCACTCAGCACACGGCACGTTGCAGTCGCCTGCTCCTCAAGACGGCGCACGAAGGCCGGTCGAGCGAGATGCGCGTCATCAACGATCAACAGCGTCGGCGTGCTTGCTTCGATCGCGGGAATGCTCTCTGCCATCGGGTCGTCTAGCCGTAGCACGCGCCAGCCTTTGGCATGAAGGTGACGCGCCGCTTGAAGCATGCAGATCGACTTGCCCGCGCCGGCGACTCCGGAAAGTCGCGCAGACCAGGCGCGCTCAAGATCAGCCAGAAGCTCGGCTACCTCGGGCAAGAGTGGACAGGCCGCCACATCGGCCGGTCCGAGCGGTCGCCCCATGAGTGCTGGGCCGAGGTTGCGGGCGGTCTCAAAGCGGACTTCTGACCAGTTGGAGCCGAGGACAGCAGTCACCTCGTGTTTGGCGACTGAGCGCAGAGCGATCTTGATGGCTTCGAGTTCGTCCGGCTTGGGAAGGGCCTTCAGCGCAGCTAAGACTGCGGGCAGGTCGCCGGAATGTTCAGGATAGAATTGCTCGATGATATCGCTATGACCTGACATGATCGCCTGGATTGTCTCCCAACCCACAGCGACCACCGGGAACCGCCCTTCTCGCACACGCTGTTCCGAAACAATGCGGGCGTGACGCTGCAACGTTGCGTCATTGGGCGCAGTCGTTGCGAATGTCCAATGCGTCAGACCCGGCTCAAATTTCTCAGCCTTAGCAAGCTCCGCATCAAACTCATCTATGGTCGCTTTCGCGCCGTAGTTGCCCTCTTTTCCCTTGCACTGCACCCCGCGGAAGGCACCGGGGCGATCCGGCGGCGATCCATACACATCTACGCCGTGCTGCTTCTGACCGGTTCTGCCGTTTTTCTGAGCGACCGGATCAAGCCAGATCTTTCCAAACAACGCTCGCGTCAGCTCCTCGAATTTCTCCCAGGATTTTGGCGGCGCTATTTGCTTGTCGATAAAGTCCATGCACAATCTATATGTCTACTTTACCTTTCCTCGCAATTCTTTAAGCACATACCGCAACCGCGGGCGCCGTCATAAAGCAAGAAATTGAGCTCTCGCCGATAGCGAGAAGACACCCGGCCTCAGATTTGGCGGCATCGCAACTCACCGCCATAATTCGTCTTCGAAGGAACGCGTCGCGTCGGGTGCGCGAAAGCTCTCAAAGCTTTATTTGGTCGGCCGAGCTAAACGGAAGGCCCCGCCATTCTTTGCAGGATCCTGCAATTGACCGTCAGCTAACACTTTTGCGAGTAGCAGTTTGGCCGGAATGCAGGTCATGTCTGGTGCGATAGACATTAGAAAAGGAGATAAGAATGCCGGAGAGCCCGTCCTTTACCTTTTATACCTATAGCCTGGTCAACGACCCCTGTGACGATCGCTGGGCCTATACAGGCATCCCAGGCATCTTCTTCGATGACGCAGAAAGTGCGCGCCACGATCTTCTCGAATTGCGACGCGACGTCGAAAGTGAGCCGGGCTGCAAATGGTCGCCCATGCGACTGGAGAAGATCGAAACCCTCCCCATTTCGAAAGCGAGCATCCTGGCGCTGCTGAACAGCGACTTGGGCTCGTTCGTGAAAAGCTACGAGGTAATCGACGTCATCGACTGAACCCGGGACCGGGGCGACGTCGTGCTTTATATGAACAGAGCTCTCCCGCATCTTGACCCTATTACGGAGGGCAGTTTTCCGCTATTGCCAGCAGTATGGGGCGGAATGTCGGTCCTCCTCCAACGCGGGCGACACAAAGCCGCTCCCTCTCTGGGGAGAGCGTCATGTTTCCGTTTGAAATGGTGTCGTTCACAGATGCCGAATTCGATCTCATCACGACGACGGTCGGCCGGTGGGCGCAGCGCAATCATGTGGAGGTCGAAAGCGCACTCGGCGAAGCGGCAATGAAGTATGCCGTCGCACTGGTCAGCCGCGGGCTCAATTCAGATGAGGCGATTGCAGCTCGGCTCAATGAGCTTCTCGGTTCTCGCGAGAAGCCACCTTCAACGAAGAGCGCATGATATCGCTCTTCCATCGTCACGACCTGTTCCCTGCGTTGTGGCGCCATGTCCACGCCTGAGCACTCGGTCCCGTCGCTGAAATGTGATTTCGCGCCCATCCGCTAACGCGCTGGTAAGTGGGAACCTTTAATCATGGCCCAATGCCAATGTCTCTGGAATCAAATCGTTACGGTTTGGAAGGCCGGGGTCAACGAGCGACAAGCTCCGGTCCTTCTTGCCTCGTCAGGATGTGCGGCCGGGACACCAACCGGCGTCAAGAGATCAAGACCGCGTGACCAAAGCACCTCAAAAGAAGACCGAAATTAAATTGCAGGACGCCCGCGAAGAGCTCGAACATCGCATGAGGGTCACGCCGGCGATGCTCCATTCCATTGACGGCCAAGGCCGCCTCATCTCCGTCAGCGACGCCTGGCTGACCAAACTGGGCTATACGCGTGACGAGGTTATCGGCAGGCGCTCGTCCGAATTTCTGACGCCGGAGTCACGGCTTCATGCCGTCACCAACGTGCTGCCCGACTTCTTCAGGACCGGACGCTGTGATGACGTGCAATACCAGATGGTCTGCAAGGACGGTCGGATCGTCGACGTTCAATTATCGGCAGTTTTGGAGTTCGACGAATCGATCCAGGAATCGATCTCCTTGGCCGTGATCACGGACGTAACGGCACTTAAGGCGACGAAGCGGCAACTGGCGGCCAGCGAGGCCCGATACCGCGAACTCGTGGAGAGCCAATCGGAACTTGTGTCGCTGGCACGCGAGGACGGTACGCTCGAGTTCGTCAACCACGCCTATGCTCGCTGTCACGGGAAACGGCCGGAAGACATGGTGGGCGCAAGCCTGTTCGATTTCGTGCCCGAAGACGATTACGCCGAGGTCGCCCGGCACCTGAAGGCCGGCTGCGCGAATGGCGACTGTGTCGACAACGAGAATCGGATCTTGATGCCTGATGGCGAGACGCGCTGGTTTGCCTGGACGAACCGCGCTCTCAAAGACGCCGATGGACGGGTGACGGTCATTCATTCCGTCGGCCGCGATATTCACGAGCGCGTCATGGCCGAGGAACGACTGAGGGAAAGCGAGGCTCGCTATCGTCTGCTCGCCGACCACAGCACCGACATGGTGTTCCAGCTCGATCGCAATCTTGTGCGCCGCTACGTCTCCCCCGCGTGCCGGGAAATTCTGGGGTACGAGCCGGCTGATCTTATCGGAAGATCTCCGGCGGAGTTGATACACCCCGAAGACGAGCCGTTTGTCACGCTCGCGTTTCGAGCCCTGCTCGACGGCACCTCGGAGCGGCGTTCGATAACGAACCGGATCCAGCATCGCGACGGTCATTGGATATGGGCTGAAGCCCAGTTGAAGGCGCTCCGCAACAACCTGACAGGAGATTCCGACGGCATTATCGGAACCTTGAGGGATGTGTCTTCACGAAAGGCGATTGAGGACCAACTCCACCAGGCAAATACGCGTTTGTTGGCTCTGGCGGAACAGGACGACCTGACGGGCCTGTCAAACCGGCGGTGCTTCGATGCCGCTCTTCTGCGCGAGCATAACCACGCGCGCCGGGACAAACGAGCCCTCGCCCTTCTGATGATCGACGTCGACTGGTTCAAGCCATACAATGATCTCTACGGTCATCCGGCCGGTGACGAATGCTTGAAAAGGGTCGGCGCGGTTATCAAAGACGCTGCCAGACGACCCCATGACCTTGCGGCACGGTATGGCGGCGAAGAATTCGTCACTCTTCTTCCCGACACCGACGTCGCGGGAGCGATGATGGTTGCCGAGCGGATCAGGGAAGCTGTCCTCGATCTGAGGATCGAGCATGGCGGCAGTGCCTTCCGGGTTGTCTCGGTGAGCATCGGTGCGATTTCGCTCGACTGGACCGAGCTGAATGACTCCGACAACCTGCTTCATCAAGCGGACCGTGCTGTTTACCAGGCTAAAGGCGCCGGTCGAAACAAGGTGATTTGTTCAGGCGAAGGGGCCGGCAACCGGGTGGCAGGATCCTCGGCCCGTTAGATTGACATGAATTGGGGCCAGGTCCCGAGATCCGATCTATGCTATCTCAATGAAAGGAAATGCGAATGTCAGTGCTTGAATATTTCGAAGGTAAGGGCAAATGGGCGTTTCATCCATGGTCCGGCCTGGGATTATGGGTGGCGGCCGTCGTTCTCTTGGAGATCGTTTGCAGACTGTCCGGTTTCGCGCCGGCTCTCAGCTCGAAACTTGCGTTGGCAGGTGCGGTGATGGCGAGCCTCGGCGTATTCACGATTGCCCGGCCCGTCATTCGCGCTGGCGGTTATAAGTCGTGGCTAGAAAAGAATCGTAAAATCGGCGGAGCGTCCTATCAGCCCACGCCAGAAGAATTGGAAGAAGCCGGTCAGATCGAGAAGGACGCGCTTGCGGTCAATATTGTTGGACCGGCGCTTGCCATTGTTGGGACGATCATGAACGGTGCGAGCGGGTTCTTCTGAATGCTTGCTGCATGAAAGGGTGGTAAGCGAGCGCGAGGAGAGCCAAGCCAATAATGAACCGAGTGTCACCCTATCGATCAGTGGGAAAACAAAATCAAATCTCGAGTCGCACAATCAGCAAGATAATTGCTGCAGCGACGGCAACCTCAAAAAGCCTGAATTGCCGAATGCGTCGCCGAAAGAGCGGCTTGTCATCGCGCTCGACATACTCAATCTTCCCTGGCAACGAGCGATAGCGACAAACTTCAAAGAAAAAGCCCCAAAAGTTTTTGTCGAGGGTCCTCAGATGCGCGGCAAAGAAGGCCGAACTCGCTTTGAAATTCGGGCAGACCTTGAAATACTCCAACAGCATCAAGGTAAAGGGCTTTCGCTTGAAATGAATGCGAATGTAAAGCGCTTCAAAATTCTTATAGATCGTTCCGGAGTTTTTTTCCTGACGAATCTTGTTGATAAAGAGGTGCGAGACCCAGAACAATCGCTCAGTTAAGGTCCTGTACTTCTTATAGAAGTACTCCTCAGAGATATATCCCATGTCGATGTCGATTGCCGCCTTCTCCATAGTCTGGAACAATCCCATATAGCTTGCGAATATCTGTTTTGCTGATCTTCGGGATAATCCGCCTCGATATAGTAGGTACCTTTATCCAGCAAAGTGCTGATTGTCTTAAGGGCACCGAGATATTCTGACCTATCAAGAATACCCAGATAGCTATGGCTATGTTTCGCGCGGTCGCCGTGTATCTGACCACGTCGCGTTGCAAACCATCCAGCCGCTACTGCCAAAAGAGAAACAAGCGCAGGGTATTCTTTAAAAAATTCGAGAAACAAGAGAGGCCCCCAAGAAGAGGGCCTCTCAATACCACGATTATCGTGGCCAAGGAACATCACGCATGGCATGTTCTCCTGTGGAAAAACGATAATACTCGGTGAATCCTGAACGATTCCTTAAGAACATATAGGGAACTCGAGATGCATGGCAAGAGATATCTACATATAAGCTCTTGCGGGGCTGATTGCAGGGGCCCTCCGGCAGACCGGGTGGGTGGGGAGCGCGAGGGAAAGCGGCCACGGGCTCCTCCTCGCCGTTGGCTTGGCCAGGCCGAACCCGGCGGAGATAGGCATCAGGCTCCGCGCCGGGTAGCAAAAAAGCCCGGATGCTGGCCCGGGCTTGGTAGTCGGTATCGCTCAGGGGGCTATACCGAAGCTTCCGGCAAAGCGCCATGCCCTTCGCTGCGCAAGTGCACCGGGAGCCATCCTTTGCCCGCAAGCTGCTTTTCAGCTTCGGCCACCGCCTCGGCTTTTGGGGCCTTCTCGATAACCCGCACCACCTGTGCCGCGCAACCGGCCTCGTCCAGCACCTCCGCAATCCCCGCCTTGCTCAGACGGTTGAGGAATGTGGCGTCCGCCGTCCAGTGGCTCCGCATGTCGAGGCCCACGGCCACGGCCACCTGTTCGGCATTGTCCAGCCGTGTGCGGCTCTGGTCGTGCTTGCCCTTCACGCCATTGAGGTTGGCGGCGGTGACGAACGCCAGCAGTTCCAGCAGCTTGTCGGTGGGCTGGTCGAGCAGCCATGTCCAGAGGTCCGCAGCCGCACCGGGAAGGATGTCACCCCATGCCTCCTTCATCGCCTGCCATGCCGAGAGCGCGCGGGCCTCCCCCGGCTCCTTGATGGACGGGGCAAGCTCACGGCGTTGGCCATTCACTTCCACCGCCGCATCATAGCTCGTGTAGCCGCTGTGGAAGATGCGGCCCACCAACGGATAGAGCAACGCGGCCAGCGCCACCGCAGGACGGTTGGCCAGTTCGACCCGCATGGCGGCGGTGCGGATGGCGGTCAGTTCCTCCACCAGTGCGGCGGAATAGCCCGCTTCCGGCTCCGGGGCAGACGCGGCAGGCACCTCGCCATCCTCTTCATTCCCCGCCTCCCCGCGCCGCAACTGCTCCAACGCCTCGCGGCCCTCGGCCTTCACATAACCTCTGCCCACCTGCACCGCGCCGAACTGGTCGACATAGACCTTGCACCCGGCCAGTGCCTGTTCCCGTGGGTCGTAGGTCTTGGTGCCGCTCTGGATTGCTCTGATGCGCCCTTCGATCTCGGCCAGCCGCATCTTGTCGGCCTCAATCGCCGGGTCGGCTTCTTCATACCCCTCCAACTGCGCCTGCATCTCGTCAAAGCTCTCGCCCAGCGCGGCAAGCTCGGCCTGCTCGTCGTCGGTCAGGTCGCGGGTCTGCGGGTAGATGCGCCCGTAAACGCCGCCATAGGCCACCGAGGCGTCAAGCGAGGTTTCGACCCAGCCCCACCCCTCGATTTTGAGGGGTTCCGCCGCCCGCTCCAAGACCTCCATCGCCAGCCGGACCAGCAACGGCTGGTCGGTGAGGAAGATGCCGCTGTCCTCGTTGAACAGGTCACGCACGATGCCGCCGCCCGCCGCCTCATAAGCTTCCAATCCCACCAGCCGGGCCAGCCGGTCGCTACTGCGCACATGCTCGCGGGTCAGCATCGCCCGCAGGCTGCGCGGGTCGCGGTTATACGAGACCGTCTCGAACCAGACCCGCTCCTGCTCCTCGTGGCTGTCGCTAAGGGCCAGCGCCCGCGCCTGCTCAAGGCTCATGCCATCCTCGCGCAGCACGTCCAGCACCTTCGGGGAGAGGTTGGCAAGCTTCAATCGCTGGCGCACGGTGATGACCGACTGGCCAAACCGCGCCGCGATGCTCTCCGGGGCCATGCCGCCTTCGGCCAAGTCCCGGAAGGCAACTATTTCATCGACGACGTGCATGGCTTCGCGCTGCACATTCTCAGCCAGCGACAGTTCCGTCACGTCCTCCCCGTTGCGCAGGGTACAGGGAATAGGCGCATCCTCCGCCAGCCGCCCCTCCTTGGCGAGCAGCCGCAGCGCCCCAAGGCGGCGCGACCCCGCAATCACCTCGTACCTGCCCTTCTTGCCCTTGCGCACGGTGAGTTTGTGGATGAGGCCGTGGGCCTCGATGCTGTCGGCGAGCTCCGACAGGCCTGCCGTCGCGTTCACGCGCCGCACGTTGCCCGCGCTCGAGACCAGCCGGTTGAGCGCAATGCTCTCATCCTCGTGCTGGATAGTGATGAGGGGATGGACCGCGGCGGTATCCGTGGCAATTGTCATGGTGTTCATAGGTCTTTTCCTTCGATTGGGTTGTCTTGGTGGAACACGGCAGAACCGCGTTCTGCCTCCCGGGGCCGCGCGAGCGGTGGGGATGGAAGGGGGACAACAGTCTTCGCGGGGAACCGGCTGCACGGAACAGAGCGTAGTGGCGTGGAGGAAGCTGGGCGGAAGACCTTGTCGTCGCGGACGGACTGCAGGAATTCCGCACCTTCTGCGGTCAGACGCTCAACCTCAAAACTGGTCATCGAGAGTTGGCGACCCGCGACGACTTCTGGTCGAAGAGGTACATCATGTTGATCCTGATCTCCATCGGATCGGCGCCTTCAAACCGCCCATTCTCGCTCACCAGAGCCTCAGCATAGAATTGATGGGTCGCACCGTCCTGCAGGCTTTCGACCTTAAACAGGAGCGCGCGCATGAGGTCTGGATTCATTTGGGTGTTTTGGCCATTGATAATGCCAACACATCGAAAACTTGTAATCGACGAAAGAACAACATCATAGCGGGAACAGCAACCGGGCGCTGATGGAATTCCACCGATTTATGACAGCCAATCAGTTTCTTACTGAGTTGAAGCCTTTGCGCGCCTTTCGTGGCGAGTTTATCGGCACGGGTCTTCTAGATAGTCTGGAGGCGGCGGGATTGCTTCGCCCCCGACTTCGCATCCGCTATCCCGACCCAATCGCACGCCGTTTCTGGTTGGAGACGCACGACCACATACAATGTCAATTCACGCTGCCGGTTGAACCTGACGGCCCACGGTGGGATGCCGCAGTCGAGCTTTCCAACGGGCTCTACAGGTGGCGAAATTTCATTGCCTATGGCCCCTCGCCTCATCCCTTGGATGATCGGGATCCACGGTTTTCCGAATTTATCCAGCAGCCCAAGGATTTCCTCTTCGAGCCGAGGCTTGCTCGGCGCGTTGACGTCAGCAGCGACGTTTACGACGAGCTCTTCGACGATTGCAATGTCGAGGATTATTATTGCACTTGGCAGGTTCTTCTCGCTGCGGAAGCTGCTGAAGCCGGCATCCATATCAGATTGAACCTGGCGGACGACGACATCGCTCAAGCCGCCAGAGACGCCTTCGCCGCAGGCCGCGTTCCCAGTGGCGCCACCTATTCGTACGATACGAGCAGTGCCCGCGCGGCCGGACAATTTATGGAACACCAGAATGCTTTGGATGCGGTTGTCTGGTTTGCGGAAGAGCGCGCGTGTGTTGCGGTATATCATCAGGGATCATGGTGGGGGACGGTTTCAACTAAGTCCGACAGAAGCGGCAGCATATGAGCAGCAGAGCCAAAACTTGGCACTCGCATCAGCCGCCCGCTTTGGCATCGGCGATGATGAGCTTCTCGCGCTCATACATTTTCTGGCTGAAACCTGGTCAAACTGGCATCGCGACGGCCGCCCGCTGATCGCAGAGGCTTACAAAGCTGTGCTCGAAAAAGCTATCATCCTCACGCGACACACCGAAGGTATGTCGTTTGCACAACTGCGCGAGCGGATTGGCAAGATTGGCGGCTGGTTCAAACCTATATTTGACTTGATCTGGCCCGACTGGGCGGAGGAGGAAAAGGAACGCGTCCGCCTCACGCTGAAAGGCGCAACTCGGTCGAGCAAGCTCAACACGATTGCGGTTACGGATTCCGATATAGAGGCCTTCGTTAATTTCCTTGCCGCTGGAGGGCTTGAAGCATTCTTCTGGAGGCTGAAATCTTTTGAGGACCATGCTTTGCGTGGCAACGAGTTTGCCCGTGAAGGCATGAGAAGCGACATTCAGGGAATGGCCATCGCCGTCGAGCACGTTACGGTGTCGCTTGGCGGAACCGAAACGCAGCTATACGAGAAATTCAAGCAGTTGTGGCGCAATCCCGATGTTCTGCAAATTCTCAAGCGCGGCGATGTTGCGCCCCTGGCCAGAAAAGCTGATCTTGCGAACGATTGGAGCTCCCTCAAAACGAGGATCAAGGCATTGGCCAATGAACCCTCTGGTCAGATCGCGGCCGATCTCGTGATGGCACATCGTATTCGGGGCGGCGTCCACACAAGCCTGCCGGAAGACGATCATTTTGAGCTGGAGGCCCTTTTCATCGGGCTGATGCGGGCTGCACTCTTAACGTTCATAGAAACCCAATCCAATTTGCCGGAAGCTAAACACCCAGCTTAGTCGTTGTTTGGAAATCGATGCCGCCCCAGCGCCACCGGCGCAACATATCGAAAAGCAAAAATCGCCCTCCACGGCATGTGAAATGCTCGTTAAGCGAGAGAATCTTTACATCTTGGGATTAAAGGAACCAATCTGAATACCACATCGAGGGAAGTTATGAGAATCACGACAAACGCAACCACAAAAATGCTTACCAACGCAGTCGTCGGGGAGTTGGTAAAGGTGCTGCAGGATGGTGCGCAGGCATATGGTGTCGTACTTCAAAAAGAGGGCACTTCGCCGCGCGTTGGGTTTTTGGAAGGCACCGACGCCGCATATGGCGTGCTTAAACTGAAAACGTTCTCTTCCGAGGCCACATGCTTGTCGCTGGGAAGAGAATGGGTGCTGGATCCCATCATCTTCTCAAGCTTTGCCCCAGGCAATTGGCGTAAGCTTATTCCAGGGTGCATCTACTGTGATGGCGCCGCACTCAAATTCATGTTGACGGAGCATTCTGAAGGACAGGATATTCCTCGGTGGATTGATCTTCGAACGATGGAAGCAACATCCAAACCGGCTGAGTCTGCTGCTATTATTGTTAAGACGGGAATATGGGAGAACGAGGAGAAATTCGTCAAGTATCCCGGTAATCCGCTTTTCTTGCTTCAAGAAATGACCAAATAATGGGACATCCGCCGGGCCCATAGCCCTGTCAAGATCCTCAGTTAGTCAGCAATCGTTGGCGGGCTGTCCTGCCAACATTATTCAATTTGTACTCGTTGGTCTGATCGCCGGAGTCAACCTGGGTACCCGTGCAATCGTGCTCCCGCTGATACCGAACGCCCGCGCAATCAGCGTTTCCAAAGTCGTGGCGCCAAGATGCAAGTAAAGATGCGCGCGGCGCAACGTGGGGTTGGAAATTCTCGATAACTTCCTATATAGTTGGCGAAGAATTAACCGGCCGTGGAAAGGCCATTAGACTCGACCTAATCTAGAGGTATTGATGGTCCCGAACGCGCGTTTTCTCGAACTCCTCCAAGACATCGAACCCAGCACCACTACGAAAACCAATTCATCAAAAGCCCATACGGGCGTCCGAGATCACCTGAAAGTACAGGACGACTTTAAGACGAAAATCGTGAGGGACTTTCTCTCCGGAAGCTACGCGCGTAACACCTCCATCCGTCCCAAGACGGATGCCGACGGCGTGGTGCGTCCCGACGTCGATATCATCATCGTCACCAACTATACGACGGATGACGAACCTGAGGATGTTCTCAACGATCTTTGCGCCGCTCTCGAGGACGGAGGCGACGGCTACGAGGTCGAGCGCATTAACAAACGGTCCGTCAAGCTGATCACGCCCCTTGCCGAAATGGATGTCGTGCCGGTGATCGAATGGGGAGAGCAATACAAGATTCCGGATCGTGAAACAGGCGAATGGAAGCTGACCGACCCGCCTGGCCATATCAACTGGAGCCGCGATCGGAACAATGATTTCGGCGGTCGCCTTAAGCCGCTTGTCAAGCTGTTCAAGTGGTGGCGCCGCGAAAACAACTCCGGCAAACGCCCCAAGGGCTTCGTGCTTGAAGTGCTAACGGCGCTGCACGCCCCGCAAGACGAAACCCACTACGGTGAAGCCTTCGCCAAAATGCTGGAGAACATCCGTCAGGCATATGCATTCCAGGCCGAAATGGACATCAAGCCTGTCATCCTTGACCCGTCTGTCGCTGGCAGCGACATCCTTGCCAAGGTGTCAATAACGCAGTGGAAGGCATTTATGGACAAGGTGAAAACCTATGCCGACTACGCACGGAAAGCTCAGTCAACCGACAACATGGATGACGCGACGTGGTATTGGCGCAAGGTGTTCGGCAGCCGATTTCCTGCGACCGAAACTGAAAAGGTTGCCAAGGCCAGCAACCTGCTTGAGAAGGCGGCCGCTACGGCGGGTACCTCGTCCTATGTGTTTCCGGATGCCATGGCCGCTCCCACGAAGCCCCGCGGATTTGCATGAGCATCTGGTGGCTTAACAACACCGTCCGCGTTGCCCGGGAAAAAGAAGCGGTAGAGAATCTGGCGACCGAGACAGAGTGGTTCGTTTTGGATCGCTGGGAGATACACGATTACAAGTTTGCGGCTATCGGCTCGATCGTCGCGCACGGCGCCACCTACCCTATCCGTCTCGTTTATCCGGACAACTTTCCGCTCGTGCCTGCCTGGGTGGAGCCGCAAGACCCTGAAGCGAAATGGTCCTATCATCAATACGGCAAAGGCGGTGCGCTTTGTCTCGAGCTGCGCCCCGACAACTGGACGTCCCGCGCTAACGGGGCAGATGTTCTGCGTAGTGCCTATGGCTTGCTCAACCTCGAGAACCCGTTGGGAGATGGGGAGAAGGGCAAGGTTACCTCGGCCCATAATGTCGGTGAGATCCAGAAATATAACTGGGGCGAGTCACCAGTCTTCATCGGGCAGGAATGCCTGACACGTCTATTGAGTGGTGACATTCAAGACGTTAATGCCTTGCGGTGGTCGGCCTCGGACAAGGTTTGGCCCATCTTCCTCAGCGACGCCGTTGACCGCCAGGGTGTTCAACGGCCACCATCGGCGGATCTGAACACTTGGCGGCTTCACGTGCCCGTAGCTCTGGTCAGCGGGAAAGTGCCCGATGGTCTTCCGTCAGAGCGAAGCACCTTCATATCGACCCTATGGGAAAGTTCGCCGGTGGAAGGCGAAGTGAACTTCGTAACCGTGTTCATCGAAGATGATGGCATTAACGTCTTCCATGTGCTGTCGGATAATGCCTATCATCGCAAAGTTTATGTCCTGCCTCCCGAAACGGGCCTGCGCTCCGGTCGCGCACCCTCTGCTCAAGCCAAGAAAGTAGCCGTTGTCGGGGCCGGTTCGGTGGGCTCGAAAGTTGCGGAAATGCTGTTGCGCAGCGGGATTGACACGCTGCGCATCTTCGATGGAGATGTCTTCCTGCCGGGTAATCTGGAGCGCCATGTTCTTGACTGGCGGGATGTCGGATATCACAAGGTCCATGGCCTGAAGCGCCGGCTTCTTCATATCGTTCCAGGCGCCGATATCATGACCATCGACCAGAACTTGAACTGGCAGAAATCTGCCAGAACCAATGCTCTTCATTTCGATCTGATTACGGCCTGCGATATCATCGTGGATGCCTCTGGTGATCCCGCAACATCGATGCTGCTCGGCGCTCTTGCTTTCGAGAACAAGAAGCCATTCGTTTCCGTGGAAGTGTTCGAAGGGGGGATCGGGGCCTTGGTTGCGCCGTCCGTGCCGGAGCGAAATGCCGCTTATACCCTTGGCCGAGAGGCGCTGCTGAACTGGACAGATGAAAAAGGGCGCGTAGTGCCACTTTCGGCCGGCGATAGGGCTTATGAGGCAATCAGCGATGACGGCGATATTATCGTCGCGGATGATGCAGCGATCAGCATGGCCGCCTCGCATGCCGCCCGCGTTGTGCTCGACATTCTTGACGACAAGCTTGACGATTTCCGGTGGTTGCTGATTGGCTTCCGGAAGGAATGGGCCTTTGACATGCACGGCCATGTAATCGCTCTCGATGTCGGTGGTCCGTCGGAGTGGAATAATAATACCGAGGATGCCGACGCCCAGAAATTTGTAATCGAGATTGCCGGAGAATTGCTGGATGTTCTTAAAGCTTTCACCCAGTGAACTGGCAACTCTGACGACTGCCCTCAGGAGCGCAGGCGACAAGGAGATCGGGGGCCAGCTGTTCGGCGAACAGATTGAGCCCTCACATTTCCGCGTATCCACCATGACGATTCAGGCCCGGCGCGGCACTTTCAGCCGGTTCCTGGTCGACATCCTACAGGCCGTACGCGATGCAACACGATTCTTCGACCGGACGCACCACCAATATCGCCGCTACAACTACATCGGCGAGTGGCACAGCCACCCCAGCTTTGAAGTCCGCCCCAGTGGAGTCGACGTCCAGAGCATGAGGGATCTGGTCAGGGATCCGGATTTCAAGGGCAGCTTCGCAGTTTTGATGATCGTGCGCTTGCGCGCCGACAAATTCGAGGCGGGCGCCTGGCTTTTTGATCCACGCGGCTTTGAGCAAAACGTAAAATTGGAAATGGACGCATGACCGACAAGCAGGCCGCACCAACGCTAACCGACGCCAAGGGCATGGGCGGTATAATCGCCCAGGATGGTTTCGAATACCAGATCTGGGACGGACTGGCGCGACTGCCCGCGTGGCTCGGGAATCCCGCGTTCGAAGGGATGATTTTCGAAGGACTGGAGGATCTCGAAGCCCGTTTTTTCGCGCCTCTCGCGCCACATGGTTCTGTAATTGACCGCCACCAGGCCAAATCGGGCGTTCTCAAGCCCGCCGACATCAAGGAGATTGTAGAAGGGTTCTCCCGCTATAATGACAGCTATCCGGGCACCGCACGAACCCACATTCTGGTAACTCCCGTGGTTCCAGCCACGTTGGCATACATGGCGAAAGACCGCGACCGGGTGCGAAAGGCGCGGCCTTTCTATGATCCGTTCACAGAGATCAAGGCACAGTTCGATGCCAAGTTCCGAGCTGACGTAGTCGATCAATATCCAGATCCCCTTGGCGGATTCGTCGTGGATTTCGTCGACTTTGACGAACGCAACATTCCGGACGAAAAGATCGCCCGCAGCCTGTTTGATAGTGCGTTCCATGAGGCGTTTCCCGCCTTAGACCTCAAGGCCAGCCAGCTTCGGAAAGTCTTCGATGATCTTCTCGCAATGGCCAAGGCAAACCACAATATCGGCAGTTTTCTGACCCGATCGGCCTTGATCCAGTGCATTGAAACAGCCATGGGCGGCGACCTGCCTTTGCCACCGATTGCGCTGCATATTCTCTCCGACCGGAGGGAGAGCAATCCGTCGATGCTGGAACTGGATGCCAGCGCGTTTTCGGCCGGTGCCGCCAGCACGGCAGATTGGCAGCAAGGTCTCCTAACCCCCCTCCAGCGAACGGCCACCTGGCTCAAGCAACAGGGGGCTGCGCGTCTAATTGTGCAGGGATCCTATCGCCTGTCGGCGGGCTTCGCTCTCGGATGGTCGTTTCGATCGGCCACCGGCTTCGATATAGATATCGTGACCCGTGACGGCGTATGGGCAACGGACGATCGCCCCCAGGCCGACGCCACCTACGCCCAATGGGACGTGTCGGATCCTCAGCTGGCTGCAGGTGATGTGCTGACCGTGAGCATTGGAATCCTTCGGGACCCTTTCGGCGATCTGGTGGCATCCGGCATCCCTGCCGAAAAGATCCAGCGCTTCCACCTCTCGGTGCCGGTTACATCGGCTAAAGAGATGCAAGCAATTGTAGGGCAGCTCAAAAGGCACGTCTCCGACCTTGCGGCAAAACTTCAGATAAAGAAACTCCGGCTCTATTATGCTGGTCCCGCTCAGTTCGCGGTCGCGCTGGGCCACCGCTGGAATGCAATGCCGGAAACTGCGCTCCACGAGTTCAACGCTGAAACCCGAGATTACGTCGCTACTCTGACCTTAAAATAGCTTCGAGCGGCGAGTGTTGGAGCAGATCGTGCGGTAAACACTTCCAACGTCCGGATCGGACCTTTCGCCAGCTACCATAAGGATTTGGTAGTGCGGTGAACCGGCACCAGGTCCATCAGGCGGCCTGCGATCGGGGCGTTATTAAGAAGATAAACGCGTCGCGACGTTTGATTCCACGCCTGATTGGGAACGCAAAATTCGCTACATGTGAGCGCGGTTATCGCCAATCAAGCCGCTCAGCATCATCATCATGCCAGCGAGCATCCTGCTCATAACCTTTAGCGATGTTTTCAAGAATGGCGGATGTACGCGGCCACTCTAGTGCGGTAGCGCGCGACCATTCACGATACGTCGCCACCAACTGGTGTTCCTGCACCCCCCCATCACCCGGCAATCTCGTTGTCACACCCCGAAGATTGCGACGACCAATCATAACCCCGGTATCGACTTGTCCGCTTCGAACACTTTCAATCACCTCACGAACAGCCTCTGCTGGCCAGATGCTGTCCTTACCCACCCCCGAACACGCAAGAATTTCGCCAATTTTCTGGTCCGCGATATCTTCCCTTCCCACAGACCGCGCCAGTCGCCTTGCCTCTCGGACCCAGCCTTCGAGCGCTGTTTGGTCGATGGTGCCATCATCGGATGATCCCGGCACGACGTCCCACAGACGCAAGAGATCAAACGCTTTATGTGCCAGAATCTTGGCACGCTCTGGTTCTAGTTGGACATCATCAGCGACGCCGCTTTCGTCGCTGGGTTTATAGATTGCTGAGATCATCTCCACGAAAAGCTGCGGATTGGAAGCCAATTCGCGCATGATCAACTTGGCTGGGCGCTGCGAGTATTCCAGCAGGGGAAGATACATCCACTCCAACATCAGCATATCGTTTGCGTCCAAATCCTCACGCTTATCCAGATCCGCGAAAATCTCAGCCACGTAGTGCTGGAACATGGTCGCTTCGTTGCTGTCGGTCTCGGAATCGATCGGCTGCTGAGCAGCCTCCCTTAATACGCGGACGAGCAAATTTGAATCGAGCTTCATGCCATTGTGCGAGCGTAGTCCGACAAGATGGACCGCATGACGAGCCCGACCAACCTCTATCAATTTGTTCAAGGCGAAAGCGGTGTCGGCAGGCTCTTCGTCAACCAAAAGGATCGGCGCTTTCCTCCAGTATTGAGCCTCAATTTCGGCACCTATCTGCCCGGCCAACAACCACGTCCCTGAAGAGACCGGAAGTGCAAGCAGAATTGTGAGGATTGCGTCGTCTGCCCCGCCCCCCTCTTTCACTTGCGCAAGCAACGCTTCAGCCCAGCCATCAGCCTTTTTTCCCCGAAGAGCGAATATTATGCCTCGTGCCAATCCAAAGCCATCTTCCCCTTCGCTCATCAGCGCACGTAGCAAGATTTCGTCTTGCTGCGTTGGAACGCCTAAATCGGCTTCCGCTACAGCGATTCCTAAGAAGCCCTTTTCCTGAACTGTGTGAACAAGAGCGAACACCCCGTCGACGCCAAGATTGCGGAATATGTTCTCAACGGCCTTTCGCCGTTCCTCTTGAAGCTGCGCGTCTCTCTCACTCCATCCACCGACAGGGTTCGGAACTGCTGCCGAGGTCTCAAAAAGCCACGAGACTTGCCCGATTGGATCATGAGGATTGAGGGAATCATAGATTTCCTGAAAGTGCGCGAGCTCTTCTTCCGGGAGCGCCCACGCTGCATCGCTAAAATTGCGGTTATGGTGCAGAATTGCACGCAATTTTGTTCGCAATGCGCGGCGGTCATCCTCATTTGTTATCTGGCGGTGGAGTTCTTTCAGCTTCTGTAGGGCTTCTCCACGTTTCGCTCCCAAGTTAGCCCACCGGTCAAGTAACGCCTCCCATCGAGAAACGTCAGTCGAAACATCGACAAGGAGGCGATCGATTACGGCCAACGCGCCCTTTTCAATAACTGCATATGTAACGACCTCCGGCGCCCTTGCGTAGAAGTCACGCCAGCGCGGAGTTGGAGCAGGTGAAAAGGAATCGTGCCCCTTTGGAAGGATCGCCAACATTAGCTTCCATGCCGCTTTGGGAAACCGTAGACGCAACCGGTCAAGCACACGGAGCCTTTGCTCCAAGGTTGCATGTGTTTGCGGTGCCCAGAGGAGGAATGTTGTTTTCAGACTATTACCAGGACGGTTGGTATAGCGGCCGCCTGGGTCTATTTCGTCAAGCGCGGCAAGAATGGATGCAACACGGCCAAGATAATCAGGTGACCAAGCAAGGGCTTCGAGCGCCCACAACAATGGTGACAGATGCTCGGTGCCAAATAGAGGAGAATCGTCCTGCCCAAACAGGACAGCCACGGGGCTATTATCCATAACTAGTGCATCATCAAGAGCACTGAGAAAGCTCAAGGGTGAAGCCTCCGCCAAGAGCCGAAAGTCTCTCGACAGCGACCACCAACGCTGACGATCAGCCCCATCAAGCAGGTCTCGCACAATACCATCCGGCAATCGATCGGCAGATGGCACGGACGACGCAAAGCTGCCGAACAAGGCCAACAGGATCAGCACTTCGCCGATTCCATGGCGTAAATGCTCAGAAAATTGCGGGTGCACGCCTCGGATCGGCGCGTACCAACGCTCCTCCTGAGACATCTCAAACCGAGGATCTGTCGCACTCAGAACGTCGAAAGCAACCGCAGCGAACCGCTCGACGTGAACGGTTGAAAGATGGCGGGCAAGCAGGCCCCAAGCATCACGTGGCGACGCAAGCTTCCAAGTGGAACCAACGCGGCGCAGCGGGCTGTCAAAATTTCCTGCGAAACCGGCAATACCCGCGACAAACTGCTCGTACGGCATATCGGCCAATCGTGACAGGATTGTTCTATCACCCTCATTACTCTCATCCCATCCGCCCGCCAACAATGATGCGAGTAGCGACTGCGACGGAGCTTCTTGCGCCCAGCGGGGCAAACGTCCGGCAACTCCCGGCATTTGACGCCGCAGAATGCTGAGGCTGCGAGCGGACTCTCGCGCCAAACTCTTTGCGGACTCTGGCGGAACACCAATCCCGTGAAGAGAAACTTCGATGCTCTCACGCGATGGACGCTCCAGCACAACTTCGATTTTAGATGAGGCGTTGTCCTGACCATAGGCCGCAAGTACGTGATGCCCCTTTTTGGCAAGCAGTTGCACCAGCCCCGGTTCCGGATCTAAGACAACAATAATCAATGGTGTCGCACTGTCACCTGCCAACCTTGCCATCTCGGGACTTGCCGCGACGAGGCATCGGCAAAGATAGTGCTCCGCAATTTCCTGAGGAAGTTGGGTGATCGCAGAATAGAAGAAAGCAGAAACCTCTTCGGGGCTTTCACCCTTCACCGCTAACACTGACGAGGGCTCTCGAAGCCACCGAAGAACACGGGTAGCGCTTTCATCGCGGTCGCTAAGCAACAACTCGGTCGAAAGGGGCCAGCGGGTTGCGAGCGACCACTCAAGCCAATGCTCGCGAAGATCAAGCGCTCCTACAGGACGCTTACCGAGTGCAATGGCAAGCCATAAACCAATGGCAGGATACAACTCGATCCAGTGGACGAGATTGGTACCATCATAAGCGCGGACATCCCGGAAGATATTCTCTGCTCGCCGCGCCTTCAGCCAAGCCGCCTTTTCCGGCCAGTGTCGGGGAGTTACAAAAACAAACGTTGTCTCGTCAGGCTTGAGTCCCAAAGGATCTTTAGCGCGTTTGTTAAAATCATCAGTCGCCTTGGTAGCGATGCGATCCCGCTGCGACCCGATCTCCCAACCGGCAGTACCTGCCGGAACGAATTCTGTATCCTCGCTCGCCTCGGTTATGCCGTCCCAGCCGGAATACTGGACACCCTCGTCGGATGGAAACTGCAAAGACATCGGCCGTGCAGCCCTGGCCAATTTGGCCAGAAGCGTAGGCATAGAATCTTGCCCGTCGCGCCGCTCGGCCCATTGGGCAAGGTCTGTGGCGTCAACCCATCGGATAGGGGAACCACCACCGCCATTCTGGGGAAGCGCGGGCAACGGTGGGCCGATGACTGCACCTCCCTCGCGAAATGCAATGCCTGCCGCCTCAAGTGCGCCACGGATTGCCTCGGCATTTTGCGCGATGGGAGTTCGCTGTCCACGCTCGAAATCCGCTACCGTCGACGTTCCCACCCCCGCATGGGTCGCAAGATCCTGCTGTGACCACGCCAATAGCGCGCGCGCTGCGCGGGATTGAGCGGGAGTGATGGCGCCTAACGCGCCGGAAGAAGTTGGGTGCATCGACATCAGTGAATTTATATGACATCATGGAATAAATAGCAAAAAGCGAAAAGGATCGAGCGCAATGGACAGGCTCGAGGTGAAGCTCAGCCGGTATTTGTCGCTCAAGGCAGAGGGAAAACTAGCACTGTCGGTGTTGGCGCTCATAACCATTTGCGGCGGAATCGGCATGACAATTTGGACCTGGCACTAAGCAGCCATCTTGGGATGTGATGCGGTCATAGGTGCGCAGGCGAATTCCTAACGCTCTGCACCCCGTACCCGTGAAATTGTGCTCTCGCTCACGCTGAAGGCTTGCGCAATTCGCGCACACGGCTCGCCTCGAGCTTTCCTATCCATCACCTGAGCCCTCTGGCGCTCACTGAGCTTTGGCTTGCGCCCGAACTTCACGCCACGAGCCTTCGCCATTGCACGGCCATTGGCCGTGTTTGCCAGAATCCTCAGACGCTGCATACGACCTACCCAGCCGCGAAAATAGGCGATCACGTCGGCAAAATCGAAAGCCGTGTCGATGTACGGTTCGTCGAGAAGACGAAGCTGAGCGCCTGCGCTCTCAACTTCCCTGAGGATCAAAACCAGATCGAGCGGGTCCCGGGCAACACGATCCGACTCTGTGGAGAGCAGGACATCGCCAGGTTCGAGACCTGCCAACAGCCGCAGAAATTCCGGCCGCCCTTTCGTGTCTTTACCGCTCTTCTTCTCGTGGATGATGCGCTCGCAACCAGCCTTTCGGAGCCTGTCGAGCTGATAGGCGAGATCCTGCTTTTTCGTGGAAACGCGGGCATAGCCGTATATCATTGCTGTAGCCTGCCAATTAAAGCGACAGGAACAAGGGAAATCGACACGTCGTCAACACTTTGTATTATTTTATATTAACTCTCCACCGCGACATTCATAAATCACGACTTTTGCAAGAGAAGTAGATTCACATTCTGTTACAGCATTTATATTTCAGCAATACCTTATGTAATTGATCTTACTATTTAGACTCTGTCTGCAGTTTCTCGGTCACGCAACCGTCAAAAGTCGTGATTTTTGCTATCCCAGGCCTTTATCGCGCAAGGGAGCAACACATGGCGGATTCCTTTAAATTATCGACATTCATCTGGATTGCGGCGGGGCTTCTGGTGCCTCTCTGGCCCATCAGCCTGCCGATCTGCTTTTATTTCGCTTACCGCTCCTTCAAGGACGGCACGCCGCCGAGCGGCAGCCTCACCGACCTCCAGACCGCAGTCGAGCTGCACAAGTCCGGCAATCTCTCGGACGAGGAGTTGCGGGCCATCCGCGCCAAAAGCCTCGTCGGCCGGACTTAAGATCGCGGCGGGAGCTCCTCCCCCAACTCCAAGCAGCCCCACCCGCCGACAGCGAATGCACGTCGGTTTTCTCTTTCAAATTACCCTGAGGTCACCGCATGGTCACGAAGTTCTGGAAATGCCTCTTGCTTGCCCCGGCCGTCTTCATTTTGCCGGGATGGTCGCTGTTCGGCGGGAGCGACGGCCCGTCAGCCGACGTGGCTGCATCCTATCTCACCAACGAACTCGGCAACGTCTCCAATCTCAAACTCTCCAACTGCTCGGGCGACGACACGCACCAGTCCTGTATCGCCGCCTACAATCGGACCTTCGGCCCCGGCCGGTATTACGAAGAGCTGAACATGGATTTCCAGAAGACTCCTTCGGGCTGGAACGTCACCCGCTACCGCGTCATCAAAACCGACATCCTGTGAGGCCCCCCATGTTCAAACGCACCCTGACACTCGCCGTCCTCCTCGGCACCATCGTCGTCGGTACGGCACGCGCCGACGACAGCTGGGACCGCTACCGCCTGATCACCAAGCATTTCGGTTACATGGAAGGCTGCAACTACATGGGTCAATCCCCCATGACCGCCCAATTCATGGAGAAGCTGCACCAGAAAATAAACCAGTTTGAAGCCTCTCACGGCTTCAAGACAGCCGATATCGATGCCCTATTCGAGGTCAACAAGGCAGACACGCTCAACGTGATGCAGACCGGCTGGCTCGACGGCCCGCAATGCTACAAGACCGGCGAACTGCTTAGCGCCAAGCTTAAAGACGACGTGTTCTGGCAGTAAATCCGCTGCGCTTTGAATGCATTGCCGGCCGCCTCAAGGCGACCGGCTATCCGGATTGTACGGTTTGATCGCTTTCTCGCGTCAGCCACGTGGCGCTATTCCCGAGGCCGCCGCGCCCCATCCCCTTCATTTGCACCACGAGGCCCGTTTATGCGTTCGACGCTTGCCAAAGCCCTACTCACACCCAGCATCATCGCCGTCCTCGCCGGCTGCTCCGATGACCGCTCTCCCCTTCAGGGAACGTGGGAACTGCACAGGCGTGGTGAAACCCGGCTCCTGGCGACGATTGACTTTCAGAAGGACGGCAAGGCCTCCATCTATGACCAGGATTCGTCCACAGTGAGCGCAAGCCGTCCCTGGAGCGTCTCGACGGACAACCCGCCCGACAGCTACGCGGGCATCCTCAACATCGCGTTTGGTGAGCGCGAAGAAAACAGGGTCGCCTGCGCTTACAAGATCAGCGGCACGCAGGTGACGTTCGGCGAGTGCTCGCCAGGCGACTGGAACGCGATGACGCTGATACGCATTCAACCAGACCCGGACATCTCGCCATCGGCCGACCAGGTTCTGGGCAAGTGGCAATGGGACGACCACGGTCAGGCCGTCACGGTCGAACTGCTCAAGGACGGCCGGGCCATGGTCACGCCTGAACTCAAGGGTCAGGGTGTGCTCGACAGCCTGGCATCGACATCCGGGGTGGGCACTTCCTTTTATAGGGAAGGCGGTTGGAGGTTGGCCAGGTATGCCCCCTCGGGCTATGACGGCATCCTTAAGGTGTCGATACCGGGCGACAAGCACTTCTCGTGCGCCTACAAGGCCGCATCCCAAAGCCTCACGTTCGCCGACTGCACATCCGAAAACAACGACGCCGGCCCTTACAACGGCATGACATGGACCCGTGCCCAATAAGGTGACGGCGCACGGGCTCTCGGTCCGGCAGAATCCAAGGCGACCGTCACCGGCCGCCTTGGCTTAGTGGCATCAGTATTCATCAGCCCGCATCACGGTCAGCACCCGGCAAGTGACGGCAGGATCGGCCGGATCCGGCGAGCCGTAGGTCTTGTCACGATCGCAGTAGTCGATCTTCCAGAAGTAGCGTACACTGCGGTGCACGAAGCTGCCGAAATCATGCTCGCCGTGCGGATCATTGTCGGCACTGAAGGCATCAAAGGTCCTCACCTGATGCAGCACGGCGCCGAGATCGTGTCCGGACAGGCCGGCCACACCACTGGTGAGAACCATCTCGCCACGCGGCGGGAACGGGAACGCGCGCAGCTGGTCGTTCAGCTGGCGGATGCGAAGGGTGGACGCGCTCATCGCGCGTCTCCCTTCGATTTATCATCCTGCTTCGGTTTGCGGACCACGAGCCGGCCGTTCAGTGGCAGGCAGCTGAGGCTGATAGTGAAGCCGTCGTCGTGCGTCCAGGCACCGCCGATCTTGGTCCAGAAGGCTTTCTTGCCCTCACCCTCGATGTGAAAGACCTCGTGAGAGGGTCGTTTACTTTCGGTCGTCATTGGGATTCTCCCGTTGGTTACCCGGCTCGCCCCTTGCGGCCGGTCGGGATCTCACAGCGACGTAAAGCCCGAGGCGCGGCACGCGCCGGTCCCCGTCAACGGCAACACGGGAGCGCAGCGAAGGGAGCGGGCAGCTAGATTGACGGGGACGTGCCACGACGCAAAAGCCCGACCACACCAGGCCGTGAGGGAGAGACGGTCACCCCGGAACCCAGACTCAAAAGCATCGACAAAGACGGACAAATTGGCGGGTAGGCAGATCCTTCACAGGGCAATATCGAATGCTGCCCAGGCGATCAGCGTCATCATATAGCCACTGCCTAGCAAATGCTCTCGGATGCTTCGTTATGTCTTCCCCTTAAGAGCCGATGAAAAAAGAAGGGCGTGAGGAGAGTTGTTCACAGACATTTTACCTTTCGAACTTTTCGCGATCCCATTGCCTGGTGGGTGCCCTCATGGCGATGCGACGGTCCGCGTCTCGGAACCTTCTGCAATGTTGAACCATTCGGCCTGAGTAACTGCAAACGATCGCCGTGAAATAGCCGTAAGGCTTTGTATTACCTGAAATGAGATCTTGTCATTTTGCAAAGCGGACTTAAAACGTACTTGATCGAAAGGTATTTTTCTAACCTTGTGATTGTGATATTGTCTTAGTCGCTCAACCACAAACAGGCGTCACATGGAGCATCTAAAGCTTTTGATCATCTTCTCGCCATTCATAGGCGGTGCCATCTGCTTTGCAGTCGTGGCATTCATTCTCGAAAAAAAAGGCCTTCTCCGTTAGGAGAAGGCTATCTTGTTATTCTCAAAAAATACTCGTGATCCTCTTTCTCGATTCGGCTGTCCATGTTTGGAAGAGAATGTAACGCTCGCAGCATCATCCCGCCGCAGCCAAATAGAATTATTGTGAATGATAGACCTATGTATATCCCGGTGAATACGCCGCTAAACTCCCCGGAATTGTAACCTCTCAAAACGTGGGAAATCGCGATTGTAACAAACAACGGGGCCCCAAAAAGCAACCCCTTTAACCAGAAATTGCGGTGAATTCCCCTGATTGCGGCACGCTTCGTTGTTGCGCCAAGATCCGAGACTTTGCGGTTATTCTTAGCCTTCATAAATACAATGTTATTTTCTATTGAGACGCCAGAAATAGCATCCAACGCTTTATTAACGCTGCGCTTCTTTTGCATCAAAAACATGGAAATCATAAAATATAAAGCAGGCAATCCATAGTACCAGCACTGAGGCACAAGAATAAGACCGACAAAGGTGATCGAATGGGTTAAAAGAAATGCATACATTAATTGCTCGTCTGATGCTGTAACAAAGTGTTTGTTCCAGAAACGAATCACGTAGAAGTTAATGTATATCAGAGACCCATTAAATAATGTTATCGTGCATATCAGACCACACAGCAGCATTAATTTCGCGGACTGATATTGTCCCCCGAAAGAATTGAAAATATAGCTGAAATATTCTCATGTATAGACACTAAGAACGTTGGAGGAGCTGCCGCAATGCCAATGTAAGTAGCTATGAGAAAGAAGAGATTTGCGGTGAGTGTCCCGTAAAGCAGAGCAGTGGGCTTAAGCTCGATACCTTGATCCTGAAATGCGTCATTAAAGGAGGTGGCCATCAACTTCTAGTCTCGTTTTCAGGGGCCTATCAGGAAGATCGGAATATGAAGCAACCAATGATTGCCCAATATCTCACAGCAATACAAGAACCTGCAATTTTATTTATTCGCGGCACGCCTTCAAGCGTCAGCAAACCGCGCGTTATTGATTGGGTTTCCGTCCGAAGCGGTCGATGATTTCAATCACTGTCCGCCACAATTCTTCTTTCACCATTTCAAGCGGTGTTGGATTTTCGTTCTCAGGAACGCCGTTGGTGTAGATGTGGCCCCGCCACTCCCCCAATACGAATTTTCCTCCTAAGTCGATCTCATTATTCCGTACGACTATCGCTACGTACTCGGGATCACTCGCGATTCGCCGCTTTGGCAACTCTGGCAGCGGAAATGGAATTTCTGACCCATGCCAAAGCCCCTCCCCAGGGTTTCGTAGCTTGACCGTCACTCGCCAAGCGCCATAGTCGTATTTTGCTGGCTGATAGATATGCACAACCACCCTATCGTCGATCCGATCGGCATATTTTCCGATGAATTCTTCAATAAGCTCTCTTAGTTGATCCGAGGGGGTTTTGTCGAATGAGGTAGCAATAGCTTCAAAATCAGCCTTAGTGGCCTTATCAATTCGCGCCCGAATTATTTCTGTTTTTTCATCGGCCATACCGCGATCTCCGTGCTACAAATTCTCATTTTCGTGATTTGTAGCGCGTTTTGGTTCCGGCGTCAATTTATAGGGTAACAAGAGGTGCTCGGTCCCGTTATCGTGGGGCGTTGCGGGTCTCCCGCAGAAGGGGTGGCGTAAAACCGCCCGCGGGTTGCAGACAGGGGAAGGCCTTCCCCACCAATTCCATTCCCACATCACCCAACAACATCAGTCAGCCGTCCGCACTCCCGCCAAGCGGCGCGCAGCCGCGCCCTGCCCGCGAACCAGATGGGCCAACCATCGGAAGGTGGCCCCACTCCGATCCGCCGATACCCGGCGTCGCGCCAGTCTGTGCTCGGGAGACCGCCGATAGGCGGCGGCACACGACTTGCGCAACGCCGGAGGCGGATCAGGGTGCCACCCCTGCCGAAAGCCCATCGCCAGCGAGCGGAGCACCCGGCGCAAAGCAGCGGCGGGACCGGTCGGACATCACATGTCCGACCGTACGGACGGCGGCGGGTCCGTCACTCGCCAATCCCATTGGGGAGTGACGGACCCGCCCTCGCCCACTACCGAAGCCATTTTCCCGCAAACGATCCCACGTGACCGACAAATGACGCCCGTTCCGATCGGAACGAAGCGGCATCATTTTTTAGGCAACACGCTGGCACTTATCAGGCGACCTCGTTCACTATCCCGCTCGGTCAAGCAAGACGCCTGATCCATCTCACCCGACCTTTTTCCCACCCAACAGGAGAGCACTATGCATGCTCATACCATCCGAGCGCCGCCGCGGCGGCGCCACCCCGGACGCCGGTTCCCCGAACCGCCGCCGGCCGCCCAACAGGGCAAACCCACTCGGCCAGCCGCCCGGCTGGCTCAGGACGGCTCTTACCGCATGAAAGGAGACTAAACAGCATTCCCTGGCCCCCGCCGCGGATGTCTTTTCGCGGGGTGACCTGATCTAAGGACAGGCATCGGCCATCAACACTCACCGCCTTGAACAAAGGAAACGAGGCTGATGGACGATCTGACCATGGACCTGGTGCGGGTGTGCCGCCGCAACCGGGACGGCGCCTACGGCACCCAAAATAACCGCCAACGCGGCCTTGCCGCGATGGCCGAAGAACTCCTCGAACTCGGCTATCGACTGCCGACCGCGGCTTCGCTCAAACCGAAGCACGTCGAAGCCCTTGTCGAGAAATGGCTGAACGAAGACAAGACCGACGCCAGCATCCGCAACCGGCTGACCTGGCTGCGCTGGTGGGCCGAGAAGATCGGCAAACCTAACGTGGTCTCCCGCGACAACGCCGCCTACGGCGTCGCCGAACGCGGCGAGGTCACGCGCAACCGCGCCCAGGTTCTCGACCAGAGCCGCCTCCAGGCCATCGAAAGCCCGCATATCCAGGCGTCCCTCCTGCTGCAGGTCGCGTTCGGCCTGCGCCGCGAAGAGGCGATCAAGTTCCGCCCGCAGGTCGCCATGCGCGCTGACCATATCAGCCTGCAGGGCAGCTGGACCAAGGGTGGCCGCTCACGGACCATCCCCGTGACCACCCTCGAGCAGCGCCAGACCCTCCACCACATCGCGGCCCTCGTCCAAGGCCAGGGCTCGCTGATTCCGCCGGACCTCACTTATGTCGAACAGCTCAAACGCTACGAGTACCAGACCCACAAGGCCGGACTGCGCAACACCCACGGGTTCCGCCACGCTTATGCGCAGCGCCGCTACCAAGCGCTCACCGGCCTCGCCTGCCCGCTCGCGGGCGGCAAGACCTGGAAGGAGATGACCACCAGCGAACGCGACGCCGATCGTGCCGCCCGGCGGCAGATCTCGGCCGAACTCGGCCACGGGCGGCTCAAGATCACCGATACCTACCTGGGGAGGGCCTTCCAATGAAGCGCGCCGAAGGCAATTTCCTGATGGCCACCAATGTCAGGACCAAATACGCTAACCAACTGTTCACTCCGGCGACCGTCGCTGCCGGCATCGATGAGGTGGCCTTCCGGGGCCTGCGCCAGTACCGCATCGTCCAGGACCAGCCGTTCGACCTGTCCGACACCGATGCCGCCAAGGCCCTGGAGGAATGGCTTGATGAGGAGCAGTTCCATTACATATGGCGTCCGACGTTCATCGAACGCGACGCGCTGCGGCCCGCCATCACCACCGAGTATCCGGAGCTCGAAATCTCATGGTGATCCTGATCCTCCTCGCGCTGCTGCTAGTGCTCCAGTCGCTGCTGACCGTGACTGGCCTGATTGCCCGACTTGTGTCGGGCATTCTGGGCTTGATCCTCCTCTACATCCTGGCGATGCGGCTTCTCATCGGCTGAAGCCGCTCAGCCAATCCATTCCCAGCCGAGGGAAGACAGACGTTCTCGACACCAGCCACCCCGGGCTGAATTCGTGCAGATGAACATGCACGCGTTGATGCGGCACGATGACAAGGCTGCTATCTGAGATATTGTTGGTCGAAATATGCGTGGAGGCGGTTGATGGAAAACGAAATTGAGATCCGAAAAATTCCCCCGTTTCCATCACGAGCCCTCGTGATCGCCGCAGCGAATATGCTGCGGGCCGAAGGGCACGACGGATTTGACGCCATGCGCCTGGCATGGGATCTGTTGGAGACCGATGCCGGGCGGGGATCAACATTGGCCGCAAGGGCCACGTCGCTAGCCACTTATGCTCTCAAGAATCCGGAATTTCGGACGCCTGATGGCGTCTATTTGCAGTCTGCAATCGTCGCGAGGGCCGGCGATATCTATCGCAGCGGCTGGATGACCAATATTGGCGAGAATGAACGCAACGCCTTCGAAAAGGCTTCCACAGAAGCCGGCTCGATGAACGACGTCTCCCAAACCGGCGTCGTACGATCTACGGGAAGTGCCGAGACCACGTTCAATGCGCCGAAAGCGGATTTATCCGATGAGCCTCAAAAAACGACAGCAACGAGACTAAAACGCAACGTCATCAACATGGAGGGGAAAATGAATAATGGCGATACTAACAACGGACTGAGGTCGGATGCGGATCGAAAACCCGGTTTTTGGGAAGGCGTCAAAAACAAGGTCATCGAGAACGTCGGCGTAGCCATTGCAGGCGTCATAACAGCCACGATTTTGGCGACTGCCGCTGTGACATGGGCGGCAATAAAGAAATGGGTGGTCATTGATATTCCGTCGGGACTGGTCATAGCGTCAACCCGCGAATGCCGCGATCTTGCAGGCGGATCTTGGAGCGCCTTCGACGCAGCAGGCGGTAGGTTTATTATCGGCGCGGGGGGACATCCCACCAATCCTGGCGTGACTAAATCCTACGCGGTGTTCACGAATGAAAGCGATGCACCGCCAACAGGGATGGTAAAATCCACAGGTGGTACAGAATCGATAACCATTGCCGCTGTCACCCCACCGACACTGGACATGGACACGCCAGATGGCTATTTGAGAAATAACAATCCTAACTATAAGGCAGTTACCGCCGTCAGGATTTCTGGAGGAGGCAGTCTAAGCTACCCCCTGGAGAGTATTCCTCCCTATGTTGCGCTTTATTACTGCAAAAAGAATTGAAATTGCAGCAACAGTTCCTTCGTTGCGGACAGGCGGCCGCCTCACGGCAGTCACAGTGATACGCCCTACCTTCATATCCAACTGCCGACGCTCCGGCCGACTCCGGCTGGAGCGTCTCGCGTCAACCAGCCGCTCACCGGTATGGATGGACTACTGCCATCCCACCGTAAGCCGCACGCTGCCGCGGTTGTTGCCATAGGCCTGCCAGGCATCATTGGCAAAGGCGTATAGATATCCGCTTTTGGCGGGTGTGAAGCTCGCCTTGTCACCGATCATGAAAACCTCATGCGGCGAATAGTTGGGCTTCTCGTCCGAGTCGGCGGTCGGAAACACGCCATTGGCGACGACGCCGACCAGCGAGAACCACTTGGCGTCCTCCTGGCGCCGGGTGTACCAGAAGTCAATCTGATGATTGCCGGTCAGCTTGCTGTAAAGCGCTTCGCCTTTGCCCCAGATGGAGGAAGCCATCTGGACGGCCTCGCCGAGATGGAATTTGCCGTCGTCCGTTCCGGCAGGTCCAGCGGGAATGCTGCTGTCCATCCATTCCCCCTCCGCGGAGAACCGATATTCGACCCCAGCCTCCAAATACAGGCCGGTGAAATTCCATCGCTCGGCCGCGAAAACGTCGACGGTGACCGGCGTGCCCTTGTCGAGCCGGCGCGTCTTCCAATAGTCACCCTGCGCTAAGGGCGGATTCGTGTGGCGATCCAATGCCGATTTGTGAAGAAGGGGACTGTCCGCAGCAAAGAGTGGCACGTCGCGGGGCCGCGTCTTCAGGGATTTGAACACGCCCGTGACGGAATCGTGCAATTGCCCCAACTCGTTTGCAACCATTTGGCTGGCAATGTTCTCCCGGAAGTTCAGGCCGAGCTGCTTGGCCTCGTCGATCATCCAAACGAGCGCACCATCTGATAACTCAGGCCTGCCGTATCCGCCGCCGACATCTCCGTGAACGCCTGGGAACCAGATCTGCCGCACATTGGGATTATCGTCCACGTTCGTCCACAGGGTCGGGATGAAGCTTTCACGCCTTTCGTCAATAGCCACGGCGTGGCGGGCATTCGCAACGATGGGGCTCAGGTCGGTATCGTGAAAACTGTGTTTGCTGGGATCGTCGATGAGATTGAGGAGCGCCATGTCATTGGGCACACCCAGCGCGCCGACCGTGTCCCAGACGCCGATAAAATGGATGGGCATGGAATGCTTGGTCATCTGGCCGCTCGCCACGCCGTGGAACGGCAGTTTCTTCGTTGCGGTGACTGGCTTGGCTTCCTTTATTGGCAGGCGGTAGTTGGCGAATAACTCCTCAACCGCCGCCCAAATCTCCTGCTCGGTAAGGTTTTCGCATTCAGCAGACCACACCGCGATATCATCCCGCCGAGGCTCCGCACCGTATAGGCGCCACGACTGAATCCGAAGAGCCAGATTTTTGCGCCCGGCTCATAGTTGCGCGCCAGCCAGTTGTAGGCGCTCATAATGTTCTTATCGAGCCCCTCGCCCATGCCGCCCCCGGCAATCCGGTCCCACCATCCTCCGTCGGTGCCGACACCTTTGTGGTAATAAATCCGCTGTTCTTGGCCGTTTGGTCCGCGGGTGCCAGCGCGTAGCGAAGCTTCACCACATTGGTTGGAGCCGGCAAACCGTCATCCATCTGATCCGGTGTATTCCAAGTGCCGTCGCAGAATGTGATTAAATGCAAATTCGCCTCCCGCTCCCAAGAAGAATATTGGCACGTATACTTGACAATGCCGCCTGGAGAAATTCAACATAAACTTGTAATATTTGGGAATTTTTCACCGCATTCAGGAGCAGCCATGGCGCGGCATCTGCGATCCGACAAGGATATCGACAAGTTCATTGCCAAGGCGCTTTCGAATGCGGTACGAGCCCTGCTCAATTTGGCCATCGATAAAGTTGAAGTTTACGAACGAAACGGCCAACTCGCCAGAACATGTTGGGTGACGATCAGGGGGCGACGATACGTCTTCACCTACAACTATCGTTCGGGGCAAATCGACCTCAAAGTTGGCTCTTTACAAGGTGCCCACCGATTTAGTTTTGGTAACAACACCTCTCCGGCTGCCATCACCCGTGAAGCGGCTGGCCTCTAAAGTGCGGGCAAAATATTCCAATCATGGACCTCGCCTCAGCCGATCAAACAACCTACTGTGGCGGCCAGATTCCAACTGCTTCTTGATGAAATTCTCGTAGTGTTCAATCAGTGCAAACTTGCCATAGCGCATTGGCCTCCACCTCGGAGGACGGCACCGCCGATTCCGCGTGCGTGATAGATCGCGCCTACGCCTAGGCTAGCCGCAACAAAACCAGCCCTGTCAATATTGCAAAGCTGCCTATCATCTTACTCCGATTCAACGTTTCCTTGAGTATCGTAACCGCGATCAGAAGACCAAAAAGGATATTGGTTTCTCGCAGCGCCGATACGAGCGCTACCGGCGCAACCGTCACAGCCCATACCGATATGACGTACGAAGCCATCACGAAGAGCGATCCAGCGGCCAATTGGAGAGCATTCGCACTTATGTAGCGCTCGGGCAGTTCCTTCCTTAGGAACAAGGCATAGATAGCCAGGAAAATCACGCCGTCGAGTGTAGCTCCTACCAATCCATAGGAAATGGCCGAGGAGGCGGCGCGGCTGCCCCATGCATCCAGCATGGTAAAGCAGGAGATTGTAGCACCTGCAGCGAGCGCAAGGGCCAGGGGGCTGAACGAGGTCGTGATGGAGCCAGCAGATCTCGCCAGACCGACAATCATCACGCCTGCCATTATCAGACACAGGGCGATGACGCTCGTGATCGACATGTGATCGCCGAGGAGAGGAATGGCCAGGATGGTTGTCAGAACAGGCGCTGTCCCGCGGGCCACCGGGTAGACCTGGCTTAGATCGCCGCCCTGATAAGCCTTCGCCATCAGCAGGTAGTAGCATTGCCGCAAACCGGAAGCGGCGATCGCCGGAAGGAGCCATCCGCCGTGAGGCAGGCCAATGAACACCAGCGCAACCGACGCGAAAAGACCGGCGATGATGTTGAGAGCGGCAAGGGCCAGATAAGGCCTTATATTGACCTTTGTTAAACTATTCCACGCAGCGTGCATGACTGCCGACAGCAGCACAAGAAAGAAAACCTCTACGCTCAAACAACCCCCTGCACCATCATCAAACGACCAGTGTACCCAATGTTTTCTCAACGTTGGTGCTGTCAATTAGGCATTTCAGAGTTGTCAGCGTATCCTTCGCTACATCGGAGGAAAATGCTGCCGAAACAAGTGAAAGATATTTTTCTTCCAGATCCTGTGGAGACAGAGGATTCAGCGTCTGGCCCTTGGCGTGATCTACACGTTTCTCATGACGACCACGAGGGGTATACACCTCGACGACAGCGGCCTCCTGGCCTGAACCCTCACTCGTGCTTCCGATGCCAACCGACGGATCTTCAACGATCGAAATCTTCGAGAACCAGCGCCTCAATTGCTCGGAATTGATGAAATCCCCATCGAGTTCCGCAAGCCCGACCGTCCCTCTTGCCATGACGGACGCCACGGAGAATGGAAGGCTGAATTGCGCTTCCTCGCGGTTGTTCGGGCGAGCAAAGGTAAGGCATGACACGACATACTTATTCACGCGCACGGTGATATTCTCGACCTCCTCGGGCGTGACACCGTCTTCCCGAATCTGCCGGAGCGCATCGATTGTCGCATGCGCCGCGGTGCAAACCGGATAAAGTTTGTAGGTTGGACCGGGAGCATCGAGAAATAAACTGTCTCTACCGTAGTCAGGGCCGGAAGCCACGTTTACGTTTCGCAACGCGAGCGGCCCTCTGGCGTCTTCCAGAATTCCTAGTGGACCGGTGTGACCGGACTGGGCCAATAGCGCCGCTTCGAAACCGGCGCGTGCGCTCAAGCCAACACCCAGCGCCTTCGCTGACGACCCGAAGCACCCCTTCATCCCAAAACTGCTCGCGATTGCCAAGGCGGTGGCATGAGCGCTGACTTCTGCGGTGTATCCGAGGACGTGCGCGACAGCCAACGCGGCGGCCGGAGCTCCCAGCAAAGCGGTCGTCCACCAGCCATCGTCATAAAAACGTTGTGCGCAGAGTTCCCCGAGTAATCCCTGAAATTCAAAGCCTACGGCCAAGGCATCGAAAAACACGCCGGCATCGACTTCCTTTATCGATACCGCCGCCAATAATGCCGGCAGGATCACAGCCGTTGGATGCGATTGAGCGGGATAGAGACTGTCGTCGAAATCCAGGAAGTGGGCGTGATAGCCGTTCAGCAGCGCCGCGTGGCTGGGACCGGCTCTCGTCGATCGACCGATCACGACTGCAATTCCGTTGTTGGACGGCTCCGTTAATCCGAACGGTTTTGTCGCGGATGCCGCACCTATAAACATGCACCCGACAGCGTCGATTATCGAATTGAGCGCGCGCTGGCGAGAAGAGGCGTTCTGCAGTCTCGAAACCCGCTGCCTGGCCTGATGCACCAACTCGTAACACAGTGTTGAATGCGCCATTGTGCACCCCTTATGCGGTTTTAGCGGGTATGAACATGTCTTCCCGTTGCAGGGTGAAGCAGGCATTCACAGCCTCCAAGAGCGATGAAACCCGCAAATCCGCGTCCGCCGCGGCGGATTCCGTATGTTTCAGGTTTCGGTCCAAGAGCACCGTGGTCATGTCGCAGCCGTGAGCCCCGGCCAACTCGTTGTCACCTCCATCCCCGATATAGATGCAATCCTCCGTGCGGACGCCGAGCAGTTCCGCGGTGAACCGGTACGCCTCGGTGGCCGGCTTCATCTGCCCGATTTGATAGGACAGAATTGTCGCGTCGAAATGGCGACGCAATCCGGCCATCGACAGGATGTGTTCCGAATAGCTTGAAGCGTTGCTCAGCAGACCGAGTTTGAATCCCTTACCGCGGAGGAGATCGAGCGCAGCGTGCGTGTCGTCATATATGCGGATACTGCGCAGCCACAGATAGAGATGACGTTCACCGATTTCATGCGCGAGCTTGCTGGAGCCGCTAAATCCCGCCATCTGGGCGGCGACACTGACTCGCTCCCCCATGCTGACGATCTTTCCCGACATCGTTGCCGTTCCGAGCGACTTGTAGGCCGTGAGGAACGCATTGACATCTGTTCCCAGGTCGGATGCCACCCGATCGTAGAAGGGGTTGGCCGCATCCTCCCAAACCAGGGTGCTGTACTGGTCGAAGATGACCGCCTTGTATTTGAACTTCATTCGTGACCTCCGATGGTTTCTACGACCGTGGACACAGCGCCGTGAAGAGCCAGAAGGCCGTCGGCAATCTGCTCGGCTGAAATCGACAGCGGTGGCGTAAACTTGAGAATGGTCTTTTCCCGGCCTATCGGCGCAAACACCAAGAGGCCCGATTGCCATGAGCGCTTCGCGACAAGAGCGCAGATACGTGGGTCTTTGAAGACCAAGCCGGCAGCCAGACCGACGCCCCGAACATCCTCGATGTGCGGGTGGAATTCGGCAGAGATGGCATGCAGCCCCTCCAAGAGTTGTGCACTGCGAGCCGTGACATTCGCGAGGATGTTCGAATTCGTAAATGCGTTGAGGACGGCTGTCGCGGCAGCCAGGCCTAATGGATTTCCGGAATGGGTGCTCGACAGTTCTCCGAGATTGAAGTTGCGCACGACCTCGTTCGAGCAAAGCACCATGGCCATCGGGAAGCCGTTCGAGATCCCTTTGCCACAGCAAACGAGGTCGGGTTCAATGTTCAGATATTCGTAACCAAACATGCGACCCGTTCTGCCGAACCCCGCCTGCACCTCGTCGCAGATGAGCAACGCATTGTGGGCTCGGCACCATTTTTCGATATTCGCGACGGCCGCCTTATCCGCCACCTTGAGTGAGCTGCCTTGGTAGGGTTCAATCAGAACCGCGGCGACGCCGCCTCCTTCCTCCTCGAGCTTGCTCAGTGGCTCGACGGGATCAAAACCATCGGCGACACTGTCCCTCGCAGGAAAGGGAATTCGGGTGAATGTCCTGCTATTTTGCGGGAGCCATGTTTGCTGTGCGGCGATGCCGCCGGCCGATTGAGCGCCCATCGTGCGGCCGTGGAACGCATAGTCGAAGCTGACGATCTTTTCTTTTCCGCGAGAGGCGCCGTTACGCAGCGCAATCTTGATCGCTGCCTCGACTGCCTCGCTGCCGGTGGTCAACAGCAGCGCCTTCTCGTATCCCAAAACCTCCTTCACCATGTTGAGGTAGGCAGCCCGTTCCAATGTGGGGTAGACATAGCTGTGAAGGAGGGGTCTCGAAGCAACCTCGATAATGGCGGCACCGACTGCTTCTGATCCGTGACCGAGATTGGCGGCGATAACCCCGGAGGTCCAGTCAAGCCAGATGTTTCCATAAGGGTCGAAGATTTGCGATCCTGAGGCTCTCGTCCAGACGGTTGGGAATTGGGTGAGAACCGAAGGGGGCTCGTTGCGGAAAATTTCGGAAAGTACTGCGACGCTTTCCGGAACCGGGAGTCTGGTGCCGATGCGCCGAAATTCGGTTAGGACCTTCGGCACATCTTCGGGAATAAGCTCAAACATCACCGCCCTCAACGTGCCACAAATTGCGATTGGAGAGACAGCGATGAATGGGTCACCAAAATGGAGAGCTCGGCTCCCTCAGCCCGCAGCGCGTGAAACACGTTTTTCTTGACCGCCAGCGCCTTTACAGGCTGAAGCGCCACCCTCTCGACGGCTCTTTCGTAGATGCCGGACGGTTTTGGCGTTGGAAGGACCTTCGACGTCGGATCGGGCTGATAAAATTCGCCGCCGGCGAACGAGCCGTTGTCAAACAGATAAAGACCGCCTGTGCCGGACAGTATGACATATTGGACGTCCGATTCCAGGAGCCTGTAGGGTCCGAAATCCGTCTCCGGCGGCAGGATGTAGACGCTGGATGCGAAGGAGCGATCGTACCACTGTCCAAGCTTATTGGCCTGTCCGAGGTTCGAACCCAGGGCGTTGTTCCAATCATACTCCTTAAACATTGGCGATCTCCTCATCGGCAGGGGACAGGAGCTCGAGCTCCATGAACTGGAGGAAATATTTTCCTTCAGGCCGTCGACCGACCTCGGAAAATTCCAAGCGGACTTTGGAAGTCTTGGTCGAGCCGATGTCCCAAGTGTGCCAGGCGTCCGGAGTATTGACGATCTCCTGCTGTTCCCAGAATTCTGCCCAGGTTCCGTCCTTCCACGCGCTCGCAACGATTTTGCCCGGGAAGCCGGCATCGGCGTTGATCTTCCGGGAAAGAATGCGCAATTGCTGGAGAACGGTTTCCTTCCCCAGATCGATTTCCAGGAATTCGGTAGTGGGTTGTGACCGGCTGGGCGTGCACCAGCCGGTATCTTCCCGCCCGTCAAAGAGAAACTGCTCGTTCCAATAGGGATACCGATGGCATCCGGAGGAAGCGGTAACGACACATTCGCGTAACAACTGCATTCAAACCTCCATGTAGCGGTCTGGTTGGCACGGCGATTTTCCAGTGGGTTGGAAAAATCGCCGGGAATTCGCTCGTCGTGACCGGGAGAGTGAAACAGCTGATTGATGAGCACAAGCTGTGGGGAGTCAGAGGTTTTGCCACCTAAGCGGCAGTATCATTTACAAAATTTGAGAAAAAATATCGCAGGCAATTTTTTCGGTTTGCCTGGCTGAACATGGGGGTATCGTTGTTCTCGCCGTCGCGGGAGCCATCGCAGGTGGGATCAACACCAGGACAAAGAGTAGTTGAATTAAGCCTTTGCTCAAGGCGATGGCTGCAGCTTCCACACGGGATCGAGCACTCAGCTTTAAACGTGTATTTGCCAGATGCATCCGAACGGTGTGTACCGATAGGTCGAGCCTTCTGGCGATTTGACGATCAGTCAAACCTTGGCATGAAAACTGTAAGCAGCGACTCTCTTGACGGGTTAATTTTGCAGGAAAATCAACGGCTTTAGTGCCATGGATATTCATGTCATTCATACGTGCTCTCCTTTCCGGGAAGCCGGATGCTTAATTTTGATCTTATGATTGTGGCGCAACTATAGAGAGAAAATATTTTCCTCTGAAACGCCAAAACGAAGATAGTTTTGGCGTTTGCAACCTCTAGTACGCTTGAGACGTACCGTTTCGGCGGGACCGGTGCAGAGAACGATTAACGACATGACCGTTTTGCGGTCGCGTGAGCGCATCCGAATGGATTTCGGTCGCAGAAAAATCGGCCCGACAGCGGCTTGCGCTGTCGGGCCGACCGACTGCTACGCCATGCCGGAATGAACCCGCAGACTCGCCGTCAACTGATGACGATGTTCCAGCTCCATACCCAAGTAGTCCCGTCCGCTTCGCGCGGCGGCGAGCAACGTCGAGCCGGACCCACAGAACGGGTCGAGCACCAACTCACCGGGCTTGCTGAACGCCCGGATGATCTGCTCCAGCGGACGCAACGGTTTTTGGGTCGGATGCATCCGGTTGCCGGTATAATCCCACGGCAGAACATCCGCGATCGGTTGCGCGGGCGGCGCGGCGTCGCCCTTTGCCAGAACATAGGCCTGCTCATGGTGATACCGCACGAACCGCTGCGAGGACGCATAGGATTTGACGAAGACCAGATGGCCGACCACCCGGAACCCGGCCTTACGCCAGGCTTCCATGAACCGGTCGACATGGTTCCAACCATAGAAGCTCACCGCCAACCTGCCGGGTTTGAGGACGCGATGCATTTCAGCAAAGGCGGGCTTCAACCACACAGCGTTGTTGTCGTTGGCCACGGTGCGCCCGCGACGGTCGCGGTAGCGCACCAGGTAAGGCGGATCGGTCAGGATGAAATCCACCGACCCGCCCTGTAGGCGCTGCATCAAGGTCATGCAGTCGCCGTACAGGATGGTGTTGCGGGCCGCGGGCATTAGGCGTCGTCCCGTTCGGCCTTGGGTTTGCGGACCGTCAGGCGGCCATTCATCGGCAGGGCCGACAGGATGATGTTGATGCCTTCGTCGTCACCGTGTGACCAGCCGGCGCCGATTCTGGTCCAGTGGGCTTTGTCGCCCTCCCCTTCGACGACGTAAACGGCGTAGTCGGGCTTGCTTTTTTGGGTCTGTTTCATGATGGGTTCTCCCCGTTGGTTATCCGGCTGCGCCTCTCGCGGCCGGTCGGGGAATTGAAGCGGCTACGTATCTGAGGAGAAGGCGGTCGTAGGCAACGGCCACTCGGGAGCGCAGCGAATGGAGCGGGCAGCCGATTGCCGACGGCAGAAACCAGACGCATACCCCGACCGTTCCGGCCGCGTGGCGTAGCCGCCACGGGGAAAAGCGATGAAACGGCTAGAACAGGCAAATCTTGCGTTCATGGCGAATGATGGAGATGGCCACGGAATGCCCATCCAATATGGCCGGACCATACCTCCCGCGACAGCATTTTTGTCTCCCGTGTTCACGCGCGGTAACGTGACCCAAAAGTATCATCCTTTGGGCGATCTTCAGCGCGACTTTGTGCTTGCGCTGTTGATGGTGCTCCAGGTCCTACTCACAGCGACACGCCGGATTACCCGGCTGCTGTCGGGCATTGGGCTTACCTGCTGTATTTTGTCGTCATGCACGTGTCCCGCGGTCTAAAACTCGACATTTCTCGATCTCGCCGGCGACTTTCGCCGCGCCAGGCTGCAGCAAAACGGCGGGACCATATTGCATGCACACCGGTTTCATGCCGTTCTAATGGAATCGCAGCAACAGTCGTGCCTCACCAGCGATAGGGAGGGAGCTATGCCTGATGAAGAGGAACATGGTTTCTTACATGGTTTGAAACTGCCGCCCGGCTATGCAGAAAATGAGCAGGCATTTTTGGACGCTCGCGCTCAGGCTCAAAAACTCATGGCCTCGATCAAGCAGCCACTCGTTCAATTCGACAAGGTCGATACGGAGAATGGGGTGATCGGCCCAACCGTGGTTAAGAAAAATCCACCCTTCCCGTCCAGAGCGCTGGTCATCGCAGCTTGCGATATGCTGAAGGTCTTAGGACATTCTGGCTTTGACGCTCTCCTTCTCAGATGGGATCTACCCGCAGGCGTAGGCGACGGGTCCGGTTTAGCCGCCAGGGCAACCTCTTTGGCGAAATACGCCCTCAGCGATCCCGAGCTGCGAACGGCGGAAGGGCATGCTCTTCAGTCTGAGATCGCTCGCGAAGCAGGCGAGATCTATCGCGCTGGATGGATGACCAATATTGGCGAGAAAGAGCGGGACGCCTTCAAGAGGGCTTCAGCAGTCGCCGGATCCATGGATGACGTTACAGAGAGCGGGATGCTCGTTTACGGGACAAATGACGTGCAAAATGCTGCTGTGAATGTACCTGGGCGGCCGGCGAAGCCGAAATCCAACAAAGTTTTCATCGTCCACGGCCACGACGAGGCCGCTTTGGAGAAGCTGGCGCGATTCCTCGAAAAAGTAGGGCTCGAAATCATCATTCTCAAGGAACAGCCAAACCAGGGTCGAACCATCATCGAGAAGTACGAAGGTTGCGCGGACGAAGTCGGGTTTGCGGTGGTACTCCTCACACCGGATGACGTAGGATCAGCGGCGGCCGCCACCGGCCAGGCGCAACGCGCCCGTCAGAACGTCATCTTTGAACTAGGCTATTTTTCCGGGAAACTGGGACGCGGAAAAGTCTGCCTGCTGCGCAAGGGCAACGTCGAAATGCCGTCTGACCTGTTCGGGGTCGTCTATACCGATATGGACTCGTCCGACGGATGGAAAATGGCGCTTGTGAAGGAGCTTAAGGCGGCCAAACTTGAATTCGACCCCAACCGGCTCTGGGAATGAATTTGCCAGCAATCGCGAACGCGTCGCTCACATTCTCATGAACCCAACAACCTAAATCGCGCTTAGGTCGGTTTCGGCGCCATCCCAGCTTGACCATACTGCGGACTTTATTTGGTAGAAGCCAACCCCGGATCGGATTCTGATTGATCCTCAATTTCCGATTGATATTCTCGCGCTGGTTGGGCCGGGGCGATATTGTGACCAATAAGTTTGATCCTTTAGGCGATCTTCAGCGCAACTTTGCGCTGGCGCTGAGTTCGGCAAAATGGGGACTGAAGGCCGGAAGGAGCCTCAAAGCGCGCTCCGCCCGGCGAGACGTCGAAGAGCTCTATGGTCCCGAAGTGGCCGATGCCGTCGAGGCCGCCATCCGTTCCGGTCGTGACCCTGCCCCCATCATCGAACGGGCCAAACGGGATCTCGCGGCCCGCCAGGAACGGGAGCGCCAGATTGCCGATCCTCCTCCGCTTTACGGTTCGGCCCGGTGGCCGACCTCGCAGGATCTTCGAGCCTACCTACGAGACAGGACCGCCTTCGACGATCCGCGGTCGATCCTGCTCGGCGCGTTCAGCGACGAGGGCCAGACGATACCACCGGGGTTCGTGCATTGGGATGGGGACGGGCACCTCCTGACAATCGCACCGACCCGTTCGGGCAAAGGCAAGACGACGATCATTCCGAACCTGCTGCGCTATCAGGGCAGCTGTGTGGTGCTCGACCCGAAGGGGGAGCTTTTTGAAGCAACCTCCCAATGGCGCAGCAAGCTTGGTCCGGTCTACCGGATCGCGCCCCTGGATGGCGGCTCGGGCAAGCCCGTTCATCGTTTCGATCCCGTCAGCCGTGTGCGTCGGGAATCCGATGCCCGTGCGATCGCCATGCAGATGTTTCCCCATGATCCGAAGTCGCCGGCGTTCTTTGCCGACGACGCGGTCGGTTTCGTGACGGCAATCATCATGTTTGTCCGCTACAAGGCGCCGCCGCACCGCCAGACATTGGCGACGGTGTGCCAGATGGCATCCCTCAAGGGCGCCAGCCTGCTCCAGATCGCGAAACAGATGGAAACGTTCCAGCCGTCCGCCGATGCCGCTAGGACGATCCTTGAGAAGGACCCGACGCGCGGGCTGAAGGTCCTGCAGGAAACGCTGACCAGCAAACTCTACGAATGGAAAGATGTCGATATCCAGCGCAGCGTCAGCGGCAGTGATGTCAGCTTTGAGAGCCTGAAGGACCGGCCGGCGACCGTCTATATTGAAATTCCGTTCGACATGATGAAGACGTTCTCCGGCTGGCTCCGGGTGCTGCTGAAGTCCGCCCTGGATGCGATGCTCGCCAACCCGCGCATACCGGAGCTTCCGGTGCTGTTCGTGCTCGACGAGTTCTTGAACATCGGCCCTTTCCCTGAGTACCGCGACGCGATCCGTACCCACGCCGGCGCCGGCATCCGGCTATGGTTCTTCCTGCAGGACATCTACTCGATCGAGGAACACTATCCGGGCAACAGCTGGCGACCCTTCCTGAATTGCGCCGTCAAGCAGTTCTTCGGCATCAATGACGACGACACCGCCAAGATGATCGGCGGCTATCTCGGCCACAAAACCCATGCGGTCCGGACGACCGGCGGCAGCGCCAACGTCTCGTCGCACCTCAGAGATCTCTACGGCGACGCCTCCACCAACACCAGCTTCTCGATGACGGAAGGCGTGCAGTTCCTCGGCCGCCCGCTACTGACCAGCGATGAGGTCAGGGAACTGCTGGGCGGCTGGCAGGGCGACGGCTGGCGCTACGGGATCACCGACATCGCCGGCACGCGGCCATTCAAGACGCAGCTGGTGGTACACGAGAAGAGTGAAACCTGCCGGCAACGCATCGGCATGATGATGCAAGGGGACGACAAATGGCCGTAGAGAAGGTGAATGTTCAAAATCTCAAAAATAGCAGTTTCCCGACATGGCTGAGCCTGGTGTTCGGCAGCTGGGTCGGATTGCTCTGGGGCAGCCTGATCTCGGCGCCGGTCGGAATCGGATTTGGCGTCCTTGCCGGAAGCGCGTTTGGTGGCTTCCTGGCGGTCCCGCTGTGGGGTACCATCTGGGGTCTTGTCGGCCTCGGCCGGCAGCGCGAGAACGCTATCCGTCAACAGGGCATCACGCTCCTGAAGGAAGGCGACCCGCTCGCACGGCGCGTCTACACGTTGTCTGCCCAACTCGGGCTGAAGACGCGGCCATGGGTCGGCGTAATGCCGCACAACAATGCCTACGCCATTGGCGCCCATGCCGACGCCGCCCTGGTGGTGATCGGCCAACCGTTGATCGACACGATGAGCGAGGCGGAAGTGGATGCCGTCATCGGCCACGAGTTGGGCCATATCGCCAACAATGACATGCGCCGCATGGGCCTGGCGCGCTCGTTTCAGAACTCCTTGGTGTGGTATCTCGGTTTTTCGCAGACAGTGCAGAACTGGGGCCGTTGGATCCTGACCTGGCTGTCTGAGCTGTTCGTGCTGCGCCTGTCGCGCAGCCGCGAATACTGGGCCGATGCGATCGGTGCCGCCCTCACAAGCAAGGAGCATATGATCGCCGCTTTGGAGAAGCTGCACAACGGGCCGAAGCTCAGCGAATTCGAGCGTTCCAACGCGCGACTGATGTTCCGCGGTGTGGCTGCAGGGTCTCTGCTGTCGACACACCCGACCCTCGAAGAACGCCGTGCGGCGCTCCGGACCGAGGCCTACCTGAAACAGATCCCCTTACTGACAGACCATGGCGCGATATCCCACAGTTCGCACCGCCCCCGCTAAAGCTTCAAGACATCTCGTACGCTAAAAACGCCAGCCTAGACTAGTCTCTGAGAATCGTCGTACGAATTAACGGGGCGCACTTCCTCATCTTATGCGCCCCAACTCTTGCGGGTAGCGAACAGCAAAGGCTGGGCGCCAAATTATCCGTGAATGAACAGTTAATGCAGTTGATCTCAACTACGGATTCTGCCAGCCTTTAGTAAAGCGAATCGATTCGCAGGACTAATTGCAAAGATCGGCGGAACCGGAAAACTCCCCGAATTTAGAATAACTTCGTTGCACTCGCTACGTCGCCGGCGAGGAGCTGATCGTTGTGAATTACTCAGCGGAATTCTTATGAACCAGTTCAAACCAGCTGAAGCTCCGAATCTTCTTTTGAAGGGCATGCCCGTGTTCAGACCGCTATCGAAGCGCAAGTTGAGGCTTTTAACGTACTATGCGTCCCTCGAAACCATCTCGTAACGCAACATTCTCGGCTGGCCGGGACGTCGTCCATTATTGGGACGGACGTACGATCAATTTTATCGTTCCTTTGACGGGGTCGTTTGTCGGCCCCGTTTTTCGTTTCGCAACATCCAACAGAAAGGAGAAAATTGGATGCGAAGCCATCGTAGACGAAGTGACAAAATGAAAAGGGGGCCACCGCCGAAGCGACAGCCCCCCTCTCATGCATCTCCCACTAGCGAACCCAGACCGTCATCCTCGCAAGATACATCTGAAGTTCACCTGACCAGGGAGAACTCGTTAGCCTCCGTTGTCGCTGACGCAACGTGGAAGGTTTCCGTTTTTCGATTCAGCTTGGAATTGCTGGTGATTTGCGCCCCGGCGTGGAGCGTAGATCCGGGCAAAATCGAGCTGCTCGAATTACTGGTATTCTGCTTGCTTTGGCCCAATATATTCTTCGAGATGTGCGACCATCTCGTACAGAAGTGGGTCAACCGCCGATATGGCAACAGGTAAAACGCCAGATGGCTCATCGCAATACCCCACGCCTTCACCGGCGTGGGTTTCGTTACGTTCGTGTAAAATATGCCAGATTCGGAACCAAATGGCAACATTTCATGAATCCCTGGTTCGGGGACGCCGATTTTCCGATCCCAAATCACCGAAATCCCTAATTCGGGCGAAATACACACGCACATTTCACCGAGGCCGCTATCTGAGACTTGACAGGATCACGAATCATTAATCAACCGGAATCATGCTACGCTGTCAGGTTACCCCAAAAATCCCCAATGTTTTACACAGCCACATGGGGCTTGACATCGCAGCGGGGCACTCCTTACCTGCTTTTCCACCAATCCAGATAATCTTCCGGCTCCAGATCCTCGCGGTGCATGTCCTGCAACATCCGCTCCTCGCCCTCATGGTGACGATCGCGGTCGTCCCGGTCGTGCTCCGGCGGCTCCGGCGCATCCAGCACCGGCCGCAGCCAGTCCAGGTAATCTTCCCGGGCGACCGGCACCGCTGCCTCCCAACGTTCGACCGCCGCTATCTCTTGCGCGCGCTCGTCCTGCTCGCGTATCCGGTTCTCGATGTCCTCGATCTGTGCTTCCGTCTTTCCGAGGTCATACATCAGTCCCGCCTGGTCGTTCTGGCGGTCGCGCAAAATGGAAATGGCACGACCGGTATCGGTTGAGCCCGACGCGACCGAGTGAACCGCCCGCTCGATCTCGTAATCGAGGTCCTTGACGGCCTTGTCGAGCGTCAGCGCGTGCTCTCGAAGGCGCTCCAACTCGTCTTTCAGATCCATGGTGACCTCCGGGCGAAATGCCCTCAATGGGCGTAGTGATAGGCAGGCAGGTGTTCAGGTTGGTCTTGAAGCTCGGCAACGAGATAAGCGCGCAGGCGCTCACCGGAGTTCACAAGCTCCTGGGCGCGCGCGTGGAAGTAAATCGCGCTCTGCCGCAGTTCCTCGCGAATGTTTGGTAGGGTGTCGGCCTGATGCTTGCGCAGGGCCCAGTAGGCAAGCCGCTTGCGGCGGCGGATCAGGTCGCCTTCAAGCCATGCCAACTCGTCGCGCGCCGCTTCGCGCTGTTTATCCGTGAGTTCGCGGATTCCGAATACCGAGCCAGTATAAACCTTGGTCATGACATGATGATGGGATGAATTGTGTATGTCCGCAAGTGCTACTTGTGGCTTTATTGCACCTAAGTCCGAAACCTCCCAGTCAAAGGGTTTGCCGGTAATTTAGCTGTTTCTATCTGGATATTCCTCCGGCTCCAGATCCCCGCGGTGCATTTCCTGCAGCATCCACTCTTCCCCCTCATGTCGGCGATCATAGCCCTCCCCACTTTCCAGCGTACCGGCTACGGGGAGGAGCCAATCCAGATAATCTTCCTGCGCGACTGGTCGTCCCTCAGCTAAATCGTCCGCTAAAACCTTCGCGCGATCCAGATCCGCCTGCTCGCGGATATGAGTTTCCAGACCTTCAATCCGAGCACCGATGTCGCCCAGATCGAAGGTTAATTTCGCCTTGGCTTCATACAGGTCCTGAATGCGTGAGATGGTGCGCTCACCATCACTAAGCCCAGCCGTAAAGGTGCGGACCTCTCCCGCGATTTCACCATTGAGATCGCGGATGCGTTTCCCCAGCGAGTGCTCTTCCTGTTGGAGAAGATCCAACGCCACATCATCGTTCATGGTCGCCCCCTATCGTGTTCAATGCAAACTTTGCTGAAACCACCGCGTTGGCCGCAAGAGAAATCCCTGAAAAATGATGGCAGGCACTAGCTGCGGCCTCGATCAGGTTCGCGCGATATTCCATCGTCCCCAGGTGCCGCCGGCAGCCGCTGCTCGGGCTCCAGCCAGTCCAGGTGGTTTTCCCAGCGCTCGAGGGTGTCCAGGTCAGCCACATCTTGTGACAGAGTCTTTTCTCCCAACCAATCCAGCATGTCTTCCGAGGCCAGCCGATAGGCGGCGGCTTGGTCCTCGCTCATCTCACGGGTATTTTGTCGATCAATGACCGCCCGTGCCGCAGCGATGTCGCCTTCGCGACTAATCGCGCCGGGCGGAGCATTGCCATGCATGTCGTCCAACATGCGGCTTTCCGCTTTCGCGAGTTCTCGCGGATGGATTGGCGACCCGTCCGGGTCTGGAACAGGCAGATTATCGTCGTTGTCTCGTGGTATCATCTGCGGCCTCCGTTGCTGCAGGCGGGCTCGGCGCGCCTGTCGTTCCTCTCGGTCCGGGCCGCGATGCTCGCCCGGCTTCCGTTCCAATTGACGTTTCGCATAACTCCGCTCATCGATGGCCACGGCGATGCCTGCCTTGCCCAAGGCAGCATTGGCAACTCTCGCCCAGAGGCTTCTCGCCTCGATCACAAAGGCGCGGCCGTCGGCGCTGCGGATCTTCGGCCCGAACCCTTTCTCGGTGATCACGCGCGTGGTCAGCAGCAGGTGCACATGCGGATTGTGTTGGGCGCCGTCATCGTGGATCGCAAGGTCGGCAACGAAGCCCTTGGCGGTATAGGCGTCCGCCATGGCGTGCGCCACGCCGAGCCATGCCGAGCGCGGCAACTCGCGCGGCAGTGAAAACTCCAGCTCTTTGGCAAGGCGCGCGTCTTTACGGATCTCGGCAGCTTCCACGGCGTTCCACAACTCGGCGCGATCTGCCATCCAGGATGGTGCTCCTTGCGGAAGGCGGATTTCATTGGCGACGACATCGCGTCGTCCGCCGAAGACGGACATCCGCTCCTCGATCTCGTTGGGCAGCGTCTCGCCGGCTCGATAGGCGGCGGCCGCGAGGATCGAACGTCCCTCGCCCCGGCTGATGTTCTTCACATGCAGGTGGTAGATGGCCACCAGCCTCTCCTCGGCACGGACGGGTCCAGGGGTCTCCCCTGGCGCACTTGCCGGTTTTCTCCAGACGCCGTGCGGCTGGTCAGAAAACCGCGCAACGCATCGCCTCTAGCTCAATGCGTACACATTGGGCGATGCGTAAGTGCGCTGTACGCATCCTACACGGATGCGTTGATTTTCTTCAAGGTCACCGACAACGCCAAATTATGACGCCCGCCCTACTGATGGCGCGTCTTAATGAGCCCAATGAGGGGGCTGGGCGGCACCGCGAGCTTGAGGCGGTCGGGACGCGGAGCTGAGCCCTACGCAGCAACAACCGTCAAGCGCGAGGTTCACGACACGCTGGAGCGAGCTTCCTGGCGTTCAGCCTGCGGATAAATGCCCGTTAAAGCAGCAATTCCTGCGAAACGGCCCAGATTGATCAAATCTTGAGGAGAGACATGGTGTATGAAATGCCAACAAGTCAGTAAATCTGTTCAGGCAGTGGGAGAAGATCCGAATGGCAGAGAAAAAAGTTGTCTTTGTAGCTTTTGCTATCGAGGACGAACGGACTCGTGACATGATCAAAGGGCAGTCGCTCTACACCAACTCGCCTTTTGAATACATCGATATGTCCGTCAAAGAAGCATATGAATCAGATTGGAAGGCCAAAGTTAAAGTCCGTATCCAACGTTCGCACGGTGTACTCGCCATCATCAGCAAGAACTCTCTGTCTTCAACAGGTCAGAAGTGGGAGATCGCCTGCGCCAGAGAACTCGGTGTGCCAGTCCGCGGTATCTGGGCGTACAGGGATGACCGTACTACGATCCCCGGCGTCAACACTATGGTCTGGACGTGGGATAACATCTCTAACTGGATTAACGGCCTCTAAGGGTTTCCAATGCGCAAGGCACTCATTGTCGGGATTGATCACTATGAACATATCTCGCCGCTAAACGGCTGCGTAAACGACGCGCACTCGGTTCGCGCGGCCTTGGAGCGGAATTCCGACGGCACAACCAATTTCAAGACGCCGAGGCTCATCACTGGCACCGGTGCAGCCGATATCGTCGAACGTGCTGAACTCAAAGAAGCGGTTCGTGCGCTGTTTGCTGATCAAGCTGAGATTGCGCTCTTCTATTTCGCCGGCCATGGGTACATTGAGGACACGGGCGGGTTTCTCTGTGCGGGCGACTGCAAGACTGGCGATGACGGGCTTTCGCTCAATGAAGTGATGACTATTGCCGCTGCGTCGCCCGCAATCAATAAGGTGATTATCCTCGACAGCTGCCATAGTGGCATTGCCGGTGAACGTCCGGCAATGAAGGGCTTTTCGGAAATTTCGACTGGAATGACCATCCTCACAGCTTCCACCGCTGACCAATACGCTCTGGAGACAGGTGGTCCCAATCCAGGCGGCGTCTTCACGAGTCTGCTGGTCGACGCCTTAAGTGGCGCCGCTGCGAACCTTGTGGGTGACGTGACTCCTGGCAGTGTCTACGCGCATATCGACCAATCACTCGGTCCTTGGGCTGGGCAGAGACCCCTGTTCAAAACGAACGTACAAACGTTCGTGTCATTGAAGAAAGCCGACGCGCCAATCCCATTGAGCGATCTGCAGCAGTTAGCGACGCTCTTTCCAACACAGGATTACGCGTTTCCGCTCGATCCCGGGTATGAGCCCGAGAGGAGTGCCGAGCAGAAGGCCGATCCGACGATCCCGCCCCCCGATCCGGCGAAGACTGCTGTCTTCGCCATTCTGCAGAAATTCGTAAAAGTGAACCTGGTCCGGCCTGTCAATGCTCCTCACATGTGGCACGCCGCGATGCAAAGCAAGAGCTGCGAGCTCACGGTGCTTGGTGAGCACTACCGGAAGCTCGTTGAAGCGGGGATGATCTAGGCGTGGCCACCGACGAGATCTTAGACGGCTTACTTGATGAACTGGCGGCGATCGAACATGAACGCTGGGCTCATTGGCAGCGATATGTCCATGACAAAGGTCAAAAGCGGTCCGACGGGTCCCTGCTTATCCCAGCAGAGCTTGTTGCTCGGTGGGAAAAGCAGATCGAAACCCCTTTCGCCCTCCTCTCGGATGAGGAAAAAAACAGCGATCGTGAACAGGTTCAGAAATACCTACCCCTGTTGAAAGCCGCACTTCGTGAGTGAGGCGTTGCACAGCGCCCTGCAGATCAATGACAAACAGTGACATGCCGGGTAGAATGCCCGCAATGAACTCACACTCCGAATACCACCTCTTCATCGACGATACCGGCAGTCGGGATCCCGACCATGAACTCCCCGGGCAACGCAAAGACAGCATGGACTGCTTCGGCCTAGGCGGCTTCCTGATCAAGCAGGAAGACGTAGACGAGCTGACGGCGCAGCACGCGGCGTTCTGCGCGGCGCACGGCATCAACTACCCGCTTCACTCGCACAAGATCCGGGGCGGGCGCGGCGACTTCGGCTGGCTGAGGAACCCCGAAAAAGCGCGCATCTTTTTCTCAGAATTGGACAGCTTTATGCTGTCACTGCCGGTGATGGGAATCGCGGTCGTAATCGACCGACCCGGATATGTGCTGCGCTATCGCGAGAAGTACAACGACCGGCTTTGGCTTATGTGCAAGACTGCGTACTCGATCCTCATCGAGCGCGCGACGAAGTTCGCCGACAGCCAGGGCCGCACCCTACGTGTCTTTTTCGAGGAGAGTGGCAAACATGAGGACCGTGACCTGATTGCGTATGCCAAAGCGCTGAAGGCTGAAGGCATGCCGTTTGCGGGTGAAGGCGCCGCCGCCTACGGGTCCTTGCCCCCCGCCGAATTTCGGCGAATCGTCATGGGTGAGCCGAAGCGCCGGACCAAGAAGGCGCCGATGCTGCAGATCGCCGACCTGTTGCTGTACCCGATGGCCAAGGGCGGCTATGATCCTACCTATAAGCCTTATGTCGACCTGAAGAAGGCTGGCAAGTTGATCGACGCACACCTTCGCGAAGAGGACAGGCCGAGCATGGGCATCAAATACAGTTGCTTTAAATGAAAAAAGGTCCTTGCGGACCTTAATTCGTTTGCGGCCAGCGCCTAGCGCTGACCCCGGAGCGTTGCTCTAACTAGAATCTAGTACGCGTAAAACTTTTTTACAAGCTTTTTTGCAAATTCATTGCAAATCAATGCGTTGCTCCCGAGGTTCAGCCAGCAGTTTCCGACCGCTTCCCAAGGACGATGCTCAAGCCTGCGCTGGCGCAGAGATTCCATCCACACTAGCGACCCGGCCGGGCTCATTGACGATGACGCTGGTGATCCAACCACGGCTTTCACGCAGCAGCTCCCCAAGTCCTACGCATCTACAACAGCCCTCGTCCGCCGCCGCACATTGATGGCCTTGGCATCGAGGGTGTTCTTCAGATGCACCGCATAGTGCTTCTCAATCATTTCCACGCTGGTCCGGCAGTTCTTGGCAATTTGATAGATATCCGCGCCCTCGAGGAGGCGCAGGCAGATATAGGTGTGACGCAGGCTATAGGCCGAGCGCCTGTTGCCCTCACGATCGAATTTCAGCTCACAGTGCTCGAGCACCCGGTTGAACTGCTTTTTGTGGTCCTGGGGGAAGATCAAATCAGTGGGTTTGGGCGTGTTACGCTTCACCAGCCGTTCAAACGGATGGACCGCACCCGACGTGCTCTTGCAGTAGCCGACGCCGCGTTTGCCGCGCACCTCAATCACCAGAATGCGCTCGCCATCTTGCTCTTCCTGCTCAATCGTCACGTCCCGATATTCCAACCGGTTGGCCTCGTCCGGCCGCAAGCCCGTATTCGCCATGAAGAGGATATAGTCGTGCATCTGCGCGACGGCATGTTCCCAGCTCGTGCCCTGGGTGGCTCGTACGCGCTCGCGGGTGTGGGTATAGAGGCGCTTATACTCCTCGGGCGAAAACCAGGCGCGGTGAGTGATTTTGCCGGATGCGCGATACGGGGCGGAAAAGTCCGGCAAATGGCTGATCCAGCCGTGCCGCAAGGCAGTCTTCATGACCTGCCGTAGCGTCACCGTCTCATGGTGCAAGGTGCTGCGCGTCGGCACCTTCCCGGTCGCGGCGTTCGGCTAAAGCCGCATAACTCGGTATTCCTGCACCTTGCCCGCGGTCAGGGCACTGAGGCCGGTGGCGCCGAAGTAGGGCAGCAGATGATTGTCCAGCCGTGCCTCGTGATCCTTGACATAGCGCGGATGGCGCTGGCCGTTGGTAAGGGGCACATATTCCTGGACGAACTGCTTGGCGGCGTCGGCGAAGGTTTTCTCCTTATTCAGCTGGCCCGCGCGGCTCTTCCCTTTCAGCTCAAAATACCAGTCTTCCGCAAACTCTTTTGCAAGGGAGAGGCTGTCAGTCTTCGTGCTGACCCGCCATTCTTTGCCGTCGATATAGGTGGCGCATTGCCAGACGGAACTGTTGGACCGGCGATAGACGCGAACCTTGTCACCGAGCACTTTGTGGGATGTCATTTGACCCTCAAAACTGTGCGAGAAGTGTGTGAGGGCATTTTAGCTGATCTTCCACCAATCTCAATGCCATAAACCATTGAAATTATTGGTGAGAGCGTCGGGGTTCGAACCCGAGACCTACTGATTAAAAGTCAGTTGCTCTACCGGCTGAGCTACGCTCTCCCGCCCCGCGGGTGTGAAACACCCCGGCTGGAAGTGGGCGGAACATAGGCAGGCGACCCATTGCGGTCAACCGAAAAATTCGGCTTTTTCCAGCGATCGGCACATTTCTTGCGGGGCGCAGAGGCCAATCGCCGGCGCACGCAAAAAGGTGATTGGCAATCGCGGCCTCGCAAAGCTAGGAACAGGGCGCAGATTGCAGCCGGAGAGAATGCGTGTCGATTGCCGATATTTCCCTGTGGAGCGCGTTGATAGCCGGGGCGCTTTCCTTTCTTTCGCCCTGCGTGCTTCCCCTCGTCCCGCCCTATCTCTGCTATATGGCCGGCATTTCAGTCGATCAGTTTCGTGGCGGCTCCGCGGTGGCGGTGGCGCCCGATGTCAGGCGCGGCGTGCTCTTCTCCGCGCTGTTTTTCACGCTCGGCTTTGCCACCGTCTTCGTGGCGCTCGGCGCCGGGGCTTCCAGCATCGGCATGGCGCTTCGCCAGCATCTCGACCTGCTCTCCAAGATCGGCGGGCTGATCATCATCGTCATGGGGCTGAATTTCCTCGGTCTCTTCCGAATCGGGTTTCTCGGCCGCGAGGCGCGCTTCCAAAGTGGCGGCAAGCCGGCGACGCTGACGGGCGCCTATGTCATGGGTCTGGCCTTCGCCTTCGGCTGGACGCCCTGCATCGGCCCGGTGCTCGGCGCGATTCTCGGTGTCGCCGCCTCGCGCGAGACGGTCGGCTCCGGCGCCGGGTTGCTCGCCATCTATTCGCTGGGTCTTGCCATTCCCTTCTGGATCGCCGCCGGCTTTTCCGGCGCCTTCATGCGCTTCCTGTCGCGCTTCCGCCATCATCTCGGCACGGTAGAAAAGGTGATGGGCGTCTTCCTCATCCTCACCGGCCTCGCCTTCCTGTTCGGCTGGGTCAGCGATGTGGCAATCTGGTTCCAGCAGACCTTTCCGATCCTGATGCAAATCGGCTAGAAGAGATTCTTTCCCGCCGACTACCCCGCGAAAACCGGACTTTCCCTTGGCCGATATCGTCAGCCTGCTCCTGCCGTTCTTCGGCCTGATCCTGATCGGTTACCTCGCCGCAAAGGCGACGAAGCAGCCGGCCGAGGCGCTCGGCTGGCTGAACACTTTCATCATCTATGCCGCCCTGCCCGCTTTGTTCTTCAAGCTCGTCTCGCGCACGCCGATCGAAGAGCTGACGCGGGTCGATTTCATTGTCACCGATATCGCCGCGACCTATGCGGTCTTCGTCCTGCTCTTTGTCATCGGCTGTTTCGTGCGCCGCAATCCGCTTGATGAATGCACCATCCAGTCCTTTGCCGGCGCCTACGGCAATATAGGGTATATGGGGCCGGGGCTGGCGCTGCTTGCGCTCGGCGAAGGCGCTGCCGTGCCGGTGGCGCTGATCATCTGCTTTGAGAATGCGCTGCATTTCATCGTTGCGCCGGCGTTGATGGCGGCAGCCGGCGACGACAAGCGTTCGGCAGGCCGGCTCGCCGCCGATATTGCCCGCAAGGTGGCGCTGCATCCGTTCATCCTGTCGACGACGGCAGGCTTTGCCGTCGCCGCCTTTCACATCGACCAGCCCCTGGCCCTTCAGCGGCTTGTCGACTACCTCGCTCAGGCAGCTGCTCCCTGCGCCCTCTTCGCCATGGGCGTCACGCTGGCTCTGAGGCCGCTGAAGCGGATTCCGGCGGAGATTTCCTATATCGTGCCGGCGAAGCTGATCCTGCATCCGATCGCGGTGTTCCTCGCGCTGACTGCTGTCGGCGGTTTCGAGCCGGTCTGGATCCAGTCGGCCGTGCTGCTCGCCTCACTGCCGACGGCGACCAATGTCTTCGTCATCGGCCAGCAATATGGCGTGTGGCAGGAGCGCGCCTCGGCGACGATCCTGATCACGACGGTGCTTTCGGTGGCCACCGTTTCGCTCTGGCTGATTGCGATCCGCTCAGGCCTTCTTTCGCTTCAGCTTTTCCCGTAGGGCATCGGGAATATCGCGAAAACCACGGCCGGGCTCGATACCTTCGCGCATGACGAGGTTGCGCAGCGGCGGAATGGCCGAGAGGATGTGCAGGCCGGCGGCGCGCAGCACCTGCACGGGGAGGAAATCGGAAAGCAGCGAACGGTTGAGCAGATCGACGCTCGCCGTGCGCGTCATGATGTCGGCGCGGCGGCGGCGGTCGAAGCTTTCGCCGGCATCGGCCGGCACCGGCAGTTCCGCCCGGTCGCAGAGAATGTCGGTGAGCGCCAGGATATCGCGCAGGCTGAGGTTCAGCCCCTGCGCCCCGATCGGCGGGAAGACATGGGCGGCCTCGCCGATCAGCGCGATGCGGCCTTTGCCGAAACGATGGGCCATCATGCCCGACAGCGGCCAGAGCTGGACGCCTTCCTCGATGCTCACCTTGCCGAACATCGACTGCATCTGCGTCTCGACGAGAGAGCCCAACTCGGCCAGCGGCAGCTCCAGGCGGGCGGCCGCTTCGGCGGGATCCTGCACCCAGACAAGGCTGGAGCGGCTTCCTGGCAGTGGCACCTGGGTGAAAGGGCCGTGTTTGGTATGGAATTCGCTCGAAATGTTCTGGTGCGGCAGCGAATGGGCGAAATTCAGCACCATGGCCGATTGCGGGTAGGACCAGTTGCGCACGCCGATACCTGCCGCCTCGCGCAGCTTCGAGCCGCGGCCGTCGGCGCCAACGGCGAAATCTGCCGTCAGCGTCTCGCCGCCGGCAAGCGTGATCGACACTCTCTCGGTTGATATCTCAATCGATTCGGCCATATCGGTGAAGCGGGTGATATTGCCCTCGCCGGCCGTGGCCGCTTCGAGAATCTCGGTCAGCGCCTTGTTGGGGAAATTGTAGCCGAAGGCATCGAGGCCGACCTCGGCCGCGCGGAACGTGGTGGTCGGCGCGCGCAGCAGCCGGTCGGTGCCGTCGATGATGCGCATGCTGGTGAGAGGCGCCGCCGCCGGGCGCAGCTTTTCCCAGAGCGTCAGGCGGTCGAGGAAACGGATCGACTGATCCATCAGCGCTGTCGTGCGCCGGTCCTCCTTTGCAGCAACGGGAGCCACCAGCGCCACGCTGCGGCCGCCGCGACCAAGCGCTATTGCGGCGATCATGCCGGCAAGCCCGCCACCGATCACCGCGATTTCGAATGTCTTCATGCTATATTCCGCCATCGTAAAGAGGCGGACCCGTCGCTTATGCGGCCGGCTTCGCCTGACGGCGCCAACTATAGCCCTTGCCGGCTTCGGCGTCACGCACCGCCGGCTGATAATGATGGGGAATGGCGGGCAGACGGTTTTCGGCAAGCCGCTTCAGCGCCGTGGCGTTGGTCACGGCAAAGCTGTCGATGCCGACGCGCAGCATCAGCGGCACCTGGTCGATCAGCACGTCGCCGACGGCGCGCAGCTCGCTGGTGTAGCCGAGGCGCTGGCGCAGCAGCGAGGCATGGCTGAAGGCGCGGCCGTCGTTGAAGGCGGGAAAGGCGACCGCCACGATTGCGAGGCGATCGAGATAAGGCTCCAGCCGGCGCACGTCGTCGGCCGGCTTGATCAGCACGCCGAGGCCGGCATCGTTGCTTCCATCGGCCTTTGCGATCAGTTCATCGAGGCTGAGCAGCGGCTTCTGCTCGCCTGTTGCCTTCACCTCGTCGGTTTCGATCAGCCAGGGATCATTGTCGACAAAACCGGTTTCTCTCCAGATCTTCGTCATCATCCCCTCCTTAAGCCGCTTCGGCGGCCGAGCCGTAGAGCGCATCCTTGAAAGGCTGCGGCCCGACGCGGCGATAGGCGGCGAGGAAGGTTTCGGATTGTTCAAGACGCAGGCCGAGATAGGTGTCGACGATCGTCTCGATCGCATCCGTCACCCGGTCCGGCTCGAAGCCGCGGCCGATGATCTCGCCGATCGAGGTATGTTCGTCACCCGAACCGCCAAGCGTGATCTGGTAGAGTTCGGCACCCTTCTTCTCCACACCAAGCAGGCCGATATGGCCGACATGGTGATGGCCGCAGGCATTGATGCAGCCGGAGATCTTGATCTTCAGCTCGCCGATTTCGGCCTGGCGTTCCGGGCTGCCGAAGCGGCGGGAGATTTCCTGCGCGACCGGAATGGAGCGCGCATTGGCGAGCGCACAGTAGTCCAGCCCCGGACAGGCGATGATATCGGTGATCAGGCCAGCATTGGCTTCCGCCAGGTTAATGGCGACGAGGCCGCGATAGACCGCTTCCAGATCGGCCAGCGCCACATGCGGCAGAATCAGATTCTGCTCGTGGCTGACGCGGATTTCGTCGAAGGCATATTCTTCGGCCAGATCGGCGACGGCATCCATCTGTGCGTCGGTGGCATCGCCCGGAATGCCGCCGATCGGCTTCAGCGAGATCGTCACCATGCCGTAATCGGGGTTCTTGTGCGGCTGCACATTCTGCTGGACCCAGCGGGCGAAAGCCGGATCGGCCTTTTTCCAGCGGGCGAGATTTTCCCAGCCCTCGGCGCGCTCGGGCAGATCAGGCAGTGCGAAATAGGCGGCGATCGCCTCGACATCCTGTTCCGGCAGCTTGAGCTCGCTGTCCTTCAATGCGGCGAATTCGGCTTCCACCTGACGCGCCAGCTCCTCGGCGCCCGTCTCATGCACGAGGATCTTGATGCGGGCCTTGTATTTGTTGTCGCGCCGGCCATGAAGATTGTAAACGCGCACGATCGCCGTGGTGTAGGAGAGCAGATCCTCCTCGGGCAGGAAGTCGCGGATCAGCTTGGCGATCATCGGCGTGCGGCCCTGGCCGCCGCCGACATAGACGGCAAAGCCGATCTCGCCCTTGTCGTTCTTCTTCAGGTGCAGGCCGATATCATGGACCTGGATGGCGGCGCGGTCGCGCTCGGCGCCTGTGACGGCGATCTTGAACTTGCGCGGCAGGAAAGAGAATTCCGGGTGGACGGACGACCACTGGCGCAGGATTTCCGCATAGGGCCTGGGATCAGCGATCTCGTCGGCGGCAGCACCGGCGAAGTGGTCGGCGGTGACGTTTCTGATGCAGTTGCCCGAGGTCTGCAGCGCGTGCATCTCGACACTTGCCAGATCGGCCAGCGCATCGGGAATGTCAGACAGCTTCGGCCAGTTGAACTGCAGGTTCTGCCGGGTGGTGAAGTGGCCGTAGCCGCGGTCGTAGGTGCGGGCGATATGGGCGAGCATGCGCAGCTGGCGCGCGCTCAGCGTGCCATAGGGAATGGCGATGCGCAGCATATAGGCATGGAGTTGCAGGTAGACGCCGTTCATCAGGCGCAGCGGCTTGAACGCATCCTCGGCAAGCTCGCCCGAAAGGCGGCGCTGAACCTGGTCGCGGAACTGCTCGACGCGCTCGCTGACAAAGGCATGATCAAATTCGTCGTAACGGTACATCGTCTTCCTCAGACTGCAATGAATTCGGGATCGGCAGGAGCGTAGCCCGGTGCGTATTCCATGGTCGGGCCCTGCGCGCGAATGCGCTCGCGCAGGCGAAGCGGCCAGAGAATGCCGTTCGTTTCCTGGACGTCGACGACGGCCACGTCAACGACCTCATTGTCGGCATAGGACTTTTTGCCGATTGCTTCCAATGCTTCGACGGCTTCGTTGTGACGGGCGACAAGCGCCTCCTGCAGCGAGGTCGACCATTTCCCGCTCGCATCCAGCCAGACGGCAATGCCGTCCGTCAGCCGGTTGGCCGTCAGGACCTTGTCTACCATGTTCAGCTCCTTGCAAATTCCTCGAGCCGGGCGTTCGCGCGCACCAGCGGCTCGGACAGTTCGAAATTGGCGCCGGCGACCGCATCGCCGATAATCACCATCACCGGACCAGTCAACTCGTCACGGTGCTGCAGGTCGGGCAGATCGGCAAGCGTGCCATGCAGCAGACGACGGTCAGCGCGGCTGGCATTCTCGATGACGGCGACCGTGGTCTCGGCGGGAATGCCGGCCTGCATCAGCCGCTCGGCAACCGAGGCGGCAACCGTGCGCCCCATGTAAACGGCAATCGTCGCGCCGGAGACGGCAAGGCTTGCCCAATCGGGCAGCACGTCGCCGGTGAGATCATGGCCGGTCGTGAAGACCAGCGACGAGGCGACGCCGCGCAGCGTCAGCGGCAGTTCGAAATCGGCGGCGGCGGCGAAGGCCGAGGTAATGCCGGGCACGACCTCATAGGTGATGCCGGCGGCGCGCAATGCAGCCATCTCTTCCCCTGCCCGGCCATAGACCAGCGGATCGCCGGACTTGAGGCGGACGACGCGCTTGCCCTGGCGGCCGAGCTCGACCAGCAGCTCGTTGATCTCTTCCTGCGACTTCGAATGGCACCCTTTGCGTTTGCCGACGGAAAGCCGCTCGGCATCACGGCGGCCCATATCGACGATCGCCTGCGGCACGAGCGCATCATAGACGATGACATCGGCTTCCATCATCACGCGCTGGGCCCGCAGCGTCAGCAGATCCTCAGCCCCCGGACCGGCGCCGACAAGCCAGACATGGCCAGCGACCTTGTCCATCGAACCTAAGAGACGGTCGGCAGCGTGGCGGGCCTGCGGCAGGTTGCCATTGGCGACAGCATCGGCAACGGGGCCAGAGAAGAATCGGCGCCAGAAGGCCCGGCGGGAAACTCCGCGGGGAACGAGCTGTTCGACTGACTTGCGATAACTCGTCGCCAGCGCGGCCAGGCGCCCGAGCGAAGGGGAAAGAATCTGATCGACCTGGGCGCGGATCATCTGCGCCAGAACCGGCCCCGCCCCTTCGGTGCCGATCGCAACGGCGACCGGGGCGCGATTGACCAGCGCCGGCGTGAAGAAATCACAGTAATCGGGCTGATCGACGGCGTTGGCCGGAATTCTTGCGGCACGGGCGGCATCGACAATATCCCGGTCGTCGGCCTCATTGCCGGTGGCGGCGAAGACGAGTGCTGCGCCTTCGACCTGCTCGGCGGCAAAGCCGGCTCGCACGGTTTCGATGCGATTGGCGATCAGGAAAGCATGATAATCGGCTTCCGGCCTGTCGGCATAGGCAACGATCCGCGCCCTTGTATTGAGCAGCAGCCGCACCTTGGCGAAAGCCTCGTCGCCATTGCCGAAGACAGCCGTCTTCTGGCCTTCCACGCGAAAGAAGGCTGGAAATACCGAAAGCTGCTCAGTCTTGGGAGACATTACCAATCCACTTCGAAGTTGCCAGAATATGCCCGTGATCCACAAGCGATTGAAGGAACAGAAATCCGAAAGCCCCGGCAAGCGCGTATTCTTTTGCTCGCCTCATCGGCGATTTGAGAAAAGTCAACCGTGCTGACGACAACCACCTGTTCTCACGCTCTTTGTTGCGGTGCAGTGTAAAGCCTGTGACAAACGACGTCCACCGGCGTTTGCCGCATTTCGCTCGTGCCGCCAAGACGATAGACTGGGAAAAAACCGGAGACACCAATGGCCGACAAGACCATCGCCACCCGCCTGCTTTCGGTCATCGAGGACGATATCCTGCCGCTCACCGAACGCGGCGTCTTCTTGGGCAACAAGGTGTTCGGCGCGGCGATCCTGCGCAAATCCGATCTCTCGCTCGTCGTCGCCGAGACCAATAACGAGCTCGACAATCCGCTCTGGCACGGCGAGGTGCACACGCTGAAGCGCTTCTACGAGCTTGGCGACAAGCCGCAAACCAAGGATCTGATCTTCCTCTCGACGCACGAACCCTGCACCATGTGCATGTCGGCGATCACCTGGGCGGGCTTCGACAATTTCTACTATTTCTTCAGTCATGAGGATTCCCGCGATGCCTTCGCCATTCCGCACGACCTGAAGATCCTGAAGGAGGTCTTCGGGCTTGAACCGGGCGGCTATCGCAGGCAGAACGCTTTCTGGAACAGCTTTGCCATCGCCGATCTGGTCGAGACCGAGGAGGCTCAGCTGCAGGCAGCGCTGAAGGCGCAGACCGCCCGCATCAAGGCGCGCTACGACACGCTGTCTTCCACCTACCAGTCGTCGAAGGGCGCCAACGACATTCCGCTGAACTAAGGCCGCCGAACCGAGGCATCATGGAACCTTCCAAAGACATTTCGCGACTGATCGAGATCATGGCGGCGCTGCGCCATCCCGAAACCGGCTGCCCTTGGGACATCGAGCAGAATTTCCAGACGATCAAGCCCTATACGATCGAAGAAGCCTATGAGGTCTCCGATGCAATCGAGCGCGGCGATATGGACGATCTCTGCGACGAACTCGGCGACTTGTTGCTGCAGGTGGTCTTCCACGCCCGCATGGCCGAGGAGGCCGGCGAATTTTCCTTCGGTGATGTGGTCAACGCCATCACCACCAAGATGATCCGCCGCCACCCGCATGTCTTTGCCCGGTCGGACGCCGATACACCAGACGCGGTGAAGATCCAATGGGACGAGATCAAGCAGGCGGAAAAACGCGAGCGCGCCGAGCGCCGGGCCAGGCGCGGCATCACCGAGGATTTCAAGGGTGGCTTCCTGGGCTCAGTGCAGCGCAGCTTCCCGGCGCTGACCGAGGCGCTGAAGCTGCAGGAACGCGCCGCCAAGGTCGGCTTCGACTGGTCGGCTCCCGAACCGATCCTCGACAAGATCGAGGAGGAGATCGGCGAATTGCGTGCGGCGCTGAGAGACGGCGACCGGGTCAAGGTCAGCGACGAACTCGGCGACCTGATCTTCGCCGTCGTCAATATCGGCCGGCATGTGAAGGCCGATCCGGAACAGGCGCTGCGCGGAACGAACACGAAATTCCGGCGTCGCTTCAATCATATAGAACAGGTTCTTGAAGCAGAAGGCGAGACGCTGGAAGATGCGACGCTGGAGCGCATGGAGGAGATTTGGCAAGCGGCGAAGGCGATCGAGCGGGCTGTGACGTCGGGGGCTGAGTGAGTACGCGGCCGCATCGCCCGTCCACCCATCCGAAACAGGATATTTCCTTGCTTTGATAAGCGTCATTCACCGCGCAGACGCGCGGTGGCTGGATTCCTGTGCCTGTCAAAGGAATCCAGCGCGCCCAAGTCCTTGGGCAGAGAAGACTCTTCCCTCTCAGGATATCGAATTATCGACGCAGCAGACGCGCGGTGACTCGGCGTCTGGCAGGATGAGGTGGGCTACCGCTCCCAATCCTCACGCGGCGGCTTCGGGCCGTTGCCGATGCGGCGCTCGAGTTCGGCGGCCTCGGTTTCCGACAGGCGCAGATCGAGCGTGATCGAGCCGTCCTCATTGTCCTCGCGGCCGTCGACGATCGCGTGGTCGTAGAGCCAGGGCAGCAGCGCCAGCTTGTCGACCGGAAGCCGGATCGTCGTTTCGGTCATCACGCCGGAAAGCCTGCGGCTGATCTCTTCCATCAGCGTGTCGACGCCCTCGCCGCTGACGGCCGAGACCGCGACGACGTTGCTGGCGCCCGCCGCCCTCTGCACCATGGCGTCATGCACCTCAGGCTCCAGACGGTCGATCTTGTTCCAGACCTCGATCAGCCGCTTCTCCGCTTCGGCCTCATCGATGCCGAGGTCGCCGAGAATGCGCATCACATCGGAGCTCTGCGCCTGGTTGTCGGGATCGGACATGTCGCGGACATGCAGGATGAGATCGGCCTCGAGCACCTCTTCCAGCGTCGCCCGGAAGGCTGCGACGAGATGGGTCGGCAGGTCTGAGATGAAACCGACCGTGTCGGACAGGATGACGGTGCGTCCATGCGGCAGCTTCATGCGGCGAAGCGTCGGGTCGAGCGTCGCAAAAAGCATGTCTTCGGCCAGCACGCCGGCGCCGGTGATGCGGTTGAACAGCGTCGACTTGCCGGCATTGGTGTAACCGACGAGCGCGACGATCGGGTGCGGCACCTTGCGTCGCTTGGCCCTATGCAGCTGGCGGGTGCGCACGACCTGCTCCAGCTCGCGTTCGAGCTTGATGATGCGGTCCTGCAGGAGCCGCCGGTCGGCTTCGATCTGGGTTTCGCCGGGGCCGCCCATGAAGCCGCCGCCGCCGCGCTGGCGTTCGAGGTGGGTCCAGCTGCGAACCAGCCGGCCCTTCTGATAATTGAGATGCGCCAGATCGACCTGCAGCGTGCCCTCCTTGGTGGAGGCGCGGCGGCCGAAGATTTCGAGGATCAGGCCCGTCCGGTCGATGACCTTGGCGTTCCATTCCTTTTCGAGATTGCGCTGCTGCACCGGCGTCAGCGGATGATCGACGATGACGAGACCGGAATCGCGCTCATCGAGCAGCGCCTTGATCTCCTCGATCTTGCCGGTGCCGAGCAGCGTTGCGGGTCTCGGATCATTGACCGGCACGATCGAGCCGTTGACGACATCGAGGTCGATCGCCTGGGCAAGGCCCGTCGCCTCTTCAAGTCGGCTTTCCGGCGTGCGGGTCGAGGCCGATTCGGTCTGACCACCGCGACTGCGCGATTTCAGAACCGGCACGACGACAGTCGCACGCATATCGTCCCTGTGCTTGGCGGCCTCAGGGATGATCGAATCGTTCTTGGTATCGCGTGTCGAAATGACGGCTGATCCTGTTAGGACGCGGCTTCTTCACTCTCGAACATCTGCATCGGCTGACCCGGCATGATCGTCGAGATCGCATGCTTATACACGAGCTGCGAGTGGCCGTCACGACGAAGAAGAACACAGAAATTGTCGAAGGAGGTAACAACGCCCGTGAGTTTCACGCCGTTGATCAGAAAGATTGTAAGGGAAATCTTTTGCTTGCGAACAGTATTGAGAAATAAGTCCTGCAAATTCTGAGAACGTTCCGCCATCGCGCCGCTTCTTTCTTTATTGCCGACCTGAGCTGGCCGGTAGAATATCAATCAACCTCTCCATGCAAGACCGGCAGCACCCTCATTCCGCCGGTCCAGCAAATCTTGGTATCAAATCGCAATCTTTTCCGCAACGTCGAAAAAGGCTTCGCGGACTTTCTGCGAGACGCTGCCCGGATGGCCGTTGGCGATAGGCAAACCATCAACGGAAACGACCGGAAAACAGATACTTGTGGCTGCCGTGAGGAAGACCTCGCGGGCCGCGAGCATTTCGGAAACAGAGAAATTCCGCTCGGCGATCTTCAAGCCCAGCTTGGCTGCGACATCCATCAATGTGGTGCGGGTAATGCCGCGCAGGATGCCGTGTTCGGCCGGACGGGTCACCAGCGTTCCATCCGAATCGACCATCCAGACATTGGTCGCCGCCCCTTCCTTCACCATGCCTTCGCCGTCGATATAGATCGCCTCCTGGGCGCCGGCTTCCTTGGCCTGCTGGCGCGCCATGGCGTTCGGCAGCAGGCCGACGGATTTGATGTCGACGCGATCCCAGCGGTTATCGGTGACAGTTATCGCCTTGATGCCGTTGGTGTTCTTGGCGGCGATGATCTTCGGGTCGGTGCTTTTCGCGGTTATCACCAGCGAGGGCGGCGTGCCCTCGGCCGGAAAGACATGGTCGCGGCGGGCGACGCCGCGTGTGACCTGCAGGTAGAAAAGGCCGTTGCGGACATGGTTGCGGCGCAGCGTCTCGCGAATGACCTGCGTCAGCGCCGCCCGGCTCATCGGCCAGGCGATGCGCAACTCCCTGAGCGAACGGTCGAGACGATTGAGATGGCGGGTGAGGTCGACGATATAGCCGTGGCGGATCTCGCACACCTCGTAGACCCCGTCGGCGAATTGATAGCCGCGGTCCTCTATATGCACGCTGGCATCGGAATGCTTGACGTAGCGGCCGTTCACATAGGCGATTCTCGGCATGGGAAACCTGGTCTTCGGGATTTGGGGGACGCGGCGCGGCGGCGGACCGCGCCGACAGGATCAGACTCCGAGCGATTTCAGCTTGCGGTGCAGCGCCGAGCGCTCCATGCCGACGAATTCGGCGGTGCGCGAGATATTGCCGCCGAAGCGGTTGATCTGGGCGATCAGATAATCCTTCTCGAACATCTCGCGGGCTTCGCGCAGTGGCAGCGTCATGATGTGATAGTCGTTCTTGGCCGAAACCTTGGGCAGCATGTCGCCGAGATCGGTCGGCAGCATATCGGCGGTGATCGGCGTATCCGGGCCGTCGGTACGGGCAAGGATCATCAGCCGTTCGATGTTGTTGCGCAGCTGGCGGATATTGCCAGGCCAGTCATGCGCCTGCAGCACCGCCATGGCATCGTCACCGATGCGGCGCGGACGGATGCCGGCCTGTTCGGAGATCTGGCGCATCAGCTGGTCGACGAGGAAGGGAATATCCTCGCGCCGCTCGGCAAGCTGCGGCACGCGCACCGGCACGACGGCGAGGCGATGATAGAGATCCTCGCGGAACCAGCCTTCGGCGATGCGGCTCTCAAGATTATAGGCCGTCGAGGAGATGATGCGGACGTCGACCTTGACGCGCTTGGATCCGCCGACCCGCTCGAACTGCTGATCGACAAGCACACGCAGGATCTTGTTCTGCGTCTCGCGCGGCATCTCGCCGACCTCGTCGAGATAAAGAATACCGCGATGGGCTTCCTCGAGTGCGCCGATCTTGCGCGCCTGGCCGGGCGTGCCTTCGGTGCCAAAGAGCGCCACTTCCATGCGATCGGGCGTGATGTTGGCAGCGTTGAGCGCAACAAACGGGCCGTTGGCGCGGGCCGACTTCTTGTGGATCATCCGCGCCACCAGTTCCTTGCCGGAACCGGATGCGCCGAGGATCATGATGCGGCTGTTGGTCGGCGACACCTTCTCGATCGTCTGGCGCAGCTGCGAGACGGCGACCGAAGTGCCGATCAGTTCCAAGGCGTCGCCGGTGCGCCGCTTGAGCTCGGAAACCTCGCGCTTGAGCTTGGAGTTTTCCAGAGCGCGTTCGGCGATCAGGATCAGCCGGTCGGCCTTGAACGGCTTTTCGATGAAATCGAAAGCGCCGCGCTTGATCGCCGAGACCGCGGTTTCGATGTTGCCGTGGCCTGATATCATCACGACGGGGAGATCGGGATGACGAGTCTTGATCTCGTCGAGCAGCGACAGTCCGTCGAGCTTGCTGCCCTGCATCCAGATATCGAGGAAGATCAGCCGCGGCACGCGATCTGATATCGCGGCCAGTGCGCTGTCGCTGTCATGGGCCGTGCGTGTCTCATGGCCTTCGTCGGAGAGAATGCCGGAAACGATCTCGCGAATATCGTGCTCGTCATCGACGACGAGAATATCAGAGGCCATAAGCGCTTTCCTTGTCATTGGCTGCGGGAGCGGCGGGCGCTGGCTCCAGGCGTGGCAGATGCACGCGGATCATGGCCCCTCTTCCCCGGTCAAAATCGGCGGGCGCATCGTGTAGCTCGAGCTGCCCGCCATGTTCCTCGATGATCTTCTTGACGATGGCGAGGCCGAGGCCGGTGCCCTTCTCGCGCATCGTCATATAGGGTTCCAGAATGCTGTGGCGGTTTTCCACCGGCAGGCCGCGACCATTGTCTATCACGTCGACGGTGAAACGGTCGCGGGCCACATCGAGCGCGGCACGCACGAGAACCTTGCGCTCGTCGCGCTCATCACTCGGAACGGCTTCCAGCGATTCCACGGCATTCTTGATGAGATTGCCGAAAGCCTGGCCAAGCATGCGACTGTCGAACAGGCCCTCCAGCGGCTTATCGCCGAACTCCGAGAGGAAGGTGACGTGATGATTGCCCATCTCGCGCAGGAAGATGGCGTCGCGCAGGATGTCGCGCAGGTCGCTCGGCTCCTTGGTCGGCTTCGGCATGCGGGCGAAAGCGGAGAATTCGTCGACCATGCGGCCGATATCGCCGACCTGGCGGATGATCGTATCGGTACATTGGTCGAAGACGGTGCGGTCGTCCTGGTTGATCTGCTTGCCGTAGCGGCGCTGGATGCGCTCGGCGGACAGTTGGATCGGCGTCAGCGGGTTCTTGATCTCGTGGGCAATGCGCCTTGCCACGTCGCCCCATGCGGTCGAACGCTGGGCGATAACGAGATCGGTGATATCGTCGAGCGTGATCACGTAGGATTCGCTCATGTCGCGCACTTCCTCGCGGGTGACCTGCACGCTGAGCGTCCTGACCGTACCGCCGCGCACCAGCGCGATCTGCTTGCGGAAATCGCCGCGATGACGCACCGCCGCCTCGGTCAGCACCTGATCGACCTCGGGCGCGATATCGGCTAGCTGCTTGCCGAGCATCTCGTCGGCCGGCAGCGCCATCAGCGTTTCGGCCGAGCTATTGACGATGGCGATGCGGCGATCCTGTTCGACGCCGATGACGGCGGCGGTGACGCCCGACAAAACTGCTTCAATGAAGCGCCGGCGGTCGTCGACCTCGTCCTTGGCCTCGAGGATCTCGTCGCGCTGGGTGCGGATTTCCGAGATCATCTTGTTGAAGGTGCGCGACAGATTGGCGACGTCGCCATCGACGGCATGCACCGGCACGACGATATCCATATTGCCCGATGCAACGCTGTCGGCCGCCGTGATCAGCAGGCGGATGGGCCGAACGATGCGGTCGGCGACGGCAATCGCCGTCCAGATTGCCGCGAGCAGCACGATCAGCGCGAAGCCGATGTAGAGCACGGCGAAGGCGATCTGCAGCGAAAAGCGGTTGGCCTCCATCGAACGATATTCGGTGGCGTTTTCCTCCATCATGCGCATCGCGCCCATGACTTTGGGATCGACGGCGCGCACTGTGTAGAGGAAGGTGCCCTGGATGGCATCGAGCTTGATGATGGCGCCGACGAGATTGGTGACGCCGGGCGGAATGAGCGTCGGCTGGCCGGCCGCCGCCTTTTCCAGCGCATCCTGCGGAATGGCCGGCAACGGTTTTTCCGTGGTGATATCGGCCTGGACGACCACCGAACCGTCGCTTTCGACAAGGAAGGCGCCGAGCAGGCCGCGGCCCCTTGCCTGGCGCGTCATCAGGTCGGCGAAGCCCGTCCTGTCGAGGCTGTAGAGGGCGCGGTTGCGCTCCAGGTCGTTGGCCATGGAGACCGTCTGCCCCTGCAGGTAGCTGGCGTTCTCCATCATGTAGGCCTGGCCGATATTGCGCGACGAGCTGACGATCGACTGGGTGCGCAGCGCAAACCAGCGATCGAGGCCGGCATTCAGCGTGATGCTGGCGAAGATGGCAACGAGGATCGCCGGCGTGATCGCGACGATTGAGAAGAGCACGACGATACGAATGTGCAGGCGCGCGGCCGCCCTGCCCCTTGTGCGCGCCTTGAGCAGCCTCGACACCTCGCGGGCGATCAGCGCCAGCAGCGTCAGGACGAAGAAGGAATTGACGATCACCGAGGTGATGACGACATGCGAGGTCGGCGCGATCGGCGTCAGGCCGAGCAGTATGAAGAGTGTGATTGTTGCGCAGAGAAGCGCGCCGCCGGCTAGCACGAGGCCCGGTACGGCGAAAAGGGCGCGGCGATCGGTCACCGTCGTCACCGTCTCCCCCGCCGCCGGCGCTACCCCATCCTGCGTCATTCGGCCTCTCTTCAGACGGCACCCGCCGCCCGCCATCCGACCGAAACCAAAGAACGCCGGCTCATGAGAGCCAGCGTCGGAACGACGCGATCGGGAGCGAAATGTCCAAAACCCTTGCGTGACCTTTAAGCAACGCATTGTGGCGAAAATGCAACGCGCCTCGTCACGTTGTCAAGCTCCGGCAGAGCCCCGCCTCGGACACTTTTGCGCGACTTGCGTCAGAAACGTCGTGGACCTTCCGGCTTATTTCCTGCAATCGCATCAATGCGGTCCATCACCTCAGGTGTCATCTTGTGCCGGTGCGAGAGGGCCGCGAGGTTGTCCTGCAGCTGGCTGGCGCGCGAGGCGCCGAGAATGACGGTAGAGACGTTCGGATTGGCGAGGCACCACAAAAGGGCAAGATGAGTGATCGACAAGCCGACCTCGTCGGCGAGTTTTGCGAGTTCGCCAACTTGTCGGAGCTGAGCGCGGCCGGCGTCGCTCGACCATCTTTCCTTCAGCCATTCGTAGCCGGGAAGGTTCATGCGGCTGTCGTCCGGCACGCCGTTATTGTATTTACCGGTCAGGACGCCCGAGGCGAGCGGCGACCAGATGGTGGTGCCGAGGCCGATCAAGTCGTAGAGCGGGAGATAATCGGCCTCGACCTTCTGGCGCTCAAAGATGTTGTACTGCGGCTGCTCCATGGTCGGAGGCGTGAGGCGCAGGTCCCGGGCCACGGCATAGGCTTCGGTCAGCTGCTGCGCCGACCATTCCGATGTCCCCCAATAGAGCACCTTGCCCTGGGCGACGAGATCGTGCATCGCCCGGACCGTTTCCTCGACCGGCGTGTCGATGTCGGGGCGATGGCAGAAGTAGAGGTCGAGATAGTCGACCTGAAGCCGCTTCAGCGCCGCGTGGCAGGCGTCGGTCACATGCTTGCGCGAGAGGCCGCGCTGCGTCGGCTTCTGGCCTCCCCAGAAAACCTTGCTGGAGACGACGAAGCTGTCGCGGCTCCAACCAAGCGACTTCAGCGCCTCGCCCATGACGATCTCCGACTTGCCGCTTTCATAGCCTTCAGCATTGTCGAAGAAGTTCACCCCGTTGTCGTAGGCAAGCCGCATGAGATCGACGGCGTCACCGCCGTTCACCTGCTTACCGAAAGTGACCCATGAGCCGAAGGAGAACTCGCTCACCTGCAGGCCCGACTTTCCCAAACGACGATATTCCATCATGCAGCTCCCGCAAATTATGAACATGTGCCGGCCAGTACCCGGCCTCGACAGCACACGATCGATCAACGACCGATCGGCTTAATCTATGGCATGAACGACAATATGCGAGCCTCGGCGCAACAAGCTGCTTAAACCAGCCCCGCAAAAGACGCTCAATGCGGTTTTGATGCCTCCTCGATACTGGCTCTCATTTCCTCGACCGATTGTGCCCTGGTAAACTTCTTGCCGTTTACGAAGAATAGCGGTGAGATGAAGTCCGGCCGCGTCAAGTTTCGGGTGGTGCTGACGATGGAGAAAAACGATGCGTCTGAATCATGATTTCACCAAGCCGACCGTCGTGCACGCCGCGAAACTCGATTGGGTCGCCAGTCCGGCTCGCGGGGTCGATCGCCGGATGCTTTACCGCATCGGCGGGGAAGTGGCTCGGGCGACCTCGATTGTCCGCTATGCCGCAGGCAGCGTCTTTCTGTCTCATACCCACACGGGCGGTGAGGAAATATTGGTGCTCGATGGGATATTCGAGGACGAGCACGGTCGCTTCCCGGCCGGATCATACTTCCGCAATCCGCCGGGCACGTCGCATGCGCCTGCATCCGCTGATGGCTGCACCATCTTCGTCAAACTCTGGCAGTTTCGCGAGGGCGACGAGGCGCAAATCTTGCGCAGACCGGGTGAAGGAGAGCCTGGACTTCGAAACGATGCCGTCACCGCAACGATCCTGTTCGATGACGGTCATGAGCAGGTCTATCTTCAAAGGTGGGGTCGCAGCGCCTCGGCCAAACTTTCGAATCATCGTGGATTGGAGCTGCTGGTTCTCGAAGGCGAGCTGTCTGTCGGAACAGAGCAACTTGTATCCCAGAGCTGGATGCGGCTGCCCGAAGGCGAAAACCTGATGGCGAGCGCCGGTCCGGAGGGGTGCATATGCCTGGATCAAAGACGCACCGCTACAGCACGCCGATGTTCTTAAACTGCCGCGCTGACGCATTTGAACCGCATGCAATTTTGAAAGACTGGGCCGCCAACCCATTCACTGCAACAGTCCGCGACCGCCTCGCCGCCGGGCATCTGTCGGCCGAGGATAAGGATTGGGTCATCGGGACCCTGGGCCCATCGACTGTTTATGGCCGGCAGCGAGACGATTGAACCCCGCTTCCTTGCCGGCGCCGTCGCCGCTACGAGACGGGCGGTGCCGGCGGTCGTTTCGCCAAGCTGATCACAGAGGGCTGCCTCCTCAGCGGTTCCAAACTTGATCCGGAACGGATTGGCAACATCCGTGTGGAATCGGGCGTCTTATCGCATGCTTCCCAACCCATGCCGTCCACCTGTTATCCACAGCTTATCCACAGGCGTGGTGTCGGCGACCGCAGCAACTTCAATGACATTTGCCCGGCGGCAAACAATAGCTCGCAAATACTATGTGACTATCAAATGACACTGCGTTTTTGTTTGCCGGCGCAGATACAAACCGTGACGGGGCTGGGATAGATTTAATTTGTTCCCGACCGTGGCGGCGGATACTGGGAGGAGGAGGCGGTGGGCAAACGAGGAGCCCACCGCCTTTTCTTCAGGCCGTGCGCGAGCTTCTGTAAACAGAGACGCCGAGTTCCCTGATCTTCTTGCGCAGGGTGTTGCGGTTGAGCCCGAGGAGATCGGCCGCCTTGATCTGGTTGCCGCGCGTCGCCGTCAGTGCCGCAAGGATCAGCGGATATTCCATTTCGGTCAGCACACGGTCATAGAGACCGGGAGGCGGCAGGTTGTCGCCGAAGCTCGCAAAATAGGTGCGCATGTTCTCCTCGACGGCCTGCGAGATCGTCATCGAGCCGTTGCGGATCGGCCCCTTGTCGATCGGGCTGTCGGGCACATCGGAGCGCAGCTCGGCATCGATGATCTCGCGAGTGATGACATCCTGGGGATAAAGCGCCATCAGGCGGCGGATGAGATTTTCAAGCTCGCGGACATTGCCCGGCCAGGCATAGGCCTTCATCAGTTCCAAGGCTTCCTGATCGAAGCGTTTGGAGCCGAGGCCTTCCTTTTCCGCCTGCTGGATGAAATGGCGCACAAGATCGGGAATATCCTCAGCGCGGTCGCGCAGCGGCGGCAGGCGCAGCGGCACGACGTTGAGGCGATAATAGAGATCCTCGCGGAAGAGGCCCTGGTTGATCGCCTGCTTCAGATCCTTGTTGGTGGCGGCGACGATGCGCACGTCGGTGCGGATCGGCGTGCGGCCGCCGACGGTGGTGTATTCGCCCTGCTGCAGCACGCGCAGCAGCCGGGTCTGGGCGTCCATCGGCATGTCGCCGATCTCGTCGAGGAAGAGCGTGCCGCCTTCGGCCTGCTCGAAGCGGCCGGTGGAGCGGGTCTGCGCGCCGGTGAAAGCACCCTTCTCATGGCCGAAGAGTTCGGATTCGATCAGGTCGCGCGGGATCGCCGCCATGTTGATCGCCACGAACGGGCCGTTGCGGCGCTTGCCGTAATCATGCAGCGCGCGGGCGACAAGCTCCTTACCGGTGCCGGACTCGCCGGTGATCATCAGCGTCAGATCCGTCTGCATCAGGCGGGCAAGGACGCGATAGATTTCCTGCATGGCCGCCGACCGGCCGACGAGCGGCATGCCGTCCTGCATATCCTCTTCGAGCTTGGCCGGCTTGCGCTTCGGCTCGGCCAGCGCCCGGCCGATGATGCCGATCAGCTCGGTCAGGTCGAATGGCTTCGGCAGATAGTCATAGGCGCCTTTCTCCGAGGCCTTGATGGCGGTCATGAAGGTGTTCTGGGCGCTCATGACGAGGACCGGCAGATCCGGACGGGCCTTCTTGATGCGCGGCAGGAGGTCGAAGGCGTTCTCGTCAGGCATCACCACGTCGGTGACGACAAGATCGCCCTCGCCCGCCGAAATCCAGCGCCAGAGGGTCGCGGCATTGGAGGTGATGCGAACGTCATAACCGGCGCGGCTCAAAGCCTGGTTGAGCACGGTGCGGATCGCCGCATCATCATCTGCAACGAGGATCGTGGCTGTCATCGAGAAGGTCCTGTCGAGCTTGCGGAAGAAGCATCCTCGAGCGAGGCGTCTTTCGACGCCGGCATGAGAACACGGAAAGTCGTGCGGCTGTTCTGGCTGTCGCATTCAATGATGCCGCCGTGATCGCCGATGATCTTGGCGACCAACGCCAAGCCGAGGCCGCTGCCATTCGTCTTGGTGGTGATGAAGGGATCGAAGAGATGCGGCAACAGATCGGCGGGCACACCTGGGCCATTGTCGTGGACGCAGAATTCCAACGGCAGCGAGATTTTTTCGCGCGTGCCGGCGACCGAGAGACGGATGCCGGGGCGATAGGCAGTCGTCAGCATGATCTCGCCGTCCGGCCGGTCGCCGACTGCTTCGGCGGCGTTCTTCACCAAATTGAGGAAGACCTGAACAAGCTGGTCGCGATTGGCATAGACCGCCGGCAGCGATGGGTCGTAACTTTCGGTGATGCGGATATTGCGGGCAAACCCCGCCTTGGCGACCGCCTTCACGTGGTCGAGCACGGAATGGATGTTGACCGGCATGCGGTCGACCGGGCGTTCGTCGGAAAAGACCTCCATTCGGTCGACCAGCGAGACGATGCGGTCGGTCTCGTCGCAGATCAGGCGGGTGAGCGCCCGATCGTCGTCGATGACGGATTGTTCGAGCAGCTGGGCGGCACCGCGGATACCGGAAAGCGGGTTCTTGATCTCGTGCGCCAGCATAGAGGCGAGACCGGTGACCGAGCGGGCGGCGGCGCGGTGCGTCAACTGCCGGTCGATCTTGTCGGCCATCGAGCGTTCCTGAAAGACGATGACGACGGCGCCTGGTTCGCTCAGCACCGGAGCGACATAGAGATCGACGAGTTTGTCCTGACCGAGGCGTGGCGAACTCAGATCGACGCGATATTCGTTGACCGGCGCCTTGCGCTCGCGCACCTGATCGACCAGGGCGAGCAGCGGACTGCCGAAGGGAATGAATGTCGAGATCCGGTAACGCGCCAGATGCGAAGCGCTGGCGCCGAAAAAGGCCTCCGCCTCCCAATTGGCGAAGGCGATGAAACCGGATTCGTCGACCATGACGACCGGGTTCTGGATGGCGTTCAGCACGGCCATGGCAACGGTTCCGCCAGCCTGATCGGGCGGAGATGTCGTATCCTTCGTCATGCCGCCTCCCGGCCGTCGAGCGCACCTGCATCAAGCGCGTGATAAAGGCGCGCGGCCACCTCACGCGGGTCACGCGAGGTCATGATCCCAGCCTTCTCGGTGCCGGCAAGCGCGGGGGCGAAACGCTCGAGATACCAGCCGAGATGCTTGCGGGCATGGCGGATCGCCACCGCCTCGCCGTAGAAATCGAGCATCATCCGGTAGTGTTCGACGGCGATATCGGCAATGTCTTCGCGCCGCGGCTCCGCCGCACCGGCAAGCACGCCGGCATGCCACGGCCTGCCTTGGCAGCCCCGGCCGATCATGACGGCATCGGCGCCGGAGCGGCGCAGGATTTCCTGCGCATCGTGCGCGGTCTCGACATCTCCATTGGCGATGAGCGGAACGGAGATCACCTCACGGACGGCGCGGATCGCATCCCAGTCGGCGCGGCCTTCGTAAAACTGCATGCGGGTGCGGCCATGGATGGTCACGAGCTGAATGCCGGACGCCTCGGCGCGGCGTGCAATATCGGGCGCGTTGATCGAATTCTCGTCCCAGCCGAGGCGCATCTTCAGCGTCACCGGAATGTCGACGGCCTTGACCGTCGCCTCGATCAGGCCGAGTGCGTGATCGGGATCGCGCATCAGCGCCGAGCCGGAATAACCGCCGATCACCTTCTTTGCCGGACAGCCCATGTTGATGTCGATGATATCGGCGCCATGATCGGCGGCGATCTTCGCCGCTTCTGCCATCCAATGCGCCTCGCGGCCGGCGAGCTGGACCATGTGCGGCCGGAAGCCGGCGGCCTTCAGCCGCGACCAGGATTCGGCGGTGTCATTGACCAGCTCGCGGCTCGCCACCATTTCGGTGACGACCAGGCCGGCGCCGAAGCGCCAGGCTAGCTCGCGGAAGGGCATGTCCGTGACGCCGGACATCGGCGCCAGCACAACGCGGTTCCGCACGGACACGGGTCCGATTTGAAAAGGCGCTGCGAGATTCTTGCAAATCAAATGATTATCTTTCAGGCACACCATAGAACTGCATTATTTTTAGCCACAGATCCATGGCTTTGCCAAGGGGGCTCGGATCGGAATCGATATTTTTTGGGCATATGCTGGAAAAGGCCAAAGCAAGAGGTTAGAGCACTCCGGTCAATTCCGCATAATTTAGGGGATTTATGCTGCAAATGCCGTCCAAGCAACCGATATCGGCTGGAATTGTCGTCGTTGCCGCCGGCCGCGGCGAGCGCGCCGGATCTTCCACGGAAGGCCCCAAGCAATATCGCATGATCGGCGGCAAGCCGGTTATCGTTCATACGCTTGAAAACTTCATGACATGGGAAGCCGCCAAACAGATCGTTGTCGTCATTCATCCCGATGACGAGGCGCTGTTTGCCAAGGCGTCTCGCCACATCATCTCGGAAACTCCGATCGAAACGGTACATGGCGGTGCGACAAGACAAGAGTCCGTGCTCGCCGGCCTGAGATACCTTAAGGACAAGCATGTTAGTCATGTGCTGATCCACGACGCAGTCCGGCCCTTCTTCGACCATGTTCTTCTCGACCGCATTGCCGAGCGCCTTGGCAATGGCGCGCCGGCGGTGCTGCCGGCCATGCCAGTCACCGACACCCTGAAACGCGCCGACAGCGCCGGCACCATATCGGCGACGGTCTCGCGCGAGCACCTCTATGCGGCACAGACGCCGCAATCCTTCGTATTCGAAACCATTCTCGACGCGCATGAGAAGGCAGCGGCAAGCGGGCGAAGCGATTTCACCGACGACGCCTCGATCGCCGAATGGTCGGGCATTCCGGTGACGGTCGTCGAAGGCACGCCCGACAACGTCAAGCTGACGCTCAGGAGCGATATCGCCATGGCTGACGACAAACTTTCGGCTCCGATGCTTCCCGACGTGCGCACCGGCAACGGCTATGACGTGCACCAGCTCGAACCAGGCGACGGCGTGACACTCTGCGGCGTGTTCATTCCGCACGACCAGAGGCTCAAGGGCCATTCGGATGCCGACGTCGCGCTGCATGCGCTAACCGACGCGCTGCTTGCCACCTGCGGCGCTGGCGATATCGGCGATCATTTCCCGCCGTCCGATCCGCAATGGAAGGGAGCGGCTTCGAAGATCTTCATCGAGCATGCCGCCCGGATCGTACGGGAACGCGGCGGCACGATCATGAATGCCGACGTCTCGCTGATCGCCGAGGCGCCGAAGGTCGGCCCGCATCGCGAGGCCATGCGGGCGAGGTTGTCCGAATATCTCGGCATCGATATCGAACGATGCTCGGTCAAGGCCACAACCAACGAGAAGATCGGTTTCGTCGGCCGGCGCGAAGGCATCGCGGCGATCGCCACGGCAACCGTCGTCTATCGCTGGAGGAAAAGATGAGCTTGTTTCCGCAGGATATCGTTTCCGCGGCGGAGGCGATCATTCGTGATTTCACCGCCGCCGGGCTCATGATCTCCACCGCCGAATCCTGCACCGGCGGGCTGATCTCAGGCGCCCTCACCGAGATATCCGGTTCGTCGGCCGTCGTCGACCGCGGCTTCGTCACCTATACGAACACGGCAAAGATCGAACTGCTCGGTGTGCAGGAACAAACATTGCTGCGCTTCGGGGCCGTCTCTGAGGAAACCGCGCGGCAGATGGTGCACGGCGCCCTCCTCCGTTCGAGCGCTGACATTGCCGTTGCCGTCACCGGCATCGCCGGCCCCGGCGGTGGATCGGCCGAAAAGCCGGTCGGTCTCGTGCATCTCGCCGCCAAGTCGCGCGCCGGGGCCCTCATCCACCGGAAAATTCTTTATGGCGACATCGGTCGTGGCGAGATTCGGCTGGCGACCATCAGGACGGCGCTGGAGATGGTACGTTTGCTGCTCACGCGTTGAGGATGCCTGCAACCGGCCGTCAGACCGGAGCGTAGATCTTGCTCGCGCGCGTCTCGAAGGCTTCGGTGAACATGCGGAAGGCGCGGTCGAACATCGAGCCCATCAGCGCCCCGAGGATGCGGCTCTTGAACTCGTAATCGATGAAGAAATTGATGGTGCAGCCGCCGGACGGCGTCTCGGCAAAATGCCAGCGGTTCTCGAGATATTTGAACGGGCCGTCGATATATTTGACCTCGATCACCCGCTCGGGTCGGTTCAGCAGCACCTGGGTCGTGAAGGTCTCGCGGATCGCCTTGTAGCCGACCGTCATGTCGGCCACGAGCAGGATCCGGCCGTCGCGCTCCTTGCGGCTCCTGACCGACAGCGCCTCGCAGAGCGGCAGGAATTCGGGATAGTGTTCGACATCGGCCACGAGATCGAACATCTGGTCGGGCGTGTGCGGGACGGAGCGGTGCGTTTCGAATTGCGGCATAGGCGGCACTTAAGCGGGCCGGTCCAGAAGATCAAGGAGCTCGCGCATCTGGCGGCGGGATTTTAGTTGGAGACCCGGCATTTCAGGACCGTCCTCGGCGATGCCGGCAGCATGATCCCGAAGTGCGGCCTCGATTAACGGGACCGCATCGCGCTCGAAGTTCCAGATATAGGAAAGCGCGGCGAGCGACAGGCTTTCAGGGCAGCCGGCAGGCAGTTCGGGACGGTTACGCCCGAAATAACGCAACGCTCTTACGATGGCACCGTACAAACAGACACGTCTTGGCGGGCGAAGCCAGATGACCGCCTGCGCGCGCGGCAGGCGAAGATGAAAGGAGCTGAGGCCGGTCCCATCCATGATCCAGCGCTCGCCCGCCACGGCCTTGCCGATACGGCGATCGACCTCATCGCGCGGCCTCTTTCTCCAGCCCGGCAGCCAGTAAAACTCGCGGTCCATGGAGATGTAAGTAAGGTCGAGCGCTCGCGAGAGCCGCTTTGCGAGCGTGCTCTTGCCGCTCCCGGGGCAGCCGATCACCAGGATACGGTGGGCTGCGGCCAGATTCGAATTCAACCCGGATGTGACATTCATCGGCGACCGCCCAAGGAAAAACCGCGGCAAAATCGCTGCGGTTTCCTAAAAAAGCAAGCGCCGACTATTACTCAGCCGCCATCAGCAGCTTCTTCTCACGCGCTGCCCGCAGCCGCGCAAAATCATCACCGGCATGGTGGGAGGAGCGGGTCAGCGGACTGGAGGCGACCATCAGGAAGCCCTTGCTGTAGGCGACCGTCTCGTAGGACTTGAACTCTTCGGGGGTGACGAAGCTTTCGACCTTGTGGTGCTTTCGGGTCGGCTGCAGGTATTGGCCGATTGTCAGGAAATCGACATCGGCGGTGCGCAGGTCGTCCATCAGCTGCAGCACCTCGTTGCGCTCCTCGCCGAGGCCGACCATGATGCCAGACTTGGTGAACATGGTCGGATCGAGTTCCTTCACCCGCTGAAGCAAGCGGATGGAGTGGAAGTAGCGGGCGCCAGGGCGAACCGTCAGATAGTTGCCGGCTACCGTTTCCATATTGTGGTTGAAAACGTCGGGCTTGGCGGCGACGACACGCTCCAAAGCACCCGGCTTCTTCAGGAAGTCCGGCGTCAGGATCTCGATCGTCGTTGCCGGCGAGGCGGAGCGGATCGCCCAGATCACCTTTTCGAAGTGCTCGGCGCCGCCGTCCTCGAGATCGTCGCGGTCGACCGAGGTGATGACGACGTGGCTGAGGCCCATCTCCCTGACGGCCTTGGCAACGTTTTCTGGCTCGTCCATATCGAGCGCATTCGGCTTGCCGGTGGCGACGTTGCAGAAGGCGCAGGCGCGGGTACAGATCTCGCCCATGATCATGAAGGTGGCGTGCTTCTTGTCCCAGCACTCGCCGATATTCGGGCAGCCGGCCTCCTCGCAGACGGTGACGAGCTTGTGCTCCTTCACGATCGCGCGCGTCTCGGCATAACCCTTGGAGGTCGGCGCCTTGACACGGATCCAGTCCGGCTTGCGCATGACTTCCGTATCCGGCCGATGCGCCTTTTCGGGATGGCGCACGCGCTTGGCGTCGGGATTGATCGTGTCGAGAATGGTCACCATTGCAGTTTCAGCTTTCCGTCGCCCTTGAAGCGGCATCATCTCTTGATCTAGCGCCGCACCAGCCGCGCAAGGAATATCAGCAGGCAGGCGCCAAGGAAACCCGTCACGAAATAACCGAGCCGTCCGCCGGCGAGCTGGACATGGAATTGGGCGAGAATGGCGGTGGCGACGACCGAGCCGACGATGCCGAGCACGATGTTCAGGAAAATCCCGTATCGCGCCTCCATCAGCTTGCCGGCGAGCCAGCCCGCAAGCCCGCCGATGATGATTGCCGATATCCAGCGGACGCCTGCCATGCCTATCCTTACCCTTAAGCGACCGCCCTGGCGACCAGCACCACGATGATGGCGCCGACGGTGGCGTGGATGATCTGCACGACCAGCGCATTTTCAATGCCCAGCGAAATTCCGAGCGCGCTGAACAGATAGCCACCGACGAAGGCGCCGATGATGCCGCTCAGCAGGCATCTGATCAAACCACCGCCACCGACGACGAGACTTGCCAGGAAGCCCGCAACCAGACCGATCAGCAAAAACACCAGCAACGCCTGCGTCTCCATAGACATGATGATTTCCTCTCGCTTTTTCCACCCGACCGGAGTGGCTTCCCACTCCGGAAAAAGGGCGGCGCCCCGAAAATTCTCAAGCGTTCAGCACACGACCATAAGCATCGAGCACCGCTTCCTTCATCGTCTCGGACACGGTCGGATGCGGGAAGATCGTATGCATCAGCTCTTCCTCGGTTGTTTCGAGGTTCATCGCGACGACGAAGCCCTGGATGAGTTCCGTGACTTCGGCGCCGACCATATGGGCGCCGAGCAGCTCGCCGGTCTTCTTGTCGAAGATCACCTTCACCATGCCCTGATCTTCGCCAAGCGCGATCGCCTTGCCGTTGGCGGCGAAGGAGAAGCGGCCGACGCGGATATCGCGGCCCAGCTCCTTGGCCTTAGCTTCGGTGAGACCGACGGAAGCGACCTGCGGATTGCAATAGGTGCAGCCCGGGACCTTACCCTTATCGGTGGGATGAACATTCGGCAGGCCGGCGATCTTCTCGACGCAGACGACACCCTCATGCTCGGCCTTGTGCGCCAGCATTGGCGGGCCGGCGACGTCGCCGATTGCATAGATGCCGGCGACATTGGTCTTGCCGTAACCGTCGGCGACGACGCAGCCGCGGTCAGTCTTGACGCCGAGCGCCTCGAGGCCGAGATTTTCGATATTGCCCTGAACGCCGACGGCCGAAATCATCCGGTCGGCGGTGATCTGCTGCACCTTGCCGTCTGACGTCTCGACATGGGCGGTGATGCTGCCGGCACCCTTCTCCACCTTGGTGACCTTGGCGCTGGTGAAGATCTTCAGGCCACGCTTTTCCAGCTGCTTGCGGGCGATGGCGGTGATTTCAGCATCCTCGACCGGCATGATCGTCGGCATGACCTCCACCACCGTGACGTCGACGCCCATCGAGCGGTAGAAGCTGGCGAATTCGATGCCGATCGCGCCCGAGCCCATGACGATCAGCGACTTCGGCAGTGCATCCGGCTTCAGCGCCTCGAAATAGGTCCAGATCAGCTTGCCATCCGGCTCGATACCCGGCAGCGCACGCGGACGGGCGCCGGTGGCGATGATAATGTGCTTGGCGGTATAGGTGCCCTCGCCCTTGACGTTCTTCGGCAGCGGGTGCTGCGGCTCGACGACCGGCTTCGACGACTTGCCGACGACGATCTCACCAGGCTTCGTAAGCTTCGCCTCACCCCAGATGATGTCGATCTTGTTCTTCTTCATCAGGAAGCCGACGCCGGCGTTCAGACGGGCGGAGACGGCGCGCGAGCGGCCGACGACGGCCTTGGCGTCCGGCTTCACCGAGCCTTCGAGGACAAGGCCGAAATCCTTGAAGTGGTTGGCATGGTCGAGCACCTCGGCCGAGCGCAGCAGCGCCTTGGTCGGGATGCAACCCCAGTTCAGGCAGATGCCGCCCATATGCTCACGCTCGACGATCGCCGTCTTGAGGCCGAGTTGGCTGGCGCGGATGGCGGCGACATAGCCGCCGGGACCGGAACCGATGATGATGACGTCGTAGGATTCAGCCATGTGTGTCCTGCCCTTTGTTTACGCTGCGCTGCGGGTCATGAGCACCCACGCGTGTCTCTTGCTGTTTTCGAAGAGCGGCACGGCGTCAGCGCGCGCAGCCTCCGAGAATCCGTTTCTTCCATAAAGCGACAGAGCCGCCTCGTTATCACTTGCGGTAATGAGACAGACAGGCCGGCGATCGGCCCTATCGATCTGATCCTCCAGCAACCTTCTCCCGATCCCGATGCCGCGCAGATGGCGATAGACGCCGAGACTGCCGATAAACCAGCTTCCCACCACCGTCTTCTGCAAGGCGAGCATCGGCTCGGTCGCGGCGATCGTCGCCTCGACACCCTCTATGGCTTCATCCAGCACATGGCCGATCGCCACGCCCGCAACTTCCCCATAAGCCTCGGCGATCGCGGCATCCCGCCAACCGCCGGTGGCCTCCTCATCGCTCATCTTCAGCCGCCCCAGCTCCAAAGGCGTGTCGGTCACACCATTCGCAACATCGGCAAACCAGAGCCAGGAAGCAAAGCCATGCGATGCGATATCTGCCAGGATCGCCAGCTCCGAGGCATCGCGCCGGGAGGCCTGCCGCAGCGCGATGAAGGCGGTCATCAGCCTCAGATCCCCAGCATCATCCGCACGATGGATTCCAGCCCGCGTCCCAATGCACGGGTATTCTCCGCATCGAGATGAATGCCGTCGATCGGCGTGGTCTTGGCGACGGAATTGCCGTCGAAAAAGCCACAGCCGAGCTCGTCGGCAAGATCGCGATAGAGCGTTGCGAGCTTTGCCGATTCCTCGATTCCGCCGGGAAAAGACGCCGCGAAGGGCACATTGCCCGTCGCGCAGATCGCCGGCGGCGCGACGATCAGGATCTCCGGCCCGTCGAATTCGAAGGGCCAGGCGTGATTGCGGATCAGCCGCACGAGCCGGCTGATGCCCTGGCAGGCGGCAAAGGCGGAGCCCGCCACGACCGGCTTCATGTCGTTGGTGCCGAGCAGAAGAATGACGAGGTCGAGCGGCGCATGCGTCTGCAGGATCGTCGGCAGGACGCGCGCGCCGTTGCGGTCGCAATCGGCGAGGTGGTCGTCGAAAGCGGTGGTGCGACCGTTCAGCCCTTCGGCGATGATACGCGCCTCGCTGCCGAGCGCCGCCTGAAGCACGCTCGGCCAGCGATTCTTGTACTCGTGACGGCCGATGTTTTCGGGGTCATGACCCCAGGTCAGCGAGTCACCATAGCAAAGAACGGTCTTGGTCATTTCCGCCTCCGCTTCGCTATTAGACGAGCATGCCCATCGGGTTTTCGATGTAGCCCTTGAAGGCCTGGAGGAGCTCGGCGCCGAGCGCACCGTCGACGCAACGATGGTCGGTTGACAGCGTCACCGACATCACGGTGGCAATCGCCATTTCGCCGTTCTTGACGACGACCCGCTGCTCCCCGGCGCCGACTGCGAGGATCGTCGCATGCGGCGGGTTGACGACGGCGGCGAAATTCTTGACGCCCATCATGCCCATGTTCGAGACCGAGCTGGTGCCGCCCTGATATTCCTCGGGCTTCAGCTTGCGGTCCTTGGCGCGCTTGCCGAGATCGCGCATCTCGTTGGAGATGGCAGACAGCGTCTTCTGTTCGGCCTTGCGAATGATCGGGGTGATCAGGCCGCCGGGGATCGAGACGGCGACGCCGACGTCGGCGTGCTTGTGCTTGACCATGTTGCTGTCGGTCCACGACACATTGGCGTCCGGAACGTCGCGCAATGCCAGCGCCATGGCCTTGATCACCATGTCGTTGACCGAGAGCTTGTAGGCCGGCGCGTTTTCCTTGCGCGGCGCCGCATCGTTGAGCTGGGCGCGCAGCGCCATCAGCGCATCGAGCTCGCAATCGACGCTGACATAGAAATGCGGGATCGTCTGCTTCGACTCGACCAGGCGCCGGGCAATCGTCTTGCGCATGCCGTCATGCGGGACGAGCTCGTAGGAGCCCGGCTCGAACAGCTTGAGAACGGCATCATCGGAAGCGCCCTTCGGCGCGGCGGCAGGAGCCGGCGCGACAGCCTGCGGAGCCGAAGCAGCGGCAGGCGCCGGAGCGGGCTTGGCGCCGCCGGCAAGGGCAGCTTCGATATCGCTCTTGATCACGCGGCCATGCGGACCAGAACCGGCGACGGCCGAAAGGTCGATGCCGGCTTCCTTGGCCAGGCGGCGTGCGAGCGGCGAAGAAAAGGTGCGGTTGCCACCAGCCGAAACGGCCGCGGGTGCAGCGGTAGGTGCCGGTGCCGCGGCCGGAGCGGCCTCAGCCTTCGCTGGCGCAGCGTCGGCTTTCGGCGCAGATGCAGCCTCAGCCTTGGCCGGAGCAGCGGAACCCGCGCCGCTTGCGGCAGCGGCGACATCCTCGCCATCGGCCGCGAGAACGGCGATCAGCGCATTGACCTTGACGCCTTCGGTGCCGGCGGCAACGACGAGCTTGGCGACCGTGCCTTCATCGACAGCTTCGACTTCCATCGTCGCCTTGTCGGTCTCGATCTCGGCGATCACATCGCCAGACTTGACCTTGTCGCCTTCCTTGACCAGCCACTTGGCCAGATTGCCTTCTTCCATGGTCGGAGAGAGGGCGGGCATCGTGATATTGATCGGCATCGAGATACCCTCCCCTTATTTGTAGCAAACGGCCTTCACCGCATCGACGACTTCGCCGACGTTCGGAAGCGCCAGCTTTTCGAGATTGGCGGCGTAAGGCATCGGCACGTCCTTGCCCGCAATCGTCAGGATCGGCGCATCGAGATAGTCGAAGGCCTGCTGCATGACGCGGGTGGCGATTTCGGTGCCGACGGAAGACTGCGGATAACCTTCCTCGACGGTGACTAGGCGACCGGTCTTCTTGACCGATTCGATGACCGTCGGAAGATCCATCGGGCGGATGGTGCGAAGGTCGATCAGTTCGACGTCGATGCCGATCTTTTCGAGTTCGGCAACCGCCTTCGTCGCATAGGTCATGCCGATGCCGAAGGAGACGACCGTGGCGTCCTTGCCCGAACGATGGATGCGGGCCCTGCCGATCGGCAGGACGAAATTATCGAGCTTCGGCACGTCGAAGTGCTGGCCGTAGAGAATTTCGTTTTCAAGGAAGATCACCGGGTTCGGATCGCGGATTGCAGCCTTCAGCAGGCCCTTGGCGTCGGATGCCGTGTAGGGCATGACGACCTTCAGGCCGGGGATGGCGCTGTACCAGGCCGCATAATCCTGGCTGTGCTGGGCGCCGACGCGAGCTGCTGCACCGTTCGGGCCGCGGAAGACGATCGGAGCGCCCATCTGGCCGCCGGACATGTAGAGCGTCTTGGCGGCCGAGTTGATGATGTGGTCGATCGCCTGCATGGCGAAGTTGAAGGTCATGAATTCGACGATCGGGCGAAGGCCGGCCATAGCGGCGCCGACGCCGACACCGGCAAAACCATGTTCGGTGATCGGCGTATCGATGACGCGGCGGGGGCCGAATTCCTGCAGCAGGCCTTGGGTGACCTTGTAGGCGCCCTGATATTCGGCGACTTCCTCGCCCATGACGAAGACGTCATCACTGGCGCGCATTTCTTCGGCCATGGCGTCGCGGAGCGCTTCGCGCACGGTCATCGACACCATTTCGGTGCCGGCAGGGATTTCCGGGTCGTTCGGCACGGCAGCCTTCGGCTCGGCGGGAACGGGAGCGGCAGCCGAACCCGTATTCGTTGGCTTTTCTTCCTGGGCAACCTGCGGAGCAGCGACGGGAGCCGGCTGAGCAGCGGGAGCAGTGGAAATCGCGTCCGCCGATTCGCCATCCTGCAGCAGCACGGCGATCTTGGTGTTGACCTTGACACCTTCGGTGCCGGCGTCGACGAGCAGCTTGCCGATGACGCCTTCGTCGACGGCTTCGACTTCCATCGTCGCCTTGTCGGTCTCGATTTCGGCAATGATGTCGCCAGAGGTGACCTTGTCACCTTCCTGCTTCAGCCATTTGGACAGCGTGCCTTCTTCCATCGTCGGAGAAAGGGCGGGCATGAGGATATCGATAGGCATGGGTTCCCTCCCCGAATTAGAGCAGAATGTCGGTGTAGAGCTCGGATGCATCCGGCTCCGGATCGGCCTGGGCGAAATCGGCGCTGTCGGCGACAATGTCGCGGACATCCTTGTCGATTGCCTTCAGATCATCTTCGGACGCCCAGCCCTTTTCGATAAGGCGTGCCTTGACCTGCTCGATCGGATCCTGCTCGGAGCGCATCTTCTGCACTTCTTCCTTCGTGCGGTACTTCGCCGGGTCCGACATGGAGTGGCCGCGGTAACGATAGGTCAGCATTTCGAGGATGATCGGCCCCTTGCCGGAGCGGCAATGTTCGAGCGCCTCGTCGGCCGCCGCCTTGACGGCGCGCACGTCCATGCCGTCGACCTGGATGCCGGGGATGCCGAAGCCGGAGCCGCGCAACGAGTAGTTCGACTGCGCGGTGGCGCGGGCGGTCGACGTGCCCATGGCGTAGCGGTTGTTCTCGACGATATAGACGATCGGCAGCTTCCAGAGAGCCGCCATGTTGAAGCTCTCGTAGACCTGGCCCTGGTTGGCGGCGCCGTCGCCGAAATAGGCGATTGCGACATTGCCGTTGCCACGGTAATGGTTGGCAAAGGCGAGACCGGTTCCGAGCGAAACCTGGGCGCCGACAATGCCGTGACCGCCATAGAAGTGCTTTTCTTTCGAGAACATGTGCATCGAGCCGCCCTTCCCGTGGGAATAGCCGCTGCGGCGCCCGGTCAGTTCCGCCATGACGCCGCGCGCTTCCATGCCGGTTGCCAGCATGTGGCCGTGGTCACGATAGGCGGTGATGACCTGATCGCCCTCCTTCTGCGCCATCTGCATGCCGACGACGACAGCTTCCTGACCGATATAGAGATGGCAAAAGCCGCCGATAAAGCCCATGCCGTAGAGCTGGCCGGCCTTCTCCTCGAAGCGGCGGATCAGTAGCATCTCGCGATAGGCCTTGAGTTCCTCATCCCGATCGAAGTCGGCTACCGGGCCTCCATTCGATGCTTTGGCTGCTGGTTTTGCTGCAGTTTTGCGGCTGGAAACGGTCGCGGTCTTTCGCGGCGCCATTCAACCCTCCCTATGGGTTTGTCGTTTCTCGATGGCGCGTACCATAGGGAAGAAATATGACCACAGCAATGCCATAATTGCATGGCTCGTATTCGTCACTAAACCATTGGAAATACTTAAAAAATCCCAATTAACCGAATTCAGGTTAATTGGAATAATGGTTGAATATGACGATCTCGTCGGCGCGCGACATATTCAGCTGATAGCGCGCTTTTTCGTCCAGCATATCCTTGTCGAGCGAGCCATCACTGAGGAGCGCGACCTGATTTTCCAGATGTTCGCGCTTCGCCTTCAAGATCGCAAGTTCTTTTTCACGCGCGACGCGCTGGTGCTCGAACGTCTCCGTCGCCCGCAGGCCGTAATCACCGTGAATGCAATGATAACCGAAATAGGAGAGGAAGGCGACCGTCATGGCTGGAATGACGAAGCGGCCGAGCTTTCTCTTCTTATGATGCTTTGTCCACATACACGTATGCTCTTGAACGCATTACCAATTCGTTCAGTATAATGCGCAGAGATTAACCGTTCGTTGACCGTAAAAATCAAGCAATAAAAAACCCGCGCCGGGAGGGCGCGGGTTAAGCCGTTGAATTCAGATCCGATCAGCCGCGGATGATCGAGCGGCCGGCATACTGTGCCTGGGGCCCGAGGCCTTCCTCGATGCGGATCAGCTGGTTGTACTTGGCGAGGCGGTCGGAACGCGACAGCGAACCGGTCTTGATCTGGCCGCAGTTGGTGGCAACCGCGAGATCGGCGATGGTCGAATCCTCGGTCTCGCCGGAACGGTGGGACATGACCGCGGTGTAGGCCGCCTTGTGCGCCGTATTGACCGCATCGAGCGTTTCCGTCAGCGAACCGATCTGGTTGACCTTGACGAGGATTGAGTTGGCGACACCCATGCGGATGCCGTCGCGAAGACGGGCGGAGTTGGTGACGAAGAGATCGTCGCCGACGAGCTGGATCTTCTTGCCGGCCAGATCGGTCAGCGCCTTCCAGCCGTCCCAGTCGTCTTCGGCCATGCCGTCCTCGATCGAGATGATCGGGTACTTGGCGGCGAGTTCGGCCAGATATTCGGCCATGGCGCCCGATTCGAGCGTGCGGCCTTCGCCTTCGAGGACGTATTTGCCGTCCTTGAAGAATTCCGTCGAGGCGCAGTCGAGGCCGAGGTAGATGTCCTCACCCGGCTTGTAGCCGGCTTTCTCGACCGACTTGACGATGAAGTCGAGGGCTTCCGAAGCGCTCTTCAGGCCCGGTGCGAAACCACCTTCGTCGCCGACGTTGGTGTTGTGGCCCTGTGCTGCAAGTTCCTTGCGCAGCGTATGGAAAACTTCCGAACCCATGCGCACGGCTTCGGCGATCGTATCAGCGCCGACCGGCAGGATCATGAATTCCTGGAAGTCGATGGGATTGTCGGCATGAGCGCCGCCATTGATGATGTTCATCATCGGCACCGGCAGCAGGCTGGCGGAAGCGCCGCCGACATAACGGTAGAGCGGCAGGCCGGAGGCCTGGGCGGCCGCCTTGGCGACGGCGAGCGACACGCCGAGGATAGCGTTGGCGCCGAGACGCGACTTGTTCGGCGTGCCGTCCAGCTCGATCATGATGTTGTCGATCTGGATCTGGTTTTCCGCGTCGATGCCGCCGATCGCGTCAAAGATCTCGGTGTTGGCGGCCTCGACGGCCTTTTCGACGCCCTTGCCGAGATAGCGCTTGCCGCCGTCGCGGAGCTCGACCGCCTCATGCGCGCCCGTCGACGCGCCCGAGGGAACGGCCGCGCGGCCCATGCTGCCGTCTTCGAGATAGACGTCGACTTCGACGGTGGGGTTGCCACGGCTATCGAGGATCTCGCGGGCGATGATATCGGTGATTGCAGTCATGGATTCTTCCTGCTCGGTGGGTGATCAAACGTTCGAAGCCTGTCATAATCGAAGGCGTGTAAATTACAATGCCGCAATTATCAGCCTTCGAATCGGCGTTCCCAAGTGGCCTAGACCACGATCATGTCATCCTGTTGAAGGTCAGGCCTTGGCGACCGCATCAAACGCAAGCAATTTCTCAAGCAGCCGCGGCATGTCCTTGAGATAGACCATGTTCGGGCCGTCGGACGGTGCGTTGTCAGGGTCCTGGTGTGTTTCGAGGAAGACGCCGGCAATACCAGTCGCCACTGCTGCGCGTGCCAGCGTCTCGACGAATTCGCGCTGACCGCCCGAGGATTCGCCCTGCCCGCCTGGCTGGGCGACGGAGTGGGTCGCATCGAAAATGACGGGCGCGCCCATCGCCGTCATGATCGGCAGCGAGCGCATGTCGGAAACCAGCGTATTGTAGCCGAAGGAGGCGCCGCGCTCGCACAGCAGCACGTTCGGATTGCCGCTGGCATTAAGCTTCTTCAGGACGTTCTTCATATCCCAGGGGGCGAGGAACTGGCCTTTCTTGACGTTGACGACGCGGCCGGTGCGGGCGGCGGCGATCAGAAGATCGGTCTGGCGGCAGAGGAAGGCGGGGATCTGCAGAACGTCGATCACCTCCGCCACCTCGGCGCATTGCTCGGCGGTGTGGACGTCGGTCAGGACGGGAAAGCCGAATTCCTTCTTCAGGTCGGCGAAGACCTCCATGCCCTTTTCAAGCCCGATGCCGCGCTCGGCCGAGAGCGAGGTGCGGTTCGCCTTGTCGAATGAACTCTTATAAACGAGGCCGACGCCGAGCTTTGCGCAGAGCTCCTTCAGTGTGCCGGCGACCATGAAGGCGTGATCGCGGCTCTCCATCTGGCAGGGGCCGGCGATCAACGACAGGCGGCCTGCATTGGAAAAGGTGACCTGGCCTTCGCCTTCGCCAATCTTGACCTCGGAATTGGTATCAGTGCTCATCGTGGTTCCTCGAAGGCAAAAAGCACGCCCTGCCCGGGCGTGGGCTTCACCAGAATGCGGTTGTTCTTGCGTGTGTATGTCACCCCGTTAGCAGCCAAATGCGCTTCTGTCACGGCAAGATCGGCGACGCTGAAAAGGATTGCCTGACCGCGCAGGCCACGATCGGCGGCGGAAACGACAAGCTCGAAATAAGCCTCCAGCCCTTCCGGTGTCATCAGGCTGATCTTGGCATTCGAGGCGGCGATCTTGATGCCGAAACCGGTTTTCTCCACCGCCGTTTGCCCGACCGCAAGACCAACGAAGGCGGCAAATGCCGCCGGGTCCGGCGTACAAACCGCGATTTCGGCAATGCCGGTCACGCCATTGGCATGTGTCTCCAGCGTGCCGCGATCGGCGGGGAAGGCATTGATGCGCTGACAGGTAAAGAGAAAGAAGTCGGGAGCGCGCAGATCGCCTGAAAAGGCCAGTTTGAAGCTGCCGACGCTTTCCGAACCGTCGGGCATCCGCAGCGGCCGGCTGAACTGCAACATCTCGCCGGCACTCGCTCCGTTGCCGACGAATCGCCGATGATCCAGGCCGGCATCCTCGGTGAGAAAGGCCAGCGCCGAAAGTCCCTCCTCGCCGCAGCGGAAGCGGAAGGCGCGATTGCGGGCGATGAAGACGTTGCCCTGGCGGGCCGCTGCCTCGCTCTCCTCGACGCTCGCCACACCAAGCGGCTCGATATACGTCTTGTCTGCGAAGAAGACGCAGGCATTCTCCGTTCCGAAGGGATGACGCGCATCGGCGGCGACGGTGAAGCCGAGTTTGCCGAGCCTTTCGCGCGCCAGCTCGATATCGACGACCGGAAGTACCACGTGATCCAGCGGATGCGGCTTAGCGGAATGTGCGATCATGATATCCCTCCTGACACGCCAAGAGATGTGCGACAGCACTCCCCTCAATGCAAGACGTGTGTGCCAATCCGGCCAATGAAAATAAGAATCTCGACGAGTTGGCGCGAAGTTTTACGGAAATTTAGCTACTTGCGGAACACATATGGAACAGATAGTGTCTGTTCTGGATTTGTTTCAATCACGGGGTCTGACGTCGATGCTCACGCGCAAACAACAGGAGCTTCTCCTTTTCATCCATGAGCGCATGAAAGAATCCGGCGTTCCTCCTTCTTTCGACGAAATGAAGGACGCCCTGGATCTAGCCTCGAAATCCGGAATCCACCGGCTGATCACGGCGCTGGAGGAACGCGGCTTCATTCGCCGCCTACCGAACCGCGCCCGGGCGCTCGAGGTGATCAAGCTTCCGGAGGCCTATAATCCCAGCCTTCAACCGCGTCGCGGTTTTTCGCCGAGCGTCATCGAGGGCAGCCTTGGCAAGCCCCAGCCGGTCGCCGCCCCCGCTGCGCCAAAGCCGGTCGCCGACAATGGCAACTCCATCTCCGTGCCGGTCATGGGACGTATCGCCGCCGGCGTTCCGATCTCGGCGATCCAGAACAACACGCACGACATCGTCGTTCCCGCAGATATGCTTGGCTCCGGTGAGCACTATGCGCTGGAGGTCAAGGGCGATTCGATGATCGACGCAGGCATCTTCGACGGCGACACCGTGATCATCCGCAACGGCAGCACCGCCAGTCCCGGCGATATCGTCGTTGCCCTCGTCGATGACGAGGAAGCAACGCTGAAGCGTTTCCGCCGCAAGGGTGCCTCGATCGCGCTCGAGGCCGCCAATCCGGCCTACGAGACCCGCATTTTCGGGCCCGACCGCGTCAAGGTGCAGGGTAAGCTCGTCGGCCTCATCCGCCGCTATCACTGACGCTGGACGGGCCGGAATCGATGAAACGGTCGTTGCGCCAATCATAGGCGCGATGGCGCTTCCATGGTCGCGACAAAGCATCGAAGGCGGTGGTGACCTCCAGGCCACTGTCGGCGAAACGCAATTCGAGCGAACCGGTCCTGCGCAGCGTCTCGCCGGTAAACAGCGCCGCACCCGAGCGGCAGCTGGCGAAGCGCAGGCGCACCGACGTCACGACGATATCGCCGGCATCGCAGGCCGGGCCGAGATAGGCGGCATTCTCGATGACGGTGACGACGTGACCATTTGCAAGCCTCGCTGTGCACCAGGCTTTCTTTACGCAGGAAAAACGCTCCGCCTCACCCTCCGCTGCGGCCGTCCGGATGGCGATCCTCGCTTCGTTCTGCTGCTCGCGGGAAAGCCTGAGGCGCCTGTCTTTTTCCTCCGGGACTGCAGGACCATCCAACATTTTCGGCGGATGGTGCGTCGGCAGAACCAGCGCTCTCTGCCACTGGCTGAAGATGAAGTCCGATGGCCTTTCACGGTTGGAGGCGAGCGCGGCCGTGGCGACGACTGCGACGAGAGCGCCATCTTCCGAAATCACCAGATGGGGTGGCCGGGATGCCGGTAGAACCAAGACGGTAACCGTCGAGACGGCGATAAGGGCGGTCCCCACGTGGCGCAGGCGCGTCCGCAGTAGGCTCATCAGCAGGAAACCTGCCACGGCCACCGAGAAGTACCAGCCGGGCAAACGACCGATGTCGATATTCCCGCCCCAGCCGGATATCGTCTTTGCCACCGCGATCACCAGATCGAGGCCGAATCCGACCACCTTCCAGGGTAAGGTATCCAGGCCGAAAGGCATGAGCAGCATCGCTAACAGCCCGGCCGGCATGACTATGAAGGAGATGATCGGCATGGTTGCGAGGTTTGCGGGGAGCCCATAGGCCGTCAGCCGATGAAAATGCTCGATCGAAAACAGCGCCGTCGAAAAGCCCCCGATGAGCGAGGTCAGGAAAACGCCGCCGAAGAAACGCACGACGGCAACAACTGGGCGCAGGGCCGGCATTTTCAGCAAGGCGTTTTGGCGAACGGGCCGGTCCTTCCACAGCTGATAAACCGATACCAGTGCCAAGGTCGCGGCAAAGGACATTTGAAAGCTCGGGCCCAGGACTTCGGAGGGCGAAATTGCGATGATAACAAGGGCGGAAAGAGCGACATTGCGCAGACTGATCGACGGCCGGTCGAAGAAGACGGCAACCAGCATGATGGCCATCATGATGAAGGCGCGTTCTGCCGAGACGGCGAAACCCGAGATTAGGAAATAGGCCGAGACGGCGATGAGCGCGCCGGCGGCGGCGAACTTCTTGGTCGGATGTGCCTGGGCGACGCCGGGAAAGAGGCTGAGCAGCATCCGGAAGCCGACGAAGAAGATGCCGGCCGACAGTGCCATGTTGAGACCTGATATAGCGATGATGTGGGCAAGGCCCGACTGACGCAGCGCCTCTGTCGTCTCATTTGAAATGGCGCGCCGCTCGTCCGTCACGAGAGCGGCGGCAAAAGCGCCCGTGTCGCCGGGCAGGATCGAGCGTATGCGATCGCCGATGCCGCTGCGTAGCCGATAGAGCCGTTCGAGCAGAGCATCGGAAGTCCATCTCGCCCCCGGCGGCTCCACCTGCGGATCGAGCTTCGTCGGCGCGCCGTAGAAGAAGCCGTTCGCACCAATGCCATCGAAATAGGCACCGAAGGAAAAATCGTTAAGCGCGGGCAGCGCCGGGCCCGCCGGCGGTGTCAGCCGTGCCCTGCCGGTGATGATGTCACCGATCTCGAAAGGCGCATCGGCGCCGCGGGCGATCACGGTTATACGCCTCGGCGGCCGCTTAACCTCCGGCTCCGCAGTGCCGGCGACGGCAAGAATATAGCGCCACCGCCCGCGGTCGTCGCCTTCACGCCGCTCGACGCGGCCGGTCACCGTCGTCGTCACCGATGAATCGAGTATGACAGTCGACGCCCGCCAACTCTCGAACTGCGAGCAGAGCATGCCGCTTACTACAAGCGCAAGCGCCAGAAGCGTTATCTGCAAAACCGGCCGGCCGCTGCAGGCGACGAGGACCGCAACCGTCAACGCCGACAGGCCGAGCAGCAATGGGCCGACCGGGATATCGGTCGCCGCCAGAAACCAAAGGGCCGAGCCGGCGCCGAGGAGAACCGGCGAGAACAAGAGCAGGCGGCCATAGTCCACCTCCTCGCTCAGCATTCGGGCGCCGGCACGCGATACTTGTAAGATGGCGGACGTTAGCCGGTGTCGCAAATGGACCGAGGACTGCGTCGTTACCAGCCGCTTCCCCGCTGCAGGCGCAAGAGAAGGCGCGGGATCGGCAAGGCCGACGCCCGCTTGCGGCCGCAATTCGGCTGTCGTTGTTTCCTGCATGCGCCGCCCAAGATCACCCCGCCATGCCCCAGAATGCAACCTTCGAGTAAATCCGGCAAGAATAATCGCTTGAAATATGAGGGAAAATCGCGAGCGGCAAAAGACCAGTCGAATCATCGGCTTCCGCTATGCGTGCGGCTCATCGCTGCAGTGCCTAAAAGGTGATGCCGCAATGCACAAAATGGCGTCACGGTAACTTGGCATTAGCCTCGCGATCATATAGCTATCGCAAAGGACGCTTAACCCCTATGGCGCTTTTGTGGCGCCACCGACATTTCGGAGGATCAGCATGACGGATCAAAGCGCAACAATAAAAATCGGTGACAAATCGGTCGACCTCGCCGTCAAAAGCGGCACGATCGGCCCGAGCGTCATCGATATCGGTGCTCTCTACAAGAACACCGCCTCCTTCACCTACGATCCGGGCTTCACTTCGACCGCATCCTGTGAATCGAAAATCACCTATATCGACGGCGACGAAGGTGTGCTGCTGCACCGCGGTTATCCGATCGAGCAGCTCGCCGAACATGGCGATTTCCTTGAGGTCTGCTACCTCCTGCTTTACGGCGAACTGCCGACGGCCGCGCAGAAGAAGGACTTCGACTATCGCGTCACGCATCACACCATGGTGCACGAGCAGATGAGCCGCTTCTTCACCGGCTTCCGCCGCGATGCGCATCCGATGGCTGTCATGTGTGGCTGTGTCGGCGCGCTGTCGGCCTTTTATCACGACTCCACAGACATCACCGATCCGCACCAGCGCATGGTCGCCAGCCTGCGCATGATCGCCAAGATGCCGACGCTGGCCGCCATGGCCTACAAGTATCATATCGGCCAGCCCTTCGTTTACCCGAAGAACGACCTCGACTACGCCTCGAACTTCCTGCGCATGTGCTTTGCCGTCCCCTGCGAGGAATATGTAGTCAATCCGGTGCTTGCCCGCGCCATGGACCGCATCTTCATCCTGCATGCCGATCACGAGCAGAACGCTTCGACCTCGACCGTGCGCCTCGCCGGTTCGTCGGGCGCCAATCCGTTCGCCTGCATCGCCGCCGGCATCGCCTGCCTCTGGGGCCCCGCCCATGGCGGCGCCAACGAAGCAGCGCTCAACATGCTGAACGAGATCGGCACGGTCGACCACATTCCGGAATATATCGCCCGCGCCAAGGACAAGAACGATCCGTTCCGCCTGATGGGCTTCGGTCACCGCGTCTATAAGAACTACGATCCGCGCGCCAAGATCATGCAGAAGACGACGCATGAAGTGCTCGGCGAACTCGGCATCAAGGACGATCCGCTGCTGGAAGTGGCGATGGAGCTGGAGCGCATCGCGCTCACCGACGAATATTTCATCGAGAAGAAGCTCTATCCGAATATCGACTTCTATTCCGGTATCACGCTGAAGGCGCTGGGCTTCCCCACGACCATGTTCACCGTGCTCTTCGCGCTTGCCCGCACCGTCGGCTGGATCGCCCAGTGGAACGAGATGATCGAGGATCCGGAACAGCGCATCGGCCGTCCGCGCCAGCTCTATGTCGGCGAACCCAAGCGCGACTACATCCCGGTTTCCAAGCGCTGATCGCTTCAGAGCTCAAAATAAACCCGGTCAGGAATGGCCGGGTTTTTTCTTTTTCAAAACGTCGAGAAGGATTTCGGCGGCATGTTCGCCAGGCGGCTTTTCCGTCTGCATGCGCTGCCAGATGAGCTCGTAGCCTTCCTTCATCGCCTTCAGCTGATAGGTGTCGGCCGACAGCCTCTCCATCCAACGTGCAAGGCTTGCGCCTCGAACGACATCGTTCAGATATTCCGGCACGACCGGGTAATCGGCGATCAGGTTCGGCAGCGCGCCGGTCCAGGTCTTGATGCCCGATGTTAGCATGCGCATGATCCAGTCGACCTTGTAGGCAGAGACGACGGGAACGTCGGCAAGCGCGAGTTCGAGAATAACGGTTCCGGACGCCGCCATGGCTGCATCGGCCTCGGCAAAGGCTTTCCATTTTGCTTGCGTGCCAACGACGATCTCCGGCTTTACCGCCCACCCCGCCGTCATTTCGCGGACAAGCGCTTGCCTGTGCGTCACCGTCGGCAGAATGAAGCGCATCGACCCGTTGCGGGCGACGAGTTCATTCGTGGCGACCTCGAAGTAAGGCAGAAGCTTCCGGATTTCGGAGGAGCGTGAGCCGGGAAGAAGCAGGATCGGGCCATTGCCTGGCTGCCTTCCCAGACGCAGGCGACGTGTCTCCAGCAGCGCGGGATCGGCGACCAGACGATGCCCGACATAGGTTGTCGCCGGCCCATTGAGGCGCTGCATGGCTGCCGGTTCGAAGGGCAGGACGGCAAGCACGTGATCGACGTAGCCGAGCATGCGCGTGGCGCGATATTCCTTCCAGGCCCAGACGCTCGGACAGACGTAATTGACGACCGGCAGATCGGGCAACGCGGTGCGCACACGCTTGGCGACGCGATGGGTGAAATCGGGACTGTCGATTATGACAAGGATATCCGGCTTTGCGGCGACGATCTCAGCCGTGGTTCGGCGGATAAGCCCAAACAGCCTTGGCAGCCGGCTCAGCACCTGGGTGATCCCCATGATGGACAGCTCGGAAAAATCGAACAGGGATTTCAATCCTTCCGCCTGCAGCCCCTCGCCGCCAACGCCGACAAGCTCCACCGGTCCGCTGTAAATCCGCTTCAGCGCCGCGATGAGATCGGCGCCGAGCAGATCGCCCGACACTTCCCCGGCGATGACGGCGATCTTCAGCGGCACCCCGTTCATTCGAGCCCCCATGCCGGCAGACCGCGGTCGATGCCGCAAACGAACAACCCAGCCTCGTCGGCGGCGCTGATGACTGCGGCCCGATCAAGCACCAGCGAGCGACCGGCTTCGATCGCGATGCCGGCAAGGCCGGCTTTCGCAGCGTTCAGGATTGTGGCAACGCCGATCGCCGGCAGGTCGGCGCGAATGTCCTGTTGCGGCTTGCAGAGCTTGACGAGCACGCCGCGGCGGCGCGGCGAGATTCGTCCGGCAGCCCTGAGCCCGGCGACACGGTCCAGCATCTCATCTGTGCCCTCAAGTCCTTCCAGCGCGACGACGCGCCCGCCGATGCTGACTGCACCCTGCCCGACATCCAGCCGGCCAAGCGTCTCGGCGGCATTGGCGGCTTGGCTGATATCGCGCCGGTCTTCCTCGCCGGGCGCGGCGGCCCCAAGCGGACCAACGGAAGCGAGCAGGTCGGGGGCGATCTCGTGGGCACCGACTACGCGCCGGCCGTTCCCCTCGATCAACCGGATCACCATCTGCAGAACGGTATCATCGCCGCCGGAGAGCAGTGTGCGAATGGCGGCCGGGACCTTCATCAGAATGCGCAACGTCGGGCGCACCTCGCGCCATTCCGGCCGGCGGCGCACACTTCCCGACATCACCACACGTCCGACGCCATATCGGTTGAAGAGACCCTCAAGGGCGGCGAAATCGCCGATGCCGATAACGGCGTGATCATAGCCCTCCCAGCGTGGATCACTCTCCTCCTTCAGCGCGACGATAACGGGATTCTCGCCAGCTGCGCGGGCGGCTTCAGCGACATAGGAAGGCAGAAGGCCACCGCCGGCGATGATCGCCAACCGGCCCGCAGCGGTGTCGCCTGTTAAAGCCACGGCCTAGCCCTTCTGCCCCCGCGTCGGCGAGGACAGTGCGCGGTCGCTGTCGGCTGCAATGAAGTCGAGGATCTGCACGACCTGCTCGCAATCGGCATATTCATCGCGGATCGCGGCGGCGTTTTCGCGCACGGAGCCCGTTCCTTCGAAGATCGCCTTGTAGGCGCGGCGCACCCGGTGGATGACGGCGCGGTCGATGCCGGCCCGCGTCATGCCGACGACATTGAGGCCGCCCAGCAGACCGGGATTACCGTTCAGCATGCCATAGGGAATGACATCGTAACTCACCGCCGACAGGCCGCCGACAAAGGCGTGGCGGCCGACGCGGGTGAACTGGTGAACAGCCGAGCCGCCACCCAGGATGACGCGATCCTCGATGACGACATGGCCGGCGAGCATGACGTTGTTCGACATGATCACATGGTTGCCGACCCGGCAGTCATGCGCGACGTGGGAGTTTGCAAGGAAAAGGTTGTTGTCGCCAACGATCGTACGGCCGCCGAAATCGGCCGTGCCGGTGTTCATCGTCACACCTTCACGGATCGTGCAATTGGCGCCGACCGTCAGCGTCGTATCCTCGCCGCCGTGATGCACGCTCTGCGGATCACCGCCGACGACGGCCATCGGAAAGATGCGCGTGCCCTTGCCGACCACGGTGCGGCCAGTGACGACCGCATGCGCCAGGAGCTCAACATTCGCATGCAGGACGACATGCGGCCCCACATGGCAGAAAGGACCGATTTTGACGCCCTCGCCGATGGTAGCCCCGTCTTCGACGACAGCCATCGGATGAATACGGGCGCTTTCGGCGATATTGCTCATGCCTGATCCTTACGAACGATCATCGCGCCGATATCAGCTTCGGCGACAAGTGCGCCGTCAACCTTGGCGTCGCAGTGGAATTTCCAGATATTGCCGCGTTGCTTGTTCTTCTTGACATGGAATTCGACGCGGTCGCCGGGCACGACCGGCTTACGGAAGCGCGCATTCTCGATTGTCATGAAGTAGACGAGGTTGCCGGTTTGACCTTCCTTCTTGGCGCAGATGGCACCCGCCGTCTGAGCCATGCCCTCGATCAGCAAAACCCCGGGCATGATTGGCGCTTCCGGAAAATGGCCGGTGAAATGTGGTTCATTCACCGTGACGTTCTTGATGCCGATCGCGGTGTTGTCGCCGTCGATCTCGATGATCTTGTCGACCATGAGAAACGGATAGCGATGCGGCAGCAGCTTCATGATCTCGGTAATATCAGCCGAAGAAAGCGTCGTCGTGGCTTCCTCAGTCATTTTGCTTGCCTCCAGGGTTCCTCCCGCGCAACTTGGACTTCGACACCTGTTGCGCGGCCTCTCTCAGATAGTCTTTTAGCGGACGTGCAGGTATACCGCCATATTGTCCGCCCGCGGCAAGGTCAGTCATGATACCGCTTTTAGCAGCGATCTGCACGCCGTCACCGATCGTCACATGCCCCTTGATTCCCACCTGGCCGCCGATCTGAACGCCATTGCCGATCTTCGTGCTGCCGGCGATTCCGACCTGCGAAACGATGGCGCAATGGCGACCGATCTGAACGTTGTGGCCGATCTGGACCTGATTGTCGATCTTGGTCCCCTCGCCGATCACCGTATCGTCCATGGCGCCGCGGTCGATGGTGGTGTTGGCGCCGATCTCGACATTGTCCTGGATGATCACCCGGCCAATCTGAACGATCTTGATCATGCCGCGCGGCCCTGGTGCGTAACCAAAACCGTCCTGGCCGATCCGAACGCCATTGTGGATGACGACGCCATTGCCGATCAGCGCACAAAGAATGCTCGCTCCAGCCGCAATCGAACAATCCCGGCCGATCTTGACATCCGGGCCGATGACGCTGTTCGCGCCGATGCGCGTTCCCTCCCCGATCTCGGCATGCGGACCGATAACGGCCAGCGGTTCCACGATCACGCCCTTTTCAAGTTTGGCGCTCGGGTCGATCACTGCGCTCGGAGCAATCTCGCTTTCACCCGAAATTGCGACCGGGCGCAATGCTGCCGGGTAGAACAGGCCGCCCGCCATCGCGAAGGCAGCATGCGGATTAGACGAGAGGATAACCGGAAGGTGCGGAGGAACGACATCGGCAAGCGCCTTATCGCAGATCACCGCCGAGGCCTCGCATGTGGCAAACTCCTCGCGGTTACGGCGCGACAGGATATAGCAGACATCGCCCGCCCGCGCCCTGCTGATGGGGGCGACGGACCTGACGATGACATCGGAATGATCGGAATTGGCGAGTTCCGCCCCAAGAAACTCTGCCAGCTCAGCGAGCTTCAGACCTTCATGGGGCAGAAAGAAAACGTTTTGCTCCATCGGCAATGCTCCAGAACGGAATTGAGTCTTACAGTTCCGGACTGCCGATATCAGAATTGGTTGTTGATGCCAAACTTGAAGTTTTGCGTCTTGTCGAAGTCTTCCTTGAGGACCGGGATTGCGTAATCCAGACGCAATGAACCGAAAGGGGACTGCCAAACGACACCGACACCAACGGAAGCGCGCAACGAGGCGTCTTCGCCCTCAATACCGTCGCCCCTCAGGTCAACGTCGTTGCCGAACAACGTGCCGGCGTCGGCGAAGACCGCGCCGCGCAGGTTGAAGTCGCGCGGGAAGCCCGGCATCGGGAAAGTCGCTTCGGCCGATGCGGTGAAGTATGTCGTACCGCCCAGCGGATCGTCGTTGTCACCCCTGACGCGCGGACCGATACCCTTGTTCTCGAAACCGCGAATGTCGCCATTGGTCAGCGTGAACTGGTCGAAGACGTTCAGGTGCTCGCCGAAGCCGACCACATAACCGGCCGACGCCGAAACCGAGCCGATGATATCTGCATCGTCGGCGAGCAGGTGGTAATAGCGGGCCTTGCCGTAGATCTTGTAGAACTGCGAGTCGCCCCCGAGGCCGGCAATTTCCTGCGTCGCCGTCGCGTAGATGCCTTCGCGCGGCAGAACTGTGTCATCGAGCGTGTTATAGGTCAGCGTCTGCGAGACGGAAGAACGTGTCCACGGGCTGTCTTCAACCAGGTGCTGATACGGAGCCGACAGATCGGAAAGATCGCTGTTGTCAGCGTCGTACTTCATCTGCTTGTAGTTATAGCGGAAAGTCGTCGCCAGATCTTCGGTGATCGGCGCCGTGACGCGCAGAACGACGCTGGTTTCCTCGTAGTCGTAATTGTCGTTGCTCGACGTTTCGCTGTGGTTGACGTCGAAGCCCGCCGCCAGGCGGTAGCCGAGGAAATAGGGTTCGGTGAAGCTGACGCCGTAGGCGCGCGAGCCTTCCTGACCGCCGCCGGCCGAGATGCGGATGTACTGACCGCGACCAAGGAAGTTCTTTTCTTCGATTGATGCTTCGAGCAGCAGACCGTCACCGCCAGCGGCATAACCAGCGCCGACACCGAACGAACCGGTCGACTGATCCTGCACGTCGACCACCACCACGACACGGTCCGGGGAACTGCCCGGCTGGGTGGAGATATTGACGGAAGAGAAGTAACCGAGCGCTTCCAGGCGGCGCTTGGCCTTGGTGATCATCTGCTGATTGAAGGCGTCGCCTTCGCTCATGTCGAATTCGCGGCGAATGACGTAGTCGCGCGTACGGCTGTTGCCGCGGATCTCGATGCGCTCGACATAGGCGCGCTCGCCCTGGTCGACGAGATATTCGACGCCAATCGTATTGTTGTTGAGGTCGCGGTTACCGCGCGGCGTGACGCGCGCAAAGGGATAACCGGCCGACGCGACCTGATCAGAGATCGCTTCGATCGACTTCTGCACTTCCTTGGCGCTATAGACGTGGCCTTCCTTCGTGCGCACGAGCGGCAGCAGCTGATCGGAGCCGACGCCTTCGACGGTCGACTGGACGGTCACCGGTCCGAAGTCGTAGCGCTGACCTTCCTCGATATTGAAGGTGAGCGTGTATTTGTTGGTCGCCTCGTCGAAGCTGGCATCGGAAGAGACGATGCGCATATCGGCATAGCCGCGATTATAATAGAACTGGCGCAGCGCTTCCTCGTCGGCGTGAAGCTTGTCTTCGTTGTAGACGTCCTTGCGGGTCAGGAACGAAAGGAAGTTCGAGCGCTTGGTATTAATGACGGCAGCCAGACGGCCGGCGCTGTAGGCGTTGTTGCCGACGAAATTGATCGAATCGATCTTGGTGCGATCGCCCTCGTTGATGACAAAGGCGAGATTGACGCGGCCCTCGCCGAGCGGCACCACCTGCGTCGTCACTTCGACTTCGCTGCGGCCGGTGGCAGCATAGGCATCCTTGATCGCCTGGATGTCGGACTGGATCTGCGTGTCACTGTAAGGACCGGCAGCATGCGTCTGGACGATCGTCGCGAGCTTGTCGTCCTTGATCTTACGGTTGCCGTTGAAGACGACCTGATTGACGAGCTGGGCCTCCTGGACATTGACAACGAGCGTGCCGCCGGAAACCGAAATCTTCACGTCGGAAAAGTAGCCCGTGCCGTAAAGCTGTTTGACCGAGTTATCGATATCAGTGTTCGAGAAACTCTTGCCGGGCGTGATGGTGAGGTTCGACCGGACGGCTTCCGCGCCGACGCGGCTTGCGCCACGCACATCGATGCGTTGAATGACCGCGGCCTCAGCGGCCGTAGCAGAAACGAACGTCACAGCACCTGCGCCCGAAGCAACAACACCAGCAGACAGCGCAACCGCCGATACTGCGTTCAAAAACTTTGAACCAGCCTTCATTTCACCTATTACCTTTTTTCCCTCGTCCCCGTCCCCGGGAGAACCCGATTCCGGTCACGTGTGTCGTTTTACCCGCTTTTGACATACAAGCAAGGGAGGCCGTTAATTTCTGTTTACTTCATTTCCAAGCGTGACCCATTCGCCACTACAGCCTTGAAACATCGTAAATAAATAGTAATTCCCTTGCCTTGCGCGTTTACCTTCAGCTCAGGCTGATGTCGTTCCAGGTCGTGAAAACCATCAATGTTAATATCATTGCCAGGCCTATACGAAATGCAATTTCCTGGGCCTTGGCACCCAGCGGTTTTCCTCTGACCGCTTCCACCGCATAGAACATCAGGTGGCCGCCATCAAGTACCGGAACCGGCATCAGGTTAAGCAATCCTATCGAAACCGACAGCACCGCAGCAAGCTGCAACACTGCCCCCAGGCCAAGCTTTGCCATCTGGCCGGTAGCCTGTGCCACACGGATCGGTCCGCCCAGCTGATCGGCCCGCATCGATCCGCTGAAGATGTTGCCAATATATTTGAAGGTGTCCGTGACGATTTGTCCGCTGGCGATCACGCCCTCACGCAGCGCCTGGAGCGGCGTGTAGGTCTGCAGCCGGAAATTGCCGGCGTTCTTGTCGGTGGCGATGCCGATCTGACCGACTTCCATCTTGTTGCCGAACTGATCAGTCTGGTCTACGCGCTGGGGCACCATCGGCACATCGAGCTTCTGGCCGCCGCGCTCGACTGTGACGACAATCCTCTGGCCAGGGCGCATGCCCACATAGCGGCGCACATCCTCAAACGTCTCGACCTTACCGCCATCGATGGCAACCAGGAGGTCGCCGGGAAGGATGCCGGCGGCGGCGGCCGAGCTCTCCGGCTTGACCTCGGCGACGACCGGGTCGGCGATCATGCGGCCATAGACGGTGAAGAGAACAGTGAAGATGGCGATCGCCAGCAGAAAATTGGCTATCGGACCGGCTGCGACAGTCGCGGCACGTTTCCACAGCTTGGCGCCGGCAAAGGAGCGTGCCCTCTCCTCCTCGGACATGGCGGCGAGCTTGTCGCTGTCCGGTTTGCTCGACGCATCCTCGTCGCCGAAGAAGCGGACGTAACCGCCAAGCGGGATCACGGAGATCTTCCAGCGTGTTCCATGGCGGTCGGTGAATCCGAATAGCTCCGGACCGAACCCGACCGAAAATGCAAGGATACGGATGCCGCTCCAACGCCCGACAAGGTAATGGCCCATCTCATGCACGAAGACGAGCAGCGAGAGCACCAGGATGAAGGTGACGATGTTCCCCATCACAAATGCGTATATGCCGGTCATCGCGTCCATGGGTTCCTTCCGTCAGGCTGCCGCGTCATCAGAGGCCGAACAATGCCGCTCCGAGCGACGTCATGCCAGCCCCTTTTATCAGGGAAAATAGTGTAGCAAGCAAGAACGCCGCAAAACAGGCGAAAATCAGTCCGTCGACGCGGTCCATGACGCCGCCATGGCCCGGAATGAGACGGCTCGAATCCTTGACACCGAATTTTCGCTTGATGAAGGATTCGAAAAGATCGCCCGACTGGCTGAAGACCGACAGGATGAGTGCCACGCCGGCAGCGACGACTTCGGTGCCCGGAAGGAGGAAATGAGCGAGAAGGACGCCGGCTGCGACCGCGGAAACGGCGCCTCCGATTGCGCCAGACCATGTCTTTCCCGGCGAGATCGATGGGGCAAGCTTCGGTCCCCGGAGCGCCCTGCCGACGAAATAGGCGAGGATATCGGTCGCCCAGACGACAGCAAATACGAAAAGCATGGCGTAAAGACCGGGCTGGTCGTTGCTTCTGATCGCGGCGAGCGCCAGGCCTGTGGCACCGGCATAGAAGAGGCCGACCGGCAGCCAGCGACTCGTGCCGTGCAGGATGATCAGGGCGATGCCGACAGCGGTGACGCCGGCCAGCATGCCGGCGGCGAATTCGAAATTGCCGACAAGCACGAGGAAGGCGATCGCCGCTTCGCCGATCCAGCCGACGACATTGGCGACCCAGTCACGCGCGACGCCTGTTATTTGCGACCATTCATAATAGATCAGCAGTCCGATCACGACCGCCAGGATGCGGAAGGCAAGGCCGCCGTACCAGGTGGCAGCAAGAACGGTGGCTGCGAGAATCAGTCCTGAAACGATGCGAAGTTTCAGTTCCTGCTGCATCAGGTGCCAACCGCAGCCGCCTGCGACGACAGGCCGCCGAAGCGCCGGTCGCGAGAGGCGAACTTCTCCAGCGCCGAGCGGAAGATTTCGGGGCTGAAATCCGGCCAATACTCCGGAACGAAGATGAATTCCGAATAGGCGGCCTGCCAGAGCAGGAAATTGGAAAGCCGCTCCTCGCCGCTGGTGCGGATGATGAGATCCGGATCGGGAATGCCCGCCGTGTCGAGACGAGCGTTGATCAGCGCAGGCGTGATGTCCTGCGCCCGCAGCCGACCGGCCTCGACATCCTTCGCCAGGCTCACCACGGCGCGGGAGATTTCATCGCGCGAGCCGTAGTTGAAGGCAATGACCAGAGTCAGCGCCGTATTGTCCGTCGTCGTCTCCTCCGCCTCGAGCAGCAGGCCGAGAATGTCGCTGCGCAGGCTGTGGCGGTCGCCGATCACCTTGATGCGCACATTCTGGCGATGAAGCTCGGCCAGGTCGCGACGAATGAAAGCCTTGAGCAAACCGAGCAGATCGGAAACCTCGGCTTCGGGCCGGCGCCAGTTCTCCGACGAAAAGGCGAAGAGGGTGAGATATTTTATGCCCGCCGCGCCGGCGGCGCGCACTGTCTCGCGTACCGCCTCGACGCCCTTGCGATGGCCCATCGTGCGCGGCAAGCCGCGCTGCTTGGCCCAACGGCCATTGCCATCCATGATGATGGCAACATGCTCTGGCATAGTCACAAATACAGATTCCGACATTTCCCGTCCGGTCTTTCCAGGCAAAGGTACAGGTCCACTAGACCTGCATGATTTCCTTTTCCTTCTCGCCAAGCAAGCGGTCGATTTCCGAAATCGTCTCGTCCGTCATCTTCTGGACGCGTTCAGACTGCGCACGGCTCTCGTCCTGTCCGATTACACCGTCCTTTTCGGCCTTCTTGAGGCCATCCATGCCGTCACGGCGAACATGGCGAATCGCAACCTTGCTCTTTTCGGCATAGTCATGAGCCACCTTAACGAGCGACTTGCGGCGCTCCTCGTTCAGCTCCGGCAGCGGAATGCGCAGGCTCTGACCGTCGACGATCGGGTTGAGGCCGAGATTGGATTCGCGGATGCCGCGCTCGACGGCGCTGACCATCGACTTGTCCCAGACGGAAACCGTCAGCATGCGCGGCTCGGGCACGGTGATGTTCGCGACCTGGTTCAGCGGCACGCGCGAACCGTAGGCCTCGATGGTTACCGGATCGAGAATGTTGGCCGAAGCACGGCCGGTGCGCAGCGATGCGATGTCGCTCTTGAATGCGGAGACCGCGCCGTCCATGCGGCGCTTCAGTTCCTTGATATCGATACCTTCACTCATGTCGATGCTCCCGTATAAAGCGCGTCGCGATCTTTCAGATTCGCCGGCCGCGCTTCACTATCAATTGTCGGAGACGATGGTCTTGAGGCCACCGCCCGTCAAGATTTCAGCAAAACCACCTTTCTCGTGAATCGAGAAGACGATGATCGGAATGGAATTTTCCCTGGCGAGCGCCACGGCGGCAACGTCCATCACCGCAAGCCCCCTGTCCAGCACTTCCTGGTGCGTCAGGCGGTCGAAGCGGGTCGCATCGGGATATTTTTTCGGGTCGGCGGTGTAGATGCCGTCCACCTGCGTGCCCTTGAAGATCGCTTGCGCGCCCATTTCGGCCGCGCGCAGTGCGGCGGCGGAATCGGTCGTGAAGAAGGGATTGCCGGTCCCGCCGGCAAAGATCACCACGCGTCCCATCGACAGATGATAAAGGGTCGCTCGCTGCGAGAAGCTCTCGCAGATCTCCGGCATGGAGATGGCCGAAAGCACCACCGTATCGATGTTCAGCTTGCGCAGCGAGGTTGCGAGCGCCAGAGCGTTGATGATGGTGCCGAGCATGCCCATATGGTCGCCGGTCACCCGGTCGCCACCTTTGGATGCGACTGCGACACCACGGAAGATATTGCCGCCACCGACGACGACGCCGACTTCCACGCCCATATGCCTTGCCTCGGCGATATCGGATGCAATGCGGTCCGCCACCGTGACATCGATCCCGAAACCCTGGGCACCCATGAGCGCTTCGCCGGAAGCCTTGAGCAGAACGCGTTTATAGACAGGCTCTAAAGACATCTTGGCTCCTCGTAAATTGCCGTGAATGCCCGATACACGAAGGGCACCGCGTTGTCACGCGATGCCCTGGCGTTTTCCCAATTATGGCTGAAAGATCAACCCTTGACGGCAGCCGCAACTTCGGCCGCGAAATCGGTCTCTTCCTTCTCGACGCCTTCGCCGAGCAGGAGACGGGCCATGCCGGCAACTTCGATCGGGGCGCCGACGGCCTTTTCAGCTTCCTTGATGGCGGCTGCGACGGTGAGATCCGGATTGATGACGAAAGATTGCGAGAGAAGAGCGACTTCCTCGAAGAACTTGCGCATGCGGCCTTCGACCATCTTTTCGATGATGTTGTCGGGCTTGCCCGAAGCGCGCGACTGCTCGATGAAGACGTTGCGCTCGCGTTCGGCGACGGCGGCATCGACTTCTTCCGGGCGGATCGCCAGGGGCGCCGTCGCAGCAATGTGCATGGCGACCTGACGGCCGATTGCGTTCAGGGCTTCCTTGTCGCCGGTCGACTTCAGCGCGACGAGAACACCGAGCTTGCCGAGGCCATCGGAAACAGCATTGTGGATATAGGTGGCGACGACGCCGTCCTCGACGGAGAGAGCGATCGAACGGCGCAGGTTCATGTTCTCGCCGATCGTTGCGATCGCATCCTTGATCGTGTCGGAAACGGACTTGCCGGATGCCGGATAGGTCGCGGCCGCAACGGCCTCGACAGTGCCGTTCGTCGAGACGGCGACCTTGGCGATGCCGCGGACGAGATCCTGGAAGGCATCGTTACGGGCGACGAAGTCGGTTTCGGAGTTCACTTCGACAACGACGGCCTTCGTGCCTTCGCTCGAAACGCCGACGAGGCCTTCAGCGGCGGTGCGGCCCGACTTCTTGTCGGCCTTGGCGATGCCCTTGGCGCGCAGCCAGTCGATCGCCGCTTCCATGTCGCCGCTGGTCTCAGCAAGAGCCTTCTTGCAGTCCATCATGCCTGCGCCGGTCTTTTCGCGCAGTTCCTTCACCATTGCAGCCGTAATCTCGCTCATTATCTTCCTCTTGTCGGTTCAAACGGTGGGCCGCAAAGCGCGGCGCGGCACCGGATTGAGGCACGAAATGTACCTGTATGTATGACAGCGTGATGAAGACGCGCCATAACGAAACTTTACTGACGGAGTGCCTGATGCCTCCGCCCTGAAACAGGCAAGGCCGCCGAACTTCGATGAGTCGCGAGCGGCCTTCCCAGTCTATGCAAGCTTCGACGGAGTTTTGTCTCCGCCCGCCTTCATCAGCCTTCGGCTGCTTCCTCAAGAGCCGGCTCGACCGGAACTTCGGAGGATGCTCCGAGATCACGGCCGGAAGAGCTCTGCTGGCGCGCAATGCCGTCGATGGCAGCGCGGGAGATCAGCTCGCAGTACAGGGCGATGGCGCGCGATGCGTCGTCGTTGCCCGGGATCGGATAGTCGATCAGGTCCGGATCGCAGTTCGAGTCGATGATGGCGACAACCGGGATGCCGAGGCGCTTGGCTTCGTCGATCGCGATCTTTTCCTTGTTGGTGTCGATGATGAACATCAGGTCGGGGGTGCCGCCCATATCGCGGATACCGCCGAGAGCCTTGTCGAGCTTTTCACGCTCGCGCTCGAGGTTGAGGCGTTCCTTCTTGGTGAAGCCCTGGGCTTCGCCGTTCAGGATCTCGTCGAGCTTGCGCAGGCGCTGGATCGAGTTGGAGATCGTCTTCCAGTTCGTCATCATGCCGCCGAGCCAGCGCGAGTTGACGTAGTACTGGGCCGAACGCTTTGCGCTGTCGGCAATGATCTCGGACGCCTGGCGCTTGGTGCCGACGAAGAGGACGCGGCCGCCACGGGCCACGGTGTCGCTTACGACCTGAAGGGCACGCGACAGCATCGGAACGGTCTGAGCCAGATCGATGATATGAATGTTGTTGCGGTCGCCGAAGATATACGGCTTCATCTTCGGGTTCCAGCGATGGGTCTGGTGGCCGAAGTGGACGCCTGCCTCAAGAAGCTGGCGCATAGAAAAATCAGGCAATGCCATGCCTTGTTACTCCTTTTCCGGTTGAACCTCCGCAAGACGAACAGCACCCTCTTCGAGAATGCCACCGGCGGAACAGCCCGGATTTCTCCCGGACGATCCCATGCCTTACGTGTGGAATGCCGGTGCCCATACATTCGGTTCGGCATAAAAGCAAGGAAAACATTCCATTCGGCATAAAAACACGGATTCTGCCGAACATCTGCCCGGCTGCCCTGCCCTTTAAATGTCGCCGCTCAGCTTGCCAACTAATCACAAGAGCAGGACGACAGAAGGCGACTCAATCATCGCTGGTCGCCGGCACAATAATGAACTTTATGATTCAGTTTTATGACTGCGGAGAAACCGCGGCCTACTTGCAGACCTCAGCCTTGTGATCCAGCAGCTCAAGCTTGGCGAGCTTCCCGGTCAGGACGAAATCGCCATAATCCATCGTCAGGTCGCGGGTGATGCCGTTCTCGTAGAGTTTGAAGGACATGCGGTAGACCGGCAGCGAATCCGTTTTTGCATTCTCATTGAAATAGGCGATGGTCACCGGCCAGAAGGCTGTCTTCGAGAAGGCGCCGGCATTGCCGGCATCAGCCTCCTCGGCGGCGGGCGTTTCCTGCTTGCCGACGATCGTGGTCGTCACCAGCGACTTGTCGCCGTCATCGGAACCGTCGAAAACGCGGGCTTCGAAGAAACGTTTTCCCTCCTTGGCGTTCTGGATCACATCGAGCATATGCTCTGTCGGAAAGCGGCTTTCGCCAAGCTGCAGCTCGCGGCTCGCCGGCTGCTTGAGATCGACTTTGACGCCATTGGCCTGATTCTCGGCCGCGCCGTTGACCTCCTTGTCGAGCTGGTCGTCGGTGAAGGATTTGGTATCGAAGGTAAACTTGCGATCCTTCAGGTTCTCGAAGGTCTTTGTCTGCTGATCGCTGACGCGTACGCTGTCGCCAGTATCGATCTGCGTCACGAAGCGGAAATTTGTGGTGAAGCCCTGGCAATAGCTGCCGTCGAATTCATAGACCATGCGGCCGTACATCGAGGCGATGCCGGAGCGGTCCGAGGCATCCTTCAATTCCAGATCGTAGACGGCGCGATGGGCGACGAGACCGGTCGCGATCGCAGCGCTTGCCGCAGGCGCACCCGCCCATGCATTGGCGGATACGCTGGCAAGAAGCAGAGCGGCAAGCGACGATCGGAACATTCATTCACTCCTGTTGGACTCAGCCGCGATGTTATATGAACTCTTTCGGCCAAATCGAGGCTCGAAGCTGTCATAATAAAGATTCTAGTCTTGATGCATAATTTTTGAAACATTGACAACAAAAGCGGAGACGAAAATGTCCGATGAAATTGCAGCGCGCCTGACTGAGATGGGGATAACCCTACCCGAAGCCGCAGCCCCAGCCGCAAATTACGTTCCCTATGTCATCAGCGGCAATCTTCTCTACATCTCCGGTCAGTTGCCACTCGAAGGCGGCAAGATTGCCGTATCAGGCCATCTCGGCAAGACGGTAGACGTTGCAAGCGGCCAGCGCGGCGCCGAACTCTGCGCCATCAATATTCTCGCCCAGGCCAAGGCCGCTCTTGGCGGCAATCTCGGCCGCATTCGGCGGGTGATCAAGCTAAACGGATTCGTCGCCTCGGCGCCCGACTTTGTCGAGCAGCATCTCGTCATCAACGGCGCGTCGAACCTGATTGCCGGCGTGCTCGGCGAGGCGGGCAAACATGCGCGCGCCGCCGTCGGCATGGCCGCCCTGCCGCTGAACGCCGCCGTCGAGATCGATGCTATCATGGAAATCGCAGAATGACGAATGCGGCCTGGATCAAGGACGTGCCGGTCGCCCATCGCGGCTTTCATGACCTCAACAAGCTCGTCTGGGAAAATACGCTTTCGGCCTTCTCGCGTGCCGTCGAAGCTGGCTTTGCGATCGAATGCGATCTGCATTACGCCTCCGACGGCGTGCCGGTCGTCTTTCACGACGAGGACCTGCAGCGTCTGTGCAATCTGAACGGCGACATCCGCGAGCGCACCTCAAGGGAACTCGGGCTGATCGCCGTCGGCGGCACCAGCGATAAGGTGCCTACGCTGCGCCAGCTTCTCGATCTTGTTGCGGGCAAAGTGCCGCTGGTGCTGGAGCTGAAGGGGCGTGAGGCCGATGACGAAGGCTTTGCCGAATCCGTGCTCGAAGTGCTCGAAGGCTATGAGGGCAAGGTCGCGCTGATGAGCTTCGACCATTGGCTGCTGCGCGATCTGAAGGCGCTTGGCTCGCCCTACCCGCTCGGGCTGACCGCCGATGGCAACACACCGGAGGAGTTTGAGACCCATGCCAGAGCGATGGAGATCGGTCTTGATTTCATCTCCTATTATTATGGCGACCTGCCGAACGCCTTCATATCAGGCCAGCGAGAAATGGGCATTCCCGTCATCACCTGGACAGTGCGCGACGAGGAGGCGCGCCAGCGGACCTTCGCCAACGCAGACCAGATGACCTTCGAGGGCTTCGACCCGCGTGTGGCGGTTTGATGCTCGCTTTTTGGCCAAGATCATGCGCAGACTGCTGCATAATTCCTTAAATCGGATCGATTTGAGGATAAATGATGCGCCAACTAAAGTGTTGCAGCGTCCTTTGCGCGTCTGAAAGCAGCGCGGCGCTGTAAGGCAGAGCCGACCCGTCCCCCACAGGCTTCGCATTTGCCCCATGACCGACGAACTATCCATTCGCGTAGAACGCTCCTTCACCGCGATTTCCCCGGAGAGCTGGTCCAGGCTTTCCGGGGCGTCCAAGGCTTGCAGCACGCTTGCCTACAACCCGTTTGTTTCGCACGCTTTTTTATCATCGCTGGAAGAATCAGGCTCGGCCACGGCCGAAACCGGTTGGCTCGGCCACCATCTGTTACTCGAAACAGATCGTGGCGAGTTGATCGGCGCCCTGCCCGGCTACCTCAAGAGCCACAGCCAAGGCGAATATGTCTTCGACCACGGCTGGGCCGACGCCTTCGAGCGGGCCGGCGGGCGTTACTATCCGAAGCTGCAGTGCTCGATCCCATTTACACCCGCGACCGGCCCACGTCTTCTCGTCGCCGAAGGGTTGCAGCGCCTACCGATCCAGAGCGCGATCGCCGAAAGCCTGAAGGAGGTCGTGCGCCGGCTCGGCATCTCCTCGGCGCATATTACCTTCGTGCCGGACGAGGAGATCGGCGTCTTCGAGATGGATGGCTATCTGCACCGCACCGACCAGCAGTTCCATTTCATCAATGACGGTTATGCCAACCACGACGAGTTCCTCGAAACGCTCGCTTCGCGCAAACGCAAGGCATTGCGCAAGGAGCGCCGCGCCGCGCTCGAAAACGGCATCAGGATCGACTGGCTGACCGGGCGCGATCTGACGGAGCGGATCTGGGACCAGTTCTTCAAATTCTACATGGATACCGGCGGCCGCAAATGGGGCCGGCCCTATCTCACCCGCAAATTCTACTCGCTGATCGGCGAGCGCATGGCCGACGATATCCTGCTCGTCATGGCCAAGCGCGACGGACGCTATATTGCCGGCGCGATCAATTTCATCGGCGGCGAAACGCTCTACGGCCGTCACTGGGGCTGCATCGAGGACCACCCCTTCCTGCATTTCGAGGTCTGCTATCACCAGGCGATCGACTTCGCCTTAGCGAAAGGGTTGAAACGGGTCGAGGCTGGCGCGCAGGGCGAACATAAGCTCGCTCGCGGCTACCTGCCGGTGACGACGCATTCCGCCCATTATGTCGCCCATGCCGGGCTGCGCCGAGCGATCGGCGACTATCTCGCCCGCGAGCGCGCCGATGTCGAACATATGAGCGAGCTTTTGGCCGAGCACAGCCCCTTCCGCAAGGGTGAGCGTCAGCAGGAGGATTGACGCCGCCCCGCCAAGCGCGCTACCCGATCAAATGGAACGTGAGGAGATTTTGCGATGACCAGCGCCTATGACGACAACAATATCTTCGCCAAGATCCTGCGCGGCGAAATTCCCTCGCACCGAATCTTCGAGGACCAGCATACGGTCGCGTTCATGGATGTGATGCCGCAAGCGCCGGGCCACGTGCTCGTCGTTCCGAAGGCGCGTTCGCGCAATATCCTCGATGCCGATCCCGCCACCCTCGTCCATGCCATTACCGTCGTTCAAAAGGTCGCCCAGGCGGTCCAGGAAGTTTTCGACGCCGACGGCGTGTTCATCGCCCAGTTCAACGAGCCGGCGGCTGGACAAACGGTGTTCCATCTGCATTTCCATATCATCCCTCGCCATGAGGGCGTGGCCCTCAAGCCGCATTCCGGCAAGATGGAAGACGGCGCCGTGCTCGCCGCCCATGCTGAAAAGATCCGGGCGGCCCTGGCGTAACGCGGATCTCTGCCGACGAAGGGAAACAAAAAAGGCCGCTGGTGACGCGGCCTTTTTAATTCGGTGACGAACTCTCACTTCTTGCGCGGAACCTTGGGAACCGTGCTTCCCTTCTTGGGGGCGTCGCGGACCTCGGGCTCGGCCTGCGGGACCGTCTTGGCACGGGTCTTGCGGGCCGTCTTCGTCTTCAGCTCGCCATCATCCTCGTCGTCGGCTTCGGGATGCACGGCCTCGGCTTCCGGCTTAGGCTTGATCGGCGCCGTATCCGGAATGGCTTCCAGCAGGATACCGGGCTTGCCGTCTTCCTTCGGGCCGACGGTGACGTTGACGACGCCGCCTTTCTTCAGCTTGCCGAAAAGGATTTCGTTGGCGAGCGGCTTCTTGATCGTGTCCTGGATGACGCGGGCAAGCGGCCGGGCGCCCATCTTCTCGTCGTAACCCTTTTCTGCAAGCCAGGCGATCGCATCCTCATGCAGATCGAAGGTGACGTTCCTTTCGGAAAGCTGGGCCTCCAGCTGCATGATGAACTTCTGAACGACCTTGTGAATGACAGCCGTCGGCAGTGCCGCGAAGGGAATGATCGCGTCGAGACGGTTGCGGAACTCCGGCGTGAAGAGACGGGTCAGCGCCTCCTCGTCCTCGCCGGTGCGCTTGGACGAACCGAAGCCGATCGCCGCTTTGGCCATTTCAGAAGCGCCCGCATTCGTCGTCATGATCAGGATGACGTTGCGGAAGTCGATCTTCTTGCCGTTATGGTCGGTCAGCGTGCCATGGTCCATGACCTGCAGCAGGATATTGTAGATATCCGGATGCGCCTTCTCGATTTCGTCGAGCAAGACCACGCAATGCGGATGCTGGTCGACGCCATCGGTCAAGAGACCACCCTGGTCGAAGCCGACATAGCCGGGAGGTGCGCCGAGCAGACGCGAGACCGTGTGCCGCTCCATATATTCCGACATGTCGAAACGCAGGAGCTCTACGCCGAGCGACGCTGCCAGCTGCTTTGCCACCTCGGTCTTGCCGACGCCGGTCGGACCAGAGAAGACATAGGCGCCGATCGGCTTGTTCGGCTCGCGCAGGCCGGCACGCGCCAGCTTGATCGAGGTCGAAAGCGCTTCGATCGCAATGTCCTGGCCGTAGACCACCGAACGCAGTTCCTGCTCGAGATTGGCAAGCACCGCCTCGTCGTCCTTGGAGACGGTCTTCGGCGGAATGCGCGCCATCGTGGCGATCGTCGCCTCGATCTCCTTCTCGGTGATCAGCTTGCGGCGCTTCGAGGGCGGCAGCAGCATCTGGGCCGCACCCGTTTCGTCGATCACGTCGATTGCTTTGTCCGGCAGCTTGCGGTCGGAGATGTAGCGGGCCGACAGTTCGACGGCCGACTTGATGGCGTCGTTCGAATAACGCAGGTGATGATATTCTTCGAAATAGGGCTTCAGCCCCTTCATGATCTCGATCGCATCATTGATCGACGGTTCGCTGACGTCGATCTTCTGGAAACGACGGACCAGCGCCCGGTCCTTCTCGAAGAACTGGCGATATTCCTTGTAGGTGGTCGAACCGATGCAGCGGATGGCGCCGGATGACAGCGCCGGCTTCAAAAGGTTCGATGCATCCATCGCCCCGCCAGAGGTGGCGCCGGCGCCAATCACCGTATGGATTTCGTCGATGAAGAGGACGGCTCCCGGATATTCCTCCAACTCCTTGACGACCTGCTTCAGGCGTTCCTCGAAATCGCCGCGGTAGCGTGTGCCGGCAAGCAACGTGCCCATGTCGAGCGAGAAGATCGTCGCATCGGCGAGCGCTTCTGGAACTTTGCCTTCCACGATCCGCTTGGCAAGACCTTCGGCAATCGCCGTCTTGCCGACGCCGGGATCACCAACATAGAGCGGATTGTTCTTCGAACGGCGGCACAGGATCTGAATGGTGCGGCTCACCTCGGCATGACGGCCGATCAGCGGATCGATCTTGCCGCCCTTGGCCTTCTCATTGAGATTGACGCAATAGGCTTTGAGCGCATCCTGCTGTTTCTTGGGGCCGCTCTCTTCCTCGCCGCCGCGCGCCGTCGGCTTGCTCTCGGCCTCTTCCTCGGCGCCGCGCGGAGTGCGGGTCTCCGACGCGCCCGGCCGCTTGCCGATGCCGTGGGAAATGTAATTGACGGCATCATAGCGGGTCATCTCCTGCTCCTGCAGAAAATAGGCGGCATGGCTCTCGCGCTCGGCGAAGATCGCGACGAGCACGTTGGCGCCGGTCACCTCCTCGCGGCCGGATGACTGTACGTGGATGACGGCACGCTGGATGACACGCTGGAAGCCGGAGGTCGGCTTCGAATCCTCATCGTAACCGGTGATCAGATTGGAAAGTTCGTTATCGACATACTCGACGAGCGTCTTGCGCAGCGCGTCGAGATCGACGTTGCAGGCGCCCATGACCGCAGCCGCATCGGCATCGTCGATCAGGGCGAGCAGCAGATGCTCGAGCGTCGCATATTCATGATGCCGCTCGTTGGCAAAGGTCAGTGCCTGGTGGAGCGCCTTCTCTAAGCTAGGCGAAAATGTTGGCACGTTAAGATCCTCACTTCTTTTCCATGACGCATTGTAGCGGATGCTGGTGCTGCCGGGCGAAGTCCATCACCTGGCTGACCTTCGTTTCCGCTACCTCGTATGTGAATATTCCGCACTCGCCGACGCCGTGATTGTGGACATGGAGCATGATGCGGGTGGCACTTTCACGGTCCTTCTGAAAAAAACGCTCCAGAATATGAATGACGAATTCCATGGGAGTGTAGTCGTCATTCAAAAGCAGCACGCGGTAAAGGTTGGGCTTCTTGGTCTTCGGCTTGGTGCGTGTGATGACCGAGGTTCCGCGATTTCCGTTGTCCCCGTTCCTTTCGCTGTCGTTCTGCATCCGGATCGGCTTTGCGATCATTGTCATTCATTCCTCGATCAATCCGGCGGAGCATGGGAGGGTGCTTTTCCCGCCGAATATCTGAAACACTAACTTAGTTCATAATGGGCCGATTTTAAGCCCCCTGCCAGACACTGCAATCAAGAAATGCCGGCATGCACGGGAAAGGCCAAAAAAGTCCCCGGGCCGATCCAAGCGGACGCTGTGGCGAAGGTGGAAACAAAAAAAGACCGGCTACAGATGCGTAGCCGGTCCCGGTATTTCAATATGTCGCGCAGGTTGCGCCGTCGCAATCAACTCATGCGGCGGCAGGCGTTGCCGCCGGCGCCTGCCTGCCCGTCTTGACGACGGCAGTGGCGATCGGAGCCTCGTAAGGCTTGTAGGCGGACTTGGCGAGATCGGCGTACATTTCGCCGAGCTTGGTGGCTTCGGAAACGAAGCTCTCATAGCTGGACTTGACGAAGCTGGTCTGCAGTTCGAACACGGCCTCGAAGCTCTTTGCCCCGGCCAGCGTTTCGAAATGCGTCACCGCATCCTGAAAGGACTTCTTCGAATAATCAGCAGCTTCGGCGGCGATTGCCTGAAAGCCCCTCGCCGTATCGGAATAGGTTCTCAGCGCCGTATCGACGGCTTCCTTGCTCTTCCTGTTTGCTTCGTCAAAGTTGAACATGGCCGTCCTCCGTTGGGCTGTTGGATGGCGGCAGGGTAGCCGCAACGCACAAATAGTCAAGTAGTCTTGTGCGGCGCAAAACATCTCAGGGTTGCGTTACCGCGATAAGACAAAGCGAGCGCGCCTGTGAACGTACCTCTTTAACGGTTTTTGCTAATATATATCACAACGCCACAACCAGGCGTTTAAAAAAAATTTGATTCGTCAGCAAAAAAACAAAAAAGACCGGGCGCTTGCGCCGCCCGGTCCACTTCAAGTTCTCAGGCGCGATCAAAGATCGACGTCGAGGATCGCCATCGAAAAGTTGTAGGAGCGATCGCCGTCTTCGTCGTCGACATAGACGACGCCCAGAAATTCTTCGCCGAGATACACTTCCGCGGAATCGTTCTTGCGCGGACGCGCCTTGACGATGATCTGCGGGTTGAACATGCGCTTGAAATAGGCGTCGAGCTTCTTGATTTCTTCAGGCTTCACTCTGTCATCTCCGTAAGCGATCTTGATTGGCCGCTTCTTGCACAGGAAAAGCAGCGGTGTAAAGGCGGGCTGCTGCTTGGGCAGTGGCTGTCCCTGCTCGGTCCCTGCCGGTTTTCCTTTCCTTTTCCAATAGGCGCTCAGATATCGGCGCCGATCACCTGATCCATGTTACGCGACGGTTCGGAACAACCGGCCTCGCCGACGACCTTGGCCGGCACGCCGGCAACCGTCTTCTTGGGGGGCACCGCCTTCAGCACGACAGAGCCGGCGGCGACGCGTGAGCAGAAGCCGATCTCGATGTTGCCGAGAATCTTCGCGCCGGCGCCGATCATGACGCCGCTGCCGATCTTCGGATGGCGGTCGGCCCCCTCCTTGCCGGTGCCGCCGAGCGTGACGCCATGCAGGATCGAAACATTGTCGCCGACAACAGCCGTTTCGCCGATCACGAGGCCGGTGGCATGATCGAGGAAGATACCCTTGCCGATACGGGCGGCCGGATTGATGTCGGTCTGGAAGACGCTGGAGGAGCGGCTTTGCAGATAGAGGGCGAAGTCACGCCTGCCGCGGTTCAGCAGCCAGTGGGCCAGACGATGCGTCTGCAGCGCGTGGAAACCCTTGAAATAGAGCACCGCCTCCATGAAGCGGAGGCAAGCGGGATCGCGGTCATAAACCGCCTGGATATCGACGCGCAGGATCGAACTCCATTCCGGCCAGTCGGCGAGCATTTCCTCGAAGGTCTGGCGCAGGAGGATCGCCTGCATGTCGGGGTGATCGAGGCGTTCGCAGATGCGGTGGATGACGCACTCTTCGAGCGACCGGTGATTGATCACCGTCGAATAGAGAAAGGCGGCGAGAACCGGGTCCGTTTCGGCGGCAGTGCGGGCTTCCTCGCGCAGGCTGTCCCAGATGGGATCCATCACTTTCAGCGGATGGCCTGTCTCAAAAGCACGAATGTCTGTCTTGGCGACCATCGCCGCTCTCCTCGTTGCCAGCCGGAATGCCGTTTCGGAATGCCCATATATAGTGGAAAACGCCAATAACATAAATGGGTGCCGTCACCATGGTTTTTTAGCACGATTTTTCGGCATCATGATGATGTCACCCTTCGGCGACCCTTGCGTAGAAGGCCAGCACCGCCTGCTTGAAAACCTTATCGCCGACGGCGAGCATATGATCGCGGCCGGGAATATCGAGCGCTTCGGCCTCGGGCATCAGGGCAGCCAGCTCCTGCGGCGAGCCGGCGATATCGTCCTTGGTGCCGACGCCGATCAGGGTCGGCATATCGAGCTTGGCCATATCCGAGCGCGCGACGAGGTCGCGCGAGCCGCGGATGCAGGCGGCAAGCGCAGTGCGGTCGCTCTTCGTCTGTTCGGCGAAGGCGCGGAACATGCGGCCGCGGTCATGCATCACGACGTCCAGCGACGGAGCCAGCAGCGCATCGGCAATCGGGTCCCAGTCGCCGACGCCATCGGTCATGCCGATGCCGAGGCCGCCGAGCACCAGCGAGCGGACGCGATGCGGATTGGCGAGTGCAGCAAAGACGGAAATGCGCGCGCCCATCGAATAGCCCATGAGATTGGCCTCAGGGATGCCGAGATGATCGAGCAAGGCGATCGCATCGCCGGCCATCACCCATGGACGATAGGCTTCGGCATCATGCGGCTTGTCGCTCGCGCCATGGCCGCGATTGTCGATGGCGATCACCCGGTAGCCGGCATCGCCGAGCGTCCTCAGCCACCCCGGATTCACCCAGTTGACGTTTGCTGTCGAGGCAAAGCCGTGAATCAACAGGACAGGCACACCGGAGGGATCGCCTTCGTCAAAAAAGGCGAGCCGCAATCCCTCATGGGTAAAGCTCGAAAATGCGGGGGTGTTCAGGTTCATCGGGTCTTCCTTTTTGGCGCGACCATAATCGAGCCGCCTGCCAGCGTGAAGCCAAAAACCGTGGCTGAAAACTGTGCTTGCCGCGGCGCTTTGGCTCTACACATTTGCAGCGAAGACTTATAAGGTCCGCGCACCTTTCATAGCATTCGGAGAGCGACATGGCCGGCCACAACATTCCTCACTTCCAGAACGACGGCGGTCATCGCGTCATCGAAGTCGGCGTCAAGGAATTCATGTGCACTGGCGCTTCGGTTCCTTTCGACCATCCGCATATCTTCATTGACATGGGCGACGACAACGAGAAGGTCTGCTCCTATTGCTCGACGCTTTACCGCTATAATGCGTCTCTCAAGCCGAGCCAGACCAATCCGGCAGGCTGCGTTTTCCACGTGAAGGCGGCGTAAACAGTCCAGAATCCGGATCGGACTTGATAATGCCGGTCGAACATGCCGCCATCATCGGCGCCGGCATTGCCGGGCTGACCGCCGCGCTGTCGCTTTCCCGGCGGGGCATCAGCTCGGAGATTTTCGAGCAGGCGGAAGAACTCATCGAAGTCGGCGCCGGCTTGCAGGTTTCGCCGAACGCCTCCCGCATCCTGGCTGAACTCGGCATCCTCGACGGACTTTCAAAAGTCTGGCTCGAACCGGACACGATCCGGCTAATGTCAGGCGGTTCGCTGCGCCAGCTTGCGGCCGTGCCGGCCGGAAAATTCGCGCGGCAGCGCTGGGGAGCACCCTATGGCGTGCTGCACCGCGCCACGTTGCAGAATGCGCTTCTCACTGCGGTCGAAGCCGATCCGCTCTGCCGGCTTCATCTCGGCGTGCGAATGGAATCGAATTCGCCGCCTGTCGAGCGGGCCGCCGATGTCGTCATCGGCGCGGACGGCGTCTGGTCGAAGCTCCGGCAATCCGTGCCCGGCAGCCCCTCGCCGCGCTTTTCCGGCAATATCGCCTACCGCTTCACCATTGCCGAAAACGAGGCGCCGGGTTTTCTCGACCGAACAAGTGTTTCGGCCTTCCTCGGCGGATCGGCGCATCTCGTCTGCTACCCGCTGAGGGAGACCGCCAGCATCAACATGGTGGCGATCACCGCCGGCAATGCCGCGCCGCAGGCTTGGCGAAACGAGCCGACGGCAGAGCAGCGCGCACGGCTCAGGGCGCAGCTTTCCGGCTGGAACAGCGCGATTATGTCGCTGCTCGAAAAACAGCCGAAGCTGACGTTCTGGCCGCTCTTCGAAACGACATCGGGCGTGTGGCAGGATGGCCGTAGGACGATTCTGATCGGCGATGCCGCGCATGCGATGATGCCCTTTGCCGCCCAGGGAGCGGCCATGGCGATCGAAGACGCCTACGAACTTGCCGCGTTTCTCGCCAATCGTCCGGTAGCGAAAGCACTGGCGCTCTTTGAAAGGCATCGTGCACCGCGCATTGCAAAGCTTCGCCAGCGCGGCGCCTTCAATAAATTTGCCTATCATGCGAAGGGTCCGATTCGGATCGCGCGTGATCTGGTGCTCGGCCTGAAGCCGCCGCAAAACCTGGCGGCCGATCTCGACTGGATCTACGGCTACCGGGCTCTGAGCACGCCGTAAGGCGCCGCAGGCGGCCGCAGCGCCTGAGGCGCGTCGCGATCTTTCAGATTCGCTCCTTGCGCTTAGATGTTTGTTTTACGCATGTCGTTGCCGCAAGACCGCTGCACATTTTTTCGCGACATGCGTTAGCCGCAACTGCTCAGACGGCGCTTGCCGCCGCAAAACCCCGTTCGATATCGGCTTTGAGATCAGCCACGTCTTCCAGGCCGATCTGCAGGCGGATGACCGGCCCCTCCTTCGGGGCCTTGGCGACCTTGCGGTCGTTCAGATTGGCGTGCAGCGCGAGGCTTTCAAAGCCGCCCCAGGAATAGCCGAGACCGAAAATCTTGAGCGCGTCGAGGAAGGCGTGGGCCTTCGCCTTGAATTTCTCGGGGCTCTCCGCGGCAAGCACGAAGGAAAAGATACCGCTGGCGCCCTTGAAATCACGCTTCCAGATATTGTGAGAGGGGAAACTCGGCAGCGCCGGATGCAGCACCCGGGCGACATCCTGCCTGCCCTCCAGCCATTCCGCGATATCAAGCGCGCTTTCATAATGGCGCTCGAGGCGCAGCCCCATGCTGCGCAATCCGCGCAGGATCTGATAGGCATCGTCGGGCGCGCCGCAGATGCCAAGGGCGCCGTTCGCCTCCTTCAGCCGCTCCCAATGCTCGGCATTGGCCGACACCGTTCCGAGCAGGATATCGGAATGGCCGGACGGGTATTTCGTCGCCGCGTGGATGGAGATGTCGACGCCGTGATCGAGCGGCCGGAAATAGAGCGGCGTCGCCCAGGTATTGTCCATCATGACGACGGCGCCATGGCGATGCGCGACCGCCGCGATCGCCGGAATATCCTGCATCTCGAATGTATTGGAGCCTGGAGCCTCTGTATGGACGATCCTGGTGTTCGGCCGGAACAGTGCCTCGATGCCGGCGCCGATCGCGGGATCATAATATTCCACCTCGACGCCGAGGCGCTTCAGCATCGTATCGCAGAAATGGCGGGTCGGGCCATAAACCGAATCAACGACCAGTGCGTGATCGCCGGCGGCGACGAACCCCAGGAACGGAATGGTGACGGCCGCCAGCCCCGAGGGGACGAGGATCGTGCCGGCCGAACCTTCGAGCGCGTCGATCGCTTCGCAGAGCGCGTCCGTCGTCGGCGTACCGCGCGTTCCATAGGTATATTTCTGCGAGCGCGTGTCCATCGTCGCCGCATTCGGAAAAAGGACCGTCGAGGCATGCACGACCGGCGGATTGACAAAGCCGTGATAATTGAAGGGATCGTTGCCGATATGGGTCAGGCGGGTATTGATGCCGGCAGTCTGCAGCAAGCGGTCTTTGTCTTTCATGTCGGAAATAGCCTTTGGCGAGGGGCGCAAAGTCAGACTTTTGGACGCCTCGAGCAGCCCGGTCAACCCCTCAAAGACGGTTACCGCGGATGCACGGATTCTCGAATTTCGCGTTATTTTTCCGCAATCGGGCGCCCATTTCCTGGCCAACTGGCTTCGAATGCGGCGCAATTTGGCAAAAAGCTGAATTTTGCCGCAATTATTGATCGCGACACTTGACCATGGTGACATTTGCGACTGTGATAGGGTACTCGCGCCGGGAGGGTGTCGAGACGATGGGGATGGCAGAGTTTTCCGCCGGAACGCCCCACAAGAAAATATAATACGATGGAAAAGGTTGGGAAAAAAATGAAGAACAAGCTTCTGTCCGCCGCGATCGGCGCAGCAGTTTTCGCTCTTGGCGCCTCGGCTGCTTCGGCCACGACTCTCGGTGATGTAAAGGCAAAGGGTTTCATTCAGTGCGGCGTCAACACCGGTCTCGCCGGCTTCGCCGCGCCTGACGCTTCCGGCAATTGGGCGGGCTTCGACGTCGACTTCTGCAAGGCTGTCGCTTCGGCCGTGTTCGGCGACCCCACCAAGGTGAAGTTCACACCGCTCAGCGCCGCCAATCGCTTCCCTGCCCTGCAGTCGGGCGAAATCGACGTCCTCGCCCGCAATACGACCTGGTCGATCAACCGCGATACGGCACTCGGCCTGAACTTCCGTTTCGTCAACTATTATGACGGCCAGGGCTTCATGGTCCGCAAGAGCCTGAACGTGAAGTCGGCATTGGAACTCTCGGGCGCGTCCGTGTGCGTCCAGTCGGGCACGACCACCGAGCTCAACCTCGCCGACTATTTCAAGGCGAACAACCTTCAGTACAATCCGGTCGTCTTCGAAAAGCTGGACGAGGTCAACGCCGCCTATGATGCCGGCCGTTGCGACGTCTACACCACCGACCAGTCCGGCCTCTATTCGCTGCGCCTCACGCTGAAGAACCCGGACGAACACGCGATCCTGCCGGAAATCATCTCCAAGGAACCGCTCGCCCCGGCCGTTCGTCAGGGTGACGATCAGTGGTTCGATATCGTCAGCTGGGTCGGCTATGCCATGATCAACGCTGAAGAATTCGGCATCACTCAGGCGAATGTCGACGACATGAAGAACTCGCCAAACCCTGACATCAAGCGCTTCCTCGGCGTCGAGGCCGACACCAAGATCGGCACCGATCTCGGCCTGACCAACGAATGGGCCTATAACATCGTCAAGAACGTCGGCAATTACGGCGAAGTCTTCGAGCGCAACATCGGCCAGGGCAGCCCGCTCAAGATTGCGCGCGGCCTTAACGCCCTGTGGAGCAAGGGCGGCATCCAGTACGCTCCGCCGGTTCGCTGAGCGGCATCACGCAGGAAAGCCGGAAAGGCGGGCGACCGCCTTTCCTCCTCCAATAAAAAAGCTCCGAAAAGGAGCATAATGGGGAATTGGCCAAGCATGACGCATCAGGCTTTGGATTCAACGCGTTTATCCAGGAGCGGCTGGAGCTTTCAGTCCGCCCTCTACGACCCGACAGTTCGGGGCATTTTCTTCCAGGTTCTCACCATCGTACTGCTGGTCGTTTTCGTCTGGTGGGTTGCACACAATACTGCCGTCAATCTGGCGCGCGCCAACATCGCGTCGGGCTTCGGATTTCTGAACGGCCGCGCCGGCTTCGAGGTCGGTCAGTCGCTGATCGCCTATTCAAGCGATTCGACCTATGGCCGGGCGCTGGTCGTCGGTCTTCTGAATACGATCCTGATCGCCGTTACCGGCATCATCACCGCCACCATCATCGGCTTCATCGTCGGCATCGGCCGCCTGTCGAGGAACTGGCTGATTGCCAAACTGTGCACGGTTTATGTCGAAGTCTTCCGCAATATTCCGCCGCTGCTCGTGATCTTCTTCTGGTATTCGGGCGTTCTGGCGGTTCTGCCGAATGCTCGCGAGTCGCTGCATCTGCCGCTCGGGACGTATCTGAACAACCGCGGTCTTTCCTTTCCCAAGCCGATCTTCGGCGAGACTTTCTGGCTTGTTGGCGTCGCCTTCGTGGTCGCGATCATCGCGGTGATTGCCACGGCCCGATGGGCACATCGCCGGCAGGCGGCGACGGGTCAGCCGTTCCACACGATCTGGGCTTCGATCGGCCTGCTGGTCGGCCTGCCGCTAATCACCTTCCTGCTCGCAGGCGCGCCGCTTTCGTTCGATTATCCGATCGCGGGCAAATTCAACCTCACCGGCGGCTCCGTCGTCGGGCCGGAATTCATGTCGCTCTTCCTGGCACTCTCCTTCTACACCGCTGCCTTCATCGCCGAAATCGTGCGCGCAGGCATTCGCGGTGTGCCGAAGGGACAGACCGAAGCTGCAGGCGCACTTGGGCTTCACCCCTCGTCGATCACCCGGCTGGTCGTTATTCCGCAGGCCCTCCGCATCATCATTCCGCCGCTGAGCAGCCAGTATCTCAATCTGACCAAGAACTCGTCGCTGGCGATCGCAATCGGTTTTGCCGATCTCGTCGCCGTCGGCAGTACGACACTGAACCAGACCGGTCAGGCTGTCGAGGTGATCCTCATCTGGATGGTCATTTACCTCGGTCTCAGTGTCGTAACTTCGCTGTTGATGAACTGGTTCAATGCCAAGATGGCGCTGGTGGAGAGGTAAGATGAGCAACGCTTTCGTCAGAAGCGCCATACTGGCGCCGGAGCCGCCGCCCTCAGCCGAGAAAGGCCCGGTCGCTTGGATTCGCCGCAACCTGCTTGCGACGCCCAAGGACATCGTCCTTACCATCCTGGCGCTGGTCTTTGTCGTTTGGGCCCTGCTGCACGCGCTCGACTGGCTCTTCGTGGAGGCGGTTTGGAGCGGCCCGGACCGCACCTTCTGCGCCACTGCCGTACAGGGTGGCATCCAGCCGGATGGCTGGAGCGGTGCATGCTGGGCCTTCGTCAATGCCAAATTCGACCAGTTCATCTTTGGACGTTATCCGCTCGACGAGCGCTGGCGCCCAACGCTGGTCGGCATTCTTTTCGTACTCCTGTTGGTGCCGATGCTCATCCCTTCGGCGCCGCGCAAAGGCGTCAATGCCCTCCTGCTCTTCGGCGTGCTGCCGATTATTTCCTTCTTTCTGCTTTACGGCGGATTTGGCCTGGAAATCGTCGAGACCCCACTCTGGGGCGGGCTGCTGGTGACGCTGGTGCTCTCTTTCGTCGGCATCGCCGTCTCCTTCCCGCTCGGCATCATCCTGGCGCTCGGAAGACGGTCGCAGATGCCGGTCATCCGCACGTTCTGCGTCGTTTTCATCGAAGTCGTCCGGGGCGTGCCGCTGATTACGGTCCTGTTCATGGCGAGCGTCATGCTGCCGCTTTTCCTGCCGGCCGGCTGGACGGTAGACAAGCTCTTGCGCGCGGTCATCGGGGTATCGATCTTCGCTTCGGCATATATGGCGGAAGTCATCCGCGGCGGCCTGCAGGCTATTCCCAAGGGCCAGTTCGAGGGCGCGGATTCGCTTGGGTTGGGCTACTGGCAGAAGATGCGGTTGGTGATCATGCCGCAGGCAATCAAGCTGGTGATCCCCGGCATCGTCAACACCTTCATCGGCATGTTCAAGGACACCTCGCTGGTATCGATCATCAGTATGTTCGACCTTCTCGGCATCGTTCGCCTCAACTTCGTCGATCCGAACTGGGCAACCGCAGTAACGCCGCTGACGGGGCTGATATTCGCTGGCTTCGCCTTCTGGCTTTTCTGCTTCGGCATGTCGCGCTATTCAGCATTCATCGAACGTCACCTCGACACGGGCCACAAACGATAAGAATGAGGGAAATAATCATGGCTGAAGCTCCAGCTAAGAAGCTCACCGTTTCCGCAACGGAAGTGGCGATCGAAATCATCAACATGAACAAGTGGTACGGCGATTTCCACGTGCTGCGCGACATCAACCTGAAGGTCATGCGCGGCGAACGCATCGTCATCGCCGGCCCGTCCGGTTCGGGCAAATCGACGATGATCCGCTGCATCAACCGCCTGGAAGAGCACCAGAAGGGCCAGATCATCGTCGACGGCACCGAGCTCACCAACGATCTGAAGAAGATCGACGAGGTGCGCCGCGAGGTCGGCATGGTGTTCCAGCACTTCAACCTCTTCCCGCACCTGACGATCCTCGAAAACTGCACGCTGGCGCCGATCTGGGTGCGCAAGATGCCGAAGAAGCAGGCGGAAGAAATCGCCATGCACTTCCTGAAGCGGGTCAAGATCCCCGAACAGGCAAACAAATATCCTGGCCAGCTTTCCGGCGGTCAGCAGCAGCGCGTGGCCATCGCCCGGTCGCTCTGCATGAACCCGAAGATCATGCTGTTCGACGAGCCGACTTCGGCGCTCGATCCGGAAATGATCAAGGAAGTGCTGGACACCATGGTCGGCCTCGCGGAAGAAGGCATGACCATGCTCTGCGTCACCCACGAAATGGGTTTTGCCCACCAGGTCGCCAACCGCGTCATCTTCATGGATCAGGGGCAGATCGTCGAGCAGAATTCGCCGGCCGAATTCTTCGACAATCCGCAGCACGAGCGCACCAAGCTCTTCCTCAGCCAGATCCTGCACTGACCCCGAACGCTGAACTTGTTTAAGACCCGCCGCAGGCGGGTCTTTCATGTTCAGCGGGCGGCGGTCGCCTGCAACTGACAGCAGATGCCGGTAGGACCGGAATCGCCGCCGCTCAGCGGAAGGTGCAGGCCGATCTCCTGGATTGATTCTCGGATTGTTCCGTTGAGAGCATGGATGACCGCCGCGACGCCGGCGCAGTCCCGGCAATGCCTAGAGCGGTTCAGCTTTCATGGAGGCGCAGAACCGCTCTAAGCTTTTGTTTTTATGCAATTACGGACGGAAAACCGTTCAACGCTTTCCTGGAGTTGCTCTAGCAGCTCATGCCTCTTGCCCGCAGGCGTTGAAACAAATAACCTCCCGCTCGATTACTTCGATGATCAATCAGAGGAGAACTGAACCCAATGAGATTGATGGCAGTCGTTGGCGTTGCACTTAGCCTGGGCTGTATTTCAGCCGCAGAATCTCCTTCAAACTATCAATCCCACAGTGGCATTCGGGTCGACACAGACCCTGCCCTCCTCTCTCGATATGACAAAGCTCTTAGGTGGTGCGTGCCGGAGGCAGGCTCATGGCGACGCGGGTCGCCGGATCCGCAGAGCCTGCACTATAACGCGGCGCTCAGAAATTGCCTCTACAGGCGCGGCTTTGTCGATCGAGGCGTCTACGCTTACCCCATCCCCAAGATTTACTTCGATCATTTCCTGGATCGCTGAGAAGAACCGAACGGTTCTAGTTTGCCATAGGACTTCAAAAGCCGGGAACACAAGCCCGCTGTATCGGTGTGGCTTGTCGACGGCGGCCGCATATCAGCTTTTGGCGCTGTCGGATGGCCGGCCTTGCCGTCCGGCATTTACCACGGGGATGGTGGAACCTGCAGCGCGGCTTTCAGGGCAACCGGAGCAGCGGGATTGGACCGAGCTCCATAAGTGCGGAGATCGGGAGCTGCGGGATGGATGCGAACCTCAACCGACAGTCGACACCGCATGTACTTTCATGTCATCTCGAACTTCATAGAACTTGCTGCCGTCGATATAGATAAAATGGCAGCTTGGCTTTTCGCCTTTGCCGGCAGAACAGGCCTTATCCCCCTTGAAGGTGAGTTTCGTTTTCACGTCGATCGTTTTGCCGCCGACATCGGCCTTGCCGGTAATGGTCCCCTTCTTCCAACTCCAAACGAGTTCGGCGGTCACAGGCCTTTCGAGGTCGACAATCTCTACCTTCACATGCTTGCCATCAGCAAAAGCTTTGAACTCGTCCATAGTAGCCTTTTTGGCCCCTGCAGGAAGATCAACCGCGTAGGCATTCATTGCAGTTAGAAATGCAGCGGCGCTGATGCTCACAAAGATCGTTCTCATCCTCGCCCCCTAAGAATTGTGGGGAGGGTATACGTTGTCGACGGCAGCAGCATCCCACCTATTACGGCTAGAGGCAGTATAGCGCAGATCGAACATATATAATCCCACGATATTTCAACTTTCTGGCGACATCCTCAGAATTTCTGTCTTTGTCTTGGCTGCAACGCACCACACGAAATAACCCACTTGCGATGATTACTTTGCCGTCTTGGGTAATATTATTCACGTCTGCGATGTATCAAAGATGATCTCCATAAAACTGCTTGCCGCCTGCATGACGACGTGACAGCCAAACCGAAATCGTCATGGCTCCGGTATCGGAAAGACCAGCCACGAAGAAGATGGATCTTTCCCTCGCTATACAACAACTGCGAGGCCGAGAGCGTCTGAACATCTCCGTGCCATTCGATGTGCCGCCAAAGGACCCCGCGCCGCAACTGGGTTCGGCCGCCTCCACGCCAGATGAGGTGTCCGAGCAAATTTCCCTTGTAATCTAGCGATGTGACCCCGAGCCATGGATGAATTGCCCCGCCCACCCTCTTCAAAATGGGCGGGGTTCGAGTTCAGGATTGTTCGGGATACGCCACCACCTGAGCGGTTTCTTTGGGCGCGATCACACGCATTCGATGCCGTTGCGCTGAGTATAGGCGTCCGCCAGAGCCTGCGCTTCGAAGGCGAATTTCACCTGCTGGCATGTGTCTGCGGAGGAGCGGTGTGCCCATTATCTAATCAGTCTTGAAAGCGACTCATGATCGAATCGAGCACCCCGGAGAGGGTGCTGGCCTTGCCACGGCCATGTCAATTAGCCCCAATCGTGAAGGCGAAGCTGCCAAAAATTGAAAAATTCAGAAAAAATGTTGATCCCTCCTTGGCGGCAGGATTCCAGTCACGTCCATCAGATTTTCCTAATCTTTTCAATGGGCGGGCCTCGCTATGGTTGCAGAAAGAATAATTCGCGGGGAGCGAGATATATATTTTGTCCCAATTTGGGCGAATCGGATTTCCGCAAATATTTCAAAATGTAACTTGGGAGTGATCTGGATATTGTGGCAGCAATATGGCTATGTTTCTCAAGTACTTACTGTTTAGATGCTGTTGCGCCCTTCAGAACCTCGTCCTATAAACCCCGCCGCAAGACATGATTAACCACAAAATATTAGACAACGCTGAAGTTGAGGAACAAAACCATGACAACATACTACGTAGCTTCGAGCAGCAGCGGCGGCGGTAACGGCAGTGCCTCCTCTCCTTTTCGCACGATCAGTGAGGCGATGGCTTCGGACCTTAAGCCTGGCGACGAGGTCGTGGTGAAGCCCGGGACCTACAACGAGAGCATCAACATCGACAAGGACGGCTCGGCGGCCGGCGACATCACGCTGCGTTCGGAAGTGCCCGGTGGGGCGCTGATCCGGCCGCCCGCGGGCTCGTGGAACGCGATCAGTGTCAACGCCAACCACGTGGTCATCGACGGCTTTGACATCGGCGGCGCCAACGGCGACGGCATTGAAGCGAACAATGTCCACCACGTCCAGATCCTCAACAACAAGGTCCACGGCAGCGGAGAGTCGGGCATCCAGTTCAACCAGTCGGACTTCATCCACATCGAAGGCAACGAGACTTACAATAACGCTTCGACAGGCTGGTTCTCGGGCATCTCCATCTACCAGAACCGGAACATCACCGGTGATACCTCGACGGACGGATACCGGAACATCGTGCGCAACAACATCTCGCACGACAACGTCACAAAAACTGGTGAGCACACCGACGGCAACGGCATCATCATCGACGACTTCCAGAGCACGCAGGCGAGCGGTAACCCGAACTACACGTTCAAGACCCTGGTCGACAACAACCTCGTCTACGGGAACGGCGGCAAAGGCATCCAGGTTACCTGGAGCGACTCCGTCACTGTGTCGAACAACACCGCATACCACAACAACCAGGACCCGCAGAACAGCGGCACCTGGCGCGGCGAACTCAGCAACTCGGCGTCGAGCAACAACACCTGGGTCAACAACATCGCCGTAGCGGATCCATCGCTGAACAAGAACAATACCGCGATCGATAATACGTCTACCGACGCCTACACCAACAAGAACGTTGTCTGGGCCAACAACATCACTTACAACGGCACGGCCGGCCAGGCCTCGGTCAAAACCGATGGCGGCAACGCGATGCCGAGCACGGCGAACGGCAACCAGCTCGGCGTTGACCCTAAATTCGCAGGGGCATCGAGCGACAACTTCCACCTCAGCTCCGGCTCGACGGCGATCGACCACGGAACCAGCAAGTACGGCGTCAGCTCCGTCGATCTGGACGGCGACCATCGCGTCGTTGGAACTGTCGATATGGGTGCCTACGAATCCGGCTCCAGCCCCACATCGGGAACGCCAACTACGCCGACTTCGCCAACCGCGCCGACTTCACCGACTTCGCCAACCGCGCCGACTTCACCGACTTCGCCAACCGCGCCGACTTCGCCAACGGAGCCGACTTCGCCAACCACCGGTACCCCGACTACGGAGACGCCAACCACGGGAACGCCAACCACAACGACGAAGCTATACACCGGCACCAACGGTAACGACATCATGCCACACGACGGTCAGTCCAACGGCGGCAACGAAACCTTCAAGGGGCTCGCCGGCAATGACCTGTTGAAGGGCGGCGCCGGCGCGGACGTGATCGACGGCGGTAGCGGCAACGACACAGCCAGCTATGCGGGCTCCAACGCGGGGGTCCACGTCAGCTTGGCGACTTGGACCGCATCGGGCGGGCACGCCACTGGTGACAAGCTCGTCAGCATCGAAAACGTGACCGGCTCCAGCTACGACGACGTGCTGACCGGCGGCAACAACGGCGGCAACGTTCTCAATGGCGGGGCCGGCGCGGACAAGCTGGACGGCGGCGCCGGCGGGGATGTCATCATTGGCGGTGCCGGGAAGGACATCATGACCGGTGGCACCAGCTCGGATACGTTTGTCTTCAAGACAGCGACGGAGACCGGGTCCGGCTGGAACCGCGACGTCATCACCGACTTCCAGCATGGCGTCGATAAGATCGATCTCTCGGCGATCGATGCGAATGGCTCTGCGCAGGGCGATTCAGCCTTCCATTTCCAGGCGCAGGAGAATGCCTTGTTCGATAAGAAGGCTGGCGCGCTCGCATGGCACTACGAGGACGACCATACCGTTATCCAGGCCGATTTGAACGGCGACGGTGTTCATGACTTCGAGATTCAGCTGAACGGCCACGTCCAGCTGGGGGCAGGCGATTTTCTCCTGTAAAGATACCCGTTGCGGCGGTCGTCCGACCGCTGCAATAATCGTGCCACCAATCCGGGAATATGTCGACGGCGGAGTAAAATCCGCCACACGGCGCGCAAACTTCGGTTGCTTCAGCGCGTGGATGAGCAAGCTGGGAGGGCGAAGCCCGAGCGGCGATCCCATCCGCGCGCTGTGATTTTTTCGCGGCCGGCCGCTCCCGTGCAGCTTTGCGGGCCGATCGACGGATTCTTCGAGTAGAAGGACACTCACAGCAAGGGCATGGACAACCAGCCATACGCCATTGCGATGAAGGACGATCGGCCTTCGCGATCACCGGCATCTGGGAAGCCAGAGAAGGTGAGAATGGGGTGTCGACGCGCAACTTAGCTATCCCCACCTGCGAGCCGAATGAGATGATTGCGGAGATCCGTAACCGTTTGTCCGTCATTCTGCAACGAGAGGATTATGCGCGCTGGCTGTCGCCGGAACCTGATCCATGCGACCTGATGAAGCCCGCAGAGCTTATGACCATGTGGCCGATTGGTCGTGCCGTGGATAATGTCAAATCCGTCGGGCCAGAGATCATCAATCCGGTTAGTCTTGATCCCCAGCGGCACTGAAACCTCGGCTTATCTGCGACCAGCGGGATAGCCTCGGTCCAACAGCCTACCGGAACCTGACAGTTCCCTTTTTCGTTATAGCAACAGGAAAGCACGGGGTTCCTCCTGTGCGATCCGTGTTTGTCAAGACTTGCCCGCTTCGGCGGGGCTCTTTCGGAAATGCCTCGGCATCCGCTCACTCGGCGTCTGGACGACCATAATCGGTTCTTCCAGCAACGATCTGACTTCCCTCTCGGATGGCGGTCGCTGGCGGAGCGAGCATAAGTGGGCCGTTCTAATCTAAAAGCCGGCGGTCTCGCGCACTTCGATCGCCCCCATCCGAGCGAGCGAGTCCCGCTGCGCGATCTCCATTGCCTCCGCAAGGTTCTTCGCTTCGATGAGCAGGAAGCCACCCAAATGCTCCTTGGTCTCTGCGAAGGGCCCGTCGGTCCAACTCGCCTTGCCGGCGCGAACGCGCAATGTCTTTGCAGTCTTTGGGTCGGCAAGAGCGTTGGAGGCAAGATAGTGTCCTGAACGTTGGAGTTCTTCATTGGAAGCTAAGGACTCCCGGTTGATCTCGGCCCATTCCTCCTTGCTGGCGGCATCAACAAGTGTTTGATCGATATAGAAGAGACAAAGGTAGCGCATCGGTTTCTCCATGGTGCTGTCGATGATAGTCGCAGTTGAACACCGCGATTGGACAAAGAGCAAAAGAATGCTGCCAGTTCAGTTATCCGGTGAGAGTTGCTGCTGCTCTCCGATCTTTCCAGTGGAGATCTCTGGGAGGCTCCAAGCCGATGTCACAAAGAAGGCGAGAGTCAAACCGCGAGAGCTCGCTCAAGCTTCGGCGGTACTTTCGCTGATGCTTCAGCAGCATCCAAACGGCTTGCATTATCGGGCACTGCGAAACTGAAAGAGAACATCCTAACCCCTCAGAACAAATCCGATGAGGGGCTTGCGCTAGAAACCAGAGCGAAAACAGAATTTTAAAGAATTGATGGCGACCCCTGCAGGAATCGAACCTGCGACAACCTGCTTAGAAGGCAGGTGCTCTATCCAGCTGAGCTAAGGGGCCGTCCGGCGGTCACGTTTAAAGAGCGCGACCGAATGCGCCATATGTGGACGAGAAATCTCAATGCGTCCAGGGCTGGGTGCGGGTATAGCGGAAATTATCCGGATAGGCCACGACCTGACGAGCCGGGTCCTTCGGCGCGATGACTCGGTATTCGATGCCGTTGCGCTGGGCGTAGGCTTCGGCAAGCGCCTGCGTTTCGAAAGTGAGTTTTACCTGCTGGCGCATGTCGCCCGAGGAGGTGTAGCCCATGATCGGATCGATCTTGCGCGGCGTCTCCTGATCAAATTCAAGCACCCAGAGATGGGTCTTGGCCTTGCCGGACTGCATGGCGGTCTTAGCAGGACGATAGATCTTGGCAGACATGACTGCGGCATCTCCGAATATGCGGGGGATAGCACGCCCCCTCTTTCCTGGTCTCAATCCCGTTGCCGGGCCTTTGCTTCGTCGTTAGCGATAACGCGAAGAGATGAATTTTGCTTATCCGCGAATTCCCGTCTTTTCAAGAAAAAAGCGGATCGACGATGCGGCAATGGGTTGGGGAACAAGGCCTATCGCGGCTCAGCACATTCTTCCCTCATGTCGCTTGCCATTCCACCTAAATCCGAAGGAATTCCAGGCGATTGCGCAATATTACCAATTGTCTCATGTTGTGATCACAAGCTGATTGCCGCAGCCAGCCACGGGCACTAGTTTGCGGCTTAATCGGCTTCAGTGGATGCACGCATGATGAGACGTTCGACAGAGTTCAATGCCATTGTGATAGGAGCTGGCATCACGGCTTTTTTCTATATCGCTATCAGCTATGCCCAGTATATCGGCCTGATCGCCCGCGGCTAAGGCTCATCCTGACATCCAATTGCGGCTCACAGGTAAATTGACCGGCCACCGAGATTTTCCCCCTGCGTCCACAGGCCTGGTGAGAAATCTCAGGCCACAGCTGGATTTATGGGTTGCGACGGCGGAGTGAACCGTGTATTCCCGCTGCCAATCACGGCACGGAGTGTAGCGCAGTCTGGTAGCGCATCTGGTTTGGGACCAGAGGGTCGGGAGTTCGAATCTCTCCACTCCGACCATTCAATATCCTGATATTCTTGAATTTCTTTTTGGCCGGCATCGCACATCGCGAGCTTGCGCGCTATCACTTCGCCTTCGTCGTCGTGGCGCTCACGATTCTGTCGCCTGGCTTGATTCCGAATTTGCTGACGATGCCGGCATTGAGTTCGACAACGTATTTCACCGGGTTCATCGAATCGATGATGTCGCGCGAATAGGGTGTTGCGTTTTCCTTGATGTGGCGGATCGTGCCGCTGTCGTCGGCAAAGAGCATGTCGAGTGGCAGGATGGTGTTCTCCATCCACATGGCGACGCGCCGCGTTTGGCCGAAGTCGAAAATCATGCCGGCGTCGTCGGCCATCGACTTGCGAAACATCAGCCCGCGGGCGCGCTGATCACCGGTGGCGGCGACCTCGACGGTGAAATGCAGCGTCTTTCCCGCGGCTGTCTGGATAAGCAGCGGCTCGTTGTCGAACCGCATCTCCTCCTCAGCCAAAGTCGGCAGGGCGACCAAGAAAAAAAGCGCCATGATGGCGCTTCTGATCGCATAGAACAGGACGATGCCGCGCATGTCAGTGCGACCGGCTTGCCGGGCTCGGAACATCGGGATGGATTTCTGCGGCCATCAGGCCCTTTTCGCCGTCGCCGAAGCGGACGAGGACCACCTGGCCGGGGCGCAGCTCCGTCAACCCGAAGCGGCGCAGCGTCTCCATGTGCACAAAAATGTCTTCAGTGCCCTCACCGCGCGTCAGGAAGCCAAAGCCTTTGGTGCGGTTGAACCACTTGACAAGCGCCCGCTCGAGGCCGCTGGTGGCGGTGACCTGCACATGGGTGCGCACCGGCGGCAGCTGCGAGGGATGAATGGCAGTCGACTGATCCATCGAGAGGATCTTGAAAGCCTGGTAGCCGCGCTCGCGGCGCTGGACAAGGGCGACGATGCGCGTCCCCTCGAGGATCGTCTGGTAGCCGTCGCGGCGCAGGCAGGTCACATGCAGAAGAACATCCTGCATGCCGTTATCAGGCACGATGAAGCCGAAGCCCTTGGCGACGTCGAACCACTTGACGACACCGGTGATTTCGACAAGATCGACCGCTTCTGACGACAACTCGTCGACATCGGCGTATGCGTTCGATGAAATCCTATCAGCCATTATCGCCAGCCCCTCGAATACGCGTCACACTGTTACGGTTAACTGATTCTTGAAATCAAGATTAACATCTTGGTAACGGATAAGCGCAAGTCCTAGTTTTCGGTTATTCCCAGCTGCACATTTTATAAAGATGACTTGCCCGAAGCTGACCTCGGCTCACCAAAAAGGCCAGCCCCTATAAAGGAGTAGATAGAATGCGTTATCTTCATACGATGGTTCGCGTCAAAGATCTGGACGCTTCGCTTGCCTTCTATACCACGCTGTTCGGACTGGAGGAGATTCGCCGTCACGAGAACGAGAAGGGCCGCTTTACCCTGGTTTTCCTGGCTGCTCGCGACGATCTCGACCGCGCCCGCAGCGAAAAAGCCCCCTGCCTCGAGCTTACCTATAACTGGGATACGGAGGATTATAGCGGAGGACGCAATTTCGGCCACCTCGCCTATGAGGTGGATGATATTTACGCGATCTGCCAGAAGCTCATGGAAAACGGCATTACCATCAACCGGCCGCCGCGCGACGGCAACATGGCCTTCGTGCGCTCGCCCGACGGCATTTCGATCGAAATTCTGCAGAAGGGAAGCCCGCTTCCGGCCGCTGAACCCTGGGCTTCCATGGGCAATACCGGCGTCTGGTAAGGGTTTTGGCCGCAAGCTTTTGCGAAACTTGCGGCTTTTGCGATTTCGGGTCCGGCCGGCGCCTTGGCGCTTGCCGCGATCCGGCCCCGCAGGCAATCTCCCGGTGAATCGAAGCGAAGGATGGCAATATTTCGCCGTTTTTCGCATCAACGGGAGACTGATTGCTTGGGTAATATTGAGAAGCGGATGCCCATTACGGGCGCATTGCTGATCGCCACTTCGATGCTGGCGCTGTCGGGCTGCGTCTCGAACAAGAAGACGCTCGATTCTGCCGCGGCGGTTCCGGAGGTTCCGGCGACGATGGCTGCAGCGCCACAGCTTGGCGCAACGGCGCCCGTGAAATCTGCACCGCGCTCAGTCTATACCGACCCACGGCTCGTCAATGTCTCCGGCGCCCACCCCGCGCCACAGGTCGTGGCAGGGGATGCAAATGCCGCCGCCCCGCCGGCCGATCCGGCAATGGCCGCGCCTGCCAATATAGGCGGGCTCGTCATGCAGTCGACACGGATCAACGCGCAGGCGATGAGCATCTTTTCGGATCACCAGCCGCCGCCGCAGAACAACAGCACGTCCACCGTCATTCAGCCGCAAGCCTATGCGCCGACGGACGGAGTGACACCCGCAAAAAACAGCGTCTCTAGTCAGCCGATCATGCCCTCACAGCCGGCAGCGCCGGTGCTGCCGCAGCAATCGTCCGAAAATTCCGGCACGCAGCCTGCGACCGTACAAACAGCCTCGCTGGCGACGGGCGGCATCCCGGCCTCGACGACAAACGCGCTTTACAGCGCACCGAAGCAGAACCTGCTCGGCAGTCTTTCCGGCCTCCTGCACAAAGCCGCCCTGCCCGGCATGACGCGTGTTGCGCCGAATGGGCTGCACGTCCAGAACGATCATGTCGAGGTCGGCTGCTTCAGGCCGGACCTGCTGAAAGTGATCAAGACGGTCGAAAGCCATTTCGGCCGTCCTGTCATCGTCACATCAGGCTATCGCGACGAAGAACATAACCGTTTGGTCGGTGGCGCCGACGAATCGATGCACAAGAGCTGTGAGGCCGCGGATATTCAGATCGACGGCGTGTCCAAGTGGGATATCGCCGCTTATATCCGCTCCTTGCCGGCTCGCGGCGGGGTCGGCACCTATTGCCACACCGACTCGGTCCATCTCGACACCGGCAAGACCCGCGACTGGAACTGGGGCTGCGGCGGCAAACGGGCGCCTCTAGCCACCGCAAGAGCGATCTGACACCGTCGGCGCGAAGTTCCCTCACCTAACGTCAGCTGAACTTCACCCACTTCTAGTAGGAAGTACAAGCCTTTGATTCGGCAGCGGCAATCTCAAATAACCGTGCAGGCGGAATATCTGCCATTTTTTTGAAAAAATCGAATTTGCCGCTTGCGGGATCGAAAGTGCCTGACTATAAGGGCGCCACCACGAAGGAAGCGCCCTTCGTCTATCGGTTAGGACACCAGATTTTCATTCTGGGAAGAGGGGTTCGACTCCCCTAGGGCGTGCCACTTTCTCCCCATATTGAAGCCACCACATCCGCTTGCAGAAGCCGGCGCGCACGCCTATTTTAACGAGGCTGGCCTGCGCCCTTCGTCTATCGGTTAGGACGACAGATTCTCATTCTGTAAAGAGGGGTTCGATTCCCCTAGGGCGTACCATCGCGCTTATGATTGCCGCCAACCGCCCACCGGTCAGATAATTCCAGATATCCGCCGCATCGTAGCGCCATGGTTTTCAACAGCTCAAAAAAATCGAAGAAACTGTGATTTTTTCGCGCCTTGGCGCTTGCGGCTTTCGAAGGTGCTGACTATAAGGGCGCCACCACGAAGGAAGCGCCCTTCGTCTATCGGTTAGGACACCAGATTTTCATTCTGGGAAGAGGGGTTCGACTCCCCTAGGGCGTGCCACTTCCTCTAATTTGCTCATCCGCCACGCGTTTTTCGTGACCGCTCTATTTCGCCGGCGCTGCATCGCAGACGCGCAGCTGGATGCGGCGCGCGCCTTGATAATGTTCAGCGCCGAGCGAGCCTGCGACATGGAGGCTCGCGCCGCGTGAGTTGATGAGAAGATTGCCGAGACCAGTATCGGCGGCGCGGAAGGCGATACCGTCGAGCCGCGACCCGTCCATCGCCTCCAGCGTCACCTTCACATGTTTCTCGCCGACCAGGCGCGCATCTCGCACCCGATGCGCCGGTACGGCAAAGAGCGGCTGGGCGTGGCCGGAGCCATAGGGGCCGGCGGCTTCCAGGCGGTCAATGAGTTCAAGCGTGGCGCCGCTGGCGCCGATCGCGCCATCGATCTTCAATGTCTCGTTGGCGACGAGGCTCGCCACCGTCCTTGCGGCCTTCTCCGTAAAGAAGGTCCTCAACCTGCCGAGATCGGCGCGCTCGACCGTCAGCCCGGCCGCCATGGCATGGCCGCCACCCTTGACGAGGATGCCCTCCTCGACCGCAGCCCGCACCATCCTGCCCATGTCGAAGCCGTTGATGGAGCGGCCTGAGCCGGTGCCGCGGCCGGAGGGATCGAAAGCGATCGCGAAGGCGGGCCGCTTGAATTTCTCCTTCAGCCGCGCGGCGATCAGCCCGACGATGCCCGGATGCCACTTCTCATGGGCGGTGACGATGATGGAGGCGCCCTCGCCGTCGCCATATTCGGCAAGCGCCTCGGCTTCCGCCTCCTGCAGCATCATCGCCTCCATCGCCTGACGTTCACGGTTGAGCTCGTCGAGGCGCTGCGCGATCACCTCCGCCTCGCCGGCATCATCGAGCGTCAGCAGGCGGCTTCCGAGTGCGGCGTCACCGATCCGGCCGCCGGCATTGATGCGTGGGCCGATCAGGAAGCCGAAATGATAGGGGGTCACGGGCCCCGCGAGCCCCGCCTTGCGGAAGAGCGCGGCAAGGCCGGCATTGCTCTGGTGGCGGGCGGCGACCAGCCCCTTCACCACATAGGCGCGGTTGAGCCCCTTCAGCGGCACGACATCGCAGACTGTCGCAAGCGCCACGATATCCAACCATTGCAACAAGTCGAGGGCCATGATGCGCTTGTTGCCGGCCGCTCGCAGCAGCCTCAGCGTCGCGACCAGCACCATGAAGACGACGCCGGCCGCGCACAGATGCCCCTGCCCCGACAGATCGTCTTCGCGGTTCGGGTTGACCAGCGCATGGCAGGGCGGCAGCTCATGTGTCACCTGGTGGTGATCGATAACGACGACATCGATATTGCGCGCCGCAGCCGCCGCAAGCGCCTCGTGGCTGGTGGAGCCGCAATCGACGGTGACGATCAGCCGAGCGCCATTGTCGATCAGCTGGTTGATCGCCGCCGGATTGGGGCCGTAGCCTTCAAAGATGCGATCGGGAATGTAGATGTTCGCCTTGACCCCGAAATGGCTGAGAAAGCGGAACATCAGCGCCGAGGAGGCCGCGCCGTCAACGTCATAATCGCCGAAAATCGCCACGCTCTCGCCGCGCTCGATCGCACGCACGAGGCGGGTAGCCGCCTTCTCGCAATCCGTCAGCGTGTGGGGATCGGGCATCAGGCTGCGGATCGTCGGATCGAGGAATTCGATCGCCTCGTCCACCCGGACGCCGCGTCCTGCGAGAACACGGGCGATCAGATCCGGCAGCCCGTGAACCTGCGCCATGGCGAGCGCCCGGTTCTGGCCGGCCTGATCGAGTCTTGCAACCCAGCGATTGTCGAGTGCGGATTTCTCCACGCCGAGAAACGCGCGCGGTACCGGATCGACGAGATCTGCCATGCCAAACTCCGCTGACTTCATCTGTTCTTTCTACAGGAGCAGCGGAGATAACATAGCGACGGATTTGCAGACACGGATTTTTACCAGAAGATCAGCCAGACGATCACGGCGATGCCACCGATTTGCACCAAGAAGAACGAAAACAGCGTCAGCAGAATGGCCCAGTTACGGCCTTCCGTGTGTTCATCGTCAAAGGCCCCGTCATGGCTGTCGTCCCGAATGTCAGGGCGCGCCGGCTTGAGGATGTCTGCAAACATATCAGGGCGGGCTGGCGGCACCTTGCTCGGGCTGCCATGCTCCTTTCCGGCGTGGCTGTCCTTGCTCATGAAATACTCCACGCCGGCGACTCACCATCTATGGTTTTATTTATATCAATATTTCGGCATTTGGTAATATAGACTTCCGCTGGGGAGGCTGAACGATTAACAGAAAAAGCCGCCCTGCCAGAGACAGAGCGGCTGATACTACCAGGCGAAAAATGCTTAAGCTTCTTCTTTCGGCCGTTCGATACGAATCACCTGCGGCTCGCCGAAGAGGTAGCCTTCCGACCTTATCGAGGCGACCGCCTTGCGCACGGACTCTTCCATCGTCGCATGGGTGACGAGGATGATCGTCTGGTGATGCGATGGGGCCAGGTGCTGCGTGGAGCGCTGGACGATCGATTCGAGCGAGATGTGGTTTTCCGCCATGCGGGTGGCGACGCTTGCAAAGACGCCGGTGCGGTCGAGCACAGTCAGGCGGATGAAATATCCGCCCTCGTGGCTCTGCATCTGCGCCTTGCGGTAAGGCTCCAGCGCCTTTGCGGGATGGCCGAGCACCGGCACGCGCTGAGCACCCGGCTGGCTCTTGGCGATATCAGCGATATCGCCAAGCACGGACGAGGCCGTCGCATTGCCGCCGGCGCCTGGACCGACCATCAGCAGTTCGCCGAGTACGTCGGATTCAATTGCCACCGCATTGGTAATGCCGTCGACCTGGGCGATGACGGAATCGACCGGGACCATGGTCGGGTGTACACGCTGTTCGATGCCGGTCTCGGTGCGCTGGGCAACGCCGAGCAGCTTGATGCGGTAACCGAGTTCGGCCGCGGCGTGGATGTCCTCGATCGAGATATTGGTGATGCCTTCGAGATAGATGTCGTCGGCCGCGATGCGATTGCCAAAGGCAAGCGTCGTCAGGATGGCAAGCTTGTGGGCGGTGTCGTTGCCTTCGATATCGAAGGCGGGATCGGCTTCGGCATAACCCAGCCGCTGCGCTTCCTTGAGGCATTCGGCAAAGGAAAGCCCCTCCTTCTCCATCTTGGTCAGGATGTAGTTGCAGGTGCCGTTCATGATGCCATAGATGCGCGAGACGGCGTTGCCCGTCAGCGATTCGCGCAGCGCCTTGATGACGGGGATGCCACCGGCGACCGCCGCCTCGAAATTCAACAGCGAGCCCTTCTCTTCCGCGATCGTCGCAAGCTCGACGCCGTGATAGGCGAGCAGCGCCTTGTTGGCTGTCACCACATGGAGACCACGCTGAAGTGCGGCGCGCACCGAGACGTTGGCAGCCCCTTCGGCGCCGCCCATCAGCTCGACGAAGACGTCGATATCACCCTTTTCGGCCAGATCCTCAGGCCGATCGAACCAGGCGACGGCAGAAAGATCGACGCCCCGGTCCCGCGTTTTGTCGCGCGCGGAAACCGCGGTGATCGTAATCGGACGTCCGCAGGTGACGGCAAGCTCGTTGCTCTTCTGCTGAATGATGCGGACAAGCGAGGCGCCAACGGTGCCTAAGCCCGCAATGCCGATTTTGAGGGCATCTGCCATGGATCGATCCTGAATGTATGTGTGGCGGCAGCCGCCGAACGCGGCTGCCCAAGAGTTGGAATTAACGGTGGGCGTTGAGCGAGATGACATTATGCATCGTCTGGTCTGCGGTCGACATGAACTTCTTGATGTTGCGCGCAGCCTGACGGATGCGGTGTTCATTCTCGACAAGCGCCAGACGGACATAGTCGTCGCCCATCTCGCCGAAGCCGATGCCCGGAGCAACGGCGACGTCGGCCTTCTCGACCAGCAGCTTGGAAAACTCCAGCGAACCGAGATGACGGAACTTTTCCGGGATTTTCGCCCAGGCGAACATGGTGGCTGCCGGCGGAGGCACATCGAAGCCGGCCTTGCCGAAGCTTTCGACCATGACGTCGCGGCGGCGCTTATAGACGTTGCGCACTTCGGCAATGTCGGAGCCGTCGCCGTTCAGGGCATGCGTCGCCGCCACCTGGATCGGCGTGAAGGCGCCGTAATCGAGGTAGGATTTGACGCGGGTGAGCGCAGCGATCAGCCGCTCGTTGCCGACGGCAAAGCCCATGCGCCAGCCAGGCATGGAAAAGGTCTTCGACATCGAGGTGAACTCGACCGTCACATCCATTGCGCCCGGCACTTCGAGAACCGACGGCGGCGGCGTGTCGTCGAAATAGATCTCCGAATAGGCGAGGTCGGAGAGCACGATGATGTCGTGCTTCTTGGCGAAGGCGACGACGTCCTTGTAGAAATCGAGCGTCGCGACAAAGGCCGTCGGGTTCGAGGGATAGTTGAGGATCAGCGCCAGGGGCTTCGGGATCGAATGCCGGACCGCGCGCTCAAGCGGCGGGAAGAAAGTCTCGTCCGGCTCCACCGACATCGAGCGGATCACGCCGCCGGCCATCAGGAAGCCGAAGGCGTGGATCGGATAGGTGGGATTCGGGCAGAGAATCACGTCGCCGGGCGCGGTGATCGCCTGCGCCATATTGGCGAAGCCCTCCTTGGAGCCGAGGGTGGCGACCACCTGCGTATCCGGGTTGAGCTTGACGCCGAAACGGCGGGCATAATAGGCGGCCTGGGCGCGGCGCAGGCCCGGTATGCCCTTGGAGGAGGAATAACGGTGGGTGCGCGGATCCTGCACGACCTCGCACAGCTTGTCGACGATCGCCTGGGGAGTGGGAAGGTCAGGGTTTCCCATGCCGAGATCGATGATATCGGCGCCGCCCGCTCGCGCGCTTGCTTTCAAACGGTTGACCTGTTCGAAAACATAAGGCGGCAAACGCCGGACTTTGTGAAACTCTTCCATTTCATTCCCCATGGAAAGGCGGCATTTCGGGCCGCGGTCGAAGTTCGTTCCGTCTCCCGGCGGCTGCGACACGAACTTCACAATCGCAGCGCCGTATTCATCAGACCTAAATCACACGGCAAATCTTTGACGGAAAGGCCGCACAATCACGCATTATCGGGAAAATCGCATCTTCCGATCCTTGCCGAAGGCTTTGCGTCCAAATTGCCTGAAAGGCAAGGCTTATTTGGAGATTTCGGAGAGCGTTTGCGGACCATGCTCGGCGGCGAGGCGGCGCATTTCGGTGACCTTGGCCTGATATTCGGCTTCCGAGATCGTGCCGGCCTTGCGGCGGGCAGCAAGTGCTGTCAGCTGATGCTGCAGTTCGGCCGCCTGCTCGTCGCTCATCTGGACATTGGCGGCCGTCAGCGGCGCGCCGAAATTCGGATAGCCGTCTGGCGACTTCATCAGACCACCCTCCACCGCCTCGCCCTTGGTTGCCGGCATGACGACGGCGGTCGGCGCCGCTCGCTTGGCGGCGGCTGCGGCTTTTTCCTCCGCCGTCAGATTGCATCCGGCAAGGGCCATCGCCGCCGCGGCGCAGATCAATGCGGTGCGGTTGAAGGTTGCGATGGGCCGAATGCCGTTCTTGATCATGCCTCAAAATCCAGTTCTGATTGCTTCGACTGTTAAATTTGTCGCAGCCACAAAGCAATAGCACGAGCCGATGCGGCTGGAACTTGTTTTCTCGTTCGGTCACGATGTACAACAAACGGATAAAAAGAGTGCTGCCGCCGGAGGAAATGGTGACCGACAGCAAGCAGGAGAGTGGCGGCCAGAAAAATGGCGACAAGACCGGTTTCGACGCGACCGATCTCAAACCCTATCTGTTGAAGGATCCCGAGACCATGGCGATGAATTTCGCCCGGGCGCTCGAAAATCTCGGCCAGGCCGCCTCGGCCTGGCTTGCGCCGCGCGAACGCGGCGAGATCACCGAAACGGCCATCGATCCGATGACCGACATGGTCAAGACGCTTTCCAAGATCAGCGAATACTGGATTTCCGATCCCCGCCGCACCTTCGAGGCGCAGACTCAGCTGATGTCGTCCTTCTTCGGCATCTGGATGCGCTCGATGCAGCGCATGCAGGGCACGCGTGGGATGCAGGGCGAGCCCCTGCCGCCCGAGCCCGACACCCGCAAGGACAAGCGCTTTTCGGATGAGGATTGGCAGAAAAATCCGTTCTTCGATTTCCTCCGCCAGGTCTATTTCGTCACGAGTGACTGGGTGGACAAGCTGGTGTCGGAGACCGACGGCCTCGACGAGCACACCAAGCACAAGGCGGGATTCTACGTGAAGCAGATCACGGCAGCCCTTTCGCCGAGCAACTTCATCGCTACCAACCCACAGCTTTATCGCGAGACCATCGCGAGCAACGGCGAAAACCTGGTGCGCGGCATGAAAATGCTCGCCGAGGACATTGCTGCCGGAAAGGGCGAGCTTCGCCTTCGCCAGACCGACATGACGAAATTCGCCGTCGGGCGCGACATGGCGTTGACGCCGGGCAAGGTGATCGCCCAGAACGATATCTGCCAGATCATCCAGTACGAAGCCTCGACCGAGACGGTGCTGAAACGGCCATTGCTGATCTGCCCGCCCTGGATCAACAAGTTCTACATTCTCGACCTCAACCCGCAGAAATCCTTCATCAAATGGTGCGTCGACCAGGGGCAGACGGTCTTCGTCATTTCCTGGGTCAACCCGGATGGGCGCCACGCCGAGAAGGACTGGGCCGCCTATGCCCGAGAGGGCATCGATTTCGCGCTGGAGACGATCGAAAAGGCGACCGGGGAGAAGGAGGTCAACGCCGTCGGCTACTGTGTCGGCGGCACGTTGCTCGCGGCAACGCTGGCGCTGCACGCAAAGGAGAAGAACAAGCGGATCAAGACCGCCACGCTCTTCACCACTCAGGTCGATTTCACCCATGCGGGCGACCTCAAGGTCTTCGTCGACGAGGAGCAACTGGCCGCGCTCGAAGAGCATATGCAGGCGGCCGGCTATCTCGACGGTTCGAAGATGTCGATGGCTTTCAACATGCTGCGTGCGTCCGAGCTGATCTGGCCTTATTTCGTCAACAGCTACCTCAAGGGCCAGGAGCCCCTGCCCTTCGACCTATTGTTCTGGAACGCCGATTCGACCCGCATGGCGGCGGCAAACCATGCCTTCTACCTTCGCAATTGCTATCTTCGCAACGCGCTGACGCAGAACGAGATGATTCTCGACGGCAAGCGCATATCTCTGAAAGACGTGAAGATCCCGATCTATAATCTCGCCACGCGCGAGGATCACATCGCCCCCGCCAAGTCGGTTTTCCTCGGCAGCCGGTTCTTCGGCGGCAAGGTGGAATTTGTTGTCACCGGCTCGGGACATATCGCCGGCGTCGTCAACCCGCCCGACAAGAGGAAATATCAATTCTGGACGGGCGGCCCGGCCAAGGGCGAATACGAGACCTGGCTCGAGCAGGCGAGCGAGACGCCCGGATCATGGTGGCCACATTGGCAAGCCTGGATAGAGACGCATGACGGCAGACGCGTTGCAGCGCGCAAGCCCGGCGGCGATGCGCTGAACGCGATCGAAGAAGCACCGGGAAGTTATGTGATGGAACGCACCTGAGACGCCGGCAGGCATCTCTTTTTGAGACATCCTAAGAAACAGCGATATCGCGTAAACAAATTAGAAACCATAATTCGTCATCCTCGCGAAACAGTCGGAAGTCGCAACCGGTCTAAATTCGGCCCCTTTGCGCCTTTACCGGCCCCGGCGAAGTTTTAGTCAGTCAGTGCCGCCGGCCTGCGTAGCGAGTTTGAAAGACGAGTGTAGTATGGCGTTTGCGGTAGGGACGTTGGATAACGTCGCCCCTCTTAGCGGATCTGCTTTGCGTTCGCGCAGATCTCGTGGTTTTCTTTACGGTGTCGTCGGCGCCGGGCTTTTAACCTCAACATGGCTGATCGCGACCTTGGCAACGATGCATTCGGTGGCCGGGCCCCTCTCTCCAGCCGATAGCCTGGCACAGATCGGGGCCGCCCCGAAGGTGACGCCGTCAACTCGCCTTGAGAGGTTGATCCATGTCGGCAAGGGTGACCGGCTGACCGCCTTCGACGCGAAGCCGAAGATGCCGCTGACCGCAAGTCTCATCCAGTCTCACGCCGAAAAGACTGCCGCTGCCGCAACGGCATTGGCGGCTCTTGCGAAGAACAATCGGCTCGTCATGGCCGCCGAGCAACCTGTCGTCGCCGCGATTTCCGATAGCGCCAAGTTCCGCAAGGATGATGCGATCGCGCCGCCGCCGGTCGAACTCGCCTCGGCAGAGATTGAAGACGACGGCAACCGGATCATCGTTCCGTCAAAGGAGGCCGTCGCCGCGGCCCAACTCCAGGCGATGCTCGCGCTGGCCGATGCCGACCCCCGGCAGATCGCGCCCGCCCCGATCGAGCCGGTCGCCTCTCCTGTGAGGACCGCCGCACCGGTGGAGGTCGCAGCGGCAGAGGATCAACCCTTCGCTCTCGTCCTGTCGCCCGATGCAGGTTCCGTGCCGTTGCCGATGGCGCGTCCGGATGGACTCATCGGCAAACCGGCGCCGGCCGTCAAAGGGGCGCAGCGCTCTGCCGGGCCTGTCCTGGCCTATGCCCAGCCAAACTCGCCGATCGAGGACGATGAGGACGATGCCGTGCCACGCTACGACAAGCCGGTCTTCTCGCCGAAACTGCGGGCGGGTATCGCGATCTATGATATCGAAAACAGCACTGTCTACCTGCCGAATGGCGAACGGCTGGAGGCTCATTCCGGTCTCGGAAAGATGCGCGACAACCCGCGCTATGCGAACAAGAAGATGCGCGGACCAACGCCGCCGCATACCTATGTCCTCACGATGCGCGAGGCCCTCTTTCACGGTGTCGAAGCGCTGCGCTTGACACCGGTGGAAGGCTCGGATGCCATCTATGACCGTGTCGGCCTGCTTGCCCACACCTACATGCTCGGCAAGAACGGCGATTCCAACGGCTGCGTTTCCTTCAAGGATTACAAGCGCTTCCTGGCCGCCTACAAACGCGGCGAGATCAAGCAGCTCGTGGTGGTGCCGCGGATGAACAACAAGCCCGCCTCGACGCTGGCCTCGCTGTTTTCGCCGCGTAGCTAATTTAAGGAGCAGGTGGGCAAGCAACTGCCTGCCCCCGCAGCCCTACCTCAGCCAAACTGCTATCCGCTCCAACGCCTCAGCGATCTCTCCTTGCGAACCCGCATAAGAGAGACGCAAGGTTCGATGTCCCTCCAGCGGATCGAAATCCAGGCCCGGCGTCGCCGCGACGTTGATTTCTGCGAGCATGCGTTTGGCAAAACCCATGCTGTCATTGGTGAAGCGCGAGACATCGACATAGGCGTAGAAGGCGCCGTCCATCGGCGAAGCGGGCGCAAGGCCGATCTTGGGCAGGCGGTCGAGCAGCAGTGCGCGATTTGCCGCATAGCTCGCCTTGACATGATCGAGCTCTTCGCTTGCGCCAAGCGCGGCCACCGCTGCGATCTGGGAGAGCTCGGGCGGCGAGATATAGAGGCTCTGCGCCACCCGCTCGATCGGCCGCACCAGGCGCTCGGGCAGCACCATCCAGCCGATTCGCCAGCCGGTCATGCAGTAATATTTGGAGAAGGAGTTGACGACGATCGCCTCGTCGGTCAGCTCAAGCGCGCTCGCCTCCTCCCCCGCGAAGGTCAGCCCATGATAGATCTCATCGGAGATCAAGGCGATGGATTGGGCCGCGCAGTAATCCGCAAGCGCCTTCAACCCGTCACGGCCGGTCACAGTGCCGGTCGGATTGGCGGGGCTCGCAAGCAGCACGCCCTTGAGCCTGACGCCGCTTTGCTGCTGCGCCGCCTCGAGGCTCTCAGGTGTCAGGGTGAAGTGGGTCTCGGCCGTCACCGGCACTTCGAGAGCCTCCAGCCCCAGCGCGCCCAAAATGTTGCGATAAGCGGGATAACCCGGTCTTGCGATCGCCACGGCATCGCCGGCATCGAAAAGCGACAGAAAGGCAAGATTGAACCCTGCAGACGAACCTGTGGTTATTGCGATGCGCTTGGGATCGATATCCAGGCCGTGACGGTCCCTGTAGTGCCAGGCAAGCGCGGATTTCAGCCGCGCCGTCCCCAGCGCATCCGTATAACCGATCCGGCCTTCGACAAGGGCGGCGCGTGCCGCTTCGAGCGCAGCTCGAGGCGCGGGATGCGAGGGCTGGCCGACCGCCATCGAGATGACGGCGTGGCCGGCTGCCCGCCGCTTCGTCGCCTCCGCCAACACGTCCATGGCATGAAAAGGCTCGACTTCGCTGCGTTTCGATATGGAAAACAAGATCGCTTCTCGCTCGGCTTCTTCGATATTGGCCAGACAATTGCCGCATTAATCGGGTCATCACAATCCCGCGAGGGCAGCGCAGGGATGAAAATTCCTGTTTGAACAGAACTCGACACCCCGTACCTTGACGCGACGCGTTCGAGTCCATAACCCGGCGAAGGTTTTCTCGACCAAGACCATATCGCCGATGACGAGGATATCATGGCCTTCTTCCCGAAAAGCTTCACCGCACTGGCGCTTGCCGCTTCGATCGCGCTCCCGTTACCGGCGGCAGCGCTCGACGATCAGCAGAAGAAGGAGTTCGGCGAATTCATCAAGCAATATCTGATCGAAAATCCGGAGATCATGCTCGACGTCCAGGAGGCGCTGCAGAAGAAGCAGGAAGCCGCGCGGCTGGTGAAGGCCAATATGGCGATCGAGGAGAACACCGCGAACATCTTCAATTCAAAAGATGACGTCACGCTCGGCAATCCCAAGGGCGACGTGACCGTCGTCGAATTCTTCGATTATAATTGCACCTACTGCCGCCACGCGCTTCCCGACATGCAGGCGATGCTGAAGAAGGACACGAACGTCCGCTTCGTGCTCAAGGAATTCCCGATCCTCGGGCCGGATTCGGTTGCCGCCCACAAAGTGGCCGACGCCTTCCGCAGGCTGGCGCCTGCGAAATATGCCGATTTCCATGTGGCCCTTCTCAGCAGCGAAGGCCGCGCCTCGGAAGACAGTGCGATCGCCGTCGCAGCCTCTCTCGGCGTCAGCGAAGACAAGGTTCGTGCCGAGATGGCCAAGAGCCCGAACGATGGGATCGTTCAGGCGACCTATCAGCTGGCCTCCAGCCTCGGCATCAGCGGCACGCCCTCTTATGTGATCGGCAACGAGCTGGTCCCGGGCGCCGTCGGGCTCGACGATCTCGAAGCCAAGGTCAAGAACATGCGCAGCTGCGGCAAGACCGTCTGCTAAGGAAGCGGGCAGCCGACCGGCCGCTCATCAAATCGCCAAAATCGAAGCGTTTCAGCCATGTGGACAAATGTGGCGCGATTCCTGTCGGCCAACCCGTAAGGGCTTTCATTCAGCCCTCGCGGAGTCTATAGGTTGCCGTCGTGCATTTACGGAACATTCGATGACGCAAACGATTTTTGTCCTGAACGGGCCAAACCTGAACATGCTGGGCAAACGAGAGCCCGGGATTTATGGGAGCAAGACGCTCAAGGACGTCGAGGCAGACTGCAAGGTAGAGGGGCGCGAACTCGGCTTTGATATCGACTTCCGTCAGAGCAACCACGAAGGCACGCTTGTGGACTGGCTCCACGAGGCCGACGAAAAGGCCGCCGGCGTCGCCATCAATGCAGCCGCCTACACGCATACGTCACTCGCGCTGCACGACGCGATCCGCGCTATTTCCATTCCCGTCGTCGAGCTCCACATGTCCAACGTCCATGCACGGGAAGAATTCCGCCACAAGTCGATCATCGCGCCGGCATGCAAGGGCGTGATTTGCGGCTTCGGGGCTCACAGCTACATCCTGGCGCTGCATGCGCTGAAGAACATCACGGCATAAGAAGAAGACAGGGCAACACCATGGCTGAAAAGAAATCGGGTATCGATCAGGCACTGATCCGCGATCTCGCCAACATCCTCAACGAGACGGATCTGACGGAGATCGAGGTAGAGCAGGACGACTTGCGCATCCGCGTTTCGCGCGGCGGCACGCCGCAATACGTCCAGGCGCCGATCGCTGCACCGGCCTTTGCCGCTCCGGCAGCAGCCGCCACTCCGGCAGCCGCCGCTGCCGCGCCCGCCGCAGCACCCGGCCGCAACCCGGCGAATGTCGTTAATGCGCCGATGGTCGGCACCGTCTATATGGCACCGGCTCCGGGCGCACGTCCGTTCATCGAAATCGGCGCCACCGTCAAGGAAGGCCAGACGCTCATCATCATCGAAGCGATGAAGACGATGAACCAGATTCCTTCACCGAAGGCAGGCAAGGTGACCGAGATCCTCGTCGACGACGGACATCCCGTCGAATACGGCCAAGCCCTCGTCGTCATCGAATAGGCCCAAGCCCATGATTTCGAAAATCCTCATCGCCAATCGCGGGGAAATCGCCCTTCGCGTGCTTCGGGCCTGCAAGGAGCTCGGCATCGCCTGCGTCGTGGTGCATTCCACCGCCGACGCCGATGCCATGCATGTGCGCCTTGCCGATGAAAGTGTCTGCATCGGTCCGCCCTCCTCGCGCGAGAGCTATCTCAACATCCACCAGATCGTCGCCGCATGCGAGATCACCGGCGCCGATGCCGTGCACCCCGGCTATGGTTTTCTGTCGGAGAACGCCAAGTTTGCCGATATCCTGGAAGCCCACGGCATCACCTTTATCGGGCCGACGGCGGATCATATCCGTATCATGGGCGACAAGATCACCGCCAAGACGACGGCGCTGGAACTCGGCATTCCCGTCGTTCCCGGCTCGGACGGCGAAGTGAAGACCGAAGAGGATGCGCTGCGGACGGCCGCCGAAATCGGCTATCCCGTGCTGATCAAGGCAACGGCCGGCGGCGGCGGGCGCGGTATGAAGGTTGCCAAGAGCGAGGCCGATCTGATCGAGGCGTGGTCGACGGCGCGCACGGAGGCGGCAGCCGCCTTCGGCAACGATGCCGTCTACATGGAAAAATATCTCGGCAAGCCGCGCCACATCGAAATCCAGGTGTTCGGTGACGGTGAAGGCAATGCCATTCATCTCGGCGAACGCGACTGCTCGCTGCAGCGCCGCCACCAGAAGGTCTGGGAAGAAGCAAATTCGCCTGCACTCAACGTCGAGCAACGCATGAAGATCGGCCAGATCTGCGCCGACGCCATGAAGAAGCTCAAATATCGCGGCGCCGGCACGATCGAATTCCTCTATGAGAATGGCGAGTTCTATTTCATCGAAATGAACACCCGCCTGCAGGTGGAACACCCGATCACGGAAGCGATCACCGGCATCGACCTCGTACACGAGCAGATCCGCGTCGCCTCGGGCGGCGGTCTGTCGGTGACGCAGGACGAAGTGCATTTTTCCGGCCATGCCATCGAATGCCGCATCAATGCCGAGGATGCGCGCACCTTCGTGCCCTCGCCCGGCACGATCACGCATTTCCATGCCCCAGGCGGCCTGGGCGTGCGCATCGACTCCGGCGCGTATCAGGGCTACAAGATCCCGCCCTATTATGACAGCCTAATCGGCAAGCTGATCGTGCATGGCCGCACCCGTGTCGAGTGCATGATGCGACTGCGCCGGGCGCTCGATGAATTCGTCGTGGACGGCATCAAGACGACGCTGCCACTATTCCAAGAACTCGTCTCCAATCAGGATATCGCCAACGGCGACTACGACATCCATTGGCTGGAACACCACCTCGCCAACACGCCGGCGGCATAGGACAGGAATGGCAGGACCGCGCAGGAAGTCACCAGGCATAACCCCTGACATCCTCCTGCGCGCCTATTCCATCGGCCTCTTTCCGATGGCCGAGTCCGCCGACGACCCGGAGATCTTCTGGGTCGAACCGGAACTGCGCGGCGTCCTGCCGCTCGATAATTTCCACATCTCGAAAAGCCTCGCCAAGAGGGTGCGCAGGAGACCTTTCGAAATCCGTTTCGATCACGATTTCGAACAAGTTATCGCTGCTTGCGCAGAAGAGACATCGGGCCGCCCGAGCACCTGGATCAACCAGACGATCAGATCGCTTTACGCGACACTCTTCGAGATCGGTCATGCCCACACCGTCGAAGCCTGGGACGGCGATGAACTTGTCGGCGGCCTTTACGGCGTCTCTCTCGGCTCCGCCTTTTTCGGTGAAAGCATGTTCTCACGCCGGACCGACGCTTCCAAGATTTGCCTCGTGCATCTGGTCGAGCGCCTCAGGGAGAAGGGCTTCACTCTACTCGACACGCAGTTCACCACCGAGCACCTGAAGACGTTCGGCGCGATCGACGTTCCGAAGGCTGAATATGCCCTGCTGCTTGCCGTAGCGATGGAATCGCCCCACCTGAAGTTTTAAGCGGAATCGCTTCAGCCCTGCGTTGATTTTCCAGCCGATTTGAGTAGGTTCGCGAACACAACGGGGGATAGAATTTTGAAACGACATTTTGGGGCCGCGATTTTTTTCGCCTTGCTCACAAGTCACGCCGAGGCACGCCCTTATCGAGAGATGTTCCCCGGCAGAAATTTTTCGGACGCAGAAAAACCACTTCTGCAAAAGCTCGATTTTCAGGAAGGTGCGATCAAGCTGCCCGAAGCGAAGGCGACATTGAACCTGCCGCAGGGCTTTTACTATCTGAACCCTGCCGACACGAAGACGGTGCTTGTCGATATTTGGGGAAATCCGCCGACGGCGGCTGAGGGAAGGCTGGGGATGATCTTCCCGGCGAAATATGCGCCGACCGACCCGGAATCCTGGGGATCAATCGTGGAATACAGCGCGGATGGCTATGTCTCCGATAGCGATGCCGCCACGACGAATTACGACGAGCTGTTGCAAAGTATCAAGGAGTCGATCAGGGAAAGAAATCCCGAGCGCGAAAAGCAAGGTTTCCCAAAAATCACCCTTGTCGGCTGGGCTTCAGCGCCGCGCTATGACAAGCCGGCGCATGCGATGCACTGGGCGCGCGATCTGATATTCGGCAACGATATGAAAGCCGAGCACACGCTGAATTATTCAGTGCGCGTGTTCGGTCGGGAAGGTGTCTTTGAATTCGACTTCATTGCCGTACTGAGCCAGTTGAAGGAGATCGAGGAGGCCATTCCCACGGTCACGAAGCTCGTGGAGTTCGACAAAGGGATGGCCTACACCGACTACGTTGACGGCGACAAAATCGCGGCCTACGGCATGGCAGGAATGATCGCAGCAGGCGCCGGCGCCAAGATTGCCGCAAAGGTAGGGCTTCTGGCGCTTGCCCTTGCCTTCTTCAAAAAGGCAGGCGTTCTCGTCGTTATCGTGCTGGGTGGGGCGCTTCGCTTTGCTAAGGGGCTTTTCACGAGGAATAAGACGCCGACCGCGTAGATTCATTAAAGTCTTGCAGCGTTCCCGTCCCGAGGGAACGCGCGGCTGCAAAGCGCGTAACAGCACCGGCTCAAGACGCCGGCTTCAAATCCTTATTGCATTCATATCGTCGTTGATGCTGCCGCTGGGCGAAACCTGTCAGCGGGTTGGCGCCTTGGCGCTATCGGGGGCCGGCACATCCGAGGTCGCCTTGCAGTCCTTCAGCCAGACGTCGTAGATCGGGTGCTCGACGGCGTTCAGGCCGGGGCTGTCGGCGAACATCCAGCCGGTAAAGATGCGGCGGATCTTGCGGTCGAGGGTAATTTCGTCGACCTCGACGAAACCGTCGATCTTCTGCGCTTCCGCCTGGTCGCGCGAATAGCAGGCCTTCGGCGTCACCTGCAGGGCGCCAAACTGTACCGTCTCATTGACATAGACGTCGAAGGTGGTGATGCGGCCGGTGATCTTGTCGAGGCCGGAGAAGACGGCAACCGGATTGTCGATGCGTGCGGCATGCGCCGCAACCGGTGGAAGCAGAGCCGCGAGCGCCAGCAGCGATCCGGCGCCACGCAGGACCATGTTCCGCGTGAAGAGCTTCATATGCACCCGTCTCCAGACATTTTCGGTTCACGGCCGCGGTCTAGCGCGGCCAACCTGCGGGTAAAGGTCAATTGTGGCCAAAAGCCGGGCTTGCGATCGCCCGGTCGGGCCGTCTCAATTGCCGGGCGTCCAGGCGTCGTAATCGCCGGTGACACGCGGCCGCTCGCCGGGAACCGCGAGCGAGCCCGGCGGACGGTAAGCCTGCGGCGATCCAGTGAGGTTCGGACGATGCGCCTTCTGCCATTCCTTGGCGACGTAGTTTTCCTTGGATGGCGGAACATCGGTGCGATGATGCATCCAACCATGCCAGCCCGGCGGAATGGCGGAGGCTTCGGCATAGCCTTTGTAGATCACCCAGCGCTTCGGCAGGCCGTAGGAAGACATGCCGCCTTCATAATAGACGTTGCCGAATTCATCCTCGCCGACGCGCTTTCCAAAACGCCAGGTCGCAAAACGCGTGCCTATCGTCTGACTGTTCCACCAGGTGAAGATTTGAACCAGAAGATTCCGCATGTCTTTTCCTTGTGCCCGCCAGTGCGGGCCAAACCAGAATTTAGCTCCTCGCTTATGCCGTCGCCAAGCCGAATTGTCCAGCGATTCCGCGAGAGGCCAGGGTCATTTCACGGCCATCTTGAAGCCGAGATGCGACGGCTTGAAGCCAAGCCTTTCATATAAACGATGGGCGTCCTTGCGTATGGCATTCGAGGTCAGCTGTACCAGCCGCACGCCCCGGCCTTTTGCCTCTGATATGGCGAATTCGATCATTCCAGTGCCAACCCCCTGCCCGCGCATTTCAGCCCGCGTCTGCGCCGCCGCGATGACCATTGTCGAAGAACCGCGGCCGGTCAGCGAGATCGTGAGCGTCGCCTGGAATGCCTGCGCGCTTCGCGAATGAGAATGTCCGACAATTCGGCCGTCAGGAGGTCAATGCCCTTCCAGCGTTTTTTCGAAAATCAGCGAGGGAATGCCGGATTGTCCGGGCGCGCTGTTCTCGTTGCGGCCGACTTCGGTGAAACCATGCGCCTGATAGAAGGCGATCGCCGCCGCATTCTGCGGTTCGACTTCCAGACGCATGATCTCAGCATCCGGAAAGCAGGTTTCGAGCTCGGCGAAGATATCGCGGCCGATGCCCTGGCGCTGCAGTGACGGGTCGACGTAGAGGAGATGCAGCATGACCGTCTTCGTCAGCGCCTGCGACAACGCTGCATAACCCATGCCGCCGATGTTGCGGCCATTATCGGCGACGAGGAACTCGGCATCCCTGCGTACCAGCCGCGCCTTCAGCGCTGCCGGCGTAAAGAGATGGGCGATCAGATCATCCACCTTTGTTTTGCCGTGGAGGTCGTCATAGGTGGCGTGAAAGCTCTCCACCAGAAGAACGCGCACCTTTTCGAGGTCACGCTCTCCGGCGGTGCGGACGAAATACACGGGCTATTCCTCGATGCCGAGCTTCGCCTTGACGAGCGCCTGGACCGCCTGCGGATTGGCCTTGCCGCCGGTCGCCTTCATCACCTGGCCGACGAACCATGCCGCCATGGTCGGCTTCGCCTTGACCTTTTCGACCTGTTCTGGGTTGGCGGCGATAATCTCGTCAACGGCCTTTTCGATGGCGCCGGTATCCGTCACCTGCTTCATGCCGCGCAATTCGACGATCTCGGCCGGATCGCCGCCTTCCGTCAGCACGATCTCGAAAAGGTCCTTGGCGATCTTGCCGGAGATCGTTCCGGCCTTGATGAGGTCGATGATCGCGCCTAGCTGAGCCGGCGACACCGGCGTCTGTTCGATGTCCTTGCCGGTACGGTTCAGCGCACCGAGCAGGTCGTTGATCACCCAGTTTGCCGCCGTCTTGCCGTCGCGTCCAGCGGCCACGGCCTCGAAATAATCGGCGATCGCCTTTTCGGAAACCAGCACCGAAGCATCGTAGACCGACAGGCCGAGTTCACGCACGAAGCGCTCCTTCTTGTCGTCGGGCAGCTCCGGCAAATCGGCTTCGAGCGTCTTGATGAAGGCATCGTCGAATTCGAGCGGCAGCAGATCCGGATCGGGGAAGTAGCGATAATCATGCGCGTCTTCCTTGGAGCGCATGGAGCGTGTCTCGCCCTTGTTCGGATCGAAGAGGCGCGTCTCCTGCTCGATCTCGCCGCCATCCTCCAGAATGCCTATCTGGCGGCGCGCTTCATATTCGATCGCCTGGCCGATGAAGCGGATGGAGTTGACATTCTTGATTTCGCAGCGCGTGCCGAAAGGCTCGCCAGGACGGCGCACCGAGACATTGACATCGGCGCGCATCGAGCCTTCATCCATGTTGCCGTCGCAAGTGCCGAGGTAGCGGACGATCGAACGCAGCTTGGTCATATAGGCCTTCGCTTCATCGGACGAGCGCATGTCGGGTTTGGAGACGATCTCCATCAGCGCCACGCCGGACCGGTTCAGATCGACATAGGACATGGTGGCGTGCTGGTCGTGCATCGACTTGCCGGCATCCTGTTCCAGGTGCAGGCGCTCGATGCCGATCTCGATATCCTCAAACTGGCCCTGGCGATCCGGCCCAAGCGAAATGACGATCCTGCCCTCGCCGACGATCGGATCCTTATATTGCGAGATCTGATAGCCCTGCGGTAGGTCGGGGTAGAAATAGTTCTTGCGATCGAAGACCGAGCGTTTGTTGATCTCAGCCTTCAGGCCGAGACCGGTGCGCACGGCCTGCTTGACGCATTCCTCGTTGATGACGGGCAGCATGCCGGGCATGGCGGCATCGACCAGCGACACGTTCGAATTCTGCGGCTTGCCGAATTCCGTCGAGGCGCCGGAGAAGAGCTTCGAATTGGACAGCACCTGGGCATGGACTTCCATGCCGACGATGACTTCCCAGTCGCCGGTGGCGCCGGGGATGAAACGTTTCGGATCGGGCGTGCGGACGTCGACAAGGGTCATCTGATGCTCTTTGCAGGCTGTTCTTTTCCACTGGTGAGGTAAAGGAAACGGCGTTCCGGTGCAAGGCTTTCCCCATCGCGCACCGCGGTTTGACGGAGGGCGGCGACGTTTGCCGTGAGTTAACCGAGGCATGGCAGTGTAGCCGCATGACGATGACCGATAACACCAAATTGGCCGCACTGTTTCTGGCGCTGAACCTCATCGTCTTTTTGGTCTATTTCCTCGACAAACAGGCGGCGCGCCAGGGCGAGTGGCGCATCAGCGAGCGTACGCTTCTAACCCTTGCGCTGATCGGCGGCAGCCTCGGCGCGGTGGCGGCACAGCAGATCCTGCGCCACAAGACGAGAAAGGAGCCGTTCCGGTCGATCCTGGCGGCGATCCTGATCCTCCACGCCGCCTTGGCCATGGTCCTGGCCTTCGCGCCGCTATGGGCCCCTCGCCTTCATCTGGATTTTTAAACTTCAGAATTCCTGCCCATAGCCGCCCTGGCTGTCCGAAACCAGCGGCTTCGTCAGTCCGACAGAGGGTACGTCGCGGTCAAGCTTCGGATTATAGGCGACCGACAGCCAGTGGATGCCATAACCGTTCTTCCGAAAAAAGCCGATTGCCTCGCTATTGCCGGAATGGGTCTGCACCGCTGCCGTCTCGAAGCCTCGGCCGGCGATATCCTTCTCGATGCGTTGGAGAAGGGCTGAGCCGAGTCCCTGCCGGGTGAAGATGGGATCGATCCAGAAATCCGAGATGGTTTCGTCCAGTCCCTCGCGTGCAGCCCAGCCTGCGACCTGGCCGTTCTGCTCGATGACGGTGATGGTCAGCCAGTCATTCTCCACGAAGCTGCGAAAGGCGTTGCGCGCCGCGTCGATCATCGCATCCGATTCGCCGATCGACGCCATCGCCTTTTGCCAGGCCCTGAGCCCGATCTCGCTCAATAGCTCCGCTTCCCCGTCGCGGGCATTGCGAATGTGGATCAACGACACCTCCGCGTTACCCCTCTGACTAGATCACTGAGTCGCGGAATTTACCAGTAGCTGCAAAGGGATGATCAACCGAAACCAGGGTTTTCGACCGGTTTTCACCGACAAGGATGCTCTTGACCGCTTTTTCCGGGCTGAATAATAGATCTTATCGAGGTGTTTTATGTTGAGCCTGCCTGAGACCCGGTAAAGGCCCCTGCCCGCAAGTTTCCTTGCGCGCATGGGCCCGAAAGAACGAAGCCCTGACGTTCGAATGAGCGCCAGATCGTTTTTGTGCGCGCCTACGGCGCGATACCGGATCTCACAACATGGACATTTCCCGCACGGAGCAGCGCATCCTGCATCTCATGGCCCAAGGCGGCCGCATCGAAATTATCCGCGACGACAACAGGAAGATCGAAAACGTCAGTTGCTTTACCCGCGACGGCTGGCTTTATCCCGGCGTCGACCTCGATCTCTTCCGCAGGCTGAAGCGGCTGAAGGCAATCAAGTCTTCGGGCGGCCAACCCTACCGGATCACCGAACGAGGGTTGAGATTGGTTAGGTCGCAGCTGGACAATAGATAGGTCAATTGACCAACTCACCGTGATCGCGCCTTAGACCGGCGCGGTCGGGGCTCAGCATCAAAAATGGATTATTTCAACGAGGCAATGTCAGGCGGACGATTACAACCATTTCCGGCCCCACTATCCCGGGATGTCAAACCTTGGCAGACTTTGCCCGGACCAGCTCCAACGTTGCGCAAGATGAAAGCTGCGCGTTCCGCCGGTTGCTCAAAACTCGCCTGATGGCGTTCAAAACCGTCGGGCTCTAATCGCAGCTGGATGAAAATTCAGTGGCAGGTCATCGCTGACGAGATTCTCCAGCTCGCCGACGTCACTCTGCTCCTTGGCCATGCGATTAAAGCCGGATGCATTGTCTTAGTGAGTTTGATCGCGCACCGGCTGCGAGAGGAATATATCCCCGATCGTAACATGCCCGTTCGGATCACTCTTGTTGACAGGATCGTTCTCGGCATAGGCATACCGGTCGTCCCGAGCCCCTTGCTGCGTCGGATTCCAATCACCTGGCGTGATGAACCGCCCAAATGCTGGGATCGTAGTATCTGGCATTGAGATACATCAGCCGGTCTCGGCATCGAAGCGTTCGCCGATATAGCTCTTATTGGTCTGGAAGCTGGTGTTGGTATCTTCGGCATATGCGGGCAGTATCTCCTGGAGGGTATTGTCTGCCCCTTCAGCTGGCTGAGATTTGTCATAGCTGTATGTATAGTTGCCGTTGGCTGCCATGTCTGTGCCCGAAAAAGCGATCCGTTGCGCTCGCGGAGACTCAGCGAGTTACGTCTGATACCGGCGAAACTCGTGAATCAATAAAGAACTTCTCTCATCTGGTTCAAACAATTTGCTAACGACGATATATTTGCCGGGCTGAAAATCCAAACTCAAGTACGCATCCCCAACTTCAGAAAACGGATAAGCGGAGTCGAAAATTACTATTTCACGCTCTCTTATTTCAACATTGACAGATTCGACGGGATCTATCTCGTCAAGAACTTTTAGATCATTCAATTTTTCGACTACATCAACACCCTGATCTGCATAAAAAATTCTTACTATAAATGGAACATCCCCGGTTCCATAAGAAACCCGTGTTTCCAGCGGCATATCTCCAAGGACGACCGCGAAGCCAGTATTCAGCAGGATGACACCCAGATAATCTTGAACATCACAAGCTCTTTCGTAGTCACTAGAAAATTTAGTATGGATTCCATTCCCGAAGTTAGTCCCTCCGACTCCGAGCCATTGAGCTGCATTGCCCCTCTCTATACATACAAGCGGGCCGCCACCAGATTTAATCCAATCTAACGAATTATTCATGATTATCTAACTCCACCGAGCCATCGGAGCTTCCCGCCCTGTACTGCACATTTTACATTGAGGATAGTAACGTTGAGGTTTTTCTTCTGGATTTAATTTGTTCGGACGTGGCAGAACCTGCTTGTTGTTTTTTCCTTGTCCCCTTCGACACGAACGACAACAACCCTATCTCTGCTGCTTTTGGCGGCCGGCTTGACGCTTGCCCAAGAAGTCCTTCGATACGAGGGCGCACTATCGGATCTTGAAACCGAGATCTGCCGTTTTCAAAGAACCAGCGGAGACCGAACTTCAGCTCGCTGTTCAATGTAACTTCAGCGATAACGGCCTCAAGTAGGACCTGCGTAGGGAAGACATCCAGTTGGCGCAAGAGCTGTTGAACATGCTCGTATTCCCGACGGTTGTCGGAAATCAGCAACGCGTTGTTTTCGACATCGGCAACAATCGAGGTTTGACCTTGGCCGGCTCCGCGCTGTAGCCTTCGAGCTAATTGCAGTCAGTTGAACCGGCGCGGTCAGGGCAAAGCTCAAGCCTTGGTAGACAATTCCGCCCGCATCGCCGACCATTCGTCGGGCAGTGCGCCCGAGCCGCGCATCTTGCCGGCGCGGCGATACCAGTAGTCGGCATTCCAGACGTCGCCCTCGATGCGATGGCAGAGGGCGTGGCCCCAGTCGAAGGGCTGTTCGCCTTCGTGGCACTGACAGATATCGTGAACCGCCTGCCAATCCGCGCCCATCGCGAAGCCGCCGGCGGCAAGGCGATCGATTGCCTCGATCAGGCGCACAAGATCATTGCCTGCCATGTAGCCCTCCCAGTTTCGGCTATCGCTCAGCCTAGCTGCTTCTCCAGGTGCACCTTTTCGCGCGGGACGCCCATGCTCCAGGAGAATTCGATACCGTGCCAGATGATGGTGAAACCGCAGCGTTTGTAAAGCCGGATCGCGCCTATGTTCCTGGCATGAGTGTCGATCCGGGCGGTCGTCAGTCCTTCTGCCCTCATCAACTCGCACAGATACGACAGCAGAGCCTCGCCCACCCCCGTGCCCTGATGATTGGGATGCACCCAGAGATCGGACACCTAGTTGGGTTCGCCTTCACGAGCGCCCCAGCCGACGATCTCCGCGTCGAGCGCGGCAACGAAGATCTCACCCTTTGTCTCCCGCGGAAAAACGCTGAACTCGTGCCCGACTTTGGCAATCACATCGGGGTCGCGATAACTCTCGTCGAAGGCGTCGGCTGCGGCCCATGCGGCGAAGCCGACGGCGCCGACCGTTTCGTGGTCGGCGGACGTCATCTTTCGGATCGTGAGACCGGTTACCACCACTTGGCCGGCGTAAACTTGCCGGCAGCCTGTTCGATGACATAGGCGGTCTTGAAGAGGGTTTCCTCGTCGAAGGCCTTGCCGATCAGCTGCAGGCCAAGCGGCAGGCCCTTCTGGTCGAGGCCGGCGGGCACGGCGATGCCGGGCAGGCCCGCCATGTTGACCGTCACCGTGAAGATGTCGTTCAGATACATCTTCACCGGATCGGCGGCGAGGTTCTCGTCAGCAACGCCGAAGGCGGACGACGGCGTTGCCGGCGTCAGGATGGCGTCGACGCCGGCATCGAAGGCGAGTTCGAAATCGCGCTTGATCAGCGTGCGGACCTTCTGGGCGCGGATGTAATAGGCGTCGTAATAGCCGGCCGACAGCACATAGGTGCCGATCATGATGCGGCGCTTGACTTCCTTGCCGAAGCCGGCGGCGCGCGTCTTTTCGTACATGTCGACGATATCCTTGCCATCGACGCGCAGGCCGTAGCGCACGCCGTCGTAGCGCGCGAGGTTCGAGGATGCTTCGGCGGGGGCAACGATGTAATAGGCCGGCAGCGCATATTTGGTGTGCGGCAGGGAGATATCGACGATATCGGCGCCGGCATCCTTCAGCCAAGCGATGCCCTGGCGCCAGAGGGTCTCGATCTCCTCGGGCATGCCGTCGACACGATATTCGTTCGGAATGCCGATCTTCATGCCCTTAAGCGACTGGCCGAGGACGGCTTCGTAATCCGGCACCGGCAGATCGACTGAGGTGGTGTCCTTCGCATCGACGCTTGCCATCGATTTCAGCAGGATGGCGGCGTCCCGCACATCACGGGCAATCGGGCCCGCCTGATCGAGCGAGGAGGCGAAGGCGACGGTGCCCCAGCGCGAGCAGCGGCCATAGGTCGGCTTGATGCCGACGGTGCCGGTGAAGGCGGCCGGCTGGCGGATCGAGCCGCCGGTATCGGTCGCGGTGGCGCCGGCGCAAAGATGGGCGGCAACGGCAGCGGCCGACCCGCCGGAGGAGCCGCCCGGCACGAGTTGCTGGTTGGAGCCCTCTGCCCGCCAGGGATTGATCACCGGGCCGTAATAGGACGTCTCGTTGGACGAGCCCATGGCGAACTCGTCCATATTCAGCTTGCCGAGCATGACGGCGCCATCATCCCAGAGGTTCTGCGTCACGGTCGATTCGTAACGCGGCTCGAAACCGTCGAGAATGTGGCTGCAGGCTTGGGTGTGGACGCCGACGGTGGCAAAGAGATCCTTGATGCCGAGCGGAATGCCTTCGAGCTCGCCCGCCGTGCCGGCGGCGATGCGCTCGTCCGATTTTCTCGCCATGACGCGGGCCAGATCAGGCGTGACCTTCACATAGGCGTTCAGCCGCTCATTGGCCGCATCGATCGCCGAAATATAGGCTTCGGTCAGTTCGATTGCGGTAATTTCCTTGGCGCGCAGCTTCTCGCGGGCTTCGGCAATGGTCAGGCTGGTGAGTTCGCTCATCGTGTTTTCGCTTCAGATCTTGAAAATGGCAACAGGGTCGGAAAGAGGCTTTGAAAGCCTTATTCGACGACTTTCGGCACCAGGAAGAAATTATGGTCGGTGACGGGCGCATTGGCGACGATATCGGCGGCCTTGTTGCCGTCGGTCACCTCGTCGGCCCGCTTCTTCATCGCCATCGGTGTAACCGATGTCATCGCCTCAACGCCATCGACATTGACTTCGGAGAGCTGCTCGACGAAGCCGAGGATGCCGTTCAGCTCGCCGACCATGCGATTTGCCTCATCCTCGGAGACGGCAATACGAGCAAGTTTGGCGACGCGCTTCACGGTGGCAAGATCGACGGACATGGCATTCTCCGGATAGGATTTTTCTCACCCGCTATAAAGGCCATGTCCGCCCGGTGCAACGGGGTTTCGTCAGATCGACAGGCTCTCGGCAGGCTTCATCGCCCTCGCTTGGGTCTTCGATCCCTCCATGCCGGCAACGAATTTGTCGGCCGTCTGGTCGATGATCGGGAAGGTGCCATAATGGCAGGGGATCGCGGTCTTGAAGCTGAAATAGCGCTGGCAGGCGAGTGCCGCCACCGCGCCGCCCATGGTGAAGCGGTCGCCGATCGGCACGAAGCCGATATCAGGCTGGTGCAACTCGTTGATCAGCGCCATGTCGGAGAAGATGTCGGTGTCGCCCATGGCGAAGATCGAGGCTTCGTCATCGAAATGCAGCATCAGGCCGTTGGCGTTGCCGAGCGCATGCGAGACACCGTCCTCGGTGATCTGGGCAGAGGAATGCAGCGCATTGGTGAACGTCGCGGAGAAGCCGCCGAACGTGACCGTCCCGCCCGTGTTGCCCATCTCGATCCTGTCGACGCCTTTGGAACCGAGCCAGGCGGCAAGATCGGCATTCGCAAGAACGACGGCGCCCGTTTCCTTGGCAAGCGCCACGGTATCGCCGACATGGTCGCCATGGCCATGGGTCAGCAGGATATGGGTGATGCCTGCGGACACATCCTTAATGTCCTGGCCGGAAAAGGAGGCGTTATGGCTGAGGAAGGGATCGAGCAGGATCTTCGACTTTGATGTCTCGATGCGGAAGGCGGAATGGCCAAGCCAGGTGATCTTCATGAAATCTCTCCTTACGTGATGCAAAATCTGATTTCGATGGTAAGGACATATCTCATGCCCCGGCAAAGGAAAGCGGCGGCGGCTTCAATTTCTTTTGACGGGATGAAACGGCAATGACGGTGCTGACGATCGAGGAAATTGCCGAGATACTCCCTCCGGGACAGGCTATCGCCGGCCTTGATCTCGGCACCAAGACGATCGGACTTTCGATCTCAGATCTCGGCCGGCGTTTCGCCACGCCACGCCCGGTGATCCGCCGGATCAAATTCACGATCGATGCGCAGGCACTGCTGGATTTCGCCTCAGCTGAAAAGGTTGCGGGCTTCGTGATCGGCCTGCCGATGAATATGGACGGATCGGCGGGGCCGCGGGTGCAGGCAACACGCGCCTTCGTGCGCAACATGGAACAGAAGACGGCGCTGCCTTTCATCTATTGGGACGAGAGGCTTTCGACGGTTGCAGCGGAACGGGTGCTCATCGAAATGGACGTCTCACGCGCCAAGCGGGCGGAACGGATCGATTCGGCCGCGGCAAGCTTCATCCTTCAGGGCGCCCTCGACAGGCTGTCGTTGCTGGCAAGGTCTGCCGGAGACGAATTCAGCGCCTGACGCGCCTTCCACCAGGCGGCGATCGACTTGCGCTTTCTGAAGCCCAGAACGGCGAAGACGACGAGACTGTCCACCGCAATGGCACGAGCAACGAGCGGCGGGATTGTTTCCGGCGGAACACCGAGAGCTTCGCCATAAATCTCGAAGGTCAGGTCATGGACCTGCCTTGTCAGCATGAAGATGCCGAAATTCATGTCGTAATAGGAGAGCCAGTACCATGCGCCCAAAAAGACGATAGGGCCGGCCCAGAAGATCAGAAACCACTTCATGCGGCTTCTCCTCCTTGCTTGCGGGCAACGGGCAGATCGAGGGAAACCAGCCAGGTCGACAATGCCATGATGCAAAGCACCAGCGCCGGAACTGCAATATCCAGCGCCAGGATTGCGAAGAACATCATTGCCGTCACCAGAAATGCGGCTTTGGCGATCTTACTTCCCATGGGCGTCAACTCGCAGGTTCTCACTCGTACATCTCTGCTCCTCGCCACACTGTCGGGTTAGCCAGCCCTACGCAACGTAAACCATTCGTTAAGGTTAACGCCGCACGGCCTGCCTGTGGATGAAAGGATATCAGCCGTAGACGCCGCGCACGAGACGCTTCAGTGCCGTCGCCGCCTTCTCCCAGTCCTTCGACGTCTTCAGCGATAGGCCGGCGCACCGGCCGCCGGCTGCGCCGGAAAGCACGAGATGCTGGATCGCCGCGATGACGACGGCATTGACGGCTGCCGCATCCAAGCCCTTCGGCGGCGCCAGCGAACCGCGCATGCGATCCAGCCAGAGGGCGAGAGCCTTCGAACGGGCCTCGGACAGCCGCCTCACCTGCTCGGTATTTTCCGATATCTCCCAGGCGAGGATGCGGCGCATCAGCGGATCATTCTTCAAGGCGTCGAGCAGGAGAAGCGCCAGCCGCTCCATCAGATCGCCATAGGTGAGCATGAACATGCCGCCGGTATCTTCCGGAATGCGATCCCTTACCCATGTGCCGAGATCCGCGCCGATCGCCTCGACCAAACCGTCGAGGCCCCCATAGTAGCGGTAGATCAGCTGCTTGTCGCAGCCGGCGCGGCGGGCGACGGCATTTATACCGAAATTCTGGAAGCCCTCCTCCGCCAACAGCCCCTTGGCGGCGGCAAGGAGCGCACGCTCGGTGGCCCCGCGATCACGCACCCGCCGTTCCGGCTCAGCATCGACCGCAGGCAAACTATCAAGATTTTCAGCTTCGTTCAGCATGACCGACCCTTCCCCGCTGTCACCAACCGGTGAGTAGCGGGGAGACATTACCCGATCAATACTATCCCCTTGGGAAGATTGTGGATATTTCATCCGGCACTCAGAATTCAGCGTCGAATGGCTGCGGAAGGCGGATCGAAACCTCCCAGAAATCTCGTTCCGACGGTTGATCGCGATGGACGAACCCGGCATAGCTGCATTATGAACAAATCTAACAATCTCCGCTAAGGCCCTGCAATGGTGAATTATATCGAAGCCTCCTCCGCGCCCCCGAAGAATACGGGCGCCATCCGGCTTTACGATGCGCAGGCATTCGAAGGCATGCGCAGGGCGTGCCAACTGACGGCTCGCTGCCTCGATGCGCTTGCCGATATCGTCAAGCCTGGCCTGCTCACCGACGAGATCGACCGGTTCGTATTCGATTTCGGCATGGATCACGGCGCTTTTCCCGCGACGCTGAACTACCGCGGCTACACCAAATCCACCTGCACCTCGATCAATCACGTCGTTTGTCACGGCATTCCAAACGATAAGCCGCTGCGCGAAGGCGATATTGTCAATATCGACGTTACCTTCGTGCTCGACGGCTGGCATGGCGATTCGAGCCGGATGTATCCGGTCGGCACGATCAAGCGCGCCGCCGAGCGGCTGCTTGAAGTCACCTATGAATCCCTGATGCGCGGCATATCAGCCGTCAGGCCCGGCGCCCGCACCGGCGCGATCGGCGAGGCGATCCAGACCTATGCGGAGGCCGAACGCTGTTCGGTGGTGCGCGATTTCTGCGGCCACGGCGTCGGCCGGCTGTTCCACGATTCGCCGAACATCTTGCATTATGGCCGCGCCAATGAAGGGCCGGAATTGCGCGAAGGCATGATCTTCACCATCGAACCGATGATCAATCTCGGCCGGCCGCATGTAAAGGTGCTCGCCGACGGCTGGACGGCCGTGACCCGCGATCGCTCGCTGTCGGCGCAGTACGAACACACCGTCGGCGTCACCGCCGAGGGCTGCGAAATCTTCACGCTGTCACCGGGTGGCCTCGATCGGCCCGGACTGCCGCCGCTTGCCAGGTGACGACCCGATGGCGAAGGGGCCTGTTGCGACATCTTCCGACGACGAGCTGCCTTTCGAGACCGAAGAGCCTGTTGCCGACGAACGCTCGTTCTTCGGCGGCCGGCCGCAAAAGCCAGCCGCGCGCAACCTCCGGCCCGCCCTGACGGCCTCGCTCGCCGCGCCGGAACATTATCACGGCCATCGTGAACGGCTGCGCGACCGCTTCCGCGAACTGGGCGATACCGCGCTTGCCGATTACGAAATCCTCGAACTCTTGCTTTTCCGGCTGATCCCGCGCCGCGATACGAAGCCGATTGCCAAGGCGCTCATCGAACGGTTCGGCTCCCTCGCTGGCGTCTTTGGCGCGCCGGCGGCGCTGCTGACGGAGGTGAAGGGCGTCGGCGAGAATGTCGCCCTCGACCTGAAACTGATCGCCACCGTCGCGCACCGGACCCTGAAGAGCGAGATCAGAAGCAAGCAGGTTCTCTCCTCCTGGTCCTCGGTTATCCAGTACTGCCACGCCGCGATGGCGCATGAAACACGAGAACAATTCCGCATCCTCTTCCTCGACAAGCGCAACGTGCTGATCGCTGATGAGGTGCAGGGCCGCGGCACGGTCGACCATACGCCGGTCTATCCCCGCGAGGTAGTCAAACGCGCGCTTGAGCTTTCGGCAACGGCGATCATCCTCGTGCACAATCATCCCTCCGGCGACCCGACGCCGTCGCGCGCCGACATCGACATGACGAAGGTGATCATCGAGGCAGCCAAGGCGCTCGACATCACCGTCCACGACCACATCATCATTGGCAAGGACGGCCATGTCAGCCTGAAGGGGCTGAAGTTGATCTAATCCCGCTACGCTGAATAATACCCACCCGAAATACTGAGAAGATAAAGCTTCATGACGATCTCCAGCGGTAACACTGATCGATCGACGCGGCTCTGCCGCGATGCGCTCTGCCTCGATGACTTCGAAATGAGGGCGCGGCGACATCTGCCGAAACCTCTGTTCGGTTATATCGCCGGCGCGACCGAGACCAATGCGTCGCTGCGGCATAACGCAGAGGCCTTCCAGGCCTATGCCTTTCGGCCCCGTGTACTTCGGGACGTCTCGAGGCGCAGCACCGAGACGAGCCTCTTCGGCAATACCCATGCCGCACCATTCGGCATCGCGCCGATGGGGATCAGCGCGCTGATGGCCTATCGGGGGGACATCGTGCTCGCGCAAGGCGCGGACCGATCGGGAATCCCGATGATTATAAGCGGTTCGTCGCTCATCCCGCTGGAGGAGATCGCCGCAGTTTCGCCGCAGGCATGGTTTCAGGCCTATCTTCCCGGCGAACCCGACCGTATCGACGCTCTCATCGATCGGGTCGCTGCGGCCGGTATCGGTACACTTCTGCTGACCGTGGATACAGCCACGCTGCCCAATCGCGAAAATAATGTGAGAGCGGGGTTTTCGACGCCTTTGCGTCCCGGGCTCCGCTTGGCATGGCAGGGCATCTCGCATCCCCGCTGGACCACCGGTACATTCCTGCGCACGATCGTCCGGCACGGCATTCCGCATTTTGAAAATTCCTACGCCACAAGAGGCGCGCCGATCATCTCCTCGAACGTCACGCGCGATTTCGGCAAGCGTGACCATCTCAACTGGAGCCACCTGGAACGGATACGCAAGCGCTGGTCCGGCAAGCTGGTGGTCAAGGGGATCATGCACCCTGACGACGCGGCACGGGCTGCAGATACCGGGGCGGATGGGGTGATCGTCTCCAATCATGGCGGCCGCCAGCTCGACGGCACCGCATCTCCCCTTCAGGTCCTTCCTGAGATTGCGGCAAGTGTTGGGGACAGCATTGCCGTCATGATCGACGGCGGCATCCGGCGTGGAACGGATATCATGAAGGCTCTCGCGCTTGGCGCCTGTTTCGTATTCGTGGGCAGACCATTCCTTTATGCTGCAGCCGTCGCGGGACTACCGGGCGTGCTCAGGGCGGCGGATATCCTGAAGGCCGAATTGCATAGCAATATGGCGTTACTCGGGGTCACCAGGGTGACCGATATTTCCACCGACTACATCACTCGGGCATGAACAACCGTCGCGCGCTGGCATCGATATGGCGAAAGTAATCATCGACGCGGCGAAGGCGCTTGATATCACCGTTCACGACCACATCATCATCATCGGCGAAAACGGCCATGTGAGCCTGAAAGAGCTGAAGGATCTGAAAAGCACAATTCGGCTGAATCGGCAGCTGTAAAACAATCTGTAACATTGACCGGCTACCGATAGAGGAGCGACATTTTTGTCGCAAATGATTCCATTTCCAATCCGAGGCAAGAGAATGTTCCAGTACGATCTCGTTGTGGTGGGTAGCGGTCCTGCAGGGCGCCGCGGCGCGATCCAGGCTGCGAAACTCGGCAAGAAGGTGCTCGTGATCGAGCAGGGTAAGCGCGTCGGCGGCGTGTCCGTTCATACCGGTACGATTCCCTCGAAGACGCTGCGCGAGACCGCGCTCAATCTCTCCGGCTGGCGCGAGCGCGGCTTCTATGGTCGATCCTACCGCGTCAAGCAGGAGATCAGTGCGGAAGACCTGCGTCGCCGCCTGCTGATTACGCTCAACCATGAAGTGGAAGTGCTCGAGCATCAGTTCGCCCGCAACCGTGTCCACCACATACGCGGAAAGGCGAGTTTCATCGATTCCACCACCTTGCAGGTCATCAAGGACGATGGCGAAGCAATGACAGTCAGCGGCGCCAGTATTCTGCTTGCAGTAGGCACGAAGCCTTTCCGGCCGGACTATATGCCGTTTGATGGCAAGACCGTGCTCGACAGCGATGAATTGCTTGACATCGAAGAACTGCCGCGCACCATGGTCGTCATCGGCGCCGGCGTTATCGGCATCGAATATGCGACGATCTTCTCGGCGCTTGATACTGCCGTGACCGTGATCGATCCAAAGTCGACCATGCTCGACTTTATCGATAAGGAAATCATCGAGGATTTCACCTATCAGCTGCGCGACCGCAATATGAAGCTGCTGCTCGGCACGAAGGCCGATAAGGTCGAGCGGCTGGATAGCGGCAAGGTCCAGCTGACGCTCGACAACGGCCGCCATCTTGTGACCGACATGGTGCTCTTTGCCGCAGGACGCATGGGAGCGACCGACGCGCTGAACCTTCCCGCCATTGGACTGGAGGCCGACAGCCGTGGCCGTCTCAAGGTCAATCCGGAGACGTTCCAGACATCGGTTGCCAACATCTACGCCGCCGGCGACGTGGTCGGCTTTCCAAGCCTTGCCTCGACCTCGATGGAACAGGGCCGCATCGCCGCGCGCGTGGCGATCGGCGCGGTCGCCAAGGAGCCGCAGAAATATTTCCCCTACGGCATCTATGCCGTGCCGGAAATTTCGACCTGCGGCCTGACCGAAGAAGAAATGAAGGAGCGCGGCATTCCCTATGAATGCGGCATTGCCCGCTTTCGCGAGACCTCACGCGGCCACATCATGGGCCTTGATACCGGTTTGTTAAAGCTGATCTTCTCGCTGAAGACACGCCGCCTGCTCGGGGTGCATATCGTCGGCGAAGGCGCCACCGAGCTGGTGCATATCGGCCAGGCGGTGCTCAATCTCAAAGGCACGGTCGAGTATTTCGTCGAAAACACCTTCAACTATCCAACGCTCGCCGAAGCCTACAAGATCGCCGGCCTCGACGCCTGGAACCGGATGGGCGACATCAAATCGGAACTGTGAAAACCCCGATGGCATCGCCACCATCTGATTCCGCCAGCTAAGATGGAGCCGAGAGGTCGCGCATCACTTCGCTGACTGCATGGGGCGGCAGGCTTCACGAGGCCCTGATCGCCTATGCCAAGCAGGCCGACCCTGATGCGCTGTGCCTGCAGGAGGTGCTGCGGGCGCCGAATGCGGATAGCGGATGGTCGACATACCGGGATGCGGGGCTGGAACTGCCGCAACGTGTCAATCTGTTTCAGGAAATCAGCGCCGCCCTGCCCGGCCACGACGCCTTCTTCTGCCCGGCATCGCGAGGTGAACTTTTCGATGGCGACGCCGCTATTGTCGCGGATTTCGGGCTGGCGACCTTCGTCCGCAAATCACATTCCGTTATCGCCCAGGCACTTGACTTCGTGCATGGCAGTTTTTCCGCCGATGGCTGGGGTGAGCATCCCAGACCGCGCAACGCCCATTGCATCCGCCTCTTCAGCCACGCGCACGGCCGCGCCGTGACGATCGCCCATATGCATGGCCTGCGCGATCCCGCCGGCAAGCGCGATACGGCGCAGCGCCAACAGCAGGCTCTGGCGTTGGCCGGCCTCATCGGGCGGATCTGGCCCGGCGACGAAGGGCTGGTGGTCTGCGGCGATTTCAATGTGCTGCCCGACAGCGCGACCTTTCGGGTTCTTGCCCGGCTGGGCCTTTCCGATCTCGTCACCGGAAGCGGCCTTGTCGACACGCGAACCTCTCACTATCTGAAGCAGGGCCGCTTCGCGGACTACATGCTGATTACGCCTGGCTAGAGGTTGCCAAGTTCGAGGTGGTCGATGCGCCCGAGGTCTCCGACCACCGCGCATTGCTGCTCGATATCGCGTAGTATATTGAGGGATGCGCTGCACGAAACTTCTGCGCTTCCTTTTTTACGCCTTAGTTTGAACCCTGATCAATCGCATTGATACGCCGTGCCTGATTTGTGCCTTCACCTCCATTTTGCCTCCGGGCAGACGTTTCTAAAGAAAGATAGATACTCTTGGCCCATGCTTCGGAATCCGTGCGCAGACGTTTTCAGCTCATCCTGATCAAGCCGTCGCATTATGACGATGACGGCTACGTCATCCGCTGGTGGCGGGCGATGATCCCCTCCAATTCGCTCGCGGCCCTCTACGGCATCGCTGCCGAATGCGCCGAGCGCAAGGTGCTCGGGCCGGATACCGCGATCGACATTACCGTGATCGATGAAACCAATACGCGAATCGATTTTGCCGGGCTGCTCGCCCAGTTCAGGCGCCACGGCAATTTCGGCATGGTCGCGCTGGTCGGCGTCCAGTCCAACCAATATCCGCGCGCCCTCGACATCGCCCGCCCCTTCCGCAATGCCGGCCTGCCGGTCTCGATGGGCGGCTTTCATGTGTCCGGCTGCCTGTCGATGCTCGACGGCACGGCGGTCGGGCTCGATGCCTGCCGCGAGATGGGCATCTCGATGTTCGCCGGCGAGGCCGAGGGGCGGCTGGACATGGTGCTGCGCGATGCTGCCGCCGGCGAGCTGAAGCCCCTCTATAATTTCATGAACGACCTTCCCGGCATCGGCGGCACGCCGGTTCCGTTCCTGCCGAAAGACAATATCCAGCGCACGCTCGGCCTCAGCACCAGCTTCGATGCCGGACGCGGCTGTCCCTACCAGTGCTCGTTCTGCACCATCATCAACGTGCAGGGGCGCAAGTCGCGCTTCCGCTCGGCCGACGATGTCGAAAAGCTGGTGCGGATGAACTGGGCGCAGGGCATCCATAAATTTTTCATCACCGACGATAATTTCGCCCGCAACAAGGATTGGGAGGCGATCTTCGATCGGCTGATCGAGCTCAAGGAGCGGGACGGCATTCCGCTCGGCCTGATGATCCAGGTCGACACGCTCTGCCACAAGATCCCGAACTTCATCGAGAAATCCCGACGCGCCGGCGTCACCCGCGTCTTCATCGGCCTCGAAAATGTCAATCCGGACAATCTGACCGCCGCCAAGAAGAACCAGAACAAGATCACCGAATATCGCAAGATGCTGCTCGCCTGGAAGGCGCAGGGCATCATGACGCTGGCCGGCTATATTCTCGGCTTCCCGGCCGATACACCGGAATCGATCCGCCGCGATATCGCAATCATCCAGGAAGAGCTGCCGCTCGATGTAATCGAGTTCTTCATCCTCACACCGCTGCCGGGTTCCGAGGACCATCAGGTCCTGTGGAAGAAGGGCGTCGAGATGGACGGCGATCTCAACATTTACGATGTCGAACATGTCTGCACTGCGCACCCCAAGATGAGCAAGCAGCAATGGGAAGAGATCTACCACGAGGCCTGGTCGCTCTATTATTCGCCTGATCATATGAAGACGCTGCTGCGCCGGGCCGTGGCGACCGGAGTGCCGCTGGCAAGGCTCGTCAAGGTTCTCGTCTCCTTCGCAACCACGGTGCCGCTGGAAAACGTGCATCCGCTGCAGAGCGGCCTCTTGCGCCTGAAGACGCCGTCGGAGCGGCGTCCGGAGCTCCCGCGCGAACATCCGCTGGTCTTCTGGCCGCGCTTTGCCTGGGAAACTTTGAGCAAACATGTGTCTATCGCCGGCACGATCATCAGCCTGACGATTTTGGCGTTCCTGATTTCGCGGGATGCGAAGTCGAAGAGCTATATGGATCAGGCTCTGACACCCGTCGCGGACGATGAGGAAGAGACTCTCAGCCTCTTCACCAAAACCGCCGGTGGAGCCGCGGCCGTCAGCCATGTCCGGAAAGTCGCGGAGCTGACACGGCATTGAGCCAAAGTTCCCCCTCAAGCGCCTGGCTTGAACAAGGTTGATGCGAGGCGCTCTGGCCATTCCGACTGTGGTGGCAGCTTAAGCGACCTGGATTATCCGCGTTGTCTCGGCCACCTGTAGCGTGTCGACGAATTCGATGATCTTGACCGGTTTCCCGTCTCTGAAATGGATCTTGTCGACGAATTCCGTATGGAAGCTCACGCCGGACGGGATATGTGTGACCTCCCCTTCGCGGTGGGCGAAGACGACCTGCTCATCCTCGTCCACATGGATGCCGGTCGTACTGATCTTGGACAGATCCCAGGCAGTGATGAGCTGCGCTATCACCTGGCGAAAGTCATGGCCGCCCAATTCAGTCGAAAAAGGCGCCAGCCGTGTATTGCCAGCCATCCGGAAAGTGCAATCCTCTCCGATCAGCGCCAGCGTGCCCTCGATATCGCCTCGGTCGCGCACAGCATAGATTTCCTCCACCAATTTCTTCATGTCGTGTTTTGCAGTCATTTTCAGGTCCCTCCCACCAAAAACAAATCTGCATCGAATTATACTTCATTTCAACTCTTTGTTGCTGCGGATAAACCATGAAAGGCCGGACAGCCGAAAAAGAAAAGGCCCCGCACGATGGCGGGGCCCTTTCAAACTTCAGAACCGGGAAGCGATTATTCGGCGCTGTCCTCGGAAGCCTTCTTCTTCGGAGCAGCCTTCTTTTTCGGAGCGGCTTCCTCGCCTTCGCCAGCCTCGGCGGCTTCTGACTTGGCGGCAGCCTTTTTCTTCGGGGCGGCTTTCTTGGTTTCAGCCTTGGCTTCGCCTTCGTCCTCGGCGAGCAGTTCTTCCTTCGTCACCTTCTTGTCGGTGACGTCGATTTCGGTCAGCAGGTGATCGATGACCTTCTCTTCAAAGATCGGCGCGCGGATCGAAGCGGCCGCACCCGGCTGGCTGCGGAAGAATTCAAGGATCTGCTTTTCCTGGCCGGGATACTGGCGAAGCTGATCGTAGATGGCGCGCTGCATCTCGTCTTCGGTCACTTCGACGCCGGCCTTTTCGCCGATTTCGGAGAGAACGAGGCCGAGGCGAACGCGACGCTCGGCGAGCGTCTTGTATTCCTCACGCGCTTTCTCTTCGGTGGTGTCTTCGTCCTCGAAGGTCTTGCCTGACTGAGCGAGGTCGTTGTTCACCTGGCTCCAGATGCCGTTGTACTCGGCATCGACGAGCGAAGCCGGAGTGTCGAACTTGTACATCTCGTCGAGCTGGTCGAGGATCTGACGCTTCAGCTTCTGGCGGGTCAGCGAGCCGTACTGCGATTCGATCTGGCCACGGACGATTTCCTTCAGGCGATCGGCGGATTCGATGCCGAGCTTGGAGGCGAGTTCGTCGTTGATTTCGACAGCGCCGGGGGCTGCGACGTCCTTGACCGTGACGTCGAAGGTCGCTTCCTTGCCGGCAAGGTTCTTGGCCGGATAGTCGGCCGGGAAGGTCACGGTGATGGTCTTCTCTTCGCCAGCCTTGACGCCGACGAGCTGGTCTTCGAAGCCCGGGATGAAGCGGCCGGAGCCGATCACCAGTTCGGCGCCCTGGTCGGTACCGCCTTCGAAGGCTTCGTCGTCGACCTTGCCGACATAATCCATGGTGATGCGGTCGCCGTTGGCGGCCTTGCCGGTCTTGCTCTCGTAGGAACGGGCGCTTTCCGCAACCTTCAGGACCTGCTCATTGACTTCGTCATCCGAGATGTCGATGACTTCGCGCGTGACTTTGATGCCCTTGACGGACTTCAGCTCGATCGGCGGCAGCACTTCGTAGGAGAGCGTGAATTCGAAATCCTGCTGGGCGGTGAGGATCTTGTCGGCCTCGTCCTTGTCCTCAGTCATGGCGATTTCCGGCTGGGTGGCCGATTTTTCGCCGCGGCTGGACAGGATGGCGGCGGGCTGTTCGCGGACAATCTCATTGACGAGGTCGGCCATGATCGACTTGCCGTAAACCTTCTTCAGGTGAGCAGCGGGGACCTTGCCAGGACGGAAGCCGTTGATGCGGATCTTGTCCTTCACGTCGGCAAGACGCTCATTCATCTTGTCTTCCATGTCCTTGGCCGGGATAACGACCTTGATTTCGCGCTTCAGCCCTTCAGCGAGCGTTTCGATAACCTGCATGTCTTCCTACCTTCATGTCGTGGCGGCCGTGCCCAGACGCCGTTCGTTTCTATGAGCACGACGCCGGCAGCGTGCCGCGCGTGGCTTTTCCCAATTCCTGCATCATTCCGCCCAAGGGGGAACGGCATTTGCTTCCGGGTATCAGGGATAACTAACTTCTTAGTCGCCCCCCTGCAAACAGCCTGGTGCGGGTAGAGAGACTTGAACTCCCACGCCTTGCGGCACCAGAACCTAAATCTGGCGTGTCTACCAATTTCACCATACCCGCGTTCACAGAACCGCATGCCTATGCCTGCGCATGAGGCCTTCCGGAGCGCGGCGTCTCTATATCACCCGATTTGGTCGAGGCAAAGGAAAAATGAACGTCCAATGACAGGCTATTCAAGGCCCAAAAGCCGCCCTGGCCCGAAGGCTCCGGAGATCAGTAAAGCGGTTCGTCGTAAACCGGCTTGCCGTCGACGAGCAGGCTGCGAATCTGCGCGCTTCCATCCGGCGAGACGCGCACCGCTATGGCGACGTTGCCATCGTTGCGGGCCTCCTCGATCGGCTTGCCCTGACCTTCCGGAACATAATAGCGCTCGATGCCGTATTCGGCCCGGATGCTGTCGCCCGCGGCCAGCCCGCCGCTATAAAAAGGCTTGCTGCGCAGGATCACCGTCTCCGGCTGCGGCGGCAGCGCCTGGAACGACGATTCGCTCACCGTCCAGAAACCGTCCGGCTGCTTCTTCAACCTGACCCACAGCGTACGTTCGCCGGGTTCGGCGGGAATGCCGCCGGAGACCGTCTCCACCGGCACGGTGGAAATGTCGTAGTTCAAGACGACATAATCGCCCCGCAGGAAATCGCGTGGATCGACCGGCGTCGTCTTCAGCAGGACTTCAGCGCCGTTGCTGAGGATCGATGCGCGGCTCTGGATGATCGTGCCGAGGATCATGGTCTGAAAGCCGGCGACGATGATCGCCGAAATGAGATATCCCTTGCCGGATTGCAGCCTAGCCATCAACGAGCTCATGCGCGTGCCTCCTGTGAAAAGCGCCGCTCGAGACGGATGACGATCCAGGCGACGAGCGCCACCACGAGACCGGAGAACAGGAACAGGCTCGACGTGCCGAGGATCGAGCCGACGGTGACGGAGGCGAGATAGAGCATCTCCACGGCAAAGGTCGTATAGGCGAGATAACGCACGGCCCCGTTATCCCTGCCATGCAGGGCGATCGCCAGCACGGCAGCGGCGAGCGTCGCCACCCCGAGCACCACCAGTCGCCAGCCTTGCTCGATCTCGATATGCAGCAGCAGCAAGCCGATCGCGGCGACGAGAAAGCTGTAGAAGGCCGGCGCTGCGCCGGCACTCCTGACGAGGGAAGCGATACGGGGGTGCGGCAAAGCCGTCAGCGAGAACACCGCCATGCCGCCGATCGCGAAGGCGAGCGCCACGGCGATCTCCTCATAAAGAGTGTAGAGCCAAGCGAGCCAGCCGATCAGCAGCAGATAGGCGAGATGACGGGCGCGCTCGGCACCGGTATAACGGACCAGTGCGACTGTGATCACCGCCATGATCGGCGCCATCCAAGGATCAAATCCGATCCAGTGCGTGTCGTTGTTCTCGAGATAGACGGCGAAGGACGCCCAGGAGAGAAAGCCCGCGACGACGGCGACCGCGCCCGAACGGAACAGAATTGCCGAGATCGTCGCAATCGCGAACCAGAGATACATCACCGTCTGCTCATCGCCGGAGAGATGATACATCTGCCCGACCAGCGAAATCGCGCCACCGAAGCTCATCGCGCCGACGACCAGCAGTCCGCCTGCGGCGGCTGCCGCACCGCGGGCGAGCATTAGGGCGGCGGCAATATGCACCGCCCAGATCAGAGCGAGGATGGCGCCGACGCGAACGAGGCGCGGAATGGCCTCCCAATTGGAGGCGACGACCAGCAGAACGGCAGCAGCAAGCAGCACCGCCGCCAGCGCCATCAGCACCCGGCCGAGGCTGAAGCTGGCCGGGCGACTGTCATATTCGGCGAGAAGCGCGCCGGCCGTTTCCGCTCCAAGCAGACCCTTGCCCACCCAAAGCGAGAGATCCCGCTCCAATCTGCCGCGATACATGCTTGCACCCCTCAGTTCCGCAACGCTGGCTCCGGCGCTGCGGCTATCGACATTTATAGACGCAGCAGGCGGCTTCGCAAACGCCTGGGCTCCAAATATGCAAATTCCTCATTGGTCTAATTTGGGTCAGGTGTTAACCGGGCGCTAACGTCGGAACTGCCAATATGCGCATATGAAGGACTAGGTATGCGCAATCTGCATGCCTCTCATGTAAATATTGCACTGCAAAATATCAATTAGTCATACTATTTACCGACACATCGAAGCACGGGGATGGCGCCCCGGCCCGGCACTGCCGGACGCCCGCGGATTATTTGTCCGTGTCGAGATTCGCAGCCGCGCACTCCTCCTCCCAAGCGCGCTGCGATGGACTGGCAACACTCCTCCTCCCAGTTGCCAGTCGCTATAATGCGCCCGCCGGATCCTCCCCCGGCGGGCGTTTTATGCAATGACAGAAAAATGCGTGAGCTCAAGGCGTTAGCACATCCGTCGCGGGCTACTCTGTGGCGCTGGGAAAGCAAGTCCAGCGGATTTTTCTTCGCATCAGGCCGCGGCGTCGCATTCGTGGTCGCGCCGCTTCGCAGGGCCATCGCAACGACTGACGGGCTGTCGAACCGGCGACGAACCGCCTGTTCAGCGCATGACCCGCCAAAGGCGGATATTTCCTCATCGCTGCCTCTCTACCCGCCTCAAAGGTCGAGTACTCGCTCAAGTCACTTTGCCTATTCGTTGACCAGACTGCGGTAAGTTTGCGTAAAGCATTGCATCCGTCGCATAGGTGACCTGAAAACTTGTCTGTTTTCCTTCTTCGCACCGCAACATATATTCCAGCCATCAAATAGAGGTCAGCGCCGATCGGTGGCTGCTGGCAGATCAAACCCTCGGAAAGGGGCTTAACATGAACATCACTCGCTCTTTCAACAACTGGCGCAAGTATCGTCAGACCGTCACGGAACTCGGTCGCATGACCAACCGCGAATTGCATGACCTCGGCATCGACCGTTCAGACATCCACCGCGTTGCCCGTGAGGCTTCTTCTCGCTAATTCAAGGCGATCGCCGCTTCCTCCCAAGCAGATCCGCCAATGATTGAAACGCCCGCTGCATCCCAGCGGGCGTTTTCTTTTGCAAGCAATCCACTGCCGCTCCGGTTGCTAGCTTCCCAGCTCTCTTCCGCCCGCTTAAAAAACATTCACCGCTCAAATTGCGAGCATCATCGTGCACAATTGCATGGCAGACGCCTTTTATTTGCACTGCACAATGCGACCGATATCGCCTATATAAACATCAACCGCAGAGAGACAGGCGATCCCGCCGTCCCGCGGACATTTGTTCGAGGAAGAAGACAATGAACCCGATCCGCATCGCAAAAAGCTGGCTCAGCTATCGTCGTACGCTCAATGAACTCGGCAGCCTGTCGAACCAGACTCTGTCCGATATCGGCGTCAGCCGCTACGACATCCGCAACATCGCATCCCGCTCTTTCCGCTAATCGCGGTCTGGCAACGGGCACGACGTTTCAAGACGGCGCCATCAGGGGCGCCGTTTTTGATTCCGGGGTGTTGGATCGCACCTGCCGACATGATATCAGCCCGGAATGGACATAATCTCCTCCTACTCCCCTATCCATGTCGTCGGCGGCGGGCTTGCCGGTTCGGAAGCCGCGTGGCAGATCGCCAGTGCGGGCGTTCCCGTCATTCTGCATGAAATGCGCGGCGTGCGCGGCACGGATGCGCACAAGACCGACGGTCTTGCCGAACTCGTCTGCTCCAATTCCTTCCGTTCCGATGATGCGACCAGCAACGCCGTCGGCGTCATCCATGCGGAAATGCGCATGGCCGGCTCGCTGATCATGGCCGCTGCCGACCGCCACCAGGTACCGGCCGGCGGCGCGCTCGCCGTCGATCGCGACGGCTTTTCGGATGCCGTGACCCGCGCCATCCACGACCACCCGCTCATCACTGTCATGCGCGAAGAGATCACCGGCCTGCCGCCAAGCGATTGGGATCTCGCCATCGTCGCGACCGGACCGCTGACGGCGCCGTCGCTCGCTGCCGCCATCCAGGCGGAGACAGGCGAGGATTCGCTCGCCTTCTTCGACGCTATCGCGCCGATCGTCTACCGAGAGAGCATTGACATGGATATCTGCTGGTATCAGTCGCGCTACGACAAGGTTGGCCCCGGTGGCACCGGCAAGGATTACATCAACTGCCCGATGGACGAAGCGCAATACAATGCCTTCGTCAACGCGTTGATCGCAGGCGACACGGTTGGTTTCAAGGAATGGGAAGGCACCCCCTATTTCGATGGCTGCCTGCCGATCGAGGTCATGGCGGAGCGCGGCCGCGAGACACTGCGCCACGGGCCGATGAAGCCGATGGGGCTGACGAACGCGCACAACCCGACCGTCAAGGCCTATGCCGTCGTGCAACTGCGGCAGGACAATGCGCTCGGCACGCTCTACAACATGGTAGGTTTCCAGACGAAGCTGAAATATGGCGCGCAGGCGGAAATCTTTCGGATGATTCCCGGCCTGGAAAATGCCGAATTCGCCCGGCTCGGCGGCCTGCACCGCAACACCTACATCAATTCCCCCACCCTGCTCGATCCGTCGCTGACGCTGAAATCACGGCCGGGCCTGCGTTTTGCCGGCCAGATCACCGGCTGCGAGGGGTATGTGGAAAGCGCCAGCGTCGGGCTGATGGCCGGACGTTTCGCCGCCGCCGAACGCAAGGGCGAAGCAATCTCGCTGCCGCCGGCGACGACGGCGCTGGGCTCGCTACTCGGTCACATCACCGGCGGGCATATCGTCACCGACGAGGAGCCGGGCAAGAGGTCGTTCCAGCCGATGAACATCAATTTCGGGCTGTTTCCCGAGCTCGAGCCGGGCTCGATCGTCAAGCCCGAGGGCGTCAAGCGCTTTCGCGGCAAGGACAAAACGATCATGAAACGGCAGTTGATCGCACGTCGCGCGCTTGCAGACTGCGCCGCCTGGCTCGGTCAGACACGGACCCTTGCCGAAAGAGCCTAAGCAGCCGGTCTACTGCTTGTTGGCCGCGGAAATACTATCGGACGGCAGATCCCTATCCGGCTCGGCGATGTAATTGCCGAGCAGCCAGAGCGCCACTTCGGAAGCCTCCTTCGGCGAAGCAAACTCGAACCTGCCGTTGTGGCTAGGCGCATCCAGAAATTCGATCATCAACCCCCTGCCCGTCTCCGTGCTTACGGCACGCACACGGCCGGGCTCGATCAGATGGCAGGAGAAATGGCGTGTCATGTTGCGCATGAGGCCGGCCTTGTTGTCGTGCAGGCGCACGAAGATCGCCTGACCGTTTTCCGTCGCCTGCAGCTGGCGGATCGCCTCGTTGGGAAAGGCGCGGCCGAACTCGATGATGGCCAGACCCGTGTCGTGCAGACTGTCCTCCTTGTTCTGCGCAGCCATGCGTGTGGCTGCGAAAGCAAAGAAGATGACGATGGCGAAAAGGACGCACCAGACGATAATGCCCACGCCGAGTCTCCGTTCAAAGCATAGTGGTGAGGATCTTGTAGCGCGCGAGACTTGCGCGAATTTGACCGATATCAGATTTTCCGGCGGCTCGCTGCCAGCGCCATTCTGAGCTGGCGGCGCCATTGCGGCGACTGCAGCGGCCGGTCGAACAGGAGAGCGCCCTGCCTCTGCGCCTTGAGGAGCACCGGTTCGGCCAGGGTCGCGGGAAGGAAGGCAGGGAACACCGCCGGCGCAATCGACCCCGCCCCTCTCGCCTTTGCCAGATGCTCAAGGCCAAGGCCAGCGAAGGCCTCGATGGCGGCGGAGACGTGCGACCGGTCTTCGCCAGCGAGGAAGGCGTCGCGGTCGAGCCCGGTGGCGGAAAGGATCTGCAGCGGAATATAGAGCTGGCCGCGGCGGCGATGCAGCGGCATCAGCAGCAACAGCCCGGCAATCGCCTGTGCGACGCCGGCATGGCCGGCGGCATCCGCCGATCGCGGGGCCTCCTCCGGCGAAAGCACGAGGCTTGCGAGCTGGATCAGCGCGGAGGCCGTTTCGCCGGCATAACCTTCAAGCGAGACCCGCGTCTCCATCGGATCGTCGTAGAGGTCGAAGGTGCGAGCGTCGATCATGTCGACCAGCGTCTTGCGCGGCAGGCGATGCGTTTCGATCGCGTTCAGAAGGCCGGCGGCGACGGGATTGGCCGCCGTCGAACCATGCGCGCTGCCTTCCAGCAGGTCGCGCCAATATTGCATCCGCACCTCGCCGGGCAGCGGTTCATGCACGAGATCGCGCACGCGGGCAAGCTCAGCATTGAAGGCATAAAGGGCTGCAAGCGCGCCGCGCTTTTCCTCCGGTGAGAGGAGGCAAGCAAGATAGCGGTCGCGATCATTGTCGCGCAGCATCGCCAGGCAGATGTCCTGGTTGGTTTCCGTCATCGTCAGACCGCAATCAAAGCCGCGGCAACGGCGCGCTGCTCCGACAGCATGATGTTGAAGGTGCGCACCGCAGCACCCGTGCTCATCGGATCGGAAGAAATGCCGCGCGCCTTCAGCGCCTGTTTCAATTCCTCGGGCAGACGGCGAAGCTCGGTTCCGGTGCCGACGAGCAGAACCTCGATATCATCAGCCTCATCAAGCACCCGGCGGAAGTTTTCAGGCGACAGCGGCTTCGACATGTCCATGTCCCAGCCGTAAATGCCGGAGGGCAGGCAAAGGATCGAGCCGCGATGCGACATGTCGGCAAAACGGAAACCGCCATTGCCGTAGGTGTCGATCGGAGCCCGGCCCGGAAAATGCGCCGCGCGGATTTCTATGCCTTTTGCCATGTTTTCAAACCACCGTGCCGGATTTTACACCAGCATCCGTCTTGTTGCCCTCTTCTCCGTCGGTAGCCTCCGGCCGCAGCCGGAAGACGATCAACACGGGAGCAGCGATATAGATCGAAGAGAAAGAGCCGAGAGCGACTCCGAGGAGCATCGTAAAGGAGAAGGAGCGGACGACGTCGCCGCCGAACAGATAGAGCGCCAGCAAGGCGAGCAACGTCGTCGCCGCCGTCAGGACGGTGCGCGACAATGTCTGATTGATCGAGGCATCGATCAGGATCGGCAGCGGCATCTTCCTGTATCGTTCAAGATTCTCGCGCATCCGATCATAGACAACGACCGTGTCGTTCAGGGAGTAACCGACGATGGTCAGAACGGCGGCGATGCTCGTCAGGTTGAACTCGATGCCGGTCAGCACGAACAGACCGAGGATGATGACGACGTCGTGCAGTGTGGCAATGATGGCGCCGACGGCGAACTGCCATTCGAAGCGGATCCAGATGTAGAGCAGGATCGCCGCGAGTGCGGCCGCGACACCGAGCGTCGCCATCATCGTCAATTCGCCCGAGATGGCGGGGCCGACGACCTCGACGCGGCGGAAATCGTAATCCGTCTCGAGCTCGCCGCGCACCAGCGTCACTGCCGATTGCTCGGCATTCTCGCCGCCGCCCTGGGACGCGATGCGGATCCGCGCATTCGCCGGCCCGCCGGTGCCCTCGACGCCGACCTCGCCGAGATTGAGATCGTTAAGGCGCGATCTGAGATCGGCGATGTCGGCAGTACCCTGTTTCGCCGTCACCTCGAGGAGCGAGCCGCCGGTGAAGTCGATGCCGAGCTGCAGGCCGACGGTGGCAAAAGCCGCCATGGCGATCAGCGAGATCGCAGCCGACGCCGTGAAGACATAGCGGCGGATCCCCATGAACCGGATATTGGCGTGCTCGAAGAGATGGGTGAGGAAGCTTTTCGGCAGGTGCCGGGGGTGGCCCCGCGCCAGCCAGACGGCGACGATCGAGCGGGTCAGCGTGAATGCCGTGAAGACGGTCGTCAGAATGCCGACCGCCAGCGTCACGGCGAAACCCCGAATTGATTCGCTGCCGAGGAAAAAGAGAATGATGGCGGCGATAAAGATCGTGACATTCGCATCGACGATCGTCGCAAAGGCACGCGAAAAACCCCGACCGACGGCGTCGGCAAAGGAATGGGCGGTTTTCTCTTCTTCGCGGATGCGCTCGTAAATCAGCACGTTCGAATCGACCGCCATGCCGACGATGAGCACGATGCCGGCAATGCCGGGCAAGGTGAGAGTCGCGCCGGCAAGGCTGAGTGCCGCGATAATGAGGATCAGATTGAAGAAGAGCGAAACGATAGCAATGACGCCGAGGATGCGGTAGAGCGCGATCATCAGCGCTGCGACCAATACGACGGCGATGAGGCCGGCAACCAGGCCGGAAAAGATGGAATCGGCGCCGAAGGTCGGGCTGACGCTGCGCTCCTCGACGCTCGTCAGCGTCGCCGGCAAGGCGCCGGCGCGCAGCATCACGGCAAGGTCGCGAACACCGTCTTCGGAGAAATTCGCCGATATCCGGCCTTCACCATTGGTGATCGCGGCATCGATAACCGGCGCCGACATGACCTGATCGTCGAAGACGATGGCAAGGTGCTTGCCAATATTCTGTCCCGTGACCTCAGCCAACCGTTTGGTGCCTTCCGCATCGAGACGATAGGCGATGGAGGTATCCTGCGTCTGCGGATCGACGACCGGCTGGATATCGACCATGTTGCCGGCGTTGGCGAAAGCCGTGCGATCGACGAGATAGGGAACCGGCGGATCGTCCAGCGAATAGAGCACCTGCGATGTCGCCGGCCAGCGGCCGTTCAGCGCCTCCTGCCCTGATATGCTTTCATCGATCAAATGAAAAGAAAGCTTGGCCGGCTGATTGAGGAGATTCTTCAGACGCTCGGCATCGACCGATCCCAGCACCTGCACGATGATCCGGTCGTCGCCCTCGGGACGAACGAGGAAATTCCCATAGCCAAATCCGGCGATGCGGCGGCCGACGATATCGAGCGAGCGGGCCCGGGCGGAGGCAACGTCAGCGGTAATGCCGGCGTCGGAAATCTGCAGCGCAAGCTGCCCCTCGCCGCCCTCCTGCAGGGCGAGCCCAGGCGCGGAATCTCTGCCGGTCGTCGTCAGGGATTTCAGACGATCGACCGCTTTCTGCGTCTCAGCAGGATCGGTGATCCGGACACTAACGGTTCGGTCGTTGCCGGTCAGCCCGGTATAGCGGATGCCGGCGCCGCGCAGCGCGTTGCGCACATTCGCGACTGCCTCTTCCAGGCGATCCTTGGCGATATCGGAACGCTCGACCTTCAGCACGATATGCGAACCGCCCTGCAGATCGAGGCCGAGCACCACGCGATCGTGTCGCAGCCAGTCCGGCAGCGAGGCACGCTGTGCCTCGCTCAGGAGATTGGGCGCAGCGATGACGACGGCCGCAAACGCAACCAGCCAAATCAGAAGTGTTTTCCAGCGGGAAAAATGCAACATTCTCTCGACGATCTTCCGATCCGGCGGTTTGCCGCTATCGCTTGTTACGCCGCGTCGGCCTTGATGGGTTCACCCTTGACGCGAACTTCCGAAATGCCACTGCGGACGATGCGCACGCGCACACCTTCGGCAATCTCGACTTCGACTTCCTTGTCGTCGACGACCTTCGTCACCTTGCCGACGAGACCGCCGCCGGTCACAACCTGGTCGCCGCGACGGATCGACTTCAGGGTTTCTTCGCGCTTCTTGGCCTGGGCGCGCTGCGGACGGATCAGTAGGAAGTACCAGACGACCATCAGCGGCACGAACAGAATGATCATTTCGAAGCCGGAGCCGCCGAAACCGGTTGCGGTATCGGTCGCACTCTGGGCGAATGCCGTGGTGATGAACATGCTAAACTCCTCAGGCTTGGCGGCGGAACTCCGCCTCGTTTTTCAGGTTGCCGGACTATAGTTGCCGCTTCGATGAATGCAACAGAAACAGCCGGAAACAGTACCGATTCCGCTGCCTCATAACCTTTCCGGCGGCAAAACGCCATGCTACCCCGCATCGAAAGATAAAGCGGATAGCTGCAGCAAGAAATCAGGAGCTTGCGATGACCGAGGAAATCAACACCGCTCTGCTTGGCGAGCTGAAACGGCTCGCTGATGCCGTCCAGCGTCTTGCCGGACCGGCGCCCGCCGTCAATGACTGGGACGCGGCCGACTGTTTCGTTTGGGCGCCGCTCCGCCAGCATCTGCAGCCCGTTAAGAAACCCAACCGGGTGGCGCTGAAGCTCATCCGCGGCGTCGACCACGTGCGCGATATCCTTCACGAAAATACCGTACGTTTCGCCGAAGGTTATGGGGCCAACAATGTTTTGCTCTGGGGCGCGCGCGGCATGGGCAAATCATCGCTGGTCAAGGCCGTGCACGAGGATGTCAGGCGCGAAAGTGGCGTCGCGCTGAAGCTGGTCGAAGTTCACCGCGAGGATATTGGCAGCCTGCCCAACCTGCTCGACCTTCTGAAGGACACGCCCTACCGCGTGATCGTGTTCTGCGACGATCTTTCCTTCGATCACGACGACACCGCCTACAAGTCGCTGAAGGCGGCGCTCGACGGCGGCGTCGAAGGACGACCGGACAATGTGCTCTTCTATGCCACGTCGAACCGGCGCCATCTGCTGCCGCGTCACATGATGGAAAACGAACAGTCGACGGCGATCAATCCGTCCGAAGCCGTCGAGGAGAAGGTTTCGCTGTCCGATCGTTTCGGCCTCTGGCTCGGGTTTCATAAATGCAGCCAGGAAGATTATCTCGGCATGATCGACGGCTATGCCGATCACTTCAAGCTGGGGCTCGCGCGCGACACGCTGCATGCCGAGGCGTTAGAATGGGCAACAACGCGCGGTGCGCGCTCGGGCCGCGTTGCCTGGCAATACATCCAGGATCTGGCGGGGCGCATGCGCGTTCATATCGATCGCGCGTAGACAGGCCTCCGGTTCGATACAAGACGGTCCAAAATGACAAAAGCCCGGCTGGTGGCCGGGCTTTTGCGCTTCCTGGTACGCTTTACCTATTCCAGGAAAGTCATCGGGTTGACCGGGGACGCGTCCTTGCGCACCTCGAAATGGACCTGCGGCTGCTTGACGTCGCCGCTCATGCCGGAGACGGCGACGGTCTGACCGCGCTGGATCTTTTGGCCGCGGGCAACGCTCAGCGTGTCGGCATTGCCATAGACGGTGACGGTGCCGTCGTCGTGACGGACGAGAACGGTGTTGCCGAGTTCCTTCAGGCCGTTGCCGGCATAGATGACGACACCGTTTTCGGCGGCCTTGATCGGCGTGCCCTGCGGTACCGAGATATCGATGCCGTCATTGCGGCTGCCGTTGACGTTCGCGCCATAGGCCGCAATGACCTGGCCGCGCACCGGCCAGCGGTATTTGCCGATGCCGGTCGATTCCGGCGCGTCGGAGCTGACGTCGGCCTTCTTCTCGACCTCATCGACGGTTTGGGTGGCGGCCGGCGCCTTATAGGGCGCGGGCTGAACGGAAGCCGTCTGCTGGGCAGGCGCCGGATCAGCCGGTTTCGACTCGACCTTTTCAGCCGGGATCGAAGCGGTCTTGATCGTGTCGGCTTTGGCGGCCGGGATCTTCAGGGCCTGACCAACACGCAGCGAGCTCGCCGAAATATTGTTGGCGGCCTTGAGGTCGTCGATATTGGCGCCGGTGGCCTTGGCGATCTTTGCCAGCGAATCGCCCTGCTTGACGACATAGGTGCCGGCAGGCGCCTTCGGATCCTTGCCGGCGCCGGCGGGAAGTTTTGCGGCCGGATCGGCGCTCGCCATGGTCTTGTCGCGGGCGGAATTGGCGCCAGGGACGACGGCGACCTTCTGCTCCGGCGCCTTGGCCGGCTCCGGCATATTGCCGGGCTTGGCAAGATCGGCCGCCTGCGACGCCGCCTTGGCGGCATTGCCGCCATTCAACGTCGGGATCAGGATGGCCTGGCCGGGTTGGGCGGCAGAGGCGGTTTTCAGATTGTTGATGCGCAGGATTTCCTTTTCCGGAACGCCGAAGCGCCGGGACAGCGTGGCGATGTTTTCACCCGGGCGCAGCGTCACGGAAGGCGCATTGGTCGAGGACCAGCCGGAAATCTTCGGCGTGGTGCCTGTTGTCAGCGAATCGGGCGTTGCCTTCGGTGCCGCCGGTGCCACGAGCCGCGGCTTTTGAGCCTGCGGCGAAGCCGGGAACGGCTGGGCAAGCGCCACTTCCTTATCCCGCTGGCGGGATGGCGCGGCAGCCGTGGGCGCGGCAAGCTCGGAACGCTGGATCGAGACCGGCGAGGAAGCCAGGCGTGCGCTGGATGTACGGACCGGCTCGTAACCCGGGTTCGCCGGATAGGGCTGGTTCAGCGCATTGTTGCCGCCGTAACCGGACTGGCTGGCGACGGCCGAACCGCCGAGATCGGCGCGCGGAACCGGATCGCCCTGAACGCCGCCCCGGCGCGGAATGGAACTAGTGGTGACCTGATCCTGCCCGGAGGAGGAAAACAAACCGCCAAACCGTGTCACATCGGAACTGCAGCCCGTTGCGGCACTCGCCAGCAGGCCCACAACCAGAAGATTACCGGCCGACTTACCGAACTTCGGCGAAAGACTGAAACGCATTGACTCGACCCACTGAGAACGCAACCATTTGTGGGTCTATTAAAACGCGTTAGTATTACCACGCGGTTAAGATGCTGGAATCAGTGCGATATTTTTGAGAAGTTGATAACCATAGCTTACGGGTGAAAAATCGCAGTGCCTACAGCAGCGAGGCAAGACGCGGAACGATCGGCAAATAAGGGGCTTCGAACAGCTCCTCGCGTTCGAAACGGCTGCCGGTTTTCGTCAGCCGCACCATGCGACATTCGTTTTCGGAAATCATAAGCGGCGCGATCATCGAACCGCCGGAAACGAGCTGGTCGGTATAAAAGCGCGGCATCGCGTTGAAAGCCGCCGTCACCAGGATACGGTCGAAGGTGCCCTCGCCCTGCATGCCCGCGCTGCCGTCGGCGTGGCGGATGATGACATTGCGCAGGCTAAGCGATTCCATGCGCCGCTGTGCAGCGGTCGTCAGCGTCTTGTAGCGATCGATCGACAGAACACGTTCGGCCAGGCGCCCCATAACGGCGGCAGTGAAACCGCTGCCGGTGCCGATTTCCAGGACGCGCTGTCCCGGTTTGAGCTTCAGGTGATGCAGGATGCGGACGACAAAATCGATGCCTTCGAGAAAGGAACCGCATTCGATCGGTATCGTGCGACTCGAATAGGCATCGTCGGCAAATTGCGGCGGCACGAACAGCGAGCGCTGCGTCTGCTCGACGGCCGTCAGCAGATCAAGATCGGAGATGCCTTCGGCACGCAGTCTGAGGACAAGCGCCGCAAAGCCCTCCTTCTCCGCCAGTCTTGCCGTCAAACCTGTGCTCCGTATCCCAGGGCCCGCGCCACGCGGTCCGTCACGGAATAATCGGTCAAATCCAGTTTCAAAGGCGTTACCGAAATCTTGTTATGCTTCAGAGCGTGAATATCGGTGCCTTCGATGAAGGCGCCAGCGCGTTCGCCGAACTTCAGCCAGTAATAGGGAAAGCCCCGACCGTCGGAGCGGGCATCGACCTGCAGATTGAAGGCGAGCTTGCCCTGCATGGTCACCTCCGCGCCATCGACCTCGTCGGGACGGCAGTTCGGAAAATTGAGATTGAGGAAGGTGCCATCCGGCAGGTCCAGAACCATCAGCTTTTCCAGAAGAGCCGGCGCATGCGTCTCGCAGACCTCCCACGGCACGATGCGTGCGCCGTCTTCGTAGAGGTAGGCCTGGCTGAGCGCGAAGGAGCGCACGCCCTGCATGGTGCCCTCGATGGCACCGGCGATCGTGCCGGAATAGGTCACGTCGTCGGCGACGTTTGAGCCTGAATTGACGCCGGAGAGAACGAGATCCGGCTTGATGTCCATCACCTGTCGGATGCCCATGATGACGCAATCGGTCGGCGTGCCGCGCAAGGCGAAATGCTTGTCGGAAATCTTGCGCAGCCGCAGAGGTTCGGAGAGGCTCAGCGAATGGGCAAGACCGCTCTGGTCGGTTTCGGGCGCCACGATCCAGACGTCGTCCGACAGCGTGCGGGCGATCCGCTCCAGCGCAGCCAAGCCTCCCGCATGGACGCCGTCGTCATTCGTAAGCAGGATGCGCATCGCCTCAGGCCGCCCGTTCAATCTTGGTCAATCCGCCCATATAGGGCAGCAAAACGTCCGGAATCGTGACGGAACCGTCTTCGTTCAGATAATTTTCTAGGACGGCGATCAGGCAGCGGCCGACGGCGGTGCCGGAGCCGTTCAGCGTGTGGACGAACTTGTTGTTCTTATCGTCCTTGCCGCGGTAGCGCGCATTCATCCGGCGGGCCTGAAAATCGCCGCAGACCGAACAGGAGGAGATTTCGCGGAAGGCATTCTGCCCCGGCAGCCAGACTTCGAGATCGTAGGTCTTGCGCGAGCCGAAGCCCATGTCGCCGGTGCACAGCGTCATCGTGCGGAAATGCAGACCGAGGCGCTTCAGCACCTCCTCCGCACAGGCGGTCATCCGTTCATGCTCGGCAATGGAGCTCTCGGCATCGGTGATCGAGACGAGCTCGCATTTCCAGAACTGGTGCTGGCGCAGCATGCCGCGTGTGTCGCGGCCGGCCGAACCCGCTTCCGAACGGAAGGACGGCGTCAAGGCAGTGAAGCGCAGCGGCAGCTTTTCCTGGTCGAGGATTTCCTCGCGCACCAGATTGGTCAGCGTCACCTCCGCCGTCGGAATGAGGTAGCGGCCATCCGTCGTCTTGAAGAGATCCTCTTCGAACTTCGGCAGGCTACCGGTGCCGAACACCGCTTCAGCCCGAACCATCAGCGGCGAGCTGACTTCGGTATAACCGTGCTCGCGGGTGTGGAGATCGATCATGAACTGGCCGAGCGCGCGCTCGAGCCTGGCGAGCGGCCCGGTCAGCACCGTGAAGCGCGAGCCGGAGAGCTTGGCGGCTCGCTCGAAGTCCATATAGCCGAGAGCCTCGCCGATTTCGAAGTGCTCCCTCGGCGTATGGTTCCAGCGCGGCTTTTCGCCGACAATGCGGGCGACGGCATTATCGTGCTCATCTTTACCGACGGGAACGTCGTCGAACGGCACGTTTGGGATGCGCGAGAGAGCGTCAATGAGCTCGGCGGACAGCGTGCGTTCTTCCTCTTCGGCTGCAGGCAGCGTCTCCTTGATTTCGGCGACCTCGGCCTTCAGCTTTTCGGCCAGCTCAGCGTTCTTCTGCGCCATGGCTGCGCCGATCTCCTTGGAGGCGGCGTTGCGGCGGGAGAGCAGATCCTGCGTCTTCTGCACGGCGGAGCGGCGCTTTTCATCGAGGGCGACGAGAGTTTGGGCCAAAGGCTCCGCGCCCCGCTTGGCAAGGGCGGCATCGAGCGCTTCGGGATTCTCACGGATCCATTTGATATCGAGCATCGTCGTTCCAGGTCGTTGCAACAGAAATGACCCGGCCAAAGCCTGACCGGGCCTCAACCGGATGAGGCGGCGTCATAAAAAGGCTTCCGGATCGCCTCAGACGCTGTCGGTCTTGGCAACGTCCGCGGATCCGGTTTCTTTTTCGAGCGCCTGCCGGGCACGCTGGCGCTCCACGAGTCGCGCCGCATAGATGGAAATCTCGTAGAGAAGGATCGTTGGTAGCGCAAGACCGATCTGGGACATCGGATCCGGCGGCGTCAGCACGGCGGCGACGACGAAGGCGAGCACGATGGCGAACTTGCGCTTCTCGGCGAGCCATTGCGACGTCAGCAGACCGACGCGGGCAAGCAGGGTCGTGATGACGGGCAGCTGGAAGACGAGACCGAAGGAAAAGACCAGCGTCATGATGAGGCTCAGATATTCCGAGACCTTCGGCATCAGCGAAATCGCCACCTCGTCATGACCCGGCGCCTGCTGCATCGACAGGAAGAACCACATGACCATCGGCGTGAAGAAGAAATAGACGAGCGCGGCCCCCATCAGGAACAGGACCGGCGACGCGATCAGGAACGGCAGGAAGGCCTGGCGCTCGTTCTTGTAGAGGCCGGGCGCCACGAACTTATAGACTTGGGCGGCAATGATGGGGAAAGCGACCACCAGGCCGCCGAACATCGCCACCTTGACCTGGGTGAAGAAGAATTCCTGGGGCGCGGTATAAATCAGCTGTGCCTTCTCGACGTCGAGATGCGCCCATTCCACGGCCGTCTTGTAGGGAATGACCAGATAATTGAAGAGATGCTTGGCAAAAAAGAAGCATGCGATGAAAGCAACGAAAAACGCGCCGATCGACCAGATCAGCCGCGTGCGCAGCTCCATTAGATGTTCGATCAGCGGCTGCGGCTTGTCTTCGATATCACCGCTCATGCCTCGTCCTTCTTCTTTTTCGTCTGCACCGGCGTCTTGGGCGCTGCGGGCTTTCTGGCAGCCGTCGTTCGTTTCGGCTTTTCGGCGGGCGGGTTTTCCACCGGCGCGGCAATGGCAAAGGCGGCCTTATCCGCAGCCTTGGCGCGCGGCTTACGTGGAGCCTTCGGCTTGGCGGCAACCGTCTCGGCCGCGACGGCCGCGGGTTCCGGCGCTGGAGCGGGCGTCGGCACCACCGGCGGCGTTTCCGGCAGGCTCATCGACGGCGTCGGGGCGGACATTGCAGCCGACGGCACTTCGGTCTTGTTTTCGGTAACCGCGGTCGCCTTCTGCAGGTCGGCCTTGATCTCGTTGCCCATCTGGCGAAGCGGGTTCATCGCCTCGCGCAGGCTACTGACCGGATTGAGCTTCTGGGCGTCGCTGATCGTCTGGCGGACATCATCGAGTTCGGCCTCGCGCAGCGCTTCGTCGAACTGCGCGCGGAACTCACCGGCCACTTTGCGGGCGCGCTGCGTCATCTTGCCGAAAGCGCGCAGCATCGGCGGCAAATCCTTCGGACCGACAACGACGATCAGCACGACCGCGATGACCAAAAGCTCGGTCCAGCCAATATCGAACATGCAAGGCTCCTGGACGGGAAGCGCGGGGGCTGCGCTTTTCCCGGACTTGGTTACTTCGTTTCGTCGGCCTTGTGATCGACGGTCTTTGCCGTTTCGGGCGCGTCTTCGTCCGTCATGCCCTTCTTGAAGCTTTTGATGCCCTTGGCAACATCGCCCATCAATTCCGGAATCTTGCCACGACCGAACAACAACAGCACGATGACCAGAACGATCAGCCAGTGCCACATGCTAAGAGAACCCATCACTCTAACTCCCTGTTTCGATGTTCCCACGATGTAAGGATTTCTGACACCGTTTCCAACATCAAGCCCTTTGAACTGCGCTTAATGTCACGGTATAGCCCTTTATGACAAGCCACTGACCCGTCGAAAAATCGTGAGCACCATTGTTTTCGTCATGCATGGAAAAAGCAAGACGAAGTCCTTCAATCTTCGGAGGTAGAACGCGGGGCAAGCAACCCAAGTTCTTCGAGATCCATTTGGGTAATGGGGTCTTCGTCCTCGCTCAGCTCGTCGTTCATCAATGGCGAGGGAATATTGAAATTCGCCGGAATGCGGCCCGAGAGCAGGCCCGCGCCCTTCAATTCTTCGAGCCCGGGCAGATCGCGCAGTTCCTCGAGGCCGAAATGGTCGAGAAAATCGCGCGTGGTGCCTAATGTAACCGGCCGGCCCGGCGTGCGACGGCGACCGCGAAACCGTACCCAGCCCGCTTCCATCAGCACGTCGAGCGTGCCGCGCGAAGTCTGCACGCCGCGGATATCCTCGATTTCGGCGCGCGTCACCGGCTGGTGATAGGCGATGATCGACAGCACTTCCAGCGCGGCGCGCGACAGCTTCTTGACCTCGTTCTCATCGCGGCGGATGACGAAGGACAGATCGGCGGCAGTCCGGAAGGCCCAAGCCCCCTCGATCTGCACGAGATTGACGCCGCGCGGCGCATAATGTTCCTTCAGTCGCAGCATGATCGCGCGCACGTCGGCGCCCCTCGGCAGGCGCTCGGCGAGGAAAGCTTCGGAAACCGGCTGGGAGGAGGCGAAGACCAGCGCCTCGGCAGTGCGCTCGGCCTCGATCTCGGCCTGCAGATCGCGGCCCTCTTCCTCGAAATCCTCTTCGCCCTTCAGATCGGTCAAGCCGGCCGCTCCTGTTCAACCACCTGCAGAGTCGCATGTTTCGGGCCGCGGCGCATATAGATCGGCTGAAAGGCTCCTTCCTGACGGATTTCGAGCTTGCCCTCGCGCACCAGTTCCAGCGACGCAGCGAAGGCGCTGGCAATCGCCGTGACGCGCTCCTCGGGCGCTGCGAGATAAGGCAGCAGATAATGCTCCATCGCCGTCCAGTCGCCGACCTCGCCGATCATCTGGGTCAGCAGCTCGCGGGCGTCGGTCAACGACCAGACATTGCGCCTCTCGATCGTCACCTGGGTGATGGCGTGGCGCTGGCGCAGCGCCGCATAGGCGGTCAGGAGATCGTATAGGCTCGCCACATAAGCCGACTGCTGCCGGTCGGGAATATGCTCGGGCGCGCCGCGCGCGAAGATATCGCGGCCGAGGCGGTTGCGGTTGACGAGGCCTTCGGCCGCCTGGCGCATGGCTTCGAGACGTTTCAGGCGGAAGGCAAGCGTTGCCGCCATCTCCTCGCCCGAGGGGCCATCATCCTTAACCTGCTGGGGAATGAGCAGCCGCGACTTGAGATAGGCAAGCCAGGCCGCCATGACGAGATAGTCGGCGGCAAGCTCGATGCGGATCCGCCGGGCGCTTTCGACGAACTGCAGATATTGTTCGGCCAGCGCCAAGACAGAAATGCGCGACAGGTCGACCTTCTGGTTGCGGGCGAGATAGAGCAGCAGGTCGAGCGGACCTTCGAAGCCGGCGACGTCGATCACCAGCGCTGGCTCGTGGCTGGCGCGCTCGGCGCCGTTCTCCTGCCACAGCTTGTCCATCGGCGTTGCCGCCTGCGGACGTTCCGAGCCCTTGACCGTGCTCACCACCCTGCTCTCCTACGATCACACCGACACGAACATCGCCTCGAATTCCGCCCTCAACTCCGCCTCATCGGCAGTATCCGGCGCGGCAAAGCCTGCTTCTACCGCTTTTGCGCGGCTAAGCGAAAGACCGGCGAGCGGCGGAACATTTGCCACGACCGCCCGCATCTCGTCCATATGGCCATTGCAATGCAGCACGATATCGCATCCCCCTGCAATGATATTCGCCGCCCGTTCACCGATCGTGCCGGAAAGCGCATTCATCGAGCTGTCGTCGGAAAGCAGCAGACCGCCAAAACCGATGTGCTGACGGATGACGTCGTCGATCACCTTGCGCGAGGTCGTCGCCGGATTGTCAGGGTCGATTGATGTGAAGACGAGATGGCAGGTCATTGCCATCAACTCGTCCTTCATCGCGATGAAGGGGGGGAAATCATGGGTCTCCAGCTCATCGCGCGAGACGGTAACGACAGGCAGCTCCAGATGTGAATCGGCAAAGCCGCGACCGTGGCCGGGCATATGTTTCATCACGGGCAGCAGGCCGCCGGCCTTCAGCCCCTCGCCGGCCGCCCGTCCCATTGCGATGACGGTCTCGGGATCGCCGCCATAGGCGCGGTCGCCGATGACGTTGCTGCTGCCTTCGACCGGCACGTCGAGAACCGGCAGGCAATCGACATTGATGCCAAGGTTCGACAGGTCGAAGGCATGCAGGCGCGACATCACCCAGGCGGCGCGCAGCCCGAGCGCCGGGTCGCGGCGATAGAGATCGCCCAGCGCCTGGCCTGAGGGATAACGCGGCAGAACCGGCGGACGGATGCGCTGGACGCGACCACCCTCCTGATCGATCAGCACCGGCGCATGCCAGCCGACGCTGTCGCGCAATTCGGCGACGAGATCGGTGATCTGCGCTGTTTCGGAGATATTGCGCCCGAAGAGGATGAAACCCCAGGGCCGTTCGTCCCGGTAAAAGGCCTTTTCTTCGGATGTGAGGGCAAGGCCGCTGCAGCCAAGGATCATCGCTTTTGATTCGGTCATGGAAGAATCATAAACGGCGGCGGGCCAAATGCGAGCGAGCGCGGGCGCGATGCACAAAAAAGAGCGGCGGTCCGATCCGGCCCGCCGCTCTCATAATTCAATGACCGATGTTACTTGGAGATCAGGCAGCTTCCACCGGCTGCGCGATACTGTTCGCAAAGGGCTGCGGCCTCGTCCTTTGAGCCGACCGGGATGCGGACACGGTAGAAAGTGCCCTTACCGGCGATATCGGCCCTACGGATCTCATGGGCGCGGCCGCCAAGCACGCCGGCGAATTTCTTCGACAGGCTTGCATAAGATTTATTGGCCTCGTCCTCCGACGGAAGCGAAGCGATCTGAAGGCCGTAGCCACCGACGGAGACGGCTTGCTGCGGCTGGGCGACGGCCGGCGTTGCCGAGGCGACCTGCGTCGGCTTCGGCTGCTGCGCGGGCGTGCGGACATTGCCCTTATCGGTAACCGTGCCAACGACGTTGACAGGCTGATCGGCCGGGCGGGCGATCGGAACCGGGGCCGTATCGGCGATCGTTGCCGTCTTGACCGGCCGTACCGGCGCATCGACCGGTGCGGGATTTGCCGCCTGCTCATCGGCAGTTGCGGCAGACGACAGCTGCGCCGGCGCGGTTTGAACGGGTGCTGCAGAACGGGCATCGGCGGACGCAATCTCGGCGCTTGCCGGGAAGGTCGCAGCCGTTCCGGCAACCGGCGGCGCGATCGGGGCTGATGGCGCAGACGGGGCCGACTGCGCCGTAACTGGAGGCTGGCCAGACGGCATCGGCTGAGCAGACGGTGCCGGCTGGTCGACCGGCGCGGACTCCTCGCGGGCGACCAGCGTGCCGTCAGGCTTGACGATCATCGTGCGGACCTTGCGCGGCGAAACAGATGGCGTCTTGTCGGCGTCGCTTGCGGAAGCGTCGTCGGCGTCGGCGTGGTTCGGCAGCAGACGCGGATCCTCCGTCTCACCAACCGCGGTCGGCGTGACCCTATCGTCAGTGCCGGCGTTCTCGTCATCTTCCGGCAATGCCTCCGGCGTCAAGGTGCGCTGGACAACATCGACCGGCGCCTCGTCCGAGGAGACGAGCGCCTTCTGCTTCGGCTCCTCGGCAGAACCCGCAACGCGGTCGTAGACGGCCTTATCCTGGTTCGGAACCGTCTTACCGCCGGGATTTTCCGGAACGACCTTGACCGGCTCCTTGTCGGCCGTGATCACACGCGGCTCGCCGGACGCGACAATGCCGAGCCCTTCGCCGTTCCAGACGGAGGAATAGACGCCATAACCGACGCCGGCGAAGACCACCAGCACGACGGCGCCGGCCAGCAGCCGGCGCATCGACCGGGCGCGGCTGAAATCAGCGGCCTGGCTTGCCGACTCGATGTGGACCTCGGAGGTCTCGCGGCGCTCGACCGGCTCGCGCACGCTGCGGCGGAAATCCTCCTCCAGCGCCCGTTCGAAATCATCGAGACCGTCGGCAATGGTCGGCTTGATCGGCGTTGCCGCAGCGGCAGCCATATTACGGGCAGGCGCCGCCGTTTCGCGCGGCTTGGCCGGCTCGAAAAAGCTCGCGATCTCAGCATCGAGATCGAAATCGAAATCCGCGGTTTTCGCGACCGGAGGGGGCGACTCGACCGGCGGCAGCGCCGGCACATGCATGTCGTCCACCGTCTCGGGACGATCCTCCGGATCGGAGATCATCGCCGGATCGAAGGGCAGATCTTCGGTCGATTCAGCGGCGGACGCCTCTGCGGCAGGTGCCCAGTTGAAAGCCGGAGCCGGCGTCGGAGCTGGGGCCGGCTCTTCGGAAACCAGGGCCGGCGCGGGCTGCGCCGGGACAGCGGCCTGCGGGTACTCGGGCGTTGCCTGCTGGTGCACGGCGGGCGCCGGCTGTGCTTTTGGCTGCGGCGCAGGCTCGACTGCTTCGGAAAAATCGAGATCGGCAAGTTCCAGCTCGATACCGGCGAGGTCCAATTCAAAATCGTGGCCCGCGAAGGGATCATCGGCTTCCGGCGCCGACTGCTGCGCCCGTGGATAGGCCGTTGCGACAGGATGGGGCGGCGTGACGGCGGCAGGCTGCGACGCGACCGGCCTTGCAGCTTCGGCAGCATAGGCGAGCGCCATTTCGATCGGAGCGGACAGGACCGGCGCGGGCGCGATCGCCTCGGGCTGAACCGGTGCGGCAGCGACCGGGGCGACTTCGACGGGAGCAGGCTCCGGCGAAACCGGCGCCAGATTGGCGCGCTGCAATACCGGACGGGGCACAGGATAGCGCGAGACGTCGGCCAGCAAGTCGTCGACATCGAAGGTGCCGGCGGCATGCGGAACTTCAGGTCCGACCTCGGTCAGCGCGGCATCGGCCTGGATCTCGCCTTCGATGGCGGCCGCGAGATCGAAACCGGCGTCGGAGCCGAACTCTTCCAGATCATTCTCGACTTCAACGAATTCCTCGGCTTCAGCAGCTTCTTGCGGCGCAATTGCCTCATCGTGGCGATCGAGCTCGGCGGGAAAGCCGAACGACGGCGCCGCGGATTCGAACTCTTCGGGAGGTTCGACGGCAGCAACGGGCACCGGCTGCTCGATTGCGGGCTCCGCCGAGGCAGGATCGGCAACCGCTGCGTCAGCCACCGGTTCAGCGACTGCTTCAGTCGCAAGCGCAGCGACTGCTTCGGCTACCGGCTTGATCGCTGCCACCGGCTCCTCACGCTTCGGGGCGTGGAAATTGGCGAGCGGCAACCTGATGCTGGCAGCCGACCATTGCGGGGCTTTGGCGGACTGCGCCAGCGAAGAGACCGGCGCAGCACCGATCGACAGTTCGAGTTCCTCGATCAGGTCGCGGGCGCCGCCGAAAGCGGTTTGGACCGACGCCTCGGGGGCAGGGTCGACGGACAACTGCTGTGGACCGGCCGCCCAGTCGGCAGAAGCTACGTCCCAGCTCCTTGCCGGAGGTTGCGCAGCTTCTTCTGCGGCGACGGGACCAACGGAGACGGGCTCCGGAACATCCACGCTTACGGCAGCCGCAGAAGCATCGAGAACGGGCTCGACATAGTCTTCGGAAGCGACGCCGTCGGAGATCGGCTCGGCCGGCCGATCGAGTTCGGCCAGCGGACGCGGTGAATCGTAGCGATCGAATTCTCGCCCGAGCTCGTCCTCCAGATCGAAGGCAGGCTCGCGCCGGGCGGCGTCGCTTACGGTATTCGCTGCAACACGCGGCTCGAAACCGACGATCCTGGCAAGTTCGGCCAACGGATCGTCGTCGGCAAACAGATCGTCTTTTCCGCGCGTATCATACGCAAATTGTTTCTCAGCCATGCCTATCCCACTCGCAAACGCCAACGCTCAAATGCCAGCGCATTGTGGGTAAATGGTGACGTTATCGCATTTCGTCAGGTGCGGCAGTGCCTGTAATGGCAAGTCCCGACTTCAAAACCGACGCGACGGCGTACACCAGCCCAAGTCTGGCAATAGTTGATTCTCGGTTTTTATCATTAACAAATCGTAATTCCGGCTGATCTTTACCTTTGTTCCAGTGCGCGTGGAAAGCACTGGCCAGGTCGTAGAGGTAAAAAGCGATGCGATGTGGCTCCTGGGACTGGGCGGCCGACTCGATGATACGCGGGAATTCGGCGAGCTTGGCGACGAGCTGCAATTCGGCCGGATCTTCAATGCCAGCAACGGCTTTCGCAAGATCCTCGGGCGAAACATCGAGGCCGGCAAAAGCCTCTTTTGCCTGCCGGAAGACCGACATGCAGCGGGCATGCGCGTACTGCACATAAAAAACAGGATTATCCTTCGACTGCTCCGTCACCTTGGCGAAATCGAAGTCGAGTGGCTCGGAGTTCTTACGATAAAGCATCATGAAGCGGACCGAATCACGACCGACTTCCTCGACGACGTCCCGAAGCGTGACGAAATCGCCCGAACGTTTCGACATCTTCACCGGCTCACCGTTGCGATAGAGCTTGACGAGCTGGCAAAGCAGTACAGTCAGCTTTGCTTTGCCATCCGAAACGCCGCGCGCAACCGCTTCCAGACGCTTGACGTAGCCGCCATGATCGGCGCCGAGCACATAGATCATCTCCTCGAAGCCACGATCGAACTTGTTCTTGAAATAGGCGACGTCGGCGGCGAAATAGGTGTAGGAACCGTCCGACTTGATCAGCGGCCGGTCGATATCGTCGCCCACCTCGGTCGAGCGGAACAGCGTCTGTTCGCGATCCTCCCAATCCTCGGGAAGCTGACCCTTCGGCGGCGGCAGAGTGCCTTTGTAGACATAGCCCTTGAAGGTCAGATCATTGATCGCGGTGCGGATGGCTGCCGCGCCGTTGGCGTGCAAGGTGCGCTCGGAGAAGAAGATGTCGTGATGGACGTTCAGCGCCGCCAGATCTTCGCGGATCATCGCCATCATCGCGTCGATCGTGCGATCTTTGACGATTGGCATCCATTCCTCTTCCGGCATATTGTGCAGCCGGACACCGTAATCGGCGGCAAGCGACTGGCCGACGGGCACGAGATAATCTCCGGGATAAAGGCCCGAAGGGATTTCGCCGATCCGTTCGCCGAGCGCTTCGCGATAACGCAGGAAGACCGAGCGGGCCAGCACGTCGATCTGGGAACCGGCATCGTTGATATAATATTCCTTTTCGACGCCATAACCGGCAAAGGCAAGCAGGTTGGCGAGCGCATCGCCGACGACGGCGCCGCGGCAATGACCGACATGCATCGGGCCGGTCGGATTGGCCGAGACGTATTCGACGTTGACCGTCCGGCCTTCACCGAGGCTCGAGCGGCCATAGTCAATGCCGGCGCCGATGATAGAAGCCAGCAGCCGCTGCCAATAGCCGACGGCGAGACGGATGTTGATGAAACCGGGACCTGCCACCGAAACATCGGCGACGTCGGCATCCTCCTTGAGCTTGGCGATGATGACGTCTGCAAGGGCGCGAGGATTGGTGCCGAGCGGCTTTGCCAGCACCATCGCGGCGTTGGTCGCAACGTCGCCGTGACTCGCATCGCGCGGTGGTTCGACTGCGATGCGGCCGAAATCGAGTTCAGATCGCTTTTCCCTGACCAGATCGATCTGTTCAAGGGCGGTTTTGATCCTGGCTTCGAAGTCGGTAAAAAGGTTCATCGCACTCTTCCATGCATAGGCTGTGCCAAAGGCGCAAATCGGCCTTCGGCGGGCGACCGCTGCCTATCGCAAATCCGGAGTGTGGTCAAACAATCGCCTGTGGGCACTGATCGCATAGGTGTCGGTCATGCCCGCGAGGTAATCGCCGACATGTCGAGCCTTGGGCGCATCGGCGAGCCCGGCGATGTGATCGACCCAATAATGGCTCTGCATCTCCTTGGGACTGGCCATGTAAGCGGCAAAGAGATCCGTGACGATCTGGGCAGCACCGGCGCGGATGCGCATGATATCGGGATTGCGGTAGATCCGTTTGAAGAGCAACGCCTTGATCTGCCGGTCGGTTTCGGCCATCGCGTCGGAGAAGGTCGCGATCACACGGTCGGCAGCGCGAATATCGGCTGCACTCTCAGGGCGAAGAATTGAAAGACGCTGCTGGGCGACGCCGATCACGTCCTCGACCATGCGGGTGATCTGGCGGCGCATGATCTCGTGGGTGAAACGGCTCGGTTCCAAATGCGGGTATCGAGCCCTCACCTCGGCCATCAACCCCGCCAGAAACGGGATTTCCTCCAGCATGTCGAAGGTCAGGTAGCCGGAGCGCAGGCCGTCGTCGATATCGTGCGTGTTATACGCAATGTCGTCGGCGATCGCCGCGACCTGGGCTTCCAGGCTGGCATAAGTCGCGAGCTCGAGATCGTGCAATTCGCAATAATCGAGGATCGGCTGCGGCACCGGGCCGCGCGTGCCGGCCCCTTCTGGCGTCAGCAGCGGACCATTGTGTTTGACGAGGCCTTCGAGGCTTTCCCATGTCAGATTGATGCCGTCGAATTCGGCATATCGCCTTTCGAGCTTGGTCACGATGCGCAGCGATTGGGCATTGTGGTCAAAGCCACCATAGGGCAGCAGCACCTCGTGAAGCGCATCCTCGCCGGTATGGCCGAACGGCGTGTGGCCGAAATCGTGCACCAGCGCCACGCCCTCGGCCAGATCCTCGTCGAGTTTCAGGGCGCGGGCAAGCGCACGGGCAATCTGCGCCACCTCGATCGTATGCGTCAGCCGGGTGCGGTAGTGATCGCCATCCTGGGCGATGAAGACTTGGGTCTTATGCTTCAGCCGGCGGAAGGCGGTGGTATGGACAATGCGGTCGCGGTCGCGTTGGAAATCGGAGCGAGTCGGACTGCCGTCTTCTGGATAGAGACGCCCACGCGTCGTCCACGGGTCTGCCGCATAGACCGCTCTTTCGCTGCCGCCAAAACCTAAAGCCCGTCTGTCAACCGTCATTCTTCACCGTCATTCTGCCTGTTGCCGCATCTGCCCATTGACGCCGCTTTGCCCTCTTCATACCTATAGCCCGACGAAACGGCAAAGCGGCACCCGCCGAGCCGTTTCGCACATCATGGCATTTTCGCGAAGATCATGGTAAGTTCTTTTGATATCAGGCATTTGAACATTCGAGTGCCAAAACCCATTCTCTCCGGATCTTGACCCCGGCAGGAGGAAACATGACGGATACGAGTGTAACCCTTTCAGATGCCGCGGCAAAGCGTATCGCCTCCATCATCGGCGCAGAGACCGGCAAGAGCGCGCTGCGCGTTTCGGTCGAAGGCGGCGGCTGTTCGGGCTTTTCCTATAAGTTCGATCTTGCCGACAGCCCTGGTGAAGACGACGTCGTCGTCGAAAAGAACGACGCCAAGGTTCTGATCGACAGCCTGTCTCTCGTCTATATGGCAGGGTCGGAGATCGACTTCGTCGACAATCTGCTTGGTCAATCCTTCCAGATCAAGAATCCCAACGCTGTGGCGAGCTGCGGCTGCGGCACCAGCTTTTCGATCTGAATATCCGAACGCAAAACGTTGTCCCCAACGACCGGCGGAAGAATTGCTTCCAGCCGGTTTATCGGCTTGTCCAGCGGCGAAAGACCGCGATAAAAGGAGCGCACTAAAGCGCGTCGCGATCTTTCAGATTCGCTTGCCACGCTTTAGGTCTTTGATTTTCCGCATGTCGTGGATCGCAAAAACGGCCGCACATTTTTGCGCGACATGCCCTAGCGAACGGGACAGTGCCATGAAGATCGCGACCTGGAACATCAACGGCGTTAAGGCGCGTATCGACAATCTCACACAATGGCTCAAGGATTCCGATCCCGATATCGTCTGCCTGCAGGAGATCAAGACGATCGACGAAGGCTTTCCCCGGCTGGAGATCGAAGCGCTCGGCTATCATGTCGAGACGCACGGCCAGAAGGGATTCAACGGCGTCGCGATCCTCTCCAAGACCTCACCTTTTGAAGTCAACCGCGGCCTGCCCGGCGACCCGCTAGACGAACAGGCGCGTTTCCTGGAAGCGGTGTTCACCCTCCCCGACACGCGCATCCTGCGCGTCTGCTGCATCTATCTCCCGAATGGCAATCCCGTCGACACGGAGAAGTATCCCTACAAGCTCGCCTGGATGGAGCGTCTGAGGAGCTTTGCGGCCGAACGGCTAGCCTATGAAGAGATGCTGGTGCTTGCCGGCGATTACAACGTTATTCCTGAACCGCACGACTGCTTCGATCCCAGGGCATGGGAAAGCGATGCACTGTTCCTGCCGCAGACGCGGCGGGCATTCCGCAGGCTTGAAAATCTTGGATTGACCGATGCGGTGCGCGCAACGACAGACGCGACGCGGCTCTATTCCTTCTGGGACTATCAGGCGGGTGCATGGCCGAAGAACAACGGCATCCGCATCGACCACCTGCTGCTGTCACCGGAAGCAGCCGACCGGATGACGTCGGCAGCTATCGAAAAACATGTGCGGGCCTGGGAAAAGCCGTCCGACCACGTACCGGTGATCGCCTATTTCGATTTCGCGGCCTGACATTCCGAGCCCATGGCAGCGCGTCCTTTCAGGGGCGCGATGGAGATGATGCACGGGTTGAATGCCGCTTGGCGCTGAACGCAAAGCGTCAATCGGAACCGCTCGCGATGGCGTGCGACAGCGAAACTGCCGTGCGACGGTCGGCCTCGTTGGCAACCGAGAAGGCCTGCTCCTGCAACGCTTCCATCCAGCTGCAATCCTTCGGCTTGCAGCGGTCGAGAGCGGCGGTCATCAGCGCGAGACCGCGAGCCGTCTGGCCTTCGTCGAAAAGGATATTTCCGAAAACGGCCATGGCGCCGGGATGGCCACTCTTGCGAGCCTGGTTCAACCACTTTTTCGCCTGCTGCGGGCTGGCATTGCCACCCTCACCGGCTAGCATCATCTGCGCCAGCTGGAACTGCGCTTCGGGAACGCCAAAGGTGGAGGCGACCTGGAAATAGAGCTGGCGCGCCTGAGTGAGATCGATCTTGACCGGGCTGCCGGCAATTCCATGCTTGTAGTAGTTGGCGAGCGAGAGGAGCGCGTTGACGAAGAAGCCGGTATCTTCCGAGCCGGGTTCGACACCCTGCTGGGCGATCTCACTGTAGATCTTGAAGGCTTCGAAATCATCCTGGGTGACGCCGTCGCCGTCGGCATACATGTTGGCGAGCGCCCAGCGCGAACCGGTATGGCCCTTTTCGGCGGCGTATTTGTAGGCTTCGACCGCCTCCTCTTTCTGTCCGTTTTTGTAGGCCTTGAAGCCGAACTTGAACAGATCGAAAGGACCGGACTCCTTGCTGACGTCGCTCTTGATGTCGAAAGCGTGAACCGGACCGGACAGCGATATTGCCACCCACATGCTCACCAGCATGAATTTGAACAGTTTGAACTCGGACGTTACCATTTCAACCGATTTCTTTCATTCATCGCGCGCAGCCGGCGCTGACGCCGGGCATATCGCGGATGTATTCTTTCGAGGCGAGCGATCCCGCGGCGGGCTCCATGGCCCCTTTGCCCGCGTCGCATCCAGCCCATAGGCCTTTTCTCAAAGGCCGAATTTTCAGCACATCATTCAGGACCACCCGGCTCCCGGCATGGCCCGACTGCAATCTTTCTGGCGCTCTTTCGGCGGGCGCGGCATCCGCCTTCCCCCCGTTATCGGATTCGTAAATAGCAAATGTGACCAAACCGGTATCGACATCTGCCGCGAAGCCCGCCTGCCTGTGCGAACGGGCAGATAACGACGGTAATGAATGGATCGACGGCATGTTCGTGAGACCGAATTTGCGGTCGGAATAGCCTTGCCCGGAAAGAGAAAAGGCCGCAATCACGCGGCTGTCGCCACTTGCGCCGTACGATCTGGTGTTACCGGAAAAAAATCGACCCATGCTACTGATTACACGCACCGTAAGTCTGTCATCACCTCGCCCCAAATACCGCTGCGCTCTCTTTGTGGCGGGAAATGGACAAATTCGCCCCATCGCCACCATACGCCATTCATCGTAAAAAACTGTTGCTGAATCGTCACAAAACGAGACCAGCAAATGACATGAATAACGGGCGCGCATAAAGAAGAGCCCGGCAGTGCCGGGCTCCTCAATTCTTCAGAACGTGGAATTAGAACTTGATCTTTATGCTTGTCGACAGTGCAGCGACCAGATCATCGTCAAAGGAATAGGAGACATCATCTCCATATGTAACGCCATTCCGGGTCACAGCGCCAGACGAACCGCTCGTCAACACGCCCACGGCACCGGCAAAGCGCCATTCGATATGTTCCGTCGGCGTATAGGCCGCACCGAGACCGAGCGTCCAGCTGTCTGTCTGGGCGCCATAGCCCTGGCTGGTGCCGCGGTCCCATGTCAGGCTGACTGCACCGGCCCATTGTTCATTGAACTTGTGGCCAATACCGCCGGAGATCGTCCAACCGTCACGATAAAGAAGATCGAGCGAGGTCAGACCACCCGCGGGACAAGGCAAGCCGTTGGTCGGGCAGAATGCTACCGACTGCAGGACGCTCCAGTTCGTCCATTTAACCGATCCGAATGCAAGCCAATCCGGAGCGATACCGCTTTGCAGTTTCAGCTCCAGCGAATCCGGCGCTTCGGCGGAACCGGAAACAGGTGTGACTAGGCCCCCATATAGCGGCACAACTGGAACCTGACGGAGATCAACAGTCCCGGACAGGTCATCGTACTTGACGCGACTGTTATAGACGAGGCTCGCACGCATTGCATATTCCGGAATCTCGTAAGCGAGACCGGCGCGCCAGCCCCAACCGCTATCGTCGATATCCAGGCGGCCGACGCCAGTTCCAGTCCCGAGCAGAAGCGGAAGCGTTGAAACCAGACGTTCCTTGAAGCCTTCGACTTCCTGATAAAAAGCGCCGCCAATGAAGCGAAGCTGCCCAGGGCCGACATCAAAACGATAGGAGCAGGTGCCGCCATAGTTGCGGGTTTTGATCTCTGTCTCAATGTTATCGTTGGCGCCGGCCCAGTTCAGGCCGGGGCTGGTGTGGGCGCCGAAGGGCTCCGAATAGTCAACGAGGCAGTCGACTGCATCGCCAAAACCAGCCTTAAAGCCGATATAGGGGATGGTGTAATTTGAGGTATCGTCAGCCGTGTCTGGACGGCTGCTCAGATTGCCGCCCCCTGTAAGTATCGACGTATTCGTGTCTCGGACATCCTTCAGCTTGCGCTGCGGCGTGACGTAAGTCACGCCCGACTGAAACGAGAAAGGCGACGTATCGAACAGCTGATCGATGTTATAGCCGCCGCGCTCCAGGCCACCGGCAAAGGACGGTGAGGCAAGCGACGAAAGAAGAACGAGCGACGTTACGCCCCTGGAAAACATACGCGATGCCATTGTGTCTCCCCCACTCCAGCAATTGATGTCAGGCCACTTTAGTAAGCCTTCGCTCGACATGGCAACGCGCCCCACGGCGGCGCTCCCAGGCATTGCAGTGGCTAGCTTACGTAAAGAAATTGACGGACACGTCAAAAAATCTGGTTAATAAAATTTTATTCCAGAACCATCGGTTTTTGGATGGGCTTTTGGGTTTTCATTCCAAACATTGCGGAAGATGTATCAATCCGACAACAGTGACAGTTTTCACCGACTGGATAGCTGTGAAGTCAAAATCCACAGGTTCAGCGCCCGAAATCAGCCGCGTTCAAGACCGAATCAGGGGCGCCCCAAACGACAAAAAGACGCGCCCGAAGCGGGCGCGTCTTTGAAATAACTTACCAAATCGGCAATGAAATTTATCCGGCCTCGCTGACCCTGGAAAGGGCGGTTTTCAAGCTGGCGATCTGCCCCTTCAACTCATCGAGACGCTCGCGCTCGGCCTCGACCACCTCGGGATTGGCATTGGCGACGAACTTCTCGTTGGAAAGCTTGCCATTGATGCGGGCGATTTCTCCGTCCATCTTGGCAATCGCCTTTTCCAAGCGGGCCTTTTCGGCAGCAAGATCGATCAGATTGCCGAGCGGCAGGCAGACGGTGGCTTCCGCGACGACGATCTGAGCCGCACCCTTCGGCGCATCGTCGGCCAGCGATATCGCTTCCACGCGGGCAAGCCGCTTGATGGCGGCATCGTGGCGGAACAACCTTTCGCGCGTGAGATTGTTGGCCTTGACGACAACCAGCGGGGCGGTGGCCGACGGCGGCACGTTCATTTCGGCGCGCACGGAGCGGATGCCGGAGACGAGGTCGATCAGCCAGTTGATCTCGTCAGCAGCTGCGTCATCGGCATAGGACGGCGCTGGCCATTCGGCATGGCAGACCAGCGTGTCGCGTTCCTTGCCTTCGCCTGCGGTATGCGCCCAAAGCTCTTCGGTCATGAAGGGCATGAAGGGATGCAAGAGCTTGTAGATCTCTTCGAGAATATAGGCACTGCAGGCCTGGGCTTCGGCCTTGGCGCCTTCGTCATCGCCACTGAAGACCGGCTTCAGAAGCTCGAGATACCAGTCGCAGACTTCGTTCCAGACGAAACGGTAGAGCGCGCCGGCGGCATCGTTGAAGCGGAAGGCTTCAAGCGCTTCCGTGACGTCACGTTCCGTACGGGCAAGCTCCGTCAGGATCCAGCGGTTGATGGTGAGTTCGGCGGCCTCCGGCACGAAGTGCGGATCGCTTTTTGCACCGTTCATCTCGGCAAAGCGCGTGGCGTTCCAAAGCTTGGTGCCGAAATTGCGGTAGCCGGCGATGCGGGCAGGGTCGAGCTTCACGTCGCGGCCCTGTGCGGCCATGATCGCCAGGGTGAAGCGTAGCGCGTCGGCGCCGTATTCGTCGATCAGTTCCAGGGGGTCGATGACGTTGCCCTTCGACTTCGACATCTTCTGTCCGTTCTTGTCGCGCACCAGTGCGTGAATATAGATCGTATGGAAGGGTTCGACTGGATCGCCATTCTCGTCCTTCATGAAATGCAGGCCCATCTGCATCATGCGAACGACCCAGAACGGGATGATATCGAAACCGGTGACGAGGACATTCGTCGGATAGTAACGCGCAAGTTCCGGCGTCTCGTCGGGCCAGCCAAGGGTCGAGAAAGGCCAGAGCGCAGAAGAGAACCAGGTGTCGAGCACGTCCTCGTCCCGCGTCAGGATCTCACCGGGCTTGAAGTTTTCGAGCAGGTCCTCGACATAGGCCTTCATCGGCCCCTCATGCGAGAGGTAATGCTGGATCGCTGCCTGCAGCGCCTCTTCCTCGGTCTTTTCGACAAAGACCTGACCGTCGGGGCCGTACCAAGCAGGAATCCGATGGCCCCACCAGAGTTGGCGCGAGATACACCACGGTTCGATGTTCTCCAGCCAATTGAAATAGGTGTTCTCCCAATTCCTGGGAATAAATCTGGTTCTTCCCTCGCGAACGGATTCCAGGGCAGGCTGCCCCAATGTCTTGTTATCGACAAACCATTGTTCCGTCAGCCGCGGCTCGATCGGCACGCCGCCGCGGTCGCCATGCGGGACCACATGTTTGTGCGGTTCGATCTTGTCGACAAGGCCGGCCTCTTCCAATATCTCGACGATGACCTTGCGCGCATAGAAACGGTCCTGCCCTTCCAGGCGGTCCCAGGCGCCATGCAATGCCGCCGGATTGTCGAGACCTTCAAGGAAATCCTCATTGTCCTTGATGGCAATGGTGCCATCGATATTCATGACGTTGATCGCCCGCAGCTTCGCGCGCTTGCCGACTTCGAAGTCGTTGAAATCATGGGCCGGTGTGATCTTTACCGCGCCGGTGCCGGCCGTCGGATCAGCATAGGAATCGGCGACGATCGGTATCCTGCGGCCGACGATCGGGAGGATGACGTGCTTGCCGATGATCGGCTTATAACGCTCGTCTTCGGGGTTCACGGCAACGCCGGTATCGCCGAGCATCGTCTCGGGTCGCGTCGTCGCGACGACGATATAGTCACGCGTCTCGAACTGGGTCGGCTTGCCTTCCTCGTCGAAAGCGATCGGGTATTGATAGGTGACGCCGGGCTCGAGCGGATAGCGCAGATGCCAGAGATGACCCTTCACCTCGTGTTGTTCGACCTCCATGTCGGAAATCGCCGTCAGGAGTTTTGGGTCCCAATTGACGAGGCGCTTGTCCTTGTAAATCAGGCCTTCCTTATAGAGCGTGACGAAAACCTCGAGAACGGCCTGCGACAGGCCTTCGTCCATGGTGAAACGCTCGCGTGACCAGTCACAGGACGCACCGAGGCGCTTCAGCTGGTTGAAGATCAGCCCGCCCGATTCCGCCTTCCACTCCCAAATCTTGTCGATGAAGGCCTCGCGGCCCATCTCGCGGCGGCCCGGCAGCTGCTGCTCCATCAACTTGCGTTCGACGACCATCTGGGTGGCGATGCCGGCGTGGTCCATGCCCGGCTGCCAGAGCACGTCCTTGCCGCGCATGCGCTCGAAGCGCACCATGATGTCCTGCAGCGTATTGTTAAGCGCGTGCCCCATATGGAGCGAGCCGGTGACATTCGGCGGCGGGATCACGATGGTGAAGGTCTCGGCCCCCGGTTTGGCGTTCGCGCCGGCGCGGAAGGCGTCCGCTTCATCCCATTTCGCGGCGATTTTCGGTTCGACGGCAGCGGAATCATAGGTCTTGTCGAGCATTTTCTGACCAGTTTCGAGGTTCGAGGATGGGCGTTTGTAAATAGGATGGCCACGGCCAAGTCAATAAAAAAGCCGCCCCGGAGACCGGAGCGGCTTTTCCAGAAAAAAGCAATCCGATCAGCGGCGCGGGCCGCGCGCCACACGCTCGATTTCCTCGCGCACCAGCCGTTCGACCAGCGTCGGCAGATTGTCATCAAGCCATTCACGCAGCATCGGGCGCAGCATGTCCTCGGCAATCTCGTCCAGCGAGCGGCGCTCGGCACCGTCGATCGCCGCGGCAAGCTCCTCGAAGGAGCGGCTGATCTGCAGGCCGGCGTCTTCCGAAAGCAGTGTCGGCTGGGCCTCCTCGACAACGCTCGGCAGGAAACGCTCGGTCGGCGAGTGGGCTGGCTCCAAAGCCGGCGGCGCAGTTTCGGCGGCAACAGCGGCCGGCTCGGCGGCTGTGGCCTGCAGTGTTTCGGCAAACGCCGGCTCAAGCGGCTGCCGGACGGGACCAGGGGAAACGGGTGCTGCGACAGCGGTAAAAACAGGCTGTGTCGGCTGCGGCTGCGAACTTGCAGCCCGCGGCGGCTCCGGCATCACGGCCGGCTGCGGCTCCTGCTGGCGGAAGCCGCTCGGAATTTCGCGCAAGGCTTGACCGGCCTGCACGGCGCTGCGCTCGGAGGCGGCGCGCACGCGGGCTGCGACATCGGCAAGCGACAGCGCGCGGGCCGGAGCTTCGGTCTGAGGGGCGATGCCGGCCGAATTGGCGGCGACGAAACGCGGATCGGAAGAGCGCATGGCCGGTTCGGGAAATTCCACGCCGGCATAAGTGTCATCCACCGTCAGATGGATTTCGGAGCCGTTTTCGTCGTCGGCGCCGTAAACCGGCGGCACGGATGCTGAAATCGCCTTGCCGGCCCCGGGTTCATTGCTTTCGATGATCTGGCGGATGGAGGCCAGAATTTCTTCCATGGACGGTTCACGCGCTACACTTGGCTGAGCCATATCTATCCCCGTTATCCCAACACAACGATCGGACGGTGTGGAGCGTTCATCCGAATCACCACGACCTTAGAATACCCCAGACGCGAAAAAAATCATCGAGAATCAAATGAATGCAGCCATGCACAGTTTTGTTACCCAATGGTTGCCACCCGCCATCCGAGACCACAACGTCAGGATAAATGATGTTTGTGAAGGCTTTCCGGCAGCACTGACAGAAACGGGCGCCAATGGCGCCCGTCGCTCGAATTCCCCAGGGAGAACGGCGTCAGAAAACGAATTCGCGCGCCTTCGCGAAACCCGGCAGCGGCTTGACTGAAGCGTTGAAGAAGACATTCTCCGAGATTGCGCCGCGCTCGGCGACGAAGACCTTGGCACGAGCCGCATTGCCGTGCCCTTCGACCGTGACCAGACGGCCGCCATCGCGCAACTGACCGAGAAGAGCGGCCGGAACCTCCTCGACCGCGCCGTTGATGAAGATCAGATCATAGGGGGCGCCGGCGGCGTAGCCCTTTTCGAGGGGACCCGTCACGACCTCGATCTTGCCATAGCCGGCAAGCTTTGCCTTCGCTTCGGCAGCCAGTGCCTCGTCGCATTCGAGGGCAATGACCGACCCGGCGATGATCGACAGCAGCGCCGATGTATATCCGGTGCCGCACCCGACCTCGAGCACGAAATCGTCTTTGCCGATGGCGGCCAACTGCAGCAGCTTGGCGAGCGGCGAGGCCTCCATTAGGAAGCGGGCCGGCTTGCCCGGTGCAGCGGCCGATATTTCGACATCGTTGTCGATATAGGCCAGCAGCTTTGACTTCTCCGGCACGAAAGCCTCGCGGGGCACTGTGAGAAAAGCCGTCAGCACGGAATGCGAGGTAACATCCGTGGTGCGGATTTGGGTGTCGACCATCTTTGCGCGCGCTGCTTCGAAATCCATCATGTCCTCTCGCTCTTGAAAAGCGGTTCCTGTCCCTCGTCTCTTAATCTCCGCCACGGATGCTTTCAAGGCTTGGCAACGGTCGGCGAAAAGAATCCGCCGGCGGCTCTCTCGCGCCACAGGAGACAAGGGCTGCAGCTCAAGCGTAGAACGCCCTGCCCCTTCATGTTATGATTTGCAACGGAGGAAATAGGAGGAGCAGGCCATGTCTGCGATTTTCGAATATTTCACGCTGTTCGATTTCCTTATCGTCGCAGCGCTCGTCGGCATCTTCTGCTGCGGGCTGCTGGACGGTGAAACGACCTGAGGAGATCGAGCGCCGAAGCAACTCCGGCGCAGTAGCATGGAGCCCGCGACAGCCTAGTCGGGCGACGCGTTGCCCATAAAAATAGCGTGGCCGAGCAGCCACCACGAAAATCAGCGATATTTCGCAACTCTAGCAGCGATAAGAAGAAATTGGAGGCCTCGCCCGGAATTGAACCGGGGTACAAGGATTTGCAGTCCTCTGCGTCACCACTCCGCCACGAGGCCTCACCTGTGACCGACATCGAAAAATATCGTGTGGTGGCCGCGATTTAGACCAGCTCTAGAATGAGCGCAAGGCCTTTCATTGTGAATATGATCCTTTTTTCATTCCGAATAGGCGTTTGCGGAAACCAGCTCCACGCTCGGATGATGATGGGTGATGGACAGCCGATTAGCTAAACACCAATAAAAGTCCGGCCCTTTGGCATCACCCCAAATAGTTACGATTGTAATGCGAACCGATTTGGATAATCCCCATTTTCTGGGGAGAAATCATGCACGACGCGACATTCGGCGGGACCGCCAAAGACATCTTCTTTTCACTGCTTGCCACGCTCAAACGCATCTCGATGATCTACGCGAACGGAGGCAAGGAAGACGAGTGGGGCTATGCCCTCGTTACCGAACCTGTCATCGACATCAACACGAAGATGCCGATTACCGGTCACGTGATGCGCAAGGTCGTCGCCGGCAAGTTTGTTCACCGCCAGATGACCGAGGAAGAGTGCGAAGATTTCGACGCCGGCCGATCCTGGTGAATTGCCTGCACTGCGGACACGAAGAAACACCGCGGCATTTGGACAAATTCCCAACTTGACTTAGAGCGCCTGCTCGCCATCTTATCGCCGTGGGAGGGATAGGAGCTGCGATGGAATGGGCTGCCCTCAAAGAAAGGCAGGGACGTGCGGCATATGATGCCGAGACCCGGGATCTCCACGTAAAGTTCGCCGGTTCCGCGCCGGTGAGACATGCGAACATTCCGCCACATGTCTACCAGAACCTTCTGGAAACGAACGATCCGCACTTCTATTACGGGTATTATATCGCGCCATCGCGCGTCTCACCGGCCCGTCGACAACCGGTCTCGATGGTCGTCCACGGACTGAAGCTCGTTCTGCTTCTTGCCGCCTGCAGTGTGTTGATGGCAACCGAGCTGGATCCGGGCCATGGCGGGATTTTCGAGGAAAGCGAACTGAGATCGAATTAGAATCGCAATCATCTGGATCCATGCAGCTCGAACTCGACGGCGGGCACGTGTGATCAGCCGACGATGATGCCGACGCTTTCAAGCGAGGTCCTGTTCTGGGAGCGGTAGCGGCGATCGTCTCGACCACGGTCGTTCCTGCCGTCGCGCTCATTACGGCCGTTAAAATTGCGATAGTTGCGAGGCCCGTTATACCAGCTTTCGCCTTGATCGATGACGCACCCTTCGGGGCGGCGGCAGATACCGCTCGCGTCAAAACCCCGGCTGTCGACGGCCTGGGCCTCGGCTGATGTGGCTGAGACCATCGCCGCTACCGAGAAAACTGCAATAAAAATTGGCTTCATATCCTCACCCGGATCATCGTGGTGTGTTTCAGCTCCATAAACCACCAATGCCGAAAACGATCCACGTTCCGCAGGGCGTCTCCCGCGACCGCCGTTAGCCGGCCGGCGTTCGCCGTCTGTGCCACCAGACTGCCAGCCGGCGCCGAAGCCGGCGGGCGATGGAAAGATCATGCGAAAGCACCAGGAGGCCGAGCGGCAGCATCCAGAAACCGAGGACCGGCAGGAAGCCCAGCAATCCACAGAAAACGAGGGCCGCACCGATTGCCATCCGTCCGATGCGTGAGTGCGGCAAGCCAATGCTGAAGGAGCCGAGCATAAGCCTGTGGTTTACGTGGTCGATACCGAAGCGCCCTGCCCGCCTTCTGCGCTTTTCGCTGCCCGTTGTCTCTTGGCGATCATTCCTGTTTGTCATTTCCCAGAGATGGGCGCAGACTGTCCAAATACAAGTTCATTTCATTTTTTTGAAAAAACCGCTTGGCAAATCGGGCAAGCATTTGTATTAGCCCACTCACACCGCGCCAAGCAGTGATCCCTGGTAGCTCAGCGGTAGAGCATTCGACTGTTAATCGACAGGTCGCCGGTTCGAATCCGGCCCGGGGAGCCATTTCCAGAATAAGTGCTGTTTTTGTTGAGATCCGAAGCAGGCACTTACTTCCCGCTTTCCCTCCTCACTGCGCCCCGCGCACGCGTTTCTGTCGGAGATGGATGGAGGGGTTGTTCATCTGCCCTCTTTACCACAGTGGCGAGAAACGGCAAAGCCGCCGGCAAGTGAGACCGGCGGCGCGCTTGTTGAGCGCCAAGATTGGCTTCCGTGGCACTGCCGACTAAAAATCGAAATACACGGTCACACCTGACCGACGGCGATAGGGGTAGTAGTCGCGATAGCCGTAATAGTCGCGACTGCCGTAATACCGCGGACGATAGCACGAGCCGTAATACCGGCAGTCGCGGTAAGCGTACCGGTGTTTCTTCCAATGGCCATACGCATGACCATGACCGTGGCGACGGTAATGGACCTGCTCGACGTCGGCGGTGTGCATCGCTACCGCTTTCGGCATGACAATCGGCGTGGCGTTTAGCGGCAGGGCGAAAGATGCAGACAAGACAATGGCTGCAAGCGAGGAAAAAAACATCTTCATCGGCGCATCCTTTCAAGCTGCGATTCTGGGTTAATAGGCATTAACCTCCGATGAACGACTGCCTGCTTACAGAAAACACCAGCCGACGCGCCGCTGGTGTGGTCGCGGGTGGTGCTGGAGCCGAGCCATTGGTGTTCATGCTGTGCGCAGGCGAGAGAGCAAGCGCACGGCTAGCCAGCCGGCCGCGACCGGGTATCTACGCGGCGCGCAGTGCGCTGCTGTCTTGACGCTGGCATCTGTTGGATAAAGATGTGAAGATGACACGCCCATCAAATTGGGCGTGCCGAGTTCCGATCCGCTCCCCGATAATGCGAATTACCAGGTCTGGCGATTATACCAATCATCGATGTCCTTGCGGGTACGGTCTTTCTCGTAGCCGTAGCGCTCCTGGATCTTGCCTTCGAGCTGATCGCGCTTACCGTTGATGACGTCAAGATCGTCGTCCGTCAGCTTGCCCCACTGCTCCTTGACCTTGCCTTTCATCTGCTTCCAATTACCTTCGACGCGGTTCCAATCCATGGCTTATTCCTCCTGTCGTTAGGATAGAGGAACGGAGAGGAGCGATAAGGGTTCCGCTTCGGCACGCGGCCGGCCAGTACGGAACCAATATTCTTCATATGGGCCGCGAGTGGTAAGATTCCGCCTTGATCGCTCGCGCGGCCCGAGGCTCCGATGTGGGCGTTCAGCATGTCCGATCGAGCGCTTCGTTCTCGCGATATTGGTCGTCCGACTCCCGACATCGGCGGCTCTCTAATAGCTGCACGAACGGCCGTCGCCGGGTCGGAAGCCGTCGGCGCAGGCCGGGTTCATGGAATCGCCCGGCTGGTATCCCGATGCCGAGCCATATGAATTTGGCGGTGTCGAGCAAGCTGAGGAAATGACCGACAGGCCAATTGCTCCGGCTGCTAAAATTCCTCGAAATCTGCTCATGGATGCTTCTCCCATTCCGCTGCGCTCGGTAAGCGAGAGCCGCTCCTTCGAGAACCACGGACGTGTTTCCCGGGGTCATCTCTTCCGAGATCACTCTGCGCCTGAAGATATAGGCGCGCCTTTCAACGGACGTCAGCCCCAGCCGCGAAGATTCGTGCCGATCGGGATAAATTATGCGTGCAATACGCTGATATCGCTGGCCGTTCCCGCGATATTACAAGGTAGCACGACGCAAATGACGCCCCGGAAGCGATACTGATTTCCGGGGCAAATTGACGAAGCGACCAACGTTCAACGGCATGCATTTGCCGCATCGGGTTGTGTCGAGTTATTGCCGGAGGTGGGAGCCGGGTTGCCGGTGCCGCCGGCCTGCTGGCGCTGACAGTCGTTCGGATCGCCGCCGGAGCCGGTCGCACCGGTCGCACCGGCGCCGACAGTCGTATTTGCGCCGGCACCGTTGGAGTTGGTGTTGCCGGAACCGCCAGTATCCGAACCAGACATGGTGCCGCTGCCGGAACCTGAAGCTCCGCTGCCGCTGCCCGATCCCGCGCCTCCACCTGATTGCGCCATTGCCGACGTTGCCAGGCCAATCGTGATTGCTGTTACTGCCATCACTCTCAGAAGCATTGGATATCCTCCTCGCTGCTTCATTGCCGATAGGCAGCAAACAAAAGCCTTTGGAGATTGTTTCAGTTCGAAAGCGTACAGGAACGCCCCTGCGTCGCGCACCGCCTCGGTTGATGACAAACGGTCCCCGGAAACGCCCTCATTCTTGACTGGGAGGTCGATGAGAACGTAATAGGAACATCAGGGAGGCGGCAGGTGAAAATCGGGTTGAAAGCTCTGAAGGAGATCAAGGTCGTGCGTCCGCAGGCAGCCGAGAAATTGGCAGAAGAAACATTGAGAGAAGAAGTCGACGCAGTTGTCGCTTTTCACCAAGGGGACGTCCGTGCCGCCATTACGACGCTGCTGCTGGATTGCCATCATCTGCGACTTCAGCTTGCCCTGAGAGATAAGGACGTGAGCCGCGCCATCGCATGTGAACGGACACGTTTTGAAGGGCCATGAGACATCGTCGCGGTATCGGCCTCGCGCCCCCTGATCGCCACGCCGTCGAAATCGAAAAGGTAACATTGGCGACGTTACCGGAGTGGTTCGTCATTCATGCCCGTTGCCGCGCATGTCGCCGCCAGACGTTTATCGACCGGCGGGATATTGCCCGGCGCTGCGGCCAGAACCTGTCTCTCGCCAGTCTGGCCAAACGCCTTCAATGCCAAGGATGCGGCAACCGCTCCGGCAATCTGCTGCTCCTTCAAATGCTGCCGCGCGATTGACATGAAATCGCCCACTTCAAACCGACCGCTCCCACCGGCCGGGAACAAATGCCGTGCTTAAAAGTTGTGTGGCATCAACCACGTAACGTCGCCTTTGACAGGAGGTCTCTCATGGGTCGCGGTATTCTACTTTGGCTGCTCGGCGTTCCACTGCCTATCATCATCCTTCTCGCTCTGTTTATGCGATAGGAACGGATCATGTCGGTTTCAATGACAGAGTCCGGAGAGGTTGCTGCTCCGGTCGAATCCTCCAAATCAGCCATGACATGGGGCCCCATCTTCGGTGGCGCAGCCGCCGCCATCGGAGTGACCCTCATCCTTCTGCTTCTGGGATCCGGGCTTGGGCTGACGATGGTGTCGCCCTGGTCAGGACAAAGCAGTTCGCTCGGCACACTCGGCATCACGGCGGCGATCTGGCTCGTCCTCGTGCAATGGCTCTCCTCCGCACTCGGAGGCTATGTTACTGGCCGCCTGCGCACAAAATGGGCGGCGGTCCACACCGATGAGGTTTTCTTCCGCGACACCGCGCATGGTTTCATAAGCTGGGCTCTGGCGACGATCTTTGTCGCCGGATTCCTTGCATCGTCGCTGACAGCGCTCGCTGGCGCCGGTGCACAGGCTGTGGGATCGGCCGCGTCAGCGGTAGGCTCGACCGCCGCGGCCGCCGGTACGGCAGCAGCATCGTCGGCAACTTCGCCACTGGATCTTTCCACCGCTTATTTTACCGACGCCTTGCTGCGACCTGACCAGGCGCGTGCCGCAGCGACATCCAACGATGCCGCGGCAACATCGGAAGTCTCCCGCATCCTCCTCAATGGCGCTGCCGAAGGGCAAATTCCAGATGACGACAAGGCCTATCTCGCGACAATCGTCTCTGCGCGGACCGGCCTTTCCGAAGCCGATGCACGCACCCGGGTCGATACGGTGCTGAAGCGCATCGACGACGCCAAGGTCGCCACCCAGAAGGCTGCCGACGAGGCACGAAAAGCCGCCTCGACCACGGCATTGCTCGGATCCTTGTCGCTTCTGGTCGGCGCTTTCATAGCCGCTGCGGCCGCGGCTCTGGGAGGTTCGCAACGCGACGCAGAGGAAGATCTCGTCGTCACTTCCCGCCTTTAAATTAAGCGGGGCGCTGGCTTTGCTGCGCCCCCCTTACTTGAAGACCTCGGCTCTGCAATGAGCCTAGGATAGAAGTAAGAATACGCGTCACGCTAACCCTGGACGAGACCGCGTATTTGAGACCTGAAGCGCCAGAAGCCCATCTCAAAAATCGCGGTACGCCTGGTAATGGAAACGGTTCCGATCTGCTCCATCTTCCCTCGTACGGGATGTGGAGGGCCATATGCGCTGGCGCTTTCGACTGATTTCCGACCTCGCCGTAGCATGGGCAGGGCATCGTGTGCTTCTTGCCGCGCTGATCGCATTCACAGCTATATGGATCGCGGTGGGTTTGAGCTTTTCCTTTCCCCGGCAGTGGTTCTTGCTGACCAACATGGTGGGGACACTCATTACATTCTTCATTTTGCTGTTGGTGCAGCACTCCCAAAATCGGGACATGAAGGCACTCCACACCAAGCTCGACGAACTGATCCGATCAAGTGAGGCGGGGAACCATTGGATTGCGGCGGAGAAGAAAGATGTCGGCGCCATTGAAGACATGCGCCAGCAGCATCAAGACCAGATTCCGGAGAATCGCGCCTGAAGCAGTGCACCGCGTTTAGAGCGGCGTGTCGTCCTTTCGGACGAGCCGATGCGCTAGCTGGACGCCTCTGCCGCGGATTTCTCCTCCGCCTTTTCCTCGACGCTTTCGGCCTTTTCTGCAAGCGTCTTGCTCATTTCCCTGAGTTCGCCCTCGTCCAGCTTTTCGATGCCGACGAATTTATTGGCGGCCTGACTCGTCAGAATGAGCTCGTCAAGCTTGGCCTGCAGAGCCTTTCCGTCTCGGTTCTGGCTGTTCTGCAACACAAACACCATCAGGAAGGTAATGATGGTGGTCGTCGTGTTGATCACGAGCTGCCATGTTTCGGAGTAGTCAAAATAAGGGCCTGATATCGCCCAGAGGAGGACGAGCATCAGAGCTGCGACAAAGGTGAACGGCCTTCCCGACAGCTCGGCGACGGCGGTTGCGAAGGATGAGAAGAAGTTGGATTTGTTCGACATTCGAGTAGGCTCCCGCAGCGTCAATGCTGTCAATCGACAACATCAACTCCACATCCGGGCGGAAGTTCCTTATGCCGTCGAGGTCGATCCGGACCGTCTGCTCAACGCATGAGATTGCAGGTCAGACGCGTCGAATTCAACCTGACGAATCAGCGTTTCCGCGATTTGGCAACGGCCTGCTTCTGGTGGCTGAGGACCAGTTCGATCTGGACATCTTGTTGAAACTCCATCACCCGCTGGCCGACATCGCTCTCCGGCATTCCCGCGGAGAGAAGCTGATCGGCAAGCCTGCGGCACTCTGCCTTCCAGAATTCGATCGCGTCCGCGCCATGCCGGCGGCCGAGTTCCCGAGCGCAGCGCTCGACATTGGCAGTCCCGGTTGCGGAGGGAAAAGCAATAATCTTGCCGTCGTGAGAGGCGGCGGGGCGGCAGGTCGTTTCAGTGGCCATCGAACACAGGTTTCCTTTGATCCTATATGCTGTCTACGGGACGATGGTTAATGCTTTCTATTAGTTCGCCTCTTTCAATGGCCAGACTCTGCGTCACTGCCGTCAGATCATCGCATCTTCGGCCTTGACGCCGCCACGCCGATGCGCCGACAGTCCCCGTCATGATCGACACATTGAGGCAGCAGAGACCACCGATGACGATAACCGCCCCCCGCGATTTCCTGAAAAGCCTGTTCGACGCGGCGGTTCGCGCCGCCGATCCGCTGACCGGCATCAAATCGCATCTGCCGGAGAAACCGAAAGGAAGAACCGTCGTGATTGGCGCCGGCAAGGGCGCGGCGCAGATGGCGCGGGCGCTCGAAAGCGCATGGGAGGGACCGATCGAGGGATTGGTGGTCACCCGATACGGCTATGGCTGCGAAACGCGCTTCATCGAGATCATCGAGGCAGCCCACCCGGTGCCCGACGCTGTGGGGTTTGCTGCCGCGAGACGGTTGATGGAAACGGTGAACCGGCTGACGGAAGACGATCTCGTGATCGCGCTGATCTGCGGCGGCGGCTCGGCACTGCTGCCCGCCCCGCCGGAAGGGTTGACGCTCGAGGACGAAATTGCGCTCAACGAAATGCTGCTTGCTTCGGGCGCGCCGATCTCGGCGATGAACGTCGTGCGAAAACATCTCTCCACCATCAAGGGCGGAAGGCTGGCGGCAGCGACGAAAGCGAGAGTCGTCAGCCTGATCGTTTCCGACATTCCTGGCGACAACCCAGCCCATGTCGCGTCCGGGCCGACGGTTCCCGATGATTCGACGCGGCACGACGCGCTCGAGATCATCAGGCAATATGGATTGCAGCTGCCGCAGGCCGCGCTCGACCACCTGAACTCGCCGAAAGCCGATGCGCCGCGGCCGGACGATCCGGTATTCCTGCGGCACGAGCATCACATCATCGCCTCTGCCGGCGTTTCGCTGGCGGCGGCCGCCGCCAAGGCGAAATCGCAAGGGATCACGCCGGCAATCCTCTCAGATGCCATCGAAGGCGAATCGCGTGACGTGGCGCTGGTGCATGCGGCCATCGCCCGCGAGGTCGTGGGGCGGAACAGGCCATTCTCGAAGCCGGTCGTCATCCTGTCCGGCGGCGAGACGACGGTGACGCTGAGAGCCAAGGGCGGCAAAGGCGGGCGCAATGGCGAATTCACCCTTGCCATGGCGCTTGCGATCGATGGGCAAGACGGCATTGATGTGCTGGCTGCCGACACGGACGGCATCGACGGCTCGGAAGACAATGCCGGCGCCTTTGCCGATGGCGGCACGGTGAAGCGTCTGCGCGCCGCCGGGCTCGATCCGCGCCCGCTGCTCGACGGCAATGACAGCTACTCGGCGTTCCAGACGATCGGCGATCTCTTCGAAACCGGTCCGACCGGAACCAACGTCAACGATTTCAGAGCGATCCTCATCCGTTAGCGCCCGTAACCGGCGATCAGCTCTTGATCCGCCCCTGCCCGAGCAGCCAGCCGACTGATTCCTGCACCGCCTGCAGAGACGTATATCTCGGGCCGTAACCCAACAGGCGCCGGGCTTTGGCAATCGAGCAGTTCGGACTGCGGGCGATGTGCTCCCATGTCGCCTCCGCGTCCTCGGCCGCCTGGCCTCTCGCCCAGGCGTCGAACGGCGCGAAGGTGAGCTTCGGATCCCGCCCGAACCAACGCGACATGGACTCGGCGTAACCGCGAAGCGTCAGCGCCTGCTCCGATACCGCGTGAAAACTTTCGCCGAGCGATGCGTTCCGATTGGCGATTGCATCCATGAACATCGCCGCCACGTCATCGGCGTGGACATGATGAACGGTCTCCAGACCGAAATTGGGCAACGCCAGAGCCTCCCCGCGGGCAAGGGTCGAAAAGACCTGCAGATTAAAATTGCCGGCCGGATTGAGCGGCGCCCATCCGCGGCCGACAATGTGGCCGGGATGAATGATGGTCGCCGGAAAACCCCGAAGTCTTGCCTGCTGCAGCAGATAGGTTTCGATCGCCGCCTTTTGAATGCCATAGTCACCGAACGGAGACTTCGGCGCTTCCTCCCGTGTCGGCACGGCCACCGGATATCCATGTGTCCAGATCGTGCCGGTATGCAGAAAATGGCCGACATAGCCTGACAGCGCCGTCACCAGCTGCTCGGCGCTTTCCAGCGTGAAGCAGATCATGTCGATGACGATATCGGCGTTCAAGGCCCGCATGGCCGGGCCGAAATCACCCTTTCGCTCCATCTCTACCCGGTCCATCTGTCGCTGATCGACGGAGGCCCAGGCGCGGTCCGCCGTATAGGGCCTTGCCGCACCGCGGCTGATCGTTACGACATCGTGACCCGCCTCGACCAGACGGGGAACAAGGTAGGTTCCGACATGTCCCGTCGCTCCAATGACCAAAACGCGCATTGTCTTCCTCCCGATGGCATGATCCGCCCCGACTATGCTGCGCCGTCCGGCGATGCCGCAAGCAGACTTTTCGCCGCGAATGGGAGCTGGCCTTGCTATTGGTTCCTGAAAACCAGGCAGGTCCCGCCATGCTTGCGGATCTGGCTGCAGACGTCGTTCGCCTCCAAGCGTGTCTGGCGGGCGATGCGGGCGGCGTAACGCGGGCGGAACCCGAAGCTGCGATCGCGCTGGCGCAGGATCAGCGGCTGCTCCGCATTCAATGGCGCCGGCAGATCCTGCACGGCATCGCGAAACATGCGCCGGGCCACTGCGACATCGGCATTCGCGGCCAGCTGGACGCCCCAGGGAGCCCAAATGCCCTCCTGACGCCAAGGCGTGTCCTTCAATATTCGGCTTTCGGCAAGCGCCACGCAGCCATCGAGGAAGGGCTTGTCCTTGTCGAGCGGGACGGCCGCATCCTCAGGCGGATTATCCTTCCACTCCTCGACCGTATGGGCGGTGATCGCCATCACGTAGCCGCGCGTCTCGTAGGGTAACCTGCCTGATGTGAGGTAAGTCGCAAGACCGTTTTCACCGGCGTTATAGGCGGCGGCGGCAAGCCCGAGATTGCCGAAACGATTGCGCAATTCGTCGAGATATTGCGCTGATTTCCTCAAGGCTTCCAGCGCCTGATAGCTGTCTTCGAGACCGCGAAGTTTCGCCGTTCCAGGCATGAACTGCGCAATGCCCTGCGCGCCCTTGAAGCTGACCGCATCGGGGCGAAAGGTGCTTTCGCGCCAGATGAGCCGAGCGAAATAAGCCGGCGGCAACCGATTGGCCTCGGCGAAATGCTCGATCGCATTGCAGAGGTCACGATTGAAACTGTCCTTGCGGATGCAGAGCCTCCCGCCCGACCCTGAGGCCGAAGGTCCCGAATAGAGACAAGCCGGATCGGCAGCACTCTCTTCTGCCCAAGCCTTCGACGTGTTTAGGACGAAAAACAGGAAACCCAGCGAAAACAGCGCCTTCGCCGATCTCCTCACAATGCCGGACTGACGCTTTCGCCCTATCATCGGATCTCAGCAGTTTCAATTTCCATCGCGACGCTGGTTTTAAATAACATCGATCACGGCGCGAAGCTTCCCGATTTCGCAATGTAGGCATGAAAAAGCCGCCGGGCGTTGGCCGCGGCGGCTTCGGAACGGACTTGAAAGCCGTTTTCAAACCGACGGCTGCTTCGTCTTCCTGAGATAGGGCAGAACCGTATCGAAGGAGCCGAAACGGGCGATCGCGTCGTCGTTGGAAACGGCGGCGGTGATGATGACATCTTCGCCCTGATTCCAGTTTGCCGGGGTCGCCACCTGGTGTTTGGCCGTCAGCTGGATGGAGTCGATGGCGCGCAGGATCTCGTTGAAATTGCGGCCCGTCGTCATCGGATAGGTCAGGATCAGCTTGATCTTCTTATCCGGGCCGATGATGAAGACCGAACGCACCGTTGCGTTGTCTGCGGGCGTGCGGCCTTCGGAGCTGTCGCCGGCGCCGGCCGGCAGCATGTCGTAGAGCTTGGCCACCTTGAGGTCCTTATCGCCGATCAGGGGATAATCGACATCGAAGCCTGTTGCGGTCTTGATATCACCTTTCCACTTGGCATGGCTTTCGACCGGATCGACGGAGATGCCGATGATCTTGACGCCGCGCTTGGAAAACTCGTCAGCGAGGCCGGCCATGGCGCCGAGCTCCGTCGTGCAGACAGGCGTGAAATTCTTCGGGTGCGAAAACAGCACGGCCCAGCCGTTGCCGATCCAATCATGGAAGCTGATCGGTCCCTGTGTGGTGTCGGCGGTAAAATCGGGGGCAATATCGTTGATACGTAAGCTCATGGTCGGCCCTCCAAAGCGGTTGTTGGATTTCGTTATTTCAAATCGTGGTCATGGGGAATGCCCGCCGGAACGGTCGTCAATTGCAATTGTCCGGATCGCAGCAGCCGCGGGCAGAAAACCTCCCATCCCAAGATCTTCATCGTTCCCTAAGCCATATACCACGAGAAGCGAAGGCATGCTCTTCCGATTTGCGGCCGGCGTCGGTATTATTTTTTCGGGCAGGTCGGAGCGATGAAAAGACCGATCGTTTTACATAGCCTGCAGGAGAATCGACCCGCCGTCGCTGTGGGGCGACCATGTCCGGTCAGGCCGGCCGCTGGCGGCCGTAAAGCAGAAGCATACCGATGATAACGGCGCCATAGATAAGTTGGCGGCCTGCTTCCTCGATCTGCATGACGGAGAGGATCGATTGCAGCAGCGTGATCAGGATGACGCCGGCGACGGTCCCGAGATAAGACCCTTTGCCGCCGAGCACGTGCGTACCACCGAGAACGACGGCAGCAATCGAAGGCAGCAGATAAGAGTCGCCCATGGATTGCGAAGCCTTCGACGCATAACCCGCCAACAGCACGCCGCCGAGCGCACTGAGTCCGCCCGACATGATGAAGGCGAGAAGCGTGACGCGGCGTGTGTCGATGCCCGACATATAGGCGGCGCGCTCACGGTTTCCGACAGAGTAAAGCGATCGACCGAAGGTCGTGCGAGTCAGCATGAAGACCGCAAGCAGACCGATCAAGAACCACACGAGAACGCCGTTCGGCAATCCGGGGACGGTGTATCCGGCCGCGAGGAATCGCATAGTCGGCGAGGCCGAATCCTGCGGCGAGAAGCCGCCGGTATAAACGACCATCAGCCCCTGCGCGACAGCATTGGTGGCCAGTGTGACGATCATCGAGGGAATGCGGAGATAAGCGACCGACAAGCCGTTGACGAGACCAATCATGCAACCGCAGAAAATGCCGAAGGGGATCGCCATAACCGAGCCGGTCGTTCCGTAGGCTGTCGCCGCGCAGGCCATCATTGCGCCCGTCGTCACCACCCACGGCACAGAAAGGTCGATCTGGCCGAGCAAGATGACCGCCATCATGCCGGTGGCAATGACGCCGAGGAACGAGGCCACCTTCAACTGTTGCAGGAGATAGTCGAGTGACAGGAAATTTCGCGAATAGATCGATCCGGCAAGCAGAAGCAGGATGATGCATCCAAATGCGATTGCCACCGCGGGATCGACGCCGCGCAGCCGTGCAGGCACCCGAAGCTGCCGCAAGGTTGTTTCCTCGCTCATTGAAACCACTCCAGCCGATTGCGGACTCTGGCAAGGCCGATGCATCCGATACTGATCGCCAGCATCAACACTACGCCCTGGAATAGCGGCTGCCAAAGCGGATCGAAATCGAAGACGAACAGCAGGTCGCCGATCGTGCGAAATGCCAAGGCTCCGAAAACGGCGCCGACGGCACTCCCCTTGCCGCCCGCAAGGGAAACGCCGCCGAGCACCACCGCCGCAATCGAATACAGTGTATAGGCGTTGCCGCTCGCTAGAGCCGCTTCGCCGGTATAGGAGAAAAAGGTCAAATAGAGCCCGCCGATCGCCGAAAGAAGTCCAGCCAACGCATAGGCGGCGAATTTTGCCCGCTTGACCGGCATAGCCGACATATAGGCTGCATTCTCGGCCGAACCCACCGCATAGGCTGCCCTGCCTATCGCCGAGCGGCTGAACGGAACCCAGACGACGATAATAACAACGAGAAGGACGGCGAGGCTTGCCGGAACAATCCCAAAAAGCTTTGAAGTAAACGCATCCGCCAGATCCTCATTCACCGAACCTCCGGGAGTCGGCCGCAGCAAGAGCGCTAAGCCGTAGAAGATTGCGCTGGTCGCAATCGTTGTGACAATCGGCTGCAATCGACCGAAGATGATGATGAGCCCGTTCAGCATGCCGCAGCCGAGTCCGGCAAGCAGCACCACGATGACACCTGCCCCTGTCTCCAGCGGCGTCCCAACGACCAGCCAGGAGGCAAGACAATTGCAGAGGACCAAAATCATACCGACCGAGAGGTCGATGCCGGCGGTGATGACGACCAGGCACTGCGCCATCGCTACAAAAGCAAGCAGCGTCGCCTTGTTCGAAGCCGTCTGCACGACGTTGGGGGTAAAGCCCGCCGGGTGGTTCGAGACGTAGAGGGCGAACATGGCGACGAAGAGCAGTGCGGCAAATAACGACCCTTTCTGCTGCGCATACCAGAACCGTCGTTCGCCGAGAGCCAGCCCGGTCATGGCGCAATCCTTTGCTGTGCATGCTCGCCGCCGATATTGAGTGCGGCGCCGATCAACTCATGTTCATTGATATCGGCGCCTTCAAGCTCGCGGACGATGCTCCCGTCATACATGACGAGCACGCGGTCGCAGCAGCCGATCAACTCGTCATAATCGGTCGAGTAAAAGATGATCGCTGCACCCCCGTCCGCAAGCTTGCGCAGCAGCAGATAGATTTCCTGCTTGGTTCCGACATCGATGCCACGCGTCGGATCGTTGAGCAGGATGATGCGTGGCCGGTTCATCAGCCATTTGGCAATGACCACCTTCTGCTGATTGCCGCCCGACAGGCCGGCAACAGGCATGTCGATCGTCGCAGCCTTGATTGCCAGAAGCTTGAACAGGTCGTCGATCTCGCGACGCTCGGCCGCCCGATCGATGACGCCATTACGCGAAATACGGTCGAGGGCTGCAATCGAGAGGTTCTCGCGCACGGTCATCGGCAGCATCAATCCTTCGGTCTTCCTGTCCTCAGGGATCAAGGCCATCGATATGCCACCGGACTTGGCATGACGTGGACTTCTGAGCTTAACCTGCGTGCCGTCGATCGCGATCTCCCCCTTCAGGTCACGCAGCACGCCAAAGAAGGCCAGCAGCAAATCGCGCTGTCCCTGCCCGTCCAGTCCGCCGAGTCCAACAACCTCGCCGGGCCTGATATCGAAGGTGATGCCGGAGAGTCGATCGCCCCAGGAAAGCTCACGGCAGGAAAGGATCGGCTTTTCCTCAGGTCGATGGGCCGGTTTCGGCGGAAAGACATTGTTATATTCCCGACCGATCATCAGTTCGACCACCTGCTGATCGGTCTTGGTGCCGGCTGGATAGGATTCGATGCTGCGGCCGTTGCGGAAGACCGTACAGTCATCGGCCAATTGGGCGATTTCGTGCATGCGGTGAGAGATGTAGATCAGCGCCATTCCCTCGGCACGCAGGCGCTTCAACACGGCAAAGACCTTTTCGACATCCGACCGCGTCAGGGCCGACGTCGCCTCGTCCAGGATTATCAGTCGCGGCTTGCGAGCAAGAGCCTTGGCAATCTCGACCATCTGCCGTCTAGACAGCGGTAGGTCTTTGACCAAGATCGAGGGATGAATGTCGGACGCGCCGGCGCGGGTCAGCGCTTCCTCAGCGATCCGCCGCTGCGCGCGCCGGTCGATCATGCCGAACCGCTGGGGCGGATGGCTGATGGTAATGTTGTCGGCGACGGAGAGATCGGGAATGAGCGAAAGCTCCTGGAAGACACAGACGATGCCAACTGCATTGGCCGCTGCCGGCGAGGCAAAAGCGATCTCCCTGCCATCAAGCAGCATGCGCCCTTCGTCCGGCGTCACCACGCCCGCCATGATCTTAATCAGTGTCGACTTGCCGGCGCCATTCTCGCCAAGGACGGCGTGGATCGCCCCTCGGCGGATGGCGATATCGGCGTCCTTGAGCGCGATGGCTCCGCCATAACGCTTCGATATGCCTTCCATGCGGAAAATCGGTTCGGACAAACTCATGCGTCCAGCCTCCGTTCGGTCTGACACGGCCAGGATTGCGGGTGCGAACACCCGCAATCATATCAGAGGAAGGCTACTATTGGTTCTCTTTCGTCTGCCCCATGATTTCCTGGGCGGTAAAATTGATGCCGCAGGTAGGGAAGGAATTTCCTACGAAGAAATTGTCGGATTGGGTCGGATAATAATCCTGACCCTCCTTGAAATCCGGGTCAGAAACGATCGCGGTCGGCAACTTGATGGCCTGTGGCACGACCTGCCCCTCAAGTGCAGCGATCGCGGTCTTGATGGCAACGGCGACCTGGGCGGGGCCCGTGCCGGCGGACGAACATTTCAGGCCCTCGGCGGCGTGGGCGGCGCAGAATTTCCGAAAACCGTTTTCGGTCTCACCGCCGAAAGGAACAAAGGGATGCTTGGCATCGATCATCGCCTGCACGACGCCGGTATCGCCACCCTGAGCGGTGATCCCATCAAACGGGCCGTTGGTGGCGATCGCATCGGCAGTCGCCTTCTGAGCTACGCCGTCATCCCATTTTCCGACCACCTCGGTCACGGTGAATTTCTTGCCGGAGGCGTCCAAGGTCTCATGAATGCCATTGTGACGATCCGTATCGACCGACGTCCCGGCAACGCCGCGCACCTCCAGCACCTTGCCGCCGTTCGGCAGATGCTTGATCAGCCAGTCGGCCCAGAGGACGCCGAGCCCCTTCTGATCGACGTTGACATTGATCGCATCCTTCGTATCGAGGATATTGTCGAAGGCAACGAGGATGACGCCGGCCTGCTTGGCGCGCTTGATCACTGGACCGAAGGCGGTTGGATTCTGAGCGTTTACCACGATCGCGTCATAACCGGCGTCGATGAAGTTATTGATGGCGGAAATCTGTGCCGGCACGTCTTCGCCGGTCGAGACAACCTTGAATTCCTTGAGCTTGGCCGCGACGTCGGGTTGAGCGGCATAGGCCTTGGCCGTCTGGACCATCTGGATACGCCAGGTGTTAGCGATGTAGCCGTTAGCCAGGGCGATGCGATAGGGGCCATCCTTTTTAGGATACTGCAGGAACTGTGTGTCCGCGCCCCACGGCACCATGCATCCGGGGTCGGCGGCCGGACCGGAGACGACCTTCGGCTCCGCGCCGGCGGTGCCACAGAACAAGACAAACGCGGACGCGGAAAACGCGGCAATACGGGCGAATTTGGCTTTCTTCACCTTATGCATGAATGTTCTCCTCCTCAGGCGAACGGGGCCGCCTCTTTTATGCTTTTGCTGTGCATATTGGGACCGGAAAGACTCCATCCCTATTTTTCCGGTACAATTGCAAATTAACATAGTTGACAGCGCAGTCAAACCGGATTTGCTAGCGCTATCAACTATAGTCGCGGCAGTGTTATTACTATGAGAGAAAATGAAAACCCAACTTCGAGTGGCGGAACTCCATGCGGCGGATAACCCTTGATGACGTTGCCAATCTCGCGGGTGTCAGCCCGATCACCGTTTCAAGAGTACTACGCAAACCCGATGTGGTCTCTCCAGCCCTGCGACTGCGCGTCGATGCCGCCGTCAAGGAACTCGGCTACGTCCCCAATTTAGCAGCAAGCCGCCTCGCTTCGTCGCGCACGCATGCGATCGGCGTGATTGTTCCGACCCTCTACAACGTCATCTTCGCCGAATACCTGTTCGCGCTTCACGACGTTCTGGTCGCCGCAGGTTTCCAGGTCATCGTCGTCAACAGCCGCTATTCCGAGATCGAGGAAGAAAACGCCATCAAGGCGCTTCTCGGACAGAGGGTGGAGGCGATTATCATCACCGGCACTCATCACACGCCGCTCTCGCGTCAGCTTCTCACTCAAGCGCATCTGCCCGTGGTCGAGACCTTCGAGCTTTCGCCGGATCCGATCGATCTGAATATCGGCATGTCGCAGGAACAGGCCGGTCAGACCGCGACACGGCATCTCATCGAACGCGGCTTCCGCCGCATCGCTTTTCTGACCGGCAATCTCGATCACCGCGCCCAGTCCCGCTTCGAGGGCTACCGAGTGGCGATGCAACAGGCTGATTTGCCGAATCTCCCGATCGTCGCCGAGAGGCCGCGCCACAGCTCCGTCGCGCTCGGCTCGGACCTCTTCGCCATTACGTGCGCCCACGGCGACGTTCCTGAGGCGATCTTCTGCACGGACGACAATCTGGCGCTCGGCGCCATGCAGGAGTGCCGCAAACGTGGCATACGCGTGCCGGATGACATAGCGATCATGGGATTTCACGATCTGGAATTCGCCGCCTGCGCCGCCCCCTCCCTTTCCTCCGTCGTTACGCGGCGTTTCGAAACCGGAAAGTTGGCCGCTGAAAAGGTACTCGCCGCGCTGGCCTCCTCCGCGAGGTCGAAAAGTGAGCAGATCGACCTTGGCTACGCCCTGATTCCGCGCGAAAGTACGGCAGTCTGATTACTTTTTGTGCAGAAATTTGTATCGCACAGTTTTCAGGCTTACACTTGCAAAAATTGCTGCAGCGCGTCATAAATACGCTAATGACGCATCGCGATCTGACAATTCTGGTGATCGACGAAAATGCCATACGCGCCTCCATCATCGAGGAAGGGCTGCGCGAGGCAGGGCATGCGCGTGTCACCGTCGTGCATGAGGTCAACGGCATTGCGCGAACGATCGAAACGCTGATGCCCGACGTGATCATCATCGATATCGAAAATCCTAACCGGGACATGATGGAACATCTGTTCCAGCTAACGCGCACGGTCAGCCGCCCGATCGCCATGTTCGTTGATCGCTCCGATACGGCGTCGATCGAGGCCGCCGTCGACGCCGGCGTCTCGGCCTATATCGTCGATGGATTGAAGAAGGAGCGTGTCAAGCCGATCCTCGATATGGCCGTCAGCCGCTTCAATGCCTTCAGCCGGCTGCGGCGGGAACTGGCGGATGCCCGCTCGGCGCTTGAAGAACGTAAGCTCATCGAGCGCGCCAAGGGCATACTCATGAAGATGCGCGGCCTCTCCGAGGAAGAGGCCTTCGCCCTGCTGCGCCAGACGGCGATGAACGAAAAGAAGAAGATGTCGGAGATCGCTCAGAGCGTTGTCACCGCCGCGGGGCTTTTGATGTAATGGCCGACTGTGCGAATTTCCGGAGGAAACCGGAGTGGATATGATGACGAAGACCGCCAATTCCGGCGGGCTGCCCTTGCCCGCACGCGTGAACAACGAAGGCCCCAAGGTGCTGCGGGCGGGGTTCATTCCGCTTGTCGACGCATCAATTCTGATCGCGGCGGCAGAATTCGGTTTTGCACGGAAAGAAGGCCTGACCCTCGATCTCGTCAAGGACGTTTCCTGGGCGAATGTTCGCGACCGCCTGGCGTTTCGCCAGTTTGACATCGCCCATATGCTTTCGCCGATGCCGGTCGCTTCGATGCTTGGCCTCGGTTCCAACCCTTCGCCGACGATCACGCCTTTTTCGTTGGGGCGCGGCGGCAATGCCATCACCCTATCGGCCCGGCTCTTTGAGAGGATGCGCAAGGACGCCGGCTTGCCGGAAACGGCAGGCGCGCTCGACAATGCCCGTGCCCTGGCAAAGACATTGGCGGCAATGAAGGCACGCGAAGAACCGCTGCTGACTTTCGGCGTTACCTATCCTTTCTCTTCCCATAATTACGAATTCCGTTACTGGCTGGCGGCGGGCGGCATCGATCCCGACAAGGACGTCAAGCTCGTCGTCGTGCCGCCGCCCATGACGTCCGACGCGTTGGCGGCTGGTGCGATCGATGGGTTCTGTGTGGGCGCCCCGTGGAATATGGTTGCCTCGGAGCGCGGGCTCGGCCGTATCGTCGCCGCCAAGCAGGATATCTGGCCCTCGGCTCCTGAAAAGGTGATCGGCATGCGCCCGGATTGGGCTCACAGCCATCCCGAAACCGTTTCCCGGTTGATCGTAGCGCTCGACGCTGCAGCGCGCTGGTGCGACCGCTCGGACAATCACGACGCGTTGGCGGCCGCCCTTGCCGATCCCCGCTACATCGCCGCCCCGGTAAACATCATCCGCCGCGTCCTCGCCGGCGAATTCAACCTCGACGCCAGGAGCAACCGGCGCGTCATCCCTGATTATTTTCAATTCCATTGCGGTTTCGCCAACTATCCGCGGCCGAGCCACGCATTGTGGATCTACAGTCAGATGATCCGCTGGGGGCAGTCGGAGACCAGCCTCAACAAGGCACGGGCCGCCACCTCCGCCTACCGCCCGGACCTCTATCGCGCAGCTCTAGGCGACAACAACGCGCCTGTTGACGCCGATATTCGCGTCGAGGGCGGCGAAGAGAATGATCGCTTCATGGATGGTCGAATCTTCGATCCCGCAGAGCTGCCGGATTATGTCGCGGGCTTTGCCGTCAGGAGCACTCTGCCCTTCTTCTCCGGCAACGACGAGACCTGATGCCAGACCAGCCTGCACAAAACGCCAGCACGGATCGGCGCCCGCCCTATCGTAACGCACAAAAGATTTGCACCCGCGTCGCTGCTGAAAAAACGGGCAACGCCAAACTCTCCCTCGAAAAAGCTTTAATTTCAATATCTTGATCGACACATGGAAAGTTGGCACGCGGTTTGCATTGCTTGTATTGCACAGATCAACGGCGATCCGGGCAATTGGGCACACGCAGGCGCTCATCAAGACACGGGCTACGTTGCGACATGCAAAGCAAACGGTAGTCGAACAAATTCTCAGCAACCCGGTATTCGGATTGCTTTGAGGTAGATAGGCCGGAAGGCCAATGATTGGGCGTCCAACGGCGGGCGCCACCAGCAAAGCCGCTGATCAGGATATTCGCGCGCCTCGTGCAAGCGCGTCCTGACCAGCGGCTTTTTGTTTTAACCCCAGCAATGGATCGGCACGACCTTGTCGGGCCACGGAGAAGCTATGTCTGCCATTGAGAAAGTGCAGCCCATGTCAGCCGGCGAACCAGCCAAAGCACTGTGGATTTCCACTGTGGCCTTCACCCTCTGTTTCGCCGTCTGGACGATCTTTGCGATCATCGGCATCCGCATCAAGCAGGAGCTCAACCTCAACGAGGCCGAGTTCGGCCTGCTGATCGGCACGCCCGTTCTCACAGGTTCGCTCGTGCGCATTGTTCTCGGCATCTGGACAGGGCGTTACGGCGGCCGTCTCGTTTACACGCTGACGATGCTTGCCGCCGCATTGGCGACCTTCCTGCTCTCCTACGCCCACACCTATCCGCAGATGCTGATCGCCGGCCTCGGCGTCGGGCTTGCCGGCGGCTCCTTCGCCGTCGGCGTCGCCTATGTCTCGCCCTTCTTTCCGGCCGAGAAGCAGGGTACGGCGCTCGGCATCTTCGGCGCCGGTAACGTCGGCGCAGCCGTCACCAAATTCGCAGCCCCCTTCGTGCTCATCGCATGGGGCTGGCAGGCGGTTGCCGAAATCTGGGCCGTCTGTCTGGCGCTGATGGCCATCGTCTTCTGGTTCACCACGTCCGACGATCCGGCCTTCCGTCTTCGCCGCGAACGCGGCGTCGCCTCCAAGAGCCTCGCCCAGGAATTCGCACCGCTGCAGAACGTCCAGGTCTGGCGCTTCTCGCTCTACTATTTCTTCGCCTTCGGCGGCTTCGTCGCCCTGTCGCTGTGGCTGCCGCGCTATCTGGTCGGCGTCTACGGCTTCAACCTCGAAACTGCCGGCATGATCGCCGCGGCCTACTCGATCCCGGGCAGTATCTTCCGGGCCTTCGGTGGCGTGCTGTCCGACAAGAAGGGGGCACGCAGCGTGATGTATGCGATGTTTGCCGTGTCGGCCGTGGCCACGCTTATTCTGTCGCTGCCGGCTGCGACCATCACGCCCGTCTTCTTCATCGTCGTCATCTTCGTGCTCGGCTTCTTCATGAGCCTCGGCAAGGCCGCCGTCTACAAGCACATTCCGGCCTATTATCCCGACAGCGTCGGCGCCGTCGGCGGCATCGTCGGCATGATGGGCGGTCTCGGCGGCTTCATCCTGCCGATCGCCTTCGGACTCCTCAAGGACATGACCGGTCTCTGGTCCAGCTGCTTCCTGCTGCTCTTCGCGATCGTCGCGATCTCGCTGATCTGGATGCACCTGTCCGTCAAGCAACTGTCGCGTCAGGGGCACTCTGCGCCCGTGGCTGCCACCTAATCCAAGGGACTTGAACGTATGACCGAAAAACTCGTCATCATCGGCAATGGCATGGCGCCTGGGCGCATGCTCGAGCACCTCTTCGAACGGGCTCCCGGACGCTATGAAGTCACGATCTTCAATGCCGAGCCACGCGTCAACTATGACCGCATCATGCTCTCGCCGGTTCTCTCCGGTGAGAAGGACTATGAACAGATCATCATTCACGGTGACGGCTGGTACATCAAGCACGGCATCACGCTCTACAAGGGCCACAAGATCGTCAACATCGATCGTGATGCCAAGACGGTCACCTCCGACCACGGCGTCACCGAAAGCTACGACAAACTGGTGATCGCCACCGGCTCCGTGCCCTTCATCATCCCTGTTCCCGGCAAGGATCTGCCCGGCGTCATCACCTATCGCGATCTCGATGACGTGCAGGCCATGCTGCTTGCCGCCCAGTCGCGCGAAAGGGCTGTCGTCATCGGCGGCGGCCTGCTCGGCCTCGAAGCGGCCGCCGGCCTTGCCCAGCGCGGCATGGACGTGACCGTTCTGCATGTCATGCCGACGCTGATGGAGCGCCAGCTCGATCCCGCCGCCGGTTATCTCCTGCAGAAGGCTGTCGAGGAACGGGGCATCAAGGTCATCTGCAAGGCCAATACCAAGGCGATCATCGGCAATGGCAAGGTCGAAGGCATCGAGCTCGACGACGGCCGCATCATCCCGGCAACCCTCGTGGTCATGGCCGTTGGCATCCGGCCGAATGTCGGGCTTGCTCGGGATGCCGGGCTCGCAGTCAATCGCGGCATCGTCGTCGATGCAGGCATGCAGACCTCGGACGGCGATATCTTTGCGCTCGGCGAATGCGCCGAGGTCGGCGGCATGGTTTATGGCCTCGTCGCGCCACTTTACGAAATGGCTCGCATCGCCGCCGCGCATCTCTCCGGCGACCGTTCGCCCGCTTTCGTGCATGCGGACACGCCGACGAAGCTCAAGGTCACCGGCATCGAACTCTATTCGCTCGGCGATTTCGCCGACGGTGACGATCGCGAGGAGATCGTGCTGCGCGACGCCAGCGCCGGCGTCTACAAGCGCCTCGTGCTGAAGGACAACAAGATCATCGGCACCGTGCTTTACGGCGAGACCGCCGACGGTGCCTGGTTCAACGACCTGAAGAAGAAGGCCACCGACATTTCGGAGATGCGTGAGACGCTGATCTTCGGCCAGGCCTACCAGGGAGGGTCGCCGCTGGACCCTATGGCGGCCGTTGCAGCCTTGCCGGATGACGCGGAAATCTGTGGCTGCAACGGCGTATGTAAGGGCAAGATCACCTCGACGATCACGAGCAAGGGGCTGACGTCGCTCGACGACGTGCGCGCCCATACCAAGGCCTCCGCCTCGTGCGGCTCCTGCACCGGCCTCGTCGAACAGCTGATGGCGCTGACGCTCGGCGACGGCTACAATCCGGCCGCCGTGCAGCCGATGTGCACCTGCACCGAACTCGGCCATGACGATGTTCGCCGTCTGATCAAGGCGAAAGGTCTGAAGAGCATTCCCGCGGTCATGCAGGAACTGGAATGGAAGACCTCCTGCGGCTGCGCCAAGTGTCGGCCGGCGCTCAACTATTACCTCGTCTGCGACTGGCCGGACGAATATGCCGACGACTACCAGTCGCGTTTCATCAATGAGCGCGTCCACGCCAACATCCAGAAGGACGGCACCTACTCCGTCGTGCCGCGCATGTGGGGCGGCGTCACCAATTCGAACGAGCTGCGCGCCATCGCCGATGTCGTCGACAAGTTCGAGATCCCGATGGTCAAGGTGACGGGCGGCCAGCGTATCGACCTGCTCGGCATCGAGAAGGAGGACCTGCCCGCCGTCTGGGCAGATCTCGGCAAGGCCGGCTTCGTCTCCGGACAGGCCTATGCCAAGGGCCTGCGTACGGTGAAGACCTGCGTCGGCTCCGACTGGTGCCGCTTCGGCACCCAGGATTCCACCGGCCTCGGTATCCGCATTGAGAAATTCATGTGGGGCTCATGGACGCCGGCCAAATTGAAGATGGCCGTGTCCGGCTGCCCGCGCAATTGCGCCGAAGCAACCTGCAAGGATATTGGCGTGATCTGCGTGGATTCCGGTTTCGAGATCCATTTCGCCGGTGCGGCCGGTCTCGACATCAAGGGCACCGAGGTGCTCGGCCTGGTGAAGACCGAGGACGAGGCGCTGGAGCATATCGTGGCGCTGACGCAGATGTACCGCGAGCAGGCCCGCTATCTCGAACGCATCTACAAATGGGCCAAGCGCGTCGGCCTGGAGGAAATCCGCCGGCAGATCATTGGCGATGCCGAAAAGCGCAAGGCCTATTACGACCGCTTCGTCTTCTCCCAGAAATTCGCTCAGGTCGATCCCTGGTCGGAGCGAGTTTCCGGCAAGGACAAGCACGAATTCAAGCCGATGGCGACGATCGGCTATCCGCAGGCAGCCGAGTAAGGAGATGGACATGAATTGGATCGCAATCGGTAACATCTCCGATATTCCGCTGCGCGGCGCGCGCTGCGTGAAGACGCCGCAGGGCAAGATCGCCGTCTTCCGCACGGCCGAAAACGAGGTCTTTGCCATCGAGGATCACTGCCCGCACAAGGGCGGCCCGCTCTCCCAGGGCATCGTGCATGCCAAGGCCGTCACCTGCCCGCTGCACAATTGGGTGATCTCACTCGAAACCGGCAAGGCGCTCGGCGCCGACGAGGGCGAGGTGCGGACCATACCGGTCCGCAACGAGGACGGCGCCCTGTTCATCGCGCTCGAAAGCCTGTTGATGGCGGCTGAATAATGGCGGCTGAGGTCAAGACCACCTGCCCCTATTGCGGCGTCGGCTGCGGCGTCATCGCCACGGTCGACGAAGCCGGCGCCGTCAGCGTCAAGGGAGATCCCGAGCATCCGTCGAATTTCGGCCGGCTCTGCTCGAAGGGGTCGGCGCTTGCCGAAACCATCGATCTCGACGGCCGGCTCCTTTATCCCGAAATCGCCGGCGCACGCAGCGGCTGGGACGAGGCGCTCGATCTGGTCGCCCGGCGTTTCTCCGAAACGATCGCCGAACACGGGCCTGATTCCGTCGCCTTCTATGTCTCCGGCCAGTTGCTGACCGAAGATTACTACCTCGCCAACAAGCTGATGAAGGGCTTCATCGGTTCGGCCAATATCGACACCAATTCAAGACTCTGCATGTCCTCGTCGGTGGCCGGGCATCGCCGCGCTTTCGGCGCCGATACCGTGCCGGGGACCTATGAGGATATCGAGCTTGCTGATCTCGTGGTGCTCACAGGCTCCAACCTTGCCTGGTGTCATCCCGTCATCTATCAGCGGCTGGCCGCCGCAAAAGCAGCGCGGCCGAACATGCGCATCGTCGTCATCGATCCGCGCCGGACGATGACATGCGATATCGCTGATCTGCATCTGGCCATCCGCCCGGACGGCGATGTCGCGCTGTTCATGGGGCTGCTTGCCCATCTCGCGACAAGCCCTGCGATCGATCAGAATTATATCGCCTCCCATACGGAAGGCTTCGCCGGCGCCTTTGCGGCCGCCGCAGCACTTGATATCAACGATCTCCTCGAGCGGACCGGCCTGCCTGCCATGCAGATCCGGGAATTCTTCCGCCTGTTCGAGACGACCTCGAAAGTGGTGACCTGCTACAGCCAAGGCGTCAATCAATCCTCGTCCGGCACCGATAAGGTCAACGCCATCCTCAACTGCCATCTGGCGACCGGCCGCATCGGCCGCCCGGGCATGGGCCCCTTCTCGCTGACCGGCCAGCCGAACGCCATGGGCGGGCGCGAAGTCGGCGGTCTCGCCAACATGCTCGCCGCCCATATGGCGATCGAAAATCCTGAAGACCGCGACCGCGTTCAGCGTTTTTGGGAATCGCCTGTTATCGCTGCAAAGCCGGGGCTGAAGGCGGTCGACATGTTCCGCGCAGTCGCCGACGGGCGCATCAAGGCGCTCTGGATCATGGCCACCAATCCTGTTGTCTCGTTGCCGGATGCCGATAGCGTCGAACGCGCCATCGCCGCCTGTCCCTTCGTCGTCGTCTCCGACATCCTGCGAGAGACGGATACGGCCCGACACGCGCATGTGCTTTTGCCCTCGCTCGGCTGGGGCGAGAAGAACGGCACCGTCAGCAATTCCGAACGGCGCATTTCCAGGCAGCGGCCATTTCTCGGCGCTCCCGGCGATGCGAAGGCCGACTGGTGGCAGCTTGCGGAGGTCGGACGCCGCATGGGATTTGCCGCCGCCTTCGATTTCGATGCGCCGGCCGAGATCTTCGCCGAACACGCCGCCCTTTCCGCCTTTGAAAACAACGGCAGCCGCGACTTCGACATCGGCGCCCGCGCCAGCATGACTGGCGGCGCCTATGACGAACTGTCGCCGTTCCAGTGGCCGCAGGCGGCAGGGAGCGCGCCCGGCGTCACTCGCTTCTTTGCCGATGGCGGTTTCTACCATGCCGATGGCAAGGCGCGCTTCGTCGCGGTCAAACCGCCGCTAACCGATCGCACCAATGCCGATTTCCCCTTCACCCTGAACACCGGGCGCATCCGTGACCAGTGGCACACGATGACGCGAACCGGAAAGAGCGCGCGGCTTTCCGCCCATATCGCCGAACCCTTTGCCGAGATCCATCCGCGCGATGCGATCGAGGCCGGCATCTCGAGCGCCGGCCTCGTCGAGATCGAGAGCCCCCAGGGCAAGGCAATCGTGCGGGCGCTGGTGACCGAGCGCCAGGCGCGCGGCGGCATTTTCGCGCCGATGCACTGGAACGACCAGTTCGCGGCAAAAGCGCGGATCGACGCCGTGGTGGCGCCGATAACCGATCCGATTTCCGGTCAGCCGGCATCGAAAAACGTCGCCGTCGCCGTCCGCCCCTTCCGCGCCGCGCATTACGGCTTCGCGGTCTCGGCCGTCAAACCTGCGATACCGGAGGCGGCCTATTGGGCGCTGGCGAAAGCCGACGGCGGCTGGCGGCTGGAGCTCGCCTTCAACGAAACCGTCGAAGACTGGACGGCCTGGTGCCGGGCGGTTTTCGCCATTCCTGATGAGATCGAACCGCTGGGTTATGCCGACCGGCAAACCGGCGACCTCCGGCTCGCCTTCTTCGACGGCGAGATCCTGCTTGCCGCTCTGTTTCTCGCCCGCGAACCGGTGGCGGTCGCGCGCAACTGGGCGATCTCGCAACTCTCCGCCGTCCACGGCGATCTGAGGAAGCGTTTTGCGCTGGTCGCAGGCCGTCCAGGGGCCGGCAGACCGGATCCGGGCGCCACCGTTTGCTCCTGCTTCAGCGTCGGGGTCAACCAGATCGCTGCCGCGGTGCGCGGCGGATGCCTCAGCGTCGAAGCGATCGGCAAGGAAACCAGTGCCGGGACCAATTGCGGCTCCTGCCGCAGCGAAATCGGCCGGATCATCGATCGCTGCCTCGCCGCAGCGGCGGAGTGAATGCGCAACCGCGGAGCTGCGGTCGGCTGTCAGGCCGCGCTCCGGACGACAAGCATTTTATGGTCGGCTGAGATGCGGACGGCGATCTCGTCATAGGAAGAGATGGTCGGATGCGGCGTCTCCATCTTTTGGTGATGAGTTGCCGTAACGACCATGACGTCGGCGCCCGCGGCCTCGCCGGCCTTAATGCCGGCCGCGACATCTTCAAACACCAGACAATCCCGCGTGCTGACGCCGAGGCGTTCGGCGCCGAGAATATAACATTGTGGATCGGGCTTTCCGACCGTCACGTCCTCTGCGGTCACCATGAATTTCGGCAGAGGCAGGCCAGCCGCTTCCAGCCGGCGGCGGGCAAGACGCAAGGGCGAAGAGGTGACGATCGCCCAGCGATCCGGCGGCAGCGCACTCAGGAACGCCGCGGCACCGGAAATGGCAACGACATCCCCGACATCGGCAATTTCGGCCTCGGTCACCAGCCTTGCCTCATGTTCGGGATCGACGCCCGGCAGGTTCAGCCGAGTGATTGTGTCAATGCCGCGCGATCCGTGCATCTTCGGCAAGAAGGCCGCGACATCGAGCCCATGGCGTCTTCCCCAGTCACTCCAAACACGCTCGGCCGCGAGGATCGAATTGAGGATGGTGCCGTCCATGTCGAAGAGGAAGGCGGCATAAGGCTTCTCGAAGCCGTGGGGCATCGGCAGGTACAAGGGTGCATCTCATTAAAGAAGAGTGTCGGATGGTCGTCACTGGCGTCGATGAAACGGCAAATCGCAGCGTTTTGCAAGTCTGGGCAGGATGGCAACGCGGCATGCTTTAAAACGCCGTAGTTCCAGAGGTGAGAATCAAGTCACAGCAGGGGCGCAAGCCGCTCCGGTCATGGCAGCGTTCCTCGGCCCCGTAACGATGCAAGGTGCGCGTGCAGGTTTTTCGGAAAACATCGGAACAATGAATCCTGCAAGTGGTTACCCAGAGGTCATCCATGATGAAAATCAAAGGAGGATATCCTCATGACCAAATCCCTTATTGCCGCTTCGCTGCTCGCGATCGGCATGGCGTCGTCAGCCTTTGCCCAGTCGAATCCGGATCCCATTGGACCAACGAATGGTGGCTCGACCGATCCGAGTTCGGGTAACTATTCGTCCGATTACACCAACAGCGACAATGGCATGCACCCCGTCCAGGTCGCGCCCGTCGATCCAACCACGACCCAGAGCATCCGACCGCCGCAGGCGATGGAATGCGCCGCAATGCCGCAGCAGGGGACTGGTGTCGATACGCGCGGCGGTCAGAGCGGCGCATCGATTAGCGAAGCCTGCCGCGAATACGACAACTGACAGGCAATCGCCCGCTTTGAAACATGTCGCGCAAAAGTGCACCCCCTCTGAAAAGGCCGGTTTATGCCGGCCTTTTCATGTCACGGCAGATAAAGACTCCCTCCGCATACGACTTTTTCGATCCGCGCGTTCCGACCACCCGTCGTCCCGCACCGTTGATCATTCCGCAGGGTGCGGCATCACCGGGTGGTGATCATCCAGCGGCGGCCAGCCAGTCAGATGGTTCATCAGTGGGAAATAAGCGCCGTAGGGGAGCAGACGCGCCAGCTTCAGCATCGTGGTGAAGCGTCTGGGGAAAGCGATCTCGAAAGCCTGCGATTTCAGTCCGGCGGCAATCTGGCGGGCAGCCTCCTCGGGCGACACGAGCGCCGGCATGAGAAAGGCGCTCTTGCCCATCGTCGGCGTGTCAACGAAGCCTGGGCTGATGAGCTGTATGCGGATGCCCATCTTGTCGAGATCGAATTTCAGGCTTTCGGCCATGTTGATCAACGCCGCCTTGGTGGCGCCATAGGCAGCCCCGTTCGGCAGGCCGCCATAGCCGGTGACGGAAGAGACGATGGCAATCTGTCCCTGCCCTTTCGCCTTCATGTGGCGGATCGCCGGCACCAGACAGTTGACGACACCGGAAAGATTGACGGCAAAGCTCTTTTCAAAATCGGCGCGGTTCAGATTCTCGGCGTGGATCGGCAGGTAGACACCGGCATTGAGGATCGCCATGGCCAGCGTGCCATGCTCATATTCAATGGAGGCCAGGACATGTTCCATGTCCTCGGCATCGGTGACATCACCGTCGAGGACGATAATGTTGCCGGAGAGGCCGCTGGCTTCGGCCTGTAGATCGACCAGCCTTTCGTGGCTTTTCGCGGTGACGGCGACCTTGTATCCTTCGCCGGCAAGCTTCAGCGCAAGCGCCCGGCCGATACCCGAGCTCGCGCCTGATATCCACACGATTCCATGTTCGGGACGGGCGATGAAATCACGCATCACATGCACCTCCGGCTCTGCCTGACCAGCACGAAAACAGGTCCGGAAGTTCTTTGCGCCTTCCGGATTTACGGCTTTATCACACCATTGTGGCTGCTTTCAGCCGATCAGGTCGCCGATTATCTGACGAAAGGACCCGGTCAGCCGGATCGGTCCGTCGGACACCGCGAAGGCAATGCAGGGCCTGTCCATTTCTGCAACCGGCCGGTGATCGACAGTTTCGTCGGCAATCGAGATGTCGCCGGGGCCGAAATGGCCGCGCTCATCGTTGAAAGCCCCATCTAGAACGAGGATCAGTTCCACGCCTTTATGAGTGTGCGCCGGCAAGGCGCGGCCAGGGCGGATCCACATCAGACGGACCTCGCAGCCGTCCATGTCGAGCGAATATTCCTTAAGGCCGGGCAGCCGCTTGCGCCAGGGGACGTCCGCGACCTCGAAGCCGACAAGAGCGCGCAATGCCCGGGGAAACAGGGCGGTTTTGGGTCTCTTGGCGGCCTGCGGCCCAGAATCGGGAGAAGTGGAGGAGAAGATTGCCGCAAGGCGCTGCCTGCGGTCGGCAATGGCGGCTTCCGGCGTGTTTTCCAGCGCCCCTCCCGCCAACAGCTCGAGGGTGTTCACCAGGCGGTGATTGTCCGGCTTCAATTCGAGATGGGAGCGTATGAGCACACGCGCCGGCTCGGGCAAGGAGCCGGCGACATAATGCGCTATCAATGCGTCGATCGCGTCGATCTGCTCGTGAACCATGTCGCTTTCGGCCATGCCCGCTGCCCGGTTTCCGTTTCGCTTTGTCGTCATCGGTACGGGTAAAGTCAATCTTCGGATCATCGCGCAACCGCAGGATGGCGGGTGACGGGCCTTTTCGGGCAGGGAAAGCGAAATTTTGTCGTGGCCGACAGAGGCATGGAATAGCATTTCTTGCCAACCCAGCCTTGTGAAGGGAAAAGACCGTTCTTAAAGTAAGAGTTCGAAAGAGGCAGATTCCATGACCTTCCATCCCTCCGTCCTCGAAGCCATCGGCAATACGCCCCTGATCAAACTCAAGGGCGCCTCGGCGGCAACCGGCTGCACCATCCTCGGCAAGGCGGAGTTCCTGAACCCCGGCCAGTCGGTCAAGGACCGTGCCGCCCTCTACATCATTCGCGACGCCGAGCGGAAGGGGCTGCTTCGGCCCGGCGGCGTCATCGTCGAAGGCACGGCCGGCAATACCGGCATCGGCCTGACGCTGGTCGCCAAGGCGCTCGGCTACCGCACCGTTATCGTCATCCCGGAAACGCAGAGCCAGGAAAAGAAGGACGCGCTGAAACTGCTCGGCGCCGAACTCGTCGAAGTGCCGGCCGTTCCCTACAAGAACCCGAACAACTATGTGAAAGTGTCCGGGCGTCTTGCCGAACAAATGGCGAAGAGCGAACCGAACGGGGCGATTTGGGCAAATCAGTTCGACAATGTCGCCAACCGCCAGGCGCATATCGAAACGACGGCGCCGGAAATCTGGAACGATACCGCCGGCAAGATCGACGGCTTTATCTGCTCCGTCGGCTCCGGCGGCACGCTGGCGGGTGTGGCGGCCGGCCTCAAGGCCTTCAAGCCGGACGTCAAGATCGGCATTGCCGATCCCGACGGCGCCGCGCTCTATGAGTTCTATCAGAACGGTGCACTGAAATCCGAGGGATCCTCGATCACCGAAGGCATCGGCCAGGGTCGCATCACTGCCAATCTCGAGGGTTTCACGCCCGATTATGCCTATCGAATTTCCGATGCCGAAGCTCTTCCTTATCTTTTCGACCTCGTCGAAAACGAGGGGCTGTGCCTCGGCGGCTCGACAGCGATCAACATTGCCGGCGCGGTTAATCTCGCGCGGGATCTCGGGCCTGGTCACACGGTGGTGACAATCCTCTGCGACTACGGCAACCGCTACCAATCGAAGCTCTTCAATCCGGATTTTCTGCGGTCGAAGGGACTGCCCGTTCCGGGCTGGATGATTGGTTCGTCCGACATAGACGTTCCCTACGAGCCCGTGTGAGACCTCATGCGCGTCAATGCCCTCTATCGCGACGACTTCTATCTCTCCACGTGCGAGGCGGTCGTCACTGCCGTTCACGACGACGGGGGCATCGAGCTCAACCAGACCTGCTTTTATGCCACATCGGGTGGCCAGCCCGGTGACACCGGCCAGCTTGAACGCGCCGACGGCACCAAGATAGCACTCGGCCAGACGAAACACGGCGCCGGCAAGGATGTCATCATCCACGTGCCGCTCGAAAACGAGCCGCGGCCGGAGGTTGGCGAGACGCTGGTGCTGCATGTCGACTGGCCGCGCCGCTACCGGCTGATGCGTATGCACACGGCCTGCCACCTGCTGTCGGTCATCTGTTCCTATCCAATCACCGGGGCGGCGGTCGGCGAGGAAGAAAGCCGCGTCGACTTCGACATGAGCGAGACGATCGACAAGGACGAGGTCACGGCCAAGCTGATGGAACTGGTCGGCCAGAACCACCCGGTCTATCAGCAATGGATCACCGACGACGAGCTTGCGGCAAATCCTGATATCGTCAAGTCGAAGAACGTGCGCCCGCCGGTGGGGCTCGGTCGGGTCAGCCTCGTCTGTATCGGCGAGAACTCCTCGATTGACAGCCAGCCCTGCGGCGGCACACATGTCTCGGAGACGCAGGAAGTCGGTCAGATCCATATCGCCAAGATCGAAAAGAAGGGCAAGGAGAACCGGCGCTTCCGCATCCGCTTCGGCACGCCCGGCGAAGAAGCCCGACAAAGGGGAGACCATAATGACTGAGAGCAAGAGCCGCTTCGTCGTTTCGGCCGAATGGCTGCGGGCCGAGCTCGGCAAGCCGGACCTGCGCGTGCTGGACGCCTCCTTCTACCTGCCGGCGCAGAAGCGTGACGCCGATGCCGAATATGCGGCCGGCCATATCCCCGGGGCCATCCGCTTCGATCAGGACAAGATCGCCGACCACTCGACGGCGCTGCCGCACACTATCCCCTCGCCCGATTACTTCGCCGCCGAAGTCGGCAAGCTCGGCATCAGCGAGAACGATCGCATCGTCGTCTATGACGGTATAGGCCTGTTTGCCTCGCCTCGCGTCTGGTGGCTGTTCCGGGTGATGGGGGCCAAGAACGTCTACGTCCTCGACGGCGGTCTCGACGGCTGGAAGGCAGAGAGCCGTCCGCTCGAAACAGCGGCCCCCAACTACGCGCCGGCGACATTTACGCCTGACTTCGACGAAAGCCGCGTCGTGACGCTGGATACCATGCGCGACATTGTCTCGAGCGGCGCGATGCAGATCGCCGACGCCCGCAGCGCCGGCCGCTTCGCCGCTACCGAACCCGAGCCTCGTGCCGGCATGCGCTCCGGCCATATGCCCGGCGCCCGAAGCCTGCCCTCCGGTGTCTTCGCCAACCAGGGTCGGTTCAAGTCGCTGCCCGAACTCAGGCAGACGATCGAAGAGGCCGGGATCGATCTCTCCAAGCCGGTCGTCACCTCCTGCGGATCGGGAATCACGGCCGCGATCATCACGCTGGCGCTGGAATCCCTCGGCCATCACGACAACAAGCTTTATGACGGTTCATGGAGCGAATGGGGCAGCCGTGACGATACGCCTGTTGTCACCGGTCCGCCGACGCCGGTCAAAGCCTGACCGCCATGGGAAAGACGCCCGCTTCTCTCAAAGCGCATATCACCCGTCTTGAAATGACGGCGCCGCCGAAGGCCAGCATGCCGGTGCCCGTCAACATACAGACGGCGATCATGCGCGCCCCTGGCATACCGCTGCCCTTCTACCGCTATCTCTACCGACAGGTGGGCGCGCGCTGGCAGTGGGTGGACCGGCTGCGCATGAGCGACGAGCAACTGTCAGAAATGCTGAACGACAAACGCAACAATATCAGCGTCCTCTACGTGAACGGCGCACCGGCCGGCTTCTACGAATATTTCTGCGAGGACGAGGAGACGATCGAACTCAGCCATTTCGGCCTGATCGAACATGCGCTCGGGCTTGGCATCGGCAAATGGTTTCTGCTGCAGGCGCTCTATGCCATCTGGGCGCTCGACCCGAAGCGCGTCACCACGACCACCAATAATCTCGACCATCCGCGCGCACTGCAGCTCTATCAGATGTACGGCTTCTCTCCTGTCTCGACCGGCACCGGCATTGTGCGGCCGCTAAGTGACAAGGAGCTTCTGGAGCTTGCAAGAAAGGGCTGACGGTTTGGTTACCCACCGCCCTAATTCCTGTGCCTGTCACAGGAATCCAGCCACGGCGCGTCTGCGCTGCGAATGAAGTAAGACGGACAGGAATGAGCACGCAAGGTGGCAATTTTCCTCCGGCCGTTGAGAAATTGCCATGCCCTGCGTCGGGAAACTGCGTTCGAGCGGTGATCTCGACAAGCAACTGCATGCGCAAGAAACGGGTGGCTTGGGCGATGACTCAAGCGCAGTTTCACGGCAATCACCAAGGAGATTTGCCATGACCGCCATTCGTTTTACCGCCATGCCGACCATCGACGCCGAGCATCTTTGGAAAGGCGGCTGCGATGCTTACGACAGACTGCCAGATACGATGGTTTCCGACGGTCCGGGTCATCCTTGCCGCCACTGCCTTGAGAATATCGATGAGGGCGAGGAACTGCTGGTTTTCGCTTACCGACCATTCCCGGCGTTGCAGCCCTATGCCGAAACCGGCCCGATCTTTCTGCACAAGAGACCTTGCAAGCGCTATGCTGCCGAGGAGATCCTGCCGCCGGTGTTGATGACGAGCCCGGACTTCATTCTCCGCGGCTATAATGAAGACAACCGCATCGTCTATGGCACCGGTGCGGTGACCGTGATCGGCGAGATCGCGACCTATGGCGAGAGGCTATTGGCACGGCCGGACGTTGCCTATGTGCATGTGCGCTCGGCGCGCAACAACTGCTTCCAGTGCCGGATCGACAAGATAAAGGCGCCGGCTCTGACAGAGACCGGCGCCTTCGCTTGACGTTGAGTCACGAAGCTTACGCTACGTTCAGCACGCTCTCCGGCGCGAAGGCCTCGTAGCCGAGCGCCTCAGCGACCGGCTTGTTGGTTATCCGGCCCTTGTGCACGTTGAGGCCGTTCCTCAAATGCTTGTCTTCCGCGATGGCGCGCAGGCCGCGGTCGGCAAGCGCAAGCCCATGGACCAGCGTGGCGTTGTTCAGCGCATGCGCCGACGTGACCGGTACCGCGCCGGGCATATTGGCGACACAATAATGTACGACGCCGTCCACCTCATAAGTCGGATCGGAATGCGTCGTCGCATGCGATGTTTCGAAGCAGCCGCCCTGGTCGATGGCGACGTCGACGATGACGGCGCCCTTCTTCATGCCGGACAGCATTTCGCGGGTAACGAGCTTCGGAGCGGCCGCACCCGGGATCAACACGGCGCCGATGATGAGGTCGGCCGAGAAGACCTCCTCCTCCAGCGCCTGAATGCTGGAATAACGGGTGTGGACACGGCCAGCGAAAATGTCGTCGAGTTGACGCAGGCGCGGCAGGGATTTGTCGAGGATGCTGACATCGGCGCCAAGTCCGGCGGCCATTCTGGCGGCATGCAGGCCGACGACGCCGCCGCCGATGACGGCGACTTTGGCCGGCAGTACGCCGGGCACGCCGCCAAGCAAGACACCGACACCGCCATTGGCCTTCTGCAGGGCTGTCGCTCCGGCCTGGATAGACAGGCGCCCGGCGACCTCGGACATCGGCGCCAGCAGCGGCAGGCCGCCGCGCTCGTCGGTCACCGTCTCATAGGCGATTGCGGTGACGCCGGAGGCGAGAAGACCCTTGGTCTGATCGGGATCGGGCGCCAGATGCAGATAGGTGTAGAGCAGCTGACCGTCGCGAAGCTGCGCCCATTCGGAGGGCTGCGGCTCCTTGACTTTGACGATCATGTCACACTTTTCGAAAATATCCTTCGCGGAGGCGGCGATCTTCGCGCCAGCCGCAGCGTAGGCGGCATCATCGGCACCGATACCGGCGCCCGCCTTGGTCTCGACCCAGACCTCGTGGCCGTGCGCCACATATTCGCGCACCGAAGCAGGCGTCAGGCCGACCCGATATTCATGATTCTTGATTTCCTTCGGACAACCGACACGCATTTCGCGTTCCTCTCATTTTGTCTCCGCGGTCGCGGATCTCCTCTGCGACCGATCCAATCATCAAGGCTGCGAAATGTCCTTGCAAACACGGTTTGCACAAACGTCATTTTTCGGTGATTATTGCGTTACCTATTATTTTTTTCGAAGGTTGTTCGAATGGCTGATCTCGATACCATCGATCTTTCGATTCTGAAGGTTTTGCAGGTCAATGCCCGCATCACCAATGCCGAGCTCGCCGAGAGGATCGGGCTTTCCCCTTCGGCCTGTTCGCGCCGGCTCGACATTCTTGAGAGAAGCGGCGTCATCGACGGCTACCATGCGCGGCTTTCGCACAAGGCGCTCGACTATAAGATGATTGCCATCGTGCATATTTCACTCTCAGGCCAGTTCGCCAAGACGCTGGCGGAGTTCGAGTCGGCGGTGAAGCTCTGCCCTAACGTGCTCGTCTGCTACCTGATGTCGGGCGAATATGACTACATCCTCAGGGTCGCCGCCCGCGACCTCGAAGACTATGAGCGTATCCATCGCGACTGGCTGTCGGCCCTCCCCCATGTGGTCAAGATCAACTCGAGTTTCGCGCTCAGAGAAATCATCGACAGGCCGAATGTGGGGCTTTGAGGCCTTGCTTATTTCCGAATGCCTGACCAGACTTTCGGCGCGCGCGGGCGTCTCCCGCTTCTCGGCATGTCATGAAATCGAAGACCCACGGTTACATTTTCGCCCTGCTGGCGCTGACCATCTTTTCGCTGCAGGACGCCATCTCCAAACACCTGGCATCCGCCTATCCGCCGATCTTCGTGACGATGATCCGCTACTGGGCCTTCGGGCTTTTCACAATCATTCTCGCTTCGAAGATGCGCGGCGGTCTCAAGGCGACGGCTCGCACCAAACGCCCCGTCCTGCAGGTGGCACGCGGCCTGCTGCTTGCGGTTCAGGTGGTTCTGGCCATCACCTGTTTTGCCGTGATCGGCCTTGCCCGTTCACAAGCAATCTTTTCCGCGACGCCGATCCTGATCGCGCTGCTGGCAATGCCGATCCTCGGCGAGCGAGTCGGATGGCGGCGATGGGCGGCAATCGGCGCGGGGCTTTTCGGAGTGCTGCTGATCCTGAAACCGGAAGGGGATTTTTTCGACGTGAAGCTGCTTCTCGCCGTCGCCTCCTGCTTCAATTTCGCCTTCTACGTCATCGCCACACGCCTCGTCAGCCGCGACGATTCTTCGACGACCAGCTTCTTCTATACCGGTGTCGTCGGCGCCGTCGCGATGACGCTGATCGGGCCGTTCTACTGGAGCTGGATGTCATCAGGCGACTGGGGCTGGATGGCGCTGGTCTGCATGACCAGCATTTCCAGCCACTATTTCCTGATCCGCGCCTACGACAGTCTCGATGCCGCCGCCGTTCAGCCGCTGACCTATCTGTCACTCGTTTACGCTTCGATCATCGGCGTGACGATCTATGGCGAAACGCTCAGCCTCAACACGATCGTCGGCTCGGCGATCGTCGTCGCCGCCGGCATCTTCACGATCTGGCGCGAGCATGTCGTTGGGCGAAGGGCGGCCAAAGCCCGCATCGCATTGGACCTGCGCGACGCCGGCTAGCCGGCGTTGCGTCATTGTTTTTGCCGCATAGCTGGCCGGCGTACGTTAACGCGAACGACCAGTTTTACTCCAATTTTAGCCAAGCGCCTAAAACCATTTCAATTTTCGGCCGCTATGCTCTTTCGCTGTATCAAGGGAGAACATATGACCCGAAACCTGAAAATCACGGCGCGAAAGGCCGACCGGAAAAACTGCCGCGTCTTCGGAAGCGTCAAATTTCTGAACAGCGAGGTGGATGTCCGCATTCTCAATCTGTCGGTGACCGGCGCCGCCCTGGAGACGAGGGAACCTTTCCACGCCGCTTCGGGTAGCAAGGTGCGCATCGAAGCTGAAAACCTCGGGCTCCTCGAAGGCGTCATCCGCTGGAAACACAATGGGCGCATCGGGATCCAGTTCGATGTGAACTCCAACGCGCGAGCGCAGGTCTCCTCCTATTTCCGTTTTTTCCATAAGGAAATACGGCCGGTGCTGGCGGTACGGCAGCTGACGACCCCCAGGCCCGTCGGCGACCGCTCGCCTCAGCGGACGGCATTGCGGCCGAAATCGTAGGCAGCACTGCCTTTCCAAGCACCGGCGGATCCATTTCCGCACCTGGCCGGCATCGCAACAAGTCGCCTGCGCCTCGTCGACCAGCGGACGGGCGGCACGTGGAGCAACAGGGATGGCGCGCTACTCCCGCGGGATAACCGCATCCCACATCGCGCTTCAAGACTATCTCGCCTTCCCCGCGAATTGTTTTGCGGTCCTGTCATTTTCGCCGTGTACTCCTCGCCAAATCGTCCTAATTCTGAGGGGCCGGACGATGCGTGACCTTTGAAGGAGAGTTTTCATGTCTTCCATTTTCGATGTCGGCTTAATGAGCCGTCGTTCCTTACTTGGCGGCCTTGCCGCCACCTCGGCGCTGGTGCTGCTGCACCCATTCAGTGCGCGTGCCAGCGCCAACCAGGCACATCTCCGGCTGATGGAAACGACGGACATTCACGTCAACGTCTTTCCCTATGACTATTACGACGACAAGCCGAACGACACGATGGGTCTGGCGCGCACCGGGACCATCATCGACAATATCCGTGCGGAGGCCGTCAACTCGCTGCTGATCGACAATGGCGACGTGCTGCAGGGCAATCCGATGGGCGACTACATGGCCTATCAGCACGGCATGAAGGACGGCGACGTCCATCCCGTGATCAAGGCGATGAACACGCTCGGCTATACTGTCGGCACGCTCGGAAATCACGAGTTCAACTACGGCCTCGACTTCATGTTCAAGGTGCTGTCGGGCGCGAACTTCCCCTTTGTCTGCGCCAACCTGACCAAGGGCCAGCTCGCCTCGGACCCGAAGCAGGACGACCTGTTCTTCAAGCCCTACATCATCGTGGAAAAACAGATCAAGGACGGCTCCGGCAATGAGAGCCCGGTCAAGATCGGCTTCATCGGCTTCGTCCCGCCGCAGATCATGCTCTGGGATATCAAGAACCTTGAGGGCAAGGCGCAGACGCGTGACATCGTCGAGGCCGCCAAGGCCTGGGTCCCGGCGATGAAGGAGGCCGGCGCCGATATCGTCATCGCCCTCTCCCATTCAGGCATCGACGGGAGCGCGCCGTCCGAAAAGATGGAAAATGCATCGCTGCATCTTGCCGCCGTTGAGGGGATCGACGCGATCTTCACCGGCCACCAGCATCTCGTCTTCCCCGGCCCCAAGAGCTGGGACGGCATCGCCAACGCCGACCCGGTCAAGGGCACACTGCACGGCAAGCCCGCCGTCATGGCAGGCTTCTGGGGCTCGCATCTCGGCCTTATCGACCTGCTCTTGGAAAAGGACGGCAACAGCTGGAAGATCGTCGACTTCACCTCGGAAGCACGGCCGATCTATCATCGCGACGACAAGAAGAAAGTGATCGCCGATTATACCGACAAGAAAGAGGTCGTCGAGGCCGCCAGGACAGAACATGAGGCGACACTCGCCTATGTCCGCACGCCCGTCGGCAAGACCTCCGCGCCGCTCTATTCCTATTTTGCGCTGGTTGCCGACGATCCTTCCGTGCAGGTCGTCAGCCAGGCCCAGACCTGGTACATCAAGCAGATGCTCGCCGACACCGCGTACAAGGATCTGCCGGTGCTTTCAGCGGCGGCCCCCTTCAAGGCGGGCGGCCGCGGCGGCGCCGACTACTATACCGATGTCCCGGCTGGCGATATCGCCATCAAGAACGTCGCCGATCTCTATCTCTATCCCAACACGGTGCAGGCTGTGGCGATCACCGGCGCCCAGGTGAAAAACTGGCTCGAAATGTCGGCCGGCATGTTCAACCATATCAAGGCCGGTTCGAAGGATGCGCCGCTGCTCAACACCGACTTTCCGTCCTATAATTTCGACGTCATCGACGGGGTGACCTACCAGATCGATCTGTCGCAACCGCCGAAATATGATTCATCCGGCAAGGCGATCAATCCGGACTCCAACCGCATCCAGAATCTCGCCTTCGATGGCAAGCCGATCGATCCGGCTCAGAAATTCGTCGTCGTCACCAACAATTACCGCGCCGGCGGCGGCGGCAGTTTCCCGGAGATTGCAGCGGACAAGGTGATCTTCCAGGCACCTGATACCAATCGCGACGTCATCGTCCGCTATGTCCACGACCAGGGTACGATCAATCCGTCGGCCGATGCGAACTGGACCTTCAAGCCGCTGCCGGGCACGACCGTTACCTTCGACAGCGGGCCCAAGGCAAAGCAGTTCCTCGCCGCGGTCAAGAGCGTCAAGATCGAGGATGCCGGCGACGGTGCCGACGGCTTCTCGAAGTTCCGGCTGGTTCTTTAGGGGTGGAATTTGGAGGAAGGCGCGGCTCCGCGTCTTCCTCATTCGGCCGCAAGCGGCGGAATGGCGTCACGCAGTTCCGCCATTTCCGCATGGAAATCGGCCTGGTTCGGGCAATGGGAAAGCCGCGTGCGAAACGCGTCGATCATCCAGCTGGCGGCAGGCCCGGGCGGGTTGGCGAGCTGGCGCATCGAATAGATGGCGTACTCGCCCTGTTCATAGGCATCGAGATCGAGATGGACGAGTGCGCCGCTGCGCAAATCATCATGCATAATGGGAGCCGGAAGACCGCCCCAGCCAAGACCGGCCTTGATAAGCTGGTGTTTCGTCGCGATATCGCTGACGCGCCAGGTCTTGTAGGACAGGACGTTGAAATCCCGTCCCTTCGTGCGGCCTGAGGCGTCGGTGACGACGAGTTGCACTTCCTCGCGCACGTCGCCGAGTGTCAATGGCCGGCTGATTTGGGCAAGCGGGTGGTTGGGAGCGGCAACGGGCAACATGAAGGAATGGCCGATCCGTTCGGTGATTATCGCATCGTCCTGCTTGAGGACGGCGCCGCCGATGCCGATCGTCGCCTTGCCGCTCAGAACGAGATCCATGACCATTCCAAGCTCGCCGACATTGAGGTTCAATGAAACGGTCGGAAACCTTTCGCGGAATTCGTGCAGCACGTCCACCACAGCCCGCGAGGGCACCATGACGCTGATCGCCACCGAAACCTCCGCCTCAAGCCCTTCCTTCAGGCTCTTGACGCGCGCCCGCATGACCTGCAGGTCGCCGAGAATTCGTCGCGCATCCTCCAGCATCGCCTTGCCCGCTTCCGTCAGCTTCGGCTGGCGCGCCCCGAAGCGCTCGAAAAGCGGCATCTCGAGCTGTGCCTCGAGATTGGCGATCGTATAGCTGACGACCGACTGCGCGCGATTCAGCGTGCGCGACGCGGCCGAAAAGCTGCCGGTCTCGGCAACAGTCAGAAACACCTGCAATTGGTCCAGGGTCGGGTTCGGAAGCATCTTCCATCCATTCCGTCGATAGTTTCGATCGACATTATCTCCGTTTTTTCGATAGCAGGCCAGACTTATTTTCCTGTTCGACACCGCGGCTCACCTCCCAACACCGGGCCGTCCCGTTCAATTCGAAAGGAAATGCACCATGTCGTCCATTCTTCTTCTGACGTCCAGCCCGCGTGCCGAATCGCTCTCGACGCCAATCGCCGCCGACCTCGCCGAGAAGCTGAAAAACCAGAAGCCGGGCAGCGTCGTCGTCCGTCGCGACCTTGCCGCCACCCCGCTGCCGCATATCGACGACCTCTTCACCGGCGCGATCCGCAAGCCGGCGGAAGCCCGCACCGCCGAAGAGATCGCAGCCGTCAAGACCTCCGACGAACTGGTCGCCGAACTGTTTGCCGCCGACACGATCGTCATCAGCACCGGCCTGATCAACTTCAACATCTATTCGTCGCTGAAGACCTGGATCGACAATGTCGCCCGCGCCGGTGTGACCTTCAAATACACGGAAAGCGGCCCGGTCGGCCTCGTAACCGGCAAGAAAGTTTATGTGGTGCTTGCTTCCGGCGGCGTCTACTCGCAGGGACCGGCTGCCCCCCTGAACCATGCCGTGCCTTACCTGAAGTCGGTTCTCGGCTTCCTCGGCATCACCGACATCGAAACCATCTATGTCGAAGGCCTGGCTTTTGGCCCCGAAGCCGCTGAAAAGGCCATCGGCGCCGCCAAGTCGCGCGTCGAGGAAATCGCACTCGCAGCCTGATCGGCTTTCAACCCTCGTTGAACGGCCGGCACGTGCCGGCCGTTCGTCATTTCTCGATATCGGCAACGAAATCCCGGATCGTCTCCAGGATTTCGTCCGAAAGAGCCTCATCCGAGGAAACCCTGGCAAGGCCGACGCCGCCTGCCATCATTGCGAAGGCCATGATTGCCTTTCGCCGTCTTTCCCCTTCATTCGCTCCGGTGGCCTTGCTGGCCAAAGCCTCGAAATTGCGTTCGAGCCGCTCCGTCGCTATGCGCCGCGCCTTCTCGCCGCTGCGCGCGATATCGGAGGTCAGCGCGGCGAAAGGGCAGCCTTCGCCCGGATTGTCGCGGTGATAGGCGCTGACATAGCGATCGGCGATATCGGCAGCCGTCATCTTCGCCGGGTCCACCCCCTCTGCTTCCAGCCTGCGCCCCCATGAATCGAAGGCGGACTCGATCGCCTCGGCGACGAGTTCGTCACGGGAGGCGAAGTGCTTGTAGAAGCCCCCGACGGTCAGCCCGGCCTCCTTCATCAGGTCGGCGACGCCGATGCCTTCCAGCCCCTCTTCCCGCAGCCGCTTTGACGCGGTCTCGACGATCTTCTCGTGCGTCTTCTGTTTTTCCAGCTGCGAACGCCCCATCGGAATCTCCTCGAATTGTCTCTTGACTCGCATGGATTACAATCATAATCCTTAAAGATAACGATCATAATCCAGATCGTTGACATTTCCAAGAGGAGCATCATCATGCGTCTACGAAACAAGGTCGCCCTGATCACCGGCGGAAACAGCGGTATCGGTCTTGCGACCGCCAAAGTGTTCATCGATGAGGGCGCCAGGGTGGTGATCACCGGCCGCAATCCGGAAACGCTCGCTGCCGCCGAAAAGGCGCTTGGGGCGGGCGTGCTGGCGCTGAAGGTCGACGTCACCGATGCTGCCGCCACCGAGGGAGCCTTTGCCGACGCCGCCGCAAAGTTCGGCAAGTTCAACATCGTTTTCGCCAATGCCGGCATCGGCGGCGCGACACCGCTCGGTGATACGTCGCCGGAGCAGTTCAATCAGATCATCAGCACTAACCTGACGGCAGTATTCTTCACCGTCCAGTCAGCCCTGCCGCATCTCGTCGACGGTAGCTCGGTCATCCTCAACGGTTCGGTGCATGCCGTGCTCGGCGCTCCCGGCTGGTCGGCTTATGCGGCGACAAAGGCTGCGGTCCGCGCCATGACGCGCAACATGGCGTCCGAACTCGCCCCGCGCGGGATTCGCGTCAACCAGGTGACGCCAGGCGGTACAAAGACGCCGATCTGGTCGCCGATGGCGCCGACCCAAGATGCAATGTCGGCGCTTGAGGCCCGCCTCGGCGGCATGAGCCCGCTCGGCCGCATGAGCGAGGCCGACGAAATCGCCAAAGCAGCGCTCTATCTCGCCTCGGATGATTCTGCCAACGTCACCGGCATCGAGATCACCGTCGATGGCGGCATGACAAGCGCGCCTTCAGGCGCCAAGATCTTCCGCACCGCCTGATCAAACCGGAGGGCTAGCTGGATTTCATGATGACGAGCGGCCGACGACGCAGTTGCGGCCGCTCTTCTTTGCCGCGTAGAGCCTGTCATCGGCGGCTGCGAGCACCGTCGTGAAACTGGCGCCGTCCTCGTCGGCCGTCGCAACGCCGATGCTGACCGTCACGGGCTTCTCATCCGGCGTTTTGACGCTGGTCTCGATCGTCCAGCGCAGCCGCTCACCTAGCAGCAGCCCTTCCTCATGGCTTGTGCCGGGGCAGACGGCGACGAATTCCTCGCCGCCGAAGCGGAAGATGCGGTCGCTGGACCGCAGTGTCGCGCCGAGGCGGGCGGCGATTGCCTTCAGCACCTCATCACCCTGAAGATGGCCATGACCATCGTTGACATCCTTGAAGTGATCGGCGTCGATAATGAGGACGGTGGCAAATAGCCCCTGCCTCAAGGCCTCGCGCAGCATCAGCGGCGCTTCGAGCTCCATGCGCGTGCGGTCATAGACGCCGGTGAGCATATCGCGGCCGGTGCGCTCCAGAAGGTCGTTATAACGTTCGCGAAAGGTAAGGTCGCCGAAGAGGTCGCTGATGGAGCGCGCGGCGAGGTCGGCGCCAAGGCGGCGGATCCGATACTTATAGACGGCAAACATCGCCCCATAGAGGCAGACGGAGAGCATCTTCGCCTTCCAGCCACCCCAGAATACGGCGACCGGAACACCGAGGAAATAGTACAGCGCGGCGAAGAAGCCGACCTGGTCGAAAGTCAGCAGCACAAAGCCGGAGATCATGAAACGCAGAACGACACGCCTGCGGAAGAAATCGCCGAGTTTTTCATAGAGCAGGATGATGCCGAGCGAATCGACATAGAGCAGCGCCGTGCCCCAGATCATCAGCCAGCCCATCTCCTTCAGAAAATCGACGTCGGGCGTGTGGTTCGACGACAGCTGCAGCGGCTGGTGAAGCTGCAGCACCCAGGCGATGCCGACGGTTAGTAGATTACCGAGAAACAAGCCGTAGATCGGCTGGCGCACCGTCGCGGCATCCTCCCACAGATACAGCATCAGAATCATCATCAGCTTGCCGGAGAAGAACACGGATGAGCCCGGAGACACATCGCCGAACGGCAGCGAGACGTAAAAGACCGCCGCCAGGTAGGTCTCCATGAAATGCATGACGCCGAGCGCCGTCAAAAAAACGCCGAGGCCGAGCCGATGGCGGAAATGCAGAAGCGTCACCATCAGCACGAAATAGGCGACGGCTTCGACGACGAAGAGCGCGAGGTTGATCGTCTCCATTACGGCACCCCGGCGTCCGGGAGCCGCCTTCGCGGCCGGGCGGGCACTGCGATCACGACAGCGGATCCTTCGATCGATCGTCTGATAAATTGAAGCACAAGAGCGGCCCTGCAAATCTGCAAGCGATAGCTTTCGCCGCAATCCTTTAAGATTGCGTGTGCAAGATGACAGGCCCGGGATCAGAGCCCAAGGACATACGATTGAAATGCAATGGCCGAACGGGAGGATTCCGATTTCAGACCTGGCGGATCTTCTCGCCGTCACCGAAAAGTGACGACCCATGCTGATCGATAATCTGCTGCGCCTTGCGCACCGTGCATTCGATCGCATCGTCGGAGGAGGAAAACATATCGGCGCGGATGAAATTGCGCACCAGCACCTCGTCGCCGACCTTCTTTTCAATGCGACCGGCCAGACGATACTGGCTACCTTCCTTACGCGGCTCCGCATAGATCGTGCAATCGCCGTAAAGCTGCGACTCGCCGGACGGGCCTGCCGCCTGCGAGGCCGGTTGGGCCCCGCCGGAGAACATCGAAAAGAGATTTGAAATGAATGACGCCATGTCGTGTCTCTAGCACGGCGGCCTTACGATCGCCAAGTCAAATGATCAGGTTGGCGAGGATCTCGTTTTCGGTAATATCCTCGTAACCCATGCCGGAAGCTTCGAAATTTGCAATCAGCCGGGCAAAATTCTCCGGCGCCTTGGTTTCGATGCCGATCAGGATAGAGCCGAAGTTGCGCGCCGATTTTTTCAGATATTCGAAGCGGGCGATATCGTCGTCGGGTCCGAGCAGATTGAGGAAATCCCTGAGCGCCCCGGGACGCTGGGCAAGCCGCAGGATGAAGTATTTCTTCAGCCCTGCGTAACGCATGGCTCTTTCCTTTACGTCAGGCAGGCGCTCGAAGTCGAAATTGCCGCCGGAGACGACGGCGACGATGGTCTTGCCGCGGATTGCCTGGCGATCCATCGCGGCGACCGCCGTCAGCGACAGGGCTCCGGCCGGCTCCAACACGACGCCCTCGACGTTCAGCATCTCCTGGATGGTGACGCAGATGGCGTTTTCCGGCATCAGTTGCACCTGTTCAACAGGGAAATCGCGAAGGGCGGCGAAATTCAGATCGCCGATGCGGGCGACCGCTGCGCCGTCGACGAAGTTGTCGACCTTTGCAAGCGTCGTCACCTTGCCTGCCTCGATGCTGCGCCTGAGGCTCGGCGCGCCCGACGGTTCGGCGAAGACGAAGGCCGATTTCGGCACGATGCCGTCGAGATAACCGGTGATGCCGGCGGCCAGTCCGCCGCCGCCGACCGGCAGAACCACCCTATCGGGCACCGTTCCCTCAGGCAGCTGCTGCATGATCTCGGCAGCGACCGTCGCCTGCCCCTCGATGATATCGGCATGGTCGAAGGGCGGCACCATGACGCCGCCGACCGCCTCGACATGCTCGCGCGCCGCCTGATAGCACTGATCGAAAAAGTCGCCGAACAGCCGGATGGTGATGAATTCAGCGCCAAACATGCGGGTCTTTTCGATTTTCTGCTGCGGCGTCGTCACCGGCATGAAGACGACGCCCGGCACGCCGAAATGACGGCAGACATAGGCAAAGCCCTGGGCGTGGTTGCCGGCCGAGGCACAGACGAAAGTCTTGCCGGCCGCCCCCTGCCCGATCGCCTTGCGGAAGAAGTTGAAGGCGCCGCGGATCTTGTAGGAGCGCACCGGCGACAGATCCTCGCGCTTCAGCCAGATATCGGCGCCGTAGCGGGCCGAGAGATGGTCATTGAGCTGCAGCGGCGTTGCCGGAAAGAGGCTGCGCATTGCCTCTTCGGCGCTTTCGACTTCAAGTCTCGTCACGGGCGTGGTCCATTCTCATGATTGGTCACCGCCGCTATGGCACAAGCCGGCGGCCAAAGGAAAGGGTTCACTGACCGGGCCGGCTCAGCCCATAGAGCCTTTCTTAAGCCAATCGCAAAATCGGCGGCAGATGAACTGATTTTAACTGTCAATGAAAAAGCCTGCCATGTATATGGAGCGATGATGATCTTCAAATTCGCAAGACCGCTCGCCTGGCTGCTGCTCGCCCTCATCCTCTTTATCACGGTTTCGCCGATCGGGCTGAGACCGGATACGGTCACCACGGTCGATACGGACCGCGGCGCAGCCTATGTTCTTCTCGGCCTCGCCTTTGCGCTCGCCTATCCGAAGCAGTGGAAACTGGTGGCCGTGCTGCTGATCATTGGGGCAGTCGCCATCGAATATCTGCAGTATTTCGCGCCGACCCGCCATCCGCGCCTGCATGACGCCGGCATCAAGGCCACGGGTGCCGCCCTCGGCCTCGTCGCCGGCTGGGTGATCAACAGATGGCGTGAAACCAGGGCGCCGCGCCCCGTTCCGCTCACTGACGATTACATGTAACAGACCACAGGTAAGCCCGTAAATCCAATTCGGAATCCGTGCGGTTCGAAAGTGATAGAGTGTCCTTAGCGCGTCTTCTCCGACGCGCTAAGGACACTCTAGAAGTCGGCCAGTTGCACCGCCCACAAGAACAGCGGGATTGCGGCCATCGCAGTTCCCAGAACAAGCGCAACACCGGCCTTGAAGATCCGGATGCGCCGAACCTTAGTCCCACTCCAATCGTAAACCATCGCCTTACTCCCACAAGACAACACTTACTCAACTGTCGCGGCCAATGCTTGCACCCAAAATGCACTTGTCAAGCGATAACTCGCCTTTATGCACAATATACATGCATGTTCAACGGAAATATGAAGGCGATGCGGGCGATCAGGATCGAACCCATATAACCGGGGCCGATGGGTTGCCGCTGAAACTCGGTAGATTTGATCAGCGCCGAGGGCGACTGTGGTTACATCGATGGCGCTCTGCCCGCTTCTCGACGGCGAGCACTGCCGGACGCTCAAAGCGACCAGCGTTTGGAGCGCCATCTGCCCGACGCCTGATATCCGACACTCACCTCCCCCGCAGCGGAATCGCATGCCACACCCTGAATATCGGTTGAGAATGCCGTCTCTCTTTGTTAGCACGGAGGTCCCACGCGGACGTGGTGGAATCGGTAGACACAAGGGACTTAAAGAAAAATTGAGTGCACGGGCGGAAACGCCTGATGTAGAACTGCTCAAAGTCGGGGAAACCTGTCAGATGGCAATCCCGAGCCAAGCCCCTCAGGGGAAGGTGTAGAGACTAGACGGGCAGCACCTAAGGCGGAAGCTAGGGTGAAGGTATAGTCCAGACCACAAACGCCGGAAGGCGGCGGCGAAAGCCGTAGCGGTATGAAAATCCCTCGGCCTAGGCTATGCGGGTTCGACCCCCGCCGTCCGCACCATATGTCGATACGGACCGGGCTCCCGATGAAAAGGTATGGGGCGCCGCAGGCCTGGCGGTTTCATTGCGACGGAAAACCGTCAAACCGGTACAGCTCCCACCCAATTCCGTCTTTCAGCAGCAAAGTCGATTCTGGCAACATTCGCGATATGGTTTTTTCCGCCAACGCAAACCTGGCGGCGCCGCCCATGCGATCAGCCAACAGCTCCTGTTTCTCCGTCACCCGAATAAAGTACCGGATGTTGTTGCGTTTGATGAAGGCGTCCAAATCATTTTCGGATTGAGGAAGCATATAGGGAGGCAGCAACCATCCCTTATCTCTGCCGCCGGTATAGGCGGCCGCAAATAAAGCGCTGCCAATGTCGAACGGTTGAAATACAGTCCTCAAATCATTTGCCGCGACATAGCGATAAATCATGTAACCTTCACGCTGGGTCCCAAGAAAATCGTCCGATTTTTGCCGGCCGATCAGGACATCCATGACTCCATGCTCCATCCACGAATAGGGCTGTCGATCGGGGCGGTAGATGAATTTGACGGCGGGACGACAGAAAACCACAAGAGCGATAACCGCCACTGCAAGCGTAAACAAATGTCCATTGACGGCCCTGTGTCCGGCCCGCACGCGTCCGGACACAGCGAACATAACCCCACCCGGCTGAGCGGTTTTGCTCACTGCAATTTTTTCCACGATCAAGCTCGCGCCGATGTAAGCGGTAGAAAAATATAACAAGTAGGCCGGCGTCGCCCATCGGATGTGGTTGAACATGACGGCGTACCAGATGATGAACATCGCCGCAGTTGTCGCTACAAGCACAAATATCCTTCTGAACGACGCGAGCAACGCGCCAATGATCAGGATGAGAGCCACCATCGCATATTGCCGGCGATCCAGAAACCAATCATCCAGGATGAAGAAAAAGTCGTGCCAGCCCTGGCGGGTCGTCAGATCGGTCACGAAAACCCGGTTTGCCGGATCGAAAGCACGGCCGAGTTCAAGCCTGTAGTTCGCCATCCACTGGTCTGAAAGTCCGGGATGCCCGAAGATGAAAGGATAGATAGGGTTACCGAGGACAATGAGATTTTTGAGGTACCAGTAGCCCGCAAGGGACAAAAACGCGGCCAGGCAGGTCAAAAAAAGCGACAATGACATTTTGCCGCGATAGATCGACGGCAAGAGCGCCAGACCGATCAAGCCTACCATCTGAAGCTCGGTGTATTTGCCGCCGACTGCCCCGCCCAAGAGCAAAGCACAAGAGACGATCTCGGAGGGCCTGCGGGTCTCAAAGTAGCGCCAAAGATAAAGGACGGCCGCAACCGAAAAACAGGATCTGGGAAGGTCGGTTAAAGGAACTGCCGCGCCTGGGGTAAAAAAGCCCTGGAACGCAATCAGATAGAAAACCAGCAACAACCCAGCCGCCCGCCAGCGGTGCGCACAGCTTGTGAGCAATAACAAAAATCCGAGGAAAATCGCCGCGTTCATCAGGCCCGCCGCGAGCCAGTGATCGACGAACAGCAGTGCACTGGCGAAAAGAACATTGAAGAAAAGCGGTATGTTTCCGTAAAAATGACTGTCTATCTGCGGCGTAACAAATCCACTATGGGAAACCATGCTTTGCGCGAGCGGAATCTGAAAAGCCCAAACATCCGCTGACCCTGCCGGGAAAAGCGCTGTTATCGAGATCACCCCAATCAAGACAATAAATGCGCCAGACGCCAAAAGGGGAAACGGATTGCCCTTGGCAGTCGCCCGCACACCGATCACCGCCAGATTGCGCAAATCGACAAAAATCGCCAGTACATCATTCCGTCTCCAGATCATTAAACTCGCGGCAAGGGGCAGCACGATTTCTATGCGCAGCAGATGAATGACTCCGAGAGCAGTTGCCAAACCACCGACGAGGGCAATCCCCGGCAGGATACCGCTTAAGAGCAGATCCGTTCCGTCACGAACAGCCGGCTGAACGCCGCGGTTTAGCCAAAGCACAAGAGCGCGATTGAGGGTAAGGCCAAACAGCAATATCGCGGCAACGACAAGCCACACCACAAGGACAGTCATGATCTCACGTTCCTCTCCCCCAACTACAATAGCCGACTACGAAGACAGCATGAGTTCGGCGGGCGGACGGTCGGACCGGTTGCAAAGCTGGAAGGCCGCGATCCATCTCCAAGTACAGAAATGCTGAAAAAGTTTGGGGCTTTGCACTTCAATCTAATTGCCTTGTCGCCTACGGATCCGCCATAGCTTGTAAATCGTTTGCCTGCAATCCGAGAGACGCAGTGATTATCTGGGAACTATAGCCTCGTTGCGTCCATGGCTTTCGCCACACCCGGTGCTGCTGGCGCGAGCCGTTGGCGATGGTGGAACCGCCGTGGAACGAGCCGTACTTGAATTCAATTTCGGTAAGGTGACGCATCGGCGAGTGTTTGCAAAGCGGCCTAAGGACGCTACCTATTGACCAGCCTCACATCACGGAACATCCCATGAGCCATGACACCGTCGTCACCGCCGCCATGCTCGCCATCGGCGACGAACTTCTTTCCGGCCGCACCAAGGACAAGAATATCGGCCACCTCGCCGATCTGCTCACCCTGTCCGGTATCGATCTCAAGGAAGTGCGCATCGTCGCCGACGACGAGGAGGCGATCGTCGAGGCGCTGAATGCGCTTCGCGCTCGGTATGATTACGTCTTCACCTCGGGCGGCATCGGGCCGACGCACGACGACATCACCGCCGATGCGATCGCTAAAGCTTTCGGCCTGCCCTGCGAATATGACGAAGCGGCGATGACCCTGCTTGCCGATATGTACCGTCGCCGCGAGATGGAATTCACCGAGGCGCGTCAGCGAATGGCGCGCATGCCGCGGGGCGCCGCCCATATCCCCAATCCGGTTTCGACAGCGCCGGGCTTCATCATCGGCAATGTCTATGTCATGGCCGGCGTGCCGCAGGTCTTCCAGGCGATGGTCGACAATGTGCTGCCGACACTTCGCACCGGTACGCCGGTGCTCTCGCTCGCCATCGCCTGCCCTTATGGCGAGGGTGATATCGGCACCCCGCTTGCCGCGATCCAGAAAGCGCATCCGGATACCAGTATCGGCTCCTATCCGCGTTATATCGGCCAGAAATTCTCAACCGAGATCGTCGTGCGCGGCCGCTCGCAACCGGCGATCGATGCCGCCGGCGCCGACGTCCACGCGATGATCGACGCTATCCGCCGGAACAAGGAGATCGCAGAAAACTATTCCGCCGAGGCTTGAGGGGCAGACTTGATCCCCGTCAAGGAACGGGAGAACGGTCCGGTGCATTCCTTCCCTCGCGCACGCCATTTCAGCGCAAGGAGAATTGATATGACTTACAAAACCGTTCTCGCCATTCTCGATACAGCAGACAATAGCGTCGCCGTTGCCGATTTCGCCTTTGCCATAGCCGCTGAAAGCGGTGCTCATGTGATCGGCCTGCATGCCGAAACCATCTCCGCCGTGCCGCTAGTGGCGCCGATGGAAATCCCCGACCCGGTCGCCGTGCAGGCGCTGCAGGACATGGCACATAGCGAAACGATGGCCGTCGAGCGCATCTTTCGGGCTAAGGCGGACGCGGCGAGCCTCTCCTCCGAGTGGCGCAGCTTCACCACGTCGACCGGCTACGGTTCCGCACCGCTGATCGAGAGCGCGCGCAGCGCCGATCTCCTGATCGCCTCGCAAGCCGACCCGGCAAACCCTTCCGACAGCCATGTCGACGTCGACAATTTCCTCTTCGACACCGGGCGGCCGGTGCTGATAATCCCCTATATCATCCGTCAGCCGAAGCCGATCAAACGCGTGCTGATCGCCTGGAACGGCTCGAAGGAGGCGGCGCGCGCAACCTTCGACGCGCTGCCCTTCCTGAAGACGGCCGAGGCGGTGGAAATCTTTTCGGTCGATCCGGTCGAGACGACGCTGCCGCTTACATCAGGCACCGAGATTGCCGCGGCCCTTACCCGCCACGGCGTGAAGACGAAGCTTTCGACCGCCCATAGTGTGGACAAAAGCGCCTCTGACGTCATCGAGAACCGTCTTTCGGACAACAGCATCGATCTTCTCGTCATGGGCGCCTATACGCATTCCTGGCTCTGGCAGATGATCTTCGGCGGTACGACGAGAAGCCTGCTGCAATCGATGACGGCACTGACGCTGCTATCACGTTAACGGGCGGCTCTTGCGTTTTGACGGCAAATTCCGCTAATTGCAGCGACCGATGAGGGCTTCGGGCTTGGCCGTTCTCACGCAGCTTGGGCTGCGCGATTTGGCCTGCCGATTGCCGCCTCAAGCCCGTCCGGTCGCCGGCCAACGGCGTGTCGTCATTTTCATGCCGCGGAGCAGCCCGATGTCCCTTCCCGATAAAGCCTTTCCCGTTTCCTGGGATCAGTTCCACCGCGATGCGCGCGCGCTTGCCTGGCGGCTTGCCGGCCTTGATCAGACGTTCAAGGCGATCGTCTGCATCACCCGCGGCGGCCTCGTTCCAGCCGCGATCATCTCACGCGAGTTGAATATCCGACTGATCGAGACCGTCTGCATCGCCTCCTATCATGACTATGTGAATCAGGGCGACATGGTGCTGCTCAAGGGAATTGCGCCCGAGCTTGCCGAAAACGGCGGGGAAGGCGTGCTCGTCGTCGACGATCTGACGGATACCGGCAAGACCGCCGCGCAGGTGCGCACCATGCTGCCGAAGGCGCATTTCGCCTGCGTCTATGCCAAGCCGAAGGGCGTTCCGACCGTCGACACCTTCATCACCGAGGTGAGCCAGGATACCTGGATCTACTTCCCCTGGGATATGGGCTTCACCTATCAGGAACCGATCGCCAAGGGCGCGCGTTGATTGTCCGCAGTGCGCCGCCATCCGAGGCGCACTTTAGACAGCGCTGATTTCCTCAGCGAATCGGCATGCGCATTTGCGCCGGAAATGCCATCACAAGATTTGTCGCGGGACACTTTTTCGCCGCTGCGGCATTTTCCTTACTCGAGAACACCCGCAAGTCCTTGTATTTTCAGCACTCCGCGGCTTTCCCCAATCTCCACAGGCGCATCCACAACATGTTGTGGCTACCATTCAATTAAAAACCAGCCCTTGACGGAATCAGCGGTTTCAAACTTTACTGCTCTTGATGTTGCGGCGGCGACAGGACCGGAGGTCACGAGCCCGGTTCCCTTTGAAAAACAAGACGCAGATTGAGGGCATTGTGCCGGAATCGGTTCAGGCCCGCAGGGATCTCTGTGCGGTTTTCTGCCTCCAAAAAAAGCGACATCGGGACTGGCGATAATAAGCTGTTAATACTATATTTAGCGTTTGCAGCCACCATCACCACAAGATACAGGAAAGACATCTCCGGATGACACCCCTGTCACGATACGGAAACGAGACTGGCTGCACGACGACAATGTGCCGCCGGATTGGAAATTTGCGCCCTGGGGACGGGCGCCAACGCGAGGTCAAGACTATGCGCATCGAACGTCGTTTCACGAAGGCCGGCCAAGGCGCCTATGCGGATATCGAATTCCGCAAGGCGACGAGCGAGATCAAGAACCCGGACGGGTCGATCGTCTTCCGCCTCGAGAATATCGACGTTCCCGCGCAGTTCTCCCAGGTCGCGACCGACGTTCTGGCGCAGAAGTATTTCCGCAAGGCCGGTGTTCCCACCCGTCTGAAGAAGGTCGAGGAAAACGACGTTCCCTCCTTCCTGTGGCGCTCCGTTCCCGACGAAGCCGCGCTGAAGACCCTGCCCAAGGAGGAGCAGACCGGCTCCGAGATCGATGCGCGCCAGGTCTTCGACCGTCTCGCCGGCACCTGGACCTATTGGGGTTGGAAGGGCGGCTATTTCTCTTCGGAAGAAGATGCAGCAGCCTTCAAGGACGAGCTTGCTTATATGCTCGCCACCCAGCGCGTCGCCCCGAACTCGCCGCAGTGGTTCAACACCGGCCTGCACTGGGCCTATGGCATCGACGGCCCCGGCCAGGGCCATTTCTACGTCGACCCTTTCACCGGCAAGCTGACCAAGTCCAAGTCGGCCTACGAGCATCCGCAGCCGCATGCCTGCTTCATCCAGTCGGTTGAGGACGACCTCGTCAACGAAGGCGGCATCATGGACCTCTGGGTGCGTGAAGCGCGCCTGTTCAAATACGGCTCCGGCACCGGCTCCAACTTCTCCATGCTGCGCGGTGAAGGTGAAAAGCTTTCCGGCGGCGGCCGCTCCTCCGGCCTGATGAGCTTCCTGAAGATCGGCGACCGCGCCGCCGGCGCCATCAAATCGGGCGGCACGACGCGCCGCGCCGCCAAGATGGTGGTCGTCGATATCGACCATCCCGATATCGAGGAATACATCAACTGGAAGGTCAAGGAAGAGCAGAAGGTGGCGGCCCTCGTCACCGGCTCGAAGATCGTCGCCCGCCACCTAAAGGCGATCATGAAGGCCTGCGTCAACTGCGACGGTGGCGACAACGGCGATTGCTTCGACCCGGCCAAGAATCCTGCCCTGAAGCGCGAAATTCGCGCCGCCAAGAAGGACCAGGTTCCTGAGAATTACGTCCAGCGCGTCATCCAGTTCGCCCGCCAGGGTTATAAGGATCTCGAATTCAAGACCTACGACACGGACTGGGATTCGGAAGCCTATCTCACGGTCTCCGGCCAGAACTCCAACAACTCGGTCTCGATCAAGGACGACTTCCTGCGCGCCGTCGAAAATGACGGCGAATGGAAGCTGACCGCCCGCAAGGATGGCCGGGTGATGAAGACGTTGAAGGCGCGCGATCTCTGGGAAACGATTTCCTACGCCGCCTGGGCCTCGGCCGATCCGGGCATCCACTTCAACACGACGATGAACGACTGGCACACGTCGCCGGCCGGCGGCCCGATCCGCGGCTCGAACCCGTGCTCGGAATATATGTTCCTCGACGACACGGCCTGCAACCTTGCCTCGCTGAACCTGCTGCAGTTCAAGGACAAGGCCACCAAGCGCATCAATATCGGCGATTATGAACATGCGGTTCGCCTGTGGACTGTCGTGCTCGAAGTCTCGGTCATGATGGCGCAGTTCCCGTCGAAGCGCATTGCCGAACTCTCCTACGAATACCGCACGCTCGGCCTCGGCTACGCCAATATCGGCGGCCTGCTGATGTCCTCGGGCATTCCTTATGACTCCGCCGAAGCCCGCGCCATCGCCGGCTCGCTGACCGCGATCATGACCGGCATTTGCTATGCGACGTCGGCCGAAATGGCTGCCGAGCTCGGGCCGTTCCCGAACTTCGCGCCCAACCGCGAGAGCATGCTGCGGGTCATCCGCAACCATCGCCGCGCCGCCTACGGCGAAACCTCCGGCTATGAGGCGCTGTCGATCAACCCGGTCGCGCTGATCCATTCGGAAAACCCGGATCAGGATCTTGCCGCCCATGCCAAATCGGCCTGGGATAAGGCGCTCGAGCTCGGCGAACAGCATGGCTACCGCAATGCCCAGGTCTCGGTCATCGCCCCCACCGGCACGATCGGCCTCGTCATGGATTGCGACACGACCGGCATCGAGCCTGACTTCGCCCTCGTCAAGTTCAAGAAGCTCGCCGGCGGCGGCTACTTCAAGATCATCAACCGCGCCGTACCGGAAGCGCTGCGCACCCTCGGCTATTCCGAAAGCCAGATCGCCGAAATCGAAGCCTATGCGGTCGGCCATGGCAATCTGAACCAGGCGCCGGCAATCAATCCGTCGACGCTGAAGGCCAAGGGCTTCACCGATGAGAAGGTGGAAGCCGTCAACGCTGCGCTGAAGAGCGCTTTCGACATCAAGTTCGTCTTCAACCAGTGGACGCTCGGCGCCGACTTCCTCAAGGACACATTGAAGGTTTCCGACGAACAGCTCACTGACATGAGCTTCAGCCTGCTCGACCATATGGGCTTCTCGAAGAAGGATATCGAAGCCGCCAACATCCATGTCTGCGGCGCGATGACGCTGGAAGGCGCGCCCTTCCTGAAGGCCGAGCACCTCCCGGTCTTCGATTGCGCCAATCCCTGCGGCAAGATCGGCAAGCGCTACCTCTCGGTGGAAAGCCATATCCGCATGATGGCAGCTGCCCAGCCCTTCATCTCGGGTGCGATTTCCAAGACGATCAACATGCCGAACGAGGCGACCGTCGAGGATTGCAAGAACGCCTATCTCCTGTCCTGGAAGCTCGGTCTCAAGGCCAACGCGCTCTATCGCGACGGCTCGAAGCTGTCGCAGCCGCTCAACGCCTCGCTGATCGAGGACGAGAGCGACGAGGATGCACTGGAGGATCTGATCCAGCAGCCGCTCGCCGCACAGGCCGTGACAGTCACTGAAAAGATCATCGAGCGGGTAATCGAACGGGTTTCGCGCGAACGCGAGAAGCTGCCGAACCGCCGCCAGGGTTACACCCAGAAGGCCGCCGTCGGCGGGCACAAGGTGTATCTGCGCACCGGCGAATTCGGCGACGGCCGCCTCGGCGAGATCTTCATCGACATGCACAAGGAAGGCGCTGCCTTCCGTGCGATGATGAACAATTTCGCCATCGCCATCTCGCTCGGCCTGCAATATGGCGTGCCGCTCGAGGAATATGTCGAGGCCTTCACCTTTACCAAGTTCGAGCCGGCCGGCATGGTCATCGGCAACGATGCGATCAAGAACGCCACCTCGATCCTCGACTACGTCTTCCGCGAGCTTGCCGTCTCCTATCTCGGCCGCCACGACCTCGCGCATGTCGATACGTCGGATTTCTCGAACACCGCACTCGGCAAGGGTATCCAGGAAGGCAAGACCAACCTGCTGTCGACTGGCTGGACCCGCGGCTACAAGCCGACGCTCGTTTCCGGCACCGGCGGCGAGCGCCAGGCGGGCGAACCCAAGGGTGCCGCCGCCGCAGCCCCTGCCCGCGCCGCTTCCACCGGCACGGTCACCGCCTTTGCCGGCAGTGCGGCCCGCAAGCTGGAGCCGACCGCCGCCATCTCCACCTCCGAAATCGTTGCCTTCAAGCGCGATTACGAAGAGCGCGCCAAGGAACTGGCCGAGGAGATTGCCGAAGAGGTGATGGAAGAAATCACCAGCGACGCCACCGCCCTCTTCTCCGACAAGGCGGCAGCGGATGCGGCAACGGCCAAGACCGAAGCCAAGAAAGTGGAAGCCGAACGCCGCCAGCGCTCGATCATGCAGGGGTATACGGGCAACATGTGCTCGGAGTGCCAGAACTTCACGATGGTCCGGAACGGCACTTGCGAGAAGTGCGACACGTGTGGTGCGACGAGCGGCTGTAGCTGAGTAGGCTTGCGGTTCTTCATTTCCGACAGAAGAAATGGTCATCGTCCGGGCACTAAAAGTGCCCGGACGATGACGCGTTTTGCGACTTGGCAGCGAATAGCCTCCCTGCATCAGCCTGCGATCTGGGGTATCGAAATAGGTTGATGCCTGCTCGAGACCTACTGCGGTTCTCCTGGCAGATCGGAACTCAGGACGTCGTCCGAAGTTTCGTCTGCGAGGTCGAGCTTAATTTCGATTTCGGATAAGACGCGTTCCAGGCTCGATTGAACACGGTCACGCCGAAATCCGCGGGATGCTCAAGTTTCGCAAAAGTGGGACGAAACGACGACTGACCTCCCACTGACATCCGCCTCGTTTGCGAGCTGTATCGGAGGCCCTTCATGCTCCAGGAGTCAACACGCAACGAAGCTCTAACCGACGACATCGGCCTCGCGATAAAATGACGCCGAAACCCATGCTGCCGAAACACCGCCTCATCCTTTTGCGCCATGCCAAATCCGCCTGGCCCGACGGTGTGGCCGACCGTGAAAGGCCATTGGCGGATCGCGGGCGCAAGGCAGCATCCGTCATCGGCACCTATATGGTGCGCGAAAAACTGTTCCCCGATCTCGCCCTCGTCTCGCCGGCCCGCCGGGCGCGGGAAACCTGGAAGCTCGTCCGCGGGGCCCTTTTGAAAAAGGTCGAACACGAGGCGGCGGATATCTACGAGGTGTCGGCCGAGCGCATGCTCGATGTGATCCGGGCCGTCGAACCTGATATCCGCACGCTTCTCATCGTTGGCCACAATCCAGGCATGGAGATTGCAGCCTCGCTGATCGTGGCGGACGGCGATGCCGATGCCGTGGGACGCATGCGGGAGAAGTTCCCGACGGGGGGACTCGCCGTCATTGACCTCGATCTCGACGGATGGGACGAGATTGCGGCGGACACCGGTTATCTCGAGCGGTTCGTAACCCCGCGATCCTTGGGGTAATAATGGTGCATGGCCCTGATTTTGCCCGCGCCGGTTCGAACGGGTCGTTCGCGACAGAATGGTTTGACAACGCCGACTTCGCCGGAGAACCCGTTCACTTCAACGAGATGGGATCGGTTCGCCAAGGTAATCCATTGCGGACATCTCTTTCCCTATATCGTGGATTGCCACACGCCGGGCAGCCCTTCCCTCACCTCGTCAGAGTTCCGCCTCCGGGCTGTCTTGGCCGGCACCTCCGGCTATTGTCAAAAGGGCAAAACGTCGAATAGACGCCTGCTCGCTCTCGCCGCCCAGGGGGGCTTCACCGTCCCGGATGCCAACGGCGGGCCGGAGGACGGCGCCGGCAGCGGTTGATAGAAGCGATTGAGCATCGCGTCGCACACATAGTGCCCCCAGTTCGTCAGATACTCCGTTTCCCTGGTGCCGAGGAAGTGAAGATAGGTGCCGACCTCGGACGGAACGACCGAGGACGGCGGCAGCGTGTAAGAGGCGTATGCCTTGAGTTCGGCGTCCTTGCTGTCGATCGACCAATAAACGCCATGGGTTCTTGCCCGCAGCGCCGATTTCGCGAGATCGTCGAGGCCAAGCAAATCGGCCTGTTTTGCGGCCCTGAAACCGCCGATCAGGTCTCGGCGCCGCAACGACCGCACCTGATTGTCCGTCGTATCGAGAACGCGCTTGAGTTGCGAGAGATAGTTCCAGTAGCCGCTAGCCGAGGAGCGCCAAGGCGCGCCGGCATCGCTGACAAGCAGGCAGTCGCAGCGTTTCAGCGCCGGCTCGATGCCGTGATTGTCGTAGACGCCGCCGTCGCTCAATATTGCCCTTTCCGGTGCAACGGGATCGCCAACGGTGTCATCGAGTTTTTCCCTTTTCCAGGGAAATTTCGATAGGTCCAATCGCAGCGGCGACAGGACAGGCGGGAATGCCGCCGAAGCAGCAACCGCGGTCGCGAGCGAAAGTGCCGGATGAAACGACAGGCCGATCCGGTAATCCGCGATATAGCGGTTCGACATCCGGAAGAGTGAACCCGTGCTGAGATTGCTGGCGCAAAATACGAACCAAGGCGAGACCGGAAGATCGCTGAGGCTTGGCGACCTTCCGTCGAACAGATGTCTTTCGTAGAGTTTCGCGACCTCCTCGGCAGCGCTCGAGAAGGGATTAAACGCGCCCTTCAGGAAACTCGGCCCATCCGCGAATATCTGGCTGAAGGCCAGAATGCGGTCGACGTATTGAGCCCTGAAGTTGACGGCAACCTCGTTCTCAAAGGCCAGCCGTGGCCACACATGGGCCAGCAGGCCGGAGGCGATGGACCCGCCCGAGACCGACGAAATCATGTCGAGCTTCGCCAGAAGACCGGCCTCGTTGAGCCTTGCCAGCGATCCCGCATGGAAAAGCATGGCCCGATAGCCGCCGGAAAGGCAGAGGCCGAGTTTATAGCGCTCAGCGGGCTTCTCGGGGTCGTCGGATCCCGACAAGACAGCATTCAATGGCGCATGTTCGTCTTCCGACATGCTCGGCCTCACTCAGGAATATGAGGTCTTCACCGGTCTTTTCCTTCAAGCAAGCTGCTGACCTGTGCGGTCGCTGCCTGCGGACCGGCGATACCTACTCCGCATATCTGCGGGAGTTGGCGTCGCATTTGTGCCACTCCCAGTCCAGTCCGGCCTCGTCCTGATGGCCATAACACCGGCCGACGCCAATGACGGTCCGAAGACCAATAGCTTCGCAGAGAATGTTGACAGGTACCCCAGCAGCTCAGATCAATGCACAAGGGCGATCTTCTGGCAAGCGTCACAATCAGAAGTGATGAGACAAGGTAAATGCCGGCCCTCGCCGAAATGAATCGCAGTTCAGAGGCATCATAGACGCGTGCAATTGATATCGGCTATGTCGCCTGCACCGACACATTTGACCAGCGAGGCCGTTCGTGACTTCTCCCTATGACAACAACGCCCTCGACCTGAGGAATGATCCCGATTTCTTTGCCCTTCTTGCCGGCAGCTACCGGCTTATTGTCGGCCGCCGTCTTGTGGAGGATTGGCAAGGGCCGGAGTGGCTTTACAGCCAAGCGCCTTTCGTGGTCCTCGCCCACAATACCCTACCCGACCCGCGCTTCATCTACGCAAACCGAACCGCGCAGAACTGCTTCGAATATAGCTGGGACGAATTCGTCATGCTGCCGTCACGGCTTTCGGCCGAGCAGCCTGATCGCGCCGAACGCCAGCGGCTGCTGGACGCCGTCACGCGCGATGGGTTTGTCGACAACGGACGCGGCCTCAGGGTGGCGAAGTCGGGGCGCCGTTTCTGGGTCGAAAATTTCACTGTCTGGCAGCTCATCGATGAGACGGGAAAGCGGTTGGGCCAGGCGGCGATATTTTCATCGTGGCGGGACGAGTAGTTCCTACGGCTTCACGCGGTCCGGATGCGCTGCCTGGAAGGCGGGGAGGTCGGCGCATCTAGCGTCGATATCGCTGATGCGTCTGAAAGCAGTGATATCAACTCCCCAGCGGCGAGCATTGTAGACCTGGGGAACAAGGCAGAGATCGGCGATCGACGGCCTGCCGCCAAAGCTGAACGCGCCATCGGATTCGCCGAGCATGATCTCCAGCTTGCGAAGTCCATCGCCGATGAAGTGCTTCATCCATTCCTCGCGAGCCTCGGCCTTGTCGGTAAGCGTCCGAAGATGCGAGACGACATGCAGGTTGCAGACCGGATGGATGTCCATGGCAATCGCATAGGCCAGGGCGCGGACTTTCTGACGATCAGCGCTGTCGGTTGGCAGCAGTCCGCATTCCGGTCGAAGCTCGGCCAGATATTCGATGATGGCCAGCGACTGTGTCAGCGTTTTCCCATCTATCACGAGTGTCGGCACGAGCCCCTGCGGATTGAGGGTGAGATAGTCCGGCATCTTGTGCGCACCGTCGAGCAGGTTGATCGGCACTGTCTGGTAGTCGAGGCCCAGAAGATTGAGCGCGATCCGCACCCGATAACTCGCCGATGACCGCCAGTAGTCGTAAAGAATGATCTCGCTCATCCCCCGGCAGCTCCCTCGTATTTTCCGACCGTCTGCTCGATCGCCCCGAAGATCGAATGGCCGGCATCGTCCTTCATCTCGATGCGGACCTGGTCGCCGAACCTCATGAAGGGGCTCTTCGGCGATCCGCTCTCGATGGCCTCGATCATCCTCAGTTCGGCAATGCAGGAATAGCCGTCTCCCCCCGCGTCCACCGGCTTGCCGGGGCCGCCGTCGAGTTTGTTGGAAACCGTGCCGGAACCGATGATCGTCCCCGCCACGAGGTGGCGGGTTTTCGCGGCATGGGCAATCAGCTGGCCGAAGTCGAAGGTCATGTCGATGCCGGCATTCGCCCTGCCGAATGGCTTACCATTCAAGCTTACGAGCAGCGGCAGGTGGAGCTTGCCGCCATCCCAGGCGTCCGCTAGCTCGTCCGGCGTCACCGCCACCGGCGAGAATGCCGAGGCCGGCTTGGATTGGAAGAAACCAAAACCCTTGGCGAGCTCATCGGGGATCAGGCCGCGCAGCGACACGTCATTGACGAGCATCAGCAGGCGGATTGCGCCGCGCGCCGCCTCGGGGCTGGCTCCCATGGCAACGTCGCCCGTGATGACGGCAACCTCTCCCTCCATGTCGATCCCATAGGCCTCGTCTGCCACCAGGATCGGATCCCGCGGCGCAAGAAAACTGTCAGAGCCGCCTTGATACATCAAAGGATCGGTCCAGAAGCTAGCCGGCATCTCGGCGCCGCGCGCCTTGCGCACCAGTTCCACATGGTTGACGTATGCCGAGCCGTCGGCCCATTGATAGGCGCGCGGCAAAGGCGATGCGGCGTCATGTTCGTGAAACCGCATCGTCGGCTGGGCTCCCGTCTCGATGCCTTCGGCAACCAGACGAAGTCTCGGAGCGACATGCTCCCAGTCGTCGAGCGCCGCCTGCAGGGTGCGGGCGATATGGCCGACCTCCGAACAGCGGGTCAGATCGCGGGACACGACGACGAGGCGGCCGTCCCTGGTGGAGTCCTTCAAGGTCGCAAGTTTCATGTCTCAATTCCGTGACCGAGGAAGCTTCGCCGATCCTGTTACTTGATGCCCGGAGTTCCGTCGAACTTGCGTTCGAGGCCATCCCAGCACTCGAGGTAATCGTCCTGCAGCGTTTCGAGCTCGGCTGCATATTTGGTCAGCTGCTGCGGGTAGCGAGTCTCGAACATGAAGGCCATGGTGTGATCGAGCTTCACCGGCTTGAGTTCTACATTGGATGCCTTTTCGAAGGCGAGCGCGTCCGGCCCATGGGGCAGCATCATATTATGCAGGCTGATCCCGCCCGGCACGAACCCCTCCTCCTTGGCGTCATACTGACCATGGATCAGGCCCATGAACTCGCTCATGATGTTGCGGTGGTACCAGGGCGGGCGGAAGGTGTGCTCAGCGACCAGCCAGCGCGGCGGAAAGATCACGAAATCGACATTCGCCGTGCCGGCATCTTCGGTCGGCGCCGTCAGCACCGAGAAGATAGACGGATCGGGATGATCGAAGCTGATCGCGCCGACCGGGGAAAACGTCCGCAAGTCGTATTTGTAGGGCGCGTAGTTGCCATGCCAGGCAACCACATCCAGCGGCGAGTGGCCGATCTCGGTGACATAGAATTTGCCGCACCATTTCACATGGACGCGGCAGGGTTTTTCCTTGTCCTCGAAAGCGGCAACAGGCGTCTTGAAGTCGCGCGGATTTGCCAGGCAATTGGCGCCGATCGGCCCGCGATCCGGCAATGTGAATTTGGCGCCATAGTTCTCGCAGATATAGCCACGCGAGGCCGTCTGCTCGCCGGTCGTCATGACCTTGAACATCATGCCGCGGGGAACGAGGCATATCTCCAGCGGCTCGACGTCCATGATGCCCATTTCGGTGAACACTCTGATGGCGCCGAGCTGCGGCACGATCAGCAGTTCGCCATCGGCATCGAAGAAATAGTCGTCGACCATGTCTTCGTTGAAGACATAGGCATGCGCCGACATGCCGACCTGGGTCGCGGCATCGCCCGCCGTCGTCATCGTCCGCACCCCTTGCAGAAAAGTCAGCTTCTCCTCAGGCGCGGGGATCGGATCCCAGCGAAGCTGGCCGAGCGGGAGCGAATGCTCGTCCAGACACGGCGCGGTTTTCCAAAGCGGATAGGAGGCGTTCGAGAAGCGGCGGGTGTGGCGCACGCTCGGGCGAATGCGGTACAGCCAGGATCGTTCATTCGTGCCGCGCGGCGCGGTGAAGGGCGAGCCGGAAAGCTGCTCGGCATAAAGGCCGTAGTTGCATTTCTGCGGGCTGTTCTGGCCCTGCGGCAAGGCGCCAGGCAGCGACTCCGTCTCGAAATCGTTGCCGAAACCTGGCATATATTTCAGTCTGTTTGCGGTCGCCGCTTCCGCATCGGCGGCCTGGATCGCTGTCTGGTCCATGCTCAACTCCTCCCCGAAAACTCTACTGCGCCGTAGAGTTTACTCCGCTGCCGTGCCGATGACACCACGCTTGATCTGATCGGCTTCGATCGACTCGAACAGCGCACGGAAGTTGCCTTCGCCGAAACCCTCGTCGCCCTTGCGCTGGATGAATTCGAAGAAGATCGGACCGATCACCGTTTTGGAGAATATCTGCAGCAGGATTTTTGTCATGCCGCCGTTCACCACACCTTCGCCGTCGATCAGGATGCCGTGCTTCTTCATGCGGTCGATCGGTTCGTCATGGCCATGCACGCGTTCATAGGACATGTCGTAATAGGTCTCGGGAGGCCCCGGCATGAAGCGCAGGCCGTTATCGGCAAGCCGGTCGGTTGCCTCGTAAATATCCTCCGTGCCAACGGCGATATGCTGAATGCCCTCGCCCCGATACTTCTTCAGATATTCCTCGATCTGGCTGGTGTCGTCCTTCGATTCATTCAGCGGAATGCGGATCTTGCCGCAGGGCGAGGTGATGGCGCGGCTGACCAGACCGGTGATGCGGCCGTCAATATCGAAGAAGTGAATCTGTTTGAAATTGAACAGGTTGCGGTAAAAATCCCACCACTTGTCCATGTTGCCGCGGAAGACATTGTGGGTGAGATGGTCGAGATAATAAAAGCCGATCCCGAGCGGCTTCGGATTGGGCTCGCCAAGCCAATCGAACTCGGCCTCGTAAGCCGATCCTTTCGCCCCATAGGTCTCGACGAAATAGAGCAGCGAACCGCCAATGCCGACAATCGCGGGGACATCGAGCACCTTGTCATTTCCTTCATAGGGAACGGCGCCTTTCGACACGGCGTGATTGAAGGCGTGCCTGGCATCGACCACACGCCAGGCCATCGACGGGGCGCAGGGACCATGCTTTGCGACGAAACGGGCGGCATGACTGCCGGGCTCGGCATTGAGGACATAATTGATGTCGCCCTGGCGCCAGATGGTAATGTCTTTCGTCTTGTGCCTGGCGACCGCGACATAGCCCATGCGTGTGAAGAGCTCGCTGAGTTTCTCAGGTTCGGGGTGAGCGAACTCGACGAATTCGAAGCCGTCGGTGCCGGCCGGATTGTCGGCGGTGATTTCCGACGGAGGCGCATCATGCGGGAACGGACCCATTTTCCTTCCTCCAGAGGAGATTGCATTTTCTATGCAAACTATGGCTCAAAACACGTGCAAAGTTCTTGCGTTCTTTATGCGCAAGGAACATTTTATGCACGACCCGTGAGCATTTTGGAGATTTTGCGCAATGGATGAGCCCCTCGACAAACTAGACCTGCGCCTCCTCCTGGAACTTCAAAAGGATGGCAGGCTCACGAACAACGAGCTTGGTGAGCGCATCGCGCTCTCACCGTCGCAATGCTCACGCCGGCGCACCAGACTGGAGGCCGAGGGATATATTCGCAGCTACCGTGCCCACCTCGATCGGGAGAAGCTGGGGCTCGATATGCTGGTGGTCATTTCCGTCACGCTTGCGACCCACAACCGGGACAATGCCCGCCGATTTTCGCAATTGATCAACGGTCTACCCGAGGTTCTCGAAGCCTATGCGCTGACCGGCGAGATGGATTATCACCTCAAGGTGGCGACCCGTGGGCTCACCGATCTGTCGAAGTTCGTCAACGATGTTCTGCTGCCGCACGAATCCGTGCAGCACGTGAAAACCTCGATCGTGCTCGACACGCTGAAGACATTCGAAGGCTATCCGGTGATGATGCCGGGCAGCCGACATGGCGACAGCGCGCGATAAAAGTCAGAGCGGCAGTTCGGTGGAGAATTTAAGCTCGCGCAATACGAAGCTCGATACGACGGTGCGCACATGCGGATTGCGCATGAGATAGCGGGTCATGAAGGCCTCGTAGCTTTCGACGTCCCTCGCCCTTATCTTCAGCATGTAATCGAAGGCGCCCGACAAGGCGTAGCACTCCATGATCTCCGGCCGCTCCAGCACCACTGAAGCGAAAGAAGCCACCGCCTCTTCATGGTGATCCTCCAGCGTAACGTGGGCAATTACGCAGAGCTTGAGATCGAGTTTGCCGGGATCGAGCAACGTCACCCGCTTGCGGATGACGCCGTCGGCTTCGAGTTCCTGGATCTTCCGCCAGGCCGAGCTCTGCGACATGCCGGCCTTTTCCGCCAGGTCCGCCAGCGACAGAGCGCCGTCGGCCTGGATCAGTTGCAGAAGCTTGCGGCGGAAATTCCCAGATTCTTTCATCATTGCCACCACATTCGAGAATATCTTCCATCACTATGGTCTCAGCCGGCATGAAAGAAAAGAAAATCCGTCAAACCCGGAGCATAATGACAGAAATATCGCCATTCCGGGAGGATCAGCCGATGACCAAGGAAAGCAGCTACACCGCCAAACTGCCCGGCCCGGACGGCCTCTATGATTATACCCCCGAAGAAGATGCGATCTGGGGCGAACTCTATCGGCGTCAGATGAAGCTCTTGGCCGACAAGGCCTGTCAGGAATATCTTGACGGCGTCAAACTGCTTGGGCTCAGGCCGGAGAAAGTGCCTCAGCTCCTCGATGTGAACAGACGCCTGAACGAGACCACCGGTTTCGGCGTCGAAGGCGTGCCTGCGCTCATTCCGCCTTCGCGCTTCTATGAACTTCTGTCACAGGGCAAGTTCCCGCTGGCGACCTTCCTGCGCCGCCGCGAGCATATCGATTATATCGAGGAACCGGATCTGTTCCACGAGGTGTTCGGCCATTGTCCGCTGCTGACAAATCAAAGCTATGCCAATTTCGTTCGGCATTTCGGTGAAACTGCCATGCGCCTCGGCAAGGGCTATTCATGGCATCTGTTCCGGATTTTCTGGTTCACCGTCGAATTCGGCCTGATCAACACACCGCAAGGGCGCCGCTGCTTCGGCGCAGGCATCGTCTCCTCTCCGAGCGAAGCGAAGGCGGCAACGGAAGGCACGGCGTGCGAGTTCCGGCCGTTTGATTTGCTGAGCGTGCTCCGGACGCCCTACCGCATCGATATCCTCCAGCCGATCTACTATGTCATTGACAGCTTTGCCGATCTCGAGGCGATCGTGGAGCAGGATATCGGCGGCGCGATCCTCAAGGCGAAATCGCTCGGGGATTTCGCCCCGGCTTTCGAAGCCAAGGCTTCGTAATCCTGACGCTGCGGTGGCGTCTGGGTATTCGTCAGATCCTGCGTTTCACTTTCGATCGGCGAGACTGCGATTGACGAATTCGACCGGGACGCCCGGCTTGACCATGCCGGCCAGCTCCTCGGCGTCCCAATTCGTCAGCCGCACGCAGCCATGCGAGCCGACCTTGTCGATGAGCTTCGGCTCCGGCGTCCCGTGTATGCCATAGGTCGGCTCGGTCAGGTCGATCCAGACGGTGCCGACCGGGCCGTTCGGACCTTTCGGGATTGTCAGGACCTTGTTGTTCTTTCCCTGCTTGAAATTTCGCTTCGGATCGTATCGGTAGACCGGCATTCTCGAGACGCCCTTGACCTTGTGTTTTCCGGAGGGCGCCGGATTGTCCTCGCTGCCGATCGTCGCGGGATAGACGGCAAGCAGCGACGCATCCTCGCCATAGGCCAGCACCTGCCCTGTCTTCTTGTCAGCCTCGATGCTCTTGACCTTGCCTTGCCTGGGAGGGCCGGGGTTAACGACCCACACCTTATCGCCAGGCGCAAAATGCGAACCAGGGTTAAGTGCATTCAAGAGATCGAGATCCATGTGGAAGCGCTCGGACAGCTTCTCCGCAACGCTGGTATAGCCGAGGCTCTGCATCTTTGCCTTCTCGCCGTAATCCTCAGGAATCCTGTCGACGAGCCCCGTGGCGTCCTCCGGCGAGACGACATAGCTCTCGATGATGGGCGAATTGTCTTCCAACCGGGAGGCGACATCCGGATCCGGCCTGCCGTCCACGGGAAGCTTGTTCATCGCCTCGAAGCCGGCCACCGCCTTGTCGACGTTCTCGCCGGAGAGACCGTCGATCACGCCGGGAGACGAGCCCGCGCGGTCGAGCAGGACCTGGAGGCGGACGATCGCCGGGTCTGGATCTGCGGGCTGCAGCTTTCCTTTCCCGATGTCGGCAAGGGAAGCGGCGTTGATCGCTTCGGGACGAAGCTCTCGCGCGAGGGCGCCGCCAACGGAGAGGGCCAGAGCGAGCAGCGACATCGGCAGGGCTGTTTTCATGGACAACAAATGGCCGACGTGGGAATTTGTTCCCACACCGGTCGGACATCGTTAACGCAGCATCTGTTACAAGTCCGCGAGACCGGTGGCAGGCTCCGGTCACCGCGTCTGCGCTTGCTTCCTGGCCTCGCGTGACCTTGCGGCGCGGCGGGCGGGCCTCAGTTCTTCAATCGTCGGGTGCCACCATCCGGCATCGCGGCGGGGAGGCGCTTTCGCAGGCCATGTGCGGACAAGTTCATCCAATGTCGGCATCCGCCAGTATCCCCAGAGGTAATCCTCGGTGACGCCGGGATAGAAATCCACGACGAGACCCGGATCGACCAGTTCACCGGTGATATAAGTAAAGACGACGATCCCATAGGAGGTGGCCACCGGACGTCCTAGCGGCGGCAGATCGTCCGTCGGAAGCGGGTAACGGCGGCGCTTGCGTTCCGCTGCGCGAAGCCTGCTGCGCATCTCCCGTTCGGTTCCCTTCCGCTCGTCGGCACGCCGTCGCCTCTCCTCCGGTTCATTCCTGTGAGCCGCCGCCTCGATATCAGGCCATCTGCGTCTGAGTTCCTCATAGGATCGAAAGGGCACGTGCCATATTCGAAGATCGTCGTCCCATCGCGAGAACGGCACCTCGCGAAGCGCGTCGACGACGGTTTTCGAATAGGGCGTGCGGATTCGAAAGCCGGCCTTGCCGAGTTCCAGATATGGGCTGTCGATGGGTTCGAAGGCGAAGGCATCGCGTCCCTTCGCATCCGCATGCGCGTCGGCGTCTGCTTCCAGCTCGGCAAGCCATCGGCCGATGCGACGTGACGCCGTTCGGCCGGGAACGAACCAGGCCTTTCGCACGTCGCTCCAGCGGGCACGAGGGAAGCGGTTCCGGAACTGCTCGACAGTCATCCTGTCGTAGGGGAAGGAAACCTCTGCGCCTGGCTTCGGCTCATCGTCACGGGGCGATATCTCGTCCTGGTCAGCGGGCGATTTTGTTTCGATCATAGAACGAGAACGCTCCCGCGTCGGAATAAGTTTCCGGCGCGACCGTACGTCACCTTAACGACGCTAGTGAACCGTCTTCGACGGCTTCTGCGGGTGCGAAATGTTATGCAGCGTTGCCATGAGCTTTTCGAACTCGTTCAAGACACGGTTGAACTCGGCGTCCGGCATCGTGACGATTTCCGATACCGTCGAAGAAACTGACGCGATCAATTTATCGATCCAGGCACAGCGATCGGCCGGCACACTTCCGAGAACTTCGCGACGGAGTATCTTCAACTCGCGAAGAATGCGAACGATAAGGGCTCCGCGCTCCGCCCTGCTCAAGAACGGAAGCCTTGTCTGCGCCTGGTGGATTTCTGCTATCAGCGTCGTCGCCATCCCCGCTCTCCGCCCCTCAAATGCAACCGGATATCACAACCGGTGCGATTACAACACGGACTTTAGTCTGGCTAAGCAGCACGGTACGATTTTGTACGCCTTACCCGGCCATGGTTAATTGCTCGTCGCGACCAGATCCGACATCTCGCAGCTTCGGCGCGGACCATCCCATGGCTGATAGGTATTGTCTTCCGGTCGATACGATCTGTAGCGGGCGGCGCATCGGGCCGCCGCCTGGGCATTGACTTTCGTGCCGCCTGCCTCAGGGCTTGCGGCAATATTCTGTTGGAAGGGCGAGGAGCATTCGCGGATCTCGCCCTTATAGGATCGGTAGCTATTGGTCGCAGGCTCGAAGGAGCGGTAGCGTTTGGCGCACCAGGCAAGGTGCTCGGCGGCGAATTTTGGCTGCGGTGCCTGCAGTTCTGTCGACGGACGAGCGGGTTGCGAGGCCATCCTTGGCGCGACTGTCGCCGGAGCCTCGGTGACATAGCTGGAATAGACAGGCGGAATTCGTTCATAATGCTGATGCCGGGGATCGATTTTGACCGGTTTCGTCGTCCAGAGATCGCGAGCGGCAAGGTCCGCGAAAGCGTGAGGTTCGCGATCCGCCGCGACGTGCGAGGCAACAGATGCAGCGGCCATACAGGCGCCAATCGAGCTGGCGATGCCGAAGGCGACGGTGGCAATGGCATTCATCGGCCCGCCTCCTGCTGTTGTGCCTGGGGAACCCAGACGCGCGCGCCGGCGCTGCTGTGACCGCCGGTGGCGACGAGCACGGCGAGAATGCCGACGATCGCCACGAGGATAGCGATCAACGGCACGGCGAGACCAGCGGATTTCTCTTCGGAATAAATCATGTTCCCTCTCCTTGAACGCGGCGGCCGCACGACGACGCTGCCATCCGTCGTGCGGCTGATCTGAAGATGATTTGCGAAGGAAGACGCGGCAGAGCCACGTGTATGATCAGGTCACTTGATCACCTGGATCACCTTGCGGGACGACGGTTCGACAATGACACGCTCGTCGTTGACCACTGCGTAGGCGTATTTCGGATCATCCGGAACGGGCGTCACGACGACCGTTTCCGGCAGGGGCTGGCCAACGACCACCTTTTCCCTCACGACCACGCGCGCCGAGGGTGCCGGAGCCTCGCGGACATAGGTGACGACTTTTTCCGGAGGCGGATCGATCGCCGTGCCGACGACTGCGCCGGCAACGCCGCCGATGGCAGCACCGGCGGGACCACCGACGATGGCTCCGGTGATTGCGCCACCGGCCGCACCATTGACGGTCGAGGACTGGGCGAAAGCGACGCCTGACATCAGGGTCATGGCAGTTGTCGCGCCTGCGATAAGCTTGAAGAGCATCTTTTCCTCCTTGCTTTTCAATGCGGCCTGCTCGCCGCTGTCAAACCAACTAGCTGGCGACGAGGTCGTTCCACGCCCCGGACCTCGGTCTGACGCATCTCGGCCCTTGGTCTGGATTTCCTTATTCGTTAGCCGCGCTATTCTCGAGCCGAACGCCATCGCATCGCGGGCTTGGGCAGGAGACCAAGGGAGATGACACGATCCAACCGCCGGGAAGCAGGACGCAGGCGCCTGGCCATGCGGCTGCCGCAAGTGCGGACGCTGATCATGCAGGCCCGCGACCCGTGGCAGCTCGAGCTCTTCGAGGCCTATCAGATGGCAGTCGAAGCGCGTGATCGGCTTCGAAGACGACAGTTCAATTTGAAGCTGGTGCGGGAATACGACGAAACCTGTGTCGAGATCGAACAGCACGTTATCGGCGCTATGCACGCCCCTGCCTACCTCAACCACTGCCTCATCCCCTAATCGGCGACGGTAGGTTCGAGCTATGCGCCAGGACAATGATTGTCCGCAGGAGCCCCAGCACCGGCAATCGGCGCGCGAGAAGATGCCGGAAGAGATTAGGGGGCCCGGCCGGAGACGACCAGCGCGCTCATGCTGCCGCAAGGACGGGCGCCATAGCGGGAGGCCACCCGCTCGGCCACCTCATCAACGATCTCCGACATACGCTCCGGCGCCCGCCATTCGATTTCTCCGCTGAGCGGCGTGCCCCGGCAGAAAGCGGTCGCGACATCCTGTGATGTGGCCGCGATAGAGGCCAGTTCGAGCCGTTCGCAAGAGACCGCCTTGAACCCCGCCGAAGATACTTCAGCCTTGATCAGGCTGGGGTCGAAGTAAGAATATGGCAAGCGCCCGAGAAAATCGGGAGGATCCGACGGGAAGAGGCCTGTCAGACATTCGTCCACACATCTTGCGAAGTCGTTGGCAGCAAGCGAATCCCACGTCGAAAACAGCAACCTGCCTCCGCTCCGCAACACTCTTTTCGCCTCGTGATAGGCCTTCGGCTTATCCGGAAAGAACATGACGCCGAACTGGCAAACGACGAGATCGAACATCAAGGGGGCGAACGGCAGATCTTGCGCATCCGCGTGCATCCAATGCGTTCGCGACATCGTCACAGATGGTGCGCCGACGTCAATCATCGCCTGGCTGAGATCGGTGGCAACGATCTCGGCGGCCGGATCGAGCTTCGCCCGCAGAGCGCGTGTCAAGGCGCCAGTCCCCGCCGCGACCTCGAGCACGCTGACCGGCTTCGACCGTTCGGCGACGATTGCCATTTCCAACGCATAGGGTTCAAAGAGAATCGGCACGAGAAGGGCTTGGTAAAGATCGGCGACGCCTGCCCCGAACGGAGGGGGAGACGCGACAAATGCGGCATCTGCACCGTCTTCGATGTTCGCAGAAGTTGACACCGCACGTCTCCAAACACAGCTCCATCGAAGTTGAAATATGGCTGAATCTGCTGTTGTCCACGGGGACGGACCTTGGTCCGAGGCCTCTTCGACCGAAGTCCGCGAAGCGGAACGGTCGCCTGACCGCGTCGTTTGAACGATATGAAAGGAGATCCGCTTATGCCCCATAGGAACAGATCCCATGTCAACGACGCCTGGAACGCCTCCGTCATCGCCCTCGTCATCGTTCTGGCCGGCCTCCTCTATGTCTTCGGCGCAGCCATGTCAGGCGATAGCCTTCGTTTGACCGAGAGCGTCAGAGGCGCTGAGGTCTTCGATACCAGGAATCTGCCCTGATCCTGTCTGGAAAAACTCCAAAGACGCTGTAGGTTAATCGGCAAAGTCTCTTGCCGGTATCAAAATGAATTGGCTGCGCCGCTGGAATGCCCGCTCACTCGCCTCGCAATTCTTCATCGCGGGTGGCTTGGTCTCGATCGCCGCCATGTTTCTGGTGGGCTTACTTGTGACCCATCTGATCGAGGAAGCCGTCATTCATAATTCCGGCGCGGCGACGGCGCTTTACGTCGACAGTGTGGTGGCGCCGCTGCTTCCCGACATGCAAACGGAATCGCTGCTGGACGAAGGCAGCGCTCAGGCTCTCGACGAAACGCTCGGCCAGGGGGCGCTTGGCAGACGCCTCGTCTCCTTCAGGCTATGGCGAAACGACGGCACCATCCTCTACTCGAAGGACAAGGAACTGGTAGGCCAGAAGTTTCCCCTGAACGCCAAGCTGCAGAAGGCATTCGCCGGCTCGCTCGTTGCGCGCTACGAGATTGCCGATGACCCGGAAAGCGGTGCCGAGCGCGCGCTCGGCAAGCCGCTGATGGAAATCTACAACCCGGTTCTCCAGCCGTGGTCCGGCCAGGCGGTCGCTGTGCTCGAATTCTACGAGACTGCGGAAGGCCTCGGCGACAGTCTGGCGCACGCGAGGCTGCAGAGCTGGGGGGCCGTCGCCGCTCTCACTGGCATCTTTTTCCTCGTTCTCTCCGCCCTGGTGTTTCGGGGAAGCCGCACGATAGAAGCACAGCGCAGGGATCTCAAAGAACGTGTCAAGGAATTGTCTGAGCTGCTGGCGGAAAATCGCGGGCTCCAGCGGCGGCTGCAGCGCGCTTCGCAGCGCGTGGCGGCGCTGAACGAAACCTATTTGCGCAGCATTGGCGCCGATCTTCACGACGGGCCGGCACAGCACATTGCCTATGCTTCACTGCGACTGGACAGCGACTTATTGATCAACGCATCAACCGAACCCGAAGCGCGCGAAAAAGAACTTGCCTGGATACGCTCGAGCCTCGCCGAGGCCATGACGGAAATCCGCAATATCTGCAGCGGACTGGTGCTCCCGCAGATCGAAAAGTCGTCAATCACCGAGATCGTGCTGCGAGTCGTCGAAGCGCATCGGCACAAGACGGAAACCGTTGTCGAAACGATCATCGACGAGGATGGACCCGAACTCGCCGCTGCCGTAAAGATCTGTATCTATCGCTTCGTTCAGGAAGCCTTGAACAACGCCTATCGCCACGGCGGCGGCGTTCAGCAGACCGTGAAAGCCGTGTCGCATAATGGTCATGTTTGTGTGGCGGTCAGTGATCGTGGCGATGGATTCGACCCGACGGAGGTGAGGCCGACAAGCCTCGGCCTGGTGGGGCTGCGCGAACGCATCGACAGCCTCGGGGGATCTTTCGATATCGAGACGGGCGAAGGAGGAACGACCGTGACCATGACCTTCGAGCCTATGGAAGCAGGAGACTAGAAATGACACAAATCACCGTCGGCGTCGTGGACGACCACCCGCTCTTTCGCGAGGGTGTAACGCGCAGCTTGTCGGAGATGAGCGACTTCGTGGTCATTGGCGAAGGGGCCAGCAGCGAAGACGCTGCCATGATCGCCTCGAACAACCGCCCCGACATCATGCTTCTCGATGTCTCAATGCCCGGCGGCGGATTGGCTGCGATCGGCAACGTCCTGGCGCTGAGCCCGACGACGAAAGTGCTGATGTTGACGGTATCCGAGGAGGTGGACACGTTGCTCGGAGCCCTGCAGGAGGGCGCGATGGGCTACGTTCTCAAAGGTGTCGGCTCCCGCGGTCTCGCCGAAGCAATCCACACCGTCCTCAGCGGATCGCGATATGTGTCGCCGACGATGTCGGCGAAAGCGATGGAAAATTCGCTGCAAAACGGAAGCTCGGACAAGAACAGTCTGACGCCAAGGGAGCGCGAGGTGATGGATCTCGTCGCCCAAGGTCTGTCAAACAAGCATATCGGCCTTCGCCTCAACCTGCAGGAAAAGACCGTGAAGCACCATATGACCCAGATCCTGAGCAAGCTCGGCGCCTCCAACAGGACCGAAGCGGCACTGCAATGGCGCGAACGGCGATAGCGCCGGCTCGAGCTGCGATCCCTACGGTGCCGTTTTCCGCATTCTGTCTCAGCGGAGGAAACGGCTCAGCCGGTTTGCGTCGCTCGCCGTCGCCTGCCGGCTTATGATCGTCCTGCCCTTCGAGTCCTTCATGATATAGCGGCCACTGCGCAAGCTTTCGGTGATGCCATTGGCGTGACGAACGTTGATCGACCCATCGGTACCTTCGGTCACTCTAGCTTTCGATCCCGTCGAGACGGAGGAGGAAGAGGATCCGGCGTTGCTGTTGGAGCTTCCACCTGCGCTGTTGCCGGAACCATTACCGCCGTTTCCGCCCCCATTGCCACTGCCTCCCCCGTTGCCATTCCCTCCGCCGTTGCCGCTTCCGTTGCCGCTTCCGCCGCCGTTGCCGTTATTGCCGTCCTTTGCCTCTGCGTGTTTCACCGTCAGAATGCGAAGGGAACCATCGACATTGATTGTCACGGGCGATGCGGCAACCACCAAGGCGACCACTGCGCTGCCGCCGAATCTCAAAAAATCCCGTTTCGAGACAGTCAATGCCATTGCCTTGTTCATCCGTTCTTCGCCGTTCCTACGCTTATGGGGCGCCTCGGGAATTTTCGCTTTTCCGAAGGCTAAATGCAACCGGACCTAGGTACTAAGAAAAGGCAGGACTTTGGTCCGGCATGCAGTGGATGCGCCCCCAAAAATACGAGTGATGTCATCAAAAATACTGCCTCGGCGCGTATATTGTCGACATTGTCGCCGTGGTGTTGTTGGATGAGGCGCAGACGCATTTTTCTGGAACTTCTTTGCTCGTCATCGCTTTGATTGTCAAAGTGCAACAGAGGAAACCGCGATGCCGAACCCGAATGATTCACCCGCCGTCCAGTCTTTGCGAAAAGAGCAGGCAGAGCAACGAAAACAGTCCCGAAAGGGCGAACTCGACAAGGCGATCGAAGACACGTTTCCGGCGTCTGATCCCGTCTCCGCCACCCATACCTCCATTCCCGTCGGTCGCAGCGATGTCGAGGCGGCTGAGCGGGTGAAGCGGGAGCCTGATCCAACGGCGCTTGACCAAGAGTATCCGCTTGTCGATCAAGCCCTGCGCTCCACCGGGCAAACTGCCCGCGCCTCCGACAGATTTGACGCCGACCGCGAGGAACTGCGCGCGCTTCAGAAAGAAGCCGGTCGGATAGCCGAGTCCGCGTCGGAGCTGGCGTCCGGAACAGCCCGTCTGGCAAAGGCGGAAGCTAGGAGCTTCGTCCAGGATTTCGAGGATCGGATACGCCGGCAGCCGCTGACGGCCGCAGCGATCGTCGCCGGCATCGCCTTCGTGTACGGCGCAACGCGCTAAAGGGCGGCCCACCATCGCGAGCCAATGGACCCGGCGGCCGTCTGCATAGATCCTACGCACGACAAGTGAACCAAAGAACGCGGCGTGCCTCCGGATCTGGCCAGCCCCGCCTCGGCATGAGCTCTCATGAAAATCGCAACCTACAATGTCAACGGGATCAACGGGCGACTGACCAACGTGCTGCGCTGGCTGAAGGAGGATGGTCCCGATGTGGCCTGCCTTCAGGAACTGAAAACCGACGATGCCAGGTTTCCGCGAAAAGAGCTCGAACGGGCCGGCTACGGCGCCGTCTGGCACGGGCAGAGATCCTGGAACGGGGTCGCCATTTTGGCAAAGGGTAAGACGCCGATCCTGACCCGGCGCGGTCTGCCCGGCGATCCCGACGACACCCACAGCCGATATATCGAAGCTGCCGTCGATGGCATGCTGATCGGATGCCTGTATCTGCCGAACGGCAATCCCTTTCCCGGCGCCAAGTTCGAATACAAGCTCCGCTGGTTCCGTCGCCTGAGTGCCTATGCAGCAGAACTCCTCGAAATCGAAGTGCCGTCGATCCTGGCGGGGGATTTCAACGTCATGCCGACCGAGATCGACGTCTACAAGCCGGAGCGCTGGCAGGACGACGCGCTTTTCAGACCGGAAGTCCGCACGGCCTATGCACAACTTGTGGCCCAGGGCTGGACGGATGCAGTCAGGCATCTGCATCCCGGCGAGCGCATCTACACATTCTGGAAATACTGGCGGAACAGTTTCGAACGCGATGCTGGGCTGCGGATCGATCACCTTCTGCTCAGCCCGACGGTGGCGCCCTGGCTTCGATCGGCAAGTGTCCGCCGAAAGCCAAGGGGCTGGGAGCAGACCAGCGACCATGCGCCGGTCATGATCGAGCTTGAAGCTGGCGGCGGCTGACCCGCATTTCACGCGGATGGGCCAAGGAACCTGATGGTGCCAGTTGGAGTTAGCTTATGAAAGGAGATCGCCCCATGGCTACCAATTCCATTCCCGATCGAGCAAAGCTTCCTGACCGGAGCAAGCCGCCCGTCACCATGGGGAACAGTCGCGAGGCGGGCGAAGGCCTCACGGATGCCGACCCCAAGACGCGCCGAGCCGATCAGAAAGACCGGATTCCCAGCCCGCAATTCTCCAATCGGAAATGACGGTCATGGACGAAGCCAAGAACTACCTGAACACCGACGAAATCCAGGCCGACGACCAGTTGTCGCCCAAGCCGCTCGAAGGTAAGGATCCGCCAAGGATCGTGCGCAAAAGCGAGGAAGCCGTGGCTGAAGGCTCCGACGAGACCGAGCGCGTCCGCGTTCCGCCGCCGGTCCCCAATCCCGATTGATTGCAACTACGGCATCGTCTCATTCTCGGCGCCAAGATCGTAGATGCGGCCCGTCAGCCAGTCGGGCCAGTCCCGCTCGAAAAAGGATTTCGCGCTTTCATCCAGATTGCGGTTCGGGCGGGTTGAAAGCTTGATCTCATCGGCTTCGATGCGAACGACGATCTGCTCGTTGCGATGGGACTCGCGCTCCGTCCGGAAGCGATATTCCTGCAAGGGACCAGATCTCGCCAGCGGAAGGGATTCGCCGTCCGCATCGCAGATCGCTCGTGCCCCGCGGCTGCCGCCGCCATTGCGAATGAAGAAATCGAGGGCGCTGAGAACGGCTGCGGAGGCGAGCGCCATGTGCCGCCATTGCACCCCTCGGACCGCTTCCGCCGGGTGACCGTAGGCGACGCCACTGACGCGAATTTCGGCATTCAGTTTATGCGCCTCGATCAAGGCCCGGCCGACGCTCTCCTGATCGCAGATGATGCCGGCTTTCTCGCTCATGCGCGCCTGTACTGCCGAGCGGATGGCTTTGACGCTGAGCGGGCTTTCGGCTCGCAGGGCGGCAAGGAGATCGGCGATGCCCGCTTCTGCGGCGCCTGGTATGCCACCCGGCACGGCCCGTTTGCACCTGCCGCTGGCGCCGATGTGTTCTGCCACCCTGGTGCCGAAGACCTGTCCGGCGTTGAGTGCCGCTCCACCGGGCCGCGTTACTCCATGTGTGCCCGCCGCTTCGCCGACCGCGTAACAGCCTGCAAGATTGCTGCGGCCCCAGGTGTCGACCATGATGCCGCCGTTCATATGCTGATTGTTGACTGCGAACTCGAGCGGCTCTGCGGCAATATCGATCTTGTAGCGGCGATAGAGCTCGATCGCGAGCGGGTTCATATGCTTCAATCGATCGATCGGCATTTCCTGATCGGCGCCAGCCTTGCCGAGATAGAGGCGAACGTCCTCATCCAGCCTCACCAGGCTGAATGGCAAGTCGCCGCGAACGGGCGGAGGATTGCGATTGAAGTCCATAAAGACGCGCCGACCCGCTGCGGTCTCACGGTAAATGGCGAGATCGATCAGGCTCGATCCGAAATCAAGCATGCGGGTGGCATGGAAGGGCCATTGATAGCCCTTGCGGAAGATGTTTGACGCCAGCTCCTGGGTGCTTCGATAATATCCCGCCAGGAAATGGTGTTCGGCGCCTTCGCCGTCGAGCGAATAGATGTGCGGGATCGCCTGGACGTAAGTGCCGGACAGATTCCACGGGAATCCCTCCCTGCGCGTTCCGATGCCGAACTGGCTTTCGGTCAGGTTGACGAGCTCGATGCCTGCCTCCAGCGCCAGTCCAAGGGAACCGAAGCAGCCATTGGGATAAACGCTGTCGCGATAGAGTTCGCCCGGGCCGCCGGCGGCGAGCACGATCACGTCACTCACGAACAAGCCGATGCCGAGCGGGTTCTCCTGCGTACGGTCGCCGGCGCGCATGACGAGCATGCCGGCGACGTTACGCTCAGCCCCCTCGCCCTGGGTGAGGATTTTGACCGCAGTGGTCTGGTTGTAGAACGGCACGCCCAGTCGGATCGCCTCCTCCGCCAGCACCTTGACCATCAGCCGTGAGGTGCGCGGGCCGCAGCTGGTGGCGCGGCCGACCTCGTCATGATCGGTCTGATATCTCAGCGTTCCGCCAAGCGGATCCTGGGGCAGCGGCAGCCCCAGGAACTGCAGCGACGCCATCATCCGCGATGAGCCCACCGCCTCGACATAGGCGGTGTCCTCGTCCATGGCGCCGCCGCTGCCGATGGCGCGGGCCATCGCCCTGTAATTATCGCCCTGATCGGCCGTATTTGCGGTGTGAAGGGTTTGCTTATCGGAGCCGGAGCAGGCCGAGGTTCCCCCCCATGCACTTTGAGTGATGAGGACGACATCGACGCCGCGCCGCTTCATTTCCACCGCCGCACGCAGACCTGCAGCACCGGATCCGACGACGACGCAGCCGGCCCGGTAGATAGGCACGCCGAAACCAGCGAGGCGGGCTGCTCCGGAAGCAGGAGCCTCCGGCGGAAGCCGCGGCATATCGACATCGGTCAATGCGTCAAGAATTTCCTGCGGAACGTCTATGGTCATCGGCTCGTCACAATCAATTGAGCGGGATATCCACCCAGCGTCTCTGCCGGGAGGATTCCATGCATGCGTCGACGATCTGACAGATATGGTGGCCGGTATCGAATGTCGGCCACATTGGTTTGTCTGCGACGATCGACCGGATCACCTCCGCCACCTCGATGATCTTGCTTTCATTGTAGCCTATGCCGAAGTTCGGCAGCGGAAGGAAGGCTCTGAAGGTGGGGTTCTCAGGACCGACGTCGATCTCGCGAAAGCCCCTGCGTCCCGTGCTGTCGTCGTTGGAGTAAAAACGGAGCCGGTTTATCTCGTCATAGGTATAGGCGATGCTGCCTTTCGTTCCATAGACTTCGTAGGTCTGCATGAATTTGCGGCCGGTGGCGACGCGGCTGAAGTCGACGATGCCGGCGGCGCTGTTTTCGAACCGGCACAAAAGGTTCGTCGCGTCGGGATTGGTGATATCGGCCCATGCCTCGTTACCTGACAGTTTCACCTGCTCGCCATAGGCAAGACCCTCGACGATCGGCCGGCGCGGAGTGACAATGAGATTGTCGGCGATCAGCGAGCTGACGCGGCCGACGAGGAAATCCATGAAGCTGAAGATGTGCGAACCGGTGTCGCCGACGATTCCGGTCGGCGCGAGCTTGCCATCGGCGCGCCACATGAAGGGCGCTGTGGGATCCCCATACATGTCGACGTGCTGGCAACCACGAAACAGCTTGATCTCGCCGATTTCACCGGATTCTATGATCTCTTTCGCCAGATCATGAACGGGGTTGCGGGGGAAGGCGTGTCCGACACGCGTAATGACACCCTTTTCTCTGGCGATCTCGGCCAGCTCCCGCGCATCATCGGCGGTGTTTGCCAGCGGTTTCTCGCAATAGACATGTTTGCCGGCCAGCAGGGCGGCCTTGGCTACCGGATAGTGCAGATGATCAGGCAGACAGATATCGATCAGATCAACTTCGGGATCGGCGACCGCCAGCTTCCAATCCTGATAGATCCTGGCCCCCGGCGCCCTGTTGCCGATATCCTGCGCTACGTCAGGGTTGCTGTCGACAAGCGCCACGATCCGCGCCGTTCCGTCCGACACGCCGAAGAAATGCGGAAAGGTCTGATAGGCCATCGTGTGGACCTTTCCCATCCAGCCCGAGGCGCCAAGCACTGCAACTTTCACTTCAGACATTGTCGTTACTCCTTAGCGGATCTCGGCGCGGGCCCGCGGCCTGGTATCATTGCGTTCATAGGCGAAGATCGCCGACGGTAGGGCAGGCAGGCCCCGGATGAGGTCCGATCCTTTTTCACCAACCATGATCGTCGGCGCGTTGGTGTTGCATGACGGCACGCGCGGCATGACGGAAGAATCGCACACCCTCAGGCCTTCCAGGCCGTGGACCTTGAGATCGAGCCCGACAACAGCGTCAGACCCGGTTCCCATCTTGCAGGTGCCGACCGGATGATGGTCGGTCTTGGCGTTGGCGCAGCCATAGTCGAAAAGCTGCTCGTCGGTAAGGACCTTCGGTCCCGGCAGCCTTTCGGCCATGACATAGGGTTTCAGCGCCGCCTGCTGCATGATTTCGCGGGCGATCTTGAGCCCCTCCAGCGACATCTTCCTGTCGTGAGGATCGGACCAGTAGTTGGGATCGATCAAGGGAGCCGCGGCGGGATCGGCGGATGAGAGACGCACCGTCCCCCGCGAGCGCGGATGCAGATAGGCCGAATTGAGCGTGACCCCGGCATTCTTGAGCCGCTCCACGCCTGCTTCGATGCCGGAACCCAGGCCGAGGTGGAACTGGATATCGGGAGACCGTGCGTCGGGATCGGCATACCAAAAGCCGCCGGTCTCGAAGAGCGACGAGGCGACAGGACCGGTACGGAAGAGAACATATTGAATTCCGGCCCAAATTGTCCGGTGGAGCTTGGCGACCCCGTCGTAGGTGTGATCGCCGGTGCATTCGGCGATAACGAAGAGATCGAGATGGTCCTGAAGATTGCCGCCGACGCCGGGCAGATCATGGAGGGGCTTCACGCCGACCGAGGTCAAATGATCGGCCGGCCCTATGCCGGACTGCAACAGGAGCTTCGGCGACCCGATCGCGCCTGACGAGACCAGGACTTCTCGTTCAGCGCGCACGACGTCCGGACCGTGTGCGTTCGCGATCTCGACGCCCACCGCGCGGCCTGCCTCCAGCACGATGCGCGCGACACGAGCGCCCGTCCGGATCGTCAGATTCTTCCGGTTCCTGATCGGCGAGAGATAAGCAAACGACGCCGATGACCGGCGGCGGTTGCGCTGGGTGAGCTGGTAAAATCCGACGCCGGCCTGCTGGCGGCCGTTGAAGTCGTGATTGTAGGGTATGCCGAGCTCCTGCCCCGCGCGGATATAGGCGTCGCAGATCGGCAGCGGTGCAGCCGGCATCGAGACACCCAGCGGACCGCCATAGGCGTGGTAGTCGTCGGCGAAACGTTGATTGTCCTCCGCACGTTTGAAATAGGGCAGGATCGAACGATAGTCCCAGCCCTCGCAGCCGTCTTCACTGGCCCAGAGATCATAATCGGCCGCGTTTCCGCGGGTGTAGAGCTGCGCATTGATCGACGAGCCGCCGCCGATGATCTTTGCCTGCGTGTAGCGAAGCACCCTGCCCTTCATGTGCTTCTGGGGAACGGTTTCCCATCCCCAGCTGGCGACGCCCTTGGTCATCTTGGCGAAGCCGGCGGGCATGTGGAAAAGAGGATTCCAGTCGCCTCCGCCCGCCTCCAGCAGCAGTACCTTGACATCGGGATCCTCGCTGAGGCGGCTTGCAAGTACGCAGCCGGCAGGACCGGCACCGGTGATGATATAATCGAATCCCATTTTACTGTCCTATTTGAAGCCGACGTGCACCGATGGACCTGCCTGTGTCTGCAAATCCGTCGACGCGATGTGGTGGGCAACTCTGAGCGCTTGGCTGGCGACGGTAAGCGCGGGATTGACCGCAGCCGATGTGGGCAGAAAACCGGCGTCGACGACGAAAAGATTGCCGTGATCGTAGGACCGGCAGTATGGATCCAGTGGCGCCGTTGCCGGGTCGTTTCCAATGCGGATCGTTCCGCATTGATGGGACGGCGTGCGTTTGTCGAAGGGTCTGGACAGCACGATCGGAAAACCGATCGACCGCAAGATCGCCTTGAGCTTGGCGACAAGCGCAAGATGCGCGTCCCAATTGGTCCTCTGCCATTTGAGGACGATCCGATCGCCATCGACCATCACGCGGCTTTCGGGATTCGGAACGTCCTCGCTCATCGCATAGAAGTCGATGGCATGGTCCGTCATGAAACGCAGAAGCCATTCCGGCGCCTGCGGCAGAGAGCCCTTGAGGACCTTTTCGGAAATCCGCCCCAGCAACTGCACATTGCCGAGCGGCGGTCCGCCCTCCCCGTCCGAGAGATAGAAGTCGTTGAGGGCGAAGGTCTTCTGGTAGACGGCGGTGTTCCTGAAGCGCGGCGAGACCGCTATCACAGCCGAGGCGTTGTGGTTCATGAAGTTGCGGCCCACCTGATCGGAAGAGTTGGCGAGCCCCCTCGGGAAGCGGTCGTTTTTCGAACGCAGCAAAAGCACGGATGACTGCACCGCACCGGCGGAGAGGATGACGATCCTGGGCGAGACGGTCAGCGTCTGTCCGTCCTTAACGTAGGTGATCCGGTCGATCCGGCTCCCCGCCCCCGTGTCGAGCCGTATCACCCGTGCATTTGTCTCAAGCCGCACGTTTTCGTGTTTCAGCGCCACCGCGAGCGCTGCGGTCTCGGCATCCATCTTGCCATCCCGCGAATTCGGATGTGCATCCCAGGGCGTGCGCGCCTTGGAAAGCCAGGTATCGAGATCCAGGCCGAGCGGCAGCGAAAAGGGGTGCAGTCCTTTCGCCTTCAGGCGTGCCCTGACTTCGGCGATCGGTGCCTCGTCGGGCACGGGCGGGAATGCGTAGGTAACCGAGTGATGCGGTTCGGTCGGATCTTCGCCAAGACTGCCGCGGACCTGATACATAAGCTCCGCCTGCGAATACCATGGCTCCAGCTCTTCATACGGAAAGGGCCAGGCCGGCGAAACGCCTTCCCGATGTTCGATGACCCCGAAATCTTCTTTGCGATAGCGCGACAAGACGGCGCCGTAGAACTTCGAATTGCCGCCGACATTGTAATAGTTGCCGGGGTTGAAGCCCCTGCCGTCCGCCTCGTACCAAGTTTCCTTCGGCCGGAAATGTCCACGCTGGAAGATGGCGCGCTGGTCGCGATTGACAGGCAGATCGGCGATATGGTCGCCGGCTTCGAGGACCAATATCCGCGCACCTGATACAGCAAGGCCGGCAGCGACGGTGGCGCCGCCGACGCCCGAGCCGATGATAACGATGTCTGGTGAACCGCTCATGTCAACACCTGGTGATCACGCGATGCGTGCCTGTGTTTCCGGATCGAAGAACACCGCCTTGTCGAGATTGAAGGCGAGGCGAGTGTTCTGGCCTGGGGCGATGCCGGCATCGGCCCGCAGGCGGGCGACGACTTCCTTGCCGCCGAGCTTGGTGACGGCGAAGGTGTCGGAGCCGGCGGGTTCGACGACCTCGATCAGGCAGTCGCCTTCGGTGAGCGAGCGGGCATTGCGGTCGGCGCCGTCGGGGTCGGTCAGCGCTTCCGGGCGGATGCCGAAGATCACCTGGCGGCCGGCATAGGAGGAAAGGCCGTTGCCGGTTGTCGTGACGGGCAGCCTGAGCGGGGCGGCATTCGGCCGCTCGAGCGACACCGCCAGGCCGCCGGCGCCGTTCTCGACCGAGGCCTTGACCAGGTTCATGGCGGGCGAGCCCATGAAGTCGGCGACGAAGATGTTGGCGGGATTGTTGTAGATCTCGGCCGGGGTGCCGAACTGCTGGACGATGCCGTCCTTCATCACGGCGATCTTGGTCGCCAGCGTCATCGCCTCGATCTGGTCGTGGGTGACGTAGACGATGGTCTTGCCGGTCGCCTGATGCAGCCGCTTGATCTCGATGCGCATGTCGACGCGCAGCTTGGCGTCGAGATTGGAGAGCGGCTCGTCGAACAGGAAGAGCTTGGGATCGCGCACCAGCGCCCGGCCCATGGCGACGCGCTGGCGCTGGCCGCCGGACAGCTGGCTCGGCTTGCGGTCGAGCAGGTGACCGATCTGCAGCACCTTGGCGACCTTGTCGATCGCCTGCTTGCGCTCTTGCGGCGGCACACCGCGCATCTCCATGCCGAAGGCGATGTTGCCCGCTACCGTCATGTTCGGATAGAGCGCATAGGACTGGAACACCATGGCAATGTCGCGCTTGGAAGGATGCAGGCCGTTGACGGCGCGGCCGTCGATCCGGATGTCGCCCGAGGTGATCGTCTCCAGCCCGGCGATGGTGTTGAGCAGGGTCGACTTGCCGCAGCCGGACGGGCCGACCAGCACCAGGAAGCCGCCCTTTTCGAGTTCGAGGTCGATCCCCTTGAGGATGTCGACGGCGCCGAAGCGTTTTCTGAGACCGGAGATTTCCAGGAAGGCCATGACTTACCCTTTGACTGCGCCCGCCATCAGGCCACGCACGAAGTAGCGGCCGGCGAGGATATAGACGATGAGCGTCGGAACGGCCGCGATCATTGCCGCCGCCATGTTGACATTGTATTCGACCACCCCGGTCGAGGTGTTGACGACATTGTTGAGCGCCACCGTCATCGGCATGGAGTCGCCGGTGCCGGCGTAAGCCGAGGCAAACAGGAAGTCGTTCCAGATATTGGTGAACTGGTAGATCACCGTGACGACGATGATCGGCAGCGAGTTCGGCAGCATGATGCGGCGGAAGATCTGGAAGAAGCTGGCGCCGTCGACCTGGGCGGCGCGCACCAGCTCGGTCGGAAAGGCCTCGTAGAAATTGCGGAAGAACAGCGTGGTGAAGCCCAAGCCGTAGACGACATGGACGAAGACCAGATTGACCGTCGAATTGCCGAAGCCGAAGTTCCAGCCCGTCGCGTTCTGCAGGGTGACGCCGAAGCGGCCGAGCGAGCCGAGGATGGTGGCCATCGGCAAGAGCACCGACTGGAACGGGATGAAGCAGGCAAACAGCATCAGCCCGAACACCAGCGTATGGCCGGGGAAGCGCCATTTGGTCAGGATATAGCCGTTGAGCGCTCCCATGATGGTGGAGATCGCCACTGCCGGCACCACCATCTTGATCGAGTTCCAGAAGTAGCCCTTGATGCCGGCGCAGGTCAGCCCGACGCAGGCCTCGCCCCAGGCCTTGACCCAGGGATCGAAGGTCGGCGCCTCAGGCAGCGCCAGCATGTTGCCGCCCTGGATCTCGTCCATCGTCTTGAACGAGGTGGTGAGCATGACGAAGAGCGGCATCAGATAGAGGATGGCGAAGATCACCAGCAGGCCGTAGATGACGATGCGGCCGATTAAGCGGGCGCTGTTGCCACGCTCCACTCCTTCGGCGGCCGTTGCCGATGAGGAGGTGCCGATGGAAGAGCTGAGGCTGCTCATCGGGCCTTCTCCTTCAGTTCGGAATAGAGATAGGGCACGATGATCGCCGAGATGGTCATCAGCATGATGATGGCGCTGGCCGAGCCGACGGCCATCTCGTTGCGCTTGAAGGTATATTCATACATGAAGTTGGACGGCAGCCAGGCCGAGCCGCCCGGCCCGCCCGAGGTCAGCGCCACGACCAGGTCGTAGGACTTGATCGCCATATGGGCGAGCACGATGAAGGCGGAGAGAAAGATCGGCCGCAACAGCGGAATGACGATGCGGCGATAAAGCTGCAAGGGCGAGGCGCCGTCGATCTGCGCCGCCTTCATGATCTCGCCGTCGATGCCGCGAAGGCCGGCCAAAAACATCGCCATGACGAAGCCCGAGGCCTGCCAGACGCCGGCAATGACGACGGTGTAGATGACGAAGTCCTTGTTCTTGATCCAGTCGAAGTGGAAGCTCGTCCAGCCGAAGTGGTGCAGCGTCTGCTCCAGCCCGAGACCGGGATCGAGGAACCATTTCCAGGCCACGCCGGTGACGATGAAGGACAGCGCCATCGGATAGAGGAAGATCGGCCGCAATAGTCCCTCGCCGCGGATCTTCTGGTCGAGCAGGATGGCAAGCAGCAGGCCGAGCGCCAGGCAGATGCCGACATAGAGAAAGCCGAAGATCGCCATATTGGTGATCGAGGTGTACCAGGAGGATGGCGGGTCGCTCTCGAAGGTCCAGCGCCACAGCCGCTGATAGGCACGTGCGCCGGTCAGCTGATAGGAGGGGAAGGTCTTGGAATTGGTGAAGGACAGATAGGCCGTCCAGACGATGAAGCCGTAGACGAAGACGAGCGTGATGACGAAGCTCGGCGCCAGCACGATCTTCGGCAGCGCATCCTGCAGCCGGCCCCGCAGCGAGACCGGCGTCGCTTGTCGCGGCGTCAGAACCGGATCGGTGGTCGCAACTGTGCTCATGGAATGTTCTCCCTTCCCGCAGGATCGGCCTTGCCGATCGTCTCCGCCTGATCGTCGCGGAGCTGACGCCTCCCCGCGAGATCGCGCGGGGAAGCATATTCATCGACAGATCTCAGCGGGCGTCGTCGATCGCCTGGACGAGCTGGGTGACAGCTTCGTCCGAGCTCTTGATCTGGCCGTGGACGAACTTCGAGACGACGTCCTTATAGGCATTGGCGATCGCCGGAGGGGCGCCATAGCCCTGAGCGAGCGAACCGAACAGCGTGCCGCCCTCATTGGCGGCCTTCAGGTCGGCAATGCCCTTCTTGCCGCAAGCGTCGAAGTCGGTGTCGGGAACGTCGGTACGAGCCGGCACCGAGCCCTTGACGACGTTGAAGGCCGACTGGAAGCTCTTCGACAGCGTCGCCGTTGCCAGTGCCACCTGGGCGGCCTTGCGGTCGTCAGGAACGTTGAACATGCCGAACATGTCGGAGTTGTAGATGACGCTGCCTTCGGTGCCGGGGAAGCGGTAGCAGAGGAAGTCCTTGTCCGGGGTCTTCTTGGCGGCAACGAATTCGCCCTTGGCCCAGTCGCCCATCACCTGCACCAGCGCATCACCCTTGATGACCATGGCGGTCGCCAGGTTCCAGTCGCGGCCGGAGAAGTTCGGATCGACGTATTTGACGATCTTCGCCAGGTTGTCGAAGGACTTCTTCATCGTGTCCGACTTCAGCGCTTCCTCGTCGAGGTCGTTGAAGGCCTTCTTGTAGAACTCCGGCCCGCCGGTCGACAGCACGATCGAATCGAACATCGTCGCTTCCTGCCAGTTCTGGCCACCGAGCGCCAAGGGAATGACGCCGGCAGCCTTCGCCTTGTCGAGCAGCGCGATCAGGTCGTCGAAGGTCTTCGGCTGGCTGCCGCCGATCTTGTCCATGACAGCCTTGTTGATCCACAGCCAGTTGACCGAGTGGACGTTGACCGGGGCTGCGACCCACTTGCCGTCATAAACGGAGAACTTCTGCAGGGCTGCCGGCACCGACTTGTCCCAGCCTTCCTTCTTCGCCGTCTCGGTCAGGTCGCCCATGACGCCGGCCTGGGCATAATCGAGCACGGTATAGCCCAGCATCTGCGAGGCCGTCGGATAGGTACCGGCTGCCACCATCGCCTTCAGCGCCGTCATCGCCGCATCACCGCCGCCGCCGGCAACCGGCACGTCCTTCCAGGCAAACCCTTCCTTCGAGAGATCCTGCTTCAGAACGTTCAAAGCCGCTGCCTCGCCGCCTGACGTCCACCAGTGCAGCATCTGAACTTCCTTCACGTCGGCCGCGCGGGCAGAGACATGCGCGCCGGCCAGAGACAATGCGATCACCGCAGTCGTGGTCAGAAACCTATTCATCGAAGAACCTCCCAGTTCCCTCTTGGAAGATGCGGGACCATTCCCGCATCCGATCACCCGCCCTCCTCGGGCGTAGTTTCATTGCCGGCTAGACCAGCTTTTCCGTCTGCGGCATCCACCAGTTGGTGCGTTTGCCGATATGCATGTTGAGCGTCTTGGTCTCGGTGTAGTCTTCTACCGCATGGCGGCCGAGCTCGCGGCCGAGGCCGCTCTGCTTGTAGCCGCCGAAGGGAAGCTCCGAGGCGCCATCCATGAAGGTGTTCATCCAGATGGTGCCCGCCCGCACCGACCGGCCGATCGTCAGGCAGGTGTCGAAATCACGGCTCCAGACACCGGCCGACAGGCCGTAGTCGATGGAGTTGGCAATCCTGACCGCTTCAGCAGTCGTCTCGAATGTCAGGACCGACAGCACCGGACCAAAGACTTCCTCGCGCGCCACCGCCATATCGGGCGTGACCGCTTCAAGGATCGTCGGCGACATGAACTGCCCCATGCCGAGGTCGAGCGTCTCGCCGCCATGGGTGACGCGGGCGCCGTTGCTCCTGGCGCCGGCGACATATCCCGATATCTTCTCCAGATGCTGCGGCGTGATGATCGCGCCGACCTGCGTCTGGGGATCGAGGGGATCGCCGACCTTCACCCCCTTCGACAGCTCGGCGACGCGCCTGACGACATCGGAGGCGATCGACTTGTGCAGGATCAGCCGCGAGCCGGCGTTGCAGCACTCGCCGGCATTGAAATAGGCGCCGAAGACGGCGGCATCGATGAAGGCGTCGAGGTCGGCATCGGGAAAAACGATCTGCGGGTTCTTCCCGCCCAGCTCCAGCGAAACCTTCTTCAGCGTCTGCGCGGCATTCTTCATCGTCAGTTTTCCGACACCGGTCGAGCCCGTGAAGGAGATCATGTCGACGTCTGGATGAGACGTCATGACCGCGCCGACCTCGGGTCCCGTGCCGGTGACGATGTTGACGACACCATCCGGAACGCCCGCCTGCTGCAGGATTTCTCCCAAGACAAGCGTCGATCCCGACGTCAACTCGGAAGGCTTGACGACGGTCGTACAGCCTGCGGCGAGTGCGAAGGGCAGCTTCTGGCCGACGATCAGGAACGGGAAGTTCCAGGGCGTGATGATCGAGACCACGCCGATCGCTTCGCGCAGGACGACACCGACCGTGCCGTCGCCAAGCGTGTTGTAGCTTTCGCCGTGGAGATCACGGGCAAGTGCCGCCGCATAGCGCCAGATGTCGACCGAGCCGGCGATTTCTCCCCGTACCTGGGTGATGGGCTTGCCCGCCTCGATGGCATCGAGAAATGCCAGCTCTTCGGCACGCGCGGCAATCAGATCGGCAGCCTTGAGCAGGATGGCGGAACGTTCGGACGCGGTCATGCGCGGCCACGGCCCCTCGTCGAAGGCCTTGCGTGCCGCAGCAATGGCACGCTCGGCGTCGGTCGCGCTTCCGGCGGGGAAGCGGCTGACCGTCACACCATGGCTCGGCGCGATACGTTCGATCGGATGGGAGGCGCCGGCCTCCCATTTGCCGTCAATCAGCATCTTGAAATCACGCGCCTGGTGGTCGCTGAGCGCCGTGGGGTTGACGAGGACCGTCATTACCATTCTCCCTTGAACGTTGCCGGACGCTTCTCGCTGAATGATGCGACGCCCTCCTTCAGATCGCCGGTCTTCGCGGCGAGGATCGAGCCCAGGGCTTCGACCGCTGTTCCGTTGTCTTCGCCGTTCGCCGATGCGATCATCAACTTGGCGATCTCGACGGCAGCCGGCCCACGCGCGGCAATCCGCCCGGCATATTGCCTGGCGGCGGCGACCGAATTTCCTGTCGGAACGACCGCGTCGACGATGCCGAGCAGGCGGGCTTCCTCGGCGGTGAATATCTCGCCACCGAGCGCCATACGGCGGACGGCCTGCGCGCCGAACCGGCGCACGAGACGCTGGGTGCCGGACCAGCCCGGCACCATTCCAAGGCCGGTCTCCGGCAGGCCGATCTTGATGTGTTCCTCGGCGACGCGAATGTCGGCAACGCCCGCCAGTTCGAGCCCGCCGCCAAGCGCGTGGCCGTTCAGCGCCGCTATCAGCGGCACCCGGAGCGTCGCCAACCGTTCGAAGATCCGGTGACCGTGCCTTACCCAGGCATGGCCGAACACCTGCGGCAGCATCCCGCCCCAGGCCTTGATGTCACCTCCGGCGGAAAAGCCCTTTCCTTCACCCGTCAGAACGGCAACGCGCAAATCCGGATTCGCCTCCACCGCATCCGCCGCATCGGCCAGCGCTTTCAGCATATCGAGATCGAGCGCGTTCAGCTTCTCCGGACGAGAAATCGTCAGGATTGCAACATGCCTATCGACGTCGACTCTGACCGTTCCGCTAGCCATGGAAGCTGCCCTCCAGCGTCCGTGCCTTTTTGGCAGGAAGCGACAAGCCGATGCCTGCTTCGTGGAAGAGTGCCGCGTCCATGACCTTCAGGTCGGGCGCAACGATCAGCGGAAAATCCGACTGGTCCAATATGTGGGACTGAAGATCGACGCCTGGCGCGATCTCGGTCAGCACAATGCCATCAGGGGTCAACTTCATCACGCACCGCTCCGTGACATAGGTGATGTCCTGCCCCTGCTCGATCGCCCGCCTGCCGCTGAAGGTCACGTGTTCGACCTCGTTCACCAGCTTCTTCAGCTTGCCTTCCTTCTCGATGAGAAGAGTACCATCAGCGATCGAAAGCTTCGCGCCGGCGTTGAACATGCCGGAGAAGACGATCTTCTTCGCCCGCGCCGTGATGTCGACGAAGCCGCCGGCGCCGGCAGTCACATGCGGCCGGAAGGAAAGCTTGGAGACGTTTACGGAGCCGTCCTTACCGATCTCGAGGAAGGACAAGAGCGACGCATCGAAACCCGCGCCCTGGAAATAGGTGAACTGATAAGGGGACGGCATGAAGGCGTCCGCATTGGAGGCGCAGCCGAAGGCGAAATCGAGCAGCGGCACGCCACCGACCGCGCCTTGCTCAATGACCCAGGTGACGGCGCCATGGAGCCCCTCCTCCAGCAGAATACGCGGTACGTTGGCCGAAATTCCGAAGCCGAGATTGACGCAGCTTCCGGTCTCAAGCTCCTGCGCGACGCGGCGTGCGATGACCTTCTGAACATTGAATTCCGGAACGTGAAAACTATCGAGCGGGCGGAAGATCTCACCCGAGATTGCCGGATCATACCCCGTCTGCGTCGTCTGCTTCTGATCGGGATCGACGATGACATAATCGACCAGCATTCCCGGCACGCGGACGTCATGCGGTTTCAGTGAGCCTTCCTTGGTGATTCGCTTAACCTGCGCGATGACGAGCCCGCCATTGTTGCGGGCGGCGAGCGCCTGGTCGAGGCCGCCGAGATAGGCGCCTTCATGCTCATAGGTGAGATTGCCGCGTTCGTCGGCGGTCGTGGCGCGGATGATGGCGACCTGAGGAACGATCGAGGGAAAGAACAGCCAGTCTTCGCCCTCGAAGCTGACGCGCTTGACCACCGGATCGTCCGAAGCGAGAGCGTTCATCGCACAGCCCTGCCGCCGAGGATCGACGAAGGTGTCGATGCCGACCTTGGTCAATACGCCAGGCCGCTTGGCGGCGGCTTCGCGATGAATGTCGAACAGGATGCCAGAGGGAATGTTATAGGCCGGGATCTGGTTGTCGGTGATCATCTGCCAGATCAGCGGTGGCTCGGCCGAGGACGGGCCTGAGGGATAGGAACCGCCGATGATGCGCTTGAGCAGCCCCTTCCTCGCGATATAGTCGACGCCCTTGATGCCGCTCATATCGCCGGCAGCGATCGGGTGAAGGGTTGTAATGTGACGGGGATGGCCGGTCGCATCGAAACGCTCGCCGATCGCCTTCAGCATCAGGTCAGGGCAGCCGAGACCGCTCGACGACGACACCGTCACAACGGCGCCGTCCGGGATCAATGCCGCCGCTTCGGCTGGTGTGAGATGCTTCTTCATGTGCGTCACTTCGAACCCCATTTCAATTTACCGCTCTGCCGGCCCTCGCCGGCGAGGCTGTGCCGGCGCCGCAACTCTCGCGGACGACCAGCCGAACAGCTGTCGTCACCGTCTCCGCTTCGGCCTTGCCGGCATTGATCTGCTTGAGGAGCATTTGCGCACCGCGGCGCCCGATGCCTTGAGGATCGACTGAGACCGTCGTCAGCGCGGGAACCGCCGCCTGAGCCTCGATGACGTCGTCGAAGCCTACGACGGCGAAGTCGGCGCCAGGCTCCAAACGGCGCGCACGCAATCCGTCGCAGACTCCGAAGGCGACGGCATCGTTGAAGCAGACGGCTGCAGTGGGCCTATCGCCAACAGCGATCGCTTTTCCGATCGCCTCCACGCCACCCGCTCGCGACGGGGCGGACGAGATCACGAGTGCCTCGTCGTAGCTGAGCCCGGCCGCCTCTGTTCCGCTGCGGTAACCGGCAAGGCGATCATCGAAGACAGCGGTGTCGGGAAAGCCGCCGAGAAATGCGATGCGCTTATGACCGAGACCCACCAGATGCTGAACGGCGGATATCATGCCCGCGCGATTGTCGGAGACGATGGACGAGACCTTGGCGCCGGGCAGATTTCGAACGACGACCACCACGGGAATGCCTGCCGCGACCAGCGGCTTGAAGTCGGCAGCATCGGTGGCGCGCGCCGGCGAGACGATCAGGCCCGAAATGCCATGTTCGCGCATCGATGCGACAACCTCGCGCTGCCTGTCGATGCTCTCGCCGGTGTTCGACAGGAACTGCACGAAACCCGCTGATTGCACGACCGTATCGACCCCGACCGCCAACTCCGCAAAGAAGCTGTTCGTCAGATCGTTCACGACGACGCCGATGATCCTCGATTTGGAACCGGCCTGCCGAAGATTGGCTGCGCCGCGATTATAGACGTATCCGAGCTCGCGCATCACGGCATTGACCTTGGCACGCGTCGCCTCATTGACCAGCGAGGAGCCCTGAAGCACGAGCGACACCGTCGACTTGGAGACGCCGGCGGCCTTCGCAATGTCGATGACGGTCACCCGCGCCTTTGTCACTTCACCCTCCCGACGTCATCACTGACTGATGCCTATTTATTTGGAACGTTCCAAAAATGTCAAGAGCCATTCCAACTTGAAGCTCACCTTTATTGAGCTTTCTCTCCCTCTCATCAGGTCGCGAGGGGACGTACTTTTGGAACGATTTAAATCGTGGAATCAACCAGACAGGCTCTTTCCCAACGTTGCGAGCTCGGGCCAGCCTGCGAAATCTCCGACTCTTCAAGTCCGAGGATGAAGCGCGGCAGATGTCGTTGATCCAATAGCCTGACGCAGAATCGCGATGCAGTTTTGCTGGAATTGCTCTCAAGAAACTGCCGACCAGAGGCATTAGCGAAACTTTATCGTTTGTGGCCAATGCTACGGATAGGGCACGTGCCAGATCTAAAGCGGGGCCGGAAATGCCGCATTCGTTTGAAGCCGTTCTGGAGAACCTGCCGCAGGGCATTGTTCTCCTTGATTCTGCCGATACGGTGACGGCTTTCAATTCCCGCGCGCTCGACATTCTCGGCCTTCCGGATGGCGCTCTGCGCAGGGGAATGAATATCGACGGTTTGCCCGGCACCGCCGAGTGCCGTGCAGCGACTTGTTCACGGCTGACGATCGGCAGGCGGAACACCTCGCAATTTGCGCTGTCTGACGGACGGATGATTTCACTGACCTGCGCTCGAGAGAGGGAAGCTGGATCCTGAGCCACGAAGATATCTCGACCCTCAGCCGCGTCGCAGACAGTCTGAGCGAACAGCATCACCGGTTCGACGCAGCCCTCGCCAATAGGCCGCATGGGCTGTGCATGTTCGATTCGACGAAGAAGCTGATATTGTGCAACGCATCCTATGCGCGGATGTACGATCTGCCGGATTTCCTGACTCAGCCCGGCACGTCGCTGGTGGACATCCTCGCCTATCGAAGTCGGCAGGGAAATGGCCCGGCCGATACCGCCACCTATTTTGACGTCGTCTTCGAAGCGACCGCACTCGGCGCACCGGCGAGCCAGAACATTGCGCTCACCGACGGGCGCATCATCAAAATCACCCACAATCCGATGCAGAACGGCGGATACGTGGCGACCCACGAGGATGTCACCAAGACCGTGCGGCTCGCGGAAGCGCTGCGCCGCCATCACGACCAGCTCGAGATTACGGTGCAAAGCCGAACGGCGGAGGTTGAGCGGCAGGCGCGCGAGCTTGAGCGGATGCTCGCCCAGGAGCGGAGCATCAACGAATTGCAGCGCCAGTTCGTGGCGATGGCATCACATGAATTCCGCACTCCGCTTGCAATCATCGATGCTGCCGCTCAGCGGCTGTTGCGGAAGGGAGGCGCGGTCGAGCCCGAATTTCTCAATGACAAGGTCCGACAAATCCGTGCATCGGTGAGCCGGATCGTCGATCTCATGGAGAGCATCCTGTTCAGACGGACGGCTCGATGCCGGCAAGATCGACATCGGTTACGACGACTGCGCCGTGGGAGCATTGATCAGAACCTGCTGCGAACGGCAGTCGGCGATCTCGAAGACGCATGGCTTCGTGCTTGACATAGATGGGTTGCCGGAATTCATCGATGCCGATCCCCGCAGCTTAAGCCAGGTCGTTACCAATCTGCTCTCGAATGCGGTAAAATATGCGCCAGGAACCTCCGAAATTCGTGTTGCGGCATGGGAGGAGACGGGCAACGTCAAGATTTCGATCAGCGACGATGGCGTCGGGATCGATGCTGAAGACGTTCCCCGCTTGTTTCAGCGCTATGTCCGCGCGCACGTCGACCGGGATTGCGGGAACTGGTATCGGCCTCAATCTTGTGAAGCAGATCATCGAACTGCATCAAGGCTCGATAGAGGTGCGAAGTGCAAGAGGGTGCGGATCCACCTTCACCGTCACTCTTCCAATCAAGAGGGCCGCTGACGTTTTGGCGAGCAACGACGTTGCCTGATCATTCAGGCACTCAAATGGCGCCCCGTCGGGCCGATGGCTCGTTCCCGAACTGAAGGTGCAGGATTGCTGTCCGGCATATCTACCCTATCCTTCTCGCAATAGAGGAGAACCATGCCATGGCTTTCATTCACACCCCAGATGCATCCGCCAGCGAGAAGACGACGTCGATGTACGCCTCGGCCGAGGCGAATTATGGTTATCTGCCGAACATGTATCGTGCCTTCGGCCATCGGCCGGAGGTGATGGAGAGCTGGGCGGGGCTGCTTTCGAGCATTCGCAGCCATATGAGCCTCAGGCGCTACGAATTAGTGACGCTGGCGGCCGCCAAGGAACTCAAATCCTCTTATTGCATGCTGGCGCACGGCTCGGTGCTGCTGCGCGAGGGATTTACCAGCGACGGGCTGACGGCCGTTGTCAACGAGACGGAAAAGGCGCCGATCGATGCCGGCGAACGGGCGATCATGGCCTTTGCGGCCAAGGTAGCGCGCGATGCGACGTCGGTCACGCAGCAGGATATAGACGGGTTGAAAAAACACGGGCTGAGCGACGCCGAAATATTCGACGTCACGGCCGCCGCCGCCGCCCGGTGCTTCTTCTCGAAAATGCTGGATGCACTCGGCGCTGCCCCCGACCACGCCTATATCGAACGGCTGGAGCCGAATGTGCGAAGGACGCTCAGTGTCGGCCGGGAGGTCGAACGGCCCCTGGCGCCTTCATCGGCCAGCGGCGCATCGCAATGATGCGGTGACGCCGGCTGCCGTGACCGCTACTCTTCCGGCCTGTCGGCAAAGTGCCGGATCGCAAACTCGGCAATATTCTGGCTTGAGCGATCGGCATCGTCGAGCATCGCGGGAAACAGCTGCCACTGGTGCGGCATGCCCGCCCACACCTCGGTGGTGACATCCACGCCCTCCCGGCGCGCTTTGTCGGCAAGGCGCAGCGTGTCGTCAAGCAGGGCTTCGCCGGAACCGACCTGCAGCAGCAGCGGTGGGAATCCGGTCATGTCGGCGTAAAGCGGTGATGCCTGAGGATCGGTCGCAGGCCGGCTGCCGAGATAGGTCTTACGCAAAGTCTCGATCCACGCCTTGTCGACCAGCGGGTCGTTGCCGGCATTCGCCAGCATCGATCCGCCCGTCGCGGCAAGGTCGGTGATCGGGCTCAGCGCAATCACGGCCGCCGGCAGGGGTTTTGCCGCCTGCTTCTGCCGCAGCACCGTCTCAAGCGCGATATTGCCACCGGCGCCGTCTCCTGCCACGACGACATTCTCGTTGCGATAGCCGTTATCGAGAAGCCAGCGATAGGCCGTCAGCGCGTCGTTGATCTGGGCGGGATAGGTATATTCCGGCATCAGCCGATAATTGATCAGAAGCACGTCGCTGGATGCAGCCTTGGCGAGCGAACCGGCGAACAGGCCGTGCGTGCGGATGGAACCGCCGGAAAAGCCGCCACCATGGATGTAGAGAATCGCCCTTTTGCCGATTGGGTGATGAAGCCGGGCGGGCCACATCAGCTCGCCATCCACACCGTCGGCATCGACCTGCCGGACCTGGATGCGCGTCGGCCCCGGCATCGTTTCCATCAGCTTGGCGAAAGCCGCCCTGCGCTCTTGCAGGCTATCGGCCCCAGCAAAATGCTCTTTCCAGAGGCCGAGCAGTTTTTCGACCTGCGCACGCGAGGACTGGCTTTGCGGCCCAATTTCCTGTCCCAGTGCCAGTGGTGCCGATAGGATCAGCGCGACCAGGGCGTGAAACAGATATCCGAGCCGCTTCGGCGCTCTTCGATCAGCATTTGACAAAATCCGCGCCTTCATCAATCTCTCCCGATGATGCTGCCGATGGCCGTATCTTTGGCCGCTTCGACCAGCGAAGTCAAAAGGGTGACAAGCGCAACCTTCCGCTTTTTCACCTCTCCAACGAGCAGGCTGATGCCGGCCCGCGGCAGCTGCCGGCCTGATGCGGGCTGATTGGACTATCATTGGAAAAATCGACAATTGCTGCCGGCGCGGCTTGCCATCTGCCCGGCTTCCATCGGAAATAGGTGCCGCCCTGCCCTCAACTCCCGTGTCGGCTCGCGTAGGAATGAAGGATACCGATGACCACCATTTACCTTGCAGGCCCGGAAGTCTTTCTTCCCGATGCATTGCCCATCATGGCCGAAAAACGCCGATTGGCGCGTCAGTTCGGCTTCGAACCGACCGGTCCCGGCAGCGATGAAAACCAGACGCCGATAAAGCGGACGGCTGCGGAGATCTACGCTCGCAACGACGTCGCCATGCGTCGGGCCGAAATCTGCCTCGCCAACATCACTCCCTTTCGCGGCGTCAGCGCTGATCCAGGTACAGTCTACGAAATCGGCTTCATGATTGCTCTCGGTAAATCGGTCTTCGCCTATACCAATCACCCCGATGACTACGGGCTGCGCGTTCGCTCGATCTGGTATGCGGGAATGGAGATTGACGAGACGAGCGGGCGCCCGCGCGGGCCTGACGGCATCGCGATCGAAAATCACGGCATGGCCGACAACCTGATGATCGACGGCGGCGTCGGGGCGGCGGGAGGCAAGGTATTCCGTGCGACCACCCTGCCGGCGGATCCTGCCCGCGACCTGACGGTTTATTTTGAGGCGCTTCAGACGATCGCCGGCATACGCAGGTAGGATTGCGCTTTCACTCCGCCCTGATCGCATCGATCACCGCCCTGAAGCCCGCGGACATGTGGCGGCGGCTCGGATAATAAAGATAGAGCGGTTCCTCCGGCTGACACCAGTCATCGAGCACCTGGATGAGTTCGCCGTCGGCAATGGCTTTTTCGACGCGAGGCTCCCAGATATAGGCAAGGCCGACGCCGCCGAGCGCTGCCTGCAGCATCAGTTCGTGATCATCGAGCGAAAGCGGTCCGGTCGGCTGAAAACTCACCATCTGATCGTCCTTCTCGAATTCCCAGGCATAACGTGCACCTGACGGAAACATGTTCTGGATGCAGAGGTGGCGCTTGAGCTCGTAAGGCGTTTGTGGCTTCGGGCGCCCCTCGAAATAAGCGGGTGACCCGACGACGACCAGTCGGATGCGTGGCTTGATGCGCAGGGCGATCATGCCTTCAGTGACGCGCTCGCCGAAACGGATGCCGGCATCAAAGCCTTCCTCGACAATGTCGACCAGCCTGTCGGTGGCGTTGATTTCCAGCTGCAAATTGGGATTGCGTTGAAGCAATGGGGCGATCACACGGCCGATGACGAAGGGACCGATCGAATTCGGCACGTTGATCCTCACCCTGCCGAACGGGGTGGAGCGGTAACGGTTCAGCGCATCGAGCGCGGCCGCCATCTCCCCGAACGCCGGAGCGAGATGTGAGATGAGGAGTTCGCCGGCTTCCGTAAGCGAAACGCTACGTGTCGTGCGGTTGAGCAGGCGGATGCCAATTCGGTCTTCCAGATTGAGCACGGCATGGCTGACGGCAGAGGCTGTGACGCCCCGCTCCTCCCCCGCCTTGCGGAAGCTCTTGTGCCGCGCCACGGCCGCGAAGGCCGCCAGTTCGGAAAGTTCGGTAGCCCGCATTGCTGAATTTTGCTCATCATGGTTTCAATAATAACAAATCTTATACAGCATCGGAACTTCGGTCAAATTCAGTCCGTCAGCACAAAGATGCGACGCCATGAAAGGAATTCGTCATGAAAGTCTGGTTCATTACTGGTGCATCCCGAGGTTTCGGCGCGTTGATGACCAAGGAAGCACTTGCATTAGGCGATGCCGTCATCGCCACCGCCCGCAGCCCGAAGACCATCATCGAGCAATTCGGGAACCATCCGAACCTGCTGGCCGTTGCACTCGACGTCGCCAACGAGACGCAGGCGAAGGAGGCTGCGGCCGCCGGCATCGCCCGCTTCAGCCGTATCGACGTTCTCGCCAATAATGCCGGCTACGGCCTGCTCGGCGCCGTCGAGGAAGCCACAGCCGAAGAGATCGAAAAGATCTATGCCACCAATGTCTTCGGTCTCCTGAAGGTGACACGCGCCGTGCTGCCCTATATGCGTCGCCAGCGTTCCGGCCATATCCTGAACTTCTCTTCGATCGGCGGCTATTTCGGCTATCCCGGCTGGGGCGTCTACGGCTCGACCAAATTCGCCGTCGAGGGACTGTCGGAATCCATGGCCGCCGAACTCGAACCTTTCGGCATCAAGGTGACGATCGTCGAACCCGGCTTCTTCCGCACGGACTTCCTCGCCGACACCTCGCTGGCAATAAGCCCGGCCTCGATCGCCGATTACGAAGGCACCCCGGCCGGCGACATGCGCAGTTTCGCCGCCGACGCCAATCACGCCCAGCCCGGCGACCCCGCCAAGCTCGCGGCTGGCATCATGACGATGGTCAACTCGGCCAACCCGCCGTTGCGCATGCCGTTCGGGAGCGATACGGTCGCCATGATCGAGGCGCAGCATGCGAGTGTCGAAAAGGAGCTGGCCGTCTGGCGCGAGCTTGCCGCCTCCACGGATTTTGCAAGCAACGCGACCGCTGGGGCCTGAGCAGCCAAGACCAATGCCGCCGCATTGGGATTGGGGATGTGGCGGCGGCACCATGGAGATAATGCAAAGAACGCCTTGCGGCAAATTCGCATTCGCCTCTCGCCGGGGATGGCCTAGATGTAAGTCAGACCGCGACCCCCTAGAAGAGGCAACACATGTCCATCAAGACCATCTGTATTTATGGCGCCGGCGCCCTTGGCGGCGCCATCGCCGCCAAGCTCGCAGGCAAGGAAGATAACGACGTCTCCGTCGTCGCGCGTGGAGCGCATCTCGATGCGATCCGCAGCCACGGTCTCAGCTTGCGCGAGGCCGATGCGGAAACCCCGCTCAAGGTGCGCGTGACGGCAACAGACGATCCGAAGACATTGCCGCGGCAGGATCTCGTCATCACCGGCCTCAAGGGGCATCAGCTGCCGTCCGCCGCCGAGGGGATCGCCGGTCTGCTCAAGCAAGGCACCCGCGTCGTCATGATCCTCAACGGCATTCCGTGGTGGTATTTCCATCGTGATGCCAGGAGCGGACATGCGGAGCTGCAATTTGATGAGCTCGATCCCGGCGGCAAGCTTTGGCGGCTGATCGGCCCCGAGCGCGTGATTGGTTGCGTTGCCTATCAGGGTGCGGAAGTGGTCAAGCCTAGTGAGATCGAGCTTTCCCACAAAGGTCGCTTCGTGCTTGGTGAGCCGTCCGGCGAAATGTCTGTTGATCTCGCGGCCATAGGAGCGGTGCTGACCGGTGCCGGTCTCAGCATTACGACTACGGAGGACATCCGCAGTGAAATCTGGAGCAAGTTTATGGGCAACGCCGCCTTCAACCCGATCAGTGCTCTGACGCGGGCCCTGATGACAGACATCATGGCGGATCCGGCGCTGATGGATATGGTGAGCAAAGTGATGAAGGAGGTGCGTGCGGTCGGCGATGCGCTCGGCGTGCATTTCAGCATGACCGTCGAGCAACGGCTGGAACAATCACGCCACATCGGCGGCGTTCGAACCTCGATGCTGCAGGACTTGATCGGCGGCAAGGCGCTCGAAATTACGCCGCTTGTGGGCATGCTGGTGGCGCTTGGACGCCTGACCTCCGTGCCGACACCGGTATCGGAGACGATCTTGGCGCTGGTGACGCAGCTGGATCGGGAAAACCGGCGCGGCAACTGACAACGAGGAGAACGGCGGCTATCAGGGCGATCATTCCTTTCTGACATGGCGCGCGGAAATTTCCACCGCCCGTCTTTATGCTATTCCTATATTTTTGCCCCTCGCCTCGAATGGATTTCCTATCGCAGCCGGCTGTAGATTCTCGCCGTAACGGCAAAGGTCGAATGCCATGCGAAATATCATGCCCTGCGCTTTCCACGCTCTACGCCCACACCGGATCACGCGCGGCGACCGGCGGATGCGCGAGAAGCGCACCGCCTGGGCGCTGATCGCCTTCAGCGTCCTGCTGGCCTGCGTCGAACTTTACGTCGTCTACTCCGCGCTCTGAGCCCTCTGCGCGTGTTTTCCACAAGCGAGAGAAGGCATGGGCTGAAGGGGCGATTTCCAACTTTTCGTTAACCGGCATGCTGGTAAAATCTCGTCGCCCAAGTTATCAGACGCCGCGAGACCGATGCCGAAACCGAATTTCCGCTTCACCCATTACGATCTCAAGGAACAGCGAGCCGGAACGATCGTCGAAGTGTCGCTGAATGCGGTGAACAATGTTCGTCTGATGACGGCGCCGAATTTCCAGCGCTTCACCGAGGTTCTTGACTTCAAATATGTCGGCGGCGTAGCGCGCAAGTCGCCGGTGAAGCTTACCGTTCCGGAAAGCGGCCACTGGCATGTCGTTGTCGATATGGAAGGCCATCACGGCCTTGCCGAATCTGCCGTCAAGGTGATCGCCGCGCCACCCAATCAGAAGACGCCGCGTTCCTCCTGACATTCAGACGGATCAGCGCGGATTGCGCTCCTTGCGAAGCTTGGCCCACCATTCCAGCCGCTTGCGGATGTCGCGTTCAAAACCGCGTTCCGGCGGATCGTAGAAGGTCTGGCGGCCCATTTTCTCCGGGAAATAATCCTGGCCGGAAAAGGCATCCGGCTCGTCATGGTCGTAGCGATAACCTTCACCATAACCCTCGCCTTTCATCAGTTTGGTCGGCGCATTGAGAATATGCTTGGGCGGCAGCAGCGAACCGTTCTGCTTCGCGGCCTGGCTTGCCGCCTTGAAGGCGGTATAGACGGCATTCGATTTCGGAGCGGTGGCGAGATAGACGCACGCCTGGGCGAGCGCCAGCTCCCCCTCCGGCGACCCGAGGTAGTCATAAGCATCCTTGGCGGCGTTGCAGATCACCAGCGCCTGCGGATCGGCAAGCCCGATATCCTCCACTGCCATGCGCACCAGCCGCCGGCCGAGATAGAGCGGATCCTCGCCGGCATCGAACATACGGGCGAGATAATAGAGCGCAGCATCCGGATCCGAGCCGCGCACCGACTTATGCAGCGCCGAAATCAGATTGTAGTGGCCGTCCTGCGCCTTGTCGTAGACCGGGGCGCGGCGCTGGACGATACGCGTCAACGCTTCGGTATCGAAGCTCTCGCCCTCGCGGGCGGCACGCCAGACCTCTTCGGCAAGCGTCAGCACCGCGCGGCCGTCGCCATCGGCCATGCGGATCAGGCTGGCGCGCGCCTCCCCGGTCAGGGGCAGCGGCCTCTGCTCGATCGCCTCGGCGCGCGTCAGCAGCTCCTCCAGGCTCTCCTCGTCATGTGACTTGAAGGTGAGGACGCGGGCGCGAGACAATAGAGCGGCGTTGAGCTCGAAGGAGGGATTTTCGGTGGTGGCACCGACGAGGATGACGGTGCCGTCCTCCATAACCGGCAGGAAACTGTCCTGCTGGGCGCGGTTGAAACGGTGGATCTCATCAACGAACAGCAGCGTCTGGCGGCCGTCCATGCGGCGCATGCGAGCCGCCTCGAACACCTTCTTCAGATCGGCGACGCCGGAAAAGATCGCCGATATCTGCTCAAAGGCCAGCCCCGCCTCACCGGAAAGCAGCCGCGCCACCGTCGTTTTGCCGGTGCCTGGCGGACCCCAGAAGATCATCGATCCGAGCGAACCACTTTCGATCATCCGCTTCAGCACGCCGTCTTCACCGGTCAGATGTTCCTGACCGGTGACATCGGCAAGCGTCTTCGGCCGCAACCTGTCGGCAAGCGGCCGCCTGGCGGCAACCTCTTCCGGAACACGCGGCGCGAAGAGATCATTGCTCATCGAAAGAACTGCCTGATGCGCTGACCATCGCGCTCGATCTCGACCCGCCAGAGGCCAGGGTCGCTTTCGGCAATCTGAGAGAGCTCTTTGGTCGATTTCACTTCCGTCCCGTTGATCGAGACGATGATATCCTTGGGCTCAAAACCAAGGCGGGCTGCCGGCGAATCCTCCTTGACATCGGCAACGACGACGCCTGCCGATTCCGAGGGCATGCGCAATTCGTCTGCGACACGCGGCGACAGGTTTTCGACGACGGCGCCGGTAAAGGGCGTGCGCCCGCCGATAACGCGCTGGTCGCGCGGCGAGGTCTCCGGCGCGCGGTCGAGCGCCAGCGACAACTGCTCCTCGCGGCCATTGTCGATGACGGTCAGATTGACCGTTTTGCCGAGGCCGGCTGTCGTCAGGCGATAGAGCAACGCGTCCGGATGCTCGACGGCGATGCCGTTGACTGATGTGACGATCTGACCGGCCTTCAGCCCGGCCTTCGCCGCCGGGCTGCCTTCCGAAACCTTGACCACGAGTGCGCCGCGCACTTTATTGAGCCCAAGGGCTTCGGCGACTTCCGAGGTCACCGCATCGAAGCTAGCGCCGACATAGGGCCGCTCGAAGGATTTGACGCCGGCATCGGCGGAAGCGAGGAAGACTTTGACGAGATTGGCGGGAATGGCAAAGCCGATCCCGTTCGAGCCGCCGCCGCGCGAGAAGATCGCGGTGTTGATGCCGATTAGCTCGCCTTTCATGTTCATCAACGCGCCGCCGGAATTGCCCGGATTAATCGATGCATCGGTCTGGATGAAGAAGCCGAACTCGTTCTTGACCACCTGGTTGCGGGCAAGTGCGGAGACGATACCGCTCGTCACCGTCTGACCGACGCCGAAGGGATTGCCGATCGCCAGCACGAGATCGCCGACCTCGACGGTATCGGAATTGCCGATCGGCAGCGTCGGGAAGCTCTCCTTGGTGTCGATCTTCAGCACGGCGAGGTCGACGCGGTCGTCGCGCAGCACCACCTTGCAGGGGAATTCGCGGCCGTCCGACAGCGCCACCTTGATGTCGTCAGCGCCTTCGACGACGTGATTGTTGGTGACGACGGTTCCGTTCGCCTCGACGATGACGCCGGAACCGAGCGAGGACTGCTTCTCGGATCGATTCGGCATCTGCTGGCCGAAAAACTGCTCGAAGAAGGGATCGCCGGCAAAGGGCGACTGGCGCTGGATGATCTTTTCCGCATAGACGTTGACGACTGCGCCCGACGTCTGCTTGACCAGCGGCGCGAAGGAGAGCTGCATCTGCATCTGGCTCTCAGGCACCGTCTTTGCCGTCTGCGCCTGGGCTGCAGCCGGCAGAACGAGCATGAGAGCGAACAGCGAAACGGAGGCGCGCTTGAACAGGCCTTGCATGGGTATCCCTTTTGAATCCTCTTGAGCAACGTTGTAGCGTCCGACGCTAGAAAGGAAAGAGGGCGGAAGCATGGAAGAATAAGGCAAGGGTATGCCCTGAAGTCGCTGCGAATTTGATTCAGGAAGATCAGCCATGGAACTGATATCAAAAGCCAAAATCTGGGCAAAGTCACTGAAGCGTGACATCGTAGCGCTGTGGCTTGCCGCCCGCGATCCTCGCGTGCCCTGGTATGCGAAAGCGGTCGCCGGTGCTGTCGCAGCCTATGCGCTTTCGCCGATCGATCTGATCCCCGATTTCATTCCCGTGCTCGGCTATCTCGACGATCTCGTCATCGTTCCGCTCGGGATCCTGCTGGCGACGCGTCTTGTTCCGGCAAAGGTGATGGCTGCGCTTCGCGTCGAAGCTGCGAGGCGGATCGAACGCCCGGCCGGCCGGGCAGGATTGATCTTCGTGCTTGCCGTCTGGCTCGCCTGCATCATCTTTCTGGCTCTGGCAGTGCGCAAGCTGATTTGATCGGCAACAAAGGAAGATGATGATGACATGGCGAATGTCGGCCGCGCTTGGTTTGGCGATCCTGATTTTCCCATCGGATCCGGCATGGTCGGCGAGCTTCGATTGTGATGCGAAGGAATTGAAGCCGGACGAAAAGGCGATCTGCGACAACCGCGCCCTCAACGACGCCGACGTCAAGATGGTGACGACCTTCGAGCTGCTCTCCGGGCTGCTGGCCATGGGCTCGCGCGGAACATTGCAGGACGAGCAGACCGCCTGGCTGAAGAAGCGACAGGAATGCGGGGCCGACGCGGCCTGTATCAAGGCTGCCTATGACGAGCGGATGAAGCAGCTCGGCGAGACCTACAAAAACATCAACCGGCCGCTTTGACGGCGGCCGGTTGGCAAAACCGCTGACTCTTAATCAGCGGGTCGTAGGTTCGAGACTACTCAGCGGGCGTCGAGATCCCGCACGGCGCCGCGGTCGGCGCTGGTTGCGAAAGCCGCATAGGCCTTCAGCGCTGTGGTCACGTTGCGCTTGCGAACCTCGGTCGGCCGCCAGCCCCTAGCGTCCTGCTCGGCGCGGCGGGCGGCGAGCTCTGCTTCGCCGACACGCAGGCTGATCGTGCGGTTCGGGATATCGATATCGATTATGTCGCCTTCGCGCACCAGGCCGATCGTGCCGCCGTTTGCCGCTTCTGGCGAGACATGGCCGATCGACAGACCGGAGGTGCCACCGGAGAAGCGGCCGTCGGTGATCAGTGCGCAGGCCTTGCCGAGGCCTTTGGACTTCAGGTAGCTCGTCGGATAGAGCATTTCCTGCATGCCGGGACCGCCCTTCGGGCCTTCATAGCGGATGACGACGACGTCGCCGGCCTTGATCTCGTTGGCGAGGATCGCCTTGACCGACGCATCCTGACTTTCGAAGACCCGGGCCGGGCCGGAGAATTTCAGGATCGATTCATCGACGCCGGCCGTCTTGACGATGCAGCCGTCGACCGCGAGATTACCCTTCAGCACGGCAAGACCGCCATCCTTGGAGAAGGGATGCTCGACCGAGCGGATGACGCCGTTCTGGCGATCGGTGTCGAGCTCGTCCCAACGGGCCTCCTGGCTGAAAGCAACCTGGGTCGGGATGCCGCCGGGAGCGGCGCGATAGAAGTCGCGGACGGTGTCGCTGGTGGTGCGGGTGATATCCCAGCGATCGATCGCATCGCCGAGCGTCTCGGCATGGACGGTCGGGCAATCGCGGTTCAGGAGGCCACCCTTATCGAGCTCCCCGAGGATCGACATGATGCCACCAGCGCGGTGGACATCTTCCATATGCACATCGCTCTTGGCGGGCGCGACCTTCGACAGGCACGGCACCCGGCGCGACAGTGCGTCAATATCGGCCATGGTGAAATCGACCTCGCCTTCATGGGCGGCTGCAAGGATGTGCAGGACCGTGTTGGTCGAACCGCCCATGGCGATATCGAGCGCCATGGCATTCTCGAAAGCTTGCTTGGAGGCGATGGTGCGCGGCAGCGCCTTGACGTCGTCCTGCTCGTAATAGCGGCGGGCGAGATCGACGATCAGGTGGCCGGCCTCGACGAAGAGGCGCTTACGATCGGCATGGGTGGCAAGCGTCGAGCCGTTGCCGGGCAGCGACAGGCCGAGCGCCTCGGTCAGGCAATTCATCGAGTTCGCCGTGAACATGCCGGAGCACGAGCCGCAGGTCGGACAGGCTGAACGCTCGATAACCTTGACGTCTTCATCGGAGATCTTGTCATCGGCAGCCGCGACCATGGCATCCACGAGGTCGAGCGCGTGTTGCTTGCCGTGCAGGACGACCTTGCCCGCTTCCATCGGACCGCCGGAAACGAAGACCGTGGGGATGTTGAGGCGCAGCGACGCCATCAGCATGCCGGGGGTGATCTTGTCGCAGTTGGAGATGCAGACCATGGCGTCGGCGCAATGGGCATTGACCATGTATTCGACACTGTCGGCGATCAGCTCGCGCGACGGCAGCGAATAGAGCATGCCGTCATGGCCCATGGCGATGCCGTCGTCGACGGCGATCGTGTTGAACTCCTTGGCAACGCCGCCGGCCGCCTCGATTTCGCGAGCGACCAGCTGGCCGAGATCCTTCAGATGCACATGGCCGGGAACGAATTGGGTGAAGGAATTCACCACCGCGATGATCGGCTTGCCGAAATCCGAATCCTTCATGCCCGTGGCGCGCCAAAGGCCGCGCGCGCCCGCCATGTTGCGGCCGTGGGTCGTGGTTCTGGAACGGTAAGCTGGCATCGGTGTCTTCCTCGACATGTCGGAAACATCAGGCGAAGCCGGGGCGGCAATGAAGCCTCAAGGCCGGGCGAACGCCGCTTTTTGGAATTGTCCTAATCCAATCGATGGGGGCTGTCACTACCGGCAAAGCCAAATCCGGTACGCTGCCGGGAGAAGCGCGTTGAGGGCCATTCGAATATATACGGTTGGCGGGACTTTTGGTTACAACCTCATCCATCACAGCCGAACACAAAAAATTGGCTTCCCGTCAGCAATATTCAAGGCATAGAGATTGATCCGAACATGCGGGCGGTTCGTTTAAAGACTATATTCGGAATATCCGCCCTGGAGGTTTTCGACATGCCAAGCTATCGCCCCCCGAAGATCGCGTCGTCGGAGATCACGCCGCGCCAGGTCTATCTGCGCCGCCGTGAATTCCTCGGCGCGGCGACGCTTGGCGCCATGGCGCTCTATGGCGCCGGCAAGGCGAGCGCGGCCGCCTTTTCCGCCGTCGAGAGCAAGTACAAGGTCGATGAGAAGACGACACCGATCAAGGACGTCACGACCTACAATAATTTCTATGAATTCGGTCTCGACAAGGGCGACCCCGCCGCTCTGTCCGGCGAGTTCAAGCCACTGCCCTGGGCGGTCAAGGTCGACGGCATGGTCAACAAGCCTGGCACCTTCGACGTCGAGGCGCTGATCAAGGAATTCCCGATCGAGGAGCGCACCTATCGGATGCGCTGCGTCGAGGCCTGGTCGATGGTCATTCCGTGGAACGGGTTTCCGCTGGCGGCGCTGCTCAACAAGGTGGAGCCGCTCGGCAGCGCCAAATATGTCGCCTTCGAAACCGTCGTGCGACCGGAGGAGATGCCGGGGCAGAAGGGCTTCTTTCAATCGCTCGACTGGCCCTATGTCGAGGGGCTGCGGCTGGACGAGGCGCGGCACCCGCTGACGCTGCTTGCCGTCGGGCTTTATGGTGAAACGCTGCCGAACCAGAATGGTGCGCCGATCCGCCTGGTCGTGCCGTGGAAATACGGCTTCAAGGGCATCAAGTCGATCGTCAGGATCACGCTCACCGACCAGCAGCCGAAGAACACCTGGCAAGTGACCAATCCGCAGGAATACGGCTTCTACGCCAACGTCAACCCCGCCGTCGACCATCCGCGCTGGAGCCAGGCAAGCGAACGACGAATCGGCGGAAGCGGTTTCTTCGGCGCGAGCCGCCGCCCCACCCTGCCCTTCAACGGCTATGCCGACGAGGTGGCGAGCCTTTATGCCGGCATGGACCTGAAGGCGAATTTCTGATGGCCGAACTGTCGCTTGCCATTCCAAAGCGCTGGCAGCCTGCCTCCGTCTGGCTGCTCTATATCGCTGGGCTCGCGCCGGCGGCCTGGACCTTTTATCTCGGCGCGACCGATCAGCTCGGCGCCGATCCGGTCAAGACCTTCGAGCTCTTCCTTGGCATCTGGACAATCCGCTTCCTGATCGCAACACTTGCAGTGTCCCCTGCCCGCGAGTTGTTCGGCTGGAATTATCTGCGCTACCGCCGCGCTCTCGGCCTTTTGACCTTCCATTACGCGCTGATGCATTTCACCGTTTACATGATGCTCGACCAGGCGATGGATATTCAGGCCGTCGTCAACGACGTGCTGAAGCGCCCGTTCATCATGTTCGGCATGGCTGGCCTTGCGATGCTTATTCCCTTGGCGGTGACATCCAATAATTTCTCGATCCGTCGCCTCGGCAATCGCTGGATCTGGCTGCACCGCTTCGTCTACATCATTGCCGCCTGCGGGGCTCTGCATTTTGCGCTTTCGACCAAGATCCTCGATTTCGAGCAGTTTATTTATGTAGGGTTGATCATCGCGCTCATCCTTTACCGCTCCTGGCGGCCGATCGCGCGCAGTCGGAAGAAAAGCCCGGGGCGGCAACGCAATCGTGCGGTGGCGTCGGTTTCCTGAAGTGTAGCCAGCCAAGGGTCAACGGCGCGCGGAATCAAAGGCACAGGCCGCAGCGATGCCGATCGCATAGGCCAGTATGTTCCGGACGGAAAATATCCGGCCAAGCAACAAGGCGCCTGCAGTCGTCAGCCGAAACGCGTCCAACCAGGGTGTATGATAAAACCGAAACAATTCGACTGCGACTGCCATGAACAGTGCCATGACCGCAATGACTGACCGCGGTGACTTTCCGAGAACGAGCGCCGCCAGCAGATAGACCATCGCCCCCCACAGCGCCGACCCGCCATATTTGACGACGACGAAAGGCAGATTAACCGTGTAGCCGAAGCGCCTGAGCGCCAGGCCGGCCGCAATCACCACAAGCACGGCCGCGAGACGGAGGAACTGCGCTCGAGAATGCGCTTCGCGCATAGCACCTTCCATATTGATCTCCACAGTTTGGGGCTCCGGGACGGACTACGAATGGCTCCGTCGCCAAAGAAGCTTGCGCCACTTCCGTTTTTGACCGATGCACAAACGAAAACAGCCGGGCTTTGCAGCCCGGCTGTTTTCTATCCGCCGAAGCGGAAGACTTAGGCGGCGACGGCCTGCTCTTCGGCAGCGACGCGGGCCTTGTCGGCGGCGCCCTTGGCGTAGGTGTCGCGGTCGACGAACTCGATCACGGCCATGGCGGCGTTGTCGCCCTGGCGGAAGCCGGCCTTCATGATGCGCAGGTAGCCGCCGTTGCGGGTGGCGTAACGCGTTGCGATCGTGTCGAACAGCTTCGAGACGACGGCGGCATCGCGGATCTGCGAGATCGCCTGACGGCGAGCGTGCAGGTCGCCGCGCTTGCCGAGCGTGACGAGCTTTTCGACGATCGGACGGATTTCCTTGGCCTTCGGCAGGGTCGTGACGATCTGCTCGTGGGTAATCAGCGAAGCCGCCATGTTGGCGAACATCGCCTTGCGGTGGCTTGCGGTTCTGTTCAGCTTGCGGCCGGCTTTACCATGGCGCATTGCTATTCTCCTTTAATGCAGTGCCCTTACGTTAGGTGGGCCTGCCGTTTCCTGGCACATGCAGGCGATCGGCCTGCTGTTTGACGGGGAAAGGCAGTCGAAAGAGCCTGCCTTTTGTTTTCTCAATATTGGTCTTCGTAACGCTTGGCGAGATCTTCGATGTTCTCGGGCGGCCATGCCGGCACTTCCATGCCGAGGTGCAGGCCCATGGAAGCGAGAACTTCCTTGATTTCGTTCAGCGACTTGCGACCAAAATTCGGCGTGCGGAGCATTTCTGCTTCGGTCTTCTGAATGAGGTCGCCGATGTAGACGATGTTGTCGTTCTTCAGGCAGTTTGCCGAACGGACCGACAGTTCGAGTTCGTCCACCTTCTTGAGGAGAGCCGGGTTGAAAGCGAGTTCGGTGACTGCTTCCTCTTCGGTTTCCTTCTGCGGCTCGTCGAAGTTGACGAAGACGCCAAGCTGATCCTGGAGGATGCGCGCCGCGAAAGCGACGGCGTCCTCGCCGGTGATTGAGCCATCGGTTTCGATGGTCATATTCAGCTTGTCGTAGTCGAGAACCTGTCCTTCGCGGGTATTTTCAACCTTGTAGGACACCTTCTTGACCGGCGAATAGAGGCTGTCGACCGGGATAAGGCCGATCGGAGCATCTTCCGCACGATTGCGTTCGGCCGGAACATAGCCCTTGCCGTTGTTGACGGTGAATTCCATGCGGATTTCGGCACCCTCGTCGAGCGTGCAGATCACATGCTCGGGGTTGAGGATTTCGATATCGCCGACCGTCTGAATGTCGCCAGCCGTGACAACGCCCGGGCCCTGCTTGCGCACGACCATGCGCTTTGCGTCGTCGCCATCCATCTTGATGGCGATTTCCTTGATGTTGAGCACGATATCCGTGACGTCTTCGCGGACGCCGGGAATCGAGGAGAATTCATGCAGCACGCCGTCGATCTGCACCGCCGTGACGGCAGCACCGCGCAGCGAGGAGAGCAGAACGCGGCGCAGCGCGTTGCCGAGGGTGAGACCGAAGCCGCGCTCCAGCGGTTCGGCGACAAGCGTCGCCCTGGTGCGCGAGCTCGAGGAGAACTCCACCTTGTTCGGCTTGATCAGTTCCTGCCAGTTCTTCTGAATCATGAGTTTGCCTTCCGTTCGTTGCCACCATCCAATCGTGACAACCGAGCTTGAAAACCACCGGGAGCACAGAAGCGCTCACCGGTGACGAGAGCGATGATCAGACGCGGCGCTTCTTGCGCGGACGGCAGCCATTGTGCGGGATCGGGGTCACGTCGCGGATGGACGTAATCATGAAACCCGCAGCCTGGAGCGCACGCAGAGCCGATTCACGACCCGAACCCGGACCGCAGACTTCGACTTCCAGCGACTTCATGCCGTGTTCCTGGGCCTTCTTGGCGCAGTCTTCGGCAGCGATCTGGGCAGCAAACGGGGTCGACTTGCGCGAGCCCTTGAAGCCCTTGGCGCCAGCCGAAGACCAGGCGATCGCATTGCCCTGCGCGTCTGTGATGGTGATCATCGTGTTGTTGAAGGTCGAGTTGACGTGAGCGACACCCGACGAGATATTCTTGCGCTCGCGACGGCGAACGCGGACGGCTTCCTTGGCCATGCTATTCCTTTCGTTGATCTCTTCACCGCCGTAATACCAGCGGCTACACCGGAACGGCGCCTATATGGCCCCGTTCCAAACTCAAAAGAGGCCGGCGCGGACCGCCAGCCTCCCCACCCCGGTTTCCCGGAAATTACTTCTTCTTGCCAGCGATCGCCTTTGCCGGGCCCTTGCGGGTGCGGGCATTGGTGTGCGTGCGCTGACCGCGGACCGGAAGGCCGCGACGATGACGCAGGCCGCGGTAGCAGCCGAGATCCATCAGACGCTTGATGTTCATCGCGGTTTCGCGACGAAGATCACCCTCGACCTGATAGTCACGGTCGATGGTTTCGCGGATCTGAAGGACTTCAGCGTCCGTCAGCTGATGCACACGACGCTCAGCCGGGATACCGACCTTCTCGACGATTTCCTGTGCGAATTTCGGACCGATCCCGTGAATGTAGGTCAGCGCGATGACTACGCGCTTCGCAGTCGGGATGTTGACGCCAGCGATACGTGCCACGCCTGTTCTCCTTGCATTCCAGTTGCCATCCGGCAAGTGGGCTTCGTTATGCGGCCCTCAGGACCGCCCGTTCAGATTTAGTGTCCGTAACATGTCAAAACGACCGCACCCGGACTTCCCAGGGAAATCCGCGCCGATCGCAGGGAATGTCGCGAGTTGGCGCGGTGTTTAGCGGAATCACTGCTGAAAAGCAACCGTTTCCGCCAAGTTTATTTTCAAGCCTTACAGCTTGGAAAGAATGGCTTCGACCTCGGCAGTCACCTGATCGATTTCAGCCATGCCGTCGACGGGCCTGAGCTTACCCTTGGCATGGTAGTAACCGATCAGCGGCGAGGTCTCCTTATAGTAGACCTCGAGACGCTTGATCATCGTCTCGGCGTTGTCGTCAGGACGACGCTTGAAGTGAGTCGAACCGCACTTGTCGCATACGCCTTCCTCGACCGGAACCTTGTCCGTGTCGTGATAGACAGTGCCGCACTGAGCACAGGTGTAACGGCCATCCACGCGGCGGACGAGTTCCTCGTCGTCGACGCGAAACTCGATAACCACCGAAAGGTCGAGTCCCTTGGCTTTCAGCATCGCCTCGGTGGCGTCCGCCTGGACCAGCGTCCGGGGGAAGCCGTCGAGAATGAAGCCGTTGGCGCAATCGGGCTGGTCGATTCGCTCCGAAACGATGGCAATGACGATCTCGTCCGAGACCAGCTTGCCGGCATCCATGACCGCCTTGGCGCGCTTGCCGACCTCCGTGCCGGCGTTGACCGCCGCACGCAGCATATCTCCCGTGGAAAGCTGCGGAATGCCGTGCTTTTCCACGATCCGCTGGGCCTGGGTTCCCTTACCCGCGCCCGGCGGCCCCAAAAGGATAAGTCTCATCGCCCCCTCTTTCCTCCACGCAACTTCGATTTTTTGATCAGGCCTTCGTATTGCTGCGCGATCAGGTGACCCTGGATCTGTGCAACCGTATCAAGAGTTACGCTAACCACGATCAAAAGCGAAGTCCCACCAAGGGATAATGGAATGCCGGTTTGCGACACCAGAATCTCCGGAAGGATGCAGACGAAGACGAGATAGATCGCGCCGATCAGCGTGATGCGGGTCAGCACGTAGTCGATATATTCGGCGGTGCGCTCACCCGGACGAATGCCGGGAATGAAGCCGCCGTGCTTCTTCAAATTGTCGGCCGTGTCCTTCGGATTGAAGACGATGGCCGTGTAGAAGAAGGCGAAGAAGGCGATCAGCGCCGCATAGAGCACCATGTAGAGCGGCTGGCCATGGCCGAGGGCGGCGACGATCGACGTCGCCCAGGCAGGCATCGCCGTGGTGTTGGCAAAACCCGCGACTGTCGCCGGCAGCAGCAGCAGCGAAGAGGCAAAAATCGCCGGGATCACGCCCGAGGTGTTCAGTTTCAGCGGCAGGTGCGACGTATCGCCCTGGAACATGCGGTTGCCCACCTGGCGCTTCGGATACTGGATCAGCAGCCGGCGCTGGGCGCGCTCGACGAAGACAATGACACCGATGACGGCGATCGCGACAATGATGACGAGCAGGATGAGGCCGGTCGACAGCGCGCCGGTGCGGCCAAGCTCAAGCGTGCCGGCAAGAGCGCTCGGAAGGCCGGCCGCGATACCGGCGAAGATGATCAGCGAAATACCGTTGCCGATACCGCGCGAGGTGATCTGCTCCCCGAGCCACATCAGGAACATCGTGCCGCCGAGCAGCGTCAGAACGGTGGAAATACGGAAAAACCAGCCCGGATCGACGACAAGGCCCTGGCCGCTCTCAAGGCCGGCGGCAATGCCGTAAGCTTGGAGCGCACCCAGAACGACGGTGCCGTAGCGGGTGTACTGGTTGATGATCTTGCGACCCTGCTCGCCTTCCTTCTTCAGGTTTTCAAGCGTCGGCACGACCGAAGTCATCAGCTGCACGATGATCGAAGCGGAGATATAGGGCATGATGCCGAGCGCAAAGATCGCCATGCGCTGAACGGCGCCACCCGAGAACATGTTGAAAAGGCCGAGAATACCGCCTGCCTGGCCGCGGAACGCCTGGGCATAGGCTTCGGGATTGAGCCCCGGAAGCGGGATATGGGTGCCGAGCCTGTAGACGAGGAGAGCTGCCAGTGTGAACCACAGGCGCTTCTTCAAATCCTCGGCTTTGGCAAAGGTCGAAAAATTGAGGTTGGATGCCAATTGTTCCGCTGCAGAAGCCATGCGATTCTCCGCCCTACCAATCCCGGCGTCTCTGGAGAAATACCGGCCCCGGAATCAGTATGAAAATAATTCAAAACCGGGTTTGGGACGGATTGCAGCGCAACCCCATGCCTCACCCTTGTTTTCCAGTCTTACCGGCATGACGCGAGCGCGCCAGCCAACATTTTGTGAGGCCCACATATGGGAGCAAAATCGCCCGGTGTGAAGCACCCCGGGCGATATATCATCAGATATTATTCTGCTGCAGCCGGAGCCGAAAGCAGCGTCACTGTCCCGCCGGCTTTTTCGATCTTCTCGACAGCGGGCTTGGAAGCGCCTGCGACGACGATGGTGATCTTGGCCTTGAGGTCGCCGTCGGCGAGAACGCGAACGCCGTCCTTGGCGCGGCGGATAACGCCGGCGGCCTTCAGGGCAGCTGCGTCGACAGTCGCCTTGGCATCGAGCTTGCCGGCGTCGATCGCCGCCTGAATGCGAGCAAGCGACACAACAACAAAGTCGGAAGCGAAAATGTTGTTGAAGCCGCGCTTCGGCAGGCGGCGATAGATCGGCATCTGGCCGCCTTCGAAGCCGTTGATGGCGACGCCGGAACGGGACTTCTGACCCTTGACACCGCGACCAGCCGTCTTGCCGGAACCCGAACCGATACCGCGGCCGAGGCGCTTGCGGCTGTGGGTCGAGCCTTCGTTGTCCTTGATTTCATTGAGTTTCATGAGCGTTTCCTCCGTCTCACTTCTCGTCGACGATGCGAACGAGATGCTGGACAGCACGGATCATGCCGCGAACGGAAGGAGTATCCTCCAGCGTGCGGCGACGGTGCATCTTGTTCAATCCGAGACCGATCAGCGTGCGCTGCTGGACGTCCGGACGGCGAATAGGGCTGCCGATCTGTTCGATCGTGACAGTCTTCGCTTCAGCCTTCTTGGTAGCCTTGGCCATTGGTCAGCTCCTCTTATTCTTCAGAGGCGTTGCCGGAGGCGCTACGACGAGCCTGCAGCGTTGCATACTTGATGCCGCGCTGAGCTGCGATGTCCTTCGGGTGAACCTGGTGCTTCAGAGCGTCGAAGGTGGCGCGAACCATGTTGTAGGGGTTCGACGAACCGGTCGACTTGGCAACGACGTCGTGCATGCCGAGCGTTTCGAATACGGCGCGCATCGGACCGCCGGCGATGATGCCGGTACCGACCTTGGCGGAGCGCAGCAGAACCTTGCCGGCGCCGTGGCGGCCATGAACGTCGTGATGCAGTGTACGGCCATCACGCAGCGGTACGAAGATCAGCTCGCGCTTGGCCGCTTCGGTTGCCTTGCGGATAGCCTCCGGCACTTCGCGTGCCTTGCCATGACCGAAGCCGACGCGGCCCTTCTGGTCGCCGACGACGACGAGTGCTGCGAAACCAAAACGACGGCCGCCCTTGACGACCTTGGCGACGCGGTTGATCGCGACCAGCTTGTCGACGAATTCGCTATCGCGCTCTTCACGGCTCTGGCGGTCTTCCCGCTGCGGCCTTCTTTCCTGTGCCATTGTCCTCTTCCTTTTTCTTTTCCGGGTGCAATCGGCAAATGAATGTGGACCGCATCAGCCTCCCCTTCTTGCCAGGGAGTGCCTGCAGTCCGGCGAAAATCCGGCCGGAGCGACAGCGTCCGGCCGGAAACTGATCAGAAGGTCAGACCGCCTTCGCGGGCCGCTTCGGCGAGAGCCTTGATGCGGCCGTGATAGATGAAGGCGCCACGGTCGAATACGACGTCCGTAACACCGGCCTTGGAGGCGCGCTCGGCGACGAGCTTGCCGACGGCGGCGGCGGCGGCGGTATCGGCACCGGTCTTCAGAGAACCGCGCAGATCCTTGTCGAGGGTGGAGGCGGACGCAAGCGTCTTGCCGGCCACGTCATCGATGATCTGGGCATAGATGTTCTTCGAGGAGCGATGAACCGACAGGCGCGGACGGCCATTGGCCACCGACTTGATATGACGGCGCACGCGGTTGGCACGACGTGCAAGTGCTTCTTTCCTGCTAGCCATTTCGCGTGATCCTTACTTCTTCTTGCCTTCTTTGCGGACGATCCGCTCGTCGGCATACTTGACGCCCTTGCCCTTGTACGGCTCGGGACCGCGATATTCGCGGATTTCGGCGGCAACCTGACCGACCTGCTGCTTGTTGATGCCGCTGACGATGATTTCAGTCGGCTTCGGAACAGCGATCGAGATGCCGACCGGCGGTTCATAGACCACGTCATGGCTGAAACCGAGGGCCAGCTGCAGGTTCTTGCCCTGCATGGCGGCACGGTAGCCGACGCCGTTGATTTCGAGCTTGCGCTCGTAACCGTCCTTGACGCCCTTGAAGATGCCTTCGATCATCGTGCGGGACATGCCCCACTTCGAACGCGCATCCTTGGACTGGTTTACGGGCGTCACGACGACCGCGTTGTTTTCGAGCTTGAGGCTGATTTCGTCGTTAGCGACGAAGAACAGCTCGCCCTTCGGGCCCTTTGCGGTAACCTTCTGGCCTTCGACCGTAGCCGTGATTCCAGCAGGCACCTGAACGGGCTTCTTACCGATACGAGACATGTTTCAATCCTGTCTGTTCGCCATGGAGATCCCTGCCCGATCTTAGAAGACCGAGCAAAGAACCTCGCCACCAACGTTCTGTTCGCGAGCCTGGTGATCGGCCATCACGCCCTTCGGAGTCGAAAGGATGGTGATGCCGAGGCCGTTCGCGACCTGCGGAATGGACTTGACCGAGACATAAACCCGGCGGCCCGGCTTGGACACACGGCCGATCTCACGGATCACCGATGCGCCTTCATAGTACTTCAGCTCGATGTTGAGCTCCGACTTGCCATTGCCGAAATCGACAACGGAATAGCCACGGATGTAGCCTTCGGACTGCAGGACATCGAGAACACGCGCACGGAGCTTGGACGCAGGCGTCGAGACCGACGACTTGCGGCGGGAAGCGCCGTTACGGATACGGGTGAGCATATCGCCCAACGGATCAGTCATTGTCATCTAACCTGCTCCTTACCAGCTCGACTTGACGATGCCCGGCACCTTGCCGAGATTGCCGAGTTCACGCAGCGCAATACGCGACATGCGCAGTTTGCGGTAATATGCGCGCGGACGGCCCGACACTTCGCAACGGTTGCGAATGCGGGTCTTCGATCCATCGCGCGGCAGGGATGCCAGCTTGATCGAGGCCTTGAACCGCTCTTCGATCGGAAGAGCCTGGTTCATGATGATCGCCTTCAACGCAGCCCGCTTAGCGGCCTGGTTGGCGACCGTAGTACGGCGGCGCTTGTTCTTTTCAACTGCGCTTGTCTTCGCCATGTCAGGTTCCTTTTCTACGCTCGTCGTTACGGTTATTGACGGAACGGGAAGCTGAACTCCTTCAGGAGAGTCCGTGCTTCGTCGTCGGTCGTCGCCGTCGTGCAAACGATGATGTCCATGCCCCACATCTGATCAACCTTGTCGTAGTTGATCTCAGGGAACACAATGTGCTCCTTGATGCCCATGGCGAAGTTGCCACGGCCGTCAAAGCTCTTCGGGTTCAGGCCGCGGAAGTCGCGAACGCGCGGGAGCGCGATGTTGACCAGACGATCCAGGAACTCGTACATGCGGGCGCCGCGCAGGGTGACCTTCGCGCCGATCGGCATGTTTTCGCGGACCTTGAAGCCTGCGATAGAGTTGCGTGCGCGGGTGATGACCGGCTTCTGACCGGCGATCGCTGCGAGGTCGGCGGCAGCAACCGTCGGCTTCTTCGAGTCAGCGGTCGCTTCACCGACGCCCATGTTGATGACGATCTTGTCGAGCTTCGGAATCATCATCTCGTTGGCGTAGGAGAATTTCTCCTGCATCGCCTTGCGGATGCGCTCGACATATTCTTTCTTGAGCCGCGGCTCGTACTTTGCCTCAGCCATCGATCACTTCTCCAGAACGCTTGGCCACGCGGACCTTCTTGCCGTCAACGACCTTGAAACCGACGCGGGTCGGCTTGCCGTCCTTGTCGACGATTGCAATGTTGGACAGGTGAACCGGGGCTTCCTTGTTGATGATGCCGGCTTCCTGGGTCTGCGTCTGGCGCTGGTGGCGCTTCACGACGTTGACGCCACGGACGACCGCACGATCTTCCTTCGGCATGACCTGAACGACTTCGCCGGTACGGCCCTTGTCCTTGCCAGCGAGCATGACGACCTTGTCGCCTTTACGAATCTTCTGCATCGCTTCCGCTCCTTACAGTACTTCGGGAGCCAGCGAGATGATCTTCATGTGGTTCTTGGCGCGAAGTTCGCGCGGAACCGGTCCGAAGATACGGGTGCCGATCGGCTCTTTCTTGTTGTCAATGAGGACTGCTGCGTTGGTGTCGAAGCGGATGACGGAGCCATCCGGACGGCGGATGTCCTTGGCGGTGCGAACGACAACCGCCTTCATCACGTCACCCTTCTTCACGCGGCCGCGCGGGATCGCTTCCTTGATCGAAACGACGATGACGTCGCCGATCGAGGCATACTTGCGCTTCGAGCCGCCCAGCACCTTGATGCACATGACACGACGTGCGCCGGAATTATCCGCGACGTCGAGGTTTGTTTGCATCTGAATCATATCAGGTCGCCTTCTTGGTTTACCGGAATGGTTGGGCTAGCCCCCTACTCCGGCTTATGAAAATTTTCTGCCGGCCGACCTGCCAAACGGCAGCACAGACGCGGCAATAGCTGAATAGCGCGGGATCGATCGTGCCAGGGTGGTTTCCCGAACGGGACCTTCCGTGCGCTCAAAGCAAAAGAACGCCCGGCATTCGAGCGTTCTGACGCTGCTTCATACAGATATTTCGGCGAGACGCAAGGCCTCGCACAAAATTCTGTTACTTGCCCTGGGCGGCAATGACCGTCCAGCGCTTGTCCTTGGAAATCGGCGCGCATTCCTCGATGGATACGGTATCGCCGATCTTGTACTCGTTGTTTTCGTCGTGGGCCTTGTACTTCTTGGAACGACGAACGGTCTTCTGGAGCAGCGGATGAGCAAAACGACGCTCAACGCGAACCACTACCGTCTTCTCGTTCTTGTCGCCAACGACGACGCCCTGCAGGATGCGCTTCGGCATGTTTTTCTTCCTTTAGGCCTTAACTTCTGCCGCCTTCTGGCGGGCAATGGTTTTCACGCGGGCGATGTCCTTGCGGACTTCGTTGATGCGCGAGGACTTTTCGAGCTGGCCGGTCGCCTTCTGGAAGCGCAGGTTGAACTGCTCCTTCTTCAGCTTGGCAAGCTCCTCCTTGAGTTGGTCGGCGGTCAACGCGCGAACGTCTGAGGCTTTCATGAGCTCAATCCTTACTCTGCAATGCGCTGTACGAAGCGCGTCTTGACCGAGAGCTTGGCAGAGCCGAGACGAAGCGCCTCACGGGCGATCTCTTCGCTGACGCCGTCGATCTCGAACATCATACGACCGGGCTTGACCTTGCATGCCCAGTATTCGACGGAGCCCTTACCTTTACCCATGCGGACTTCGGTCGGCTTTGCGGTTACCGGAACGTCCGGGAACACGCGGATCCATACACGGCCGGCGCGCTTCATGTAACGCGTGATCGCGCGGCGGGCCGCTTCGATCTCGCGTGCGTTGACGCGGTTGGGCTCCTGAGCCTTCAGGCCGAATTCGCCGAATGCCAGGTCAGAACCGCCCTTGGCGACGCCCTTGATGCGGCCCTTGAACTGCTTGCGGTACTTAGTACGCTTTGGCTGCAACATTTTCTTACTTCTCCGAGCTTATCTTTCGCCAGCGCTAATTACGCGTTGTCGCGTTCGCGGCGACGATCGCCACGGTCGCGTTCGCGGCTTGCCGGACCCTGTGCGTCGCCTTCCAGCGCGCGACGTTCGGAAGCCATCGGATCGTGCTCAAGGATTTCGCCCTTGAAGATCCAGACCTTGATGCCGCAGATACCGAATGCGGTTTCGGCTTCTGCCGTGCCGTAATCGATGTCGGCGCGCAGCGTGTGCAGCGGCACCCGACCTTCGCGGTACCATTCAGTACGGGCGATTTCCGCACCGCCGAGACGGCCGGCGCAGGTGATCTTGATGCCTTCGGCGCCAAGACGCATCGCGGACTGAACGGCGCGCTTCATGGCGCGGCGGAAAGCCACGCGGCGCTCGAGCTGCTGGGCGATCGACTGAGCAACCAGCGTCGCGTCGACTTCGGGCTTGCGCACTTCGACGATGTTGAGGTGCGTTTCCGAATTGGTCATGTCGGACAGCTTCTTGCGGAGCTTGTCGATGTCGGCGCCCTTGCGGCCGATGATCAGGCCCGGACGGGCCGAGTGGATCGTGACGCGGCACTTCTTGTGCGGACGCTCGATCACCACCTTGGAGATGCCGGCCTGCTTCAGTTCGCTCATGACGAACTTGCGCATTTTCAGGTCTTCGTGCAGCAGCTGGCCATACTCGGCATTGTCCGCGAACCAGCGGCTATCCCAGGTACGATTGATGCCGAGACGGAAACCGATCGGATTGATTTTCTGACCCATTATGCGGCCTCCTCTGCTGCCTGCACTTCACGAACGACGATCGTCAGGTGCGCGAAGGGCTTTTCGATGCGCGACGCGCGACCGCGGCCACGAGCGTGGAAGCGCTTCATGACGATCGACTTGCCGACGTAGGCTTCGGCGACGACGAGCGCGTCGACGTCGAGATCGTGATTGTTCTCGGCGTTGGCGATCGCGGATTCGAGCGTCTTCTTGACGGCGCCCGCGATGCGCTTGCGGGAGAACTCCAGCTCAGCGAGTGCACGCTCGACCTTCTTGCCGCGGATGGCCGCAGCAACCAGGTTGAGCTTCTGGGGGCTGACGCGGAGCGTGCGGGCGACTGCTTGCGCCTCGTTGTCCTTCAGCCGGCGTTCGGCTTTTGCCTTGCCCATTGTTACTTCCTCTTCGCCTTCTTGTCCGCGCCGTGACCGTAGTAGGTGCGGGTCGGAGAGAATTCACCGAATTTGTGGCCGACCATGTCTTCATTGACGCTGACCGGGATATGCTTGCTGCCGTTGTAGACGCCGAAGGTAAGACCGACGAACTGCGGCAGGATCGTGGAGCGACGGCTCCAGATCTTGATCACTTCTGCACGTCCGCCTTCACGAACCTTCTCAGCCTTCTTGAGAAGATAGCCGTCAACGAACGGACCTTTCCATACTGAACGAGCCATTGGAGACTTCCTCTCTTACTTCTTACGCTGATGACGCGAGCGCATGATCATCTTGTCGGTCGACTTGTTCGACCGAGTGCGCTTGCCCTTGGTCGGCTTGCCCCACGGTGTCACCGGATGGCGACCACCGGAGGTGCGGCCTTCACCACCGCCGTGCGGGTGGTCGACCGGGTTCATGACAACACCGCGGTTATGCGGACGCTTGCCGCGCCAGACGGTACGACCGGCCTTGCCGTCGTTGATGTTGGCGTGGTCCGGGTTGGAGACGGCGCCGATCGAAGCGAGGCAGACGCCGCTGACCAGACGCTGTTCGCCGGAGTTCAGGCGAAGGATCGCCATGCCCTGGTCACGACCGACGAGCTGCGCGTATGAACCGGCGGAACGGGCAATCTGACCGCCCTTGCCCGGCTTCATTTCCACGTTGTGGATGATGGAGCCGACCGGGATGTACTGCAGCGGCATGGTGTTGCCGGGCTTGACGTCGACTGCCTTCTCCGAAGCGATGACCTTGTCGCCGGCAGCGAGACGCTGCGGAGCGATGATGTAGGCCTGTTCGCCATCCGAATAGGTTACCAGCGCGATGAAAGCCGTGCGGTTCGGGTCGTATTCGATACGTTCGACCGTGCCTTCGATATCGAACTTGCGACGCTTAAAGTCGACCAGACGGTAGCTGCGCTTGTGACCGCCACCGATGAAGCGAGCCGTGATGCGGCCGAGGTTGTTACGACCACCGCTCTTGGTCAGACCTTCCGTCAGCGCCTTGACCGGCTTGCCCTTGTAGAGCGAGGAGCGGTCCACGATGACCAGCTGACGCTGGCTCGGGGTCGTCGGATTGAATGTTTTCAATGCCATTTTCTTATTCCTCAGAGACCGGTGGAGACATCGATCGTCTGGCCTTCAGCCAGCGTCACGACAGCCTTCTTCACGTCCTTCTGCTTGCCGACGAAACCACGGAACCGCTTGGTCTTGCCCTTGCGCAGCAGAGTGTTGACGGCCGTAACCTTGACGCCGAACAGCGCCTCGACAGCAGCCTTGATTTCCGGCTTTGTCGCCTGCTTGGCGACATTGAAAACAACCTGGTTGTTTTCAGATACCAGCGTGGACTTTTCGGTGATCGCCGGAGAGACGATCACATCGTAGTGGCGAAGATCGGTCACTTGAATCGCTCCTCTAGCGCTTCAACCGCAGCCTTGGAAAGCACGAGCTTTCCGCGGCGCACGATGTCGTAAACATTGATGCCCTGGATCGGCAGAACATCAATGTTCGGGATGTTCTGCGCTGCAAGCTTGAAGTTGCCGTCAAGCTCTGCGCCGCCGATGAAGAGGGCGTTGGTCAGGCCGAGCGTCTCGAAAGCGGACGCGAGAGCCTTGGTCTTGGCTTCAGCTGCGACCAGGTTGTCGATGACGATGACGTCATCAGCCTTGATCTTGGCCGAAAGGGCATGGCGAAGGCCGAGTGCGCGAACCTTCTTCGGAAGGTCGTGCTCGTGGCTGCGAACGACCGGGCCATGGGCCTTGCCGCCGCCGCGGAACTGCGGAGCGCGAGCCGAATGGTGACGAGCGCGGCCCGTACCCTTCTGCTTGTACATCTTGGCGCCGGTGCGCGAGACTTCAGCGCGGCCCTTTGCCTTGTGCGTGCCCTGCTGCTTCTTGGCAAGCTGCCAGCGGATAACGCGGGCGAGAATGTCTTCGCGGGGCTCGAGGCCGAAAATCTCGTCCGAAAGGGAGACCTTCCCGGCGTCTTTTCCCTCGAGGGTCTTGACGTTCAATTCCATTGATCTGGCTCCCTTACTTCGCGGCCGACTTGACGGCGTCGCGCACGATGATCCAGGCACCCTTGGAACCGGGAACAGCACCCTTGATCAGGATCAGACCGCGATCTTCGTCGGTCGAAACCACTTCCAGGTTCTGCGTCGTGACGCGCGTCTGGCCCATGTGACCAGCCATCTTCTTGTTCTTGAAAACCTTGCCCGGATCCTGGCGCGAGCCGGTCGAACCATGCGAACGGTGCGAAACCGACACACCGTGCGTGGCGCGCAGACCGCCGAAACCGTGGCGCTTCATGGCGCCGGCAAAACCCTTACCGATGGTCGTACCCGTCACATCGACGAGCTGACCGGCGGCAAAGTGATCCGCCTTGAGCTCCGTGCCGATCTCCAGCAGATTGTCTTCCGACACGCGGAATTCTGCGAGCTTGGCCTTCGGCTCGACGTTGGCAACGGCAAAGTTGCCGCGCATCGCCTTCGACGTGTTCTTTACCTTCGCCTGGCCGGCACCGAGCTGAACTGCGGTATAGCCATTCTTCTCGACAGTGCGCGTGGCGACGACCTGGCAGCCGTCCATACGCAGTACCGTTACCGGGACATGCTCGCCGGCGTCGTTGTAGACGCGGGTCATTCCCACCTTTTGTGCAATCACACCTGAACGCATCGGTTCAATCCTTCCAACTCAGCTCGAGCAAGCTCAGAGCTTGATCTCAACATCGACACCGGCGGCGAGATCGAGCTTCATCAGCGCGTCTACCGTCTGCGGGGTCGGGTCTACGATGTCGAGCAGGCGCTTATGCGTGCGCATCTCGAACTGTTCGCGGCTCTTCTTGTCGATGTGCGGGGACCGGTTGACCGTAAACTTCTCGATGCGGGTCGGAAGCGGAACGGGGCCCCGGACGCTTGCACCGGTGCGCTTCGCCGTCGACACGATCTCGCGCGTGGAAGCATCGAGAATCCGGTGATCGAACGCCTTCAGGCGAATGCGGATATTTTGGCCGTTCATTCGACGTTATCCTTGTGTTTGTTTTCCGCATGTCTCTCAACAAGACACGGGCTGTTCTTTCTTCCTAAGGCGGACCACCGGTTTCAAAGATCGAGAGGGCGCCGATGTCGGCGTCCCTATCCAGTCTTCAGGGCCTTCTAGCCCACCTTATTTGCTTGTTCAGTCACCGCTTCGTCGTCCAAAGCGGCACGCAAATCGCGCTCGCGCGCCATTTGCTACATTTCTGTGTAATAAGCAAGCGGCTTACGCCGCCTGCATCATATTATTGTCATCGAATCGGCCACCCCACCGGAGCGGCCGAATGAATTACTCGAGCGACTCGATAGCGACGATACCGGCGCCGACGGTGCGGCCGCCTTCGCGGATGGCGAAGCGCAGCTTTTCTTCCATCGCGATCGGAACGATCAGCTCGACGTCAACCGTGACGTTGTCGCCCGGCATGACCATTTCCGTGCCTTCCGGAAGCGTCACGATGCCGGTCACATCCGTCGTGCGGAAGTAGAACTGCGGACGGTAGTTGGTGAAGAACGGCGTATGACGGCCGCCCTCTTCCTTCGTCAGGATGTAGGCTTCTGCCTTGAACTTCTTGTGCGGCTTGACGGAGCCCGGCTTGCACAGGATCTGACCACGCTCGACGCCGTCACGGTTCACACCGCGGATCAGCGCGCCGATGTTGTCGCCGGCCTGGCCCTGGTCGAGCAGCTTGCGGAACATTTCAACGCCGGTCACCGTCGTCTTCGAGGTCGGACGGATGCCGACGATCTCGACTTCTTCACCAACCTTGATGATGCCACGCTCGACGCGGCCGGTCACGACCGTACCACGGCCCGAGATCGAGAACACGTCTTCGATCGGCATCAGGAACGGCTGGTCAACCGGACGCTCAGGCGTCGGAATGTAGGAGTCGACCGCTGCCATCAGTTCGCGGATCGCGTCTTCGCCGATCTTCTTGTCGGAGTCTTCAAGAGCAGCAAGCGCCGAACCCTTGACGACCGGAATGTCGTCGCCCGGGAAGTCGTAGGACGACAGAAGTTCGCGAACTTCGAGTTCAACCAGCTCGAGAAGCTCGGCGTCATCAACCTGGTCGACCTTGTTCAGGAACACAACGATTGCCGGAACGCCGACCTGGCGGGCGAGCAGGATGTGTTCGCGCGTCTGCGGCATCGGGCCGTCAGCAGCCGAGCAAACCAGGATCGCGCCGTCCATCTGCGCCGCACCGGTGATCATGTTCTTCACGTAGTCGGCATGGCCGGGGCAGTCAACGTGCGCGTAGTGGCGGGCCGGCGTCTCATACTCAACGTGCGCCGTCGAGATCGTGATGCCGCGTGCCTTCTCTTCCGGAGCCGCGTCGATCTGGTCGTACGCCTTGAACTCACCGAAGTACTTCGTGATCGCTGCCGTCAGAGACGTCTTGCCGTGGTCAACGTGGCCGATCGTGCCAATGTTGACGTGCGGCTTGTTGCGCTCAAACTTACTCTTTGCCATTTTCGGCTCTCCGTTTTGCTAGTCCCCGAGGGGGTCTAATTCTTGTTATCGGTCAATTGGTATTCCGGTCACTTCTGACCGGAATACTTTGCCTGGATTTCGGTTGCGACGTTCGACGGGACCGGCGCGTAGTGATCGAAGGTCATCGTGTACTGAGCGCGGCCCTGCGACATGGAGCGCAAGTTGTCGACGTACTTGAACATGTTGGCCAGCGGAACGTTGGCGCTGATGACAACCGCAATACCACGGCTTTCCTGACCCTGGATCTGGCCACGGCGGGAGTTGAGGTCGCCGATAACATCACCGACATAATCTTCCGGGGTGACGACCTCGACCTTCATCATCGGCTCGAGGAGCTGAGCGCCGGCCTTCTTGGCTGCTTCACGGAAGCAGGCACGCGATGCGATTTCGAACGCCAGAACCGACGAGTCGACGTCGTGGAAGGCACCGTCGATAAGCGTCGCCTTGACGCCCAGCATCGGGAAGCCAGCCAGCGGACCGGAAGACAGAACGCTTTCGATGCCCTTCTGAACGCCCGGGATGTATTCCTTCGGAACGGCACCGCCGACGATCTTGGATTCGAACTTGAAGTCTTCGCCTTCCGGGTTCGGTTCGAAGATGATCTTGACGCGAGCGAACTGGCCGGTACCACCGGTCTGTTTCTTGTGCGTGTAGTCTTCTTCGGTCTGGCGCGTGATGGTTTCGCGGTAAGCAACCTGCGGCGCACCGACGTTTGCTTCGACCTTGAACTCGCGGCGCATGCGGTCGACGATGATGTCGAGATGCAATTCGCCCATGCCGGCGATGATCGTCTGGCCGGATTCCTGGTCCGTCTTTACGCGGAAGGACGGGTCTTCAGCTGCCAGGCGGTTGAGCGCGAGGCCCATCTTTTCCTGGTCGCCCTTGGACTTCGGCTCGATGGCGATCTGGATGACCGGCTCCGGGAATTCCATGCGCTCGAGAATAACCGGCTTCAGCGGATCGCACAGCGTATCGCCAGTGGTGGTTTCCTTGAGGCCGGCGAGAGCAACGATGTCGCCTGCAAAGGCTTCTTCGATGTCTTCACGCGAGTTGGAGTGCATCTGCAGCATGCGGCCGACGCGCTCGCGCTTGTCCTTGACCGTGTTCAGAACCGAAGAGCCCTTTTCAAGCTTGCCGGAGTAGATGCGTGCGAAGGTGAGCGAACCGACGAAGGGGTCGTTCATGATCTTGAACGCCAGCATCGAAAGCGGCTCGGCGTCGTCTGCATGACGCTCGATATCGGCTTCGGTCTTGAAGTCGATGCCCTTGATCGCCGGAATGTCGAGCGGCGACGGCAGGTAATCGACGACGGCGTCGAGCAGCGGCTGAACGCCCTTGTTCTTGAAGGCGGTGCCGCAGAACATCGGATGGAACTTGACGTCGATCGTGCCGCGGCGAACGAGTTCGCGGATCTTATCGTTGTCCGGCATGTTGCCTTCGAGGTAGGCTTCCATCGCAGCTTCGTCGATCTCGACAACGGTCTCGATCAGCTTTTCGCGATATTCTTCAGCCTTGGCCTTCAGGTCATCCGGGATTTCGACGACGTCCCACTGGGCGCCGAGCGATTCGTCGCGCCAGATCAGGGCGTTCATCTCGACGAGATCGACAACGCCCTTGAAGTCGCTTTCAGCGCCGATCGGCAGCTGCATGACGACAGCGGTGGCGCCCAGACGGGTTTTGATCATCTCGACGGAGCGGTAGAAGTCAGCGCCGGTCTTGTCCATCTTGTTGCAGAAGATCATGCGCGGAACATTGTACTTCTCAGCCTGACGCCAGACGGTTTCCGTCTGCGGCTCTACGCCGGCGTTGGCGTCGAGAAGAGCAATCGCACCGTCGAGAACGCGCAGCGAACGCTCGACTTCGATGGTGAAGTCGACGTGGCCGGGAGTGTCGATGATGTTGAAGCGGCGCATCTTGCCGTCACGGCCCTTCCAGAAGGTCGTGGTGGCAGCAGAGGTGATCGTGATGCCACGCTCCTGCTCCTGCTCCATCCAGTCCATGGTGGCTGCGCCGTCGTGGACTTCGCCGATCTTGTGCGACTTGCCGGTGTAGTAAAGGATACGCTCGGTGGTCGTGGTCTTCCCGGCGTCGATATGCGCCATGATACCGAAATTGCGGTAGTCTTCGATCTTATATTCGCGAGCCATTGTGGACTGCCTTTCGATACCGTTCGGAATTACCAGCGATAGTGCGAGAACGCGCGGTTGGCGTCAGCCATCTTGTGCGTGTCTTCGCGCTTCTTGACGGCGGAGCCGCGGTTGTTGGACGCATCGAGCAGTTCGCCGGACAGACGGTCGATCATGGTCGTTTCATTGCGCTTGCGGGCAGCGGCGATCAGCCAGCGAATGGCGAGGGCCTGGCGGCGCTCCGGACGAACGTCGACCGGAACCTGATAGGTCGCACCACCGACGCGGCGCGAGCGGACTTCAACGTGCGGGGCAATGTTGTCGAGCGCGGAATGGAAAACCGAAAGCGGCTCCTGCTTGGACTTGCCCTGAACGGCGTCGAACGCACCATAGACGATGTTTTCAGCAACGGACTTCTTACCATCGAGCATGATGGCGTTCATGAACTTGGTCACGACGAGGTCACCGAACTTCGGATCCGGATTGATCTCGCGCTTTTCTGCTTTATGACGTCTGGACATACTTTTCGTCTCTTCAACCGTTAAGGCGCTTCATCACGCGGAGGACCTCGCGCAGCGCCGGATTATTCAAAATCCGAATTACTTCGGACGCTTCGCACCGTACTTGGAGCGACGCTGCTTGCGGTTCTTGACACCCTGGGTATCGAGAACGCCGCGGATGATGTGATAACGGACACCCGGAAGGTCCTTGACGCGCCCGCCACGGATCATGACGACGGAGTGTTCCTGAAGGTTGTGACCTTCACCGGGGATGTAACCAATGACTTCGAAGCCGTTGGTCAGGCGGATCTTGGCGACCTTACGCAGAGCCGAGTTCGGCTTCCTCGGCGTCGTCGTGTAGACGCGCGTGCAAACGCCGCGCTTCTGCGGGTTCTCCTGAAGAGCGGGAACCTTATTACGCTTTACGTTCGCCTGGCGAGGCTTGCGGATCAGCTGGTTTACGGTAGGCATTCAACCATCCCTTACGTTTATCTCAGTACCCTTGCGGGCTTGAACTCACGCCGTCTCCGGCAATGACGCATGCTTTCCGTCAATGCGCAAAATATGGCCCGATCCGCTTCCGCAGATGGACCACAAGGAGCAGAGGACGCATAAAATCCTGCGTCATGCGTGCAGCATCATGACTTCAACGTGCGTTTAGAACCTTGTTTGAGGTGAACTTCAGGGCGCGTCGCCCCGAACAGCCAAGCCTCACATGGGATCTGATGGCCGGGGTACTACTGGTTTCCACCCGTCCCGTCAAGGCCGGTTAAGAAATAAACTTGGCCGCATCACCTTGATATGCGGGCCAAACGCCCTGTTTTCATCCTTCTAGACGCATTCAGGAACGTGCGCCAAGATAAAAACTTGGGCCTTGCAGCAAAAACGATTAAGGAATCAGCAATTGCGGCGTTAGGTCCTCTCAGCGGATTCGACAAAGCGAATCTCCAGGAACCGAGGACAGGCGATGATCACGACACCTGATAACGACAATAACTTCGACGGGCCGATGATCTTCATCATCATCGGCAAAGGCTATGAGTCCGAGGCCAGCGAAGGCATCGACCTGCACATCCTGCTGAAGGCGCCCGATGACGACACCGCCGTGCGCGAAGCCTTGAACGCTCTTGCCGAGGAGGGCTTCATCGAGGCCGACCTCGACCAGATCGGCATGCTGACCGAAATTCCGGCGGAAGAGCCGCATGCCTCGGCCTATCAGGGTGCGGTCGATGGCGAGGTCGCGATCATCCGGTTCAGCTGACGGGAACGCCTTCCCTCCCGCTATCAATCAAAGACTAGCACAAACGAAAACCGCCCGGATCGCTCCGGGCGGTTTTCAATTCGTGGACCTCAGCTGCGGATCATTCCGCAGCCGGAGCGTTTTCGGCCATGTCCTGCAGCATCGGGGTGGCGACCGCTGCCCCGGTGCCCTTGCGGCGCTCTTCGAGGATGAGCTCGTCGCGCGACGTGGCGATGCGGCGGATCTGGGTCATGGTGCCGCCGGTGCCGGCCGGGATGAGGCGGCCGACGATGACGTTTTCCTTGAGACCCTGCAGACCGTCGGTTTTGCCGGCGATTGCAGCTTCCGTCAGCACCTTGGTCGTTTCCTGGAAGGACGCGGCCGAGATGAAGGACGGGGTCTGCAGCGACGCCTTGGTGATGCCGAGAAGGACCGGCTCGCCGCTGGCAGGCTTCTTGCCCTGCTCGATCAGGTGGTCGTTGACGTCCTCCAGCTCGATCCGGTCGACGTTGTCGCCGACGATGTAGGTCGAGTCGCCTGCATCGGTGATCTCCACCTTCTGCAGCATCTGACGGACGATCACTTCGATGTGCTTGTCGTTGATGACGACGCCCTGCAGGCGGTAGACTTCCTGGATTTCGTTGACGAGGTAGGAAGCCAGAGCCTCCACGCCCTTGATCGCCAGGATGTCGTGCGGAGCCGGGTTACCGTCGAGGATGTAGTCACCCTTTTCGATATAGTCGCCGTCCTGAAGGTGGAAGGGCTTGCCCTTCGGGATCAGGTATTCGACAGGCTCGACACCGTCTTCCGCCGGCTCGATGATGACACGACGCTTGTTCTTGTAGTCGCGGCCGAGGCGGATCGTACCATCGATCTCTGCGATGATGGCGTGGTCCTTCGGACGCCGAGCTTCGAACAGTTCGGCAACACGCGGCAGACCGCCGGTGATGTCCTTGGTCTTGGCGCTTTCGAGCGGCGAACGGGCGAGAACGTCACCCTGGGAGACCTTCGTGCCCGGCTCGACCGACAGAATAGCATCGACCGAGAGCAGGAAGCGGGCGTCACCGCCACGCGACAGCTTGGCGACATTGCCGCTGGCGTCCTTGATGACGATCGCCGGTTTGAGGTCCGAGCCGCGTGGGGTCGAACGCCAGTCGATGACCTGGCGCTTGGTGATGCCGGTGGATTCGTCGGTCGCCTCCAGAACCGAGAGACCGTCGACGAGATCCTCGAACTGAACGGTACCGGCGACTTCGGTCATCATCGGGCGGGTGTACGGGTCCCACTCGGCCAGACGCTGACCGCGCTTGACCTTGTCACCTTCGTCGACGTGCAGCTTCGAACCGTAGGCGACACGCTGCGAGGAGCGCTCGACACCACGCTCGTCCAGGATCTGGACGGTCATGTTGCGGCCCATGGCAACCAGGCTGCCTTCCGAGTTGCGCAGGACGTTGCGGTTCTTGATCTGCACCGTACCTTCGTACGAGGCTTCGAGGAACGACTGGTCGACCACGGTCGCCGTACCGCCAAGGTGGAAGGTACGCATGGTGAGCTGGGTTCCCGGCTCGCCGATCGACTGAGCGGCGATGACGCCGACGGCTTCGCCCATATTGACAGGCGTACCGCGGGCGAGGTCGCGGCCGTAGCAGACCGAGCAGACACCCGTCTGGATTTCGCAGGTCAGCGCCGAGCGGATGCGGATCGACTGGATACCGGCCTTCTCGATCTCGATGACGTCAGGCTCGAGGATCATCTTGCCGGCATCCACGATGCGCTCACCCGTCACCGGATGATCGATGTCGTCGAGTGCCGTGCGGCCGAGGATACGGGCGCCGAGCGAGGCGACGACCTGGCCGGCATCGACGATGGCGGTCATGGTCAGGCCGGTTTCGGTGCCGCAATCGACGTGCGTGACGATGCAATCCTGCGCGACGTCAACGAGACGACGGGTCAGGTAGCCGGAGTTCGCGGTCTTCAAGGCGGTGTCTGCCAGACCCTTGCGGGCGCCGTGCGTCGAGTTGAAGTACTCGTTGACGGTCAGGCCTTCCTTGAAGTTCGAGATGATCGGCGTCTCGATGATTTCACCCGACGGCTTGGCCATCAGGCCGCGCATACCGCCCAGCTGGCGCATCTGGTTCGGAGAACCGCGGGCGCCGGAATGGCTCATCATATAGATCGAGTTCATCGGCTTCTGACGGCCGGTGTTCTCGTCGAATTCGACCGCCTTGATGCGCGCCATCATCTCTTCGGCGACCTTTTCAGTCGCCTTGCCCCAGGCGTCCACAACCTTGTTGTACTTTTCGCCCTGGGTGATGAGGCCGTCATTGTACTGCTGCTCGTATTCCTTCACCAGATTTTCGGTGTCGGCAACGATCTTCGCCTTGGTGGCCGGAATGACCATGTCGTCCTTGCCAAACGAAATGCCGGCGCGGCAGGCATGGCTAAAGCCGAGCTGCATGATGCGGTCGCAGAAAATGACCGTGTCCTTCTGGCCGCAGTGGCGGTAGACCGTGTCGATCATCTTGGAGATGTTCTTCTTGGTCATTTCCTGGTTGCAGATGTCGAAGGGCACCTTGCCGTTCTTCGGCAGCAGTTCGCCGATAAGCAGGCGGCCAGGTGTCGTCTCATAGATCTTCGAGTAGGGCTTGCCATCCTCGTCGACCGACTTGAAGCGGCCGCGGATCTTGGTGTGCAGCGTCACGACCTTGCTCTCGAGGGCGTGATGCAGCTCGCCGAGATCCGAGAAGGCCATGCCTTCGCCCGGCTCGTTCTGGTTCAGGATCGAAAGATAGTACAGGCCGAGAACCATGTCCTGCGAGGGAACGATGATCGGCGCGCCGTTTGCCGGGTGCAGGATGTTGTTGGTCGACATCATCAGGACACGGGCTTCGAGCTGGGCTTCGAGCGACAGCGGCACGTGAACAGCCATCTGGTCACCGTCGAAGTCGGCGTTGAAGGCCGTGCAGACGAGCGGGTGCAGCTGGATCGCCTTGCCTTCGACCAGGGTGGGTTCGAAGGCCTGGATGCCCAGGCGGTGCAGCGTCGGTGCGCGGTTCAGGAGAACCGGATGTTCGCGGATGACCTCGTCGAGGATGTCCCAAACTTCCGGCTTTTCCTTTTCAACCAGCTTCTTGGCCTGCTTGACGGTCGAGGAGTAACCCTTGGCGTCGAGGCGCGCATAGATGAACGGCTTGAAGAGTTCCAGCGCCATCTTCTTCGGAAGACCGCACTGATGCAGCTTCAGTTCCGGACCGGTCACGATGACCGAACGGCCGGAATAGTCGACGCGCTTGCCGAGCAGGTTCTGACGGAAGCGACCCTGCTTGCCCTTCAGCATATCGGACAGCGACTTCAGGGGACGCTTGTTGGCGCCGGTGATGACGCGGCCGCGGCGGCCGTTATCGAAGAGCGCATCGACGGATTCCTGCAGCATGCGCTTTTCGTTGCGGATGATGATGCCCGGAGCACGCAGTTCGATCAGGCGCTTCAGGCGGTTGTTACGGTTGATGACGCGGCGATAGAGATCGTTCAGATCCGACGTCGCGAAACGGCCACCGTCGAGCGGAACGAGCGGGCGCAGATCCGGCGGGATGACCGGAACGACCTTCATGATCATCCATTCCGGACGATTGCCCGACTCCATGAAGTTCTCGACGATCTTCAGGCGCTTCATCAGCTTCTTCTGCTTGAGATCCGACGTGGTGTCGGCAAGCTCGGACCGCAAATCGCCGGCGATCTTTTCGAGGTTCATCGAGGCCAGCATCTCGTAGATCGCCTCAGCGCCGATCATCGCGGTGAACTGGTCCTCGCCGTATTCGTCGACGGCGAGCATGTACTCTTCTTCCGTCAGGAGCTGATGCTCCTTGAGCGCGGTCAGGCCCGGCTCGGTGACGATGTAATTTTCGAAGTAGAGAACGCGCTCGACATCCTTCAGCGTCATGTCGAGCAGTGTCGAAATGCGCGACGGCAGCGACTTCAGGAACCAGATGTGGGCAACGGGAGCGGCGAGCTCGATATGGCCCATGCGCTCACGGCGAACGCGCGACAGCGTGACTTCGACGCCGCACTTTTCGCAGATGATGCCCTTGTACTTCATGCGCTTGTACTTGCCGCACAAGCATTCGTAATCCTTGATCGGCCCGAAGATGCGCGCGCAGAACAGACCGTCACGTTCCGGCTTGAACGTGCGGTAGTTGATGGTTTCCGGCTTCTTGATCTCACCGTAGGACCAGGAGAGGATCTTCTCCGGAGACGCGATCGAAATCCGAATGGAATCGAAATTCTGTGCAGGCACCTGCCCATTGAAAAGATTCATGACCTCTTGGTTCATGCCTGTCTCCTTCATGGGCTAAAGCGCCCTCAAAATGCGATGGCCGGCGGCAATTTCCCGGGAGCCGCCTCCCTCGCTTAAACGAGAATAACCGCAAGATGCGGCGAAACATCCCTTCCGGGCCGACATGGACGCGGCTTCCGGCGGGACCGGCGTGCGCCGCATCAGCAGCGCACGCCCTATCAATGTTTACTCGGCAGCGTCGGGCAGCTGGGTTGCCTGCGCTTCGTCGAGCTTGGTGTTCTCGAGCTCGACGCTGAGGCCCAGCGAGCGCATTTCCTTGACGAGAACGTTGAAGCTTTCCGGAATACCGGCTTCGAACGTGTCGTCTCCGCGGACAATGGCTTCGTAGACCTTGGTGCGGCCGGCAACGTCGTCCGACTTCACCGTCAGCATTTCCTGCAGCGTGTAGGCCGCGCCGTAAGCTTCGAGCGCCCAGACTTCCATTTCGCCGAAGCGCTGACCGCCGAACTGCGCCTTGCCGCCCAGCGGCTGCTGGGTCACGAGCGAGTAAGGACCGATCGAACGGGCATGGATCTTGTCGTCGACCAGGTGGTTGAGCTTCAGCATGTAGATGTAGCCCACGGTCACTTGGCGATCGAACTGCTCGCCGGTACGGCCGTCATAGAGCGTCGACTGGCCGGTGTCCTTGAGACCCGCCAGCCGCAGCATGTCGTTGACGTCACCTTCGTTGGCGCCGTCGAAGACCGGCGTTGCAATCGAAACGCCGCGCTTCCACTGGTCGGCAAGACGCAGAACCGACTCATCGTCGAATTCGTGGACCTGCTCGGCCTTCGGGCCGGCGCCAACGACATCGCCGATGGTCTTGCGCAGGGGCTCGATATTGCCATTGGCCTTATAAGCTTCGATCAATTCGCCGATCTGGCGACCCATGCCGGCACAAGCCCAGCCCAGGTGCGTTTCCAGGATCTGGCCGACGTTCATGCGCGAAGGCACGCCGAGCGGGTTCAGAACGACGTCGACATGCGTGCCGTCTTCGAGGAACGGCATGTCCTCGACAGGCACAATGCGCGAGACCACGCCCTTGTTCCCATGACGGCCGGCCATTTTGTCGCCCGGCTGGATCTTGCGCTTCACGGCAACGAAGACCTTGACCATCTTCATGACGCCCGGAGGCATTTCATCGCCGCGCTGCACTTTCTCGACCTTGTCCATGAAGCGCTGTTCGAGGCGCGACTTGGATTCGTCGTACTGGCCGCGGAGTGCTTCGAGCTCGCTCTGGACCTTCTCATCCTCGACGGCGAACATCCACCACTGCGAGCGGGGATATTCGGAGACGACGGCGTTCGAAAGCTCGGTGCCCTTCTTGAAGCCCTTCGGGCCGGCAATCGAGACCTGGCCGCGCAGCATGTCGATCAGACGGCCGTAGACGTTACGGTCGAGGATCGCCTGCTCGTCGTCGCGGTCCTTGGCGAGACGCTCGATCTCTTCGCGCTCGATCGCCATCGCGCGCTCGTCCTTCTCGACGCCATGGCGGTTGAAGACGCGAACTTCGACGATGGTGCCGTAGGTGCCGGGCGGCATGCGCATGGAGGTATCGCGCACGTCGGAGGCTTTTTCACCGAAGATGGCGCGCAGAAGCTTTTCTTCTGGCGTCATCGGGCTTTCGCCCTTCGGCGTGATCTTGCCGACGAGGATATCGCCCGGCTGAACCTCGGCACCGATATAGACGATGCCGGCTTCGTCGAGGTTCTTCAGCGCTTCTTCCGAAACGTTCGGAATATCGCGGGTGATTTCCTCGGGGCCGAGCTTGGTGTCGCGCGCCATCACTTCGAATTCCTCGATGTGGATGGAGGTGAACACGTCGTCGGCAACGATGCGCTCCGAGAGCAGAATCGAGTCTTCGTAGTTGTAGCCGTTCCAGGGCATGAACGCGACGAGCGCGTTGCGGCCGAGCGCCAGGTCGCCGAGATCGGTCGACGGACCATCGGCGAGAATATCGCCACGGTTGACGACGTCACCGACGGTGACCAGTGGACGCTGGTTGACGCAGGTGTTCTGGTTTGAACGCTGGAACTTCTGCAGACGGTAGATATCGACACCGGACTTGCCGGCTTCGAGGTCTTCCGTGGCGCGGATAACGATACGCGTCGCGTCGACCTGGTCGACCACGCCGCCGCGGCGGGCGCCGATGGCGGCACCGGAGTCACGCGCGACGACCGGCTCCATGCCGGTGCCGACGAACGGAGCTTCGGCACGCAGCAGCGGCACGGCCTGACGTTGCATGTTCGAGCCCATGAGGGCGCGGTTTGCGTCGTCGTTTTCCAGGAACGGGATGAGTGCCGCAGCAACCGAAACGACCTGCTTCGGCGAAACGTCCATCAGGTTCATGCTGTCGCGGGGCGCGAGCATAACTTCACCGGCGTGACGGCAGACGACGAATTCGTCGACGAAGGAACCGTCAGCGTTCAGCTCGGCGTTGGCCTGGGCGACGTAGTACTTCGCCTCTTCCATGGCGGAGAGGTAGAGCACGTCGTTCGTCACCTTGCCGTCGACGATGCGGCGGTACGGGCTTTCGATGAAGCCGTATTTGTTGACGCGGGCAAAGGTCGCGAGCGAGTTGATCAGACCGATGTTCGGGCCTTCCGGCGTTTCGATCGGGCAGATACGGCCATAGTGGGTCGGATGCACGTCACGGACTTCGAAGCCGGCGCGCTCGCGGGTCAGACCGCCTGGACCAAGGGCCGAAAGACGGCGCTTGTGGGTGATTTCCGAGAGCGGGTTGACTTGGTCCATGAACTGCGAGAGCTGCGAGGAACCGAAGAATTCGCGGACGGCTGCGGCAGCCGGCTTGGCGTTGATCAGGTCCTGTGGCATGACCGTATCGATTTCGATCGAGGACATGCGTTCCTTGATCGCACGCTCCATGCGGAGCAGGCCGAGACGGTACTGGTTCTCCATCAGCTCGCCGACCGAGCGGACACGACGGTTGCCGAGGTTGTCGATGTCGTCGATCTCGCCCTTGCCGTCGCGCAGTTCGACCAGCATCTTGACCACGGCCAGGATGTCGTCCTTGCGCAGGGTGCGCACGGTGTCTTCTACGGAGAGGTCGAGGCGCATGTTCATCTTGACGCGGCCGACGGCGGAGAGGTCGTAACGCTCCGCATCGAAGAACAGCGAGTTGAACATGGCTTCGGCCGATTCCATGGTCGGCGGTTCACCCGGACGCATGACGCGATAGATGTCGAACAGAGCGTCCTGACGGTTCTCGTTCTTGTCAGCCGAAAGCGTGTTGCGGATATAGGCGCCGACATTGATGTGGTCGATGCCGAGAACCGGGATCTCGTCGAAACCGTTCGCGAGGATGACGGCAAGCGTCTTCTCGTCGATCTCGTCGCCGGCCTCGAGATAGATCTCACCCGTAGAGTAGTTGACGATATCCTCGGCAAGATAATTGCCGTAGAGATCGTCGTCGCCGGCCTTCAGCGCCTTCAGGCCCTTATCGGAAAGCTGTCGCAGCAGGCGCGGCGTCAGCTTCTTGCCGGCTTCCACGACGACTTCGCCGGTATCGGCGTCGACCATCTCGGTGATCGCCTTGGCGCCCTTCAGCGTTTCCGGCTTGAAGGGAATGCGCCAGCCTTCGCCGTCGCGCTTGTAGAGCGACTTCGTGTAGAAGGTGTCGAGGATTTCCTCGCCGTCCATGCCGAGCGCCATCAGCAGCGACGTGACAGGGATCTTACGGCGGCGGTCGATGCGGGCGTAGACGATGTCCTTGGCGTCGAATTCGATATCGAGCCAGGAGCCGCGATAGGGAATGACGCGGGCGGCAAAGAGCAGCTTGCCGGAAGAATGGCTCTTGCCCTTATCATGGTCGAAGAAGACGCCCGGCGAACGGTGCATCTGCGAGACGATGACGCGCTCGGTGCCGTTGACGATGAACGTGCCGTTGTTGGTCATGAGCGGCATGTCGCCCATGTAGACGGACTGTTCCTTGATGTCCTTGATCGACTTTGCGCCGGTATCCTCGTCGATATCGAACACGATGAGACGGAGAGTGACCTTCAGCGGCGCGGCATAGGTCAGGTCGCGCTGGCGGCACTCGTCAACGTCGAACTTCGGCGGTTCGAATTCGTAAGACACGAACTCCAGCATCGAGGCGCCGGAGAAGTCGGTGATCGGGAAAACGGACTTGAAGACGGCCTGAAGGCCTTCGTCAGGGCGACCGCCCTTCGGCTCTTCAACCATCAGAAACTGGTCGTAGGACGCCTTCTGAACCTCGATGAGGTTCGGCATTTCTGCGACTTCGGGGATCTTACCAAAAAACTTGCGTACGCGCCTGCGACCATTGAACGAAAGGGTCTGAGCCATCGTCGCTCCTTCAAAATTGCATCCGGGCCTGCAACGGACGGGAACCGATGGCCAGTCGACCCCGCCGATCAATGAGTAGTTCAACCTCGTCCCACCTCCCGAAACAGCCAGGCCGGATTGCCTTGGCACTTCGGTTCGAGACCATGCTCTTGAAGAACCCATTACCCAAAAGCCGTTTTCACGCGGCTTTTGGGTAATTCGTTCAGGAAAACGGCAAATGGGAGGCAGTAAATGCCGCCTCCCACGTGCAGTTCAAGATTACTTGACGTCGGCCTTTGCGCCAGCGTCTTCAAGCTTCTTCTTGATGTCGGCGGCTTCAGCCTTGGAAACGCCTTCCTTGACAGCCTTCGGAGCGCCTTCGACGAGGTCCTTGGCTTCCTTGAGGCCGAGACCGGTGATGGCGCGGACTTCCTTGATGACGTTGATCTTGTTGGCGCCGGCATCCGTGAGGATGACGTCGAACTCGGTCTTTTCTTCTTCAGCCGGAGCAGCTGCGCCGCCTGCAGCGCCGCCAACGGCAGCAACAGCTACCGGAGCAGCGGCGGAAACGCCCCACTTTTCTTCAAGAAGCTTCGACAGTTCTGCAGCTTCCAGAACGGTCAGCGAGGAGAGGTCTTCAACGATCTTTGCGAGATCAGCCATTTTCTAGTTCCTTTTGTTCGGTTCGAACTGTTGAGTATGTACAGCGAAAAACCGCCTTAAGCGGCTTCGTCCTTCTTGGCGTAGGCCGAGAACACGCGAGCAAGCTGGCTTGCCGGTGCTGCAACAACGCCTGCAATGCGGGTAGCCGGGGTCTGGATCATGCCCAGCAGCTTCGCACGCAGTTCGTCCAGCGAAGGCAGGGTCGCGAGCGACTTGACACCTTCGGCGTTCAGCGTTGTCGTGCCCATGGCGCCGCCGAGAACCACGATCTTGTCGTTGGTCTTGGCGAAATCCATGACGACCTTCGGAGCGGTGATCGGATCATTGCTGTAAGCAATGAGGGTCTGACCCTTGAAGAGATTGGAAATCCCTTCCGCTTCCGTACCCTGAAGGGCAATTTTGGCCAGGCGGTTCTTCGCGACTTTGACGGTGCCGCCAGCAGCGCGCATCTTCGAACGAAAATCGTTCATCTGCGCGACTGTAGCACCAGCATAGTGGGCCACGACAACCGAGCCCGAAGCCTTGAAGACTTCGTTCAGTTCCGTGACGAATTCGCGTTTTTCCGCTCTTTCCACTGCCTATCTCCAGTTGGCGGGACCGTTTGAACGGACCCACCGGGTTGCCTTTTGCCCCTTGGGATCAAAAGAGATCCCAAGCGACGCTTGAGGATCCTGTCCCCTCGCGCTCCGCGCCAATCAAGGCTAAAGAGGCACAAGGCATCCAAGGCTCGAACCGAGTTCCAAGAAGCGAACTTCATGCAATTCGGGTCTTACCCGTCTCATGCAGGCCAAGTGATTAAGGGAAAACCACCTGCAATCTCGGACAGGATTCCGGATTTCTCCGGAATATTCCGGCCCCTTGTGAGGCCGGAAATTCAGAAGCCGGGCGCAAGCCCGACCTTAAACTTATGCAGTCGGAGCTGCGGTGACCGAGCCGACTTCGATCTTGACGCCCGGGCCCATGGTCGAGGAAATCGCCACGCGCTTGACGTAGTTGCCCTTGGCGCCAGCCGGCTTCGCCTTGATGACGGCGTCGGCAAAGGCGCGGATGTTTTCTTCCAGAGCCTTGGCGTCGAAAGAAGCCTTGCCGATACCGGCGTGGACGATACCAGCCTTCTCGACGCGGAACTCGACAGCGCCGCCCTTGGAAGCCTTGACGGCGCCGGCGACGTCCATGGTGACGGTGCCGACCTTCGGGTTCGGCATCATGCCGCGCGGGCCGAGAACCTTACCGAGACGGCCGACGAGCGGCATCATGTCGGGGGTGGCGATGCAGCGGTCGAATTCGATCTTGCCGCCCTGGACGATTTCGACGAGGTCTTCGGCGCCAACGACATCGGCACCGGCAGCCTTGGCTTCATCAGCCTTGGCGCCACGAGCGAAGACGGCGACTCGAACCGTGCGGCCCGTGCCGTTCGGCAGGTTGACGACGCCGCGAACCATTTGGTCCGCATGGCGCGGATCGACGCCGAGGTTCATCGAGACTTCGATGGTTTCGTCGAACTTGGCGACAGCCCGTTCCTTGACCATGCCGATGGCGGTCGTCAGAGCGTAGAGCTTGGTCGGATCAACACCTTCGTTGATTTTGCGAGTGCGCTTGCCTGCCATGGTCTTAACCCACCACTTCCAGGCCCATGGCGCGGGCAGAGCCCTCGATCATCGCCATTGCACCTTCGATATCTGCTGCGTTCAGGTCCTTCATCTTGGCTTCGGCGATCGTCTTGATCTGAGCCTTGGTGAGGGTACCGGCCTTTGCACCCTTGCCGGGCGTCTTGGAACCGGAGGTGATCTTCGCCTCCTTCTTCAGCCAATAGCTGACCGGCGGCTGCTTCATCGCGAAGGTGAAGGACTTGTCCTGGTAATAGGTGATGACGACCGGAATCGGCATACCCTTTTCCATTTCCTGCGTGGCGGCATTGAACGCCTTGCAGAATTCCATGATGTTAATGCCACGCTGACCAAGCGCCGGACCAATCGGCGGGGACGGGTTTGCCGATCCTGCCTTGACCTGAAGCTTGAGCTGGCCTGCAACTTTCTTAGCCATATCTCTCTGCCTTTCATGAACGGCCGGTCGCCCGACCCGTGATGCCGGATCGCTCCGGCGGCTGCGGTTGCGTGGTGCGGATCATTAGGGTCCGGCTAAGACCCCTCACCTTCCACGCGGATGCGGACAAGGTCCGCAAGAAGCAGGCCACAAGGACCCGCCTCCCATCTCTCGCGATCAGACCTTCTCGACCTGCGCGTATTCCAGTTCGACCGGCGTTGCGCGACCGAAGATCGACACTTCCACCTTCAGGCGCGAACGCTCTTCGTCCACATCCTGAACCGTTCCGTTGAACGAAGCAAAGGGACCGTCGGAAACGCGGACCTGCTCACCGATCTCGAAGGTGACGGACGCTTTCGGCCGCTCGACGCCTTCCTGAACCTGACCGAGAATGCGCTCGGCTTCATAATCCGGAATCGGAACGGGCTTATTGTCGGAGCCGAGGAAACCCGTGACCTTCGGCGTATTCTTGATCAGGTGGTAAGCCTCGTCCGTCAGATTGGCGCGGACCAGAACATAGCCCGGGAAGAACTTACGCTCGCTATCGACCTTGCGGCCGCGACGCACTTCCACGACCTTTTCGGTCGGCACGAGAATCTTCTCGAACAGGTGCTCAAGCCCCTTCTGGCGAGCCTTGTTCTCGATGTCCTCAGCCACCTTCTTTTCAAAATTCGAGTACGCGTGGACGATGTACCAACGTGCCGCCATTTTCATCTCCACCCGTATCAGTTGCCGGTATTGAGCACGAAGCTCAGGACCCAGCCGATCAGCTGGTCAGCGGCAAAGAAAAACAGCGCGGCAAAAACCACCATCACCAGCACCATGACCGTCGAGATCATCGTCTCGCGGCGCGACGGCCATGTGACCTTGGACGTCTCGGAGCGAACCTGCTGCAGAAACGCAATTGGATTGGATTTGGATGCCATCGACTGCCCACGCAATTACGGCGCGTAAAGCTGAAACTATCAGCCCCACGCACCGCGTGTCTGTTGAACCCTAAATAAACACCGATTTCCGAATGCACAAGAGGGAAACCGAGGTTTAACGAAATTAGTTGCCACCAATTGACCCCAGCCGGAATGCCGCGAGCAGCGCCGCGCTGTCCGAATCAGGGAAGATGGCAGGGGCAGAGGGGCTCGAACCCCCGACCTGCGGTTTTGGAGACCGCCGCTCTACCAACTGAGCTATACCCCTTCATGCCTGTCCTTCAGCGCCCGGGCCAAGACCCGCAAATCGCTGCTGAAATGCATGGCGCTCCCTTTAAGACGGCGGCAGCGGATTGGCAAGCACGATTTTCGATTTTCGAAGTCTTCCACTCATTTGCGAGTGTCCGCTTTTCGATCGCGCAACCGCAAAGCTTTCAAACCTTCACATATTTTCGCCAGTCGTGTTCTTCCTTGAAGCCCAGCACCTCGCGAATCTTGCGGTTGGAAAGCAGCCCCTCATATTCACCGATCTCGCGGGTGAAGGGTACGTTGGGAAAGAATCGCTTCGCCAGTTCCTTCGCCGGCGTATTGGCCGAAACTGTGTCGTTAGCGGCATTGAAGACCTGGTAGCCAAGCCCGTCCTTCTCGATGCAGAGATGGCAGATCTGTCCGAGGTCGCGAGCGTCGATATAGCTCCAGGTGATGCGCTTGCGCATCTCGGGATGGGCAAAATAGGTCGGAAACCGCTCATATTCATGCGGCTCGATAACGTTGCCGATGCGCAGCGCATAGATGTCGAAGCCCGATCGTTCGGCAAAAGCGCGCGCCGTCTTTTCGTTGACGACCTTGGAAAGGCCGTAAGAATCCATCGGATTGACGTCGTAATCTTCCTCCAGCGGGAACTGGTGGAAGTCGCGATGGCCTTCGGCGAAGCAGACGCCGTAGGTTGTTTCGCTCGACGCGACGATGATCTTCCGGATCCCGAGTTTCACCGCAGCCTCGATGACATTGTAAGTGCCCATCACGTTGATTCGGAAAGTCTCGTTGTCCGGCTTGATCAGGATGCGCGGAATGGCGGCGAAATGCACGACCGCATCAAAGGGTTGAACGCCCCTGCCCCCGTCGAGATCGGGGAAATCGCGATGCATCGACAGCGCGTTGAAGACTTGGCCGCTATCGGTGATGTCGGCGATGAGATTGGTGACGCCGGGGCTGTCCAGAGGCACGAGATCGAGGTTGTGAACCTCGTACCCTGCATTGACGAGCCATGGCACGGCATGGCGACCTGCCTTGCCGGAACCGCCTGTGAACAGAATCCGCTTTTTCATCGAAAGGTCCTCCGCATCATTAAACCGGAGGCATAGTTAGACGCTTCCGCGCGAAGAGCAAGCGAGCGTCCTGCAAGGGTTTCACCCCGCCGCGCCAGGAGCACCCTGTCCGGGAGCACCTGGCCCATTATTGCCCTATCACCGCAGCCCCGTGCGATGAACTGGAAAGGTCGTCACTTGACGACGCTTACCTCACCGATCTGCACTCCGGCCGACTGAACAACCTCTTGCGGAATCGCAGCGATGAAAAACATCGTGAAAACATACATCGCGAATATCGTCGCAACGAATGTGGCCTTTGGAATCATCCCGACTCTCCTCTTTACAAGGAGGAGTCTGGACTAAAATGAGCCAATCACAACTGCTTTCTGAACGTGAGATGAACAAAATACTGTGACGGGCATTCTTAACGATATTTTTACAACACCTGTTAAGCGGCTCGGATGCATCAAAAACGAAAAACCCCGCTGTTTCCAGCGGGGTCTTCCTGATTGTGGATAACCTGAAAGGTTACTCGACGATCGAAGCGACGATACCGGCGCCGACGGTGCGGCCGCCTTCGCGGATGGCGAAGCGCAGCTTTTCTTCCATCGCGATCGGAACGATCAGCTCGACGTCAACCGTGACGTTGTCGCCCGGCATGACCATTTCCGTGCCTTCCGGAAGCGTCACGATGCCGGTCACATCCGTCGTGCGGAAGTAGAACTGCGGACGGTAGTTGGTGAAGAACGGCGTATGACGGCCGCCCTCTTCCTTCGTCAGGATGTAGGCTTCTGCCTTGAACTTCTTGTGCGGCTTGACGGAGCCCGGCTTGCACAGGATCTGACCACGCTCGACGCCGTCACGGTTCACACCGCGGATCAGCGCGCCGATGTTGTCGCCGGCCTGGCCCTGGTCGAGCAGCTTGCGGAACATTTCAACGCCGGTCACCGTCGTCTTCGAGGTCGGACGGATGCCGACGATCTCGACTTCTTCACCAACCTTGATGATGCCACGCTCGACGCGGCCGGTCACGACCGTACCACGGCCCGAGATCGAGAACACGTCTTCGATCGGCATCAGGAACGGCTGGTCAACCGGACGCTCAGGCGTCGGAATGTAGGAGTCGACCGCTGCCATCAGTTCGCGGATCGCGTCTTCGCCGATCTTCTTGTCGGAGTCTTCAAGAGCAGCAAGCGCCGAACCCTTGACGACCGGAATGTCGTCGCCCGGGAAGTCGTAGGACGACAGAAGTTCGCGAACTTCGAGTTCAACCAGCTCGAGAAGCTCGGCGTCATCAACCTGGTCGACCTTGTTCAGGAACACAACGATTGCCGGAACGCCGACCTGGCGGGCGAGCAGGATGTGTTCGCGCGTCTGCGGCATCGGGCCGTCAGCAGCCGAGCAAACCAGGATCGCGCCGTCCATCTGCGCCGCACCGGTGATCATGTTCTTCACGTAGTCGGCATGGCCGGGGCAGTCAACGTGCGCGTAGTGGCGGGCCGGCGTCTCATACTCAACGTGCGCCGTCGAGATCGTGATGCCGCGTGCCTTCTCTTCCGGAGCCGCGTCGATCTGGTCGTACGCCTTGAACTCACCGAAGTACTTCGTGATCGCTGCCGTCAGAGACGTCTTGCCGTGGTCAACGTGGCCGATCGTGCCAATGTTGACGTGCGGCTTGTTGCGCTCAAACTTACTCTTTGCCATTTGAATGCTTCCTGTGAACGAAATGGTGGCCCCGGCGAACCGGTTTAGTGCCGCCGTTTAAGGCTTTCGGCGAAATTGCGCAAGACTTAATTGCAGACGCCAATCTTGGCGTGACAGCGCATATGGGAGACAATTCGCCGCCTGCAAGGCGATTCGCCGTGGCCCTTCCAAAAATCGCTGAAATCTCGGAGAAAATCCCACGGATCGCCAGGGACGAGCGGCCGCCATTGACGTCCCTCGCCTGCGGCAACACCGGCCGGCGTCCACCCACGGCTGGGAACAGCGTGCGCGACGACCGCGACTGCGATCGCATCAATTGGTTTTAAGGGAGACTGGAGCGGGTAGCGGGAATCGAACCCGCGTATTCAGCTTGGAAGGCTGCTGCTCTACCATTGAGCTATACCCGCGGGATGGTCCGATCCAATGACGAATGGTGGAGAGAGTTGGATTTGAACCAACGTAGGCTGAGCCAACGGATTTACAGTCCGTCCCCTTTAACCACTCGGGCATCTCTCCAGTTTTTCGTCCGGATCTTGAAGACCAAGTTCGTCAGACTTCGAAGCGTTGCCGCCCGTCGTCTGCGCCGCGTATATGACCGGAGCATTTCCGTCTGTCAACACGATGACAATGGAAAAAACACGAAAAATTTCATTCGCCGCCGAAAGCCGGCACATGAAAGAAAGCCTATGCGGCAGCGAACGCCATGGCTATAAAGCCGCATGAGCAAAGACAACAAATCCGGCGGCAAGGCCGCAACAGACCCATCCGCCAAGGATACGCACTACGCCAATCTGAGGCGCGCGCACCGCGACGCCAAGCGCGAACGCGGCGAGATCCCGACACCCCAGCCACAGAAGCGCCGGCGTGGAGCTGAGGACTGGAAGCCACCGGCGCTCGCGCCCGACCAGGTATATCTTTACGGCCTGCATACGGTGCGCGCCGCTCTCGACAATCCGGAGCGTAAGAAGATCAAGCTGTTTACGACGCAGAATGCGCTCGCGCGTCTGGAAATCGACGTCGAGACGCTCGGCATTCCCTTCGAAATCGTCTCGCCGCACGAGATCGACAAGGTGCTCGGTCCCGAGGCGATCCATCAGGGCGTCATGCTGGAAACGCGGCCGCTACCGGTGCGCCGGCTCGAAGCGCTAAAGGACAGCCCTCTCCTGCTCGTGCTCGATCAGGTCACCGATCCGCACAATGTCGGCGCGATCATGCGCTCGGCCGTCGCCTTCAATGCCGGGGCCGTTATCACCACTCAGAGACATAGCCCGACCGAGTCAGGCGTGCTCGCCAAATCCGCCTCCGGCGCCCTGGAACTGATACCTTATATACAGATCACCAACCTCGCCGATGCGCTCGGCGAATTGCACAAGCTCGGCTTCTCCACCATCGGCCTCGATTCGGAAGGGCCGGCGCCGCTCGAAGGCACCTTCTCAGGCGACAAGGTGGCGCTGGTGCTCGGCTCGGAGGGCAAGGGGCTCAGGCAGAAGACACGTGAGACCGTGACGGCGCTTGCCCGCCTCGACATGCCGGGCGCGATCAAATCGCTGAACGTTTCGAACGCCGCGGCGATCGCGCTCTACGCCGCGCGGCTTTACTTAAAGGCATAGGCTGGACTTAAAAGCGGCTTACGGGCCGCGGCAGAGGGGGGATTGCGATGATTGGTTTCATGCTTCGGCTCACAATTCCAGCAGCCATGCTGCTGGACTGCGGTTCGGCTGGGGCGCAGGATATCGATCCCGATATTCTGAGGGCGCAAGCGGGAACCTATCTGGTCGCGCCCGAAAACGGACGCGCCGGATGCCGGCTGACGCTCGAAACCGACCTTGCGATCGGCGGCTATTCGCTCTCGGGCCAGGACCATTGTTCCAAGCCGCTGCCAGCGCTTGCCGAAGCCGCTGCCTGGAATTTCGACGGCAATGGCGGCCTCATCCTGATCGATCCGACGCGCAAGGCCATCGCCCGTTTCGTCGAGAATGAGGGTTCGCCGATGAAAACGGAAGATGAAACACCGCTCCTGCTGCTCTCGGCACCCGATGGTGTCGATCGCCTGCCGACCTTCAGGAGCCTTGCCGGGACATGGGCGATGCAAAGACCGGGCGGCGAAAAGCTCTGCAGCGTGACACTCGACGGCACCCTCGATACGGACGGCCACGCGCCCTTGTCGCTTTCCGCAGACTGCGCCGCCAATGTCGCCAGGCTCAAGCTCGCCGTATGGAATATCGATGGTTTCGGGCTGACGCTGATGAGCCATGATGGTTCGTCGCTCAGCTTCGACATGCGCGCCGACGGCAATTTCGACAAGTCCAGAGAGGAAGGCGGCAAGCCGCTTTCGCTCGTGCGCCACTGATCCCGACGCAGGGCTCGACCCGGAGAAATCCACTTTTGCCTTGGAATGACCTTCTGGAGCATTATGATCTGGCGGCGATCGATCCGTAGCGACCGGTCACAAGTAAGAAGGAGCGATTCCCATCATGGCCATTCGACCGCTGATTTTCGGTATCCTCTTCATCGCGGCCTTTGTGGGAATCATCCTCAGCATCATCTGGGTGGACACGTCGCACCCCGTCCGCCAGCCCGATCCCCTGTCGCCGACGGCGCCCGGGCCCGCGACGCCGGGACCGGTGCAATAGGCCGAGAGAAACGCGGGCGGCGATTGTGCGTTAATCCCAACCGGAACGAGGATTGAACGCTTACGCGCGTAATGATCGCCATCGTCACCGTGATGGTCGCCTCGGTGCTCAGCATCGCAATGATGTCACCTTCCGGTGCCGGACAGACCGGCAACGGCGACAGGATCGAGGCGAGAGTCAACGACCCGTCGCGCATTGAACCGGAAACGGCCGGTGGCTGAGACCGACTGTCCTCAGCTGCGATAGAACCGGGGCATGCCGCGATCATATTGGCGCCACTCGCGACGCTCTTCCCAGCGCCACGGCCGCCAATGGCGGCGTTCATAGCGCCATTCGGACCGGCGCCAATCGCGGCCATCCCTCCAATCACGATCACCCCGCCAGTCACGATCATCCCGCCAATCACGGTCGTCACGCCAGCGGTCGTTTCGCCAGCTGTCATGAATCTGGACGATGCCGCTTTGCACCGATAGCGCCGACCGGTCGACAGGCACGGCGGCGGCCGGCGCAACGGCAGCAACGGCCGCACCGAGGGAGATGGCCGCGGTCAGAAAAATATGCGCGAACTTCATGGCTGTTTCCTCATTGACGATGAGGAGACACTGCGCCGCCACGGCTGAACTGCCGCTGAAGCAATCCTTCAGGCAAGGTTCAAAAGCGCGCCGGGCATTATCGGAACCAGTCCGCCTTCGTTCCCAACGGGACGACGGCGCGACAGCCTTCGCTTGGCCGCTCTCTTCGGCTCGCGGAGTCGAAGCTCACAGAGTGTAGGCTGGTGCCCCCGGCAGGGTTCGAACCCGCGACCCCCTGATTACAAATCAGGTGCTCTACCAACTGAGCTACAAGGGCAATAGCTGCCCAACTAACAGATTCTGCGATCCTGTAAAGGAAAATCCGTGCCGGCGCGGCCAAGTCGGCGCGGATCCAAAACACCTTGTCGTGCAAAACGGCCTTGTCGCGACTGCCATTTATCCTTTAGCTAGAGCAGCTTCACAAAGGGCATTGTATGGGCCGTTCATTCCAGACGCTTTCCTTTATCGCCTCGCCAACGATGGAGGCGCTCGCAGCGCGCGAAGAGCTGATTCGCATCTATGGCGACGTGCCGCAGGACAAGGCTGATGTCATCGTCGCTCTGGGGGGCGATGGCTTCATGCTGCAGACGCTGCACAGCACCATGAACTCGGGCAAGCTGGTCTATGGCATGAATCGAGGCTCGGTCGGCTTTCTGATGAATGATTACAGCACGGAACGGCTTCAGGAGCGTATCTGCGTCGCCGTCGAAAACGCCTTCCGTCCCTTGAAGATGACAACGGCCAATGCCGACGGTACCAATTCCACAGCGCTCGCCATCAACGAAGTCTATCTTTTCCGCCAGTCTTATCAGGCCGCCAATCTGAGGGTCGTGGTCGACGGGCGCGTGCGCCTGGAGGAGCTGATCTGCGACGGGCTGATGGTGGCCACCCCCGCCGGATCGACGGCCTATAATCTTTCCGCCCATGGCCCCATCCTGCCGCTCGAGGCGCCGCTGCTCGCCATGACGCCCGTCAGCGCTTTCAGGCCGCGGCGCTGGAGGGGCGCCCTGCTTCCGAACAAGGTGACTGTCGATATCGACGTGCTCGAGCCGGTGAAGCGGCCGGTGAATGCGGTGGCAGACAATACGGAAGTCAAATCGGTGCTGCATGTCCGCATCGCCCAGTCGGAGCATATGACGGCGCGTATCCTCTCCGATCCGGACCGCTCCTGGTCCGACCGCATTCTCGCCGAGCAGTTCAAGGATTGAAATGATGGCAATGCGCCTGACATTGATGACCACGATTTTCCTCGTCGGATGCTCGGCCGCGATCGCTGCTCCCACGCAGGACGTCATCCTGCCGGCTTCTGTGATTTTCGCGACCAGCACCGGCTACTGGGAGGACGACGGCAACGCACCGGCCGTCGAGCGGGCGCCCGCCACTGCCGAAAGCGTTTCCGACTCCCAGGAAAGGCGCCATGGTTACTATAAGCTCTTTGCCGTGCGTCAGCCGGACAGGACGTCGAAAGTCTATCTTCAGCAGATCGCGCAGACCGAGACCGGTCCGGCGATTGCCTCGACCATCGAGCTGCAGGAGATCAGCGATCTGAAGCCTTACGTGACCGATATCCGCCCCGAAAACTCGAGCGGCATCATCAAGCAACCCGGTCTCTTCGCCACAATCTATCTGAAGACTGATCCCGCGGCCGAGCCGGACGGCTGGACCGTGCTGATCGACGAACTCGGCGACATCACCATCGAGAAAGCGACCAATTGAGCAGCGAGACGCTGTTCGCACAGGCGACGAAGATGAAACTCGGTTTTCGCGAGGGCGTCCTCTACGACGACCGGAGACAGGACTGGGACTCAGCCGGCCCAAGACCCGTCCGCTGGTCGCTATGGTATCCGGCTGCCGATAACGCGCAGGAATGCGAGATCCAGGAGAGAAGCTGGTTTCGGAAGGCCGCGGTCGCCCGCGACGCACCGATTCGGCCCTCAGACCGGCCTTATCCGCTCGTCCTGCTGTCACACGGCACCGGCGGTTCTGCGGCCGGACTGGAATGGCTGGCGCGACGCCTGGTCGATCGCGGATTTGCAGCGCTCGGCGTCGATCATCACGGCAATACGGGCAGTGAGCCTTATCGCGCCGAAGGTTTTGCCTGTCTCTGGGAACGGGCGCCGGATCTGAGCTTGATGCTCGACCGCCGTCGCGACTGGCTTGGCGATCTTGCCGGTGGGATCGATGCAGACCGTGTATTCGCGGCCGGATTTTCGGCCGGAGCCTATAGCGTCATGCTGCTTCTCGGCGCTGTCACCCAGTTCTCGCAGTTCGAACCGTCAAGGCTGAAGCCGGGTGCTCCACGCTGCCCAAGGGAATTTCCCGATCTTGCCGATCATATCTCCGCCTTACTTCGTACCAGCGATGTTTTTCGCGAATCATGGTCCCGCATGTCGCAATGCTACCGGGACGACCGGATTACGGCGGCGCTGCTGTGCGCACCAGGTCGTTCCATTCTCGGTTTCAGCGAAGAGAGCCTGAAAACTGTCGTGGCACCCGCTCTTATCCTTGTCGGCGATGCCGACAAGGCGGCACCAGCCGAGGAATGTTCTTCTTGGCTGCATGAGCGGCTGACCGGCAGCGCCCTGAAAATCTTCGGCGGCGGCCTCGGGCATTATATCTTTGTGCCGGAGGGCACCGGGCTCGGCCTTGCCTTCGCCGCCGAGCTCTTCACCGATCCGCCGGGCATCGAACGGGGGGCCGTTCATGACGAGATTGCCGCTCTATCGGCAGCTCTGTTTCATGACGGCGATGCCGGCGCGATAGGCTGAACAAAAAAGCGCTGTTCCCAGGGCTTTTCTGATTTCCATACTGCCGAATTATCAGTCGACATCCTCGACGACCGCATCGGCGGCGCCGCTGATGCGGTGGGCAAGTGCTGCTTCCATGAATTCATTCAGATCGCCGTCGAGCACGTCATCCGGCGCGGTGCTGGCAACGCCGGTGCGCAGGTCCTTGACCAGCTGATAGGGTTGCAGCACGTAGGAGCGGATCTGGTGACCCCAGCCGATATCCGTCTTGGAAGCGGCTTCGGCGTTGGCGGCCTCTTCGCGCTTCTTCAACTCTGCTTCGTACATCCGGGCACGCAGCATTTCCCAGGCCTTGGCGCGGTTCTTGTGCTGCGAACGTTCCTGCTGGCAGGCCACCACGATGCCGGTCGGGATATGGGTGATGCGCACGGCCGAGTCCGTCGTGTTGACGTGCTGGCCGCCGGCGCCGGACGAACGATAGGTGTCGATGCGGCAATCGCTTTCGTTGATGTCGATGTTGATCGAGTCGTCGACGACCGGATAGACCCAGATCGACGAGAAGGACGTGTGACGGCGCGCATTGCTGTCGTAGGGGGAAATGCGCACCAGACGATGCACGCCCGATTCCGTCTTCAACCAGCCATAAGCATTGTGGCCCTTGACGAGCAGGGTGGCGGACTTGATGCCAGCCTCTTCGCCGTCATGGACTTCGAGAAGCTCGACCTTGAAGCGCTGGCGTTCCGCCCAGCGGGTGTACATGCGCAACAGCATGTTGGCCCAGTCCTGACTTTCGGTGCCGCCGGCGCCGGAATGGACTTCCAGATAGGTGTCGTTGCTGTCGGCCTCGCCGGAGAGCATCGCCTCCACCTGGCGGCGCGCGGCCTCTGCCTTCAGTGCCTTCAAGGCGTCCTCGGCCTCTTTGACGATGCCTTCGTCGCCTTCTTCCTCACCCAACTCGACCAGTTCGACATTGTCTTTCAGCTGCTGTTCCAGCTGCCGGACGCCGTTAACTCCGTCATCGAGCTGCTGGCGCTCGCGCATCAGCTTCTGCGCTTCCTGCGCATCGTTCCAGAGGTTCGGATCCTCTGCCTTGTTGTTCAACCAGTCCAGTCGTCTTATCGCCTGGTCCCAGTCAAAGATGCCTCCTCAGCAGGGTGATAGCCTGCTTGGTTTCATCGACCACGTTTTCGATTTCGGCTCGCATTTTCCTGCTTCTCTGTAACGGTCTTCTTCGAGTGCTGGTGACATAGAGACGCCCGCCGCGGATGTAAAGAGCCGGGGCGGGCTTCCAAAATTGGATGAGGCTCAGAAGAGGCCTGGCGTGCCGGTCTGAACGGCCTGGTTGGCCTGAGGCGAGGTCTTCAAGATCTCCTCCGGCGCCATGGTGCTGTCCATGCCGATGACGGAGAAGCTGTCGGCAGGTCCGGTGCCGGGCTTGAAGGCTTCGACGATCGTGTTCGGATCGCCGTCGGCGGCGGCCATGCCGGTCTTGCGGTCGATCGGGATCAGGTTCATGCCCTGCGGAATGACGAATTTCGATTCCGGCATGTCCTTGACGGCGGCCTGCATGAATTCGTTGAAAATCGGCGCGGATAGACCGCCGCCGGTACCGCCGCGGCCGAGCGGGGCCGGCGTATCGAAGCCCATATAGAGGCCGGCGACCAGATCCGGCGTGAAACCGACGAACCAGGCATCCTTCTCGTCATTGGTGGTGCCGGTCTTTCCGGCGACGTCGCGGCCGCCGAGATCGATCTTGCCGGCAGCGGTGCCGCGCTGGATGACGCCCTGCATCATCGAGGTGATCTGGTAGGCGGTCATCGGGTCGAGGACGGTTTCGCGGTTGTCGACGACATTAGGCTCTTCCTGGTTCTGCCAGTCGCCGGCATTGCAGCCCTCGCAGAGGCGCTCCTCATGCTTGAAGATCGTCTTGCCGTAGCGGTCCTGGATACGGTCGATCAGCGTCGGCTTGATCTGCTTGCCGCCATTGGCAATGACCGAATAGGCGGAGACCATGCGCAGCACTGTCGTGTCGCCTGCGCCGAGCGACATGGAGAGAACCGGCAGCATGTGATCGTAGATACCGAAGCGTTCGGCATATTCGGCAACGATATTCATGCCGAGATCGTTGGCGAGGCGCACCGTCATCAGGTTGCGCGAATGCTCGATGCCCGAGCGCAGCGTCGACGGGCCGCCGACTTCGCCGCCGTAGTTCTCCGGCTTCCAGACCTGGCCGCCCGAGACGATCTCGATCGGCGCGTCCATGATGACGGAGGCTGGCGTATAGCCATTGTCCATCGCCGCTGCGTAGACGAAGGGCTTGAAGGAGGAGCCCGGCTGGCGCATCGCCTGGGTGGCGCGGTTGAATTCGGACTGGGCATAGGAGAAACCGCCGACCATGGCGAGCACGCGCCCAGTCTTCGGATCCATGGCGACAAGGCCGCCCTGTACCTTCGGGGGCTGGCGCAGACGGTAGGAGGTCGACGACTCGTCGCCGAGCTTCTCGACATAGACGACGTCGCCCGGGCTCAAGACGCCGGCCGGCGATTTTGCGGTCTTGCGCGAGCCGTCCGCCGAGCGGTAGGCCCACTGCATGCTCTTGGCGTCGATGGTGCCGCGCAGACGGTCCGCCGCAACCTTGCCGCTGCCGTCCTTGGCCGGCTGCAGGCCGATGTCCACATTGTTATCCGATGCGGCGAGCACGACGGCGAGGCGCCATTCCGGCACGTCGGACAGCGCGGGAATATCGGCAAGCGCCTTGCCCCAGTCGCCGCTTGCATCGATCTGCTTGATGGGTCCATGGAAACCGCGGCGCTCGTCATAAGTGACGAGGCCGTCCTGCAGCGCCTTGCGGGCGGCAAGCTGCATCTGCGGATCGAGCGAGGTCCGCACGGAAAGGCCGCCCTCATAGAGCACCTTCTCGCCATATTGATCGATGAGCTGGCGGCGCACGGCTTCGGCGAAATAGTCGGAAGCGAAGAGCGAAGGACCGGTGCTGCGGGCGGTAACGCCCAGCGGCTGCTTCTTGGCTTCGGCGCCGTCGCTCTGGCTGACATAGCCGTTCTCGACCATGCGGTCGATCACCCAGTTGCGGCGCTCGAGCGCAGCCTCCGGATGGCGGAAAGGATGATAATTGGCAGGACCTTTCGGCAGCGATGCCAGATAGGCGGCCTCGGCAACGGTCAATTCGGTAACGGACTTGTTGAAATAAGTGAGTGCGGCGCCAGCGATGCCGTAGGAATTCAGGCCGAAAAATATCTCGTTCAGGTAGAGCTCGAGAATCTTGTCCTTGCTGTAGGCCTGCTCGATGCGGAAGGAGAGAATTGCTTCCTTGATCTTGCGATCGATCGTCTGATCCGAGCTCAAAAGGAAGTTCTTGGCCACCTGCTGGGTGATTGTAGAGGCGCCGACCGGGCGGCGGCCCGAACCGAAATTCTGCAGATTGACGAGGATTGCACGGCCGAGACCGGTGAGGTCGACGCCCGGATGGTTGTAGAAATTCTTGTCCTCGGCCGACAGGAAAGCGGCCTTGACCCGGTCGGGAATGGCCTGGATCGGCAGGAAGAGACGTTTTTCCTTGGCATATTCGGCCATGAGAGCGCCGTTGCCGGCATGGACGCGGGTCGTCACCGGCGGCGCGTAGCTGTTCAGAACAGCATAGTCCGGAAGATCCCTGGCGACATTGGCGAGATAGATGGCAATGCCCGCCGCCGCGACCAGAAACAGGACGCAGGCCATTCCGAAGAAATATCCAAGAAGTCTAAGCATATTTTCAGCTACCGGTCTCTTCGATCTGCAATCGGCGCGGACGCAACGATTGCACAGATCGAGACAATTTGCACGTTGCGCGCGGCTTACTCCATGAGCGCTACCGCCACAAGCCGATTCCGCGCCTCAAGCTAGGAAACATAAGCCGGAGTAACGGCGCGAATGTGAGCAAAATAGGGCTCTGCCCGCCGCATTCGTCGCTGCGGCAGCGTTTCATCAGGACTGTCACATCCAAGCAACGCCCTTCCCCGCCGACAAACCGAAGCGCGCCGCTCAGAACGTGATTCATCGGATGTGTCCAAGTCTCTGTTTTCATGGAATATCGCCTGAGCGAACCCATTAGAATTTTCGGGCGGCGTTCTTATCCGCCATTCGCCACGACGCCGGTGCGGTATCGCTTCACCGCCTCGGTCACGAGATCGACGATCCTGGTGCGCCAGGTTTCGTCGAGCAGCAGTTTTTCGTCTTCGGCATTCGACAGGAACCCGAGCTCGAGCAGGATCGACGGCACATCGGGCGCCTGCAGCACGCGGAAGCCGGCGTGGCGATGCGGATTGTTGATGGTGCCGATCTGGTCCTTGAAGGAATTCAGCACGCTCTCGGCCAGCGAGATCGAGAAGGCCTGCGTCTCGCGCCGCGTCAGATCGAGCAGGATGTCGGCGACCTCAGGCGGCTCGGCGACCGTCTCCTTGCCGGCGATCTGGTCGGAAAGGTTTTCGCGCTCGGCAAGGTCGGCTGCGAGCTTGTCGGAGGCCTTGTCCGAGATCGTATAGACAGTCGCGCCGCGGATATCCTTCTGTTTCAGCGTATCGGCATGCAGTGAAATGAACAGGCCGGCATGGTTCTGGCGGGCGATCAGCACGCGCTGGGAAAGCGAGAGGAACTCGTCGTCACTGCGCGTCAGGAACGCCTTGATGCCCGGTTCCTTGTTCAGCCGGTCGGCCAGGGCCCTGGCGAAGGCAAGCGTGACCTGCTTTTCCTCGGTCTTCGTATCGACGCCGATCGCGCCGGTATCGATGCCGCCATGGCCGGCGTCGACGGCAATGACGAAATCGCCGGGGGCTGTTTTTTCTGGCGCCGGAATGGCGCTCGTCGTCTGGGCCGCCTCGGTCCGATCGTCCCAGGATTGTGTCTTGACCAATTCGGCAAAGGCCTGTTTATCGATCACCTCGGCATCGAGCACCAGGCGATGGCCCCTGCCCGCCTCGTCGGCCTGCACCTTGGCCAGCGAGAGCTTCACCGGCGCTGCCGTCGTCAGCACGATGCGGGCGCTCTCCTCGTCCATCTTGCCGTAGCGGATATCCTTGAAGAGGCCGCGGGCTGCCAAATCCTTCGCCGGAAAACCGAAGGCGGTGGCCGGCAGATCGACGACGATCCGCTCCGGATTGGCGATATAATGGACGGAGAAACGGGGTTCGCGATCGAAATCGATGACGATACGCGTCCTGGCGTCGTCGCCAATGATACGCGCCCCATAGGCGAGCAGCGGATCCTTCGTCTCGGACGAACCCGCGAGGCCAGGCAGGAGGCAACATGCAATGAGCACCGCCGTCTGAACCCGCCTTGCCAATGTCGATCGCCGCGTTGCGGACTGCGCCGCGATCCGAGCCCTCTTAAACAATAAACCGCCACACCCTCTATTATGCCGCGATGAACTAGATATGGCCGGAACGGACGCCCGAGAGCGAAACGCCTTGCCGCCTGCCGAATCGCGGTCACCTGCCCCAGTTTCTATGCGATTCGAAATCCATCAATATTATGGCACATTTGGCTTTTCCCTTGCTATTGTGACAGAGAAAACATACAACGCATTTTAGGGTAGAAGTGTTGACGGGATAGAGTCGCCGCAAGGGCTGCCAGCCAGATCTGGACCTGGCGCCACATCGGTCATCGTCCGCCGTCTCATGCGCTTCAACCCGAGAACTGGATCCTGATTTTCCGGCTTCTGTCGGAACTTCATTGGTGGATCAGCCACCACGCTCTCAGGGAGCAACCTCATCGGACCCGAACCGGGTCTACGTATTTGTCGATCACGCTTGGTTGTTGATGGTTTCGCAGCAGGTTTTATCTGAAGTGTACAGGCCCCGGACCGAAACGGTTCCGGCTGCGGTCTGGCTGCTGCTCTCCTCTTCGCGTCAGGCGCGACTTTCATTATCCGGCGCGGCCACGGTGGACCGCATTCTTTCTGTTTCAACAGCAGTCGGGAATGCGCTCTCGCGGCCACGCCGAGGAGCACAGCTTACATGGCAGACAAAATGCTTATCGATGCGTCTCACGAGGAAGAGACGCGCGTCGTTGTCGTTCGCGGGAATCGCATAGAAGAATTTGACTTCGAGTCGCAGCACAAGAAGCAGATCCGCGGCAACATCTATCTTGCAAAGGTAACGAGGGTCGAGCCCTCGCTCCAGGCCGCTTTCGTCGATTACGGCGGCAACCGACACGGCTTCCTGGCCTTCGCCGAAATCCATCCTGATTATTACCAGATTCCGCTCGCCGACCGTCAGGCGCTGCTTCGGGCCGAGGCCGAAGAGCACCGTCGCGACGAAGACGTCGAGCACGTCGAAACCGCGCCGATGGTCGACCTTTCGACCCAGGACCAGCCGGATGTCGGCATCGTGTCGGCGGAGGCGCCTGAGCCGGTTGTCGCAGCCGACGAGGCAACCACCGAGGAGATTGCTGCAGCGCCGGAGATCGTAGCTCCGCCCGAGGTCGCCGAAGAAGCCCCGGCCAAGAAGGCCAAACCACGCCGCAGTCGCAAGAAGGTCGCCGAAACAACCGCGACGGAAGACGCCGTTCCGACAGACGTCGAAGCGGAAGGTGCTTCGACCGTCGACAACGACGATGACACCCCTGCGGGCGGCACGATGGCCGCGATGGTGGAAACCGACACGATCTCCGAGGACATCGACACCAGCAAGCGTCGCCACGATGACGACGATGACGATGATGACCACGGCGAAGAGGAAGTCATCGAATCCGTTGGCGCCGAAGACGCAATGGAAGAAGTGCCGGACCGCGTGCAGCGCAAGCCGCGCAAGCAGTACCGCATCCAGGAAGTCATCAAGCGCCGCCAGATCCTGCTGGTTCAGGTCGCCAAGGAGGAGCGCGGCAACAAGGGTGCCGCTCTCACCACCTACCTCTCGCTTGCAGGCCGCTATTCGGTTCTGATGCCGAACACGGCGCGCGGCGGCGGCATTTCCCGCAAGATCACCAATCCGCAGGACCGCAAGCGCCTGAAGGAAATCGCGCGCATGCTCGAAGTGCCGCAAGGCATGGGCGTCATCCTGCGCACCGCCGGCGCCAACCGCACCAAGGTCGAGGTCAAGCGCGATTTCGAATATCTGATGCGCCTGTGGGAAAACGTCCGCACGCTGACGCTGGCGTCGACCGCCCCCTGCCTCGTCTATGAAGAGGGCTCGCTGATCAAGCGCTCGATCCGCGACCTCTACAACAAGGACATCGGCGAGATCATAGTTGCCGGCGAGGAAGGCTATCGTGAAGCGAAAGACTTCATGAAGATGCTGATGCCGAGCCATGCCAAGGTGGTTCAGCCCTACCGCGACATCCACCCGATCTTCTCGCGCTCCGGCATCGAAGCCCAGCTCGACCGCATGCTGCAGCCGCAGGTGACGCTGCGTTCCGGCGGCTACCTGATCATGAACCAGACGGAAGCGCTGGTTTCGATCGACGTCAACTCCGGCCGCTCGACGCGCGAACACTCGATCGAGGACACCGCGCTGCAGACGAACCTCGAGGCCGCGGAAGAAATCGCCCGCCAGCTTCGCCTGCGCGACCTCGCCGGCCTGATCGTCATCGACTTCATCGACATGGAAGAGAAGCGCAACAACCGCGCCGTCGAGAAGAAGCTGAAGGAGTGCCTGAAGAACGACCGCGCCCGCATCCAGGTCGGCCGGATCTCGCATTTCGGCCTGCTCGAAATGTCGCGTCAGCGCATTCGCGCTTCGGTTCTCGAATCGACGACCCAAGTGTGCTCGCATTGCGGCGGTACCGGCCACGTCCGTTCACAGTCCTCTGTCGCCCTGCATGTGCTCCGTGGCATCGAGGAATATCTGCTCAAGAACACGACGCACAACATCACCGTGCGCACCACGCCCGATATCGCGCTCTACCTGCTCAACCACAAACGTCAGACGATCGTCGATTACGAAGCGCGCTTTGGCGTAGCGATCATCATCGATGCCGACGGTTCGGTCGGCGCGCAGCACTTTGCGATCGACCGCGGCGAGCCCGTCGAAAACCCAGTCAAGATCGAAAGCCTCTTCAACTTCGCAGCCATCCCCGAGGATGAGGACGATGACATCGTTATCGAGGCTGATGAGGACGAAGACGAAGAACTCGAGGAAAAGGCTGCCGCGACCGAACGTCCCGCTGCGGCGCGTTCGGAAGGCGAAGGTGAAGGCAACCGTAAGCGCAAGCGTCGCCGCCGCCGTCGTGGCCGCAACGGCAATGCCGAGCAGCCGATAGCCGCGGGCGAGACCATCGACGAAGACGAGGATGGAGAGGATGAAGGCAGCGAAGGCGATGAAAACGCTGCAGCAGCGCCTGAGACCCGCGCTGAGAACGAGGAATCGCAGCGTCGCAAGCGTCGCCGCCGTGGCAAGCGCGGCGGCCGCCGCAATCGTGCCGAGGACGGCTCGGAAATAACTGCCGAGGAAGCCGGTGAAGACAACGGCGACACGAGTGAAGGCGAAGGCGAAGAAATCACAAACGACGTCGCTCCCAGTGAAGCCGAAACCGTCGAGACGATTGCCGAGCAGGCTGGCGAAGGCCAGGCCGCCATGGCCGCCGTTGAAGGTGCAGCCGTCGTCACCGAGGATGTGAAGCCGGCTCGCGGCCGCGGCCGCCGCAAACCTGCCGCACCGCCGGTCGAGGAGCCGGTGACAGAGGCAGGGGCGGCACCCGCCGTCGAGGCCGAACCGGAGGTGGTCGAAGCCTCCGCCGATCTCGCAACGCCCGCCCAGGAAGAAGCAAAGCCGGTTCGCGCCAACCGCGAATCCAATATTTCTTCCTCAGAGCCGACGGTGAAATCCACCCGTACCGACAATGGCGAAAGCGACGAAGGCAAGCCGAAGAAAGCCGGCTGGTGGCAGCGCCGTGGCTTCTTTTGAACGCTGATTTTCGGACGTAAATGACGATAAATCCGGCCGTGGTGACGCGGCCGGATTTTTGTTTATGGAAACAGCATCAGCATCGATCTTGAACCCCATGAGGCGGATGTGTATCTTTTAAGAAAGTTATACACATGAGGAAGAAAATGCGGACGAATATAGATATCGATGATGCCTTGCTCCACGCAGCGATGACCGCCACGGGGTTGGCGACGAAAAAAGCTACCATTGAACAGGCCCTCCGAAGCCTCGTCGACAGGCACCGCAGAAAAAATGCGATCGCAAATCTCTCTGGAATCGGCTGGGAGGGTGATCTGGAAGAGATGCGCCGCGATCGACCGGAAGGAACCAGTGATCGTCGTCGATAGTTCGGTCTGGATTGCGCATCTACGTGGGATAGAAAACGCCGCTAGACGGCGTCTGCAGAATATCGAAGATCCGCTGGAGATTCTTGTTGGCGATCTTATTCTTATGGAGGTCCTCCAAGGCGCGCGCGATGACCGTCATGCAACCACCATCGAAGCGAATTTGCGCCAATTCACGATCCGTCCGATGCTTGACGACAGCCTCGCCGTTAGGGCAGCCCGCAATTATCGCCTGCTGCGGGAACGCGGTATCACAATGCGCAAGACCATCGACGTAATCATTGGCACATTCTGCATTCAAGAAGGCCACTCGCTCTTGCACGATGATAGGGATTTCGATCCCATGGCCCAGCATCTCGGTCTCAAGATCGCCTGATCGCCTTGCAATCAGGCGGCCGGCGGGTAAAGCAGATCGACGATGTAGCTGGCGTCGAAACGCGAATCGAGCATGCCGTAGGTAGAGCGCCAGCCGCCGGCAAGGCGTGTCTCAATGAAAGCATCGGCGATGCGCCCTGCCCCGAGCCGATAGAGTTCGGCCGCGCCGGCGGCAAGAGCCAGCTGCTCGACGAGCAGGCGTGCCGCGCCCTCGTCCTGTTCGCAGAGCGCGATTGCGGCGCGCAGCACATCGATCGTCTTCTTGCCGGCAGGGCCGAGATCGCGGGCAAGACCTGCGAAGACCGTCTCGAATAGATCCTTGCCACGGTTGAGCACGCGCAACACATCCAGCGCCATCACGTTGCCGGAGCCTTCCCAGATCGCATTGACGGGCGCCTCGCGGTAGTGGCGCGCGATCGGGCGTTCCTCGATGTAGCCATTGCCGCCGATGCATTCCATCGCTTCATAGATCAAGGCTGGCGCGATCTTGCAGCACCAATATTTGGCGACTGGCGTCATGACGCGGGCATAGGCCGCGTCCTCGGCGTTCCCGCGCGCCTTGTCGAAGGCATCGGCAAGGCGGAAGGACAGCGCTGTGGCGGCGGCGACATCGAGCGCCATATCGGCGAGCACGCGTGTCATGATTGGTTGGTTGACGAGCATCTTGCCGAAGACGCTGCGGCCGCGCGTGTGATGCACGGCCTCGGCAAGCGAGGCGCGCATGATGCCTGAGGAGGCAAGCGCACAATCAAGCCGCGTCAACGTCACCATGTCGAGGATGGTGCGGATGCCCGCATCCGGGCCGCCGAGCAGGAAGCCGAAGGTATCGGTGAACTCCACCTCTGAAGAGGCGTTGGAGCGGTTGCCGACCTTATCCTTCAGCCGCTGGAACTGCAGGCCGTTCGCGGACCCGTCCTCCAGCAGGCGCGGCACGAGGAAGCACCCCATGCCTTCCTTCGTCTGCGCCAGCATGATGAAGGCATCGCTCATCGGAGCCGACATGAACCATTTGTGGCCGGAAAGCCGATAGATGCCTTCGCTGACCTTTTCGGCAGCGCTGCGGTTGGCCCTGACATCGGTGCCGCCCTGCTTTTCCGTCATGCCCATGCCTATGGTCACCGCAGACTTCTGCATAGCGGGCCGATTGGACGAATCATATTTGCGCGACAGGATCTTCGGCGCCCAGTCCTTCTGCACCGCAGGGGACGCCGACAGCGCAGCCACCGAAGCGCTCGTCATCGTCAGCGGGCAGAGATGGCCGGATTCCAGCTGCGCCGTCAGGTAAAATCGCGCGGCACGGACCTTGTGGCCCGCGTCCTTCGCCTCGATATCGGCCTGCGGATCCCAGACGGAGGAATGCAGGCCGACCGACATGGAGCGGCGCATCAGCGCGTGCCAAGCGGGATGGAATTCGACGACATCGAGACGCTCGCCGCGCGGACCATGGGTGCGCAGCTGTGGCGCCCCCTGGTTTGCCATGCGCGCCAGCTCCTGTGCCTCCGGCGAGGTGACGTAGCGGCCGATATTTTCAAGGTCTTCACGGATGCCGCGCGGCAAGGCCGCCGTCAGATCGACAATCAGCGGATCGGATCGATAGGCATTGATGCCGGACCACAGGCTCGGCTGGTTGAGTTCTGCGAGTTTGTCGTCAGTCCGGTTTGCGGAGGTCATTGTTCGCTTCTAGTGCAAGAACCCGGCAAGGAAAACCGGAAGTTATGATTCGCTTTATTCTGCTCTATCGGAATTCGGGCGAAAATGCATGGGGACATGAGCCTTTGCCCACAGCGCGTGCTTGCCCCGGCGGGCGGCACTCATTATAGACCCGCAAGAGACAGCAAGAGGCAGGGTCATGGTCTTTTTCCCCCACCGCCACCTCATTGGCATCAAGGGCCTCACCGAGCAGGATATTACCTATCTTCTCGACAAGGCCGACGAAGCCGTCAAGATCAGCCGCCGGAGAGAAAAGAAGACGTCGACGCTGCGTGGGCTGACGCAGATCAACCTCTTTTTCGAGGCATCGACCCGCACGCAGGCCTCCTTCGAGCTTGCCGGCAAACGGCTCGGCGCCGACGTCATGAACATGTCGGTCGGCAATTCCTCGGTGAAGAAGGGCGAAACGCTGATCGATACGGCGATGACGCTGAATGCGATGCGCCCGGATGTGCTGGTGATCCGCCATTCGAGCGCCGGAGCGGCCGCGCTTCTCGCCCAGAAAGTCTCCTGCTCGGTCGTCAATGCCGGCGACGGGCAGCACGAACATCCGACCCAGGCGCTGCTCGATGCATTGACCATCCGCCGCGCCAAGGGCAAGCTTTCGCGCATCATCGTGGCGATCTGCGGCGACGTGCTGCACTCGCGCGTGGCGCGCTCCAATATCCTGCTGCTGAACGCGATGGGCGCACGCGTGCGCGTCGTCGCGCCCGCCACCCTTCTGCCCGCCGGCATCGCCGAGATGGGTGTCGAGGTGTTCCACTCGATGAAGGAAGGATTGAAGGACGCCGACGTCGTGATGATGCTGCGGCTGCAGCGCGAACGCATGTCCGGCGCCTTTGTGCCATCGGTGCGCGAGTATTATCACTTCTACGGACTCGACGCCGAAACGCTGAAGGCGGCGAAGGATGATGCGCTGGTCATGCACCCTGGGCCGATGAACCGCGGTGTCGAGATCGCCTCCGAGGTGGCCGATGGTCCGCAGAGCGTGATCGCCGAACAAGTGGAAATGGGGGTCGCCGTGCGCATGGCCGTCATGGAGACGCTGCTCGTCTCGCAGAACCAAGGTCCCCGAACTGACGGGATGATGGCATGAGCAACCCGATCGTCCTCAAGAATGTCCGCATCGTCGATCCCTCGCGCAATCTCGATGAGATCGGAACGATCATCGCTAAAAATGGCGTGATTCTTGCCGCTGGCAGCGGGGCACAGAACCAGGGCGCGCCGGAAGGCGCCGTCGTGCGCGACTGCACCGGCCTCGTGGCAACGCCCGGCCTCGTCGATGCGCGCGTCCATATTGGCGAGCCCGGCGGCGAGCACCGCGAGACGATCGCCTCGGCGAGCCGGGCGGCGGCGGCCGGCGGCATCACCTCGATCATCATGATGCCGGACACCGATCCCGTCATCGACGACATCGCGCTGGTTGAATTCGTCAAGAAGACCGCGCGGGACACGGCCGCCGTCAACGTCTATCCGGCAGCCGCCCTCACCAAGGGTCTTGCCGGCGAGGAGATGACGGAGATCGGCCTGTTGACGCAGGCGGGCGCCGTCGCCTTCACCGATGCCCATTCAAGCGTCCATAACACGCAGGTGCTGCGCCGCATCATGACCTATGCGCGCGAATTCGGCGCCGTCATCTCCTGCGAGACCCGTGACAAATATCTCGGCGCCAATGGCGTCATGCATGAGGGACTTTTCGCCAGTTGGCTGGGGCTCTCCGGCATCCCGAAGGAAGCCGAGCTGATCCCACTCGAACGCGATCTCAGGGTGGCAGAGCTGACGCGCGGCCGTTATCACGCCGCGATGATCTCCGTGCCTGAATCGGTCGAGGCCATCGAACGCGCCCGCAGCCGCGGCGCCAAGGTGACCTCGGGCATCTCGATCAACAATCTGGCGCTCAACGAGAACGACATCGGCGAATACCGCACCTTCTTCAAGCTCTATCCGCCGTTGCGCCCGGAGGACGATCGGGTCGCCATGGCCGAGGCGCTTGCCAACGGCGCGATCGACATCATCGTCTCCTCGCACGACCCGCAGGACGTCGACACGAAGCGCCTGCCGTTCGGCGAGGCGGCCGATGGTGCGGTCGGATTGGAAACGATGCTGGCAGCGGCCCTCAGGCTTCACCATGGCGGTCAGGTCGGCCTGATGCGGTTGATCGACGCCATGTCCACCCGCCCGGCACAAATCTTCGGCCTCGAAGCCGGCACGCTGAAGCCGGGTGCTGCGGCCGATATCACGCTGATCGATCTCGATGAGCCTTGGCTTGTCGCCAAAGACATGCTTCTCTCCCGCTCGAAGAACACGCCGTTCGAGGATGCGCGCTTCAGCGGGCGGGCGGTCGCGACTTACGTCTCGGGAAAGCTTGTCCACGCACTTTAGGGACCGGCTGGACTGAGGACAGGCCATCGGAGGGCCGAGGGGGCATATGTTATCCAATCTCATGTCATGGCAGATCACGCTGCAGATCGCACTTGCCGCCGCCGTCATCGGCTATCTCCTCGGCTCCATTCCTTTCGGTCTGATCCTCACGCGCGCAGCCGGCCTCGGCGATGTGCGCAGCATCGGCTCCGGCAATATCGGCGCCACCAATGTGCTCAGAACCGGAAACCGGAAGCTCGCCGCGGCGACGCTCTTGCTTGACGCGCTGAAGGCGTCGGCGGCAGCCTGGATCGTCGGCTATTTCCTCGGCGAAGAGGCCGCAATCATCGCCGGCTTCTTCGCCTTCATCGGCCATCTCTTCCCGGTCTGGATCGGCTTCAAGGGCGGCAAGGGCGTCGCCACCTATATCGGCACCCTGCTCGGTGTCGCACCGATCATGGTCGTGCTCTTCGCCGCCGTTTGGCTGGCGGTCGCCGTCACCACCCGCTATTCCTCGCTGTCGGCGCTCGTCGCCATGCTCGTCATTCCGGTCGCCCTGTTGATCCTTGGCAATGAAAAGGTTGCGGCTGTCATGGCGATCATGACTGTCATCTCCTACTGGAAGCATAGGGCCAATATCTCCCGGCTGATGGGCGGGACGGAGAGCAAGATCGGGGCGAAGGGATAATGGACGCGCCGAGCGCGGGATCAAAAGGTACGGTGCTGAGCGAACGGCAGAGGATTGCCTGGCTGCGCCTGATCCGTTCCGACAATGTCGGCCCTGCAACCTTTCGCGATCTCATCAATCATTTCGGTTCGGCCGAGGCTGCGCTCGCGGCGTTGCCGGAGCTTTCGGTGCGCGGCGGCGCGACCCGGGCTATCCGCATTGCCAGCGAGGCCGAGGCACACCGGGAACTGGAGGCGGCGCATCGTTTCGGCGCCCGCTTCGTCGGCATCGGCGAGCCGGACTATCCGCAGGCGCTGAAACAGATCGACGGCGCGCCGCCGCTCCTTGCCGTCAAAGGCGCGCTTGCCGCCGCCAAGCGGCCGGCCGTCGGCATCGTCGGTTCCCGCAACGCCTCTGCCGCAGGCACCAAATTCGCGGCGATGGTGGCGCGCGACTGCGGCCGGGCGGGTTACACGGTGGTCTCCGGCCTGGCGCGCGGCATCGACACATCAGCGCACCGGGCAAGCCTCGGCACCGGCACGATCGCCGCCCTTGCCGGCGGCCTCGACAAACCCTACCCGCCGGAGAATCTCGGCCTCATCGAAGAGATAACCGGCGGCAACGGGCTGGCGGTGAGCGAAATGCCCTTCGGCTGGGAGCCCCGCGCCCGTGATTTCCCGCGCCGGAACCGGCTGATTGCCGGCATCGCCCTCGGTCTCGTGGTCGTCGAAGCGGCGACGCGCTCGGGCTCACTGATCACCGCCCGCCTTGCCGGCGACTTCGGCCGCCTGGTGTTTGCCGTGCCCGGCTCGCCGCTCGATCCGCGCTGTCACGGCACCAACGGCCTGCTCAAGGACGGCGCTTCGATCGTTACCGAACCTGCCGACGTTATCGAAGCCCTCGCGCCGCTGGCGCAACTCGAGCTGTTCCCCTCGTCGAGGGCGGAGGCACCGGCAGGCGAGAGCAAGCCAATAACGATGCCGCCCGGCGATTCAGACCGGATGCGCATCATCGATGCGCTCGGGCCGACGCCGGTCGAGATCGACGACGTCATCCGCCACACCGGCCTTCCGGCATCCGCCGTCTACCTCATTCTTCTGGAACTCGACATATCAGGCCGGCTGCATCGGCATCAGGGCGGCCTCGTTTCGCTTTCCGACTGAGCTTTGCGCGATATAAGAGAGCTGCCTCGGGAGTTGCAGGAACCGCGTGTCGAATTCAGCAGGCGCGCCATCTGTATTCAACGCACAATCTTCCCACGATTGCACCGTACGCAAGAGGTAAAATTGTAGCAAACCCCTTGACCGCAGCGATTTCCCTGTCCATGTCGGAGAGCCAGTATCCAAGTTGCGCTGCGTGTTGCGCTGGCTTCCACGCCGGCGCGGAGTCTTTTTTAGAGAATCATCATGAATGTTGTAGTGGTGGAATCGCCTGCCAAGGCCAAGACGATCAACAAGTATCTGGGTTCGGGATACAAAGTGCTCGCCTCCTTCGGCCACGTGCGCGATCTGCCTGCCAAGGATGGCTCTGTCCTCCCCGATCAGGATTTCGAAATGCTCTGGGAGGTCGATGGGGCCTCGGCCAAGCGGATGAAGGACATTGCCGAGGCGGTGAAATCCTCCGACGGGCTTTTCCTCGCGACCGACCCCGATCGCGAAGGCGAAGCGATTTCCTGGCACGTGCTCGACATGCTGAACAAGAAGCGAGTGCTGAACGGCAAGTCGGTCAAGCGCGTCGTCTTCAACGCGATCACCAAGAAGGCGGTGCTCGACGCGATGGCCGATCCGCGCGACATCGACGTGCCGCTGGTCGACGCTTATCTGGCGCGCCGTGCGCTCGACTATCTCGTCGGCTTCAATCTTTCGCCGGTCCTATGGCGCAAGCTGCCAGGCGCCCGTTCGGCCGGCCGCGTCCAATCGGTCGCGCTTCGTCTGGTCTGCGACCGCGAATCAGAGATCGAGCGCTTCATTTCGGAAGAGTACTGGAATATCTCGGCTCTGCTGAAGACGCCGCGCGGCGATGAGTTCGAGGCAAGACTGGTTTCGGCGCACGGCAAACGGCTGCCGCCGCGCGCGATCGGCAACGGCGAGGATGCGGGCCGCCTGAAGGCCCTGCTCGAAGGCGCGAGCTATATCGTCGACACGGTCGAGGCAAAACCGATCAAGCGCAACCCGGGCCCGCCGTTCACGACCTCGACGCTACAGCAGGCCGCCTCCTCCAATCTCGGCTTCTCCGCGTCGCGCACGATGCAGATCGCCCAGAAGCTCTATGAAGGCGTCGATATCGGTGGCGAGACAGTCGGTCTCATCACCTATATGCGAACCGATGGCGTGCAGATGGCGCCCGAAGCAATCGATGCGGCGCGGCGTGCCATCCTCGACCAGTTCGGCGAACGCTACCTGCCGGAGAAAGCGCGCTTCTATTCAACCAAGGCGAAAAACGCCCAGGAGGCGCACGAGGCGATCCGCCCGACCGATTTCAACCGCTCGCCCGATCGCGTGCGCAAGTTCCTCGACGCCGACCAGATTCGGCTCTACGAGCTGATCTGGAAGCGTGGCATCGCCAGCCAGATGGCGTCGGCCGAGATCGAGCGCACGACGGCCGAAATCACAGCCGAGAACAAGGGCGAAAAGGCCGGCCTGCGCGCCGTCGGCTCGGTCATCCGGTTCGACGGCTTCATCGCCGCCTATACCGACCAGAAGGAGGACGGCGAGCAGAGCGACGATGGCGACGAGGATGGTCGCCTGCCGGAGATCAATGCGCGCGAGACGCTCGCCAAGCAGAAGATCAATTCAACGCAGCATTTCACCGAGCCACCGCCGCGCTATTCGGAAGCTTCGCTGATCAAGAAGATGGAAGAGCTCGGCATCGGTCGTCCCTCCACCTATGCCGCCACACTCGCGACGCTGCGCGACCGCGACTATGTGACGATCGACAAGCGCAAACTCATCCCGCAGGCCAAGGGCCGGCTGGTGACAGCTTTCCTCGAAAGCTTCTTCACCAAATATGTCGAATATGATTTCACCGCCGACCTCGAGGAAAAGCTCGACCGGATTTCCGCCGGCGAATTGAACTGGAAGCAGGTGCTGCGCGACTTCTGGAAGGATTTCTTCGCGCAGATCGAAGACACGAAGGAACTGCGCGTCACCAACGTGCTCGATTCGCTGAACGAGGCGCTGGCGCCGCTCGTCTTCCCTAAACGCGAGGATGGCGGCGACCCCAGGATCTGCCAGGTCTGCGGCACCGGCAACCTTTCGCTGAAGCTTGGCAGATACGGCGCCTTCGTCGGCTGTTCGAATTATCCGGAATGCAACTACACCCGCCAGCTCTCCTCCGAAAACGGCGGAGAAGCGGAGGGTGTCGCGCTCAACGAGCCGAAGAGCCTTGGCACCGATCCAACGACCGGCGAGGAGCTGACGCTCCGTTCGGGCCGCTTCGGTCCCTATATCCAGCGCGGCGACGGCAAGGAGGCCAAACGCGCCTCGCTGCCGAAGGGGTGGAAGCCTGAGGATATCGACTATGAAAAGGCGATGGCGCTGATCTCGCTGCCGCGCGACATCGGCAGACATCCCGAAACGGGCAAGATGATCTCGTCGGGCATCGGCCGCTACGGGCCGTTCCTTCTGCATGACGGTTCCTACGCCAATCTTGAAACCGTCGAAGATGTCTTCTCGGTCGGCCTCAACCGCGCCGTGACGCTGATTGCCGAAAAGGCGAGCAAGGCGCCCGGCCGCGGCGCACGCGGTACGCCGGCGGCGCTGAAGACGCTCGGCGATCACCCCGATGGCGGCGCGATCACCGTTCGCGACGGCAAATACGGCCCCTATGTCAACTGGGGCAAGGTCAATGCCACGCTACCGAAGGGCAAGGATCCGCAGGCGATCACCATTGAGGAGGCGCTTGCGTTGATCACCGAAAAGGCCGGCAAGGCCCCCGCAGGCAAGACGGCCAGGGGGAAAGCCAAGCCGAAGGCGGCCGCCGCCGAAGCCAAGACAACCAAGACGGCCGCCAAGCCGAAGGCAGCGAAGGCCAAGGCGCCCGCGAAATTGAAAAAGAGCTGACGTGAGCAGGACACCGCGCGATAGGACGAACCTCGCGGGCAAGCGCCCGGGCAAGATCGGCCGCGCCGGCAGGGATGTTTCCGCCGTCGAACCGCTGAACATCGTCCACGGCACGCTGCCATCGCGCGAGGTGATTCTGCGTTTCATTGCCGATCATCCGCAGAAGGCTTCCAAGCGTGAACTCGCCAAGGCGTTCGGCCTGAAAGGCGACAGCCGCGTCGAGCTCAAGCACATGCTGCAGGAGCTCGAACAAGAAGGCATGCTGCAAAAGAGTCGCAAGTCGCTCATTCGTCCTGGCGCTCTTCCGCCCGTCACCGTTCTCGACATCACGACGCGTGATAAGGACGGTGACCTGATCGGCCGGCCGGCGGAATGGCCGGAGGAGCAGGGTGTGGCACCGGCCGTCGCCATCCGTCAGCAATCGCCCGCAGGCCGCCAGAAAGGCAAAGCGCCCGTCGCCGGCCTCGGCGACCGTATCCTGGCGAAGATCTTCCCGGCCGTCGATCGCGGCGGGCCAGCTTATACGGCGCGTATCATCAAGGTGATCGATAGGCGCCGCGGTGCGGCGATGGGCGTCTTCCGCAGCGCGCCCGGCGGCGGCGGCCGGCTGCTGCCGATCGAACGACGCGGCGAAGAGATGGTAATCGATCCCGACTATACCGGCGGCGCCGAGGACGGCGACCTGGTCGAGATCGAAGTCGCGCGCCTCGGACGTTTCGGCCTGCCGCGTGCCAAGGTCCTCTCCGTCGTGGGCTCGGTCGGCTCCGAAAAGGCGATCTCAACGATCGCGATCCATGCGCACGGCATCCCGCACGTCTTCCCACCGGCCGTGATCGCCGAGGCGGAAGCTGCCAAACCCGCCACGATGTCGCATCGGGAGGATTGGCGCGACGTGCCGCTGATCACCATCGACCCGGCCGACGCCAAGGACCACGATGACGCAGTTTACGCCGAACTCGACCCCTCGCCCGACAATCCCGGCGGCGTCATCGTCACTGTCGCGATCGCCGACGTCTCCTGGTATATCCGCCCCAATTCCCCGCTCGACCGCGAAGCGCTGAAGCGCGGCAACTCGGTCTATTTCCCTGATCGCGTCGTGCCGATGCTGCCGGAGCGCATCTCCAACGATCTCTGCTCGCTGAAGGAAGGTGTCGACCGCCCAGCGCTCGCCGTGCGCATGAGCTTCTCAGGCGAAGGCCGCAAGATCGGCCATACGTTTCATCGCATCATGATGAAGAGTGCCGGCAAGCTCTCTTATCAGCAGGCACAGGCGGCGATCGACGGAAGGCCGGATGACAAGACCGGACCGATGCTCGAGACGATCCTGAAACCGCTCTGGCACGCCTATGGAGTAATGAAGCGCGGACGCGACCGGCGCCAACCACTGGAACTCGACATGCCGGAGCGGAAGATCTTGCTGAAGCCAGACGGCACCGTCGACCGGGTCTTCGTGCCGCCGCGGCTCGATGCGCACAAGCTGATCGAAGAGATGATGATTCAGGCGAATGTCTGCGCCGCCGAAACGCTTGAAAAGAAGCGTCAGCCATTGGTCTACCGCATCCATGACGGCCCGACCCTTGCCAAGCAGGAAGTCTTGCGCGAATTCCTGGCGACACTCGGCATCTCGCTTGCCAAGGGCGGCAATGTGCGCGCCAACAGCTTCAACGGCATTCTCGCAAAAGCCGAAGGCACGGCGCATCAGACCATGGTCAACGAAATGGTGCTGCGCTCGCAGAGCCAGGCAATCTACAGTCCGGAGAATATCGGTCACTTCGGCCTCAATCTGATGAAATACGCCCACTTCACATCGCCGATCCGCCGCTACGCCGATCTCATCGTGCATCGCGCGCTCGTCGGTTCGCTCGGCCTCGGCGAAGGCGGCATCACGCCCGACGAAGAAGCCTCACTCGACGATATCGCCGCCGAGATCTCGACCTTCGAGCGCCGGGCGATGGCGGCCGAGCGCGAGACCATCGACCGGCTGATCGCCCATCATTTGAGCACCCGCGTCGGCGAGGAGTTCGCCGGCCGCGTCTCCGGAGTTACCAAATCCGGGCTGTTTATCACCTTGCCGGATTATGGCGCCGACGGTTTCGTCCCTATATCTACACTCGGTACCGATTATTTCATCTATGACGAGGCGCATCAGGCGCTCTCGGGTGAAAAGACGGGCCTCGGCTATCGTCTTGGCGACAGCGTCACCGTGAAGCTTGCGGAAGCAATCCCGCTTGCTGGCGCGCTGCGTTTCGAGATGCTGAGCGAAGGACGCGAGATGCCGACGGCGGTGCGTTCCTTCCATAAGGCCGGCCGCCGCGACAGGGACCAGGTCCGCAAGAAACCGGGAACGCGTCCCCCGCGCGGACGCCGCTAAGCCGCTGTGCCGAAAGCAGCAAGGTCGATTGCGGCGCTTCATGCTTTTTGCCTGAAAGGGGAAGATCAGATGAACACACCGACCGATCCGGTCGTCCGTTACGGGGATGGGCCCGGGGGCGCCGAGCGTCCGCTCGGGCGTTCCATCATGCGCGGGCTGTTGAACCGCTGCCCGGCCTGCGGCAACGGCAAGCTCTTCCGCGCATTCCTGAAACCGGTCCACCATTGCGCCGCCTGCGGCGAGGCAATGCACCACCATCGCTCCGATGACCTGCCGCCCTATATTGTCATCCTGGTCCTCGGCCACGTCCTCGTCGGCGGCTACATGCTGACCGATCTGACCTTCGTGTTGCCGGTATGGGTCCATCTTGCCATATGGGCGCCGATCACAGTCATCGCTGCCCTCGCCTCGATCCAGCCGATCAAGGGCGGCGTCATCGGCCTGCAATGGGCGCTGCGCATGCATGGTTTCGGCGGCGAGAGCGATAGTCCCGATGATTACGAGCTTCCCCGCCGGCCGGATTGAGCGCCTTCACCTTCCAGACATATTTAGCGTGTAGTGCCAGCGCTCCACCGACCACCACCGACACGCGGGAGTCAACGATCTTCAACGACTTGACATGGTAAGCTTTTCTTGTCTGAACAGGCTTTACATTCCGCAGATCACATCGGAAATACTGCGAAACGCCGCCCGTCACCTGGATTTGGCACATCTGTGTCCCTTCCATGTGAGACGAGAGGTCGATTCGCTCGCGCAGCTTTCTAAGGATTGATAAATGTCTCAGCCGAGAACCGGCACACCGGGCGATGTCGAAGAAATCCATTGGCCTTCTCTGGTGGCAGCCATCTCGTCCATTTCAGCCGTCGGCATAGCAATCGGTCTCGGGCTCCCGCTTCTCAGTATCATCCTCGAAAAACGCGGCATCTCATCCACGTTGATCGGGCTCAATACGGCGATGGCCGGGATCTCGGCGATGGCCGCGGCACCCGTTACCACCAAGCTCGCTCATAAATACGGCGTTGCGCCGACGATGCTCTGGGCGGTGCTGATTTCGGCGCTGAGTGCACTCGGCTTCTATTATGCCGAGGATTTCTGGATGTGGTTTCCGCTGCGTTTCGCCTTCCATGGCGCAACGACGACGCTGTTCATTCTCTCCGAATTCTGGATCAACGCCGCCTCGCCGCCATCCAAGCGAGGCTTTGTGCTTGGCATATATGCGACCGTGCTTTCCATTGGGTTTGCGGCCGGACCCCTGCTCTTTTCGATACTCGGCAGCGACGGCATCTTTCCCTTTCTGGTCGGCGCGGGCGCCATCCTGCTTGCCGCCATTCCGATTTTCATCGCCCGTGACGAAAGCCCCGTGCTCGAGGAAAAACCGGAATTGCATTTCATGCGCTATGTCCTGCTGGTGCCGACAGCGACGGCTGCCGTCTTCATCTTCGGCGCGGTCGAAGCTGGCGGGCTGTCACTGTTTCCGATTTTTGCCGTGCGCGCCCATTTCACCGAATCGCAGGCGGCGCTGCTGCTCACCATGATGGGCGTCGGCAACGTCATCTTCCAGATTCCCCTCGGCCTGCTCTCCGACCGCATCCGCGACAAGCGACCGCTTCTGGCAGGGATGGCATTGATGGGCTTTATCGGTTCGATGACGCTGCCGATCCTCGTCAACAACTGGCTGCTGATGGCCGGGATCCTGCTCTTCTGGGGCGGCTGCGTCTCCGGCCTCTACACGGTCGGCCTCAGCCATCTCGGTTCGCGGCTGACGGGCTCCGATCTGGCTGCCGCCAATGCCGCCTTCGTCTTCTGTTATGCGATGGGAACCGTCGCTGGGCCACAGGTGATCGGCGCCGCAATCGACGTCGCCGGAAACAATGGTTTTGCCTGGGCGATTGCCGCTTTCTTCGGCCTTTATGCCCTACTTTCCGGCATCAGATTAATGTTCGTTCGAAAACGGACTTGACTTTTCGGGCGAGATTCGTAGTTTCGCGCCAGAATTTGCCGTGGAGCCCATCCGGCTTCCACGGCTTTCATTTTCTTAAAGGCAGGACGACCATGGCCAAGGCTACAACAATCAAGATCAAGCTGCTGTCGACAGCCGACACCGGTTTCTTCTACGTCACGACGAAGAACAGCCGTACGATGACGGACAAGATGACGAAGACGAAGTATGACCCGATTGCTAAGAAGCATGTCGAGTTCAAGGAAACCAAGATCAAGTAATCACTTGGCCTGATGGATTTCAAAAGCGCGCGCCTTTGGGTTGCGCGTTTTTTTATTGCCCCGGAAGATGGCCTTGGAAAATGATAGCGCAAACAGACAAACGCCGCCCTTCCATCTTCCGGAAGTGGCGGCGTTTTCTTGAAAGGGGGTCGGCCAGCATGCAAAACGGCACGAGGAACCGTTATGACTTGCCTACTAGCCGACCGACCCCACGACCCAGGAGATGCGGCGGACCTGAGCATCATGGGGTATCGACAGCTCCTCTGCGGGAGCGCTTCTTTTATGAAGCCGATAATTTGCGCAGAAATGAAAGAAAATCAACAAATTCTTAATGATGAATTTTCTGAGCTTGATTCTATGGTTAAAAGTCCAGTTTTGGAACACACCAAAGATTTGACGGCTCTGCCTGACGGCAAAGCCTAATGACGAAGGGCTCGAAGAATTTCGACAATATAACTTAATAACTTAAGCAGCCCCTCCCCTTACGTGAGGTGATGCCGCCACACTTTATTTGACCCTCTTGGCGGCGGGCGTTTTTTATAGTCTTCATTTCATTTTGGGCTGGGCCGCGGCATTCAGGAGACTGTCGCGCCGCACCATATCCACAGCAACGCCGGGAGTCCATTTTGGGCTACCGGTCTGCTAAATTTGGGCCTGCGTCGCACAGGCGAAGGTTAAAAATCGGTAACAAATCGCTTACCGCTGTGGAAAACCGCAAATGGCGCCGTATGGCGCCCCAAGTGATTCGTCAGGCAGCCGCTGCGACCACGCGATTGCGGCCGGTATTCTTGGCCTCGTAAAGAGCAAGATCGGCCTGCTTCATCAGTTGGTCAGGGGTCAGCACCGCGCCGATGCGTGAGGCGATGCCGAAGGACGCGGTGACGCTCAGGGCTTCACTTGAGCGCTTCAGCATGAAGGGGGCGCTTTCGACTGCCGCGCGCAGGCGCTCGGCGACGGCGGCGGCAACTTCCGGCGAGGTGTCCGGCATCACCACGACGAATTCCTCTCCGCCGTAACGGCAGGCGAGATCGGCGCCGCGGATGGTCGAACGGACGCGGTTTGCGAATTCACGCAGCACTTCGTCGCCGCCGTCATGGCCGTACGTGTCGTTCACCTGCTTGAAACGGTCGATATCGGTGATCAGCACCGAAAGCGGCCGGCCCCGCGCCATCGACCGGTTGAAGAGCACGTTCAGGTGATTGTCGAGATAACGTCTGTTGTAAAGGCCAGTCAGCGGATCGGTCACGGCAAGCTCGATCGTCTGCTTGACGCTGGCGCGCAGACGGTCGTTGTAGCGCTTGCGACGGATCTGCGTCAGGCTGCGGGCGACGAGCTCGTTGGGATCGACGGGGCGGATGAGGTAGTCGTTGACGCCGAGATCAAGCGCGCGGACGACCATGTCGTCGGCGCCCTGCTCGGTGATAATCAGGATCGGCAGGAAGCGTGTGCGCTCCAGCGAGCGCAGTTGCGAGCAGAGGCGAAGCGGATCGTAATCATCGAAATTGGCATTGACGATGACGAGATCGAACGTGTTCTCGGCCGCCTCGAAGAGGGCTGCCTGCGGATCGGAAAGAGCAACCACATCGGCGACGGACTTCAACGCCTTGACGATGCGCTCTTGCGAATTGGCGCGGCCATCAACCAATAACACCTGGCCGGCCTCGTCGCCACGGCCTTCGCCTGCCCGCATGAGATCGCCCATGCCCATCGTATGGGCGGTGTCGGCGCGGATGCGCAGCTCGTCGCTCAACGTCTTCAGCCGCAGCAGGCTCTTCACCCGCGAGATCAGCTGCAGGTCGTTGACAGGCTTGGTGAGGAAATCGTCGGCGCCGGCCTTCAGGCCGCGTACGCGATCGGCCGGCTGGTCGAGTGCGGTGACCATGACGACGGGAATATGGGCGGTCTTCTGACTGGCCTTCAACCGCTCGCAGACCTCGAAGCCATCGATACCGGGCATCATGATGTCGAGCAGGATCAGGTCGACCTGATTACGCTCGCAGATTGCCAGCGCTTCGTGACCGTCGGCAGCGGTCATCACGTCGAAATACTCCGCGAGCAGCCGCGCTTCAAGCAGCTTCACGTTGGCCGGAATATCGTCAACCACCAGTATTCGCGCGGTCATAAGTGTCTTTCCGATGCGTCAGGCATCGCCCAGATAGGTCTTGATCGTCTCGATGAATTTCGGAACCGAGATCGGCTTGGAAACATAGGCTTCGCAGCCGCCCTGGCGGATCCGCTCCTCGTCGCCCTTCATCGCGAAAGCCGTGACGGCGATGACGGGAATGACGTGCAGCTCGTCGTCTTCCTTCAGCCATTTTGTGACTTCGAGGCCGGAGACCTCGGGAAGCTGAATATCCATGAGGATGAGGTCTGGACGATGCTTGCGCGCGAGATCGAGCGCCTCCATGCCATTTCTCGTCTGGATCGTGGTATAGCCGGACGCCTCGATGAGGTCGCGAAAGAGCTTCATGTTGAGCTCGTTATCTTCTACAATCATCACCTGTTTGGGCATGACAAGCTGTCCCTACGTCCGTTCGCGCAGCGGTTCGTTCCATGAGAAAGGCACATGCGGACGAAAGCTCCGTGAAACCGATAGCGCACGCTAGCGGTATTTGGTTGAAGAAAAGGTAACTTACCCCTCGAAATGCAAAGCAACTTCAAGACTTCGAAACAACAGGCGGCCGACCCCCACGAGACGGCGATCGCCGTCCTCGGCTGGCTTGCCGACGATCCCCACACGTTCGGCCGCTTCCTCGCGCTCACCGGCGTGGCCCCTGGACAGGTGCGCAGCGCCGTCAACGATCCGGGGTTCCTCGCCGGCATGATGGATTTCCTGATGAACCACGAACCGACGGCGATGGCCTTCTGCACGGCGAGCGGCCTCAGCCCGGAAACTGTGACCGCCGCCTGGCGGCATTTCTCCTCGCCGGGTCTCGATTCAGGGGAATACTGAGCGTGACCGAACTCGATATTTCGCATATCCGGCTTGGCGAGCGGCCGCTGATCGTCTGCGACGTTGACGATGTCGTGCTGCGGTTCATCGACCCCTTCCAGCTCTTTCTTCAGAGCCTGGGTCACGAGTTCCTGCCGCGATCGTTCCGACTTCATGGCAACATCATCTCGAAAGCGGACGGTACGGAGATAAAAAGCGAACAGGTCAGCCGGCTGATCGAAGAGTTTTTCGAAGCGCAGGAACTGTGGCAGACGCCAATCGACCAGGTCGTCGAAACGCTCAGCCGGCTTTCGCGGGCGGCCGATATCCTTTTCCTGACCGCGATGCCGCCACGGTTCCAGGATCATCGCCGCCGCCTGCTGGACAGCGCCGGCCTGCTCTTTCCGCTGCTTGCCAGCGAGCAACCCAAGGGGCCGATCGTCCATGCACTGCATGCCAGCCGCTCCTTTCCCGTCGCCTTCATAGACGATATGGCGCACAATCTGCATTCGGTCAGGGAACACGTGGCCGATTGCCTGCTCATTCACCTGATGCCGAACTCGCCCGTCCATCGTTTCGCGCCGGCGGCAGCCGACGACATCACCCGCGCCACCGATTGGGCGCACGCGGCCGGGCTGATCGAGGCCCATTTCCTTTCCGGCACAGTCAACCGCGCAGTTCCAGCCGCATGAGCGGGCGGCCGTCCTTGCGCATTGCCACCGTCTCGAATCCGGCTGCCTCGAAGACTGCAGTCGAGCCGATGCAGAGCGTCACCGATTTCGACTGCTTCACATGATCGATCGGACAGGCTTCGAGCAGCCGCGCGCCCTGGCGCCGGGCATGGTCGATCGCGCCGGCGAGCAGGCGATGACTTAATCCCCTGCCGCGCATTTTCGGCAGCAGGAAGAAGCAGCTGACCGCCCAGATCGAGGGATCGCGCGCATCCTCCTCCTCCAGCGGCCGCGAGACGGTGCGCGGTGAATTGAACTGCGGCACGTCCTGGCGCGGCCCGACCTGCACCCAGGCGACCGGCTGGCCATCGGCATAGTAGAGTATTCCCGGCGGCGGCCCCGCCTCGATCCGTTCGCGCATATGCGCCTTGCGCTCGTCGGCCGTCATCGTCGTCCTCATGGCGTGCGGCAAGCGCAGCGCGACACACCAGCAATTATAAAAAGCCCCCTGTGGGCCGAACAGGGTTTCGAAGTCGTTCCACCGGTCTGCCGTCACCGGCTCGAAACGAAGATCTTTATCCAAAGGCAAAGCTCCACCCTCTCTTGTGACTCGTCAGCTTAAGGCGTAGTGTCGCGGCGTTCAACCTTTGTTCTCACCATGACGCCCGCGCCTGACAAGACACCCGGCTTCTGTCGCGACTGCCTTGCCGAGCAGAAGGGCGAGGCGCGCCGTTGCATTACCTGCGGCAGTCCGCGCCTGGTGCGCCATGGCGAACTCTATCGACTGACACTTGCGCATATCGATTGCGACGCCTTTTACGCGGCGGTCGAGAAGCGCGACAATCCCGAACTTGCCGACAAGCCGGTCATCATCGGCGGCGGCAAACGCGGTGTCGTCTCCACTGCCTGCTATATCGCCCGTATCCACGGCGTGCGTTCGGCAATGCCGATGTTCAAGGCGCTGGAGGCATGCCCTCAGGCCACCGTCATACGCCCGGACATGGAGAAATATGTCCGGGTTGGGCGCCAGGTGCGCGCGCTGATGCAGGATCTGACGCCGCTGGTGCAGCCGCTGTCGATCGACGAAGCCTTCCTGGAACTCGGCGGCACGGAGAGGCTGCATCACGATCCACCGGCGCGTACGCTCGCCAAATTCGCTCGCCGCATCGAAAAGGAGATCGGCATTACCGTTTCGGTCGGGCTTTCCTATTGCAAATTCCTCGCCAAGGTCGCTTCCGACCTGCAGAAGCCGCGGGGCTTTTCCGTCATCGGCCGTGAAGAAGCGGTGGAATTCCTGGCGCCGCGTCCCGTCACCACCATCTGGGGCGTCGGCAAGGCCTTTGCCGCGACGCTGGAGGCGGACGGCATCCGCACAATCGGTCAGTTGCAGCAGATGGAGGAGAACGACCTGATGCGCCGCTACGGCAGCATCGGCCAGCGGCTCGCCCGGCTATCACGCGGTATCGACGACCGCGAGGTGCATCTCAACGATGCCGCCAAGAGCGTTTCGGCCGAAACGACGTTCTTCGACGACATCTCGCGCTACGACGATCTGGTGCCGATCCTGCGCAACCTTTCCGAAAAGGTTTCCTGGCGACTGAAGAAAAACGATATCGCCGGCCAGACAGTGGTGCTGAAGATGAAGAGCGCCGACTTCAAGACGCGCACCCGCAACCGCAAGCTCGAGGACCCGACCCAGCTTGCCGACAGGATCTTCCGCGTCGGCCTCGAGCTTCTCGAAAAGGAAACCGACGGCACGAAATTCCGCCTGATCGGCATTGGCGTCACCGATCTCGGCGATGCCACTCGCGCCGATCCGCCCGACCTGATCGACCGGCAGTCAGGCCGCCGGGCGGCGGCCGAAGCGGCAATGGACAAGCTGCGCGACAAGTTCGGCAAGAACACGGTCGAGACCGGCTACACCTTCGGCAGCAGCAAGCGCGATCACTAGAACATCTCGCGCAAAGGTGCAGAGTTTCGAAATACATACGAGTAACAATGCCTTAACTCAGACAGCTCAAACTTTGATTCATGCGCATTCTTCGCCGTTTATCTTATGCGTGTCGTTAGCGCGGAACCGCTGCACCATACCCGGCGAGCCGAGGAGTCCGGGTTTTAAAATCTTCCTTAAACTTCGTCTCGTAATGTGCCGAACCAGTATTGCGTATGGTTGGGTATCATGTTTTCGCGTCTCGTCTTCGGCCTCGGCTTGCTGTCGGCCACCGCACTCGTGCACCCTGCTCTTGCCGCGGATGCACGCACGCTGCAGATCTTCGTCTCGAAGAACAAGCAGTCGCTGGTGGTTTATGACGGCACCGAGGTCGTCGCGACTTCGAAGGTCTCGACCGGCAAGGACGGCCATACGACACCGAGCGGCATTTTCTCGGTGCTCGAAAAGCAGAAATACCACGAATCCAATCTCTATTCGGCGGCCCCGATGCCGTTCATGCAACGGCTGACATGGTCCGGCATCGCGCTGCATGAATCGAATTCCGTGCCGCGTTATCCGGCTTCGCACGGCTGCGTGCGCATGCCCGGCGCCTTTGCGAAAATGCTCTATGGGATGACCGAGCCCGGCATCCCCGTCATCATCAGCGACGGCGAACTGGTGCCGCAGCCGATCGACCATTCGACCCTCTTCCACCCGGATGCGCCGGCGGCGATGCCGCTGCTTTCGGATGTCGAATTGCGGCCCTCCATGCCCGACAGCCCGCAAAAGCCGGTGCAGGTGGCGATGAACGATACCGCCGCCATGCCGATGCCGATGGTGCAGCCGCTTGCAACGCATGAAGCCGAGCCGCCGTCAGAGCCGATCAGCATGCTCATCACGCGCCGCACGCTGCGCGAGACGGTGATCGACATCCAGACCCTGCTCAACGCACTCGGCTTTTCCGCCGGAGATTCGGACGGATTGCTCGGCCCGTCGACCGTTGAGGCAATCAGGGCTTTCAAGACGCTGCGGCCGGCGGAATTTGCCGGTGACAGAAGCCTGATCTCCGATACTTTGCTCAAAGCGCTCTATACCGCAGCCGGCAAAGGCGAGCCGCCGAACGGCGTCATCATGGTGCGAAAGGCATTCAAACCGGTGTTCGAGGCGCCGGTGACGATCGCCGATCCGGGGCTGGCGCTCGGCACACACTTCTTTACCCTGCACGCGGTCGATGAAAAAGCCGGCACGGCGGACTGGCTCGGCATCACGCTCGAAAACAATCTCTCCCGCGAAACGATGAGGCGGCTCGGGATCAGCAATCCGGAAAGCTCGATCGTCACCGGCAAGCCGATCGCCCGTTCGCTGAGCCGGATTTCCATCCCCGACGAGACCCGTCGCAAGATCGACGCGCTGATCGCGCCCGGCTCGACGCTAACGATCTCCGATACCGGCCTCGGCCGGGAGACCGGCGAGGGCACGGATTTCATTACCATTACCCGCGGCTGACGGCCATCAGCCCAGGTGCCTTGCATCACCCTGGGTGAGGTGCATTATCCTAGGCGATCTGCATTGCCCTCGGGGCGATCGGCTTCGCCATCAAACAAGCTCGACGTCGACGACGCCGGGGGCTGCGCGAAGGGCGGCGGCGATCTCCGCTGTGATGCGGTATTTCTCCGGCAGCGCCACTTCGACCTCGCGCTTGCCCTCTTCCTTGATGACGATGAAGGAAACCAAGCCGTCGCCCTTGGCGTTCAGATGACCGGCGACCATTTTCAGCGGTCCGGAATCTCTGATATAGACGCGCAACGCCTTCTGCATCTGCAGCGACTTTTCCTCAAGCGACTGGATCGTCTGGATGCGCAGACCGATACCCTCCGGCCGCTCCTCACCGGTCGCGGTCAGCAGGAAGGATTTCCCGGACTCGAGCACGTCGCGATACTGGTTCAGCATCTCCGAAAAAAGCACCGCCTCGAACTGCCCCGAGGAATCGGAAAAGACGATGATGCCCATCTTGTTGCCGGTGCGGGTCTTGCGCTCCTGCTTCGAGATGACGGTTCCGGCAAGGCGCGCATTGGCGGCGCCCTGTTTGATGGCGGCAGAAAACTCGGCGAATGTCTGCACGCGCATCTTCTGCAAGATGTTGTTGTAGGAATCGAGCGGGTGGGCGGTTAGATAGAAGCCCAGCACCTGGAATTCCTTGAGCAGCCGCTCCGATGCCAGCCAGGGCGAATAGGGCGGCAAGGAGATTTTTTCCGGACCTGAGTTTAGCGCGCTGCCGAAAATATCCGACTGGCCGCTCAGCTTGTTTTCCTGAGCGCGCTGGGCATAACCGAGGATGCGGTCAAGGCCGGCGGCAAGCTGGGCGCGGTCGGTGCCGAAACAATCGAAGGCGCCGGCATAGATCAGGCTTTCGAGCACGCGGCGGTTCACCTGGCGCGGATCGATGCGCAGACAGAAATCCTCGATGCTGGCAAAGGGCTTGTCGCCACGCACCTCGACAATGTGGTCGACGGCGGATTCGCCGACGCCCTTGAGGGCGGCCAGCGCATAATAGATGCGGTTGTCGCCGGTCTCGAAATGGCGGAAGGAGGTCTGCACGGAGGGCGCGATCACCTCGATGCCGAGGCGCTTCGCATCCTGACGGAAATCATTGACCTTTTCCGTGTTGGACATGTCGAGCGTCATCGAAGCGGCGAGGAACTCGACCGGATAATGCGCCTTCATATAGGCCGTCTGGTAGGAGACGATGGCGTAGGCGGCGGCGTGCGACTTATTGAAGCCGTAATTGGCGAATTTCGCCAGCAGATCGAAGATGACGTCGGCCTGCGGTTTCTTCACCCCGTTTTTCACGGCGCCCTCGACGAAGCGCTCGCGTTGCTGGTCCATCTCGGCCTTGATCTTCTTGCCCATGGCGCGACGCAGAAGGTCGGCTTCGCCGAGGGAATAGCCCGACAGGACCTGGGCGATCTGCATCACCTGCTCCTGGTAAACGATGACGCCCTGGGTTTCCTTGAGGAGATGGTCGATTGTCGGGTGGATCGATTCCACCTCCTCCTCGCCGTGCTTGCGGGCGTTATAGACAGGAATGTTCTCCATCGGGCCCGGGCGGTAAAGAGCTACCAGCGCGATGATATCCTCGATACAGTCCGGCTTCATGCCGATCAGGGCCTTGCGCATGCCCGCACTTTCCACCTGGAACACGCCGACCGTCTCGCCGCGCGACAGCATTTCGTAGGTCGGCTTGTCGTCAAGGGGAATGGCGGCGAGATCGACATTGATGCCGCGCTTGGCGACAAAATCGACGGCGACCTTCAGGACCGTCAACGTCTTCAGACCGAGAAAGTCGAATTTGACGAGGCCGGCCTGCTCCACCCACTTCATATTGAACTGGGTGACCGGCATGTCAGAACGCGGATCGCGATACATCGGCACGAGTTTGGACAGCGGCCGATCACCGATGACAATACCGGCGGCATGCGTCGAGGCATGGCGATAAAGGCCTTCAATTTTCTGGGCGATGTCGAGCAGGCGCGCGACCACTGGTTCCTTCGCCGCCTCCTCCTGCAGCTTCGGCTCTTCCTCAATCGCCTTGGAGAGCGGCGTCGGATTGGCCGGATTGTTCGGAACAAGCTTGCAGATCTTGTCGACCTGGCCGTAGGGCATTTCCAGCACGCGGCCAACGTCGCGAAGTGCTGCGCGGGCCTGCAGCGAACCGAAGGTGATAATCTGCGCCACCTGTTCGCGACCATATTTCGCCTGGACGTAACGGATCACCTCTTCGCGGCGATCCTGGCAGAAGTCGATATCGAAGTCCGGCATCGAGACGCGTTCCGGATTGAGGAAGCGCTCGAAGAGCAGCGAGAAGCGCAAGGGGTCGACGTCAGTGATTGTCAGCGCATAGGCGACCAGCGAACCGGCGCCCGAACCACGGCCGGGGCCGACCGGAATATCATGCTGCTTGGCCCATTTGATGAAGTCGGAAACGATCAGGAAGTAACCGGGGAAGCGCATGCGCTCGATAACGCTGAGCTCGAACTCCAGTCGCTCGCGATAATCCTTTTCCTCGTAGCCCGGCGACATGCCTAGCGTGGCAAGCCGCATGTCCAGCCCTTCGACCGCCTGGCGACGCAATTCGCCCGCCTCGGCGCGCTCGGCCTCCTCGGCATCATCAGTCGCACCGGTGAAGCGCGGCAGGATCGGCTTTCGCGTCTTCAGCACGAAGGAGCAGCGCTTGGCAATCTCGATCGTGTTCTCAAGCGCTTCCGGCAGGTCGGCGAAGAGCCTGGCCATCTCGGCGCGGCTCTTCAGGTAGTGATCAGGCGTCAGGCGAAAGCGGCTGTCGTCGGAGACGATGGCGTTATGCGCAACCGCCATCAGCGCATCATGGGCGTCGTAATCGTCGCGGGTGGGAAAGAAGGCCTCGTTTGTGGCGACGAGCGGCAGGTCATGCGTGTAAGCAAGCCTGACGATCTTCTGCTCATGCCGCTTGTCGTAGGTGCCGTGCCGCTGCAGCTCGACATAGAGTCTGTCGCCGAAGAGACGCTTCAGCGTGAGCAGCCGGGCTTCCGCCTGGGCGGGGTGACCTTCCCTGACAGCTGCGTCGACCGGCCCGGTCAGCGCGCCGGTCAAGGCGATCAGCCCTTCCGTACCTGCCTCTTCCAGCCAGGAAGCTCTGATATGAACGGCCTGATTGCTGTCGCCGCCGAGATAGGCGCGGCTAACGAGATCGACCAGCCTTTCGTAACCGGCCTCCGTCGCGGCAAGAAGAACGATCGACGGCAACTTGATCAGGGCCTGCTGACCGCCGCGCTTTTCGCTTTCCAATCCGTCTTCCATGTCGATGGAGACTTGGCAGCCGATGATCGGCTGCAGGCCCTCGTCCATTGCCTTCTGCGAGAATTCAAGGGCGACAAACAGGTTGTTGGTATCGGTAATGGCGATTGCCGGCTGATTGTCGCCGGTCGCCTTGTAGAGGATCTTCTTCAGCGGCAGCGCGCCCTCAAGAAGCGAATAGGCGGAATGGACCCTCAGGTGGATGAAGCCCGGCGTGCCGCCGGTCGCCTCACCCGTTGAACCCTTTTCCGTCTCCGCCATGATATGCCTTCCCAATCAGCCGAAATGAATCGGATACATTGTCGGCATTGAGGGCGATGATGTCCAGAAGAAGACCCGCGTACGAACCGCATGATTGCCATGCGATCCCCTGAAAACTTTAGATCGCGATGACGATCAGCGAGAAGCTGGCAACGAACATTGCGATGGAGGTGAATGCTGCGATATCACGGATCATGTCAGTCATCTGGCTCTCCTTTACTCGTTATGTTTTCAATTTGTTCCATGTTTGTTCCTATGTCAACGGGAATCTTTTCCTTTGCGCTTGCATTTGAAAAATGCCGGTTCCGGGCTGCGAATCGAATGCAGCTTCAGCGCTGGCTTTGAACATGCTCGGCGCCACCGGCTCGACATCGCTTGCCGAACGGATCCGTACAGCGCATTCAATGTCTTGCGACTGCCCCAAGGCGATCGAGCGATGCTCGCTCTTTTGTTCTTCTTATGTTCTCGCAATTCTGTTATATCCGTATCAGATGAGGCAGGGAGGAAGATGATAATGCTCGACACCGCGATGCTGAACGACTTCATCGTAGAGGCGAAAGCCGCAACCTATGTCGGCGGCGGCGTGCCTCGCCCACCCTGCCGACTAGGTGCCCATGATATCGGTTACGAACGCGGCCATTGGCGTTATCTCGACAGCTATTTCGGCGGCACCGATTTCGCCGGACAGGAAGTGGTCTGGTTTGTCCGCGAACCCGTCTGGGCGATGAATTATTTCGGCTGTGTCGTCGCGCCTGATCTCATCGACGGCAGTGCCGCCGGAACGGTGATCACGGCGGCGCTGTCGGCAATGTATCGCGAAGGCCGATTTCTTGGCGGAATGGAATTCGATCATTCGTTGGGCCGCTATATCGACCGCAGCGAAGGCGGCTGCGACCGATTCAATGGCCATGAATGCATCATGGTCGGCGGCCGGAAGGCCTATGCGCTCGACTACCGCGGCGGGCTTGTCACCCCGTAATCGCCTTAGACTAAAACTCTACGACCTTGCCATCGGAGATCGTGACGCGCCGATCCATGCGGCCGGCGAGTTCATGGTTGTGAGTGGCGATGAGGGCCGCAAGGCCGGACTGGCGCACCAGCGCCTCCAGCGCGTCGAAGACGTAGCTTGCCGTTTCCGGATCGAGATTGCCGGTCGGCTCGTCGGCAAGAAGCAGCGTCGGCGCATTGGCGACGGCGCGGGCGATGGCGACGCGCTGCTGTTCGCCCCCGGAAAGTTCGGCCGGGCGATGCGAACCGCGATGGCCGATGCGCATATAGTCGAGGAGCTGCCCGGCTCGCTCCTGGGCTTCCTTCCAGGACAGACCGGCAATCAGCTGCGGCATCATGATGTTCTCAAGCGCCGAAAATTCCGGCAGGAGATGGTGGAATTGATAGACGAAGCCGATCTCGCGGCGGCGGATTGCCGTGCGCTTCTCATCGGAAAGGCCGTCGCAGGCATGGCCGTTGATGGTAACCTCGCCGCCGTCGGGATGCTCGAGCAGGCCGGCGACATGCAGCAGCGTCGACTTGCCGGTGCCGGAGGGGGCGACAAGGGCGACGATCTCTCCTTTCGCCAGCGAAAAATCTGCTCCCTTCAAGATCGTGAGCAGCGTATCACCCTGCCCGTAATGGCGCTCGACGCCGGTAAGCTTGAGGACGACGTTGCGATTCATGAATGGGGCATTCCTTATTCGTAGCGCAGGGCCTGCACCGGATCGAGCCTGGAGGCGCGCCATGCCGGGAAGATGGTGGCGATGAAGGAGAGGCTGAGCGCCATGACGACCACCGAGATCGTTTCGCTGATATCCATCTCGGCCGGCAGCTGGCTGAGGAAATAGACCTGGGGATTGAAAATCACGGTGCCGGAGATCCAAGAGAAGAACTGGCGGATGGATTCGATGTTGACGCAGACGACGACGCCGAGCAGCACGCCCGCAAGCGTGCCGACGATGCCGATCGCCGCTCCGGTCATGAAGAAGATGCGCATGATCGCACCGGCGCTGGCGCCCATGGTACGTAGGATGGCGATATCGCTGCCCTTGTCCTTCACCAGCATGATGAGGCCGGAGATGATGTTGAGGGCCGCGACAAGCACGATCAGCGTCAGGATCATGAACATGACGTTGCGCTCGACCTGGAGTGCGGAGAAGAAGGTCTGGTTGCGCTGGCGCCAGTCAGTCAGGTTGATCTGGCGGCCGGCCGCCTCTTCCACCTTCGGCCTCAGCGCGTCGATATCATCGGGATGATCGACGAAGAGCTCGATCGACTGCACCAGCCCGGCGGCATTGAAGTAGAGCTGCGCTTCCTCGAGCGGCATGAAGATGATCGACGAGTCATATTCCGACATGCCGATCTCGAACAGGCCGGAGATCTTGTAGGATTTGACTCGCGGATTGACGCCCATCGGTGTGATGTCGCCTTCCGGCGAGGTCAGGGTGATGAGGTCGCCGACGCGCAGACCCAACTGATCGGCCATGCGGGTGCCGATCAGCACGCCCTCGCCCGAGGCATAGCCCACCATGTCGCCGGATTTGATGTTGTCGGAGATTGTCTTGAGTTTGGTCAGGTCTTCGGCGCGGGCGCCGCGCACCAAAGCACCGGTGCTGCCGCCAGCCTGGGCCGAGGCAAGCACCTGGCCTTCCACCAAGGGCAGCGCCATCCTAACGCCCGGCACCGCCGCGAGTTTGGCGGTCAGTTCGGGATAATCGGTAAAGGGGCCGTCGACCGGCTGCACGATCATATGACCGTTGATGCCGAGGATGCGCGAGACGAGTTCGGTGCGAAAGCCGTTCATGACGGCCATGACGATGATCAGCGTCGCAACGCCCAGCATGATGCCGACGAAGGAGAAGCCGGCGATCACCGAAATGAAGGCCTCCTTGCGGCGGGCGCGCAAATAACGCCACGCCACGAGGCGCTCAAAGGTGGAAAATGGCTTGCCAGCCGGACCTAAGCCGGATTTTGAACTCCGGTCCACTGCTGCCTCTGCCATTTCGCCTCCGTTTCCTTAAGCCACGAACCTGTTGATCGCCGCTTCGATGGTCATCGTTTCACGGGCGCCGGTCTTGCGGTCCTTCACTTCGACCTCGCCGTTCGCGACCGCGCGCGGGCCGGCGATGATCTGGACAGGTACGCCGATCAGGTCGGCGGTGGCGAACTTCGTGCCGGCCCGGTCGTCGGTATCGTCGTAGAGCACATCCTTGCCGGCCTTTTTCAGCGCGGCATAGATCAGCTCACACGTATCGTCGCAGGCCTGATCGCCCACCTTCATGTTGATGACGACGACATCGAAGGGTGCGACCGATGCCGGCCAGATGATTCCGTTGTCATCATGCGAGGCTTCGATGATGGCGGGAACAAGGCGTGTCGGGCCGATACCGTAGGAACCCATGTGAACGAAGTGTTCCTTACCATCAGGCCCCTGCACTTTCGCGCCCATCGGCTCGGAATATTTCGTGCCAAAATAGAAGATGTGGCCGACCTCGATGCCGCGCGCCGAAAGGCGGTCGCCTTCGGGAACGGCGTTGAAGGCCGCCTCGTCGTGCATTTCCGAGGTCGCCGCATAGAGCGAGGTCCATTTGTCGAAGATCGCCTTCAGGCCTTCGACGCTGTCGAAATCGGTGTTTTCGCCGGGAATATCGAAACCAACGAAGTCCTTATGGCAGAAGACCTCGGATTCGCCGGTATCGGCGAGAATGATGAATTCATGGCTCAGATTGCCGCCGATCGGGCCGGTATCGGCACGCATCGGGATGGCGCGCAGGCCGAGCCGCTCGAAGGTTCTGAGATAGGCGGCGAACATCTTGTTGTAGGAATGCTCGGCCCCTTCGCGCGTCAGATCGAAGGAATAAGCGTCCTTCATCATGAACTCGCGCGAGCGCATGGTGCCGAAGCGCGGGCGGATCTCGTCACGGAACTTCAGCTGGATGTGATAGAGGTTAAGCGGCAGGTCCTTGTAGGACTTGACGGACGAACGGAAAATATCCGTCACCATCTCCTCGTTGGTGGGGCCGTAGAGCATCGGCCGGTCCTGACGGTCCTTGATGCGCAGCATCTCCTTGCCGTAGGCATCGTAGCGGCCGCTTTCCTGCCAGAGCTCTGCCGATTGCAGGGTCGGCATGGACAGCTCGATGGCGCCGGCTCGGTTCTGCTCCTCGCGGATAATGGCGTTGACCTTGTCGAGCACACGCTTGCCGAGCGGCAACCAGGAATAGATGCCCTGAGACTGCTGGCGGATCATGCCGGCGCGCAGCATTAACCGGTGGGAGACGATTTCCGCCTCCTTGGGGTTTTCCTTAAGGATGGGCATGAAGTAGCGAGACAGACGCATGGCGATTCCGAAGCAGTTGAGATCCCGCAGGCGAGCGGAATCGAAGATACATTGTGAATGTGGGAGCGTTCATAGCCGCTTCGCGGCGGGAAGGAAACCCGCAACTGCCGTCGGCCGCCTCGCGGACACGCATGTTCGCACGCGCAAAATGAAAGGGCGTGAAAAAGCGCGTATTTATAAGGACTTGAACGAAAATCTTGTCAACAGAAAAATTTTGCTGGTGTGTAGCAAAAATGCAAAAAAAGCTAATGACAAAGCCCAATGTTTGGGCTAGTTTTAGCTCACAAAACAGGCAAGGAAGTTAATTCTTGCCATTTCGCGGTCAAGTCTTGGGAGGATCAGATCTTAGGCGCGCTCGTCGCAGCCCCGGCAACGGTTACAGATCACGCGATACTTAAAACAAGGCTTTTAGCCTTGTTTTTTTTTGGTTTTTCGCCTTCTCCTCCCCTTCAAACTCCAGACCGCTTCCGTAAGGTGAGGCCCTCATTCCGTAAGGCGAGCTCTCTGACGCGCCAGCATGACGCCAATATGCGAACTGGATTTCATGATAATATTTGCATATGCTCAAAGTTTGAGCAAAAGCTATTTCAATAGAAGCTAGGCCCGAGTTGTGGAAGGGCGTCAAAGCCCCAGCCGAAATAAGTGTCGCAGACATACCAGATGCCATAGATCAGCGCCGAGATCAGCGTCGTCAGCGAAAAGACGAAGGCGGCACGAAAGCGGGTGGGTGCGCTTGGCACGGTGCCGAGCACGATATCGTCGTCTTCCGCCTGCGTGCGCAGGCCGATCGGTAGAACGGCGAACAGCGTCATCCACCAGATGATGAAGTAGACGGCGAATCCCTGAAGGAAGGTCTGGAGCATTATCTTTCCCGGTCGTGTCTTGCCGACAGAACGCGTGAAGCGCAGTGCCGCTTGGAGCTGGCGCACTTATACGGCGGAATAGCGTGCAACTCAAAGCGAAGAAACATTTCGCCGTCTTCGGGTCACTCTGCCGCAGCGAAAACGCGTCCGATTTCTCTAGGCCTGTTCGAGTTCGATCAGCGTACCGAAGAAATCCTTGGGGTGCAGAAAGATCACCGGCTTGCCATGCGCGCCGGTCTTCGGCTGGCCGTCGCCAAGGACCCGCGCGCCGGCGACGACCAGTCGGTCACGGGCGAGGATGATATCGTCCACCTCGTAACAGATATGATGCATGCCGCCGGACGGGTTCTTTTCGAGGAAGGCTGCGATCGGCGAGTCCTGCCCCAGCGGCTGCAGCAATTCGACCTTGGTGTTCGGCAATTCGACGAAGACGACGGTGACGCCGTGTTCCGGCAGAGGCTGCGGCTGCGACACGGCAGCGCCCAGCGTGTCGCGATAAGCGGCCGTCGCCGCTGCGAGATCGGGAACGGCGATGGCGATATGGTTCACTCGGCCGAGCATGGTCAGACCTTGGTGACGAAAGCGGTGACAACGGGCTTTTTGCCCCATGCGTGATTTGCCGCCGCGCGGATGGCACGGCGCACGGCCTCCTGCAGCATGTCGATATCCTTGCGGCGGGCGCGCGGAATGCTTTCGATGGCGCTGATCGCCGCATCGTAGAGCGTATCCTCCATCTCCTCGCCTTCGTCATCATAAACCGGCAGGCCGATGGAGACGAGATCGGGATCGCCGAGGATGTCATACCGCGCGTCGAGCACGACGTTGACCGCGACATGGCCGACATAGGAGAGTTTCTTGCGCTCGCCGATACCCATTTCGTCGAAGTCGCCGATCAGCAGGCCGTCCTTGTAGATGCGGCCATGCGGCGCTTCGCCTATCACCTCGACCGGACCTGGCGCCAGCCGCAGGATATCGCCGTTGCGCACCCGCGGCACGATTGCGATGCCAGACTGCTCGGCCAACTCCTTATGCGCCGTCAGATGCGTCGCCTCGCCATGCACCGGCACGACGATTTTCGGCCGGGTCCACTCATACATCCTCTGCAACTCGTTGCGGCGCGGATGGCCGGAAACGTGGACGAGCGCCTCGGTATCGGTGATGATATGCACGCCCTGCTCGACGAGGCCGTTCTTGATATCCTGGATCGCCTTCTCGTTGCCGGGAATGGCGCGCGAGGAAAAGACAACGATATCGCCTGCCGCAAAGGCCACGTTGCGCATCTCGTCGCGGGAGAGCTTGGCAAGGGCGGCCCGCGCCTCACCCTGGCTGCCGGTCAGGATGACCACGACCTTGTCGCGCGGGATATAACCGTACTCCTCTTCGGAAATGAAAGGTTTGACCCCTTCCATCAGGCCGATATCACTAGCGACATCGACGACGCGCTTCAGCGAGCTGCCGAGCAACAGCACTTCGCGGCCGGCCGCCTCGGCAGCCTCGGCGACGGTGCGGATACGCCCGACATTCGACGAGAAGGTGGTAATCGCTACCCGGCCCTCGGCATCCTCGATGATCTTGCGGAGGCTTTCCGACACATCCTTCTCGGAGGGCGAAACACCGTCGCGCAGGGCGTTGGTGGAATCGCACATCAGCGCCAGCACGCCCTCGTCACCAAGCTGGCGGAATCGTGTCTCATCGGTCAGAGGCCCGAGCGAAGGCTCGTGGTCGATCTTCCAGTCACCGGTATGGATGACGTTGCCGGCTGGCGTGCGGATCATCAGCGACATCGGCTCGGGAATCGAATGGTTGACGGCCACACCTTCGATGCTGAAGGGGCCGACATTGATCGTATCGCCTGCCTTGAACGGCGTCACCGGCACTTCGCCGATCGTCGCCTTCTCGAAGTTGCGTTTGGCTTCAAGCAAGCCCGATGTAAAGGCCGAGGCGAAAACCGGAACGTTGAGGCCCGGCCAGAGGTCGGCGAGTGCGCCGTAGTGGTCTTCATGGGCATGGGTGATGATGATCGCCTTGAGGTTCTTGCGCTCGCTGGCGAGGAAGCGGATATCGGGCAGCACGAGATCAACGCCCGGCAGGTCGGGGCCGGGAAAGGTGACCCCGCAATCGACCATGATCCACTGGCGATGCTCGGGCGGGCCGTAGCCATAGAGAGCGAGATTCATGCCGATCTCGCCAACGCCGCCCAGAGGCAGGAATACCAACTCGTCCTGTTTCGCCATAATTTTCGTTTTTTCCGCTATCCAAAAAACACATCACCGGCGGCAATGGGCACAATCCTGCCAGCGCCGGTATCGAGCATCAACAAGCCATTATCATCAATTCCGGCGAATTGGCCGGAAATCGATCGGTCCGGTAAATTCACCGTGATCTTTTCGCCGATGCCACAGGCGATGGTGCGCCAGCGCGCCGTGATCTCGGCAATGCCGCGGCCCTGGTCCCATTGATCGAGCACATCCGCCATCGCCGCGAAGAGATGGGCGAAGAGCTCGTCCGGCGAAGCCGCGCTTGCATGCTGACGCAGACAGGTGACGGGATAGAGCGGATTATCAGGCATGACCGAGACATTGATGCCGATGCCGACGATCAGCGCGTAGCGGCCGTCCGGCAATTGCTCGCCCTCGACGAGGATGCCGCAGGTCTTTTTCCGGCCGATGAGAATATCGTTCGGCCATTTGACCTCGAGCGGTTCGGCGCCCGGCGGCAGCACCTGGCGGATCGTCTGGTGCACGGCGACGGCAACCGCAAGCGGCAGCGAGCCGAGGCGCTCCATCGGCGCCGGGTCGATCAACAGAAGAGACGCGTAGAGATTGCCGCGTTCGGACACCCAGAGGCGGCCGCGGCGGCCGCGGCCGCCGGTCTGCCTCTCGGCCGTCACCCAGAGATTTCCGGGATCGCCCGCCCGCGCCCGGGCGAGGCATTCGCTGTTGGTGGATGATGTTTCCGACAGCGCCTCGTGCCTGAAATCGCCGAGCGATATCCGGCGCCGTCTGTCGGAAACCATCAGAAGAGCGTCGCGGCGGCAAGCTCTGCCGCGCCACCGATCGGGCCGCCGATCAGCACATAGGCGGTGACGAAGAGACCGGAGAGACCGAAGACCAGCCGTAGGGCGCTGGAGACACGGGCGAATTCGCCGGTCGCTTCATCGAACCACATCAGCTTGATGACGCGCAGATAATAATAGGCGCCGACGACCGAGGCGAGAACGCCGATGATGGCAAGCGCATAGAGCTTGGCTTCGATCGCGGCAACGAAGACGAAATACTTGGCGAAGAAACCGGCGAGCGGCGGAATGCCGGCGAGCGAGAACATCAGCGCCGTTAGTACCACGGCCATGAACGGGTTGGTCGCGGAAAGGCCGGCGAGATCATTGACGTCTTCGACAACGGTTCCATCCTTGCGGCGCATCGACATGATGATCGCGAAGGTGCCGAGCGTCATGATCATGTAAATGACCATGTAAAGCATGACGCCGGAAACACCGGTCTGGTTGCCGGCGGCAAGGCCGACCAGAGCATAGCCCATGTGGCCGATCGAGGAATAGGCCATCAGTCGCTTGATATTCTTCTGGCCGATCGCGGCAAAGGAGCCGAGCAGCATCGAGGCGATCGAGATGAAGACGACGACCTGCTGCCAATCGGCCAGAACCGGCTGGAAGGCGGTGATGACGATGCGGGTCAACATTGCCATGGCGGCAACCTTGGGGGCTGCGGCAAAGAAGGCGGTGACCGGCGTCGGCGCGCCTTCATAAACATCAGGCGTCCACATGTGGAAGGGAACGGCCGAGATCTTGAAGGCGATGCCGGCGAGGATGAAGACCAGGCCGAAGATGAGGCCGAGCGAGCGTGCACCTTCAACCGAAAGCGCCTGGGCGATTTCGGTGAAATGGGTATGGCCGGTGAAGCCGTAGACCAGCGACATGCCGTAGAGCAGCATGCCGGAGGACAGCGCGCCGAGGACGAAATATTTGAGGCCGGCTTCGGTCGACTTCAGGCTGTCGCGGTTGATCGCGGCGACGACATAAAGCGCCAGCGACTGCAGTTCCAGCGCGAGATAGAGAGAGATCAGGTCGTTGGCCGAGATCATCAGCAGAATGCCGAGGGTCGCCAGCACCAGCAGAACCGGGAACTCGAACTTGTCGAGCTGATTTTCGCGGGCATGCCCCATGGTCATGAACAGGGCGACCAGCGAACCGATGAGCGCCACCAGCTTCATGAAGCGGGAGAAGCCGTCGGCCATGTAGACGCCGCCGAAGGCGAGGCCTTCCGCCGGCACGAAGAGCAGCCACAGGCCGGATGCGAGCAGCAGGACGATGGCGAGGCCCGTGACGACAAGGCCCGACCGCTCGCCTGAGAAGACGCCGACCATCAACAGGACCAGGGCGCCGACCGCGAGGATGAGCTCCGGCGCGGAAAGATGCAGACTGAGGAGAATTGTTTCAGCGGTCATGTCCGATAAGTCCCGTCATCATTTCATAGACAGCGCAACGTTCTGCGCTGCGTGCACGGCGGCCGTGTAGTTGTTGACCAGCAGATCCACCGAGGCGGCCGTCGCATCGAAGACCGGAGCCGGATAAACGCCGAAGAAGATGGTCAGCGCAACCAGCGGATAGAGGATCAGCTGTTCGCGTCTGGAAAGGTCGAGCAGCGCCTTCAGCTTTTCCTTCTCCAGCGCGCCGAAGATCACCCGGCGGTAGAGCCAGAGCGCATAGGCGGCCGAGAGAATGACACCGGTGGCGGCAAAGAGCGCGACCCAGGTGTTGACCCGGAAGACGCCGATCAGAGTCAGGAATTCGCCGATGAAGCCAGACGTGCCGGGAAGCCCGACATTGGCCATGGTGAAGACCATCATCGCCACGGCATATTTCGGCATGTTGTTGACGAGGCCGCCATAGGCGTTGATCTCGCGGGTATGGGTACGGTCGTAGACGACGCCGACGCAGAGGAAGAGCGCGCCGGAGACGATGCCGTGCGAGAGCATCTGGAAGATCGAACCCTGGACGCCCTGCATGTTGGCGGCAAAGATGCCCATGGTAACGTAGCCCATATGCGCCACGGAGGAATAGGCGATCAGCTTCTTGATGTCATCCTGCATCATCGCCACCAGCGAGGTGTAGATGATGGCGATAACCGACATAGCGAAGACGAGCGGCGCGAAATAGTCGGAGGCGACCGGGAACATGCCGAGCGAGAAGCGGATGAGACCGTAGCCGCCGAGCTTCAGGAGCACGCCTGCCAGGATCACCGAGCCTGCCGTCGGCGCCTGAACGTGGGCGTCCGGAAGCCAGGTGTGGACCGGCCACATCGGCATCTTCACCGCGAAGGAGGCGAAGAAGGCAAGCCAGAGCCATGTCTGCAGCGCCGGCGGGAACTTGTAGGCGAGCAGCGCGGTGATATCGGTCGTGCCGGCCTGCCAGTACATCGCCATGATGGCGAGCAGCATCAGCACCGAGCCCAGCAGCGTATAGAGGAAGAACTTGTAACTCGCATAGACACGATCTCTTCCGCCCCAGACGCCGATGATCAGGAACATCGGGATGAGGCCTGCCTCGAAGAAGACGTAGAAGAGCACGATATCGAGCGAGACGAAGACGCCGACCATCATCGTTTCCAGGATGAGGAAGGCGATCATGTATTCCTTCAGGCGCTTCTCGATCGAGAGCCAGCTCGCCAGCACGCAGAAGGGCATGAGGAAGGTCGACAGGATGACGAACAGCATGGAGATGCCGTCGACGCCGACGTGGTAGCCGATGCCGGTGCCAAGCCAATCATGCTTTTCGAGCATCTGGAAGCCGGGATTGGCATTGTCGAAGCCGATCCAGATGAAGAGAGAGACGACGAAGGTGAAGACGGTGGTGATCAGCGAGATCCACAGCACGTTCCTCCGACCGCTTTCGCTGTCGCCATTCATCAAGAGCAGGAGCACCACGCCGACGAGCGGCAGGAAGGTGACCGTTGAAAGAATAGGCCAATCGGTCATCAGAAGGAACTCCCGAGCATCATCCAGGTAACGAGCGCCGCAATGCCGAGCAGCATGGCGAAGGCATAGTGATAGAGGTAACCGGTCTGCAGGCGGACGACGCGGTCGGTGACGGCGACGACGCGAGCCGCCACGCCGTTGGGGCCATAGGTATCGATGACGCCGACGTCACCCTTCTTCCACAGGAAGCGGCCGAGGGCGCGCGCCGTGCGGACGAACAGGAAGTCATAGAGTTCGTCGAAATACCACTTGTTGAGCAGGAAATGGTAGAGCACCCGGTGCTGCTTGGCGAGGACGCGCGGCGTCTGCGGCGAGCGGATATACATGTACCAGGCAATGACGAAGCCGATCAGCATTGCGATGAAGGGGCTCAAGCCAACCAGCGCCGGAACATGGTGGAACTCTTCGACGAGTTCATTCTCGGCGCCGGTGAAGAGCGCGCCCTTCCAGAACTCGGCGTATTCCTCGCCGTAGAACCGACCTTCGAAGAAGTAGCCGGCAAGCACCGCGCCGAGGGCAAGGAGATAGAGTGGCACCAGCATGACCTGCGGCGATTCATGCACATGGTGCATGACCTCATGCGAAGCGCGTGGCTTGCCGAAGAAGGTCATGAAGATCAGGCGCCAGGAATAGAAGCTCGTAAAGAGCGCGGCGATGACCAGCAGCGAGAAGGCAAAGCCTGCGACCGGCGAGTGCGATGCATAAGTCGCCTCAATGATCACGTCCTTGGAGAAGAAGCCGGCAAGGCCGAACGGCGTGAAGGGAATGCCGACACCGGTAATCGCCAGCGTGCCGATGATCATCAGGCCGCCTGTAACTTTAATATGCGGCCAAAGCCCGCCCATGTAGCGCATATCCTGCTCGCCATCGACGGCATGGATGACCGAGCCGGCGCAGAGGAAGAGCAGCGCCTTGAAGAAGGCGTGCGTGAAGAGATGGAAGATCGCTGCGCCATAGGCCCCTACCCCCAGCGCCACGAACATGTAGCCGAGCTGCGAGCAGGTGGAATAGGCGATGACGCGCTTGATGTCGTTCTGCACCAGGCCGACGGTTGCCGCGAAGAAAGCGGTGATCGCGCCGATCACGGTGACAACGGTCAGGGCGTCCGGCGACAATTCGAAGAGCGGCGACATGCGGGCGACGAGAAAGACGCCGGCGGTGACCATGGTGGCGGCATGGATGAGGGCCGAAACCGGGGTCGGGCCTTCCATGGCGTCCGGCAGCCAGGTGTGCAGCAGGAACTGGGCCGACTTGCCCATCGCGCCCATGAACAGCAACAGGCAGATGCCGGTCAGCGCATGCGCCTTGTCGAGCTGCATGCCGAACAGGTTGAGGATCACTTCGCTCGCCTCGCCGCCGCCTTCATGCGGGGCGAAATTCGATGCATTGGCGAAGATCGTATCGAGGTTGATCGAGCCGAACAGCACGAAGACGCCGGCTATGCCGAGCACGAAACCGAAGTCGCCGACGCGGTTGACGATGAAAGCCTTCATCGCCGCGGCCGTCGCCGAAGGCTTCTTGAACCAGAAGCCGATCAGTAGATAGGAGGCGAGACCGACGCCTTCCCAGCCGAAGAACATCTGGGCTAGGTTATCGGCCGTCACCAGCATCAGCATGGCGAAGGTGAAGAGCGACAGATAGGCAAAGAAGCGCGGGCGATGCGGATCGGTATGCATGTAGCCGATCGAATAGATATGCACCAGCGTCGAGACCGTGTTGACGACGATCAGCATGACTGAGGTGAGCGTATCCACGCGCAGCGACCAGGAGACGTCGATGCCGCCGGACTGGATCCAGCGCAGCACCTCGACCTTGATCGGCCCGCCTTCAAGATGGCCCATGCCGACGTTGAAGAAGACGATCCAGGAGAGGATGCCGGCGACGATCATCAGGCCGCTGGTGACATATTCCGAAGCCTTGGCGCCGATGGCGCGGCCGAAAAGGCCGGCGACGATCGCGCCGATCAAGGGAAGAAAGACAATAGCCTTATAGAGGAACATGAGCCACTCAGCCCTTCATCATATTGACGTCTTCGACCGCGATCGAGCCGCGGTTGCGGTAGAAGACAACGAGAATTGCAAGACCGATCGCCGCTTCGGCAGCCGCGACCGTCAGAATGAACAGCGCGAAGACCTGACCGACAATGTCGTTCAGGAAGTGAGAGAAGGCGACCATGTTGATGTTGACCGCAAGCAGGATCAGTTCGACCGACATCAGGATGACGATGACGTTCTTCCGGTTGAGGAAGATGCCGAAGACGCCGAGCGTGAAGAGGATGGCGCTGACCGTCAGGTAATGGGAAAGTCCGATGACCATGTTCTTTGTTCCTTGACCTGCCTTTAGACGCCCTGCCCGGGCTTGACCGACACCACCTCGACGGCGGTGGCGGGCGTGCGGGCAACCTGCCTTGAGATATTCTGCCGCTTGATGTTGGTGCGATGCCTCAGCGTCAGCACGATCGCGCCGATCATGGCGACCAGCAGCACCAAGCCGGCAATCTGGAAGAAATAGACGTAGTTGGTGTAAAGCACGTCGCCGAGAGCGGCCGTATTCGTACGCTCGCTGAGCGCCGGGATTGGCATGGCGACGGACTTGGCGATATCAGGCGAGATGACGCTGCCGCCGATCACGACGATCAGTTCGGCCGCCAGGATGATCCCGATCAATCCACCGATCGGCGCATATTCGAGAACGCCTGCCCTCAATTCGGTGAAGTCGATATCGAGCATCATCACCACGAAAAGGAAGAGGACGGCGACGGCGCCGACATAGACGACGAGCAGGATCATCGCCAGGAACTCGGCGCCAAGCAGCAGGAACAGACCGGCCGCGTTGAAGAACACCAGGATCAGAAACAGAACCGAGTGAACCGGGTTCTTCGCCCAGATGACCATGAACGCCGACGCCACTGCGACAAAGGCGAAAAGGTAGAAAAATAGAGCCTGCAGACCCATGTTGGTGCCTTTTTCATCTTCCCCCGGGCAGCCGGGAGTTTTCCCTGCCCGATGGAGCTTCGCGGCACTCGCCGGCAAAGCTCCTGTGCATATTGACCGCGACAGGAGCGAGCAGCTCCATCGCGGCATTTCAGATCTCAATCAGCGGTACGGCGAGTCGATCGCGATGTTGCGGGCGATTTCACGCTCCCACCGGTCTCCGTTATCGAGAAGGCGCGCCTTGTCGAAATAGAGCTCTTCGCGAGTTTCCGTGGCAAATTCGAAATTCGGACCCTCGACGATCGCGTCGACCGGGCAGGCTTCCTGGCAGAAGCCGCAATAGATGCACTTCACCATATCGATGTCATAGCGCACCGTGCGGCGTGTGCCGTCGTTGCGGCGCGGACCAGCCTCGATGGTGATCGCCTGGGCAGGACAGATCGCCTCGCAGAGCTTGCAGGCGATGCAGCGTTCCTCGCCATTCGGATAACGGCGCAGCGCATGTTCGCCGCGGAAGCGCGGGGAGACCGGACCCTTTTCGAAGGGGTAGTTGATCGTCGCCTTCTGGCGAAAGAAATAGCGCATCGACAGAAAGAACGCGCCGAAGAATTCTTTGAGGAACAGCGAGTTGATGGAGCTGGACAAGCTTGCCATCTTCAACCTCCAATTTTGCCGGAAACGAGAGCTGAGATCATTACGCCCATCCCATCAGTTTCAGCACGAATGCAACGATGATGACCATGGCGAGCGACAGCGGCAGGAAGACCTTCCAGCCGAGGCGCATGAGCTGGTCGTAGCGGTAGCGTGGGACGAAGGCCTTGACCATCGCGAACATGAAAAACACCAGGCAAGCCTTCAGGGTGAACCAGATGATGCCGGGAACCCAGTTGAGTATCCAGATATCGACCGGAGGAAGCCAGCCGCCGAGGAAGAGGATCGTGGTCAGCGCGCACATCAGGCAGACGGCCGCATATTCGCCGAGCATGAACATCATGTATGGCGAGGAGCCGTATTCGACCATGAAGCCGGCAACCAGTTCCGATTCGGCCTCCGGAAGGTCGAAGGGCGGACGGTTGGTCTCGGCCAGCGCCGAAATGAAGAAGACGATGAACATCGGGAAAAGCGACAGCCAGTGCCAGTCGAGGAACGACGCCGGCAGGCCGAGCACGGTTCCGAGGCCGGTATGCTGCGCATTGACGATATCGGTCAAGTTCAGCGAACCGACGCAGAGAAGCACGGTGACGATGACGAAGCCGATCGAGACTTCGTAGGACACCATCTGTGCTGCCGAGCGCAGCGCGCCGAGGAATGGATATTTCGAGTTCGAAGCCCAGCCGCCCATGATGATGCCGTAGACTTCGAGCGAGGAGATCGCAAAGATATAGAGGATGCCGACATTGATGTTGGCGATCACCCAGCCGTCGGCGAGCGGCACCACCGCCCAGGTCGACAGCGCCAGAAGCACGGTCACCAGCGGAGCGAGCAGGAACACCGCCTTGTTGGCGCCGGCCGGAATGATCGGCTCCTTGAAGACAAACTTCAGAAGGTCGGCGAAGGACTGGAACAGGCCGAAGGGACCGACGACGTTCGGACCGCGGCGCAGCTGCACGGCCGCCCAGATCTTGCGGTCGGCAAGCAGCACGTAAGCGATGAAGACGAGCAGGCAGACGAGAAGCAGCAGTGACTGCCCGATCATAATGATCGCCGGCAAGACATAGGTCGAAAAGAAAGAATCCATGGTCCCCTGCCCTTACTCTGCCGCGACTTTGAAGTTGTTGCGGGCCAATGCCGAGCACTCGGCCATGACAGCCGAGGCGCGCGCGATCGGGTTCGTCAAATAGAAGTCTTTGACCGGCGACGCAAACCCTGACTTGTTCATCTTGCCGGCTTTTTTCGCAACTGCGGCAATTTGGGCGCTATCGGTTTCGGCGATCTCGTCGATGGCGGCGAAATGCGGGAAAGCGGCATAGAGCCGGCCACGCAATTCACTCAGCGAATCGAAGGGAAGCTTCTTGCCGAGCACGTCGGAAAGGGCACGAATGATTGCCCAGTCCTCGCGGGCATCGCCCGGTGCAAAGCCTGCGCGGCTGCCCATCTGGACGCGGCCTTCGGTGTTGACCCAGGTGCCGGACTTTTCGGTATAGGCGGCGGCCGGCAGGATGACGTCGGCATGATGCGCGCCGTTATCGCCATGCGAACCGATATAGACAGTCAGCCCCGCCTTCTTCGCCGTGAAGTCGAGTTCATCGGCGCCGAGCAGGAAAAGCACGTCCATCGACGTCAGCATCTCGGCGGCATTGGCGCCCTTGGCACCGGGCACGAAACCGAGATCGAGGCCGCCGACGCGCGAGGCGGCGGTGTGAAGAACGGCGAAGCCGTTCCAGCCTTCGACAACAGCGCCGACCGAACCGGCGAGCTTGGCGGCACTGGCGAGAACGCCGGCGCCATCGCTGCGCGACAGCGCGCCCTGGCCAATGATGATCATCGGCTTGGCGGCGTTCTTCAGGACATCAGCGAAGGCGTGAGTGCCGTCGACCAGATCCTTCAGCGTGTCGGGACCGCCACCGAGATAGTCATAGCTGTAGCGCAGTTCGCCCGGCTCGCCGATGACGCCGATCGGGAACTTGCCGCGGCGCCAGCGCTTGCGGATGCGGGCATTCAGGATTGCCGCCTCGAAGCGCGGATTGGCGCCGATGATCAGCAGCGCGTCGGCTTGATCGATGCCTGCGATGGTCGGGTTGAAGAGGTAGCTTGCGCGGCCGAGCGACGGATCGAGTGCCGCCCCATCCTGGCGACAGTCGAGATTGGCCGATCCGAGCGACTTCACCAGTTCGGAAAGCGCATACATTTCCTCGACGGACGCGAGATCGCCGGCGATCGCGCCGATCTTGTCGCCCGAGGTGGAGCCGACGGCAGCCTTGATCGCGCCGAAGGCCTCGGCCCAGCTCGCCGGCTGCAGGCGGCCGTCGCGGCGGACATAGGGCCGGTCGAGGCGCTGGGTCTTCAGACCGTCCCAGATGAAGCGGCTCTTGTCGGAGATCCACTCTTCGTTGATCGCCTCATTGACGCGCGGCAGGATGCGCATGACTTCGCGGCCGCGGGTGTCGACGCGGATCGCCGAACCGACGGCATCCATGACGTCGATCGATTCAGTCTTGTTCAGCTCCCAGGGGCGCGCGGTGAAGGCGAAGGGCTTGGAGGTGAGCGCGCCGACCGGGCAAAGGTCGACGACGTTGCCCTGCAGTTCGGAGGTCATCGCCTGTTCGAGATAGGTGGTGATCTCAGCATCCTCGCCGCGGCCGATCAGACCGAGTTCGGAAATGCCGGCGACTTCGGTGGTGAAGCGGACGCAACGCGTGCAATGGATGCAGCGGTTCATTACCGTCTTGACGAGCGGGCCAATATACTTGTCCTCGACGGCGCGTTTGTCTTCCTGATAGCGCGAGGTGTCGATGCCGAAGGCCATCGCCTGGTCCTGCAGGTCGCATTCGCCACCCTGGTCGCAGATCGGGCAATCGAGCGGATGGTTGATCAGCAGGAATTCCATTACGCCTTCGCGGGCCTTCTTGACCATTGGCGTGTTGGTGAAGACCTCGGGCAGTTCGCCGTTCGGGCCGCCGCGGATGTCGCGAACGCTCATGGCGCAGGAAGCCTGCGGCTTCGGAGGGCCGCCCTTCACTTCGACAAGGCACATGCGGCAATTGCCGGCAACCGACAGACGCTCATGGAAGCAGAAGCGCGGAACCTCGGCCCCGGCATCTTCGCACGCCTGCAATAGCGTGAAATGATCCGGAACTTCGATCTCGTTGCCGTCAATCTTCAGTTTTGCCATCGTCGCTCAGTCCTGTTTCCCGTTTGCCTGATGACGGCAAACAAACTCGTTTTTGCAACATTCTCTTTGCCGAGCCGGATCTTTCGTCCTGCCGGCAGCCGATGTCGCCCAAATTTTCTGTCGCGCGTTCCAGACCCGGAACCCGCACCGGCATCTGCAGCGTGAGGCCCCGCCCGTCCGCCGATCTGCCCATGTTTCCGGCCGGTTTGCACGGCCGGACAGTTCATTTCCTTCTGCGACCCCGCCCGGCGAGAACCTTCGCCTGTCCGATCCAGTCATCGCGGGCGATGCGGCCGTTGAAACCGAGATCGGCGTCGAGCCGGGCGATGTCCTCGTCGGTCCAGGCGGCAATCTCGGCAAAGCTGCGAACGCCCCTTGCATTCAGCACCTGCTCCAGCTTCGGGCCGATGCCGGCGATCAGCTTGAGATCGTCGGCCTTTGCAGCCCGCGCAACCGGCTTTGCCTTCGCGACCGACCTTGCCTTGCTGGCCGGCTGCGGTTCGCTTGCCGGGATTGGCGCGCTCGCCGGTTTAACCACGGTCAGTCTCGGCCCTGCCTTCTTCTCGAGCTCGGATTTGTCGGCCGCGGGCTTGGTGAAAACCTTGACGGCCGGACGGATATTTTCCGGCCGTATTTCGACATCGGGCATCGGCTCGTCCGGCGGCGTGTCGTCGAGGGCGGCGGCAAGCTTGCCGGTCGTTTCCAGCGCGCTCTGGAAGGCCCCGAAAAAGGCGCCCGCCATCTGCGTCGAGAAACCGAAGCCGATCGCCGTTGCTGCGGCAAAGGCTGCGGCGGGATGCGCCATCAGCGGATGCACAGGCATCGCCCGTGCGTTTTCCAGCATCTCGGCGGCAAGACGGCCGAAGCCGGCCGCGATATCGGCGGTCTCTTCCTTCTTCCCACTTTTCGATGCCTTGTCCGTCATGATTATTCAGCCGCCTCCAGAACCGCGCCGTGGTCGAGCGCGCTTGCCGTATACTGGTCGATGCGCTTTTCGATCTCGGGGCGGAAGTTACGGATCAGACCCTGCACCGGCCATGCGGCGGCGTCGCCGAGCGCACAGATGGTGTGGCCTTCGATCTGCTTGGTCACCTGGAACAGCATGTCGATTTCGCGCTTCTGGGCATTGCCCTTGGCCATGCGTTCCATCAACCGCCACATCCAGCCCGTGCCCTCGCGGCAGGGCGTGCACTGGCCGCAGCTCTCATGCTTGAAGAAGGCGGAGATGCGGGCGATCGCCTTGATGACGTCGGTGGACTTGTCCATGACGATCGCGGCGGCCGTGCCAAAGGAAGAGCCGACGCCGCGCAGGCCGTCGAAATCCATCGGGCAGTCGATAATGTCCTTGGCCGGAACGATCGGGCAGGATGCGCCGCCCGGAATGACGGCGAGCAGATTGTCCCAGCCGCCGCGGATGCCGCCGGCATGGCGGTCGACCAGTTCGCGGAAGGTGATGCCCATTTCCTCTTCGACCGTGCACGGCCTGTTGACGTGGCCGGAGAGCATGAACAGCTTGGTGCCGACATTGTTCGGGCGGCCGATGGACGAGAACCAGCCGGCGCCGCGACGCAGGATCGTCGGCGCAACAGCGATCGATTCAACGTTATTGACCGTCGTCGGGCAGCCGTATAGGCCCATATTGGCCGGGAATGGCGGCTTCAGGCGCGGCTGGCCCTTCTTGCCTTCGAGGCTTTCGAGCAGCGCGGTCTCTTCGCCGCAGATATAGGCGCCGGCGCCGTGATGGACGAAGATGTCCATGTCCCAGCCGAGCTTGTTGTTCTTGCCGAGCAGACCATAGTCATAACATTCGTCGATTGCCGCCTGCAGCGCTTCGCGCTCGCGAATATACTCGCCGCGCACATAGATGTAGGCCGTATTGGCGCCCATGGCGAAACTGGCGACGACGCAGCCTTCGATCAGCGTATGCGGATCGTGGCGCATGATGTCGCGGTCCTTGCAGGTGCCGGGCTCGGACTCGTCGGCATTGACGACGAGGTAGTGCGGGCGGCCGTCGCTTTCCTTCGGCATGAAGGACCATTTGAGGCCGGTGGGGAAGCCGGCGCCGCCGCGGCCGCGAAGGCCCGACGCCTTCATCTCATTGATGATCCAGTCGCGGCCCTTTTCGAGGATCTGCTTGGTGCCGTCCCAGTGGCCGCGGCTCATCGCGCCCTTCAGAGACTTGTCCTTGAGGCCGTAGATGTTGGTAAAGATGCGGTCTTTATCTTGTAACATGCTTCACCTCTTACCGCGGCTTCTTGCCGAAGACCTTGATATATTCCGCTTCGCCGCCCTTGGCGAGCGCCTTGGCCTGCTTGACCCAGTCGTCGCGCTCAATGCGGCCGCGGAAGTTCAGGTAGCCGTCGACCCATTCGCGTTCGGCCTTCTTCCAGCTCGCGACCTGCGCGAAGGTGAAGATGCCGATTTCGTTCAGCGTCGCCTCGATCTTCGGGCCGACGCCGGAGATCATCTTCAGATCATCCGGCGCGGCGGGCTTTTCGATGCCGGACGGGCGATTCTTGTCCGTCAGGCTGGGCTTCGCCGCCGCGGCTTCGGCCTTGACGGCCGGGGCCGACTCGGCAGCCGCGGTGCCGGAAACCGGCTGTTCCTGAGCTGCCTTGGCGTTCTTCGCCGCAGCCTTCGGCGCCGTTGCCGGCGTCTTCAGGGCCGCATTGGTCTCGGCATCGGTGCTCTTCGGGCGGGCGGCCTCGGAGGGCGGAACCGGAGCGGCGTCAACCGGAGCCGATAGGCTTTCGGCATCAGCCTTCTTGGCGCGTGTCCTTGCCTTCGGCTCTTCCGTCGTCAGCGAGGTCGGGCCGCCTTCCGGTGCGGAGAATATCCGATCGATCTGGGTGCCCGGCTTGATGCTCGCGCCATTGCCGGCGGCGAAGGTATCGATGATCTCTTCGAGACGGGCGGGCGTCAGATCCTCATAGGTGTCCTTGCCGATCATCACCATCGGGGCGTTGACGCAAGCGCCAAGACATTCGACCTCTTCCCAGGAGAGCGTGCCTTCGGCATTGCGCTCGAAAGGATGGGAATGGATCTTGCTCTTGCAGACCGACATCAGCGCTTCCGAGCCGCGCAGCATGCAGGGTGTGGTGCCGCAGACCTGGACATGGGCGCGCGTGCCGACAGGATGCAGCTGGAACTGCGTATAGAAGGTCGCGACTTCGAGCACTCTGATATAGGCCATGTCAAGCATGTCGGCGATCTTTTCGATCGCCGCGCGCGTGACCCAGCCGTCCTGTTCCTGCGCCCGCATCAGCAGCGGAATGACCGCCGACTGCTGGCGGCCGGCGGGGTATTTCTGGATCGTCTTGTCCGCCCAGACCGCGTTTTCATCGCTGAAAGCGAATGCGGCAGGCTGAAATTGATCTTCGGCTAATCGACGAACGGACATTCTTCCTCACGCCTTGTCAGTTTAGGGTTCCACACCGCGAAGCGGTCAAAGACTGCATTTCGCAGGCATAGGCAGACTGGTCTTTCTGCATAAATACGACGAATTTGCTGCCGTTCGGAACGGCGGCCTTGATCTGATAGCCCTTGGACAAAAGCTCGCCCATGGACGCTTGCGCCGCCGGCGGCGTCACTTCCTTATGGCCCAACGGCGTGCCGAGGGTGTCGGCCTCCTGGGCCGAAACCCCGGATGCCGCAAGAAGAATTGCGACGGCCAGCGGCAGAAGCTGCATCAGCGGTCCACCTCGCCGAAGACGATATCGAGTGAGCCAAGCACAGCTGCGACGTCGGCAAGCTGGTGGCCGCGGCACATGAAGTCCATTGCCTGCAGATGGGCGTAACCCGGAGCGCGGATCTTGCAGCGATACGGCTTGTTCGAGCCATCGGAGACAAGATAGACGCCGAACTCGCCCTTCGGCGCCTCGACGGCGGTATAAACCTCGCCGGCAGGCACGTGGTAGCCTTCGGTGTAGAGCTTGAAATGGTGGATCAGCGCTTCCATCGAGCGCTTCATCTCACCTCGCTTCGGCGGCACGACCTTGCCGTCGATCGACGAGAAAGGACCGGTCCTGGCATCCGAGAGCAGGCGATTGACACACTGCTTCATGATGCGCACCGATTGGCGCATCTCGATCATGCGGATCAGGTAACGGTCGTAATTGTCACCGTTCTTGCCGATCGGGATGTCGAATTCGAGATCGGAATAACATTCGTAAGGCTGGGCGCGACGCAGGTCCCAGGCCGCGCCCGAACCGCGCACCATGACGCCGGAGAAGCCCCAGGCCCAGCAATCTTCCAGAGAGACGACGCCGATATCGACGTTGCGCTGCTTGAAGATACGGTTGCCGGTCAAAAGATCGTCGATGTCATCGAGCGCCTTCAGGAAGGGATCGCACCAGTCGCCGATGTCCTGCACAAGCTTTTCCGGCAGATCCTGGTGGACGCCGCCCGGACGGAAATAGGCGGCATGCATGCGCGAGCCGCTGGCGCGTTCATAGAACACCATCAGCTTTTCACGCTCTTCGAAGCCCCAGAGCGGCGGCGTCAGCGCACCGACGTCCATGGCCTGCGTCGTGACGTTCAAGAGATGCGAGAGGATGCGGCCGATCTCCGAATAGAGCACGCGGATCAGCTGGCCGCGGATCGGGATCTGGATGCCGAGCAGTTTTTCGACGGCCAGCGCGTAGGCATGCTCCTGGTTCATCGGCGCGACATAATCGAGGCGATCGAAATAGGGCACCGCCTGAAGATAGGTCTTGGTTTCGATCAGCTTCTCGGTGCCGCGGTGCAGGAGGCCGATATGCGGATCGACCCGCTCCACAATTTCGCCGTCAAGCTCCAGGACAAGACGAAGAACGCCATGCGCCGCCGGATGCTGCGGTCCGAAATTGATGTTGAAGTTGCGGACGTTATGTTCGGTCATTTGCAAGCGCTCCGCTATTGCAGGCATTAGCCAGTGGGCAATAGGCAATAGTGTCGTTTTCAGTTCTCACGTTCGTTCTGTCCATCCTGCAGGCGGCGAATGAGCGACCGCAGCATCTTTGCTACCTCGGTGATCAAGGAATGCGCCAACTGGGTCTGCGACACCGTGGTCATTCCGACTCGCGCCGAAAGTATCAGATGCGTTTCCAACTCCTTCAGGGACCCTTGAGCAATTTTCAAATGGTGCACATACGCACCTGTTGCCTCGCGTCCGTAACCTTCCGCTATGTTTGCCGCGATGGACGCCGCTGAACGTCTTACCTGGGAGGTGAGGCCATAAATTTCCTCTTTCGGAAATTCTTTGGTCAGGCCGTAACATTCAACCGCAAGATCCATTGAGCGCTGCCACACCGTAAGATCCTGATAGGAATTAATCGCCGTTGCCATTCTCCCTTATCACTACTGCCTGCTGGCTTCTGCCTAATCCCTAAAACTACTGCTTCGCCTTCTCATCGCCGGGCAGCACGTATTCGGTGCCTTCCCAGGGCGACATAAAATCGAAGTTGCGGAATTCCTGCTTCAGTTCGACCGGCTCGTACACGACACGTTTGGCCGCGTCGTCGTAGCGGACCTCGACGAAACCGGTCGTCGGAAAGTCCTTGCGCAGCGGGTGGCCTTCGAAGCCGTAGTCGGTCAGGATGCGGCGCAGGTCCGGGTGGCCGGTGAAGAGTACGCCGTACATGTCCCAGGTTTCGCGCTCGAACCAGTCGGCGCCTGGATAAACGGCGCAGGCGGAGGGAACCGGCGTATCCTCGTCCGTTGCGACCTTGACGCGGATGCGCAGGTTCTTCTTCGGCGACAGCAGGTGATAGACGACGTCGAAACGCAGCTCGCGCTGTGGCCAGTCGACACCGCAAATATCGATCATGTTGACGAAACCGCATTTGGCGTCGTCGCGCAGGAAGGTCAAAAGCGCGATCAGGTTTTCACCCGTCGCCGTCAGCGTCAGCTCGCCATACTTCAGCTGCGATGCGGCGATCAGGTTGCCGCGCGCTTCGCCAAGGTAAGACGCAAGCTCAGTCAGGGCTTCACTCATATGCCTTGTCCTTAACCCTTAGCGTTCGATCGTGCCGGTGCGCCGGATCTTCTTCTGCAGCAGAAGCACGCCGTAGAGCAGCGCCTCTGCCGTGGGGGGACAGCCCGGCACGTAGATGTCGATCGGCACGACGCGGTCGCAGCCGCGCACCACGGAATAGGAATAGTGGTAGTAGCCGCCTCCATTGGCGCAGGAGCCCATCGAGATGACATAACGCGGCTCAGGCATCTGGTCGTAAACCTTGCGCAGGGCGGGCGCCATCTTGTTGGTCAGCGTGCCGGCGACGATCATCACATCGGACTGGCGCGGTGAGGCGCGCGGCGCAAAACCGAAGCGCTCGACGTCGTAACGCGGCATCGACAGCTGCATCATTTCGACAGCGCAGCAGGCAAGACCGAAGGTCATCCACATCAGCGAGCCGGTGCGCGCCCAGTTGATCAGCTCGTCGGTCGAGGTGACGAGGAAACCCTTGTCGGCGAGCTCGTTGTTGATCTCGCCGAAGAATGCGTCATTGCTGCCGATCGGCTTGCCGGTCGAGGGATCGATGATCCCCTTCGGCTGCTGGGCGACGAGCGGCTGATTGCTCACAGGGGTCACTCCCATTCCAGGGCTCCCTTTTTCCATTCATAGATAAAGCCGATGGTCAGCACGAAGAGGAAGACCATCATGGACCAGAAGCCGAACCAGCCGATGGCGCCGAAGGAAACGGCCCAAGGGAAGAGGAAGGCGACCTCGAGGTCGAAGATGATGAAGAGGATCGACACGAGATAGAAGCGGATGTCGAACTTCATGCGGGCGTCGTCGAAGGCGTTGAAACCGCATTCGTAAGCCGAGAGCTTTTCCGAATCGGGCGCTTTGAAAGCCACGGCGAACGGCGCAATGAGCAGCGCCAGGCCGATGACAAGCGCAATGGCGATAAAGATAGCGATCGGAATATAGGAACTGAGCAGTTCAGTCATCATGTTCATCCTTGCTTGCCGGAGGCGCCAGGCGGCGCATTTGGGCAATTGCCCGGCAAGCGAACGTGCGTTGCAACAAGCCGTGGTTAGCGCAGCCGAAGCCCCGGCGCAAGACTTTTACAGAGGCAATTCGACGCGTCGCGCGCGGACATTATCAAGCAGATGCAACGATGTCGCGACAAATCCGCAGAAGTCGATTCAAGCTGCATGCCTGACCCCTGGAAACTGCATGGCTTTCGGAAGAGAATGGCGCGAGTGACGGGGCTCGAACCCGCGACCTCCGGCGTGACAGGCCGGCACTCTAACCGACTGAGCTACACCCGCGCATAGTGGACGGAAGAACCGGACGGCGGCGATCTGACGCCTGCTTTGAAATGGCGCGAGTGACGGGGCTCGAACCCGCGACCTCCGGCGTGACAGGCCGGCACTCTAACCGACTGAGCTACACCCGCACTTCATTTCAAGCAATCCGGATGCCTTCGCACCCTCACCAAAACGGCTGCCCGTTTCGATGAGCGGCTAACTACGGGGTTCGCCTTTTAGTGTCAAGCAGGTTTGGAGACAAAACCATGACAGTCGTTGAATTGTTTCGGCAACGACCATGCGGCGAGAATGAAAAGCCGGTGATTCCGTTTCCCGGAGGCTGCACCGACGCCCGATGGAAGCCGGCGGCACGGCCAAACCGTACAGGCAGGCGCTCTTCCCCTCCCCTTTATCCACAGCCTGGCCGCCCGGATCGACATTGCAAGGCGCCAGAGCGCCGCCAAAAAAATCAAAAAATCTTCACAAACACTCTTGCGGTTTTGCCGCGATCCGCATAGATCACGGCCACCAACGCAGCAGGCCGATACGGCTTCGCCAGCGATGGGCGATTAGCTCAGTTGGTAGAGCGCCTCGTTTACACCGAGGATGTCGGGAGTTCGAGTCTCTCATCGCCCACCATTTCTTCCTTTCAAGCGTTAAATACCAAAGTAATGCCACGGGCTCACAGACCGAGGCCCGGCCCTTTTCCATCACGATATTCAAGGCGGCATTCGTCATATGCCCGCTTAGCAAGGCGCCACCCCGGCAGCTGCCGTCTAAAGCCGTCACTCCATCAAAACGGAGTACTCTTGCCGCCAAACCACCTCCTATTAGGCGAATGGATGCGGGCCGGCCAAAGTGGGAGTATTCGTCGCCGGAAAGTCTCCGCGCTTGAAGGTCTCCCATGCCTGGAGGGTGTGCCATGAGGACTCTCAGCTCCGCATTGACGCTGTGCATCGCGATTGCCGTTGGGGCGCCGAGCGCCACATATGTCAGTCTGCCCGGATACGCATTCAAGACGAATCCGAACTGTCAGCGCCACGAACCAAAGACCAAATTCGACAGAAGATGCGACTGGCCGAGATTGGGCTTCAAGGACTTTACGCCGCCGCTGGTGACCGTGCTTGGGATCTGAGCCCAAGCAGCGTCTTTGCATATCATCGCGACCGGACGCGCCGGCAGTGGGAGGTGTTCATCCCTTCGCCAGTTCTCTGTCCACCGCTGAAACCAGCCGCGGATCATCCGCCGTCACATCAGGTGCGAATCGGGCGACGATTTCGCCGTCGCGGCCGATCAGGAACTTTTCGAAGTTCCAGAGGATGTCGTCCTCGTCGCCGCCTGATATGCCGTGGGCTTTCAGGCGTTCGCGCATCGGGCCGTCGCCGGTGGTCGTCACGCCCGATTTGGTCAGTTGCCGGTAGAGCGGGTGCTGGGCCTCGCCCTTGACCGAAATCTTCGAGAAGATCGGGAAGGTAACGTCGTAGGTGGAAGTGCAGAAATCGAGGATCTCGGCATCGGTGCCGGGTTCCTGGCCCTTGAAGTCGTTGGCGGGGAAAGCGGCGATGACGAAGCCGCGCTCGCGCTTTTCCCCATAGAGCTTTTCAAGCCCCTCATATTGCGGCGTGAGCCCGCATTTCGAGGCGACGTTGACGATCAGAAGCACCCTGCCCTTGTATTCGTTCAGCGTGGTTGGTCGACCATCCACCGTCTTGACCGGAATATCCAGCACATTGCCCGTCATAGGAACCTCCAATTGGCAAGGATCGTTCCGGGAGCTTAGCGATATCGCCGCCATTGTCATCAGGGTGAAGGATCAACCTCGACGTCAGTATCCCCGGCGTCGCCGTTTGGCGACACCGGGAAAGCCCGTCAGGCGGGCGAGGTTTCCCTTACGTCATCGAGCAGGAAATGCACGACGAGGTAATCCGTCTTGTAGTGGCGACCGCTGTCCGAGACGGATTCGACGCTGCCGCCATCTTTGGGATGCCAGCGATGATAATGGGGGTTGGTGGTGATGAGCGTGATGGCCTTGCCAGCGAAAGGTCCCTCGCCCAAGCGGAAGCGCATCTCGGCGAGTGGCCAGATTCGCTCGTAATCTTCCATGGCGATGCGCGCCTTCAGCGCTTTCCGGTGCAGCGGCTCGCCGGCGCCGGGCTCGGCGGACGATTCCAGCATCACTTCTTCAGCACCGGCAATGATGGCATTGAACTCTTCGGGCCACATCCGTCTCATGAAGTCGCTCCTCCCAGGGCTCTTTCGTCAGTTCGACAGGCGAAACTTAACGTTTTGTCTGAAAGAAGCAAATTCTTGTCATGCCGTTGTCATCCGCGTCGGCTGCTCCTACGTTCCCCTCGAACCGCATCAGGGCCGTCAGCCGCCCCAATCCCGAGATCAGAAATGAAGACACGTGAAGAAAGGCAGGCGCTCAGGGCCAGCATGCCGCGCACGCCGCTCAGCGCCCACCACATGGAAAATGCCCGGCTGCTGCCGGATCGCGGCGAGCTGCTCTACCGGATCCCGAACGGCGGGATCGGCGTCGAAGTGGGAGCAGCCTTCGGCGAATATACGGCGGAGATTCTGGAAAAGAACCGCCCGGCGCAGCTCTACCTCATCGATCCCTGGTCAATGGACCGCTACAGCTCCGGCCTCGATTCTATCCACACGCAGTTCGCGGCCGAGATCGCAGCCGGGCGGCTGCATCTGATGCAGGGCACCTCGCTCGAAAAGCTGGCCGAGTTCGAGGACGATTTTCTCGACTGGGCCTACATCGATACCGACCATTCCTTCGAGCTCACCTGGCAGGAGCTCCTGCTCTGCGAAAAGAAGGTGAAGCGGACGGGGCGCATTGCCGGTCACGATTTCTGCACCGGCAATACGGTCAAGCCGATCGTCTATGGGGTCGTCGAGGCGGTTACGAAATTCTGCAAGGATTATGGCTGGCAATTCGAATTCCTGACGGTCGAATCGCACGCGCATTTTTCCTATTGCCTGAAGCGGCTCTGATCCGCTCACGCCTTGCCGGCATATTGTTCGTCACTGACATGCTCCATCCAGTCGACATGGCTGCCGTCCAACGCTTCATGAATGGCGATATGGGTCATCGCCGTGTCCGGGGCAGCACCATGCCAATGTTTCTCGCCAGGCTCGAACCAGACGGTGTCGCCGGCGCGGATTTCGCGGATTTCCTCGCCCCAGCTCTGGGCAAGGCCCTTGCCCGAGGTGACGATCAGCGTCTGGCCGAGCGGATGCGTATGCCACGCCGTGCGGGCACCCGGTTCGAAGGTGACGGAGGTCGCCCGCACCCGGGCGGGCGACGGCGGCTCGATCAGCGGGTCCTGGCGGACGGCGCCGGTAAAATAATCGGCCGGCGGTTTCATTGAGGGGCGGGAGCCGGCGGGTTTGATCTCCATGATCGTTCCTTTTCTATTCCATTGCGGTTGAAGCTTTGTAACCTGACGATATTTCATCGAGACGACCGATCAAGGCCGGATCGCTAATTGCCGCATAGCCGCCCGGCTGGTAGGCCAATATCTTTCATCACCTGGAGAATTTCTCATGAAACACCATGCTTTCGGTCGCATGCCCTTCACCGTCACCAATGTCGGCTTCGGCGCCTGGCAGATCGGCGGCTCCTGGGGCGATATCAGCGAAGCGGACGGGCGGGCGGCGCTGAATGCCGCGCTCGATGCCGGCATGACGTTCATCGACACGGCGGATGTTTACGGCGACGGCCGCTCGGAAAAGATCATTGCCGATGTCCTGAAGACGCGCGGCGGCGAGCGTCCGATGGTCGCAACCAAGGCAGGCCGCCGCCTCAACCCACATGTCGCGGAAGGCTATACCAAGGCCAATCTCGACGGCTTCATCGACCGCAGCCTCAGAAACCTCGCTGTCGAGAGTCTTGATCTCGTGCAGTTGCACTGCCCGCCGCGCGAGGTGCTTTACCAGCCTGAGGTCTTCGAAGGTCTCGAGGCGCTGCAGAGCGCTGGCAAGATCAAGGGTTACGGCGTCAGCGTCGAAAAGGTCGAGGACGGGCTGAAGGCGATCGAATATCCAGGCGTCGTCAGCATTCAGATCATCTACAACATCTTTCGCCAGCGCCCCGACCATCTGTTCTTCCAAGAGGCGCGGCGCAGGAACGTGGCGATCATCGCCCGCGTGCCGTTGGCAAGTGGTCTTCTCTCCGGCAAGATCAGCCGCGAGACGCAGTTTGCCAGCGACGATCATCGCAATTTCAACCGCCACGGCGAAGCCTTCGATGTCGGCGAGACCTTTGCCGGCGTACCTTTCGAGGTCGGGCTGCAGGCGGTCGAGGAAGTGCGCAAGCTGGTGCCGGCCGGCGCCACCATGGCCGCCTTCGCGCTGCGCTGGATCCTGATGAGCGATGCGGTCACCGTCGTCATCCCAGGCGCCCGCAATGCCGAACAGGCGAGAGCCAATGCGGCCGCCGCCGATCTCGCACCGCTCTCGGCCGATGTCATGGCGGCGACGCGTGTGATCTACGAGCGGCTGATCGCGCCGCATGTGCATCAGCGCTGGTAGGGCTTACCCCCAACCCCTGTCCACAAGGGGTCCCTTGTGGGCAGGGGTCTTCTAACAACGGAGGCCGGGCTTTCACCCGGCCTCTTCATTATGTGCCGTCTATCCTGACTCAGTTCGTGGCACTCAGCTCGACCGGGAAGAACAAGGTCTCGCCGGAAGAGTCGCTCACACCGTCATTGTCGGTGACGGCGTAAGGCTTGCCCGAGGCATCGAAGGTGAAGCCCTCGAGCTTGTCGAGCACATAGCCGTTGGTCGCCGTCTTCAGTTCGCCGAGGAAGTCGTGCGCTTCGGTCTTCTTGACGACCGGCAGTTCGCCCCCGAGCTTGGCGGGCTTCAATTCCGAAATCGCCACCTTGTAGAGCTTCTTCAACTTGGCGGCGTCGCCGACCAGGTTGTCGCGCTCGATGATGTAGACGCTGTCGCCGTGGGCCGAGATCTCAGACAAACCAACCCAGCCGCTTTCCGTCTTGTCGAGCGGATAGCGCACCGCGCCCCATTCCTTCTTCTTCGGATTGTAGGAGACGAGCTTGACGAAGCCCTTCTCGTCATCGCCCCACTCGCGCTGAACGGCCATCCACAGCGTGGCATCATCGCCGGTGCCGATAATGGTGACGCCTTCGAAGCCAAAGCGGATTTCGTTGGCGGTAAGCTCCTTCGGCAGGGCAATCTCGGCCCTGATGTCGCCCTTAGCATTAACGTTGTAGAGGGCGTGCGGGACGAGGCGTTCGCTATAGCCTTCCGAGGCGAGCCAGAAGGAGCCGTCGGCGGCCGCTGCGATGCCTTCAATGTCGAGCTTCTGGGCGGGGGCGCCGTCACGCTTGACGACCAACCTGTCGGTAATGACGGCCGGCTTCTTGGTTGCGTCGATCGTATAGATCGTCGGCTGCGAGCCCAGAACGCTGTCGCTGACGGCGTAGAGCATGCCCGGTTTGCCGGGCACGGCGGCAAGACCCGAAAGCGCTGCGAAACCGATCGGATTGCCGTCCTTCTCGGCCGAGACGATCTGCGGATAGGCTTTTTCGCCTTCCGAACGTTCGTAGATCATCACATGCGAGCGCACCCCGCCGTCCTTGCCGAGATCGAGTTCATTTGCGGTCGCAAAGAGATTGCGTGCAGGGATGGCGACCCCGCCCTCCGGCGAAATGCCCGACGGCAGAAGCTGCACAAGTTCGGGATCGGCGCCGGTGTCCTTATAGACGCCGACGACCGAAGCGCGCTCTGCGAGCAGGAAGAAATATTGGTCATCGCCGAACTTGGCGGCTTCAAGGCCTTCCGGCTCGACGCCCTTCGATTCCGAACGGCTTTCCGGATAGTGGCCGATATGGGCGACGGCGCGTTCGAAGGATGCGCCCGATTCGTAGAGAAGCTTGCCCGTCTTGTCGAAGATGGTGAAGCCGCGCGACCCACCGTGGTAATCGCCTTCATTGGCGACGACGAGGCGGTTGTCGTCCAGCCACTTCACGGCATCAGGCTCGCGCAGCACCCCCTTGGATTCGCCGGTGAATTTCAGGGCGCCGTCCCGCTTGGTGTCGATGCCGGTGAGATCGACGCTGCCGGCGGAGAAATGCGTCTTCACCTCAGCCGTATTGGCGTCGATGATGACGATCTCGTTGTTTTCCTGCAGCGTCAGGGCAATCTCGTTCAGCCCGTTGAAGGCGACGAATTCCGGCTCCGGATCCTCGGGGACAACGCCGGCGAGATCGGTCAGCGTCACGTGCTTGATGCTGCCGCAATCGACTGCGCCGTTCTTGACCCGGAAAACGACGAGGTCGCCGGCCGGCATCTGCGGGATATTGCCGTCATTGACGTCTTCGTCGCGCTCGTCTTCGATCGCGATGGTGCCGAGCGTCTTGTCCTTGTTGAGGGCGATGGAATCCGGCTGGCCGCCGAGATCGCAGGTGTTCTCGATCTTTTTCGTCGCTACGTCGACGATTGCGAGGCGGCCGGAGGGCCTGGCCTTGCTTTCGGAGGTATTGACGGCAACCAGCGCCTTACCGGCGCTCGAGGTGACCGATGTTGGCTCGCCATCCATCATCAGCGCGCCGCCGGATTTTGGGGCCTTGGCGTCGGTGATGTCGATGAAGCCGATCGCACCGAGCGGGCTGTCGCTATAGATCAGGGTGTTGCCGTCGTCGGTCGCGGTGATGATTTCTGCGGATGTCTGCGACAGCTTGTCCTTGTCACCAGGCAGGTTCTCAGCGACCGGGAAAGAGGCGATGCGGTTGAAAACCGGCTCGGCCGCAGCCGGGACGGCGACGGATGCGAGAAGCACGGCAGCGAGTGCTGCCTTGCGGGATGAAATTGTCATGAAACCCCCAATGTCGAACGATCGAACAGAGGGGTTTTGCGGGACTGCCATGACAGAGACATGACAGCCCGCAAGATTATCAGAGGGTCGGCGTCAGGCCGCCTGTTTTTCCCGACGCATCTCATTCCTCATGAGGAAGAGCGACGCGGAAAGAATGAGTGCAGCGCCGAACCACAGATAGCCGGCAGGCGCATAACCAAAGAACAGCCAGCCGGCGAGCACGTTGAGCGGTAGCTTCAGATCATCGAACGGCTGGACATAGGCGGCGTCGGCGCTGGCATAGGCTAGGGTTCAGCAGATATTGCGCCACGACCGTCAGGAGGCCTGCCAGAAAGAAGAGCGCGAGGGCCGCGCCTGTCGGCACGGCGAAGCCCGCCACAAGCGCCAGACCGCCGTTGATCGGCGTCAGCAGCACCAACAGCCAGACGGTGATGGTCTCTGGCCTCTCGATACCGGTCAGGCTCTTGGTGACAAGCGAGGAGGAACCCCAGAGCAGCGCCGAGAGCACTGGCAGAAGCGCCGCCCAGGTGAAGCTGTCCGACCATGGCTGGAGGATGATCATCGCGCCGGCAAAGCCGACACCCGTCGCTGCCCAGCGGGCCGGGCCGACGCGCTCACCGAGGAACAGGCGGGCGCCGAGAATGATGAAGAAGGGTGAGGTCATGACCAGCGCGATCGCTTGCCAGATCGGCACTGAGGCAAGACCGGAAACCCAGGCCTCGACACCAAGCGCGGCAAAGACGACGCGCACGACGTGCCGCCAGGGATAGTCCGTACGCATAGCCGCAAGGCCTGATTTGCGCAGAAAGGGCAAGGAGAAGAGGAGGGCGAAGGCATATTGCCAGAAGGCTGCTGAGGCTGGCGGAAAGGCGAGCTTCATGGTCAGCCATTGGGTGACGATGTTGAGCAGCGAGAAGGCGACACCTCCAAGCACCATGAAAACGGCGCCGGCAATGGCGCGAGATTGCGAGACTGCAAGGGAATTCTGATTCATGTCTTCCATCCAGAACAGGGACCAACATAAATCAGGACGCATGAGGCGACGGCGCGCAGACGCCGGCAGTCCCCTGCCCGCTCGCGGCCATGCTCATTCTCTTTCATCCGGACTATACCGTCGGCTCCGGAATCGCACCGGATCTGCTGACCCCTCTCCGGGCGAAGCTTGAGAAGGCGCTCGCGGGCTCGGGCCGCAGCCCTTACCGCCGGTGGGGACTTTCACCCCGCCCTGAGAACAGCATCGTTCGTAAAACAATGCGCAGCATGCAGCAAGGGCAAAACAAAAAGGGGTCCGGCAGTGCCGAACCCCTCGAAATCCTGCTCAGCCGTTCTCGTTTACGGCCGGCGGACGATCAAATCAGCCGTTGACGGCGTCCTTCAGGCCCTTGCCGGGCGTGAACTTCGGCACGTTGCGAGCCGGGATATCGACTTCAGCGCCGGTCGACGGGTTACGGCCCTTCGTTGCAGCGCGATGAGAAACGGTGAAGCTGCCGAAACCAGCGAGGCGGATGTCGCCCTTGTTCTTGAGTTCGGCCTGGACAACGTCGAAAACCGCGTCAACAGCGGAAGCCGCGTCAGACTTCGTCAGTCCTGCCTTTTCGGCCACTGCGGACACGAGTTCATTCTTGTTCATGTTTCCACCCCTTTCTAAATGGTATGAAACGACTCAAATCTAAGCTAGGCGCAGAATAGGTTTCATCAGGCCCGCCGGGAACCCAAAAGCCCTGCAAATCAAGGAAAAGCAAGCGTCTCCATGACGTTTTCACAAAAAAGGCTGGCGTTTCCGCCAGCCTTTTCGCGTCTTTTGCGCCAAATGGGCATAAATGTGGCAAATGCCACTCAATGCGCTATGGCCGCGCCCGTGTCATCAAGGCCTTCGACCGAGGTAATGACGGGCGTTTCCACCGTGCCATCCCACTCGATCGGCTCCGGCCGGCGGATCAGAGCGTGCTTGATCACCTCGCCCATACGGGAGACCGGGATGATCTCCATGCTGTTCTTCACGTTGTCCGGAATCTCCGCCAGATCCTTGGCGTTCTCCTCCGGAATCAGCACCTTCTTGATGCCGCCGCGAAGCGCTGCGAGCAGTTTTTCCTTGAGACCACCGATCGGCAGCACACGGCCGCGAAGGGTGATTTCACCGGTCATGGCCACATGCTTGTTCACCGGGATGCCGGTCATGATCGAGACGATGGCGGTTGCCATGGCGACACCGGCCGACGGGCCATCCTTCGGCGTCGCCCCTTCCGGCACGTGCACGTGGATGTCGTTCTTTTCAAACATCGGCGGTTCGATGCCGAAATCGACAGCGCGCGAGCGGACATAGGAGGCCGCCGCCGAGATCGATTCCTTCATGACGTCCTTCAGATTGCCGGTAACGGTCATGCGGCCCTTGCCCGGCATCATCACGCCTTCGATGGTCAGCAGCTCGCCGCCGACTTCCGTCCAGGCAAGACCGGTGACGACGCCGACCTGATCCTCGCCCTCGGCTTCGCCATGGCGGAAGCGCGGGACGCCGAGGTAGTCGGCGATGTTGGCGGCCGTCACGTGAACGGACTTCGTCTTGCCCTTGATGATCTCGGTCACCGCCTTACGGGCGAGCTTCATCAATTCGCGTTCGAAGCTGCGGACACCGGCTTCACGGGTGTACTGCTGGCTGATCGCCATCAGGGCGTCGTCGCTGACCGAGAATTCTTCCGGCTGCAACGCATGTTCCTTGATGGCCTTCGGCAGCAGGTGCCGCTTGGCGATCTCGCGCTTCTCGTCCTCGGTGTAGCCGGCGATACGGATGATCTCCATGCGGTCCATCAGCGGTGCAGGGATGTTCAGCGTATTCGCGGTCGTGATGAACATCACGTCCGACAGGTCGTATTCGACTTCCAGGTAGTGGTCCATGAAGGTCGAGTTCTGCGCCGGATCGAGCACTTCGAGCAGGGCCGAAGACGGATCGCCGCGGAAGTCCATGCCCATCTTGTCGATTTCGTCGAGCAGGAAGAGCGGGTTGGACTTCTTCGCCTTCTTCATCGACTGGATGACCTTGCCGGGCATCGAGCCGATATAGGTGCGGCGGTGACCGCGGATTTCGGCCTCGTCGCGAACGCCGCCGAGCGCCATGCGGACATACTCACGGCCGGTCGCCTTGGCGATCGACTGGGCGAGCGAGGTCTTGCCGACGCCGGGAGGGCCGACGAGGCAGAGGATCGGTCCCTTGATCTTGGTGGCGCGGGCCTGCACGGCGAGATATTCGACAATGCGCTCCTTGACCTTGTCGAGACCGAAGTGATCGGCTTCGAGGATCTTCTCGGCATTGTTGAGATCGGCCTTGATCTTCGACTTCTTGCCCCACGGGATGCCGAGCAGCCAGTCCAGATAATTGCGCACGACGGTGGCTTCGGCCGACATCGGGCTCATCTGGCGCAGCTTCTTCAGCTCCGCATCAGCCTTTTCACGGGCCTCCTTGGACAGCTTGGTCTTGGAGATGCGCTCTTCCAGTTCGCTCATCTCGTCACGGCCTTCCTCGCCGTCACCGAGCTCCTTCTGGATCGCCTTCATCTGCTCATTGAGATAATATTCGCGCTGGGTCTTCTCCATCTGGCGCTTGACCCGCGAGCGGATGCGCTTTTCGACCTGCAGGACCGAGATCTCGCCTTCCATGAAGCCGAGAGCTTTTTCGAGACGCTGCTTGACGCTCGTCGTCTCCAGCATCTCCTGCTTCTCGGTGATCTTGATGGACAGATGCGAGGCGACCGTATCGGCGAGCTTGGAATAGTCGTCGATCTGGCTGGCGGCGCCGACCACTTCGGGCGAAATCTTTTTGTTGAGCTTCACATAGCTTTCGAATTCGGAAACGACCGAGCGCGACAAGGCTTCCAGTTCGACCGGATCGTCATGCGGCTCTTCGAGCACATGGCCGAGCGCCTCATAAAAATCCTCACGGCTCGTGTAGGTGTCGATCTCGGCACGGGCGCGGCCTTCGACCAGAACCTTGACGGTGCCATCAGGAAGCTTCAGCAGCTGCAGCACGTTTGCCACGGTACCGACATTGTGGATCGCCGAAGGGTCCGGATCATCGTCGCTGGCGTTGATCTGCGTCACCAGCATGATCTGCTTGTCCGAGCCCATGACCTCTTCAAGCGCACGGATCGACTTTTCCCGTCCGACAAACAGCGGCACGATCATGTGCGGGAAAACCACGATGTCACGCAAAGGCAGAACAGGGTAGGCAGTGCTGCTCGCTACAGACGTTTTCTTCGTCATTTTATGTCCTTTCCATCGTCCCGTTGCCGGGCTCTCTGCACGGCCGCTTGGGATCGGCCGGCTCTCACTTGGCCCTACAAGTGGAGGTTCTAACTACGCTTTTCAAGCCACGCTAACGCCCGCGTCCCTCGGATGTGACAGCTTTGTTACAACGGAACGTCAACACTATGAAGCCCGTGGCTGGACCGGCGCTTACCAATTCCGGCCAGGCTCATTACAACGCCAGCAACAGGCTTACGAGATCATCCCATCATTGCCAAGCATTACCCCTGCGCAACATCGGCAAAGGCATTTTTGGTCCCACCGGCAAAATACTAACAGCGCCTCACATGATTTTTCAAATAGAAAGGGGCCTGCCGATGGCAAGCCCCCAAAATAATGGTGCGAAAGTGCAAGGTCACGCCGAACAAGGTCACGCCGAAGCGTTGGCCTTTTCTTCCTGGCGGTCGGCATAGATATAAAGCGGACGGGCCGAACCGCGCACCACTTCCTCGGAGATGACGACCTCGCGCACGCCTTCCAGCGTCGGCAATTCGAACATCGTGTCGAGCAGGATCTTCTCCATGATCGAGCGAAGGCCGCGGGCGCCGGTCTTGCGGACGATCGCCTTGCGGGCGATTTCGCGCAACGCATCCTCGTGGAAGGTCAGTTCCACATCCTCCATCTCGAACAAGCGCTGATACTGCTTGATCAGCGCGTTCTTCGGCTCGGACAGGATCTGGATCAGCGCATCCTCATCGAGATCCTCGAGTGTCGCCAGAACCGGCAGACGGCCAATGAATTCGGGGATTAGACCGAACTTGACCAGATCTTCCGGCTCGAGTTCCCGCAGGACTTCGCCGACGCGGCGGTCGTCCTGGGCCTTGACGGTGGCGCCGAAACCGATCGAGGTCTTCTCGCCGCGGGCGGAGATGATCTTGTCGAGGCCAGCGAAAGCGCCGCCGCAGATGAACAGGATATTCGTCGTGTCGACCTGCAGGAATTCCTGCTGCGGGTGCTTGCGACCGCCCTGCGGCGGGACGGAAGCGACCGTGCCTTCCATGATCTTCAGGAGCGCCTGCTGCACGCCCTCGCCCGAGACGTCGCGGGTGATCGACGGATTGTCGGACTTGCGCGAAATCTTGTCGACTTCGTCGATGTAGACGATGCCGCGCTGGGCGCGCTCGACGTTGTAGTCGGCGGCCTGCAAGAGCTTCAGGATGATGTTTTCGACGTCCTCGCCGACATAACCGGCTTCCGTCAGCGTCGTCGCATCGGCCATGGTGAAGGGAACGTCGATGATGCGGGCGAGCGTCTGGGCAAGATAGGTCTTGCCGCAGCCGGTCGGGCCGACGAGCATGATGTTCGACTTCGCCAGTTCGACTTCGCCGTTCTTGGAGGCGTGCGCCAGGCGCTTGTAATGGTTGTGAACGGCGACCGACAGGATCTTCTTCGCCTGACGCTGGCCGATGACATATTCGTCGAGGACCTTGATGATGTCCTGGGGCGTCGGCACGCCGTCGCGGGACTTGACCATCGAGGACTTGTTTTCCTCGCGGATGATGTCCATGCACAATTCGACGCATTCATCGCAAATGAAGACGGTCGGTCCGGCAATCAGTTTCCGGACTTCGTGCTGGCTCTTTCCGCAGAACGAACAATAGAGGGTATTCTTGCTGTCGCCGCCGTTGCTGCCGCTGACCTTGCTCATATCACTTTCCTTCCAGCACGCCGCATTTCAAGGCGAAATCGCGGTCCACTCTATCAGCTCCTGGCGGCACTCCGTTTCCGGAGCCTTTGCCGAGAAGGGCTTCAGGGGCTACGAACCGGTCCCAATCAACCATGTCCAGGTTCCGGCGGCAACGAATCCCCTTCGAATGCCAAATGCTATGTCATAAAAATTCAACATAGCATTAAAGTTACTATTAGCGTCTTCGCCGCCAGATGAAAGCCTTGTTCGATCACAAATGAGATAGAACTGTGGCGGCGAAAACACCATCCCAATTAATTACTAGGCCTGCTCGCCTTCCATCTCGAGGCGCGACGTCAGAACCTTGTCGATCACGCCCCAGCCCTGGGCCTCGTCAGCATCCATGAAATGGTCACGATCGAGGGTCTTTTCAACTTCCTCATAGGTGCGGCCGGTATGCTTGACATAGACCTCGTTCAGGCGGCGCTTCATCTTGAGGATATCGCGGGCGTGGCGCTCGATGTCGGAAGCCTGGCCCTGGAAGCCGCCCGAGGGCTGGTGCACCATGATGCGGGAATTCGGCGTGGCAAAGCGCATGTCCTTGTGGCCGGCGGCCAGCAGCAGAGAACCCATGGAGGCGGCCTGGCCGATGCAGAGCGTCGAAACCGCCGGCTTGATGAACTGCATCGTATCGTAGATAGCCATGCCGGCGGTGACGACGCCACCGGGAGAATTGATGTAGAGGGCGATTTCCTTCTTCGGGTTTTCGGCCTCGAGGAAGAGAAGCTGGGCGCAGACGAGCGTCGCCATGTGATCCTCGACGGCGCCGGTCAGGAAGATGATGCGTTCCTTCAACAGGCGGGAATAGATGTCGTAGGAGCGTTCACCGCGGTTGGTCTGTTCCACGACCATCGGCACGAGGGCCATTGCGGTATCAACTGGGTTTCTCATGTGCGTCCTTTGTCAACGTCATGCCGGCCGACGCCGGGAATCAAAGAAAATGTCTTATCCCTACATAGAGTGTCCCTGCCCTCCTCTTCAAGACACGCATGAGGATAACGTTAAGAAGGCGGGTCAGGCGGCCGTTCGCAGCCTCTTTCTCGCAAACGCCTGCTGACCGCGAGCCCTCGACACCGTCTCCCCCGGCTTTTCTCCATGACAGGATGAAGGAAAGCTTACTCCATTCGGCACTGCTCACACACGTTTACCCAACGGAAAGCCTATCGCCAGATACGAGCCAAAAATCATGCCGCAGTGCAACGACATTAAGGAAGTGGCGAACTTCCTCAGCAAGGATGCGAGCACTAACAGACAGGTCGACGGGCAAGGGGTTGCTGCCGTGTTCAATATTGCTACAGGTCTCGCCATCTGGTGTTCGGAGGCCATGACGCTCGCTCTGGTGCTTTTCGTCGCCTGGCGCCACAATATCAGGAACGAAGCCTATCTTTATTGGGGCCTCGGCTTCTTTCTGACCGCCGTCGGGTTTGCGATGATTGCTCTAAGCGGCCAGGTGCCCAGCCTGCTGTCCATCGAAATTGGCAATGCCATTGCGCTGCTCGGCCAGAGCGCCTGGGTTGCGGGGTTTCTCGCGCTCGATCGCAAGAAGATCGAATGGTGGGCGCTGCTGCCGCCGGCAGTCTGGCTCGCCGGCGTCTTCCTGCCCTGGGTCAACACCGACTATTCCAACCGTGTGGTGCTTTACAATCTCGCTTCGGCGACCGGTGCGACGGCGCTGGCGCTGGCGGTTGCCGCCGGCGACATGCGCCGCGAGCGCACCCGCGTCAAACTGATGGGCGTATTCGTCATCCAGGGCTGCTTGTGCTTCGGTTCGGCGTTTACCATGGCGCTGACGCTGCCGAACGATATCGAGGCAACCAACCTCGGCGGCGCCTCCGCCATGGCAAGCGCCTTCCTGCTGACCATCGCCTTCGCCTTCACCTGCCGGCTGATCATGGAGCGCTCCGAACGCCATCTGCGGACGATGACGCTGACCGATTCTCTGACCGGCGTCCTCAACCGCCGCGGCCTGCTCGGCTACTTCGACGCCATCCAGGAGAGAGCCCATAACGAACAGCGCAAGGTCGCGGTGATCCTTTTCGATCTCGACCATTTCAAGCGCGTCAACGACCGCTTCGGCCACCAGTCGGGCGACGCCGTGCTCACTGCCTTCGCCCGCATGGCCCGCCAATATATTCCACACCACATCTTCGGCCGCATGGGCGGTGAGGAATTCGCCGCCTTCGCCGCGGTCGCCGACCAGACGGAAGCCGAGGCGATCGCCGAAGCGATCCGCACCGAATTCTGCCGTCTGCCGATCAGCACCGGCGAAGCGATCGTTCCGGCTACTGTCAGCATCGGCATCGCGCTCTCCTCCTCGATCGAAGCCAATATCGACAAGCTGATCTCGGCCGCCGACCGGGCGCTCTATGCGGCCAAGGCCGCCGGCCGCAACTGCACGGTCACATTCGGCGAAGCCGAGGCGGCAGCCCCGGCACCGGCCGCGCCGAGCACCACCGCCGGTGAACTCGTGCCGACAGTGGATGACCAGATCGAAGCCTTGCGGCGCATGGGTACGCTGTCGCGCGCCGGCTAGCATAAGCTTCGAAAATCGGAAATCGATCCGGGTTACGGGCAAATTCTAATGCGATGAAGCCCGATCGGACGAGCGGCCGCTTGGACGTGCGTTCCAGGACATCCCTGCCCTCACATCTTTTCGAAGCCCGGCAAATCCGCTAAGCCTCGGCCATGATGATACCGCCCTTTCTCTCGATCGACCGCGCCAGCCGCCATGTCTCGCTGGACGCCCGCAATCCTGATTTCTACGGCAATCCGAACGCCGTCTATGCCGCACTTCACGCCCATTGCCCGACCTTCTATTGGACGGAGCAGAAGCAGTGGTTCTTCACCGGCTACGACCACGTGAACGCACTGCTGCGCGACCGCCGCTTCGGCCGGCAGATCCTGCATATCGCCAGACGCGAGGAACTCGGCCTGGCCGAGCCGATGCCGCATCTTGAAAGTTTCGACCTCTCGGAACGCTATTCCCTGCTCGAACTCGAACCGCCGGAGCACACGCGGCTGCGCACGCTCGTCAACCGCGCCTTCGTCTCGCGTCATGTCGAGAAAATGAAGCCGGAGCTTGCCGAACTCGCCAATCGCTTGATCGACGGTTTCGCCGATAAGCGCGAGGTCGAGCTGCTCTCGGCCTTTGCCGACATCATCCCGGTGACGATGATCGCCCGCATGATCGGCATTCCGGAGGAGATGGGGCCGCAGCTGCTCGCCTGGTCGCATGCCTATGTCCGCATGTACATGTTCGGCCGCACGCGCGAGCAGGAAGACGAGGCCGAGCGGGCCGCGAAGGAATTTTCCGACTATGTCAGGACTGTGATCGCGGAGCGCCGCAACGCGCCGCGCGACGACCTGCTCACCCACATGATCCATACCGAGCACAAGGGCCAGTATCTGACCGAGGAGGAGCTGATCTCGACGACGATCGTGCTGCTTAATGCCGGGCACGAGGCAACCGTACACCAGATCGGCAATTCCGTGCGCACTATCCTCGACAGCGGCTCGGATCCGGCCGTGCTCTTCCGGGACGAGGCCACGACGGAGCGCACCGTCGAGGAAACTCTGCGCATCTGCGCGCCGGTTCATATCTTCCAGCGCTGGGCGCTGGAGCCTGCCGAAATCGACGGGGTCTCCTTCAAACGCGGCGACAAGGTCAGCCTCATCCTCGCCGCCGCCAATGTCGATCCGGCGAAATTCACTGATCCCCTCACCTTCCGGCCCGATCGCAACGAGGCTCCAAACCTCTCCTTCGGCGCCGGCATCCATTTCTGCATCGGGGCCCCACTGGCGCGGCTGGAGCTTAACGTCGTCCTTCCGATCCTGTTCGAACGGCTTGCCGGCCTCAGTCTGGCGAAGACGCCCGTCGTCAAGGACGTCTATCATTTCCACGGGCTCGACCGCCTAGATCTCCTGTGGTGATCGGCACGGAACGCCAGATCGGCCGAGGTTCCGCGCAGTCTGCCGCCGCGATCTCGCGGCATTACGCTGCCTGTTCTTGAAGCTTGCTGGAGATGTCGTCCGCCGACATGGGCTTTCCGATCAAATAGCCTTGCAACTGGTCACAGCCAGCCTCCCGCAAGATCGCCGCCTGACGGATATTCTCGATGCCCTCCGCTGTGACGGGAATCTGCAGGGCGGTCGCCAAAGAGATGGTCGCCTTCAGAACATCGGCGCCATTCGTGGCCTGGTCGAGAGCGGAGACCAGCGAGCGGTCGATCTTCATTCGATCAAAGCCGAACTGCCGCAATGCGCCGATGCTTGCATAGCCGCAGCCGAAGTCGTCGAGCGCGAATTTGATACCGACCTTTTTGAGGTGATCTATCGACCGGCGGGCCTGATCCGGATTCGTCATGAGGACGCCTTCGGTGATTTCCAAGGTCAGCCGCCTCGGATCGAAATCGCGTTTCTGCAGGAGGGAGATCACGTCGGCGGCAAATTCAGGATTACAGAGCTGGACCGGCGAGACGTTGACGGACAGGGCCATACCGGGCCAATTTCTGGCATGCTCGATCGATGTTTTCAGCATATGACTGCCGAGCGCATCGATGAGGCCGCATCTTTCGGCAAGCGGTATGAAAATCTCCGGACTGATATTTCCTGTCGCAGTGCGCCAGCGGGCCAGCGCTTCAAGACCGGTGACAACGCCCGTCGTCGCAGAAACGAGAGGCTGGAAAACAGCTTCGATCGCACCATTGCTGATCGCACTCTTCAACAGAGATTCCAGTTCGGCGATCCTTTGGCGCTCCCGATCCAGCTCGGGGTCATATTCGATCGCCCGGCCTTTCCCATTTTCCTTGGCGCGGTAGAGGGCCATATCAGCCCTGCGCAAAAGCTCCAGAGGCTCGATGTCTGCGTCACGCGCAGCAGCGCCGATGCTCGCACCAACCTCGATCGTTCGTCCGTCGATTTTGAAGGGTCCGGCAAACAGAGCCAGAATCGTCTCTTCTATTTCCTGACGCGCGGCAATTCCGACCTGGACCAGAGCGAACTCGTCGCCCCCCAACCGGGCCACGGCAACGACTTCGCGGTGGCAGGCGATCAGCGCGTTCGAGACGATCCGGATCAGATCATCCCCGACCGCGTGCCCCCAGGCGTCATTGACGGCCTTGAACCCATCAAGATCGACCAGGTAGAGCCGAGGCGGCGCACCTTCCGAGCCTTCCAACTCTTCCAGCATGGCGAGAAGCCCATGCCTGTTCAACAGGCCGCTTAGACTATCGTGATTTGCTTCGAAAATCGCTGCCTGCGCCAGGTGACGCAGACGCCGCGCCTCGGATGCGCCCACCAGCAGAACGCCGGCCAAGAATAGCACCAGGATGATGGTAGCGGCCGCAACAAAAGGATAGACCTGTTGGAACACAGCGCTTCCCGGCGCTTTGCTCGGCCAGACGAGATGGCCGATGACGCCACCCTTCATATCAGTGATCGGTGTGTTCAGCACGCCCGGCTCGGGCGCGGCGGCAAGGCGCAAGCCCTCGAGTTCGTGTTCGTTCGAAAGCGTGCTAAGAACGTCCGAGTTGAATGCCTTGTAGAAGCTCAGCACGCTGAGCTTCGGAAGCTCGCCTTTTTTCTCGAAAGGCTGGATTGGCTGTGATGCGATGAGAGCGATGCCGGTTTCCGTCTTGATGAAATTGACCACCGGCGCCTGTGGGAAATCGATGGCCGTATTGATCTGCCGGTAGAAGGCTTCGCCGAAAAAGGCGCTTGGCTGGAAGGGCTCGCCTTTGGAATAGGCGGAGACGATCGACGAACGGTCGGGACCGGTCACGATGGCGCCGTCGTAGAGCGCATAATCCTCGCTGGTTTTACCCCAGTTCTCATAAGCCCAATCCGCAGCGCCGGGAGATGCGATCGCCTTATAGGCATCATCCCATACGGCGTTATCAGTCGTTGTCGCGCTCAGGCGAGCCATAAAGGCCGCGATCGCCGCGCGGGCGGCGCGGCTGGCTCTGGCGTCATCGATTTCGTTCGCCGACCGCGTCATCGTGGCGACGACATGCGCCACGAGGCCGGTCAGGACGAGCGCGACGACAATGAAGAAAACGGTTGTCGCAATGATGGAAGACGTTTGGGTTCGAACGTGCCTACCCGCAAGATTCGACGACATGCCAATCCCGAAAAGATGAATTTCAAGGCCATGTCTATAGTGACGGCAGGAGACATCATGTCCGCAATGCGCTGCAGATAAGGTCTAGCATTTGACGATGTAGGTTCCATTAATGGGAAAGATCAAATGCCTTCTATCCGCGAAAGAGAAGCGGTTGTTTCGGGGTAAACGGATCATAATCGCCGCAAACCGGGACAGACCGCCATCGCGCAGCCGTTCAGACCCTGATCACATAGTCCTTGCGAGTCGTTTCAACGACTTCCCAGGTTCCCTTGAAGCCAGGCCTCAAGATCATCCGGTCGCCGGCCTTGAGATGAACCGGCTCACCACCGTCCTCCGTGACGATCGAATGGCCAGACAGCAAGCTGAAGTATTCCCACTCCTCATAAAAGATCCGCCACTTGCCGGGTGTCGCCTCCCAGATGCCGGAATAGAGGCCGCCTTCGGCTTCCTCCAGATTCCAGGTGCGAAAATGTGGATCGCCGGAGATGATCCGAGCGGGCTCGGGGGCGCTGAACTCGGGTGCGACGCCACCGAGGTTGAAGGTGATAAAATTCATCATGGACCTCTTCGACATCAGTGTCCTTCGCGGCGAAGTTCTGCGCGCGATTGTTTGAAATCTTTACAATCTATCTCTCGTCCGCACAGGACATTAACCGCGCTTAAAAACTTCAGGAGCCCCGTCTCCACCTTGACACCGCGTCCGGCGCAACGCCGTGTTGACGAGGAGCCCGTTGGAATAGGGGCTATGCTGGCGCGCCTGAGCGCAGGTCCGGTCGCCGCTCTACCACGCGCTGCTGAACGACCGTTAGAGCAGCGATACCCGCTTCGTCGGCAGCACGCAAAAGCGCCTCGCGGAATCGTTCCGGGTCAATTTTCCCGCTAATTGCATCGACGCAGGCCTTTACGGCAGAGACATATTCCTCGCCGTCGTCGGAAGGCCAGTCGTTAATCAGGAGATGCGCCGCATCGCCGAGCGTCCGGACGATCTTGCGCGTTGCCGGACCGCGCAAGGCAAGCGCGACCGGCGTGAATGCCGATGATGTATTCCAGCACATTGTCCCCGAACCCTCAAGGCATGATTACTGCAATCCTAACTGCGCAACATACGCTTGTTTCCTGAAATTTGGAATTGAAAACCGAGCGATAAAAACCGCTCCAACGCGAAGTAGCGGAAACTAAAGAAAGGGCTCAAGGACCTCATCCGAGCCCTCTGAGCTACGGCGACATGTGTCGCGCTGATGACAAGGGCAGCAACTGACCGAATGTGCAACCGGTGGCCGCGGCGGAGCCACAGCGTGTTTGACACGAAGCCCATTGCCGCCATGATGGACCGGTCAGTTCGTATGGGTGTTGGTCACTCTGACATAGTAGCCGTCGGGATCGACAAGGCGAAAGTCGCGCAGTCCCCAAGGCTGCATGGCGAGGGCGGAAAGTGGCCAGCCGCTCTCTTCCGCCTTGCGATAGGCATCCTCGACATCAGCGACCTTCAGGACGATCTCGACGCCGAGGCCGATCCTGTTGCCGATTTCGCCGCCTAATGGATGATCGCTCGAAAGGGCGCTTTGCGAATTGATCGCGATGACGGCGTCGCCGTTTCTCAACATCGTATATTCCGTGCTCGCCGAGCCCTCGACTTCAAAGCCTAGGACTCGCTGATAGAAATCAATCGATGTCTGAGGCGTTTGGACAAACAACTCCAAAGTCAGGTTCAACTGGGCCTCCCTCTACGCGAATTCTATGCTTTTTACCAGAAGAAGCGGACGAACGCCGCACTGGAGGCCAGGCTTCAACTGCCTGGTCGGGATCAAACAGGCTGCCGCCGCAATTCGCGAAGGACTCGTTCAATTCCCTGTTCCAGCGTCAAGTTCGATGTGTCGAGAATTTTGCATTCGTATGCCGCTGCTTCATGCCGTAAGAAGGCGGCCCAGTTCATCATATCCGGATTTGCCAACTCAGGCTGGCCTCGATCAATCGACAGGCGCCTGGCTCTGGTGTCGTCGTCGCAATCGATCAGGATACAGGAATGCAAACCGATCCCGGCACGTTCGGCAGCTTCGGCCAGAAAGGAAAAGCGCGCCTGGCCCTCAAACAGGACGCTGCGCCCCTTTGTCAGGAGCGGCGACAGTCGAGCCATCCATCCGAAAATGGCCGCTCTCTGCCATCCTTCGACAGAGCCGAATTGATGAACCATCTCCTGGACGGGCGGAACGCCGATGCGGTCTTTGTAAAAGACGTCGATCTCTTGCCCATGCAGCCGCTCAACAGCTTCGGCAATTGTCGTTTTCCCGACCCCAGATGCACCGGTGAGAATGACGAAAGGCATGATTGCTCCATCCACCGCGGCCAGCAAAAGGTGGCGGCGGTCGTATTCCAAAGGTCGTCGGGCCGACATTACGACGTCCGCCCCGAAGGTTGGCGAGGGCCGCCTCTTCAACGGGCGCGGCACTTCAAAGGCGAGACGCCTTAGATCGTTCATCGAGCGCGCCGGCGTCTTAGGTCGCAAGGCTATTGCGCGAACTCTCGGACTACCGCGGCACCATCGTCACGTGAGCAGGCGCTGGAGGCCAGCTACTTCATAAGGGACTATGCCCAGATCGCCTCGGTCAAGAACTGAGGCGACCGCCGAAATACGAACAAGGCACGTGACCTATCTATTGCCTATTAGACTTTGTTGCTGGCCTCGTATCGGATTTCGAGTGCGCTGAGATTCGAGATGTTCCCATTGCCTCGGATCGATTAATGGAGGGCTGCGGGCGCCGGTGTGATCAGGGGGAACCGCGCGATTAATATGCTGGTGAGTTCCTCCTGGGTGCGATGGCCGCGATTGAAAAGGTCGATTGCCGCGCTGCAGATTATTTCCGATGTCTTGTCGTCCGGTTTGGCCTTGTAGTGCCTAAACCAAGATTGAACGGACAGCGAGAGCACGGCCCATTCTGTTTCTTGGACGCTCGTGATCAACATTCCTCATCTCCTCACAAGTTGAAACGCGGCAGCTTTGCAGGGTTCCACAAGTGACCCTGCAATCCCAGTTGTGCCGTGACGTTGAAGAATATCTCCTGCCATTCAGTGCGAGATGATCGCACGACCGCTGGAGGCCAGATGCTCTGTAATGGCGCGTCGGATTTCAGTAACCGTGTCGAAGAGCCTGTTGTCCAAGTCGATGACATTGAAGCGGACAGCGATGAATTTGAGGCGGTTTTCCACGGGGACCGCGATCCCGACTTCCTGACCATTGAATACGACAGCTTGCTTTTGCATAACAAACCTCGGGCGCGCCACACGGGAGCACCATCTTAGAAAAGTGGAACAAAGGGTTTAGGACGCGTCAGATTGCCGTCGTAGGCGGCATCGGATCGAGACGAGATCACGCATTCGCTGCACCATCGCGAAGAAATGAAGTCGGATAAACAAAGTCATGATCCTCCCTCAAGCGAGGTCAGACGATCGCTGAGCATCGCCGACAAAGGCCGGCATTTCGAAACTTCTCTGTAAAAAACGTAGTCGAGAAATTTCGAGTAAGCAACTGATTTTTGTGTTTATTTAGCGTTTTAAATCGTATGATAATTACCGCAGGTGCGAAGTAATAAATGATGTACGTTCATCCATCCTATCGTCGAGGCCCGCTTGCGGGACCGACGTAGCGACAGGGCCGTTATTGGGCAGGTATTTCGGAGGCCCTACACGAACGATAGCGCGTGTAGCGCCAACGCTTGTGTGGGTAACCGGCACTACAGGGGCGGTGTTCCGCTCCTGCGCTGCCCTTCCAGAAGCTGTCGGGACCTACCTTCATGATGACCGTACGCCTTCCGGCCATGGCTTCTCGGACCTAAGTCCCATCGCGAACCAAATTATCTGTTCGCTGTTTCCTTCATATCACGAAGGAGGACTGCCATGAGCTTTGAGCCTGAAAGCCTATCCTACGATCAGCTTGCGAGCGTGCAGGCGGCGGTGTCAGCGGAACCAGACCTGGAAAGCTCGTCCATCTCTGTAAGCATGATCGGCAGAAGCCTCCTGTTGGAGGGCTATGTGGCCGGCTACGGTGATCGGGAGAAGGCGACGGCGATCGCCGCTTTGATCGCGGGTCCGGAGAACGTGCATGATAGGATGCAGGACCGGGAAGAGATAAACGGGTAACACGTCACCTCAGGCGGGAACTTTCCAACCGGTATTGTGGCCACCGCCAGTTCCGGAACAATTGGCTCGGCGGGCACGAAGCAAGTGGGTTATTTCAAATAAAAAAAGAGTGCAACGGCACCCAATACCACGTTACTGTCCATATCCTATCGGGAAGCGGCCTTGCGGATCGATCCCGAAAGCGAAGTTCTGAGCTGCTTTGCGTTCCGTTGCTGGATGCGGTGGACATCGTTGCCCGGCCGCAGGTCCGCGCGCTCCTCGCGTCGCTTGCACGCAGCGATGACTGGGGCGTCGACGTTGGAACCAGCGCTGTACGGCTGCTGAGGAACCGTCGGTGAGTTATCTCATAAATGCTGCCACTCGGTGGGTAATTCGCGCCAGCACCGCTTCAAGTCAATTGAAAGTCAAGAATGCTGCCCGAGAAAGTGGGCTCACGAAATTTGTGATGCCCTTCTACTACCCTCCTACTGTTGACAACAAAGGGCGGGCTTCACGCGGCCCGATGAGCAGCGCAGTCGACGCGTCAAAAGCCCCAAGACGCCGTCAGCCTCGAGGCGACGACTCAGCCTGACTCCGACACGACATCTCTTGTTCGAAGGGTGCCTTATTACCTCGCCGTCGAACTGCGCCGCGATCAGCTTGACGAGTTTCGATCCGACCCCGTCGCCAGGGTCGCCTGCCCCGTTGTCTTCCACTGCAATAATGATGTCTGCTCCTTCCATGGCCGGCGTAATCTCAATTCACAGGCGGACGTAGGTGTCAGAGGTATGTGACGAACTACACTAGGTCTTGGAAAGTGCCTGTTCGAGATCGGCGATGATGTCCTTGACGTCCTCGATGCCGATGGAAAGGCGCACCACGTCGGGTCCGGCACCGGCGGCGATCTTCTGCTCGTCATTCAGCTGCCGGTGCGTCGTCGAGGCCGGATGAATGACGAGCGAGCGCGTGTCGCCGATATTGGCAAGATGGGAGAAGAGCTCAAGTCCTTCGACCAGCGTCTTGCCAGCCTCATAACCGCCCCGGACTCCGAAGGTGAAGACGGAGCCTGCGCCCTTCGGCGAATAACGCTGCTGCAGGGCATGGTTCGGATCGTCTTCGAGGCCGGCATAATTCACCCAGGCGATCTTGCTGTGCGCCTTCAGCCACCGAGCGACGGCGATGGCATTGTCGCTGTGGCGCTGCATCCTGAGCGGCAGGGTCTCGATGCCGGTGAGGATCAGGAAGGCATTGAAGGGCGAAATCGCCGGGCCGAGGTCGCGCAGGCCAAGGACGCGGGCGGCGATCGCAAAGGCGAAATTGCCGAAAGTCGCGTGCAGAACCATGCCGTTATATTCCGGTCGCGGGCTCGACAGCATCGGGTAATTGCCTGACTTCGACCAGTCGAAGGTGCCGCCGTCGACGATAAGGCCGCCCATCGAATTGCCGTGACCGCCGAGAAATTTCGTCAGCGAGTGCACGACGATATCGGCGCCGTGCTCGAGCGGACGGATGAGATAGGGTGTTGCCATCGTATTGTCGACGATCAGCGGCAGGCCGTGGCGATGCGCGACGTCGGCAATGGCAGCGATATCGACGAAAGTGCCGCCCGGGTTGGCAAGGCTTTCGATAAAGATGCCGCGGGTCTTGTCGTCGATCTGGCTTTCGAAGCTCTCCGGATCGGCGGAATCGGCCCAGCGCACCTGCCAGCCGAAATTCTCGAAGGCATGGCCGAACTGATTGATCGAGCCGCCATAGAGCTTGCGGGCGGCGATGAAATTTTCGCCCGAGCGCATGATGGTGTGGAAGACGATCATCTGCGCCGCGTGGCCGGAGGCGACGGCAAGGGCCGCCGTACCGCCCTCGAGCGCGGCTACGCGCTCCTCGAGCACGGCCTGGGTCGGGTTCATGATGCGGGTGTAAATATTACCGAAGGCCTGCAGGCCGAAGAGGGCGGCGGCATGATCGGAATCGTTGAAGACGAAAGCGGTCGTCTGGTAGATCGGCGTCACCCGCGCGCCGGACACGGGGTCGGGCTGCGCGCCAGCATGGATCGCCAAGGTATTGAATCCCGGATCATTCTTGGCCATGTTGCCCTCCCGTTGTTGCTAACGGACGGGATCATAACCACTTGACGACGAAAGTTAATCGCGATCCGTTTCAACCCACAGGCATTCGGTGGAAAATCCGCCTCAGAGTAGCCCTGCTCAGGCAATGAGACGAGGATATTCGATGGCCGGGCAGCGGTTCATCACCACTTGAATGCCGGCAGCCTCGGCCTTCGCCGCCGCGGCATCGTCGCGGACGCCAAGCTGAGCCCAGATGACCTTCGGCAACGGCCTCAGCGCCAACGCTTCCCCCACAACACCATCGAGGTATTCGGCGGCGCGAAAGACATCGACCATATCGATCGGCACCGGAACGTCGGCAAGACGGGCGTAGACGGTGCGGCCCTGGATCTGTTTGCCCGCCTGCCCCGGATTGACGGGTATGACCTCATAGCCGCGCGACAGCAGATAGCCCATGACACCGTTGCTCGGCCGGGCCGGATTGGGCGAGGCACCGGTCAGCGCGATGGTCTTTACCGACTGCAGGATTCCGGCGAGATAATCATCCGTGTAGGCGTCGTGATCCATTTCCGTTTCTCCATTCCGGCAGCGCCTTTGAGCCTGCCTGCATTTTTTGCATTTCGGCAAACCGGACGTGTTTTGCGTATATAAGAAGTTGAATGGCCCTGAGGATGATTCAATGAGAAAAATTGCTCTGCCCTCATGCTTGTGCTCGCCGCATCACCGGCCGCGGCGATCTCGCGCTACAATCCGCTCTTCATGAGCTGCGCCGGCGTGCGGGCGGCCATCCACAATCAGGGTGCCGTGATCTTCCGCTACCAATCTCCCCGCGGGCTGCCGCTTTATGATCGCTACGTGCGCAACAGCAATGATTGTGAGGCGACCGATTATGCGGAGTGGACCCGTTCCGACAAAGGACGATACACGCTGCCCGGTTCTGAACTGCCAAAGCCTGGACAACCTTGACGGGATGCTCTTCGTTCCGCATCATCAGCTCTGACCTCCCCGCTGCCGCAACCCCTGCAGGCGCCGATCGCCTTCAGCGCTTGCAAACAGGCTTCCAGTTCAATCGCGCGCTGCGATTTCTCTGAGAATATACAATCTGAAGCTTCTTTTTTCGCATATATCAAAGTTATAGAAGAATATCTGTATTTCAGCAGCATAGAAAGATCCGCCATGGAATTCCCTCAGCTGTTTTCTCCTTCCATTCCCCATAAGGTCACCATATGTTCTCTCGTCCATTAGAAACATCTCATAGTTGAGAAGATCGCGTGGATTGAACGCATATCGCGCGCACGTAAAAATTGTCGTCAAACCCCGCCATTGTTTGCATATTGAAAGGATGATATTGGAACCGAGAACGCATCCGCGACTGCGGCATTGCATTTTCGTGCAAATATCAGTTGTCTTTCCAGAATTCTGCCCCGCCTGGGCGAGGCGCTTCGCCTTCTTCCGCAGCACCGGATTTATCCCTTGCCTCTCGACGTCATCCTGCTCGTTCTGTTCGGTGCGCTGCTGCATGCGACATGGAACGCGATCGTTAAAGCGGGAAGCGATAAATCCCTGGATGCGGCTTTGATTTCGGCCGGCGGCGCAGTGTCCGCGTTGCCGTTTCTGGCATTTCTGCCGTTGCCGCAAAGCGCGGCATGGCCGTTCATCGGCGCCTCGGCCATCCTGCAGTTCGCCTATTTTCAGCTGGTTGCCGCCGCCTACCGAGCCGGTGATATCGGGCTCGTCTATCCGCTGATGCGTGGTTGCGCGCCGCTACTGGTCGCCGCGACAAGCGGCGTCGTCCTGCGCGAACATCTTTCCGGCGCCGCTCTTGCCGGCATAATAACGATTTCAGCCGGCGTCCTGACGCTCGCCCTGGAGGCTCGGCGCAGCAGCGGCCATGCGGTCGCCTTCTCCATTGCCAATGCTTTCGTCATCGCCAGCTACACTTATGTCGACGGCATCGGCGCGCGTCTTTCAGGCAATGCGGTTTCCTATACGTTGTGGATGTCGCTGCTGCCGCCGATACTGCTGTTTGCCTGGGCGTCGTCGCAGCGCGGCAGCTTAACGGTGCTGCATCACGTTCGCCGAAACTGGTGGCGCGGCCTGATCGGCGGCGCGGGATCGATTGCATCCTATGGACTGGCACTTTGGGCGATGACAAAGGCGCCGGTGGCAACCGTTGCCGCACTGCGGGAAACTTCGATCCTCTTTGCGCTGGTGCTCTCGGTTGCCATATTCAAGGAAAAGGCCGGCATCTGGCGTTACGTCGCCGGCGTCGTCATCGCGATCGGCGTGCTGGTTCTGAAACTCGCCTGATCATTCGCCCTTCCATTCCGACTTGCGCTTGCCGAGAAAGGCGCCGATCCCTTCCTGCGCGTCCCGCGTCAGCATGTTTTCAACCATCACCCTGGAGGCATAATCATAGGCCGCCTCCACCGGCAGTTCGAGCTGCCGATAAAACGCTTCCTTGCCAATTTTCAGGGTCAGCGGCGATTTGCCGGCAATCACCGCCGCATATTTGGAAACGACCTGCGCCAGATACTGCTTCGGCACGATGCGGTTGACGAGGCCGAAATCCTTGGCGGTCGAGGCATCAATCGTCTCGCCGGTCAAGAGCATCTCCATAGCCTGCTTGCGATGCGCGGCACGGGAAACGGCCACCATCGGCGTCGAACAGAACAGGCCGATATTGACGCCCGGCGTACAGAACGTCGAAGTGTCGGTGCAGATCGCCAGATCGCAGGAGGCGACGAGTTGACAGCCCGCAGCCGTTGCAAGCCCATCGACCTCGGCAATGACAGGCTTTGGCACATGCGCGATCTTCAGCATCAAATCGGCGCAGAGCCGGAAGCTTTTCCCGAAAAAAGCGGCGCCCTGATCTTCGTCGACGCGATGGGCCGTGAGTTCCTTGAGATCATGGCCCGCGGAAAAGACGAGGCCGGTCGAGGCGATGACGACGACGCGCACATCCAAATCCGCCTCCGCCCTTTCGAGCTCAGCCATCAGCGCTTCGAGAAGCGCGATCGAAAGCACATTGGCCGGCGGGTCGTTAAGCACGAGCCGCAGCACGCCGTCGCGCAACGAGCGGAGCAACAATCCATCCGTCCTGTCCGCTTCCTTTCGGAAGGATACGATTTCGGCCATGATGCTGCTCCTGCGCTCGATCTCCACATAGCCGTTCTGCCACAAGGCGCCGCCAATTTCGAGCAGGATCCGCCGTCGCGGTCAAAACCAGAACCATGATTTCGATCTCTCCGCCTTCGCCTGTGCAGGGGTCAGACCGATATCGCGAAGCTCGTCATCGGTGAGTTCCGACAGTTTGCGGCGACTGCGACGCTTTTCGAGCCGGCATTCGATGGCCGCCAGCAGCCGCCTGCCCCAACGCGCCGTCTCACGACGTTTCAGCCGAAGGGCGCTGAGCGGTATTTCTAAGATTTCGTCGGATTCCACGCTCATCTTTTCATCCTTTCCTATGGACAAAAGATGCGCTGGAAGGAGCAGCGAAAGAAGCTTATGGATATTATCATATGCATAAGGATTTCTTTGGCATGCTCCTCAATCTCGATCAGCTCGCAACCTTCATCAATGTCGCCGACCTCGGGAGCTTTACGGCTGCGGCCGACAAGGAAGGCGTGACGCAGCCGGCCGTCAGCCTGCAGATCAAGGGGCTCGAACAGCGGCTCGGCGTCAGGCTGATCGAGCGCGTCGGACGGCGGGCGCAACCGACGGCTGCGGGCATCGACCTGCTTTCGCATGCAAGGCGTCTGCTTCAGCAGGCAGCCGCGTCGGAAGAAGCGATGATGCCCCACAGGGATGGCGCCAGCGGCCGTGTCCGCATCGGCAGCGGCGGCACGGCATCGATCCATCTGCTTCCCCGCGCCATCGCCGCCGCCCGGAAGTCCATGCCTGGCCTCGAAATCACCGTCTCGATCGGCAATGCCGACGATATTCTGCGCGATCTGGAAGCCAATCGTCTCGACATCGCCGTTGTGGCCCTGCCGGCATCGGGACGGAACTTCGAGATCGAACCCTTCTACGAGGAGGAATTGCTGGCTGTCGCCCCTCCGGGTAGCCCTGTGCCCAAGGGTGGGCCGGACGCCGCCTTCATGCGCGACAGGACGCTGCTGCTTTATGAGGGCGGCAATACGAGGCGGGCAATCGACGCGTGGCTGGCCGCCCCGAATACCAGGATCCGACCGGCGATGGAGTTCGGCAGTATCGAGGCGATCAAGGAACTGGTGGCCGTCGGACTCGGCTGGTCCATCCTGCCGGGTCTGGCGGTGAGGCGCGACCGCGCAGGTCTCCTGACGACATCGTCGCTGCAGCCGAAGCTGACACGCCGCCTCGGCATGGTTCTTCGTCGAGACAAGCATCTGACACGCGGCCTTCGGGAAATGATAAAATGCCTGCGTGCCTTTGAGGATTAGCGACGGTTTTCGATCGCCGGCGGGCAACGCTACAATGTTAAATAGGGCAAATATTCAGCTTAATCGTGAGGTATCTCAACACCACACATCTAACCGACTGTTTTCATTTGCCTTTTTTTCCAACGGTCGCGAAAGCCGATATTGACCCTGTGTCACATTGCCTTTATACACCGCGCCAGAACGCAGCCTGTCCGGGCTGCTTTCTTTTTGGCAGGTTCGCGCTTGCCAATCCAAGCAACAAGAAACGCCCTTAAAGCCCTCGGCCCAAGGGTCCTAAAAGAGAGTATTCACTATGGCAACCTTCTCACAGAAGCCTGCAGAGGTGGAGAAGAAGTGGGTGATCATCGACGCCGAAGGGCTGGTCGTTGGCCGTCTCGCTTCCATCATCGCTATGCGCCTGCGCGGCAAGCACAAGGCAACATTCACGCCCCACGTTGACGACGGCGATAACGTCATCGTCATCAATGCCGACAAGGTGGTTTTCACCGGCAAGAAGTATTCCGACAAGGTCTACTACTGGCACACCGGTTATGCCGGCGGCATCAAGGAGCGCACCGCACGCCAGATCATCGAAGGCCGCTTCCCCGAGCGCGTCCTCGAAAAGGCTGTCGAACGCATGGTTCCGCGCGGCCCGCTCGGCCGTCGCCAGATGAAGAACCTTCGCGTTTACGCCGGTCCCAACCATCCCCATGAAGCCCAACAGCCGGTCGCCCTCGACGTTGCCGCGCTCAACAAAAAGAACGTAAGGAGCGCCTGATCATGGCTGACCTCTCCTCTCTGAAGGATCTCGGCACGTCTTCCGAAGCTGCCGCTCCGGCCCACGTCCGCAAGGTCGATTCGCTCGGTCGTTCCTACGCGACCGGCAAGCGTAAGGACGCCGTCGCCCGCGTTTGGGTCAAGGCCGGCTCCGGCAAGATCATCGTCAACGGCAAGGACTTCACGGCTTACTTCGCCCGCCCCGTCCTGCAGATGATCCTCCGCCAGCCGATTGTCGCAGCTGCCCGTGACGGCCAGTTCGACATCATCGCAACCGTTGCCGGCGGCGGTCTTTCCGGCCAGGCCGGCGCTGTTCGCCACGGCCTGTCCAAGGCGTTGACCTACTTCGAACCGGGCCTGCGCTCGGTGCTGAAGAAGGGCGGCTTCCTCACCCGCGACAGCCGCGTCGTCGAACGCAAGAAGTACGGCAAGGCAAAGGCCCGCCGCTCGTTCCAGTTCTCCAAGCGCTAATCGTTTCGGACAGACGGAATTACGAAGGCCGGGGAAACCCGGCCTTTCTGTTGGGGCGTTTGATGAATCCCGGCATCGCCTCGCCGCCATTGCCGCACTCCGGTTCTGCTGGTGGAAATCCGACAAAGGGTTTCGCGAACGAGCGGTGCCGCAATCAAGGTCGCATCATGGGAACAACCAAGTCCGCGGACAACTAAGCCGCAACAACTTTGCGCTGTTGTTGCGGCATCTGTCCCAGCAAATCCGATACTGATGAAAGACAGATCGCCGCCGAATGAAAATCATTTGAGCGGATCTTACCCATGTCTTATCCGAAAATTCCGTCGTGGAATTATTCCGTGCCGGCAAGCTTGTTGCTGATGGCTCCTTTCGACATCCTGGCGTCGCTTGCCATGGACATCTATCTACCGGTCGTGCCGACGATGCCCCAGGCGCTCGGCACCTCGCCTGAGGTCATCCAGTTGACCCTCAGCCTCTACATGCTTGTGCTCGGCGTCGGCCAGATTGTCTTTGGTCCGATCTCCGATATCGTCGGGCGGCGGCCCGTGCTGCTCGGCGGGGCGGCACTCTTTGCCCTTGCGTCCTTTCTGCTTGCCGGGGCCTCATCCGCACTCCTCTTCGTGGCCTTGCGATTGTTGCAGGCGATCGGCGCCTCAGCGGCTCTTGTCGCCACCTTCGCAACAGTGCGCGACGTCTACGCCGAACGGCCGGAGAGCAGCGTCATCTATAGCCTGCTCGGTTCCCTGCTATCGCTTGTGCCTGCGTTCGGGCCGGTCGTCGGCGCGGTGATTGCCGACCACTATGGGTGGCGAGCCATCTTTCTCATCATCGGCCTGCTGTCGATCGTCGCCATTCTCAATGCCGCCATGCGGTGGCATGAAACCCGCCCCGCTACGGCGACGACAGCCATCGCCATACGCCCGATCCTCGCGAGCTTGCCCTTCTGGATCTATACGACCGGTTTCAGCGCGGCGATGGGAGCCTTCTTCGTCTTCTTCTCGACCGCACCCCGTATCCTGATCGATCGGGCCGGCTTTTCCGGCATCACCTTCAGCTTCATCTTTGCCTCGGTGGCCTTGGTGATGATCGTGACGGCGCGCTTTGCCAAGTGCTTCGTCACACGCTGGGGCATTGCAGGCAGCCTCGGAAGGGGCATGGCGATACTGCTTGTCGGCGCGGTAATGCTTGCAACGGGAGAGATGTTTCTGCGGGCACCCCTTATCGGCCTCATCCTACCGATGTGGATCATCGCGATCGGCATTGTCCTTGCGACCGCCGTCATGGCCAATGGTGCGCTTGCTGCTTTTGGCAATACCGCGGGAACAGCCGTGGCGCTCTACTTCTGTGTCGAAAGCCTGCTGGTCGGTGTTGCAGGCACATTGTTCGTGGTTCTGCTCGACGGGAACACGGCATGGCCGCTCGCGGCCTATACCGGCGCGGCAGCGCTGATAACGCTGGCCGGATTGCGCCAGCTGGCGCGGAAGACCGTCTGAGGAATTGCCACGGAATGCCGGCAGCTTAAAACGCAGAGCTGCCGTCAAGCGAGGGATCGCTTGAAATCTCGGCGCACCTCGCCTACCCCTTACCTGCCCCGAAAGGAAACATCAGTTGCTTTCGGGTCAGGATCAGGCAGACGCCATCAGGCGGTTTGGTCGTGACCGGTGGCCAGTCGATATAAGGTCGACATCGAACGCGACCACGCCAGCGCTGATAGAGAAGGAGCCCCCTTGGCGAACAAGACCATTGATCATGCCTTCACGGCGACCACTCTCACTTCGGCCGCCAGCGATCCCACCTTCGCCGGCGCGCTGTCCTTCATGCGCCGCCGCTTCACCAAAGAACTTGCGGGCGTCGATGTCGCCGTCTGGGGCATCCCGTTCGACGCCGCCACATCGAACAGACCGGGCACGCGCTTCGGCCCGCAGGCGATCCGGCGCGCCTCAGCGATATTCGACAATGATGCACAATATCCCTTCAACCGCGACCTGTTCGCCGACATGGCGGTGATCGACTATGGCGATTGCCTGCTCGACTACGGCAATCACCAGGACACACCTGGCGCCATCGAACGCCAAGCCAACGCGATCCTCGACAGCGGCGCCTTTCTGCTGACGCTCGGCGGCGACCACTACGTCACATGGCCGCTGCTGAAAGCCCATGCGGCAAAACACGGGCCTCTCGCACTCGTGCAGTTCGACGCTCACCAGGACACCTGGTTCGACGAAGAGCGGCGTATCGACCACGGCTCCTTCGTGGCGCGGGCCGTGCGCGAGGGCATCGTCGATCCTGACCGCTCGATCCAGATCGGCATCCGCACCCATGCGCCGGAGGATTGCGGCATCAATATTCTCTATGGTCACCAGGTCGAAGACATGAATGCCGGCGACATCGCCTCGGCGATCATCTCTCATACGCGCGGCGCTCCCGCCTATCTCACATTCGATATCGATTGCCTGGATCCCGCCTTTGCCCCGGGCACCGGCACGCCGGTTGCAGGCGGACCGTCGAGCGCCAAGATCCTCTCGGTGCTGCAGCGTCTGCACCAACTCGATATCCGCGGCGCCGACGTGGTCGAAGTGTCGCCGCCTTACGACCATGCCGATGTCACCGCCATTGCCGGGGCAACGGTAGCAATGTATATGCTGGGCCTTCGTGCCGAGCGACGCGCCATTGCGGTGTCACAAGGCTGATTTATCATCGTTCAAATCGAATCCGGAAATCCTCAGAACCGATTGAAAGCGCAGGTCTAACATGGCACCGAAAATCTTCATCGATGGCGAACACGGCACAACGGGTCTGCAGATCCGCACGCGCATGGCCGGCCGCCGCGATGTCGAGCTTCTGTCCATTCCCGAGGCCGAGCGGCGCAATGCCGCCATGCGCGAAGACATGCTGAACAGCGCCGACATCGCCATGCTCTGCCTGCCCGACGACGCGTCGAAGGAAGCGGTTCAGATGGTCTCGGCCAATAATAACGTCCGCGTTATCGACACGTCGACGGCCTTTCGCGTCAATCCCGGCTGGGCCTACGGCTTTGCCGAAATGGACAAAGAGCAGGCCGAGAAAATCGCTTCCGCCCGCTTCGTCTCGAACCCGGGCTGCTATCCCACGGGCGCTATCGGCCTCATCCGGCCGCTTCGCGCCGCCGGAATTCTGCCGGATGGCTATCCGGTGACGGTCAACGCAGTCTCCGGTTATTCCGGCGGCGGCAAGCAGATGATCGCGCAGATGGAAAACCCGGATCATCCGGATGCGATCACCGCGCCGCATTTCCTTTATGGCCTGCCGCTCACTCACAAACATGTGCCCGAAATGACCGTGCACGGCCTGCTCGACCGCGCACCGATCTTCTCGCCGTCGGTCGGCAAGTTCGCGCAGGGCATGATCGTGCAGGTGCCGCTGCATCTCGACGATCTCGCCGAGGGTACGACGATGGAAAGCATCCATGCCGCACTCGTCGCGCATTATGCCGGACAGGAAATCGTCACCGTCGTGCCGCTTTCCGACAGCAAGGCGCTTGCCCGCGTCAATGCCGTCGAACTCGAAGGCAAGGACACGATGAAGCTCTTCGTCTTCGGCACGCCGGGCGGTTCCCAGGTCAATCTGGTGGCGCTGCTCGACAATCTCGGCAAGGGCGCCTCGGGTGCGGCCGTGCAGAACATGGACCTGATGCTCGCCTCCTGACGCCATGACGCTGGATGCGCTTGTCTCCGACGGGCAGGCTTGGTTTGCCGCCGCCCTGCCCGATCACGGCATCTATGCGCTGATGGCTTTTGCCTTCATCGCCGGGCTTGCCCGCGGCTTTTCCGGTTTCGGCGCAGCGTTGATCTTCGTCCCGCTCGGCGGCGCCATCGTCGGGCCGAAGCTGGTCTCGCCGATCCTGCTCGTCATCGACGGCATCGCCACGCTGGGGATGATCCCACCCGCCTGGCGCGACGCTAACCGGTCCGAAGTCTTCGTCATGGCGGCCGGTGCGGTACTCGGCGTCCCGGCCGGCACGGCGCTACTGGCGCTGCTCGACCCGACGCTATTGCGCTGGAGCATCACGATCATCGCCATCTCTCTGCTCGCGCTTCTCGTATCGGGATGGCGCTACCACGGCGCGCCGTCAGCACCGCTCAGCAGCGGCGTCGGCCTGATCGCCGGACTCTTCAGCGGCGCCGCGCAACTCGGCGGACCGCCTGTCGTAGCCTACTGGCTCGGCGGCAAGACGGACTTCGCGCGTGTCAGAGCGAATGTCGTGCTTTATTTTTCGATCTCGTCGGTGTTCAGCGCCATCAGCTATTATATCGGCGAGCTGTTCGTGCCCGCCGTCTTCGCCCTCACCGTCGTTATCCTGCCGAGTTATGCGCTGGGTCTCTATGGCGGTTCGAAACTGTTCGGGCTTGCCGAGGAACGGACCTTCCGCATCGCCTGCTACGTGCTGATCGCGGCGGCTGCCATCATCGGCATGCCGCTGCTCGACGGCGTGCTCCGTTAGAACGAATGAAGGCCTCCCGCTTTCAATCGCGTTCTGCGATCATCGTCTCGTGCGGGTATTCACCGTAAAAGCCGCGCCAGTTGGCGACGGCGAAACCGAATACAACAAGCGCGCCGGCCTGATGCAGCAGGCCCCAGTGAAGCGGCACCTGCATCAGCAGCGTGGCAACGCCGATCGCCGCCTGAACGGTCACCAGCGCGAAAAGCAGGACGGCGCGACGGGCATGGGTGGTCCAAGGGGCGGTGCGAAGGGCGATGACCATGTTGATCAGCACCAGTGCGAAGAGCGTATAGGCGCCGATGCGGTGGATGAACTGCACGGTTTTCGGATTCTCGAAGGCATTGATCCAGAAGGGCTGCTGGATCAGCAGATCCGAGGGAATGACGGCGCCATCCATCAGCGGCCAGGTATTGTAGGAAAAACCGGCGTCTAGTCCCGCCACCAAAGCGCCGAGATAGATCTGGAACAGCGCGAAAACAGCGATGGCGGCAGCGAGGCCGCGCGAGCTGCGTGCCGGCGCCGGATCGTTGGAGTGCGGCGACAGCCCGCGCATGATCCACATGCAGCCGGCAAAGATCAGGCAGGCCATGACGAGATGCGTCGCCAGCCGGTACTGACTGACGTCGGTGCGAACGGAAAGGCCTGAGGACACCATCCACCAGCCGATGAAGCCCTGCAGGGCGCCGAGCGCCAGGATGCCGACGAGCGGCCAGCGCAGGCGTTTCTCGATCCGACCCGTCAGCCAGAAATAGAGGAGCGGCAGCGCGAAGATCACGCCGATGCCGCGGGCGATCAGCCGGTGCGCCCATTCCCACCAGAAAATGCTCTTGAACTCGTCGACGGTCATCGAACTGTTCAATTGCTGAAATTCGGGAATGCGCTGGTAGAGGCGGAATTCCTCGTCCCATTCCGCTGCCGACAGCGGCGGAATGACGCCATGGATCGGCTTCCATTCGGTGATCGACAGGCCGGAATTGGTCAGCCGCGTGGCGCCTCCGACGAGCACGAGGCAGAAGAGCGCCAGAAGCACGAAGCCGAGCCACAGCCGCAAGGCGCGGCGATTGCGGTTCTGCTTGTGCACTTCGCTCAGGATCGCCTGTTCCGTGGTGAGGTTCGCGACGGCCATGATGTCTCCTTCTATCCGGCAGTTGATTTGCCCCACCGGCTCATGCAAAACAAGCCCCGAAGCTTTGCGGCATGCCGTCGCGCCGCTCCGCGCTACCCATATAAGAGATAAACGATGCCCGTCCGCCTCCGCAAATTCATCGGCACGATCCTTATCATCGTGCTTGTGCTCGTTTATGCGCTGGTGGCGAACACGATCGCGGTGGCGACGCTCGGCAACGCCCCCTGGTGGGAGCAACTGCTCTACTTCCTGCTGACCGGCCTGCTTTGGGTATTGCCGGCAATGGTGATCATCAAGTGGATGGCCGGACCGCGGCGGCAGTAGCCATTAACGGCCGAATAACCGTGATCGGCGGAAAACGTCGCTGAGGAGCGGCGGTTAAACCAAATATACGTCCTGCATACCTACCTTCCCGTTCAACATTTTGACCGGAGAGTTCCCGTGCAGACGCAAAAGCTCGACGTTGATGAACAGCCGTCAGACGATGGCGCGCTGGCCGATATGGCGATTTCACGCCTACGCCAGGTGAGCATGAAACTTGCCATGGCGAAAATCGACATCTCGGTTTTCGACGCGATGCGGCCATTGGAGGATGATTGGCGGGCTATGGAGACCGATGATCTCCATTCGCTTCATCAGAGCTATGATTGGTGCGCTGCCTGGGTCAATGCCTTTCAGCGGCCGCTGGCGATCCTCAAGGGCACCTATGCCGGGGAGACGGCCTTCATTCTGCCGATCGAGATCGTCAGATCCCGCGGATTGACCGTCGCAAAGTTCATCGCTGCCGATCACAGCAATATCAATACCGGTCTGTTCTCCGGCAGTTTTGCCGAAAGCGGCGGCAGCATCGACGCGGAGAAGTTCGCGGCGCAGCTTCGGCAGGCGTTAAAGGGCCATGCCGATCTGCTGCTGCTGCAAAACGTCCCGCTGGAATGGCGCGGGCGACAGACCCCGCTCACCGGACTGCCGATGGTGCAGAACCAGAACGACGCCTATCAATTGCCGTTCCTCTCCAATTTCGAGGAGACGCTGAAGCAGCTCAACGCCAAGAGCCGGCGTAAGAAATTCCGCGTTCAATCGAGACGTCTGGAAGCGGCCGGTGGCGTCGAACACACCATCCCGGAAACATCGGAAGAACAGCACCACCTGCTCGATATCTTCTTCCGCCTGAAGAGTATCCGCTTCGCGAGCCTTGGCCTTCGCGACGTCTTCGCCGATCCGGAAACGCAAGCCTTCCTGCACGGCCTCATCGACAAGCGGGATGATACAAGACAGTATTTAGGCTTACAGATGCATGCGCTGCGGCTGAAGGGCGAGAACAAGGACCGGATCGCCGCGATCTCCGGCATTTCGCGCAAGGGCGATCACGTCATCTGCCAGTTCGGAGCGATTGATGAAGATCTTGTGCCCGATACCAGCCCCGGCGAATTCCTCTATTGGCAAACCATTTCGGGACTGCACGGCAAAGGCGTCGCGGTGTTCGACTTTGGCCTCGGCGATCAGACCTACAAACGATCCTGGGCGCCGGTCGAGACCGCTCATTACGACGTGGTGCTGCCGGTTTCGCCGTTTGGCCTCGCCGCCGGCGCGGCACACCGGATCGTTACCCGGGGCAAGGCGCATATAAAGGCGCGCCCGAAGCTCTATAAATTCGCCCAGAACATCCGCGCACGGATCGGCTGAGCTTTCTTTGTCTTGCGCATGTCATTCTTCGCAAAACCGCTGCACACTTTTGCGCGACATGCTTCAGGCGGCCTGGCCGAGCACCTGCTCGGCCCCTTCGCCGCCCGACATCAGCACCACGCGCTCATAGCCTGCAGCCTGGAATTCCGTCATCAAGGTCACAAAGATGGTCTCCTCAATCTCCGGAAGGGAGAGGATGATCTCGACATCACGGCTGCGCGTCAGCCGCGAGACGCCGGCGACGTCGGCCGCACCGCATTCGACCACCACGAGATCGTAGGCGGCGGCGAGCGCATCGAGCAGCAGCGACAGCCGGTCGACACCGCGCATGGCGCGTCGCACGTCGCTCTGGCCCTGCGGGATCAGATGAGCATCGGAAAGACGATCGCTATGGATCGTGTCGCCGAAGGCGGCCTCGCCGCACAGCAGATCGGTGATGCCAGCCGCGACCTGGCTCTCGGCCATCAGTTCTGTGGGATAGCCGGAGCCGGTCATATCAATCAGAATGACGCGACAGCCGGCATTGGCGAGCATGCGCGTCAACGCAACCGTCACCGCCGAACCGTTGTCACCGGTTGGAGATATGGCGATTGCCAGCGATGCGCGGCTGCCCGTCAGGTAGTCAGCAACGGAGGCAATGGAAAATTCATTGTCGTCCTCCGGCGTCTCTTCGGCAGCCGCCGTTTCTTCGATCACGTCCTTTCCGTCATTCTCCGTGACACCGGCGAGCATGCTCGGCTGGACGGGCCTTCTGACGGCAGCGACGACCGAGGCGGCCTGCGGCACATTCTTGTCTTCGGCGACCGTTTCAGCCTCGACCGTGTCACGGGACCCATCGACAGGACGAAGCGCCCGGCCGCTGAAGAGTTCAGCGAGCATGGTGACGATGGCGCTCAGAATCAGCGTCGCGACGGTCGCGACGACGACGATCGGCACTACCTTCGGGAAATAGGGATCGACCGGCTCGATGGCCCGGGAAACAATACGGGCGTCCGCCGGGCTGGAATTGCTGTCGGCGCGCGAGGCCGCTTCGCGATAGCGAACCAGATAGGTTTCGAGCAGCTGGCGCTGGGCGTTCGCCTCGCGCTCCAGCGCGTTGAGGCCAACCTCGTCTTCGCCGGCACGGGCGCTGTTGGCCTGTACCGCGTCCTTTTGGCGCTCGAGTTCGCTCGCGCGGAGGTCGGCAACCTTCGCCTCGTTTTCGATACTTGCCAGGATCTTCTGCGTCTCCTGGCGGATTTGGCCACGAATATCGGAGAGCTGGGCGCGCAGGCTCTTCAGCCGGGGATGACTGTTGAGAAGACTGGTCTGCAGATCTGATATTTGTGACTGCAGGCCCGATTCCGTCGCCTTCAGCCGCTGGATCGCCTGGGAGGACATGATGTCAGGCAGCGTATCGGAAGCTTCGCCCGATGACAGCGCATTGCGCACCGCCTGCGCCCTCGCCTCGGCATTGGCCTTGTCGCCCCGCACGCGGGTGAGTTCTGCGGAGATGTCATTAAGCTGCTGGGCGGGAAATGTGGTCGTGCCGTTCGTTTGCAGCAGACCGTGGTTGGTGCGATACTCGGCAACCTTCTTCTCGGCCTCACTGACCTTCTGCCGCAGGTTTTCGATCTCCGGCTCAAGCCAGCGCGTCGCTTCCGAATTGGAGGCAAGCTTGGCACCGCTCTGGGTGGAAAGGTAGACATTCGCCATAGCGTTCGGGATGGCGGCTGCGAGCTTCGGATCCTTCGACGTGAAATTGATGCCGATGACGCGCGAACCCGGCACCTGATAGACCTGCAACCGCTCGACGAAAGCGTCGATCACCCGTTCTTCCGGCGGGTTCTCCATCGGGTTCTTCTTCAGATGCAGCTTCACCAGGATGCTGCTCATCGCCGACCCGTTGGCCGCATCGTCGAATTCCGGCAGATTGTAGAGCTTCAGGTCGTTGATCACCTTCTTGAGGAGATCGGCCGATTGCAGGAGCTGCACCTGGCTGGCGATATTCAGCTCGTCCATCAGCGGCCCGGCGCCGGCTTCGTTCGCCTGCTGGGTGTTGGCGAAGGCTGGCGCGCGGGGTTCGATGAGGATGCGTGTTTCGCTGCGATATTGCGGCGAGATGATCTTGGCGCCGGCAAAAGCGACGCCCGCCGCCACGAGCGTGATTGTCAAAATCCTGAGCCGGCGCGCCCAGACGGCGCGAGCCAGCTGGCCGAGGTCGATGTCCACATCCTGATCACGCACTACGCTGGACATGCTCTTACTCCACAACAAACGTGCCGCAAGCGTAAACGACCATGGTAACTCAACGGTTAATGGTAAGTTTGCGAAGAAATGAGTGGGATCAGCAAAGAACGCCGGAAATTGTCGGCCGTCTTTTACCGGGCATTAACCCTAACGGATCGATAACGATCTCACCGAGTTCATTTCTGTGAGCACCAGCGGATGTCTGTCGCCCCGCCCAAAATCCTTTTGGCCCTGAGCCTTGCAGCCATGACGGCAGCATTGGGCGGCTGCACGACGTACAAACCCGCGCCGAAAGCCTTCAACGAGGCGACCATCCAGCCCTATACGCTTGATAGCGGCGACCGGCTGCGCATCACCGTCTTTGACCAGCAGAGCCTGACCAATACCTACACGGTCGATCAGGCCGGCTATATCGCCTTCCCCCTCATCGGCCAGGTCCCTGCCCGCGGCCGAACCCTGCAGCAACTTTCAGGGCAGATCGCCCAGAAACTGCAGCAGGGCTATCTTCGCGATCCCGATGTCACCATCGACGTCGACCGCTACCGCTCGATCTTCATCATGGGCGAAGTCGGCCAGCCCGGCCAATATGCCTATGTTCCGGGCATGACCGTGCAGAACGCCATCGCAGTTGCCGGCGGGTTCACCAGCCGCGCCAACCAGAGCATGGTGGATGTCACCCGCAAGATAAACGGACAGGTCCTGACCGGCCGCATCAACATATCCGGCCCGATCATCGCCGGCGACACGATCTACGTTCGCGAACGGCTCTTCTAAGCAATGGCAAGAGAGAGGCCGCTCCGCATTCTTCACTGCTTCAGATCGCCGGTCGGCGGAATTTTCCGCCATGTCCGCGACCTGGTCGAGGAACACAGCAAGGCCGGTCATCACATCGGCATTCTCTGCGACAGCTCGACCGGCGGCGAGCACGAGGACAGATTGTTCGACGATATCCGCCCATATTTGTCGCTCGGCCTGACGCGCGTGCCGATCCGCCGCTCGGTCAGCCCGTCCGATATCGCGACAATGTGGGATACGTACAAGAAGATCAAAAGTTTGCGGCCGGACGTGCTGCACGGGCACGGCGCCAAGGGCGGCGTGCTCGCGCGACTTGCCGGCTCAGCCCTGCGGGTGAACAGGTATCGCGTAGCCCGCCTCTATACCGCGCATGGAGGAAGCCTGCATTATTCGCGCTCTTCATTCACAGGACAGTTCGTCCTCAGGATGGAGCGCCTGCAGGAATATTTCACCGATGCGCTGGTCTTCATCTGCGAATACGAGCGCGACACCTATGCCCGCAAGGTAGGCAAGCCGCGGACGAAGACGAAACTGATCTATAACGGCATCGGAGAGCGTGAATTCGAGCCGATCCACACCCGGTCGGATGCCGTGCATTTCATCTATGTCGGGATGCTTCGGGACCTTAAGGGTCCCGATCTGTTTGTCGATGCCTTCGCCAAGACCGAGCGGCTGCTCGGCAGGCCGCTTTCAGCGTTGATGATCGGCGACGGACCTGACCGCGACCGCTACCGCGAGATGATGATCGAACGCGGCCTCGGCAAACGGATCGGCATGCTGCCGGCAATGCGTATCCACGAAGCCTTTGCCATGGCGCAAAATCTCGTCGTCCCCTCTCGCGCCGAAGCAATGCCCTATATCGTGCTCGAAGGGCTGGGGGCCGGCAAGACGATCATCGCCAGCCGTGTCGGCGGCATTCCTGAGGTGCTCGGCAAGGACAGTCCGGCTCTTGTAGAGCCCGGCAATTCCGACGATCTCGCCCGCGTCATGGCGGAAGCGCTCAGCACGCCCGGCTGGCACGCCAGAACAATGCCGTCGCATGCGGCAGTAAAGGCCGTGTTTTCCTCGACCGTGATGGCGCGGGATGTGCTGAAGTTGTACCATGAACTCGTCGATCCCGCCGCCGGTGCAATGTCCGGCGGCGTAAATATTTCTTAGGGGCTTTCTGGTATTTCGCTTGCTGACAACGAGCGACAAAACCCCATGAACAAGCCGGAAAAAAGCGATCCGTTCGACGTAGAAGCGCTGCGCAAGCAGGTCTCCGACATCGAGGCGCGACGCAATTCAAGTCGGGAGCAGGCCTCCGAGCCGACCGAAATCAATGCCTATGCCCGGCAGATCGCCGAACAGTTCCGCGAGGGCACTCGTTCGCCTGCCATTATTATCGGCCAATTGCGGCTCCTGGAATTCCTGGCGCTCTTTTCGATTGCCCTGATAGTCCACTACTTCTGGCCGGGCGACGGCAGCGATCCTCTGCTGCTGCGGGCGGGCATGGCAGCGATCGCTTCGGCCTCGACCGTGATCGCCCTGCAGCTTGCCGACACCTACACCATTCCTGCGCTCCGGGCGAAGCTAAGGCTGATGCCCCGCATTATCGCCTCTTGGACGATCGCGCTTGTCCTCACCATCGGCCTGATCGCGCTCCTTCGTGGCACCACATGGGCGATGGTCGATGCCTATGTCCCGTGGTTCGCCGCCGGCGTGCTCTTTCTCTCGGCCGAGCGTTTCCTTGTCGCCTACGGCATCCGCAACTGGGCGCGCAACGGCATCATGGAGCGGCGCGCCGTCATCGTCGGCGGCGGCGAACCGGCCAAGGAGCTGATCCGCATCCTCGAACAGCAGGCCGACAACGACATCCGCATCTGCGGCATTTTCGACGACCGCGGCGAGAAACGCTCACCGATCATGGTCGCCGGTTACCCGAAGCTCGGCACCGTGGCGGAACTCGTCGAATTCGTGCGGCTGACGCGCATCGACATGCTGATCATCGCCCTGCCGCTTTCGGCTGAGGCGCGTATATTCGATCTCCTGAAGAAGCTCTGGGTCCTGCCGGTCGATATCCGACTTGCGGCGCACGCCAACCGGCTGCGCTTCCGGCCACGCGCCTATTCGCATGTCGGCGCTGTACCGATGCTCGACATTTTCAAGATGCCGATCCGCGACTGGGATTCCGTCGCCAAACGCGGCTTCGACATCTTTTTCACACTGATCGCGCTTGCGCTGCTCTGGCCGCTGATGGCCGCAACTGCGATCGCCATCAAGGCGACCTCGGAAGGTCCTGTCTTCTTCATGCAGAAGCGTCACGGCTTCAACAACGAAGTCATCAACGTCTTCAAGTTCCGCTCGATGTACACCAACATGGCCGACCCCTCAGGCAAGGCCGCGGTGACCAAGGGCGATCCGCGCGTCACCCCTGTCGGAAGGTTCATCCGCAAGACCTCACTCGACGAGCTGCCGCAGCTTTTCAACGTGCTGCGGGGAGAGCTCTCGCTGGTCGGTCCGCGTCCGCATGCGGTTCTTGCCCAGGCGCGCGACCGCGCCTTTGCGGATGTCGTCGAAGGTTATTTCGCCCGCCACCGTGTCAAGCCGGGTGTGACCGGCTGGGCGCAGATCAACGGCTGGCGCGGCGAAGTCGACAATGACGAGAAGATCAAGTTCCGCACGGCCTACGACCTTTATTATATCGAGAACTGGTCGCTCTGGTTCGATCTCAAAATCCTGTTCCTGACGCCGATCCGGCTGCTCAACACGGAAAATGCCTATTGAGCGCGATCGAGGCGACATATTCGCGTGTCGCCCAGCCGCAGCGAGCGGCGCTGCGGCTGATCGGTTCGGCCTTCGTCGCCTTCGGCGTTTTCCTCTCCGGCTTCGTGATCGATGAGCCGGCCCCTTACGAACTCTGGATGGCGGGGCTGATCGGCCTCTGGTTCATCCTAGGTCTCAGGATTTCGCGCAGCGTCGCGCCGTTGCTTGCCCTGCTGCTCACTTTCAATATCGGCGGCATGCTGTCGCTGACACAGATGAAGGATCTTGCGACGGCACCGATGTATATCGCTGTCTCGACCTTCCTGGCGCTGACCGCGGTTTTCTACGGGGCGATCATCGAGGAGAGCCATAAGCGGCTGCCCCTGATCTTCAACGCCTGGACCCTGGCTGCCGTCGTCACGTCGGCGCTTGGCGTGCTCGGCTATTTCCACGCCTTTCCCGGCTCGGAAGTGTTCACTCTTTATGACCGCGCCAAAGGCGCATTCCAGGATCCGAACGTCTTCGGCCCCTTCCTGGTGCCGCCGTCGCTCCATCTCATCCACGGCATTCTGGTCGGCGATCTGAAGAAATCGCCGTTGAAGGCAGCCGCCCTTCTCGTGATTGCCCTCGGCATCTTCCTCTCCTTTTCCCGAGCCGCCTGGGGTCTCTTTGCGCTCGGCGTGGTGCTCCTGATTTTCATCATGCTGCTGAAGGAGCGCAGCGGTGCCTTCCGCTTGCGAGTGCTGATCCTGTCACTGGCGGCGATCATCATGCTGGTCGCATCGCTGCTCGTGGCGCTGCAGATTCCGAAGGTCGCAGAGTTGTTTTCGACACGGGCCCAGCTCGTGCAGCAGTATGACGGCGAACATCTCGGCCGCTTCGAGCGCCACAGGATCGGTTTCACCATGATGATGGAGCGACCGCTCGGCATCGGTCCGCTCGTGTTCGGCACGATGTTTCCCGAGGACGAGCATAACATCTGGCTGAAGTCGCTCACCTCCTATGGCTGGCTCGGCTTCGTCAGCTATGTCGGAATGCTCCTCTCGACGCTCATCCTGGGGTTCCGGAACCTGCTCCACGACCGGCCCTGGCAACCCTTCCTGATGATTGCCTGGATCTCCGTTCTCGGTCACGCGGCAATCGGCAATGTCATCGACATCGACCACTGGCGCCATGTCTATCTGCTCTTCGGCACAATCTGGGGCTGCGCGGCGCTGGAAGCGCGCCACAGGCGCGGCCGAATTCCCAAAGGAACGGCGTAGTCGCCTGATGGTCGGGCTATTTCGTCGCGCCTGCCGTCAAGCCGGCGATGAACCGCCGCTGGAAAACGAGATAGGTCAGGATGAGCGGGGCAATGACAATGACCGCACCGGCGGTCAGAACCGGCGTGTTGACGGTATAGCGCCCCTGGAAAAACAGCATGCCGAGGGGCAGCGTCCGATAGGCATCGTCGTTGACCAGAATGAAGGGGATCAGAAACTCATTCCAGGTCCAGATGAACAGGAACAACGCCAGCGTCGACATCGCCGGCACCATCAGCGGAACGACGATCTTGCGAAGGATGTAGAAGCGTCCGGCCCCGTCGAGAACGGCCGCTTCCAGAATTTCTTCCGGCAATTGCTGCATCGCGCTGGCAAGAAAGATCGTCGAGAATGGTATCGACATCGCGATCTGCGGCACGATGACGGCCGCATAGGTGTTGATCAACCCAAGATACCGCATTTCGTAATAAAGCGGGATGATGAAGGCCTCCGCCGGCACCATCATGCCGAGCGTCAGGATCGCGAACAGGGTGCGCCTAAGCGGAAAGGACAAATAAGCGAAGGCAAAACCCGTCAGCAGGCCCAGAAAGACGCTCGCCGCAACGACGGGAATGACAACGATGATCGAATTCCAGAAGTAGATGTTGAAATGCCCGGCGTTCCAGGCATCGAGGTAATTTTCGAAATGCGGATATGCCGGCAGCGCGAAGGCGCCCTGCAGAACGTCGGCCTTGCTCTTGATCGAGGTCAGCAGCAGAAGCAGGAACGGCGTAATCGTTACGAATGCAAGAAGCCAGAGGACAAGGCGAAGGAAGAGCGGGGCGGCGGGAATGTTAGACTTTCGGCTCATCAAGCCATTCCTTTACTTTTTGAGCCCACCAGCCGGTGAATTGCAAAATTGATGACGAATGTCAGCAGCGCGCCGACAATGGCAATGGCAGCCGCCGCGCCGAACCGATTGAGCTCGAAACCGAGCTGGTACATGTAGATATTCGGCACGAGCGTGGCGTTGGCGGGCCCGCCGCGGGTCATTGTGAAGATCAGGTCGAAGCTTTTGATCGACGCGATGACCGTCAGCAGCAAAACCACCCTGATTTCCGGCATGAGAAGCGGCAGCGTTATCCAGAAAAACGTCTTTCGCGCAGAAGCGCCATCGACCTTCGCAGCATCAAAGAGCGAGGGGTCGATGCGCTGAATTCCCGTGAGGAAGATCACCATGCAAAAACCAAAGAAATACCAGGTGGCAACGATCCCGACTGCGGGAAGCACGAAGTTGAAATCTCCCAGCCAAGGGAGTGCGAACATGCCCAAGCCCACTGCTCTCAGAAACTGGTTGAACGGACCGAATGCAGGATTGTAGAGCCATGCCCAGATGATGCCCAATACGGCAGTCGGCATGATGTACGGCAGGAACAGGAATGTCCGCAGAGCGAGTTGTTCCCGTTGCTTCAGATTCCAGACGCAGGCGGCAAGGCCTATGCCAAGCCCGAGCGGCAGGACGCAGTAGAAAATCATCAGCTCGGCATTGTTGCGCAAGGCGATGTAAAAACGATCATCGGAAAAAAGATCGACGTAATTGCCGAGGCCAACCCACTTGGGCACAGTCAAGCCGTCCCAACTGGTCAGGCTCAACCCCAAAGCCGCGACAATCGGCCCGAAGACAAAGGCCGCGTAAAGCAGCAATCCAGGCAATAGATAGATCCAGTTGGTATGTTCGGAGCCATCAAGTGGGGATCGCTTCATTCCGGTACTCCATGAAGCCAAAGCTATCGTCGTCGTGCAGCAAGCGTGAGATCGCGGCGCTGGTTTCTTAAGGTGATGTCGACGAGACGCAGGCCGCGGACGGTCGCGGCCTGCGTCCGCGTCATTTATTTCTGACCCTTCAGGTAAGCCTGATAATCCTTGTCCATGGCGTCGACAAAGGCTTCAGGCGTGATCTTGCCGGACAGGAGAAGCGGCGTGTTATCGTCGATCGTCTTCAGCATCGTCGGGCTCGACCAATCGGGATAGTGGCCGAGAGCGTCGTTGGCGTTAAGCGTCTTCCACATCTCGATACCGGCGCTCAGCAGCGGCGTGAGCTTTGGCTTCGCATCCGCCGCAAGCGACGTTGCCGGAAGATAGCTGGCATTGGCCCAGGCTTCGGCAGCTTTTTCCGACACCATGTAGTCGATATATTCACCGGCCAGGTCCTGCGTTTTCTGGTCTTTGGCCAAGCTCGTTATCGCCCAGGCAAGGTCCACGCCTCCGACGCTCAGCGGCTTGGTAATGCCTTTCGGGGCAGGAATGGCCATGAAGCCGATATCCTGGTTGTGCTGCATATCACCGAAATACCAGGTTCCCGAGATCAGGAAGGCGCCCTGGCCTGATATGAAAAGCTGGACGGCGTCGTCACCCGAAATGCCCTCGAAACCGGGATAGAAATAGCCGCCCTGCGCCCACTTCTGCACCAGTTTTGCGGATTCGATGTTGCCCTTGGTGTTCCAGGAGCCGCCCCTGCCGTAGATCAGATCGTCAAGCTCGGCGCGATTGCCCGCGTCGATATGGGCTTGATCGATGGCGCCGATCATGTGCAGGGCCAGATGCTGCTTTGCGCTGCCCATCATGAAGGGCGCCACCCCTTTTTCCTTCAGCTTGTCGAGATCGGCCAGAAGCTCCTCGAAGGTCTTCGGCAGCGCTATGCCGGCGTCATCGAGGATTTTCTTGTTGTAATAGAGGCCGACGATCTCGGCGAGGCCCGAGATGCCGTAGGTCTTGCCGACCCCGAATTTTGGCCCATCCCAGCGATCTCGCGCCAGCACAGAATCGGACTGGCGCTTATCCCAGCTGTATTTCTTGATGTAGTCGTCAACCGGCAGAAGCAGTCCTTCCTTGACCATTGCGCCCATATCGCCGGCGCCCTGGTTGACCTTCGTGACGACCGGGCCGTTCCCTGCCGAAACCGCAAGCTTCAGCGTCAACTTCATGTCATCGAAGGTGCGGGCTGTCCGCTTGATCGTCACGCCGGGATGCGCAGCCTCGAACTCTTTGTTCAGCTGCTCTATGACCGCACTCTGACCTTCGTATGTCTGGTCATCCCAAACGGCCAGATCGTCAGCCCGGGCGGCTGCCGAAAGGCCAAAATTCATAAGCGCTGCGCCAGCAAGCGCGACGGCCGTTTTCATTTGAAATGCCGGCAGTATGTTGATCGATTTCAAGCTTCTTTTCATCTGCTCCACCTCACTTGGTTTATTCTCCACTCCCCGTTCGAGCCTTGCGCCAGGCGCCGCCGAACGTTTTCTTCCCCCAGAGCTTTGCCTGATGGGCGAATCTGAGGTAATCGTCAGTGCATCAGCTCCTCTCGCGACCCAAAACGACAATGCGCCACGCAGGAGGTGGCACAGTGATGGACACCAGCTGCTTCATCCGTCCCGCGATTGAAGCGGATATCGAAGCTTTTTTTGAAATCTGCCTGAAAACCGCGAATGGCGGTCACGATGCCAGCGCTCTCTATAGTGACCCGCGTCTGCCCGGCTACATCTGGTCGGTGCCATATCTCAAGTTCGCCAAGGATTTTGCTTTTGTTCTCGTCCAGAACGACCGTCCGGTCGGCTATGTCGTGGGCGCACCCGACACCAGCCGGTTCGATCAGGACCTGGCGGCAAGCTGGTGGCCGTCCGTGCGCCGAGAGATCGCCGGACTGGCGCCGACCCGTCCGCGCGACGCCGACGTCTTGGACCGAATCCAAAATCCGCGCAGCGGGACGGTTTGGCTTCAGCACCAGTACCCGGCGCATCTGCACATCAACATCCTCCCCGGGCTTCAGGCAAGCGGCTGGGGACGAAAGATGATCAGCACCGAGCTGCAGGCACTTCGAAATCATGGGGTAACGGCCGTGCATCTCGGGGTCGACCCTGCAAACGAGCGCGCCAAGGGCTTCTACCGTCACCTTGGCTTTTCCGAATTCGAACGCGATGGCGCCGTCGCCTTTGCTATGCGGATCGATCAGGGATCCCGCTGAAACCGCCGGCGTCAAACAGCTCATGACATCGGCTCCGAATTTGCAGCGTCAAGCCCATATTTCAAAGCGACGGCCGCCGGCATGGCGCTCCAGCCCTGAAGCAGGGAGCCGCGTCCATAGGGCGGCGAGAAATATTCCACCGCGCCGATCCAGCCATTGTCGAGGCAGGTTTCCCACCAGCGGGTCAGCGCGTAGCGGGCGCCTCCAAGTCCGCGGCGAAGGCGTTCTTCGGCATAGGCGCCGTCCCAATAAGGCCAGTCCGAGCCGTTATGGTAGCGGTAGGGAAAAGCGGTCTTGGATCGCAAATCGCTTTGCCGCTTGAATGGTGGATAGGCGCACATCACACCCCAACTGCCATAGGGCTGTTCCTGATTGTTGCGCGTTTCCAGTCTGGTTTCAAACGCTCTCAGGAGGCCGATAGCCTTCTCTTCTGAGATAGCACTAAATCGCGATAGGGTCAGGCTGTCGAGAGCCAGATGATCCTCGACAAAAGAGCCAGGCGTTCCGTAGTCGAGATATCCTCCCGTTGCCGGCACGAAGAGCTTCGCTTCGATTTCCTGGCGAGCCAGAATTGCGGTCTTGCGCGCATGTTCGGCAAGGGTCGGATCGTGCCCCTCACCCAGTCTCGCCACCGCATCCATCGCGCCGACGAAGAGGCCCAAATCGTAGGAGACAAAGCCGTCACGGAAGACATTGTCGGCCCAATCCCGGTCGTTGCGCGGCTTCAGCGGCAGAACGCTGTCGGGACCGGCCAGACTTAGGTAGCGATCCATGATCGCTCTCACTGTCGGCCAATGAAGCTGCACCTCGGACGCGTCTTTCGTAGCGCCGAAATAGTCATCCAGAAAAAGAATGAAGAAAAGCGGGCTGTCGAAGTGGTCGCTCCACCAATCCTGCGGACGGTTGTGATACTCCGGAACTGCTCTTTTGTGGCTTTTGGGATTGGCCTTGCAGTCGGCGACGAAGCGCTGCCAGGCATCCGATTGCGCCGGTCCCGTCAGGATAACGCCGCTCGGGGCCTCTCCGTCGGGCTGTATTCCCTTGGCGAGCAGTCGGATCTCGTCGCGCACCGCCTCCGGTGCAAGCGTCAACAGCGGCTGCATCGTCCAATAGCCGTCGCGGTAATAGGTCCGCGCCGGAGCGCTATAGGCCTGCCCGGCGGCAAGGCCGGCGAAGGCGCCATTTTCGTCGCGCCTTACGCTGGAAAGGGCCGCATGTATCCCTTGGCTGACCATGCTGCGCATCAGCGGGTCGGCGTCGGGCATCATGTCGCAACGCGCCACATATTCCGCGGCTTCGGTGATAATGGCTTCACTGGTGAGATCAAGCGCTCTCTCGGCCTCGTCTCTCGAGGCGCCACCGGCAATCCGCAGATCGGAATCTCGAGCTTCCACGATAAGGACGCCCCAGCTCATTTCGAAAATCTGCCGATGACCGCCGCGGGACGCCTTCGCTTTCGCGCCTCGCCCATCCGGCTCGTGCCACCAGGCGCAACGGCGCGCCGGATAGACACCCTGCAGGATCACTCCGCTGATCAGCATCACCGGCAGCGACTGCCCGACAAAAACGCCGCCCTGTTTCGAGACGAGCCTATTCGGAGCGTAGCTATAGGGGCCGGTGATCGGAGAAAACCGCACACGCCCCAGGCTGCCGGCACCCCAGAGGGCAAGATCGGCATATCCGTCCGGATGAACATCCGCCTGAAGGCGTGGCGCCATTACAGGCAGCAGGACGCCGGCGTCGGCTGAAAGCTGTCCGTCCGTCGAGGCCTTGATCATAGACAGGTTCCCAACACCCGCGTTGAGAAACCCGAAGAATACGAGACGAAGAAACAGCTGAACCAGCCTGAGCCGATTCCTCTTTGGGCGATCTTGGCGCATCCACGCCGACCCAGACAATATGTACGGTGCATACTTGTCCTCGACCCTCTTTCAATCGCGCATTTGACTACGCTTTGATCCCAGCCTACAGGCGGCTCCTCTTTTGTCAATGACATAGACAAATTGTCGGCTTCCGTGTACTGAACTCGGCTATGGAGATGGGGATTGAGGACAAAATCCATCATTTCGCGACGGTTGAGAACCGCACCGACCTAACATTAGGGATACACCTCGAACTAATTGGAACGAGCAGCCCGATGGCAATGACGTCGTCTATCGTGCAGACTCCCATAGCACGAAAAATCTCGACCAACGCGGTGATCCGGACCGTGTTAGCCAAGGGGAAGATCTCGCGCGCCGATATTGCCAAGCTGACCGGCTTGTCGAAACAGACGATTTCCGATGTCGTGCGAGATCTTGAGGATGATGGGTGGCTGAAACCTGTCGGGCAGACCGATGGTCGTCCCGGCCGGAATGCGATCATCTATGAAATCAACGCAAGCGCGGGTCTGGCTGTCTCCATCGATCTCGGGGGCACTAAGATCGCTGCGGCTATCTGCGACCTGTTAGGTAACGTCGTTGTGGAAACCGAAGTGCCCACTGACCCGCGCGGTGGACCGCATCTCGTCAATCAGTTCAGCGACCTGATCACTCAACTCGCGCTTGCGGCGGGGACGACGGCCGACAAGCTGCATCTCGTCGTTCTCGGCAGCCCCGGCGTCCTCGATCCGGCTACCGGACATATCAACGTCGCGCCGAACATTCCCGGCGTGGACGCAATGGATCTGCGGCAAGCGTTCAGCGACAAGATGGGCATACCGGTGATCATCGAAAATGACGTCAACCTTGCCGCGCAAGGGGAGAGATGGCGAGGACATGGCGTCGAAGTCGGCAACTTTGCTTTCGTGGCGCTTGGGACGGGGATCGGCATGGGTATCATCGCCAATGGCGCGCTGTTGCGCGGCGCACGTGGCGCGGCTGGCGAAATCGCCTATCTTCCACTCGGCGGCGATGCTTTTGATCCCGGCGGCTTTACGCTGGGAACCTTTGAGAGCGCGGTCGGCAGCGTCGCGATGCTGCGCCGCTATGCCGGTTTCGGCGGGAGCAGCGCCTCAACCGTGGCCGACCTCTTCGCTGCGTTCAATGCAGGCGAAACGAGCGCCATCGCCGCAATCGAAGAGACGGCGAGGCTGGTGGCTATCGCTATTGCCGCCATCGGAGCAACTCTCGACCCGGAACTGGTGATCACCGGCGGCAGCATCGGCGCAAGGCCGGAACTCGTAAATGCCATCCGCGCTTTTCTGCCGCGTTGCACCCCCTACCCACCGCGCATCGAGATCAGCCGCTTCGGCAACCGCGCCGCTCTCATGGGAGGCATGGGGATCGCCGTCGAGCGAATGCATGACGATCTGTTCGGCGTAAAATTGCGGGACGCTTGAAGATTGCAGCAGGTCGCGTTCAGCCGCTGCGCCACTTGCGAAGCGCGGCAAATGCGCTAGATTTTGCATCATGATAACAGCAACGCAGATACGCGGCGCGCGCGCCATGATCGGAATGAGCATCGAAGAGCTCGCCGCCGCAAGCGGCCTGCCGGTCGAGATCGTCACGGCGTTGGAAAAGGGCGAGTTTGAGGGCGAGCCGCATGCGTTGTTCGACCTGCGCAGCACGCTCGAGGCGCACGGCATCATCTTCCTTTCGAGCGGAAATCAGGATGAAGGCGGCCCCGGCATCCGGTTGCGGGCACGCACATCGACCGATGACGGCATCCGGCCGGAAAACCTCAATGCCGCCAATGACGATTGACCAGAACCTTTCGCGGTCCCATCCTTTATTGCGGGAACCGCGTGTCAGAGATAGGTCTTGGCAAGGGCGGCGAGTTTGCCGCCGTCTCTCACGCCCTGTCTGTAAAGCTGAATGATAACCGCACCGATCCTTTCGGCTTCCGGCGCCGTTCTCACCAGGCCGCGTTCGTCGCAGACCTTGTCGAGCACTTGCGAAAGCAGATCGAGATCTTCCGAAAAGAGCGGTAAATCATGCGGATGAATTGATGACCGTAACATCACGCCGCACTTCCCTCCGAGGGCAAACGCCGTCACGCTTGCATCGCCGTGCGCCCTCCCGCAACCGGCAATTACGGTATTATGCGCGAGGGTCAGAACTTTAGCAACTGCGCAAATTCCTGCGGAACGATATTTCATGCCGTGTGTTACCGGGGCGTTAGCAGCGGGAATGGCGAGTCTAAACATCGAGTGAAAAACGCTTTCCCTCCCCGGTCCGGGCCCATTCTCCGGCCAGCAGCCTGATCGTTTCCGACGCCTGGGACCCCGTCGAAAGTAGCCAAATCGGAGCGACAAGGCGCTTAGCTGCTGCGGCCGCCAGCGGCCATGATCTGTGGGGGGAGGAACCCTTCCGTGATCACCTTGGCGGTAATCTCGATCACCGCTCCTCGGCAAGCTCGGCAAGCGTGAGGGCGACCTCACCTTCCGGCCAGCCGGCTTTGACCGCCTCGTCCGACAGAGCCCGGAATGCGCCAGCCAGGGCCTCTCTGCAAGTTTGATTCTGGTTCATATCCGGCATGTGCTCGCACTAGGCTCTCTGTGACGTGGATAATGTTAATCTACAACATCTTCATGAAAATGCGAATAAGTTCGAGATTCTTTCAGGCCAAAGCAGATTCACTCGTCCTAAAATTCTGTATATCCCAAATACAAAGACAATTTATTATCTATCATTCGATTGGAATCCTAAAATGCCGTGGAATAACTATTTACAACGTCGCTATTTAAGGCGGTATCTTGCCGCGAAATTTACTTTAAATAGACAACTCCCAAGCCGAACGGAGGCCGCTTTTATTCCATTGGAATGCGACGGGGTTCGATCCGTTTTCAGCACCTTCGTCAGCGCCCTGTCAATCGCTTCGCGCTGTTCTCCGGCCCGAGCATCACGATCAATCGCATCGTGATGAAGAGGGCGTTAAGAATGCCGATCGACCGAGCTCCGGCGATGGACCGGGCGCGGCAGTCGATTCCCGCCGGCGCGAACGCTTCCCCGTTAATCACCTTAATACCACAATGGCACCACACTGACGTCAAACTCCGCCGTACCATTGCGTGCGGGCTCACTTTATTTCAGGAGGTGCAATGTCTATCCAACTGGACGCGGCTACCTATGTCCACGCCAAGCCGGCCACCGCTCATTCCTATATCTTGCCGGCTGTTGTCGATGTTCTTGAAAACAGCTTCCAGGAGGCAAATGAAACCGCGGTCTTCGACCTCGGTTGCGGCACCGGCGGGGCTGCCTCCGTGCTTGCGGAGAAAGGCTACGATGTCGTCGGCGTCGATCCGTCGGAGGACGGCATCGCGAAAGCGAAAGCGGTCCATCCCGATCTCCCGCTGGAAATCGGTTCCGGCTACGACGATCTTTCCAGCCGCTATGGGACCTTCGATGCGGTGATCAGCCTCGAGGTGGTGGAACATGTTTATGATCCCAAGGCCTTCACGGCGACCATGTACGACTTGGTAAAGCCCGGCGGCATTGCCGTTGTATCGACGCCTTTTCACGGCTACTGGAAAAACTTGGCGCTTGCCGTGAGCGGCAAGATGGATGACCATTTCATGCCGTTGAAGAGCCATGGGCACATCAAATTCTGGTCTCCCGGAACGCTCAGCACGCTTCTGCATGAAACAGGCTTCGAAGACGTCGACTTCGAATATGTCGGGAGGATTCCGCTCCTCGCCAAATCGATGATCGCAATCGCTCAAAAACCGAACTGAACCGCACTCTTCGCCGCGACCCAACGCGAGAGCTCGCTTGTTCGTGACCTGAGTCTGCAATTGGCGCAGATCCGAGCAAACCGTCCCCATTGAGGACGTGTGCGGAACTCGGGACATGATTCTTTCGCTGTTGTCGCGGCCCTGTGATGGGGCGAGGTGGACTTTTCGCAGGAACTACCCATATCTGCTCTATCGTCAGCAACCGAATTCGTAGGCGCTGACGGCTGAAGGTTACTATGTGCCTCCGCCTGCCAATGCGGTGTGCACCTATGGGCAAGCCCACTTTCGAAAATGCAGTGTCACGATCCCGTTCTCTACTTGAGCGGTCATACGAGCTGCTGAAGTCAACCGATCATCTCGTCCGCAAGGAGAGCACCTTCCCTGAGCTGTCTGAGAGCGGCGGCGCCGATCCCGCGTCAAAGCAAGGTGACACGAACTCTTCCGAAAAGTGAAAGGGGTAGTCCGATGCCGGCGCGGAGCCACGCGCCGCCGGGGTGATCCCGCGCAGCCACAGATTTCCATAAGCGAGATGCCATCGCGCATCGAACCGCTTTTGGCGCCCACGCCGGCGGCAATGGCCTCTGAGGTGAAATGAGAAGGCGGCCGCCTTGCTGTTCAGATTGAACCATGAAGGTGCCATCCCCGCCGCGGCCGCCCAGCGACTTCTGCAACATGCCAAAGCGGACCGGCCGTGCTCGTTGAGTACGACAGCGTCGTCGTCGAAAATGTCTGTAGCGAGGGTTAGCACCTTGACGGCCGCCTCAATCACGGGAAGCGCTGCTTCAAGTCGCGTTGGGTGCGCCAGGATGCGCACACAAAGCGAAGATCTTGCTCAAGATTGTTCCACGACTTTTCGGAGCATTTTGCCCGACGCCATCATCGGCTCATCGCTTAATATGACTGGGATTTCAAGGGGATAAATGGTCGGGGCGACTGGACTCGAACCAGCGACCCCTTGACCCCCAGTCAAGTGCGCTACCGGGCTGCGCTACGCCCCGACCTGCCGAAACGGCTTGCTTCGTTTAGTTTTTCGGCGCGCGCAATGCAAGCAGAAAAAACCTGCATCCGGCAAAAAGCAAGCAGTTCGCTTGTGACGGTCAGATCGCAGCGACCGTCAACCGACCTTCGGCGGTCTGGCAAGGCTGCCACGCCCGATAATTGGCAATCGAAAAATGCGGGGTTTCGAAAGGCGTGGCGTGGGTCTCGGTGATGACGGTGACGGCGGCTCCGGCGGCCTCGCCGGCAAGAATGCCGGCAACGGCATCCTCGAAGACCAGGCAGTTCGCGGGATCGACTCCGAGGCGGCTTGCACCGAGCAGATAACCCTCGGGACTGGGCTTACCGGCCACGACCTCCCGACCGCTGACCATCACCTTCGGCATCGGAATGCCGGCTGCAGCAATGCGGCGCCTGGCGAGTTCGATCGGCGCCGAGGTGACGATCGCCCATCTGCCGTCGGGGATAGCGTTGAGGAAGCGGATGGCATCGGGGATTTCGATGATGCCGGAGACGTCCTCCATCTCCTCGGCCAGCAGCAGATCCGCCTCGTACGCCGGATCGACACCCGGCAAGCCGAGGCCGCGGATCACGTCGGAGGCACGGATTCCGTGGATCGTTTTCAGGAAAACCTCAGGCTCAAAACCATGGCGTCTTGCCCATTTGCTCCAGACGCGCTCGACGACGGCAATGGAATTCAGCAGCGTTCCGTCCATGTCGAAGAGGAAGGCGTCATAGGATCTGTCGAGGACGTCGTGGTGACCGGGCACGGATGTTTCCTTGCGAGCACGAAGCAGTCGGGGTCTCTCCTGCAGGCGAGTAGCCGAGAGCGGCGACGGCGTCAACGTCAGTCGTTGACGTCCGGATGCGTGACGTTGCGAACATCAGCCAGACCACGTGCGGCGTCGCGATTGCCGGTCGCGGCGGCGGCTTCGAAAATCCGCATCGCGTCATCGTACATCTTCAGATTGAGATAGCAGTAGCCGCGCAGAACCATCAGATCGATGCGCTCCTGCTGCAGCTGGGCGCGCTGATCGAGATATATGAGGGTTTCACGGTAACGCCCCGCGTCGAAGGCCGACAAGGCGCGATCGGCGAGGATCGCCACCTGCAGTTCGGCAGCGCGCTGGCGGCTCTGCGGTGCCTTGGTTGCCGCAACGGCGGCATTGCTGGAAAGACCGGCGCGCAGATAGGCGAGGCTCTGACCATAGGCTGCGTCTTCGCGGATCTTGCGGACCGGACTCTGCAACGCCGTCTCGAACGCCGAGACCGCCTCCATTGGCCGGTTGATATCCATCAGGCACCAGCCGCGCGACAGCGCCTCGCCCGGCCCGAGGCGTCCCGCGTCGATGGTCGTCGAGCAGTCCCGCGCCTGGCGCGGACCGCGCTCGACAGTCACCGTCTGCATCGCCGGCCTTGCGGCCCGGATGGCGACTTCCGGTTCCGGCTGCCGCGCAGTCGGCGGCTCGGCCGGAATCGGCGCCGTTGAAGCGGCCGGACGCTGCGGCGGCTCTACCGGCTGCTGCGGCGCGCGCGGCGCCTTTGCGGACTCGGCGCTCGATGCCGGCAAGGAAGTGTCCTGAAGATCGGCGATTCGCGCCGACCGACCGGCCCAGCCGCGCTGGAGATCGAGGACGCCCTTGCGGTCGTTCAGCTGCTCACGCGTGACGGCAAGGCCATAGGCGGACGGTTCGTCATCCGGTTTCCAGGCAAGCGCGGTTTCGAACCAACGCGCGGCGGTCTGGAACTGGTTGAGAGAGCGGGCATACCAGCCGAACTGCTGCGCCGTCGGCACATATCTCCGGGCGATGACTTCGGCTGCGATCCGATGAAGCACGTCCTCGGTCAGATCGGCCGGCGGTTGCAGCGCCATCAAATTGGCGGTGGCGGCAAGATAGGTCGCGCTCGCATCATCGGAATCGGCGCGCCAACGGAACATCACGTCCTCGGCTTCCTGAGGCGCCTTGCGGGCGATTAGCGCCAGCGCCAAACCCTGCGAGGCGGCCGCCGTATCCTCCCTGTCGCGGGCGCTACGAAACCACTTTTCGGCATCGGCAGGATTGTTGCGGCGAAGCTGGTGCCAGCCGAGCAGCAGCGCATCGGACGCCAACCCCTCGCTTTCGGCAAGCTTTTCGAGGTGAGAGATATAGTTCGGCGCGATGGCGAGCTTCGGATCGTCATTGCTTTCAGCGACGAAGCGTCGGGCGAGATTGTCGCGGATTGCGTCGAATTCCCTTTTGCCGTCGACAGCGGGCTTTTCCAGTGCCAGCAGCGCCTGCATCGGCTGGTAGTCAAGCAGCGTCGAAGCTTTTTCGACCGTCGCCTGCCGTTCGGCAGCGTCAGTGCAGTTCTTCAGGATATAGGCATAAGCATCCTGCCCGCGCTGCGCCCTCTCCGTCCGGATGAAGGCCTCAGCGACACGCCAGAGCACGTCGACCTCGCTGCAGGTGAGCAGGCTCGGGGTCGCGGCGGCGATATCGACCACGGTCGCATATTGCTTGAGGTCCGAAGCGTTGATGAGGCGGGAGCGGGCCTCGGCGACACCAAGCCGCTCAAGCAGATCGGCCGGCGGCTGCCACCCGGCGTCGGCGACCTGACGGTCGGCGATCGCTTTGCGCAGCTCCGCATAGCGGCTGTCGGAATAGAGCTTCCACATGGCCTCGAGCTGCTTGTCGCCATTTTGCGGCACGGCGAGTGGATCGGCCGGCGGAACCCAGTTCGGATAAAGCGCCTGTAGGCGGGAGATTTCGGCCTGCAGGCGCACTTTGTCGCCGCGACTCGCAAAATAGCGAAGCGCGCTTTCATCGACGGCAGGCGCGGGCGCGGCGGCCGTTGGAGGCGCCGGTGGGTCGGACACGATCGGCGGTGCGACCGGGGCCGGCTCTGCAGCTGTCTGAGGCGCGTCGGGTTGCGGTGTTGCCGGCTGCTCTGCAGCGGCATTCGGCACACCGCTGGACGGTGCCGGTGGCGGCGACGAAGTGATCGCTTCGATCTTGTCGGCGGCGGTCTCGGCATCGAATTCGGAATTGCCGGCCGGAGCGTCGTCCGGCTTGATGCGGCCCATCATCAGCAGCTCCGGCGCTCGCCTGGCTGCAGAGCCAAGCCCGAAATTTTGCTGCAGGGCGCCACGATCCTTCAGCCCGGTGATGAGGGTCGCCACCACGACTGCCGCTGAAATCGCCACGAGAGAAGATTTCACAGACACTCCGGATGCTTCTCCCCGATATAGGCCAGCCCCAGCAGTTGAAGCGTGGACGGATAATAGAGTGTGGGCGCGAATTGCAGAGCCGAGACCGGCAGCCTGGTCCCGTCGACTACACAGGCCACAACATCATTAACAATTTTATAACCCGGGTCCAGCAACACGGTCTTCGGCCGCCCTGTGGTCAGATCGATCGTGGCCGGGACGCCATTCTGCGACATCCCCGTTCGCAGGCGGTTCAACAGCGCCTTGTCCGTGATGCCGCCGCGCGCGAGATAGAGCGGGATGCGTAGGGCGTTATAGGCAAACTCGGCGTCGAAACCCTCTGCCGGTCGCGGTGCGCCACTGAGGCTGACCCATTCGGCAGGAAGCTTGCGCGGACCGAACTGCATGGTCTTCAACAGCGCCACGCCATCGTCCGACAGCTCTTTCCACGCATCGGAGGGAGCAAGTGCTGCCATGACAGGCATTGCCTCGTAAATCCAGTAGGAAGGATTGACGACAGGACCGTCGTCACGATCGGCGGCGCCAAAACCTTCGCTGCCCGGCATCAGCAGCGTCCGGCCCGCCGAGCGGACGACAGCTTCGGCAAGCAGCGCCTGCGCCATGCGAGAGGCGGCGAGGATATAGTCGTTGCGCTTCCATGCAGTACCGGCAAGCGCCAGGGCATAGGCGATCAGCATGTCGCCATCCGAGGCATTATTGGTGTCGGTCACGTGCGGCTTGATGTTGGGATCCCATTTCCAGACGGCCAGGCCATCGTCGCGCAACAGCAACTCGGTGCGGGTAAAATACCAGATCTGCTCGAAATCCGCGGGGCTTGCCGAGAGATAGGCGAGCAGCATGCCATAGCCCTGCCCTTCGCTATGACTGATATTGCCGTTGCCATTATCGACGATCCGGCCGCTCGCATCGAGAAACTTCGCCTTGTAGGCGGACCACGCATCGGCATTGATCATCGCCTGCTGTGCGGCGGCGGACGGGCTTGCGGGGGCGAACGCAGCCGTCGCCGCAAGCAGAAGCACGCACCACCACCTCATTTGGACCGACCCAGCGTTTTGAGCATGCGCGAGGTAGCGACGCCGATCAGCAGCACAAAGACGACGAGCAGCGAAGCATAGGAGAGGATATTCGTCGACAACCAGTTGGCGGCGATCAAGCGGTAGTTGGCGATCGACCGAGGCGTGGACGGGACGAAATCGAAGCGGGTGACGGGCACCGTATCGATCTTGCCCGTCTTGCTCGAATAGGTGGTGATATGGCCGGAGATCTGCGGCCAGTTCAGCTGACCGGTCAGCACCTCGAGCCCTTCGCGCAGATCCTTCGCCGAGGGTGCCGCCACCACGGTCCACGAACCCTCTCCTAAGGGGCTGGAGCCCTGCGCAATCATGAGCGTGTCGGCGTTGGACGGGGTGAAGACCTTCTCGGCGCCGGGGATGAACTGCAGCGAACTGCGGGTGATATCGAAATTGCGCCCCAGCCATTCACGGAAGGCGGTGATGCGGCTTCGCAAGATACCGCCGCTCACCTTGGAATCCCACTCCTCGAAGGCCGTGCCGGTATCGATGACGCCTGGCTGCGTGTCGACCACCGGACGCCACGAGGCTTGGCTCGCCGTCGAGATGTTGGCCTGCGTCAGCGCGGTTGCCGGCATCTGCGAAATCGAGCCGATGAAGATGGCGTCCCGATCGCCGATCGTATTCGGCGAAGCGACGGTTTCGACGGCGATCGGATGGCCTGCCTTCACCGCCATCTGACCGAGCAGCGTAGCCGCGGCCGAAAGCGTATCGGCATCGACGCGATCGATGAACAGCGGCGTCGGTTCCGTCGCCCGGCCATAGGGATAGGCCGTGCCGGAAATGGCGGCCAGGTTCGGACGCTGCCCGACGCGGGCAAAATCCGGAATGTGCACTTCCGAGGTATCGAACAGGGCAAAACGGGGATTGGCACCGGCGGTAGCACCCGGAGCGCAAGCGGCATCGTCTTTCGTCATCAGGATCGTTTCGATCCCAATCGTATTGAGGCCGGGTTTGAAGTGGCGCATCGTCACGCGGATCGGCAGGTGACGGAGAATGCCGCCGGTGGTCGAGGTAAGCGGTACGGTGGAGGCGATGTTGTCGTTGACGTAGATATCGATATGGCTGCCGGGCAGCACATTGTCGGTATAGGCGGCATCGAGCAGCACCTTCGCCTCGCCGTAGGCATTGGCATAAAAGTCGGCCGGCACGGCGACATTGAAGCTGGCGCGGAACCGCCGGCCGGAAAATTCCGTGGTCTTCACGCCGAGTTGCGAGAGGGCGATGCTGGTCTCGGAAAAGACCAGCGGCGCGTTTGGCGCGCTCCACCGCTCGGTGGTCAGCGTATCGCGGCGGACGTCCGCGGACCTGTCCGTCGGCGAAACGATAGTATCGATCGCCGAGGAGACTGCTTGCCAGGAGGGGCCGCTGATCAAAAGCACCGGCGAGCCACTGCGCGGATCGGTCACGAAAGCAGCGAGGGGCGCGCTTTCGGCACCGGGCGGCAGGCCGGGAAAGAACGGCCGCAGCTCAGCGGCTGTCCCGACGAGCACCCCGAGCTTGCCGGGACCGGCGGTCGGAAGGGAAGCGGTGCTGAAGGCAAATATCTGGTTCGGCATGCTGCTCAGCACCGACAGACCCTGTGCCAGCCGCAACAATGGCTTGGTCGTCCCTGGCTGCTCCAACGCCGGGACGACGATATCGAACTCCGTCCTGCCGGCGCCATCGACGCCGATGGCGCGGATCGCGTCGGCACTCGAAAGCTCCGCGGCATTCCCGCCGGCAAAGCTCAGATAGGTTCCGGCCGGATCGATATTCGACCATAATTCATAGGTGGACTGGATGCTGCAATCGGTGCGATGGCGCTGCTCTGCCTGGAAGGTCACAAGATTGGCGCCCGGCTGTAACAGGCCGGAGGGAACTTCGAATGTAACGGCGGAAGAGCCGTCCGCCGAGCTGACCCGCTGCTGACCGATCGGACGATTGTTGAGATAGACGGTCAGCGCGGAGGCTTCCGGCGCGACGACGATCGAATTCTGATAGGCGAAGGTGAAACTTGCCTTGGCGGCCGCCTGCTCGGGCGTCAGATAGACAGACCATGACCGGCGGTCATATTCGCCGCTGAGACTGAATTTCGAAAAGGGTACAAGATAGCGCCTGAAATCGCGGTGGCGCGGCTGCGAAGCGGCATTCGCCGCCGCGCCGGGCTGAGATGCCGGCGCCCCTGGCTGCGGCAGGACAGCGATCGGCGCAGGAACGGGCGCAGGTGTTACGGAAATGGGCGGTGTGACAGGTACCGGCGCCGTCGCTGTGGGTGGAGCGGGCGGCGTCAATCTCGGGGCAGTAGACGCGCCGGGCGGCCGCTCGCCGGACATGTCGAAGGGCGCCGTCTGCGCCTGGGTGACAGCGGGGGCATGCAACAGGAGAAGCGCGGCGGCGAGGATCTTTCTCATCCGGCATTGACCTTTGCCGCCTGCTGCTGCGCCTCCCGCTCCGGCCGCATGCTGCGAAAGAGGTAAACCAGGCCGCGGCTGGTCTGATACAGCGACAGGCCCAGAAACCAGATGGTGCCGCGGATGAGGCCCGGATTGCGGCGGCGCGCTTCCTGGAACTGGGTCCACTGATCGGAATTGGCAAACATCAGATCGGCGATCAGGCGATGATCAAGCGCGCTTTTCGGCACGTACTGGCAGCCGACATTGCTGATATCGCCTGATGGCTCGATGTTGCGGACGATGAGCGGCAGGGTTTCCAGATCTGCGCCGCTATAGGGCCGGAAGCGCATCTCGCCGGGGGCGCCGACGAGCAGCTCATCGAGATGCTTGTTGAAGATATGCAGCCTTGCGCCATGGACGGAGACGTCCTCGATCGAGGCCGCATACCACTTGCCGTTGGCGTAGAACTCGCAGCGCCGGTTGACGCGGACACGGCGGGACAAAGCGCGCTCGCCACGTTCCGACACGACGCCAAGTGCGCAGCCAGCCATGATCAGATTGATGATGTTCCACCCGCCGACGACAAGTGTGACGTCGGCCTTATAGGGCTCGGCATAAATCCTGTAGAAGGTGATGACGAGCGCGATGATCTGCACCGCAAAGATCACAAAGAAGGGACGGCTGATCTCCGACAGGCGGCTGACGGCGATCGATTCGTCCTTGGCAGTGACCTTGAAGGTTGGCTTCCTCGGATTGAGCATGACCGAGACGACGGCCGGCAGTAGATGCACCGTCTGGACATATTCGTATAGCTCGGAAATCCAGGGCCAGCGGAAGGATCCGTAGAGATAGTTCTGCATCATCAGATTCACGAGCATGTAGGCAAACGTATAAGCCAGGAATTCGCCGCCGGAGGCCGTGAAGATTTCGAGGTCGAAGAACAGGTAGAAGAGCGGCGCGAACAGGAAGATCGTGCGCGGGAACGGGAAGAGCCAGAAAAGCGTGGATGACATGTAGCACAGGCGCTGCGGGATCGACAGGCCGCGCTTCAGAAGCGGGAAACGGAAGCGCAGGATCTGCATCATGCCCTGCGCCCAGCGGCTGCGCTGGCCGATGAAGCTTGCAAAGGTGGCCGGCTGCAGCCCGGCGATCAGCGGCTTGTCGACATAGATGCTGTTCCAGCCGCTGCCATGGAGGGCCAGCGCCGTCTCGCAATCCTCGGTAATGCTGATGCCGGAAAAGCCGTTCTGCGATTCAAGCGCCTTGCGGCTCAAGACTGCGGCCGAGCCGCAGAAGAAAGCGGCGTTCCATTTGTCGAGGCCGCGCTGAATGATGCCGTAGAACATCTCATTCTCGCTCGGCATTTTTTCGAAAGTGCGCAGATTGCGTTCGAGCGGATCGGGATTGATGAAGAAATGCGGGGTCTGAACGAGAAAGAGCTTCGGGTCGTCTTCGAAGTAGCCGACCGTCTCGAGCAGGAAATCACGAGCCGGCGCGTGGTCCGCGTCGAAGACGGCAATGAGTTCGCCGGTCGAATGTTTCATGCCGTTGTTGAGATTGCCGGCCTTGGCATGCTCGTTGCGGTCGCGCGTGAGATAGGTAACGTCAAGATCCTGGCAGAGCTGCTTCAGCTCGATATGGCGGGCCGCCGCCGCCTGGGCCTCGAGCAACTTGCCGGAATTGCGCTTCTGCAGGGTGCCGCCGTCGTCGAGCAGCCAGACATGCAGCTTGTCGGCCGGATAGTCCATCGCCTTGGCGGCAGCCAGCGTGTTTCCGAGAAGGCCGGCATCCTCGTTATAGGAGGGCACGAACACATCGACATGGGGCAAACGCCCGGGATTGGCGGCACGCGACGGACGCGGCGGGAGCGGTGTGGCGACGATGAACAGGCTGAGCGCCAGCATCGCGACGCTGTACATTTCGGCAAGGTAGAGCAGCAGGCCTGGAATGAAATTCTCAGGCTGATTCAGCGGCGGCAGGGTATTGGTGGTGCGCCAATAGACGTAGCGCAACACGATTGACGTTCCGAAGGCCAGCGCCACGAGGCGCCACGTCCCCTCGCCTTTCAGGATCTTGATCAGCGCCATCACCGTGACGACCGTGATGCTGGTGATGAGCTGGGTCTGCAGATTAACCGGCAGAGTGATCAGCACGATCATGCAGAGCGAAACAACGGCCCATATGAAGACACTGCGGGCTTTGCGCATCGACGTTCCTTCGAAATTGCGCCGGGGCACGGCACCGTCAGTTACCCCGGGCATACACTATCTCCGGCAGACGGCCGTCATTGCCGCGTCGCCTATGCAGTCCGGCGAGGGCACCGTGACGCCGATTGCTCTTGCCGATTGTTCCAACGGCGCGGCGGCCGGATCCGGCGCAGCACTCGTCTGTGGCGCCTCGCTCGGGAGCGGCACGCGCGGACCGATCGGCGTCGGCAAGGGCGCGGCGCCCTGCGCCGGTTGCTGGCTTGGGGCGCTGCCGACCGGAGCTGTCCGCGTCAGGCGGACTACGGCAGGCGCCGGCTCATAGCCGATCGGCATCGGGCCGGCGCGATATCCGCCCTCATCGGGATAGATCGGTTCACCGGTACGACCGAGCGCCGCGCTGGGCGGGGGCGGGTTGCCGTACGGATTCCAGGTCGGGCCGTCGAAGGTGCCGGTGATGGTATAGCCGTAGACGATGCCTAGAGCCTTTCATGTTTTGACGGAAGCGTAGCCAGCATTTGAGAAGTAGTTGGCGCATTCCTCTGGCTTGATAGTGTCGGCGAGTATGCCCAGATAGCGCCAGGTTTCCTCGATGGTTCGCTTTTGGGCCTGGCGCATCCAGTGCTTGATCTTGGCGAAGGCCTGCTCGATCGGGTTAAGGTCGGGGGAATATTTCGGCAGGAACCAGAGCCTGGCGCCGACGGCCCTGATGGCATCGCGGATGGCCTTGGCTTTGTGAGAGCCGAGATTATCGAGGATGACGATGTCGCCAGGTTTGAGGGTCGGGATCAACTGCTGGCGGACATAGGCGTGAAAGCATTCGCCATTGATGGGACCGTCGAAGACGCAGGGTGCAGTGAGCTTGTCGCAGCGTAGGGCGCCGAGGAAGGTGAGGGTGCGCCAGCGGCCATGCGGGGCAAAGCCGCGTAATCTTTTGCCCCTCGGCCCCCAGCCGCGTAACGGCGCCATGTTGGTGCGGATCCAGGTCTCGTCAATAAAGACGAGCCGCTTCGGATCGAAGCGGTCTTGCCAGGCTTTCCAGCGAGCTCTGCGGCGGGCAATGTCGGCGCGGCCCTGCTCAAGGGCGAACAGCGTTTTTTTTAAAGCTCAAGCCCTCGCGGCGCATGAATTGCCAGATGGCATTGTGGGAGACGCTCACACCGCGGGCGGCTAACTCATCCTTCAGCCGATGTAGCGTCAGATGTGATGTCTGCTCGATCTGCTCGACAATGAAGGCGCGGTGCGGCTCCAGCACACGTCGGCGATGGCCGCCCATCTTACCGGGCGACACACTACCGGTGGCCCGATAACGCTGCGACCACTTCACCACGGATGAGATAGCTATGTTGAACCGCTCCGCCACCACCCGGCAGCTCTGACCGTCCACAACCGCTGCAATGACTCGCTCGCGAAGATCATTCGAATAGGGTCGCGTCATGGATGCTGGCCTCCATTCCAGCATCCATCATGAATCACAAATCTGCTGATTTGGGAATCCCGCACCGATTCCGATAAGAAATGATCCGCTCTAGCAGTTGGCGCTCAGTGGCGCGGGCATCGCACAGGCGCAGGCGCAGCTGGATCATGCCGAAATTGCGCGCCTGCGTATTGGCGGCCGCGCTCGAGCGAATCTGCTGCCAGGCATAGATGCAGGCATCACCGGTGCGGCTGCGGCCGGAGGCATAGCCGAATGGACCATAAGCGTTCTGGAGGAAAGTCGCCGACGTCGCCATCAGCACGCCGGGGGCCGCGCGGGCCACCTCGCGGGCAATAGCGCTCTCGTTGACCATGTTGAAGGCGGCATTGCCCGTTCCGGGATTGGACCCGGACGCGCCGAGAAACTGGATCTTCAGAAAATTCTGGCCCGGCACCGAGGAGGAGGTAAACAGCGAGACTGTCTGCTCGACGCCGTTGCCGCGCTTGCGCTCGACGACGCTGACGATGGAAGGGCCGCCGGGAGGTGGCAGGACCAGCGCCTTTTCAGGCGCCACGGTCTCCGGTCCGGAAGGCTGTCGCACACCGCCTGTCGACGTGCAGCCGGCCATCAAACCCGCCACTGCCACCAGCGATATCGTCTTCCGCAAGCGCATATTTCGAGCCGCCGCAATCGTCTTTCCAGATGTCCATCCGCGAACCGAAACGCGACGAACCTTCGAATCAACGACCGCCCGGTCGTCCACGTGACATAAACCGCCGACATGGTTAACGAAGAGTAAAGAGCCCGACCCTGATGCCACCGGACGACTCGCTCTGAATGTGATTCGGACAGCTCAACCGTATGGTGCGGAAATTGGCTTAGCAACAAACAATCCGCTCCCCGCCTCTGCCACGACGGCCAGGCGGTTGCGGAACTATGCCGTATGGCCGGCGTTGCCTTGATGTCTTGAGTTCACAAAGGAGATCATCCCATGCGCAAGATCATGCTGGCTACGGCCGCCATGCTGACCATCTGCTCGGCCGCCTTCGCACAGAGCACGGTCGTTGTCACCGATCCCGCACCAACCGGTTCTGTCGTCCTGCCCGGCGAGGTGCGCACCTATGTCATGGAGCAAAACACGCCATCCGTCGTCTATGACGGCGAAATCACGGTCGGCGCGACGCTGCCGGATACTGTTGAAGTCCATACCGTGCCCAATGTCGACGGCTATGCCTACACCGTCGTCAACGAGCGGCGCGTGATCGTCGAGCCGAAGACGCACCGCGTGATCCAGGTTCTCGAATAAGGGATTGGGGTTGGAGACGCACAGTCCTGCACGACTTCACGTCGCCTCATCTCCGGCGCTCACCGGCACGTTCAAGAGTTCACGGATCTTATGAGCCAGTTGCTCCAAGCTGAATGGCTTGGCGAGCAGCGAGACGCCATGGTCGAGCACGCCATTGTGGACGATGGCATTGCGCGTGTAACCCGTGGTGTAAAGAATCCGGATCGCCGGCCATTTTTCTTGAACGGCATCAGCAAGCTGACGTCCGCTCATCTGCGGCATAACGATATCGGTGAAGATCAGATCGACGTCGGGGTTCTCCTCCAAAAGAAGAAGCGCCTCCACGCCGCTTGCCGCCTGCAACACGCTGTAACCGAGTTCGTGGAGGCTTTCGGCGGTCATGGTGCGGACGTGTTCATCGTCCTCCACGACGAGGATCGTATCGTTGACGCTTCCCTGAGGAATCGGCTGGGCGCCGGCAGCGGCCAGCCGGGCGTCGGCCTTGCCGACATGACGCGGCAAATAGATCTTCACCGTCGTTCCCCGATCGATCTCCGAATAGATCTTGATGTGGCCACCGCTCTGCTTGATGTAGCCGTAGACTTGGCTAAGCCCGAGACCGGTTCCCTTGCCGGGTCCTTTGGTTGTGTAAAACGGGTCGAAGGCGCGGTCGATCACATCGGTCGACATGCCGATCCCGGTGTCGGTGATGCTGATCATCACATACTGGCCCGCCTCGACCTCCGAATGCATGCGCGAATATCGCTCGTCAAGTTCGGTATTGGCGGTCTCGATCGTCAGATGACCGCCGCCGGGCATGGCGTCGCGCGCATTGACGGCAAGGTTCAGCATGGCGTTTTCGAGTTGGCTGAGATCGGCGAAAGTCGGCCAGAGGCCACCGGCAAGCACGGTTTCGATTCGGATATGTTCGCCGAGCGTGCGCCGCAGCAACTCCGACATGCCGCCGACCAGCTTGTTGACGTCAATCACCTCCGGGGCCAGCGGCTGCTGACGAGAGAAAGCGAGAAGACGTGCGGTCAATACCGCGGCCCGCTGGGCTCCGTCTCTGGCATTCTGAAGGGAGTTCAGCAGGCGAGGATCCTCGTGTCCGGTCATCCGCCGCTGAGCGAGATCGAGATTGCCGATGATGATCGCCAGCATGTTGTTGAAATCATGGGCGACGCCGCCAGTGAGCTGGCCGATCGTCTCCATCTTCTGCAGTTGGCGCACCTGCGCCTGGGCGGCGGCATTCTCTTCCATCTCATGCCTGAGTTCGGCAGTGCGCTGCACCACCGTTTCTTCAAGGCGCGCGTTGAAGCTGTTGAGTTCGCTGCGGAGACGGCTCTGCCTGCCATGGGCGACAATAATCGTCTCCATCAGGCCGATGATGATCGCCGCATTGATGAGAAAGGTCGCAAGACCGATCCATTGGCCGGCGCTCACCGGCCAGAAGGCATCGTGTGGCTCGACGAAAAACTGCTGGACGAGGAAACCGGCGAGCATGGCCGCCACGAGGCCCGGCCCGGCGCCGCCCATGAAACTTGCGAGCAAGATCGCCGGAAGGAAGCTCAAGAAGGGAAACCCGGAGAGATAATCACTGGCGGCAAGTCTTAGAAGAAAGGTCAAGCCGACGAAGGCAACGGCCAGCGGATAGGTATAGCCCGGCCTGTGACGCAGCCAATCCGTGGCACTCAACAAATCCATTCCACTCCCCTTCTCGGCCGTCGCGGAAACGGCACCTCAGCTTTTGCACATCGAATTTCGCCGGGCAATATGCTGTTTCCAAAGCGCGGCGCGATCTTTCAGATTCGCTTGCCGTGTCTTAGGCTTTTATGCATACACCTATTGACGTCTCAAAACGGCGGCACTGTTTTGAGCGACAAGTTTTACCACCGCTGCGCGTGGCGTCTTGACGAGCTTCGCAAGCGGTCCACATAAATCTTCGTGCCCGGTAGGGGAATGGGTGGACGGGATCATGAAAGACATATTCATCGTCGAGGACGATGCGCTGATCGCCATGTTGCTCGAGGACATGCTCAGCGATCTCGGCTATCGGGTTTGTGCGAGCGCGCCGGATCTGGAACGGGCGCTCGCAACCGCCAGGGACGCGGAGTTCGACGCTGCAATTCTCGACGTCTCCCTCGCCGGCCGGAGCTCGCTGCCGGTCGCGAAGCTGCTCGACGAACGCGGCAAGCCCTATCTCTATGCAACGGGATATGGCAGCGCCCCGGAAGGCAGCAGCCCCAGCGCGCTCCCGGTGCTGCGAAAGCCGTTCCAGCTCAGCGAACTCGAACAGGCGATGAAGCAGCTTTGCGAAACCTGAATAATCAGCGCACCTGATCGAGCAGACGCTTGCATTCCAGGAGGTCGTAGAGGGCCTCCTGAAGCAACGCCCTGTCTTCCTTGCCAACGCTCGATTTGCCGATCGAGACTTCCGGCTGCTCGTCGTCGCCGGCGACGAAATTGAAGAACCGGCGGGTGATCGGCGGCTTGGCGCGGCCGACAATCTGATCCTCCTCCGCCATGCCGACACGCGGTTCCCCGGCGCCCGCCTCCTGCGCGCCCGAGGCAAGCGCCTCGACGCTGGCGAGATCGCCGTGGCCGACCGAGATGACGAACTTGTTGCCGTTGGTCTTCAGAAGCTTCTGCACGCCCTTGATCGTATAGCCGTGATCATAGAGCAAATGCCGGATGCCCTTGAGGAGGTCGACGTCCTCCGGACGGTAGTAACGACGGCCACCGCCGCGCTTCATCGGCTTTATCTGGGGAAACCGTGTCTCCCAAAAGCGCAGCACATGCTGCGGCAGATCAAGATCGTCTGCGACTTCGCTGATGGTGCGAAAGGCATCGGGGCTCTTGTCCAACGTCATATACTACGCAACCTCGCAGGCTCAATCCAACGGCGACTCACCATATTTCAAAGGTTTGGCCCCGACAATTCAAGTCGTGTGTCGGCGTTGCACACAGGGGATGGACAGCGCGAGAGAAAAAAGGCGTTTCGCGGAAGGCAAAGCCCGATTTCAGGGCGTCGGGTTCTGCGGCTTCAGCTTGACCTTGCGGGTGACATGCGCCTTGAGGATGCGGGTCTTCAGCACGTTCGAGGCTTTGAAGGTCATCACCCGGCGCGGAGAGATCGGAACCTCCTCGCCGGTCTTCGGATTGCGGCCGATCCGCTCGTTCTTGTCGCGAACCTGGAAGGTCGCGAAGGAGGAAAGCTTGACGGTTTCGCCACGCACAATGGCGTTGCAGATTTCGTCGATGACGGTTTCCACAAGTTCAGCGGATTCGGTCCGGGAAAGACCAACCTTGCGGAAAACGGATTCCGCCAGGTCTGCTCGCGTCACTGTTTTTCCGGTCATGGTTTCCCCGCCCATTACAAAATATTTTTTGAAAGCGAACGAAGAGTATTTGTCTTGCGCCTCATGGTCAAGCTCTTGTTCGCCGCCAGTTTTTTAGGATTCGTGCTTACCAGCGCAGCAGAACGGCGCCCCAGGTGAAGCCGCCGCCCATCGCTTCGAGCATCACGAGGTCACCCTTCTTGATGCGGCCGTCGCCGGCAGCGGTCGCAAGCGCGAGCGGGATCGAGGCGGCCGAGGTATTGCCGTGCAGGTCGACGGTGACGACGACCTTGTCCGCATCGATGTTCAGCTTCTTCGCCGAACCGTCGATGATGCGTCGATTGGCCTGGTGCGGCACCAGCCAGTCGAGGTCTTCCGCGGTTGTCCCGGTCGAATCGAAAGCGGCCTGAATGACATCGGTGATCATGCCGACGGCATATTTGAAGACTTCGCGGCCTTCCATGCGCAGCTTGCCGACGCTGCCCGTCGTCGACGGTCCGCCATCAACATATAGCTTATCCTTGTGCGAACCATCGGAGCGCAGATGCGCGGTCAGCACGCCGCGATCGGCAGAGGTCCCCTCACCTTCTGCCGCCTCGAGCACGATCGCGCCGGCGCCATCGCCGAAAAGCACGCAGGTGGTGCGGTCGTTCCAATCGAGAATGCGCGAAAAAGTCTCGGCACCGATGACGAGAACGCGCTTTGCAAGGCCACCGCGGATATAGGCGTCGGCGGTCGTGACCGCATAGACGAAGCCGGTGCAGACGGCCTGGACGTCGAAGGCAAAACCGTGGCTCATGCCGAGACGGTTCTGGATGTTGACCGACGTTGCCGGAAAGGTGTTGTCCGGCGTCGAGGTGGCACAGATGATAAGATCGATATCGGCGGGCATCAGGCCGCCATTGGCAAGCGCCGCACGCGCGGCCGCCTCGCCAAGCGAGGCTGTCGTCTCGTCGTCGCCTGCTACGTGACGCTGGCGGATGCCGGTGCGCTGGACGATCCATTCGTCCGACGTATCGACGATGGCCTCCATATCACGATTGGTCATCACGCGCTTCGGAAGTGCGGCTCCGAATCCGCGAACCACTGAACGGATCATATTCGATTGAACCCCATAGCTCATGCCGCTTCCGGGCCTATGGGAGGCAGCCGCTTGGCATGATATTTCTTAAGATCGTTTTCTATTTTCTGATTGAGGCCGTTCTTAGCCATATCGTAGCCGACCTCGATTGCCGCAGCGATGCCTTCGGCATTGGCACCGCCATGACTCTTGATGACGATGCCGTTCAGCCCGAGAAACACGCCGCCATTGACCTTGCTCGGGTCGAGCTTCTCACGAAGCATATCGAAGGCGCTCTTGGCGAAGAGATAACCGATACGGGCGAGCAGGGTGCGCGACATGGCGGCACGCAGATATTCGGCGATCTGCTTGGCGGTGCCTTCAGCGGTCTTGAGCGCGATATTGCCGGAGAAGCCTTCGGTGACGACGACGTCGACCGTGCCCTTGCCGAGATCGTTACCCTCGACGAAGCCGGAATATTCGAGCGAATCGATATTCGCCTCGCGCAACAGCCGGCCGGCCTCCTTGACCTCTTCCTGGCCCTTCACCTCTTCGACACCAACGTTCAGAAGGCCGATCGTCGGGCGTTCGATCTCGAACAACGCGCGCGCCATCGCGCCGCCCATCAGGGCAAAATCCATCAGTTGCTGCGCATCGGCGCCGATCGTCGCACCGACATCGAGCACGATGCTCTCGCCCTTCAGCGTCGGCCAGATCGCCGCGATCGCCGGGCGCTCGATATTGGCCATCGTGCGAAGACAGAACTTCGCCATCGCCATCAGTGCGCCGGTATTGCCAGCCGAGACGGCGACATCGGCATCGCCGGTCTTCACCGCCTCGATCGAGCGCCACATGGTGGAGACATAGCGGCCGCGGCGCAGCGCCTGGCTCGGTTTCTCTTCCATGCTGACAGCAAGCTCACAGTCGTGAAAGACTGATTTTTCCTTGAGTTTCGGGAATTTGGCGAGAAAGGGATCGCACTGTTCCTTAAGACCGTAGAAAACGAAGGAAATATCCGGATGGCGGTCCAGCGCCTTGGCGGCGCCGGGGATGACAACCTGGGGACCAAAGTCGCCACCCATGAGGTCGAGAGATATTCTGATCACGCGTCCCTGATCCTTCTCTTCGCCGAGGGGCGAAATTTCGGCCAAAATACCGGTTTTGGCGTCGCATACAACTGAATTATGTCAAATGCCAGAGGTGCTTCAGTCCTTTTTCCAGTCCTTGAGGACCGCAAATGCGGAGGGCTTTTTGTCGTTTTCGCCGCTATCCTCGATATGGCCCTTGAACTCGATACCCTCCTTGCGGGGATAGGGATCGATGGCGAGAGCGGCGAATTCGGCAACCACCTCGCCGGCATCGACCGTGTCGCCGACAAAGGTCTCGGGCAGATCGGGACCATCGGGGTCGAGCAGCATCTCGCCGGCGTCGTTGCCGGGCTGGCGGGCAAGCTTGGACCCCTCAGGCACAAAAATCTGCTCGAAACTCTCGTCGATGACGGCCTCGACCGGTTCCAGCGTCACGACGCAGGACTGAACGATCTTCGCGTGTACGCGGCCCTTGACGCGCACGCCGTCGCGTTTCCAGCGGGCGATCTGCAGATCGGCTCTGAGATCTCCGACGGAGACCACGCTCCAGGTCTCGGCAAGCGCCTTCAATTCGCTGGCATCGGCCTCGATATGAACCTCGACGGGATTGGCCGAGATGTGGCCGACCTTGACGTGGTAGGAGAAGGGAACATCGTCCCGATCGTTCTTCATCGTTTCCTCCTTCAGGCGACCGGCGGCAGCGTTGCCGAACCGCTAGCGATCAGCTCTTCCGGAACGGCGGATAGATGAGATTCTGCGGCCATCATCCAGCTGGCCAAGCCGGACATATCGGCCGGTGTCGCTGTTTCCGGGTAGATATTGCGCGTTAATGCAAGAGCCAGCGCTTCGGCATCGCCGGCGTCCATCGCCTTCGAATAGGTTTCGAGCCGGCCGTAAAACATGCCGGCGAGCTTCTTCATGCGTTTCGGCACGCTGTTGTCGCCGATGCCGAGCTCGCGGATCGAATAGTCGATGTCCTGGAAGAATGCGTCGACGATCTCCTGGGCGATCTCCTGGCCGCTGACGGCCGAGGCGCGTGTGCGGCGAAAAAACAGAATCATCGCGATCGACAGCATTTCGAAGCGGCCCATGACCGTATCCGGTACATTGAGCCGCTCGTAGAGATCGGGCATGCGCGCGGCTGCCGTCAGCGCCGCATATTGCCTGTCGACGATCGCCTGATTGTTGTTTTTCTTGCGGAAGAGCCCGAGGATCATTGTTTTTTCCGGAAATGCCTCATTCTTCACGCCGGCTGGCGTCCGGCCTTGTTGCATGATTTCGAAAGCTGGTTTACCGAAGCAGGCGCGAATTGCAATGCCGTTCGTGGCCAGCTTTGGGACGACGCCTTCGAGGCGCCAGCGAAGCGAATTCGGGAACCTCGACCCGGAATGGCCACAATGGTTTTGCAGGAGGAAAGCGTGCAAGGCCCAAAATGGCTGCTATCGACACCCAAGGGAGTAGATGTCGTTGAAGAAACGGTATTTCAAGTCTGACATGAAATTCTTCAGCAGCGCGGCCATTGCCTTCATAATCGCCTCTACATCAGTTCTTTCAGGGTGCCAGACCGGCACCGTGCTCAACGGCGGCTATGTCGTCGATCAGCAGTCGCTCAATCTCGTTCCGGAAGGTTCCAGCCGAGAACAGGTCCTGCTTTCGCTCGGCACGCCATCGACGACGGCGACCTTTGACGGTGAGGTCTTCTATTATATTTCGCAGCGGCGCACGCGCGCCGTCGCATTCCAGAAGCTGAAGGTCGTCGACCAGAGCGTTCTGGCCATCTATTTCGACAAGGACGGCGTCGTCACCCGCCGCGCCAACTACACACTGCAGGACGGCAAGGTCTTCGATACGATCTCGCGCGTCACGCCGACCGGCGGCAAGGAACTCACCTTCCTGCAGCAGATGCTCTCCGGCGGCAGCGCAGCAAGTGCTGCCCGCAGCCTGTTCGGCGGCGGCGCCGGCGGCACGCCGCAAAATCCGAGTAGCCTGCGCTGATTGGACATGCATTCAACGAAAAACCCGCCGGAGCGACCCGGCGGGTTTTTTGTTGATAAACCTCGTTTTTTACCCGGTATCCCGCCAAGGAGGTTGCCGACACCGGCCCATCATCCGCCTGCCGGCACCGACCGGGGCCACGGGTCTCGACCCGTCATTCGGACCCCCGTAAACGGGGTGAAGGGCGATAGTCGTACTCTTTCCGTCCCTTACCAACGTCTCGCATGGCACGTCCCCTCTCCCCGTTCTTACGGGGAGAGGGTTAGGGTGAGCGGCTGCCAGCCGCTGTTGCAGCCATCAACCGGCGAGGACTGCGAGCAGCAGCAGCGCGACGATGTTGGTGATCTTGATCGCCGGGTTGACGGCGGGGCCGGCGGTATCCTTGTAGGGATCGCCGACGGTATCGCCGGTAACGGAGGCCTTGTGCGCATCCGAACCCTTCATGTGACGCACGCCGTCCTTGTCGACGAAACCGTCTTCGAAGCTCTTCTTGGCATTGTCCCAGGCGCCGCCGCCCGAGGTCATCGAGATGGCGACGAAGAGGCCGTTGATGATGACGCCGAGCAGCGATGCACCAAGCGCGGCAAAAGCCGATGCCTTGGAGCCGGAGATCAGAAGCACGCCGAAATAGACGACGACAGGGGCGAGCACCGGCAATAGCGACGGCACGATCATCTCACGGATAGCGGCCTTGGTCAAAAGGTCGACGGCTTTGCCGTAATCCGGCTTTTCCGTGCCCTGCATGATGCCCGGCTTCATCTTGAACTGACGGCGCACCTCTTCGACGATCGAGCCGGCGGCGCGGCCGACGGCGGTCATGGCGATGCCGCCGAAGAGATAGGGGATCAGGCCCCCGAACAGCAGACCGGCGACGACATAGGGGTTCGACAGCTCGAAGGAGATTTCGCCGATATTGGCGAAATAGGGATATTGGTCGCCGTGGGCGGCAAAATACCTGAGATCGTTGGCGTAGGCGGCAAAGAGCACCAAGGCGCCGAGACCGGCCGAGCCGATGGCGTAACCCTTGGTCACCGCTTTGGTGGTGTTGCCGACGGCGTCGAGCGCATCGGTCGACTTGCGCACCTCGGGCGGCAGATGCGACATTTCGGCGATGCCGCCTGCATTGTCGGTGACCGGGCCGAAGGCATCAAGCGCAACAATCATGCCTGCAAGGCCGAGCATTGCGGTGACGGCGATGCCGGTGCCGAAGAGGCCGCCGAGCTGATAGGTTGCGAGAATACCGCCGACGATGACGATGGCCGGGAGGGCGGTCGATTCCAGCGAGACCGCAAGGCCTTGGATGACGTTGGTGCCGTGACCCGTCACCGAAGACTGGGCGATCGAAACGACGGGGCGTTTGCCGGTGCCGGTGTAATATTCGGTGATGACGACGATCAGCGCGGTGACGACGAGGCCGACAAGGCCGCAGACGAAGAGGTTGGTGCCGGTCACGTCAGCACCGGCGACGGTGCCGAGCGAGCCCCAGCCGACGGTCAGCGAGGTGGCGGCGCCAAGGCCGACAATCGACAGCAGGCCTGTAACGATCAGGCCCTTGTAGAGAGCGCCCATGATCGAGCCATTCGAGCCGAGCTTGACGAAGAAGGTGCCGATGATCGAGGTGATGATGCAGGCGCCGCAGATCGCCAGCGGATAGATCATCGCCGACTGGAGGATCGGCGCGCCGGCAAAGAAGATCGCCGCGAGCACCATGGTGGCGACGACGGAGACCGCGTAGGTCTCGAAGAGGTCGGCGGCCATACCGGCGCAGTCGCCGACATTGTCGCCGACGTTATCGGCAATCGTTGCGGGGTTGCGCGGATCGTCCTCGGGAATGCCGGCTTCCACCTTGCCGACCAGGTCGCCGCCGACATCGGCGCCCTTGGTGAAGATGCCGCCGCCGAGACGGGCGAAGATCGAGATCAGCGAAGCGCCGAAGCCGAGCGCCACCAGCGCATCGATGACTTCGCGCGAGCCGCTCTCATGGCCGAGCCCGACGGTCAAAATGGTATAGTAGATGGAGACGCCGAGCAGCGCGAGGCCCGCCACCAGCATGCCGGTGATCGCACCCGACTTGAAGGCGATGTCGAGGCCGGCGGAGAGGCTGGCGGACGCGGCCTGAGCGGTGCGCACATTGGCGCGGACGGAGACGTGCATGCCGATGAAGCCGGCAGCGCCGGAAAGGACCGCGCCGATCAGGAAACCGATGGCGGCCGTGGCGGAAAGAAGCAGCCAGGCGGCGATGAAGACAACGACGCCGACGAGGGCAATGGTGCGATACTGGCGCGTCAGATAGGCCTGGGCGCCTTCGCGGATATAACCCGCGATCTCCTGCATCCGGCTGTTGCCCTGATCGGCGGCAAGCACCGACCGGGTTGCCCAGGCGGCATAGACCACCGAGAGCAGACCGCATGCAATTACGCCTAAAAGAATGGTCATTTCGCTCTTTCCTCCCATAGGCCGGAGTTCACTCCTCCTCCGGCAGATACGCCGCCGACTCGCCTTCCTCTCCACAGAATGCACAGCTAAGCGGTGCGGAGATTGCGTGGTCGATCACGTGGCGTCAAGCCCGCAAAGGCCGAAAACCATTGCGGTACGAAGAAAGACGTAGGGAGATAGTTGGGTGGCTAAAGAGTTACTTCTTCGCCTCGCCGCGGACCTGCTTGGCGATGCGGTCGAGCACGGCATTGACGAGCTTCGGCTCGTCGTCATCGAAAAAGGCTCGAGCGATCTCGACATATTCGGTGACGATGACCGCCACCGGGACATCCTTGCGATCGAGAAGCTCGAAAACGCCGGCGCGCAGGATGGCGCGCACCGTGCTATCGAGGCGCGACAGGGCCCAATCATCCTGCAGCGCCACGGCAATCAAGGGATCGAGACGAACCTGATCACGCACGACGCCGGAGACGATGGAACGGAACCAGCCGGCATCGGCCTTCAGATAGGTGGCGCCGTCGATTTCCTGGCCAAGACGGTGCGCCTCGTATTCGGCGACGATTTCCAGAACGCCGGTGCCGCCGACATCCATCTGATAAAGTGCCTGAACGGCCGCCAGGCGCGCAGCGCCCCGTTGGTTTGCAGTCTTGACCGGCCGTTCCGTCTTGTCGTCGTTCATTCGTTATGCACCCAGTTTCTGCTTCAGCGCGATCATCGTCAGAGCTGCGCGAGCGGCAAATCCGCCCTTGTCCTTGTCCGAGCGGCGCGCGCGCGCCCAGGCCTGTTCGTCATTTTCCACGGTCAGAATGCCGTTACCGATGGCAAGCGACTCGCTGACCGCAAGATCCATCAAAGCGCGCGAGGATTCGTTCGATACGATATCGAAGTGATAGGTCTCGCCGCGAATGACCATGCCGAGGGCGACATAGCCATCATAATGCGTTCCGCCATTGTCGTCCCCATCGAGCGCCATGGCAATCGCTGCCGGAATTTCCAACGCGCCGGGAACGGTGACGACCTCATAGGTGGCACCGGCCTGCTCGAGCGCAAAGGTCGCGCCTTCGAGCAGCGCGTCGGCCATGTCGTCATAGAAGCGGGCCTCGACGATCAAAATATGGGGAGCGGTCTCTCTCGACATTGTTTACCTTCGGTTGGCGGAACTTTCTCCACTCGACAGCCCGCGGTCAAAACATGCCTTCATCAGAATGGCAAGCACTTTCGGCCGGTGCCGCAAAAGCGAAAGAGGAAATATCGACAAGGGGATAGCCGCACCATCCCTGCCGAGCCGGCCAAGCTCTTGAATTGCCGTTTGCCGGAAGCGCGGAAAACGGCAATTCGAAGGCCGTTTTCATGAAGAATTTTTAATGCTTTTTCAGTGGCTTAACCTATTGAATGGCGAAAACGGCAACGCCAATTCCTTGTCGTGACGCAGACGATCCCCTGCAACGACAGCCGACCGTCAAAGCAGATGAAAGGATAATATCATGAACCGCGTTGTCACAATCACCCTCGGCGCAGCCCTCTCCTCCCTCGCATTTGCCGGCGTCAGCCGGGCCGAGAGCTTCGGAATGAACTCCGCCCAGGGCATCGAGCAGACGCTCAGGACCTTCCGGGGCAATGACTTCAATGTCGAGCAGGTCCGCAACTGGCACAATCTCGACGACGAGACGACAGGTCCGCGCTCGGCCCCGGAACGCTCCGGCCAGGCGATACGCGGCATCCAGGCCTCGATCGATGCCAACAGATCGCTTGCACACCGTCTGAACAAAGAGGGCGTCGATGTCCGCAACATCGTCAACGCCGAACAGGCGGCGGACGGAAGCGTGACCTTCTACGTCCGCTGAGGTCACGACCTGTTGCAAGCAACAGAGCGTCCGGCGCGTCCATCCGAAGCGCGGCGCTCGAAAGCATGGGCGGCGTTCTCCTCTCCGCCCATGCCGAGGATTTTCCCGGTCGGCGCGCGACCGCCATTGAATTTTCCGGCAAGATGATAGCTTCTTTTCCTGCAACAGGAGGACATCATGGCGGCGGAATCGAAAGCGGTCATCAATATTGCTGATCTCAAGCTCGACCACTGGAAACAGGGCGAGTTCTACCAAGGCGCCGACGTCTCGTTCGGTGCGCTGCTCGGCCTGTCGGGCCTCGGCGTCAGCTACAATGAGGTGCCATCCGGCAAATCGAGCTGCCCCTTCCACAATCACCACGTCGAAGACGAGCTGTTCTACGTGATCGCAGGCACCGGCGAATACCGCTTCGGCAGCGAGCGCCATCCAGTCCAGGCGGGTGACGTGCTCGGCGCACCGGCGGGCGGGCCGGAAACGGCGCATCAGCTCATCAATACCGGCATAGCCACGCTCGTCTATCTCGGCATTTCGACGATGGCGAAGACCGAGATCGTCGAATATCCCGATTCCGGAAAGTTCCTTGCCAAGACCAACAGGGATGCGACAGAAACCGGGCGCTTCCGCCATATCGGAAGGACCGAAGGCGATCTCGACTATTGGGACGGCGAGCCCGGCGCCTGACCGCGATTTCCACAAGGCCTCATCGTGATCGATATACCCACCCTAAAAACGGAGCGGCTGACGCTTCGTCCTCACCGCCTCGACGATTTCGAGGCGCATGCGGCGCTGTGGGCAAACGAGGAGGTCGTTCGCTTCATCACCGGTACGCCGTCGACGCGCGAGCAGAGCTGGAGCCGCATGCTGCGCATCGCCGGCATGTGGCACCATATGGGTTTCGGTTTTCTGGCGATCGTGGAAAGAGAAAGCGGCAGGTTCATCGGCGAAGCTGGTTTCCTCGAAGCCCGGCGCGATATGGAACCGTCGATCGAGGGAACGATGGAGATCGGCTGGGCGCTGATGCCCGCAGCCCACGGCCGCGGTTATGCCACAGAGGCGCTGACGGCTATGATCGGCTGGGCGGAAGCGCATTTTCCGGGAAAGCCGATGAGCTGCATCATCAGTCCCGAGAACCACGCCTCGCTGCGGGTCGCAGCCAAACTCGGCTTCCGCGAGACCACGCGCACGCAGTACAACGGCGAGGTCATTCAGTTTTCGCGTTAGGGAATTCCGCCAAGCGGGTAACGCAGCGCAGAGCGTCCACCGCACAGGCCTGATGCTCGCGGAACGCGGAGTTGCGAATGCCCGAGGGTGTGCCACCTTTCTCCCAGCAATCATTTGTCTATCGGGCGAGAGCCGCGGCGTCTTTTGCCGATTTTTCTGCCTCTTCTGCGTAAGCCTCGCGTAACGCCCGAGTTCTATGGTCATGGGAAGCTGTCTGCTTCGGTCCTTCGGGGAGGCGATCACCGCTCTCGCCGGCTGAGGCTGGAGAGAAGCGTTTCAAGGGGAGAAACATTTGCCGCGCGTGTCGATCTGTATACCGGCCTACAAGCCTGATTTCTTTGAACTCGCCCTGAAGAGCGCAATCGCGCAAAGCTATACGGATGTCGAGATCATCGTCTCGGACGATTGCCCGACGGACGCCATCGAGGCAGTCTGTTCACGGTACTCCAGCCTCATTACTTATAGCCGCAATCCCCATCCCGGCGAATACACCAATATCATGAGGCTCGCCGGTCTCGCTGAGGGCGAATACATCAAATTTCTGTTCGATGACGACGTGCTTAGCCCTTTCTGCGTGCAGTTTCTTCTCGAAGCGCTGGAGGCGACGCGCGGCAGAGGGACGAAACTTGCCTTTTCGCCGCGGCATGTGATCGACGAGGGGAACAATTTCATCAACCTGATCAACCATTTCCAAGTCGATCGGGGTTTGAAGATCATAGAAGGCCGCGATTTCATCCGCTTGACAGCGATGCATCACCTCAACCTTATCGGCGAATATTCGAGCGTGATGTTGCGTAAGGCGGACTGCTTTGACGGAAATGGCGAGTTCCGCCTTTTCAGGCCCGAAAACGGCGTCTTCCGTGGCCTTCTCGATCTTTCAGGCTGGATAGAACTCGCCAAAGAAGGCGCATTCGTCGCCCATCCGCACCCGCTTTCCTATTTCCGGCAGCATTCCAATTCCAAATCAAACCACACCACGAACCCGATCTTCATCTACGCCATCATCTTCTACGAAGACATTCTGAACTATGCGCACGCCAACGGATTCCTCAGCCCGCAGGATTTGCCGGTCTCCTATCGCAATCTGATCAATGTCTACCAGTACTGGCGCGCCGCCTTTCCGGAACTCGATGCGAGGATCGCTCGCCTGAGTGCGATGCTTGACGATGCGGGGCGATGGAGCGCGTAGCGGTTTGGTCAACCTCGGCGAGCTTCGCTGTACCCGCACGTTTCGCACAATTCTGACGATTTAATTGATGGTCGACATGGCGCGATCATGCAGACAGAGGGTTTCAAATGATGCAGTTGATGGATGCTCCAATGGCGGGTTTCGGGGGACGCGGGCAGATCGTGCAGGCGTCTTTTTCTGTCATCGTCCCCGCCTACAACGCCTCAAACGTCATCGGGCGATGCCTGCAGAGCCTTTTAAATCAGCAGGGGCAGGCGGCATTTGAAATTATTGTCATCGACGATTGCTCGGCAGACGACACGATCGCTAAAGCCGAGGAGATAGCTCATGGGCACAATAACGTCAGCGTCGTGCGCCTTGACAGCAACGGCGGCCCGGGCATCGCCAGGAATGCAGGGGTGCTCAGAGCAAAAGGCGAATGGATTTGCTTCGTGGATGCCGACGACGTCGTGGAGAACAACTTTCTGGAGATGCTTCAGGCATCCGTCGAAGACCTCACGGATATACTCGCGTTCAACTCCAGCCTTTATGATGCAGAAACCGGAAATAGCCTGAAAGCCAGCATCCGCGAGGATCTCGCCCGGGTCGCGGGCGCTGACAGGCTGGCGGACTATCTTCAGGACCGCGTTGATCGATCAGTCATCTTCCATCTGTTCCGCCGCCGTTTCCTCCTCGACAACAACATCATGTTCCGCGGCGGCCTTCACGAGGACGTCGATTATATGTTTCACGCGCTGATGCGCGCGCGTTCGGTCAAGAGTCTCGACAAGCAGATCTACCGCAAGCTCGACACACAGGGCTCAATCGTCAATTCGCTCAGCACCCGTCATGTCGACGGCTTCTTCGATGCACTCGATGCCATGCATGCGCTCGTGGCGGACACGCCGATGTGGCCTGACCTGAAAAATCCTTTCCTGACAGGCATCATTAACGTGACCGCGTCTCGCCTGCTCAGGCTGCTGCCCGGCAAGGTGGTCAAGCTCGAGGATGCCGGCAAGATCCTCTCCACGCTTCACGGCCGCGTCGTGCGCTCAATGAAGCTTGCCGAGATCGCCTATCCCCTGCCGGTTCCGCCATCCGGCTTCCGCACCAAATACCGGATCACCTTCGATGCCTTTATGAACGGCATGGAAAAAGGCGATACGACCGAAGATATGCTGAAAGTCTTCGCGGAGATCGCGCCGAAGCTCTGGAGTTGCTACGACCTTCATCATTCCATTCTGCTCGGACCTGGCGAGGTGCGCACCTGCTGCAAGCGCTTCACCTATGAAGGCGTGCTGAAAGGCGATGTGGTTCTTTTTGGCGGTAACGGCAAGGATTTTGAGTTCACCTACAGCGATATCAAGCAGGCAAAGGATGCCCTGTTCCTCGAGATCAACCGAGACAACTCAGATGAATGCCGAGGTTGTCCCTTCTTGAAATTCGAGGATTGGGGCCGGCCGCTCAATCAGGGCGTCAAATATCTTTCCTTCGAGCATCACTCGCTTTGCAACATGCGCTGCACCTATTGCAGCGAGACGTATTTTGGCGGCAAGAAGCCCGCTTATGATGCGGGTGCCTTTATTGACACATTAAAAGATGCGAAGGCCCTCGAGAACATGGAATACATCGTCTGGGGCGGCGGCGAACCGACAGTCGAGCCGCGCTTCGACGAGCTTCTCAGCAAGCTGGCTGAGGGCATTTCCAATGTTAAGCAGCGCGTTATCACCAACGCGACGATGTATTCGCAGACCCTTGCGGACCTTCTCAGAAAGGACCAAGCCCATATCGTTACCAGCATCGACGCCGGAAACAGCAAGAGTTTCAATGAAATCCGCAAGTACAAACATTTCGAGCGGGTATTCGAAAACCTCCGCCGCTATGCTGCCTGCTCTTCGCGCAATGTCGTCATAAAATATATCCTCTTGCCGGAAAACAGCTCCTCGGACGAACTCCGGCAATATGCCGACCTGATCGTCGAGAATGGCCTGACCGATTGCAACTTCCAAATCAGCTGCGATTTCAAAACGGATCGCGTGACCGATGACCAGTTAGTCGCCATCGTAGAACTTCACCATCTGCTGAGAGTTCGCGGCGCGCGCCTAATTTTCCTTGACGATCTCGTTTGGCAGCGGATTTTGACGGTTACGCCGGATACCCTGGAATTGCTGAAATCCAAGCTGGAACCTTCGATGCTGGAGACGGCATTCGAGCCGGCCTATCCTGGGGGCGTTGTGGTTTGGGGGATCGGCGGACAGGCTCAGATCATTCGCCGCAAGTCGCAGTTCTTCAAAACGAGCAAGATCGCTTATTTCATAGATCCGCGCCCCGAAATGATCGGCCAGAGGCTCGGCGGCATTGAAGTTCGCACTCCGCATTCGGCCCTGTCGGATGACCTGCCGATCATGATCGGCGCCGTGCAAAGCGCGCCGGAAATCTATGATCAGATTGAGGCCCTCGGCATAAGCCCTCAACGCATTCTGCAGAAGGTCATCCTGTAGCGCTGAACTCTGATCGAAGCGATGGGAAGTCCACCGCCTCGATCGGCAAGCCTCGGGTAACGCCCGCCTATGATTTTGATCACCGCATCCGTTTTCGAGTCTTTGAACACCGGAAACGGACGGAAGAGATGCGCAACGCGCCTAACTGCTCAGGAGGATGTGGAATGGATTTGAAAATGACCAAGAGAGCATTGCTGGTCGGCAGCAACTTCAGCGCAGTTCCCCTTCTATTCGCCTTGAAAAGGCGCGGCCTGCATATTTCCGTGTGCGGAAATCGGCCGGATGAGCCCTGCCACGCGCATGCGGATCAGTCGCATTTCATCGACTACAGCGATCCGACCGTGCTGCTCTCCCTCGTCGAGAACGGCGCTTTCGATTTCATCGTGCCGACCGGCAACGACGTCGCCTATATGTCGACCACCTTCGTCGCCGAAAAGCTCGGATTCCCGCGCTTCGATTCGATGGAAACTGCGACCATCATTCACACGAAGCAGGCGTTCCGCAATTTCACCGAGCAGTACAATATCCCTGCCCCACGTTCGGTGCGCCTGCATGGCGACTCGCCAGTCGAGACCGGCGCACTGCGCTATCCGCTGCTTGTGAAGCCAAGCGACAGTTTCGGCGGTCGTGGCGTCACGAAGGTTTTCGACAGGACAGAACTTACCGACGCCGTCGCCGACGCCCGCCGAAACTCGCGGGCGGCGGAGATCGTTATCGAGGAATTCATAGAAGGCAGCCTGCACAGCCATTCCGCCTTCATCAAGGATCAGGAAATCGTCTTCGACGTCTTCGTCGACGAATATTGCACAGTCTACCCATACCAGGTCGATTCATCGAATCATCCGTCGCGGCTTTCCGAAACTGTCCGTTCGAAGACGCGGGCCATTATGGCGCGCGTGGTCAAGCTGCTCGGATTGCAGGACGGCCTCATCCATACGCAGTTCCTGTCTCATGACGACGATGTCTGGATTGTCGAGTGTATGCGGCGCTGCCCGGGCGATCTCTACGGCTCGCTTGTCGATCAGTCTCTCGGCATCGATTATGCCGACCTCGTCGTCACGCTGCTGCTGGGCGAGGAATTTGCAGTCGAACCGCGCTTCGATCCACCGCTGTTCTTCGGGCGCCACACCATCACCTCCGACACGCCCTCGACGCCGTTTTCCTTCTCGCACGCCATTCCATCATCGGATGTCCGCATCGCGCAGCTCAAGATCACCGGCAAGCCGATGAATTCGGCACCGTTCGACAAGCTCGCCATCCTCTACGCCCGCTTCGAGACGCGAGACGAGATGCTGAAGGTGGCACCGAATTTCAAGACCTTCATTTCGCTCCAAACGATGCAAGGAGACCTCGCATGAGCCGATCAAGCCAAGGAGTACCGGACAAGCTGCGCCTCGCCTTTCTGGGCGGCGCCGTCAATTCTGCTGTAGGTCGCGCTCATCGCGATGCAATCGAGCTTGATCAGAAATTCGATCTTGTCGCCGGCTGCTTCAGCCGCCATGAGGAGATCAATCGCGAGACAGCGGAACAGTACCGCATTTTGCCGGAGCGCTGCCATAGCGACTTCGGTACCTTGCTATCGAAAGAAGCCGGCAACATCGATGCTCTCGTCGTGCTTACGCCGACGCAGCAGCATACGGATCAGGTTGTCGCCGCACTCGAGGCGGGTATTCCGGTGATCTCGGAAAAAGCTCTTGCCGGTTCGAGCGCCGAGACCCGCATTATCGACGATGCGCGCAGTAACGGGACCTTTTTGGCTGTAACCTACAATTACACGGGGTACCCCATGCTCCGTGAAATCCGCGGCATGGTCGAGCATGGTGTTTTCGGCGAATTGCAGCAGATCCATATTGAGATGCCGCAGGAGAGCTTCCTCCGTTTCCGCCGCGACGGGACGCCGATGACGCCACAGGATTGGCGCTTGCGCGACGGTCTCGTGCCGACGGTTTCGCTCGATCTCGGCGTTCATGTGCACTCGTTGCTTCATTTTCTTACCCAGCGGGAGCCGGAAGAAGTCTGCGCGACCAGCCAGAGTTTCGGCAACTTTCCGCAGGTGCTCGACAATGTGCAGGCGCTCGTGCGTTGCGCCGGTGGCCTGCATTGCAGCATGTGGTACGGCAAGACAGCGCTCGGGCAACGCAACGGCCTGCGTGTGCGGCTCTATGGCTCCAAGGCATCAATCGAATGGCTGCAGGAAACCCCCGAAATTGCCCATTTCTACGACCGCAACGGTCGCAAGCAGATCCTCGATCGCGCCAGCCCGGACATCATGATCGCCAACGCTAGCCGCTATGAGCGGTTCAAGGCGGGTCATCCTTCGGGCTTCATCGAAGCCTTCGCGAACTATTATGCCGACCTTGCGGACGCCCTGTTGCAACGCAAGACCAATAGCGCACCCTTGCCCCATCCGTATGTGCTCGGGCTCGATGAGGCGGAAGAAGGACTACGGCTGCTGGAAGCGATCGAATGCTCGCGGCTTGAAAAGCGCTGGATCGAGATTGAACCGCGAGGCGTACGGCGCCCGGTGATAGAGCGGCTCGAAATCCAAGCTCCGCAACTGGCACTCTAATCTGTCCTCTACAAGATAAAGAGAGCGGCGTGATCGATGGCCACGCCGCTTTCTTGTGAGCAGCCGGTGCTGCATGCGCAGTTTCGCAATTTCTTGTCTGGCAGGCCGAGCCTTTCCAAATCTGCTGAAAAGGGAGGCCGCCTGGCCTATTGGCGAGATGTCGCACCGCAGCTCGTTTCTATCTGCGGTGCGATATGACATCTGGAATATCGTGTTTTTAAACCGACTCGATCAGCCCACAGACCTTGTCGACGATCTCCATCTCCATGTCCGGATAGATGGGAAGGCAGAGCACCTGGAGTGCTGCTTCGCTTGCGACCGGCAGGTTCGACGGCTGGGCGGAAGGCAGGCTGCGATACATCGAGAAGCTTGAAATCAGCGGATAGAAATAGCGGCGCGGATGAATGCCGTTTTCCTTCAGTAACTCATAGAGCCCATCGCGTGAAATGGGATAGCCAGGGCGGACGAGGATCGGGAAATAAGAGAAGTTCGAGACGGTCTCGCCGGATCGGTCCAGGCATTCTATGCCCGCTACGCCGCGGAGCCGCTCGCGGTACGCAGTATCGATGAGCTCACGCCTTTCGAGTGCAAACTTGATGTATTTCAGCTGCAACAGGCCGAGAGCAGCGTTGAATTCGCTCATCTTGCCGTTCGTGCCTGGTGCCACCACGGTCACTTCATCGACGTAGCCGAAATTCTTCAGCTGGTCGATGCGGGTCTTCGTCTTGACATCAGGGCAGATGATGGCCCCGCCTTCGAATGTGTTGAAAACTTTCGTCGCATGGAAGCTCAGGATGGAAAGGTCGCCGTGATTGAGAACGCTTCCCCTTTCGTCCTCCACGCCGAAGGCATGGGCGGCATCATAGATGACCTTGAGATTGTAGAGATCGGCGATCTTCTGGATCGCATCGACGTCGCAAGGGTGGCCGTAGCAATGCACCGGCATGATCGCCGTCGTCTGCTGCGTGATCGCCGCCTCGATCTTCGCTGGATCGAGATTGAGCGTCACCGGATCGATGTCGACGAAGACGGGCTTTAAGCCGTTCCAGAGAAGCGAATGCGAAGTTGCCACGAAGGAATAAGGCGTGGTGATGACTTCGCCCGTGACGCGGAGCGCCTGAAGCGCCGTCAGCAGCGCAACGGTGGCGTTTGAAAAGAGGCTGATGTGCTTCACGCCGAGATGGTTGCAGAGCTCCTGCTCCAGTTGCTCGTGGAATGGCCCGCCATTGGTCAGGATGCGATTGTTCCAGATCGCTTCCAGCGAAGGAATGAATTCTTCAAGCGGCGGCAGGCTGGGCTTCGTTACATAGATCTTTTCGTTTTTCATGACGCCGTCCAGAGTTGGGCCCGATTTCGGAATTGAGCCTGGAACGAACATCCCGGCTTAACCTGTTGCGAAGCTGACCAGCGAAATTCCTGCCAACAGTGTGGCGCAAGCTTCACGTCCAATAGTCGACACCCATACGAATGCCGTAAATTACGAAGACGGCAGCCATTCGCGAAGGACGATACCTTGACGATCAATCAGCCCATTTCTTCTTTGCCGGCCGGTCTTCCTGATCTGGCGCTTCTCACGGAAAAAGCTGCCGGCACGGGATCTGTCATTATCTATCAGCCTTATCTCGATCCTTCGCAGCGCAGCCAGATCGACGCGGCGGCCATGCCGCTCGACATCTCGTTCAATACGCAGGCCACGACCCGCGAATATGAACTCTTCCTCACCCTGTATCAGCATCACGAGGCGATCGGCCTCGGCGACGACGTATTCTGGGGGCTGCTCTCCAGCAAATTCGAGATGAAGTCGGTGACGAGCTTCCCGTCCTTTGTCACGGAGGCGGAAAAGGCCAGGGCAGAAGGTGCGGACGCCTATCTTTACAATCCCCTGATCGGCCACGCGGCGATCTACAGCAACGTTTGGGAACATTCGCTGCTTGGCGGTCATCCCGGTATGGACCCGATTTTCCTGCACATCCAGGACCTCGGCTATCCGATTGCGCCGCCGCAGGACAAGACTGCCTTCGCGTTCTGCAATTATTTCTGCGGAAACCGGAAATTCTGGTCCGGGTATTTCGCCTTTTGCGAACGCATTCTCGAATCGCTGGAACACCAAGCGCGCGCCGGCACGCCGGCGGGTACTGCCTATGCCGGTACGGCTCACTATTCGCGCGATGCCAACGCGAAAATGCGCCCCTTTGTGATCGAGCGCCTGCTCGGGCTTTATGTCCAGCAGGCTGCCGCCTCCGGATTGAAAATCGCCGCCTTCGTACCGGCCCTTGCCGATTTCGAATGGAAATTCGGTATCCGCCTCGGCCGTCTGCTGCATGGCCTCTTCGCCGCCAAGGAAGCCTTTCTGAAGAGCCGTGACGAGGCTCTCCTGACCTCGTGGCAGGAAGGCCGCCAGCCGCTCATCAAGCAGCCGCATCTGATCTGGATGGCCGATGATCCGCCCGGCTGGATGTCGCGCGGTCAGTTCATCGGCGGCCGCGAACTGATGCGCGCCTATGCTCCGCAGGCCTCAGGCGCCTCCCCGACGCCGCAACAGCCGGTGCGGACGGAACGGCCCGCTATATCAGCCGCGCCGAAAATCGAGCAGCCGCTCCGCAATCCGCTGCAGCCCTTCGCCGGCGGATGGCAGGCACACAAGGACCGTCATTGCATCTGGATCGTGACGCCTGAAAACTACAATCACAGCCACGCCTTCGACGAAGTCGCGCTCGGCCTGCAAGGCGCCTTCGAGGAACTCGGCGGCTCGGCACCGATCGTTCGCGACATGAACGCATTCGCCGGCCGTGCGCCGATCATCTACGGCGGCAATCTTCTCCCCGCCGAAATCGTCGGCCATCTGCCGAAGGACAGCCTCATCATCAACCTCGAGCAGGTGTCGGAGGAAAGCAGCTGGATCAATTCGCGCTATACGTCGATTCTGAGGGCGATGCCGGTGCTCGACTACAGCCCGCGCAACCGGGAAAACCTTGCCGCCAAGGGCATCGATCACGCCGGTGTGCTCGAAATCGGCTACAGTGGTTGCCTGAGCCAGATCCAGCACAACCCCGTCAAGGATATCGACGTCCTCTTCTACGGATCGATGAACGAACGTCGCCACCATATCCTGAAGTCGCTCAAGGACGGCGGGCTGAAGGTCGCGCACCTCTTCAACATCTACGGTGCGGAACGCGATGCGGCTATTGCCCGCGCCAAGATCGTCATAAACATCCATCATTATGCGAGCGGCGTCTTCGAGATCGTGCGTATTTCCTATCTGCTCGCCAATCGGGTTTGCGTACTGACGGAGGGCGATATCCGCGATCCAGACCTCCAGCCCTTCATCGGCGGCTTGGCAATTGAGCGCTATGACGACATGATCGAGCGCTGCTACAAGCTGATCGCGGATGCAGACGAGCGCGATGCCATTGCCGCGACAGGCCTTGCGGCCATGCGGAGCCGCTCGCAGGCGGACATGCTGATGAACGTCATGAAGGCCGCAGAAAAGGTAAGTCATGCACATTGAGACCGCGGCCCTCGAAGGCATTGTTGCAATCACGCCGCCACGGTTCGGCGATCATCGCGGCTACTTCTCCGAGGTCTTCAAGGATGCCTGGTTCCGGGAAAATGTGGCCGACGTCACGTTCATCCAGGACAATGAATCGCTTTCGGCGCAGGCCGGAACCGTCCGGGGGCTGCATTTCCAGATACCGCCCCTCGCACAGGGCAAGCTGGTGCGCTGCCTTGCCGGCCGGATCATGGATGTCGTCGTCGACATCCGCGTGGGATCACCGAGCTACGGCAAATGGCTCTCTCAGGAGCTTTCGCCGGAGACCGGCAAACAGCTCTGGATACCGGCCGGTTTCGCACATGGATTCGTAACGATCGAGCCGAACAGCGTCATCAGCTATAAGGTAACTGCTCCCTACAGCCCACAGCATGAGCGGGGCATCGCTTGGAATGATCCGGCGATCGGCATTGGCTGGCCCTTCGATGAGAGAGACATGGTGTCATCCGACAAGGACAAGACGCTGCCGCGGCTTGCCGATCTGCCAAGTCATTTTTCCTATTCAGCACAGCAACCCCAGGATTGATCCACGATGCGCATACTGGTAACGGGCGGAGCGGGCTTCATTGGATCAGCATTGGTGCGCCATCTGGTCAGCGAGATCGGCGCCGAGGTGCTGAATGTCGACGCGCTGACCTATGCCGGCAACCCGGCCTCGCTGAAATCCGTCGAATCGGCGCCGAACTATCAATTTCTGCACGCCGACATCTGCGACCGCGCCAGAATGCTGGAGGCATTCGCGTCGTTCCGCCCTGAGATCGTCATGCATCTGGCGGCCGAGAGTCATGTCGACCGCTCAATCTCGAGCGCGGCCGATTTCATTCAGACCAATATCGTCGGCACATTCAGCCTGCTGGATGCCGCACGGTACTATTGGGATGGGCTTGACGCTCGCGACAAGAGTTCCTTTCGCTTTCTGCATGTCTCGACGGACGAGGTCTACGGCTCGCTCGGCGACGAGGGTCTCTTCGAGGAGACGACGCCTTACGATCCATCCTCGCCCTACTCCGCCTCCAAGGCGGCAAGCGATCATCTGGCGATCGCCTGGCACCGGACCTACGGCCTGCCCGTCGTCGTCTCCAATTGCTCCAACAACTACGGCCCGTTCCATTTTCCGGAAAAACTCATTCCGCTGATGATTCTGAACGCGCTGGAGGGGAAGCCTCTTCCGGTTTACGGCAATGGCGCCAATGTTCGCGACTGGCTCTATGTCGAAGACCACGCCCGCGCGCTCTTCACGATCGCATCCAGAGGGCGCCCCGGCGAGAAATACAATGTCGGCGGCCGCAATGAGCGCAGGAACATCGACGTCGTTCATCGCATCTGCGCTATTCTCGACGGCGTCTACAGTGACAAGGCACCGCATGCGCGTCTGATCACCAAAGTCACCGACCGCCCCGGACACGACGCACGCTACGCGATCGATGCCTCGAAACTCGAAAGCGAACTCGGCTGGAAGGCGCAAGAGACCTTCGAAACCGGCATCGAGAAGACCGTGCACTGGTACTTGGAAAACGAATGGTGGTGGAGGCCGCTGCGCGAAAATGTCTACTCCGGCGAACGCCTCGGCGTTTTCAAGGGACAGTAAGCGATGCGCATTGCGGTTACCGGGAAACAGGGCCAGGTCGTCCAGTCGCTGCTCAGACGCGGCGCCGAAACGGGCCTCGATATCAGCGCGGTCGGTCGTCCGGAAATGGACCTTTCGGATCCTGCAAGCGTCGCGGCTGCCTTCTCAGCCCTGCGCGCGGATGTGATCGTTTCGGCCGCCGCCTATACGGCGGTCGACAAGGCCGAGAGCGAAGCCGAGCTGGCTTTTTCCGTCAATGCGGCAGGGGCCGGTGCGGTTGCCGAGGCTGCCGCGCGGATCGGCGTCCCTGTCATCCACCTTTCGACTGACTACGTCTTCAGCGGCGACAAGGCCTCCGCCTATTGCGAAGAGGATGCGACGGGCCCGATCTCCGTCTACGGGCGTTCGAAGCTCGCAGGCGAGAAGGCCGTCGCGGCAGCGAACCCGAACCACGTCATCTTGCGCACCGCCTGGGTCTATTCGCCCTTTGGCAACAATTTCCTGAAAACCATGCTGCGGCTTGCCGAGACGCGCGATCATCTTCGCGTCGTCGCCGATCAGACAGGATGCCCGACCTCGGCACTCGACATCGCCGACGCGATTCTTGCGATCGCGACCCGTATCATTACGGACCCTGAGCCATCGCTCCGCGGCACCTTTCACCTGACCGGCAGCGGCGAAGCAAGCTGGGCGGATTTCGCCGAAGAGATATTCGCGGAGCTTCTCAAATCCGGCGGCAGAAGCGTCGGCGTCGAGCGCATACCGACGGCGGACTATCCGACACCGGCGAAACGTCCCGCCAATTCACGCCTCAACGGCGACAAGCTGGCCAGAACATATGGAATTCGGCTCCCGGAATGGAAACAGTCCATGACGATCGTCATGCAAGACCTTGTGAACAAGGGGCTTTAAGGAGAAAGCATGAAGGGCATTATTCTCGCCGGCGGCACGGGCACGCGTCTGCATCCAATCACGCAAGCCGTCTCGAAACAGTTGATGCCGGTCTACGACAAACCGATGATCTACTATCCGCTGACGACACTCATGCTCGCCGGGATCAGGGAACTGCTGATCATCACTACGCCTCACGACGTCGAAGCCTTCAAGCGCCTTCTCGGCGACGGCTCGCAATGGGGAATTTCGCTGACCTATGCCGTACAGCCGAGCCCGGACGGCCTCGCCCAGGCCTTTATTATCGGCGCCGACTTCGTGCACGGCGACAGCTCGGCACTCGTTCTCGGCGACAACATCTTCTACGGGCACGGACTGCCGGAAATCATGAAATCCGGCACGAGTCGTCGCGAAGGCGCAACAGTATTCGCCTACCACGTCACCGATCCGGAACGCTATGGTGTTGTCGGCTTCGACGAAAAAATGAATGCACTGTCGATCGAGGAGAAGCCGAAGGAGCCAAAATCGAACTGGGCGGTGACCGGCCTCTATTTCTACGACCAGCAGGTGGTCGATATCGCCGCCAACCTGAAGCCGTCACCGCGCGGTGAATTGGAAATCACCGATGTCAACCGCACCTATCTCGAGCGCGGCCAGCTTTTCGTGGAGTTGATGGGCCGGGGCTATGCCTGGCTCGACACCGGCACGCCTGATAGTCTGCACGATGCCGCGGGTTTCGTCAGCACGCTGGAGAAACGCCAAGGCTTCAAGATCGCCTGTCCCGAAGAAGTCGCCTGGCGCATGGGTTACATCTCACAGGCCGAACTCGCCAAGCTCGCGGCGGAGCTCGGCAAGAGTGCCTACGGCCAATATCTGAGGAAGCTGTCCCCGGATTGGTGAACGATCTGGCCGGCGCCGCGTCACAGTCGGCAGTTGGATGCCTCAGGCGCGCAGGTGATGTTCCGCGCCCGGCATGCCAGTCGTACCGCAACACTGGAAAGCAGTACAGGTTTCTGATTCAGGCGCTCGGGAATTCCGCCAGCCTGGCGGCGTAACGCGCCATGGTGTCGACTTCGAAATTGACGAAATCGCCGGCCTTGCGCTCCCCCCAGGTGGTGACGTCGAGCGTGTGACGGATGAGCAGGACGTCGAAATCGGTGCCGTCGACCGCATTGACGGTCAGCGAAGTGCCGTCGAGTGCGATCGACCCCTTGGGGGCGACGAATTTCGCCAGATGCTCAGGTGCGCGCAGGCGATAACGGGTGGCATCGCCCTCCGATGACACCGAGAGGATTTCCGCCTTGCCGTCGACGTGGCCGGAAACGATGTGGCCGCCGAGTTCATCCCCGATCTTCAACGACCGTTCCAGATTGATACGGCTGCCTTCCCGCCAGGTGCCGATCGTCGTCAGCCGCAACGCCTCTTCCCAGGCCTCGACCTCGAACCAGCGCCCATTGCTGCCTTCGGCCGGAAGGCCCGTCACAGTGAGACAGATGCCGGAATGGGAGATCGAGGCGCCCATATCGATGGTCGCCGGGTCGTAGGCGGTCGCGACGCGGAGCTTGATGCCTTCCTTCAACGACGAAACGGATTCGATCGTACCGATATCAGTAACAATTCCGGTGAACATCAATTCTCTCTTTCATATTCGTCCAGGCGATCGACGCCGAACAACTGCGTGCCCATATGGGTAAAACCGGATGGTATGTCGGTTGCCTGCACCGGGGATTCAATACCACCCTCGCCGATGACGACGGGCGCCTGGTAAAGTTGGATGCGGTCAAGGAGACCGGCTTCGAGGAAAAGCTTCGCCGTCTTGGCGCCGCCCTCGATCAGAAGCGAGGAAATGCCGCGCGTTGCTAGAGCCGGCAGCAGGACTTCCGGATGATAGGGATTGCAATAGACGATCTCGACACCGGCGGCTTCGAGCGCGACGCGGCGAGCGTCTGCGTCGGTTGCGTCAACGGACGAGGCGCCCCCCTCTGCCCTGCCGGGCATCTCCCCCACAGGTGGGGAGATTGGCTGGGAGGTAGCTCCCTGCCCTACATCTTCCGTAGCGAACGGCGACCCGCTGCCTTGAAAATTCGGATCGCGCCTCTTGCCGATCTCCCCCCTTGCGGGTGAGATGCCCGGCAGGACAGAGGGGGGTGACCCTTCCTCTGACCCTAACGGCGAAATCTCTTCACTCGCAACCAAGATGACCGGCACGTCCCGCGCTGTCGCAACCAGCTTGCTGGTCAGTGGCAGTGACAGCAACGGATCGAGCACGATGCGGATCGGCGATTGCGCCTCCAGGCCCGGCGTGCGCACCGTCAGCAGCGGGTCGTCCGATATTGCAGTGCCGATACCGACCAGGATGGCATCGGTTTCGGCCCGCAGCGTCTGAACCTCAGCGCGCGCCTCCGGCCCTGTTATCGCCACTTGGCCCTCCCCTTGGCGGCCGATCATGCCATCGGCGGAAACGGCAAGTTTGAGAGTCACATAGGGGCGGTTCTTCGTCTGGCGGGTGAGATAGGCGGCGAGCGAACGCCGGCCTTCCGCCTCCAGCACACCGGCGTCCACCGCGATGCCGGCTTCGCGCAGCATGGAAATGCCGCGGCCCGAGACACGCGGATCAGGATCGGTGACGCTGATGACGACTCGAGCGACGCCACAGGCGATCAGCGCTTCGGCGCAGGGCGGCGTCTTGCCATGATGCGAGCAGGGTTCGAGCGTGACATAGGCGGTGGCGCCGCGGGCAAGATCGCCAGCTTCGGCAAGCGCCTGCGGCTCGGCATGCGGGCGACCGCCAAGCGCGGTCACGGCTTGGCCAACGACGACGCCGTCCTTGACGATTACGCAGCCGACGGAGGGGTTGGTGGCGGTACGGCCGAGATGCCGGCGCGACAGGCGGATCGCCGCCGCCATGAAACCTTCGTCATCCGGCGTGACGCTCATGGCTCATCTGTCCAGCGGGTCGCGAGCGATTTTGGCGTTGATTTCGGAAATGACCTTCTCGAAATCCTCGGCAAGCGAGAAATCCCGATAGACCGAAGCGTAGCGCACGAAGCCGACATCGTCGAGGCTCTTCATCGCTTCGAGCACCTGTAGACCGATCTGCTCAGAGGAAATCTCGGTTTCGCCGGAGCTCTCGAGCCGGCGGACGATGCCGGAAACGGCGCGTTCGATGCGGTCACGCTCGACCGGACGCTTGCGCAGCGCCACCTCGAAGGAGCGCACCAGCTTGTCGCGATCGAAAGGCACCTTGCGGCCGGTCTTCTTGATCACCATGAGCTCGCGCAGCTGCACGCGCTCGAAGGTGGTGAAGCGGCCGCCGCAATCCGGACAGATACGCCGCCGGCGGATGGACGTATTGTCCTCCGCCGGGCGCGAATCCTTGACCTGAGTATCTTCCGAACCGCAATAGGGGCAGCGCATCGCTACTCCTTATCCCATGTAGTCATACATTGGGAAGCGGTCTGTGAGGTTGACCACCTTGCCGCGCACGGCGGCTTCAACGGCGGCGTTGCCGTCATCGGAATTGGCGACCTTGAGGCCGTCGAGAACCTCGACGATCAAATTGCCGATCTCGCGGAATTCGGCTTCCTTGAAACCACGCGTCGTGCCGGCCGGTGCACCCAAGCGCACGCCGGAGGTGACGAAGGGCTTTTCCGGATCGAAGGGAATGCCGTTCTTATTGCAGGTGATGTAGGCGCGGCCGAGAGCGGCCTCGGCACGCTTGCCGGTGGCGTTCTTCTTGCGCAGGTCGACAAGCATCAGATGGTTGTCGGTGCCGCCGGAAACGACATCGAGGCCGCCTGCGATCAGCGTTTCGGCAAGCGCCCGGGCGTTCTTGACGATCTGGGCTGCATATTCCTTGAATTCCGGCTGCAGCGCCTCACCGAAGGCAACCGCCTTGGCGGCAATGATGTGCATCAGCGGACCACCCTGCAGACCCGGGAAGACGGCCGAATTGAACTTCTTGGCCAGATCCTCCTCGTTGGTGAGGATGACACCACCGCGCGGGCCGCGCAGCGACTTGTGGGTCGTCGTCGTCGCGACATGGCAGTGCGGGAACGGTGACGGATGCTGGCCGCCGGCGACAAGACCGGCGATGTGGGCCATGTCGACCATCAGATAAGCGCCGACCGAGTCGGCGATCTCGCGGAAGCGCTTCCAGTCCCAGATGCGGGAATAGGCTGTGCCGCCGGCGATGATCACCTTCGGCTTGTGCTCTTCGGCCTTGCGGGCGACTTCATCCATGTCGAGCAGGTTGTCGCCTTCGCGCACGCCGTAGGAAACGACGTTGAACCACTTGCCGGACATGTTGACCGGCGAACCATGCGTGAGGTGGCCGCCCGAATTCAGGTCGAGACCCATGAAGGTGTCGCCGGGTTGCAGCAGCGCCAGGAACACGGCCTGGTTCATCTGCGAGCCGGAATTCGGCTGAACGTTGGCGAAATTAACGCCGAACAGCTTCTTGGCACGCTCGATCGCCAGTTCCTCGGCGATATCGACGAACTGGCAGCCGCCGTAATAGCGCTTGCCGGGGTAACCCTCGGCATATTTGTTGGTCATGATGGAGCCCTGGGCTTCCAGCACGGCGCGGGAGACGATGTTCTCGGAAGCGATCAGTTCGATCTCGTGCCGTTGGCGACCGAGTTCCTTTCCGATCGCGCCGAAGATTTCCGGATCGACGTCCGCAAGCGAGCGATTGAAGAAGGATTCGGTGGAAGCATTGGTCATGGGCGGGCTCCTCAACTGGAATGCGCTGAGGTATTAGCCTTCCGCTGTGGCAAGGGCAATACGAAGAACGACATTTGCTGAGCAAAGCGCGCGCTCCAGCCATTTTGCGACAGCGCGGCGCCGAAGAATGATGGCGACGGGACAGAGCGCCTCCGTCAACATAAAAAAAAACCGCGCCGGGAGGGCGCGGTTCGAGGGTGCGATGCAGAGGTCGCCGCTTATTGCACCGGCTGTTCCATGCCAGCCGTGGTATCGAGCGCCAATTCGGCATTGCCGTCCATCTGATAGATGTCGTCGCGGAACTGGACGATGCCGTCGGGCATGCCCCAGGCGGAGATGTAGACGAAGTAGACCGGAACTTCGGTGGCGAGCTTGATCGGCGTGTTGACGCCGCTTGCGATCACCTGCTCCATCTGCTGGCGGCTCCAGCCCGGCGTCTCGCGCAACAGCCAAGTCGACAGGTCGCGCACGTTCTGAACGCGGACGCAGCCCGACGATTCGAAACGCATAAGCTTGTTGAACAGGCCCTGCTGCGGCGTGTCGTGCATGTACTCGCCGTTTTTGTTGTAGAAGTTGATCTTCGTCGACGCCATGGCGTTGATCTTGCCCGGGTCCTGGCGGAACTGCAGGTTCGGCGCCTCGCCGTTCCAATCGATAGTCTCCGGAGAAACCTCATTTCCCTTGCCGTCGATCAGGCGGATCGCATTCTTTTCGAGATAGGTCGGATCCTTGCGCATCAGCGGCATGATGTCCTTTTCGACGATCGAGCGCGGCGCGGTCCAGTAGGGATTGAGGATGACTTCGTAGATCTTCGAATTGACGAGATGCGTCGGGCGGCTCAGACGGCCGACGACCGCGGTATGGCGCGTCGCAACGCTGCCGTCTTCCACAGCCTCGACATAGGCGGCCGGAATGTTGACCATCAGGTGGCGGCGGCCGAGATCTTCCGGGAAAGTCTGCAGGCGAACCAGATTGGTGTTCAACTGCTGCAGACGGACATCGGCCGGAATGTTCATCGCCTTCAGCGTGAATTCGCCGAGAACGCCGTCGGACGGCAGGCCGTGACGCGCCTGGAAGCGCTTGACTGCGCCGTCGACATAGGAATCGAAGGCATTCGACATGCCTGCCTCGCGCGGCAGGTCGCCGGTGATCGCAAGGCGCTGGCGCAGCACCTGAACGGCGGGAGAGGAAACGCCGAGCTGCAGGCGCTGATCACCGGGATTGACTTCAGGCCAGCCGCCGGCGGCCGCAATCTGCTGATACTGCATGATCGCCTGCTGGGCACTCGCGACCGATTGGGGACCAAGGATCGGCGTGTTGGAAACGACAGCGGTCGCCGTGCGCGAAGCCGCCTTCGCATCGAACTGGTCGTCCCAGTTGCCGCGGCGCGGTGCGTTGATCAGCGTATCGAGCGCCGACTGCGCCAATGCCGGCGCGGCCATCGCGCCGGCGCCAATCGTTGCCGCGGACGCAAGGAAAGCGCGGCGCGAGAGAGCTTCATTTCCGTTTTTCTTCGACATAGTCCCAACCACTGAATGCCGCTATGAAGGAAGCGCGGCGCTTTGCGATATCACTGCGCCGTAACGCAGATCCCTATCCATTCGTTCTCCCGGCACATCGGAAAACTCCGCCCGCCGCATCACAAGATTGCGATGCGAAAGCCAGAACGTTCCTGGTTCATTGAAAGCGCCGGTTGTTAAACATTCCGCTGCCACACCAATATGGCCAATTCGTGTTTTCAGGCCGAGGGCAACTGCCGATGGCCGGGTTCATCACGCAACGAACCATATGACGGGTAAATCGTGCCGGTTAATAACGGCTAAAAAACGGCTTGGATACCGGCCCTTACGCTTGGCCGCCATGCGTTGCAAAGATGCCACGGAGCGCAAACGGCACAACCGGACGCGCAGGGAACGCATCCGGTTTTCTTCAACCCTGAAAGGAGGTGGAGGGTCTTAGAGACGATACATGATCGAGTCGTTCCAGAAGCGGTCGAGGCGCTGGAGCAGCTTGTTCATCTGGGTGAACTCGTCGGTGCCGATGCCGCCGACCTTGTCGATCGAGGCGATGTGGCGTTCGTAGAGCTTGGCGACCGTTTCGGCGATGTCCTGGCCGGTTTCGGTCAGGCTGATGCGGACCGAGCGGCGGTCGATGCGGGAGCGCTGGTGGTTGATGAAGCCGAGGTCGACCAGCTTCTTGACATTGTAGGAAACGTTAGAGCCGAGATAGTAGCCACGGGAGCGCAGCTCGCCGGCGGTCAGCTCCGAATTGCCGATGTTGAAAAGGAGCAGCGCCTGGATGGCGTTGACGTCGCTGCGACCCTGACGGTCGAACTCGTCCTTGATGACGTCGAGAAGACGGCGATGAAGACGTTCGACAAGATGAAGGGATTCCATGTAAAGATCACGGATGCCCTGATCCTGCTGGTCACGGAAGTTGGATACCGCCTGCGGCTTGATTTTCGTGTTCATATTGACTGCCTCACTGTTTGTTTGGCGGTGTCGTTTTCTTCCCGCCTTGAGTGAGACCCTATCGAATACATATAAAATTCGACTTAAACCGCAGGCTTAATGGAGCCTTACCGGAAACTCCACGTTGTCTCAGGGTAAATCAACACTTACCTGGCGGCGGTGCCGGCGCTTTTCCAGCCAGAGCAACAGGCGGAAAATGCAGTAGACCGCGGCGACCATGAGATGCAGCAGGATGATCAGTTTGTTGGGCCCGAAAATGTCAGGCAGCAGGCCATACATCAGGATCTGCCCGCCTGCTGCCAGCACCCAAATAACCGGTCCCCAGGAAACGGTGAGCCAGAGGCCGAGGGAGGCGACGGGGAAAAGCACGGCAAGGCTGGTGCTCGCCACCTTCCACGGCAGGCTCAACAGATCGAAGCGGCCGGCACCGACCAGCGAATAGCCGACGAGCATCGCCCAGTATTGCAGGCCGAACCAGAAGCAGGATACGGCAACCAGCCTCAGGAAGAGAATGAAGAGAAGATCCGCCAGTGTGCGTCTCGGGATCGTCGGGCTATCGGGTTCCATGGCGCAGACATCGGTTCGGGGTTGCATTGTCATAAGGGTGGTTTTCCGCCGCGGCCAATCGTCCGGTTTGGATTTTCCGGGCGCCATGATAATGAGCGCTCCGATAAATGGAATGGGCCAGGGATAGATATCATGCAGGATAAGACGCATCTCGTCGACGACATCACCGGCCATCGCCGCATGCGGCGCAATCGCAAGGCAGACTGGACGCGACGCCTTGTACAGGAGAACCGGCTGACGGTCGATGACCTGATCTGGCCGATCTTCATCGTGCCGGGCTCCGGTATCATCGATCCGATCCCGGCCATGCCCGGCGTCAACCGCATGAGCATCGACAAGGCCGTCGAGGCCGCGCGCGAAGCGGCGGGCTTCGGCATTCCGGCGCTGGCGACCTTTCCCAATATCGAGATGGAGTTGCGCGACGAGACGGGTTCGAACAGCCTCGAGGCCAATAATCTGATCAACCAGGCCACGGCGGCGATCAAGAAGGCGGTGCCCAATATCGGCGTCATCACCGACGTCGCGCTCGATCCCTTCACCAGCCATGGCCATGACGGAATCTTGAGAGACGGCGAGATCGTCAACGACGAGACGGTCGATCAGGTGGCGCGCGCCGCCGTGATGCAGGCCGATGCCGGCGCCGACATCATCGCCCCATCGGAGATGATGGACGGGCGCATTGGCGCCATCCGTATGGCGCTCGATGCGGCCGGCCACCAGAGTGTCGGCATCATGAGCTATGCGACGAAATTCGCTTCGGCCTTTTATGGCCCATATCGGGAGGCGATCTCGACCGGCGGGCTGCTGAAAGGCGACAAGAAGACTTATTATATCGACCCTGCCAACGGCACAGAAGCGATCCGCGACGCCGCCCTCGACGTCGAGGAAGGCGCCGACATGCTGATGGTCAAGCCTGGCCTGCCCTATCTCGACATCTGCTGGCGGATGAAGGAGGCCTTCGGCCTGCCGACCTTCGCCTACCAAGTGTCCGGTGAGTATACGCAGATCAAGGCCGCAGCGATGAACGGCTGGATCGACGGCGAGCGGGCGATGCTCGAAACGCTGCTGTCGTTCAAGCGGGCGGGATGCGACGGCATCCTCACCTATTTCGCGATCGAGGTGGCGAAAATTCTCGCAAAGAGGTGATTTCGGGGCGAATGATTGTATTTCGCCCCGCCGACACCATATCAGCGGCGTCGCTTTTGCGAGAGGAGATTGAGATGAGCTACAACCCCAATCCGCTTTATGCCGCACCGGAGGACTGGCGCGCCTATAGCGGCGTGTTGAGCCGCCGTGTCTTTGCCTTCATCCTCGATTACCTCATCGTGGCGCTGCTGTGCATTCCCGCGGCGATCGTTCTGTTCTTCCTGTCGATCGTCACGCTCGGCCTCGGCTTCTTCCTCTACCCTGCCCTCTTCGTCATCGTAGCGGGCCTTTACTTCGGTCTGACCGTCGGTGGGTCGAGCCAGGCTTCGCTCGGCATGCGGGCAATGGGTATAGCGATCGTGCGCGTCGACGGACGGCCGATGGATTTTCTGACGGCGATCGTGCATCTGGCGCTGTTCTGGATCCTCAACTCGGTGCTGACGCCGCTCATCCTGCTTGCCGGCCTGTTCATCGAGCGTAGCCGCCTCATCCACGACCTCCTGGTCGGCACAGTGACGGTACGCACGGCCTGAGACGCTGGCGGCGGAGGCGAAAAAAGTCTCCGCCTTCCCTGTACCGGGGATGACGACGCTCCATATCCAAAATTAGAAGACCGAAATGAAGGGCGAAGATCACCGCGCTGTTGACGTTTTCTATTCTTAGGTCATGCTGTCAGAAAACGGCACTGTCTCGACAAGGAAACTTCCGCGACAAATGAATACGCAGACGACGCCATCCCCGCAGTTTTATCTGACGGCTCCGGCTGCGTGTCCGTATCTGCCGCATGAGATGGAGCGGAAGGTCTTCACTCATCTGGTCGGCCCGCGGGCCGCCGAGATGAACGACATCCTCACCCAGGGCGGCTTCCGCCGCTCGCAGAACATCGCCTACCGTCCAGCGTGCGAATCCTGTCGCGCCTGCGTTTCCGTGCGGATTCTCGCCCAGGAATTCGAACCGACGAAATCGATGAAACGGGTGCTTGCCGCCAATTCCGACGTCATCGCCACCGAATTCGCAGCCCAGCCGTCCAGCGAGCAATATTCACTCTTCCGGCGCTATCTCGATTTCCGCCACCAGCAGGGCGGCATGTCCGACATGACCGTGCTCGATTATGCGATCATGGTGGAAGACACGCATGTGAACACGCGAATCATCGAATATCGTCGGCGTGAGGAAGGCTCCGGGCTGGAGGAGCGGCCGAAGGGCGAACTGCTTGCCGCCGCGCTGACCGACACGATGAGCGACGGGCTGTCGATGGTCTATTCCTATTTCAATCCGGCGCTCGAGCGGCGTTCGCTCGGCACTTTCATGATTCTCGACCATGTCAGGCGCACAAAAGCGCTCGGGCTGCCGCATGTCTACCTTGGCTATTGGGTTCAGGGATCACGGAAAATGGATTATAAGACGCGTTTCCAGCCGCAGGAGCATCTGACCCCGCGCGGCTGGGAACGTTTCGACCCCTCCTCCATGCCCGAAAGCACCCACGACTGAATGTTCCCCACCGCTCTTTCCGATCATCGGAAGGGTCTGCTGCTGACGGCGATCGGCGGGCTGGCGCTTTCCATGGATATCCCGCTCGTCCGTCTTGGCGACGGTGACATCTGGTCGATTCTCGGAATGCGGAGCGTGGCAACGGTTCTCGCCACACTCGTCATCCTGGGAGCAATGCGCCTTGTTTCAGGCACGTGGCCGGTGCTTGTTCCGGGCCGACCCGGTCTGCTCGCCGGTATGCTGTACGGCCTCTCTTCCCTCACTTTCGTGCTGGCCGTCTTCAATACGGCCACAGCCAATGTCGTCTTCATCGTCGCCTTCAACCCGATGTTCGGGGCTCTTCTTTCCTGGATTTTCCTTAAGGAGAAGCCCCCGGCCGCAACGCTGATCTCAATGCTGTTCATGATCCTTGGCGTTGGATTGATCGTGAGCGGAGGACTTTCCAGCGGCCATGTTTTTGGCGACGCCATGGCGCTTCTCAGCGCGCTTATTCTTGCCGCAGCCATCACCGTCGGACGGGCCTCGCGCCGGCAAATGGGCTTCGTGCCGCTGCTTGCGGCCGTCCTGCCGGCCGCGCTCGGTCTCGCGCAAGCTCTGCCCTCAGGGGTTTCCGTCGCTCATCCCGGTTGGATCCTCTTCAACGGCGCCGTCATGATGCCGGTCGCCTTCTGGTGCCTTGCGACTGGGCCGCGTTATCTTTCCGCGCCTGAAGTCGGCATGTTCTATCTGCTGGAAACGGTGCTCGCGCCGATCTGGGTCTGGCTGATCTTTGCCGAAACGCCGGCGACGATGACACTCGTCGGCGGCGGCATCCTGACGGCAACGATCGCCGTGCATTCCCTCTGGATGGCCCGACGCAAGAGCGTCAGGCAAGTCTCTTTGATGTGACGTTGTCGCCTGCTCGACGCAGGCACCTTGGATCCGCCCGCGGCCGGCCGATGCATAAGGCCAATTACGGTTGCGACCATGTCGTCGGCTCGACGCCGCATAGCTTTGGCCTTGTCCGCGACGGCAACAAAAGCATCGAGATCGTCGCCGCCGGTGTATTCCTGCTCGAAAAATGGCTACGAGATTGAGACCACCGACGCCGATCTCTAGGCTTTCATCCTCGCCGTCGCCGCCGACGAGATGGAGGAAGAAGGCGCGCCCCGCGTCCTGCGGGATTCCAGCGTGCCGCTCAACCGGTAGCCTTCAACTGCTGCTGTTCCAGTTCCCGGCCGAGCGCTTTGACGACATGCGCCCAGCCTTGCCGTGTTTTCTCCTCGTGTGCGGCCCATTCGGCGCACATTTCGTGGGTCAATGTCAGGCGGCTGCCGCCGCCGAGAGGCTCGATGTCGATTTCGACGCGATCGCAATTGTGATCGTGATCCTCGACAGAAAAGCTGAAGACCATGCGTCGCGGGCGCTTCAATTCCAGGAAGACGCCCTGGTGAAAAGCATCGCCGGTCGGACGGCGGTCGACGACGAAGAAACGGCCCCCGACGCGCGGATCGATGTCGGCACGGATGACATGACCATCATCGGTCGCAAACAGGAAACGGCGGGCAATTTCGGGGTTGAGCCAGGCGTCGTAAACGACAGCGGGCGGCGCCTTGTAGGTGTGGCTAACATGCAATTTGATGGTGCTGGCGGGCATCGATTTTCCTCCGGTAGGGGCACGTGCGCCTTCCCGAAGCGCAACGAGCCACAGCCGTTCCGTCCGCCCACGCAACCGGCCTTCTCTTCTTTTTGTTAACAGGAATGAGATAGAGACGTTGCCGCGCCCGCCAAGAGCCGAGCGCAGAATTTATTTCCGCCTGAAATAATGAGTTACCACCCCGCACCTCATCAGGTGAGCAGTATGAACTCAGCCAGCGAATTTGCCGCTGCGCGGAAAACCCTTTGGCACGGTGCGGCCAGCGCTGGCGCGATCGCCCAGCCATTCGGCGAGCTCGTCCTTGTTCTTCGTGAAGGTGCGGCCGGCGCTGTCTTCCCAGAAGAGGCCGTCCGATATCGCGAAGCAGCGGACGTCGGAAATGCCACCATCCTTGTAGCGCTGCAGACGCACGCCCTTGCCGCGCGACATTTCCGGCACCTGCGCGAGCGGAAATACCAGCAGCTTGCGGTTTTCGCCGACGACGGCGACATGGTCGCCGCTAACGGGCACCAGCAGTTGCGTTTCCTCCGGCAGCGCGACATTCATGATCTGCTTGCCTTTGCGCGTATTGGCAACCAGCTCCGCCTCTGGAACGACGAAGCCGTTGCCCGCCGTCGAGACGATCAGCTGCTTGCGGGTGGGATCGTGGACAAAGGCGGTCAGCACCGCCTGATCGTTGTCCATGTCGACCATAATGCGCAATGGTTCGCCGTGGCCGCGACCGCCCGGCAGCTTATCGCCACCGAGTGTGAAGGCCTTGCCGCCAGTCGTGACGATCAGGATCTTGTCCGTCGTCTGCGCCGGGAAGGCCACTTTCAAGCCGTCCCCTTCCTTGAAGGTCAGCGTCGCCGTCTCGGAGATGTGGCCCTTCAGGGCGCGGATCCAGCCCTTTTCTGATATGACGACAGTGATCGGTTCCTTCTCGATCATCGCCTGCTGGATCGCCTCTTCATCGGCCTCAGGCGCTTCGGCGAACTGGGTGCGGCGGCGGCCGACCTCGGTCGCTTTAGCGAATTTCTTCTTCACTTCACCGATTTCCCAGGCGACCGTCTGCCACTGCTTGTCGTCGGAGGCAAGCAGCGCCTCGATCTCGCTCTTTTCCTTGGTGAGTTCGTCGAACTCCTTGCGGATCTCGAATTCTTCCAGCTTGCGCAAGGCGCGCAGCCGCATGTTGAGGATCGCTTCGACCTGGTTATCAGTCAGGTCCCATCGCGCCATCATCACGGGCTTCGGCTCGTCTTCCTCGCGGATGATCCGGATCACCTCATCGATGTTGAGGTAAGCGATCAGAAGACCGCCGAGGATTTCGAGACGCTTGTCGATTGCCGCCAAACGGAAGCGTGACCGGCGCTGCAAGACCTCGCGACGGTGGTCCAGCCACTCCTTCAGCACCTCGTTCAGCGCCATGACCTTGGGAATGCGCCCCATGGACAGGACGTTCATGTTGAGCGGGAAGCGGCTTTCGAGCTCCGTCAGCTTGAACATCGATTCCATCAGAATCGTCGGATCGACGCTGCGGGACTTCGGCACCAGGACGATGCGGATATCCTCGGCCGATTCGTCGCGAATGTCTTCTAGCAGCGGCAGCTTGCGGGCGATCAGCAGCTCGGCGATCTTCTCGATCAGCCGTGATTTCTGCACCTGGAAGGGAATTTCGGTGATGATGATCTGGTAGCCGCCGCGGCCCAGATCCTCCGTCTGCCATTTCGCCCGCACGCGGAAGCCGCCGCGGCCGGTGCGGTAGCTCTCGATGATGCTGTCGCGGCTGTCGATAATGATTCCGCCGGTCGGGAAATCCGGACCGGGAATGAATTCGACGAGCTTTTCGACGGTCGCATCGGGATGCTTGATCAGATGCAGGGCCGCGTCGCAAAGCTCATGGGCATTATGAGACGGGATCGAGGTCGCCATGCCGACGGCGATGCCGGAGGAGCCATTGGCAAGCAGGTTCGGGAAGGCGCCGGGGAGGACGACCGGCTCGGAATTCGATTCATCATAGGTATCGCGGAAATCAACGGCATCCTGGTCGATGCCTTCGAGCAGCAGCTCGGAAACCGCTGTCATCTTCGACTCGGTGTAACGCATGGCGGCGGGGCTGTCGCCATCGATATTGCCGAAATTGCCCTGGCCGTTGACCAACGTGTAGCGCTGCGAGAAATCCTGGGCGAGACGGGCAAGCGCGTCGTAGATCGACTGGTCGCCATGCGGGTGGTAGTTACCCATCACCTCGCCGACGATTTTGGCGCATTTTCTGAAGGCTGAAGTCGGCCTCAGACCCATCTCGTTCATCGCGTAGACGATGCGGCGATGGACAGGCTTCAGCCCATCGCGCACGTCGGGCAAGGCGCGGTGCATGATGGTCGACAGTGCATAGGCGAGGTAACGCTGCTCGAGCGCCGCCTTCAGGTCGACCGGCTGGATGTTGTCGTCGTCTCCGCCGGAAGGCGGCAAAATCTCTTGTCCCATGGGCCTTGACTAGCTCAGAAGTGGCCGGCGGGCAAGGAATCCGGCCTATTGCAGCTGTGGATGAAGTCTTGGGACCGACATCAAAGGATGAGACAAACGTTCCGCCGCAATTTGGACTTCGTTTGCCGTTCCCTTCAACAGAAATTTAGAGGTCCGCAAATATAAAGCGGCCCCAATCCGTAGTAGCGTAACTGCAGATTTCCAAACCGCCACACGCCACCAGAGGAATCACCCTATGAACATTTATCGGACAACGCGGCTGATGCTGTCGGGCGCAGCCTTTTTCTCGCTCGCCGGCTCGGCCTTCGCCCTCGACGGCAACGATCTGCTGAAGAAGCTCAATGCCGCCTATGCCGCACAAGGCGGAACGATTTCGGCTGACGGCATCGATATCAACGGCACGACGGTGACCTTGAAGAATGTCAGCGTCAAACCGACCGGCGGCGAAAGCCTGCCTATCGGCGAAGTCACCCTTTCCGGTGTCGAGGAAGATGAGGACGGCGGTTACTATATCGAAGAAGCGGCCTTCCCCGACATCAACAAGACCGAAGATGGCGTCACTGTGACGGCGCAGCAGCTGACGCTTGGCGGCATTTCGATCCCGTCAACGCCTGGCGGCGACTCGCTCGATACGATGATGCTCTACGAAACAGCCCATACCGGCCCGCTGAAGGTGGTCAAGGATGGCACGGAAGTCTTCTCCGTGCTCGAAAGCGACATGAATCTGACATTGCGCGAAGACGAATCCGGCTTCGATTTCGACGGCGCTTTCAAGAGCATGAAGGCCGATCTCAGCAAGGCCGAGGATGCGCAGAGCAAGGACGCAATCGAGAAGCTCGCCCTGCAGCACGTCCAGGGCGACATCACCATGAAGGGCGCCTGGGAACTTGCGCCCGGCACAATCGACATTTCGGAATTCGCCTTCGACTTCACCAACATCGGCAAGCTGAACCTTGGCTTCAAGATTTCGGGCTACACGATGGCCTTCATGAAGTCGATGCAGGACGCGATGAAGGAATCGGAAGCCAATCCGAACAAGGAACAGTCGCAGCAGGCGCTCGGCCTCGCCATGCTCGGCCTGATGCAGCAGCTGTCCTTCGAGGGCGCAAAAGTGCGCTTCGAAGATGCCTCGATCACCAAGCGCGCGCTCGACTATGCCGGCTCGCAGCAGAACATGTCCGGCAAGCAGATGGCGGATTCGCTGAAGGCGATGACGCCGATCATGCTGGCACAGCTCAATATCCCGGAGCTGCAGAATGCCGTTTCGGCCGCCGTCAACACCTTCCTCGACGACCCGAAGAGCCTGACGGTCAGCGCCGCCCCTGAAAAGCCGGTGCCGTTCCCGACCATCGTCGGTGCAGCCATGGGCGCTCCGAACACGCTGCCGCAGGTGCTCGGCGTTAAGGTTTCAGCTAACGACTGATCGCCTGGCTTCCTTCATGAGAGCAGGCTCGGCAGTTCCGCTGCCGAGCCTTTCTATTTCAGGCATATGCAGGCGTCGGCACAAATGAAAAACCCGGCGATTGCGGTCGCCGGGCTTTCTCATTCGAAAAACGAACCGAACTCAGTCCTTCTTGACCGGCGGGATCGGCCGGATCGCCAGCTCGCGCAACTGCGTCAGCGTTGCCGGGCTCGGTGCGCCCATCAGCAAGTCCTGAGCCTGCTGGTTCATCGGGAAGAGCGAGATTTCGCGCAGGTTCTTCGCGCCGACGAGCAGCATGATGATGCGGTCGATACCAAAGGCAGCGCCGCCGTGCGGGGGCGCGCCATACTGAAAGGCTCGGTAGAGGCCGCCGAAGCGATCCTCGACGTCCTGCTGGCTGAGGCCGACCTTCTCGAAGGCGGCAACCATGGTTTCCGGCGACTGGTTGCGGATCGAACCCGAGGCGATTTCGAAGCCATTGCAGACGGCGTCATACTGGAAGGCCTTGATCGTCAAAGGATCCTGGTTCTGCAGCGCGTCGAGGCCACCCTGCGGCATCGAGAACGGGTTGTGGGCGAAATCGACCTTCTTCTCCTCGTCGTTCCATTCGAAGAAGGGGAAATCGACGATCCAGCAGAGTTCGAAGCGATCGCGGTCTACGAGGTTCAGTTCTTCGCCGGCCTTGGTGCGGGCCTCACCGGCAAACTTGTAGAACTTTTCCGGCTCGCCGGCGACGAAGAAGCAGGCGTCGCCGTCATCGAGGCCGAGCTGAGTGCGGATCGCATCGGTGCGCTCCTCGCCGATGTTCTTTGCAAGCGGTCCGGCGCCTTCGAGCTTATCGCCTTCCTTGCGCCAGAAGATGTAGCCGAGTCCAGGCTGGCCCTGGCTCTGCGCCCAGGCGTTCATGCGGTCGCAGAAAGCGCGCGAGCCGCCTGTCTTGGCCGGAATCGCCCAGACCTGGACCTTCGGGTTGGAGGCGATCATGCCGGCGAAGACCTTGAAGCCGGAACCGGCGAAATGCTCGGTCACCGCTTCCATGACGATCGGGTTGCGCAGATCCGGCTTGTCGGAGCCGTATTTGCGGATCGCCTCGTCATAGGGGATGCGCGGCCATTCCTTGGTGACTGGCTTGCCTTCGGCGAACTCCTCGAACACCTTGGTCATCAGCGGACCCATGGTGTTCCAGACGTCTTCCTGTGTGACGAAGCTCATTTCGAGATCGAGCTGGTAGAATTCACCCGGCAGGCGATCGGCGCGTGGGTCTTCGTCACGGAAGCATGGCGCGATCTGGAAATAGCGGTCGAAACCTGCGACCATCAGCAGCTGCTTGTACTGCTGCGGCGCCTGCGGCAGAGCGTAAAAAGTGCCGGGATGAATCCGGCTCGGCACGAGGAAGTCGCGCGCGCCTTCCGGCGAGGAGGCCGTCAGGATCGGCGTGGTATACTCGGTGAAGCCCGCGCTACCCATTTCACGGCGCATGGCCGAAATAACCTGGGTGCGCTTGACAATGTTCTTGTGCAGGGTTTCGCGGCGAAGATCGAGGAAGCGATACTTGAGGCGAACGTCTTCAGGATATTCAGGCTCGCCGAAAACCGGCAGCGGCAATTCCTTGGCAGCAGAGAGCACCTCGATTTCCTGCGCGTAGAGCTCGATTTCGCCGGTCGCCATCGTCTTGTTGACGGTGTCTTCGGTGCGGGCCTTGACGAGGCCGTCGATGCGGATGACCCATTCGCCGCGCACGGTTTCGGCCATCTTGAAGGCGGGGCTATCCGGGTCAGCGACAACCTGGGTGATGCCGTAATGGTCGCGAAGGTCGATGAAGAGAACGCCGCCATGGTCGCGAACGCGATGGACCCAGCCGGCGATGCGGACGGTCGAGCCAACATCCGTCTTGCGGAGGGCGGCGCATGTGTGGCTGCGGTAGCGATGCATGATCTCAAATCCTGGCATGTGGCTGAAGACGGCAGCAGGGGTTCGAAGACCCTCCCGCGCCGACAAGAAAATCGGGCGGAAAAGCGCATGGACGCTCCGATTTGTCAAGACTTGGCGCGCCGCGCCCCTGGGTTTGGCATGCGTTTATGGCGAGGCTGCGACCCGCAGGCTGCGGCAGTTTGGCCGCGTTTCCCGTATTGATGAAGACGAAGCTCAACTTTAAAAGGATCGGCAGCCTCATCCTGGAGCCTCCGCATGCCTCTGCTGACCCGCCGCAACCTTCTGAAGGCATCCGCCATCGCGGGCGCCTATGGCGCCGGCATCGCCGTTGCGGGCAAATTCGGGCTTGCCGAGGCGGCGCCGGAACCGCAGCTGCTGACGGCTGTGAAAACCGAGGCCTTGCTGACCGAGGCGGGTCCGACCAGGGATGTCGTCAGCTGGGGCCATGGCGGCATGCCGCCGGTTCTGAGGATGAAGAAAGGGCGGCCCTACGCGGCACGGCTGAACAACCAGCTGGACGAGCCGACCACGATCCACTGGCACGGGCTTCGCATCGACAACCGCATGGATGGCGTGCCCTTCGTGACGCAACCCTATATCTATACCGGCGACAGCTTCGATTATGCCTTCACGCCGCCCGATGCCGGCACCTTCTGGTATCACCCGCATTGCAACACGCTGATGCAGATGGGACACGGCATGACCGGCATGCTCGTCGTCGAGGACCCGGCCGATCCGGAATTCGATGCGGAGGTGCTGCTGAACCTGCGCGACTGGCGGCTTGGCGGAGACGGGCAGTTCATCGCCCCCTTCCGGCCGCGCGATGCCGCCAAGAGCGGCACCTACGGCACGGTGCGCACCGCCAACTGGCATCAGGAGCCGCAATATGACGCGCCGGCCGGCGGGCTGGCGCGGCTGCGCATCGCCAATACCGATGTGACGCGCATCTTCTCGCTGACAATGGCAGGCGCCGATGCGACCGTCATCGCCATCGACGGCAATCCGGTGCCGAAACGCTTTCCCCTTGACTTGCTGCAGATCGGGCCGGGACAGCGGCTCGACCTTGCCGTGCGCATGCCGGAAGGCGAAGGCGCCGTCGCTACACTGGAAGATATCCGCGGCACGACGCCGAAGACGATCGCCAGCCTGCGCGCCGTTGGACAGTCGTTGAAACGCAATATCGGCGATCTCGGCCCGCTTGCCGAAAACCCCGTTGCCAAGGCCGATCTTTCCGCTGCCGAACAGATCCCGCTGGTGTTGAGTGCGACCGCGGAAAATGCCGCCGTCGAGAGTATCTGCGGCACGCTCGGCTACAGTTTCTGGGCGATTAACAAAGTGCCGTGGCCGGGCGACACCCCCGATCCGACGGCGCCGCTGGCGGAACTGAAGCTCGGCAAGAGCTATGTCTTCAATCTGGAGAACACCACGCCACACGCTCATCCGATCCATCTGCACGGCATGAGCTTTACGGTGATCTCCTCCTCGACGCGGCAGGTGATGCCGCTGGTGTCCGATACCTACCTCGTCCAGCCCGACGAGAAGGTGCAACTGGCCCTCGTCGCCGACAATCCCGGCGACTGGGTGCTGCATTGCCATATTATCGAACATCAGAAGACAGGGATGACCAGCTATATCAGGGTGACCTGAGGCGCTCCCTGCCCCAGTTTGGACGTAATTCTTAGCCAGCAATGCGCGAAGCTTATGCTGTTGTATTGACATATCGAAGCGAAAGGAGAAGGAAGGTTCAACCGACCTTTTCCTTGCGAATGAATTGATATGATCGAAACCACCGCCGATTTGGCGGCCGCCTGCAAAGAGCTGGCCAAGTCCGACTTCATTACCATTGACACCGAATTCCTGCGTGAGACGACCTTCTGGCCGGAGCTCTGCCTGATCCAGATGGCAAGCCCAACAATGGAGGTTCTCGTCGATCCGCTGGCCAAGGGCATCGACCTAGCCCCCTTCTTCGAACTGATGGCCGACACCAAGGTGCTGAAGGTCTTTCATGCGGCGCGCCAGGACATCGAAATCATCTTCAATCGCGGCAATCTCATTCCGCATCCGATCTTCGACACGCAGGTCGCCGCCATGGTCTGCGGTTTCGGCGACAGCGTCTCCTATGATCAGCTGGTCAGCCGCATCAAGAACGTCCATATCGACAAGTCGTCGCGCTTCACCGACTGGAGTCGCCGGCCGCTCTCCGAAAAGCAGCTGGAATATGCGCTGGCCGACGTCACCCACCTGCGCGACGTCTATCTGTCGCTGAGTTCACAGCTCGACCGCGAAGGCCGCACATCGTGGCTGCGCGAGGAAATGGACATTCTCGAAGCGCGTGAAACCTACGACATGCATCCCGATGACGCCTGGCAGCGTCTGAAGATGCGCCTGCGCAAGCCGCAGGAGCTGGCGGTCCTGAAATATGTCGCCGCCTGGCGTGAGCGTGAGGCGCGGGCCCGCAATGTGCCGCGATCGCGGGTCTTGAAGGACGATGCGATCTATGAGGTCGCCCAGCAGCAGCCTAGGGATTCCGAAGCGCTCGGCCGCTTGCGCACCATTCCGAAGGGTTGGGAGCGCTCGGCCGCCGGAACAGCGGTCGTCGAAGCGGTCAATGCGGCGCTCGCCCTTCCAAAAGCCGAGATGCCGCATGTGCCTCGTCAGACGCAGGCCCCGGAGGGCGCAGCTGCCGCCGTAGAACTCTTGAAGGTGCTGCTGAAGCTGATCTCGGAAAAACATGGCGTGGCGCCGAAGGTGATCGCCAACAGCGAGGATCTCGATAAGATTGCCGCCGATGGCGAGAAGGCCGATGTCGCCGCCCTGCACGGCTGGCGGCGCGATCTTTTCGGCGAGCCGGCGCTGCAGCTGATCCAGGGTCAGATCGGCCTGCGTTTCGCCGGCCGAAAGGTTGAAACCGTCAGCCTCTGAAACCAGATCGAATTCGCTTGACGCCTTTTTCCCAGCTGAAACAATGGCCCGGGAGAAATCGCGACAGCGAAGGGACGGCATGCGGGAAATATCTCCAACCCAGAACTGGATCTTGATCGTGATCGTCCTCGCGGCGAGCGGCGTCGTTTACGATTCGATGTTCTACTCCGACCAGACGCCGGTCATCGGGGCGATCTTCGCGCTGTTCATCGGCATGCCGATCATCGCCTTCGAGCGCAAGGTGCTGTTCCGCGGGCTCTACCGGCGCATCCAGAAGCTGCCGACCTTCATCTTCATCATCACCGAACTGGTAATTTACGAAATCCTGATGAGCATCGGCTTTGCCTGCGCCGGGCTGCTGCTCCGGGCGATCGGCGTGCTGAAGCCGTCGTCGCTCCTCGATCTCGTCATCATGCCCTTCGAGGTGTTCCTCTATGCGCTTGCCGTCTGCTCGGCGTTGATCTTCATCCTGCGCGTGCGGGAGCTGCTCGGCCGCGAAGTATTCGTCAGCATGCTCATCAGCCGCTATCGCAATCCGGTTAGGGAAGAACGCGTCTTCCTGTTCATCGATCTCGTCGATTCGACAGCTTTTGCCGAAAAGCATGGCGACCTCCGGGCGCAGCAGCTGCTGAGCTCGCTGTTTGCGACCTTCGCCGAGCCGGTCCGGCGCCACAAGGGCATGATCAACGACTATGTCGGCGATGCGGCGATCATTACCTGGCCGCTTGCGCGCGGCGTCAAAGATGCGCGCTGCGTGCGCTGCATCTTCGACATCCTTGCCGATATCGACGCCAATGCCGCCGGCTGGCGGAAAAATTACGGACAGGTGCCGAAGCTTCGCGCCGCCCTTCACGGCGGCGAGATCATCACCGCGGAAGTGGGCGTCGACCACCACAAGATCAGCTATTTCGGCGATACGGTGAATACGACCGCCCGGTTGGAGACGCTCTGCCGCAGTCTGAACCGACAGGTGCTGATCTCCGCGGAGCTTGCCCGGCGCATGACCTTTCCCGACGACATTTCCTGCGACGATCTCGGTATCCATGCCGTCAAGGGACGCGGCCAGGCGCTCGGCGTCATGGCGCTTTCCTCACGCGCGGTGACCGTGCTGAACACGCCCGCAGTCGTTCTGCACGGCTGAGCGACGCTCTTACCACCCCGTCACCAAAGCTTCACCCAACCGTCAATTCGCTGACACGGAAGCCCTGCTAAGCGGAAGCCATTCGCATCCGTTCTATGGGGATATTATGAAGAACGTCCTTTTTGCTTCCGTATCGCTTTTCATTCTGATTGCCGGCCCCGTTTCGGCCGATCAGCAGCAATTCCCGGCCAAGCTCGCCGCCCAGGCGATCCTGCCTGCCAACACTATGGTTGCGGCTCCGGCCGACGCCCCCGACTTCCTCAAGCATTCCGGCAAGTTCACGACGCCGGACCGCAAGCGCACGGAAGCGCTGGGCACCGTCCCCGGGAAGGACGGCGCTCGCGTGACCGACCTGAAGCTCCCTTTCGTCGGCCAGCCGATCCAGGGTTTCTCGGGCATCAAGACGATGGCCGACGGCACCTTCTGGACGCTCTCGGACAACGGCTTCGGTTCGAAAGCCAACTCTTCCGACTCCATGCTGTTCCTGCATCAGATGAGGTTCGACTGGACTGCCAACAAGGCTGAGGTCGTCAAGAACCTCTTTCTCTCCGATCCGAACAAGATCGCCCCCTTCCCGATCGTGCTCGAAGGCACAGAAAAGCGTTACCTTACCGGTGCCGACTTCGACATCGAGTCGATCCAGCCTGTTGCCGACGGCTTCTGGCTCGGCGACGAGTTCGGGCCCTATCTCCTCAAGGTCGATATCGAAGGCCACCTCACCGATGTCATCCCGACGACGCTTGACGGCAAGCCGGTGCTTTCGCCCGACAACCCGCTGATCCAGTTGCCGGGCAATCCCGCGGCGAAGATGCCGGTCTTCAACCTGAAGCGCTCCGGCGGCTTCGAAGGTCTTGCCATGTCGAAGGACGGCTCCAAGCTCTATGGCCTGCTCGAAGGCGCCATCTACGGGGATAACGGCACGATGGAAACAGCCGACGGCCACACCGCCATCCGCATCATCGAATTCGACGTCGCCGCCAAGAAGTGGACCGGCCGCAGCTGGCTCTATCCATTCGAGGACAAGGGCGTGTCGATCGGTGACTTCAACATGCTCGACGACACCACCGCTCTCGTCATCGAGCGGGACAGCGGCGCCGGCACCAAGGACAAGGCCTGCGCCGATCCTAAGCAGCCGAAGCCGGATTGCTTCGAGGCGCCTGCCGAGCTGAAGCGTGTCTACAAGATCGAATTCAACGATGCCAATGCCGGCAAGGCTGTCCGCAAGATCGGCTATATCGACCTCCTCAACATCCAGGATCCCGACAACAAGAAGAAGGCTGGAGCCAAGGACGGGGTCTACGACATGCCGTTCGTGACGATCGAAAACGTCGATCGTGTCGACGCCACGCACATCATCATCGGCAACGACAATAATCTCCCCTTCTCCGCCGGCCGCGCCGTCGACAAGGCCGACAATAACGAGTTCAGCCTGCTTGAGGTTGGCGAGTTTTTGAACGCGAAGTAATTTTGAGTTTTGAAACAGAATAGGAAGGGCGGTGCGCGAGCGCCGCCTTTTTTTGGATGCTCGTCCACCTCATTCCAGTGCTCGTCACAGGAATTCAGTGCGCCCAAGTCGTTGGGCGCGGGAGACGCTTTCAAAAGCAAGTGAGTCATTCACCGCGCGGACGCGCGGTGGCTGGATTGCTGACGAGCATAGGAATGAGGAAGGGCGGAGGGACGGCACGACTAAAAGAGCCCGCCAAAAGTATGCCAGCCCTACTCGAACCGGAACGCCAGCCGCTTGTTCGTCAGCCTCGACAGTTGCTGCAGGCGGCCGTCCAGGCGTTCGCCGGCGAAATCGCGATATTCCGGTGGCACGACGAATTCGAGGTCGAAGTCTGGGTTCGAGGATCGGCGGAAGGTCAGGTTCTTGACGATGCCGGGCATGGAGGCCGAGAAGAGATAGACGACACGCAGCATGCCGCCGAGCAGTTTGGCGCGGTCGATGAACTGAGGGGTCGCGATCTGCGCCAGCGGACCGGTGGCGCCGTCATCATGCAGGCCCTCGAAACGATAATAATTGGTGAGCGCGATGAAGGCGCGGCCGGGATGGCTGATGCCGACGAAAGAGGAGTGGGCGATGACGTTCAGCGCCTGCAGACCACGATAGTCGGGATGGGCGCGCCAGCTGATATCGGCAAGCAGACAGGCGGCCTGACGATAGCGGCTTTCCTCTTCGGTTTCCTGGACGCCGAACAAGGGCATCATCCGACCAGTCCATTCCGCCAGTTCGCGGGCATGCTCGGGCGAACGGGCACGCAGAATCGCCAATTCACCGGCAGCCGCCAGCAGCGGATCGAGGCGGCGCTCACCTTCCGACAGCAGCGAATAGAGATAGCCCTCGCGCACGCCCTGTGCCGAGAAGGAAATCACCGACGGCTTCATGACGCTCAAGACTTCCTTCATGGCGATGGCGCCGAAAGGCAGCAGCGAACGGCGATGCTTGGAGACCGCCTGAAGGGCCGGCTCCTTGGAATCGCGCGCGGTGGCCACCTGATCGAGGAACAACATCATCGCTTCGAGCGATACCTCATAGCCCTGCATCATATGCAGCGGATAATTGGTAATCTCCATGTGCAGCTTGGCGATGTTTCGCCAGGTGCCGCCGACGGCATAGAAGGTGCGCCCCTCGCCTTTCGCTAGGAGCTTTGCCGTCTTCACCTGCTTGCGGGCAAAGGTGCGTGCCTTGGAGAGCGAACCGCCGGCATATTCCGACAAGCGCAAACCGCCGAGCGGCAGGGTGATGCCCTTGCCGACTTCCTTGCCCTTGATGTCGATCAGTTCAAGGGAACCGCCGCCGAGGTCGCCGGCAATGCCGTCAGGATTGAAGAAGCCGCTGATGATGCCGAGCGAGGCGAAGCGAGCCTCCTCCTCACCTGAAAGCACCCGGACGTGGCGCTGCAGGATCGTCTCCGCCTGATGGATGAAGTCGGGACCGTTGCTCGCCTCGCGGGCGGCGGCCGTCGCCAGCACATACATGGTGGCGGCCCGCGCCTGATCGGATAGGGCCTTGAAACGGTGCAGCGCCGCCAGAGCCCGGGCGACGCTCTCTTCATCCATCTTGCCGGTGACGGCTATGCCTTTGCCGAGGCCGCAGAGGACCTTTTCGTTAAAGAGGATCGTAGGCGAACGGGACAGGCCTTCGTAGACGACAAGACGAATGGAATTCGATCCGATGTCGACGACGGAGACCGGGGCGATCCCTGGAAGGCGCCCCTGGGCTTCAGATTCAACCATATGGTCCAGTTTTACTTGTTGTTGCGGCCTTCAAGCAGGCCGGCGATCAGTTTCGGCGCGCTTGATTTCAGAGCTTCACCACGGCCTGACAGGCTCGGATTGGTCATGAAATACTGCTGCGCATTGAACGGCTCCTCGCCCCTGCGCACTTCCATGCGCCGCGACGTACCGTCGGGCAATATCTCGTAGCTTTGTTGATTGTCAATCACGTTGCCAAGCATAATCTGTGACAAGACCTGCTCATGAACAGTCGGATTCGTCAGCGGAACCATGGTCTCGACGCGGCGGTCGAGATTTCTCGGCATCATGTCGGCAGAACCGATGTAGACCAGCGCCTTATCCGACGGCAGGCCATGGCCGTTGCCGAAGCAGAAGATGCGGCTGTGTTCGAGGAAGCGGCCGACGATCGACTTGACGCGGATCTTCTCCGAGAGACCGGGCACCTGCGGACGCAGGCAGCAGATGCCGCGCACAACGAGATCGATCTCCACGCCGGCATGGCTGGCGCGATAGAGCGCATCGATGATGTCGGGGTCGACAAGCGAGTTCATCTTCATCCAGATCGCCGCCGGCGCGCCGTTCCTGGCATGCTGAATCTCTTCCTCGATGTGACGCAGGATACGCGAGCGCAACGTATAGGGCGAGACGGCGAGCTGCATGCCCTCTTCAGGTTCGCCATAGCCGGTGATAAAGTTGAAGATGTTCGCCATGTCGTGGGCGATGACGGGATTGCAGGTGAAATAGGAGAGATCCGTATAGATCTTGGCGGTGATCGGGTGGTAGTTGCCGGTTCCCAAGTGACAATAGGTCCTGAGCTTCCCTTCTTCGCGGCGAACGACCATTGACATCTTGGCGTGGGTCTTGAGCTCGATGAAACCGAATACGACCTGCACGCCGGCGCGCTCGAGATCGCGCGCCCAGCGGATATTCGCCTCTTCGTCGAAGCGGGCCTTGAGCTCCACCAGCGCCGTCACCGACTTGCCGGCTTCAGCGGCGTCGATCAATGCACGCACGATCGGGCTGTCGTTCGAGGTGCGGTAAAGCGTCTGCTTTATCGCCAGAACGTCAGGATCGCGAGCAGCCTGGAGAAGGAACTGGACCACCACGTCGAAGGATTCGTAGGGGTGATGGACGACCATGTCCTTCTCGCGGATGGCGGCGAAGCAATCGCCGGCATGTTCGCGGACGCGCTCGGGAAATCGCGCATTGTAGGGCTGAAACCTGAGATCGTCGCGCGGCGCCTTGGTGATCTCCGACAGAGTGTTCAGTGCCAGGAGCCCCGGCAGAACGGCGACGCGATTGTCGGGGATGCTCAGTGCTTGCACGACGAACTGACGTAGCGAGGCCGGCATTTCCGAATCGGTCTCGATGCGGATGACCTTGCCGCGGCGGCGCCGCTTCAGTGCCGTTTCGAAAAAGCGCACGAGATCCTCGGCCTCTTCCTCGACTTCGATATCACTGTCGCGGATGACGCGGAACGTACCGGAACCCTGCACCTCGTAGCCCGGATAGAGACGGTGGATGAAGATGTTGGCGACATCTTCCAGCGTGATGTAGCGGATTGTGTTCGCGTCATCCGGCAGGCGGACGAAGCGGTCGAGCGCCGGCGGCAGGCGCAGCAGCGCCGTCATCGGTTCGCGGCCATTCTTGCTGACGAGCTGCAGCCCGATCGAAAAACCGAGATTGGGAATGAAGGGGAACGGATGGGCCGGATCGATGGACAGCGGCGTCAGCACCGGGAAGATCGCCTGTTCGAATTCGGCGGCGAGCCATTGGCGGTCTGCATCGCTCAAGGCGCCCGGGCGCACGATCAGAATGTCTTCCTTGGCGAGGTACTGCTGCAGCACGGCGAGCGAAGCCTGCTGCTCCATCTGCAGATGGTCGATCTCCTGCAGGATCGAATCGAGTTGTTCGGCCGGTGTCTTGCCGTCTGGGCTGCGGATGGCGATGTTCTGGCGCACCTGGCCCTCGAGGCCGGCGACACGCACCATGAAGAACTCGTCGAGGTTGGCTGCCGAAATCGACAGGAAGCGGACGCGCTCGAGCAGCGGATGTTCGGTATTCAGCGTCTCTTCCAGGACACGGCGGTTGAACTGCAGCCAGGAGAATTCGCGGTTGATGAAGCGCTCGGGGCTTGCCAGCAACTCTTCCAGCGGGGGCGCGTTGTCGTTGGTTTCCGGAGTAAGTTCCTGATGTTCTGCGACTGCGCTGTCCATGGTCCGCTTACCCCGTTTCAATCGCGACGGCAATTATATCAGTTTCACGACGGAACTGTGACAGTCAATCGGCCGGTTCCGAATTTCCCAATTCATTCAATACTTCGGCAGCAAGAGCTCGGGTGATTTTCGTGCCCCGCGACAGGGCCAGTCGGTCGAGCCTTTCCACGATCGTCTGGGCCGCGTTTAGCGACCGCTCCATCCGGTTGACGATATAGAGCACGAGTTTGTCATCTATATAAAGCTGCCGGTCGGCGAAGAGCTTGACGATCACCTGCGACAGCAAGACCTCGTCGGGTTCGCCGATCTCGACGACGGTCGCAGCTTTCAGACGCGAGCGCAGATCGGGCAGCAAAACCGGCCAGGAGATCGGCCAGAGACGGCTTGTTATCAACAGGCTGGTGGCGTTTTCGCGCACGCTGTTGATGACGTGGAAAAGCGCATTGTCGTCGAAGCCGAGGCGGTCGGCATCTTCGAACAGCACCGGACCGGCAGCGGCAGCGACAGCCGCGTCCGAACCGAGTCCGGGATGAATGCTGACGGCGCCGCTCAACTCCTGCCAGATGCGGGCGAGATGCGATTTCCCCGAACCGACCGGGCCGGCGAGCACGACCACCGGCGACGGCCATGCCGGCCAGGCGTCGACGATCGACACGGCGGCGGCGAGCCGCTCCGAAATCAGAAGATCGTCGCGGCCGCTTGCGGCATCGTGCGAAAAGGCCAATGGCAGCTGCTCTCCGGCCTTGCGCTTCGGATCAGCGTTCTTCACGTCACTCATTGGGAACTGATTTCGTCTTCTGAGCGCGGGCGCTCGGCGACGCGCCAAAATAAAGATCGCTCTGAAGGTAGCGCGAAAGCGCGAAGCGGACAAGGACACCGACGGCGGCGGCAGCCGGCACGGCGACCAGAAGACCGACGAAGCCGAAGAGCGCGCCAAAAGCAAACAGCGCAAACATCAGCCAGACCGGATGCAGACCGACGCTGGAGCCGACGAGCTTCGGCTGTAGGATATTGCCTTCGAGGAACTGGCCGCTGAAGAAGACGACCAGCACCAGGCCGATCCAGGGATAATCCGGCCAGAACTGCACGATCGCCACGCCGACGGCGAGAACGAGGCCGACAAGCGAGCCGACATAGGGAATGAAGCTGATCATACCGGCGAAGAGGCCGATCAGCAGGCCGAAGTTCAGCCCGACTAGGGAAAGGCCGGCGGCATAATAAATGCCGAGAATGAGGCAGAGCGAGCCCTGGCCGCGGATGAAGCCGGCGATTGCCTGATCGATCTCGCTGGCGATCTGGCGAACATCATTCACGTAATCGCGCGGAATCCATTGATCGACCTTGGCGACCATGCGATCCCAATCGAGCAGGATATAGAAAGCGACGACGGGGGTGACGACGAGCAGCGAGATGACGTCGACGATCGCCTTGCCGGAATTCCAGATCTGCGCGAAGAGCCCGGTCAGAAAGCCCATGCCTTCGGAGAGGATGCCGGAGAAATTATCCTTGATCGTGCCGACCTGGCTCCTGATCCACTGCGGCAGCAGCGAATGCTGCGACTGGGCGATGAATTTCTGCAGCTGGCTGATATAACTCGGCAGGCGCTCGGCGAAATCGTTGAACTGGCTGATCAGCACGGGAATGAGGATCATCAGCGCCAGCGCAAAGACGATGACAAAGGCGATCAGAATGCCGACCGTCGCCATCATGCGGCTGAGGCCCAGGCGCTCCAGCCGGTCGGCGACGGGATCGAGGAAATAGGCGATCGCCATGCCGGCGATGAATGGCAGGAGGATCGAGCTGAAGACATAGAGAAAGGCGATGAAGAAGACGAGCACGGCCAGCCAGAAGAAGATCTGGCGTTTCAGACTGTTGCCGCTGACATGCTGTGGCATTGCTTCCCCGTTTCGCTCGCCGCCGCCGAACGCCGCCTCTTGTCCGACGCGGCCATTCAGCACATAGGATGCAGGCGCAAAGATGGTCAACCCTGTCATGCCAAATCCCGGAAAGGCCGGTTAAAGACACGGGAAATTGGGGGCTTTTCCCATGCAGCGCTTGCATAAATGCCCCTGTCATGCAATTGCGACCGGCAGATGACGCGGCGCGTCCGCCGCCTGAAATAGCCATCGGAGACCAGCATGAGCCAGTCTGGAAAAAACGGCCTGACCTATAGCGATGCGGGCGTCGACATCGATAACGGCAACCTCCTGGTCGAGAAGATCAAACCGGCGGTGCGCTCGACGCGCCGTCCGGGCGCCGACGGCGAGATCGGCGGCTTCGGCGGGCTCTTCGATCTCAAGGCGGCGGGCTTTACCGATCCGGTCCTCGTCGCCGCCAATGACGGCGTCGGCACCAAGCTGAAGATCGCGATCGACGCCGATTACCACGACACCGTCGGCATCGATCTCGTCGCCATGTGCGTCAACGACCTCGTGGTCCAGGGCGCGGAGCCGCTGTTCTTCCTCGATTATTTCGCGACAGGCAAGCTCGTTCCCGATCAGGGTGCGGCGATTGTCGGCGGCATTGCCGCCGGCTGCCGCGAGGCTGGCTGCGCTCTGATCGGCGGGGAGACCGCCGAAATGCCCGGCATGTATTCCTCCGGCGACTATGATCTTGCCGGCTTTGCCGTCGGCGCCGCCGAACGCGGCAAGCTGCTCCCCTCCGGCGACATTGCCGAAGGCGACGTCATTCTCGGTCTCGCCTCCTCCGGCGTCCATTCCAACGGCTTCTCGCTCGTCCGCAAGATCGTGGAACTGTCCGGCCTCGGCTGGGACGCGCCGGCGCCGTTTGCCGAAGGCAAGAAGCTCGGCGAAGCGCTGCTGGAGCCGACCCGCATCTATGTGAAGCCGCTGCTGAAGGCGATCCGCGAAACCGGTGCGCTGAAGGCGCTTGCCCATATCACCGGCGGCGGCTTCCCGGAGAATATTCCGCGCGTCCTGCCGGAGCATCTGGCGGCCGAGATCGACCTTGGCGCCGTCAAGGTTCCGCCGGTCTTCTCGTGGCTCGCCCGGACGGGCGGCGTCGAAGCCAAGGAAATGCTGCGCACCTTCAACTGCGGCATCGGCATGATCGTCGTCGTGGCCGAGGAGAATGTCGCCGCGGTATCCAAGGCGCTCGAAGCCGAAGGCGAAAAGGTCGTCACGCTCGGCCGCATGATTGCTCGCGCTGAGGGCGCTGCCGGCACGGTCTACAAGGGTACGCTTGCCATATGAGCACGCCGCGCAAACGCGTCGTCGTCTTCATATCGGGTGGCGGCTCCAACATGATGGCGCTGGTCGCGGCGGCGAAGGCGGCCGATTATCCGGCCGAGATCGTCGGCGTGATCTCCGACAAGGCGGAGGCCGGCGGGCTTGCCAAGGCAGCGGCCGAGGGCATCTCCACCTTCGCCTTTCCCCGCAAGGATTATGCCAGTAAGGACGCGCATGAGGCGGCGATCTTTTCGGCGCTCGACGAGCTTTCCCCCGACATTCTTTGCCTGGCCGGCTATATGCGGCTGCTGACGCCGACCTTCATTCAGCGTTATGAAGGCCGGATGCTCAACATCCACCCTTCCCTGCTGCCGCTTTTCCCCGGCCTCCACACCCATCAGCGCGCCATTGACGCCGGCATGCGCATCGCCGGCTGCACCGTGCATTTCGTCACCGAAGGCATGGACGAGGGACCGACGATCGGCCAGGCGGCCGTGCCCATTCTCTCCGGTGACACGGCCGAAAGCCTGGCCGCGCGGGTGCTGACCGTCGAACACCAGATCTACCCGCAGGCGCTGCGGCTCTTTGCCGAAGGCCGCGTGACGATGGAGGACGGCAAGGCGATCGGCGCCGAGGCTTCGGCGGCTACCCCCAAGGCCCAGCTCATCTCGCTGATCGGCGACCTCGCTTAGGCCGCCAACGCCCGCAGCGGATGCAGCGTACCGTCGCTGTAGACGAAGCGGCCGGCGCGGAAGGTGGCGCGGATGCGGTTAACGTCGCCCCGCTCGACGATGACCAGATCGGCGCGCTGGCCGATGGCGATTTCGCCGCGATCGGAGAGGCCTGCGGAGCGGGCGGCGTTGCCGGTCGCCATAGCGACGGCGGCCGGCAGGCCGCCTTCCACCGCGTCGGCGAGCTTGAAGATGCCGGGTACGAAGGCGGCCGGGTGATAATCGGCGGCGATAACGCTGAGCAGGCCGGCCTTTGCGGCATCGAGCGCGCTGAGATTGCCCGACATCGACTGGCCGCGCAGGGCGTTCGGTGCGCCCATCAGCGTCCAGAGACCGCGGCGACGCGCCTCTTCGGCGGCGGGTGCCGTCACCGGAAACTCGCTGATGGTGACGCCGAGATCGTGCATTTCGGCGACTTTTTCGATACTGTCGTCGTCATGCGAGGCCAGCGAGAGCTTGTGCTTCAGCGACAGCGCGACGATCTCCCTCAGCTTGGCCTCAATGTCTGGATTGCTGCGCATGGCGATGCGCTTGGCGACGATCTCGGCGGCCATGTCCTCGGAGATGGCGCGGCGCTCGGAAATGCTGAGGATGTAGCTTTGCAGGTTGTTGTACTGGCCTTGGCCGGGCGTATGGTCGGTCAGCGAAACCATGTCGATCTGATCGGCATTGAGCAGGCGCTCGAGCGCAGGCGTGGCGCCAACATTGGTGATTTCATAGCGGGCGTGAACACGGTGGTCGATCAGAAGATTGTTACGCAGGCGGTTGATGCCCTCGATCACCGTCGACGTCGTCTCCAGCGAGCGGACGTGGCCATAGACGCTTTCGGTGGCGAAGGAGACCGCGGCAAAGGCTGTCGTCACACCGGCGGCGGCAAGTTTCTTGTCGAGTTCGTGAATGCCGAAATCGATCGGCATCGTCGCATTCGGCCGCGGCGCGATCTCACGCTCGATCATATCGCCGTGCAGATCGACGAAACCGGGCATCAGCAGCCGCCCGCCGCCATCGATGGCGGCGCCGGCGACCGGCTCCGGCCGGATTTCGGCGATGGCGCCATCCTCAACCCGCACGGAACCTTCACTCACCACCTCGTTCGGGAGAACGAGGGTGAAATTGCTGAGCCACATGGGCTTTCTCCTGACCGCATCGATGATTTCAGACCGCAGCGGATAGAACCGCTTCGTGACAAACGTATGAATTTCCGAACGATAACCGCGATAGCGAAACCGTCTCGAGTCCAACCCAGCGGGTCGCTCGAGACCGCTCATCCGCTATCGCAGTTTATTCCTGTTCAACAGAGCCCATTGCAGCAGCATGATCGTCTTGGCGTCGAAGATCTCGCCGTTTTCGATCATTTGGGCGGCCTCATCGAGCGGGACTTCGAGAACCTCGATATCCTCGTGCTCCTCGTCCAGGCCGCCGCCTTCCGCCATGCGGTCGGTTATGTCGACGAGCGAAACGAAGAAGTGGACGACTTCGGTGATGGCGCCGGGCGACGGGTAGCATTTGAAGAGGAAACGCGCGTCGCGCAGGTGGTAACCAGTTTCTTCCATCGCCTCGCGGCGGATGGCCTGTTCGGGATGATCGTCATCGACCAGGCCGGCCGGCACCTCGATCATCCAGGCGGGATCGCCATTCAGATGCACGGCAAGGCGAAACTGGCGGACAAGAACGACGAGCTCGCGTTTGGGGTCATAAAGCAGGATGCAGGCGGCGGGCGTGCGGTGATAGACCTCCCGCTTCAACTGCTGGGTCGCCCCCTTGCGATCGATGTAATCGAGCAGGTAGCTGCTCAACCGTGTCCAGCCATTCGACAGCGTTTGCTCGCTGACGATTTTCATGCGTGATTTCGGCTGCGTCATGCTGTGTCCCTGCAAAGCCAGACTTTGTTGTCGTGCACGGCCGCTCCGCCATAGGGCGCGACGGGGTCGGCGCCGGTCAGGACGTTGATGCCCTCGCCATCAACATGCGCCTTGTTCGGCCAGGGGCCCTCGGCAATCAGCACGCCCGGCTTGACCTCGGTGGTGATGCGGGCATGGATGCGCAGATCGCCGCGGCCGTTGCCGATGCGGACGAGATCGCCATGGGAAATGCCGTTGGCTTCGGCGTCGGCGGGATTGATCATCACTTCGGGGCGGCCCTCTTTCTGGCGGGAGGTCTTCGTCTCGGAGAAACTCGAATTCAGGAAGTTGCGGGCGGGCGATGTGGCGAGACGGAAGGGATGCTCGGGGTCGGCGACCTCGATGACATCGACCTGATCCGGAAAGACAGGAAGCTCGGCATGCGGCCCGAGCGCGCCGATCGCCGCTGGCGGCTTGTTCGGCGCCGGCTGATTGATCCAGTCCGGCCGGAAGTGGAACTTGCCGTCCGGATGGGCAAAACCGTTCAGGAAATGCGCCTCCTCGAAAGCCGGCTGGCGATCGAACCATTTGTGTTCGAGGAAGTGATCGTAATCCGGCAGATCGCTCGATTTCAGGATGCGGTCGACCATTTCGCGGGCGGTGAAGCCGAAGCCGGGGCGATCGGCGACGCCGAGGCGTTTTGCCAGTTCCTCGATGACAAAGAGATTGGTGCGCACGGTCGGCGGCGGATCGACCAGCTTCGGCCCGAGCAGAATATGATTCTGGCCGCCGGCCCGGTAGATGTCGTCATGCTCGACGAACATCGTCGCGGGAATGACGATATCGGCGATCTCGGCCGTCTCGGTCATGAACTGCTCATGCACGGCGACGAACAGGTCGTCGCGGGCAAAGCCGCGTCTGACCAGGCGCTGCTCGGGAGCGATGTTGGCCGGATTGGTATTCTGGATCAGCATCGCCGTCACCGGGCCGCGGTGGCGCAAGGCCACCGGATCGCCTGTGAGCACTCTGCCGATCTGCGACTGGTCGAGCATGCGGATATCGGCATCCTTCATCGACCGGCCGGTCAGTTCCGCATTGTTCATGCGGAAGATATCGCTGTTCGAATGGAAGGCGCCGCCGCCCTCATATTGCCAGGAGCCGAGCACGGTGGCGATCGAGGCGGCCGCATGCATGGCGACCGCGCCGTTGCGCTGGCGAGTGAAACCGTAGCCGAGGCGGAAGAAGGTCTTCTTCGTCGTGCCGACGAGGCGGGCAAAGGCCTCGATCTCCTCGGCGGACAGGCCGGTGATGGCAGCGGCCCATTGGGGCGTCTTCGTTTTCAGATGCGCTTCGAGACCGGCGGGATCGTCGGCATATCTAGCCATATAGTCCCGGTCGGCATAGCCGTCGCGGAAGGCGATATGCATGACAGCGCAGGCGAGCGCGGCATCGGTGCCCGGCTTGACGATCAAGGCCATGTCGGCCTGCTTCATCGTCGGATTGTCGTAAATGTCGATGACGACGATCTTGGCGCCGCGCTCTTTGCGCGACTTGATCGCGTGGGTCATGACGTTGACCTGCGTCGAGACCGCATTGGTACCCCAGATGACGACGCAATCGGTGCGGCCCATCTCGCGCGGATCAGGCCCGCGCAGCACGCCGGTCGCCATGGTGAAGCCGGTCCAGGCCGGGTTAGTACAGATCGACGAGAAAAAGCCCGAATAGCGCTTGGCGTGACGCAGGCGGTCGATTGAATCGCGCTGCACCCAGCCCATGGTGCCGGCATAGAAATAGGGCCAGACCGCCTCGCTACCGTCCCTCTCCTCGGCCTTCACGAAGGCTTCGGCAATTTCATCCAGCGCATCGTCCCAGGAAATCTGCCGCCACTGCCCTGCCCCCTTGGCGCCGGCGCGGCGCAAGGGGTGCATCAGCCGGTCGGGATGATAGAGCCGCTCGGCATAACGGGCGACCTTGGCGCAGATGACGCCCGAGGTGTAGGAGTGGTCGCCGGCGCCGCGCACGCGGCCGATGCGGCCGTCCTCCGATATCTCAACCTCCAGCGCGCAGGTAGAGGGACAGTCGTGCGGACAGGCCGTGTGGCCGATACTGCTGTCCAGCTTCGGGGATTTGGCGTCGATGGGGGTCGCAATGTTCATGGCATTTGTATATGCCAAGGCCTGCATGGCCAAAAGCCAGAAAAACTCCCCATGATACGAATTCATACGGACATCAGCGAAAATGAACTACCGCCATATTTACCACGCGGGCAATTTTGCCGATGTGCTGAAACATGCCGTGCTGGCGCGGCTGATCCGTTACATGCAGAAAAAGGATGGCGGCTTCCGCGTGCTCGACACGCATGCCGGCATCGGCCTCTATGACCTCTCCTCCGAGGAAGCGCAGAAAACCGGCGAGTGGCAGGCCGGCATCGGCAAATTGATGGAGGCCGAACTCGGGCCTCAGGTCTCCGAACTGCTGGAGCCCTACCTCTCGGCGATTCGCGAACTCAATCCCGAGGGAGGCATCCGTTTTTACCCGGGATCGCCGAAACTTGCGCGCATGCTGTTCCGACCGCAGGACCGGCTGTCGGCGATGGAGCTGCATCCCGAAGACTATGCCCGGTTGCACCGGCTGTTCGAGGGCGACCACCATGCCCGCATCACCGAACTCGATGGCTGGCTGGCGCTCGGTGCGCATCTGCCGCCGAAGGAAAAGCGCGGCATCGTCCTCGTCGATCCGCCCTTCGAGGAAGAGAACGAATATCAGCGCCTGACCAAGGGGCTGGAAAAGGCCCATCGGCGCTTTCCCAGCGGCACCTATTGCCTTTGGTACCCGCTGAAGAAGGGCGCGCCGATCAAGGAATTCCACGAGGCTCTGCAAGCGCTCGACATCCCGAAGATGCTTTGCGCCGAACTCACCGTGCGCAGCGATCGCGGCATGACCGGACTGACCGGCTCCGGCCTCGTCGTCGTCAATCCGCCTTTCACATTAAAGGATGAGTTGCACCAGATGCTCCCGGCGCTGAAGGACCACCTGGCGCAGGACCGCTTCGCCTCGCACCGCGCCTTCTGGCTGCGCGGCGAGAACAAGACGGCCAAGGGCGATTGACCCTACAACCGGCTTCGGGGATAGTCCGCGCCATCCACAATCTCGTCAGGTGTCCCATGAAGCTCCTCTGTTCGCCCGCATCACCCTATTCCAGCAAGGTGCGGATGGCCGCGCATTTCCTGGGTATCGAGTTGAACGCCATCCGAGTCGACACCAATACCGGGCCGGCGATCCTGGTGGACAACAATCCGCTCGGCAAAATTCCGACGCTTCTGACGGATGACGGGGCGTCGATCTTCGACAGCGTGGCAATCATGCATTATTTCGACCGCCTGACGAAGGGCGGGCTCTATCCTTCCAAAAACGGCAAACGCGCGGATGCAGAAGTGCTTGAAGCGCTGTGCGACGGCGTTTGCGACTGCCTGCTCACGATCGTCTACGAGCGGCGCTTCCGCGACGAGGAAAAGGTCCATCAGCCCTGGATCGACCGGCAATGGAAGAAGGTGACGGCCGGGCTTGCCCATCTCAGCGCCAAGCCCCCGAAACTCGGAAAGAGACTCAATGGCGGACATTTTGCACTCGCCGCCATGCTCGACTATCTCGACCTGCGCTTCAAAGACCAGTGGGAAGCCGATCATGCACCGTTGATCGACTGGCTGGCGCAATTCGAAAAGAAATTCCCGGCTCATAGCGAGCTCAAGGCCAGCGCCTGATCCGGCAGCAAATTTACGAAGGATCGCGCCAACAAAAAAGCCGGGCGACATGCCCGGCTTCCTCGTATTTCTGTTCAGTCGGCTTAGAACTTCACGCCGATACCGAGCTTGACGCTGTTCTCGTCGTAACCGCGCGAGAAGCTGCCGGAGTCGAGGTCATAGTCCTTGCTCTGGTAGTCGGTGTAGCGATATTCGAGGCGCGTCGTGATGTTGTTGGTCACGAAGGCTTCGACACCGGCGCCGACCGTATAGCCATAGTTCGTCTTGCTTTCGTCCGAGGTGCCGTCGGAAACCTTGACATTGCCGAGGGCAAGACCAGCCGTACCGTAGAGCAGGAAGGGGTTCATGTCGTAGCCGACGCGGCCGCGGACGGAGCCGTTCCAGCCATACTTGTTCTTGACGCCGCCCGAGGAGACGTCATCGCCGCTGTAGCCGAGATCGGATTCAACGCCGTAAACGATCTGGCCTGCTTGCCAGTTGTAACCGGTGAAGACCTGGCCGCCGAAACCGTAGGTGTGGCGATCGGAACCGAAGTCACCCATGTTGTAAGTGCCGGCGCCGCCGAGATAGAAGCCTTCCCAGTTGCCGGCCGGCTTGACCGGGGCGTCCTGGGCAACCGGTGCTTCCGGAACCTGGTCGACGGCATCAGCCGCCTGAGCTGCCGAAACGCCCGCGATTGCAAAAGCAGAGGCCATGAGGCCAGCAATGAGTACACGCATACTTTTCTCCTTTCAGTCCCGCGCCGCTTTCATCTGTCTATCAACGAAGCATTGGCGGGGAAATTGCCAGATGTCCCTTCCGGATCGAGACTGAAATTGGAACTGAAATGCGGATTTGAAAGAGCCAAATTGTGATATCATTGTGGCTGCCGCGTGGCGGAAATTCGATGTTGCTTGAGAGCAACATAGGATTCATTAACCATACCGAATGGTTAAACTTAAAATACTTATTTTAAGAAATCAAATTATTAAATAATACATAGAATATCCCAGCTATGGATGCAACCGTGGCCGCCTATTTATATAATCTCCGCCCGCCCTTATATAGGTTGCACACAGACTCGCGGGACCAGAAGGCAAGATTTTGAACCACAAAAGACTTCGCTCAGCCTTGATAACAGGGGCTGCCAAGAGAATAGGCCGGGCAATCGCCGAAGACCTTGCTGCAAATGGCTTTTCCGTCGCGATCCACGCCAACGGCTCCCTCGGCGAAGCCGAAGAGCTGGCGGCGGAATTGCGGCGAAAGGGACAAAGAGCGGTCGCGTTGCAGGCCGACCTTACCGATATCGGCGAAACGGCTGAGCTGATCGCCAAGGCGTCGGAAGCGCTCGGGCCGCTCGATCTGCTCGTCAACAATGCGTCGGTTTTCCAGCATGATTCCGCGCGCAGTTTTAACGCCGCCATATGGGCGCTGCACTTCGACCTGCACGTGCGTGCGCCCTCGATCCTCGCGGCGACCTTCGCGCAGCAGCTGTCTGCCGAGGCGGCGGGGCTCATTGTCAACATTATCGACCAGCGGGTCTGGGCACTGAGACCCAGCTTCTATTCCTACACGCTCTCCAAGTCCGCGCTGTGGACGGCGACACAGACGCTTGCCCAGGCTTTGGCGCCGCGCATCCGCGTCAATGCAATCGGCCCCGGCCCGTCAATGCCGAGCGAGCGGCAGTCGCTGGAGGACTTCCAAGCGCAGGTCTCAGCCCTTATCCTGCAGCGAGGGCCGGCACTGGAGGAATTCGGACAAGCGATTCGGTTCCTTTACGATACGCCCTCGATCACCGGCCAGATGATTGCCCTCGACGGCGGCCAGCACCTTGCCTGGCAGACGCCCGATGTGGCGGAGATTAAGGAATGAACGGACGAAAGCTGCCGGATGGCGGCGTTCTCTACGACGATACGGATGAGAGCGAAGACGAAATCGAGGTGGAAGGCGATGTTTCAGCCGCCCCTCTGGCGGTGGCGGTCGACTGGAATGCGGGCAGCCTCAACGAGACCGGGCTTGTCGGCGCGGAACTGATCGGCGAATTCGTCAAGCGGCTGCCGAACAGCCCCGGCGTCTACCGCATGCTCAACGCCGAGGGCGATGTGCTTTACGTCGGCAAGGCGCGCAGCCTGAAGAAGCGTGTCGGCAATTACGCCGTTGGCCGCGTGCATTCCAATCGCATTGCCCAGATGGTGCGCCAGACGGCGAACATGGAATTCGTGACGACACGCACGGAAACCGAGGCGCTGCTTCTGGAAGCGAATCTGATCAAGCGCTTGCGGCCGCGCTTTAACGTGCTGCTGCGCGACGACAAGTCGTTTCCCTATATCCTCATCACGGGGGATCACCGCGCGCCTGCCATTTTCAAGCATCGCGGCGCAAGGGCGCGGAAGGGCGACTATTTCGGGCCTTTCGCTTCAGCCGGCGCGGTCGGGCGGACGATCAACTCGCTGCAGCGCGCCTTCCTGATCCGCACCTGCACCGACAGCGTCTTCGAAACGCGCACGCGGCCCTGCCTGCTCTACCAGATCAAGCGCTGTTCCGGACCCTGCACGCACGAGGTCAGCGACGAGGGTTACGCCGAGCTGGTGCAGGAGGCGAAAGATTTCCTGTCCGGCAAGAGCCAGAAGGTGAAGTCGCACATGGCCGAAGCCATGAACCAGGCGGCCGAGGATCTCGATTTCGAACGGGCGGCGATCTATCGTGATCGGCTGGCAGCACTCTCGCATGTGCAGAGCCACCAGGGCATCAACCCGGCCGGTGTCGACGAGGCTGACGTTTTCGCCATCCACCATGAAGGCGGCGTATCCTGCATCCAGGTATTCTTCTTCCGCACCGGCCAGAACTGGGGCAACCGAGCTTATTTCCCGAAGGCCGACCCGCAACTATCAAGCGCCGAAGTTCTGAATGCCTTCCTCGCGCAATTCTACGACGACAAGCCGGTGCCGAAACAGATCATGCTGTCGGAGACGGCCGAGGAACTGGAGCTGCTCGCTGCAGCGCTCAGCGAAAAGGCTGGCCACAAGGTTTCAATCCTGGTGCCGCGGCGCGGCGAAAAGCGCGATCTCGTCGATCATGTCGTCGGCAATGCACGCGAGGCGCATGGGCGAAAGCTTGCCGAGACGGCGTCGCAGTCACGGCTGCTCGAAGGCTTCAAGGAAACCTTCGGGCTTGCCTATGCGCCGCAGCGCATCGAGATCTACGACAACTCGCATATCATGGGCACCAATGCCGTCGGCGGCATGGTGGTGGCGGGGCCGGAAGGCTTCGTGAAGAACCAGTACCGCAAGTTCAATATCAAATCGACCGACATCACTCCCGGCGACGACTTCGGGATGATGAAGGAGGTGATGACGCGGCGGTTCTCGCGGCTGATCAAGGAGGAAGGCATTCCCGACCGGACGGCACAGGCAGCCGCCGCCGACGCGGCCGACATGCCCTTCCCGGCCTGGCCCGATGTGATCCTGATCGACGGCGGCCAGGGGCAGATGACGGCGGTACGCGCCATCCTCGCCGAGCTCGGCATCACCGACAGCGTCACGGCGATCGGCATCGCCAAGGGTGTCGACCGCGATGCCGGACGCGAGCGCTTCTTTGCGCCGGGACGCGAGAGTTTCACATTGCCGCCGCGCGATCCGGTGCTCTATTTCATCCAGCGCATGCGCGACGAGGCGCACCGGTTCGCGATCGGCTCGCACCGGGTGCGGCGCAAGAAGGAGATGGTCAAGAACCCGCTCGACGAGATCGGCGGCATCGGCCCGTCACGCAAACGCGCGCTGCTCCAGCACTTCGGCACGGCGAAGGCGGTTTCTCGCGCCGCCCTTTCCGACCTGATGGCGGTGGAAGGTATTTCGGAGGCCGTGGCAAAGCAGGTCTATAACCATTTCCACGAGGACGCCGCGAAATAACCGCCGGCCGTCGCAAATTCCACGCAAAGGCAGTGAAAAGACAGAAAGAATGTTGACGGTCTGCGGCCAAAGCCGTCATCTACCGCATCGGCCCGAAAATCGGAATCGATTTTCGTAAAGACGCGCGGCGCTGCAGCGGCGCATCAATTCAGAGAAACGATCCATGGCATCGCGTGCGTACAGCCTTCCCAACCTTTTGACTTACGGCCGCATCCTCGCCGTGCCGCTGATCGTTCTTTGCTTCTTCGTCGAGGGCAGGCTGTCGATCAGCAATACGGCGCGCTGGGTGGCGCTGTGGATCTTCATCATCGCCTCGATCACCGATTTCCTCGACGGCTATCTCGCGCGCATCTGGAACCAGACGTCGAACATCGGCCGGATGCTCGATCCGATCGCCGACAAGCTGCTCGTCGCCTCGATCCTCCTCCTGGTCGCGGCCGACCAGACCATCGCCGGCTGGTCGATCTGGGCGGCAATCATCATTCTCTGCCGTGAGATCCTGGTTTCCGGCCTGCGCGAATATCTGGCGGCGCTGAAGGTCAGCGTGCCGGTGACACGGATCGCCAAATGGAAGACGACGCTGCAGCTCGTCGCCATCGCCTTCCTCCTTGCCGGCCCGGCCGGCGACGAGATTTTCCCTTATACAACGCAGACCGGCATCGCGCTCTTGTGGATCGCGGCACTGCTGACCATCTATACCGGCTACGACTATTTCCGTGCCGGGCTGAAACATATCGTGGATGATGAGGAATGACGCGGCTTGTCTATTTCGCCTGGGTGCGCGAGCGCATCGGCAAGGGTGAGGAGGAGATCGAGCTGCCCTCCTCCGTCGTCACCGTCGCCGATCTTCTGAATCATTTGAAGACGCTGGGCGAGGAATATGAAGCCGCACTTCAATATCCCGAAGTGATCCGCGTGGCGCTGGACATGGAACATGTCGAGCATGATGAGCCGATATCGGGAGCGAAGGAGATCGGCATATTTCCGCCGATGACAGGGGGGTGATGCGGTGACGGCCGTGCCAGATCGCCCCCCTCTGCCCTGCCGGGCATCTCCCCCGCAGGTGGGGAGATCAGCTGGGAGTGCCGGCTCGCCCAAACAACCAACGTTTCAGCCCGGCGGAACGGTAAGGGGTCAGGAAGGTGGTGCCACTTGTGATCTCCCCACCTGTGGCGGAGATGGCCGGCAGGCCAGAGGGGGGCTTCCACGGCACAGCGTTTCCGCATTCTTTGCAGTTACATCAAAGCAGCGGAGGATTTCGCTGTGACCATCAAGCCCACCATCCGCGTCCAGCACGAGGATTTCGGCCTTCAGGCCGAGGTAGACCTGCTCTCCAAAGGCAAACCCGACGTCGGCGCCGTCGTCACCTTCTCCGGCCTATGCCGCGATGACGGCGGCGCGCTGATGGCGCTCGAACTCGAACACTACCCCGGCATGGCCGAAGCAGAGATGACCCGCATCGGCGATCTCGCCATTGCCCGTTTCGGGCTGCTCGGGCTGACCGCCATCCATCGCTACGGCAAGATCTCCGTGGGTGAGAATATCGTCCTTGTCATCGCCGCCGCGCCGCACCGCCAGGCGGCGTTCGATGGCGCCAACTTCGTCATGGATTTCCTGAAGACCGCGGCCCCTTTCTGGAAGAGGGAGCACGGCAAGGATGGCGCCGCCGGCGACTGGGTCGCGGCGAAAGACGCCGACGACGCCGCACGCGATAAATGGCAATAAGCTAAAGAACCACGCGCTCTCTGCGGCTCATGACCAGCAATAGGACCAGCAGCGAGAAGATCACCAGATCCCGCCAGACGAAAGCGCCATAGGCGCCCCACATGGTTTCGACGACGGCAAGCCCGGCAGCGCCGCCCGCCGAACGCAGCGGATCGGAATAGCCGCCCACCGCAGCGATCAGCAACACCTTGAGCCCGAACATCAGACCGGCGCCGAAATCCATCGAACCGTAATAGAAGGTAGCGAGAATGCCACAGAGTGTAGCGACGAGGGCGGCTGCCGCATAGGCGACGAGGTAGACAAGGTTGGCGCTGGTGCCGCAGAGCTCGGCGGCCAGCGGATCGTCGGTGACGGCGCGCCACAGACGGCCCAAGGCGGTGCGCCTGAGGATCAGCGCACCGATTGCGACGATGGCGCACATCAGCGCCGTGTCGATCAGCTGGATATAGGTGAGCGTCACTTTGAACGGACCGTCACTCCAGAATACGACGACGTCGTTCAGGAACGGCGGCAGCCAGATCGCCCTTGTATCGGCTGCAAGGCGGGCGGTTTCCATCAACACGATCATGATGCCGAGGGCGGCAACGATCACGGTATTTGGCGATTTGCTGGCGAGCGGCAGCATGATTGAGCGGCCTATCCAGATGCCCGCGGCCAGGGAATAGACAAGCGCAGCGCAGGCGCCGATGGCAAGGGCGGCCGGCAGCACCAGCCAGAACCTGATATAGGCGAGTTCGGTAAAAAGCAGCAGGATCTGGCCGGAGAAGGCGAAGAGCGCCCCATAGGTGATGTCGGCCCGCTTGGTCACGCCGAAGGCAACGGCATAACCGAAGGCGAGCGCGGCATAGAGGGCGGCAAGCGGCACCGCATTCGCCAGCTGCTGCAGAAGATAGGCCATTCCGGAGACTCCGCGTCTGGAAATTATAACTGGTAAAACCTATTTCGCCAGTTATAATTTCGCCATGAGCTTTTCCTGGACTCCTCACCGGTTCGCCGGCGGCGCACTGGCGCTCGATGTCGCCAACAGCGTCGTTCTGCGCCATGACGCGGCGCGGCGGATCGACCGCTTCGCGAGCCGTGAGCAGATGCGGAACTTCCCGCGCGCCGCCGCCGAATTCTGCGCCGAACGGGCCTTATTCGGCGAGATCGCGGCGGTGGCGCCGCAAGACGAACTCGACTTCATCGCGCTGCGCGAGGCGATCGACCGCTATTTCCGCAAGCGTATACTGGATGGCGGCGACGACCAATTGTTAGCCGGATTGCTGGAGGCGCTAGCGAAGATCTTGCGCCAGGAAAGCCCGGCAAGCTTGGCGGCGGCGACCGCCCATTCGGTGCTCAGGCTGATCGCCATGCCGGATCCCGAGCGCATGAAGATCTGCGGCAATTGCGGCTGGCTGTTCATCGACCGCAGCAAGAACAAGAGCCGAGCCTGGTGCGACATGGCGATCTGCGGCAACCGCGCCAAGGCGAACCGGCACTACCGCCGCAAGAAGGAGGAAATCCCATGAGGAAACATCTGATGGTCACGGCGGCGGCAATGGGCCTCCTGCTGTCTGCCTGCCAGCGCGAGGCGGAAAATCTGGTCGAAGTGACCGGCCACCTCTTCGTCTTCAACTATCGGGTGGCGAGCGCCACCTATCTGCTGACGCTGAAGAAGACCGGTCCCATTCCCGACGGCTCGGTCATCATCGCCGAATTCGAAAATCCTCAGGGCGGCGCGCCGCTGGTGCTGAACCGGAAAATCTACCCGATCGACGACAAGATCGCGCTGCAGAGCGAAAACCTGCACTGCGTGCGCAAGGACCGTCCCTATTCCGTCAGCATCCGGCTGGTCGACAAGGACGGCAAGGTGCTGCAGGAATTGAAGACGCAGTTCCGCTCCGACCTCGACCAGACCGTGCTGCCGAGCAAGCCGCTGGTCGTTGGCGCGCTTTATGACAAGAACCCCGAGGTGTTCAAGCCCGACGGCAGCGTCGACTTCTCGAATACCGACAAATGCCCGGCATAGAACCGGAATAGAAAAAGCCGGAGCGAGGCCCCGGCTTTCGAGAGTCAATTCAAAGCATCGCCAGCCAATGCCGAAGCGTGGCCTCAGCCGACGATTTCGGTGTCGGAGAACCAGTACTTGATTTCCTGGGCAGCCGTTTCCGGAGCGTCCGAGCCGTGAACCGAATTTTCGCCGATCGACAGCGCGTGAACCTTGCGGATGGTGCCTTCAGCAGCGTTTGCCGGGTTGGTCGCGCCCATGATCTCGCGGTTCTTGAGGATGGCGCCTTCGCCTTCCAGAACCTGGACAACGGTCGGGCCGGAGGTCATGCCTTCGACGAGTTCGCCGAAGAAGGGACGATCCTTGTGAACGGCATAGAAGCCCTCGGCTTCGCGGCGGCTCATCCAGACGCGCTTGGAGGCGACGACGCGCAGGCCGGCATCTTCGAGCATCTTGGTGATGGCGCCCGTCAGGTTGCGCTTGGTTGCGTCCGGCTTGATCATCGAGAAGGTGCGTTCAATCGCCATAGTCGAATCCTCTGTTTTCTCGGGAAAAGTGGGCGGTCTTTACCCGCCCCAACGCCCGAAAACAAGAGGTCGACGGCAATTTCACGCCGCTGTCACAGTCCGGCCGCGGCTTTCATGGAGATCCAGGCAGCGCTCGAACCAGGCGATCACGGGATCGTCGGCGGCCAGCATGGCTAGACCCGCGCAGACACGCAGCCACTGCAGCGCGCCAAAGACGATATAGTCGGCAAAGAGCGGCGTCTCACCGCCGATGAAAGGCTGGAACTTCAGCATATGCCTGAGCGGCTCCAGCTTGGCGCCGAAGGCGGCTTTCTCCGCCTCGCTGCCGGCGGCAATGACGTCAAACGACTTGCCGAGACGAGCTTCGCGGCTTTGACGGAAATAGGCCTTATCTCCCTCGTCGAGGATTGCATGGATGTCGAGAAGCGCGATCCGCATGATTGCCGGATGGACGATCATCTGCGAATAGCCCTCCACCATGCGCGACAGCGCCTTGCCGCCCTCGCCGTTGAAGAGCGACGGCCTCTCCGGATAGGCCTCCTCCAGATAGAGAGCGATGGCGAAACTATCGGGGATCAGCCGGCCGTCGTCGTCGAGGACGGGCAAGGTCGGCGAGACACCGCCGCCGATTTCGCGGATGCGGACGTAGGTTGTCGGAATCTCTTCGAAATCGAGCCCCTAGAGGGCTCTGGTCATGGACAGTCCTTTCGAGATCGCAACTCCCTGCATTCGACGACAGAACGCGCCTGCGATCAAATCAGGAAATTTCATGGCGTCATCACTGCGATTTCTGCGGAAGCAAGCTAGATTGCCCTTCCCAAGACAGGAGGAGCGCATGCTTAGGCAATACAGAATGTTCGCCGCCTATAATCGCTGGGCCAATGCCCAGGTCTATGCGGCGGCGGCCGAACTCAGCGATCCGGAATTCCGCAGCGACCGCGGCGCCTTCTTCGGCTCGCTGCATCGAACCCTCAACCATCTGCTCGTTGCCGACCGAATATGGATGAAGCGCTTCACCGGCACGGGCGAGGCGCCGACGAGCCTCGATGCCGTGCTCTTCGAGGCGTTCGATGCGCTTGTCGCTGCGCGCAAGGCAGAGGACGAGCGGATCATCGCCTGGACGGGCACGCTGGACGAAACAAGCCTTGCTGCCAACTTCACCTACTCGCCGGTGAGCCAACCGATCCTGATGACCCAGCCGCTATGGACCGCGCTCTCGCATCTCTTCAACCACCAGACCCACCATCGCGGCCAGTGCCACATGACGCTGACGGCGCTCGGCAAGCCGAGCCTCGGGCTCGACCTCATCTATTTCTTGCGCAGCGAGGGCCGCGAGTGGATGTGAGCGTCTCCGCATCAACAGGGCATTAACCGCCTTTACCGGTTGCGCCGGGATTTCAGCGCTTCGCTCCCAGAGATTCAGCCTCTTTTAAAAGCTCGCGGTCATAGCGGTATGAAGGGAAAAGGCCGGGGGACGCGAGGGATCGTCATGCAGAATGCAAGCGCAAACGCATTGGTGCCGCGCGAGGCGCGCCCGGGGCCCATCGCGGACATCCAGAAGATCGCCCAGCACATGGCGCGTCTCAATGTCGCCGGGCTGCCGCGCAATTACGAACTCTTCCATGAGGCGATCCTCGGGCTCAACGCAGGCCTCGCACAGGATATCGCTGCGCTCGGGCCTCAGCCGCAACAGGCGATGCTTGACGAGCTCGGGCTGAAATACCGCCTCGTCGGCCATTGCGGGCTGGCGGGCGAGACGTCGCGGAACGAGGCGAGCCGGTTGCTGCGCGAGGTGGCGGAGAAGCTTGCCGAAGGGCTGCGGCACCGGGACGCCTTCGCGCGCGCCTGCGACACGATCCTGAAATCCGTTTCCAGTCATGAAGACCAGAGCCTTGCCGCCTTCATCGGCGAGCTCGACTACCTCTCGGCCTCGCTGACGAGCGTGCTGTCGGCGGAGACGGAAATCGGCGCCAGGCTGGCGGATGACATCAAGAGGCTGGAAACGATCGAGCGCGGCATTTCGGCGATGCAGCTGGCCGCCGTCGCCGACAGGATCACCGGACTTCCCAATCGCCTCGCGCTCAACCGCGTGATGGCCGACCTCTATGAGCGCGAAGAGGGTGCCGCCGGCAGCGCGCTCGTCATGGTCGATATCGACAATTTCACCGATCTTAATGAGAGATATGGCACGCCGGCAGGCAACAAGCTCTTGAAGAAGATCGGCGACCTTTTCCAAAAGTCGGTCAAGAAGAACGACTTCGTCGCCCGCACCGAGGCGGACGAATTTGCCTTGCTGTTTTCCAATGTCGGCATGCAGGATGCGATGGCGATTGCCGAGCGCCTGCGCGCCTCCGTCGAAGACAATCTGGTCTTTGCGACCTCAGACAGGGGCGATAGCGGCAGGCTGACCATCTCGGTCGGCGTAGCGCTCAGCGCGGACGCGTCGACACCGGGACAGCTGCAGGCCAATGCCCGCGTTGCCCTTCTCGCCGCGCAATCGAACCCGCGCCAGCCGGTGCAGGCTTTCGGCCACTGAGACGCGGTGCGGACAAGTGAACTTGCCGCGCGGACAAGTGAATTTGCCGCGACGGACAAGTAAACGTGCCGTGGGATGAGTGCTCTTGCCTTGGCGGGCGCTTTCGGCCAAAACGCGGCCATGATCACGCTCACTGAAATTTCCGCCCGCATAGCCGGGCGCCTGCTTCTCGACAATGCCAGCCTGTCGCTGCCTTCGGGCACCAAGGCCGGCCTCGTCGGCCGCAACGGCGCCGGCAAGTCCACGCTGTTTCGCGTCATTACCGGCGACCTCGGCTCGGAGACCGGATCGGTGTCGATTCCGAAGGCGACGCGCATCGGCCAGGTGGCCCAGGAAGCGCCGGGAACCGAGCAGCCCCTGATCGAGATCGTGCTTGCCGCCGACAAGGAGCGTGCGGCGCTGCTTGCCGAAGCGGAAACGGCAAGCGATCCGCACCGCATCGCCGAAATCCAGATGCGCCTCGTCGATATCGATGCGCATTCGGCCGAGGCGCGCGCCGCGAGCATTCTCGCCGGCCTCGGCTTCGACAGGGACGCGCAAGCCCGGCCCGCCTCCTCCTTCTCGGGCGGCTGGCGCATGCGCGTGGCGCTTGCGGCCGTGCTGTTTGCCGAGCCGGACCTGCTGCTGCTCGACGAACCGACCAACTATCTCGACCTCGAAGGCACGATGTGGCTGGAGGATTATATCCGCCGCTATCCCCATACGGTCATCATCATCAGCCACGACCGCGACCTCTTGAACAATGCGGTCAATTCAATCGTCCATCTCGACCAGAGAAAGCTCACCTTCTACCGCGGCAATTACGACCAGTTCGAGCGGCAGAAAGCGGAAGCCGACGAACTGCAGACGAAGGCCAAGGCCAAGAACGAGGCGGCGCGCAAACATCTGCAGAGCTTCATCGACCGTTTCAAGGCCAAGGCCTCCAAGGCGCGGCAGGCGCAGTCGCGCGTCAAGGCGCTCGAGCGCATGGGAACGGTCGCGGCTGTCATCGAAGACCACGTACAGCCGATCACCTTTCCCGAGCCCGAGAAGCAGCCGGCCTCGCCGATCGTCGCGGTTCAGGGCGGCGCCGTCGGCTACCAACCGGGCAAGCCGATCCTGAAGAACCTCAATCTGCGCATCGACAATGACGATCGCATCGCCCTTCTGGGTTCGAACGGCAACGGCAAATCGACCTTCGCGAAATTCATCTCCGGCAGGCTTGCCCCGGAAAGTGGCGAAGTGAAGCTTGCGCCCTCCCTGAAGATCGGCTTTTTCGCGCAGCACCAGCTTGACGACCTCATCCCGGAGCAGTCGGCGGTGGAGCATGTGCGGCGGCTGATGCCTGGCGACCCGGAGGCCAAGGTGCGTGCCCGCGTCGCCCAGATGGGACTGGCGACCGAGAAGATGGCGACCGCCGCCAAGGATCTTTCCGGCGGTGAAAAGGCTCGCCTGCTGATGGGGCTCGCCGCCTTCCATGCGCCGAACCTGCTCATCCTCGACGAGCCGACCAACCATCTCGACATTGACAGCCGCCGCGCGCTGATCGAGGCGCTCAACGATTACGAAGGCGCCGTCATCCTGATCTCGCATGATCGTCACCTCATCGAGGCGACGGTCGACCGGCTCTGGCTGGTCAACGGCGGTACGGTCACCGCCTTCGAAGGCGACATGGATGAGTATCGCGACCTGATCGTCGCCTCCGGCAAGAAAAAAGAAGAAAAGCCGCAGCCGGCCGCCGATGCGACATCCAAGGCCGATCAACGCAAGCTCAATGCGGAAAAGCGCGCTTCGCTGACGCCGCTGAAGAAAAAGATCAACGAAATCGAATCTTTGACGGCGAAGCTGGAGAAACAGATTCAGGCGCTTGACGCGGAACTTGCAGATCCTGTTCTCTATGAGAAGACGCCTGCCAAAGCCGCCGAAAAGGCAAAGCAGCGCGGTGAGGCCGCGGCAAAACTCGCAGCCGCCGAGGAAGACTGGCTGATGCTGTCGTCACAATATGAAGAAGTGATGGCAGGATAGCCACAGTGGCTTGAGGAAACCGCGGCAACGTGCCGCGTTTCGGCACAATTCCGGCCGCTCTCAACCGATCATTAACCATAATTCGAAAGGTTGTCTCAACATTCGTTACTGATTTGTTGAGCCCTTTCAATGCACCGATTTTTACTCCTCGCCTGCATCGCCCTTACGGCCACCCTCTCCGCCTGCAGCACGACCAAACAACCCCCCGATGCATCGATCAAAACCTCTTCGGTGATTGCGCCCGAGGGGCGGAAGCTGGCCTATTCCGGCGACGATGCGGCTGCGCCGCGCATGAGCGGCTGGCACCATCTGGCCGGGCGGACGCTTGAGGTCTCGTCGATCGCTGATCTCAAGCTGCAGAACAAGGAAGTGATCCTGAGCTTCGACGACGGCCCGATCCCCGGCCGGACCGACAAGGTGCTTGCCATCCTCGACCAGTTCGGCGTCAAGGGCGCCTTCATGATGGTCGGCGAAATGGCCGAAATGCATCCGGCGCTCGCCCGCAAGGTCGCCGAGGACGGCAACACGATCGGCAGTCACACCTATGACCACGCCGACCTGACTTCGCTTGATTTCGACGCGGCGATGGCCGAGGTGGTCAAGGGCGAATTGGCGGTGACCAAGGCGACGGGAACGGACGTCTCCTTCTTCCGCTTCCCCTACCTTGCCGAGAGCCACAGGCTGCGCGCCGCGATCGCCATGCGTGATCTGGTGGTCATGGATGTCGATATCGACAGCAAGGACTATTTCGCCATCACGCCGGCCTCCGTGACGCAGCGGACGATGGACCTGCTGCACAGGCGCGGCCACGGCATCATCCTGATGCATGACATCCACAAACGCACGGCAACGATGCTGCCGACCCTGCTCTCGGAACTCGAGGCCGAAGGCTACAAGGTGGTGACGCTGAAATTCAAGAAGACGCAGGCGCCGAACAATCTCGTCGCCTCGGCCGATTCGTGACGACGCGTTAGACGAGAGGCCAATCAACGGCGTCTCGCGCGGAGGATTTTTTCAAAGCTCGCATGAATTTGAAAAAAGAAAATCTACAAAAACGATCGTGATAGTGATCTTTTCGAGAAAGAACGTTCCTTCTCTCTCACCGGTCACCGATGCCTTTCAAAACTGCCCAAATGTCGACCCGCGGAAGAATAGTCGAGGCACTCAGCGACCTTTTCTACCGGCGTGGCACCTATCTGGTCGGCATCGATGAAATCGTCCGGGAGCTAAGGATTGCCCGCGCCACTCTCTACCGTCATTTCGACGGCAAAGAGGGGCTCATCGTCACCTATCTCAGCCACCGCCATGCCTTGGTCAGTGATCAGTTGGAGAAGCTGGTCGCCGGCAAAGGCGGTGCGGCGGCCATTTTTGCGATCTTCGACAGCCTGGCCGACAAGACGCGCAGCGAAAACTTCCGGGGCTGCGCCTTCCTCATTGCGGTGACCGAAAACCCCGGCACGGCAGCGATCCAAGACGTGGCGCGCACGCATAAGGTCTTTCTTCGCGCCCTCTTCGGCCGGCTTGTCCCGCAAGGCCCGGCTCACGACGAGATCAGCGAGCAATTGCTGGTCGTCTACGAAGGCGTGCTTGCCGCATCGGTCCTGCGACCGGAAGCGAGGCCGGCGGAGATTGCCCGAAAGGCGGTCGCGGCTCTTCTTCAGGCCGGCGGTTTCGACGCATCCGGAGACGAGGCATGAGCGAGATCATACCCGAAGCGCCCACCTCATCGCCGACTTCGATGTCGTCCGGACTTCTCTTTTCCATCCCTTTTTTTCCTTCCTTCGTTTCGTAATGGAGCTCAAACATGTCACATAAAATTCTGCCAAAGGCGCTTTTCGCCATGTCGATTTCGCTGCTGGCGGCAACGCAGGCATTCGCGGATGCCACGCTTGATCGCATTAAAGCCCGCGGCGCCCTCACCGTCGGCGTCATCCTGTCCGGCGCGCCGTTCGGCTATATCGATCCGACATCGCAAACGCAGAAAGGATACAATCTCGATATCGCCAAAGCGCTGGCCGACGATCTCGGCGTCAAACTCGAAACGGTCACCGTAACGCCGCCGAACCGGGTGCAATTTCTGCAGCAGGGCAAGGTCGATATTCTGATTGCCAACATGCAATACACCGAAGATCGCGCCAAAGTGCTCGACTGGGTGCCAACGCCATACGACCGCAGCGGCGGCGCTGCCGTCGGGCGCAAGGACAGCGGCCTGAAGGACTGGGCAGATCTCAAGGGAAAGCCGGTCTGCGTTTCGCAGGGGTCGAACTACACCCAGCCGCTGATCGAAAAATACGGCGCCGAGGTAAAGGGCCTGCCAAGCCAGCCGGAGTCCCTGCTGGCGCTGCAGGGCGGCAATTGCGTGGTTGCGGTACATGTCGGCGCAACCCTTGGCCTGCTGCTGCGGGATCGCCCCGAGGACTGGGAGGACTACGCCATTCTCTTTCCGACGGAACTGATCCCTTCGGATTCCGTCATCTGGGTTCGCAAAGGCGAAAAGGAAACGGCCGAGGCACTCGATAAGACGATCCGCCAGCTTCATACGTCGGGAAAGCTGCTGGAGTTTGCCAAGGCGAACAGGCTCAGCAACACCGAATATCTCGAGCAGGAGCGCAAGACCCTGTCAGCCAGCAAATAAGACGGGTCGCACTGGTAGATCGACATGTGGAATAACGGCATAACCGGCCTGTTCGTCGAACTGACGAACAGGCTTGGCCTGAACTACGAGTTTCTGGCAACGGGCTACGAGGCTGAGATATGGCGTGACGGTTTCATAACCACGCTCTATCTGATCGCCTTGCTGATCCCGGTCAGCCTGATTGCCGGACTGCTGTTTGCCGCCTGCCTGACATCGGGCAGGCTCTGGCTCTCGGCACCGGTGCGCGCCTTCGTGGAAATCACCCGAAACACGCCGACGCTGGTGCAACTGATGTTCAGCTTCCTCGTTCTCAATTCCTTCGTGTCGAACCTGGTTGGCGGCGCGCAGAACAATCCGCTGACGCCGTTCTTCTGGGTCGTGGCGATGGTCGGGCTGCACATCGCCGCCTTGCATGCCGAGGCGATCCGCGCCGGCATCGAAGCGGTTCCGGCTTCGACCGTGGAGGCGGCGCGCGGCATCGGCTTCAGCAAGCTGCAGATCCTTCGTTACGTCGAAATTCCCCTGGCATTCCGGGCATCGCTGCCGGCGATCGTCAACAACCTCATCAACCTCGTGAAACTGACGACGGTGGGCAATGCGATTGCAGTCAGCGAGATCACCTATGCCTCTATCATGGTGTGGACGCAGCGCGACAATGTGGTGTCATTGATGATCGTCATCCTGCTGTTCTTCAGTCTCATCAATCTCGTCGTCGCCCGCGTCGGCCTGTGGGTAGAGCGCAAGCTCGCCGTTCCGGGATATGGCCTATGACGACGGTGGCGCTTTCCGAGCCGCGTAAGAGCGGCCACCTGCTGCGCAATATCGGCTTCGCAGCACTCCCTGCCCTCATTCTCCTCTGGTCGCTGGCCGATCTCACCCTCGGGCGCGAACTGGTGGAGTGGCTTCCCTATCTCGCCTCCGGCTTCCTGATGAACGTCGTCATCAGCCTCAGTGCGATGACATTGGGAACGGTGGTCGGAACCATATTCGGCATTCTTCAACTGATGCCCTACAGGCCGGTGCGCTACCCGGTCGTCGCCTATGTGCAGGCCTTCCGCAATGCGCCGCATCTCGTGCTGATTTTCGCCACGACTTACATCTTTCCCTTCGAGATCGTCGTGTTCGGCAACTATCTGCCCTTCCCGGACTGGCTGAAAGCGGTGATCGGGCTTGCCATACCGGCCAGCGCCTATGTGGCCGAGATTACGCGTGGCGCCATTCTTTCGATCCCGACCACTCAATGGGAAGCGGCAAAGGGACTGGGGTTTTCCCGCAGCCAGGCGCTGCGCTGGATCATTCTGCCGCAATGCCTGCGGCGCTCACTGCCGCCATGGATGAACATATTGGCGTCCATCACCATGGGCACGTCGCTTGCCTCGCTGGTCGGCGTGCATGAATTATTGCATGCGGCAACCGATGCCAGCACGGCCGTGCGTCGGCTCGATTTCACGATCATCGCCTACATCGTGGTGATGGCCGCCTTTTTCACGCTTTGCTACCCGATCGCTCGCCTGACCCGACGCCTCGAGCAGCACTTCAACGCGGGCTCCAGGATTTGAGACGATGAACATGAAAACCGACGACGCGATCGTAAGACTGGAAGACGTACACCTTTCCTTCGGCCAGACCGAGGTGCTGAGGGGCATTGACCTGACCGTCGACAGGGGCAATGCGGTTTCCATTATCGGCCCATCCGGCTCCGGAAAGTCGACGATCCTGCGCTGCATCAACGCATTGGTGACGCCGCAGCGCGGCCGCATCACGGTCGGCGGCACCCGCGTCGACCAGTTGGCCACGGAAAGCGAGCGCATTGCGCTGCGCAAGCGTGTCGGCATCGTCTTTCAGCAATATAATCTTTTTCCTCACCTGACGGTGCTGGACAATATCGTCCTGGCTCCGACCCGCATCCTCGGTGTCGCGCAGGGCGAGGCAGAAAAACTCGCGCGCGAACTGCTCGAAAAGGTACGGCTCTCCGAAAAAGCAGGCGCCTATCCCGGCCAGCTTTCCGGCGGCCAGCAGCAGCGCGTCGCGATTGCCCGCGCGCTGGCGATGAGGCCGGAACTGGTGCTGTTCGACGAAGTGACCTCGGCGCTCGATCCGGAGACGGTGGGCGAGGTGCTGGCGGTGATCCGTGACCTCATCCGCGACGGCATGACCAGCATCCTCGTGACGCATGAAATGCGCTTCGCCGAAGAGATCAGCGATACAGTCGTCTTCACGGAAAACGGGCGGATCGTCGCCCAAGGCTCCCCCGACGAGATATTCCATACGTTCGACAACCCCCGCATCCGTCAATTCGTCGGCGGCCTTTCCGGCGGACGCGGAACGGTTCGCAGCGAAGCTGTCCGGGAACTGTCATGACCAGACCGCCGGCTCCACTGACCTCGGCATTCGCCGAAGCGATCGTCTCATCGGATCCGCTGACGGATTCCGCAGCGATCGACGTTGCCCGTCTGGCGATCATCGATTTCCTCGCCTGCGCGATTGCCGGCGCCCGAGACGACACGACTGGCCTGCTGGCCGAGGCGGTCGGCGCCAATCTGCCAGGTGACGCGATCCTGATTGGATGTGCGCGCCGAACCGATCCGCTGGCGGCGTCAATCGTCAACGGCTATGCCGGCCATGTGCTCGATTATGACGACGTGCATGCAAGCGTGCGTGGCCACCCGACAGCGGTGATCGTTCCAGCTCTGCTGGCGCTCGCTGCCGAGCGCAGTTTTTCCGCGGAGGCGCTGGTCGCCTCCTATATCGTCGGGCTCGAAGCCATGGCGCGCTTGGGATTGTCGCTCGGCTCGAAGCACTACGAGACGGGTTTTCATGCCACGGCAACGCTTGGCACCTTAGGCGCGGCAGCCGCAATTGCCCATCTGACGCGCGCCTCGGTGGACGAGACCGCTGTCGCACTGGGCCTTGCGGCAACGCAATCGTCGGGCCTGCGGCTGCAGTTCGGCAATGACGCCAAACCTTATCACGCCGGCATGGCGGCCCGATCCGGGCTCCTGTCGGCGCGTTTGGCGGCGGCCGGTTTTGGCGGCGCGTCCGATTTCCTCGACAACCCCGTCGGCTTCCATTCGGTCTTTGCCTTCGGAGCGGAACGCCTGTCCGCCTTGACCGAGAACTGGGGCTCGCCCTGGCAGATCGTCGCGCCAGGGCTGACGCTGAAGGCCTATCCCTGTTGCACAGCCAGCCATCCGGTCGCGTCTCTCGGCATCGATCTCAACCGGGAAGGCCTGCGCGCAGAGGCAATCGCGCGCATCACCTTTACCTATCCGCCCGGTGCCGACGCAGCCTTGGTGGTGAGCGAGCCCACCAACGGGATCGAGGCGCGCTTCAGCCCGGAATACGTGTTCGCGGCGGCCCTGATCGACGGCGCCCTGCGGCTCGATCATTTTGACGGGCAGCCGGTCGCGCCACGGCTGATCGCGCTCGCCAAGCGCGCCGGCCGCCGCCATGACGAGGCCGCGCCGCGCATGTCGAGCGACCCACAGACCCGCTTCGTGATCGTCGATATCGCGCTTGCCGACGGCAGTACGATACAGCGCCGTTTCGACGGCCTGCCGGGGCTGACCGATCCGACGGAAAAATTTCGTGACGCGACCGGTCGCCATCCGGCCTTCGCCGACATCCCCTCACTCGTCCGGACCATGCACAGCGCCGCCGACCTTCGAAAACTCCTGGCGCTGCTCAATCAAGATGCCGCCCAAAACCTCGTTTGACGAAAGATTTTGCCATGACCCGAAAGAGAGAAATCCATCTGGGCCTGTTCCTGCAAGGGGCCGGCCACCACGTATCCGGCTGGCGTCATCCTCACGCCGAGGCGGGCAGCGAGAATTTCGACTTGCTGAGACGCGTGTCCGCGATGGCCGAGGCGGCGAAGTTCGATATGGTCTTCCTGGCCGACGGACTGACCAGCGGCGCCGATGCGCATCCATCGACAATCGCACGCTTCGAACCGCTGACGCTGCTTTCGGCGCTGGCCGTGGTGACCGACAAGATCGGGCTGGCGGCAACGGCGTCGACGACCTACGGAGAGCCTTACCACACCGCCCGCGCCTTCGCCTCGATCGACCACCTGAGCCACGGCCGCGCCGCCTGGAATATCGTCACGACCTCCTATGCCCGCACGGCGAACAATTTCTCCAAGGCCCATCCTGAGCATGACGAGCGGTATGCCGTGGCCGAGGAATTCGTCGACGTCGTGCGCGGGCTTTGGGACAGCTGGGACGACGACGCCTTCGTCAAAGACAAGCAGAGCGGCGTCTATGCCGACCCGGCCAAGCTCCGAATTCTCGACCATAAGGGCAAGTATTTCTCCGTAAAGGGACCGCTGAATATTCCGCGCTCACCGCAGGGCCACCCGATCCTAATCCAGGCCGGCTCGTCCGGGCCGGGCCAGGATCTTGCCGCCCGCACCGCCGACGTGGTGTTTACCGCGCAGCAGACCCTCGAAGAGGCGCAGGCTTTTTACAGAAGCCTGAAGGAGCGCGTCGCTCGTTTCGGGCGCCAGCCGGACGACGTCGCCGTCATGCCGGGCTTCCTGCCGGTGATCGGCCGCACGACCAAGGAAGCCGCGGACAAGCTTGCAGAACTCGACAGGTGGACGGATATCAAAAGCGCCATGCCGCTTCTGGAAGAACGCATCGGCCACAGCCTTGCCGAATACGATCTCGACGGCCCGCTGCCGGATCTGCCGATCTCCGATCAGTTGCGCAGCCGCGCCGAACTGCTGACGGCGCTGGCAAGGCGCGAGGATCTGACGATCCGGCAGCTGGCGCTGCGCGTTGCTGCCGGCCGCGGCCATCATATCGTCCTTGGCACGCCGGTCGAAATCGCGGACCGGATGCAGCGATGGTTCGACAGCCGCGCCGCCGACGGCTTCAACGTCATGCCGCCGTTTTTTCCCGGAGGCCTGGAAGACTTCACGCAGCTGGTCGTGCCGATCCTGCAGGAACGCGGTCTGTTCCGCAGGGAATATGGCGGCTCGATGCTTCGCGAACATCTCGGCCTTACGCGGCCGGCAGCAATTTCGCCCTAACTCTACGAAATATTGGCTCCTGGACAAATCAAAGTGCTACAGCGTCTTTCGGCGTCTTAAAGGACGCCGTCACTTCACCATCAACAGGAGCCGGCCGGTCGAACATGAACCTTCATCTCGAAACGGACGAAGACCCACGCACGCGCCAGTTCGTCACCGAGCGCAACGCGCTCTCCGATGCGGCGCTGAGAACACCGGAATTCGCCAGGGATCGCGACGCGATCAAAGCGCTGATTGAGCGGCAGGACAGGCTGATCGTACCGATGCGCCGCGGCGGCTGGCTGTTCGATTTCCGCCAGTCCAAGGACAACCCGCTCGGCGTGTGGCTGCGTCTGCCGGCCGATCAGACTCCGTCGCCGGAAGCCGATTGGGAGGTGGTCTTCGATCTCGACGCCTTCTGCCTCGGCGAAGGCAAACGCTGGACTTGGCGCGGCGCCGTCACCTGCCCATGGGAGCCGACGCGGGTGTTGCTCACGCTTTCGGACGGTGGCTCAGACCTGGTCCGGCTGCTCGAATTCGACGCGGAGAACAAGCAGATCGTGACGGGCGGCTTCGACACGCCTGCGGCGCGATCCCATGCCACTTGGCTGAGCCGTGACGAGATCTGCTATTTCGGCTCCATCGACCGCTTTTCGGCAACCCGTTCGGGGTGGCCGCGCATTGGGCGGCGATTGAAGCGCGGGCAGCGGCCGGGAGATGCCGCCATCCTCTACGAAGCCGCCGACGAGGACGTCTATGGCTTCAATCTCGTTATCGACCCTGCCCTCTCTGGCGGATCGGCCGATGCCGGCTTGATCGACATTTTCGTCGCCGTCCATGAGATCGGCGTGGCCAGCGCTTATCTGGTATCGAATGACGGCACGAAGCGGCGGATCGATCTGCCTGAAGAGGCCGATTTTCAGTTCAATCGCGATCATTGTCTTTGGCGGGCAAAGACCGATGAGCGCGTTCCCACCGGCAGCCTCGTCCTGCAACGCTTCGGCTCGACTTTGGGAACGAGGCTGCTTGGGCCGGAGCGGATCCTGTTTCAGCCTGGCGAAGGCCAATCCGTTTCGCAGATGATGCTGTTGCGTGAATGGTGCGTATTCATCGTCTCCGACCGGCTGCGCCCGCGTCTGATGGTGCTCGGCCTGACGAAGCCCGATGCCGAACAGCGGGAAATCATGCTGCCGGCGGATATGCAGACGGCTTATTTCAGGCCGCTCTATGCGGATCTGCATCTTGGCGACGACACGCTCTACATTGTCGGTCAGGGTTTCCTGCAGCCGCCCACCTGCTATCGCCTCGAACTCTCCGATCGCAGCAGAGAGCCCGAGCCGGTCTTCGCCGCCGCGGCGCCGAGCTATTTCGATGCCACCGGCATGTCATCCGAACTGCTGGAGGCGATTTCCGAAGACGGAACGAGGGTTGCCTACCGTCTGGTCCTGCCGCGACAGTGGACCAGGGGCGCGCTGCCGGTGCTGATCTACGGCTATGGCGGCTTCGACGTTGCACTGTCGCCGAATTATTCCGGGGTGACCGGTCGCTGGCTTGAGCAAGGCGGCGCCTATGTGCAGGCTTATATCCGCGGCGGCGGTGAATTCGGGCCCGACTGGTATCGCAGCGCCAAACGGCAGGGGCGAGACCGGGCATTTGCCGATTTCGTCGCCATCGCCCGCGATCTCGTCGCCCGCGGCTACACCGTGCCCGCGCGGATCGCCTGCCAGGGCGGCAGCAATGGCGGCCTGCTGACCGGCGTGATGCTGACGCGCTATCCGCACGATTTCGGCGCGATCTGGTGCCAGGTGCCGGTGCTCGACATGACACGCTTCCACCTGTTCAGCGCAGGACAGGCCTGGATGGACGAATATGGCGATCCGGAGGTCCCGGTGGATCGGGACTTCATGCTCGGTTATTCGCCGCTTCACAATGTCAGGCCGGCAAGCGAGATCGCCTATCCGCCGATCTATATCGAAAGCTCAACCAATGACGATCGCGTGCATCCCTCGCATGCGCGCCGCTTTGCCGCCCGGCTGGAGGAGGAAGGACATAAGCCGCTCTTCCATGAATTCGGCCTGGGCGGACATGGCGGCGACGGCAATTCCGAAGAGCGCGCCGCCCGCGCGGCGATGGGTTACAGCTTCCTTCGCCAGACCATCATGAGGTAGGGTGCAGTAGAATGGAGGAGGAGAGCTTGTCGGCGCTCCTCTTTCTGCTACAAGAAGCGCAATAAATCATACTTTTCACAGGTTCGAGCGAAACACCATGTCTCCTATCAATCTCGCCATCGTCGGCGTCGGCAAGATCGTCCGCGACCAGCACCTCCCCTCCATCGCCAAGAACGCCAATTTCAAGCTCGTCGCCACGGCAAGCCGTCACGGCACGGTCGAAGGCGTCAACAGCTACACCACGATCGAGGCGATGCTCGACGCAGAGCCTTCGATCGACGCCGTTTCGCTCTGCATGCCGCCGCAATACCGCTACGAGGCCGCTTACAAGGCGCTCGTCGCCGGCAAGCATGTCTTCCTGGAAAAGCCGCCGGGCGCGACGCTGAGCGAAGTGGCCGACCTCGAGGCGCTGGCGAACAAGCAGGGCGCGTCGCTTTTTGCCAGCTGGCATTCGCGTTATGCGCCGGCCGTCGAAGCCGCCAAGGCGTTTCTTGCCTCGACGACGATCAAAAGCGTGCATGTGATCTGGAAGGAGGATGTCCGTCACTGGCATCCTAACCAGGATTGGATCTGGCAGGCCGGCGGCCTCGGCGTTTTCGATCCCGGCATCAATGCGTTGTCGATCGTCACCCATATCCTGCCGCGGCCGGTCTTCATCACCGGGGCTGTGCTGGAATTCCCGGAAAATCGTGATGCGCCGATCGCCGCCGACATTCACTTCCGCGATGCAGACGGCCTGCCCGTTCATGCCGAATTCGACTGGCGCCAGACCGGCAAGCAGAGCTGGGACATCGTCGCGGAAACGGCAGCCGGCCAAATGGTCCTCTCCGAGGGCGGCGCCAAGCTTTCCATCGATGGTAGGCTGACATTCGCCGAACCGGAACAGGAATATCCTTCGCTCTATCGCCGCTTCGCTGAGATCATCAAGGCAGGTAAATCGGATGTCGATGTCGCCCCTCTGCGCCACGTCGCCGACGCCTTCATGCTCGGCAAGCGGAAATTCGTCGAGGCCTTCCACGACTGAGTCATTTGGGGTCCTTGCCGGTCGCCTCCGACGGCAAGGACTCGCTCAAGCCTTCTTTTCCCACCGCCCTTCCGGCGTCTGCTGCCAATAGGTGAGGTTATGCCCCTCGCCTCTCAGCTTCTTCCATTGGGCGCGGGCAGCTTCCAACTGCTCCTGATCGTGGCCGTCGAACATGAAGACGACGCGCTCATAGGCATCGGCCGGCGGCGGCTCGGCGCCGTCGACGATGAAACGCACCGTCGCCGCATTGGCGTTGTCCGACGTGACCGTCAAAAGCACCGGCTGGTTTTCAGCGAAATCAGCTGTATCGGTACCATGCGGCAGGAAACTCTCCTCGCGAAAGGTCCAGAGATGCGCATCGAGTGCATCGCGCCGCGCAGCCTCGCTCGTCTGGACGACGACGCGCCAGCCGCGCTCGATGCTTTTGTCGAGGAGCGGCGGAAGCGCGTCTTCCAGCCTGGTTTCGGTCAGATGATAGAAGAGAATGTCGGTCATCGGGATTCACAATTGGCGCGAACGAGCTCGTCGAGCAGGCGCACGCCGAAACCGGAACCCCAGGACTGGTTGATCTCATCCTGCGGCGATCCCATCGCCGTACCGGCAATGTCGAGGTGCGCCCAGGGCGTGTCCTGCACGAAACGCTTGAGGAAATGCGCCGCCGTGATCGAACCGGCCTGGCGGCCGCCGGTGTTCTTCATGTCGGCGAATTTGCTGTCGATCAGCTTGTCATAGTCCTTGCCGAGCGGCATGCGCCAGAGTTTCTCGTTGGTCGAAAGGCCGGCTGCCGTCAACTGGGCGGAAAGCTGGTCATCATTGGAGAACAGGCCGGCGTGCACATTGCCGAGCGCCACGACGATTGCGCCGGTCAGGGTGGCCAGATTGATCATGAACTGCGGCTTGAAGCGATCACTGCAATACCAGAGAGCATCGCAGAGCACGAGGCGGCCTTCGGCATCGGTGTTGATCACCTCGATCGTCTGGCCGGACATTGAGGTGACGATGTCGCCCGGACGCTGGGCGTTGCCATCGGGCATGTTCTCGACCAGGCCGATGATGCCGACGGCGTTGACGGCGGCCTTGCGGGCGGCGAGCACGTGCATCAGGCCGGTCACGGCGGCGGCACCGCCCATATCCCCCTTCATATCCTCCATGCCGGCGGCCGGTTTGATCGAAATGCCGCCGGTGTCGAAGACGACGCCCTTGCCGACGAAGGCGACGGGACGGTCCTTGGCTTTACCGCCCTTCCACTGCATGACCGCCAGACGCGGCGGGCGCACGGAGCCCTGCGCGACGCCAAGCAGCGCGCCCATGCCGAGACGGCGCATCTCCTTCTCGGTCAGAATTTCCACCTCGACGCCGAGATTTTCCAGTTCCTTTGCCCTGGCGGCGAACTCAACGGGTCCCAGCGCGTTCGGCGGTTCATTGACGAGGTCACGGGCGAGATTGACGCCGCCGGCGATCGCTTCGGATTCGGAAAATGCCTTCCGGGCGCCGGTCGCATCGGCGGTGACGATCGTCACCTTGACGGATTTTGCCGACTTCTCCTCGTCATCATTCTTCTTTGTTTTATAGGCATCGAAGCTATAGGCGCGCAGCAGCATGCCGAGCGCGAAATCGGCAGCGGCGCGTGCGTCCGTCTCGAGGCCGGGCACGTCGATGAAGATGGCGACCTTGTCGGTATTCTTGACTTTCGACGCCGCGGCGCCGCCGGCTTTCAGCCAGTCGTGAGCGGTAAGTTCGCCGACCTTGCCAATTCCGACGACGACGATGCGCTCGACGGGCGCTCCTTCCGGAGCGACAATATCAAGCGTGGCCATTGATTTAGCGGAGAATCGAGCGATCTTGGCAGCCTTGGCGATGACGCCTGCCGGATCGGCCGTTTCGGCGCCTGCGGCGCTGTCGGCCTCCGCAGTTTTCAACAGAATCGCGAGTCCGCCATTGAGCTTAACCGACTTCGAGAATGAAATTTCGAACTTTGCTGACATGTCTTCTCCGCTGGGATTCTTGAAATCCGTCCCTGGCGGATAATTTCGCGTTTGGCGGGTCTGTCAATGGCTCGCGACACTTGGTATGGTCGCGCGCGGCCGTCCAGGCTCTCATGTTTTCGTCAGTTTCGTAGATATTCGCGTTGACCGCTTTTTCCAAACATCGATGGCGGGGCCCGGTGATCCGCCGGCCCAAAACGACTTTCGGTGCATTCCTGCTGCTGTTCTGGACGTGGTGGGCACTGCTTGCCGTCTTCCGCGCCTTCCCCGGAATAGACATCTATTTTTCCCAGCTTTTTTTTCTGGGCACCGATTGTGATGCGACCGCCGCTGCCGGAAGCATCTGCGGCGGTTTTCCCTATCGCGACTCGGGCAATTTCGACCTGCTGCGCACCATCTTCTTCCGCCTCCCCTATGTCGTGGCGATCGTGATGGCGTGGAAACTCATCGAATGTTACCAGCAGCACGGCGCGACCTTCAACGCCGAGCGGGCGCGCAAGCTCAAAGTTGGCCTCGGAGCGCTGCTGATCGGGCCGGTGCTGCTCGTCAATGTCATCCTGAAGGAACATTGGGGCCGGCCGCGGCCGGTGCAGACGGATATTTTCGGCGGCGCGCTGCATTTCGTCGAGGCGGGTTCGCTTGCCGGCAAATGCGTGTCGAATTGTTCCTTCGTCTCTGGCGAGGCGGCGAGCGCCGGCTGGCTGTTCTGCCTGTTGCTCTTCGTTCCGAAATCGCTGCGCTATGCGCTGGTGCCGCCCGTTGCCGCGATCTCAATCCTGACGCCGGCCATGCGGCTGTCCTTTGGCGCGCACTATCTCTCCGACGTCACGCTCGGATGGCTCTCCTCGCTTGTGGTCTTCGCAGCGCTGCTGGCGTTAACTGAGTCGCAACAGCACCAAAAAAATTCTGAAATTTGAATGAATTTTTGACACCTGCTTGTCGCAAAAGCGCGACAAAGAGCGTAGAGGGATTCTCCTGCAAGCCGTTTGGGCGTGCAGGTGCTTTCAAGGGCCGGCATGAAACTACTCGAGACATACATATTGCGGCGCGTCGGCCAGATGTTTCTCGTGGCGCTCCTGCCGGTGCTGGCGATCATTTGGACGACACAGGTCCTGCAGCGCATCAATCTCGTCACCGACAGCGGCCAGTCGATCGGTTCGTTCGCCAAGCTGGCGACGATGATCCTGCCGTCGATCATTCCCGTGGTGCTGCCCTTCGCCCTCGTCATCGCCATCACCCAGACGCTGACGACGATGAACAACGATTCCGAGCTGACCGTCATCGACGCGGCGGGGGCACGGCGCACCATTCTGGTCCGGCCGATCCTGCTGCTTGCCGCCGTCATCAGCGTCTTTTCCTTTTTCGTCGACAACATCGTCGAGCCACGGGCAAAGACGGTGGCGCGTCAGATGATCGCCGAAACCTACGCCGATCTCCTTTCGTCGGTGATCGAGGAAAAGACCTTCCGCAAGCTCGACGAGGGTCTCTATGTGCAGATCTCGCAGCGCCTGGCGGGCCGGATGCTGAAGGGCCTGTTCGTCGCCGACGAGCGGGACCCGGCCTACGAGCTCATCTATTACGCCAAGGAGGGCGCCGTCGACGACACCGGCACGACGCTGATCATGCACGACGGCGAGGTGCATCGCAAAACGCCCGACGGCAACGTCTCGGTCATCAATTTCGATTCCTATTCCTTCGACCTCTCCGACATGACGGAGAGCCGCGGTCAGGCGACGCTGAAAGCCAGCGACCGTGACCTGTGGTTCCTGTTCAATCCGGATCCGAACGACAAGGACTATACGATCCGCCCGCAGAGCTACCGCGCCGAACTGCATCGACGGCTGACGGACTGGATCCTTCCTGTTGTGTTTGCCCTGTTCTCGCTGGCGATCGCCGGCGACGCCCGCTCGCACCGCGAAGCGCGGCTGCATCCGATGGTGAGCGCCCTCGGCTATGCTTTCGCACTACGGTGGGCTGCCTTCTACGCGGCAAACCAGATCGACACCGATCCGGAATATATCGCGGTTCTCTACGCTCTCCCGATCGTCAGCAGCATCGTCTCGATCATCTTCCTCGGCTTGCACAAGCGATTGGTCATGCCTTCGTTCGTCTGGGACCGGATATCGGTTTCCTGGAGACGCATGCAGGAAAGACTGCTTACCGCGACCAGCAGGTCCGGCGGGGGCGCGGCCCAATGATGTTCGGGACATTGTCGCGTTATTTCTTTCGCCGCTACCTGGCGACGACGGGCTGGTTTCTGATCGGCGCGTCGGCGATCGCCTTTCTTCTTGATTTCAGCGAGACTGCGGGACGTATGTCCGGCCTGCCCGGCTACACGATCGGGGGCGGCATCGTAATGACCGCCGTACGGCTGCCCCTCATCCTGCAGCAGACAATCCCCTTCGTTGCGCTCTTCGTCGGCATGACGGTGCTGATCGGGCTCAATCGCAAATATGAGCTCGTCGTCACCCGCGCAGCCGGCATTTCGGTCTGGCAGTTCATGTTTCCCTTCATCGCCGGCTCATTGGTGCTCGGCGTATTGACGACGACGGCGCTTAACCCGCTTGCCGCCTGGGGACAGCGCCAGGCGCTGCTGGTCGAGTCCGACTGGCGCGGCGAAAACGCGGTTCTGCGCAAGGCGCCACAGATTCCGTGGCTGCGCCAGATCAGCGGCCGCGACGATGTCATCATCGGCGCCCAGACGGTCCAGGAGAACGGCACCAAGCTGATCGACGCCGTGTTGATCCATTTCGATTCAAGCGGTCGAGTCATTCTGAGACAGGATGCCGCCACGGCTAAGTTGGAAGATGGTTACTGGCAGCTTAACGGTGTCGTCGAGCGCAAGCCTGGCGAAATCCCGTTGCGCAAAGCTTCGGTCCAACTTCGCACCAATCTGAAACAGGATTTCGTCCAGGAGCGGCTGACAGCGCCGGAAACGATTGGTTTCTTTGACCTTTCCAATCGCATTGCGGCGGCCAAGTCCTTCGGCATCTCGACCAAGGCCTTGGAGACGCAATTCAACTCTCTGTTGTCTCAGCCATTGCTGCTGGTGGCCATGACTCTCATTGCTGCAACAGTGTCCCTAAAATTTAGCCGGTTCAACCAATCCCGCTCCGTGATTCTGGGTGGAATCCTGTCAGGCTTCATGCTTTATGTCATCACCGTGCTTGTAAAAGCATTCGGAAGCAGTGGAGTCGTGCCTCCCTTCGTGGCGACCTGGATACCGGTTGTTGTCGCGCTGGCCTTGGGCGCGACTATTTTGCTTCATCAGGAGGACGGCTAGTGGCGGTAGGCGACCGCAAGTATTTTAGTAAACAATCGGTTGCCCTGCTTGTCGGTGCGGCTCTATGTTCCTATTTCGGCAGCGTCCCGGCCTCCCACGGCCAGGCCAGCGCGCCTGAGCAAAATATTCAGAACAAGATTCCCGAAAGCGCCAAATTGCTGCTTTCGGCCAATGAACTCGTCTATAATCGTGACGCCGACCTCGTCTCGGCGGTCGGCGGCGTGCAGATCAACTATGGCGGCTACAAAATGGTCGCGCAGAAGGTCGAGTACAATCAGAAGACCGGCCGGATGATGGCGATGGGCAATGTCGAGCTCGTCAGCCCGGACGGCAACCGCATCTATGCCGACAACCTTGACGTGACCGACAATTTTGCCGACGGGTTCCTGAACTCGCTGCGCGTCGAAACCTCCGACAATACGCGTATCGTCGCCGAAAGCGGCGAGCGTGTCGGCGGCACCAAGATGATTCTCAATAAGGGCGTCTACACCGCCTGCCTTCCCTGCGCCGAAGACCCGAAACGTGCACCCTTCTGGCAGGTCAAGGCCAAACGCGTGATCCAGAACGGCGAGACCCACACGATCCGTCTGGAGCGAGCCCGCTTCGAGTTGCTCGGCTACCCGATTGCCTTCGTGCCGTTCATCGAAGTTCCCGACAATACGGTGAAGCGCAAGTCCGGCTTCCTGTTCCCGACGATGAGCCTGTCGCAAAATCTCGGCTTCGGTCTTTCCATTCCTTATTATTACGTGATCTCGCCGAGTATGGATGCGACGGTCACCACAACCGGCTATACGGCCCAGGGCTTCCTCGTTGAAGGCGAATTCCGTCAGCGCTTCGAGAACGGCACGCATATCCTGCGCGTCGCCGGTATCGACCAGGCAAAACCCGGCAATTTCAGCTCGGGCACCAGCGATGCCGAAGCCGAGCAGCGCGGCATGGTGGCGTCAAAGGCGGAGTTCCGCATCAATCCGCGCTGGACGTTCGGCTGGGACGTCATGGTGCAGAGCGACAATAATTTCTCGAAAACCTATAAACTCCGCGGCTTGAGCGGCACCGATCGCACGAACCAGATCTACCTGACGGGGCTTGGGAAACGGAATTATTTCGACATGCGGGCGTTTTATTTCGACGTCCAGGATGCCGATCGGACGAACACGGCCGAAAAGCAGCAGGCCATCGTCTATCCCGCGCTTGATTACCACTATGTCGCGCCTCAGCCGCTTGCAGGCGGCGAACTTTCCGCGGACGTCAACCTGACGAATATTTCGCGCACACACGACGACTTCTATACCGTCGACGGATTCGACCGCTTCCGCGGCCTGAAGGGCCAGACTTCGCGTCTGACGGCCGAACTTCAATGGAAACGCACCTACGTCACGCCGACCGGCTTGGTGATCACCCCGCTTCTGGCCGCGCGCGGCGATGCTTTCGCGCTGAACATGAACGACCCGACCGGTTACGCGGGCAATTATCTTGACGACGAATCCGCCACCCGCTCGATGCTCACCGCCGGGCTGGAGATGCGGTACCCGATCCTGATGACGACTGATAACAGCACGCATATTCTGGAGCCGATCGTCCAGATCTATGCGCGCCCCGACGAGCAGCTTGCCGGCCGGCTGCCAAACGAGGATGCACAAAGTTTTGTCTTCGATGCCACCTCGCTCTTCGACCGCGATAAGTTCTCTGGTTACGACCGCGTCGAGGGCGGCACCCGCGCCAATGTCGGGTTCCAGTATACCGGGACGTTCGACAGCGGTTACAAGCTGCACGGCATTTTCGGCCAGTCATATCAGCTCGCCGGCCAGAACTCGTTCGCGACCGATGACCTCGTCAATGTCGGCGCGGATTCGGGCCTCGAAACAGACCGCTCCGATTATGTCGGCCTCGGCGGCGTCGAAACACCCTACGGTGTTTCCGTTGCGGCCTCCTACCGGCTCGACGAGAAAGATTTCGAGTTTCGCCGTGGCGACCTGACGACAGGCTACCAGAACGACACCTTCCAGACGCAGGTGACCTACACCCATCTCAGCGCTCAGCCCGCCTATGGCTTCGCCGAGGACAATGACGAGATCCAGACCAGCAGCAAGGTCAAGTTCAAGGACTACTGGTCGATCTTCGGCGGCATCGCATGGGATCTGAACAACGATGTGATCAGCCGCCGGACACTCGGCCTTTCCTATGAGGACGAATGCACGATCTTCACGATCGCCTACACGGATAGCAGGGATTCCGACGACGAGTCGGCAAGCGACTGGACGATCGGCGCGCGACTGACGTTCCGCACGCTCGGCGACATCAAAATCGGCTCCGACACTCTCTCCAACTAGCGGGCGGACGGCGTAAACATGGCCTCAAGTCATTCTTTCGCCGTAAGCCTGTGCAGGACATTGCCGCCAGTCGATATCCGAGGCATAGGAGTTTCGCGCCGCGATGGAAGCGATTTCCGCGTGTCTCGCACTGTGGTAAGGACGCCGCGATCAACGGCTCGCGGCGCTATTGGGAGGTCAACAGATGATTGACGCGAAAAAAGCCATAACCGCCTTTCTCGCCGGCGCAGCGATTGCCTTGCTGACGGGCCTTGCCGGCCCGGCGCTTGCAGCAAGCGGAGTCCAGGCCGTGGTGAACGGCACAGCCATCACCAGCGGCGATGTCGCCAAGCGTCAGGCCTTCCTGCGCCTGCAGCATACCAAGGCCGACGCCAAGACCGCTACGGAGCAATTGATCGACGAGACGCTCAAGCGCCAGGAGGTCGCCCGCGTCCATATGTCGGTTTCGCAGCAGGATGTCGATGCGTCTTTCGCGCGCTTTTCGGCCGGCAACAAACTTTCCGTCGAACAGATGTCGCAGATCCTCGATCGCGCCGGCGTTGGCGTCGATCATTTCAAAGGCTTCATTGCTGTGCAGATGAGCTGGCCGCGCGTCGTCAATGCGCGCTACGGCTCGACCTCGCGGCTGTCGAACTATGATCTCGTCTCGCGCATGATGCAGAACAACAAGCAAAAGCCGGTGACGACGGAATATATGCTGCAGCAGATCATCTTCGTCATTCCCGAGGCCAAGCGTGGCGCCATCACCGGCAAGCGCAAGGGCGAGGCCGAGGCATCGCGCTCGAAATTCCCCGGCTGCGATCAGGCAAAGACCTTTGCCGCAACGATGCGCGATGTTTCCGTGCGCGATCTCGGCCGCATGCTCGCTCCGGAGATCCCGCCGGACTGGAAGTCTCTGGTCGAGCAGGCCAAGGGCAACACGACAGGCACCCGCGTCACCGAGAAGGGCGTCGAATATCTGGCAATCTGCAGCCAGCGCCAGGTCTCCGACGACCAGGCGGCCGAAATGGTCTTCCGCCAGGAGGATCTCGACAAGTCCAAGGCCGGCAAGAATGGCCCGCCGGAAAACGAAAACAGCAAGAAATACCTGGACGAACTGCGCAAGAAGGCGCAGATCGCCTATCGCTGACCGACGATGGCGATACCCTTTTCACGACCGCTTGCGCTGAGCCAGGGCGATCCCGCCGGCATCGGACCGGATATCACCCTGATGGCATGGCTGCGGCGGCGTGAACTCGGGCTTCCGCCTTTTTTCCTGATCGGCGATCGGGATGTCCTGACCCTGCGGGCCCGCCAGCTCAATCTGGCGGTTTCCATTCGTGAGATCGACACGGTCGGCAAGGCCACCGGCATATTTGCCGATGCGCTGCCTGTCATGAGCGTCCCGGCCGGCATTGAGGTAGTGGCCGGCGAGCCGCATGTGGCAACGGCGAAGGGCACGATCGCGGCAATCGAGAAAGCAGTCTCGCTTGTCATCGGCGGCGAGGCACTCGCGGTTGTCACCAATCCGATCGCCAAGGCCGTGCTCTACGAGGCGGGTTTCCGGTTTCCCGGCCATACCGAATTTCTCGCCGATCTTGCCGCCAGGGCGACCGGCAGGCTGGTGACGCCGGTCATGATGTTGTCGGGACCGAAACTCAGGGCCATTCCCGTTACCATCCACATTCCTGTCCGCGACGTGCCACAAGCGCTGACCGGCGACCTGATCGTCGAAACCTGCCGGATCGCCGATGCGGATCTCAGGCAGCGCTTTGGAATCGACGCGCCACGGCTTGCCCTCGCCGGCCTCAACCCGCATGCGGGTGAAGGCGGAGCGATCGGCACGGAGGATGAGGACATCATCCGCCCGTCGATCGAGCAGCTGCGTGACGAGGGTATCGATGCGATCGGCCCCCTGCCCGCCGATACGATGTTCCATGACGAGGCGCGGGCGCGATATGATGTCGCCATCTGCATGTATCACGATCAGGCGCTGATCCCCGCCAAGGCTCTCGGTTTCGACGACAGCGTCAACGTCACGCTCGGACTTCCCTTCGTGCGAACCTCGCCGGATCACGGCACCGCTTTCGGCATCGCCGGCAAGGGACTGGCGCGTGAGCAGAGCCTGGTTGCAGCACTGAAGCTTGCCGCCCAGCTCGGCCGCACTTGGGAAAGCCGCCGCTGATGGCAGCACTCGATGGCCTGCCGCCGCTTCGCGACGTCATTCAGCGTCACGGCCTCGATGCGCGCAAGGCGCTCGGGCAGAACTTCCTGCTCGACCTCAACCTCACGCAGAAGGTCGCCCGCACCGCAGGCGCTCTTGAAGAGACCACCGTTTTCGAGGTCGGCCCCGGCCCCGGTGGGCTGACCCGCGCGATTCTGGCGCTCGGCGCCAAGAAGGTCATTGCCGTCGAGCGGGACGCGCGCTGCCTGCCTGCGCTTGCCGAGATCGCCGATCACTATCCCGGCCGCCTGGAGGTCATCGAAGGCGATGCGCTGAAGACGGATTTCGAAGCATTGGCGCCGGAAGGCCCCGTCAAGATTATCGCCAACCTGCCTTATAATGTCGGCACGCAGTTGCTGGTCAACTGGCTGCTGCCGAAAGCCTGGCCGCCATTTTGGCAGTCACTGACGCTGATGTTTCAGAAGGAAGTCGGCGAGCGTATCGTCGCGGGCGAGGATGACGACCATTACGGCCGTCTCGGCGTGCTCTGCGGCTGGCGGACGGACGCACGCATGGCCTTCGACGTGCCGCCGCAGGCATTTACGCCGCCGCCGAAGGTGACCTCAACGGTCGTGCACTTGCTTCCTCGTGAAAACCCCGTTCAGTGCGCCGTCGCCAATTTGGAGAAGGTCACGCAAGCCGCCTTCGGCCAGCGTCGCAAGATGCTGCGTCAAAGCTTGAAACCGCTCGGCGGCGAAAGCCTTCTCGTCAAGGCGGGGATCGATCCGGCGCGTCGGGCAGAGACCTTGTCCGTCGAGGAATTCTGCCTTCTCGCGAACAATCTTTAGAGCGACGGCGTCTCCTCCAGCAGCTCTCGGACGAAATCGAACATGCCGTGGCGGCGGTCGCGGCGCAGGCGTTCGGCCTTGACGATCGACTGGACGGCGTCGAAGGCGGTGTTGAGATCGTCATTGACGATGACATAATCATATTCGCGCCAGTGGGCGATCTCGGCGCGGCTGTTGGCCAGTCGCGTCTGAATCACCTCCTCGGAATCCTCGGCACGGCGGTGCAGACGCGACTGGAGCTCCGTCATGGTCGGCGGCAGCACGAAGATCGAGACGACGTCGGCCGACATCTTCTCCTGCAACTGCTGGGCGCCCTGCCAGTCGATATCGAAGAGCATATCGCGGCCTTCGGCCATGGCCTGCTCGACCGGCTCGCGCGGCGTGCCGTAGAAATTGCCATGCACTTCGGCCCATTCGAGCAGCGCGTCGCTGTCACGCAGCCGCTCGAACTCGCGCACGCTCTTGAAGTGGTAATGCACGCCCTCGACCTCGCTCGGGCGGCGCGGGCGCGTGGTGACGCTGACGGAAAGGCCGATATGCTTGTCGGTCTCCAGCAGCGTGCGCGCGATGGTGGATTTGCCGGCGCCAGACGGCGACGAAATGACAAGCATCAGACCGCGGCGGGCGATCTGCACGGGCGAGGATTTCGCCGGTTTCATGTCCTACTCCAAATTCTGGACCTGCTCGCGGAACTGGTCGATCACGACTTTCAACTCGATGCCGGCGGCCGTAACCGCCGAGGCATTCGACTTGGAGCAGATGGTATTCGATTCGCGGTTAAATTCCTGTGCAAGGAAGTCCAGCCGGCGCCCGGCAGGCCCGCCTTTCACCAGGAGATCGCGCGCGGCGGCGACATGCGCCTTCAGGCGGTCGATTTCCTCGCGCAGATCCGCCTTGGTCGCCAACAGCGCGGCTTCGGCATGCAACCGGTCGCGGTCGAACGCGGCCATGCCGTCCATCAGCAAGGCGACCTGCGCCACGAGCCGGGAGGCGATCTCCTGCGGCGAGCGCGAAGGATCCATCTCGATCGTCCGTGTCAGGCCCTCGATCGTTGCGACGTGATCGAGAAGAATGCGGGAGAGCGCCGCCCCTTCCTGTTCGCGCATCGCCCGGAGATCGGCAAGCGCGGCCATGAGTCCGGCGGCAATATCGGCATCCCGGGCAGCCAGCGCCTCCTCAGCGTCCTCGCCCTCACGGAACTCCACGATGCCGCGCACCAGAAGCAGCGTGTCGAGCTTCAGCGGCGCCGGATCGATCACGCCCGCCAATTGCTCGCGCATGGCAAGCACGGCGGCAAGCGCTTCCCTGTTCAGCACCGCCTCGAAACGGTTCTCGTCAGCGGTGACCGAAAGCGAAGCCTGCAGGTTGCCGCGGCTGAAGCTTTCGCCGGCAAGGCGGCGGACCTCCGCCTCCATGCGTTCGAGGCCGGGCGGCAGGCGCAGGCGCAGGTCGAAACCCTTGCCGTTGACCGAGCGCAGCTCCCATGCCCAACGCCAGCGGCCGCTTGTTCCCTCGCGCCGCGCAAAACCAGTCATGGACTGCAAAGCCATGCGAGCCTCCCGAAAACTGTCAGTTGATCTTCTTTTTCTTCGGCGGCACGACAGTCGCACCACTATCGCCCGGCTGCTCTTCCGGCTGGCCGTCGACTGCGATGTTCGGGTCCGAGCCCTTGTCGGCCTCGAGCTTGCGCCAGCGCTTGACATTGGCATTGTGCTCCTCGAGCGTAGCGGCAAAAACGTGGCCGCCGGTGCCGTCGGCGACGAAATAGAGATCCTGGGTTTTCCAAGGGTTGGCAACGGCTTCCAGCGCATCCTTGCCAGGATTGGCGATCGGTGTCGGCGGCAGGCCCTTGATGACATAGGTATTGTAAGGCGTGTCCCGTTTCAGATCCGACTGGTAGATCGGCCGGTCCGCCGGTTTTCCCTCGCCACCGAAGAGCCCGTAGATGATCGTCGGATCGGACTGCAGGCGCATGCCCTTGCCAAGCCGGTTCAAGAACACGGAAGCGACATGGGCGCGTTCGTCGGGAATGCCGGTCTCCTTTTCGACGATCGAAGCGAGCGTCACAAATTCCTCTTTGGATCGCAGCGGCAGCGAGGAATCGCGCTTATCCCAGATCTGGTCGACCAGCTTCTGCTGTGCGGCCGCCATCTGTTCGATGATTTCCGAGCGCTTGGTGCCGCGCGAGAATTTGTAGGTGTCCGGACGCAGGCTGCCTTCGGCCGGCAGTGCGGCCGGCAAGTCGCCTTCCAGCACCGGATCCTGCAGCATGCGGTCGAACATCTGGCGGACCGTCAGGCCTTCCGGAAAGGACACCGAATAGAGGATGGACTTGCCCGATTTCAGCAGTTCCATGATATCGCTCATGGAGGCTCTCGCCTTGATCTCATATTCGCCGGCCTTCAGGCTCTCGCCGGCGGCAAGATGCGTCGCGGTGAGATAACGGAAGATACGGGCATCGGAGATTATCGCGTTGCGCTCGAGGTTCGAGGCGATTTCGGCGAGACCCGCGCCGTTGCGGACGATGAAATTAGTGTTGGTCTGCAGCGGGCCTGGGCTCTGATAAGTCGAGGTCGCGTAATAGAAGCCGATGACGGCAAGGACGCAGACCAGCACCGTCATCGTCATGATGAAGTTCAGGAAAAGGACGATCTGGCTGCGAGCGTTCCTGGAGCGTTTCGGCGGCTCCGGAACACGTTCCGGACGCAGGGCTTCGCTCGGCGACTTCGGGATGATCGGTCCCTTCTGCGCCTGGCTGTCGTTGCTCTGGTTCGTCGTATCGCTCACCGGCAATCCTCTAAAACTTGGCCCTCATTCCGCTATTTCGCGAAGCAATGCGGCAAAAACAGGTTCCGCCACAGTTCAACGAAGCCGCTGCCGATCGTTCAACTCCAGCACGCTGCTCCGGCGGGCCTCTTACTGCGCGTAACGGCGCAGCACGAGCGATGCGTTCGTGCCGCCGAACCCGAACGAATTGGACAGAGCCACGTCGATTTCTCGCTCACGAGCCTTGTGCGGAACAAGATCGATCGCCGTCTCGCGTTCGGGATTGTCAAGATTGAGCGTCGGCGGCGCGATATTGTCACGGATGGCAAGTGTCGCGAAGATCGCCTCGATCGCGCCGGCAGCACCGAGAAGGTGTCCGGTCGCCGACTTGGTCGAGGACATCGAGATCTTCGACGCCGCGTTGCCGACCAGGCGCTCGACTGCCCCGAGTTCGATCGTGTCGGCCATGGTCGAAGTACCATGAGCGTTGATGTAGTCGATGTCGGCCGGTGTCAGCCCGGCGCGCTTCAGCGCCATCGCCATGCAGCGGCCGGCACCCTCGCCGTCTTCGGATGGCGCGGTAATGTGATAGGCGTCGCCCGACAGGCCGTAGCCGACGATCTCGGCGTAGATCTTGGCGCCGCGGGCCTTCGCATGCTCCAGCTCTTCGAGCACGACGATGCCGGCGCCCTCGCCCATGACGAAGCCGTCACGGTCGCGGTCATAAGGGCGCGAAGCCTTCTGCGGATCGTCGTTGTGCTGGGTCGACAGCGCCTTGCAGGCGGCAAAGCCTGCCAGCGAAATACGGCTGACGGGAGATTCCGTGCCGCCGGCGACCATGACGTCGGCGTCACCAAGCGCGATCAGCCGCGCGGCATCGCCGATCGCATGCGCGCCCGTCGAGCAGGCGGTGACGACCGAATGATTGGGTCCGCGCAGTTTATGGCGGATCGAGACCTGGCCAGAGACGAGATTGATCAGGCGGCCGGGGATGAAGAAGGGGGAGATACGGCGCGGACCCTTGTCGCGCAGGGTGTAACCTGCCTCGACGATGCCTTCGATGCCGCCGATGCCCGAGCCGATCAGCACGCCGGTGGAGATTTGATCCTCATCGCTCTCGGGATGCCAGCCGGCGTCGGCAAGCGCCATGTCGGCCGCGGCCATGCCATAGATGATGAAGGGATCGACCTTGCGCTGCTCCTTCGGCTCCATCCATTGGTCGGCGCTGAAGGTGCCGTCAGTGCCGTCACCGAGCGGGATACGGCAGGCAATCTTGGCGGGAAGGTCGTCGACCTCGAATTCGGTGACGAGGCGGGCGCCGTTCTGGCCGGCGAGCAGCCGCGACCACGTCACCTCAGTTCCGCATCCCAAGGGTGATACCATGCCGGTACCAGTGATGACGACACGTCTCATCGCGTGCTTTCCCCCGCCTCTTATGTTCTATGGAGAAATAGGCCGAAAAGAAAAGGGCGGACTCCAGGCCCGCCCTTTCTCAAATATATAGGATCAGGCCTGGGCCTTCTCAATGAACTTCACTGCATCGCCGACCGTCAGGATCGAGTCAGCTGCGTCGTCGGGGATTTCAACGCCGAATTCTTCTTCGAAAGCCATGACAAGTTCGACCGTGTCGAGCGAGTCAGCGCCCAGATCGTCGATAAAGCTGGCGCTCTCGACGACCTTGTCGGCATCGACGCCAAGATGATCAATAACAATTTTCTTTACGCGTTCTGCGATATCGCTCATGTCGGTTTCCTCGACCTTATGTCCTGATCGGAATGCCGTTGCGGCACCCCTACCCTGTTTCAGCCTGCGATGTTTTCAGACATCCTCGGCAAACTCGTTTACCCGGCTTCAGAGATTTCCGAGGCTTGCGAAAAGCCCGCCGGTCCGTCTGCTTTCTCGGGACGACTGTTCACAGTCATGGCCCGCTTAACATGGTTTAAGTCTGCCGCAAAGCCAGAAAATCAACGCTTCGTGATTGCTCAACATGCTATTGGCGGAATTATCCCCATGCCGACGGTTTGTCCTTTCAGATCATCGCCATGCCGCCGTTTACGTGCAGCGTCTGGCCGGTCATGTAGGCAGCCTCGGAGGACGCAAGATAGGCAACCGCCGAGGCGACTTCGCCGCCCGTCCCCATCCGCTTCATCGGGATAGCCCCCATGATCGCTTCCTTCTGCTTGTCATTCAGCTTGCCGGTCATCGCGCTTTCGATGAAGCCGGGGGCGACGCAGTTGACGGTCACATTGCGGGTGGCGATTTCCTGCGCCAAGGACTTGGTGAAGCCGATCATGCCGGCCTTGGAGGCGCAATAGTTGGCCTGGCCCGGATTGCCGGTGACGCCGACGACGGAGGTGATGTTGATGATACGGCCATAGCGGCGGCGCATCATCGGATGCGTCAACTCGCGCGTCAGGCGGAAGGTCGCCGTCAGATTGACCTCGAGGACCGCATCCCAGTCTTCGTCGCTCATGCGCACGAACAGGCCGTCCTTGGTGATGCCGGCATTGTTGACGAGGATATCGACACCCTCGAGATCGGCCTCGGCCTTCTGGCCGAGCGCCTTCACCTCGTCACGGTCCGACAAGTTGGCCGGGAAGATCTTGACGCGCTCGCCGAGCTCGGCCGCCAGCGCTTCCAGCTTCTCGACGCGGGTGCCGTGCAGGCCGACGATGGCGCCCTGCTGATGAAGGAGACGGGCGATTTCCTCGCCGATGCCGCCCGATGCGCCGGTGACGAGAGCCTTGCGGCCGGAGAGATCGAACATGGAACGTTCCTTATATCTGGAGATATCAATCAGGCCATCAGGGCGGCGACAGCCGCGTCGATGTCCGCCGGGCCGCCGACGGAGATGCCGTTGACTGTTTTGTCGATGCGACGGGCAAGGCCGGTCAGCACCTTGCCGGAACCGAGTTCATAAAGCGTCGTCACGCCATTGCCGGCGAACCATTCCACCGTCTCGCGCCAACGAACCTGGCCGGTCACCTGCTCGACCAGGAGGCTGGCGATCTCGTCGGCGCCGGACACCGGGGCGGCGCGGACATTGGCGATCAGGGGCACGACGGGATCGGACTTGGCGACCGTCGCCAGCGCCGCGCGCATGGCCTCGGCCGCAGGTGCCATCAGCTTGGAATGAAAGGGAGCCGAGACCGGCAGCAGGATGGCGCGCTTGGCGCCCCTGTCGGTTGCGAGGCCGGCGGCCTTTTCGACAGCAGCCTTCTCCCCCGAAATGACGATCTGGCCGCCGCCATTGTCGTTGGCGATCTGGCAGGCGCCGGTGGCGGCAGCCTCTTCGCAGACGGCGACGACGTCGGCATGTTCAAGGCCGATGATCGCGGCCATGGCGCCGACGCCGACGGGAACGGCCGCCTGCATGGCATTGCCGCGAATACGCAGCAGCCGCGCAGTATCGGCGAGGGAAAAGGTGCCGGCGGCACAAAGGGCGGAATACTCGCCGAGCGAGTGACCGGCGACGTAGGCGACCTTGGACTTCAGGTCCAGCCCCTTCGCCTGGAGAACGCGGATGACGGCGATCGAAACCGCCATCAGCGCCGGCTGGGCGTTCGCAGTCAGGGTCAGGGTGTCCTCGGGACCGTTGAACATAACGTCCGAAAGTTTTTCACCGAGCGCCTCGTCGACTTCTTCTAAAACCGCGCGGGCTTCCGCAAAATTCTCGGCCAGATCCTTGCCCATGCCGACGGCCTGGCTGCCCTGGCCGGGAAAAGTAAAAGCAATGGTCATGCTCATGTCCCTGATTGCGCCCCTCGAGGCTGTTTTGCCTCCAATTGACATTCTTTCCGGCAGAGTCAAGTGGCGGCGGCTTCTGCGCAAAGCCTTTCGCACCGCTGCAAAAGCCCGGTTTTTGCTCTTGCGCTCCGCCAAATCCGGCCTAGATTTGCCCGGTCCTTCCCCAAGGCTTTCATCCTCCAGATCGCTCTCAAGGTTTTCTCCATGAAGTACAAGTCACTCGGCCGTACAGACATTTCCGTTTCAGAAATCTGCCTTGGCACCATGACCTGGGGCTCGCAGAACAGCGAAACCGACGCGCATGCGCAGATGGATTACGCCGTCGAAAAGGGCGTCAATTTCTTCGATACCGCCGAGCTCTACCCGACAACGCCGGTTTCGCCCGAAACGCAGGGCTGGACCGAAGACTATATCGGCAGCTGGTTCGAAAAGTCCGGCAAGCGAAGCGAGATCGTGCTCGCCACCAAGGTCGCCGGCCGCGGCCGCGATTATCTGCGCGGCGGTGAAGGAGCGGATGCGAGGAATATCCGCCTGGCGCTCGAGGCCAGCCTGAAACGGCTGAAGACGGATTATGTCGACCTCTATCAGGTGCATTGGCCGAACCGCGGCCATTTTCATTTCCGCCAAAACTGGAGCTACAACCCCTTCAACCAAGATCGCGACAAGGCCGTCGCCAACATGCTCGATATCCTGGAGACGCTCGGCGCGCTGGTGAAGGAAGGCAAGATCCGCGCGATCGGCCTTTCCAACGAAACCACCTGGGGTATCCAGAAATATCTGACGCTCTCCGAACAGAAGAACCTGCCGCGGGTCGCCAGCGTTCAGAACGAATACAACCTGCTCTACCGCCACTTCGACCTCGATCTCGCCGAGCTCTCGCATTACGAAGATGTCGGGCTGCTTGCCTATTCACCGCTCGCCGGTGGCATCCTGACCGGCAAATATGTCGGTGGTCTGAGACCGAAAGGTTCGCGCGCGTCGATCAATCCCGATATCGGCGGCCGGCTCCAGCCACTGCAGGAGCCGGCGACCAAGGCCTATCTGACCCTCGCGACCCGATACGGTCTCGACCCGGCGGCCATGGCGCTCGCCTTCTGCCTGTCGAGACCCTTCATGACCTCGGTCATCATCGGCGCAACCTCGATGGAGCAGTTGAAAACCGATCTCGGCGCAGCCGAGCTGACGCTTTCGGACGAGGTGCTGGCGGAGATTGCCAAGGTGCACCGGCAGTATCCGCTGACGCTCTGATGACCGGTCCGGCGCTGCCGATTGGTCTGCGTCGGGCTCGAATGCCGGATTGGGGTTGCCTTTCCTCGAAAAATCCGTATAAGCGCGCCTGTTCGTTAACCCGGTCTTCTGGCTGGTGGCTGAACGGAGGGCCGGTTTCCTATTGGAAATCGTTCGGAACGGAAGCGTTCCAGCCTCCCGTGTCTCCGCTCTCGACCGTCTCGGAAACGCTTTTCTTGCCTGGGTTCGCCCAATCAGGAGCAGTCGTTGAGGCTTAGCCGCCGAAAATCGGGTTGAACCAAACGCAAGAAAGGCAAAGCTGTCATGGCTCTTTATGAACATGTATTCCTTGCCCGACAGGATATTTCCGCTCAGCAGGTCGATGCCCTCGTAGAACAGTACAAGGGTGTGATCGAAGCTAACGGCGGCAAGGTCGGGCGCATCGAGAACTGGGGACTCAAGTCCCTCACCTATCGCATCAAGAAGAACCGCAAGGCGCACTACGCCCTGATGGACATCGATGCACCGCCGGCTGCGATCCAGGAAATGGAACGTCAGATGCGCATCAGCGAAGACGTTCTTCGCTACATGACCATCGCCGTCGAAAAGCATGAGGAAGGCCCGTCTGCCATGCTGCAGAAGCGCGACCGCGACGACCGCGGCCCGCGTGAAGGCGGCGACCGTGGCCCGCGCCGCGAATTCGGTGACCGTCCGCCGCGCCGTGACGGCGACTTCCAGCGTGGCCCGCGTCCGGACCGCGCTCCCCGCGAAGACCGTGCATAAGGAGATATAAGAATGTCTGAAGCTTCCTCCGCACCGGTCCGCCGTCCGTTCCATCGCCGCCGCAAGACCTGCCCGTTCTCCGGCGCAAACGCACCGCGGATCGACTACAAGGACGTTCGCCTGCTGCAGCGCTACATTTCCGAGCGCGGCAAGATCGTTCCGTCCCGCATCACGGCCGTTTCCCAGAAGAAGCAGCGCGAACTCGCCCAGGCGATCAAGCGCGCCCGTTTCCTCGGCCTGCTGCCCTACGTCGTCGCTTAATCGGCCGACGCAATCAGATTTGAGGGAAGGCATTCGTGCCTTCCCTTCTCCCTTTCGCGATGGGCGCGGATCGGAATTCTTAAAACCCATGTTGAGACGTTTCTGAATTCGATTCAGCAACAGCCTCTAACTGCTTGATGAAGCAGGACAGCGACCTTGAAACGACCGGATCTTAAAACGCTGCTGATCGGCGCACTCGCCGGATTGACCGCCGCCCTGCTGGTGCTGGGCGCGAGCATGCAGCCGTCGTTTTTCAGCGCGCTCCTCTATACGGCCTCGGCGCTGCCGATCCTGATCGTCGGACTCGGCTGGGGCAATGCCGCCGCGATTTCGGCCGTCGTCACGGGAGCGGCGCTCGGTGCGGTCCTCATCTCCCCGTCTTTCGCGCTCATCATGACGCTAGTGACGCTGCTGCCGGCCGGCTGGCTCAGCCATCTTGCCAATCTCGCGCGTCCCGCCTCCGAACTCGGCGGCCCCGACCATCTGCTTGCCTGGTATCCGCTCTCTGATATCCTGCTGCATCTGTGCGGGCTGGTGACGCTTGCCGTCATCGTCATCGGCGTGATGATCGGCTATGGGCCTGAGATCACCGACCCGATCGTCGATCTGCTGATCACCTCGGTCAAGCAGCAGCAGCCGGAATTCATGCCCGATCCGGCGGCAACCGCGCAGACCAAATCGCTGATCCTGCTGATGCTGCCGGCCGTGCAGGGCGGCATGTGGGTCAGCATGCTGTTTGCCGCCTATTATTTCGCCGTGCGCATCGTCGCCGCATCCGGCCGGGGCCTTCGGCCGCGCGAGGATATTCCCTCATCGCTGCGGATGAACCGCAATTCGATCTTCATCTTCCTGGCCGGGCTTGCTGCCTGCTTCTTCGGCGGCGTTCCGGCGCTCGTCGGCGCGACCGTGATTGGCACCTTCGGCGCCGGTTTCATGCTCTCCGGCTTCGCCTCGCTGCATTTCCGCACACGTGGAAAGGACTGGCGCATACCGGCCCTCATCCTCTGCTACCTGGCTTCGATACTCATGCTGCTGCCAGCTCTCCTTATCCTCGTCCTGGGTCTCAGCGATACGCGCAAAGCGATCGCGCTCACCCCGGCGAAAGATGCCGATACCTCCAAACAATCCGACACGAAAATCTGAGACACAAGAAAGGAACAAGAAAATGGAAGTCATCCTTCTCGAACGCATCTCCAAGCTCGGCCAGATGGGCGAAACCGTAAAGGTTCGCGACGGCTTTGCCCGCAACTACCTGCTGCCGCTCGGCAAGGCACTGCGCGCCAACGCCGCCAACAAGGCCCGCTTCGAATCCGAGCGCGCGACGCTCGAGGCCCGCAACCTCGAGCGCAAGTCGGAAGCCCAGAAGGTCGCCGACGTTCTCGACGGCAAGTCCTTCATCGTCGTGCGTTCGGCCGGCGAAACCGGCCAGCTCTACGGCTCGGTCGCTGCCCGTGACGTCGTCGAGGTTCTCGCCGCCGAAGGCTTCAACATCGGCCGCAACCAGGTTCACCTGAACACGCCGATCAAGGCGATCGGCCTGCACAAGGTCGAGCTGCAGCTGCATGCCGAAGTCGAAATCAACATCGAACTGAACGTTGCCCGTTCTGCCGAAGAGGCCGAGCGCCAGGCCAAGGGCGAAGAACTCACCTCGGTCGACGCGATCTACGGCGTCGACGAAGACGCGCTGCGTCCGGAAGATTTCTTCGATCCGGAAGCAGACGGCCTCGACGAAAACGAAGCATAATTTCGCCGGAACAAAACCGCGAGAGGGAAAGCCCGGCCGCCGTGCCGGGCTTTTTTGTTTTCTGTGCGCGCTTTTTTGGCGGGGGATTTCCGGATGTTTTTGCTGCGTGGCCGATGTCATCGCGCTAACATACCCTTCTCCGGAACGGATGAGCTGAGTCGGCTCCGTACCGTGTCCTGCGGGTGACACTGCCAGTATTTCGCATTTGTGGCGCCCGGGACTGTGGAGAAGTCGAACAATGGGCACAGCGTTCAGGATTTAGGCGAGACGGGCCCCGCTCCTTTCGCAGCCCCTTGATTTTCTCCATCCGGAATTGCAAATCCGGAGTTGGAAAAAGACAGAACGGATGATGATGAACGACGCCGCTCGAAAGATTGCAGCCGTTGCTCCGTCGGAGCAGCATTACCGCGAAGCACCCAACAATATCGAAGCCGAGCAGGCGCTTCTCGGCGCCATCCTGATGAACAACGACGCCTATTACCGGGTGTCGGACTTCCTCAAGCCGATCCATCTCTACGAACCGCTGCACCGGAAGATCTTCGAGGTCGCCGGCGACATCATCCGCATGGGCAAGATCGCCAATCCGGTGACGATCAAGACCTTCCTGAAAGCCGACGAGAAAGTCGGCGACATGACGGTTTCGCAATATCTGGCAAGCCTCGTCAGCAACGCGGTCACGGTCATCAACGCCGAGGATTACGGCCGGGCGATCTATGATCTCGCGCTGCGCCGGGCGCTGATCACCATCGGGGAGGATGTCGTCAACATCGCCTATGACGCGCCGCTCGATATGCCGCCGCAGTCGCAAATCGAGGATACCGAACGCCGGCTGTTCGAGCTCGCCGAAAATGGCCGTTACGATGGCGGCTTCCAGTCTTTCAACGACGCCGTGGCGCTGGCGATCGACATGGCGGCCGTCGCCAAGGAGCGCGACGGCGGCCTTTCCGGCATTTCCACCGGCATCCATTCGCTTGATGCCAAGATGGGCGGCCTGCAGCGTTCGGACTTGATCATCCTCGCCGGACGCCCCGGCATGGGCAAGACCTCGCTTGCGACCAACATCGCCTACAACATCGCCGCCGCCTATGAGGGCGAGGTGCAGCCGGACGGCAGCATGAAGGCAAAGAACGGCGGCGTCGTCGGCTTCTACTCGCTCGAAATGTCGTCCGAACAGCTCGCCACCCGTATCATCTCCGAGCAGACGGAAGTCTCCTCCTCGAAGATCCGGCGCGGCGACATCAACGATGCCGATTTCGAAAAGCTCGTCGCCTGCTCGATGATGATGCAGAAGGTGCCGCTCTATATCGACCAGACCGGCGGCATCTCCATCGCCCAGCTTTCGGCGAGGGCGCGCCGCCTCAAGCGCCAGCGTGGCCTCGACGTGCTCGTGGTCGACTACGTGCAGCTGATGACCGGCTCCGGCAAATCAAGCGACAATCGCGTCCAGGAAATCACCCAGATCACCACCGGCCTCAAGGCGCTCGGCAAGGAGCTCAACGTTCCGATCATCGCGCTGTCGCAGCTCTCGCGTCAGGTCGAAAGCCGCGACGACAAGCGCCCGCAGCTCTCCGACCTCCGTGAATCCGGTTCGATCGAGCAGGATGCCGACGTCGTGCTCTTCGTGTTCCGCGAGGAATATTACGTCAAGAATCAGGAGCCGCGCGATCCTCACGATCCGAAATATCCGGAGTGGGAAGCACTGTTCGACAAGGTGAAGGGCACCGCCGACGTCATCATCGCCAAGCAACGTCACGGACCGACAGGCACGGTGAAGCTCGCCTTCCAGGCGGAATTCACCCGCTTCGCCGATCTCGCAGATCCTTCCTTCATACAGTATGAGGAACATTGACGCAGTACCCGCGCGTCAATTCCTTTAGAGCCCGGCTGCCCGCAACAGCGCGACCGTTGCGACGCCAACCACGACGCTTGCAAGCATCGGCAGGCGGCGTGCGGCAATTGCCGTTGCCGCGCAGGCCAGGGTCTCCGCCCAGCCGGTCGCAAAGGCGGTCGGGGCGATGACGGCCATCAGCACGGCAGGCGGAATGGCTTCGATCGCCGTTCTCCGGCGCTCATCGATCTCGATATGCCGGATCAGGACGAGACCGCTGACGCGGGTAAATACCGTTGCAGCAGCCATCGTGAGGATGGCGATAAGGGTGTTGAGGTCGAGCGTCATACCGCCTGCTCCCGCGCCCTGCCCTGCCAGAGGGCCATTGACAGCCCGGCCAGCGCACCAGCGGCGATATACCAGACCCCCGGCACGAAATGGTGGACTGCAACGGAAGCGGCACCGCTTGCGGCAAGCACGGCGCCGGTTTCCGGCCCCTTCCAGAAGCCCATGACGAGCGCGACGAAGACAGCCGGAAAGGCGAAGTCGAGGCCGATGACGGCAGGATTGCCGAGAAAGGCGCCGAGCAGTGCGCCTGTCAGCGAAGAGCCGACCCAGGTGAGGTAGAAGGGCGTGACGATGCCGGCATACCAGGCGGGTGTCAGCCTTGTGCTGCCGGCCCGGAATTCCGCCATGGCCCAGAGCTCATCGGCGAGGAAGAGCATGGCGATATAACGTTTGACGCCGGGGAAAGACTGCATCTTCGTGCCGATCGACGCGCTCATCAGCACGTGGCGGATATTGACCAGCAGGGCTGCGAAGCCGACGCCGATCCAGCTTGCCGGATGCGTCCAGATGTCCATCGCCACGAATTGCGAACCGCCTGCGAAAACAAGTGCGCTCATCAGTGTCGTTTCCAGCGGCGAAAGGCCCTTGGCAGCGGCGACCGCGCCGAAGACAAGGCCGATCGGCAAAACGGCGACGACAAGCGGAAAGATGGTGCGCATACCGGCGATAAATTCGCCAAGACGAAATTTGCCGGATGGCCGGCTGTGCTGCAGCATGGCAACCTCCTGATCAACATCGCGGAGGGTTAGCCCAGCCCACCCATGGCTGTATTGAACGAAAGTGATCAGCCCAGGCGGAATTGGCCGGGGGTCACGCCAGTGCGCGCCTTGAAATGGCGGGTGAAATGCGCCTGATCGGCAAAACCACATTCGAGCGCGATATCGGCCGGCATGTGCCCCTGCCGCAGCAGCCGGCGGGCCACCTGCACGCGCCGGTCCGTCAGGAAGGCATGTGGCGTGATGTGATATTCCTTGCGGAAAGCCCGGATGAGGTGAGCGCGGCTCAATCCCGCTACCCCGGCCAATTCCTCAAGGCCGACATCGAGGTCGAAGTTCTCGATCAGGTATTCGCGGGCGCGGGCGACCGCGCTTCGTTCCCGCGTATCGACAGGAACGACGATGGCGCTGCCGTGACGCGCGAAGATCGCCGCCAGCACCGAGAACATGCCTTCATCGGACTCCAGCGCGCCGGCACCGTTTTCGAGCGTGCGATGGGCGGCGTGAAAGGCATTGGCGAGCTCAGGATCGCGCGGAAGCCCGCTGGAGAAAGACGGTGTCGCATGGAAGGCCTTGCCGGTGACATCCTCCAGAATGTCGATGAACAGCTTCATGTCGGGATAGATCATGCGGTAACGGTAGCCCTCGCCGCCCGGAGCACCGTCATGGATGACGCCGGGATCTATCAGATAGAGATCGCCCGGGCCGGTTTCCTCCCGCCTGCCGCTGAGGGTGGCGATCTGGGTGCCGCTTTCTATCGCGCCGATGCTGAATGTATCGTGCGCGTGCGGTGCGTATTCATGCGTCAGGAAGGTGGCGCTCAGGCATTCCATGTCGCGGAAGCGGCTATCCCGCCAGAAGCGGGCGGATTCCACTTCCGCGAGCGGCATGGCTTCCGCCGCCTCTTTCTGCGATACGTTCTGCATCCGGAAAAATTAGCGTGAAAACCTGCATCCGTCTTGAACAAAAGTGACCGTACGACAGGCAAAGGTGATATGTGACCGCCTGCGCTTTTCCTTGGCCACAATCCTCTCTAGACTGGGCGGGGCGGCTCCTTCCATTTCTTCACGGCGATTCATGACAGATTTTCCTATCCCCTCCGAAGACGATGAGCTTTTCAATTCCGCAGGACTGCGGCTGACCGTCGACCTGAGTGCGCTCACGGAGAACTGGCGCGACATGGCGCGCCGCTCTGGTGCAGCGCGCGCCGCAGCCGTCGTCAAGGCGGACGCCTACGGCATGGGCATCGAGGATGCCGGCGAAGCGCTCTACCTCGCAGGCGCCCGGGATTTCTTCGTCGCGACCGTCGATGAGGGCGTCACCCTTCGCCTCTATGCGCCCGAGGCGCGCATCTTCGTGCTCTCGGGCATATGGCCGGGCACGGAAAGGCGGTTCTTCGACAATGATCTGGTGCCGGTGATTTCCTCCGACGAGCAGTTCGCCTTCTGGATGGCGGTGCTTGCCGATTATGGCGATTATCCCTGCGCGCTGCATGTCGATACCGGCTTCAATCGGCTGGGGCTGCACATCGACGACGCCATCGCCCTTGCCGACGACGTCTCGCGGCCGGCAAGCTTCGCGCCGGTGCTGGTCATGAGCCATCTCGCCTGCGGCGACGATCCCAGCCACCTTATGAACCGGCAACAGCTCGAATCATTCCGCAAGGTTACGGCCGCCTATGAAGGTATCGATTCAAGTCTAGCCGCCTCGGCCGGCATCTTTCTCGGCGAGGATTATCATTTCGACCTGACCCGTCCCGGCATCGCGCTTTACGGCGGCGAAGCGGTCTGCGGCGTGACAAATCCGATGCGGCCAGTGGCAACGACGGAAGCGCGCATCATTCAGGTGCGCACCGTCAAGGCCGGCGAGACGGTCAGTTACGGGCGGGCGCTGCAGCTTCACCGCGACAGCCGGCTGGCGATCGTCTCGGCGGGTTATGCTGACGGCTATATGCGCAGCCAATCGAGCGGCGGCGTGCCGCTGCGTCAGGCCGTGCCGCAAGGCGGGCAAGGCTTCATCGCCGGACACAAAGTGCCAGTCGCCGGCCGGATCACCATGGACCTGACTATTTTCGACGTCACCGATCTGCCGGAAAACGCCGTGCGCGCCGGCGACTATGTCGAGCTGTTCGGAAAGAACATGGCGCTTGATGACGTCGCGCGAGCGGCGGGGACGATCGGATACGAGATCCTGACCAGCATGGGGCTGCGCCACGAGCGGCGCTATGTCGCCGAAGAATAAAGCTGGCCCTCAACGGCTGCTTAGCGCAAGGCGGACGCCGAGAGCCAGGAAAAGCGCGCCCAGGCCGCGATCGAGCCACAGTCCGATTTTTTCATTGTGCCTTAGTGCGTCCGCAAGGCGCCCGCCGAGAAGGACGAGCGGCGGTTCGATGAAGGCCGCGACGACGATGATGAAGCCGCCATGCAGCATGAGCTGCGCCCATGCGGGCCCTGCCCCCTCTGCGACGAATTGCGGCAGGAAGGCCAGGAAGAATATCGCCACTTTCGGATTGAGGAGCGAAACCAGAATTCCCTGGCGGTAGATGCTTGCGATCGGCAATTCTTCACCGGCCGCCTTGATCAGGCCGCTGCCACCACGGGTGCGCAAAGCCTGGATGCCCAGCCAGACGAGATAGGCGGCGCCCAGCCATTTGACGCTTGAGAAAGCGAAGGCAGAGGCGGCAAGCACGGCGGAAAGGCCCAATGCCGCCATCAGCACATGCAGACAGGCGCCTGACCAGACGCCGAACAATGCCGAAAAACCTGCGCGTTTCCCGCCTCTCATCGTGTGGCCGAGGATGAAAGCGATGTCGGGGCCGGGCGACAGGTTGAGCAAAACCGCCGCCGATAGAAATGCGAGCCAGTGCGCAAGCGAATAGTCGAACATCTTCCACCGTAGCTGATGATCAGAGGTGAAAAGCATAGGCACGGCGAAGGCTGATGGGGAAATCATTAGTTTTGATCCGTCGCGATAGCCATTATCTCAAGCACGACAATGATTCGATGAAGCCCGCGAATGCTTCATTGTGGAACGCGACTGAAAGAAACATTTGATGGCGAAGGCCAAGACACAATTCATCTGCCAGAATTGCGGCGCGGTTCATAACCGCTGGGCCGGCAAATGCGACAATTGCGGCGAGTGGAACACCATCGTCGAGGAGGACCCGATGGGCGGCATCGGCGCCGGTCCCGGCAAGACGCCGAAGAAGGGCCGGCCGGTGACGCTGACGGCGCTCTCCGGCGAAATCGAGGAAGCGCCGCGTATCCATACCGCCATGTCGGAGCTCGACCGGGCGCTCGGCGGCGGTTTCGTGCGCGGCTCGGCTGTACTGATCGGCGGCGATCCCGGCATTGGCAAATCGACGCTGCTGATGCAGGCGGCGGCCGCCCTTGCGCGGCGCAGCCACAAGATCATCTATGTCTCCGGCGAGGAGGCGGTGGCGCAGGTCCGGCTGCGGGCGCAACGTCTTGCCGCAGCCGATACCGACGTGATGCTGGCGGCCGAAACCAATGTCGAGGATATTCTGGCGACGCTCGCCGAGGGCAAACGGCCCGATCTCGTCATCATCGATTCGATCCAGACGCTGTGGAGTGAGCTTGCCGAATCCGCGCCGGGAACGGTGACGCAGGTGCGCACCGGCGTGCAGGCGATGATCCGCTTCGCCAAGCAGACGGGAGCGGCGATGGTGCTCGTCGGGCATGTTACCAAGGACGGGCAGATCGCCGGCCCGCGCGTCGTCGAACACATGGTCGATGCCGTGCTCTATTTCGAGGGCGATCGCGGCCATCACTACCGCATCCTGCGCACGGTCAAGAACCGCTTCGGCCCGACCGACGAGATCGGCGTCTTCGAAATGTCGGACAGAGGACTGCGCGAGGTCGCCAACCCCTCCGAGCTCTTCCTCGGCGAGCGCAACGAAAAATCACCTGGAGCTGCGGTCTTTGCCGGCATGGAAGGGACGCGGCCCGTGCTCGTCGAGGTGCAGGCGCTGGTGGCGCCGACCTCGCTCGGCACGCCGCGGCGCGCCGTGGTCGGCTGGGATTCGGCTCGGCTGTCGATGATCCTGGCGGTTCTGGAAGCCCATTGTGGCGTCCGGCTCGGCCAGCACGACGTCTATCTCAACGTCGCCGGCGGCTACCGCATTTCCGAGCCGGCGGCCGATCTCGCCGTCGCTTCGGCGCTGGTTTCCTCGCTCGCCGGTATTGCCCTTCCCGCCGATTGCGTCTATTTCGGCGAAGTCAGCCTGTCGGGCGCCATCCGGCCGGTTGCGCACACCGCCCAGCGCCTCAAGGAAGCCGAGAAGCTGGGCTTTTCCGCAGCGCTGCTTCCTTCCGCCTCCGCCGAGCTGCCGAAGGGTTCCGGCGGGCGATGGAGCGAGGTCGAGAGCCTGCCGGATCTGGTGGCGCGCATCGCCGGATCGAAGGGGGCGCTGCGTGTGGAAGACGAGGTTTGATCCTTTCATTGCCGGGAACGGTGATGATATAGGAGGCACACGATAAGGCGCGACACGGCCGCCGAGCGGCAGTCCTGGAGTTGAATTTACATGCCCATTACGATTTTCGACGGTATTGTCATCGGCGTCGTGCTCTTCTCCGCCGTGCTGGCGATGGTCCGCGGCTTTTCGCGGGAAATCCTCTCGATCGCGAGCTGGGGCGGTTCGGCCGCCGCCGCCTACTATCTCTATCCCTACCTGCTGCCCTATGCGAAAAAATATACCGACGACGACCGCATCGCGATCGCCGGTTCGGCAGCCGTCGTCTTCCTGATCGCGCTCATCGTCATCTCCTTCATCACCATGAAGATCGCCGATTTCATCATCGACAGCCGCATCGGTGCTCTCGACCGCACCCTCGGCTTCCTGTTCGGCGCGGCGCGCGGCCTGCTGCTGATGGTCGTTGCCGTCGCCTTCTGGAACTGGCTCGTCGATGTCGACCACCGCCCAGCCTGGGTCAACGAGGCCAAGTCGAAGCCCTTCCTGGATTCGATGGTGGTGAAGCTGAAGGCCGTCCTGCCGGAGCAATTTGCCCAGATGATACAGGCGAGCTTCCGTGATAAGATGCAGTCGCCGGCGCAGGGCAGCGAAGGCGCCACGCCGCCGACCACCGATCAGGCTCCGGCGGAAGACGCGCCTGCAGGCGGCACACAGCAGCCGGCGAATTGACACAGTGTTCAAGAGCTTGACCCGCCGTCCGGCAATTGCCATTTGAGCGGGACGTGAAATAAAGGTCCGGCCGGGCATCAGCTCCGCCGGACCTCAGCCGTTTCAGAGCCGGCGAGCGGGCTTTGACAGCGGATGTCGTTCAGCATGACTATCGGAAAGCTGCCAGGTTTCCGATATATGATACTGGAAATGCCGATCCATTCTTGTGAGAGCAGAGGCCCGCAGAAATGAACCAGTCCCATTCCTTCCCGACCGACGATCCGCTCGACGGAGATACGCTGCATGAGGAATGCGGCGTTTTCGGAATCCTGGGACATCCCGATGCCGCGGCTCTCACGGCTCTCGGCCTGCACGCCCTGCAGCATCGTGGGCAGGAAGCGGCCGGCATTGTCTCCTTCGACGGCAAACGCTTCTACCAGGAGCGCCATATGGGTCTGGTCGGCGACCACTATACCAATCCGATGACGCTCGCCCGCCTGCCCGGCAGCATCTCAATCGGCCATACTCGCTATTCGACGACCGGCGAAGTGGCGATGCGCAACGTGCAGCCGCTGTTTGCCGAGTTGGAGGAAGGCGGCATCGCCATTGCCCATAACGGCAATTTCACCAATGGCCTGACGCTGCGCCGCCAGATCATCGCAACCGGCGCCATCTGTCAGTCGACCTCCGATACCGAAGTCGTGCTGCATCTCATCGCCCGCTCGCGCCACGCTTCCACGTCCGACCGGTTCATCGACGCCATCCGCCAGATGGAAGGCGGCTATTCGATGCTCGCCATGACCCGCACCAAGCTGATTGCCGCGCGCGATCCCACCGGCATCCGCCCGCTTGTCATGGGCGAACTCGACGGCAAGCCGATCTTCTGCTCCGAAACCTGTGCGCTCGACATCATTGGCGCCAAATTCATCCGCGACGTGGAAAACGGCGAGGTCATCATCTGCGAAATCCAGCCCGACGGCTCGATCAGCATCGATGCCCGCAAGCCCAGCAAGCCACAGCCGGAGCGTCTCTGCCTGTTCGAATATGTCTATTTCGCCCGTCCGGATTCGGTCGTCGGCGGCCGCAACGTTTATACGACGCGCAAGAACATGGGCATGAACCTCGCCAAGGAATCGCCTGTCGATGCCGATGTCGTCGTGCCGGTGCCGGATGGCGGCACGCCTGCGGCTCTGGGCTATGCGCAGGAAAGCGGCATCCCCTTCGAATACGGAATCATCCGCAACCATTATGTCGGACGCACCTTTATCGAGCCGACGCAGCAGATCCGCGCCTTCGGCGTCAAGCTGAAGCATTCCGCCAACCGGGCGATGATCGAAGGCAAGCGCGTGGTGCTGGTCGACGATTCCATCGTGCGCGGCACGACGTCGCTGAAGATCGTGCAGATGATCCGCGAGGCTGGTGCGCGCGAAGTCCATATCCGTGTCGCAAGCCCGATGATCTTCTTCCCGGATTTCTACGGGATCGATACGCCCGACGCCGACAAACTGCTCGCCAATCAATATGCCGACGTCGAAGCCATGGCCAAATATATCGGCGCGGATTCGCTTGCCTTCCTGTCGATCAACGGACTTTACCGCGCCGTCGGCGGCGAGGACCGCAATCCGGCCCGCCCGCAGTTCACCGACCACTACTTCACCGGCGACTATCCAACCCGCCTGCTCGACAAGAACGGCGAGTCGATGGGCAACAAGCTTTCGATGCTTGCCAGCAACGGCTGAGCCGCTGCCGCTTTGACTTTCGTTCCCGAGGGGCCTATTGCGCCCCTCACCTTCGCAAGCAATTCCGGAACCGGACAGATGAACATCAATCTTGAGGGCAGGATCGCACTCGTCACCGGTGCGTCGCGCGGCATCGGCTACTTCACGGCCCTGGAACTTGCCAAAGCCGGCGCCCATGTGATCGCCTGCGCACGCACGGTCGGCGGGCTCGAGGATCTCGACGATGCGATCAAAGCCGTCGGCGGCAGCGCGACCCTCGTGCCCTTCGACCTTGCCGATATGAACGCGATCGACGCGCTCGGTGGCTCGATCTTCGAGCGCTGGGGCAAGCTCGATATCCTCGTCGCCAATGCCGGTGTGCTCGGCGTCATCTCACCAATCGGCCACATCGAGGCGAAGGTATTCGAAAAGGTGATCACCATCAACGTCACCGCGACATGGCGGCTGATCCGCTCGGTCGACCCGCTGCTCGCCCGCTCGGACGCCGGCCGCGCCGTCATCCTGTCGTCAGGGGCCGCGCATAAGTGCCGCCCCTTCTGGAGCGCCTATTCCGCCTCAAAAGCGGCCGTCGAGGCGCTCGCCCGCACATGGGCCGGCGAAACCCAATCGACGCCGCTGCGCATCACCAGCGTCGATCCCGGCGCAACGCGCACGGCCATGCGGGCGCAGGCCGTGCCGGGCGAAGACCCGCTGACGCTACCCCACCCTTCCGAGGTCGCCAAGGCGATCCTGCCGCTGCTCGGCCCCGGCGTGACCGAAACGGGTAAATTGTTCATCGTCCGCGAGAACAAGCTCGCCGATTACCGGCTGCCGGAATAGGCCGGCGCCTCAATTGGCAGCAACGGCTGGAAACAAATGGGTAAAACCCGTTTCCGATGGGCAGAGCGCATTGAGATCCACCGCCCCCTGAATGCCGTCGACTGTGCCGTTATCGGCAAATTGCCAGATCGACCAACGGCTGCAGGCATCCTGCGTCGGCTCGTTGAATACGCTGCGCAGCCAAAGGTAATGCTCGGGGAAGCGGGCCTTGTTGCCTTTCAGATATTGGTCGAAGAATTCCTGTGTGACGTAAAAGATCGGCTTTTCCGGAAAGGTGCCTTTCAGCTCGGTGACGAAGGCATTCACTTCCCTCGCCATTTCCTCGACCGTCAGGACCTTGTTGCAATTGCCGACAAACTCCAGATCAACGGCGACCGGCAGCGTTCCGGGCGTCTTCGGTACCGTCGCCAGGACATTCTGCGCCTGATCCCTGCCCGGGCGGCAGAATGTGAAGAAATGATAGGCGCCCCTGACCAGCCCGGCATCTCCGGCACGCTGCCAGTTCTCGGCAAACTTTGAATCCCTGTGATCGCCGCCTTCGGTCGCCTTCACGATTGCAAAACGCACGTTCGGCTGGGCGGCTACCGTCTTCCAATCGATGTCGCCCTGGTGATGGCTGACATCGATGCCTTGTATAGGATAGCGCGACAAGGGCGGATTGTTGAAGCGAAGCATGCCGAAATCATATGCGAAATATGCGGCGGATGCGACCAACAGAATTGCAGCCGCTCCGATCGTCCACCGAACAACGCTCCCCACTCATTCCTCCCGTATTTTCAACATGTTCCGAACCGGCTATACGCGATTTGCGCCACGAAAATGGCAGACGAGCCTCAGGGGACGCAGCGCACCGGATAGGTCGCTCCAGTTGTCGCCGCTCCTACCTCGCCCCCTCTTGACCAAACGTCATTCCCGCGCCATAAAACGCGGCATGAAAACGGTTATCTGCATTATCTGCGGAAAGATTATTCGCTAGCGCACGCGCTGGCCTGGCCGTTTTCGTCTCCCAAATAGTCAAGATGCGAAACGCCCCGGCCTGCCGGTCGCGATATTTTTCTGATCGTGCATTTGGGAGAGTGAAATGGGCCGCACGCCGGAACTGAAGCTGTACAACACGCTGACGCGGGAGAAATCGGCCTTCAAGCCGATCGATGCCGAGAATGTCCGCATGTATGTCTGCGGCCCGACCGTCTATGATTTCGCCCATATCGGTAATGCGCGGCCGGTCATCGTCTTCGACGTGCTGTTCCGGCTGCTGCGCCATGTCTATGGCGAAGATCACGTGACCTACGCCCGCAACATCACCGACGTCGACGACAAGATTAATGCGCGGGCGCTGAGAGATCATCCCGGCCTGCCGCTGAATGAAGCGATCCGCGCGGTCACCGAAAAGACCGAGACGCAGTTTCACGCCGATGTCGCCGAGCTCGGCTGCCTAGAGCCGAGTGTCGAGCCGCGCGCCACCGACAATATCGCAGAGATGATCCAGATCATCGAGAAGCTGATCGGCAATGGGCATGCCTATGTGGCGGCAGGCGAAGTGCTGTTCGACACCAAATCCATGGCCGATTACGGTGAGCTTTCGAAGCGACCGCTCGACGAGCAGCAGGCCGGCGCCCGCGTCGCCGTCGATGCACACAAGAAGAACCCCGGCGATTTCGTGCTCTGGAAACTGTCGAGCCATAACGAGCCCGGCTGGGAGAGCCCCTGGGGCCGCGGCCGGCCCGGCTGGCATATCGAATGCTCCGCGATGAGCAGGCGCTATCTCGGCGATATCTTCGACATTCACGGCGGCGGGCTGGACCTGATCTTCCCGCATCATGAAAACGAAATCGCCCAGTCTCGCTGCGCGCACGGGACCGAGGTGATGGCGAATGTCTGGATGCACAACGGCTTCGTGCAGGTCGAGGGCCGCAAGATGTCGAAGTCCGAGGGCAATTTCGTCACCATCCACGATCTGCTGCACACGGAAACTTTCGGCGGCCGCAAATGGCCGGGCGAGGTGCTGCGCCTTGCCATGCTGATGACGCATTACCGCGAGCCGATCGATTTCTCGATCAAGCGGCTGGAGGAAGCCGAACGGCTGCTCGCCAAATGGCCGACGGCGGAAGCCGGCGATGCGGCGCCCGACGAGAGCGTGCTGAACGCGCTGGCCGACGACCTCAATACGGTCGCCGCCGTGCAAGCGCTGCATGCGCTGGCGCAACCCGGCAACGATGCCGTCTTCGCCGCAAGTGCGGTGCTCCTCGGCGTGCTGCCGAAGAAAGTCGAAATCGACGAAGCCTTCGCAGCGGCGGTCGATGCACTGGTCGCCATGCGTCTTGAAGTGTTGAAGGCGAAAAATTTCGTCGAGGCCGACAGGATTCGCGACGAGCTGGGGGCAAAGGGCATCCAGCTTAAGGACGGCAAAGATCCGGAAACCGGCGAACGAGTGACGACGTGGGAGGTCAAGCGGTAGGATGGGTTGGGCGGCTAGATATACCCCCCTCTGCCCTGCCGGGCATCTCCCCCACAAGGAGGGAGATCGGCAAGACGCGCCCGCTTGCCAAGATATCGACCGCGCACCACGTGGCTTCGGCCAACTGAGGCGTTTGATCAGGGTGAGCGGCCGCTCCTATCCGATCTCCCCCCTTGTGGGGGAGATGCCCGGCAGGGCAGAGGGGGGTGCCGCCGCAGCCCCGTCACGTCATCGCGAGAGGCAAGCCATGCCGCATGCACCAGTTCCGCCCCAACGGCGGGCGAACGCTCGGCGCATGCGCAAAGCTCTGACCGAGGCTGAGCTGAAACTCTGGAACGAGCTTCGCGCCCATCGCCTGATGGGCCTCAGCTTCCGTCGACAGATGCCGATCGCCGGTTATATCGTTGATTTCGCATGCCCTAGCCGTCGCCTTATCGTAGAGATAGACGGCTCGCAGCACGCCCTCGCCCCGAACGTCCCCTACGATCCTATCAGGACCCAACGTCTTCAGGCGGACGGCTGGACCGTTCTGCGCTTCTGGAACGATGATATCCTGCGGGATATCGACAACGTGTGCAGCCATATCATCCGCATCATCGGAAAGGACCTGCCATGACCGAGACCTATACCGGCGGATGCCAGTGCGGCGCGATCCGTTTCCGCGTCAGCGGCGAGCTCAAGGATTCGTCGATCTGTCATTGCCGCATGTGCCAGAAGGCGTTTGGGGCCTACTATGCGCCGCTGGTCTCGGTGCGCGGCGCCGATTTCGAGTGGACGCGCGGAGAGCGAAAAAAGTTCCGCTCCTCCAATTTTGTCGAGCGTGGTTTCTGCGGAGATTGCGGCACGCCACTGACCTACGAGGCTCCGGATGGAATGGCGATTGCCGCCGGCGCCTTCGACGATCCCTCGCAACTGCCGCCGAGTATCCAGTGGGGCGTGGAAGGCAAGATCGGCTTCGTCGATCATCTGCATGAACTGCCCGGAGAGCGAACCGAAGCCGATTTGACGGCAGGCTCCTTCCTACATGAACTCGTTTCCTATCAGCATCCAGATCATGATACGTCCGTCTGGCCACCGGAGGATCGCGCTTGAGCGTAGTGACGGAACAGACCGGCGGATGCCAGTGCGGGATGGTTCGTTATCGGGTGCGCGGCGAACTCGGCTATCCCCATATCTGCCACTGCCGCATGTGCCAGAAGGCGGCCGGCAATTATTTCCTGCCGCTCGCCGCGGCCAAGCGCGAGCATTTCGAGCTGACGCGCGGCGAACCGAAGTGGTTCCGCTCCTCTGATCTCGTTCGGCGCGGCTTCTGCGGCGATTGCGGCACGCCGCTGTTCTACCATATTCCGGAAGCCGACTTCATCAACATCGCGCTCGGCTCGCTTGATGATCCTGGTGCGGTCAAACCCGTGATGCAATCGAACACCGGGCGCAAGATGTCCTGGTTCCACGCACTCGACGGCCTGCCGGTGGAAGCAGAGCCTGAAACGCCCGACCGCGAGGACGCGATCGCGGCAAGCAACCATCAGCACCCGGATCACGACACTTCCCAATGGCCACTCGGAGAAACACATGACGGATAAGATCAGAACAGGCGGATGCCAATGCGGCGCCGTGCGCTTCCGCATATCAGGCCAGTTGGGGCGGCCGTCGATCTGCCATTGCCGCATGTGCCAGAAGCAGTTCGGCGGCTTCTTCTCCGCACTGGTCACAGCACCGGAGGAAGGGACGGAATGGACGCGCGGCGAGCCGAGCTACTTTCAATCGTCGGTCAATATCGACCGCGGCTTCTGCAGCAATTGCGGCACGCCGATGACCTACCGGCATCCTGGGGGCCTGGAGCTTGCGATCGGCACCTTCGACGACCGCAGCGATCTCGCGCCGCAGATCCAGGTCAATTATGACGCCCGCCTGCCATGGGTCGAGACGATCTTCGAGGCACCCGTGCATCAGGATCCGGATTTCTACGCCCGACAGGAGGCGATCATCTCCTTTCAGCATCCCGACCACGACACCCAAGCCTGGCCTGCGAAAGGCGTGAAAATATGACCGAGATACTGCGCACGCTCTATCCCGAAATCGAAGCCTATGCCTCCGGCCATCTCGATGTCGGCGACGGCCATGTGATCTACTGGGAACGGTCGGGAACGCCCGGCGCCAAACCCGCTGTCTTCCTGCATGGCGGCCCCGGCGGCGGCATTTCGCCTGCCCACCGCCGGCTTTTTGATCCTGCTCTCTACGACGTCATGCTGTTCGACCAGCGCGGCTGCGGCAAGTCGACACCGCATGCGGAACTCAATGCCAACACCACCTGGCACCTCGTCGCCGATATCGAGCGGCTGCGCCAAATGGCCGGCGTCGACAGATGGCAGGTATTTGGCGGCTCCTGGGGCTCGACGCTGGCGCTCGCCTATGCAGAGACCCATCCGGAGCGCGTATCCGAGCTCATCCTGCGCGGCATCTATACGCTGACCAAGGCGGAGCTCGACTGGTATTATCAGTTCGGCGTGTCGGAAATGTTCCCGGACAAGTGGGAGCGTTTCGTCGCTCCCATTCCCCCGGAAGAGCGGCATGAGATGATGCATGCCTATCATCGCCGCCTTACGCACGCGGACAGGAATGTGCGCCTTCAAGCCGCGCAGGCCTGGAGCATCTGGGAAGGCGAAACGATCACGCTGCTGCCGGAGCCGTCGACCAGCGGCAAGTTTGAAGAGCCGGAATTCGCCTACGCCTTCGCCCGCATCGAGAACCACTTCTTCGTCAATGCCGGCTGGATGGACGAGGGACAGCTGATCCGGGATGCCGGCAAGCTCAGGGATATTCCCGGCGTGATCGTACATGGTCGCTACGACATGCCCTGCCCCGCCAAATATGCCTGGCTGCTGCACAAGGCCTGGCCGAAGGCGGAGTTCCACCTGATCGAAGGTGCGGGCCATGCCTATTCGGAGCCGGGGATTCTCGATCGGCTGATCCGGGCGACGGATAAGTTTGCCGGGAAGCCGGACTGATCATTTGGGCAGCCCTTCACCCTAGCCCTCTCGCCGCTCGCGGGGAGAGGGGACGTGCCCCGCGATACGGTGCGGCATTCGCCTTCTCCCCGTCAGAACGGGGGAGAAGGTGACGGCAGCCGGATGAGGCGCAGCATCGGCAGTGCAACAACACCCGCCTGTCGGGAGGAAACGACATGAAAGAACGCATCTATCTCTTCGACACCACGCTCCGGGACGGCCAGCAGACGCCCGGCATTGACTTTTCGGTCGAGGACAAGATCGCGATCGCCGCCATGCTGGATGAGTTCGGCCTCGATTATGTCGAGGGCGGATATCCCGGCGCCAATCCGACGGACACCGCCTTTTTCGGCGAGAGGCGCACCAGCCGGGCCACCTTCGTCGCCTTCGGCATGACGAAGCGGGCGGGCGTTTCGGTCTCCAACGATCCAGGCATTGCCGGGCTGCTGCAGGCCAAAAGCGACGCGATCTGTTTCGTCGCCAAGAGCTGGGACTATCACGTCGCTGTCGCCCTCGGCTGCACCAACGAGGAAAACCTCGAATGCATCGCCGAAAGCGTCAAGGCGGCGGTCGGCGCAGGCAAGGAGGCGATCGTCGACTGCGAACATTTCTTCGACGGCTTCAAGGCCAATCCGGCCTATGCGATCGCCTGCGCGAAAACGGCCTATGAAAGCGGCGCCCGCTGGGTCGTGCTCTGCGACACCAATGGCGGCACGCAGCCGCCGGAGGTCCGCGCCATCGTCGAGGCGGTGATCGCCGCCGGCGTGCCCGGCCGCTGTCTCGGCATCCACGCACATAACGACACCGGCCAGGCGGTCGCTAATTCTCTGGCAGCGGTCGAGGCGGGCGTCCGGCAAATCCAGGGCACCTTGAACGGTATCGGCGAGCGCTGCGGCAACGCCAATCTCGTCACGCTGATCCCGACCCTGGCGCTGAAGAGCGCCTACAATACACGTTTCGAAACGGCGATCGATGAGGAGCGGCTGCTCAACCTCACCCGGCTCTCGCATGCTTTCGACGAACTGCTCAACCGCTCACCTGACCACCAGATGCCCTATGTCGGCGCGTCCGCCTTCGCCACCAAGGCCGGCATCCACGCATCGGCGCTGCTGAAGGATCCGAAGACCTATGAACATGTGCCGCCGGAAAGTGTGGGCAATTTCCGTAAGGTCATGGTCTCCGACCAGGGCGGCAAGGCGAACTTCATCAATGCGCTGAAGCGGCGAGGTATCACCGTCGCCAAGGACGATCCGAAGCTCGACCTCCTGATATCGATCGTCAAGGAACGTGAATCCATCGGTTATGCCTATGAGGGCGCCGATGCGAGCTTCGAGCTCCTGGCGCATCGCACACTCGGCACCATCCCGGAATTCTTCACCATAGAAGGCTTCCGGGTGATGATCGAGCGCCGCTTCGACAGTCTCGGCCGCGTGAAAATCGTCTCGGAAGCGGTGGTCAAGATCACCATCGACGGACAGACGCTGATGTCGGTTGCCGATGCCGAAGGTCCGGTCAACGCGCTCGACCTGGCGCTGCGCAAGGATTTCGGCAAGTACCAGCACGAGATCGACGATCTGGTGCTCGCCGATTTCAAGGTGCGCATCCTCAATGGCGGCACGGAGGCGATCACCCGCGTGCTGATCGAATCCACCGACAGCGACGGCGTGCGCTGGTGGACGGTCGGCGTCTCGGAGAACATCATCGACGCTTCTTTCCAGGCGCTGATGGATTCCGTCATCTACAAGCTGATGAAGAACCGGCAGCTGGCGGGCAAGATCGCGGCGGAATAAATCTGTTCCGCCCGTTCGGCGGCGTTGCCGGCGCCACTTTTGCCGGTCTTCCGGCCGCTCGGTCCGGCGCCGGACGGCCGCTCGTGTTCGCCATCGCCCTGGTCTTTGCTTCAAATCCTCTCAGCCTTCATTCAACGAAATGAATTGGCCTATTCACGGCGCTTAAGCTAGGCCGGATCAGAAGAAGAACAAAGATGGAAACACCCGATGTCGACCGATGCATCCGTTCCGTTGATCAAGAACGAAGATAGTCCGCGTGGTTTCGCCTTCGCGCTGACAGCCTATCTGCTCTGGGGCTTCCTGCCCTTCTACATGAAGGCGGTCGCACATATTCCGCCGGCGGAAGTCATCGCCCACCGCATCGTCTGGTCGCTGCCGCTGGCGGGGATCGTGTTGGTCCTGCTCGGGCGCACAGCGGATATCCGCGCGGCACTGCGCTCGCCGCGCATGCTGGCGATGGGGGCACTGACGGCGTCGCTGATCACCGTCAACTGGGGCACGTATGTCTGGGCGATCGGCGCCGGCCATTCGCTTGATGCAGCACTTGGCTATTTCATCAATCCGCTGTTCAGCATCTTCCTCGGCGCGGTGCTGCTCAAGGAGAAGCTGCAGCCGCTGCAGATCGCGGCGATCGCGCTCGCGGCCCTTGCCGTCGCCATTCTCGCACTGGACAGCGGCGGCATTCCATGGGTGGCGCTGACGCTGGCAGTCAGCTGGGGTTTTTATGCTTTGCTGCGCAAGACGCTGCCACTCGGGCCGAACCAGGGCTTCTTCCTCGAGGTTCTTATTCTGAGCGGGCCGGCCGTCGTCTACATTCTCTATCTCGAATACGGCAGCGGCGCGGGCCATTTCTACCGTACCGGCCTTGCCGATACGATCTTGCTGCTCGGCTGCGGTGTCGTCACCGCCGTGCCGCTGATGATCTATGCCAATGGCGCCAAGCTCCTGAAGCTGTCGACGATCGGCATCATGCAGTATATCGCGCCGACGATGATCTTCCTGATCGCCGTCTTCGCCTTTCAAGAGCCGCTCGGCACGGCGCGCATGATCGCGTTCCCGCTGATCTGGGCTGGGCTGTTCCTCTATAGCTGGTCGATGCTGAAGGGAAGCCGCGGGCGCTAAAGGCGCCCGCCCGACCTACATCTTCGAAATTACCTCGTCCTCGCCACCGCGATCGGCGGCGAGTTGGGCGGCCTGGGCCATGATCGCGGGAATGATGCCGGCGACGTCGTCGACGACGAGCGGCTGCACCCGATGGGCGGTGTGCAGAAAACCTTCTTCGGTCATATGCCGCATCAGCTCCATCATCGGATCCCAGAAACCGTTGATATTGGCAAAGACCATCGGCTTTTCATGACGGCCGAGCTGCGCCCATGTCATGATCTCGACGATCTCCTCCAGCGTGCCGATGCCGCCAGGCAACGCGACGAAAGCATCGGAACGCTCGAACATCGTATGTTTGCGCGCGTGCATGTCAGGGGTTACAATGAGTTCGTTGAGCTGACCGAGCGAATGGCGAGTCGCTTCCATATCGATCAGGAATTCCGGGATGATGCCCGTGACCTGACCGCCGCCTGAAAGCACACCGCTCGCAACCGCGCCCATGATGCCTTTGGTACCTCCGCCATAGACGAGGCGCAGGCCGTATTCGGCGATCTCTCTTCCGAGAGCACGCCCGGCCGCCATGTGGGAATGATCGCGTCCCGGCCTTGAGCCGCAGTAAACGCAGATGGATCGAATCGATACAGATTGTTCGGTCATAGGGCAAAACAACTATTCCATTTCAATGCAGTCAAGAAAATTGACTGAAAAGACGCGTGCCCGGCTTGCCGAATTGCTTTGAATGCTTGTGAAAAGCATCGGAAATCGCTAGCAATTTCGGTTACTACGGCAAATTGCCGCCTTGGGAGACATAATGATGAAGAACCGTGCCGGCTTGCTGGCCCTTGCAGTGCTCGTAATCGCAATCCTACTGATGGTATTTGTCGTCATGCCGCGCATCGGCGGTGATGCATCCAAAGTCGGCGACGCCATCAACCAGGCAGGCACGGAGCTCAAGAACACGGTTAACGAAGCGGCAAAGACATCACGCTCTGCCGTGGCCGACTCGGCTGCGGTCGCCGATCAGGTCAGACGCCTTTCGGCCGACGCCGGCGTGGCGCTCGGCGAGATCAAGACGCTGTTTGCCGACGGCAAAGGCCCGGCCGTCGATGTCTTCTCCGCCGCCAAGACCAAGGCCGTCAATGCGCTCACCGCACTTGTCGGCTTCACCGTCCCCGAGGGCATCGATCCCGCAACACAAGCCATTGCCGCCAAGGCTAAGGAAGGCGGCGCCAAGGCGCTCGCCATCGTGCAGTCGCTGCCGGAAAACATGGCGGATGCGCCTGGCGCGATTGCCAAGGCCGAAGCCGCTCTGACCGGCGCGCCCGAGCCAGCCTCTGCCGCGACCACGGCAGCCGCGAATGCCGGCCCGAAACTTCCTGCCTTCGACGTCCTGCGGGTCGAGCCTGATGGATCGACCGTCATCGCCGGCTCCGCCGAGCCGAACGGCAAGCTCGAAGTGCTCGACGGCGAAAAGGTGGTTACGACGGCCGATGTCGGCCCGAGCGGCGATTTCGCCGCCGTTCTCGACGATCCGCTTCCGGCCGGGGACCACCAGCTCGCGCTCAAGGTGACGGGCAAGGATGGCAAGGTCGCGCTTTCCGAAGAAGTCGCCACCGTTTCCGTGCCGAAGGACGGCAATGCCGCCAACCTGCTCGCCATGGTCTCCAAGCCCGGTGCAGCGAGCCGCATCATCACGGCGCCGAAGGGCGAAACCGAGGTCGCCGACGCATCCAATCCGATGGCGACGCCTGCCGGCAAGCCGGCAACCGCCGAAACCGCGGCTGCTCCCGCTGCGGCCGACGCTCCTGCGACAGCTGCACCGACCGGCGAACTGGCGCTGCAGACCCCCGGCCTGCCGGACGCCTCCGCCGGCGGCACGGATGCGGCGCCGGCCGTTCCCGGTGCTGCCGGAACCGACAAGACGATTGCGCCCGATGTGATGGTCAATGCCGTCGAGATCGAGGGTAACAAGATCTTCATCGCCGGGACGGCGCGCGCCAATGCCAAGGTGCTTGGTTATGCCGACGATAGCCTTGTCGGCCAGGATATTGCCGGCCCCGACGGCCATTTCGTCATCGACGGCGTTGCGGCCCTCTCGGTCGGCGACCATAAGATCCGCGTCGACGTCGTCGATCCCACGGGCAAGGTAATTGTGCGCGCCGCAGTGAACTTCAATCGCCCGGCGGGCGACCAGGTGCGGGTTGCCGCTCAAGTCGGCCCCGCCGATGCAAATGGCGCTTCCTCGATGGTGCCGCTCGACGAAGGTGAGCTCGGCAAGCTCAAGGCCGAAGCCGGCAAGGCGTTCGGTCTGCTGAAGGGGCTGTTTGCCGATGGCAAGCTGCCCGGCGCCGAACAGCTGGCGGCGGCGCGCTCGGCAACGGAATTCGCTCTGCGCTCGGTCGCAGACTTCCGCCCGTCGGCAGACGCGTCCGACAGCTTCAAGCAGGCCTCCGGCTCCTCCTCGCAGACCGCCGCCAAGGCGCTGAAAGTGCTGCAGGATCTGCCGAAGGACGCGAAATCCGTCGGCGCCGGCCTCGACGGGCTGGGTGCGATCATCGGCGAACTGACCGATGCGCCCGCACCTGGTGCAAACGACGCCGCCGGCGATCAGCCGAAGACGATCGAACAGGCGCCGCTGACGGCAAACAATGCGGCGGTCATCATCCGCCGCGGCGACACGCTGTGGCAGATCTCGCGCCGGACCTATGGCCTCGGCGTGCGCTATACGACAATCTACATCGCCAACGAGGACAAAATCGTCGACCCGGATCGCATCCGTCCCGGCCAGATTTTCGGCCTGCCGAAGGACGCACTACCGAATGCCGAGGAGCTGCACCGCAAGCGGCTCTCCAAGCAGCACCTTTGAAAGGGCGGCGTCTGGGTAACGCCACCTGATGAAGCCGGGCGGGAGAAACGCCCGGCTTCGCTTTTCCTCAAGTCCGCGCGTGTTGCATTCGTCGGTCCGACACCTTATCTGGCGGTGGCGGTTCGGGATTTGGGCAAGCGCTTCAGGCGCGTCCCTGCCCCCACGCCTTGCCGGACATCGAATCAAATCATCCGGACTGGAGACACGGCATGGCAAACGGCAAGACAGTCTCGGAATCACACCTGCTGCGGACACTTTTCAACCTATGGCCCTATATGTGGCCGGCAGGGCGAACCGACCTCAAGATGCGTGTCATCTGGGCCTCGGTCTTTCTGCTGGTCTCCAAGTTCGTCCTGCTGCTCGTCCCCTATTTCTTCAAGTGGTCCACCGATGCGCTCAACGGCAGGATGGACCTTGCCGGCGCAGTGCCACCGCTCCTTGCCGGCGCCATCGCCCTTGTCATCGCCTATAACGTCACCCGGCTGATCCAGCTCGGGCTCAACCAGCTGCGCGACGCGCTCTTTGCCAGCGTCGGGCAACACGCGGTGCGCCAGCTTGCCTATAAGACCTTCGTGCATATGCACGAGCTGTCGCTGCGCTTCCATCTGGAGCGCAAGACCGGCGGGCTGTCGCGCATCATCGAGCGCGGCACCAAGGGCATCGAGACGATCGTGCGTTTCACGATCCTTAATTCCGTTCCGACCGTCATCGAATTCTTGCTGACGGCGGTGATATTCTGGTGGGGCTACGGCTTCTCCTATCTGGCCGTCACCGGCTTTACCGTCTGGGCTTATATCTGGTTCACGATCCGCGCTTCCGACTGGCGCATCGCCATCCGCCGGTCGATGAACGACAGCGACACCGACGCCAACACCAAGGCGATCGACTCCCTGCTCAATTTCGAAACCGTCAAATATTTCGGCAATGAGGAGATGGAGGCCAAACGCTTCGACAAATCGATGGAGCGCTACGAGAAGGCGGCGACCGATGTCTGGACGTCGCTCGGCTGGCTGAATTTTGGCCAGGGCGTCATTTTCGGCATCGGCACGACCATCATGCTGGTGCTGTCGGCGCTGGCGGTGCAACGCGGCGAGCAGACCGTCGGCGATTTCGTCTTCGTCAATTCGATGCTGCTGCAGCTTTCCGTGCCGCTCAACTTCATCGGTTTCGTCTACCGCGAAATCCGCCAGGGTCTGACCGACATCGAGCAGATGTTCGACCTCTTGGAGGTGAAAGCCGAGGTCAAGGACGCGCCCGATGCGGCAGAGCTCGGGATCGGCAAAGGTGCGATCTCCTTCAAGGACGTGCACTTCGCCTACGATCCGGCCCGCCCGATCCTGAAGGGGATTTCCTTCGATGTGCCGGCCGGCAAGACGGTCGCCGTCGTGGGGCCGTCGGGTGCCGGCAAGTCGACGCTATCGCGGCTGCTCTACCGTTTCTACGATATCCAGAGCGGCGCCATCACCATCGACGGGCAGGATATCCGCACGGTGACGCAGAAGAGCCTGCGCTCTCTCATCGGCATGGTGCCCCAGGACACCGTGCTCTTCAACGACACAGTCGCCTACAATATCCGCTACGGCCGCACCTCGGCCAGCGACGACGAGATTTATGCCGCCGCCGAAGTGGCGCAGATCGCGCATTTCATCGAAATGCTCCCCGAAGGGTTCGAGACCAAGGTCGGCGAGCGCGGCCTCAAGCTTTCGGGCGGCGAGAAGCAGCGGGTGGCGATCGCCCGCACCGTCCTCAAGGCGCCGCCGATCCTGATCCTCGACGAGGCGACATCGGCGCTCGACACGACGACGGAACGGGAAATCCAGACGGCGCTTGACGTTGTTTCGAAGAACCGCACGACGCTGGTCATCGCCCACCGGCTTTCGACCGTCATCGGCGCCGACGAGATCATCGTGCTCAAAAGCGGCGAGATCGCCGAGCGCGGAACGCATGCCGCCCTTCTCGAACGGAACGGCCTCTATGCCTCGATGTGGAACCGTCAGCGCGAGGCGACACAGGCGGAGGAACACCTGAAGCAGGTGCGCGAGAGCGACGAGATGGGCGTAATCACGCGGCTTGCCCCGGCAAACTGAAGCGGGAGGCGGTGGTGTTACCCGGTCACTAGCGTAAATGTGGAATCGTCGGAGCGATCAGTATCCCCCTCTAAGGCCGGTCATCGAGGCTATTGCATGAGCCGGAGATCTTTGAACCACGATGGCATATGCGCCAGACGCGGCCACTATGGCTGCCGCCCCTATTCTGTGACATCGCAGAAGTTGAGAAAACAAGTGTCGCTCTAATGGGATTTTGCGGCAAGGCTCATAGGCTGCTCGTGTCTTCGCGAACCTTCAGAATACGCTCTATAAGACCCCATTCAAGCGCTTCCTCCGCCGTCATGAAGCGGTCGCGATCCATCCCGCGCTCGAAGTCTTCGTAAGAACGTCCGCAATGCTCCGCGTAGAGCCGCGTCATGCGTTGCTTGGTCTTTAGAATTTCCTCGGCATGAATCAGCATGTCGGAAGCCTGCCCTTGAAAGCCACCGGAGGGCTGGTGAATGAGGATACTGGCATTGGGCAATGCGGCTCTTTCGCCGGGTTCACCTGCCATCAGCAGGAACGATCCCATCGAACGGGCCGTCCCCATGCAAAGTGTATGAACCGGCGCACGGATGAAGCGCATGGTGTCGTACATGGCCAGGCCGCTGGTCACGGCGCCGCCCGGCGAATTGATATAGAGGTTGATGGGCTTTTCGGGGTCCGCTTCCAGGAACAGCAGTTGCGCGCAGACGAGGGCCGAAACGGTATCGTTCACCTCGCCATTGAGGAAGATAATCCGCTCGCGCAGAAGCCGGGAGTAGATATCAAAGGATCGCTCCCCCCGGCTGGACTGTTCTATGACCATAGGGACGAGTTGCATCGCTTCGCGCATCGGCGACCTCCTGACTTTCAGAATTTTCGCGGGAGGCTCGCCGCGTCAGGCGGCGAGCATGAGGAGCGGGCTGTTGCTGTTCGCCGGCGTTCTTGCCTTTCCATGGAATCTTGTGTCCGCCAGTTCGTGGACGATCCGAAGGCAGGTGCCGCCAGTGGCATTCGGGGTGACCGTGAACGTCACGGTGCTTTCAAGGAAAGGCGGGTTATCGTCACGCAACTTGTAGCGAACTTCCTGGCCGGGGGTGACGGTGATCGCATCGGGGTCAGCCAATGCCTCCTTCGGCAACCATCTTTCCCGAAGTTCGGGAATGGTGACAGCACGCCAGACCTTTTGCGGCGGATCGCCCAAGTCAAACTCCAGTTCGACGCCGCTATCCTGCTCCTTGGTCTTCCCTTCGTTCATTGATCCATGTCCTTCAGCAAGACTTTGAGTGCTGCGATACGCTCCGGCCAATAGGCGCGGTATTTTGCGAGCCACTGGGCGATGAGAGCCAATCCATCGGGATCGACTTCGTAATTCACGAAACGCCCCTGTCGTTCTTCCCTCACGAGCTTTGCCCTGCGCAGAACTGCGAGGTGTTGCGACATCGCCGGCTGGCTTATCTCCATGCCCTCGCGCAAGGCACTAGCGTTCATGCTGCCTGCCGCCAGCTTCTCAAAGATCGCACGGCGGGTCGGGTCTGCCAAAGCCCGGAAAAAATCATTCTCGATCATGCGAACACATAAGCACGTACTTATGCGATTCGCAAGCTATTTGGAGGCGGCTTTCTGTTGCGGCGGAAATCCTGGGTTCAACGACTGACTTCAGCCATCAAAAAATGAGAGGAACTCCTGTCGCAAAACCCGTTTGCGAGCGACCGAATTTTGCGATCGTCTGATGTCGCATCGGGCCGGGGGCGGTCAAAAGCTACAAAGTTGGATCATAAAACCTTAGCGATTCCACATTTACGTTAGTCGCTCGGTAGCGTTACCGGCTTTTGTTGTTCAGAACCACGACCGCGGAACCAGGCCCAGGGTCGTAGCATTGCTCAGGAGCTGGTTTTTCGCTAACCAGCAAAGAACCAAACGCAAGGAGACCGGCAGCCATGAGCCTGTTCAACACGGTTCGCAACACGATCGTGCCCGTGCACAAGGAGGGTTACCCCTTCGTCGCCGCCTTCTTTGTCGCCTCGCTGGTGCTGGGCTGGATCTTCAAGCCGCTCTTCTGGATCGGCATGATCTTCACGCTGTGGTGCGCCTATTTCTTCCGTGATCCCGAGCGCGTGACCCCGCAGGACGACGATCTCGTGATCTCTCCCGCCGACGGCAAGGTCTCGGCGATCCAGATGGTGACCCCGCCGGCAGAGCTCGACCTCGGCTCCGAGCCGATGCTGCGCATCTCGGTCTTCATGAACGTCTTCAACTGCCATGTGAATAGAGCGCCGATGCGCGGGCGCATCGTGAGCATCAACTACCGCTCCGGCAGCTTCGTCAACGCCGAACTCGACAAGGCGAGCGAGGACAACGAGCGCAACGGACTGGTGATCGAAACGCGGCACGGCCAGATCGGCGTCGTGCAGATCGCCGGCCTCGTGGCGCGGCGTATCCTTTGCTGGGCAAACACCAACGAGCCGTTGGACGCCGGTGAACGTTTCGGACTGATCCGTTTCGGCTCGCGGCTCGACGTGTTCCTGCCCGCCGGTGCGGCACCCCGCGTCTCGCTCGGCCAGACGGCGATTGCCGGGGAAACGGTCATCGCCGAATTCGCCTCGGCCAAGGGTCCGGTCATCAGCCGCCACAGCTAAGGCGCGGAACCTCGCGCCTTTGCCGGAATTGCTCTAGGAACGATTGGAACGCGACATGGAAACACCCTTTCCGCCTTTCGAGCCAAACGGGCCGGATGATTCCGCCCGAGGCCCGCGCCTGCGCGAGATTCCGTTCCGTCTCGTCTTTCCGAATCTCATCACCATTCTTGCGATCTGCGCCGGGTTGACGGGCATCCGGCTCGCTTTCGAGAACCGTTACGAGCTCGCCGTCGCGATGGTGCTGCTCGCCGCCTTCCTCGACGGCATCGACGGGCGCGTGGCGCGGCTGATGAAGGCGACTTCGAAGTTCGGCGCACAGATGGATTCGCTTGCCGATATCGTCAATTTCGGCGTCGCGCCGGCGCTTGTCGTTTACGTTTTTGCCCTCGATCAGGCTCGTTCGCTCGGCTGGATCGCCGCCTTGATCTATGCGATCGCCGCCGGGCTTCGCCTTGCTCGCTTCAATGTCATGGCCGAGCGCGAAAACAAGGCGAGCTGGCAATCGGAATATTTCGTCGGAGTGCCCGCGCCGGCCGGCGCCATGCTGGTGCTGCTGCCGGTCTATCTCGGCTTCCTCGGCCTGGCGACGGACCGCACCTTCGCCTATCTCTCTTCGGTCTATACCGTCGCCATTGCCTTCCTGCTGATCAGCCGGCTGCCGGTCTGGTCGGGCAAATCGGAAGGCAACCGTTTGCGGCGCGATCTGGTGCTGCCGATGATGCTCGGCGTCGTGCTCTATGTGGCTCTTCTGATGAGCTACACCTGGGAGGTGATGGTCTTTACCGTTGCCGCCTATCTCGTATCGCTCCCCTTCGGTGCGCGGAAGTGGCAGCGGAAATATGGGACCCTGACGATCGAAGAACCCGGCGTCGGAGATGACGATATCGGCCGGCACATCTGACCTGCGCGCGCTTCCAGATTCCCCTGGCCCGGAATTGCTTCTCTCCCCGTTGTCACCTGTTCCCGGATATAGGCCCACGCGTTTTCCCGGGGAAAAGGCTTTGCGTTTTTTTGTGGAACCGCTCCCTTCAGTAAGTATTAACCAACGTAGGCTTCAGTTAAGCCTCGCGAATTATGGTGGGCGTTCACAAATCCTGATAGGCGACGCCGCCGTTTTGTCGCTATTTCTGACGAAAAGCGAAAATACAAAATTCCCAGGGAAGCAACACGCAAGGAGAGTATCGTGACTTCGAAGAAGAGCAGTACCGGCGACCAACAGGCGGCCAAGCCAGACCTCGCCGCCAACTATCGCCCGGTCGGCTTGAAGGCCGTTGCCGCGGCATCGCTAATGGCAAAGAACAAGCCGGACAGTGTCAAGAAATCCGCTTGAAGCGCCGAGCTTCCGAACCGCGGTCATCCGCGCCTCACGTTCCGGTTTCCGGCATGGCGCCATCCCAAGACTGCGGCATGGCTCTTGTGACATGCCTCCGGCATCGTGGGTGAGCCGAACGGGCCGCCGTGCCGGAAGCGGCGATCCCGTTTTCAGAAAAAGCTGAGTTGGCCGTGATTCGGCCTTTGTTTCGCGGAAGCCTCGAGCGGTCTTTCGATGACGACCGGCTCCTGCAGGTCCGGTCCCATATTAGCAACCTTATTGACCTTGTCGGAAACTGGTATGGCCTCGAAGAAATCGCCCTGAGCAGGCTGCATCAGGGCGACCACCTCGCGCGGTTCCTGCGTCTTGCAATCGAGCCAGCGAGAGAAGTCCTCCGGCTTTATGACGACAGGCATGCGATCGTGGATCGCGGAGATGCCCGCATTGGCTGACGTTGTCAGGATCGCACCAGTGTCGACCTCCGAACCGTCGGCCGAAGCCCATGTCTCCATCAGTCCGGCGAAGGCGACGACCCCGCCCTGGCGCGGCCTGATCCAATAGGCTTGCGGCTTGCCGCCGCTCTCCCTTGACGGGCGATGCCATTCGTAAAAACCTGAGGCCGGAATAAGCACGCGTCGATGACGCATCGCCGCCCGAAACGAGGCCTTGCCGATCGCGGTCTCGGCGCGTGCGTTGATCAGCAGCGGGAAATCCTTCGGGTTCTTGACCCAGCCCGGCGTGAAGCCCCAGCGCACGAGTACGGCGCGCCGGTCGGGCAGATTGCTGCCCCTCTCCCTGCCCTCGCCTGCGATGACGACGAGGATCGGCTGCGTCGGGGCGATGTTGTAGCGGGCCGGAAAATCGTCGAGATCGAGACCGGAGAAGAAGTTGCGCAGGTCGGCGCTGGAACTTGTCAGGGCGAAACGTCCACACATCGGCCTGTCTTTGCACCCGGCCCGAGTCCGGTCAAGGCGCACTGCATGCTTGTGCATGACGTGTTTCAGGCTCGCGGCGCAAAAAGGATGACGCTCGCGCCGGCAAGGCAGATCAGCCCACCGCCGATATCATAACGATCGGGCACGCGGCCTTCGATCAGCCACAGCCAGGAGAGCGAGGCAAGAATGTAGATGCCGCCATAGGCTGCGAAGGTTCGACCGGCGGCATCGCTCGGCACCAGCGTCAGAAGCCAGGCGAAAAGCGCGAGCGAGATCATGCCCGGCGCCAACCACCAGGCGGGCTTTTCGAGCTTCAGCCACGCCCAGAAGGCGAAACAGCCGGCAATCTCGAAAACGGCGGCAAAGGCGTAGATGATATAGGTCACGCAAAGCCCTTTCGAAAATCTGGAATCTTTGTCGCACACATGTCGTCATCGCGGGAACCGCTGCACCGCCTCTCGGGCCTTGTCTTCCGAGCCCGCCCACACGAAATTGCGGAAGCCGTGAAGCGGCGGGATGCAACAATCGGTCTATGCGATAGAATCGATCGTCACAACGAGGGCAGCCTTATGATCTCAACCGCCAAACTGGCCTCCTCCGCCATTCTCGAACGCGACGGGCGATTCCTTCTGGTGTTGCGACGCAATCCGCCCTCTGCCGACATGTATGCCTTTCCCGGCGGCCGCGCAGAGCCGGGCGAAACGCCGGAGCAGACGGCGCTGCGGGAGTTCCGCGAGGAAACCGGCATCTCGGCGCATAATCCGCGGCTGTTTTCGACCTATGACCTGAAGACGCATGGTCCGGATGGCAGCATCAGGAGCCATTTCTTCCTGTCGGTCTTTTGCGTCGACGCCGACCGGGAAATGGTGGCGGAAGCCGCCGACGATGCGGCGGCGCTTGGCTGGTATACGGTGGAGGAGATCCGGCGGCTGCCTGTGCCGCAAAGCGTGCTCGAATGCGCGGAACGGCTGGCGAGCGGCGAATAGAAGTGGAAACTTTCAGGCGCGCCTTGTTGCCGTCACGCTCAACGTATCAACTGGCAGCATGATTCCCGCTCGACGCGTTGTCCTGTCCCTGCTCGTGCTTGCCGGCCCCGCCATGGCTCAGGGCAAGAATTCGGCGCCTGTGCAGGAGGAGATTGCGCCGCCGATCGCGACCGTGCCCTATGACGACAAGCTGGCGCGGCTCGCCGAAGTGCTGGGTTCGGTGCATTATCTGAGAACGCTTTGCAAAGCGCCGGGCGGGGATGAGTGGCGGGAAGGCATGAAGCAGCTGCTCGATTCGGAGACCGGCAACGAACCGCAGCGCAAGGAAAGGCTGACCGCCGCCTTCAATCGCGGCTACCGGGCCTTCGCTTCCGTCTATACGGATTGCACCGCGGCGGCCATCGTGGCAGAAGAGCGCTACCGTAACGAAGGTGCAACACTCGCCACAGAAATTACCTCGCGCTTTGGAAATTGACGTTTAATTAACCTGTTTTCGCATGCGGGCGTGTCGTTTTGGGAAAAGGCTGTTAGTGTTATTAACGGTGCAGTAAGACATGAGAAGTTCTGAGGAAAAAACAATGGAAGCAAGCCTCAACGACATCGACGACATGATCGTCCACGAAAAGATGCAGGCGGCTCTGGAGTACCAGAACGAGGCTTGGGCCGACGGCATGGCCGACGGGATCGAACCAGAGATCATCGCTGATGCCGCAATCGCGCATGCCCTGCGCGAAACCATCCGATTGCACGGGGAAAACAGCGCCGAAGCTCTGCTCGATTCGCTGCGCGACCGTATGCTTGCCGGCGAATTCTCCGCCAACCGCACCCTGCAATAATCATTCAGAGAGTTCGATGCGCATCGGTAAAGAGAAAGTTTCGCGAATTCGGCTCGCGCCGGTGCTGCTTGCGTTCAGCCTTGCCACCGGCAACGTCCTCCTCGCGCCCTCGGCCTACGCGCTTTCCGAACTCCACAAGATCCCCGGCCAGGCCTCCGGCGAGGCGCCGCCTGCACAGGGAAGCGCTGAGGGGCAGAACCAGACTCAGGGCACCACTCCCGGCGTTCCCATGGCCGAGCCGCTGGTCAACAGTCAGAACAGTCAGGGCGTCGACAAGACGCCGGGCGCCCAGGACGCATCCAAGCCGGTCGAGGTGATTTACGACATCAACAAGGCGCCCGAGCCAGTTCGCAAAATGCGCCAACAGATCGTCGAGGCCGCCGCCTCCGGCGATCTCGAACGGCTGCGGCCGCTGATGGGCACCGGTAAAGACCAGACGCAGGTGACGGTAGGCGAATCGACCGACGACCCGATCGGCACGCTGAAAGATCTCTCCGGTGATCCCGACGGAGACGAAATTCTCGCCATCATGCTCGACATCGTCTCGACCGGTTTCGTTCATGTCGGCCAGGGCACAGCCGACGACATGTATGTCTGGCCCTATTTCGCCGAGAAGGACCTTAAGTCGCTGACGCCGCCGGAGCGAGTCGAGCTGCTGCGCATCGTCACCGCCGGCGACCTTTCCGACATGCAGGAATTCGGCGGATATAATTTTTACCGCCTCGGCATTACGCCTGACGGCAAGTGGAAATTTTTCACGGCGGGCGACTGACGCCGCCTCGCATGCGTTTTTCGCATGACGCTTGCGATCCACGTCCCGAAGTCATACCTCTGAGCGACGACCAACGCGACAGGTTCCGCCATGCCAGCCGTATTCCTGAAAGACCGCTCACTGCTCTCCGTCGGCGGCGCGGACGCCCAATCCTTCCTGCAGAACCTGATCACCACCGATATCGTTTCGCTGGCGCCCGACGAGGCTCGTCCGGGGGCACTGTTGACGCCGCAGGGCAAGATCCTGTTCGACTTCATGGTTTGGCAGGACGGCGACGGCTACCTGCTCGAAACGGATGCCGGCCAGCGCGACGCGCTGCTGAAGCGGCTGACGATGTACAGGCTGCGGGCCGCCGTCACACTTACGACCCAGCCTGAGAATGGCATTACCGTTTGCTGGGGCGAGGATGCCGATCGCATCGGGGGTGCCCGAGACAGCCGCTTCGCCAAGGCGGGTGTCCCGCTGCGCCGCCGGGCAGGAAGGCATGGCGAGGACGCGCCGTCACTCTACGATAGCTTGCGCATCCGCCACGGTATCGTCACCTCGGGATCGGACTTCTCCTTGCAGGATGCCTTCCCGCACGACGTGCTGATGGATCTGAACGGCGGCCTATCGTTCAAGAAAGGCTGCTATGTCGGCCAAGAGGTCGTCTCGCGCATGCAGCACCGCGGCACGGCGCGCCGGCGCGTTGTCACCGTGTCCGCCGCAACGGCCTTGCCTCAAGCGGGCACGGAGATCACGGCCGCCGGCAAGCCTGTGGGGGCACTCGGTTCAGTCGAGGGCGGCAGTGGGCTTGCGATCGTGCGAATCGACCGCGCGGGTGCCGCGATGGCGGAAGGCACGCCGCTGCTGGCCGGTCAAACGCCGGTTTCTCTCGCCCTGCCGCCATGGTCCGGCCTTGTCTTTCCCGCCAGCGCCGACGAGGCCAGCACGTGACTGCCAAAGCTCCGCGTGCCTGGCAACGCATGCTTTCCGGGCGCAGGCTCGACCTGCTCGACCCCTCGCCGCTCGATATCGAACTCGTCGATATCGCCCATGGTCTCGCGCGCGTGGCACGCTGGAACGGCCAGACATCGGGCGATCATGCCTTTTCGGTGGCGCAGCACAGCCTCGTCGTCGAAGAAATTTTCCGCCGTTTCAACAATGCGCGGCCGGAGGAATGCCTGATGGCGCTGCTCCATGACGCGCCTGAATATGTGATCGGCGACATGATCTCGCCGTTCAAATCGGTGGTCGGCGGCGGCTATAAGGCGGTGGAAATGCGGCTGGAGGCGGCCGTGCACCTGCGCTTCGGCCTGCCGCCTCACCCATCGCGCGAGCTCAAGGACCGGATCAAGAAGGCCGACACGATCGCTGCCTATTTCGAGGCGACGGTACTTGCCGGCTTCACGCCCGCCGAGGCGCAGAAATTCTTCGGCCAGCCGCGCGGCATCAGCAAGGAGATGCTGATGATCGAACCTTTGCCGGCGCTGGAAGCACAGCGGTTGTTCTGCGAGCGCTTTGCGGCGATCGAAACCGACCGAGGAATGGTATCGTGAGCTTCATCGTCGTCTCGCCGCTCTCGCGTATCGCCGAAATGGCGGTGCGCCACAAGGCCCGTGACATGATCAGCCTGATCGCCAAAGAACAGAGCTTTCACCGGCCGGGCGTGATCGCGCCCGACCGTCACCTGACGCTTTCGATGAACGACATCGCGTTCAAGGGCACGGGTGGTCTCGTGGCGCCTGACGAAACGCATGTGCAGGCGATCATCGAGTTTGCCGGATCGTGGCGGCAGGAGACGCCGCTGCTCATCCATTGCTGGATGGGCGTGTCGCGATCGCCGGCCGCGGCACTCATCGCGGCGCTATCCATCGCGCCGGATCAGGACGAGGAAGGACTTGCCCGTCGGTTGCGCGCCGCCTCGCCTTTCGCGACGCCGAACGCGCTGCTGATCGAGATCGGCGACACATTGCTTGGCCGCGGCGGTCGGCTGGCTGCGGCCGTAAAGGCAATCGGGCGCGGCGCCGATGCCGACGGCAATGCGCCCTTCCTGCTTGCGGTCCGCGACGACGCCTGCGGTTGACGCTGCTGCCGTCTGCTCCATCTTGGCCTCGACCTACGCACAATTCTCAAGGCCTGATCATGGAACAACAAGCAGCCGACGTCCTCCTCGCCACCCGCACGGCACTCAGCCAGGCAAGCGCTCTTGCAGTCCAATATTCCTTCTCCGTCCTCGGCGCTTTGATCCTGCTCGTCATCGGCTGGACGCTGGCCGGCTTTGTCAGCCGCTGGGCCTATGAGGGCCTGTCGCGCATCCATGGCATCGACGAGACACTGGCGCGTTTCTTCACCAATGTGGTGCGTTATGCGCTGCTGATTCTGGTGTTCATCACCGTGCTCGGCCAATTCGGCGTCCAGACCGCCTCGATCATCGCCGCCCTCGGCGCAGCCGGCCTGGCGATTGGGCTGGCGCTGCAAGGGACACTGCAGAATATCGCGGCCGGTATCATGCTCCTGATCCTCAGGCCGTTCCGGGTCGGCGAATATATCGAAACCAGCAGCGTGGCCGGCACGGTGCGCGAGGTCGGATTGTTTGCGACAGAACTCAGAACCGGCGACGGGCTTTATCGACTGGCGCCAAATTCAACGCTGTGGAACACGCCGATCACCAACTTCAGCCGTGAACCTACGCGGCAGAACGACCTGAAAATCAGCATTTCTCGTGAGGATGACCTCGATCTGTCGATGGAGACCTTGATGGGTATTGCCAAAGGCAACCCAAGGGTGCTGCAGTCACCGGCACCCAGCGTTTTCATCGACACCCTCGGTGACAGCACGATATCGCTAACGTTGCGCTACTGGGCAAAGACCGGTGACTGGTGGCAGGTCAGCCGCGACATGGTGAAGCGAGTAAAACTTGCCTTCGACGAAAAGGGCGATCCAGCCGCTGTGCGGGACGGTGGAAATTCCACCCTGGGAGGAAGGTCCAACGGGACCGCGAGGGAAAAGCCGACCAGGCAGTGAAAGAATGCAGCGCGGCCGATCGTCGACCTATTGGACCACTCCGCAGGCAAGTCTCTCCCCGGCGTCACCGGAAGGCTGGCTGCGATAATCATCCGAATTGGCGTGCACCATCAATGTGCGGCCGCGAATGCCATCTTTCTTTCCGTCGAGCGTGACCATGCCATCGAAGATCTGGGCTCTGAGCACACCGTCCTGTCCAACATACTGGTTGGGCATGTCGCCAGCATGCGGCCCCTTGGCGGCAAGGATGCCATGCTCGGCCGAGTCCGGGTTGAAATGGCCACCTGCCGACTCGTAATGGGTCGCCGCGTCACAGCGGCCGGTTTCATGAACATGAAAGGCCACCCATTTATTGGCCGGCAACTCCGATATCTCCACTTCGATCAGGACGCCGCCATTGGCGGCAGCCGTCATTTGGGCCCGACCGTTTTCCTTGCCGTCCTTGCCGACGAAATTGGCGACCGCCGTCTGCTTGTTCTGGGCGCTTGCCGGCAAGGCAAGAGCCAGCAGGCTCAGGGCGGCGGTGATGTGAATGGCTTTCATGGAGATCTCCTTCCGTCCGGTTGTCCTTCTGAACGTCTTGGCCCGAAAGCTGTTCCTCTGCGGAGCTCCAAAGAGAAAAGCCGGCCAAAGGGCCGGCTTCAGATCACGGGAACGATGACATCGTCAGGCGACGGCGTCGAAATCGAACTGGCCGTAGGTCTTGCGGTAGAGATCGTCGGACTGATTGTCGGTCGCAGGTGCGGTCTGCTGCAGCGGATAGGGCACGGCAATTCTACTTGTCGTGCCGCTATCGCGGGTATCCATCATCAGCGCAATCAGACTGCCGGAAAATTTGGGCTGAGTCTCGCTGCCCATGTCTTCCTCCAGGAGTTCCTTGATGATGCCTGGCTTCTCATCGGCGGCACGTTCGCCGCGGCTCAACACGCCGTCGCCGTTGAGATCAAGCCGCGAAAGCGTCGCAAGATACGCATATGACGTGTCGGAAACGGATGTGGTGCGGGTCATACAAACCTCCATTCACCGCCTTTTGCCGGTGGTGTTTGCACGCAATACGAGGTGGGAAAGAACTGTTGACTCGGTGGTTAAACTGATTTGCGCAGTGCGTCAATTAGTTGTTAACTTCTCATTAACAATGGTTGACAGAAATTAACGGAATGCGCTCAGACCCGCCTTCCGCCGTTGCCCGACCCGGTATTTCAGTAGTTTTCAATAGAGAAAGCAACCTGCCTGACGACGTGCACCTCTGCTGCACCGCAACCGAATATTAATCCGCCCGCTCCAAAATAGTCGTTAGGCATTACCCGTACGTCACTATAAAAATCGATTTCAATGGTTTCTCTTGGAAGGTTTTCATGTCGGATATTTTGAGGTACGTCCATCAGAGGCGGACGGCTTTTGCTATTGCCGTCAGACAAGATGCTTTCCCATGAAGGCTGAAGCTCTCTTCTGGCGGCAATGTACAGAGGCTGTCATGGCCGACGGATCAATCGACGCGCAGCGTCTGATGGAGCTGGTGATCGCAACCTATCGCGGCCATGAAAGCGACTATGATATAATCGAGAGAAGTGCGGAAACCCTTCAGAGGGAAAACCAGGCGTTGAAAGGGAATATGTCGGCCCTCAACCAAGCGTTCGACGGACAGAAAAGACTCTTCGAGATCGTCCTGAACAACCTGCCGCTCGGCCTCAGCGTCTTTGACGCCGGCCAGCGGCTGACGCTTTACAATCTCCGCTTTCCTCAGCTCTTCGGCCTGACACCGGAAGACGTCGCTGCGGGCGCGACGATCGCCGAACTCATCGGCAAAATGCGCGGCAACGAACGCACTGCCTCCAAACCCGTCCGGCAGACAGCACGACCTTCTCTCGCCAAGACAGGAAGCAGCAGCATCCGTCGGCGCGAATGGCTGATGCATGATGGCCGCATCATCCAAAGCGTGGTGACCATCCTCTCCGACGGTAGCAGCATCGCCATTCATGCCGATATCACAGAGGATCGAAAGGCGGCCGAGCGCATCAGCTATCTCGCCCATCACGATCCCCTGACCGGACTTCCCAATCGGATGTATTTCCGCGAGCAGGTCGATACGAGACTCGCCCAGCGCAAGCCGCACGAGCAGATCGCCCTCGTCCACCTCAATCTCGACCGGTTCAAATCGATCAACAACACGATCGGCGTGTCGGTCGGCGACAAGATCCTGCAGCAGGTCGCGGAGCGGATCCGAGCCTCGGCCGGGTCGGAAAACATACTGGCACGCCTTGGTTCGGACGAGTTCGCCATCCTGCAGACCGGCAAGCAGCAGCCGAGAACCGTGACGGCACTGGCCGACCAGATCCGCAGCGAGCTTTCCGAGCCGTTCCTGAACGGCGAGAAACAGGTGACGCTCAGCGTCTCCATGGGTATTGCGATCGCTCCCGAGAACGGCGGGGAAACCGATATCCTGCTGAAAAATGCCGGCGTGGCGCTGTCGCATGCCAAGGCGGACGGACGCAAGCGCGAGCGCTTCTTCACCGGCGAGATGGAAGCGCAGATGCAGTTGCGCCATGCGCTGGAGGCAGATCTTCGGGCCGCCGTCGAGAACGAGGAATTCCATCTGCATTACCAGCCGCTCTACGATCTTGCCGAGCGGCGGATTTGCGGTTTCGAAGCATTGATCCGCTGGAACCATCCGGTCCGGGGCCGCGTGCCGCCGATGGATTTCATTCCGCTTGCAGAGGAGGTCGGCCTGATCGTCGATATCGGCCGCTGGGTTTTGCGCCGGGCCTGCCGGGATGCGGCCCAATGGCCGGAGAACATCAAGGTGGCGGTCAATGTTTCGGCGATCCAGTTCAGCGGCAGCGATCTGACGCAGGACGTCAGCGAAGCGCTTGCCGCCGCCGGGCTGTCGCCATCGAGGCTCGAACTGGAAATTACCGAGAGCGTGCTGATGGAGAACCTCAACGAAGTGCTCCCGATCCTGCACGCCCTGAAGGACCGCGGTATCCACGTCTCGATGGACGATTTCGGAACCGGATACTCCTCTCTGAGCTATCTCTCGAGCTTCCCCTTCGACAAGATCAAGATCGACAAATCCTTCGTCAACGACATCGTCGACAATAAGGAAGCGTATGCGATCATGCGCGCAATCATCCTGCTCGGTGATGCGCTCGGCATGCGCGTCACTGTCGAAGGCGTCGAGACGGCCGCCCAGTTGGCGCTGCTCGAATGCGAGGAATGCGACGAGATCCAGGGCTATCACATCAGTCCACCGCGACCGGTCCGTGATGTGCCTCATCTTCTCTGCCTGCCGCCGAAGAGCGGCGGCGCGACAGCTTCTCCGACGCTCGAGCGCTGACCTCCCTCGATTGCGACTCGCACGTTAAGCCGCTACAAGCCGGCTTCGAGATCCTCGAGTTTCGTAGCGGCGTCGCTTCCTGTGAAGCTCCCTTCGCTTTCGGCCGGCGCTCTTCGACGTTTTTTCTTCCGACAAGAGGTGGCGCAATGTTCGAGGCCGAAACCTTCTCCCCTCATGAAACGCTCGCAGCGGCGCTGGTCGCACACGCGGCCGAGGGCGACGACGGTTCACACGATCTTGCCCATATCCTGCGTGTCTTCAGGAACGCCATGCGCATCCATGCGGGAGAAGGCGGAGATGGACGGATCCTTGCCGCCGCCGTGCTGCTGCACGACTGCGTCGCCGTCGAGAAGAATTCGCCGTTGCGGGCAAAAGCGTCGGCCTTGGCGGCGGAAAAGGCTTCGGTGATCCTTTCCGAACTCGGCTGGAGCGAAGCGCATATCGAAGCCGCCGCCCACGCCATCACCGCTCATAGTTTTTCCGCTGGGGTGGCGCCACAGACGCTCGAGGCGAAGATCCTGCAGGATGCCGACCGACTGGACGCGATCGGCATGGTCGGCGTCGCACGCTGCTTCTATATCGGCGGGCGAATGGGATCAGGGCTCTACGATCCGTTCGACCCTGCGGCAGCGAACCGTGCGCTCGACGACAAGCGTTATGCCATTGATCACTTCCAGACGAAGCTGTTCAAACTGGCGGAGGGATTCCAGACCGAGACCGGCCGCCGGATTGCGGCCGCGCGGGACAGGAGCCTGCGCGATTTTCTCGCGGCATTCATGGACGAAATTTAGGGAGAATGGCATGCGTGTCAGCGACCTCTTCATCTACCCGCTCAAGAGCGCTCGCGCCATTGCGCTGCCCGCCGCCGATATTGACACCTATGGGCTTTCCGGCGACCGGCGGGCGATGATCACCGACCCGCAAGGCCATTTCATCACCCAGCGCGAACTGCCGGACCTCGCGCGCATCGAAATACGGCCGGAGGCCGGCGCCTTTCGACTGCTGATGCAGGGCAAGCCTGAGATATCGGTGTCGCCGCCCCGGCCTGAAAGCCGCATGGATGTGAGCGTGTGGAAATCGACCGTCAGCGCCGCCGTCGCCGATGCAGAGAGCAACCGTCAGCTTTCCGAATGGCTCGGCCGCGAGGTGCGGCTGGTGTTTTTCGACGGACAGGCACAGCGGACGGCGAACGCCGAATGGGCCGGCGAAGGCACGCCCGTGAGCTTTACCGACGGCTATCAGATCCTGGTGACGACGACCGGTTCGCTACAGGCGCTGAACGCCGATCTCGCCGCCCATGGCGAAGGCAGCGTCGGCATGGAGCGCTTCCGACCGAACATCGTCATCGACACCGACGAGGCCTGGCCAGAAGATCGCTGGGCGGCAATCGAAATCGCGGGCATCCGCTTCGATCTCGTCAAACCCTGCTCGCGCTGCATCATGACGACGCAGGACCAGTTAACCGGGTCACGCGAAGTGGCAAACCCGATGCCGGCCATGGGCCGCATCCGCATGTCGGCCGACCGCCGCGTGCCCGGCCCGCTGTTCGGCTGGAACGTCACGCCGCGCGGCAGCGGCAGGATCACGATCGGCGACGCCATCAAGATCGTTGAAGAGCGGCCGGAGGGCTGGGCGTTGAAAATTCGTGACCGGCGGTAGGGCCGCCACATCCTCCCTCATTCCTGTGCCTGTCAGAGGAATCCAGTGCGCCCAAGTCCTTGGACGCGGGAGAGTCTTCTTCAAACTCGCATTGGGTCATTCACCGCGCAGACGCGCGGTGGCCGGATTCCTGTGACGAGCACAGGAATGAGGGAGCGTGGGGAAAGTCCCCACTCACGGATGCCCCAGCGCGGCATCAATCCCCGCCATAACATCGGCCGATAGCGGCCCTTTCTCCAGTGCGCCGGCATTTTCCTCCACCTGGGCGACGGTGCGGAAGCCCGGAATGGGGAAGGTGCGCGGCGACCTTGCCCAGAGCCAGGCGAGCGCCCCCTGCGTCAGCGTGCGGCCGCCTGACGTCAGGAGATCGCGGACGGCGTCGAGCCTTGCGGCAAATTCCGGAGCCATACGCCCGTCCTTGAAATAGACCATCCAGGAGAGTGCCGCGCCGCGGACATCCTTGGCGCCCACTGCCTTGTCGGCGGTGAACTTGCCGGTCAGGAGCCCCATGGCCAGCGGACCGCGATTAATGGAGATCAGGCCTTTCTGCTCGACCACGGCGATCATCTCCGGCACCGGCTCGAAGACGTTCATCGTATGCTGGACCGAGACAAAGCCGGCGCGCCCGGCATGGCGGGCGGCGCGATCGGGAAAATCGGTGCTCCAGCCGAACGCGTCGATCTTGCCTTCGGCACGCAGCGCCTCCAGCGTATCGAAGACTGCATCCGATTGCTCCAGCGGAAAATCATTGAGGTGAAACTGCAGGAGATCCAGGCGGTCGCGCTTCAGACGGCGAAGCGATGTTTCGACGGAGCGGCGGATGAACGCCTCATCGGCGAAGGCGCCGATTGCCTGCTTCGTTTCCGGATCGGTGGCGAAGCCAAATTTGGTGGCGACGATGATATCGTCACGATTGCCGATCGCCCGGCCGAGCACCTCCTCGGAATGGCCGGCCCCGTAGTTCGAGGCTGTGTCGAAGAAGCGGATGCCGAGCGCGATGGCCCGGTTGATCGCTTCAACGGATTCATCGTCGTCAACCTCGCCCCAGCCGAGCGGCGTCTCGCCGGCGAAGAAAGGGCCTCCGATTGCCCAGCACCCCATGCCGAGGCGCGGAATTTCGCGGCCGTTCCAAAGCGTGATCGTCGTCGGTGATGCGGTTTTGGTGAGCATGAGATTCCTCCGTGATTGGCAGACCTTCAAGACATAGGTAGGCCTCCCAGGCGGGTAAACCGCCAGATCCGGAGGATGTTTTGCAGCGGTAAAAAACCAGGTCAGGCAGAGACGCCGTTCGGACTGGAGAGCGTCTGCGAGGCTGGATTAAGCGCCTTGAGGGCAGCCTGAACGAAACCGTCACGGGCTGCCACCGCCTCGATGCCACGCGGCTCGTAGACGTGGCGGTGCAGAAAGAATCCGGTCAGACGGAACGCCGCCGCAAGGCTGTCGACGTCGGCCGCATGGTTGCCCTCGACGCCGAGGAAGGGCGGCAAAAGCAGCATCTTGTCCGCCCAGGGGGCGCCTGCGCTGCGGCTGACGGCGCGTCCTGATTTTGGCGAGACATAGGCGAGATCTGAACGGGCGCCCGTCGCGGCGCATTCGGCAAGATCGAGACCGAAGCCTAGATCGTTCAGCACCGCAAGCTCGAAACGCACGAAGAGCTCACCGGCATCAGCCGGATTGTGCAGGTGATCAAGAATGACTTCCAGCGCATCGAAGAGGTGCGGATGCGGGTCGCGCTCCGGCAGCAGCCGCAGAAGAGCGCCCATCGCCTGGACGCCGTAGACGGCGGTCGCCGTATCCATCAGACGGGCGGCGCGCAGCGTCACCGGCTCGACGCGGAATTCGCCGAGATGTTCGTCGAGTCGGGCGCGCCAGACGACCTCGACGGCATTGCCCGGCTGCAGCACCGGCCGCATGGCGCGCGAACGCCCGGAACGCACCAGGCCGAGGTGACGGCCGCGACCACGCGTCATCACCTCGGCGATGACGCTCGTCTCGCCGTGGCGTTTGACGCCCAGAATGATCGCCTGATCCTGCCACTGCATAAACAAGTCCCTGCGGCCGATTGCCCTATCGTAGCGCATAACTCGGAAAACCGGAATCGATTTCCCGAAGGATTACCCGCAGTTTCAAAGTGATAGCATCTTGTCCGCGGGCGCGGGCCGAGCAGATCCCGCTTTCGCCTCGAACTGCATTATGCCGCAGCCGGCAGAAGCCTCTGCAGGAATTCGCGCATCGCTTTTTCGTCGAACGGCTTCACCAACAGCGGTATGTGCTGAAGGTCGCACGGGAAGTCACGTATATCGGAATAGCCGCTGACGAAACCGAAGGGGATGCCGGCGTCGAGAAGATGGCGGGCAAATCCGAAACTCATGCCCTCGCCGAGGTTGACGTCGAGAAGGGCGAAATCATATTTCTCCGCAGCGATGGCGGCTCTTGCCTGATCGAGACTGCCGACAATATCGATGCTGTCGACACCGGCCAGGCGCAGGATATCCTCCGCCTCCATCGCGATGATCAGACTGTCCTCGAGAACCAGAACACGGAGTGCATTCATGATTCCGTGCCCCTCGTCGGGCGCCTGTCGCAGCGCCCCGGCCTTTTCGCCAACATCATTGCCCTCCGGTGCCCCGCATGGCACGCTATCGGTGAATTCCGCCACCAGTTCTGAATAAACCATTTTTCTGCCCGGTCGATAAGAATCAAAATCGGAGGAAAGATGACGACCGACCTTATTTTCCAAAATGCTAAACTGCATTTAAAAAAGACATATAGCCTTCGCCTAAATGAAAGGACGCTTGCCCTCTCCAAGCCCCTCCCAGCCGGCGATCGCCATTAACTCCTCACCGTTTTGCACCTCGCAGCCGCGTTCCTGCCAGCGGATCAGACCGCGTTCTCCAAGCTTTCTCAGGGTCTTGTTGGTGTGAACGATGGAAAGACCGAGAGTGTCGGCGATGTGCTGTTGAGTGATGGGGATGGACTTGCGGCCGTTGAAGAGATCAAGTTTCCTGCCGCGCTCATACAGGAAAGCGATCAGATAGGCCGCTCTTTCCAATGCCGTGCGGCGACCGATGGAGAGGAGATGCTCATCCAAAATCCGCTCTTCGCGCGCGGCGATCCAAGTGATGTCGAAGGCGAGCGAAGCGTGTTTGTTGTAGAGCGTCATCAGCCGATCGCGCTCGAAGACGCAAAGGGAAACGGGTGACAGCGCTTCGATGGAGTGCTGCATTTCGCCGGCAATCGTTCCCTGCAGGCCGATCAGGTCACCGGGCATGATGTAGTTCAGAATCTGGCGGCGGCCGTCCTCCAGCATCTTGTAGCGGAAGCCCCAACCGGAAAGCACGGTAAAGAGATGCGCGCTATGGGCGCCTTCCACGAGAATGGTGGAGCCGGCATCGACGGCAAGCTCGCCGCGCTTGAAACGGGAGACGAATTCCAGCTCGTCGCGGCTGAACTCCCTGAAATGCGGCAGTGGCCGCAGCGGGCATTGCTCACAAGGGGTCTTGAAAGAGTGGGTGCGTTTCGACGTTGTCATGCCTGCCCTCGCGGTCGCGCAACCGGCGGCCCCTCATTGCACACCGTCGAGCGAGGAAATGCCCCAAGGCAATGATTCGTTCCGCAACAACCCGGTTTTTTTCCAAGGAAACAAAGGGCTGGCGCTTGCCCAACGAAATCCTTGCCAGGCCTATTTCGGGAATTCGAGGCCCATTTCGCGGAACCGCTCGGGGTCATCGCCCCAGTTTTCGCGAACCTTGACGAAAAGGAAAAGATGGACCGGCTGCTCTAATATTTCCGACAATTCCTTGCGAGAGGCGGTCGAGATCGCCTTGATGGTTTCGCCGCCTTTGCCGAGGGCGATCTTCTTCTGGCTATCACGCTCGACATAGATTACCTGCTCGATACGCACCGAGCCGTCTTTGCGCTCCTCCCACTTTTCCGTTTCGACATGCGAGGAATAGGGAAGCTCCTGGTGCAGGCGCAGGAACAGCTTTTCGCGCGTGATCTCGGCGGCGAGCTGGCGCATGGGAAGATCGGAGATCTGGTCTTCCGGATAGTACCACGGCCCCTCCGGCAGGGTGCTTGCCAGATAATCCATGACGTCGTCGCAGCCTGAACCGGTTTCGGCCGAGATCATGAAAGTGCGATCGAAAGCGATCTTCTCGTTGGCGCTTGCGGCCAGCGCCAGCAGATCCTCGCGGTTGACGCGGTCGATCTTGTTGAGCACCAGGATCTTCGGCTGCTGGACTTCCTTGAGGCCTTCGAGGATGGCTTCGGCATCGCCGCGAAGCCCCCGTTCGCTGTCGATCAGCAGCATGATCAGATCGGCATCCTTGGCGCCGCCCCAGGCCGAGGTCACCATGGCTCGGTCGAGCCGCCGGCGCGGCTTGAAGATGCCGGGCGTATCCATGAAGACAATCTGGGCGTTGTCGTGGATCGCAATACCGCGGACGATCGCGCGCGTCGTCTGCACCTTGTGACTGACGATCGAGACCTTGGCGCCGACGAGGCGGTTCACCAGCGTCGACTTGCCGGCATTGGTCGGCCCGATCAGCGCGACGAAGCCCGAATGCGTCGGACCATTGGTTCGTGCAGCGGCCTCGGCCGCAATATTTTCTTCTTGTGTCATTGTCCCGTCAGTTTCCGGCAGGCGATTGCTGCCAAATGCCTTCGCGCTCGAGCATCTTGGTCGCGGCGACCTGTTCGGCGGCACGCTTCGACCGCTCTACGCCGCTTTCCGGCTTTATGCCAGCAACTTCCACCGTCACCCTGAAGCGCGGATCATGATCCGGTCCGCTGCGTTCATCAACCCGGTAGATCGGCGTGACGCCGAATTTCGCGTGCGACCATTCCTGCAGCTCGGTCTTGGCGTCGCGTTTAGCGCCATCGGCCCTGACCGCCCTGCCCTGCCAATAGCGCAGGATGAAGCGGCGGGCGACTTCAAGACCGCCATCGAGATAGATCGCGGCGATCAGGCTTTCGACGACATCGGCGCGCACGTTCATCATGCGCTTGCCGGTCAATTTCTTCACATCGGCGCCGGTGCGGATATAAAGGTGAAGGTTGAGTTCGTCGGCGACTGCAGCGCAGGTTTCGGCGCTGACGAGCTGGTTGAGGCGAACCGAGAGCTCGCCTTCCCCAGCCGTGCCGAAGGTGCGAAACAGAAGTTCGGCGATGCAGAGCCCGAGGACCCTGTCGCCGAGAAACTCCAGCCGTTCGTAATTGCTGCCCTTTTCCGTCCGGGCGCTCGCATGAGTCAGCGCGCGATCCAGGCGTTCCTTCTCGGCGAAGTCATGACCGATCAGGGCTTCGAGCTTTGCGCGGTCGGCCGCAGAAAGCGTCTGCGCCTTACTCATTCAACGACCTTGAAAAGACGGTCCCAGCGCATATTGGTGGGCCACTTCCAGACCTCGCGAAAAGAGGTGTCGTTGCCGAGGGAGAAGAAGATGACGCTGGCGCGACCGACAAGGTTTTCCGCGGGCACGAAGCCGACTTCGAAGCGACTGTCGGCCGAGTTGTCGCGGTTATCGCCCATCATGAAATAATGGCCTTCTGGCACGATGAATTCGCGGGTGTTATCGCCGCGCGATACGGGAGAATTATCGAGCGTGTCGTAGGTCTTGCCGTTGTCGAGCGTCTCGCGGAACACCGGGACGTCCTCGCCCGGATCGAGCTTGTAATCCGAGGTAAAACTGCCATCCGGCACCTTCGGAACCGGCTTGCCGTTGACGTAAAGAACGCCATCGGTGACCTGGATATGATCGCCCGGCAGGCCGACGCAGCGCTTGATGTAATCGACATCGGGATTCGGCGGGAAGCGGAAGACGACGATATCGCCGCGCTTCGGATCGGAGCCGAAGATGCGGCCGCTGAAGATATCGGGCGAGAAGGGCAGCGAATATTTCGAATAGCCGTAAGCGAACTTGTTGACGAAGATATAATCGCCGACGAGCAGCGTCGGCATCATTGAACCGGACGGAATGGTAAAGGGCTGGAACAGCACGGTTCGAATCACCATCGCCAAAATCAGCGCCTGAATGATGACCTTGATATTTTCCCAGAGGGCGTTCGGCTTGGTATCGACTTTTTCGGACACGCAGTCTCATTCCTTCAAGACGCCGTAAAGGCGCAATTCTTTCTGCCGTTCTCTCTAGCGGCTTCGGCCGGTTGCGGCAATGGCGACAACATGAAAAGCGACGAGAGGTCGCGTTGAAACACCTCCGCGGTCGCGGCCAAACGCTCCCGAGGTCGCGGCCAAACGCTCCCGAAGTCGCGATCATGGGCTCTCGGGCAACGCCTCGATGATCACGAAGGCCTGCGCCAAGGGATAATCATCGGTTATTGTCAAATGAATGGCGGCCCTATGGCCCGCGGGCAGTATCGCTTCCAGCAGCACGGCGGCGGTACCGGTCAACTGCATGGTCGGCTTGCCGCTCGGCAGGTTGACGACGCCCATGTCCTTCCAGAAGACGCCCTGGGCTATGCCGGTGCCGAGCGCCTTGGAACAGGCCTCCTTGGCGGCGAAACGCTTGGCATAGGATGCGGCGCGGTTTGCCCGGCGATCGGAACGGGCGCGCTCGACCTCGGTGAAGCAGCGATGGGTGAAGCGCTCGCCGAAGCGCTCGATCGATTTCTCGACACGACGAATGTCGATCAGATCGCTGCCAATGCCGATGATCATGCCGGAACCTTCCGTCGCCTAAGAATTCTGCACCGGTTCATACGCTCGGCATGTCGCCGGTCGGACCCGCCAGGCGCAGGCGCGCCCGCTCCATCAGCCGCGCGCGGCGGCGCGCCTGAAAACCCTTGACGGTGTAGAACGTCAGCGCATAGAGCGCAACGGAGGTCATGATTCCCGGCGGAATGGCGCCGACCAGCATGGGCTCCAGCACCGGCCTCCACAATTCGGTGAAGTTCAGCTTGTGAAAGAGCGCGGCGAGATCCACCGCCTGACCGGCCAGATGATCCTCACGGCTCAACAGCAGATGGCCGATCTCCCAGGTGATACCCCAAATGAACGGATAGGTCAGCGGATTGCCGAAGGCGGCGCAGCCGAGAGCCGCGGCCACCATATTGCCGGAGAGGAAATAGGTGATGACGAAAGCCATGACGAAATGCACGCCAATGAACGGCGTCCACGAGACAAAGACCCCCGCGGCGACGCCGGCCGCAACCGCATGCGGTGAAGCGCTCAGGCGCAGGATGCGCATTGTCAGGTAACGGATCGGGCGAAGGAAACCTTTTCGGGGCCATAGAAGCTCCCGCATCTTTTCCTTGAAACCCGCAGGCTTGCGACGGCGAAACAACATGGCCGCTATTTAGTGCAGTGCACCGGACCATGACAAGAGCGGCAAATGGTACCGCCCGAAACACCCCCCTCATCTTTCTTGCAAAGGAGCGTCTTCATACCGAGGGGCGCTCGCTATACGTAACGTCCCTCACTCGACCAAGTATAAAGGCGGTATCAGCGATTGCGGAACAGACCGCGATCGACCTGACGCTGACGAAACTCGAGATCGATACGATCCAGCGAGCCGTTCAGATAGGCAATTTCACGTTCCTGTGTGGTCGGAGCGCGAAAGGCGCGAGCAATTTTCCTGATAGGATCAAACATTACCTTGTCTCATCTTCTGTTTGCGTTTTCGATGACCAGAAGATAGTCGTGCCAAAGGTTAATTACCACCGCCGCAACATGGACACAGCTATGCACTCAGCGCATTCCTTGCCTTATTGCTGCGCCGTCACAATTATAAACCGATCATAAAATATGCGTTTTTTGTCGATCAGGCCCATGGCAGGCTTAACAAAAGCCTACTCATAGAGTCGTCGGACCGTGGCGATGCAATCCAGTTCCTTCATCTGGGCGAGCAGCTGGTTGAGTTGCCGCAGGTCCCACACCTCGACTTCGAGCATCATCTCGGTGAAATCGGCTGCTACGCGCACGGTATTCAGCATGCGAATATTGACGTCGAGCCCGGCGACGGTCTGGGCGACCTTGGCAAGCGTGCCGGGCTCATTCAACGCATTCACCATGATACGTGCCATGAAACGCGATTTGTTGGCCTCGTCGAGATCCCAGCGCACGTCGATCCAGCGATCGGGCTGATCGTCGAAACGCTGCAGGCTCGGCGACTGGATCGGATAGATGGTGATGCCCTTGCTCTGATCCATGATGCCGACGATGCGGTCGCCGGGCACGGCGCCGGTCGAGGCGAACTTGACGTCGACGTTGCCGGACAGACCGCGGATCGAGCCGACATCGACATCGGCATCGAGTTCCGAATGGGCACCTTCGGCCCCCGCCTTGGCCTTGCCGGGAATCTTGAAGATCATGCCCGCGGCGCTGCGGACGTTGAACCAGCCATCATCGCCGGAAGGCTTGACGGTGACACGCTCGTCCTGGTGGTCAGGATAGACGGCGCGCAGCACGTCGAGTGACGACATCTCGCCGCGGCCGACGGCGGCGATCGCATCCTCGACATCCTTCTGGCCCAGGCGGTGCAGTGCCGGCTTCATCGCCTCCCGCGAGAAAATCTTGCCGGCCCGGTTGAAGGTGCGCTCGAGAATGCGGTGGCCGAGGCCGGCATATTGCTTGCGGATCGCCATGCGGGTGGCGCGGCGGATGGCCGCTCGCGCCTTGCCGGTGACGACGATCTCCTCCCAGGCGGCCGGCGGAACCTGCACGCCGGAGCGGATGATCTCGACCTCGTCGCCATTTGCCAGCCGCGTCACCAGCGGCATGATGCGGCCGTTGATCTTGGCGCCCACCGTCGTGTCGCCGATATTGGTGTGCACCGCATAGGCGAAATCGATCGGGGTGGCACCACGCGGCAGGGCAATCAGCTTGCCCTTCGGCGTGAAGCAGAAGACCTGATCCTGGAAGAGTTCGAGCTTGGTGTGCTCAAGGAATTCCTCAGGGCTGTCACCTTCAGCGAGCGCCTCGATCGTATGGCGCAGCCAGGAATAGGCATTGGATTCGCGCGAAAGAATGTCGCCATCGGCATTGGTGGCGCCGTCCTTGTAGAGCGTGTGGGCGGCGATGCCGAACTCGGCGATTTCGTGCATGCGCTTCGTGCGGATCTGCAGCTCGATGCGCTGGCTGGAGGGGCCGACGATGGTGGTGTGGAGCGAACGGTAATCGTTCTGCTTCGGCGTCGAGATATAATCCTTGAACCGGCCGGGCACCACGCGCCAGCGCGTGTGGACGATGCCGAGCGCCCGGTAACAGGACGGGATGTCCTCGACGATCAGACGGAAGCCGTAGACATCGGAAAGCTGTTCGAAGGAAAGCGACTTCGACTGCATCTTGCGAAAGACCGAATAGGGCTTCTTCTGCCGGCCCTTGACATAGGCGCTCGTCAGGCCGCTTGCGACCAGCAGGTCGCGCAATTCGGCCTCGATCTTCTTAACGATGCCTTCGTTGCGCTTGGAGAGCTCTTCCAGCCTTTTCGTGACGGTCTCGTAGGCCTCCGGGTTCATGTGCCGGAAGGAAAGCTCCTCGAGTTCCTCGCGCATGTCCTGCATGCCCATGCGGCCGGCGAGCGGCGCATAGATTTCCATCGTCTCCTCGGAGATGCGGGCACGCTTATCGGCCGACATGTGATCGAGGGTACGCATATTGTGCAGGCGGTCGGCGAGCTTGACGAGCAGCACCCGCACGTCATCTGATATGGCGAGCAGCAGCTTGCGCAGGTTCTCCGCCTGCTTGGCCTTCTTGGTGACGAGATCGAGCTTCTTTATCTTCGTCAGCCCCTCGACCAGGCGGCCGATATCCTCACCAAAGAGTTCGTCGATTTCGGCGCGCGTCGCCGTCGTATCCTCGATCGTATCGTGCAGAAGGGCAACCGCGATCGTCGATTCATCGAGATGCATATCGGTCAGGATGGCGGCGACCTCGAGCGGATGGGAAATATACGGGTCGCCGCTCGCGCGTTTCTGCTGGCCATGTTTCTGCATGGCGTAAACATAGGCCTTGTTCAGCAGTGCTTCATTGGCATCGGGCTTGTATTGCTGAACCCGCTCCACGAGCTCGTACTGCCGCATCATTCCAAAGCCACTCCGACAAAAATAAAAGCGCGCCAATCAACGATTGGCGCACACATGGGCAATAATATGCCTAAGCAATAAAGGCGCAAGATTGACGATTGGTAATCGTCGCTCTTTTCCGGATCAGGTCCGGTCGACGCGCTTAATAATCGTCGCTCTTTTCCGGCGGCACGAGGCCCTCGATACCGGCAAGCAGCTCTTCTTCCGACATCTGGTCGAAAGTGATCGTCTCCGGCAGGTCATCCTGCTCCTCGCTGTCGGCGGCAGCAGCGCCACCGGCGGCGATCATGCTGGCGGGATCGGGCTCGGGCTCGTCGACTTCGACATGTTTCTGCAGCGAATGGATCAGATCTTCCTTGAGGTCATCGGGCGAAAGCGTCTCGTCGGCGATTTCGCGCAGCGCCACGACAGGATTCTTGTCGTTGTCGCGATCGATGGTGATCGAGGCGCCCTGGGAAATCAGCCGGGCGCGGTGGCTGGCGAGCAGAACCAGCTCGAAGCGGTTCTCCACCTTGTCGATGCAATCTTCAACTGTGACACGGGCCATTGCCTGTCCTTTACGGTCGTCATTTCGGGATTAGCACGCCCGATACAATTAAAACCGGGCAAATACAAGTTTTTCGTTCCGACTCCCCTCGTCTTTATCCGGCGCCGAGCTAAATTTCCATGGAGAATGCGACAATTCCACCAAAGGTTGCTTGGAATATGCGGAATCGTGCCCTAAATCTCTCTTATATGAACAGTTGGTAAAGTAAGCATCAGATCAACAATCACAATAAGCCATTGTATTTATTGAAATTTGATGCCAGGCGAATTTCGATTTCTCTCATTGGAATTGGTAAGCGATGTTTGACCCACGCGAAAAAATTGCACTCTTCATTGACGGCGCCAATCTCTACGCTGCATCCAAGAGCCTCGGTTTCGACATAGATTACCGCAAGCTGTTGAAGGCATTCCAGAAACGAGGCTACCTCCTGCGCGCCTACTATTATACGGCATTGATCGAGGACCAGGAATATTCATCGATCCGGCCTCTGATCGACTGGCTCGATTATAACGGCTACAAAGTCGTCACCAAGCCCGCCAAGGAATTCACCGACTCCATGGGCCGCCGGAAGATCAAGGGCAACATGGACATCGAGCTTGCAATCGACGCCATGGAGCAGTCGGAAACCGTCGACCATCTCGTCATCTTCTCCGGTGACGGCGATTTCACGAACCTCGTCGAGGCGCTGCAGCGCAGAGGCCGCAAGGTTTCCGTGATCTCGACCATGGCGACGCAGCCGCCGATGATCGCCGACGACCTGCGGCGACAGGCCGATCATTTCATCGACCTCTTGTCTCTGAAGGCTGAGATCGGTCGCGATCCCGCGGAGCGGGCGCCGCGCCCGGTCGAAGTCGCCCCCGCCAGCGACTTCGAGGACTGATCGAAAGGGCCGCGAGCCGATCGGCTGCGGCGTGATGAGTTAGCCGTTATCCTTCAATAAGCGGCTCTTCTGCCGGTTCCAATCGCGCTCCTTCTCGGATTCGCGCTTATCGTGCAATTTCTTGCCCTTGGCGAGCGCCAGCTCCATCTTCGCCCGACCCCGATCGTTGAAATAGATCTTGAGCGGGACCAGCGTCATGCCTTCGCGGTTGACGGCGGAGCGCAGGCGATGGATTTCACGGCCCGACAGCAGCAGCTTGCGGCGCCGGCGCGGTTCGTGATTGAAGCGGTTCGCCTGGAGATATTCCGGCAGGTAGGAGTTGATCAGCCAGATCTCGCCATCCTCATCCGATGCGTAGGATTCGGCAATATTGGCCTTGCCTTCGCGCAACGACTTGACCTCTGTGCCCTTCAGCACGAGACCTGCCTCATAGGTATCGATGATCTCGTAGTTGAAGCGGGCCTTGCGGTTTTCGGCCACGACCTTGTTCACCACGCGCTGGCTGCCTTTGGGGGCCATGACGATATTCCCTTCGGGGCGCGAAAAGCCGCGCCCTCATTGCTTGCCCTTATGTAAGGGAACGACCCGGCCTTGTGAAGACGGCCGGTCTCCTCAGTTCAGCAATCCTGCATGACGCATGGCGGCGTCGATTGCTGCTTCGGTTGCCGGCTCCAGCGTCGAAAGCAGCGGCGAGCGGACATTGCGGCTCATCCGACCGAGCCTGGAGAGGCCGTATTTGGCGCCGCAGAGACCGGGCTCAAGGAAGATCGCCTTGTGCAGCGGCATCAGCCGGTCCTGATATTCCAGCGCGCGGGCGTATTCGCCGGCGAGCGTCGCGGCCTGAAAATCGGCGCAGAGCCGCGGGGCGACATTGGCCGTCACCGAGATACAGCCGACGCCGCCATGGGCGTTGAACCCGAGGGCTGTCGCGTCCTCGCCGGACAATTGTCTGAAATCCTTGCCGCAGGTGATGCGCTGCTCGGAGACACGCTCGATCTTGCCCGTCGCGTCCTTGACGCCGACGATATTGCTGTGCGCCCTGGCGAGAGCACCCATCGTTTCCGGCGTCATGTCGATCACCGAACGGCCCGGAATGTTGTAAATATAGATCGGCAGAGCGACGGCCTCGGCAATCGCGGAAAAATGCGCGATCAGACCCTTCTGCGTTGGCTTGTTGTAATAGGGCGTGACGACGAGCACGGCGTCGGCGCCGACCTTTTGGGCATGCTGGGCGAGTTCGACCGCCTCACGCGTATTGTTCGAACCGGCGCCGGCCATGACCGGAACGCGTTTTGCCGCCACTTCGATGCAGAGTTCCACGACCCGCTTGTGCTCGGCATGCGACAGCGTCGGCGATTCGCCAGTCGTGCCGACCGGAACGAGACCGCTGCTGCCTTCCTTGATCTGCCAGTCGACATGGGCGGCGAAGCTCGCTTCGTCGATCAGTCCGGCATCGGTGAAGGGGGTGACGAGGGCGGGAATGGACCCATTGAACATGCAAAGCTCCTCACGACCAAATCCTTGCTTCGGCCGCATTCCATGAATATTTTGCGCACCATAGAGCGCCGAAATCATCGCGACAAGCGCGGAGAGTTCGGTTTAGGGCAAATTCCGATAGCAGATGTGAATGAATTTTACCTGGTACGGTAAGGTTTCGTTAAGAAGCCTCTAGCCAAATGGGCAGGGCGTGTTTTCCGTTGCGAGATCCCGGATGAAGAAAGCTGTCCTGATTCTGACCGCCTTCGGCTTTGTTGCCGCCGCGTGGGGCAGCCTCGCGTCGCCGCTTTCCGGCGAAGGCATTCCGACGCCTGACGTCAAGCCGATCGACTTCGTTCCCGAGACATCGATACCTGCAGCGCTTACAACCGGCGCCATACCCCGCAATCCCGCCGTCGCGCCTGTCGCCAGCGATCTGAAAACCGGCCTCGACGCACTTTCCGCTAAGAATCCGCAACTGGCTCTATCGATCCGCGACAGCATGCGCGAGGGTACGCTCGACCGGCATATCCTCACCTGGGCGATCGCCGTCTCCGGATTGAAGGGCGTTCCCTCTTATGAAATCGCCAGCGCCGCGCAGAAGCTCAAGGGATGGCCCGGCCTTTCCAGGCTGCGCGCCTATTCCGAACGTGCGCTCTACGACGAAAACCCCGCCCCGTCAGCCGTGCTCGCCGCTTTCGGCGACACCGCGCCGGAGACGATGCAGGGCGCCGTCATTCTCGGGCGGGCGCTGACTGCGTCAGGCAAGCAGGCGCAGGCGGCAAAATATATCCGCAAGGTCTGGCGCACCGAGGCTCTCGACAAGGCGAGCGAAGACAAGATCCTCCTCGAGTTTTCCGCCCTGCTGACGCCAGCCGACCACAAGGCGCGGATGGACTATCTGATGTATCGTGGCCGGGTGGCGCAGGCCAAGCGCTTCGGCGACATGGGCGAGGCGCAGTCCCTCTACAAGGCCTGGGCCGCCGTCGACGCCAAAGCCGCCAATGCCGGCGCGCTTCTCAATAGCGTCGAGCCGAAATGGCGTGGCGATGCCGGCCTGCTGTTCGCGCGGATCGAATATCTGCGCAAGCAGGACAAATATGCCGAAGCGGCGGCGCTTCTGGAAAAGATGCCGCGCGAGCCGGGCGAACTCGTCAATTCCGGAGAATGGTGGAACGAGCAGCGGATCGTCAGCCGCGGCCTCGTCGATCAGGGACAATTCAGACCGGCCTACCGCGTCGTCGCAAACTCCGCGGCAACCAGCCCGACAGATATCGTCGAGGCCGAGTTCCATGCCGGATGGTATGCGCTGCGCGGTCTGCAGGATCCGACAACGGCAGAAAAGCATTTCCGCAAGATTCTGGCGACTTCGAACGGTCCCATCTCGGTGTCGCGCGCCTGGTACTGGCTCGGGCGGGCAGCCGAGGCCGGCGGAACCGGCAACTCCGGCGAATTCTACGGCAAGGCCGCGAATTTTCCCGGCACCTTCTATGGGCAGCTCGCGGCCGAAAGGCTCGGACGCAAGACGCTCAACGTCAGCTATCCCACGCCGAGCGCAGCCGACCGCCAGAGTTTCGAGGCGCGCGAGGCCGTGCAGGCAATCGCCCGGCTTGAGGCAGCCGGCCACGGATGGCGGGCCGACATCCTCTATCTCGCGCTCGCCGATCAGCTGCAAAGTCGCGGTGAACTGGCGATCCTGGCGGCGCAGGCCGAACAATCAGGCAATCATCATCTGTCCCTGCAGATCGGCAAGATCGCCTATGGCCGCGGCATCGACGTCGCCGCACTCGCCTTTCCCGTCGGCGTAATCCCGGCCAATGCCAATATCTCCGGCTCCGGCAAGGCGCTCGCCTATGCCATTGCCCGGCAGGAAAGCGCCTTTAACCCGGCCGCCGTTTCGGCCGCAAATGCGCGCGGCCTGCTGCAGCTTCTGCCCGGCACGGCCCAAGCGGTGGCCAAGCGCCACAACATCACCTTTTCGAAGGACAAGCTGACGGCCGATGCCGGCTATAATGCAACGCTCGGCGCGCATTATCTCGGCGAACAGATCGAAGCCTTCGGCGGCTCCTACATCCTCACCTTCATCGCCTATAATGCCGGCCCGAAGCGGGTGCCGGAATGGATCGGACGCTACGGCGACCCACGCGGTCGGCCGGTCGACGAGATCGTCGACTGGATCGAGCGCATCCCCTTCCCTGAAACGCGCAACTACGTACAGCGGGTGATGGAGAATTATGAAGTCTACAAGGCTCGCCTCGGCCAGCCGACGGATATCGAGCGCGACCTGATCGGCGGACGCAGCGCTTCCTGAAGCCGTTAGGCGCGGCTCGAAAAGCAGGCTACACCTTCCGGATCAGACAGGTCTCAAGGGATGCGATGCCGGACATGGACACAGGCGGTTTCCAGGAACGATTTTACTCTTCCTCCGACGGGCTGACGCTTTATGCCCGCGACTATCGGCCCGAGGCGGCGGCGACCGCCGAAAAGCTGCCGGTGATCTGCCTGCCCGGCCTGACCCGCAACGCGCGGGATTTTCATTCGCTGGCGCTGCTTCTCTGCCAGGACAAGACAGACCCGCGCAGGGTGATCACTCTCGATTCGCGCGGGCGTGGAAATTCCGCTTGGGATGAGAACAAGGCCAATTACAATCTCGCCGTCGAGATGGCCGACATTGTTGCCGCCTGCGCTGCCTTCGGCATCGAGCGAGCAATTTTCATCGGCACGTCGCGTGGCGGCCTGATCCTGCATTTGATCGCGGCGACACGGCCGGATCTTCTCGAAGCCGTGGTCCTCAACGACATCGGTCCTTTGATCGAGGCTGAAGGGCTGGCGCTGATCCGAGATTACCTCAACAGCGGCAGGAGGCCGGCAGACTGGGCCGAGGTGGCCGAAATATTGCGAGAAAATCACGGCGCCTCGTTTACCGCCCTTGGAGAGCACGACTGGCGCGAAATGGCGCTTGCGCTATATCGCGACGTCGGCGGAAGGCCGGTGGCCGATTTCGATCCGACGATCGCCGAAGCGCTGAAATCGATCGACTTCAGCCAGCCACTGCCCGATCTCTGGGCACAATTCGAAAGCCTGAGCCGCGTTCCGCTGATGTTGATCCGCGGTGAAAATTCGCCGCTGCTGTCGCAGGAAACCGCCAGCAAAATGGCCCGACTGCATCCCAGGCTGATCCTTCATTCCGCGGAAGGGCAAGGACATGCGCCCCTCCTTCATCTCGGCAATATCCCTGCAGCAATTCGCGCTTTCCTCGCCACTTTCCGGTAGCTGATTGATCGGAATCGGATGCGCCTCCCGGCGCGTGTAGAAGGCCCCTCGCCTACACCTCGTCTGCAGCCCCTCAGTTCGGTTCCCGGATGGCATCATCCAGGCCGCGCAGCAGCGGATAGAGGAAATACGAGATCACCGTCCTTTTGCCGACCTTGATCTCTGTGGAGACGGTCATGCCCGGCAGCAGTCTGACCGGCACGTCCGAGACGTTCAGTCTCGTATCGGCAAGCAGGATGCGCGCCTTGAAGAAGGGGGCGGCCGGCTGGCTCGGGGTGGCGGTCTGTTCCGACTGCTGGCCGGTCATAAACGTGTCCTCGCTGATAGTGCGAACTTCGCCCGACGCGGTGCCGTATTTCTGGAAGGGATAGGCGTCTAGCTTGATGCGGGCCTCCTTACCCACGGCGATGCGGCCGATGTCGCGGGTGTTGATCGACACTTCCGCTTCGAGCGGCACGTTGATCGGCACCAGGGTCACGACCGGTTCGGCTTCGCGCACGACGGAGCCGATAGAGCGCTGGGCAAGATCGAGCACGACGGCGTCGGCAGGTGCTGTCAGCGACACCATGTTGCGGCGCAGCTCCATCTTCTTCAGCTCTTCATCCGCCATGTCGCGCTGTCCGCGCAGCTCCACCAGCTGTTCCATCGCGGCGCGGCGGAAATCTTCGATAAAGGCCTGCCGGTCGGCTTTCAGCTTGGCAAAGGCATGCGCCGCCTCGTCGGCCTTGCCGCGCACGGCGGTCAGATCAGATTCGACGTCGAGGCGGGCGTCGCGCGAGCCGAGCATGGTGATCAGCGAGCCGCTCTGCTTGTCGTAGAGCCGCGTGCGCGCGCCTTCGATCTGCGAGAGCGTGTCGCGCCGGTCGATGAGCACTGCCTCCTGGTTCCTGCTGGCGGCAAGCGCTGCCGACTGGCCGGCGATCTGCTGCTCGAAATTCTGCAGCTGCGCGGTGTAGAAGGCCCGCCGCTGGCCGAAGAGCTGCACCTGCAGCATCTCGTCGGGCGTTGTTCCCGCCATCATGGTGTAGTCGTCTCCGGCAAGTTCCGCCTCGATGCGCTTCACCTGGGCGTCGAGTGCCGAGAACTTCGCCTGCTGCTGGTCGACGTCGGCCTGGCTGAAAGTGGCGTCAAGGGTTGCGAGCGTTTGGCCGGCATGCACGACCTCGCCGGCCTTCACATCGATCGTGCGGATGATCGAGGTTTCGAGCGGCTGGACGACGATGGTCGGCTGGGTGGTAACGAGCTTGCCGGGCGCAATCACCACCTCGTCGATATCAGAAACGGAGGCCCAGATGATGGTCGCAGCAATTAGCGCCGTCACGCAATAGAGCGTCATGCGCGCAACGCGCGGCGGAGCACGTTCCTCGAGCTCGACGGCGTCGGACTGGAATTCCGCAATTGCCGGCGGCAGCGGCAGGCGAGCGACGAGCTGCCCGCCCCTGCCTGGCGGCACCTTGTCTGAAGGGCCATGGTCTGAGGCGCCCTTGTCTGATGGAACTGGCAGGTTCTCGCCGGATTTTCTGACACGCGCGCTCATGCGACCTGCCTCATTTGCTGTGCCCACAGGTGGCGATAGGTCATGCAGCGTGCCACCAGCTGGTCATGCCGGCCGATATCGGCGACCTTGCCGCGATCGATGACGAGAATGGCATCGGAATCGACAAGCGTCGAAAGCCGGTGTGAGACGATGACGACGGTGCGCCCGGCAGCGATACGGCTCAGATTCTGGCGGATGATCGCCTCGCTGTCGGGGTCGAGCGCGCTCGTCGCCTCATCGAAGATCAGGAGCTTCGGATCAGTGATCAGAGCGCGCGCAATGGCGAGCCGCTGCTTCTGGCCGCCGGAGAGATTGGCGGCATTTTCTTCCAGCATCGTATCGAAGCCGCGCGGAAGCCGCTCGATGAACTCTTCCGCGCCGGCGACGCGGGCGACCTCCATGATCTCCTCGATGCTGGCATCCGGCTTGGCGGCGGCGATGTTGTCGCGCACCGTGCCGCGAAACAGGAAATTATCCTGCAGCACGACGCCGATGCTGGTTCTCAGGTGCACGAGGTCAATCTCGCGGCTGTCGTAGCCGTCCATGCGCACCAGCCCTTCCTGACTCTGGTAGAGCCCCTGGATCAGCCGGGTGATCGTCGTCTTGCCCGAGCCGCTCTTCCCGACCACGCCGAAGACCGAGCCCGCCGGGATGGCGAAAGAGACATTGTCGAGCGCAGGCGCCGTGTCGGGAGCATAGCGGAAGGTGACCCTGTCGAATTCGATGCGGCCATGCAGATGCGGCCGCACACCACGGCCGCGTCCGGCCTGCTCCGGCCGCTGGTTCATGATCTCGCCGAGCATGCGCACGGAAAGAGCCACTTCCTGATACTCGTGCACCATTGTCACGATTTGCACCAGCGGTCCCGAGACGCGGCCGGCCAGCATGTTGAAGGCGACCAGCGCGCCGATGGTCATGGAACCGCTGAAAACATCGAGCGCGCCGAGCCCGATGATCGCCACACTCATCAGCTTCTCCAGAAGCCCGGTCATCGACTGGGCGATGGTGGAGATTTTTTCGACCCGGAAACGCACCGAAATCGACTGCGCTGAATAATCGTCCCACACCTTGCGCTGGCGCGGCTCCAGCGCCAGTGACTTGACGGTGCGCATGCCATGCACGGTTTCCACCAGCAGGGCCTGCCGGTCGCCTTCGGCCTGGTAAAGCGCCTGCAGCCGGCGTTGGAACGGCCCGACGAGCATCATCACCACCAGCCCGACGAGGGCTGCGAAGCCGAGCACCACGAGCGTCAGCTTGGCGCTGTAGAGAAGCAGGATCGGCACGAAGACGAAGAGGGATACGCCGTCGAGAAGCGTCAGGAATAACCGGCCAGTCAGGAATTCGCGGATCCGTCCCGTCTGCTGCATATGCTTGACGAGAACGCCGGCTGAGGCCTGCTCGAAGAGCGCGATCGGCAGGTTGAGCAGATGGCCGAAGGTGCGCGTCGCCACCCGGATGTCGATCCTGTTGGTGGCGTAGAGCAGCAGATAGCGACGCAGGAAGCTGAAGGTCGCATCGAAAACGAGCGCCACCGCGATACCGATCGTCAGAACTGTCAATGTCGCGTAGCTCTGATGCACGAGCACCTTGTCGATGACCAGCTGAAAAAACATCGGCGTCGTCAGCCCCAGGCCATAGAGCACGAAGGCTGCGAGCGCCACGTCACGGAAAAAGCTGCGCTGGCGGATGATTTCGGGGACGAACCAGCGGAAGCCGAAGGGTCGGTCCTCATCCGACATGCGATAGTTGCGCTTCACCAGAACCACCGATCCGAGCCAGGCCTTGGCGAATTGTTCCTCGCCCAGCAACATGACTTCGGGTCGGGCGGCGAGCGGGTCGAGAACGCGGATCCGCTCATCTTCGCCCTGCCCGAGAGCGCCGGCGATGACCACCCAGTTGCCGTTCGAAAGTTCGGCAAGCACCGGGAAAGCCTCGCCGAGCTGGAACAGGCTTCGCCAGTCGAGCGTCAGATGCCTGGCCCTGAGTCCGGCATCCTTGGCCATTCTGAGCATTTGCCGCACGGCCACCGGCTCGTTGCCGACGGAATAATCGTGCTGCAATCGCTCAGGAGAAAGGTCGACGCCGTGGTGACGCGCGACGAGCGCAAGACAATGCAGGTTGGTATGCAGAAAACCACTCATGGCCCACCCGAAACACTACGAGACCGAAGCTGTCCCTGTTGTCAGTTGAAATTCGGCGAGGCGTTCGAAGCGCCGCCCTGCACCGACTGGATATCGCTGGCGGCTGCAGCCGACATATCCCCGATGCGACGGACCGCGCCCGCCTCGACCAAGCCGCCAAGCGCCTTCTGCATGAGGTCGACCGCATTGGCGAAGGCGTCGACAGGCATGATGATGCGCTGGCGGAAAACCGGCTTCGGATTGTTGTTGGCGTCACGATCGGTGGCCGAGAGCGACATCAGGTCGATGCGCACGATCGTTCCCGTGACGGTGATTTCGCCGATACCGTCTGCATAAAGTTCGCTGCTCATTGTTCTCTCCTCTGGTTGATAATCAAAACCTGTTCACCTTTGCGTCGACGCATCGGATCATCCGAAAACCGCTTCACACCTTTCGGTCCGATGCGTGCGTATCGTGCCGCCATGCCTGAAACGGATCGTGAAGGCCGACAGCGGTCTGCGGATCGAAACCCGTCTCCTCCCCGGTCAGGCAATCGTCGAGCGCTGTGCGGATGGCGGCCTCGTCGAAGCCGGAGCCGATGAAGACCAGCTCCTGGCGGCGGTCGCCCCAGACATCGTCCCAATGCCGGTCGAGCAATTGGCGGAATTGCGGATGGCGTGGCCAGTGCGCCCGCGGCACCGAGGTCCACCAGAACCCTCTGGTATCGATGCGGCATTGCGTGCCGGCAATCGACAGCAGGCCGATCTCGTCCGGCCGGGTCGCCAGCCAGAAATGCCCTTTCGCCCTGATGACGCCAGGCAATGGCTGCTCGAGCATGCGGCTCAGCCGCGCCGGATCGAAGGGCCGGCGGCTGCGATAGACGAAGCTTGTTATGCCGTATTCCTCGGTCTCCGGCACATGATCGCCCCAGCCGTAAAGCTCCTTGTGCCACAGTGGATGGCGGGCGGCCTTGGCTTCGCTGAAGAGCCCGGTATCCATGATTGTGCCAAGCGGCACCTTGCCGAAGTCCGCCTCGATGACGCGGGCATCCGGATTGAGCGCCGCGACGATCCGGCGAACCTCGGAGAGCATCGCGGGCGGCACCTCGCCTGCCTTGTTGATGACGGCGACGTCGGCGAATTCGATCTGTTCGACGAGGAGTTCGACGAGCCTGCGTTCGTCGTCGCCGTCACGGCTCTGGCCGCGATCGCTCAGAAACTCGGCACTGGCATAATCGGCGAGAAGATTGACCGCATCGATGACGGAAACCATCGTGTCGAGCCGCGCGACATCGCAGAGTGCTGCTCCGCTCTCGTCGCGGAAGGAGAAGGTCGCCGCTATCGGCAGGGGCTCGGCGATCCCCGTGCCCTCGATCAGCAGATAGTCGAAACGGCCGGCGGCGGCGAGCCGACGGACCTCGCTCAGGAGATCGTCGCGCAATGTGCAACAGATGCAGCCGTTGGTAAGCTCGACCAGGGTTTCGTCCGTCCTCGAGAGGTTGGCGCCGCCGTCGCGGACGAGATCGGCATCGATGTTCACCTCGCTCATGTCGTTGACGATCACGGCGATCCGGCGTCCCTCGCGATTGTTCAGGACATGATTGAGGACCGTCGTCTTGCCGGCGCCGAGAAACCCCGCCAGGACCGTCACCGGAAGTCGATTGTCTGCACCTGTCATCGATACCCCCGCACGCCTTTACGCCGCGAGCTGCGGTTTGAACGCCACGTCCACATAGTAGTTTGTGCTGTTGTAACTGCTCGTCGGGAACAACCCGCTCGATCCGTAGGCATAGAGGCCGTTATTGCCGCTGAGCGCCCGGAGGTCGCCGCTCGTCTTCTCGGTGCTGAAATAATGGCCCGTCGCCGAATAATTGCCGTTCGTGCTGTAGGAAACGACGTAGGTCGTATCCGCTTCAACCGCGACCTGCTGGGTGAGCGTGGCGGTCTGCCAGCCGCTTGCCGTTTCGTTGCTGAAGGTGACGCTGCCAAGCAGCGTGCCCGAGGCGGTCCAGAGATAACCGTTATGCGGGCCTGTATTGTCGGCGCCCTTGTAGAAGCGGATGCCCGTGATCCAGCCTGCCGTGTCCGCCTGAAATTTCATGCCGAGATTGACCGGCTGATTGTCGTTCACCGAGACGACTGCTGGCGTTTCATTGGCGCTGAAGAGGTTCTGCTCGCTTCCCTGGGCGTTGACGGTAAGTGAAACCTGGGCGGATGCCGTGCCGCCCTTTCCGTCGGCGATGGAATAGCTGAAGCTCGCCGGCCCGGTATATCCTGCCGTCGGCGTGAAAGTGACGGTCTGCGTCTGGCTGTTGTATGACACCGAACCGTTGACCGCGCCGCTGACGCCGGTGACGACAAGCGGGTCGCCATCCGCGTCGCTGTCATTTGCCAGCAGGTTTGCAGCGGCGATCGACAGAGCCGTATTGGTATAGGTCGTATAGCCGTTGTCATTGGCGGCGACCGGCACCGTATTGCCCGTCGACTGATTGAAGACGACGTCGACCCAGTAATTCGTCGACTGGTAGCTTGACGTCGGAAAGATCGAGCCCGATCCGACCGCGTAGACGCCATTGCTGCCTGCAAGCGCCGTCAGCGAACCGCTGGTATGCGCCGTGTTGAAATAGTTCGACGTCGCCACATAGGTGCCGGTCGTGTGGTAGGAGGCGACATAGGTCGCGCCCGCCGCGATCTGCAGCGGCGTGGCGAAGTTCGCAGTCTGCCAGCCGGAAAGCGACTCATTGGTGAAGGTGACCGTGGCGACGAGCGTGCCGTCGGCCCTCCAGATGGAGCCGGTATGGGCACTGGTATCGCCGGCAGCCTTGTAATAGCGGATGCCCGAGATCGTGCCGTTTGAGGAAGCGACGAACTTCATGCCGAGTTCCATCGCCGTGTTGTCGTTGAAGCTGCCGCCGGTCGGTCCCTCACTCGCCGTAAACAGCGTCTCGCCGGCCGAACCGGCCTGAACGGTCAGGCTGACATTGCCCTGATCCGTGCCGCCGCGGCCGTCCGACAGCGTGTAGGCGAAGCTTGCCGGGCCGGAATAATCGGTGACCGGCGCGAAGATGACGGTTCCGGCCTGCTTGTCGAGAGTGACCGTGCCGTTCAGCGCATTGCCGACGGCGGTGATCGTCATCGCATCGCCGTTGGGATCGGTATCGTTTGCCAGCAGTGCGGCAATGGAGATAACGAGCGTTCCGTTGTGGCCGATGATCAGCCCACTGTCGTCGGTCGCGACCGGTTGGCTGTTGGGCCCGGCATCGAAGACCACGTCCACCCAGTAATTGGTGCCGCCGGGGCTCTGGCCGGGGAATGTGCCGGCAGTGCTCCCGTAGGCGAAGACGCCGCCGCCGTCGACGGCCTTCAGCGCGCCGCTGGCATAGGGCTCGCTGAAATAATTCGCAGTCATCGAGTAGTAGCCGTTGCTGTGATAAGAGGCCACATAGGTCGTCCCGGCCGCGATCTGGATCGGGCTGGAGAACATCACCGTCTGCCAGCCGGAGAGCGATTCACCTGTCGATACGCCGGTCGCCAGCAGCGTTCCCGTGCTGCTCCAGAGGCTGACGACGTGTTCGCCGATATTGTAGAAGCCCTTGTAGAAGCGGATGCCCTCTACCGAGCCTGCCGTCGTCGCCTGAAAGCGCAGGCCGAGCTCGACGGAATCGCGATCGACCGCTACTTCGGTCGCGGGCTTTTCGGCGAGTGTCCACAGGCCCTGCGTGCCCGGTAGCGTGACGGTGACCTGCTTGCCGGCTGACGGCGTCTCCAGATTGACGCTGTCGTCGACGGCGCGTGACAGGATCGTGTAGGTGCCGCTCGCCTGGACGACCCAGTTATAGCTCCAGTTCTCGCGGCCTGTGGCCTTGAACCAGTGCTGGCCACCATCGGTGGAGACCTCGACGCCGGCAATGATGCCACCGCCGAAGTCCTGCGCCGTGCCTGATATCGTGACATGCTGGCCTTCGAGAAAGCTTGCGCCGACGATGGGCGAGGTAATCGATGAGGTGGGCTTCAGCTTATCGGTCGATTGGGTCGCGAGGATCAGGCTCGCATCGAGCGTTGTCGGCTGGATGCCCATGTCCGCGAACATGTTGACCATCGCCTGCTGCACGTTGCGATCGGTTGGCGTTGCCGGCCCCTGATGCTGATCGTTTAGCCCCCAAGACCAGAAGACGGTGCCGGCGCCGAAGACGAGCGCGCCGCTTGCCGCCCGGTACATGGTCAGGCTGTGGGTCGCCACCGCATCGCCGATTGTCGAACCGTAATCGCGGAGATAGGTGTTGACAGCGACTGAGGAGAGCGACAGGTCGATCAGTCCAGCCGGACGGAATCCGTTCTCGACATCGGAATCCCATTCGTAGCCGAGCAGGTTCTGCACCAGATTGTAGGTTTCACCCTCCTGAAGCTCCGCCACATCGGTGTTGCGCCAGAAGCGCAGGTTCGAATAGTCGTAGGGGATGGAGATCGTATCCTGGCGGTAGCTGTCCACCTGGAACATCGTGCCCGTCAGCGAATTTTCCGGCTCCTGCCCCGGATCGGCATAACGCGGATCGCGCCAGGTGCCGGTGCCGATATTGCTCGGGTCCGTGCTCGTGCCGTAGGTCTCCTTGTAGCAGACCATGGTGCGGTAGGCCTGGCCGCTGCCGTCGATGCTGCTTTCCCAGCGAACCTTCCAGTAGAGCTCGTTGCCGCTCCAGAAGGCGAGATTGACGCCGGCATCGCGCGCCGCTTCGACATTGGCGCGCTGTTCGGCAGACCAGTATTCGTCATGCCCGACGGACAAATAGGCATCATGGTTGAGCAGCAGGCTGCCGCTGCGCGCCGTATCGACGCCTGATATATAGGACACGTCGTAGCCGTTCTGCTCCAGCCACGAGATTGCGGAGGATTCGACGCCGAAGATGTAATCATGCGAGCCGCCGATCGGGCTCGTATTGGTGATGATCGGCCTGTTGTAGCTGACCGCGGAAGCGCGGCCGATCGCGGTTAGGCCGCAGCTGCAGTTCGGTGGCAGGTAGCCGATCATGTCTGCCGGATCGACGGGCACTTCACCGTAATAGAGGCTGGCGCCGCCCCAGGCATTATAGGCCTGCCAGGTCGTATCCGATGTCTGGAAGACGATATTGCTGGTCGAGGCGTCGTCGCGCACGACGAAGGGGATGATGCTGGCATCCTGAGTGCCGTCCTCCCGCACCAGCTTGGCGAAATAGACGCCGGAGACCGCGTCCGTTGGAATCTGCCAGCTCGCCGAAACCGACCAGTTGCCGGCATCGATGAGACCGAGTGACATGTCGACGATCGGATGCGGCTGGATCTGCGCCGCCGTCAGCGATTGCTCAATCGAGTCGACCTTGCGCGCACCGAGCCCGCCATAATAGCCCATGCGGTAGATATCGATACGGTAGTGGGTGGAGTCGGTGGCGATTTTGAAATTGACCGTCTGGCCGATATTCGTGCTGATTTCGGTGGCAAAGCCCTGGATGGTGCCGTTGCCGTCGCCTTCCAGACCCCACTCGCTGATCGGGTTGCCCTGCTTCAGGTTTTCGAGCGCGATCTTGTTGAGTGTGACCACAGCCGGAGCCACCGCCGGTGCGGCCAGCGCTGAAGTCGTGGTCGTCTCGGCCGAAGCGTCCTGACTCGGCTCCACCGAGAGGGATGCTATCGAGGCCTGAAGGCGCAACGAAGTCGTGTCGAGACTGCTGGACGAAGTGACTGGCGCCGCCGTCGTGGCGCTTCCGGTGTCGGCATCGCTGGTAATACCCGTCAACGTGGGCGCGGCAGGCAGCGTCGCAGCCTCTTCGTACGGATCCGGGGCAAGCACGATGTCTTGCGATATCGAGGAAGGCGTCTGGAAGACCGTCGCAGCCGACGCCGTCTTCGTGGAATTGTCCTGTGCCCCGCCATGTGTCGCAGGTGCCGATATCGCCGTCGACGGTGCGGGGGGCGATTGCATGCCGCCTGATGACATCAGCGAAGTTGTGACTGTGCCGATGAGAGAGCTTTGGACGGTTGCGCTGCCTTGATTGGCAAAGCCGGAAGAAACCTGGGTGCTCGAAGACACTACGGTTGGAGTTCCGAGCAGCGCGGCCCAGCCGGTGATGGCAGGAGTGACGCATGGCGTGCCGCCGGCAGCAGTCAGATATTTGCGATTCCTCACATGAAATCTCAGCAAGAGCGGCGTCCCCGTTTCCCGTCGACCAGCATTGGATGACTTCATCCTGCCAGCTTTCGAAAAGGAACGTACGACAGCAATCTGGGGTATGTGGGTGGTACCTCCATACGCCCATATGATGATCCTCGCCGCGCACCCGACCGACAGGGCTGCGACGCTGCCGAGAGCGCTCGGCCGGGCGCCGACGCACGTTGTAAAGGAACTCTGTCGCTATTGTTTCGCCGACCCGGCTGGACTGCGCCGCCCGTGCTACCAGGCCGGAAACGGATCTTCGAGAGCCGACCAGTCCCGCGGATCCGAGCTGGCCAGGCAGTCGTCCAATGCGCTGCGGACTCCTGTCTCGTCCATATCAACACCAATGAACACGAGCTCCTGCCGGCGATCGCCCCAAGCGCTGTCCCATCGGCGCTCGAGATGCTGACGAAACTGGTGATGGCTCGGCCAGTCCTGCCGGGGAACGGCCGCCCACCATAGCCCCATGGGCTCACAGCGTCGTTGCGCTCCGGCAGCCGACATCAGACCCACGTGACGCGGTCGCGTGGCCAACCAGAAATGACCTTTGGCGCGGATCACCCCCGGCCAGGGTTCATCCAGGAATGCTCGAAATCGCGTGGGGTCGAAGGGACGCCTCGTGCGATAGACAAAGCTCGATACTCCATATTCCTCCGTCTCCGGAACGTGATCACCCGGGCTGTACAGTTCCTTGTGCCATAACGGGTGAGCGGCGGCTTTTGCTTCGTCGAAGAAGCCCGTATTGAGAATGCTTGCAAGAGGAACCTTGCCGAAGTCCGTCTCCACCTGGCGCGCATCCGGGTTGAGCGCAGCCACCGTCTTGCGGATTTCCGCGCGAATCTCCTCGGTCGCGTCCGAGATCTTGTTGATCACGACAACATCGGCAAACTCGATCTGGTCCACCAACAGGTCGATGAGTGTCCGCCGGTCCTCGCCGTCCCGCTGCAGGCCGCGGTCGCGAAGCAGATCGGCGCTGCTGTAGTCAGCCAAGAGACTGGCGGCGTCGACGACAGTGACCATCGTGTCAAGATTGGCAAAATCGGAGAGCGAAACACCGTTCTCGTCGCGGAAGGAAAAGGTGGCGGCAATGGGGCGCGGCTCGGCAATGCCTGTCCCCTCTATCAGCAGATAGTCGTATCGCCCCTCTTCGGCCAGTCGCCGCACTTCCGTCAGGAGGTCATCGCGCAGGGTACAGCATATGCAGCCATTGCTGAGCTCAACCAATGCCTCCGTCGTATGCGACAGGTTGCAGCCGCCGTCGCGAATGAGGCTGGCGTCTATATTCACCTCGCTCATGTCGTTGACGATGACGGCAACACGCAGGCCCTGACGGTTGTTCAGGACATGACTGAGGAGCGTCGTCTTGCCGGCGCCAAGGAAGCCGGCCAGCACGGTCACCGGAAGCCGCTCGCCCTTGTTCCCCGCGGCCCCTCGAATGGGAGCGGAGGCAGCTCCACTCTCTGCGACCCGCATATGCGTCGTATCAGCCTCATTCGAAACCGATCCTAACTTTATCATTTGCATCACGCGACCAGTTGCGGCCGGAAGACGACGTCGGCGTAGTAATTGGTTGAATTGTAACTGTTAGTCGGGAAAAGGCCCGTGGTGGCAGAGCCGCCGTAGGCATAAACACCATTGCCGCTGGCCGGCGCCGTTAACGGACCGTTGGAGACGGCGGCGGTGAAGAAATTATTGGTCGCCACGTAAGCGCCTGTCGTGTGATAGGAGGCGACATAAGTGGTATTAGCGGCGATGGTGACGGGGTTTGTGAAGTTCACGGTCTGCCACCCGCTCGCGCTGGTGGTGGTGAAGGTGGCGGTAGCAAGCTTGGTGCCCGTCGCGGTCCAAAGGTCGACGACATTCTGGCCGTTGTCATTGGCGTTGCGATAGAACCTGATGCCGGTGACGTCCCCGGCAACGTTCGACGTGAACTTGACGCCAAGTTCGAGCTGCTGACCATCGTTGAGGGTTCGGGCCGGCGTGCTGGAGGCGGAGAACAGGCTGTAGGTCGTCGGCGCCGTCGACACGGCGATGTTGAAGGTCTCGTTGGCAGCAAGGCCGCCGAGATCGGTTGCCGTCACCTTGACGCCGTAAGTACCGCCTGCAGTCGGCGTGCCGGAGAAGGTCCGCGTCGAGGCATTGAAGCTCAGCCAGGAAGGCAGCGCCGTGCCATCGGCGGACGTTGCCGCATAGGCTAGCGTGTCGCCGCTGTCGACATCGCTGAAGGTCGTCGTCGGCAGGGTGAAGGAGAAGGCGGAGCCGACCGTGGCGTTCTGGGTCGTCGTCTGGACGGCCAACACCGGCGCATCGTTGGCGCCATGGATGGTGACGGTCAGGTTTGCCGTCGCTGTGGCGCCGGCGCTGTCGCGCATCGTGTAGCTGAAGACATCGCTCAGCGTGTTGGTCGACTGGCGCAGTGCTTGGACGGTCGCATTATTCTCGTTGACGGCATAGCTATAGGCGCCCGATGCATTGAGCACGAGGCTGCCGTAGGTGCCGTTCAGCGCCGAGCCGAGCGTGCCCGGCGTCGCGCCGAATTTGACCGCGGTCACCGTCTTCGTGTCACCGGAATCCGGATCGGTGTCATTGGTCAGCACATTGCCGCTGGCAACCGCGCCGCCCGAACCATTGGCCACACCACCCTTCTCGGTCGCATCCCCCGTATCGGCAACTGCCGTCGGCGTCGTGTTGCCAGGCACCGACACGGCGATGTTGAAGGTCTCGTTGGCAGCAAGGCCGCCGAGATCGGTTGCCGTCACCTTGACGCCGTAAGTACCGCCTGCAGTCGGCGTGCCGGAGAAGGTCCGCGTCGAGGCATTGAAGCTCAGCCAGGAAGGCAGCGCCGTGCCATCGGCGGACGTTGCCGCATAGGCTAGCGTGTCGCCGCTGTCGACATCGCTGAAGGTCGTCGTCGGCAGGGTGAAGGAGAAGGCGGAGCCGACCGTGGCGTTCTGGGTCGTCGTCTGGACGGCCAACACCGGCGCATCGTTGGCGCCATGGATGGTGACGGTCAGGTTCGCCGTGGCGGTGGCGCCGGCACTGTCGCGCATCGTGTAGCTGAAGACATCGCTCAGCGTGTTGGTCGACTGGCGCAGCGCTTGGACGGTCGCATTGCTCTCGTTGATCGTATAGGTGTAAGCGCCCGAAGCATTGAGCACGAGGCTGCCATAGGTGCCGTTCAGCGCCGAGCCGAGCGTGCCCGACGTCGCGCCGAATTTGACCGCGGTCACCGTCTTGGTGTCACCGGAATCCGGATCGGTGTCATTGGTCAGCACATTGCCGCTGGCAACCGCGCCGCCCGAACCATTGGCCACCCCGCCCTTCTCGGTCGCGTCACCCGCATCGGCAACCGCCGTCGGCGTCGTGTTCGAGCCCGACGTCGTAAACATCACGTCGACCCAATAATTCGTCGACTGGTAAGTGCTTGTGGGGAAAAGGCTGTTGCTGCCGTAGCGGTAGACGCCGTTGCCGCTGGCTGGTGCAGTCAGCGGACCGCTGGTCACATTTGAGGTGAAGTAGTTGGTGGTCGTCGAATAATGACCGCTGTTCGTGTGATAAGACGCCGTGTAGGTTTGGCCGACCGTCAGCGCCACGGGACTGGTGAAATAAGCAGTCTGCCAGCCGCTGGCAGTCTCGTTCGTGAAGGTGAGGGTCGCAATCCGGGTGCCGGTACTCGACCACAGTGAACCGGTGTGCGTACCGGTATCCTGGCTGCCCTTATAAAAACGAATGCCGGTGACCGTTCCTGCCACGGAGGTCTGGAATTTGAAGCCGAGTTCAACGGCCGAGGTATCGTTGGTGTTGACGACCGCTGGCGTCGCCGAACCGAAGAGAGAGGTGTAATTCGGTCCGCTGACGGTGACCGTTCGTCCCGCCGAGGGCGTTTCCAGATTGACGTTATCATCGACTGCGCGAGACCGGATGGTATAGGTGCCCGTGGTTTGCGGTTGCCAGGTATAGGTCCAGTTCTCATCGCCGGTCGCCGGATGCCAGCTCGCCCCGTTGTCGGTCGAAACCTCGACCGCGGCGATGACCCCGCCCCCCGAATCGGCAGCGGTGCCGGTAATCGTCACGGTGGATCCGACGGTCGCCGTGGCGGGCACCGTGATGACCGATGTCGGCGCAGTGTGGTCCAACGACACGGTTGCGGCGGTGAGCCCGGATTGAAGCGTCCCGGGCTGAATGCCCATATCGGCAAGCAAATTGACCATTGCCTGCTGCACGCGCGGGTCCGTCTGGGTCGCCGTGAGGTCGTGATTGTCGCTGAGCCCCCAGGTCCAGTAGACCGTGCCGGCGCCGAACACCAGCGCGCCGCTGGGGGCACGATAGAGCGTCAGATTGTGGGTCGCGGTGGCATTGCCGGTCGTGTTTCCGTAATCGAGCAGGTAAGTGCTGACCGGAAGCGTCGTCGACGACAGCTTCACCAGGCCAGCCGGATCGAAGCCGTTATCGGGCGCTTCGTCCCACTCGTAACCGAGATAGTTTTTGGTGAGCGTCGCCGTCTGCCCGGGCTGAAGATTGGCAACGCTCGTATTGCGCCAGAAGCGAAGGTTGGCATCATCATAGCCAACGGTGATCGCACCGAGGTTGCTGCCGACATCGTCGACCTTGAACAGTTGGCCGGTCAGCGAATTCTCCGGATTGCCGCCGCCAATGGCAGGTGGACTGAAGCGTGGATCGCGGAAGGTACCGGTCCATTGGTCGGAAGGATCGATATCGCCGCCGGCCCATGTCTCCTTGTAGGTGATCAGAGTGCGGTAAGGTGTGCCGTCGGCGCTATAGGCGTTGCCCCAGCGGGTACGCCAATAGACTTCGTTGCCGCTCCAGAACATCAGGTTAACGCCCGCGTCGCGCGCCGCCTCGACATTGGTCCTCTGCTGTCCCGACCAGTATTCGTCATGCCCGGCATCGACATAGGTCTTGTGATTGAGCAACAGGCTGCCGTAGCGGTCGACGTCGAGGCCCGACAAGTAGGAGACGTCATAACCGTTCTGTTCCAGCCAGTAGATACCCGCATATTCGGCGCCGAACAGATAATCCTGGGGACCGGCGTAGGTGCCGACCCCGCCGCGGGTAGCGATCGGCCTGTTGTAGCTGACCGCATAGGCGCGACCGGCACCCTGCCCCGTCGCCGGCCCGTTGCCGCCATAGAGGTTTGCGCCACCCCAGCCGTTGTAAGCCTGCCAAGTCTCATCCGCGGTCTGGAACACGACGTCGCTGTGGCTGTCGTCGTCGCGCACGATGAACGGAATGTGATTTGAGCCGGAGGTGCCATCCTGACGCACGAGCTTGGCGATGTAGACGCCCGAGACGGCATCATCCGGTACGGTCCACGACGCCGAGACGGCCCAGTTGCCGGCGTCCACCGTTCCGGTCGTGGCATTGCGCAACGGACTGGGCTGCGTCTGCAATCCGGTGTGCTGCAGGGTCGCGACCTTGCGCGCCCCCATGCCGCCATAATAGCCGAGCCGATAGATGTCGATCCGGTAGTTGGTGGAATTTGTATTGATCTTGAAGCTGATCGTTTTGCCGTTGTCGACGCTGATGTCGGTCGCAAACCCTTCGATATTGGAGCTACCGGCGCCGGCGATGCCCCACTCGCTCTCCGGATTGCCCTGCTTCTGGTTTTCCAGCACGATGGCATTACTGGCAGCCGCCGCCGTGATTGCCAGACTTTGCGTTGTCGATGACCCCTGCGTAGAAGTTTTAGGTGGCTTCGTCACAGAGCCGGACAGGATACCGCTATCCTTGGATTTGGTTCCCGTTCCCGTCTCTCCCCCGCCAGGCAGGGTTCCATTGGTGAGCGCCGCGTCCGACCATGTTGCAGTGCCGGGCCAGCCCGAGAGCGGGGACAGGTCACGATCGAGAAGCGGATCGCTGATCGAGGCGCCGATGGCCTGCTTGATCGTCGCCACAAAGTCCGGCCCTTCGGTCAGCCTGGTCCCGGGCAATTGACCGTCCTGCTGAAGCAGGGCACCGCCATGAGCCCAATCGAGAATCCGCGTGGGGGAAGTAAAGTAGCCGCACCCGCACACGCCAAAGGGCATGCCGAAAGCGAGCGAACTCGCGCCGGCGTCGTGCGCAGTCGGCTGCCCTGACGGGCTCGATTCGAGAATGACGACCTTGCCCGAATGAGCACGCCCGACCGCCACCTTAGGAGCACCTTGCCCCGAAGCTGTCGGTGCAGGGCTTTGCGGCAGATAGGAAGCCAGAGGATCGTCGCCCAGAAGGGACGATCCAGCCCCGAACGCAACTCCATCCGCGTGCCCCGGGAAACTCGCAAAATCCGGCATGAGAGCTGACAGCGCGGCCGCATCACCGCTTGGAATTCCCATTTCGCCAGGCGTTGCGAAAGTGTCAGGCAAGGGCCGCTCTTCGAGGCCGTTGTCCGCGGCGCCGTTCACGTGTGCTCTCTGCCCGCCCTCATGCTCGTTGAGGGCCACATCCTTATAGGGATCGTCGGCAAGGGTGCCCTGCTTGTGTTCATCGGCGGTTTGCACCGATGCCGCAAGTTGAGCACTATCCTTATGCTTTTCGGCATGCTTTTCGGCAGGTTTGCGCGGTCTTTCCTTTCCGCCGACGGTCAACCATCGAGGCACTAAGGAATCCACCAGGAATGAGCGCGAAGTCCACCGGCGAGAATTGCGATACATGGCAAGAACCTCTCGCGAAATTTAAAGGATCAAATCTATTAGGATCGTTTGACACGAGACCCGCAAGTATAGTCGAAAACTTCGCGAGTATATCCTACGCCTTTCGCTTTACAGGCGGCATCCTTTGGGCAACGCCCGTTGTATGAACCAATGACGCGTCGGGGCCGCGACGCTTCGCCCCGTCCGATGCAGGGCCTCAAGCCGCGGCGGTGATCGTCCATCATCATCACATGGCGGCACTGACGGTGGAAACGCCCAGGCAAGAAGCAACGCACCGGGTCGAACAAGCGATGGCAAAGGCCGTCTGCATCGCGGAGTCTTCAATCCGGCACGAGCATGCGATCGCGATCCTTTGCGGCGAGCGCGCCTATTCCTGCGTGCATGATCTCGTGATTTTCCAGGATGATACCTCTCCGAGATATACGCTCCTGCTCGATTTAGACTGAGGCACCCGCCCCCATCTCATCAATAGTGATGAGGCAAAGCAAACGACCTTCACCTTCCTCAAGCCTTCGCCAGACTGCACACTAACGATGTGCTTCGGACCTGCCGGCCGGCGGTCGAACAGCGTGAAGGCATTGGATCAGCATCCGTTCAAGGGTGTTTCGCAGGCGAGATATGTATATGAATTCATCGCACCGCATCCCCCAGCTGCTCTTTCGCACGACGTTTGTCGTCGGCGCACTCGCCTTTATTGCCGGAGCCTCGCCGGCTCTCGCCGACGGCGCGTTCTTTGCTCCACAGACAAAAATCCGTCTGACGATCGTCCAATGGATGCAGTCCAAAGGCCAATATGAACGATGGGACGCGCTTGGCGGCGAATACACGGTGTCGGCTGAGGGCACGGTTTTCCTGCCTTTTCTCGGATCCGTTTCCGTCGGCAATCTCGAAAACACCGCTCTCACGAACGAGATCGCCAAGCGTCTGCAGGAAAAAATCGGGTTGATTCAGCCACCCGCGGTAACGATCGAAATTCTCGAATATCCGCCAATCTATGTTGTGGGAGACGTCACCACACCCGGAGAGTATAAATTTCGCCCCGGGCTTACCGTTCTGCAATCCCTGGCAATGAGCGGCGGCCCGTTTCGCGCTAAAACTCCGCTGGAAACGGCATCGATCAAGCTCGCCGGCGAATTGCGGGAAATCGATCATTCTATCCTGCGCAGCACCGCGAAACTGTCGCGACTTCAGGCCGAGATGGCCGGCGCGAAGGAGATTACCTTTGATCAGACGACCGGCGCCGATCAGCAATTTTCCAGTGGGATATACAATGAGGAGAGGGTTATTTTCCAAGCTCGTGCAAGTGCGCTGGAGAGGCAGTCAAAGGCGCTCACGGAATTGCGCGAGCTTTTGACCACCGAGATCTCGACTTTGGAAGAGAAACTGGTGGGCGCAGACGAGAATATCAAATCGGTCGAGGACCAGCTGACCAGCGTTAAGTCCCTGGTGCAGAAAGGCCTCACGATCTCGTCAAGGCAGCTGGACCTGGAACGCCTGCTGACGACCTACCGCTCCGACAAGCTCGACCTCGTTACCGCCATCATGCGAGGTCGTCAGGCAGTCAGCGAGACAACGCGGAATCTCGAGGGGCTGTCCGACACGCGTCGGAGCGAAGTCGCGGTCGAAGCGCAGGCGGAACGGGCAAATCTCGATCAGCTCAAAATGAAGCGTGAGATGACGCAGAAGCTGCTGATCGATGAACTCGCTGCCGGCGATGGCTTGAAAAGCCGCAGCGAGGAACTCCTCCCGATCACTTTTACCGTCAGCCGGCGGAATAAAGGACGAATCGACCAGTTCCAAGCCTTGGAAACGACGACGCTGGCGCCGGGTGACGTGGTGAGAGTTGTTCGGCCGCGCATTCCGGGCGAGCCGTCCGAGCCCACCTCCGATCAATCTGCGGAGAAGGGGCCAGAGACGCTCGCGAATCGGGCAAGCCAGTGACCTGTGGCGAAAGCACGATCAAGGTGAAAGCGGCCGTGAATAGACCGGCAGAGATGAGATCCTGCCGGCTCGAAGATTACGAGCGATATGACCGCCTCAGGAAGACCGCGCGCGCGGCGCATCTCCGCAGCTGCGTTGGGCACCAAGCCCGAAACAACGCGCCAGAGATCCTGCCCGACAGGATAGAAGCAGCTGGGGATATCCCATGACCTTGCGCATGATCCCACCCAGCGGTCAGTCTTATACCCAGATCTTGAAGTCGACGATGCTGATGGGCGGCTCCTCAATGGTGAATGTCGCTCTTAGCATCGTTCGCAACAAGGCGCTTGCCCTTCTGCTCGGTCCTGAAGGTGTGGGGCTTCTCGGTCTTTACGGGGCTATCCTGGATATAGCGCAAGCGATAGCTGGTCTGGGTGTGAGCGGCAGCGGGGTGCGCCGGGTCGCCGAGGCGGCGGGCGCCGGCGACGGAGAGAAGATCGCGCGGTCGGCGACAGCGCTCAGACGCATCTCTCTGGTGCTCGGGCTGCTTGGCGGGCTTTTGCTTGCGGCGCTGGCTTTTCCGGTGTCGAAACTCACGTTCGGCGATTACCAGCACGTCGGCGGGATTGGGCTGCTCTCCCTCGCCGTATTCTTTCGCATCGTGTCTGCCGGGCAGACTGCGTTGATTCAGGGCTTGCGAGGCATTGCAAATCTCGCCCGGATCAACGTGCTTTCGGGGCTCTTCGGCACGATCGTCACCATCCCGTTGATCTATCTGTTCGGCGAAAAGGCGATCGTACCTTCTCTCGTGGCGATCGCGGCCGTCGCGGTCCTTCCCACCTGGTGGTACAGCAAACAAATATCCACGCAGCCACCGCCGATGTCGGCGCGCCAGTTCGGCCGGGAAGCGAAAGCCCTGTTCAGGCTCGGCATCGCTTTCATGGCAAGTGGACTTCTGACCTTTGGCGCGGCCTACGCCATCCGCATCATCGTGCTGAATGAAGGGAGTGTCCAGGCGGCGGGATTGTACCAGGCAGCCTGGGCGCTTGGCGGTCTCTATGCCGGTTTCATTTTGCAGGCGATGGGAACGGACTTCTATCCGCGCCTGACCGCAATCGCAGACAATAATCCCGAGTGCAACCGGCTGGTCAATGAGCAGGCGGAAATCAGCATGCTGCTGGCCGGCCCCGGTCTGATCGCCACTTTGACTTTGGCGCCGCTCGTGATGAGCATGTTCTATTCCGCGGAGTTTCACGGGGCTGTGGAGCTCCTGCGCTGGATCTGCCTTGGGATGATGCTCAGGATCGTCGCCTGGCCAATGGGTTTCATCGTCTTGGCGAAGGGCGCACAGACGATCTTCTTCTGGACGGAGGTCGCGGCAACGCTGGTGCATGTGGGGCTGGCATGGCTCTTCGTATCAAAGTTCGGCACGACAGGAGCCGGCATGGCGTTCTTCGGCCTCTACATCTGGCATGGTATTCTGATCTATGTAATCGTGCGTCGCCTCACCGGCTTTCGCTGGTCGCGCGCTAATCGCAGGCACGCGCTTCTCTTCCTGCCTACATCGGGAATGGTCGTCTCGACCTTTTCACTGTTGCCGCCATGGTCGGCCATGGTGATTGGCTGCGCCGCCGTCGTCGTGACCGGGCTTTACTCGCTGCGCATGCTGGTCGAACTGCTTCCGCCGGAGTCGGTGCCCGCAATCATCAGAGGGTGGATAACGAAATCCGCATGAGGAAAAAGCGCGCATCAGATGATGCACGCTTTCCCGATGTTGTATCGACATGCCGGAGTGTGCCGGCGTCACACTTCAGTCAGGCATGTACGACATCCTGCTCAGGCTGCCGGACGACGCGCCCGGTGCTGACGTCGGCAAGGGCCTGGCGCAATGCCTCCACGACCCTGACGATATCGACCTCCGTCATCTGAGCATAAAGCGGCAGGATGATGGTTTGTTGCTGCGCCGATATGCTTCGCGCCAGGCTGGTGGCGGCGCGATGGGAGCTTTGGTCACAATAGGCCCCCTCCAGGTGAATGTTCATCACGCCGCGCCGCGTCGATATCCCCTGATCGAGCAGCGCTTGCATGACTGCTCGCTGGTCGATTTCATCAGACAATCTCACGCAGAAGCTTTGCCAGTTGCTGCGAGCCCAGGCAGGTTCGGCCGGAATCGAGAGACCTGGGATCGTGGACAGCCCCTCGCAATACTGCAATGCAAATTTCCGTCGCTGCGCAACCAGCTCCGGCAGCCGCCGCAGTTGAACCCGTCCGACCGCCGCCTGTAGGTCGGTCATACGGTAGTTGTAGCCGAGCTCATCATAATCCTCGAAGATCACCTGTTTGGAGCCGTGGCGGACAGCGTCGGTGACGCTCATGCCATGCTGGCGCCACAGCCGGAATTTTCGGTCATAGTCCGGGTTCGCCGTCGTCAGCATGCCGCCATCACCCGTGGTGACAACCTTTCGGGGATGGAAGGAGAAACAGGCAATATCGCCATGCGGTTTGCCGATCTTTTCCCAGCGCCCTTTCCACAGGATTTCGCTTCCCGTCGCGCAGGCCGCGTCCTCGATAACCGGTATCGAATGGCGCTTGCCGATTTCCACGATCGAACGGAGATCGCATGGCATGCCGAGCTGATGCACGCACAGGATTGCCTTGGTGCGTGGCGTAATCGCCGTTTCGATCAGGCCGGGGTCGATGTTGTAACCGTCCGCTTCGATGTCGACGAAAACGGGGACCGCATCGCAATATCGAACGGCGTTCGCGGTGGCGATGAATGAATGGCTGACCGTGATGACTTCGTCACCGGAACCTACGCCAACCGCCATCAAGGCGAGATGTAGCGCGGTCGTGCAGTTGGAAACGGCGCAGGCGTGCTCTGTGCCGACGAAGGCCGCGAATTCCTTCTCAAATGCCGCGACTTCCGGCCCCTGCGTGACCCACCCCGACAGGATGACCCGGCGCGCGGCCTCGGCCTCTTCCTCTCCAAGCACGGGCTTGGCGACTGGAATTGTGGATTGAGATGAGCTCATGCTGCCGCCCCTCCCGCGGCGGTCTGCTGCTGCCACCAGGCAACGAGATCGCGAAGCCCCTGTTCCATTGATATCTCCGCCTTGAAACCGAGGAGCCGTTCGGCCTTGCTGATATCAGCGAGACGACGGGTTACGCCGTTGACGGTCCGGGCCTCCTTGTGCTGTGGCTCGAGTGAAACGCCCATGACGCTGCTCAGCATCTGAGCAAGTTCCAGGAGGCTTATTTCCTGGCCGCTCGCGACATTGAATACTTCGTCCGTGACGTCGCTCTTCGCGGCGAGAATGTTTGCCCGCGCGATATCGCGTGCATCGACGAAGTCCATCGTCTGGCTGCCGTCTCCATAAATGAGCGGCGGCATTCCAGCCGCAAGGCGCTCCATCCAACGGATCAGCACTTCCGTGTAGGCGCCGTAAACGTCCATTCGTGGCCCATAGACGTTGAAATAACGCAGCGCCACATAGCGCAGGCCATACATTTCCGCGAAGCTGCGCAATAGACCCTCGTTGAAGGTCTTGGCCGCACCATAGATCGTCCGGTTATTGTAGGGGTGATGCGCCTCGGTGGTCGGGAAGCTTTCGGCCAGCCCCAGCACCGATGCGGAGGAAGCAGCAACGACCTTCGACACGCCTGCCTTCACGGCAGCTTCGAGGACGTTGAACGTGCCTTCGGCAAGAACATCGAAAGCGAGCCGCGGGTCTTCGGCGCACTGCGTTATTCGGATCGCCGCCTGGTGAAAGACGATGTCGATGCCTGCGAAGGTCTTCGCCAGCAGTGCCCTGTCGCGGATATCGCCTTCGATGATGTTGACGGAGCCGCTTGATATTGCCGTGCTGAGATTGTCCCGGCGCCCACGCACGAAATTGTCGAGGACGATGATCTCGCGAGGTTTTTCCAATGCAACAAGATCGGCAATATGCGAACCGATCAGACCGGCACCGCCGGTGATGAGCACCCGTTTGTTTCTCATGATCTTCCCTCACGCGACATGTTCGTCATCGGATCATTCTCCGAACGCCAACGTATGAATTTTGCCGGTACGCCGGCAGCAACGGAGAACGGCTCGACGTCGGAAACAACGACTGCCCCCGCTCCTACGATTGCCCCCTTTCCGATGGTCACCCCGGGAAGAATCGTCGCATTCGTCCCGATATCGGCCTCTGCACAGATACGTACCGGCCTGATTTCAAGATCGGTGCGGATGATCGGCACGTCTATTGGCAGTGCCGTGTGGGTAGAGCCAAGCACCTTGGCGCCCGGCCCCCACCCGACAGAATCCTCGATCACCAGGTCGCGCGCGTCGAAATAGGCCATCGGGCCGATCCAGACATTGTCGCCGATGACGCAGGTGCCATCGTAGCGTCCCTGGATGTAGGCCTGAGCGCCGATGAACACGCCATCGCCGATTTCGAAAGTTTCCGGATGTTTGAAACCGGCGCCGCTTGCGACCTGCAGACCTTCGCCGCAGCGCCGTGTGATAGCCTGCCAGATGGCTTTGCGCATCAGCGAGTCGACGACGCCGTCGCCTGTCGCGAAGCGGCCGTAGAGTTCGATCAGGCCGGCGCGCCCATATGACTGCCTGAGCTCTTCGGCGAGCCCCGCCTGATAGGCCGGATCTGCTGGCTTCCGGCTGCGGCCGTGAACAGCCTGCACGACGCGAGCCTCGCGTGGATTAGCTGACATAGGCATACTCCAGCGCAGCCGCGACCTGATCGACATGCTGGACGGGCATTTCAGGGTAGATCGGCAAGGAGAGAACCTCTCCTGCGGCGGCTTCCGAGACCGGGAAGTCGCCAGCTTGGTAACCGAGGTCGGCATGGGCCTTCTGCAAATGAACCGGGATCGGATAGTGCAAACCGGACGGAATGCCCTCTGCCGTGAGCACACGCTGCAGACCGTCGCGATCGTGGCTTCTGACGGCGTAGACATGGTAGACATGCCGCCGCTCGGCCGCTTCCACAGGCGTTCGCAAGTGTGGCGATCCTGCAAGCAGCGAGGAGTAGCGGCGGCCATGCGAACGACGGGCTTCGGTCCAGGCTTCGAGATGCCGGAGCTTAACGCGCAGAATGGCTCCCTGGATGGCGTCCATGCGATAGTTGAAGCCCTTCAGCAGGTGGTAATAGCGCTGTTCCTGACCCCAGTCGCGCAGCATGCGCATAGTCTTGGCCTGATCGTCGCTGTTCGTGACGGCGATGCCGCCTTCGCCGCAGGCGCCAAGATTCTTGCCCGGGTAGAAACTGAAGCAGCCGGATGCGCCGATGCTGCCGGCGCGCGCGCCCTTATACCGAGCGCCATGTGCCTGGCAGGCGTCCTCGATGACCGGAATCCGATAGTGGTCGGCGACTGCCATGATGCCATCCATGTCGGCCATCTGGCCGTAGAGATGGACGGGGATGATCGCCTTGGTCCGGGATGTGATCTTCGCCTCGAGCTGAGCCGGATCCATCGTGAGCGTCACGGGCTCGACATCAACGAATACGGGTGTTGCGCCCGTGTAGCAGATCGCCGACACGGTCGCGACGAAGGTGAATGGCACGGTGATGACTTCGTCGCCGGGACCAACGCCCGCCGCAAGCAAAGACAGATGCAGGGCACTCGTCCCGGTGTTGACGGCGATCGCGTGTTTGACGTTGCAATAATCCGCGAATTCCTGCTCGAGGCGGATGACTTCCTCGCCCAGTATGTATTGCCCAGAGGCGAGCACGCCGAGCACGGCGGCGTCGATTTCGCTCTTGATGGATTGATATTGTGCTTTGAGGTCCAGAAAGGGGATCATGCAATGCGCCTCGCCTCTTCGAGCTCGACGATACGACCGCGCTGGGCGAGCGATCGGCTCGCCGCTTCAAGAATGCGAACGACACGCAGCCCGGCGAGTCCATCGGTAATGGGGCGCAAGTTTTGCTCGACGCACTCGACGAATTGATCGAGTTCGCGTTTCAGCGCCTCGGTCATATCCAGCTTGGGCGCCCACATGTCGCCGCTGCGGTAGCCGACCAGCATCTGATGCACCTTCTCGCCGTAGGACTGAGAATTTGGGCACATGGTGATACCTTTGTCATAGACCTTGATCTTTTCGCTGGGCTCGAGATCGTCATAGACGATCATCTTGTTGCTGCCGCCGATCAGCGTGCGGCGCACCTTGACCGGCGCAAGCCAATTGACGTGGATGTGCGCGATGAGCTTGCTCTCGAAAAAGAGCGTCAGATAGGCGATGTTCTCCGGCTCGCCGAGAACGTGGCTCATGCCCGTCGCAGAAACAGCCACTGGTTTTTCCTGCAGGACATGGTCAAGGATGGAAAGGTCGTGCACCGCGAGGTCCCAGATGACGCTGACATCATGCTGGAAGAGCCCCAGATTGACCCGAACCGAGTCATAATAATACATGTCGCCAAGGCCGCTTTCGACCAGTTCGCGCATTTTCCGGACGGCGCCGGTGTGGACGAAGGTATGATCCACGGCCAGCACGAGGCGTCGGCGCGCAGCTTCGTCGACCATTCGCGAGGCTTCTTCCGCCGTCGCTGCCATCGGTTTTTCGACGAAGACATGCTTTCCGGCCATCATCGCCTGCATTGCCAGCTTGAAATGCGTCGAGACCGGCGTCGCGATGGCGATCGCGTCGACTCTCGGGTCGCGCAAGACTTCCTCGAAATTGTCGGTGACCGTTATTGCGGGGTACCGGCTTTTGACGGCCCCCAACCGTTCAAGATTGAGATCACAGACGGAAACAAGGTGGGCGCCGGCCGCTTCCGAGATGTTACGAACCAGATTCGGACCCCAATACCCATATCCGACAACAGCGATACCGATCATTCCATTTCTCCCAATGCAAACATGTCTACCGGTCCGTCATTGACGCGACCGATTACCCTGGCCGGAACGCCTGCGACGATGGCACCATCGGGCACGTCCTTTGTTACAACCGCTCCGGCACCGACCTGGGCAGCCTCTCCGATGATCACGCCGGGCAGAATGGTGGCGTTGCTCCCGATCGACGCGTGGCGCTTGACAAGTGTAGGGATGAGTATCCAGTCGGTCTCCGTCTGCAGGCTGCCGTCCGGATTAATGGCGCGCGGATAGGTGTCGTTCGTAAACATGACGCCGTGGCCGATGAACACGCCGTCTTCCAGCGTCACGCCCTCACAGAGGAAGGAATGGCTGGAGATCTTGCAGTCCCTCCCGACCACGACATTCTTCTGAATTTCGACAAAGGTGCCGATGCGCGTTCCTGCGCCGATCGTGCAGCCATACAGATTCACGAGATCTCGATGGTGGATGACGCTTCCGTCACCCAGCTTGACATTTGATGCAATCATCCCTGAGACTCCTACTACTCCTAACAGGGCCCGATTTTCAGTTGAACAAACAATCGGGCGATTGCGTCCAAGGTTTCAAACCAACAGGACAAATATTTCTCTCCACTTCAAAGAGAATTGTTTTCCTCGCCCGAGTAAAGAAACAAAACGTTCAAGCTTATTCACCTAAAGGCGTATCTACTTATGACGACTTACGCCCTGGTGTATGCCCTGTACCAGCATTGGTGGCGGACCCATCCTCCCAGCCTGTCGCCGCGCCTACGCCGAAGACAGCGATTGTTTCCATGCGTTTAGTGGCCCATCGGCAAAACGGAAATGTAATAACAGAGACTATCCGTAGGGCAGCGCAGTAAGACCTAGGTCTATACTCAGGCTTATCTTCCAATTTGAAATCGATGCGGTAAGTTGTGCTGTACTTAGCCTATATTAGCTACTGTAACGTTCCGCGAATTGTGGTATTCGATTCCTACTTTAGAGTTCCCAAACCCCCGTATTGAGAGGGGTCGGTACTCGGGGTCGTAGTGAAGCGTAACGTGTTAGTGGGAGGGTGAAGCTGTGAATTCAGCACTTATACCGAATTTGGACCGCAGGCAGGAACACGTACCTCTTCCCCTTAGGATAGAAAATAACGCGCACACGCTTGCTCTGTCGGCAGGACAAACGCATTCGCTTGTCATTCTCGACAATCGTGAGCTTGATCGCCAATGCCTGGCGCAATGCATGGCTGCGCAAAAGGCGGATCTGCAGATTTTGGCGTTTGGATCGATTGAGGAGTGGAAGCAGAAGCGCGACGAATACGCGCCGCTTGCAGCCATCCTCTTGAACATCGGCGGCAAAAAGGTCGATGAACCAGCCGTTTCGGAGCAAATCCGGAAACTTTCGTCGGAATTCGCGTCCACACCTCTTATCGTGTTGGCCGATAGCGACGATTTCGGCCAAATCGTCAGGGCTCTTGAGTACGGAGCCAAAGGCTTCATACCGGCCTCGGTCAGCGTCAGCGTCTGCATGGAGCTGATCGCGCTGTCGGTGGCAGGAGGAATATTCGTGCCTGCAAGCGCCCTGTTCGCCATGCGTCACCTGCTGGACTCGAGCAACTCGACCGCCCGCCCGCTCTCCGGAATCTTCACCGATCGTCAGGCAGAAGTGGTGGAGGCGCTCCGACGCGGAAAGGCGAACAAGATCATCGCCTACGAGCTCAATCTCCGAGAGAGCACCGTCAAGGTGCATGTTCGAAACATCATGAAAAAGGTCAAGGCGACGAACAGAACGGAAGTCGTGTTCAAGCTCAACGATCTTTTTCAGAGTAACCTTTCGGGCGGCTTAGCAGCAAACTGATGGTGCCAATACTGTCAGCCGATCAGACCTAGCTTCGCATGGAGAGCATTTTCTCTGCTTAGACATTGCGGTGGCGGCACGGAACGCCACCGACTCGCTACCTAAAGCGTGCCGCGATCTTTCGGATTCGCGTGTCACGCTTTAGGTCTTTTGCAATTGCGTGTCCTCGCAGCCTAATTGCCGCCGCTCACGGAAAGCTTGGAAAGCGCCATTCGAATCCTGCGCAACGGAGCTTTCTGCGAATGAGGGACCAGACCCCGCGCAACATTCCACAAATAGCGGAACTCCGGCAGAGGCGGAACACTCGGCCGCAGGCCATTCAGGCGTAGTTTGATCATCAGGCCATCGATGCCCGAATATACTCGCAGTCGCCAACCAGCATCAGGTTCGAACTGCGGAAGTGTTAGTTTCTCGCCAACTCTTTCGCCAAGCGCTGCATGACGAAGAACATTTGCAAGATCTGGCTGCCGGCACCGTTCAAGAGTGTCGGCGAACCATGCAAGCCACTCGGCATCGGTTCGATCGGGAAGCTGATGAATGCTTTTTCGATCCCTGCCATGCCGTTTCGGGACCACCCCATCGGCCGAGCGAGCGAGTTGCGCAATGACGAGCTGAGCGCGCCTGAATTCGCCATGAGACAGCGACGGATAGAAGTCTTGCAGCCTCCGCGCCCGCTCAAATTGGCCTCTGCAGATCAAAGCGAGAAGGAAGTATGCCCACTCAACCGGATCCGGATCGAGCGCGCCATATTCGACGATGGTCACCTTGACCAGGTCCACGAGAAGGTCATAGGCGCGATCGGTGTCACCCTCCTGCAATGCGCAGATGGCAAGGCGGAATTTCGCTTCGGGCAAGTAGGATACATAGTCAAGACAGCTGAGGTAGCATTGCTTGGCCTCCTCCACCCTGCCCTGCTGGAGAAGCAGGTCCCCCTGCTTCAGCAAGACACGATCGCTTGCTTTCCCGACGATATGAACGCTCTCCTGCTTCGAGATGCGCCTGACCTTTGAAAGATCGCCGAAGGGGCCGGACTGGATGATCTTTTCGCCGAACTGCAGACCTTTGTTCAGCAGGAACCACTGATATATTTGCGGCCTGTGGCTCAACGTATGACGCGAGTGGATCAGGCTGTAACCGGCTGCCGTGATACGGCTTGTTTCGTGGGGATGGGCAAAAAGATAATCCAATCGCTCGACCACGTTGCGGCCGTCAACAAAGACACAGTTCTCCATGTCGACAAAGCCGGCAGCCTCCACTGCTGCCGTCCGTTCCGTCACGAGGCAGGCCTTTGACCCGGGGATCTCGAAATGCTTGCGCACGACCTCGCCGCCCATGGTGCCGCATGTGGGGACCACGAAGCTCGCGTTGAGCGCGCGCGCATAGGCTTCACCAGAAAGGAGTTGGGCGGCCAGCTTGCTCTCATAGGCGTGTTGCGGCGACACCAGGCAGGGGTAACGGTCGCGGATCATCGGAAAGACCGTCTGTCGCCAAGGATAAAGACCATAGGCCTGACCCGTCAGCGTGACCGGGATGACCTTTTGCTGCCCATAGTCGCGGTAGATTTCGGGATCGATGAAATTTGGCCAGACGAACAGATTCTCCCTTACCGCCGGCATATATTCCGGCGCCATGGTTGCGATGGCGAAATACGTCTCGATGCCCCACTGCTCCATGTCGGAAAGAAAGCCGGCGCGTCGATCGCACCATGCATCAGCGTTATGAAGACCAAGCTTCGGAACGGCCATATGGGTATTGGTGTTGGTGATTTTTATTCGACGTGAGCCATGCGACCGGTAACCGCTTTCAAACAACGTCAGATCCGGTTCGTACCTGTCGCAAATCTCTGCATAGTCACAGTCGCGATTAATGACGACGACATCGAAATGTGTTGCGAGGCATTTGACCTGCTGCTGCATGTGCAGCAGCAGGTAACTGGCCGCGTTCGCATTGGGCTGATGATCCCATTGAAAAAAAACGAGCCGCGGCTTTTGATGATCGAGTTTGCTGTTCATGTCCCTATCGAATGGCTTCAGGAGCATTGAGTTCTACGCCCGGAGACGCAAGATGCGGATAGGGCCCTTGCCGGGATTTGAGGCTAAACCTGTTGTTTACTCCGCCGGAAAGCTTCCACTCGAAATAGGCGATCGTTCTCTCAAGCCCCTCACGAAGGTTCACCTTCGGCTGCCAGCCCAGCTGTTGCGTTGCGCGGCTGATGTCGGGCTTGCGCTGGGTCGGATCATCGATCGGCAGAGCCTTGAAAACGATGCCGGACTTCGATCCGGTCATTTCGATCACCATCTCTGCCAATTCACGGACCTGGAATTCTCCGGGATTGCCGAGATTGATCGGTCCCGTAACCCCAGCGGGCGCGGCCATCAAACGGATGAAGCCGTCGATCAGGTCGTCCACGTAGCAGAACGACCGTGTTTGCCTGCCGTCGCCGAAGATGGTGATCGGCTCGTTGCGAAGCGCCTGAACGATGAAATTGGAGACGACGCGGCCGTCATTCGTCTGCATTCGCGGGCCGTAGGTGTTGAAGATCCGAGCCACCCGGATTTCCACGCCATATTGACGGTGATAGTCGAAGAACAGCGTCTCGGCGCACCGCTTGCCTTCGTCATAGCATGCCCGCGGGCCTATGGGACTGACGCTGCCGCGATACTCCTCGGGCTGCGGGTGGACTGCCGGATCGCCATAGACCTCGCTCGTCGATGCCTGGAAGATCTTCGCCTTGGTGCGTTTGGCCAGGCCGAGCATATTGATGGCCCCATGCACATTCGTCTTCACGGTCTGAACGGGATCGTGCTGGTAGTGGACCGGAGATGCCGGGCAGGCGAGGTTGTAGATCTCATCGATCTCCACATAAAGCGGGAAGGTGATGTCGTGGCGGAGTATCTCAAAGCGAGGATCATCAAGAAGGTGCAGCACGTTATCGCGCGAGCCGGTGTAGAAATTGTCCACGCAGAGGACATCATTGCCCTCTCGCAAAAGCCTTTCGCACAGGAATGATCCCAGAAATCCGGTGCCGCCGGTAACCATAATTCGCTTCTGTCCGTGCATTGATTTGCTCCGTTGTTGATGTTTGCCCACAGGAATGGAGAACATGTCAGCAAGCTCCCCTGCCTTTGAGGACCGCAGGAATTGTGCTGAGAAGGATGTGCCAGTCGAACCACAAGGATCGATTGTCGATGTAGAACTCGTCGAGTTGCTGCTGCAGCTCGATATCCGCATTGCTTCGTTCGGATATCTGCCAAAGCCCCGTCAGACCTGGGGTTACCGAGCGCCGTTTGTCGCGAAACTCGCCATCCATCGCCGAGAGGTGATACTCCGGGAAGGGGCGCGGTCCCACGAACGACATCTCTCCTGCAATGATGTTCACCAACTGCGGGAGTTCGTCGAAGCTCGACGAGCGAAGGACATGCCCGATCACCGGCAGGATGCGAGGATCCTGCCGAAGCTTGAAGTGGTTCGACCACTCGGTTTGTGCGGCCGGATTGTCCCGGAATAATGATTCGAGGCGCTGTTCCGCATCTCTGTACATCGTTCTCAGTTTCAGGACGCGCACCGGTTTGCCAGACAAGCCTTCCCGGGCGTGTCTGAAGAAGACAGGCCCCGGGTCGATGGCGTAGATCGCGGCGGCGGCAACCAGAACGCAGGGCATAAGCACCAGCGTCGCAGGTATTGCAATCGCAAGATCGAGGACTCGACGAACCAGGTTCGAGCCTGCCGATCTCCCGCCGATGGCCAAACGAATACCGATCTCTCCGCCGACATCCGCCGGCCGCAAGCCCGTTATCTTGAGGTTTGGCGTGTCGGAGAGGAGGATGACTTCCGCGAACTGGCGGCGCATCGTTGCCAACTCGGTGATAAATGAGCCCGTATCGTCAGCGATCAAGGCAATTGACGGCCCGCCGTCGGGTAATACTTCCGACATATCGGGAGAGGAGGATTCCGGCCGAATGCCGTAATGCCAATGCTCTGAGAAATAGGCCGTGAGCGCAGGGATACGATTGCGGGCACCGATGATCACTGCCAGTTCACCCCAGATACCAAGTCTCCAGGACAGTCCTCGTGCGGCCCCGCGCATAAGAGGTTGAACAACCAGTCCGAGGCCAAGGAAGCCGATGATCGGAAGCAGCAGTCCTAACCCTTCCGGCAGAAGGATCGCCCCAAGCGCTGCGATGATGGACACCTTGAAGGACGCCGTCGTGCGGCGACGCAGATGTTCGTGGTCGTGAAGGCGATATCCGGGATAGAGCGCGTTCGATGCATAAAGAACGATCGCTGCCAGTGCTGCGACGGCGAAAGCGCGCTCCGGCACCATATTCTCCAAACCGTGCGGAAGGAACGGCAGGAGAAGAAGATAGGCTATCACGTAGCTTGCGATGTCGCCGGCAACCAGAAATGATGACGTAGCCAGCCGAGGCAAGCTGCCCCTGAATGGAACCGGTATCTTCAACCCTGCCCGCTTGCTGAATTCGGCGGTCGGCGCGGAGTTTGCCACGAAAGGGTTCGCCTTCCGCAGGTCGGGCGTGATTGCTGACGGCGCAAATAGGGACATGATCGCTTCACACCTTTACGGCTGTTGCTTTTGGCGCACTCGATCCAAAAACCTCGTCTTCGATCGGAAACTTCCGAAGCCCCAGTCTCTGGAATGCTGTCAGTGAGATGAAGGTCGGCACGACGAGCGCATAGCGCCGCCACAGCCGTCGCGGCTCGCACAAAAGACGAAAGGCCCATTCGAAGCCGCTTCTTTGAATGAACCTTGGAGCTTGCCGCTTGAGGCCGGCGTGGAAATCGAATGCAGCTCCGACGCCGATAAGCATCGATGCATCCAGACGGTCACGCATGCGCGCCATCCAGAGTTCCTGCTTGGGACTGCTCAGCCCCACCCAGATGATATCGGCGCCGGATCGATTGAGCAGGTCTGCAATATCGACTTCCTCTTGCGGTGACAGTTTATGAAAAGGCGGTGCATAGGAGCCGGCTATCTCAGCTTCCGGGAATTTCGCGAGAAGCCGCGCCTGCAAGTGTTGCAGCGTCTCGGGCGTTGCGCCGTAAAGGAAGTGGCGTATACCCTTCGATGTGCCGGCCTCGAAAACAGACAACATCAGATCAGGTCCGTACACCCTGTCGCTCTCCAAATGGCCGGCGTGCTTCAATGCCCATACCAACGGCATGCCGTCGGGGGTCACGAGAAAAGCCCGGTTATGGATCGACCGAAGCTCTGGATCATCCTGACATCGGACGACGCCGTGTGCGTCGCGAACGCACACATATTCCCTCCGGCCCTCTTCAATCCCTTTTTGAATAAAACCGGTAGCGCTTTTAAGATTAACTGCCGAAATGCGAACACCAAGGACATTAGTCCATTCTAGGGAGTCCTTTTGTTTAAGAACTGAAGTTTGGATTCTGTCTGCTGGTTGCTTTCTCATGACCTACGCTTCCGCGATTTAAACTGTCACCAGAATATGCCGCCAGCGCGATTGTCTCCATACTTGCAGTTCCAACTATTGGACGTAGAAGACACTTCATACTCCTACGCCTTCGGCCGAGATAAGTTACAATGTTCGAAGTAAGGCGGCGTACCCCCACGGCTTGCCACGTTGCTCTTTTTGATGAGTGCGAACCCAAAAGAGAGGTTTGGTCTTCACAAAGCCGCGGAGGAGAGCCACTGTCGCGCCCAGGCGGGAGAGACTTGCGCGCGAATAAAGCGGGGGGAGACGGTCAACCTAATAAGGTGAGATGACCTGCACGGCTGGCGATTAGAACGCCCGCGAAAACGCCGAGTGCAGAGGTTGTGAAACAGCTCGCCGCCAATATCAGCGCGCCCATTATCGACAAGCCGGTCGCACCCCAGCAGGTTTCCGGGCCGGGAACGTGATGCGTGTAGTTGTGTCGGCGTATGGATTGAAAACCTGACGCAGGATCCATTGGAACTTCGCTCTTGGCAAGCTCGCCGGGCTATGCATCCATAACTCTACCGGGAGCAGTCATCTGTGCATCGCGGGCAGGGCGCTATCGCGCCGAGCAACGGCGCAAGTGGTCTCAGCTTCGTAGACGAGCAACGTGCCCCACCAGCAGTGCACGTACGAGCTGATCGAGCGGCTTCAACCTGCTGACGCTCAACGCGTGACATCCGTCGCGTCGCCAGTCTTATTGATGGGACTGCGACGCGACGCTGCCTCTGTCGATCCCAGCCTCCTGAAGATCGGCCAGACTGCCAAACTCCCCTGAGCGCATGATCTCCGGGTGTATCCTGAAGCTCTTTTCGTTCAGGTTGCCGCTGTAGCGGTTTCGCGCAAATCGCACCGATCCGAGCTTGTGGTCAGGCACGTAAACGTATGCTGCAAGCCCATTGCCGCTCTCGACCGAGACGATGTTGTCCTCGATGCGATTGGGGCCCGCCCAAGGGGGATGCCACCCCCAGCCCGTACCGTCATCGACGCGAAAGGCAGCCCCAGACCCGCCTGTAATGACGTTTCCTGTCACTAGGTTGCTCCAGCCGCCGTTTATGCCGATCGCCGATATATTATCCGAAAGCGTATTTCCTTCGATGCGCACTCCACTGGCCTTGCCGTCGGTATAGATCGCCCAACTGATAGGAGAAGGCCATTCACTGGTATTTTCATATCCAGGAGGCCAGAATGTCCCATCGACCCTGTTCATAAGCTGACCTGTTCCGGTGACGCGATTGTAGCGAATGCTGCTGTTCAAAGGGTCGGCCTGCTCACCCATCATCTTGATGGCGCCGCCATCTGCCGTTTGCTGATTGGCGTTGCGGACCACGTTGTGTTCGATGACCGCGTCATGAACTGCGTCCTGAGGTCCCCATAGCGAGCCACCGGCAATACCGAACTGGGCTGCGTTTTCGATGAGATTATGAGCAATCCCGACGTTGTCGGCAGCCTGGAACCATATCCCGGCCGTTTCGAAATAGACCCTGCCGATATCATGGATGTGGTTCGACAGGATTGTCGCATCGTGCGATTTGAGGAAGGTGCCATAGGTCGTGCCAACATAAATCCCGTTGCCAGCCACATCCGCAACCACGTTGCCGGCAATCAGGACATCTTTGCTCTCGGAAACATGGATGCCGACACCGACATTGTCGATGGAATTGCCGAGCAGCCGGACGCCGTCCGCCCGGTCGAGCCGTATGGCACCAAAGCTCCTGGTGTCGGTACCGAATTTCCCGCTACCACGCGGATCCCCATCCCTGAACCGGAGCCCCGATACAACCATTCCGTCGGCTCCATCCAGCCTGAAGAATGTCGGCAGGATGCCGGCGACAGCCGTAGAGCTGATTGGCAATCCATCGGTCGGAATGTAGACGACTTGCTCCTTGGCGCGGTCATACCACCACTCGCCGGGAGCATCGAGCAGGGCCGCCGCCCCCGCCAGGAAATAGCGGCTGCCTTCCGCGGTGAAGAAGTAGGCAGTGCCTCTGGTGTTGATGGTCCGGTTGGCGGTGTCGAATGAAACCACCGGGAGGGTGTCACTGCCCCATTGGCTGCCGGGGCGAAAACCACCGACAATGTGGGCGACGAGCCCCGCGGTATTTTTCGAGATCGGAAGATCTCCAGCATGGAAGCAAAAGCGCATGTTGCCATGCCATATGTCGTCGTCATGCGTGCACTTGGCCGCAAAAAGCCATCCTTTGCGCGGATCTCCATCGAGCGGGGCGTTGGGAAAGCGTGCCTGCGTCTGGAGCGCCCCGTTGACGAAGAGGTCGCCTACCTCTCTGCCCGCCGGCAACTTCAGTGACGCCGTCCAGCGGCCATCGGCCTGTGCCTTCCACTTGCGAATAAGCAGGCCACCGTGCAGAATTGGCGCTTCGTTGCACCTCGCCGCAATGACGAGGCCCGCATCGCGGGCGTCGAAGACTATCGGTTCAGCGAGATAATAGTCCCCATCGCCCATTGCGATCGTGTTTTGACCGCCCTTCTCTCGCGCAGCATCTCGAGCTCTCTCGATGCTGACAAAAGGACCGTCGGTGCGCTGAGGATTGGGTTTGGGAAGACGCCCACTCCAACTATCCTTGCCATCGGGAGAAACATAAAATACCGCCCGGGGCGCAGTTGTGCCCGTCAGTACTTTGCTCAATGAAGTCCCCTTCAGCCTGTCCGAAAATGTCGCCGGCGACGCTTCCGCGCAAGTCGCTTCCCGGAGCGCCGTCTGCACCCGGTCGGGCGCATCGGTATCCGGACTGACTGCGGCCGGATTGCTCGGCTGCGGAAAGAGCGTCGCAAGCAGAATGCTCAAGATCGGTGCGAGACGCAGGCTGATCAAATCTGCAGTTCCGCCGTTGTCCTGCGTGCCGATGGCCGCAGTTGCTGGCCGGGAGTCATCAAAACAACGGGTTCGTAAAGAGAGAACATGATGATGCCTGACATGAACAGAATGAAAATTGTGTCGTTCTGGATCAGGAAGATCGTCTCAGTCAGGTTCATCACCAAAATCACGACTGTGAAGACATTCAACCACAGCCAGCCATAATGCGGGTCGCGGCATTGGAGGACTGCCCCTTGGCGTAATGCCTGTAGAAGCATCAGAGCGAACAAAATCATCCCGCATATTCCGAAGTTCAGCAGCGTATCGCGGAATCCGTTATGGGCGTGGGGAGACATCCATTGGATTTTCGACCAAATAATCCAGGCCTCGGGATTCGCTTCTGTCCAAAAGGCCTGGTAGCCGAAGCCGAGCAGCAGGTGATCGGCAATCTGACCATCGACCAGTTCCCATAATGGCACTCGGCCCGTCAAAGTGGCGTCCTTGCCAAGCGCCTCCAGGAACGGAACGAGGAATTCGTGAAGCACAAAGAGGAGCCCGATGGCCATTTGAACAAAAATCAGGATGAAGACCACGCGACTGATGCCACCGATCCGCCGCAACAGGGAATAGAACCCGATCAAGCAATAGGCCGATACCGTCGCAATTAAAGCGGTCATCGATCCGGCGCGGACGAGACAGGCCCCACCAGCGATCAAGAAAAGCAAAGCGGTTCGCCGTAAGGCCCGGCTATCGTCCAATAAAACGGCCGTCGACACCAGTATCATCATGGCGGCATACCAACCGAGACTGTTCTTGTGGATGAATATGCCACGCGCCGCGCCGTCCATCGGCATGCGAGCGAGACCCGGCGACGCCACGAAGAGCAGCAGGCTGAGGACGATGCATGTTCCGAAAGTGGCAAATGCCAGCAGCAGCAACTGCCTTGGTGTGAAGCGTATCGCCAGCACATAGGCCAGAAGTACCGTAAAGAGCAGACCGATGGCGCGCCTGAATGTGGTGGAAGGACCTACCGACCAGAAGACGGAGACAAACGGCATGGCGACCATCAGAGGGACAAACCAATTTCGCTTGAGTGCTATGAGAAAATGCGGAAAATTCCGCACCAGCATCAACAGTGTGAAGCTGTATACGGGTAGGCAAAGCAGGCGCAATATTGACCTGGCATGATCGCTAATGGCTCCGTCGGCATCCGCCAACATGAGCGGGAAAAAGGCGCCTGTCTGAAGAAAAAGGCAGAGGCCGGCGCCCCAGTATTCTATCGTTCGCCAACTGACGGTCGGCCCATTCGCTATTCTAAGCGTATACGCTCTCATCATCGGTCCCGTTGTGCTTGGACAGACGAAAGGCTGCTCATCGCGGCAATTTGGAAAGACATGGGTTCCCTTTCACAGCTGCTGCTTATCAACGAACATCCCGCCATCTCCCCAGTCAACTAACGCAAACGAAGGCAGGGCTAAGCCTAACGCGCGTACCCACCCTCCAAGGGCGTTGCTAAGGTTAAGCTCACGGTCTACCCCTCCCCCAAAAGTTGGTGCTTGGGCAAACGGCATTGCCCATAAGAGCAGATGTCGCCGGTGACCAATCGCCGGTAGCTTGGCGATGAAAACATACTGCGAAGCACGCCGCGCTAAGCCGCAGTCGGTGGTGAAGTGAGGCAATAATTCTGGCGCAGCTGGCAGTGGGCAGGTGACGCTTGGAAGGGTTGGGATTTTTATGGTTCTGCGTCATGGTCCTGGTTTCGTATGCACTATAACGGAAGCATCACGCGTTGCGGTGGTGACCCTACGAGCTCAGGGCGCAAGCCTGATCGCGCAGAATGATGCCTGTCCGCCTCCCATCTCTTTCCATCAAATCGCGTTGTCGAACGAACGAGCGTTCGCAACTCCGGCGTACCGATGTGTCGCGCAGCAACGCGCTTGAGAGGGGGTGTCATGGAGCGGCCGACGATCAGCGTCCTCATCAACAACTACAACTACGGTTGCTTCCTTCCTCGGGCGATTGACAGCGCCTTGCGCCAAAAGAGGTCTGATGCCGAGATCATCGTCGTCGATGACGGCTCGAGCGATCAGTCGCGCTCGGTTCTCGAAGGCTATGAAAAGCGGGTGAAAGTGCTCTTCCAGGAAAACCAGGGACAGGCCGCCGCCATTAATGCTGCTGTGAAGGCAAGCAGTGGCGACATCCTCTGTTTTCTCGATGCCGATGACTGGTGGGCGCCGAACAAGCTGTCGGCAACAGCCGCCGCTTTCCAGTCGAATCCTCATGCATCGCTTGTTTATCACCGGCTTCAGCCAACGCAGACCGATGGCTCAATAGCCTTCAAGCCAATCCCTCGGACCCTGTGTTCGGGAGATTTATCGCCACGGCTTGCGCGATCGGCTGGCTGGTGGCCCTTCCCACTAACATCAGCCATCGCTGTAAGACGGAGCGCCTGGGGTGCGGCAGGCGATATTCCTGAGCAGTTCCGCATTTCCGCCGATGCCTGGCTTACGGGGATCTACCCATTTTTGGGGGACGTTGTCGCCCTGTCCGATGCACTCGGATTCTACCGCATCCACAACAACAACTGGTATCGACCAGTCGATGACGCCGCCATGTTACGAAAGCGGATGACCCATTGGCGGACTGTCGTTGAAGTGACAAACCAGTTTCTTTCCGCGCACGATTTAGCCGGAAGGCTGCGTCTGGCCGATCACTTTCCGTATCGGGTCGCCTCGGCCAGGCTGGAGGGCGCAGACATACGCACCCGGTTAAGACTTGGCGTGCAAGGGCTTTTTTTCGCCGGCGAACCAGACTTGCGGAGGCGTATGCGTGATGCATTGCGCACAGCCAGCGACCTCCCTCGACGTGGTCAGTCTCTTGGCTTTTCGGAGTCAGCACAATGAAGGCGCTGATGCTGGTTTCCGAACTCGAAGACTACACTATTTCGTTCGCCAACGGTGTTGCGCAACACCTGCAGGTCGCGCTCGCAGTTCCGCATCGGCGCTACGCCAACCTTGCCTCCGCTTTCGATCCGGCTGTCGATCTGCACCTTTTGGACTGGCCACGGCACCGTTCGCTCGCCAATCCCTGGTTCCTGCACCAACTCACGCGTCTCATCCGGAACGAGCGGCCGAACGTCATTCACCTTCTGAGCAATTCCACGCTGTGGTTGAACTTTGCTGCGCCATTCTGGCGGCCGATCCCGCTTGTTACGACTGTCCATGATGTTGACGTGCATCCCGGCGATTCCGACACCCGCAAGCTGCCCGCCTGGGCTCCCCAACTGATGGTGCGGCAATCGGGTCATGTCGTCGTCCATGGCGAGGGGCTGAAACAACTGGTTCTCGAGCGATATTCGAAATCGCCTGATCGCGTCCATGTTCTGTCGCATCCGGCCATTCATCGCTACGCGGAACTCGCTCGACACCACAAAATGGCGCGAGGCCCCGCAGATGGAACCTTGCGCGTGCTGCTTTTCGGACGGATCTTTGCTTACAAGGGATTGGAGCATCTGGTCCGCGCCGAAGCAATGCTCAAGGACCAGCTCCCCAATCTGCGCATCACGGTCGCCGGCCGCGGCGACGATCCGTGGATCTTCCAGCCGCTTATGGGCGAAACCGGCCGCTATGACATTCGCAACCGCTTTATCGAGGACATGGAGGTCGCCCAGCTTTTTCTGGATGCCGATATGGTTGTTCTTCCCTACACGGAAGCCTCGCAAAGTGGTGTGCTCAACCTTGCCGCGGCATTTGGCAAACCGGTCATCGTGACTGATGTCGGCGAGTTGCGCGCTACCGTTCTGCCAAACGGACTGGGAATGGTGGTTCGGCCAGGGGACGTCGAACAGCTCGCCAGTGCCATCCGGACACTGGCTGATAACAGCGAACTGAGAAGCAGCTTCGGGACCAGCGCGCTCGCCTGGGCCACCGGTCCGAATTCGCCTGAACAGGTCGGCGCACAGGCTGCGGCCGTTTATCGTGAGGTGGTCGGAGCATGCGAATGACGGCGCTCACGCAGGGGAATCGGACAGCGGTGCGGAATGCAGCAGCAACCGTCCGCCACTATGTTCCGGGTGGTTGCGAGAACGGCGGCGGAATTGGCAGGCTGGTCGGCTATATATCGAGCACGGTGAGGGAGGCAGGCGAAACGCACCTCGTCACCGACACCAGGGGGCGGCGCTGGTCCCTCATCACGTCGCCGATGCGCCTGCTCGGCGCCATCTTGATGATGGCCAAGGATCGGATAATTGCTCCGGCACGCATTCACCATATCCATGTCGCGGGTCGCGGCAGCACCGCGAGAAAACTGATCCTCACCGAGGCTGCCCGCTTCCTCGGGTGCTCTCACATATTGCACCTGCATGATTACGACTATGCGAGTGATTTTGCCGCACGCTCGCCACGGCAACAAATGCTCATACGCCGGATGTTCCAAAATGCCGACCAGGTCGTAGCACTGGGTCAGCGCGATCGCATGACGCTAACGACGCTTCTCGGCGTGGACGAGCGCCGCGTGGCCGTCATCCGCAATTGTGTTCCCGACCCCGGGGCGCGCAGTGTTCACGTCGGCAAGATGCCGTTGATCGTCTTTCTCGGCCGACTGAGCGAACGCAAAGGCGTTGGGGAGCTTCTGCTTGCCTTAAGTCATCCGATGATGAAGGAGCTCCAGTGGCGGGCCGTGCTGGCCGGCGACGGACCTGTGGAAGACTACCGCCGCCAAGCCGCAGCCCTGGGCCTTTCAGATCTGGTGAAAATGCCGGGCTGGCTCGGCGCCGACGAGGCGCAAGCCTTGTGTGCACGGGCAGATATCCTGGTCCTGCCTTCGCATGCCGAGGGTTTGGCAATGGCTGTGGTCGAAGGGCTCGCCCACGGGCTTGCGGTCGTTACCACGCGCGTCGGCGCACATGGCGAAGTCATCTCTGACGGTGAAACGGGCGTCTTCGTGCCTGTCGGAGACAAGGATGCCCTGGCTGCGGCGCTGGCGAGACTCGTCAGCGATCCGGAAATCCGCAATCGCCTCTCGGCCAAGGCCCGGGCGCATTATCTCAACCAGTTCAGTATGAAGGCCTACATGCGATCGCTGGAAAAACTCTATGACGCCGTCTCCGCGCAACCTCAAACGTCGGTTAGTGAACGATGACCATTTCAACTATCCCGCCAGACCGCAACACCTCGCTCTCGTCGATGCGCTACGATCCCCGGTTTCAGATAGAAACCAGGTCGGACGACTTTGACCTCACATCGGGCTTGCGTCTTATCCGGCGAAGGATGGTGATGATCGTGGCTATCATCACGCTGTTTATGACGATCGCCGCAGTCATGGTTTCGGGATTGAAGCCGAGTTTTCATGCCGAGTCCCGGCTGATTATCCACACGCCTCTGGCGACGAAACTCGGCCCGGAGGATTCCGGCCGCAACGATCCGCTGGACGCCACATCGGAGACCGAGCGACTTCTTTCGAGAAGCATTGCAGAGCGGGTAATCCGTGACCTGCGGCTCGATGAATGGCCGGAATTCAATCCGGCGCTGCAGGAGACCTCGCTTATCGACAGGATCCGAGCAATGCTGCGTGGTCTGGTCGACAGAGAAAAACCATCCTCGCCGGCCCGAAACAGCATCGAGCCGATCATCCCGAAATACTACAAGGCACTCCGCGTATGGCGCGATGGCCAGGGTGACGTTATTCAGATCGGCTTCGATGCGAGCGACCCCCAACTGGCGGCCTCGGTCCCGAACCGGCTCATCAGCATCTATCTCGAAGAGCGGAAGGACGGTCTACGGGGCCGCCTGGACGCGGCAGAAGAATGGGTTCTGCAGCGCATCGCCGAACAGAAGGACCGCGCTGCGGCAGCACGCGATGCCGCCGACCAATATCAAAAGACAATGGATGTCGTCTCAAATGACAACGATCAGGTTGAACAGATCAAGTCGATAATGGAGCTGGGCGAGCGGCAAACAAAAATCGAACAAAGCCGCACTGAGGCGAGAGCAACGATATCTGCACTGGAAGCGGCCGACGACCTCTCGCTTACCCTGCAGAATATGGTTATTCCCGACAGCATCGGCGCAATGCAACGAGAGCTTCGTGCGCAGGAGCAAGATCTCGAGCGCCTTCTCGAGACATATGGCAACACGGCCGAAGCCGTGGTCGATATGCGGGCGAAGATTGTCAAATCCCGCACCGATCTCAAGCTTGCCACCGATCGATACCTTCAATCCATCCGCTCGAAGCTTGCAGCGCTCGATCATGAAGGTGACGTGGTCCGGTCGGCCTTGGCGGCTGCTCATGAGAAACGCGCTCGCTCTGCCCTGGCGCAAACGGAACTGGCGCGACTCCAGCGCATGGCTGAGAAGGAGCAGACCGCGCTTGATAAGCTCGAGGAGCAGCGCCGCGGCCTGGCTGCGCAAGCCATGCTGCCGGGAGCGGAACTGGAAGTTTTGTCACCGGCAGCAGTGCCGCTGGCACCGCAGGGACGCGGGCGGCTTTTCTACCTGGTCGGCGCCCTCCTGGCCTCGATATCGATCGCGGTAACGGCCGCTTTCGTGGTCGAGATGCTGGATAACTCGGTCCGCAGCTTCGATCAGATGGCCGGAATCCCTCGCATAGTGCCAGCCGGGTTCATCCCGCGCCTGAAACGGAGGGATCGGGGGGATCCATCTATGCTCTTTGGGTACATTCGAGACGGGATGTTTGACGAAGCAATTCGCTCCGTCATAACTTCGCTCAAACAGTCCAACGGTGGAAAGCTGCCTAACAGTATTGTCGTGACGTCGGCTCATAGCGGAGAGGGCAAGTCGCTTGTCGCCAGATCATTGGCAATCGATCTCGCCGCCAACGGAATTCCGGTGCTGCTTGTTGATGGCGACCTCAGACACGGACATCTCGACTCGTTTTTCAGGTCAGAGCTACAGCAGGGGTTGAACGAATTCCTGTGTGGACAGGCTGGAATCCGGGACATCATCGATCACCATCCAAGCGGCATCGACTTCATTCCGGCCGGCAACGCCACTCTCCATCGGCGCGCCCGCATGACTGATGCGGCTGACATTATCTCAATGGCCGCCTCGCTGGGCCAAGTCGTCATCTTCGACAGCGCACCTGTGCTCGCCTCGGCTGACACGATGCATCTGACGGCGTTAGCAGAACGAACGCTCGTGGTCGTCAAATGGGGTAAGACGAGCCGTCGCGCGGCCGAATTTTGCTTACATCAGCTGAGGACCGCACGCAACACAGAGCTCTGCGTTGCCATCAACAACGTTAATCCGAAACAACACGCCAGGTATAACTTCAGCGATTCCGAATTGTTTGTGAAATCACTGAGGAAATACCACGAATTCACCTGAACCAGGACTGCATTCACATCTGGTTCCGCCGAAACAGATTACGGAGACCGTAGTGAAGAATAAAAACAAGGTTGCGCTGATTACGGGTATAACAGGTCAGGACGGTGCCTATCTGGCCGAGTTTCTCTTGGAGAAGGGCTATATTGTTCACGGACTCAAGCGACGCTCATCGTCCTTCAACACCAGCCGCATCGAGCATCTTTACGAGGATCCGCATGTCGAGAATCCTCGGTTCATCTTGCATTTCGGCGACATGACCGATTCGACGAACCTCATCCGTGTCGTTCAGGAAACGCAGCCGGACGAGATCTATAACCTCGCAGCGCAGAGCCACGTTCAAGTCTCTTTCGAGACGCCGGAATATACGGCCAACGCCGATGGAACCGGCACCCTTCGGCTGCTTGAAGCAATCCGCCTCCTGGGGCTGACCAAGAAGACACGCTTCTATCAAGCGTCCACCTCGGAGCTCTACGGCAAAGTTCAAGAAGTCCCGCAGAGCGAAACGACGCCTTTCTACCCTCGATCACCCTACGCGGCGGCCAAGCTCTATGCCTATTGGATCGTGGTTAATTATCGCGAGGCATATGGCATGCACGCGTCGAACGGCATCTTGTTCAATCATGAAAGCCCGATCCGCGGGGAAACATTCGTGACCCGTAAAATCACCCGGGCAGCTGCTGCGATCCATCTTGGACTGCAGGAAAGGCTCTATCTTGGCAATTTGGATGCGCAGCGCGACTGGGGACATGCGCGCGAATATGTCCGCGGGATGTGGCTGATGCTGCAGCAGGACGAACCGGAGGACTATGTCCTTGCAACGGGCGAAACGCACTCGGTTCGTTCCTTCGTCGACAAGGCCTTTGCCAAGGTGGGCATGCCGATTGATTGGCGTGGCCACGGGGTTGAGGAAAAGGGGTATGACAAGACATCCGGTCGGTGCGTGGTGGAAATCGATCCGGCTTATTTCCGCCCGACTGAAGTTGACCTTCTGATCGGTGATCCGACGAAGGCGCATACGAAGCTTGGCTGGAAACATGAGACCAGTCTTGATCAGCTGGTTACGGAGATGGTCCGCGAAGATCTGAAAGTCATGGCACGAAATGTTCCGGCGGTGAGTGTAACCAAAGGTTTTGCCTATGCCTGAGGCGATCTACGGCCTTGCCGGAAAAAGGGTTTGAACGCGTCACGATCTTTCAGATTCGCTCGCCACCACGGCACGTAGGCCGCGCGATCGTGCGACGCCTCGCTTCCGAGGGCTGCGAGATTCAAACACTGACTGCACAATGCAAAAAGCCCGGCTCGAGAGCCGGGCTTTCCTGATCGACCGAAGTCAGACCAAATTAGAACGAACGCTGCAGGCGGAAGTAGCCCGAGGTGGAGTCGTCGCCGTCTTCCGGATCGAGGTACTGAACCGAAGCCTTGGCGTAGAAGTTGTCGACGATCTGGTAATCAACCGTCAGACCAACCTTCCAGGCATCGCCGTCGGCGAAGTCGTTGCCGTCAATACCGTAGTCGCTGTAGTACTGGACGCCGGGAGTGATCTTGAGCTTGTCGGTTGCCTTGATAGCGTATTCGGCAGCGATAGCCCATTCAGCGGCGGTGTAGTAGGAGCTCGGGCCGGTGGCGTAGACGGCTGCGAGGCCGAGCGTACCGGGACCGATGTCAACCGTACCCATTGCGCGGACAGCGCCTTCTTCGTTGTCGACGTCGTAGCCGGCAGTGATCTGGTAGCTGAAGATACCACCCTTGCCGCCGAGACCGACGGCAACGCCGACGTTGTTCGGGTCTTCGTCCGTCTTGTAGAAGCCGTCTTCCAGTTCGTCGACGCTGATGCCAGCGTAGAAGGCTTCGGTTTCGTACTGATAACGGATGGAGTTATGCAGCGTGACCGGAGAACCGATATCGTCGGTTTCGCCAGAGAGGCCATCGTCCCACCAGCTGTAGAACAGACCAGCGCGGAAGCCGGCGATGTCGAGGTAAGCGGAGTCGAGGATGGCATCCTGGTCGGTGGCATTGTCAGCATTGAACTGCATGACGATGACGCCGGTCAGCGGACCATACTCGGTGTCGCTCTTGGCCGTGAACTGAACCTGACCGCGGGTACGCGCATCCCAATCCGAATCGTTGCTGGCCGAGCCATTAAGCGGCTGATCACCAACGTCGACCTGGAAACGGATGTAGCCTTCGATCTTGAGGCAAGTTTCCGTGCCCGGGATGTAGAAGTAGCCGGTGCCGTAAGCGTCGCAGACGCGAACATATTCAACCGGTTCCGGCTCAGCAGCAACGATAGCGTCAGCAGCCTGAGCACCGGAAACTACTGCGAGAGCAGCAGCGGAGCCGAGAAGAAGGCTCTTGATGTTCATAAATGACCTCCAATTCAAAGTTTCGATCGGGTTTGAGATCTTTCGCTGAGCAGCGTTCCCTGCCCCATCCCCGTGTTTCAAGAAGTGGACGATCCGTCGCCCTTGCTTCCGAGGGTGAAAATACAAGACGGCGGCCGTCACGCAATCACCAACTTACTCGAATGGGTGGTTTGCGGGAGCCTTCCCGACATTCTGTTGCCGAAAGGACACAAGTCGGGCAGCCGGCCCCGATTTCCTTTATGCTTTGTTAAGAAAAGCCTGATTTTGCCGCTGCTTAGCCTCCAGTCGATAAAGAGCTGGACAGAGGCTTTCCGACGCATTCGCGACACTTTTTTGACAAGATCGGGCAGTTGCGGGAGAGATGGCAGCTCCCGAGAGCGTAACCGCACGTTCACGGATCCGCTCGCTACCGCCTGAGGGCAGAAGCGCGGGACGTGATTCCTGCCGGCGATTCTCTCTCTTCGAAGAGAAGCGATTCTACCTCGCGCGACGGCAGGGACAGCCGACCAGCGTATCAGCCCGAAAATCGGAATCGATTTTCCGTAAGCATAATGCGTAGATTCGTAGCGTAGAGCATCCTTCGTGCGTCCGGCGCTCGAAGCGGCTGTGATTCGCCAATGGAAGGTGAGACCAGAGATACGCTGCGGAAATCGAAGTGGCGGAGAAGATGGGATTCGAACCCACGATACGCTTTTGACGTATACTCCCTTAGCAGGGGAGCGCCTTCGACCACTCGGCCACCTCTCCGGTGCCGCCTAACTAGGGTGAGCGGTCTGTGAATGCAAGGGTTTTTTGAGTTTTCACCAGAAGAAATGCAGGGGCGGCGTTTCGGCTTTTGACGGACGGACGAGAACAATCGCTCGTCTGCGCCCATCCCCAGAAGCTCGGCCGATCGACCCTTCAAGCGCACACGCCTTGGAGCGCGCACACTCGCGGACTCAGCTCAATAGGCTCTTCAGATCGGCCGAGGGGTCAGCGAGGATCGCTCGATCGGGATTGGCGCCAGATTCCAGCAGCTTCTTGCCGGTCACATAGGCCTTCGCATCATTGATCGCATCGACAGCGATCAGCCGGCCTTCCCTGAAGTACCAGATCGAATGAGCCCCTTCGCGGGCACCAGGACGCAAAAGCGTGTCGTCATAGCCGAGATTGAAGCCGGCAATCTGCAGCTTGACGTCATACTGGTCGGACCAGAACCAAGGCTTCGGTTGATAAGGCTCGTCGCCGCCGGCGATGAGAGCTGCCGCAGCTTCAGCCTGGTCGACGGCGTTCTGCACCGATTCGAGCCTGATGCGCCCACCCTGCCACGGAAGTGCGGCGCAATCGCCGGCCGCAAAAATCGCTGGATCAGAGGTGCGGGCGAATTCGTCGACGATAATGCCGTTGGCGACTTCCAGGCCGGCCTCCTTGGCAAGCTGGTCGTTCGGCACGACGCCGATGCCGACGACGACGAAATCGACATCGATGACCGAGTCGTCGGAAAGGGCGGCGCCGGAAACCCGACCATCCTTGCCGATCAAATGTTTCAGACCGGTCTTCTCGCGTATCACCACGTCGTGGCTCTCGTGAATGGCGCGCATGAGGTCGGCCGTTTCCTTCGCCGCGACACGCTGCAGGATGCGATCGGCCATCTCGATGACCGTGACTTCGAGACCACGATGACGGGCGACGGCGGCAGCCTCGAGGCCGATGTAACCGCCGCCGATGATGAGGACGCGACGGCCGGGCCGCATCTCGTCGGCGAGCAGATCGGCGTCGCGCTTATCGCGGGCGACATAGACGCCTTCGAGATCACCGCCGATTGCGGGCGGCAGCCGGCGCGGCGTCGAGCCGGTGGCGAGCACCAGAGTGCCGTAGTCAAGAACGGAGCCGTCCTGCAGCAGAACCTCTTTGCTGTCCCGCTTGATCTCCTCGGCCCAGGTCGAAAGGCGAAGATCGACGTCGTTGTCGGCATACCAGTGTTCCGGGCGGAACAGCAGGCGGTCGAAGCTCATTTCACCGAGCAGATATTTCTTCGAAAGCGGCGGACGCTGATAGGGAGCCACATCCTCGGCGCCGATGAGGGTGATCGGGCGCGTATCCTTCAAAGCACGCAGTTTGGCCGCCAAGGCGAAACCCGCCTGTCCCGCGCCGATGATCACCACTCTATCCGTCACGATCTCACTCCTAAAACCAGGCTCGACACTTACGCCAAGGCCTATCCCCTGCCCCATGCGCCGTCAACGGCAAGCGGCTTCTTACATTCAGCCGATCTCGATCCAGCGACGCTCGTGGAAGGACTGTGCCATGGCATGCACCGACTTCTCTATCCTGAGACCGTCTTTAAATGTCACGATCGACGACGGTTCGCCTGTTATTGCCCGGATCAGCTCGCGGCACTCGATGATCTTCAGATCGTTGAAGCCGAGGCCATGGCCAGGAGCCGGGATGAAGCGATCATAGGGCCGATGGGCAGGCGCCGCCAGTATCTTGCGGAAGCCCTGCTCCGAACCAGGCCCTTCTGCCTGATAGAGTTCAAACTCGTTCATGCGCTCCTGGTCATAGAGGATCGAGCCTTTCGAGCCGTAAATCTGCAGGGCGATGCGCCCCTTACGACCCCAGGCGGCGCGATTCGCCATCAACACGGCGGAGATGCCGCCGTCGAGCCGCATCAGCACATTGGCGGCATCGTGATTTTCGACGGCACGGCGGCCACCCTCGCTGAGCGGACGGTCGGGATAGGGCTTCACCATATCCGTTATGACGGCCTCGACGTGGCCGAAAAGATACCAGAGCAACGACAGCGGGTGCACTGCGAAATCGTCAAGCGCACCATAGCCGGCGGAAAGCTCGCTCTTCCAATAAAAGAAGATGTCGGGATCGGCCATGAAATCCTCGTCCATTTCGACGCGTACATGATTGACCCTACCGATGACGCCGTCGCCGACAAGCTTCCTGATGTGCCGCATGACGGGGTTCTGAATGTAATTGTAGCCGAGAGCGGCAACTTTGCCTGATCGTTCCGCCGTCGCCAGCATGCGCTCGGCGTCGGCGTAGGCGGGTGCCATCGGCTTCTCACACCAGACATGCTTGCCGGCTTCCAGGGCTGCAATCGCCATCTCGGCATGGAACTGGTTGGGCGTGGTGACGGAAACGACGTCGACCTCTGGGTCGGCGATCAGCGCCCGCCAGTCGGCCGTTGCCTTTTCGAAGCCGAACTCGCCGGCACGGGCCTCAGCAAGCCCGGCATTGGCTTCAGCCAGATGCACGAGCCGGGGACGCTCGACATCGCCGAACACAGTCTTCACCGCATTCCAGGCCAGCGCATGGCACTTGCCCATATAACCCGTGCCGATCAAACCGATGCCAAGTGGCTTCATTTCCGTCTCCTCCTGAGCTGCGCGCGGATTTTTGGAATATTTGGACCATTTTGACAAGAGACCGTCGCAAGCAGATGACTTTCATTCGCCCGGTTCGATTGTTCAAAACGCTTCAATTTCAGGCGATTAAAAACAATTAGGCGCGCCGTTTGAAATCGTCTATGCTGGGCAATATGGAATATTTGTTTCATCCTGTGAGCCGCAAGCATGGATAATGACCTCCAAAGGCACGCGCGCGTGCCGCGCGATTTCGAAAGCCTGCGCAGCACCATCATCGAGCGCAAGGCGAACATGCCGAAGCGGCTGGCGCAGGTCGCCGCCTTCGCGCTCGGCAATCCCGACGAAATCGCCTTTGGCACGACGGCGAGCATCGCGGCCGCCTCCGACGTCCAGCCCTCGACGCTGGTACGTCTCGCGCATCATCTCGGCTATGAAGGCTTTTCCGATCTGCAGAGCATCTTCCGCGAAAGGCTGCGCGACCGCACGCTGAGCTACGAAGAGCGGCTCGTCACGCTGGAGCAAACGAGCGGCGATGACGAAGACGCCAATCTACTCTCCGGATTCATTGCCGCGGCGAACCAGTCGGTCAACCGGCTGGCCGCGACGGTTCAGAGCGAGACGTTTACGAAGGCGGTGGATATCCTCGCCGCCGCCGAAACGATCTATCTGATCGCCAAGCGGCGTTCCTATCCGCTGACGGCGCATATGAGCTACGCATTTTCCAAGCTGAACATCCGGCACCAGATCGTCGCCTCGCCGAACGGAGTGGATCTTGAAACGGTGCAGTTCGCATCGCCGAGGGATGCGGCGATCGCTGCTAGTTTCTCGCCCTATGCCGCCGACAGCCTTAGCCAGAGCCAGGAGCTTGCAGATCGCGGCGTTCCCGTCATTGCTATCACCGATTCGGCCTTCTCGCCGCTTGCCGCCTGCGCCACGCATTGGTTCGAGGTGGCGGAAGCGGATTTCGCCGGCTTCCGCTCGCTTTCAGCCTCGATGGCGCTCACCATGGCGCTGCCGGTCGCAATTGCCGAGCGGCGCCGCAAGCGTCAACATTTCAAAGCTGGAAAAGCGAAAATGGAATAAATATTCCGAATTGACAAAATAGCGGAACCAATGTTTCATTATCGACATTCGCAGGCACTGGAAGCCGCGCAAAATCTAGCGGGAGGACATCATGGTACAATCGAATCCGGGTTTACAGCCGGAGCCGGCGCTTGATGTAATCACCATCGGCCGCTCCTCGGTCGATCTTTACGGCCAGCAGATCGGTTCGCGACTGGAGGATATTGCCTCCTTCGCCAAATCGGTCGGCGGCTGCCCGTCCAATATCGCCATCGGCACCGCGCGGCTCGGCCTCAAGTCCGGCCTCATCACCCGCGTCGGCGACGAGCAGATGGGACGCTTCATCCGTGAGCAGGCGGCGCGCGAAGGTGTGGCGACGGACGGCATCGTCACCGACAAGGAACGGCTGACGGCGCTGGTGCTGCTTGCGGTCGAGGCCGAGGGCGTGTCGCCGATGATCTTCTATCGTTCGGACTGTGCCGACATGGCGCTCGAGGAAGGCGATATCGACGAAAACTTCATCAAATCCTCGCGCGCCGTTCTCGTTTCCGGCACGCATTTTTCGCGGCCCAACACCGAAGCCGCGCAACGCAAGGCTATCCGCATCGCCAAGGAGAACGGCCGCAAGGTGATCTTCGACATCGACTACCGGCCGAACCTCTGGGGGCTTGCGGGCCATGCGGAAGGCTTCGAGCGCTATGTGAAATCCGACCGCGTCTCCTCGAAGATGAAGGAAACGCTGCCCGATTGCGATCTCATCGTCGGCACCGAAGAGGAAATCCTCATCGCGTCGGGCGCCGACGACGTGCTCGGCGCGCTGAAGGAGATCCGGCGGCTGACGCCGGCGACGATTGTGCTCAAGCGCGGCGCGATGGGCTGCATCGTCTATGACGGGCCGATCGCCGACGACCTCGAAGCCGGCATCGTCGGCCAGGGCTTCCCGATCGAAGTCTTCAATGTGCTCGGTGCAGGTGACGCCTTCATGTCCGGTTTCCTGCGGGGCTTCCTGCGCGACGAGCCGCTTAAGACCTGCGCCACCTGGGCCAATGCCTGCGGCGCCTTCGCCGTGTCCCGCCTGCTCTGCTCGCCGGAATATCCGACCTGGGCGGAACTCGACTTCTTCCTGAAGACCGGCAGCAAACATCGGGCGCTGCGCAAGGACGAGGCGATCAATCATATTCACTGGGCATCGACGCGGCGCGGCGAAATCCCGCTGCTGATGGCGCTGGCGATCGACCACCGCTCGCAGCTTGTCAGCGTCGCTGATGAACTCGGCGTCGGCCATGACAAGATCGTCGCCTTCAAGCGGCTGGCGGTCGAGGCGGCAGCGCGCGTTTCGAACGGCCGCGACGGCTACGGCATGCTGATCGACGAGCGTTTCGGTCGCGACGCGTTCTTCGACGCGGCGACCAAGAATTTCTCCTGGGTCGGCCGGCCGGTGGAACTGCCGGGCTCGAAGCCGCTGCGCTTCGAATTCAGCCAGGATATCGGCTCGCAGCTTGTCGAATGGCCGCTCGGCCATTGCATCAAGTGCCTGTGCTTCTATCATCCCGATGATCCCGCCGACCTGAAGACGGAGCAGCAGGAGAAGCTGCGCACGCTCTTCGAAGCCGCACGCAAGGTTGGCCGCGAACTGCTGGTGGAAATCATCGCCGGCAAAAGCGGCCCGCTCACAGACGATACGATCGCCACCGCGCTGGAAGAACTCTACGCGCTCGGCATCAAGCCGGACTGGTGGAAGCTGGAGCCGCAGGCTTCCGGCGAAGCCTGGAAGAAGATCGACGCGGTGATCGCCAAAAATGATCCATGGTGCCGCGGTATCGTGCTCCTGGGGCTCGAAGCGCCCGCCGAGGAACTGATCTCCTGTTTCGAGGCGACGCTGGCGGCTCCCTCAGTGAAGGGCTTTGCCGTCGGCCGGACGATCTTTGCCGATCCGGCGCGCGCCTGGCTCTCCGGCGAAATAAGCGACGAGGCGGCAATCGCCGACATGGCCGGCCGTTTCCGGCAATTGACCGAGGCCTGGCTGAAGACGCGCGGGCTTCACTGAGAATTAGACCCTCCCCAACCCCTCCCCACGAGGGGGAGGGACTTAACCTGAGGCGCCGCCTCGAACTCGGCGGTCCTGCTGGAAAAGCGCTGCAACAGGCGTGAAACGGCACGGCAGGTTAGCCCCTCCCCCTTGTGGGGAGGGGTTGGGGCGGGGAAACCAGACAGAGAGAAAACTCCGGGAGGCCCCGATGGGCAAGACGATACGGTTGACGATGGCGCAGGCCGTCGCGCATTTCCTGAAAGTACAGATGACTGTTGTCGACGGCAAAAAGGTGCCGATCTTCGGCGGGGTCTGGGCGATCTTCGGCCACGGCAACGTCGCCGGCATCGGCGAGGCTCTCTATCAGGTGCGCGGGGAACTGACGACCTATCGCGCCCATAATGAACAGGGCATGGCGCATGCCGCGATCGCCTATGCCAAGGCGAATTTCCGCACGCGCTTCATGGCCTGCACGACCTCGATCGGCCCCGGCGCGCTGAACATGGTGACGGCCGCGGGGGTCGCGCATGTCAACCGCATTCCCGTTCTCTTCCTCCCAGGCGATGTCTTCGCCAACCGCGCGCCGGATCCGGTGCTGCAGCAGATCGAGGATTTCGGCGACGGCACGGTCTCTGCCAATGACGCCTTCCGTCCGGTTTCGCGCTACTTCGACCGAATTACCCGGCCGGAGCAGATCATCACGGCGCTGAAGCGGGCCATGCAGGTGCTGACCGATCCGCTCGATTGCGGCCCGGTGACGCTGTCGCTTTGCCAGGACGTTCAGGCTGAGGCCTTTGATTATCCGGAAAGCCTATTCGAAGAAAAAGTCTGGGCAACCCGCCGGCCGCAACCGGATGCGGACGAGCTGGCAAATGCCATCGCCCTTATCAAGGCATCAGAGAAGCCGGTGATCGTTGCCGGCGGCGGCGTGCTCTATTCGCAGGCGACGAAGGAACTCGCGGCCTTTGCCGAAGCTCACGCCATCCCCGTGGTCGTCACCCAGGCCGGCAAGTCGTCAATCAACGAGACCCATCCGCTGGCGCTCGGCTCGGTCGGCGTTACCGGCACCTCGGCGGCGAACGCGATCGCCGAGGAGACGGATCTCGTCATCGCCGTCGGCACGCGCTGCCAGGATTTCACGACTGGCTCCTGGGCGCTCTTCAAGAACGACAGCCTGAAGATGGTCGGCCTCAACATCGCCGCCTATGACGCGGTGAAGCACGACAGCCACCCTGTGGTGGCCGATGCCCGCGAAGGGCTGAAGGCGCTTTCGGCAGGCCTTTCCGGCTGGAAGGCGCCGGCGGCGCTTACCGAGAAGGCCGCAGCCGAGAAGAAGGTTTGGATGGAAGCTGCGGCGAAGGCGATGGCGACGACCAATGCCGCCCTGCCCTCCGACGCCCAGGTGATCGGCGCCGTCGTGCGCACGATCGGCGGCGAGAACACGACACTGCTTTGCGCCGCCGGCGGCCTGCCGGGCGAATTGCACAAGCTCTGGCCGGCGACAGCGCCGGGCAGTTATCACATGGAATACGGTTTTTCCTGCATGGGTTACGAGATCGCCGGCGGGCTCGGCGCCAAGATGGCGCGTCCCGAACGGGATGTCGTCGTCATGGTCGGCGACGGCTCCTACATGATGATGAATTCGGAGATCGCGACCTCGGTGATGCTCGGCCTCAAGCTCAATATCGTCCTGCTCGACAATCGCGGCTATGGCTGCATCAACCGGCTGCAGATGGGAACCGGCGGCGCCAATTTCAACAATCTGCTCAAGGACTCCTATCATGAAGTGATGCCGGAGATCGATTTCCGCGCGCATGCCGAAAGCATGGGCGCCATCGCCGTCAAGGTCAGTTCCATTGCCGAACTCGAGCAGGCGATCGTCGACTCGAAGAAGAACGATCGTACATCCGTCTTCGTCATCGACACCGATCCCTTGATCACCACTGAGGCCGGCGGCCATTGGTGGGATGTCGCGGTGCCGGAAGTCAGCCCGCGCGAAGAAGTCAACAAAGCGCGCAAGGGTTACGTCGAAGCCCGCGGCTCCCAGCGCATCGGCTGAACAGGTTAGCCCTATTTTTCGGGAGGAGCCGACCCGCTCCTCCGCAATGTCTTTAAGGAGAATATTGATGAAGGCCAAACTCGGCATGTCGCCCATCGCATGGTGGAACGACGACCTTCCTGAGCTTAGCGACGACGTGTCCCTTGAGGAATGCCTGCGGCAATCGCGCAGTGCCGGTTTCACCGGCATGGAACAAGGCCGCCGTTTCCCCAGCAACCCTGAAGAAATGCTGCCGATCCTGCGCGCCGCCGACGTGACGCTGTGCGGCGGCTGGTTCTCCGGCACGCTTGTCAATGAGGAGCTCTCGGCCAACAAGGACCGCATTGCCCCGATGATCGAGCTTTTCAAAGCGGTCAATGCGCCCTGCATCGTCTATGGCGAAGTCGGCCGCTCTATCCAGGGCGACCGCTCCAAGCCGCTCGCCACCAAGCCGCGCCTCGGCGACGACGAAATGAAGGTCTATGCGCGCCGCGTCACCGAATTCGGCGAATGGTGCGCCGAGCAGGGCATGCCGCTCTCTTATCACCACCACATGGCCGCCGTCGTCGAAACCGAGCCGGAACTCGACGCTTTCATGCGCAATTCGGGCGAAGGCATTCCGCTGCTGCTCGACGCCGGGCATCTGGCCTTTGCCGGAGGCGATGTGCTGCGCGCCATCGACAATCACCACGCCCGCATCAACCACGTCCACGTCAAGGACATTCGCCAATCCGTGGTGGATGGGCTCGACCGCAGCCGGCAATCCTTCCTCGACGCCGTGGCGCTTGGCGCCTTCACCGTGCCGGGCGACGGCTCGCTCGATTTCGGCGCTATCGTCCAGCGCTTCGCCGACCATGGCTATGAAGGCTGGTTCGTCGTCGAGGCCGAACAGGATCCGCGCAAGGCGCCGCCGCAGAAGATGGCCGAGATCGGCCATGCCGAACTGATGCGGGTGATGACGGCAGCTGGTTATACGGTGGAAACAGAAGGTTTTCCCAAGGGATAGCGGAATGAAAACCCCTCCCAACCCCTCCCCACAAGGGGGAGGGACTTGACTTGAGGCACCCCGCTCCAGGCAGCGCCACTTGCAAAAGGAACGCCGCAACATAGGCGAGACAGCGCCGCAGATTGAGCCCTCCCGCCCGTGGGGAGGGGTTTGGGGCGGGACTTTTTAAGGTACGAGGAGAAACACCAATGCCAAACCTCAAGGTGAAACCATCCGGCACGCATGGCCGCGTCACGCATGTCACGCCTGAAAATGCCGGCTGGACCTATGTCGGCTTTGATCTGCATCGCGTGAAGCCGGGCGAAACGGTTTCGGGAGAGACCGGCGATCGGGAAGTCTGCCTCGTCTGGGTCACCGGCAAGGGCAAAGCGTCAGCCGGCACCACGGATTTCGGTACGCTCGGCGAGCGGATGAGCCCCTTCGACGGCGCTCCGCATGCGCTCTACATCCCGATGGAATCAACGTGGTCGGTGACGGCGGAGACCGATCTGGAGCTGGCCGTCTGCTCGGCGCCCGGCGGCGGCACCTATGAGGCAAAGGCGATCCCGCCTGGCACCCATCCCCAGGTAACGCGCGGCAAGGGCACGAATGTGCGCTACGTCAACAACATCATGCCTGAAGACGATAATTCGGCGCATTCGCTGCTCGTCGTCGAGGTGATCACGCCAGGTGGCCATACCTCCTCCTATCCGCCGCACAAGCACGATCAGGACGACCTGCCAAACGAAAGCTTTCTGGAAGAGACTTACTACCATCGCCTCAACCCCCCGCAGGGTTTCGGTTTCCAGCGCGTCTACACCGACGACCGCTCGCTCGACGAGACCATGGCAATCGAGGACGGCGACGTGACGCTGGTGCCGAAGGGCTATCATCCCTGCGCGGCAACGCATGGCTATGATCTCTATTATCTCAACGTCATGGCCGGGCCGAAGCGGATCTGGAAATTCCACAATGCCGCCGAGCACGAATGGCTGCTGAAGGCATAAAGGCTGCGCTCGATCGCTAAATAATCTGACAGCGCCAAACTGTCGGTGATGGTTCACTGCCTCCATCCAATGAGGATGGAGGATCATCATGCACAGCTCGAATTTCACGATACCGGCCCGCAATATCCGCTCTTCGCGGCGCACCCGGCCGCCCGGCCTTCTTTCTACAGCCGTCACGGCGGTCCGCTGGCTGGAGCGCAAGATCAGCGAACGGCGCAACTACAATGCGCTGATGGAACTTTCCGACGCTCAGTTGAAGGATGTCGGCCTCTCCCGGGGGCAGACAGATAGCGACGTGCACGTTTACAGCCGCTACTGAAACATCAGACTCACTGTGGTACTGTGCCCCTGCGCAGCCTTGTCGGGCTGCCTGTCTGAACCCGGACGATACGATGTCGCAGTTTTCAACAGCACTGCTCCTGAAAACGAAGACCGTCACCATTCGTGACGTCGTTTGCAATGGCGAGTGCCGCCACAAGAGCGACGAGGAATGTGCTCACAAGACAAGCCTCGTCTATCCCTATCGCGGCGTCTTCATGCGCCATGTCGGCCGCACGGATACGGTGGCTGAAGCCAATCAGGTGTTGTTCTTCAATGCCGCTCAGAGCTATCGTATCAGTCATCCGATCACGGGCGGCGACGCCTGCATCGACCTGTCGATCGACGAATCGATGCTGGAAGAGCTGGCGCCAAAGGAACAGGTCCAGCCCGGCCCGGCCTTTTCCTTCCGCCGCCAGCGCCGGCGGATCGACCCGCGCGCGCAGGCGCTGGTCGCCCTGCTGCGTCACGGCCTCAGACGCAACGTCGCCGAAACGCTCGAGGCGGAAACGCTGGCCCTGACGCTGGTTCGCCGCTCGCTCGGCGAGCGCACCTCGCACGCAGCCGGCGCCAGCGCAGGCCGGCAGAAACTCGTCGACCGGGCAAAGCTGGTGCTTTCCTCCGATCTCGCGAGACGCTGGACGCTCGCGGAAATCGCCTCGGAAGTCGGCGTTTCCCCTGTTTATCTCACCCAGGTCTTTCAGCAGGTCGAGGCCACGCCGCTCTATCGCTATCAGCTAAGGCTGCGGCTTGCCCGGGCGCTCGATCTGCTCGGCCAGTATGACGATCTGACCTCACTCGGCCTCGATCTCGGTTTTTCCAGCCACAGTCATTTCAGTGCTTCCTTCAAACAGGCGTTCGGTCAGACTCCGGCCGAATTTCAGCGCTCGGCGCAACTGCGGCGCCGAGCCTGATCCCGATTGATCGCTAAAGTTTTCGACAGCGGTGATGCGGTCTTCGATGCTCTTATGACGCTGTCCCGATCCGGGGACGGTCAATGGAGGATTACCCGATGAAGAAGACCACATGCGCTGCCTGCGACTGCGAACTCGGCGCCGAGATCATCACCGTCAAGCTCGGCGGCGAGACCGTCGAAGTCTGCTGTCAGGAATGCGCCGAGGCGCTGAACGAGGCGGAATCGTCGACGTCGGCCGCTCAAAGCAGCAAGGAATAGAGGGCAATCGACGAGGCCGCGCAAGGAGGCGCGGCTTCCTCCTCTCAGGCGGGCAGAAGCCCGTATCGCCAGCCGCGGCGCCTGGCATTCTCAGACAGCACCAGCAAGGCAAGCACCACCATGCCTGCCTCCGCAAAGACAGGCACCATCCAGATTCCCTGCTCGCCGAAGACGAAGGGCAGAAGGAAGGTGAGAGGCAGGGTGAGAAGATAGGGTCGCGACAGACCGAAGATCGCCGCGCGCGGCGCATCGCCGATCGACTGGAAATAAGACGACAGGATGAGCATCTGTCCGAACAGAAAATAGGCGCCGATCGTCCAGGGCAGAATTCGCCTAACCTCGGCGATAATGGCTGGATCGCCGACGGAGGCACCGCCGATGCGACCAGCCAGCAATTCCACCGTGATCTCCACCAGGCCGCAATAGACGAGCGCCGAGAGCATGGCGATCTGCAGGCTGCGGCCGACGCGCAACCCAAGGCCGGCGCCGTGATTGTTGCCGGCGATCGTCTGCAGCGCGATGCTGAGACCAAGCAGCGGCAGATAGGCGAAGGTCAGGATACGGGTGATGATGCCGTAAGCGGCAACGGTGGCGGTATAATCACGCGTGCTCCAGAGCGAGACGTTGACCAGAATCGCGGCCGAGGCAAGCGATATGCCGATGAAACCGAGGCTCATAGGCGCGCCCAAGGCGACGATGCCGCGCCATTCGGCAAGGGCGAATGCGGGAGAAGGCCTGAGTGCCCCGGCCGGCGCCAGCGATAGACGAGCACGGCGGCGAGACAGACGAATTGCGAGGCGATGGAGCCTGCGGCCGAACCGGCCACGCCCCAATGCATCACTGCCATGAACAGCCAGTTGGCGAGGATGTTGAGCAGTGAGGCCGAGAGCGTGACCACCGTCATGAAACCCATCCTGCCTTCACAGCGCAGCCCGTCGAGATGCAACGAAAGGAAGAAACTCACCGGCGTCGCGGTGATCATCGCGCCCATGAAGAGCATGGCTCCGTCGGCCACGGCGCTGTTTCCGGCCGCGCCGGCGACGATAATCCGCCCGCCGAGGGCCCAGTAGAACATGTCGAGGATCACGATTACGGCGAGCGCCAGCGTATGGGCGCCGGAAAATACGCGACGCGCGCCTTGGCAATCGCCGGCACCGAGTCGGCGGGCGAGAATGCTTCCCATGCCGTTCGAGATGAGCGATTGCAGGGCGACCAGCAGCATCAGCCCCGGAAAGATCAGGCTAACGGCCGAGAGCGCGTCGGGGCCGACATAGGCACCCAGGAAATAGGCGTCGACGATAGCAAACAGGCCGTTGACGGTGGTGATCGCGACGATCGGCGCCGCAGTTCTGATGAATACGCCCGGCAGGGAGCCGGTGAGGAAGGCATTGCCTTTGGAAGGATCGGTCATGGAGAAATCCGTGCGATATGGGGGACATCCGCTGCGGCTTGAACAAGCGCATGCGGACGGTCTCGAAGGGATGAGGAGCAATCAGAGATCGAGAACCAGGTGGGGCACGCCGTTCGAGGTCTTCCTGGGGGAGACGCCGTCGGCATCGATCTGTGCACTCACGCGTCGACGAAAGGCTGAAAAGCTCTCGAAGGTGACCACGTCAACCGCTTTGTCGAAATGGACGGTGATCCGGCGGAGGCCGCCCGTCAGAGCCGAAAGCGAGAGGATTTCGCCCGTGAACGGCTGATTGAGATATCGGCCGCCAATAGCCGCGCCGACGAAGAGCGGCGTCTTCGCAGGCGCATTGGGTTTTGCCGCCAGAGCCGCCAGTGTGTTCCAGTCGCGCACGCCGTGCTGGCGGGCGATCATTTCCAAGGCCGCACTGTGGGTCAGCGCCGCGCCGCGATCGTTCATCGCCTGGCGCAGGCGCTTGGCCTGGGCTTTCAATTCTTCAATACCGGGATAGGTCGTCATGGAGTGAGCCTTCGCAAGGCATGCGCTTCGACTGCAAATGGGAGCTCGCATTGCCGTCAGTCAGCATGCACAGAGGGCCGTGACCATGATCACGAGGACTTCACCTTGGATTTCCATCCGCGAGCGGCCGGTGCCTCGAACCGGGGCTTGTATGCGCGATCCCCGTCGGCATGTCAAGAATGGTGCAGATCTTGGAGGATGCACGAAATTGGAGCAAATCTGGCCGGAATCGGTGCGATTTCCAGCCGATCACAGCGACAGCCTTCAATCTTAACAATGATCTTCAGCAATCGTCAGCACTCTTGCATTATTCTCTGCTTACGATGAGCGGAGGCTAAAAGGGCCTTTCAAATGCACCTCGACTCAGAACACCCCAAGCCGGAACGTGCTTACCGGGAATTCAATCTCGACAGGCCGGGCAATATCATCTTCGTCGGCCACCACCTCAGCACCGGTACGCAGGTACGTTGCCTGATCCGCACGATCACACTTGCCGGCGCCGTGCTCGAAGTCAGTCCGAGCCTGGAGATGCCGAGTCATTTCTTTCTCGAGATACTTGGCATCCATGACGAAATCGGCGCCACCTTGGTCAAGCGCGAAGACGAACTGGTGACGATCGGCTTCAACATGCTGCTCAATCCGGAATTCCTGCACCACGTGCTGCGACTGAGCTTCGAAACCTGAGGCGTCTTCCGATCACCGCCCGATCGCGGCGCGGCCTCCTCGTCTCGCCTCTTCTTGCGGAGAGATGAGCTGTGATCGATATGATCCAGTGAAGCCCGCGCCATTCCGGGCCATCGAGCGGATCGGCCATGGGATCGCGGCGCATCCGGCAATTGCGGGACGCGACTTCGTTGAAGAGAACTACCCAGTTGAGAAGCATAACCTATCCTCCATCTATTGCTGGAGTAGTTGAGCTAGGCCTTCACGCCCCCACTATGTAGAGGCATGGGGGAAAGGGGGTTTTCATCCATGAAAGAGGCGAGCTGGGACGATCTGCAGCTTTTCTTCCATGTCGCGACCGGCGGCGGGCTTTCGGCGGCGGCGGCGCGGACGGGGCTCAGTGCGCCGACGATCGGCCGGCGCATGCTGGCGCTCGAACGGGTGACCGGCCGGTCGCTATTCAACCGCGGCCCCAGAGGCTACCTGCTTGCCAAGGACGGGCAGGAGCTGCTCGATCGCGTCCGGCTGATGCAGGATGCGGCGCGGGCGATCTCCGACTGGCGCGGTGAGGTGCTGACGCTGCCGATCGTCTCGACGGCCGCCGACGGCTGGACCCTGCGCTTCCTCGCCGACCACCTGGCCAGCGTCTGGCGGCCGAAGGATAGTTTCCGCATGTGCTACAAGACCTGTGATGCGAGCGTCGACTTCACCTATCGCGAGGCGCATATCGCCATCCGCCACAGCCGGCCGGACAGCGGCAACGTCGCGATCCGCCGTTCGGTCAAAGTGGCCCATGCCGCTTACCAGGCGGTCGACTTTGCGCAGACCAATTGCAATTGGATTTCGCTTGGCACCGACACCGCGATCACGCCGGCGGATAAATGGACGTTCGAACAGCCGGATTATTGGATCACCAGCTGGACGAACACGCCGCATATGCTTTTTTACCTGATCCGTGGCGGGGCCGGCCGCGGCGTGCTGCCCTGTTTCATCGGCGATGAGGAGCGCAAGCTCGTGCGCGCCGGGCCTGTCATCGACGATCTGACCTACGAGATGTGGATCGTCGCGCATGATGATGAGCGGCAACGGCCGGAAGTCAGAACCGTCATCGACCGCCTGGCAGCACTGTTTGCCGATCATGAAGACCTATTTGCCGGGCGGAGGCCATCTGGGTGAGTCAAACAGAACGCGGACCATTCAGGCCCGCGCTCTGTTATGCCCGGGTGTGATCACGCGGCGAGATGCCGCTCGATCTCGTCGACCGGCAGGTTGGTATAGTCTTTCGCCAATTCTGTCGATATCGCCGCCTGCGTCTCGGCACTGAGCGCCGGACGCAGGGTTCCTAGCGCCTTCGGCGGCGCGATGAGCACGATGCGGTGGGCATCCTTTGCCTGCATCAACTCGTCCATCCGTTCCGCCACATGTTTCAGAAATTGCGCTTCAGCTTGCTCCTGCCAGCTGGTCTCTTCGACAGCGCTGCGGCTGACCCCATCGGCGGCATGGCTACGGCCGGGCTTGTCGGCGCCGACCTCGCGATCGGGCTCGTTCGGCTGCGTCAGGGTTTCCAGCACCTTGAGGTTCATCAGTTGGGCATCGCCGGCATTCTGCATGATCAGGGCCTTGGCTCCATTGCAGACTACGACCCATGATTTCCGGGGGATTCTGACGTCGGTCATCTTCAACTCCTCGCTGTCGTCATCGAAGCGCGCCATGCTTCATCGATCAAGACAGAACGTCCGGCCGTTGAAAGAGTTCGAGAAATTGCGCCGGAAATCGATTGGAGTGGCAATCCAGTTTCCAGGCCTCGCTGTTTCGCGTCCTTCGCCGCCGCGGCGATCTGTGCAAGCGCTGTCGTCGACATTGGCGACGGATTCGATCGCCACGACCTTTTCCAGTGGTGCCATTCTGGACCGACAGCATCCGGCAGCTGCAGCGGCGCCGACCGCTTCCCACGCTCGGCCTACCGCCAGAAATCTTGGCTGAAACTGGTGTTGGAACGACTGCCGACGTCCCGATTGGGAACAAAATTTGAACTCGTTAAAATTGTCATTTTATCTTTGACGAATGCGCAAAACATTCATGTGACCTTGGCCGGAGCAAGATCAGCTTGCACCAGAGCAAGAACCCCACTGTGCCCTGTCTGACGGAGAATGTAAGATGACTATGCTCCGCGCCACACACCTTGCCACGGTCAAATCCGCCATTTACGACCTGCGCTGGGAAGAGTTCCACGTCAAGCGCCCCGCCCGCATCGTGGCCGTCCGGCCGTGCCTCACGGGCGTTTCGATGCGAAGCGCCGAGATCATCGATATCTCGCAAGGCGGTGCGACCTTCATCGTGTCGACCACTGCCGGTCTGCCGAAGCATTATTATCTCAACATTCTCGGCCTCGCCTATCGGATCGGGTGTGCCGAGGTCTACCGTCACAAGGAACGCATCGGCGTGCGGTTCATCAACCTGATGGATCCCGAGGTCCTGCGCCGCGTAGTGCGCACAGATTTCCTTGTCGGCAACATGGAAGCGATCGATGCACGGCGCTGATGAATCCCCTAATGATTTTTATCAAAATCATTAAGTTAAGGTAGATACACATCTTGTCATATGATCAAATGGTTTCGCCAAAAATCAATAATCAGACAACAAAATGTGCGAACTCGATATTTTACACGACTCTCTTTACCAATTCTGCCCCGAATTACACTTAAAACGACTCAACAGCTTAACGTTGGCTTGCCACGCCTTACTTGACTGTAAAACTCTCACTCTTACCGAACTTGGCCGTAACCTGCCAACCAAAGCGAGAACAAAACATAACATCAAACGAATCGACCGATTGTTAGGTAATCGTCACCTCCACAAAGAGCGACTCGCTGTATACCGTTGGCATGCTAGCTTTATCTGTTCGGGCAATACGATGCCCATTGTACTTGTTGACTGGTCTGATATCCGTGAGCAAAAACGGCTTATGGTATTGCGAGCTTCAGTCGCACTACACGGTCGTTCTGTTACTCTTTATGAGAAAGCGTTCCCGCTTTCAGAGCAATGTTCAAAGAAAGCTCATGACCAATTTCTAGCCGACCTTGCGAGCATTCTACCGAGTAACACCACACCGCTCATTGTCAGTGATGCTGGCTTTAAAGTGCCATGGTATAAATCCGTTGAGAAGCTGGGTTGGTACTGGTTAAGTCGAGTAAGAGGAAAAGTACAATATGCAGACCTAGGAGCGGAAAACTGGAAACCTATCAGCAACTTACATGATATGTCATCTAGTCACTCAAAGACTTTAGGCTATAAGAGGCTGACTAAAAGCAATCCAATCTCATGCCAAATTCTATTGTATAAATCTCGCTCTAAAGGCCGAAAAAATCAGCGCTCGACACGGACTCATTGTCACCACCCGTCACCTAAAATCTACTCAGCGTCGGCAAAGGAGCCATGGATTCTAGCAACTAACTTACCTGTTGAAATTCGAACACCCAAACAACTTGTTAATATCTATTCGAAGCGAATGCAGATTGAAGAAACCTTCCGAGACTTGAAAAGTCCTGCCTACGGACTAGGCCTACGCCATAGCCGAACGAGCAGCTCAGAGCGTTTTGATATCATGCTGCTAATCGCCCTGATGCTTCAACTAACATGTTGGCTTGCGGGCGTTCATGCTCAGAAACAAGGTTGGGACAAGCACTTCCAGGCTAACACAGTCAGAAATCGAAACGTACTCTCAACAGTTCGCTTAGGCATGGAAGTTTTGCGGCATTCTGGCTACACAATAACAAGGGAAGACTTACTCGTGGCTGCAACCCTACTAGCTCAAAATTTATTCACACATGGTTACGCTTTGGGGAAATTATGAGGGGATCTCTCAGTGCACGGCGTGCACCGATATTCCGCCCGCAAGCGTCGCCTATGGGCTTGTCGAAATAATCTTGCTTGCCTTGGCCGTACCCCGGCCTATTGTTGCGCCAACCGTCAACATGTCCGGGAAATTGCCTTCGCATGTCCGCCTTTTCGCGCTTCACGCCTCTCATCGGCGCCCTGCCCTCCACAGTTCCCTTCGTCGGCCCTGAGGCGATCGAGCGTCAACGCGGACTTGCTGTCTTGGCACGCATCGGCGCGAATGAGAACGGCTTCGGCCCGGCGCCTTCCGTGCTTGCGGCCATGCGCGACGAGGCCGGCAATATCTGGAAATACAACGATCCGGAAAATTTTTCGCTGAGGGAAGCGCTCGGCATCCATCTCGGCATCTCCCCCACCAATATCGCCATCGGCGGCGGCATCGACGAGTTGCTCGGCCAAATCGTCCGGCTGGTGATCGAAGCCGGCGCACCTGTGGTCACCTCGCTCGGCGCCTATCCCACCTTCAATTTCCATGTCGCCGGCTTCGGCGGCCGACTGGTCACCGTGCCCTATGTGAACGATCGCGAGAATCTCGACGGGCTGCTCGAGGCCGTCAGACGCGAGAATGCGCCGCTCGTTTATTTCGCCAATCCCGACAATCCGATGGGAAGCTGGTGGGACGCCGACAGCATCGTCGCTTTCGCCCGGGCGCTGCCCGAGACCACGATGATGGTGCTGGACGAAGCCTATAGCGAAACGGGGCCGGCAAATTCGCTGCCGTCGATCGCTTCGCTCATCGATCTGCCGAACATCGTGCGCACCCGCACCTTTTCCAAGGCCTACGGGCTTGCCGGCTCACGCACCGGCTATGTGATCTCGACCTCAGGCACGGCACAGGCCTTCGACAAGATCCGCAATCATTTCGGCATGAACCGGCTGGCGACGGCCGCAGCGCTGGCCGCGCTCAAGGATCAAGCCTATCTCGCCGATGTGGTCGGGAAAATCCATGCAGCACGGGATCGGATCGGCCGCATCGCCCGGGCAAACGGTCTTGAGCCGCTGCCCTCGGCGACCAATTTCGTGGCGATCGATACCGGCCGCGACGGCGCCCATGCGCGGGCGATCGTCGATGGCCTGATGGAACACGGCGTCTTCATCCGCATGCCGGGTGTTGCGCCGCTCAATCGCTGCATCCGCGTCAGCGTCGGGCCTGAGGCTGAGATGGCGCTGTTCGAGCAAGCGCTGCCGCAGGTCCTGAAGACGCTCGCCTGAGGTTGTCATTCCTGTTCAATCGCCGAGACCGGTGAGGCTTCGCCATTCCCCTGCGTACTGCGTTCAGCTGAGTTCCTCGGCGAGGCCGATCAGAATCCCTTCAGGCCCGCGGATGTAGCAGAGCCGATATGCATCCTTATACTGAACGACCTCCCCTACGAGCTGCGCGCCGCGCCTGCGGAGCCTGTCAAGCGTCTCGTCGATGTCATCCACTGCGAACATGACGCGCAGGTAGCCGAGAGCGTTGACCGGCGCGTTCCGGTGATCTGCGACGACAGATGGCGCCAGGAAGCGGGAGAGCTCGAGCCGGCTGTGGCCATCCGGTGTGCGCATCATGGCAATCTCGACACACTGATCGCCCAGTCCAGTGATACGTCCGGCCCATTCGCCTTCGACCGTGGCGCGCCCTTCGAATTCGAGGCCGAGTTCGCGAAAGAAATCAATCGCCTCTCCGAGGTCTTCGACGACGATTCCCACATTGTCCATTCGCTTGAGCGCCATGTTTTGATCTCCAAGGTCTCATTGCAATCGACGAGGTCTTGCCTCATCTGACGAAGGACGTCTGAGGCGTCCCAACACCGACGACCTCAGAAATTTGAACCATGGACCCGCTCCAATCGCCATTCCGATTTCAAACGTCTGTTGGAGCGCCATGCGTCCTTTGGACAGGCGGCGCTCCAACACGTCGAGTTGAGGGATGGTTCGGTCGATGCGTTAGTGAACCGTCATCCATTCGCGGGCAGCGCGCAGTGCTTCCACGAGCTGCATCTTGTTCATGGCGGCGGCCACGTCGGCGCGAAGCTCGGCGGCGCGGTCGTTGCCCTTGATGGCGGCGATGTTCAGCCACTTGTGGGCGGCAACGAGATCGACGGCGCAGCCCCGGCCGGTCGCATACATCAGACCCATTTCGCAGAAGACATCGGCGCTGTTGTTATCGCCACCCATGGTGGCCGTTTCAGCATTGTGCATTTCAAAGCGTGCCATCGGTTTTATCCCTGTTAGCCTGTTTACGACTTACCCTGTTTTACCTTCGGACCTGCCGTCTAACGCGGCTTTGCGGCCCCTCCGGTCCGGCGGGTTTGCCCGCTCGTCTGATGGCTTGACTATGCCAAACGGCTTTCAAAAAACGCCTAAAATGCATGATTAATTTGAGACAAACAAACTGCAAACGCTTGGTAAAATTGGGTTTTTGTTAAACATCGGATCCCCTGGGATTTAGGCATTTTTGCTCAAATTTTACGAAAGATTCAGATTCGGAAATAAACGGATCGTTCATCATGAAATCAGCAGGCGACCGGTTTTTAAAGGTCTGCGGTCGGCTTTTCGGCTGCTTTTAGCGAGCGCCGCACGAACAGCCGGCTCTATTTATCTTTACGTTCGCGTCAGCTACTTTCGCGGCCGGTCAGAGAACATCAGGGAGGAAAAGATGATCCGCAGTCTCATTCTCGCCGGCGCTATCGCCGTGATCGCGGGCATAGCCAATGCCGAGGAACCTATCGTCGGCAATTGGAAGACGGCCTCCGGCGAAACGGCGGTGATTGCCGCCTGCGGCGGGAGTTATTGCGTGACGCTGAAAACCGGCAAATATACTGGCCGCAAGATCGGCACACTTGCCGGCACCGGTGGCAGCTATGCCGGCGAAATCACCGACCCCGCCGCCGACAAGACCTATAGCGGCTCGGGAAAGATTTCCGGCAATTCACTGAAGATGCAGGGCTGCGTAATGAAGATCCTCTGCAAGACGCAGACCTGGACGCGGCTCTGACGCGATAAGGCCGACGCAACAATCATCCCAAACGTATAATCATGCCGGCGAAATGCCGGCATGCCTCGAAGCCTCGGCTTGCCGATCCCTCACTGCGATCGCCCGAGGCTGCCCCGTAAGCTGAACGGCGGATGAACCGGCATCTCAGCACTCGTTCAGCCGAGGCGTGGCAAAACTCATGTCACGGTTAGGTTGCGTATCGGGGCTTGAGATGAACTTCTATATTCTGGCAAGACGTTTCAGCATCATCACGCTGTTTGCGGCGATCTTCGCCGTCACATTTTCGGCGGTCGTTGTGCACAATGGCGGCGGCGGCACGCAGTCGCATTTCGGTGCGAGCTATACCTGCCTGGAAAGAAACGGGACGTTCTGCGCGCCCGCGGTGCGGTGACCGGCATCAGGCTCGCAAGAGGATAAAAAATCGGATTCCGTCGACGCGCGTCGTTTGCTTGTCAAAAACAACTCTCTATAATGCGTCATGAACAAACGAATCTCCCCTCTGTCGCCCCTCGACATTTCCTCTCCGCCCCCTTTTCAGCCCGAGAGTTTCGATGATCCGGCCAAGGCCGTCGAGACGCTGACAGCACTTTACGAACGCAATACGGCGTTCCTGATCCAAACCTTCACAGACCTTGCCCAAGGCGCTCCGATCGCCTCGCGCTACCGCGCCTTCTATCCGCAGGTCAGCATCGAGACGACGAGCTTCGGCCATGTCGATTCGCGCCTCTCCTACGGCCATGTCACGGCGCCCGGCATCTACACGACGACGGTCACCCGGCCGAAGCTCTTCAAGCATTACCTCAAGGAGCAGCTGTCGCTTTTGATAAGGAGCCACAATGTTCCGATCGTCGTCTCGGAATCGTCGACGCCGATCCCGCTGCACTTCGCCTTCGGCGAGGGCGCGCATGTGGAAGCATCGGCCTCAGCCTTCGTCGACGTTCCAATGCGCGATATCTTCGATACACCCGACCTCAACACCACCGACGACGAGATCGCCAACGGCGAATATATCCCGCCGCCAGGAGAACCCTCGCCGCTTGCCCCATTCACCGCGCAGCGGATCGATTACTCGCTCGCCCGACTGTCGCATTATACGGCGACGCATGCCGAGCATTTCCAGAACTTCGTGCTGTTTACGAACTACCAGTTCTATATCGATGAATTCTGCAGCTGGGCGCGCAAGCTGATGGCGGAGGGCGGCGACGGCTACACCGCCTTCGTCGAGCCCGGCAATATCGTCACCCTGCCCGGCTCGAGCGTGCCGGAAACGGATGCGACCCTTGCCCGCCTGCCGCAGATGCCGGCCTATCACCTGAAGAAGAAGGGCCATGCCGGGATCACCATGATCAATATCGGCGTCGGCCCTTCCAACGCCAAGACGATCACCGACCACGTCGCCGTCCTGCGCCCGCATGCCTGGCTGATGCTCGGCCACTGCGCCGGCCTGCGCAACAGCCAGCGGCTCGGCGATTATGTGCTTGCCCATGCCTATATGCGCGAGGACCATGTTCTCGATGACGACCTTCCGGTCTGGGTGCCGATCCCGGCGCTCGCCGAAGTGCAGGTGGCGCTGGAGGCAGCCGTCGCCGAAATCACCGGCTACGAGGGCTTCGAACTGAAGCGCATCATGCGCACCGGCACCGTCGGGACGATCGACAACCGCAACTGGGAACTGCGCGACCAGCTCGGGCCGGTGAAGCGGCTGTCGCAGGCGCGCGCCATCGCGCTCGACATGGAATCGGCCACGATCGCCGCCAACGGCTTCCGCTTCCGCGTGCCTTACGGCACGCTGCTCTGCGTCTCCGACAAGCCGCTGCACGGCGAGTTGAAGCTGCCTGGCATGGCGACGGCCTTCTACCGCACACAGGTCAACCAGCATTTGCAGATCGGCATCCGCGCCGTGCAGAAGCTGGCCGCCATGCCGAAGGAAGCCCTGCATTCGCGCAAGCTGCGCAGCTTCTTCGAGACGGCTTTCCAATAGGCCGTTTCTTCATCGGCCGGCAACGACAGGCGCCGAGCTCTGCGCAAGCATCTGCGGCCTGCCGGCAGCAATGTTCAGCCCTGCTATCAGCAGGGTGAAGGCCGCAAAGACGATCGCGATGCGCACAAGAATCTTCAGCCCGTCGTTTTCGTCGAAATCCGGCTGACGCTTCTCACGGCGGCGTGCCCAGATCTGGCTTGCCAGCGCAATTTCAAGAATACTCATTGCCGTTCTCCTCGACAGGGTTTGACGAGGCCTAGTCGATTGCTGCCTGGCATTTCGACAGCGCTCCGTAACAAAGATTTTTTCCAATGCTGTCGAAATGCGTGAAGCTCGATCGTCCAGGCTTATTGAACACCCAAGGAGGCTGTCCGCGATGAAATATCTCTGTCAGGTCTGGTTCGATGGCGGCGCGCTCGCCGCCATGACGGAAGAGGAGAAGGCCGAACTCGACAGCAATTCGCTGGACTACGACAAACACCTCGCCGAAAGCGGGCATCTAATTGTCGCCCAGGCGCTGCAGCCGCCGAAATCGGCTGTCACCGTCCGGGTGCGGGGCGGCGAGATATCGGTAACGGATGGTCCTTTTGCCGAGACGAAAGAGGCTCTCGGCGGCTTCATCCTGGTTGAGGCAAAAGACCTTAACGATGCAATCCGCATCGCCGCCGGCATTCCGCTCGCCAAACTCGGCGCGATCGAGGTGCGGCCGATCCATGAATTCCGAGCTCAATGAAGAGAGGAGGCGCCAATGAAGTTTTTATGCCAGATCTGGTTCGACACTGAAAAGAGCAAGTTGGTAAGCCAGGCCGAATGGGAAGCCGTGACGCGGGAGTGCATCGCCAGCGACAATCGCTGGCGCGACAGCGGCCACCTGCTGGTGGCGCTTGCCTTGCGTGAACCGTCGACGGCGATCACGGTGCGCCTGCGCAATGGCGAAGCCTCGGCGACCGATGGCCCGTTTGCCGAAATCAAGGAGCATCTCGGCGGCTTCGTGCTGATCGAAGCCGAAACTATCGAGGAGGCGCAGACGATCGTATCCAGTTTTCCGATCCTCAGATACTGCTCGATCGAAGTGCGCCCCGCTTATTCGATCCAGGACGGGAGATAGCGATGCGCTACATCTGCCTCATCTACAATTGTGCCGATACCGACGGCACGCTGACGCCTGATGAAACCGATGAACTCATCAAAGCCCATTTCGCCTTCGATGAGGAACTGCGCCGCGACGGCATCATGATCCACGCCGATGCACTCGAGATGCCTGACAAGGCAACCGTGCTGCGCGTTCGAAACAACACGCTCGCCGCCACCGATGGGCCCTATGTCGAGACAAAGGAGCATTTGGCCGGCTTCTACGTCATCGAGGCGCCGGATGTGGCGACAGCAACCGAAATTGCCGCGCGCATCCCCTCGGCGCGTTACGGCGCGGTCGAACTGAGGCCCGTGCGGACGCTCACACTGCCGGATTGAGGTGCTCTTTGGAACGTGTCATCGAGGAGATCTACCGAACGCAGTCGCGCCGGGTGCTGGCGACCTTGATCCGTTTGCTCGGCGATTTCGACCGGGCGGAGGAAGCGCTTCACGATGCTTTCGCTGCGGCAGCACGGACGTGGCCGGTGGAAGGCCTGCCGGGCAATCCCTCCGCCTGGCTTGTCTCGACGGGACGCTTCAAGGCGATCGACACGATCCGGCGGCGAGCGCGCTTCGATGCCTCGCAGCATCACATCGAGGACAGCCTCTACACTGTCGACACAACGGAGATCGGCGATATGGAACCGATCGAGGACGATATGCTGCGGCTGATCTTCACCTGCTGTCATCCCGCTATTCCCTCAGATGCCCAGACGGCGATGGCGCTTCGAGAAATCTGCGGATTGACCACCGAAGAGATCGCCCATGCGTTTCTCGTTCCGGCGCCAACGGTCGCCCAGCGGATCGTGCGCGCCAAGAACAGGATACGAGCCGCGAATATCCCCTACGAAGTACCGGGCCGCGACGCACTGCCTCAGCGGCTCGATCAGGTACTGCACGTCATCTATCTCGTCTTCAACGAGGGGTATTCCGCCTCATCAGGCGAGGATGTGGTCCGCGCCGATCTGACCGCCGAGGCGATACGGCTGGCGCGGCTGCTTCTGGCGCTGCTGCCGCATCCTGACGCCCGTGGTCTGCTGGCGCTGATGCTGCTGCAGGATTCCCGCCGCCTGGCGCGCAGCAACGAGCAGGGATCGCTGGTGCTGCTAGCTGACCAGGACCGCTCGCTCTGGGACCGTGCAAAAATCGCGGAAGGCCTGGCGCTGCTCGCCGAGGCGATGAGGGCGGCAGAGATCGGCGCCTATACAGTCCAGGCGGCGATCGCTGCCGAGCATGCCAGGGCGCCGACCGCCGAAGAGACCGACTGGCAGCGGATCGCCTTCTACTACGATCTGCTGCTGGCTGCGCAGCCGTCGCCGATCGTGGAGCTCAACCGCGCCGTGGCGATCGCTATGGCGGACGGCCCGGCGAAGGGACTGGATCTGATCGATGCCATTCTTGGGCGCCAGGAGCTCACGGCCTATCACCTCGCCCATTCGGCGCGCGCCGATTTCCTGCGCAGGCTCGGCCGCACCGAAGAGGCGATCGCAGCCTATCAGACGGCGCTGTCGCTCTGTCGGCAGGAGCCGGAGCAGGCCTTTCTGCGGAAATGGATTTCAGAGCTTGCCGCGGCGCCCGAGCGGCAGTGAGATTGCGGTGCCCGTCAGCGCCGAAACGATGATCAGCAGATGAGCATTGACGCTTGCCTGCGCCAGCGCGGCCAGAGCCATCCGCTCACTCGAGGCTCCGAGCGCAATGGCGCCGGCGGTGATGCCGGCCGGATAGGTGCCGACGCCGCCCGGCGCGTGCACCGGCAGAACGGAGGAGAGTTCACCGCCGAGCGCGCCGCCGAAGCTTGCCGCCATCGGCAACACACCCATCAGGCCGAGCGCCCATGCGAGCACGATCACCTTCACCAGCCAGTTGACGATGGTCATCGCCCAGGCGCGCGCAAAGGCCGCGGCATCGAGCGGCAGCCCATTTTCGATCTCAACGACGAATTTCTGCGCCTTATCAGGCAACAGCGTGGCGGCAACGCGCAACAGCGGTTTGCGCGCGACGAAGGCCGCTACCGGCAGCAGCAGGAAGACCGCCCAAAGCGACCATGCGACGAGCGCATCGGCTGCTGCGAGCGCAAAGCCGATGCCGGCCGCCGCCAGCAGCGCGTGCAGGTCGAGCAGCCGCATGACCAGGAGTGCCGAGGTTCCGCGGGTCAGCGGGATGCCGAACTCGGTGCGCATCAACAACGGAAAGCTGGTCTCGCCGGTGCGGAAGGGCAGCATGATGTTTAGGAGATTGTGGATCTGCGTGACGCGAAAGAGGATCGCAAACCGGCCCGCCGTTTCCTTCGGAAAATAGTCGTAGATGCGCCAGGTGCGCAGGAAATAGGTGCTCGTCAATGCCACGAGCGCGCCGATCACCGGGCCTGCCCCGACATCGGCCCATTGGCTGATGATCACGGGCCACCCCCAGAACCATTGCACGAAGAGCGCATAGGCTGCGACAATTACGACCGTCAGCGCCGTCATGCGGTTGCGCATAAACCAGGACTGCTGGCTTTCAACGATCGAACTCTTCATGTAGTAAGCATTCCTCGCTTGGCGTCGGCACAGGTCTCGCTCCGTCGTCAGGCGTTTTAGGAGAAATGGCGGTTGCGCACAACGGCGGAGTTGAGGCGGTGGCGGCGCGGTCGCTTTAAGGCCGACGATCCGACGGCAGACCGATGTATGAGGGCGCCTCGCCGGCTTGACTTGGAGATCGATGTTGGAGCGCATTACAAGAAACATCACGGGTGCCAGCATTTTTCTGGCAGCCTATTTCCTGCTGAACATCGCGCTCCGCATTGCCTTGCCTCATACGCTCGATCTCGACGAGGCGGAACAGTCGTTCTACTCGCAATATCTTCTGGCCGGCTACGGCTCGCAGCCGCCTTTCTACAACTGGATCCAATACGCCATCGTCTCGGTCACCGGCATCACGATGTGGGCGCTCTCGGTTCCGAAGAACATCATTCTGTTCGGTTGCTATCTTTTCTACGGCCTGGCGGCCCGCGAGGTGCTGAAGAGCCGTCTTCTCCCGCCCATCGCCATGCTGAGCCTGATTACCCTGCCACAGGTCGGCCTGATGGCGCAGCGCGAACTGACCCACACGGTTGCCCTGCTGTTTGCCACCTCGCTCTTCCTCTTCGGTTTTTTCCGCACACTTCGGCAGCCGACGATCGGCAGCTACCTCGTCATCGGTATCGCCACCGGCATCGGCCTGATCTCCAAATACAATTTCGCCATCCTGCCATTTGCCGCCTTCGTCGCGGTCCTGGTAGACCGAAAGTGGCGCAGCCGTCTGTTGGACTGGCGTCTGCTGCCGGCGTTCGTAATCGCCACTCTGATCGTTCTGCCGCATGCGCTCTGGCTGCCCGATAATCTCGTCAGCGCTTCGGCCCCGACCCTTGAGCGAATGACCGCCGAGCATGAGGCTGCCGCTGGCCTTCCCCGTATCGGACAGGGACTGTTGTCCCTCGTCATCGCCGTCCTCGGCTTCGTCGCTTTGCCGATCGTTCTCTTCGCAGCAGCCTTCCGACGGGATTTCTTCCGCGCGCTCTCGGCGTCCAGTCCGATGATCCGGGTGATCGAGCGGATGATGATCGTCAGCCTGCTTGCATTCGCCGGTGTTGTCATCGTAGCCGGCGCGAGCGATATCCACGAGCGCTGGCTCGACCCCTGCCTGCTCGTCCTGCTGATCTATCTGTTCCTGAAGCTGGAAACCGCAGGCTTCGATCTTTCCGCCGGCCTTGCACGCTTCCGGCCTGTGGTGCCGGTCTTCATGGTCGTCATCCTGGCGATCCTTCTGCTCAGGATCGTCGCCATTCAATATATCGGCACTTATACCAGAACGAACGTGCCCTTCTCCGGCTACGTGGCCGAACTGACCGCGACCCGCAAGCCGGTTCTCATCGTGGCGGGGACCAAATTCGTGGCCGGCAATATGAAGCTGGAATTCCCCGAGGTTCCCGTCGTGATCCCGTTCTTTCCAGGCCCCGGGGTGCCCGAATATGCTACTGCGAAGGGTCCGGTGCTTGTCGTCTGGCGCGGGGAAACCGCAAATGACCCAACCATTTCTCCCGCCTTTGCCGATGATCTCGTGAAATCGGGTATTCATCTGCAGGAGGTGAAGACTCTGACGCTGCCTTATCTTTTCGGTGACGGCAAACATACGTTCTCGATTGGTTATTCCTGGGTGGAAGGCGGCGCGAAGTAGGGTTTCGGCAAGTCGGCCGATTGCGGGGAAAGCGGCATTGCCCGCTGGCAACGCGCGGACACTTCATATAGTAGCTTCCGCAAGCGCGGTGGCGGCAGTAAGATTGCAAGGCCGCCCGGCCTTTTGGAGATGCAAAGTTGCAGACAACGGTAGAGCCCATTCGCGGCACGAATGATCCGGTACAATCGCTCGAGCTGTCGCTGGTCGTGCCCGTTTTCAACGAAGAGGAAAGCGTCGGCCCGCTGGTCGAGCGTATCGTTGCGGCGATGGCCGAGTATCCTCATCGCTGGGAACTGATCCTCGTCGATGACGGCAGCACGGATGCGACGCTCGTCAACGCCCGCAAATTCGTCGGACGCGAGGGTCTGGCGCTCCGGATCGTCGAGCTGCAGCGCAACTTCGGCCAGACCGCCGCCATGCAGGCCGGCATCGATACCGCCCGCGGCCGGCTGATCGCGACGATGGACGGCGATCTGCAGAACGACCCGAAGGATATTCCTCAGATGGTCTCCGAGCTGGAGCGGCGCGAACTCGACCTTTTGGTCGGCTGGCGCAAGAACCGCAAGGACGGTCTGTTCCTGCGCAAGATACCCTCCTGGTGCGCCAACTACCTGATCGGCCGCATCACCGGCGTCAAGCTGCACGATTACGGCTGCAGCCTGAAGATCTACCGTGCCTCGATCATCAAGCAGGTGAAGCTGATGGGCGAAATGCACCGCTTCATCCCGGCCTGGGTGGCCGGCGTCGTGCCGAGCTCGCGTATCGGCGAGATGGCTGTCACCCACCATGCCCGCGAGCACGGGGTTTCCAAATACGGAATTTCGCGCACCTTCCGCGTCATCCTTGATCTGCTGTCTGTCATGTTCTTCATGCGCTACAAGGCGCGGCCCGGCCACTTCTTCGGCTCGCTCGGTCTCGGTCTCGGCGCGGTTGCCATATTGATCCTGCTCTACCTCGGCTTCGACAAGTTCATCCTGGGCAACGATATCGGCACACGCCCGATGCTGATGGTCGGCGTCGTGCTGCTGCTTTCCTCGGTGCAGATGATTACCACCGGCATTCTGGCGGAAATGATCGCGCGCACCTATTATCGTGACGATGCCTCCCCGAACTACATCGTCCGGCAGATCTTCGACGACCAAAGCCAAGCGTAACCGGCAGCATGATGCTGGACCGCGCGACGAGGACGATCAGAACCGCGGCGCTGCTGCTTGCAGCCTATTTCGTGCTGAACATCGCGCTCAGGCTTGCGCTTCCGCACGCGCTGGAGCTCGACGAGGCCGAGCAGTCCTTCTTCTCGCAATATCTGCTGGCGGGCTACGGCCCGCAGCCGCCCTTCTACAACTGGATGCAATATGCCGTCGTTTCCCTAAGCGGCTTGTCGATGGGCGCGCTTATCATCCCGAAGAACATCCTGCTCTTCCTGTGTTACGTCTTTTACGGCCTTGCCGGGCGCGAGGCACTGAAGCACCAGAAGCTTGCAGCCGTCGGGATGCTGGCGCTGATCACCCTGCCGCAGGTCTCCTACATGGCGCAGCAGGATCTGACCCACACGACGGCGCTGCTCTTTGCGAGCTCGCTCTTTCTCTACGGCTTCTTCCGCACGCTCGAGCGGTCCGGCATCGGCAGCTACCTCCTGCTCGGGCTTGCCACAGGCATCGGGTTGATCTCGAAATATAATTTTGCGCTGATGCCCGTCGTCGCGCTGATCGCCATCCTGCCCGATGCCGAATGGCGGCGCAGAGTGCTCGACTGGCGCATCCTGGCGGCCGTCGCCGTCGCGCTCATCATCGTTCTGCCGCACGCGATCTGGCTGGGGAGCAATCTCGAATTCGCCTCCTCCGACACTCTGGTCAAGATGGCCGCCGGCAACGAACCGGCCGGCGCGGTGCGGATCGGCAAGGGCATTCTTGCCTTTCTCATCGCCATCATCGCCTTTGCGGCGCTGCCCGTCGCCATCTTCGCAGCCGCCTTCCGCCGGGATTTTGTCCGGGCACTTTCAGCCGGAAACCGCTGGACGGGGATGATCGAGCGAATGATGCTCGCGAGCCTCGCCGGCATCCTTCTGATCGTGCTGTTCACCGGCTCCACGACGGTGCGTGAACGCTGGCTCGACCCATTCCTTCTGGTGCTGCCGATCTATTTCCTGGCAAAGATGCAGGCGGCCGGGCTCGACCTTTCCGCCGGACTGCGCCGCCTCCGGTCCGTCGTGCCGGTGCTGATGGCATGCGTGCTCATCGCGCTGGGCTTCCGCGTCGTCGGCGCTGGGCTGATCGGCACCTACAGCAGGCCGAATGTGCCGATGGCCGATCTCGCCCGCGAAATGACCCGGCAGGCTGAACCCGCGCTGGTGATTGCCTCGGATCCCTATGTCGCCGGGAATATGCGTCTGCAGCTTCCCCATGTGCCCGTCGTCATCCCCGATTTTCCCGTTGCCGGCATTCCGGCCTACACAACAGCAGGCGGACCGGTGCTGATCGTCTGGCGCGGCAAGAAGACGGCGACGGCTGCGGATGCCGTCATGCCGGAGCGGTTTTCATCGGCGCTGACGGCGGCTGATATCACGCCGCAGGAGATCGGCGCCCTGTCGCGCCCCTATTATTTCGGCCGCCAGGGCGATAATTTCGCACTCGGCTATGCCTGGGTTCGGCCGGGGGCCAGATAGAATGATCAAGACCGGTCTTCGCGACGTCAGCTGGATTTTCGTGCTGCTCGCCGTTTATTTCACGCTTCAGGTCGGAGTGCGGCTCGCAACCTCGCATTCGCTCGATCTCGACGAGGCCGAACAGGTCTTCCGCTCGCAATGGCTCGCCGCCGGTTACGGCCCGCAGCCGCCGTTCTACAACTGGCTGCAATATACCGTCTTCCAGTTTGCCGGTGTTTCGCTTGTCGCGCTTTCGGTGGTGAAGAACCTCCTGCTGTTCAGCGCCTATCTGCTGTACGGCCTGACCGCGCGTCTCATTTTGCGCGACAAGGCGCTGGTGGTGATCGCGACGCTCGGATTGCTGACGATCCCGCAAATGGCCTTCGAGATGCAGCGAGACCTGACGCACACAGTCGCGGTCTTCTTCTCGGCCAGCATCTTCTTCTACGGCTTCATCCGCAGTCTGAAACAGCCGAACCTTGCCTCCTATCTGATAACAGGTATCGGCATTGGTTTCGGCCTACTGGCCAAATATAATTTCGCCATCCTGCCGGCAGCAGGGCTGATTGCCGCGTTAGCGGATGCGCGCCTGCGGCCGCGGATCTTCGATCCACGACTGGCGGTGACCATTATCGTTGTCCTCGTCATCACCCTGCCGCATCTCTTCTGGCTGAAGGATAATCTCGACTTCGCCACCGCCCGCACCCTGGAAAAGATGACGGCCAGCGGCGACGCCGGTTATCTCATGCAGGTGGCCATGGGCGTCGGCTCGCTTACTCTCGCCATCATCAGCTTTGCCGGATTGACGATGGCGGTGTTTGCGGTCGTCTTCGGCAAGGGGCTTCGTCCGGCATTGACCGCTCAGTCGGAATGGACGCGGCTTATCGAGCGGATGATGCTCGTCTTCGTCGTCGGCATCCTGCTTTTGATCGTCTTCGGCGGTGCTGCCGGCATCAAGGATCGCTGGCTGGTGCCGATGCTCTTCATCCTGCCGCTCTATTTCTGCCTGAAGATCGACGCCGCGGGCGTCGTGACAGACACGGCGTTCCGGCGTTTCATGGCCGTCGTCGCCGTCATCATGATCGGCGTGCCGGCCGCCCTTTACGGCAGCGTCGCGGCGGCACGCTTCACCGGCCACTACGAGCGATTGAACAGGCCCTATGCCACAATGCTGGAAAGCTTGCGCAAACAGGCCGAACCGGCAGCCATCCTTGCCGGCGACAGCCTGCTTGCCGGCAATGTCAGGCAGGATATTCCCGGGATACCGGTCCTCTCCGTCGATTATCCCGGCTTCCATCGGGATCTGACCGGCCGCCGACCGCTTCTCCTCGTCTGGCTGATACCGCCGAAGGGAGGCAGCGAAGCGCTCCCGCCTGATATGGCGCAATGGCTCCAGGCCAATCTCGGCGCCTCCGCGCCTAAGACGTCGGTGATCGATGTGCCCTATTTCTATGGCCGCGGCAAGGACAGCTATCGTTTCGGCTATGCCTGGATTAATCCGCCGGGCTGAACGAATCAGGATTTAAGCTCCTTCCAGGCCGCATCCAGCGCCCGCCTGGCAATCCTTGCCATCTCGTCTACCTCAGCATGGCTGATGACGAGCGGTGGCGAAGCGAGCATTCGGTCGCCGGTGGCGCGCAGCACGAGGCCGTTCGCCAGTGCGTGGTTGCGCACCAGCGCACCGACCTGATCGGGCTTTTCATAACGGCTGCGCGTGCTCTTGTCGGCAGTAAGCTGCAGGCCGCCCATCAGGCCGATACTGACCGCCTCGCCGACGAGATCGTGTTCGGCGAGTGCTGCCCAGGCCTTGCCGAAATAGGGGCCGATATTGTCGCGCACGCGCTCGACCAGCTTTTCCTCCTCGATGATGCGCAGGTTTTCGAGCGCGGCGGCGGCGCAGACCGGGTGGCCGGAATAGGTGAAGCCGTGGTTGAACTCGCCGACCTCGGTGATCAGCACGTCGGCAATCTTGTCACTGACGAGCACGCCGCCGATAGGCAGGTAACCGGAGGAGAGACCCTTGGCGATCGGCGCCAGATCCGGCTCGACGCCGAAATGCTGATGACCGAACCAGGCGCCCAACCGGCCGAAACCGCAGATCACCTCGTCGGTTACCAGCAGGATGTTACGTGCCTTGCAGATCCGGTAGATCTCCGGCCAATAGGTCTCGGGCGGGATGATGACGCCGGCCGCCCCCTGCACCGGCTCGGCGACGAAGGCCGCGACGTTCTCCTCGCCGAGTTCATCGATCTTCGCCTCCAGCTCTCGGGCAACCTTGAGACCGAATTCGGCGGGTGAGAGATCGCCGCCCTCGCCATACCAATAGGGCTGGCCGATATGGACGATTCCTGGGATCGGCAGGTCGCCCTGCTCGTGCATAAATTTCATGCCGCCGAGGCTGGCGCCGGCAACTGTCGAGCCGTGATAGCCGTTCTTCCTCGCGATCACGATCTTCTTCGACGGCTTGCCGACGGCGCTCCAATAGACGCGGGCCATGCGGAACCAGGTGTCGTTCGCTTCCGAACCGGAGCTGGTTAAGAAGATATGGTTGAACCGTTCGCCGGCATGGGAAGTAACCTTCTGCGCCAGCAGCGTCGCCGGCGTCGAGGTCGTGCCGAAGAAGGTGTTGTAATAGGGCAGCTCATTCATCTGCCTTGCGACGGCCTCAGCGATCTCCCTGCGACCATAACCGATATTGACGCACCAGAGACCGGCGAAGCCGTCGAGATATTTCCTGCCGTGATCATCGAAGACGTAAACGCCCTCGCCGCGCTGGATGATGCGGACGCCATCGGCATTCAGCTTCTTCATGTCGGCGAAGGGGTGGAGATGATGGGCTGCGTCGATCGCGGCAAGGTTCGAGGGCGGGTAAGTGTCGGGCATGACTTGTAAAAGACCCTCGCGGATTGAAAGGCTGCTATCGATGGGATAGGAGCTTGGCCTTGTCCCGGAGGTTTTTCAAGGTCATGGGGAGCGACAGGATGGACGGCAAGGCCGATGGAGACCCGCGTTTCGAGATCCTGATCGTCGGCATGAATGGCGAGCTGCGCGGCAAGCAACTTCCTTCCGGCAGCGAAAGCAAGGTCTGGGCCGGTGAGATTCGCCTGCCGACCTCAACGCAATCGCTCGACATCTGGGGCGACGACAATGACGACATCACCGGTCTGTCGCTGACCATCGGTGATCCCGACGGCATGGTGGTTCCCGACCGACGCAGCCTCGCGCCGATCCCCTGGGCGCCGCAGGGCTCCATGCAGGTGCTGGCCACCATGTGCGAATTCGACGGCAGCCCGAGCTTCATGGATCCGCGCGCGATCCTTGCCTCGGTGGTCGAGCGCTACAGACTGCGCGGACTGACGCCTGTCGTCGCGACCGAGCTGGAATTCTACGTGATGTCGGGAGACTGGCGCGAGACCGGACGCCCTTCTCCGCCCGAAAGCCTCACTTATCGCGGCAAACCGAACGGTTTCCAGCTCTACGACATGAGCGCCGTTGGTGCGCTCGACGCCTATCTGCAGACGCTGAGGGCCTATGCGAAGGCGCAGGGCCTGCCGGCGGATGCGACAACAGCTGAATTCGGGCCCGGTCAGTTTGAGGTCAACCTCATGCATCGCGCCAATGCGCTGGCGGCGGCCGACGACTGCCTCTACTTGAAGCGCATCGCCGAACAGGCGGCGCGCCGCCACGGGCTGAAATCGTCCTGCATGGCAAAGCCTTATTCCGACCATGCCGGTTCCGGCCTGCATGTGCATGTAAGCGTCGTCGACGAACAAGGCCGCAACATCCTCGACGCCAAAGGCGGCGAGCCGAAGCTGCTGAAATCGGTTACGGCAGGCCTGCTCGACAGCATGCGCGCGGCGCAGTTGGTCTTCGCCCCCTTCGCCAATTCCTACCGGCGCTTCCAGCCGGGTTCCTTCGCGCCCGTCGATCTGACCTGGGGCAGCGGCCATCGCGGCACGGCGATCCGGATCCCCGACAAGGATGGACCGGCCGCACGCATCGAGCACCGCGTCGCCGGCGCCGACGCCAATCCCTATTTGCTGCTGGCGGCGATCCTCGGCGGCATGCTCACCGGCCTCGACCGCGACCTCGATCCCGGCGAGGAGACGACGCCCGCGTATACGCCCGCCAATACGACGCGGCTGACGCATGATTTCCTGAGCGCGGTCGAGGTCTTCCGCACCTCGCCCTTTGTCGCCGATATCTTCGGCGGCCGCTATCAGGCTCTCTACGGCGACACCAAGCGCAAGGAAGCGCTGGCGCATCTGCGCACGGTCTCCGATTTCGACTATCGTACCTATCTGCCACGGCTCTGAAACCTTCGGCTTTTACGCCGCGGGTTCGCGGCGTTCGTCCGCATTGACCTGGGCGGCAAGGCCCTGCTTGACGAGAACCTTCAGTTCACCCGGGTGCAGCCGGATCAAGACATTGCGTTCGAGCGGCAGCAGCTCGCCGTCCATGACGCAATTGGCCTTGGAGCGCAGCTTCGGGAAATGCAGGCGCACTTCGGCCGGATGCATCACCATGACATCGGCATTCTCGCGCACCTTGCCGCGTAGCATATCGATGGCGAGGCGGGCGACACCGAGTGGTTTCAGCGGATTTGCAGTATAGAAGCCGAGTTCGCCGCTTCTCAGATTATCGGCATAAAGCAGCGCATTTTCGCCGAAGGGATTGTTGGAAACCGAGACCGCCGAGACCCTGCGGCGCTCGCGCCTGCCGGCCGCTTCGAACTCGACCTCGAACTCGGGCGGGTTGAAGATCACACCAAGCGCCGCCTTTGTGCTCGCTCTGATCTTGCCCAGCCGTGAGCGATAGCTGTAGGCGTTGCGGTAGCGCACCATGCGGGCATGCAGGCCGGCGGAAAACTGGTGAATGAAGGGGCGGCCGTTGGCGCTGGCGATATCGACATTGTCGATCTCGCCTGATGCAAGCACGTCGAGCGCCTGCCAGATGTCGAGCGGCACGCGTAGCGAGCGGGCAAAGAGGTTCATGGTGCCGGCCGGGACGACGCCGAGCGCGATGCCGTTTTTCCAGGCGATGGAGGCCGCTGCCGAAATCGTGCCGTCGCCGCCGCCAGCGACGATGCCGTCGATATCGTCGCGTTTGGCCGCCCGTTCCATAGCGGGAATGATTTCCTTGCCGGAGAAAACGATTGCCTCGAAATCGTGTCCGGCGTCGCGGAAAGCTGCTTCCGCCCTCTTCTCGTAGGCCAGCATATCGGTGGTCTTGAAGGTACCGCCGTCGCGATTGAAAAAACCTACAAGCTTCATGAGGGCTCCCGTTCCTGGCGCGGAAATGGTCCTGCCTTGCTCCTCAGATGGTTGCGCCACCGGCGATTTCAAGCACCGCCCCTTCACAGCAGGAAATGACAGAAATGCAAATATTGCAACGGACATATGCACATAGCAGGACGCTGCACTGCGAAAATTGCACTCGACGCCGGCCGCTGCAATGCGGATAGATCGGATGTCGGAGAGATCGTCTCCACTTCCCGCCATTGATCCCGATCGCCTCGCGGCCGACGCCAGGGACATTGCCAAGCAGAAAACCTTTCCACGGAGCTCTCATGAGTGAGATCGCCATCAGTGATTCCATTGCAACCCGGCCGGATGACGAGCTGCCATCGGCAACGACCGTGGCTTTGGTTCAACTGGCGCTCGCTTGCGGCGGCTTCGGCATCGGCACCGGCGAATTCGCAATCATGGGGCTGCTGCCCAATGTCGCCGATACCTTCTCGGTGACGACGCCGCAGGCGGGATACGTCATCAGCGCCTATGCGCTCGGCGTCGTCGTCGGGGCGCCCGTCATCGCCGTGCTAGCCGCGAAGATGGCCCGCCGCACGCTGCTTCTGACGCTGATGCTGGTCTTTGCCATCGGCAACATACTCAGCGCGGTGGCGCCGACCTTCGAGAGCTTCACCGTGCTGCGTTTCATCACCGGCCTGCCGCATGGCGCCTATTTCGGTGTCGCCGCGCTTGTGGCCGCCTCGATGGTGCCGGTTCATCGGCGGGCACGCGCTGTCGGACGCGTCATGCTCGGACTGACTGTCGCAACTCTCCTCGGCACGCCGCTGACGACATTTTTCGGCCAATCGCTCGACTGGCAGGTGGCGTTCCTGTCGGTCGGCGTCGTCGGCTTGCTGACAGTGGTCTTGATCTGGGTCTACTTGCCAAAGGACAGGGTTTCCGAGGAGGCGAGTTTCTCACGCGAACTCGGCGCGTTCCGCCGACCGCAGGTCTGGCTGACGCTCGGCATCGCCGCCGTCGGCTATGGCGGCATGTTCGCCATGTTCAGCTATATCGCCTCGACGACAACCGAGGTGGCGATGTTGTCGGAAACGGCCGTTCCGATCATGCTGGTGCTCTTCGGCGTCGGCATGAATGCCGGCAATTTCATCGGCTCGTGGCTCGCCGACAAGTCGCTGCTCGGCACGGTCGGCGGCTCGCTCGTCTATAATATCGTCGTGCTGACCACCTTCTCGCTGACCGCCGCCAACCCCTATATGCTCGGCCTATCGGTCTTCCTCGTCGGCTGCGGTTTTGCCGCCGGGCCGGCGCTGCAGACGCGGCTGATGGATGTCGCTGCCGATGCGCAGACGCTGGCCGCCGCTTCCAACCATTCCGCCTTCAACATCGCCAATGCGATCGGCGCCTGGCTCGGCGGCCTTGTCATCGCCTGGGGTTACGGTTTTGCGGCAACCGGCTATGTCGGCGCAGCATTGTCCTTCCTCGGCCTGTTCGTATTCGCCGCCTCCGCCCGCCTGGAGCGTCGCAGCACGCAGGTGGCGTAGCGCATCTCTGCCCGCAACGCGCGCAGGTGCGGCATTCTGGCGTTAAGCATTTATCCGGCTTGACTTTTTCCGCGTTCGGGGCCACCTAGCATGCACGTGGGCGACTTCGTCGGCCGCGGATTTCAACGGAGTCATCTTAGCGATGCCAAGCGACAGTAGCAGTCGATTGCCTTTGCCGTACGCGGCCCTCGTGCGCTGACCGACTCCTGTCGGCTCGCCCGATCGGACGCTACGGCGGATCGATGGAAAGGCGAGCCTCATGAATATCAATCGCTTCCCTCTTCGGGCAGGCCATGCCGCCCGTGCCTTCATCAACAACAGCCGTGGCGCCACGATCGCCGAACGCGTCGACGCGTTGAACGCACTCAGCATCCAGGACGCCGGACGGGTGCTGTGCGGCATGCCGCTCGACTATGCCGTCAACATTCTCGACCGGCCGGAGCTTCGCAACGCCGCACAGATCCTCGCGCTGATCAGCGCCGAGGACGCCGCACGGCTGCTGCACGGAATGTCCAACGACCGTGTCGCCGACGTGCTGCTGGAACTCGACGGCGAGACCCGCGCCCGGCTGTTCTCCAGCCTCGACGAGCCGGTGCGCGTCGCTATCCAGCACCTGATGGGCTATCCGCCGCGCACGGCCGGCGGCATCATGACGACGGAATTCGTCAGCGTGCCGGATAGCTGGACCGTTGCCCAGACGCTCGACCATGTGCGCCAGGTCGAACGTTCGCGCGAGACCGTCTACGCCATCTACGTGCTCGATGAGATCAGCCATGCGCTGATGCACGTGGTGACGCTGCGTCGCCTCATCACCGGCGAGCCGGATGCCTCCATCCTCACGGTCGCTCAGAAAGGCGCTCCGGTTTCGGCCGATCCGCTGATGAAACAGGAGGACGTGGCCCGGCTGATCCGTAAGCATGATCTGCTCGCCTTGCCCGTCATCGACGAACATGGGCAGGTGCTCGGCATCGTCACGGTCGACGACGTGATCGACACGATGATATCGGACACCACGGAAGCGGCCCAGAGGTTCGGCGGCATGGAGGCGCTCGGCCAGCCCTATATGAAGATCGGCTTCGCCGGCATGATCCGCAAGCGCGCCGGCTGGCTCGCCGCCCTGTTCCTCGGCGAGATGCTGACGGCAAGCGCCATGCAGCATTTCGAAGGCGAGCTGGAAAAGGCCGTGGTGCTGACGCTGTTCATCCCGTTGATCATGAGCTCCGGCGGCAATTCCGGTTCGCAGGCAACCTCGCTGATCATCCGGGCCTTGGCGCTCGGCGAACTGAAGCTTTCGGACTGGTGGAAGGTGCTCTTCCGCGAACTGCCGACCGGCATCGTGCTCGGCGCGATCCTCGGCCTTGTCGGCTTCATCCGCATCATCTTCTGGCAGTCGGCCGGGCTCTACGATTACGGCCCGCACTGGCTGATGGTCGCCGTCACGGTGTTTGCCGCGCTGATCGGAATCGTCACCTTCGGCTCGATCTGCGGCTCGATGCTGCCGTTCGTGCTGCAGAAGCTCCGGCTCGACCCGGCCAGCGCCTCGGCCCCCTTCGTCGCCACGCTGGTCGACGTCACCGGCCTCGTCATCTACTTCTCGGTGGCGCTGCTGATCCTCAGCGGGACCCTGCTGTAGCACGCAAGACCCCTCCCCAAGCCCTCCCCACAAGGGGGAGGAGCGACCCGCATCCCAACTATTGACCTTTGATGGGGAGCGAGACGGTGCCCCAGATTAGTCCCTCCCCCTTGTGGGGAGGGCTTGGGGAGGGGCTTTTATTAGCGAGAAAAACTATTGGGGAAATTATCTTCCCTCGGGCAGTTTCAACGGCCCATGCGTCTTGATGCTGCGGATGGCGAAGTTCGAGCGGATGTCGCTGACGTTCGGCAAGGTCAGCAGCGTGTCCGTCAGAAGCCGTTCATAGGCGGCGAGATCTTCCACGACCACTTCAGCCAGGAAATCGGCTGTTCCCGAAATCAGGAAACAGGAGACGATTTCGGGGATGGCGAGCAATGCCTTCTGCTGCGCCTCGGAATTTTCGCGGCTGTGATGCACCACCTTGAATTCGACGAAGACCGTCAGGCCGAGACCGACCTCCTTGCGATCGATATCCGCGGTGTAGCCGCGGATGATGCCGGAGCGTTCGAGATTACGGATGCGACGCAGGCAGGGCGACGGCGAAAGGTTCACCTTCTCGGCGATCTCGACGTTGGTGGCCCGCGCATCTTCCTGCAGGCATTTCAGGATAGCAATATCGAATTTATCGAGATTTGGCACTTTCGTGAAACCCTTGGGCATGATTTGGCAGAAGATTGCGTATAGCACGCTTTTCAAGCCACAGATAGCAAGGACATGCCTCGGCCTCCGGCGCTAATCTCCTCCTCAACCGGAACAAGATCCGGATTGAGGAAAGGATTAGGACGATGAGCACGATCGCATTTTCAAACGACAAATCACCTTCGCAGGCGCTCGGTTATGCCGCCGGCAGCATCACCGTCTTGATCTGGGCGACCTGGTTTCTGGCGACCCGCCACAGCGCGGCGACGTCGCTCGGCTCTATCGATATCGGCCTCATCCGCTTCGGTATTCCGGCGCTCGCGCTTTCGCCCGTCTGGCTTCGCATCGGTCTGCTGCCGAAGGGCGTGCCGCTCTATCTGCTGGCGATCATGGTCGCGGGCTGCGGCGCGATCTTCTTTCTGGTGACGACGCTGGCCATCCACTCCACACCGGCGGCCTCCTCCGGCATCCTGCTCGGCGGCTCCATGCCGCTTGCCACCGCACTGATCGGCATTCTCTTGTTTCGCGAGCGGCCGGATGCGACGCGCATTGCCGGGCTGGCGGCGATCGTCGGCGGCGTCCTGATCCTGCTTGCCCGCAGCCTTGCCGACGCCTCCCTGCCCTGGACAAGCTTTGTCATGCTGCCGGCCGGCGCCATGCTCTGGGCAAGCTACACCCATGCCTTTCGCCGGTCGGGTCTGACGGCCATTCAGGCCAGCGCGCTGATTGCCGCCTGGTCTTTCGTGATCATGGCGGTGCTCGCACTCGTCTTCGGCATCTCGCTACCGCAGGCCCCGCTTGCCGAAATCGGCCTGCAGGTTTTGAGCCAGGGCATTCTGTCAGGCCTCGTCGCCATGGTCGCATATGGCACGGCGGTCCGCATCCTCGGCGGAACACAGGCCGCCGCCTTTACGGCTTTGACGCCTGTTCTTGCGACCCTCGGCGGCGGTCTCCTGCTCGGTGAAACGATCGGACTTGCCGAAATCAGTGCCGCGGTGGTCACCGGCATCGGTGTCGCACTTTCAACCGGTATCGCCGCGCGACGCTGACCGTCCACCGCGACCGATAATACGAAGCCGCCGGCAGCCATCGCTGCGGCGGCTTTTCAGTGTGTTCTCGCCTGCTCAGGCCTGGACGACGACGACCCGGGCACCGACCTCGACGCGCTCATAGAGATCGATCACATCGTGGTTCATCATGCGGATACAGCCGCTCGACATGGCAAGGCCGATCGATTCCGGCTGATTGGTACCGTGGATGCGGAAATGCGTGTCGCTGCCGCCGCGATAGAGATACATGGCGCGCGCGCCGAGCGGGTTGTTCGGGCCGCCCGGCATGCCGCCGGCAAGCCTGCGATAGCGTTCCTCGCGGCGCTGCATGTTTTCCGTCGGCGTCCAGCTCGGCCACTCGGCCTTGCGTCCGATATAGGCATTGCCGGCAAATGCCAGCCCCTCGCGGCCGACACCGACGCCGTATCGCATCGCCCTGTTGCCACCGAGGACGTAGTAGGCGCGACGCGCCGGCGTGTCGATGACGATCGTGCCCGGCGCATGCGCGCTTTCATAGGCCACTTCCTGGCGGCGCAGCTCCGGCTTGATCTTGTCGATCGGCACCTGCTTCAGCGGAAACTTTTCGTCCGGAAGTGCTGCATAATTCGTCTGGCTGTTGAGGCCGGTCGAGGAGCAGCCGGCGACAAAGAGAGGCAGAGCGATCAGAAAACCCCGGCGGGAGATCGTCATGAATGTGTCCTTAGTGCGTCAACAAGATGTCGCAAGCTAAGGAATTTATGGTTAACGAACGGCTAACGGCAGCCGCCGAAAGCGCTTGCGGAGCGGTCAGCGGTCGAAATCACCGCCGATGTCCGCGATGCGCCTCACATATTCGGATAGACCGGCCCCTCGCCGCCCTGCGGCGGTACCCAGTTGATATTCTGGTTGGGATCCTTGATATCGCAGGTCTTGCAGTGCACGCAGTTCTGGGCGTTGATGACGAAGGTCTTGTCACCATCCTTCTCCACCCATTCGTAGACGCCGGCCGGACAGTAGCGGGTCGACGGACCGGCGTAGATGCCGAGCTCGGAGCTCTTCTGCAGCGCCATGTCCTTGACCTGCAGATGCACCGGCTGGTCTTCCTCGTGATTGGTGTTCGACAGGAACACCGAGGACAGACGGTCGAAGGTCAGGACGCCGTCGGGTTTCGGATAGGCGATCGGCTTATGCTGGGACGCCGGCTCCAGGGACTGCGCATCCGTCTTGCCGTGCTTCAGCGTGCCGAAGAAGGAGAAGCCGAGCAGCGTGTTGGTCCACATGTCGAGACCGCCGAGCGCGACGCCGATCGCCGTGCCGAACTTCGACCACAGCGGCTTGACGTTCCTGACCCGCTTCAGGTCGCGGCCGATGTCGGAGGCGCGCCAGTCGTTCTCGATCTCGGCGACTTCGTCGTGGCTGCGGCCGGCTGCGATCGCCGCCGCGATCCTTTCGGCCGCCAGCATGCCGGAGAGAACCGCGTTGTGGCTGCCCTTGATGCGCGGCACGTTGACGAGACCGGCCGAACAGCCGATCAGCGCCCCGCCCGGGAAGGAGAGCTTCGGCACCGACTGATAGCCGCCCTCGGTGATGGCGCGGGCGCCATAGGAGAGCCGTTTGCCCCCCTCGAAGGTGCTGCGGATCGCCGGATGAGTCTTGAAGCGCTGGAACTCCTCGAAGGGGTAGAGATAGGGGTTCTTGTAATTGAGGTGGACGACGAAGCCGACCGCCACCAGATTGTCTTCGAGGTGATAAAGGAAGGAGCCGCCGCCGGTCTTCATGCCGAGCGGCCAGCCGAAGGAATGCTGCACCAGACCTGGTCTGTGGTTCTCCGGCTTGACCTGCCAGAGCTCCTTGATGCCGATGCCGAATTTCTGCGGCTCACGATCCTTTTGCAGGTCGAACTTGGCGATCAGCTGCTTGGCGAGCGAACCGCGCACGCCCTCGCCGATCAGCGTGTATTTGCCGCGCAGCTCCATGCCACGGGTATAGTTCGGGCCGGGTTCGCCATTCTTCTCGATACCCATGTCGCCGGTGGCAACGCCGATTACCGCACCGTCGTCATCGTAAAGCACTTCGGCGGCGGCAAAACCCGGATAGATCTCGACACCGAGTTCCTCGGCCTTCGTCGCCAGCCAGCGACAGACATTGCCGAGAGAGACGATGTAGTTGCCGTGATTGTTCATCAGCGGCGGCATCATCATGTTCGGCAGGCGGATCGAGCCGGCCGGGCCGAGCACCAGGAAGTGATCTGCCGTCACCTCGGTCTTGAACGGATGATCGGCATCCTCGCGCCAGCCGGGCAGCAGCCTGTCGACTCCAATGGGATCGACGACGGCGCCGGATAGGATATGGGCGCCGACCTCGGCCCCCTTCTCCAGCACCACGACGGACAGTTCCGGATTGACCTGCTTCAGCCGGATCGCCGCCGCCAGGCCGGCGGGACCGGCGCCGACGATCACAACGTCGAATTCCATGCTCTCGCGTTCGGGCAGCTCAGTCGTCTCGGTCATTCATTCGTCTCCGCTTGGCCAGTGGCCATCATCCATGGCCATTGTCTTGTCAAAACCGCAAAGCATTGTCGAGCCGGGATGCGACAGCCAATCCTCAATTCGCACAAACACATTTCAGCCGATGCGAGACTTACAATAACGCTTACGTTAACGTCAATTGTTAAACCCGCTGTGCCAAGGCCCTCTCTTTCCTTTTCCGTCGCCTGCGGCTTATACATCGCTCGAAGACATCGGAGGATATCATGGATCTCGGTATCAAAGGAAAAAGGGCGCTCGTTCTCGCCTCCTCGCGCGGGCTTGGCCTCGGCATCGGCGTAGCGCTGGCGCGGGAAGGCGCAGACGTGCTGCTGTGTGGCCGCAGCGGTGAACAGCTGGAGGCCAATTGCAAGGCGATCAACAGTGAAGGTCATGGGCGGGCCGACTGGATCTGGGCCGATCTCTCAGACGAGCGCTTCGTCGAGACGGCGACGACAGCGGTAAAGAACAAGTTCGGCGGGCTCGATATCCTCGTCAACAATACCGGCGGACCGACGCCGGGCACGACGGAGGACATGACGGCCGAAAAGCTCGAAACCTATTTCCTCTCCATGGTCGCCCGTGTGATCACGCTGACCAATGCGCTGCTGCCTGATATGAAGGCGCAGGGCTGGGGCCGCATCCTGACGGTCGCCTCATCGGGTGTGATCGAACCGATCGCCAACCTGGCGCTGTCGAACACGCTGCGTCCTGCCCTTGCCGGATGGAGCAAAACGCTTGCTTCGGAAGTGGCAAGCTTCGGCATCACCACCAACCTACTCCTGCCGGGCAGCATCCTGACCGCGCGGCTCGACGATCTGGACGGCGCTGCGGCCAAACGGACCGGCAAGAGCCTGGAAGAGATCCGGGCCGACAAGGAGGCGCGCATTCCGGTCGGCCGCTACGGCAGGGTGGAGGAATTTGCCGCAACGGCCGCCTTCCTCTGCAGCCAGCCGGCAAGCTACATCACCGGCTCGCTCATCCGATGCGACGGCGGCGCGGCACGGTCCGTCTGAGGCACCTCTTTCAGGCAAGGCGGGCCGCTGCGGCGGCCCATTTCGCCACGCTGCGGATCATCTGTTCGGCATTGGCCGGATCATCGGCAAGCTCGGAAAGTTCGGAAAGCCGATGGAAGCCGGTCAGGATCGCAATGCGCCGCCGGTCGAGCCTGCGCCCGGTCAGGATTTCATAGGCGGAAATGATGCGAGCGGTCAGATCGGGCGAGATAAAATTCGAATAGATGAACTCCTGGTGCAACGGACCGAACCCTGAGTCGGCGAAATCGTAGATGCCGTTGAGCCTACGCTGCCGATAATCGAAGGCCATATTCCAGCCGTGACCGTCGAAGAAGCCGTAGACGTTGCCGTAGGGGTCCGGCGGCAAGGCTTCGAAATCTGAAACAACGGTCTCGGCAAGGCCCTTGATATCAACCGGCAGCAGCGGCAAAGCCTTCGTCCGAACCGCCTCTGGCGATTGCCATGGCTGGATCGCTCCTGCGCCGGCCGCTCGCAGGCGATCGGCATCGAGCGCGTGCAGTTCGGCGTAAAAACGCGCAAGATCATCCGCTAGGCGCTGGCGGTCGCCCTCCCCGAGCGCATCATAATCTTCTGCAATGAGATGTTCCCCCTCGAGCTTGGCGTGGCTGGAGAATATCGGCGGCCCGTCGTGAATGCGCATGTCGGGAACCGCCATCGACAGCGACGGTCGAACGATATCGAGCACTGCGGCTTCCTTCACGAGCGCTCTTTCGGCGCCGATATGGCGGGGAAACTTGAAGATCAGCGTATCGTCGACGTCAATTGCTGTCGAATCCCAGCCCTTTGCCGCGAGCTTGAAAACGGAGGCCGTCAGTTCCGGAAATACACTTGTGATGAGAGAGCGAAATTCGCTGACGTTCAACTCTGTCATGACGACCTGCCTTTTCTGTTTTCTCTGTTCTTTGGGTGCAGGCGAGCGGCATCGGCCCCGTCGGAAACCGTCGGCGTGCAGCCGCCGAAACTCCACCAAGTGGCACCCGCACTATATTAGTATAATTTGAATATTACGGAATATTCATTACAAAAATTTAAGCCGTTATAACCACTTAGTGATCGCGACACCGGAATTATGTCTTTTTTGCGCCGCAATATAAGCGGCTCAATCAAAGCATAAATTTGCACTCTTGCTCAAACCCCGGTCTAGCCATGAAGAAATTTTGGATCACCGTCAGCTTTGCCGCAATCGCCGCGGTCGGCGTTTGGCAATTCGGGAATCTGGTCCCTTATGCCGCGCACATTCCTTACCTCTCGCAGCTCATCAAGCAGCCGGCCGGCGGCAATGGCGGCGGCAGGCATCCACAGGACGATCTGACGCAGGCCAATCAGGCGCCGACCGACCACGCCGAGAATGGCGGGCAACACCAGGGTGGCGGGCGCAGACGCGGCGGCGGTCCGACCGTCGTCAAAACCGTCGCTGCGGTGAAAACGACGCTGCCGACTGATGTCACAGCGTCCGGTTGGGCCGATGCCGACGACAATACGACCATGGCCGCACAGGAACAGGGCCTGATCGTCAGCATCAATGCGCAGGATGGAGCCACCGTCAAAGCCGGCGACCTTATCGCCAAGCTCGACGACCGGACGGCAAAGGCGGCGGTCGACAAGGACAATGCGATGATCGTCCGCGATACGGCAACGCTTTCGGAAGCGGAGACGGCCCTGGTTCGCGCGCAGGACCTGTTCGACCAGAAGGCTGGCACCCAGCAGAGCCTCGACCAGGCGAGAGCTGCCCGCGATACCGCCGCGGCCACGGTCGAGGCTGACAAGGCCACCCTCGCCTCGGATCGAATTATCCTCGAGAATACAAACATTCGGGCGCCTTTCGACGGCCGGCTCGGCGATATTGCCGTCAGCAAGGGCGCCTTCCTCAATGCCGGCTCGGCAATCGTCACCATCGCGAAATACGATCCGATCTACGTGAAATTCCACCTGCAGGAGCGCTATTTACGCGTCCTGAAGAAAGCGCTGACAGTCGGGCCGGTCGAGGTCAGTACGGTTCCCGCTTCCTCCAAGGGACAGGTTCGCAAGGGCGAAATCAGCTTCTACGACAACACGGTCGATACCGCCTCGGGCACAATCCTTGCCAAAGCGAAATTCGAGAATGCTTCCGGTGCGCTCTGGCCCGGCCAATCGGTGAACATCGTCGTGCACTTCAACAACAACGAACAACAGGTGGTGGTGCCGACAGTCGCCGTCAGCCCCGGCCCCGACGGGTTCTTCGCCTTCGTCGCCAAGGACGGCAAATCACATCTGACGCCGGTCACCGTCGCCCGCGCCAATGGCGGCTTCACCGCTATCGAATCGGGTCTTCAGCCGGGCGACCATGTCGTCATCGAAGGCCAGGGCCAGCTCAGCGACCAGCAGGCGATCAACGAGCAGTTCGACGACAAGACGCTTGATGTCGCGTCTGCCGAAGAGCCTCGGCAACCGCAGCACTCCGAGACGATCGCGGTGGGAGCTCAGCAATGATCCCGAATTTCTGTATCCAGCGCCCCGTCGCGACGACGCTGCTTGCCATCGGCGTCATTCTGGCCGGTCTTGCCGGCTACCGGCTCGTGCCGGTTGCAGCCCTGCCGCAGGTCGATTTTCCGACGATCAACGTTTCGGCGCAGCTGAGCGGCGCCTCGCCGCAGACAATGGCGACCTCGGTTGCCACGCCGCTGATCAAACAGTTCGAGACCATTCCCGGGATCAGCGAAATCAGCGCCTCGAGCTCCCTCGGCAACACCAGCATCGTGCTGCAGTTCGATCTCAACCGCGATATTGATGCGGCTGCTGCCGACGTGCAGGCGGCGATCTCACACGCGACGCGACAGCTGCCCGACAACCTGACGACACCACCGAGCTACCGCAAGACCAACCCGGCCGATGCGCCTGTGATGCTGCTCTCCGTACAGAGCAACACCATGCCGCGCAGCAAGCTCGACGAGATCGCCGAAGACATCATCTCGCCCTCGCTGTCCACCCTCCCCGGCGTTGCCCAGGTCAGCGTCTATGGTGCCCAGACCTATGCCGTGCGTGTCGAAGTCGATCCCAACAGGCTGCTCACCCGCGGTATCGGCATCGACACCGTCAACAAGGCGCTTGCTGCCGCCAACAGCCAGCAACCGGTGGGCACGCTGCAGAACAATTCGCAGAGCATGACCATCACGGCGAATACGCAGCGCACCAATGCCGAACAGTTCCGATCGCTTGTTATCGCCAATCCGAACGGCGCGCCGATCCATCTCGGCGATGTCGCCGATGTGCAGGACGGCGTCGAGAACCAGTATACCGGCAGCTGGTATGACGGCCAGCGCGGCATCATTCTCGCCATCCAGCGTCAGCCGGACGCCAACACGGTCGATGTCGTCGATGCGATCAACGCCAAGCTGCCGCAGTTGCACGCCGAAATCCCGGCTTCGGTGACGACGGTGGTCATGAACGATGCCGCCAAGCCGATCCGCGCCGCCATCGCCGACGTCAAGTTCACGCTGTTCCTGACGATCGGCCTCGTCGTCCTCGTCATCTACCTCTTCACCGGCCATGCGACCGCGACGATCATTCCGGGGCTTGCAGTTCCGCTGTCGCTGATCTCGACCTTCGGGATGATGTATGTTCTCGGCTACAGCATCGACAATATCTCGCTGTTGGGGCTGACGCTCGCGGTGGGTCTGGTTGTGGACGATGCGATCGTCATGCTCGAAAACATCCTCCGTCACATCGAAGAAGGCATGCCGGTGCGCGAAGCGGCGATCAAGGGGGCGGGCGAAGTTAGCTACACCATCATTTCCATGTCGGTTTCGCTGATCGCCGTCTTCATCCCGATCCTGCTGATGGGCGGCGTCGTCGGCCGCGTCTTCAATGAATTCGGCATGGTGGTCGCCATCGCCATCATCTCCTCTGCCATCGTCTCGCTGACCGTGACGCCGATGCTCGGCTCGCGCCTGTCGAACAACCACAGTCGGCCGCCGCTCCTGATCCGCATCTTCGATGCGGGCTTCGAGCGGACGCTCAGCGGCTACGACCGAGCGGTCGGCTGGTGCCTTCGCCATCGCGTGACGATCCTCGGCGTGTTCCTCGGCTCGGTGGCGCTGACGATCTACTTCTTCATGACGCTGCCGACGAGCTTCTTCCCGCAGGAGGATATCGGCCGCCTGACGATCAGCACCCAGGCCCGGCAGGATATTTCCTACTCGGCCATGGAGGCGCTGCAGCAGCAGGCGGCCGCCGCCGTCAAGGCGAACCCGGCGGTCAACCACGTGATGTCAACGATCGGCGGCAACCCGAACAAGCCGCAGAACAACGGCTCGATGTTCGTCGAGCTCAAGGACAAGAAGGAGCGCCCGCCGCTCGACCAGACGCTGCGTGAGCTGCGCACGGCGATCAACAAGATCCCCGGATTGCAGGCCTTCGTGACGCCGAACCAGAGCCTGCGCTTCGGCGGCCGCCAGACCGCCAGCCAATATCAGCTGGTCATCCAGGCGCTGAGCGCCGACCAGACCAACCTCTGGGCCGGCAAGATCCAGGCGGCAATGCGTGGTGACCGCGGGCTGTTCACCGATGTGACATCGGATGCGCAGAACAACGCCCTGCAAGCCAATATCGTCATCGATACGGAGCGGGCGGCCGCTTACGGGATCGACAACGATACGCTGCGCACGACGTTGCAGGAATCCTTCAGCGGATATACGGCGGCGGAGATCCAGTCGACCGGCGACAGCTACGACGTCATCGTCGAATATGACACAAGCAAACCCTGGGACGATCAGAAGCTGGCGGAAATCCGTGTCGCCTCCTCCAATGGCAGCCTGGTGCCGCTGTCGAACTTCGCACATGTGCAGCGCACCACCGGCCCTGTCACCATCAACCAGACGGGCCAGCTCGTCTCGACCACCGTGTCCTTCAACCTGCCGGAAGGCGTCTCGCTCAGCGACGCGACGGCGGCGATCGATGAGATCAAGAAGGAGATCAGCCTGCCGGCCGATGTCTTCACTTCCTATGGCGGCACGGCCGAAATCTTCCAGCAGTCGCAGGGCAATACGCCCTATCTGATCCTGGCGGCGGTGCTGACCATCTATGTCGTGCTCGGCGTGCTTTATGAAAGCTTCATCCATCCGCTGACCATTCTCTCCGGTCTGCCGGCCGCGGCCTTCGGCGCGCTGCTCGCGTTGAAGATCATGGGTTTCGACCTGTCGATCATCGCCCTTATCGGCCTGCTGATGCTGATCGGCATCGTCAAGAAGAACGCGATCATGATGATCGACGTGGCGGTGGAGACCATGCGCACGACCGGCGAAAAGGCGACGGCAGCGATCCACGAAGCCTGTGTGCGACGCTTCCGGCCGATCATGATGACGACGTTCTGCGCCTTGCTCGGCGCCCTGCCGATCGCGCTCGGCACCGGCGCCAGCTCCGAGCTGCGCCAGCCGCTCGGCATCGCCGTCGTCGGCGGCCTCGTCGTGTCGCAGCTGCTGACGCTGTTCATCACTCCGGTCATCTTCGTCGAGATGGACCGGTTCGGTCAGTTCCTCGGCCAGCTGATGGGCCAGAGCCAGAAGAAGGTCGAGGAGCCAGTGCTGCAGGAGACAAGGGCGCTGGCCGCCGAGTGAGGCGTTCTGACGATACCGGGCCTTGCCGGTTCGCTTCTTGCCCCCGAGCGGCGAGAAGCGGACATGGCAGCGCGCCTCGATCTTCAATCCACTTGAATGTGTCACGCCGCTATGGCATCAACCGCCCTCCTTGATCCGGGCGTCCTTACGCCCTTGCGGAGCGCTGCTCCGTCTCCAGCAACAATCGGCATGAAGAGGTGCGGGCATGGCTCAGGCGCTGGGTTTCGACTTCGGCACGACGAATACGGTTCTCGCCATGGCGGAAGGCGGGTCAACGGGCTCGATGACGTTCACAAGCGCGGCCGGGACGGCCGACAGCATGCGCACCGCGCTGTCCTTCATGAAGGACGCCCAGCTCGGCGCCTCGGCGCTGAAGGTGGAGGCCGGCCATGCGGCAATTCGCCAGTTCATCGACAATCCCGGCGAATGCCGTTTCCTGCAGTCGATCAAAACCTTTGCGGCAAGCGCGCTGTTCCAGGGCACGCTGATTTTCGCTAAGCGGCATAATTTCGAAGATCTGATGGAGATATTCGTGCGGCGCCTGCGCAGCTACGCCGGCGACAACTGGCCCTCCGATGTCAGCCGCATCGTCACCGGCCGGCCGGTGCATTTCGCCGGCGCCAACCCCGATCCGATCCTGGCGACCGAGCGCTACAACGAGGCGCTGTCGCGTTTCGGCTTTCCCGAAATCCACTATGTCTACGAGCCGGTCGCCGCCGCCTTCTATTTCGCACAGGATCTGAAGCAGGATGCAACGGTGCTGGTCGCCGATTTCGGCGGCGGCACGACCGATTATTCGCTGATTCGCTTCGAAACCGTCGCCGGCAAGCTGACGGCAACGCCGATCGGCCATTCCGGAGTCGGCGTCGCCGGCGATCATTTCGACTATCGGATGATCGACAACATCGTCGCGCCGCTGATCGGGAAGGGAAGTCATTTCAAGAGCTTCGACAAGATTCTCGAAGTGCCGTCCAACTACTATTCCAGCTTCGGCCGCTGGAACCAGCTGTCGATCTTCAAGACCACGCGGGAATTCGAGGATCTGAAAAAACTGGTGCGCACCAGCCTTGAGCCGGAAAAGCTCGAAATCTTCATCGACCTCATCGACCATGACGAAGGCTATCCGCTCTACCAGGCGGTGTCGGCGACGAAGATGGCGCTCTCGGCTGCCGACGAGGCGCCTTTCGACTTCGCGCCGCTTGGCCATGGCGGACAGCGCAGCATCAAGCGCCGCGACTTCGAAGGCTGGATCGCCGAGGATCTCGCCCGCATCGAAGGCGCGCTCGACGAGGTGCTTGTCAAGACCGAGACGAAGCCTGCTGACATCGACAAGGTGTTCCTGACCGGCGGCACCTCCTTCGTGCCGGCGGTGCGGCGCATCTTCACCGAGCGCTTCGAGCTTGATCGGATCGAAAGCGGCGGCGAGCTGCTGTCGATCGCCCATGGTCTGGCGCTAATCGGCGAACGCGACGACATCGCGCAATGGACTGTGCAGTAAAGCCGGCAAGTGCGGCCAATGTGCCCCCTGCCCTTTCAATGCCACGATCTCTTCGCTAGATTTGCCGCATGATCTCCGTCAACGACCTTTCCCCCGCCGAGCTTGCAGCGCTTCTGCATTTCCATGCGGATGCCGGTGTGGAATGGCTGCAGGAAGAAGAGGCGGTCGACCGCTTCGCCGAATTCGAGGCGATGAAGGCCGCGCGCCGGCCGGCGGCGCAGGCGCAGCAGGAACGGCCCATTGCTGAGGAACGGCCTCTCCCAGGGCAACGCCAGACATCGCCTCGTCCGAGTGCAGCGGCGCGTCCGGCGCCGGCCTCCGGCCCGCAACCGGCGATCCCGGACGGCGAGGCCGTGCAGCAGGCGCGTTTCGTCGCCGAAGCCGCGCGGTCGCTCAGTGAGCTCAAGACCGCGATCGAGGCCTTCAACGGCTGCAATCTCAAGCACAGCGCCCGCTCGACGATCTTTGCCAGCGGCGACGCCGACAGCGGCATCATGATGATCGGCTCGGCGCCGAGCGCCGAAGACGATCGTGAGGGCACGCCGTTCTCGGGAAAATCCGGCCAGCTGTTCGACAAGATGCTGGCGGCGATCGGGCTTAGCCGTTCCAGCGTCCTGCTGACGCAAGTCATTCCCTGGCGGCCGCCCGGCAACCGCGCGGCGTCGCCGGCCGAAATGGATATCTGCCGACCCTTCATCGAGCGGCAGATTGCGCTCGCCGAGCCGCAGGCGATCCTGCTGCTCGGCAATTTCGCGGCGCGGTTCTTCTTCGGAGAAAACGATACGATTCACGGCCTGCGCGGTCGCTGGAGGGAAATTGCGGTCGCCGGGCGCATCATCCCCACCATTGCCAGCCTGCATCCTCAGGATCTGTTGACCGCACCTGTCAACAAACGGCTGGCCTGGAACGACCTGCTGGTCTTTCAAGCGAAGCTTAACTCGCTCTCTTTGCTCAGAAATTAGTCGAAAATGAACAATTCGTGAAATGATCCATGCATTTTCTGCATGGCTGCATCGCGTCACGATGCATTGCAGAATCAATGTTGCACTGCAATATAAAGGCGTGTCTTGGGAGGAATTACAGGAACCAAGGCCATGAACAAGCGATTTCGTCCTATCCATTGCGGGTTTGAAACCCTTCGCCTCGCCGGCGATCAGATTCGTTCCACTCACGGCTATAGCCGTTTCGGCTTTGCCGCGAACGAGCAGATGGTTGCCCGCGGCACCGGCATTAACGGCCGCACGGCACGTCCGAACGCCATTTTTTCCGACTTTCAGCAATATTGAGCGGCAGGCGCTGCAGCCCCGCACATCTTTCGGAAGCGCAAGGGTTCCGATTTGAACAAGCGTGCAGCTGCCTGCCTTTCATGTCAGAGTAAGCCATCATGTCGACGATCTTGCTATCGCTTCTGCGCAACATCGAAACCTTCGAGCATATCCGCGTCGCGGTCTGCGCCGCCCGGGAATATGAGCGCGAGCTTTCGGTCAGGCCTGCCGATGCCGCCTCGGATCTTGGCGCGGGTGCAGCGGCGATCGTTCTCTGATCAGACCGCCAATTCTTCGATCCGGGCTTTCGCCCATTCGAAGGCCTCGTCGACATAGGCGAACTTGACGGCCTGCCAGGCGCTATATTCTTCGACGAAACCCTGGGATATCCAAAGGCGCGTCTTGCGCGGCTCGTCATGCCAGCCGACGCAGCCGCGCTGCGCCGCCTTTGCCAGAAGCCGCTGCAGGTGCGTGCGCGACATCATGAAATCGGCGGCGAGCGCGCGGGTTTCGACGCGGCCGACGAGAAACTTGCCCGCCTCGGTCTCCTCCGGCTCCATTCTGGCAATGAAGTTGTCGACCACGAGGCCGCCGGCTTCCGTCCAGAGAAACTGCGCCACCTGCTCCGGCGGCTCCCGCCAGGCGGCATCTTCCAGGCAATGACGGGCAATGCGCGGCTGAACGAGCTTCATCAATGCAGGATTTGCCTGGAAAAAGGCGGCCCTCTCGCCGCCGTCGAGCAGGTCGAGCGCGGCGAGATTGACGTGAATCCAGGTAAACATCGCCTGGTGGCTGACAATGGCCGGTTCGAAATGTCGTGGCCTGCGTCGCTCGTCGCCAGGCGTATGGGTGATGAAGCGGTAGGTATAAAGTTCTTCGATGAAGGCGAGCACGGTGTTACGGCTCGCCACCTTGTGTGCGGTGATGCGGCCGGTCAGCCGAACGGCGGTGAAACCCGATGTCGGGTCGCGCGGATCATATTCCAGGTGAAGGGCATAAGCGGTCTGGGTCAGGAGCCAGCGCTGATGGGAGGCGAGCAGTCGCGCCAAACGCGGACCGGCGTCGAACATGCCGCGCGTCTGCCGAGCCAGAAAGCGGATGCTCATCAGAAAGGAGCAGTTCCCCGCCAATTGCTCCGCCGTGAATGCCATTATGCTTTTCTCCACCTCCCCTCGCAGGCCAGCGTTCGGAGCAGTAATATCGAAAGCCGCAAAGCGGCCTATCAGACATGCATAGCGTTGAATAAATGATAGTTTCTCATGTTCAACAATCATATTCCGCAGGTCGACGCCATCCCAAGAATTCGCCATTCTTTCGCTCCCGAAAGCAAGCCTCGCACGGCGGCAATCTCTGCGTTAAATTAGTGCCGGTCAGAGCCTCAGGCTTGCGGCGTCGTCGCCTTGCGCGCCTCGCGCTGTTCGATGCCCAGCTGATGCTCGCGATAGATGATGAAGATACCGGCGGCGACGATTATGACAGTGCCGATCAGCATGGTGACGGTCGGCACGTCGCCGAACACGAAGTAGCCGACGATACCGCCGAGCAGGATCGAGGTATATTCGAACGGCGCGATGGTGGAGACATCGGCATGGCGGTAGCTTTCCGTCAGCAGAATCTGGGCGACGCCACCGCAAAAGCCGGCAGCGACCAGATAAAGCGCCGACGGCCATGGCAGGACGAGCCAGCCGAAAGGAAGGGAAGCCAGCGAGAAGACCGATGCGGTGAGCGAGAAATACAGCACGATCGTCGCCGTCTTCTCCTCCTCGACGAGACGGCGCACCTGGATCATCGCCATGCCGCCGAGAACGGCCGAGAGCAGCACGCAAAGCGCGCCGAGGGCCTGTTCTGCTTCCATGCCGCCGTCACGCAACAGAGTCAGTTTCGGCCAGGAGACGATAGCGACGCCGACGATGCCGACCAGAACGGCGCTCCAGCGATAGATGCGCACGGTTTCGCCAAGAAAAACCGCGGCGAAGACAACGGCGACGAGCGGCAAGGCGTAGCCGAGCGCGATCGCCTCCGGCAGTGGCAGATGCAGCAGGCCGTAAAAACCGAAAGCCATCGACAGGATGCCGATCGTGCCCCGCTTCAGGTGGCCGACCGGGTTGGCAGTGTGGAAGGCTGCGCTGAGCTGGCCGATATAGGCGAGATAGGCCATGATCGGGAAGAGCGCGAAGAACGACCTGCAGAAGGTGACCTGGCCCGGCGGAATATCCGGGCCGGCCAGCTTGATGAAGGTCTGCATGGCGAGAAAGACTACGACCGACGAGACTTTCAGCGCAATGCCTCTCATCGGGTTTCTGAGAACCGAGTGCATGATTCTGGCTCTGATGCTGACTTAACAAAGGGGAGACGCGTCCGACTCCTGGACGCGGCGAATGACGTCTGTCATCGTAGCGAAAGAAAATCGAGTTGGGCGAAAAAAACCGCGGCAAAGCGGGATAGTCGCGAAATCGCTTTCGGCAGCGGAGCCGAAAGCGAGCGGGTGGCGCTCAATCTCAACGGCGCTGTCGACCGGACAGCAGCATTCCTTCCATCCAATCAGATTTTTGCCGGCAAACTTCGCGTTCGCGGGCATTTTGCTTTAACTTTGGTTCAGACTTTAATGTAATCATGCCCGGCAATTTAGGCAGAGTGCGCCCGCCTCTGTATCCGCGGTTGTCATATAACGGTCTTCAGGAAACACCATGCGAACAGATACCGGCCAGGTCATTCATCTGGCAGATTACCGTCCCACCGACTTCGTCCTGGAACGCGTGGACCTGACATTCGAACTCGATCCAACCGAGACAAAGGTCGAAGCCCGGCTCATCTTTCATCGTCGCCCGGGGGCCGACATTACGGCGCCGATCGTGCTCGACGGCGACGAGCTGACGCTGGCGGGGCTGCTGTTCGACCAAGTCGAGCTCGACCCTTCACGTTATGACGCGACGCCGGAAAGCCTGACGGTGCGCGACCTCCCGGAGAGCGCTCCCTTCGAGCTGACCATCACGACCATCATCAATCCCGAGGCCAATACCCAGCTGATGGGCCTCTATCGCACCGGCGGCATCTACTGCACGCAGTGCGAGGCGGAAGGCTTCCGCCGCATCACCTATTTCCCCGACCGACCCGACGTGCTTGCGCCGTTCACTGTCAACATCATCGCCGACAAGGACGCCAACCCGCTGCTTTTGTCAAATGGCAACTTCCTCGGCGGCGCCGGTTACGGCCCCGGCAAGCATTTCGCCGCCTGGTTCGATCCGCATCCGAAGCCGAGCTATCTCTTTGCCCTCGTCGCCGGCGATCTCGGCGTCGTCGAAGACACGTTCACCACCACGTCCGGCCGCGACGTGGTGCTGAAAATCTATGTCGAGCACGGCAAGGAGCCGCGCGCAGCCTATGCCATGGACGCGCTGAAACGCTCGATGAAGTGGGACGAAGAGAGGTTCGGGCGCGAATATGACCTCGACATCTTCATGATCGTCGCCGTCTCCGACTTCAACATGGGCGCGATGGAGAACAAGGGCCTCAACGTCTTCAACGACAGGTACATCCTTGCCGATCCCGAGACCGCGACCGACGCCGACTACGCCAATATCGAGACGGTGATCGCGCACGAATATTTCCACAACTGGACCGGCAACCGCATCACCTGCCGAGACTGGTTCCAGCTGTGCCTCAAGGAAGGTCTGACGGTCTATCGCGACCAGGAATTTACCTCCGATCAACGCTCGCGCCCGGTCAAGCGCATCGCCGATGTGCGCCATCTGAAGTCCGAGCAGTTTCCAGAGGATGGCGGCCCGCTCGCCCATCCGGTGCGGCCGACGACATATCGCGAGATCAACAATTTCTACACGAGGACCGTCTACGAGAAGGGCAGCGAAGTCACGCGCATGATCGCGACGCTGCTCGGCAGGGACGGTTTCAAGAAGGGCATGGACCTCTATTTCGACCGTCACGACGGCCAGGCGGTGATAATCGAGGATTTCGTCAAATGCTTCGAGGATGCGAGCGGGCGCGACCTCACGCAATTCTCGCTCTGGTATCATCAGGCCGGCACGCCGCTCGTCACCGCATCAGGCGCCTATGATGCGGCAGCCGGCACCTTCACCCTGTCGCTCGAACAGATGATCCCTGCTACTCCAGGCCAGTCGATCAAGGAACCGATGCATATTCCGCTCAGCCTCGCGCTCTTTGGCGAGAATGGCGGCAAGATCGAACCGAGCTCGGTTTCCGGCGCGGAATATGCCGGCGAGGTGCTGCACCTCACCGACCGCGCACAGACGGCGGTATTCCACGGCATCGGCTCGCGCCCGGTTGTCTCAATCAACCGCAGCTTCTCGGCGCCCATTAACCTGCATTTCGATCAGAGCCCGGCCGATCTCGCCCATCTCGCCCGTCATGAGACGGATCATTTCGCCCGCTGGCAGGCGCTGACCGATCTGGCGCTGCCGAACCTTCTGAAAGCCGCCCGCGATGCGCGTGAGGGCAAGCCTGCCGCCTGCGAGGCAACCTTCGTCGAGACCCTGATTGCGGCTGCCGCCGACGAGAGCCTCGAGCCCGCCTTCCGGGCCCAGGCGCTGGCACTGCCGAGCGAATCCGATATTGCCCGCGAACTCGGCAGCAATAACGATCCCGACGCCATCCATGCCGGCCGGCAGGCGATCCTGAAACAGATCGCCGATGCCGGAAAGAGCATCTTTGCCGGCCTCTACGCATCGATGACGACATCAGGCAATTTCAGCCCGGATGCCAAAAGCGCCGGCTTGCGCGCGCTACGCAATAGCGCCCTCACCTACCTCTCCTATGCCGAGCAGACGCCGGTTCGCGCCAAGGCCGCCTTCGACGCGGCCAACAATATGACCGATCTCAGCCATGCGTTGACGCTTCTCGTCCATCATTTTCCCGAGACTGCGGAGACGGGTGAGGCGCTGACCGCCTTCCGCGACCGCTTCGCAGAAAACGCGCTCGTCATCGACAAATGGTTCTCGATTCAGGCCGGCATCCCAGGCGCCAAGACCCTGGAACGGGTGCGTGCCCTCATGGAGAATTCGCTTTTCAAGCGGACCAATCCGAACAGAATGCGGGCGCTGGTCGGCACCTTCGCCTTTGCCAATCCGACCGGCTTCGGCCGTGCCGACGGCGAAGGCTATCGTTTCCTCGCGGGCGAAATTCTCGAAATCGACGAGCGCAACCCGCAGCTTGCCGCCCGCATTCTGACCTCGATGCGCTCCTGGCGCTCGCTGGAGCCGACGCGCGCCGATCACGCCCGCGCCGCACTGAGCAGGATCGAACAGGCGCCTAACCTTTCCACTGATGTACGCGATATCGTGGAGCGCACGCTTAAAGGGTAATTTGCGGAAGCGGCCGCCGCGCAAGATGTGGCGGTCGGCCGACCCGGCGATTCGAATCGCAGAAAAATTCAGAAATATAAATAGTTAACGGATTTTTACCTTTGCCTCTGGACAAGGCGAATCACCCGTGATTCTCTAGGTCAGGTTCGAGCGAGCGGCGCGCGAATCACACGAGGGACAAGGCGAAGAGATGATGGACGTGCGGCGGGCAACCGTGGCCGGAGGACGGCTGCGTGTCGATTTTGACGGGCTGAAGGCCTGGCGAAACAGCCTTTCCGGTCATGCGGCATCGGAACCGCTTCTGCGTCATCTGCCGAAGGCGGAGCTCATCTTGAAGCGCACCATTCCGGCGCTGATCGTTGCCTTCCTCTCCGTCGTCGCCGCCTCGCATTTCTTCGGCATGATGAATGAGTATGCCCGGCTGGAGGCTTCCGCCCGCCATGCCACAGCGCTCTCGGCGGCGACTGCCTCGGCGGTGTTTGCCGATGCGTCCCAGATCTTCGACAGCGGCGATATCGGCCAAGCGCAGACCCGCCTCGCCAAATACCTGCCGCAGGACCGGCTGGACAGTGGCGCTTTCGTGCTGCTGGTGCAGGCCAGCGGCAAGGTTTTCGCCGCCACGACCGCAGGGCTTTCGCATGTCGGCAGCAATGTCGGCGATTTCTTCCCGGAGGTCTCGGCAATCCGGCGTTTCGGCGATCGTGCCGGCGTTATCGAAACCACGATCGGCGGCGTGCCGCACTATGCCGAGATCACCTTAATGGGCAATGCCGGCGGCTATATCGTCGCCGCCACCTCGCTCGAGGAGATCAGCCAGGTCTGGCGCGAGGAACTGGCGCTCAACGTCACGCTGTTTGCCGGCATATCCTCGATCCTGCTCGTCATCCTCTACGCCTATTACACCCAGGTGAAGCGCGCCCGCGACGCCGACGATATCTTCCTGGAATCGAACCTGCGCGTCGAGACGGCGCTATCGCGTGGCCGCTGCGGCCTCTGGGATTTCGATTTCGAGAACCGCGAATTCTTCTGGTCGCGCTCGATGTACGACATGCTCGGCCTGCCGGGTTCCGACAAGACGCTGGGTTTCGGCGAAGCCGCTCGGCTGATGCATCCGGATGACGGCGGTCTCTACGAAATCGCGCGCGCCATCGCCAACGGCCATTCCGGCCAAGTCGACCAGATCTTCCGCATGCGCCATGCCGGCGGCCACTATGTCTGGATGCGCGCCCGCGCCCAGGTGATCCGCAGCAATTCCGGCCGCATGCACCTGATCGGCATCGCCATGGACGTGACCGAGCAGCATCGCCTCGCCCAGCGCTATGCCGAAGCCGACCAGCGGCTCGCCGACGCCATCGAATGCACCTCCGAAGCCTTCGTGCTCTGGGACAAGAACGACCGGCTCGTCATGTGCAACACGCATTTCCAGGAAGCCTACGGCCTGCCGGACAGCGTGCTGGTGCCCGGCACCGAACGATCGATCGTCAATGCCGCCGCCGCCCGCCCGGTCATCGAGCGGCGGGTCGCCGATGCCGACGGGTCGGGGCGCACGACCGAGGTGCAGCTTGCCGACGAGCGCTGGCTGCAGATCAATGAACGGCGCACGCGCGATGGCGGCAGGGTCTCGGTCGGCACCGATATTACGCTGATGAAACGTCATCAGGAGCGGCTCCGCGAATCCGAACGCCGGCTCATGGCGACGATCGGCGACCTCTCCGCCTCACGTCAGACGCTGGAGCTCCAGAAAGCCGAGCTTTCGACGGCCAACGCCAACTATCAGGCGGAAAAGGAACGCGCCGAGGCCGCCAACAAGGCGAAGTCGGAATTCCTCGCCAACATGTCGCATGAGCTGCGCACCCCGCTCAATGCCATCCTCGGCTTCTCGGAAATCCTGCAGAACCAGATGTTCGGGCCGCTCGGCTCGCTGAAATACGACGAATATGCCCGGGATATCCATGACAGCGGCAAACATCTGCTCAACGTCATCAATGACATTCTCGACATGTCAAAAATCGAGGCGGGCCACCTGAAGCTGCACCGCGAGCGCATCGATCTCGTGCCGCTGATCGAGGAAAGCCTGCGTTTCACCGCCATCCCGGCGGCCGAAAAGAACATCGTCATCGAGCAGCGCATCTCGTCGGGCCTGACGCTGACCGCGGACCGGCGGGCGATGAAACAGGTGCTGCTCAACCTGCTCTCCAATGCGGTGAAGTTCACAGACGATGGCGGCCGCATCGCTGTGCGCACACGCCGTGTCGACGGCGCCGTCTTCGTCACCATCGCCGATACCGGCATCGGCATCCCACGCTCGGCGCTGTCTAAAATCGGCCAACCGTTCGAACAGGTGCAGAGCCAATACGCCAAGAGCAAGGGCGGCTCCGGCCTCGGGCTTGCCATCTCCCGGTCGCTGACTTCGCTGCATGGCGGGCGCATGAAGATCCGGTCCCGCGAAGCTGTGGGCACGGTGATCTCGTTGCGAATTCCGGATGATGCTTAGAGCCTTTCCTGGTTAGATTGAAGCATTCTGTTGGCTCAAACGGAGTCGGATGGTCGACCGGCTGGCGCGCGTCGTAGCCCAGCTCTACGGCCAAGCCGGTCGGTCGAGCAGACGGCCCGTTTCAGCCAACCCTCCCGCAGATTTGCATGGCAAATCTGCAAGACTTTGGAATCGCCGGACGCACTTGTCGCTTCGCCGTGGCGAAGCGGTGCGGCCGGTGGGCCGGGCATCTTTCCGCCAGGATCAGAGGCGATCGGCTCGGACGTACCTTGGGGTATGCCCGTCGCCAATCGCCTCTGCCCTGACGAAAACCTGCTCCGGCAGAATGATTCAAGCTAACCCGGAAAGGCTCTAGGCCTTCACTGTACGGGCGAATATCTTTCTCACCGCTTTCGAAAGCCGCCTCACCTCTCCCTCCAGGGTCCTGATGTCAGGGCAGTCGCCGGCGCGGCAGACGAGCTCGACGAGGCCGGCGGGCGCGTCGTTCGGGTCGAACTCGCTCTCGATGCAGAGTCGGATCAGCTGCGAGAGGCTGGTGTAGAGCGCGAAGGCTTCGAGGCATATGTCGAGATCGGCAGGTGCCATCAGGCGGTCGCCCAAGAGCTTGAGAGCCTCGCCGGTGCTCTTGCCGTTCACGGCAATGCCGACGCCCCTGCTTGGCGCGATCAACGCCAGATACTGGGCGATGAATTCGAGATCGATGACGCCGCCGGGGATCTGCTTCAAGTCCCAGGGGCCCGATGGCGGCTTTTCCTTGTCGATCAGTTCGCGCATCTCGGCAACGTCGTGCGCCACCTTGGCGATGTCGCGATCGGCCGTCAGCACCTCATTGACAATATGCTCCGCCTCAGCGATCAGGCTGTCATCGCCTGAAATCAGCCGGGCGCGGCTGAGCGCCATATGCTCCCAGGTCCAGGCCTCCTCCCGCTGATACTTGCCGAAGGCATTGATGCGGGTGGCGACCGGACCCTTGTTGCCGGACGGACGCAGCCGCATGTCGACCTGATAAAGCACACCCTCGGCGGTCGGCGCCGATAGGGCAGCGATCAGCCGCTGGGTGATGCGGGTGAAATAGCGCGTCGCATCGAGCGGCTTCGGCCCATCGGATTCGGAAGCCGCGTCGTCGTAATCATAGAGCAGGATCAGATCGATGTCGGAACCTGCCGTCAGCTCGAAGCTGCCGAGCTTGCCCATGCCTGATATCGCGATACGGCCACCGGGATAATTGCCATGCGCGGCCCGCATCTCGCTCACCACGGCATCGAGAGCGGCCGCGATGATGAGATCGGCGAGATGGGTGAAGGCGCGGGCGGCCATTGCGCCGTTGATCGCGCCGGTGAGCAGGCGGACACCGATCAGGAAGCGCTGTTCGGCGGCGAAGATGCGCAGGCGGTCGAGCACTTCCTCATAGTGGCGCGCTTGGGCAAGAGAGCCCTTCAGGCGCTCGCCGAGGTAATCGCGCGTCGGCAGCTCGGCCATCAGGCCGGGATCGAGCATGCCGTCGAAAACATGTGGCTTGGCGGCGATCACCTCAGCCAGGCGGGGCGCCGAGGACATGATGTTGACGATCAGCGACAGAAGTGCCGGATTGCTGCCGAGCAGCGAGAAGAGCTGGATGCCGGCCGGAAGGCCCGAAATAAAACTGTCGAAGCGCAGCAGCGCCTCATCGGCACGCCGGCTTTCACCGAAGACCCGCAGAAGCTCCGGCGTCAACTCCGTCAGCCTTTCACGCGCCTCCACCGATTGCGTGGCGCGATAGCGGCCGTAGTGCCAGGTGCGAATGATGCGGGAAATGTCGGATGGCCTGGTGAAACCAAGCCTCTTCAGCGTCTCCAGCGTGTCCGGGTCATCGCCCTGGCCGGTGAAGACGAGGTTCCCGGTTTCGGTGGAAAGCTTGCTCTCCTGCTCAAAGAGGCGAGCATAACGCCGCTCGACCGTCTTCAGCACGCCGACCAGCCTTTCGGAAAAGCTCGGCGTGTCGGAAAAGCCCATCATGAAGGCGATGCGCTTCAGATCGGCATCGGTCTCCGGCAGAAGGTGGGTCTGCTCGTCGCGCACCATCTGGATGCGATGCTCGACGTCACGCAGGAACCAATAGGCCTCCGTCAGTTCGTCGCGGGTCTGCGCATCGATCCATTTCGCCGTGGTGAGTTCTCGGAGTGTCTCCTCCGTCGCCCGGCCGCGCAACGCCGGCATACGGCCGCCGGCGATCAGCTGCTGCGTCTGGACGAAGAATTCGATCTCGCGGATGCCGCCGCGGCCTAGCTTGACATTATGACCCTTGACCGCGATCGCGCCGTGCCCCTTATGCGCATGGATCTGCCGCTTGATGGAATGGATATCGGCGATCGCCGCGTAATCGAGATATTTGCGGAAGACAAAGGGCGACAGCCCGCGCAGGAATTCCCCGCCGGCCGCCAGGTCTCCGGCGACGGCGCGCGCCTTGATGAAGGCCGCCCGCTCCCAGTTCTGACCCCTGCCCTCATAATAGATCATCGCCGCATCGACCGGGATCGCCAGCGGCGTCGAGCCGGGATCGGGCCGCAATCTCAGATCAGTGCGGAAGACGTAGCCGTCCGCCGTGCGCTCCTGCAGGATGCGCACCAGCCGGCGCATCATCCTCGGATAGACGTCGATCGCATCACCCGGGTCGGGCACGATGCCGGCCTGTTCGTCGAAGAAGACGACGAGATCGATATCGGAAGAATAGTTGAGCTCACACGCGCCGAGCTTGCCCATGCCGAGCACGATCAGGCCCGAGCCCTCACTTGGATTCGCCGGATCGTGCAGCCTGAGTTTCCCCCCCTCGTGGGCCGCGAGCAGCAGATGATCGATCGCAGCCGCGACCGAAGCTTCGGCAAGCGCGCTCAGCCAGGCCGTTGTCGTCCGGCTGTCGAAAATGCGGGAGAGATCGGCGAGCGCGACGAGGAAAGCCACCTTGCGCTTGATGATGCGCAGCCTGCTCATCACCACGGATTCAGTCGGTGCGGTTCCCTCGCCGTCCGGCCGCCAGCAGCCCCGCGCTTCGGCGATCAGCGGTTCGATCTGCGGCTCCAGCGGTTCGTTGATGGCGCCGGCGAGGACGGCCGGGTCCAGATTGACAATTTCGCGCAGGAAGGGCGACAGCGTCAGCGCGGCGGCGATGAAATCGCGCACCCGCCCTTCCGTCTTCAGCATTGCCGCAACTGACGGCTCGCTTTTGCCCGCCTCCTGCAGATCGGTCATCGCCAGCTTCAGCTCCGTCTGGCTCAGCGGACGCAGCAGCCCTTCGGCGACATCCTTCAGGCCATGCGTCGATTTCGTCAGCATGCGCTCTCCCTGGCTCTGCAAAAAACCTGGCGATGATCTGGGATGTGGGTCGCCGCCTTCGTTCGGAGGTAACTTAGTGTCTTGGCGAAAAACCGCCATACGCGATTCAACCCATCGCAATTCGGATAAGACCTTCAGGCAGCCTCGGCCGGAAAGATCATGCTGACAGTCAGTCCGCGCTGTTCGGGCTTGTCGGGATTGGTGTCGGAGAGTTCCAGTCGTCCGTTATGCAGCTCCATCACCGCTTCCACCAGAGAAAGCCCGAGTCCCGTACCTGGCTTTGAACGGCTTTCGTCGAGGCGAACGAAGCGCTTCACCACATCCTCGCGCCTGTCGGCCGGAACACCAGGCCCATGATCGGCCACAGACAGGCAAATGCCGTCCGGATGGCGGGCAAGCTTGAGCAACACTTCGTCCGCCCCTTGCGTATCGGAGGAATATTTGATCGCATTGTCGAGCAGATTGAAGATCGCTTGGCCAATCAGCTCGCGATTGCCCTGTACCTCGATGCCCGGCTCGACGCTGGCGCTGAGGCTGAGACCGGCCTCCTCCGCCGCCGGTTCGTAAAGCTCGGCACTGTCGGAAACGATGGCCGAAAGCTCCACCGGCGACATCTCCGCCGCAACCGATCCGGCCTCGACGCGGGAGATCATCAATAGGGCGTTGAAGGTGCGGATCAGCTGATCCGATTCGGAAATAATGCCTTCCAGCGCCGCGCGACGCGTATCGCCATCAGCCATATCGAGGGCGTCGGCGGCCTTGTTGCGCAGCCGTGTCAGCGGGGTTTTGAGATCATGGGCGATGTTGTCGGAGACCTGCCGCAAGCCTTCATTCAGCTTCTCGATACGTTCCAGCATGGTGTTCAGCGACATCGACAGCCGGTCGAACTCGTCGCCGGATCCGCCGACCGGCAGGCGCTGCGACAGATCGCCTGCCATGATCTTCTTGCTCGCATCCGACATGCGGTCGATGCGTTTCAGCGCGTTGCGACCGATGCCGAACCAGATGATGATCGCGCCAAGCCCCATGATTGCCAAAGCCACCATCAGCGCCTGGCGCACCAGCAGGCGGAAGCGCTCGGGATCGCCGAGGTCGCGGCCGACCAGAATTCTCAAGCCGTTGTCGAGCACGAAGATGTTGGCGATCGCCTTGTGCCGGCGCTCGACGCCACCACCGTCTGTATAACGCTGATAGGCGAAGGGAGCCGAGGTCCAGCCGACCTCCTCGAAAACACCAGGCTGCACCGAGGCGACATTGCCGGCGAGAATATCGCCCGAGGGGCCGGCGATGATGTACAGATTGGCGCCCGGCTGACGGGCGCGCCGCTCCATCGTGCGCAGCAGAAGGTTCATGCCGCCGGTGTCATAGGCGCGCTGCACCTGCTCCACCTCCTGCCGGACGGCGTCGCGGATCTGGCCGGTCAGCAGCCGTTCCGACATCGCCGTCACATAGAAGACGAGGGTCGCGGCGCAAATGGCGAATAGCAGGATGTAGAGTGCCGATAGGCGGACTGCGGTGGACTTGAAGAGAACCCTGAAGCGGCTCATCCCTCGTCCTTGATCATGTACCCCGCGCCCCGGATGGTTTTCAGGAGCGGCTGGCTGAAGTCCTTCTCGATCTTCGAGCGTAGGCGCGAGACATGGACGTCGATGACGTTGGTCTGCGGGTCGAAGTGGTAGTCCCAGACATTTTCGAGCAGCATGGTGCGGGTCACCACCTGGCCGGCATTCTTCATCAGATATTCGAGCAGGCGGAATTCGCGCGGCTGCAGCGGGATTTCCTTGCCGCCGCGGCGGACCTCGTGGGAGAGCCGGTCGAGTTCAAGATCAGCGACGCGATAGACGACGTCCTGCTCCGGCGTGCCCTTGCGGCGGCCGAGCACCTCGACACGCGCCAGCAATTCGCTGAAGGCATAAGGCTTCGGCAGGTAATCGTCGCCGCCGGCACGAAGACCGGTCACCCGATCATCGACCTGGCCAAGCGCGGAGAGGATGAGCACCGGCGTATGGATGCCCTTGCGGCGCAGCTCGCTGATAACGGAGAGGCCATCGCGGCGCGGCAGCATGCGGTCGATGACGATGACGTCATAGGTATTTTCCGACCCCATGAACAGACCGGCCTCACCGTCGCTGGCGTGGTCGGCGACGATGCCTGCCTCGCGAAAGGCTTTCGTAAGGTAGGCGGCGGCTTCGAGATCATCTTCGATGATGAGAATCTTCATGCGGCCGACATTACCCACCGGCTGCGTTTCGGCAAGGCTCAAAGCATCTGGCTGCGGAGCGGCGCTCATCGCGATCATCCCTCAAAAATCAGAACAATCGAGCCGCGCGGAGTTTCCTCCGCACGGCTCCCGGTTTGCGGGGATCAGCCCTGGCCGTTGATCGGAAGCGCGACGAAACGGCTTCCTTCGCTCGACTGAATCTGGAAGAGCGCCCGGGTACGGCCGTCCTTCTTGGCCTGGTTCAGCACCTTGACGACATCGGCGGGGGTGGAGACTTCCTGATTGTTGACCGAGGTGATCTTCTCGCCTTCCTTGATGCCCTTGTCGGCGGCGTCGGAGTCAGGGTCGATACCGGTAATCGCCAGGCCCTTGCCGTCATCGGAAGGGCCGACCGTCAGGCCGAGATCGGCGAGCGCCTTTTCGGAAGCCGGCGCCTCGGGCTGCTGCGGCTGGTTGTTGTTGTCATCGGCATTGGCATCCTTCTGATCGGCCGGCAGCGTGCCGAGTTCGACCGTGAGCGACTGGGCCTTGCCGGCGCGCCAGACCGAAAGCTCGGCCTTGCTGCCCGGCTGCATCGCACCGATGCGGCGGCTGAGGTCACGCGCGTCCTTGATGGTCTCGCCATTCAGCGCGGTGACGACGTCACCGGCCTTCATGCCGGCCTTGTCGCCCGGCGATCCGGGCTGCGGGGCAACCACGAGGGCGCCGCTCGGCTCGGAAAGGCCGATCGACTCGGCGATATCCTTGGTCACCGGCTGGATCTGGACGCCCAACCAGCCGCGGGACACCTGGCCATCCTTCATCAGATCCGCGACGACATCTTTTGCGGTCGAGGCCGGAATGGCGAAGGCGATGCCGACGCTGCCGCCCGAGGGCGAGAAGATCGCGGTATTGATGCCGACGACTTCGCCGTTGAGGTTGAAGGTCGGACCGCCGGAGTTGCCGCGGTTCACGGCCGCATCCACCTGCAGGTAATCGTCATAAGGACCCGAGCCTATATCGCGGCCGCGGGCCGAGATGATGCCGGCGGTGACGGTGCCGCCGAGACCGAAGGGATTGCCGACGGCGACGACCCAGTCGCCGACACGGACATTGTTGTCGTCGGCCCAGTTGACATAGGTGAACTTCTTGCCCTTGCCGTCGACTTTGAGGACGGCGAGATCGGTGCGCGGATCCTTGCCGATCAACTTGGCATCGAGTTCGGTGCCGTCATTCATCACGGCCACGAAGGCCTGACCGTCCGCAACCACGTGGTTGTTGGTGACGATGTAGCCGTCCTCGGAGATGAAGAAGCCCGAGCCTTGAGCAACCGGGCGCAGACGGCCCTTGCCGGGGCCGTTAGGACCACCGGGGCCGTTCTGGCCGAAGCGCCGCTGATGGCCCTGCTGGTCGTTCGGGTCCTGGCCGAACTGACGGAAGAAGCGCTTCAGCGGATGATCGTCGGGTAGATCGTCGAAGCCGCGGCCATTGAAATCGAAGGAGAAGCCGTCATTGTTGTCGGCAACGGGATTGACGCGGTTTTCGACGCGGACGGACACGACGGCGGGCGAAACGGCATCGACGACATTGGCGAAACTAGGGACGGCAGGGGCCTGAACCTTGACGGCTTCGGCATAAGACCGGGTAATTTCGAGCGGAACGCCGGTCGCGAGCACAGCGGCTGCGATACCGGCGACGGTAGAAGCCTTGAGCACAGTGGCGAGGGACGGACGTCCGTTGAAATTGTTCAGCATTGGAGCACCTTCTCTTGTTCTTGGATCTTCAGACCGGCAGCGCCGGATCAGTCGATGACTTAAGATATAGGATGGCGCACCTTACTGCGAACTGTCCGGTCTATGAAAAGTTTGTAATGTTTCGAATGTTTAGGTCGCGGCATGCGGCTACTTTTCCAGAAGCTCGCTGAGCTTCGCCTGCTCTTCCGGAGTGAGCTTGCTTCCGGTCGGCCTGCCGGTCCTCTTGCGCGCAAAGACGAGCAGCGACACGCCGCCGGCAAGGACCAGCAGCACGGGCGCGCCCCAGAGTAACACCGTCCTCATGCTGAATCGCGGCTTCAGAAGCACGAACTCGCCGTAGCGTGAGACGATATAGTTGAGCACCGCCGCATCGCTGTCGCCATTGCTGATGCGCTCGCGCACCAGCAGGCGCAGGTCCTTCGCGAGTTCGGCATTGGAATCATCAATCGATTGGTTCTGACAAACCATGCAGCGCAGTTCGGCCGAAAGCGCGCGCGCGCGGGCCTCCAGCGCCGGATCGGCCAGCACCTCGTCGGGATTGACGGCGAAGGCCGGGACGGCCGAAAGCATCAGAGCCAGAACCAGGAGCAGACGCCGCATCATTCCGCCGGCTCCATCGCAGGCGTCGTCGGTTTTGCCTTAGCCTTTCTCCGCGGTGCGCCGACGCGCAGGCGCCGGTCGGAGAGCGAGACGAGGCCGCCGGCGGCCATGATCAGCGCGCCGCCCCAGATGCACAGGATGAACGGCTTCCACCAGATGCGCACGACGATGCCGCCGTCCTTGGTGGCGTCGCCGAGCGAGACATAGAGCTGGCTGAGACCGAAGGTCAGGATGCCGGCCTCCGTCGTCGGCATCTGCCGGGCGGTGTAAAGGCGCTTGGCCGACCAGGTCTCGGCGACCGCAACCCCGGCGCGTCGGATGGTGAAGTGGCCGCGCTCCTCGGTGTAGTTCGGTCCCCTGCCCGGGCGCATGCCGTCGAACGCAAGGCTGTAGCCGCCGGCCTCGATTATCTCGCCCGGCTTCATCGCGACAACATGTTCGCTCTGGAAGGTGGTGACGGCGACGATGCCGAGCACGCTGACGCCGAGGCCGGCATGGGCAAGCGCCGTGCCGAAGGCCGAGCGCGGCAGACCGCTCAGGCGGCGCCAGGCGATGCTGCCGGCGACCTTGCCGATGCCGGCCCGATACCAGAGATCGGCAACGGCGCCGAGGATCAGGAACAGGCCGGCCGCCAGCCCGAGCACGGAGAGCACCGGCCCGCCATGTTGGAGATAAAAGACGATGACCGCGGCGGTGAAGGCGAGAGCCGCGACAACGTAGAGCCGCTGCAGGGCGCCGAGCAGATCGCCGCGCTTCCAGGCCAGCAGCGGCCCGAACGGCACGATGACGAGCAGCGGCGCCATCAGCAGGCCGAAGGTCAGGTTGAAGAAGGGCGGCCCGACGGAGATCTTGTCGCCGGTCAGCGTTTCCAACAGCAGCGGATAGAGCGTGCCGGTCAGCACCGTGCCGCAGGCGACCGTCAGGATCAGATTGTTGAGGACGAGCGCCCCCTCGCGCGAGATCGGCGCAAACAGCCCGCCGGCCGCAAGCTTCGGCGCCCGCAGGGCAAACAGCGACAGCGCTCCGCCGATGAAGATCAGCAGGATCGACAGGATGAAGACGCCGCGGGTGGGATCGCTGGCAAAGGCATGCACCGAGGTCAGCACCCCGGAGCGCACCAGGAAGGTGCCCATCAGCGACAGCGAGAAGGTCAGGATGGCGAGCAGCACCGTCCAGATCTTCAGCGCCTCGCGCTTTTCCATGACGAGCGCCGAATGCAGCAGCGCGGTGCCGGCGAGCCACGGCATGAACGAGGCGTTTTCCACCGGGTCCCAGAACCACCAGCCGCCCCAGCCGAGCTCGTAATAGGCCCAGTAGGAGCCCATGGCGATGCCAAGCGTCAGGCAGGTCCAGGCGGCGAGCGTCCAGGGCCGGACCCAGCGCGCCCAGGCGGCGTCGATGCGGCCTTCAATGAGGGCTGCAACGGCGAAGGAGAAGCAGACGGAAAAGCCGACATAGCCGAGATAGAGCAGCGGCGGGTGGATGGCGAGCCCGACATCCTGCAGCACCGGATTGAGATCGCGGCCCTCGGCCGGGGCCGGATCGAGCCGCAGGAAGGGATTGGAGGTCAAAAGGATGAACAGGGTGAAGGCGAGCGAGATCCAGGCCTGCACGGCAAGCACATTGGCCTTCAGCGTCTCCGGCAGATTGGCGCCGAAGATCGCGACCAGCGCGCTGAACAGCGCCAGGATCAGCAGCCAGAGCATCATCGATCCCTCGTGATTGCCCCAGACGCCGGAATATTTGTAGATCAGCGGCACCAGCGAATGCGAATTCTCCCAGACGTTCTCGACGGAGAAGTCGGAGACGACATGGGCATAGGTCAAGACGGCGAAGGCAAAGGCGACAAGGGCAAACATCGCCAGCGAACCTGATGTCGCCACATCCATCAGCGCCGGATCATGACGGCGGGCGCCGATGACAGGCACGATCGAGACGATCAGCGCCGTCGCCAGCGCCAGCACCAGAGCGTAATGGCCGATCTCGATGATCATGGCGTCGCCTTCGCCTCCTGCCCCTTGCCTTCCTGCCACAGCCCCTGCGACTTTAGTCGGTCGGCCACCTCCTTCGGCATATAGGTCTCGTCATGCTTGGCAAGCACGGTGTCGGCGATAAAGACATTGCTGCCTGCGGCAAACATGCCCTCGGTGACCACACCCTGGCCCTCGCGGAACAGATCCGGCAGGATGCCGGTATACTTGACTTTCACCGCATTGGCGCTGCCGTCGGTGACAGAAAATTCCACCGTCGAACCGGCGCCGCGCACGACGCTGCCCGCCCCGACCAGGCCGCCGAGCCGGATGCGGGTCTCCGGCGCCACCGGCGTCCTGGCAAGATCGGCCGGCATGTAGAAATAGGCCACCGACTGGCTGAAGGCGAACATCACCAAAAGCACCGCAGCAAGGATGAAACTCATCCCGCCAGCAATCACCACAAGGCGCTTCTGCTTGCGCGTCATTGCGTCATCCCCTCCGTGGCAATGCCAAGTTCCCGGGCTAGCGCCAGCAATTGCCGGCCCTGCTCACCGGACGGCGGAAAAGCGGCAAGCCCGCGCTTCAGGGCGCTGGCTGCGCGATCCTTATCGTTCAATACGGCGTAAGAGCGGACAAGCCGCATCCAGCCCTCGAAATTGTTGGGATCCTCGCTGAGTTTGGCATCGAGGCTGTCGACCATGCCGCGGATCATCTGCTGGCGATCGCCGGCGCTCATGCTTTCAGCCGCCGCCACATCTTCCGACGTCGGGCTGCCTGGCGCCGCCGACGGGGCGCCAGCGCCGCCGTTCTTGGCGATATGTTCATTGACCAGCGGCAGCCAAGGTGCATCGGCGGGCGATTGCTGCGCCAGCGCCTCGAAGGCGCGGCGTGCCTCTTCGGCCCGACCCGCCTGCTCCATGCTGAGCGCGACGTAGAAGCGGGCACGCGGATTGTTGGGTTCCAGCGTCAGCGATTGTTCCAGTACCTGGCGCGCCTCGTCCGTCACGACGCCATCGGAGACCGCCATCAGCGTCTCGGCAAGACCGTCGAGCCGGATCGGACTCGGGCCGAGCAGCCGGATCGCGTTGCGGTAGGCGACCTGCGCATCATTGACCCGCATCGTGCGGAAATAGATCGGCGCCAGCACGTCCCAGCCCTTGCCGTCGTCGGGGTTCTCGGCCAGATGCCGTTCCGCCTTGGCGATCAACACCGCCACGTCGTCGCCGGGATTTTCCAACCGCGCTTGCAGCGGCTGCGATGGCAGATCCGGCCTGCCCGTCGTCAAATAAAGACAAAGCCCGAGCACCGGCAGGATCAAGAGGACGAGAACTTCGGTGAGACGATGATGCCGTGCGGGCTTCTGCGTCGTCTCCGGCTCTGCGGCAGAGACGGCGATCAGCCGCCGGCCGATTTCGGCCCTGGCGTAATCAGCCTCTTCGGGCGTGATCAGCCCGCCAGCAAGATCGCGGTCGAGTTCGCGGAACTGGTCGCGATAGACTGCCTCCTCGCCGGCGCGACTATTCTGCGCCGCCTTCGCACCACGCAGAAGGGGGTAGAGCAGGATGACGGCGACGGCTGCCGTCAGAACGGCAACGAGAATCCAGAACAGCATATCGGCCCAAATACGTGAAGCGCACGCCTATTCCAACTGCCAAAGCCGGAATGACGAAGATTTGAGGCTATTCGCCGCAATTCAGGTTGGAAACGATTTCAACCGAGCGGCGACCAGCTGCCGTCTTGATTACGGCAGGCTGCACCCCGCGCCACGGTCTCCTTGCCGTCGACGGTCAGGGTATGGGTATATTGCCGGCAATTCTGCGAACCGACCTGATAGGGTGCGGCCGCCACGACCTTGCCTGTGACGTCCTTGCCGCTCCAGACCACCGGCTGGCCGACTGCCGCTCCTTCCAGCGCCCGATACTCCGCCTCGAGCGCCCGCTGCTTGTTGCTATCGCTCAAGCTCACGCCGCTGCGGCCGACGATGCCGCCCTGCAGCGCGGTGATGAAGGCGGCCGACGCGGAGGGTTTGCTCGAAAAAATGCCGCGCGAAGCAGCGCCCTTCGTCGTCGTGCAGCCGGACAGCGCGGCGGCGAGAAGTAGGACGGAAACCATCATGCCTTGCGAGCGTAGAATCATTGCGTGGAACCACGATCAGAGGTCAAATTCAGCCGATCGAAGTGCAGCGTCCCCGTGTCAGCATTATGGCAAAACATGCTATACGTTTGCCACTATCCTTGTGACATCAAGCAGTTGGTCATGCAACATCCTTTGTGACACCGGGCAGGATGAGCTTCGCCTTCAGCCCGCCCCATTCGCCGCGGGACAGTTCGAGCCTTCCCTGGTATTCGTTGGAAATCTCGGTGACGATTGAAAGGCCCAAACCGGTTCCGGGCTTGCTTTCGTCGAGCCTGCGGCCACGCTTCAGCGCCTCGCGAATCTGGTCGGGCTCAAGGCCGGGCCCGTCATCCTCGACGGCAAGCTCCACCCAGCGCCGACGGGCGCTCGCCTCCGCCCCTTTCACGTCCTCGCCGGCCTCGATGGCCGAAAGCCGCACTCTGCTCTTGGCGAAACGCGCTGCATTCTCCAGGAGGTTGCCGACGGTTTCCTCGAGATCCTGCTGTTCCATGGCGACGGCAAGATGCGGCGGCGAGACGACAAGATCGAATTCGGTGTCGACATTCAGGCGCCGCATGACGCGCACCAGCCGTTCCAGCGCCGGCTCGGCGTCGGTGCGGGCGAGCACGGATTCGCGCTGCGCGGCGATGCGGGCCCGGTTGAGGTAGGACTGCACCTGCCCCTGCATCGATTCCGCCTGGCTGCGCACCAGTTCGCCATGGGATTTTTCGAGAACGCGCGCCTCGTTGAGGAGAACGGCGATCGGCGTTTTCAGCGAGTGGGCAAGGTTGCCGACTTGCATACGCGCCCGCTCGACGATGCGGCGGTTGCTGTCGATCAGCGCGTTCACCTCGTTGGCGAGCGGCAGGATCTCACGCGGGAAGTCACCCTTCAGCTGCTCGCTCTCGCCGGCGCGAATGCGCTCCAATGCGGCGCGCGCCTTGTCGAGCGGCTTCAGGCCGTAGAGGATCGCCAGCGCATTGACGATCAAGCTGCCGACGCCGAAACCGGCTAGCGCTAGATAGAGGCTGTGGGAAAAGGTGCGGACATCGTCCTCGACGACATCGACGTTACCGGTCACGCGGAAACGCGCCGCGCGCCCGTCCGTGTCGAGCACCACTTCGGTTTCGGCCACCTGCACGCGGTTCCCGGAGGCATCCGTCACCTGGTAGTAGCGCTCATAATTCTTGTCGAAAGGCGCCTCGACGACGGAGGGTACCGGAATGAGCGCCGAGCCGAGCGAGGGGGAGACCAGCGGCGCAGTCGTATAGGTGCCAAGCGGCTCCACCACCCAGTACCAGCCGGTCTTCGGCTGAGCAAAGCGCAGATCGCCGAGCTGCGGACTCCCGCTCAATGCCCCCTGATCGCCGATCGTCACGGAATTGATGACATTATAGAGCTGGGCCCGCAGCAGATCCTGGAAACCACGTTCGGCGCTCTTGCGGTAAAGCGTGGAGATCAGCAAGCCGATCACCACCAGCGCCACCGTCGACCAGACCGTGGTCAGCAGCAACACGCGTGCGGTGAGCGACTTAATTCGCATGTTTCGGCGCTTGGATGCGGTAGCCGAGACCGCGCACCGTTTCGATCAAGTCGACGCCCATCTTCTTGCGCAGACGGCCGACGAAGACCTCGATCGTATTGGAATCGCGGTCGAAATCTTGGTCGTACATGTGCTCGACCAATTCCGTGCGCGAGACGACCTCGCCCATGTGATGCATGAGATAGGCGAGCAGGCGATATTCGTGCGAGGTCAGCTTCAGCGCCGCGCCGTTGACCGTCGCCTTCGAGGATTTGGTATCGAGCCGCACCGGTCCGCAGATGATCTCGGAGGAAGCATGGCCGGCTGCACGCCGGATCAACGCCCGAATGCGCGCCAGAACTTCCTCGACGTGAAAGGGCTTGGTGACATAGTCGTCGGCGCCGGCGTCGATGCCGGCGACCTTGTCGCTCCAGCGGTCGCGCGCCGTCAGGATCAGAACCGGCATGCCGCGGCCGGCGCCGCGCCATTTTTCCAGCACGGTGACGCCGTCCATCTCAGGCAAGCCGATATCGAGGATGATGGCGTCATAGGGTTCGGTGTCGCCGAGGAAATGGCCTTCCTCGCCGTCGAATGCCTGATCGACGACATAGCCCGCCTCCTTCAGCGTGTCGGTGAGCTGCCGGTTCAGATTGACGTCGTCTTCGATTACCAGGATGCGCATCGGTCCGCCTTCGTCTTCAAATCGCTGGTGTTTGAATAGACCGATTCCGGTTACATCGGAACCTTTACCGTTACCTTGCGTGGACGCTGGCCATTGCCCGACACGAGAACGGTAATGATGCAGCTATCGCCCACCGGTTGCACGGACAGGAGTTGCCCGCCCGTCTGTTCGACGACCTGGGCTGCGGCGGCGCTGCAATCGCCAGCCACGCGCAGGACGAGGGTGCCTGCGCCGTCCGGTGAGGGCGCCGATACCACCAGTCCGGCGGCCACTACTGCGACGCTCAGAGGAAAGGCCATGTCTTACGCTTTCAAGGTAATTCCAACTTGCTGCGAATATGTACTCAAGCGACCTGAATGGCAAATGAATGCGCTGTAATACAGGGCATTTAGAACCGTTCTCGCCTGTTTGGCACAGTCGATTCCTGCCGATGGAAGCCGCCCTCGCAGCAGGCAGAGGCGGCGCTTTCTCCGCGCCGCAAGTGCCGTTCCCCAGGCGGGATCAGTGCCTTTTCCATCGAGCTGCGGGCAGGTCGGTCGTGATTGGCGATTCGGCCACAACGCTACGATGAAAGTGGTGGCAGGGCGGCCGATTTCGCAAGTTCCCGTGCGCAGCAAGTCGTCCTGAAATTGTATCGCCTATCTTTTCCCGCCGGAGCAAAAGCGCCGGGCCGCAGTCCGAATCGACAGCGCCCGCTTTCACCGGCCGATCGAAACTGTTATGTCTTTGCCGCTCCCATTTCAGACCGTTCCAGCACCGATGCCCATACCCTTCCGCTTCCGCTCGGCGCAGACGGTCACCGTCCTCGCCGTCACCCAGTTGATCGGCTGGGGCACGACCTTCGACATGCTCGGGGTCATGGGCCGCATCGTGGCGCCCGATCTGGGCGTTGCGAACGAGGTGGCGTTCGCCGGCCTGACGATCATGATGATGGTCAGCGCCGTCGTCGGTCCAATGACCGGCCGCTGGCTTGCTCGCTATGGCGCCGCCCGGGTGCTTGCGGCGGCTTCTCTGACCTTTGCGCTCGGCCTCTCTCTGCTTGCCGCCGCAAACGGCATCATTCTCTATGCCGCCGCCTGGGTGGTGATTGGCATCGGCGGCGCGCTCGGCCTGTCCGCGCCGGCCTATACTGCCGTGGTCGAACGCGAAGGAATGAACGGCAAGCGCGTCATCGCCATCCTGATGCTGTTCACAGGGCTTTCGAGCGCCGTCTTCTGGCCGATCCTCAGCCTGCTCAACGACACCTTCGGGTGGCGCCTGACCTTCCTCATCTGCGCGGCGCTGCATTTTTTCATATGCCTGCCGCTGCATCTTTTCGCCCTGCCCAGACCGATCGCGGCCCAGCTCGACGGCGGCGCAGCCGATATCGCCCCGGTGCCGCTGTCGAAGGCGGCGCAGCGCAAGGCCTTTCTGCTGATCGCCGCCTCGACGACCCTCACCACCTTCATCACCTTCGGCATCTCGCCATCTCTGCTCGAGATCTTCCGCCAGTCCGGCGCCTCGCCGGCTTTCGCACTGCAGCTCGGCTCGGCCCGCGGCATCCTCGGCATCTCGGCACGGTTCCTCGACATGCTGCTCGGCCGGCGCGGCAATCCCATCCTGAGCGCCGCCATGGGCATCGGTCTGATGCTGACAAGCTTCCTGATGATGCTGGTCGTCGGTCCTTCGATGCCGCTGCTCGTCAGCTTCATCCTGCTCTACGGCTTCGGCGCCGGCATCATGACCGTCGCCCGCGCGCTTCTGCCGCTCGCCCTGTTTTCGCCGCGCGAATTCGGTCTGCAGTCGGCCCGATTGTCGCTGCCGCAAAACCTTGCCAATGCCGTCGCTCCCGTCGTCTTCACCGCCATCCTCGATCGCGCCGGCACCGGTCCGGCGCTCTTCGCCGCAGCCGTGCTTGCGGCATTGTCGCTGACCCTTGTGCTGATGCTGATGACGCTGGTGCGCGGCGCACAGGCATCGCAGCCTAGCCCCGTCACCTCGTGAGGTGCGGATTCAGGCCGTTCTCACGGCTCATGATCAACAGGCCATTTGGCGAATCTTTTGAATCGTTTGCCGCGGCTTTTTCGACAGCCGCGTTCAGTGGCTCAGACGTTCAACAACTGGGCGGCTCGATTGCGGAGGATCGCTCATCCAATTGAGGTTTAAGCTCTATCCGGCTCGAAGCCAATCAACTGCCGAATTCAGAGCGGCCGCGTCACGGCCGTGCGGCTGTCGTAATCGGCAGCGATGCGCTTTTCCCGGAGCGGACGCACGCGCTCGATCGAACGCTGATAATCGGGATGCGCCTTGTAAGCGGCGAGAGCCGCCTCATTATCGAATTCGCCATAGACCACAAGATCGATCTCGGTGCCCAGCTGATCGGTCTTCACATTCGTGCCGATTTCCAGCAGCCGCGCGTGCGGAATGCCGGTCAGGATCGAAAGTCCCGCCCTCACCTCCTCCAGATTTTCCTCCTGCACGGTGAAGAAGACGATATGGCGGATCACGCAGATGCTCCTGTCAGATTTCTCAGGCTCGCGCGATAACACGCGCGCCGCGGGCCTTCAACCGCGCGGCCGGCCCTGCGCGGCATCCGGACGCAGCGCCGCATGGAAGGCCGTGGCGTAACCCGCAAGCTTCTCGGCCCGGTCGGTACCGTTGACGATGCGGCGCGCATTGACCCAGTCCTCGGTCGTCGCATTCAGGTGATCGGCGAGTTTGTGGCCGGTAAAGCTGCCTTGCAGCATGCCTTCGATCAGGATCGTCACCGCCGCCTCCATCTCCATCGCCCGATCGGGATCGGCAACCAGATCTATGCCCGTCAGCGCGCTCATCGCCTCGTAATTCCGCTTATGGGTGAGCTGCACGAGTCCGCGCCCGAGCCAACAGCGGCCATCCTCGTCGGGCCGCCAGTAGGGCGCCTTCACCCAAGAGAGCCGGCCTGCGGCAAAGGCTGCCTCCAGGATCTCGACCGCGCGCACATCGCTTTCGGCCAGCGTCTCGCGCACCGGCTGCATCGTATAGGCGGTCTCATGATAGGCGGTTGCCAGAATATAGGCGAGCCACCGGCGGTCGGCCGGCGCAGACCGCTTTTCCCAGGCGTCGAGAATCGCAGTCATACCCACTACCTGAGGATGAGTCAGCTCTCCCCTGAAGAGCTCGTGCCGTACCGCGTCAAAAAAGACTACCCGGTCCATGTGGACAACCATTCCGCGCTTCCTGTGAACCTCGTGGTTAAAACCCTCTTAATCGATTAAAATGAACTTAATCATTTGAAGTACCTAACCCCCTGATTTACACACCTTTTGTCTTGTGCGATGCATTTCTCACGCCCTGAAGCCTTACCACCACAAGAGGAGACTTCCGATGCAGACGCCCGCCAACACGCAGACCACCATTCCCCAGCATGTCGTCGACCAGATGGAAAATGAGTGGCGCCAGATTCGCCTTGAGCGCGAGAATACCCGCCCGGCACCGGCAGCTTCAACAGCAGCGCAGATAGATACTGGCAAAGCGGCGCGGATGTAAGGCCTGACCTCATCGCACAGCAGCCTCAAGCCGGTTCGCCAGCGCTTCGAGCGACCGGGTGAAGACCTTTCCATCTCTGAGCGCGCGCGACAGCACCAACGCACCTTGGATGCCGCAGACGCCTTCCTCTGCAAGCGTCTGCGCCTTCGCCTCAGCACAGCCAGCCCGTATCAGCGCCGAACGCAATGCGTCGATCCAGCGGATGAAATAGTCACCAATCGCCGAGGAAAAGCGCTCGCGGGTGTCGTCGAGCGCGAAGGCGCCAACGAGGCAAATGCGGCCCCCGGAGCGGAAGTAATCATCGACATTGACCCACATCGCCGCAATCGCCTGACGGGCGTCGTCAGTCCTCAGCGGCCGATAGATCGCCTGTTCGAACCAGGCATCGATATCGGCGAGCACGGCGCCGGCCATCTCCTCCTTGCCGCCGGGGAAGAAGTGATAAAGGCTGCCCTTGCCGATGCCAGTGCGTTCGGTGATGCGGCTGAGCGTGGCGCCCTCGTAGCCGAGCTCGCGGAAGGTTTCCGCAAGCAGCGGTACGATGTCGGCGCGTTCGTAGACGGTCTTCACCGGTCCAAGTTCATCCTGTTCTAGAGGCCGAGCTCGGTCAGGCCGGGATGGTCATCCGGCCGCCGGCCGAGCGGCCAGTGGTATTTGCGTTCCGCTTCCCGGATCGGCAGATCGTTGATGCAGGCGAAACGACGCTGCATCAAGCCGGTGGCGTCGAATTCCCAATTCTCATTGCCATAGGAGCGGAACCAGTTGCCGCTGTCATCGTGCCATTCATAGGCAAAGCGCACGGCAATGCGATTATCGGTAAAGGCCCAGATTTCCTTGATTAGCCGGTAATCCAGTTCCTTGGCCCATTTGCGGGTAAGGAAAGCGACGATCTCGGCGCGGCCGGTGATAAATTCGGCGCGATTGCGCCAGCGGCTGTCCGGCGTATAGACGAGTGACACGCGCTCGGGATCACGGCTGTTCCAGCCGTCCTCGGCAAGACGGACTTTCCTGGTGGCAGTCTCGAGGGTGAAAGGCGGAACGAGGCTGGACATGATCTTCTCCTGTACTGATCCGTCTCCACTGTACCGATCGGTATATTCGTCTGCAAGCGGTCTGATGAGGCGTTTTCTCAGCGGTCGAGATTGCGGCTCCAGCGCAACGGCAGGGCATCCGGGCGAAACACGATGTTTTCAGGCGTAAAACGCCACAGCCTTTCGGCCCTTTCAAAGCTGGCGATCTCAGGTGAAGACAGCAATATTTCAGCTCTTCCGGTCATCTGCAGCATGTCGCCGGTTTCGAAATCGACGAAGACCAGCCCGGCCTTCGGATTGACGAGAAGATTGCCGAGCGTGTTGAAGAACCGGTTGCCGGGAAAATCGGGGATGGTCAGCACGCCGTCGGCGCCAAGCCACACGAAGCCGGCATTGCCGCCGCGATGAGAGACATCGACCTGCCGCTCGCCATTATGACGATCTACATAGGAGGCGACGAAAAACGTATCGGCGTTCTCGACCATGCGCCGCGCGCGGTCGTCGAGGTTGACAGAGTGAACCGGCCTCATCGCGGTGGGCATATCGGGGTCGCGGACAAAGGCGGCCGTGCGCGGCTGGATATATTGCGGGCAGTTGCCGAAGCTCTGGCCGACCCGCAGGCGGAAAGCCTCGGCATCCGTCCTGCGGATGACGCCGTTCAGCCGATTGCGCCTGCGGGTCTCGAGCTGGATGCCGAGCAGTGCGATCGCGTCTCCATCTTCCGTGCCGGCATCGGCAGGATCGTCCGGATCGCGCCGCAGATCGACGTCGAGAGCCTCCGGCACCGGCGAGGACATGAATCCCGGGCGCCCCGCCCGCACCGTCGCCCAGACAGCCCCCTTGGCGTCGACCGCGCCGAGCACGACGAAAGGCAGCATTGGAAAGAAAGCGCGGTGCTGTTCGGGCATGGCCTTGCGGATGAAATTGCGTCCCGGCCCGTCCATGCGTTCGACGATGCCGATACTGCGCTGCATGGCAAGTTCGCCCTCATGCCAGGGCGATGCGGCATCCTGTCCTGTCTCGTTCGGCATCATGGCCTCCTTGCGGGATTATCGGGAAGCCGGGACGGTGCTCAGCCCCGGCGGCTCATCATGCGGCAAGGCCAATCTTCGTCTTGCGAAAGCCGACAAAACCCGGCAGCGCCTCGGTACGCGCAAGCCATGCGCGGACGCTCGGGTATGCCGAAATATCGACATTGCCCTCGGGCGCATTGGCGATGTAGCTGTAAAGCGCGATATCGGCGATGGTCGGCCTGTCGCCGAGCAGGAAGCTGCGGGCGCCGAGCTCCGCCTCGAGCAGTGCAAGGATGCGGTGCGCTCGGGCAATCACCTCCTCCGTGCGGAAATCGGCGCCGAAGACGGTGACCAGGCGGGCCGCACACGGTCCGTAGGCGATCTCGCCCGCGGCGACCGACAGCCATTTCTGTATCTGCGCCGCCGAAACCGCGTCCTCTGGCAGCCAATCGGTGTGGCCGTATTTGCGCGCGAGATAGACGAGGATGGCGGAGGAATCGGCAATGACGGTGCCATCATCATCGAGAACCGGCACCTGGCCGAAGCGATTGAGCTTGAGGAAATCCGGCGCCTTGTGGGCGCCTGCCGCCAAGTCGACCTCGACCAGTTCATACGCCACACCAAGCAGCGACAGGAAAAGATGGGCGCGATGCGAATGGCCGGACAGCGGGTGATGGTAGAGTTTCATGATGGCTCCTGTAGGGACGAATGCGATTGGCGATGGCTGCTCGGAACCATCGGCAGTGAATCTACGGCCTTCCACAGAGATGCAGTAGAATGCTAATCTGAGAGACGGATTTCCACTTTATGGTAGGATAGGATGGACCGCCTCGAAGCCATGACCGTGCTTCTCACCGTCGTCGAACAAGGCAGCCTGTCGGCCGCCTCACGGCATCTGCACTCGCCGCTTGCCACCGTCAGCCGCAAGGTTTCGGAACTGGAAGCACATCTCGGCGCCCGGCTTTTGCAACGGACCAACAGGAAGGTCGCGCTGACGGAGGCCGGCCGCGCCTATGTCGAGGCAGCGCGGGAGATTCTCGACCGGGTGGAAGAGGCGGAGCGGACGGCGGCCGGCGAATACAGCGCACCGAAGGGTGAGCTGACGATGACGGCGCCGATCGTCTTCGGGCGGCTGCATGTCCTGCCCGTCGCGGTGGACTTCCTGAAGGCCTATCCCGATATCAATCTGCGGCTGATGCTGGGCGACCGGCTGGCGAACCTCGTCGAGGATCATATCGACCTGGCGCTCAGGATCGGCAACCTGGCCGACATCAACCTGATCGCTACAAGGCTCGGCCTGATCCGCCGCACGGTCTATGCAAGCCCGGATTATCTCGCCCTGCACGCCGCAATCCGCCACCCCAGCGATCTTTCCGCGCATGACTGCATCACGTTCGAAGGCATGGCCTCGACGCGAAGCTGGACATTCGTCGAGGGCAAACGCGAGCTCGTCGTGCCGATCCGCTCACGGCTCGCCGTCAATACTGCAGAGGCGGCCGTGGATGCCACCGTAGCTGGTCTCGGCATCACCCGCGTGCTCTCCTACCAGGCCGCGGGCGCCGAGAAGGCGGGCTTGCTGGTGCCGCTGCTTGCCGATTTCGAACAGCAGCCGGCGCCGGTGCATCTCGTCTATCCCTCGCAGGGGCTGGTGCCGCTGAAGATGCGCGCCCTCATCGATTTTGCGACGCCACGCCTGCGCGCCGCGCTGAAGTAGCCCGCAGCTTCAGGCTAGTTTGCCCTCTTCGGCCTTGTAGAAATACTGGCTGGCGACCAGCCAGCCTTTCAGCGGCCTGAGCGGCGGAATGCAGGTCGCGAGCATGAAGGGACCGGTGACCAGAAACTGCATCCAGATCGGCGCCGAGAACGCCACCTCCAGCCAGACGCCGAGCAGCACGCTCGGGATGCAGGCGAAGCAGATGACGAAAAAGGCCGGGCCATCAGCCGGATCGGCGAAGGAATAATCGAGGCCACAAGCCTCGCATTGCGGCTGCAGCGTCAGGAAACCCCTGAACATATGGCCTTGGCCACAGCGCGGGCAGCGCCCCCTGATGCCGGTCTGCATCGGAGGAAGCGGGGGATATTCGGTGTCCATGATGACCTTGTCCTATCTCGCGGCTCAGTCAATGCCGCACATGTATGCATGCAATATAGATACAATAGATGGGAGACGCCGATCAATCTGTCAGATTGCCGCAGAAGCCCGCCGATCGGTCAAAGGCCGGTCGCAGCTCGTCGCAAGCCCGTTCGAGAGCGGCCTGCCTAGCAGGCCAAGCCGCGATGGCGGCGGATCAGAAGAACGAACCCGCCATCTCCGGCGGGCCTTCCAGCGCATGGGCCATGAACTCCAATGCGCCCTGCAATCTCCCCCGTCCGATCGGGCCGCCGAGGCAGACCCGCACGGCCTCGGATGCGGCGCCCTCGACCGTGAAGGCATCGCTTGCCACCACGCCTATGCCGGAGGCATGCATATGGCTGCCGAAGGTGGAACGGGTCCAGCCGTTGGTCAGAGGCAGCCAAATATTGAAGCTGATCGGATCGGCGCGGTAGCTGCCGGCGGGCAGGACGGCGGCGACCATCTGCTGGCGGGCGGCGGCCTCGGCGCGGACGAAGCGGAGGACTGCATCGGCCGTGCCGTCCTCGATCCAGCGGGTGGCGAGCGCCATAGTCAACGGCGAGGCCATGACAGTGTTGGCGCGCATAGCGCTGACGAAGGGCCACACCGCCCTGGTGTCGGGGGCCACGACATAAGCAAGGCGCAGGCCGGCCCCGAGGCATTTCGCCAGGCCACCGACATGCCAGGTCAGATCGGGCGCCGCCGCCGCAAGCGGCGCAGGCCCTTCCTGCGGAATGAAACCGTAGGCATCGTCCTCGACGATCGGCAGATGATATTTGCGGGCGACTGCCGCGATTTCCTCGCGGCGGCCAGCCGGAATCGTCAGTGTCGTCGGGTTCTGCAGCGTCGGATTGAGATAGAGCGCCTTCGGCTTCAACCGCTCGCAGGCCGCGGCCAAAGCATCCGGCCGGATCCCATCCCCGTCCATCGGCAGACCGGCAAGATTGAGCCGCAACTGGGCGGCGATCGAACGGATCCCGGGATAGGTGACGATTTCCGAAAGCACGGTGTCGCCGGGCTTTGCCATCAGGCCGAAGATCGCCAGCAGGGCCGGATGAGCGCCTGACGTGACGAAAATCCGCTCCTGCGAGGGGGTGAGGCCGCGGCGCCCGAGCCAGGCGGCGGCCGCCTCCTTGTCCATACCGGAACCGCCGAAGCCTTGATAACGAAGCAGCGGGACGAGACTCGCCGCCACCGCCGACATGCCCTCACGCATGCGAGCGATCAAGTCCGGATCATCCGGTTCCGGTGGCAGATTCATCGAGAAGTCGACAACCGATGCACGGCGAGGATCGGGCGCTGCATCGGCGCTCAAATCCTGGCGCTGCCTGACCGCAGCGCCGGTGACGAAGGTGCCTCGGCCAACATGCGAATCCACCAGACCGCGTTTCTGCGCCTCGACATAACCTCTCGCCACCGTGGTGAAATCCACATTCAGCCGTTTGGCGAGTTCGCGCTGCGGCGGCAGCCGGTCACCCGCCACCAGGCGACCGCTGCGCAGATCCAATTCGATCAGATCGGCGATTGCCATGTAGCGGGGGCTGCTGCTGCGGCTGAGATCGGGATGCCAGTCTTTCATTCGTGATCCGGTCAGTCTGATGGAGACATTGACCGTATATTGTTGCATCTCGTCGCTGTCACGAAAAAATCAGCCTCAACGCCGGAGCTGCCGTCCGACCGGAATTCCGATCAAGCCGCGGTGCTGGGCTGGTCGCTCGATCGGATGACGCGCGAAATGCGCGACCGGCAGCCTGGCGGGTCGCTCGGTAACGATTCCGAAAGCGCATTCAGCACCGCTTTCAAGCGGGTGATGGGATGCTCGCCGCGGCAATATGGTGGGACTCAGCAGGCGGGCGATAACATGCGGAACAATATCGACGCTCAATGAACCTCGATTGGTGCGGCCATCTGCGGCGCTCGCGCATCGGCCGCCGAGATTCCGTTCGGCATAGTCTTGCACCCGCCGTCCATTCTCTTACCTATCCAAGGAGGAATGTGCCGGCCTTCAACATTGCATCGGCACGCATCGGGATGAAAGCATGAATATCGATCCGATCTTGCGGTCAGTCGTGGCCGTGCGTTCCACCATTCCGGAAGATGCCTTTACGGCTCAGACGCTGGGCACCGTCCGCGAGGGCAGCGGCGTGGTCATTCGCGACAATGGGCTGGTGCTGACCATCGGTTATCTCATCACCGAGGCCGAGGAAGTCTGGCTGACGACCCTTGACGGCCGCGTTGTTCCCGCCCATCCGCTTGCCTATGACCAGGAGAGCGGTTTCGGGCTGCTGCAGGCGCTTGGCGTCCTGAACGCTCCGGCGGTGGATTTCGGCGATGCGGCCGCGGCCAAGCCCGGCGATCCCGTCGTGCTTGCCGACGGCATCGGCGAATATGTCCAAGCAAATATCGTGGCCCGGCAGGAATTCGCCGGTTATTGGGAATATCTGCTGGACGAGGCGATTTTTACTGCGCCTGCCCATCCCGCATGGGGCGGCGCGGCCCTGATTGGCGCGGACGGCAAGCTTCTCGGCATCGGTTCGCTTCGGCTGCAGATGAGCCAGGACGGCGAGGTCGCTGATATAAACATGGTCGTTCCGATCGATCTCTTGCCGCCGATCCTGGACGATCTCCTGAACCGCGGCCAGGTTAACAAGCCGCCGCGGCCCTGGCTGGGTGCATTCTCCGCCGAGAGCAGTGGTGGCGTGGTGGTGATGAGCGTGGCCGAAGGCGGTCCGGCCGCCGAGGCCGGCCTGCGTCAGGGTGATATCATTTCGGAAATCCGTGACGAAGAGGTCGATGGCCTGGCCGATTTCTACCGCAAGCTCTGGAGCAGCGGCCCGGCCGGCGCCGAGATTCCGATCCGAATTCTGCGCAACGGCCGGGAAGCCTGGCTGCGGATCAAATCCGCCGACCGCAACAGCTTCCTGAAAAAGCCGCAGCTGCAGTAGCAATGCGCGCCAGAGATCCTTGCTCGCAAAGGCGACCTCAGATCAGCCGGCCGTCATCTTCCGGCGCCGCTTTCCGGCGACGCGGGCGGTCGTTGGTTGCTTTGCCGTCGGCCGCCGCGTGAATTTCCTTGAAGCCGTCGCCGCCAGCTTCTTCTGCCGGCGGCTGCGGGTCGCTCTTCTTCACGAAACGAATCATTGGTCAGGTCCCGACGGCAAGCGCCGTGGTGCAGCCTTGAACACTTCGGCTGTCGGCAGAAGTCTGCCCAGGCATGGTCGCCCAACCACCGGCTTCAATGAACTGACGCTGCTTGTAGCCTTCGGTCATCGCCTTGAACTCCATCAGTTTAGCGTTGGCATCCGGCGCCGCATTAAACCGCTCGACGCAAATGGCGGACGCCAGTTCTCCGCGTGCAATGTCACCGGCGGCTGCTGCCGCTTTGCTCGATGTGCCACCTGTTACCCAACCTCCCCAGCTGAACCCGATGACCATCGTGGCGATTGCCGTGACGACGCAGGCCCAGACGAGAAGCGTCTTGGATGGCTGGTAACTGTCGAAACGCTGGCTGATTGATGTCTTGCTGCTGCTCTGCACGGACATTGGAATTCTCCTTGTTTACTTCGGGTTTGCCATCCGGCGACGCCGGATCGGTTCAGGCTGCTTTCAGTATCCCATATCGCCCATGCCGCCATTTCCGACCGCAGGGGCAGGATTTCTTGCTGGAATGTCGGCGATCATCACCTCGGCGGTGATCAACAGCGCCGCGATCGAGCCGGCGTCCTGCAGAGCAGTGCGCACGACCTTGGCAGGGTCGACGATGCCGGCTTCGACCATATCGACATAGGTCTCGGTCTGTGCGTCGAAGCCCTGATTGTGATCATTGCGGCCGGTGAGTCTTCCAACGATTATCGAGCCCTCGAACCCGGCATTCTCGGCGATCTGCCGGATCGGGGCTTCGAGCGCCCTGAGCACGATCGAGATGCCGGCCGTCACGTCGGCGTTCTCCCCAACCATTCCCGTCAGCGCCGACTTCGCGCGCAACAGCGCCACGCCGCCGCCGGGCACGATGCCCTCTTCGACCGCCGCACGGGTGGCGTTCAGCGCGTCTTCGATGCGGTCCTTCTTTTCCTTGACCTCCGTTTCGGTGGCGCCGCCGACACGGATGACCGCGACGCCGCCGGCGAGTTTCGCCAGGCGCTCCTGCAGCTTTTCCTTGTCGTAGTCGGAAGTGGTCTCCTCGATCTGCGCCTTCATCTGCTGGATGCGCGCCTGAATAGCCGCTTTCTCGCCGGTGCCGTCGATGATCGTGGTGGTGTCCTTTTCGATCAGCACGCGCTTGGCGCGGCCGAGCATATAGAGCGTGACGTTCTCGAGCTTGATGCCGAGATCCTCGGAGATCATCTGGCCCGATGTGAGCGCGGCAATGTCTTCCAGCATGGCCTTACGGCGGTCGCCGAAGCCCGGCGCCTTGACGGCCGCGACCTTCAGGCCGCCGCGCAGCTTGTTGACAACCAGAGTCGCCAGCGCCTCGCCTTCGACGTCCTCCGAGATGAGCAGAAGCGGCTTGCCGGTCTGCACGACGGCCTCCAGAATGGGCAGCAGCGCCTGCAGACTTCCGAGCTTCTTCTCGTGCAAGAGGATGTAGGGATCCTCGAGTTCCACGCGCATCTTCTCGGCATTCGTGACGAAATACGGCGAGAGATACCCACGGTCGAATTGCATGCCCTCGACGACGTCGAGTTCGGTCTCCGCGGTCCGCGCCTCTTCGACGGTGATGACGCCCTCATTGCCGACCTTCTCCATCGCCTTGGCGATCATCTCGCCGACGGTGGCGTCTCCATTGGCGGCAATGGCGCCGACCTGCGCGATCTCGCCTGATGATTTGACCTTCCTCGCCCGCGCCTGAATCTCCTTGACGATGGCGGAAACGCCGAGATCAATGCCGCGCCTGAGATCCATAGGATTCATGCCGGCCGCGACGAGCTTTGCGCCCTCACGAAAGATGGAGGCGGCGAGCACCGTCGCCGTCGTCGTGCCGTCGCCGGCAAGATCATTGGTCTTCGAGGCCACCTCGCGCACCATTTGCGCGCCCATGTTCTCGAACTTGTTGCCGAGCTCGATCTCCCTGGCGACGGTGACGCCGTCCTTGGTAATGCGCGGCGCACCATAGGCCTTGTCGATGACGACGTTGCGGCCCTTCGGACCAAGCGTTACCTTGACGGCATTGTTGAGTAATTCGACGCCACGCAGCAAATGAGCGCGCGCATCGGTGGAGAATTTGATTTCCTTGGCAGACATGATTTCTATCCAGTTCGGTCTTGAGATGAGGGTCGGAAATCCGACCGTCAGGCGGCCTTGTCGGCGGCCGCCTCGGTCTTTTCCACGATGCCCATGATGTCGGCCTCCTTTATGATCAGGAGGGTCTGGCCATCGATCGTGACCTCCGTCCCCGACCATTTTCCAAACAGGATTAGATCACCCACCTTGACATCGAGCGGGGCTAGCTTGCCGCTTTGGTCACGCAGGCCAGGGCCGACTGCAACCACTTCGCCTTCCTGCGGCTTGTCCTTGGCGGCGTCTGGAATGATGATCCCGCCCTTGGATGTGACATCGCCTTCTGCACGCCGAATAACGACGCGGTCGTGAAGTGAACGGAATTTCATTGAGGTCTTTCTGCTGCCGGCGCGTATGGCGGCTGCAATCCATAAATAGCACCCGTGGCACTCGATTGATAGGAGTGCCAAGAAATATTGTTCATGGCAGGAGATTTTTTGAGAAAATCCTGAAATCAATCCAACCTGATATTTTGTAAAATAGAAATTATGCGCCAGCACGCTCCATTTTTATTCGCCACAGCAAAGAATTAATTCGGTGTTTTTCATCAAGAAATCCGAATTTACCTTGATTTAAAGTCAATCAAGGTGTAACGATAGGCCTCGTCGATTTGGCCAACTTGGCTTCGCGGTGTCAGAGACCTACGACCCGCCATACACCACCGAATTCTCGATAGCGAATATGTGACGTCGTTCCGGCGTGCATTCGCTTGTTCCGATCCGGATGAACCTGGCGCTGACCGCGGATGTACCGGCAGCATCGCGTTCGTCCGGTTCGAATCTCAACGCTACAGGAAACGCATCGGTGTATTCCTGGGGAGGCCAGCTATGACAAGTCGCACCACACAAACCGTCGTCCGTTTTTCATCTCCATTCCGCCTGCCGGGTTTCGATAAGGCGCAGCCAGCCGGAGAATACCGCATCGATTACGATGAGGAATTGATCGAAGGCGTTTCCAGGCTCGCCTGGATGCGGGTCGGCGCCTTCATCCATCTACCGGCGATCGGCGCGCAGAGTTCGACGCAGCAGATGCTGGCCATCCAACCGTCAGATCTTGAAACGGCACTCGAAACGGACCACCAGCAACTATGACCGCAACGGGCATCCCGCAACGCAGTGGACTCTCGATCCGACGCGAGGCAGCAACACACATCTTCAGGGTGGGACAGACCGTCCGGTTGAAGGACGGGTTCTTGGTCGTTCCCTCCAAGCTTCCCGACGTATACCGCATTACCGCAACGCTGCCTCCGAGAGGCAATCTGCTGCAATACCGCATCCGCAGCGACGACGAGCGTCACGAGCGGGTGACGACGGAAGACAGCCTGGAGCCGGTAAACCTATCGCCCGGCAGCGGCGCAACACTGATCGAGACTACGCTTGGCCACGGCCGAATAATGGAAGGTTGACATCGTGAACAGCCATGAAGACGAAGGAAGACAGAACGCCTTTACTGGCGGCAAAAGCAAGGGTGGGGCGGCCGGCCGCTACTCCATGGACATCGGATGCGATCGCCGGATCCAACCCGCCCGTTTGTGGACCGTCTATCATGCGAACGTTCCAGCGCACACGGCCCAGGCCGTGATCGGCGCGAGCCGCTCGCAGGGCAGGAGAGACATCCTGTCCGTCAATCTTCTCAACATAGGATACCGGAAGGAATGGCTCAGACTGTCGGACGCCGCGCAGATCCCTCGTGGCACCCCGGTTCAACCATGGCGCTAGGATCCGAACCCTGCTCCGCCCTTCCCCAAATCACGTGACGGCGTCGCAGGACTTGCGCTGAACAGCGGCAATTTCGGCGCGCCGAATTCTGCGACAAGACGCTGGACCGGATCGCCAGCCTTGAATGACGTCCTTTCGTTGACTCAGGACGGCGGTTGAAAGATGTTGGCATATTGCCATCTTGGGGATGAGCAGCCCTTCGGAGACCAAGAGAAGTCAGGGAGCTTTCGGTCCATGTTCGATCATATCTCCATCGGTGTCAAAGATCTCGAAAGAGCCCGCCGCTTCTACGACGCGGCGCTGGCGCCGCTCGGATATGAGCGCCTGTCGAATTCCGACGGCATGATCGGCTACGGTCCGGAGCAGGTCGGCCTCTGGGTGATGCAGGTTGCGCATCCCGTTGTCGCCGACATGCAATCCGGGCTGCATTTCTGCTTCGTCGCCCCGAACGAGGCCGCGGTCGACGCGTTTTATGCGGCTGCGATCGCATCCGGCGGCACGGATAACGGCGAACCGGGCATCCGCCCGGATTACGGCCGCTTCTATTACGCCGCCTTCGTCATCGATCCGGACGGCTATCGCCTGGAAGCCTATTTCAACAAAGGCGAGATATAACAGCTGTCAGGCCGCAGCTCTGGAGATCGCCATCTCCCTGCTTGCGGCCGACAGGCGAGGACGGCCCTCGCCCGTCCGCCAGCCGCAAAAATCCCGTTGCGTTGCCCCGGCGAAAGGTGCATTGTTTCAGCTTCGGCAGCCATCGCACGGGCGCTGCCGACTGAGGGTTTCATAACTCCCGCCCCGACGAAAGGAGGACTTCGATGTCTTCCACCTCCGATAAGCCCTATCTGACGTCATCCGATCTCGACATGCTTCAGGGTGTGCTCGACACCGCCGGCTACAAAACAAGAATCCCGGCCGGCGACGAGCAAACCTGCAACGCCGCAGCCATGCTGCTGATCAAGCTGTTTCAGGACGGCGTCACCTCGCCGGCCATGCTTTTGCGGGCGCTCGAATACCATTTCGGCCAACCGAAGAAGCAGCCGAAACCGGTCACCCCGGTCTGTAACCGCTATGCGATCCAGGGATTGCCGCGCGAGCGCCGAACGACGCGGTCGGGCAATTCCGCAGGCCGGTAGCGGGTGGTTTCAACTCCGATCCAAAGGGAGATCCATCCATGGCAAAGGGACAGCTGAGAAGCAATCGCGAGGCCCGTAAGCCGAAGAAGGACAAGCTGGCGACGAAGCCGGAAACAAGCTTCGCGGGACAGATGAAGACGGCGGCCCAAACCGCGCCCCAGGGCAGCAGTGCGCCCAAGGGCGGCGGTCAGCCTCACCGGTAGCCGGTTACATCAGCCGGTTTGCCCGGCTCCTGCACTTCCACCAGATAGCGCCAGCAATCCGGCCGCGAACCGTCGACATCGTCGAAACCGTAGACTTTGGCCAGTCCGCCGCTCGACAACGACTGACCGTTCCAACGGGCGCGGTCGGGATCGGCGGCGATGGCCGCCACCGCGCGGCCGACGAAGCGCGGCGTTTCGGAGATGGCGAAATGCGGCTGCACCCTGGTCGCGTCATGCCAATTCTGCTCGCCCACGCCATAGGCCTCCAGCATCATTTCGGAGCGCAGCCAGCCGGGCGTAATCGAAACGGCGGTGGCGCCGTGTTTGGCCAGGTCCTGCGCATGCGCCCAGGCCATGCGGGTGACGCCCGTCTTGACGAGGTCGTAGAAGGGCGAGAGCCGGTAATGCGTTGCATTGTATTCGGCCGTGCCGTCGGTTACCTCCACCAGCAGCCCGCCCGGCCGCTCGATCATCAGCGCCAGCGCGTAATGGGCGGTGATCAGGTGCGTCTCGATGCCGAGCCGCAGCATGCGCAGGCCCTTGTTCAGCGAGTGCTCCCAGATCGCCTTGTCCCACTCGAATAGCTTCTCGCAGCCCCAGATGTCGTTGACGAGGATGTCGAGCCGGCCGACTTCAGTCCGGATACGCGCGACGAGCGCCTCGACCTCATGCGGAACGAGATGATCCACCTGCACGGCAATGCCCTTGCCGCCCGCCGACGTCACCAACTCGGCCGTCTCCTCGATCGTTTCCGGCCGGGCATAGTCGGACTGCTCGGCGCGTGTCGTGCGGCCGGTGACATAGACGGTGGCGCCGGCAGCGCCGAGTTCCACCGCAATACCGCGACCGGCACCACGCGTCGCGCCCGCTACCAAGGCCACTTTCCCCCGCAAATCCGCTGTCACGTCTCCATCCTCCACACCAGAACCGAGAGCCCGCCGACTGCGACTGGCCCTAGTTGAACATAAACGAATGTTCGTTCATATTAAAAACGAACGCAAGAGGAAATTCATGCCGCGCCGCCGCACCCTTTCCGACGAACAGCTTCTCGCCATTGTGCTGGGCCTGATCCACGCCGAGGGGCCGGATGCAGCAACCTTTGCGGCGGTGGCGAAGGCGAGCGGTCTTTCCGGTTCAACACTGGTTCAGCGTTTCGCGACAAAGGCGGCGATGCTACGCGCCGCGCTGCTCTACGCCTGGGACCGGCTGGATGCCGAAACGGAGCGGCTTGCCGGCCTCGTAGCGAAAACGCCGGAGGGCGCCGTCGCGCTGCTCCTCGGCCTGTCGCAGGATTATGGCGACAATGCCGCCGCCTATGGCGAGGGATTGCTGGTCCTTCGGGAGGACTTCCGAGATCCGGTACTGCGCGCCCGGGGCGCTGCCTGGGGCAAGGCGCTGACGGCTGCGATAGCAAGCTGTTTTGAATCGGCGCCGGCGCCGGAAACGATCGCCCGGCTGATGCTGTCGCAATGGCAGGGCTCGCTGACCTGGTGGGGGTTCGGCTCGGAAGAGCCGGTGTCCGCCTATGTGGAGACGGAGTTGCGGCGCTTCCTTGCAGCGGTAAAAATCTGAGCCGCTTACGCCTCTTCCTCGTTCTTCTCTTCACCCACGGTCAGCGGCCAGTCGACGACATAGTCTTCGAGGTCGTCAATATCGATCTCGGTTTCGTTGATCGTGCGGCCGCGGGCGGAGATGCCGGCGGCATGAACGGTTTCGGGATCGCCGGAGACGAGCGGATGCCACCAATAGAGATCGCGGCCCTCGTTGATCAGCCGGTAGCCGCAGGTCGGCGGCAGCCAGGCGATCTCGGGCACATTCTCCCTGGTCAGCTGCACGCAATCCGGCACGAAATCCCAGCGGGTCTCATAACTGGAGCAGCGACAGCTGTGACCGTCGAGCAGCTTGCAGCTGACCGAGGTGAAGTAGACATCGCCGCTATCCCATTCCTCGATCTTGTTGAGACAACAGAGGCCGCAGCCGTCGCAGAGGCTTTCCCATTCGGCGGCGGTCATTTCGGCCAGCGTCTTGCTCTTCCAGAAGGGCAGCTCGTTCATCGTTCGTTTCTTGCAACAGCGGCCGCAATTTCACGTGACCGCCACTCTACTCTCTTGTTATCCGCCACAAAATCAATCAATTCTTCAGCATGCTCCTGATAGCGGAGAGCTTTTGGGCCATCGGGCCTCGCGCTTTCGTCGTTTCCGGCGGCCGGACATGAGGCAAGCGCGATCAGGCGGGAATACAGGACGTGCAGGATCCGGACAACCCTGAAAAAGGGCCTGAAACAGGGGCAGAAAAACAGGCCGCCGAGGTGGGCAAGCGGCCGGCGAAGAGCCGCCATATTCTGCTGCGCATCGATTCGTGGATCGATTCCACCGTCTGGAACGCCGGCTTCCGCGCCGCCGAAATCTGGGAAGACACGACGATTTTCTTCCGCCGCTTCCGCGTGCGCGGCTGGAAGCGCATGGTCTTCGAACTGGCCGGCGAAGGGCTGACCCTCGGGGCGGTCGGTGCGGTGCTGATGCTGGTGCTTGCCCAGCCGGCCTTCGAGGCGACCAAGGAGGACTGGCGCAACCGCGGCGATTTCGCCGTCACCTTCACAGACCGCTACGGCAACGTTATCGGCCATCGCGGCGTCATCCACCAGAATTCCGTGCCGATCGACGAGCTGCCGGATTCGCTGATCAAATCCGTGCTCGCGACCGAAGACCGACGCTTCTTCGACCATTTCGGCATCGACGCCATCGGTCTCTTCCGCGCCATGGTCACCAACGCCCAGGCCGGCGAAGTGGTGCAGGGCGGCTCGACGCTGACCCAGCAGCTCGCCAAGAACCTGTTCCTTTCCAACGAGCGCTCGATCGACCGCAAGATCACCGAGGCCTTTCTGGCGCTCTGGCTCGAGGCTAATCTCTCCAAGAAGCAAATCCTCTCCACCTATCTCGATCGCGCCTATATGGGCGGCGGCACCTTCGGCGCGGCGGCGGCGGCACAATTCTATTTCGGCAAGAACATCACCGATGTGAATCTTGCCGAATCCGCGATGCTGGCCGGCCTGTTCAAGGCGCCGGCCAAATATGCGCCGCATGTCAACCTGCCGGCGGCACGCGCCCGCGCCAACGAGGTGCTGACCAATCTCGTGCAGAGCGGGCTGATGACAGAGGGCCAGGTGATCGCCGCCCGGCGCAACCCGGCGACCGTCGTCGACCGCAACGAGGTGGAATCGCCTGATTTCTTCCTCGACTGGGCTTTCGACGAGGTGCAGCGGCTTTCGCCGCGGTTCCACCAGCATTCGCTGATCGTGCGCACGACGATCGACATGGGCATCCAGAAGGCGGCCGAAGATTCGGTCGAGACGTCGCTCCGCGAATATGGCGAGGCCTATCACGCCAAGCAGGGCGCCATGGTGATGATCGAGAATGGCGGCGCGGTGCGCGCCATGGCCGGCGGGCGGGACTACGGCGAGAGCCAGTTCAACCGCGCCACCAAGGCGCTGCGCCAGCCGGGCTCCTCGTTCAAGGTCTATACCTATGCCCTGGCGATGGAGAGCGGGATGACGCCGCAGACGACGATCGTCGACGCGCCGATCTCCTGGGGCAACTGGAGCCCGCACAATTACGCCAACCGCTATGTCGGCCGCATCACGCTCGAGACCGCGATCGCCCAGTCGATCAACACCGTGCCGGTGCGGCTCGCCAAGGAGAAGCTCGGCATCCAGCCGATCCGGGCGATGGCGAAGAATCTCGGCGTCGAAACCCCGATCCGCGACGACGTCACCATTCCGATCGGCACCTCCGAGGTGACCGTGCTCGATCAGGCGACAGCCTATGCCACCTTCCCGGCCGGCGGCTACCAGTCGCGCCGCCACGGCATCAGCCAGATCCTCGATTACGAGGGCGATGTGCTCTATGATTTCGACCGTGATGAGCCGGCGCCGAAACGCGTGCTGTCGGAACAGGCGGACGCCTATATGAACCAGATGCTGTCGCGCGTTCCCTATGTCGGAACGGCGCGCAAGGCAGCTCTCGACAACGGCATCCTGACCGCAGGCAAGACCGGCACGACCCAGGCCTATCGCGATGCCTGGTTCGTTGGCTTCACCGGCAACTACACCTGCGCCGTCTGGTTCGGCAATGACGACTATACCTCGACCAACAACATGACCGGCGGCTCGCTGCCGGCGATGACCTTCAAGCGCGCCATGGACTATGCCCATCAGGGCGTGACGCTGCGCGCCATCCCCGGCGTCGAAAATCCCCCGCCCTCGGAGAAGGATGTCGTCAAGGCCGTCGCCGCCAAACCGCAGGACGGATTGCCGCAGCTCATCCGGCCGCGCATGCTCTCGGTGCAATCGACAAACGTCCTCAAGAAGCTCGGAGAGAAGTTTAAGGCCGCCGCGCCGCTGACGCCGCAGAAGGTGGCAATCGCGGAGTAGAAGCTGCGTGGAAGTGTCGCTTTTCTCTATCTCCGCGAGCATACAGAACGAGACCAGCCGCCTCTGGACAGATCGGCGTTCATTCGCCACCCGGCATTCCACCCTGCCAGAATCAGTGCTAACCCTGTCATCCCGGTTTCTAAGGTCATGACGTGTTTCGATTCCCCCTTTTCATCCTGATAACGCTGTTCGTCGCCTTTGGCGGCGGGATCATGATTTCGCTTTATGCGCTGGATGCGACACAGGGTTTCGGGGCGATCAAGCTTGGCGCCTGGGAGGCCTTTCCGGCTTTGCAGACGGTCGATGCCGACCCTTACGCCAAGTCGCACCGGGCGCGCGCCGGCAAGCTGCTTTACGGCAGCGCGGAGGGGCTGACCTTCACGGCGAGCGTCGACGACGACGGGGCGCGGCTGAATGCCGGCTGCCGATACCGCATCAGCGGGCAGACGCCGCCCGCCCGGCTGTGGACTCTCTTTACCGCCGACAATGGCGGCAATCCGGCGGCGGTGAAGACCGGACTTCCGGCGGCACTCAATTCCTGGACGGTGCTGCGCCGGCCGGACAGCAGCTTTTCGATCGAGATCTCTGCCGCCGCTCAGCCGGGCAACTGGCTGGCCTTGCCGCAGGCCGGTACCTTCCGGCTGGTGCTGACGCTGTTCGACACGCCAACCGCCGGCAGCTCCGGTGTGATCGATCTGGCCATGCCGAAGCTCACCAAGACCGGATGCGGCAATGCTTAGGATCTTCTTCGCCATCCTGACCGGGCTTTTCGGTGCGGCGCTGCTGCATCTCGTCATCATCCTGTCGCTGCCGCATTTCACCGGCAGGGATGCGGCGACCCGCGTGGCGGCAGAGGGCGACCTCAACAATTTCTATCTGCTCGGCGACCAGTACGACGAGGCTGGTCTTGCCAATGGCGACCCCTTCCTGCGGACCGCCGTCTGCTCCTTCGACGTCGAGGATGCGCCGGTACATTTTACCGCCAAGGGCAACGTTCCCTTCTGGTCGATCGCCATCTACGACAGCGCCTCCAACGAGGTGTTCAGCATGAACGACCGGACATCGGTCGGCGGCGCGCTCGACGTTCTGGCGGGCAGCCCGATCCAGTTGACGGACCTGCGCAAGAACCTGCCGCAGGAACTGGACCAAGCGATCCTGGTGGAAATGGCGCGGCCGGACGGTTATGTCGTGCTACGGACGCTGGCACCGCAGGCAAGCTTCGACGAAGCAGCGCGCAACTTCCTGACGGAAGCGGGCTGCGAGCAATTCACCCCCGGCAATTAACCGGGATGTCTGTTCTCAATTTCGGCATCACGCTCTGGGGTTGAAGGAGCGCTTACTTCTTCCTGGCGCGCGGCGCAGGCGCCGGTCCATGTTTCGGGCTCTCGGTGAGCCGCTCGTAGCGGACCCCGGTGAACCAGAGAATCTTGGCTTCGCGCGGTTCCTTGTCCAGACGACGCGGCGCCCGCGGTCGCCGATCCGCCAATGCGACTACTATTGCCATTCTCGTCTCCATGCACTGCCCGAGACGGATGAACTTGCGATGGATTTCACCCTGCCCGCCGATCTGCGGGCCGGCGCGTCCTGCGGTGCCGGCATGGCCGGACCGAGGGCATTCGCGCCTTTCCCACGGCACCTGACTGAAATACCGTGATGCGGAGTTTCGACGATCCAAATACTCAAATCGCGTCGTTCCTGTCCGAATTGAGACACATGATAGTTAACAGTTTACTAATATTCGGCGGATGCCAAATACAGTTTCGGTAACTTCTTCTTCAACGCTTGAGGAGTCGATTTGGTTTCATGCCCCCGCTGAAAGACCGGAGGGTGGCCGATAATATAAAATTAGAGACAATTCATATGGTTGACGGTCTCTGTCTGCCGCAGGCGGTGCCGGTGTTGCAAATATGCGGCACAAAAATATTCGTTGCGGCATATCCGGATCGGCTTTGCTTTGACCTGCATCGGCCACGCGTCCGAGAGGGACCGATCGCAGTTCCCGCTACGCTCGAAACGGCTGCAAGCCGCGGCCCGACCTTCATCTTTATCGTTGCGGCACGTTCGAAGCGCCAGAGCCGATCCGGAGGGAGAACGAACTGTTTCAGCCGTCGCACCGGCGGTGGGAACTGCCGCGGCGCCTTTCAAAATCGATCGCCTTTCCATTGCCGGCTAACCATCCGCGACACGTTCGGCAGGTAAATTCCGTATCATTTTAATAAAACCTTCAGCATCCATTAACCGTACCGGTGTAGGATTTGTTCATATCCGTGTGGTCCGAGAGGCGTCCCCGCCAGCGCTATCGGCCCGTGGTTTCCCTTGGTTCTGCGTTTTCAGGGTGTGCTTGTGCGTGACCGGTTTCGAGACCTAGAGGGCCCGTTGGCCGTCAGGAAAAAGGACGTGGTATTGATGGCGACTGTGAGCAGTTTCGAGAGCCTGTCTCATCCGACACGATCCGAGCTGCGCCAATTCGCCGAGCTTTTCACGCCGCTGTTCCAGGCTTCCTCCGACGAGGCCAAGCGCCAGGCGGTCGCCGCCCTTTCCCAATGCGAGACCATGCCGGCAGCCGTGGCGCTGTTCATCGGCAATCAGCCGATCGAGATCGCCGCGCCTTTCCTTATCGCCTCGAAGGCCATTGCCGACGACACACTGATCACCATCGCCCGCATGCAGGGTGCGGCGCATGTCAAGGCGATCGTCAGCCGCGATTCGCTCTCACCGAAGGTCATCGACGCGCTGGTGGCGTTACGCCAGACCCAGCCGCGCTCCGCGGCCGCTTCCGCGCCGGTCACGGAATCGGTGACCGTCCCGCTTTCGCCAGTCCAGGTGGAGAGCAACGAGGCCGAAGCGCTGGAGGAGCAGCGGATTGCCAATGAAGAAGCCTTGCGCGGACGCATTCTGGATCTTGCCGGCCATCTCGGCCGCGACGATCAAGACAGGCTCGGCCTGCGCACCCTCACCGATATTCAGGAGGCGCTGCTGGTGCGCTTCGCCCGCTCGCACGAGGCGACGCACTTCGCCACCGCACTCGCTGATGCGCTTTCCGCCAGCCGCTGGCTTGCCGAACGCATCATGCTCGACCTCTCCGGCCAGCAGCTCGCCACGACGCTGACGAGCCTCGGCATGGGCTTTCTCGACGCCGTCTTCGTGCTGGAACGATTCTATCCGCATCTTGCCGAACAACAGCACAATGTGACGCGCGGCTGGGTGGTGCTCGATGCGCTCGATCCGGAAGAATGCCACGAAAGGGTGGAGGCCTGGCGGCGCGCCGATCGCTACACCTACAAGGCCGAGGCGTCCGATTCGCGCACATCTCGGGAGACTGAAGCCCACCGCTTCGCCCGCCAGGCGCCGGCGCGGCGCGACATGCGCGCGCTGGGGCGGCGGTCACGTTGAGGTGAATAAGACCTGACCCTCAGCGATCCCCCGCCAAGGGGATCATGTCCCCCAATTCCTCCGCCTCCAGCTCGACGATCCAGAGATCGGGGTCGAAGCGGCGTTCGCGATCCAGCATCGCCCGCACCGCTTCCGGTTCGCTGCGCGCGAGACGGACTTCGAACAGCCGGTCGCGGATCTCGTCGTCATCGAAGGCGGTCTGCGGCGCCGGCGCATAGAGCGTCTCCAGGCCGTCGCGAAAGTGTTGGCGGATGAAGATCGCGCCGGCCTCCTCCGCGCCCTTCTTCTCCACAGCGGCGAAATCTCCGCTTGCGAAGACGCGGCGCAGAAGCGAAGAAACGAAGATGTCGGCGCGTAATCTCATCGACGCGATATAGACCGGCGCGCGGGCGCGGGCAATCCGCAGTGTTATTTTGACGGATGCGTCAAACCATGACCGCCAGCCGCAAGCCGCCCCAATGGCGGCCTCTGACGGTGATTGGCGCGGAGATATCCTTCATCATCACGAAATTGCCGCCGCCCATATCGCGGCGATAGGTCTGGACGAGGAAAGGCGCGGTGCTGCGGCCGGCGGCAAGACCGACGCGATCGGCGAAGATACGGCGATTGCGGCAATTGGCAGTGTTCCAGACGACGTCGCCCGGCCGCTGCGGCTGCGAGAACTTCCGGTTATGGGTCGGCAGATAGCCGTTTTCGTCGATTGCAGCGCAGAAGGCGACGCGCTTGTCCAGGGCAACGACGGGCTCCTGGATCGGCGGCAGCAGACGGTCGGTGAGTTCGGTAAAAGCGGCCATCATCTGAACCGGATCAGTGCCAGGCAGCGGCCGGTAGCGTCGGTCAAAAAGGGCGTCGAAACCGATCTGACCCTCGGCGACGGCGCGTTCGAAAGCGCCTGATATCTGCCTTGCCACCGATTGTGCTTCCTCGATCCAGCTGCTGTCGGCCGTCTTGACGCCGGCGCTCGCCGTCAGCTGAATCAGCGTTTCCGAGAGGCCGACGACGCTGTCGACGCGTTTTGCCGTCTGTTGCAGCCTGACATTCGAACCGGCGACCTCGCCGGACATCTCGCCGAGCTTCTGGACGAAACCGGCGCATTGCTGGTCGACGGCCTCGGTGGTCTTGGCCATGACGGTCGAACTGTCGAGGATGCGGGTGATGACGTGTTCCATGCTTTCGAAGGCGTCGCGCATCGCCTCCGCCTTGTCGCGCACGCCGGCGGCACTGCCGCGCGCATCGCCGCCGACCGCCGACAGCCGATCGATCTTCACCCGCAATTCGTCCAGCGTCTGCTGGATCGAGCCGGTTGCCTTCGAGGTCTGCAGCGAAAGCGCCCTGACCTCGGCGGCGACGACCGCAAAACCCTTGCCCGCATCGCCGGCGCGGGCTGCCTCGATTGCGGCATTCAGCGCCAGGAGGTTGGTCTGGCGGGCAATGGTGCTGATTTCCTCGGCAATCTGATCGACATCGGCCAGCGACTTCGAAAAACCGGCGATTTCGGTGCCGATCTCGTTGGACGATCGAACCATGTGGCCGATCTCGGCAACGGAGCCGGACAGGCGCTCCGCCGATTCCTGCAGCATCTGACGGGCTTCGGCCGCCGTGCGGTCGGTCTCGCGCAGCGACAGGGCGACCGAGCGATTGGTCTCGGCAATCGAAAGCGCAGTGCTCGTGACATGATCGAAGGCTGCGGCATGGCGCGCCGACATCGCCGCCATGTCCTGAATGGCGCCGGCAATATCGACGAGATCGATGCCAAGGGTGGAGGCCTCCTCCGCCAGGCGCTGGAGGATGTGGCGCAACGCCTCGCGATCAGGGCCTTCCGCTTCGACCGCCGGTTCTCCGGCCAGATCGTCTATCGCCTTCAGCGCATGCATGATCGACGCTCCTCCGCCTCAATCGACAAAGCTTCGGATAACATAGTTAATAAGTTGCAAACGGCGCCCGCGCCTTAGACTTAGGTTGTAGAACCCGGTGCGGATGCCTTAGATCGCGCCGATTTCCTTCAGTTTCTTCAGCACCGCCTCGTTCGGCTCGCCATCCTCAGGCAGGTTGTAGTGCTTCTGAAAATGGCGGATGGCGGCGCGAGTCTGTTCGCCGGCAACGCCGTCGATGCCGACATTGGCATAGGCCATGTTGGAAAGGCCCTTCTGGATCTTCAGCACCAGGTCGACATTGGTGAGTTCGCTTGATGGAAGCTGCTTTGCGGCTGATGGCGCCGTCTTGACCGTCTTTTCGGCACTGCGGATCGCGGCGGCGACAGGGTCTTCCGCTGCCGCCTTCGAGCTCACATCCTCACGCGGCTTTTCCACAGGCACCGTCGAGGGGCCGGCAGCGTCGGTTTTCAGCGCCGCCAGAACCTCCGGCGTCGCTTCCCCGGTCTGCGCCATTCCGACGGTCTCCTGGAAGAAGAGGATGGCGGCACTGGTGCGGGGGCCGATAATGCCGTCAGCGGTGCCGTTATAGAGGCCGCGGCGCACCAGCTGCTGCTGGATGTCCATGACAAGCCCGCTCGGCTGCTGAGCGGGTGCGGCCAGCGCCGGCATCGCGCTGGTGGCGGTGCCATCCTCCGGCCGTTCGATCCGGAAGGTGGTGACATCGGCGGGTTGTTCGTCGGCTGGACGGCGCGCACCGAGCACGGTTGGAGACTGCGGGTCGCGGGTGCGGAAAATCGGGTGCGGATGCAAGCCAGGCTGATACCAGAGGGCGTTGGCCGCAACGAAGGAGAAGATGACGAAGAAGGCGATCGTGCCGCCGGCAACCGACGGATTGCGGCCGATGACGCCGCCGAGCGCCGATGCGCCCTGCAGCCCGAGACCACCCAGCGCGGATGCACCCTGCAGGCCGAGGCCGCCGAGAGCGGCCGCACCCGACACGACAAGGCCCGGCTTCTGCCGCCGCTTCTTTCCCTTAGGCGATTTTCGCTTGCGCGCGGCCATCGAAAAGCCCCTCTTCCAATTCTGCTCCGGTACCGACCGCGTCCTTCAGCCGCGGCGGAAATTCGACGGTTGCGCCATGGCCGGCATTTTCGGCGCGCCGGGCGCCCGAGCCATCCACCGCGATCTCGACGGTGATGATCGTACCCTCGCCCGGCCGGCTGGCAATGGCAAAATTGCCGCCATGCAGCGCCACCAGCCCCTTGACCAGCGAGAGGCCGAGACCGCTGCCCTCAAAGCGGCGGGTGTAATCGTTCTGGATCTGGACGAAAGGCTGGCCGAGCATCGCCAGCTTGTCGGCGGGGATGCCGATGCCGGTATCGCTGACCGTCAGCTTCAGAATGCCGTCACGCGCCGCCGCATCGACCGAGACGACGCCGCCGGCTTCGGTGAATTTCACGGCATTGCCGACGAGATTGATGAGGATCTGCTGGATGGCGCGCTGATCGGCGACTATCTCGCCAAGCCCGCGCTGAATCCGGCTCGTCAGCGTGACGCCCTTGGTCTTGGCTTGCAATGCCAGCATCGATTCGCAGGATCTGACGGAGCTTGATATATCGAAGGCATCGAGAATCAGCTCGTAACGGCCCGCTTCGATCTTGCTCATGTCGAGCATGGTATTGACGACGGAGAGCAGATGCGCGCCGGATTCTCGGACGAGGCTGACATATTCCCGCTGGCGATCGTTTTCGAACTTGCCGAAATATTCGCCGATCAGAATGTCGGAGAAGCCGAGGATTGCGTTTAGCGGTGTGCGCAGCTCATGGCTGACCGCGGCGAGGAAGCGCGACTTGGCATCATTTGCCGATTCGGCGTCGGCCGCACGGTTCTGGGCTTCGGCCCGCAGCTGCTGCTCGATCGAGACATCGCGCAGCTGGGCGATGACGGCGGCAAGCTCGCCATCGACATCGCGTCGCGCCGTCATATCCATTCTGAGATAAGCGAACTGGCGCTGATCGCGCGAGACCGAAGGCCGGTCGAGGCGCAGATCGACGCTTGCAGCATCTTCGCCGCGCCTGAGGTCATCGAGCGCCTGCAGGAACAGGATGCGATCGGAGACATGCACCTGCTCCAGGAAGCCCCTGCCCTTGGGATCACGCATCCAGGCGAGGAAATCGCGCCGGTCGCGGCCGCCGATGGTGGCGACGCTGCCGTGCGGATCGAGGAACAGGACGAGGCCGGGCGTCACGGTCAGGAAGAAATCCTCGGCCGACTGCGCGGCGATGCCGGCGGATGAGCCCTGGCGGGCGAGCGCAATGCTGCCGACGGCGGAAAAGAGGAAGGCGGCGCAGACCATGGCGACGCCGGCCGGCAAAGCGACGGCGGGGCTGGTGACTGCCGAAAGACCGATGGGCGCGACAACGAGAGCGGCCGAGGAGAGCAGCACGAGGCGGCGCAGGATCGCAAGCTCGCGCTGGCGCACGGCTTCGCCGCCACCCGTCCGGGAAAGCCAGCTTGTCGCCGCCCGGTCTACGAGGGCCGCCGCCCAGCCGACAATGTCACTCAATACTCGCACGCAATACCCGCCCCGAAAAGGCTGTCTGTCGATCCGGACAATAGGCCGCCGCGGCTTAAGGAAAGGATAAGGCAAAAGCACCGTTCACAGCCAGAAAGGGCAGAAATTCCCGTTTTGAGGCATCCGGGAGCCCCTTTGCCTTTTGTGGTTAATGGCCGGTAAGCGGCGGATTTCCTTCATATTTCAGCATCGCGTTAACTCCTGTGGCAAGGCGAGCGGCCAAAAGCCCTGCAATTGCAAGGCGGTGCTGCCCTGATGCTTAACGGCCATCACTCGCATTCGACTGAAATGCGGCTCAAATCCGCTTCGCTAAAATTTGAATTAAATTTGCCGCAAATGCGCGCGAGTTTCGAAAAGCGGCATTCGCAACTTGCCGATAGGGTAAAAGCCACACCGGACAACCGGCCTGATTCGGCGAAAAGAACCGGACGGGAAAACAGGATGGGCAACGACAATGTGGTTTCTGATCAAAGGATCGTTCTGGTTTGGCCTTGTGCTCGTGCTTCTTTCCGTCTTCAGCACGGAAAATCCCGACCAGCTCGCCGGCGGCCCGCAATTGCAGCTTTCAGACGCCTTTACGGCGGCGAGCGGCGCCTATGACTATCTGACCGGCATGTGCTCGGAAAAGCCCGAGGTCTGCGCCAAGGGTGCGGAGACCCTGACGGCGCTCGGCTACCGGGCCCGTGAAGGCGCCCACGTCGCTTACGAACTGCTCGACAGCCAATTCACGGACGAACCGACCACGACCGCAAGCCCTGCCGAACCGGCAAACCGGCTGGCAGCCACCGCATCCTCGTTCGCCTCGCCTTCCGTGCAGGAGAAGGTGCGTGAGGCAAAGGCTGCGCTCAACCAACCGATGCCTTACCGTCCGCCGGTCGACGATGAAGCCGGGACCGTGGTAACCGGCGCGATCCCGCTGCCGACGCCGAAGCCGGCGATCTAACGAAATTGCGCGGGCAACCGGCCCGCCGCGCATAAGCAATGTTCGGACGCGAGACCGCGTCTGACTGGAATTCTAAAGCTTGCATCGGTGGTCCGCATGACGCGGAAATGCCTCATGCCTGACGTGCCTGCCCTGTTTAATTCAGCAGATTGCTGCGCCGTGAGGATGCCCATCCCTCACGGCGTTTCTTTTTGAGAGCATGTCGCACGAGAATGTGCGGTGGTTTTCGATAACGACATGCATAAAAACAAAAGCTGGAGCGCTGCATCACTACGATGGCGCGCTTTAGCGGTTCAAATCTGTCGGTCGATCACCTATATGCAGTCCTAGAGCATGTCCGGACGCAAAATTGCCGTGTCGTTTTGCCAGCATGCCGAAAGGTGAAAGGCTTTTTATGGCATCCCTCGACCAGATCATCGATGACTTCGTCTTCCTGGACGATTGGGAAGACCGCTACCGCTATGTCATCGAACTCGGCAAGGCGCTGCCCGAACTCGCCGAGGAAAAACGCACCCCTGAGAACAAGGTGATGGGCTGCGCCAGCCAGGTGTGGCTGGTGACGCATACGTCGGGCGATCCGGAAAACCCAATCATGAGTTTCGAGGGCGATTCCGACGCGCATATCGTGCGCGGCCTCGTCGCCATCGTGCTTGCCACCTATTCCGGCAAACCGGCTTCCGAGATCGCTGCGCTCGATGCCTTCGAGATCTTCTCGAAGATCGGTCTGGTGGAGAACCTGTCATCGCAGCGCTCGAATGGGCTACGCTCGATGGTGAAGCGGATCCGGGAAGAGGCGAAAGTCCGCGCCGCGGCCTGAACGCGATTGATTCGGTCGGCGAGCGCGGCGGATTGCCCATTTGCGGAAATGGCCAATCGACTATATTAACACTTTCTTATAGTATAGGAATACATTCTACGCCGCGCTGCAAAGCGTAAGATAGGTTTCCTGATAATATCCGGTCTCCCCCATGCACATGATTGCGATAACGGCGGAATAGCAGGGAGATTATTATCCTCATGCGGAACAGGATGAACTCTGGGGTCGTCCAGACTAAAGTCCGAATCCTGCTTTCATTTAACGGCCCGGGACAGGATAGCGCCCGAAAACGCTTCCGGTGTTCGGCATCAGGTTTGCGGTACAGACAGAAAAGCCGGGCGCAAGACCCGGCTTTTGTCGTTGACTGCGGAAAAGCTCAGCCGCGGCCGCGCTTGCGGCGCTGACCCAGGCCCATCTCCTTCGCCAGGCGCGAACGCGCTTCGGCATAGGCGGGCGCTACCATCGGGTAGTCGGTCGGCAGGTCCCATTTCTCACGGTATTCTTCCGGCGAGAGACTGTGATGCGTCATGAGGTGACGCTTGAGGGACTTGAAGTTGCCGCCGCATTCCAGGCACGTAATCTGCTCGTCCTGTACGGACTTGCGGACAGAAACTGCAGGCTTCTGCTTTTCGACGACGGCCGCAGCGGGCTGCGGTACGGACGTGTTGCTCAGTGCCGAATGCACGTCGGAAATCAGATTTGCCAGGTCGCTGACCGGGACAACATGGTTGCTGACATAAGCCGCGACGATGTCGGCCGTCAGTTCCACAAGCAGCTCCGGCGCATTGCCGGTCGCCATATCCGTCATATTTTTTCTCCTGTTAGCATGCTCAAACGATCTTTGACTGTCACGCCAAAGACCCGCCTCGTAGAAGCGAACAGCAAAAGCACAGGAAGCAATCTTCTGTTTCGAAAAACGTGAAATCCACCCCTAGATTCCGAAGTCCGAGACCTGTTCTTATACTGCCTGACCGAAAACCACTACCGTCCTGCTCCAGGCGATGGCCCCAGTTAGACATTGAAAAATCAAAACTGAGGGACTTGGAAGCAGTACGATTGTAATTCACAATCAGAATTCTACTTGCATTTTCAAATACCATCGTTTGGCCGAAAGGCCAATTATTATTTGTCGTTTTTCTTGAGAAAAAATGGCTGATGAAGAATTATAGGACTTTAGCCCAAGCTTTACTCACAGCTTCCTGTGCATAAGTTCGGCGTAAAACAGGTTAAGACGCCAATAGCATGGGCTCAGAGATTGCCGTGATCAGGCCGGCGAACGGGAGAGACGCGTCAGCAGCCGGATGACCGAGCCGTGCAGGACGAAGAGCAGAAGCGTCGCCGGCCAGAGCAGGCAGGCGAGAAGTCCGGCGAGACGATGAAACGTCAAACCGGCATGATTGGCCCAGCCCTCCAGCAGCGTGACCGCGATGGCGGTCACGGCCACGAGGCCGTAGAGCAGGACGATTGCGGCTTCAAACACCAATGGCTCCTCAATGCACGTAACATTAACCCTAACATAAAACCCTTAATAGATGTAAAAGCAGAGGTCTTCGCTGATAGCTGCATGCCGCGATTTCCGCGGCGTCGCGCCGGAGGCTTGATGAAACAAAGCCGGCGCACCACATTTCTCGCGAAACGGAATCGCCCTTTGGCGAAAGGAGCACGTCATGTCCGAAACTGCAACCACCGCCAAGATCCATAAAACCGACGCCGAATGGAAAGAGCAGCTCACGCCCGAGCAATACCGCATCACCCGCCAGCACGGCACCGAACGCGCCTTCACCGGCCCCTACTGGGATTCTTTCGAGACGGGGCTCTACCGGTGCGTCGGCTGCAACGCTCCGCTTTTCCGCTCCGACACGAAATTCGACGCCGGCTGCGGCTGGCCGAGCTATTTCGAAGCGGTCTCTCCCGATGCGGTGACCGAGCATCGCGACACGAGTTACGGCATGGTGCGCACAGAAATCCGCTGCGGCACCTGCGACGCCCATCTCGGCCACGTCTTCCCCGACGGCCCGCCGCCAACCGGCCTGCGCTACTGCATCAACGGTCATGCCATGGTGTTCGAGCCGGCGGAATAGGCGCGTTAGTCAATGATCGGCAATCTGCCGCCCGTGGCGCCGCGCATCCATCAATGGCGATCACCGCGTCGCGCCGTCAACCAGTATGATCGGCCGCCAAGCCTTTCCTCCAGGAGTGGCTGGCGAAGAGATAAGGAGAACGGGCCCGGACACCCGAGCCCGTTCGCACTCAGTCATGCGGTCGACAACGGATGGTTATGACTGAACCAGATGCTGCCCGCTGCGAGGGCAGCGACGACAACGCCGACAATCACGTGCGCCCACATGGCCGCTGTCACGGCTGAAAAGCCGAGGACCCAGGGAGCGATCACAGTCCATAGCCCCAGGACCATGTTGCACCATTCCTCCGCCTCATAGAAAGCGTAGAGAGCGGCAACGGCGATCAGGGTGATGGCCGCACCAACGATCCACGCATTCCATGCAGCATAGGTCTCAGCGGCGAAGCCGAACAGCCATGGCGAGATGAAAAGGCCAAGACCGGCAACGATATTGACGATATCGAAAGCCGTCCGATCCTTGGAAGACAGAGACTTCAGCATCGATCATTTCTCCTTCTTAGTTGGTTGCATCATCAACGGCCGCCTCCTGCGGGCAGGAGACGGTTGCGGCGGCAGCGTTCAAATCACCATCGCCGCAAAGCTCGGTCATCGTGTAGTGGGAAGCCAGAAATGAGATGTGGGCGGCGCTGTCCCCTTGGAACTGCGGAACTGTGAAAGGAAGACGGCTGCGCCGATTATCTTTCCAGGCGCAGAAGCGGGAGATCGGTGCTGTGTTTTCGCGGTGTATACGTCCGATAATATTCATCGTTTATCCTTCCCAACCTGGTGAAGGATGAGCGACGGCCAGCCAAGTGGCTGGCCGCCGCGCTCGTCAGCTTCTGATGGCGATGCGCTTGACCTGTGACTGCGCCTTTTCGGTCTTAGGCAGAGTGACGGTCAGAACGCCGTTCTTGAAGGTGGCGTCGACCTGGTCTTCCTTGACCTCGGTGCCGAGGGGGATGCGCCGTTCGAAGCGGCCATAATAGCGCTCCGAAAACTGCTTTTCCTTGTCTTCCGTTTCCGAACGCTTCTCACCCTTCAGCGTGAGCACGCCGTCATTGAGAAAGACCTCGATGTCCTTTTCTTCAAGACCGGGTACTTCAGCTGTAACCTTGATTTGCTTGTCGGTGTCGGAGATCTCGACGCTCGGCCAGCCGGCGCCAAAGCTGCTGGCGCCGCGAAGTGACGGCAGGCCGGAGCCGAAGCCGCGGAAAACATCGTCGAACAGCCGGTTGACCTCGCGGTGGAGCGACAGGAAAGGATCGCGCTCGTCATCGCGAAGGAGACTCGGCATCTGATTGCCGTTGTTGCGGCCCCAGGGGATCAAATCACGAACACTCATGGCTCTACTCCTTTCTGGTGGTTCTTTGGCACGGTGGGCGCCAGACGGCGCCTGGCGCCCCGTCCCTGCTATTGGACGCTTAGGCCGCTACCTGTTTCTCACCTTCGATCTGCTTTGTCTCGGCCTTGGGCAGCACCTCGTCGGCCTTGATCTCGATCTGGCGCGGCTTCATCTCTTCAGGAATTTCGCGCTTGAGATCGATGGTCAGCAGACCGTTGACCAGACCGGCATCGACCACCTTTACGTGGTCGGCCAGTTCGAACCGACGCTGGAACGAGCGCCCGGCAATGCCGCGATGCAGGTATTGAACATCTTCGCCGTTGTCCTTCTGCCCGGACACGATGAGCAAGTTCTGCTCCTGAGTAATCGCCAGCTCGTCCTGCGATAAGCCGGCCACTGCGATGGCAATGCGGTAGTCGTTCTCACCGGTCTTGATGATATCGTAGGGCGGCCAGTTGTCGATTGTCTCGGCGCGGCCTGCAGCCTCAAGCGCGTTCAACATCCGCTCGAAGCCGATGCTCGACCGGAACAGGGGAGAGAAATCGAGGTTTGTCCTCATAGCCATATCCTCCTTGCAAGCAACATGGACACAAGGAGACGCCAAGAGCGACCGGCGTCTCCTGGACTTTGTGTCGATCCCTATTTGGCGATCGACAATACTGATATAATTCAGCGTCTTACGGTTTCAAGAGGATCAGATTTCTCAGCGATAAAATTTGATCTTTTCCAAGGCGCCACCATATGGTTTGGAGCTTGAGCAAGGAGCAATGGCTATGACAATGACTTCAAATGACGTCGTCGCCGTCCTTGGGCCCGCCGACAAAACGCTTGTGGCCGAGATCATCGCGACAGGTGCAAGCCAAGCCGAGCTTGCCGAGGCGTTTGCATGGGCCAACAACGACGAGGCCCTGATGGGCGAAGGCCGGCATCTACCGACCGGCAGGGTTGCTGCGCTTGTTGACCTGCTGAGGTCGGACGAAGAGGAACCGGATTAGAAAAGGCGGTTGACCCGCCTTCCCTGCACCGTCCTTCATCAGGCCGTGGTGAGCACGCTGACATTGCCCTGTCGGTTGATCACATCGACCACGACCTGGTGTCTCGACCGGCGGATGGCCACGTCAGCCGAGCAATTGCCAATCAGCAGACGCCGCAAGATCACCTCATCGAGGAAAGACGGAAGCCGCGGCACGCTAAAGCTGATCTGCAGACTGTTCGGATCGAAGTCGAGGCCAAGGCAGGATTGCAGCAGCGACAAAGGGGCTGCTGCCGCCCATGCTTGCGGCGAGCAGGCAACCGGATAAGAGGTCGGTCCGCGTGCGCGCTGACGCGGCAGGCCGCAGAGGAGTTCGGGAAGCCGCCGCAGGTCGATATAGGTCGCAGCGGCAAACAGCCCTTCGAAGATTCGCGCGGCTTCGGCGCGATAGCCATAGCGGGCAAGACCACTGGCAATCATGGCATTGTCATGTGGCCAGATCGAGCCATTGTGGTAGCTCATAGGATTGTAACGTGCTTCGGTCGAGGGAATGGTCCGGATGCCCCAGCCACAGAAGGACGAAGCATTCATAAGAGTGCGGGTCACCTGTGCGACCCGTTCAGGATAAGCAATACCGGTGAACAGAGCATGGCCGGCATTGGAGGATCGGACCCGGCAGGGCCGTTTATCCCCGTCGAGAGCCAACACATAGGTGCCCAGTTCCTCATCGAAGAAGCTCATGTCGAAGGCGCGGCGCAGTCCTTCCGCGCGCGCGAGAAAGCTCGCCGCGCGTTCCGGCTTGCCCCTCCACCGGAAGATTTCCGCAGCACTTTGCCAAGCGCCGTAGACATAGGCTTGGACTTCGGCGATCGCGATCGGGCCTCGGGCCAACGTGCCATCAGCATGGAAGACTGAGTCGTTGCTATCCTTCCACGCCTGATTGATCAGTCCTTCTTCCGTCAGCCGCCCGTATTCGACGAAGCCGTCACCATCGCGATCCCCATGTTCGTCGATCCAGGTCAGTGCCGCTTCGACATGAGGCAGGATCCGGTCGATGGTCGCAAGATCACCGGTTCGTTTAAGATAGTCGCCGGCCAGCATCACGAAGAGCGGCGTCGAGTCGATGCTGCCGTAGTAACGCCGGAATGGAACCTCGCCGAGTTCGGCCATTTCGCCGCAACGGACTTCGTGCAGGATCTTGCCCGGCTCGGCGTCTGAAGCAGGATCGACGTTCGTCGCCTGATTGGCTGCAAGATGACCGAGAACCCCGCGGGCGATCTCCGGATCGAGCCAAAGTGTCTGAAGCGCCGTGATCAGGGCGTCGCGGCCGAAAACGGTGCTGAACCAGGGAATACCGGCATAAGGATAGGGGCCTTCCGGCTTGTCGGTGATCAGCATGTAGAGGTCGGAGGCGCTGCGTCGCGCGACTTCGTTGAAGATCTCGTTGGAGGTTGTGACGGACGCCGCGCGCGAGGAGGAGGCGCGCAACGCACGGCGGGCATCCCGCAAGGTAAGGAAGAACGAGAGGCGGCTTAGTCGATCGGCGGAGGCATGGTCGCAGCCGATCTGCATGAAGAGCGATTTGGTCTCGTGCGGCTCCAGGTAGAGGTCGTAAGTAACAAGATCGCTACGAATCTCGGCCGGTTCGGGCATGAAGGAAAGGCGCGTCGACCGCTTGCGATTGTCCAGGCCAATATAGGAAAGCAGGATCCAATCCTGTTCCACGACGGCGGGAAGATGGCGCCCTCTTTTTGCTCTTGCGGTGCCGCGGACTTCAAAAAGATCGGCGAAATCGGCCCCGAAAGAGATCTGAATGCGAACATGTTGCCGCCGCTCGTCATAATTCCTCACGGCCAGCCGTTCATAACAACAGGCATTCCAGAGAAAGCGCGATCTGCGCAGATGAATCACGTCATGGCCAAGAAGCAGCCTTCCCTTCTCATCGAACTGATCAGGATTGGTGAGATCGCAGGTCAGCGTGGCATTGTCATCCCGCAGCGTCGACGACAGAAGCATCGGCCGCTGTTCGTTGATCGTCAGGTAAAGATGCGAGAGATGACGGGTGTCCTGGTGGAAAAGGCCTTCCGGACTGCCGGGACCGGAAAGAGCATCGCCATTATGGTCGAAGACGGCGAAAGTATCGCCGTGCTTCAGGGTACGCGGCCGCCGCTCCTGCAGCGAAGCAGCGGCCGGAATGAAGAACTGAGCGACCGGCGTCGCCAGCCCTGACGATGCTGTGGCGGGGTTGCTGTCCGCAAACAGGTTCGACATGGTCTCCTCCTTGCCTCAGGCGACAGCCTGCAGGTCGAGCGCTTGACCATTAGACCGGCGGATCGGCGCGGCTTTGATGCGAACGCCCGGCAGGTTGCGATAGATGTCGACATAATCGCACGCCATTCGCTGTGCAGTGAAGCGCTTTTCAAACGCGGCCCGTACCTTCCGCCGATCGAGGCGCAGCGCCCATTCGACGTTTTCGGCCGCCTCGGTGACGCTGTCGACCAGAATGCCAGAGATGCCATTGTCAATGACCTCGGGAACCGAACCACAGCCGAAAGCAATGACCGGCGTGCCGCAGGCCATGGCTTCGATCATCACCAGCCCAAACGGTTCCGGCCAGTCGATCGGGAAGAGCAGAGCGCCTGCATTCCCAAGGAAGTCAGCTTTCTCACGTTCATCGATCTCGCCGATGAATTCCACATGCGGATGGCTCTTAACCATCGGCTCGATGACGGTTTCCCAGTAGGCCTTGTCGACATTATCGATCTTGGCGGCGATCTTCAGCGACATTCCGACCTTTGCCGCGATCTGAATGGCGCGGTCCGGGCGCTTTTCCGGAGAAATACGGCCAAGGAAGGCCAGGTAATTGCCCCTTGGATTCTCCGTGAAGGGAAGAAGATCGGCCGGCAGACCATGATAGACCGTTCCGCGCCAGTCGACCGGAGGCATCGGACGACGCTGATCATTGGAGATCGACACCAGTGGAATATCGGGGAAGGCCGCGTAGAACGGCTTGAGATCCGGCAAATCGAGTCGCCCGTGCAGCGTTGTCACCGTCCGATCGGCGAAATCGCGGATCAGCGGGAAATGCAGCAGGTCGATGTGGAAATGCAGCACGTCGAACTCGTGCGCCCGCTGTCGGATCTCCTCCAGCATCACGACTTGATGTGGCAGATGGTCCCTGACCGCCGGATTGAGCCGTAAGGCGACGTCCGCACACGACACGAGTGTCGCCTGGGTGACGGAATCGCCGCTGGCAAAGAGCGTGACCTCATGCCCCTGGGCCACGAGTTCTTCAGTAAGGTAGGAAACGATCCGCTCGGTTCCCCCGTAGAGCTTCGGCGGAACGCTTTCGGCGAGCGGTGCAATCTGAGCGATCTTCATCGGCAAACCTCCTCAGTTGAGCAAAGAGCCGTCGGCAAAAATCATGCCCGCGTCCTCGAGAGGCACACGGCAGGTCAGACGAGGGTCAGGTTTCGAACAGCGGTCGACGCCGTCCTCCCTTCCAGTAGCTGCACAAGCCAAGGCCGGGAAGTCGGCGTGCGGGCGGTTTTCGACGGCGGATCCTATGGCAACTCAGGGACGCGGACTTGTCCTGCCTCGCGGATGGTCGATCGCCATTATCCAAAGCCTTCAGCGCTTCAAGGATCTCGTCATAGGATACAGCTCTTTCGGCCCCGGGGTAAAGGCGGAGGGCTGGTACGGATTCGACTGCGAAGATATCGGATGCCCATGAAGCGAGAATTGCCCGCTTCTCGTCGTTGTCGATCTCGGCGGCGGCAAGCACGTCACGCGGGTGACCGAAATGCTTCGCCGGATGAAGCAGATGCGCCGCGCTTATGGCTGCCACGGCATTCTGCTGTATGGAATTGCTGATGTTTTCCTTTCTCATAGCTTGGCTCCATTGATGTCGACCGATGGAACTTGTTAATTCGATAGTGCGAAGAACGGCCCGCCCCGATGGCAGAGCGGGCCGAGCGATCGCTTAGAAGTCCATGCCGGCGCCGGCCGGCATGGCCGGAGCAGCTTCCTTCTTCGGCTTCTCGGCGATCATCGCTTCCGTCGTCACCAGCAGGCCGGCAACCGAAGCTGCGTCCTGAAGTGCGGTGCGAACGACCTTTGCCGGATCGATGACGCCTTGCGCGTAGAGATCGCCATATTCGCCGGTCTGGGCATTCCAGCCATAGGAGAAGTCGCTCTTCTCCCGTAGCTTGCCGACGATGATCGAACCTTCCGCGCCGGCGTTTTCGGCGATCTGGCGGACCGGTGCCTCGATCGCCCGGCGGACGATGTCAACGCCGACGCGCTGGTCGTCATTGGCGGTCTTGATAGAGTCGAGCGCCTTGACAGCGCGCAGCAACGCCACGCCGCCACCCGGCAGGATGCCTTCCTCGACCGCTGCCCTTGTTGCATGAAGCGCGTCGTCGACGCGATCCTTCTTCTCCTTCACCTCGACTTCCGTCGAGCCGCCGACGCGGATGACGGCAACGCCGCCGGCGAGCTTGGCAAGACGTTCCTGCAGCTTCTCGCGGTCGTAGTCGGAGGTGGTCTCTTCGATCTGGGCGCGGATCTGAGCGGTGCGACCGTCGAGTTCCGCCTTCGAACCGGCACCGTCGATGATGGTGGTGTTTTCCTTCTCGATCGCCACCTTCTTGGCGCGGCCGAGCATATTGAGCGTCACATTCTCAAGCTTGATGCCGAGATCTTCGGAGATGACGGTGCCGGCGGTGAGGATGGCGATGTCTTCCAGCATGGCCTTGCGGCGGTCGCCGAAGCCGGGAGCCTTGACGGCAGCGATCTTGAGACCGCCGCGCAGCTTGTTGACGACGAGGGTAGCAAGGGCTTCGCCTTCGACATCTTCAGCGATGATGAGGAGCGGCTTGCCGGACTGAACGACAGCTTCGAGAACCGGCAGCATCGACTGCAGGTTCGACAGCTTCTTCTCATGGATGAGGATATAGGGATCCTCGAGCTCGACCCGCATCTTGTCCTGATTGGTGACGAAATAGGGGCTGAGATAACCGCGGTCGAACTGCATGCCTTCGACGACTTCGAGTTCGGTCTCGGCGGTCTTGGCTTCTTCAACGGTGATGACGCCTTCGTTGCCGACCTTTTCCATGGCTTCGGCAAGGTAGCGGCCGATCTCGGCATCGCCGTTGGCCGAGATCGTTCCGACCTGGGCGATTTCGGAATTGTTGGAGATCTTGCGGGCGTTGGCTTTCAATTCCCCAACGACGGCGTCGACGGCAAGATCGATGCCGCGCTTCAGGTCCATCGGGTTCATGCCGGAGGCGACTGCCTTGGCGCCTTCCTTGACGATTGCCTGGGCGAGAACGGTCGCCGTCGTTGTACCGTCGCCGGCGAGATCATTCGTCTTGGATGCTACTTCACGCAGCATCTGGGCACCCATATTCTCGAACTTGTCTTCGAGTTCGATTTCCTTGGCGACCGAAACGCCGTCCTTGGTGATGCGCGGCGCGCCGAAGGACTTGTCGATCACCACGTTGCGACCTTTTGGGCCGAGCGTCACTTTCACCGCATTGGCCAGCACATCGACCCCACGCAGCATGCGTTCACGGGCATCGCTATGAAATTTGACTTCTTTCGCAGCCATTCTGTTACTCCTTCAATAGGCAGCTTTTTTGACTAATGCGCGGAAATCGCCTCAGGCGGCGATCTTTTCGGCGACCCGGGCCTCGATGACGCCCATGACATCGCTTTCCTTCATGATCAGCAGGTCTTCGCCATTGATCTTGATTTCGGTGCCGGACCACTTGCCGAACAGGATGCGGTCGCCGACCTTGACGTCGAGCGGCTGGATCTGGCCGGCATCGTTGCGTGCACCGGGGCCGACGGCAATGACCTCGCCTTCCTGCGGCTTTTCCTTGGCGGTGTCGGGAATGATGATGCCGCCCTTGGTCTTTTCTTCGGAATCGACGCGGCGGACGAGAATGCGATCATGAAGCGGTCGGAACGACATGTTTTCCTCCAATGGACAAACAATAATGATGTTGTTCCCCTGGCCGGACCGGATGACCAGTCCGGGCGGGTGCAAAACCTCGATCGAGCGTTCTGCGCGCAATGATCTGGTTTTGCGCTTTTTCCATTTCAAGAGGGCACCATAAAAAAATTAGCACTCACTCGAAGTGGCTGCTAACATCCTGTAAAGGAACAATAAACAGGGTGGATGCGTTCAGAAATCCGTTGATGGCCGCAAAATTTTGCGCCACCTTTCGAGCGTCATGAAACGGAGATGAAGCATGCAATTTTCATCAGATCTGGAGCGTCAGCTGAACGGCTATGGACTGACCACCGCCCATATCCTCTATCGCATTCCTGATTTTGAATCCGTGCTGCAGACCTATGTCTGGCAGGATTACGACCTCGCCCCGGACTTTCCGGAGATGCACAAGTTTCTCGATTTCTGGCAGTCCACGCTCGACGGGCCGCTGCACTCGGTTCGCTACACCCATCAGCGACTGATCGGACCTAACGAATGGCGCCGCGTCATGGGCGAATTCAAGCTCCACTAGCTCCGGCATCTATCGCAGTCGATAATCCGGCCGCGCAATCCTGCAAAGCCTGACCGATCACTCGTGCTCGGCAGGGCACGGCCAGGTTGCCGGCGTCGAAAGGCCGGACGGCAATTTGGTCGAGGCATCGCCGCAGGCGAGCTCGATCTGCGACTGTTCGAGCCCGGCGGCAGCCGAGAGGTCCAGACCTTCGATACGGGTCAGGAACATGAAGGCGCGCTCGAACATTGCCGGGCCTTCGAAAGTGGCGTTGGAGAGATCGGCGCGGGAGAGATTGGCGAAAGAGAATTTCACTCCCGTCAGCACCGCTTTGTCGAAATCGGCGCGGCCGAGTTCGGCCTTTTCGAAGCTCGCGCCTGAAAGCCGGGCGCCGCCGAAGTTGGCGCGCTGCAGCTCGGCTCCGGCAAAGGAAGCGCCTTCGGCGGCAATGTTGGCGAAGCTGGCGCGATAGGCCTCGACTTTGGCGAAGTTCGCCCCTTCGGCATGTGACCCCTCAAGCGAGGCGCGCACCAAGCTGGCCTTTTCCAGATTGGCGGATTTGAAATTCGAACCGCTGAGATCGGTCAGCGAGAAATCGGTGCTGAAGAGATTGGCGCCTTGGAGGTCACTGCCCTGCAGCATCAGGTTCTTCTTCGTGCACTCCTGCCAGTCGAGCTTCGGCGAGGCCGTGCTGCCGCAATCGGCAGCACGCGAAGAAATCGGAGCAGCGGTGAGAAGAAGGAGGGCAAGGAGGCCGAGCGGCGATCTATGCGTTGCCATTGAACTGTTGATCTCCATGACGCTTATCACGCCGCCCCTCGCGAAGCAGGCGGCCTCTCTTTTCTACACAGCTCAGAATACAATAAAAAGATGGGGACCGCTCCGGCAATGATTTGCCGGCTCACTCGGTCCCGCGAGCGCTCATCCTCGTTGCCGCGGGCAGGCCCTCGGCCCTGCCCAAGCAGGCAGGTCAATCCGCCTGCCCGGGCAGACGGAGTTCCATGCAGGTCAGATCCAGCCAGCGGCCGAACTTGGTGCCGACCTCGGAGAACCTGCCGGCGATGCGGAAGCCGAGCTTTTCGTGCAGCCGGATCGAGGCTGTGTTGTCAGCCTCGATGCCAGCAATCATCACGTGGATATTGGCGGCCGCCGCACGCGCGATCAATTCGCGCATCAGGGCCTCGCCGATGCCGGCACCGCGATGATCCTTGTCGACATAGACGGAATGTTCGACCGTGTGGCGATAGCCCTCAAAGGCGCGCCAGTCGCCATAGGAGGCGTAACCCGCGACCTTGCCCGACCTCTCGGCGACGACGACCGGAAAGCCACGGCCCTTGCGCGCGCTCAGCCATTCTCGTCGGTTTTCGAGATCGACGCGCGTTTCGTTCCAGATCGCCGTCGTGTGCTCGACGGCATGATTGTAGATGTCTCGGATGGCGGGAAGATCGGCTTCGGTGGCGTCGCGGAGAAGGACTGCGTCTGTCATGGTGGCCCGGTTCGGATTGACTGCGCGGGTTGGCATACGCCGCGGTTCAAAAGATGTAAACGGCTGATACAGCGGAGAAAGGCTTGCGGGACGGTCTCGGGTAGGCCGCAGCTCAGAACTCTGGCGTCGACAGGCTGATACAGGTGAAGACGGCGGAATAATGCACGGCCGCTGCAATGACGACGAAACCGTGCCAGATGGCGTTCTGGAAGCGCAGTTTCTCCCAGACATGGAAGATGACGCCGAGCGAGTAGAGGACGCCGCCGATGACGATCAGCAGCATCGAAGCGGAGGGAATGCGCGCGGCGACGGGCCCCGCCACCAGCACCCCGCTCCAGCCCATGGCGAGGTAAAGCAGGATGGCGAGACGGTCATAGCGCCCTGGAAACGCGCATTTCAGGACGATGCCGACGGTAGCGAACAGCCATATCGCCACCAGCATGAAGAAGAGCAGCGGATCGTCGGCCCCGCGCTCGAGAAAGGGCGTATAGGTGGCGGCGATCAGGATGAAGATCGCCGAATGATCGAAGCGGCGCAGGAACCATTTGGTGCGCGAGACCGGCCAGACATTGTAGGAAAAGGAGATGGCAAGCGTCAGCACCAGCCCGACACCATAGATCCAGGCGGCGGCGAGCGCGCCGTGGGAGCTCCAAACCGTGGCGTAGAAGATCAGAGCGGTGGCGCCGATCAGCGCCAGCACGAGACCGACGCCGTGCACGATGCCATCGGCGATCAGCTCATATCTGTCGTAAGCCCAGCGAATGCCGTTGAACTCGGCCATGCGCGCCATTCCGTTTCGTACCCGATCGCGATGGTCGCACCGAACGGACGGGCGTGCAACCGCAGCGCATCGCGCCGGCGGTAAATCTTCGTGACAGACCGCACGAGGTCTGCCCGCCTCGACGACTGGGAGGAGCACTCGAAAATGGAGCGGCGCAGATTCAGATCTTCTGCCGCTCGACCAGCACGGAGCACTTGGCGTGCCGTACGACGCGGTCGGCCGTGGCGCCAATAAAGTAGTTGGAAAAATCCGGGACGTGCGAGGCGAGAATGATGAGATCTGCGCGGTGGCTTTCGGCGGCCGCGATGATGGCCTTGGCCGGCGGGCCGTTGCGGATGTCGATCCTTGCCGTGACCCCAGTTGCGGCGACCAGCGCTTCCAGCTTGTCGCGGCCGTCCTTCATGGCGTCCTCGAGCATATTGGCCGGCAATTCGATCGCGACATAGGTCGGCACGTCCTCGACGACGTTGAGCGCGACGATCTCGCCGCCCGCGTCGAGCAGCGAGGCGGCCTTGCGGAGAATGTTTTCTCCCCTGTCGAGGCGGCCGAGCGCGATCGCCACGATAATCTTCCTGTACATGGCTTCCCTCCATGACTGCGATGCATAAGCTTGCTCTAATAAAGATATGGGCGCATTGACTCCGATCAAGCCAGTGCAGGTCATCGTCAACATCTGCTCAACGCTTCATCCTCAAAAACAAGCCTTCTGTGAACAATCGGGATAGGCCATATAGAGATCAAGTACGGCAGCCGAGAGGAGATCAGGCGCATGAACCGGCGACGCTTTCTCGGGCTTGCTACGGGCGGCATGATTGCCGCCACCGCCGGTGCGCCTTTAACTAAGAGGCAGGAGACCCATTGATGACGACAGAAACATCCTATGCGCTGACGCGGCCTGCCTATATCGACCAGTCGCATCTCGTCGTTACTGACCTCGGTCTCGTTTCCGGCTTCTATCAGTCGATGCTCGGCCTGAAGGTCATCGAGAAGACGACGAGCGGCGAAGTGCTGGGTGTCGGGGGTCATCCGCTGCTGACGCTGACGACGGCAAAGGACGCGGTAGTCGCGCCACGGAATGCCGCAGGCCTTTTCCACACCGCTTTCCTAATGCCCGACCGGACCGAACTGGCGCGCTGGCTGCGCCATGCGGCCCACAACAATGTCGTGCTCGACGGCGCCTCGGACCATCTCGTCAGTGAGGCGATCTATCTTTCCGACCCCGAGGGCAACGGCATCGAAATCTATGCCGACCGGCCGCATGAACAATGGAAATTTCATGAGGACGGTATGGTAGCGATGGCAACCCAGCGCCTCGACCTGCAGGCGCTCTACGACAGCGCTGCTGACGCTCACTGGGACGGCATGGCGGAGGGCACCGCGATCGGCCATCTGCATCTGCAGGTCGGCGATATCCCGCAGGCCGATACCTTTTACCGCGACGTGCTCGGCCTCAAGCTGATGGCTCGCTATCCAGGCGCCAGCTTTTTTGCGACCGGCGGCTATCATCACCATCTCGCCGCCAACATCTGGAACAGCCGGGGTGCCACCGCTCGCGCCGAGAATATGACCGGGCTGTCGGACTACAGGATCCGTTTCAACGACAAGGCGACGCTCGACGCGGCGGTATCCAGGCTTGACGCGCTGGAGATCAGCAGCAAGAAGCGCGACGGCGGCGTCTTCCTCAAAGATCCCTGGGGCATCGGCCTGACACTTTCGGCCTGAATCTGAAACCTTATTGAACCTTCTCGGTTCCTGATGGCGTCGTCACCTGCGTCGGTCCGCCGCCGTTTCCGCTCGGCGTTGGCGACCGATCTGTCGCCTCGGGTGGCCGTACAGGGCCGGAGGCCGGGTCATTGTTGAAGGCGCCGGGACCGGAGGGCTGCGTATTGATCGGATCCGGCTTGGTCGAAGCCGTTGCCGCCGGATCATTGTTGCTGGGATTAGGCCAGATCACAACGCTCACGCCGGCTATGATGAGAACTGCCGCGCCGGCCACAAGAACGGTCCAAACCCACCAACGCCGCTGATCGGCGTCTTTCAGCCTCGCCTCATCCGCATAGGGGGGATCGGTCGAATAAGTCTCGGTGGTTTTCATCTGATCGGGATCTGCAATCATGAGCACTCTCCTTCCGAGGTCGAACGCCAGGGACGGCGAGGTTGTTCCGGCGGCAGGATCAAATCGGCGCGCGAGCCGATGAAAGGGCGGACGCTTCAGCGCCCTTACCTGCGGGGCGGACCGATGTCTTTACAACGGCGCCATGGGCCGGCGGAACCGGAACCGCATCAGCGCGTTTTTGTGGCGAAGCAATGGGGCTTCGGGAACCTCACCGCATGGGCATCGCCAACGGCATCCGCAAACACGCAAAGAAGATCGCCGTCGGCGAACGCCAAACCAGCGCCTGGGCTAAGTCGCTGCAGGAGACGGCGGAGGAACTGCCGCCCCCGCCGATGCATCGGCTTGAGAAGGACGGGCTCGACATCAGCATGGCCTGGGCGATCATCGGCATCTTCACAATCCTCGGCCTTGCCGCCGTCTACATGATGTCACTGATCCTCATTCCGGTCACCCTTGCCGTCGTCGTCGGCATGATCCTCGGCCTTGCAGCGGAAAATCTCGGCAAAATGGGTGTGCCAAGGCTTGCAAACGCCTTCCTTCTGTCAAGCAGCGTCGCTTTGGTGATCGTTCTGCTGGTCAGTTCGCTTGCCGATCCGTTGACCACCCTTGCCAACGAAGCGCCGGCCTTCGTCGAGCGGACGATCAGCCGCATCATGCCTTACCTCGAGCGCATCGAATGGCTGCATATCACGCCGGCGACATTCGAAAGCGGGCCGATGTCGATCGGCGCGCTGCTCGAAAACACCGGCAACGTCCTACATGTGGTAACCACAAGCCTGACGCCGGCGCTGGTACAGGGGCTGATCTTCTTCGCCGCTCTGCTGCTCTTCCTCGCCAGCCGGGTCAATCTGCGCAAGACGATCATCATGACCTTCCGCACCCGCACGCAGCGGCTGGCGGCGATCCGCGTCATCAATGCCGTCGAGCAGGTACTCGGCTTCTATTTCGCCACCGCCTCGCTGATCTATATCGGGCTCGGCGTCGTCATGACGGTCATCGCCTATGCGAGCGGATTGTCGGCACCGGTGCTGTGGGGCTTCTTCGCCTTCCTGTCGAGCTTCATTCCCTATCTCGGCATCACGCTGATGACGCTTTCCGTCGCCATCGCCGGCATCATCACCTATGACGGCTTCATCGTCGGCCTGATGCCGGCGGCCGCCTTCTTCACCGTGCATCTCGTCATGGAGAACCTGATCTTCCCGGCGGTGATGGGGCGGCGGCTGGAAATCAATCCCTTCATCGTCTTCCTCGCCATCCTGTTCTGGACCTGGATGTGGGGCGCCGTCGGCGCAATGCTGGCGCTGCCGCTGTCGCTGATCGTCATGACCATCATCGAGGAGCTGCTGATCGAGGAAAAACCGCAGCCGCAATTGCCGAAGTGATCAAGCGAGGAGACATAGTGAAATCCGATCTTGATCTCGACGAATCCGATCATGACCAGATGGTCAGCGGCCGTTCGCTCTGGGGGAAGAATGCCATAAGGTCGCAATGGCGGCCGATGGCGCAGAGCTTTTCGACCGATGTCGCGGTGATCGGCGGCGGCATCACCGGCGCGCTGGTCGCAGATCATCTGACGGCGCGCGGCTTTTCCGTTGCCATCATCGACCGGGAGGAGCCGGGCTTCGGCAGCACCGCCGCCAGCACCGCGATGCTGCAATGGGAAATCGACAGCACGCTCAGCGAACTCGAAACCTATTACGGCTTCGAGCGCGCGGCCGGCATCTATCGCCGCAGCGCCGCTGCCGTCGCCGGCCTTTCCAAGCTGATCGCCGCAAACGGCATCGCCTGCGGCTTCCGGCCGCGCAACACGCTCTATCTCGCCGCCAATCAGGAAGGCGCGCGCGACCTGCAGGAGGAGCGCCAGCTGCGCCGCCGGGCCGGACTGCCCGGCGTCTATCTCGAACATCCCGATCTCTTCACCCAGTTCGAGCTCGATCGCGACGGCGCGATCTATTCGCCGGGTTCGGCGGAGGCCGATCCGCTGCTGCTCACCTGGGCACTGATCGCGATGGCCGTGCGGCGCGGAGCGCAGCTCGTCAGCGCTTCGGCGACCGCGCTGCACAGCGAAGGCGACCGCGTCACGACAGAGACGGCTGGGGGCTACGCCGTCGAAGCGCGGCATGCGGTGCTGGCGACCGGCTATTCGATGCCGGGGCTTAATATGCCGAAGCTGCACCGCGTCAGTTCGAGCTGGGCGCTCGCCACCGTGCCTCAGGACCCGGCGCGGCTCTGGCGCGACAGGACGCTGATCTGGGAGAACAGCCATCCCTATCTCTACATGCGCACAACCGCGGACAACCGCATCGTCGCCGGCGGCGAGGATGACGGCACGACGGATCCCGCGGGACGAAATCACAAGCTGCCGGCCAAGATCAGCGCGATCCGGGAGAAGATGAAGCGGTTATGGCCGGCAGCCGATACCCGCGTCGCCCATGCCTGGGCCGGAACCTTCGGAGAGACGGCCGACGGCCTGCCGCTGATCGGCCCGATGCCTGGTATGGCGCATGTGTTCGCCGCCTATGGCTACGGCGGCAACGGCATCACCTTTTCCTATCTCGCAGCCCAGATGATCGGTGCAATGATTGCCGGGATCCATCGCGACTGGTTCGAGGATTTCGCGCTCGACAGGGAGGGGCCGGGGATGCGGCGGTTCGGAGAGGAAGCAGTGCGGGCTGCGGACGAGTTGCGGTAGAGGCCTTGCGTTTGCTGTCGTGCCGGGCCGCAGAACTACTCCGTCGTCCGATCGTCGCCCATATCCTCGACGTCCTGCAGACGAACGAATTCCGTGCCCTTGGCTTTCAGATCGATCAACGCCTTCGCCACCCCCTCGCCCGCGGCATGGGTGGGCTGGTTGATGTGGGAGATGACGACATCGCCGTCCTTGGCGGAGGCAATGCGCTTTTCGGTGATCGCTGCGCCGAGCAGCGAGCCACCGTCGCCGTTTACCGAGTAGCCGGCGATGCGATAGCCCATGGTGCGGATCTCGCCGATTGCGGAAAGATCGTATTTGGCCGTGGAGCCGCGGAACCAGTGAGGCGCGGGAATGCCGGATGCGACCATGGCCGCGGCGCCGCCTTCGACCTCCTGCTTCACCGCCTGCGGCGAGCCGGCCGAGGCAATGCCATAGACGAGCGTCGGCGCATCGACGGCCGGAATATGATTCTCACCATGGTTTTCGAGCTCGAAGAGATCCGGATTCTGCAGGAAGACAGCAAGGGCTTGCGGGTTACGCTTCAGCCATCGGGCGGTGACGAAGATCGTTGCAGGAATGCGCTCGCGCACGAGGGTCGACAGTATGCGTTCATCCGCCTGACCCATGCAAGCGTCGAAGGTTAACGCGATGCGGGCATGGCCCGGTATGTTGGAACGGCCGATATGCAGATGCGGTTCGACGAGCTTGATCGGCGGCGCCTTGGCCAGACCAATTGCGGCCGGGGCCGAAGCGATTGGCGGCGGCATTTCGTCCGCCAATGCAGCGGAGACGGAGGCCAGAAGCAGGGCCGATGTGAGTAGGATGCGGTTCATGTCTGTACTTTACGATTCGAGCGCCGCGACTCTAGTCGCTCGCATTGCCACACGCCATGTGGCCGGATGTCACCGGAGCCGCCCGGGCACACGCAACAGCATCAATCGTAGAGATAGTACTTGTCCCACTTCTCACGCGGCACCTTCTCGCCGATCTGGTAGTCGAGCTGGCGCACATTGATATGTTGCGGGCCGGTGATGCAATTGTAGGAGAGATGATACCAGTCGCCCTTGCTGCGGAAGACCGCGCCCGGCGCCTGCAGCGAATTGTCGCCGGCGATCGGGTCCTTGAAAGTGTAGGCGATTACCTTGTCGGGCTTGAAGCCAGTGCTGTCATTGTTGATCCGGCTCATCGCTTCCGTGTCGCAGCTCTGTTCCAGTCGGGTGGAGGGATCGAGTTTTTCCAGTTGCTTCTTGATGGCCGGGTCGACGGCAAAAGCGGGGGCAGCCAAGCCGGCCAGAGATACAAACAGGAGCAGACGTTTCGGCATTGCGGAGGAAATCCCTTACTGTTGTACAGTCTTCATCCTGCCGCCGGCGGCTTGCCGGGGGCTGGGCACGTGCAAAATTCGCTCTGTGATAGCGGACCTCCTTAAATATTGTGGTGACATCAAGGCAAGGCGGGCGGTGCCGTCTCCTCGACTGTGGACGGTCACCTCACCCCTTGGCGCTTGATCCGGCGGCGGTGCGCCTCTATCTCTTGCCAACCCGACATTCCCACCGGAGCCAATTCCTTTGTCCGTTTTCAAGAGCCTGCCGACACCGCCCGCCGCACCGAAAAAGCCTCTCTCCGATACGCGCCACGGCATTACCCGCACGGACGATTACGCCTGGCTGCGCGCCGGCAACTGGCAGGCGATGTTCAAGGACCCGTCGATCCTCGACCCCGAGATCCGCCGGCATCTGGAAGCCGAAAACGCCTATATGAACGCGGCGATGGAGGATACCAAGCCGCTGCAGAAGGCGCTGTTTGCCGAGATGCGCGGCCGCATCAAGGAAGACGACAGCTCGGTGCCGATGAAGGACGGCGCCTATGCCTACGGCACGTTCTTTGTGGCCGGCGGCGAACAGCCGCGCTATTTCCGCATTCCCCGCGACGGCGACGTTGCCGACGAGGCGATCCGCACCGTGCTGCTCGACGGCGACAAGGAGGCATCCGGCAAGGCCTATTTCCGCCTCGCCGGTCTCGACCATTCGAGCGACCACCGACGCGGCATCTGGGGCTATGACGACAAGGGCTCGGAGTTTTTCACGCTGAAGGTGCGCGATCTCGCGACCGGGGAAGATCTCGAAGACCGGATCGAGAATACCGGCGGCGGCGGCGTCTGGGCACCAGACGGCAAGAGCTTCTTCTATTCGGCGCTCGACGAGAACCACCGGCCCTCGAAGGTGTTCCACCACATTGTCGGCCGGCCCCAGTCGGAAGACCGGCTGGTCTATGAGGAGGCCGATGCCGGCTTCTTCATGGGCGTCGGCGGCTCGCTGCTCGACGATTTCATCTATATCGATATTCACGACCACGAGACCAGCGAATACCGGCTGCTGTCCACCAAGGACCTGACAGCCGAGCCGAAGCTGGTGGCGGCGCGCGAGGAAGGCATCGAATATTCGCTGACCGAGGGCGGCGACGTCTTCTATATCCTGACCAATGACGGCGGCGCCAAGGATTTCAAGATCATGGAAGCGCCGGTGGAGAATCCGGGCAAGGAGAACTGGCGCGAAGTCGTCGCTCACAAGCCCGGCACGCTCATCATCAGCCACATGGCCTATGCTCGCCACCTCCTGTGGCTGGAGCGCAAGGACGGGTTGCCGCGGATCATGATCCGCGACCGGGCGACCGGCGAGGAACATGCGATCGCCTTTGCCGAAGAAGCCTATTCGCTGGGGCTTTCGGGCGCGGCGGAATACGATACGGATGTCATCCGCTTCTCCTATTCCTCGATGACGACGCCGTCGCAGCTTTACGACTACAATATGGTGACGCGCGAGCGCACGTTGTTGAAGACGCAGGAAGTGCCCTCCGGCCACAATCCCGATGACTATGTCACCCGCCGGGTCTTCGCCCCCGCCTGGGATGGCGAGACGGTGCCGGTCACGCTGCTCTATCGCAAGGATACGCCGCTCGACGGCACCGCGCCCTGCCTGCTTTACGGCTATGGCGCCTACGGCATCACCATTCCGGCCGGCTTCAACACCAACTGCCTGTCGCTCGCCGACCGCGGCTTCGTCTATGCCATCGCCCATATCCGCGGCGGCAAGGATAAGGGTTTTGCCTGGTACGAAGACGGCAAGATGGACAAGAAGACGAATAGCTTCAAGGACTTCGTCGCTGCGGCCGACTATCTGAATCAACAGAAGTTCACCTCCTACGCGAAGATCATCGCCGAGGGCGGGTCGGCCGGCGGCATGCTGATGGGCGCCGTCGCCAACATGGCGCCGGAGAAGTTCGCGGGCATCATCGCCGCCGTTCCCTTCGTCGACGTGCTCAACACCATGCTTGACGACACCCTGCCGCTGACGCCGCCGGAATGGCCGGAATGGGGCAACCCGATCGACAGCCGCGAAGAATACGAGCAGATCGCCGCCTATTCGCCCTATGACAATGTTAGCGCCAAAGCCTACCCGCCGATCCTGGCGCTCGGCGGCCTGACCGACCCGCGCGTCACCTATTGGGAACCGGCCAAGTGGGTGGCGAAGCTGCGCGACAAGACGACCGGCGAAGCGCCGATCCTGCTCAAGACGAATATGGACGCCGGCCATGGCGGAGCGTCGGGGCGGTTCCAGCGGCTGGAGGAGATTGCGTTCGAGTATGCGTTTGCGATCAAGGTGGCGGGAAAGATGTGAGGGGTGGATAGAGGGAAGTAGCGCAAGGCGTGCCGTGTGAGCCCCCTCTGCCCTGCCGGGCATCTCCCCACCTGGAGATGCCCGGGGCAGAGGGGGGCCGGCACGGCACAACAGCTGAGAAGAAGGAAATGCCAATTTACATCGCCCTCCTCCGCGCTGTGAACGTCGGCGGCACTGGTGCCTTGCCGATGGCTGAACTCAAGACGATCTGCGAAGGCCTCGGCTTCACGGATGTGAAAACCTACATCCAGAGCGGCAACGTGCTTTTCCGTTCGGACGAATCCGAAAAAACGGTGGAGGAAAGGCTCGGCGCGGCGCTCGGGCAGAAGATGGGCAAGCGGCCGGGGGTGATGGTGCGCAGCCGCAAGGAACTCGATGCGATTGCCGGGAACGCGCCCTTTCCCGATGCCAAGCCGAATTTTTTGCTCGTCTATTTCCTGCCCGAAAAGCCGCCCGCCGATGCACTCGATAAAATGGTGGCGCCCGATGGCGAGGAAGCGAAGCTCGCGGCTCGCGAAATCTATGTGCACTATCCCAATGGTTCCGGCCGCTCGAAGCTGAAGCTGCCGGCGCTGAAGCCGGGGACCTCGCGCAATCTCAATACCGTGCGCAAGCTTGCAGAAATGGCCGCGGCAATGGAAGCCTGAGAACAAGGATCAAGACCAACTGCCCGCGCAGAATCTGATTCAGGCGAGGCGGTCCAAGTCCTTGTTTGCATGCATGTCGTGTCAGCCGCCGGCGACATCCTTCTTCCGTTTCGGCTTATAGCCGCTGATCTCCTCGCCGGCGGTCGGCGAGAAGCGCAGGTTCCAGATCGTCGCGGTGATCGAGATGAGGGTGACGACGACGAAGGCGGTGGAGAAATCACCGAGCGTCGGCGTCTCGACATCGTTGAAGGCCATGGAACCGTGCAGCGCCAAGGCGCCGATGCAGATGCCGAGCGACAGCATCAGCTGCTGAAAAGTGGTGTAGAAGCTGGTGGCCGAGCTCATCCGCTCCTTGTCGATCTCGTCATAGGCAATGGTGTTGTAGGCGGTGAACTGGAACGACAGGAAGAAGGCGCTGAGCACCAGCACGATGAAGATCAGCGGCATCGGCCAGTCCGGCCGGAAGGCGGCGCAGAGGCCGTAGCCGACCGTGCCGAGAATGCCGTTGAGGACAAGGCTGCGGCGGAAGCCGAGCCGGCTGAAGACGAACCGCGCCATCGGTTTCATCGCGAGGGCGCCGAGCGCGGTGGCGATGACGATCTGGCCGGCCGCGGCGGCCGACAGGCCGAAGCCAATCTGGAAGAGAAGCGGCAGCAGGAAGGGCTGGGCGCCCTGGGTGATGCGCGTCAACGAACCGGCGATGACCGAAGTGCCGAAGCTCGGCACCGTCATCAGCGAGAAATCCATGATCGGCGACGGGTGCCGGCGGGCGTGGCTCAAATAGGCGATGCCGAAGATGAGGCCGAGGGCGATCAGAAAGATCGAAAAGGCGCCCTCGCCTTCATGGCTCGACATTTCGAAGCCGAAGAGCAGCGAGCCGAGCGAAATGCCGGAGAGGATGAAGCCGATCGTATCGAAGGGGCCGACCGCCTTGCCTTTCACCTCGTCGATATAGATCGAGACGAAGATCATGCCGATGATGCCGATCGGCACGTTGACATAGAAGATCCAGCGCCAGTCGAGATAGGTGACGATGAAGCCGCCGAGCGGCGGGCCGACAATGGGGCCGATCAGCGCCGGCACCAGCAGCCACGACATGGCACTGACCATGTCCTTGCGGGCGACGCTGCGCATCAGCACCAGCCGGCCGACCGGCATCATCATCGCCCCGCCCAGGCCTTGCAGCAGCCGCGCCAGCACCAGGAAGGGCAGTGTCGGCGCCAGCGCGCAGAGGATGGAGCCGATGACGAAGACGGCGATAGCGGCGCGAAAGACCGTGCGGGAGCCGAAACTGTCGGCCATCCGGCCGCTCGCCGGAATGAAGATCGCCAGGCTGAGGAGATAGGAGGTGAGCGCAATCGACATGGCCGGGGCGCTGACCGCAAAATCGCGCGCCATGGTCGGCAGCGCGGTCGCCAGAACCGTCGCATCGATATTTTCCATCAGCATCGCACTCGCGACGATCATCGCGATCACCCGGAAATTGGGCGCGGCGCGCCGAACAATCGGCGCCTGGTAAATCTGATCCGACATCGTCCGGGATCACTCGCGGTGGCGCGGCGGAGCACACGAGGCTGCAAGGCCGCGGGGGATGACATGGCGTAATGCCAAGGGGAGACGATCTGCTATACGCCTGCGATCATGGCGGCGCTATGCCCTTTATGGCAAAGCAGCTTTGACGAGAGGGAAAAGCAGATCACAATTCCTTGCATTGGCCGGTGCTGCGTGAAGAGCTTTATTCGGCTTGCGCCACGGGCCACCCAGCCCTACCTATCAATCATGACCTCCGCTCTCGAGAAAAACCGGCCCGGTGCGGCCTTTGCCTTCGACAACAGCTATGCCGGCCTGCCGCAGCGCTTCTTTGCGCCGCAAGCGCCGACACCGGTGGCCGAGCCGTGGCTGATCAAGCTCAACGAGCCGCTGGCGGAAGAGCTCGGGCTCGACGTCGAGGTGCTGCGGCGCGACGGCGCAGCGATCTTTTCCGGCAACCTCGTTCCCGAGGGAGCCTTGCCGCTGGCCATGGCTTATGCAGGGCACCAGTTCGGCGGCTTTTCGCCAGTGCTCGGCGATGGGCGGGCGATCCTGCTCGGCGAGGTCGTCGGCCGCAACGGCAAGCGCTACGATATTCAGCTGAAAGGCGCCGGGCAGACACCGTTTTCCCGCCGCGGCGACGGGCGGGCAGCGCTCGGGCCGGTGCTGCGGGAATATATCATCAGCGAGGCGATGTTCGCGCTCGGCATCCCCGCAACGCGGGCGCTGGCGGCCGTGACGACAGGCGAGCCGGTCTATCGCGAAGAAGTGCTGCCAGGCGCCGTCTTCACCCGCGTGGCGGCAAGCCATATCAGGGTCGGCACCTTCCAGTTCTTTGCGGCAAGAGGCGATGCCGAAGGCGTGCGGGCTCTGGCCGACTATGTGATCGATCGGCACTATCCGGAACTGAAGGAAGCGGAAAACCCCTATGCCGCGCTGTTCGAAGCCGTCTCGGAGCGTCAGGCGGCGCTGATTGCCCGCTGGCTGCACATCGGCTTCATCCACGGCGTCATGAACACGGACAATATGACCGTCTCCGGCGAGACGATCGATTTCGGCCCCTGCGCCTTCATGGACATCTACAATCCCTCCACCGTCTTCTCGTCGATCGACCACCATGGGCGCTATGCCTATGCCAATCAGCCGGCAATCGGCCAATGGAACCTCGCACGGCTCGGCGAAACGCTGCTGCCGCTGATCGATGCCGACCAGGACAGCGCCGTCGACAAGGCGAATGCCGTGATCCGCGCCTATGGCGAACGGTTTCAGGCGCATTGGCTGAAGGGCATGCGAGCCAAGATCGGGCTTGAGGGCGAAGAGGATGGTGATCTCGAGCTGGTGCAGGCGTTGCTGGCGCTGATGCAGGCGCAAGGCGCCGATTTCACGCTGACCTTCCGGCGGCTGTCGGATCTCGCGGGCGATGACGCGGCGGAGCCTGGATTCGCGACGAGCTTCCGGGAGCCGGATAGCTCTGGCGAATGGCTGGCGCGGTGGCGGGGGAGACTGTCACGCGATCCGCAAACGGCCGCCGGCCGTGCCGCGGCGATGCGCAGCGTCAATCCGGTCTTCATCCCGCGCAACCACCGGGTCGAACAGGCCATCGAGGCTGCGGTCGAAAGCGCCGATTTCTCGCTGTTCGAGGCGCTCCTGAAAGTCCTCGCCAAGCCCTATGAGGACCAGCCGAGCTTTGCGGCCTATATGGAACCGCCGAAGCCGAACGAGCGAGTGCTGCAGACCTTCTGCGGAACGTAACTGACGGTTATCTGCGCGCCGCGATCATCGGCCCGCATCGGCGGGAAAGTCCGATTCTGTACATCAGCACGTGACGGCAGCCTGCGGCAAACGCGGCGGTTGAAAGCTCTCTCCCTTGCGCTACCTGCCTGATCGGCGGGGATCTTCCGCCGTTCCTCCACCCCGGCTAAACCTCGCGGGAGACAGCCTTATGGCGATCGTCATCACCTCCATCCTCTTCATCATCATCGGGCTTGCGCTCGGTGGCGGCGGGCTCTGGCTCGTCACGCTCGGCGGCAGCGTCTTCTATCTGTTCGCCGGGCTGATGTTCCTCATCACCGCCGGCTTGCTGCTGATGCGCAAGGCGGTGGCGCTCTGGGTCTATGCGGTTCTTGTGGTCGCAGCCCTCGGCTGGGCGGTATGGGAGGTGGGCTTCGACTGGTGGCAGCTCGGCCCGCGCGGCGGCGTCATCATCCTGCTCGGGCTCTGGCTGCTGACGCCGTGGATCCGCGGGCCGCTCGGCTTTCGAAGCCCCACGGGCATAACCTACGGCGCCAATCCCTGGCCACTCGGCGTGCCCGTCATTCTCGCCATCCTGGTCGCCCTCTACTCGATGACGACGGACCCCCACGATCTGGCCGGCGAGCTGCCGAAGGATCAGGTCGCCGCCAGCCCCGCCTTCGGCGGCAGCGTTCCGGATGGCGAATGGCACCAGTATGGCCGCACGCCCTTCGGCCAGCGCTACTCGCCGCTCGACCAGATCACCGCGGAGAACGTCTCCACCCTCAAGGAGGTGTGGCGATACCAGACCGGCGACGTCAAGCGGCCGGAGGATATCAGCGAAACGACCTATCAGGTGACGCCGCTGAAGGTGAAGGACACGCTCTATCTCTGCACGCCGCATAACTGGGCGATTGCGCTCGACGCCAAGACGGGCAAGGAGAAATGGAAATACGACTCGAACTCCGGAATGAATCCGAACCGACAGCATCAGACCTGCCGCGGCGTCACCTATTATGCCGATCCTGATGTCGCCGCCGGCCAGCCCTGCGCCGAACGCGTCTATCTGCCGACTTCGGACGCCCGGCTGATCGCGCTCGATGCGGCCGACGGCAAGGTGTGCACCGGCTTTGCCGATCAGGGCGTGCTGCATCTGGAAACCGGCATGCGCTTCAACCCGGCCGGCTACTATTATTCCACCTCGCCGCCGGTCGCGGTGGCCGGCAAGATCATCATCGGGGGGGCGGTGAACGACAATTATTCCACCGAGGAGCAATCCGGCGTCATCCGCGCCTTCGACATCAAGACCGGCGCGCTGCTGTGGAACTGGGATTCCGGCAACCCCGATGTGACGACGCCGCTTGCCGGCGGCCAGACCTATACGACCAACTCGCCGAACAGCTGGTCGGTCTTCAGCGTCGACGAAGCGCTTGGCATGGTCTACATCCCGCTCGGCAACCAGGTTCCCGATCAGATCGGCATCGGCCGCAGCGACAATGTCGAGAAATTCTCCTCCTCGATCGTCGCTCTCGACATCGCCAGCGGGCAGCTGCGCTGGGTGCGCCAGACGGTGCATCACGACCTCTGGGACATGGACGTGCCGGCGCAGCCGGCGCTCATCGACCTGACCAAGCCTGACGGCAGCGTGGTTCCCGCCCTCGTCGGCCCGACAAAGCAGGGCGATCTCTATGTGCTCGACCGGCGCAGCGGCGAGCCGATCGTCCCGGTCAAGGAAATCGCAGCGCCCGGCGGCGCGGTCTCGGGCGATCACACCGCGCCGACGCAACCCATCTCCGACCTCACCTTCTCGCCGGAGCCACTCAAGGAAAAGGACATGTGGGGCGTGTCGCTGTTCGACCAGCTCCTCTGCCGCATCGATTTCCACCGCTATCGCTATGAGGGCCGCTACACGCCGCCGTCGCTTCAAGGGACGATTGTCTATCCCGGTAATTTCGGCACCTTCAACTGGGGCTCGGTGGCAGTGGATCCGGAGCGGCAGATCATGTTCGGCATGCCGACCTATCTCGCCTTCACCTCGCGCCTTGTGCCGGCCGCCGACATTCCGCCGCGAGGCCAGGACGAAAAAGGCAGCGAACAGGGGCTCAACCGCAATGACGGCGCCCCCTACGGCGTCTTCATGGGTCCCTTTCTCGGGCCGATGCAGATCCCCTGCCAGGCGCCGCCATGGGGCTATGTCGCCGGCGTCGATCTGCGCACCGGCAAGATCGCCTATATGCACAAGAACGGCACGGTGCACGACATGACGCCGCTGCCGCTGCCCTTCAAGGTCGGCGTGCCCGGCATCGGCGGGCCGATGCTGACCAAAGGCGGCGTCGCCTTCCTGGGCGCTGCGGTCGACAACTACCTGCGCGCCTATGATGTGACGAACGGACGGGAGCTTTGGCGGGCGCGGCTTCCGGCCGGCGGCCAGGCGACGCCGATGACCTATACGACCGACGACAACAAGCAATATGTCGTCATGGTCGCCGGCGGCCACGGCTCGGTCGGCACCAAGCCCGGCGACTATGTCATCGCCTATACGCTGCCGTGATGGCGAGGTCTCCTTCGCCGCATGCCTACTCCGGCAATCCCGCCATACGAAGAGCCTCAATATAGCGGCTGCGGTCCTCCGGACGCCGGAACGGTGGTAGAATGTCGGCAAGATTCGAGAGCCGGAGCGCCGGGTCCAGCAGGCGGAGGCGCGTGATCGTTTCCTCTGCTTCCGCCCTATGACCGGCCATCGCGTGGCCCGCCGCCATCACCCGCATAGCGCTCGGGTAGTTCGGCTGGTGGCGCAGGGATTTCGCCGCCCAGACGGCGGCGTCCTCGTAACGACCGGCGCAGAAGTGAGCCAGGCCGGTGTTGAACTGCCAGGCAAACAGGCGCGGATCCAAGGGGCTCAGCCGCATGGCGAGGGCAGCATGTTCGACTGCCTTGTCCGGTTCGCCCAGGCAGGCTCGCACCCAACTGCTGACGCCGAGGGCAGCGGCCAGGTTCGGGTTGAGAAAGAGCGCGCGGTCGATGCAGGCCGCACTCTCATCGAGGTCGCCACCGACATAACCGAGCACATATCCCCCGTAGGAGAGCGCGACTGCATCGTCCCAGCCGAGTTCGACGGCTCTTCTCGCCAGTCGGGTCGCGTCGGCAATTTCGGTGGCCGGATCGACCATCCAGCCATTGCTCTTTCGGGTCGCGTAGCATCGCGCCGCCCGGGCGTGGGCGATGGCGAAATCCCGATCGCGCTCGATCGCCTTCATGAACAGCCGCAGGGCCTCGTCGACGACCGATCTGTTGGTCACGGTCCGGTCGAAGGCCGCCAGCCCACGGAGATAATAGTCATAGGCGTCGAGGCTCTCTGTCGGCTTGCGTTTGGCGCGCTCGATCTCTGCCTCCTCGACTTTCGGCGTTATTGCGCCGACGATACTCGATGCGACCTGATCCTGCAGATCGAACAGGTTCGCCAGCGTCCCGTCGAAACGGTCTGCCCAGAGATGCGCGCCGGTCGAGGTGTCGATGAGTTGTCCGGCGATACGAAGCCGGTCACCCGCGCGGCGCACGCTCCCCTCGACCACATAGTCGACGTCCAGCTCGCGCCCGACCCGCTTTATGTCAACGGCCTGCCCCTTATAGGTGAAGCTCGAATTGCGCGCGATGACGTAGAGGTGGCGGAACTGCGCGAGTGCGATGGTGATATCCTCCACGATGCCATCGGCAAAATATTCCTGTTCCAGGTCGCCACTCAAATTCTGAAAGGGCAGCACCGCAAGCGATGGCCGATCATGATGTTTCCTCGGAGCGGAGAAGGCCTGCGGCTGCGGCTCGACTGCGGGCGCGGCGGCCCGCGGATCACCGGGTCGCTGCCGCGGTTGCAGCGTGGCGGCCAGGGACGACGTCTCAGCTTCGGGTTCGACACCCAGATGCTTCTTCAGGAGAGCCCGGCAGGTTTCGAACTGGCGCAAGGCCATGTTCTCATGGCCGCGGAGAGTGTGAATCCGCATCAGCGCCCTGTGGGCGGTCTCCGCCGTAGGGTCGGAGGCGAGAAGTCTCTCGGCAAGGCCTTCACAGGGCAATTCTTCCGCGGAGCCTGGTTCCAAGAGGGCAAGGCTCAACCGTTCCACGAGCTGCAGCGCCTTGCGCTGATATGTGCTCCGGTAGGGCGCGAACCACTCACCCAACTCATCCGGAATGGACTGGCCTTCGAGCAGCTCGCCGCGGTAGAGATCGGCTGCGAAGGCGAGATCTGCGCTCGAGCCCGTCACCAGCTTCCGCTCGAAGAGTGAAATGTCGGCTTCACCAGGAGCGAAAATCAGCGCCACGGTCTCCTGGTCCCCATCGATATAGACGTTGGCATCACTGCTTGCCGGGAACAACCGCCTGATATCGACCAGCGCCTGCCGCAAACTACTGCGGGCCTGCTCATTACTTCGTCCCGGCCAGAAGGTTTCGGAAAGCACCTCCCGGCGACAGCCGCGGCGGCCTGCCAACGCCAGGGCAGCAAACAGCAGCAACGTCTTGCGCGTGGCGAAGCGGACTTGCCCACCTTCTCCGGAAGTAGCCTCGAGACCGCCTAGCAACCTGATGCGCATAGAAAGCCCCCCGCTTTGGACCGCCGCTGACAGAATAGCATTGGGGAAGGCGGATTTAACACCGATTTAGCGGCGGCTTATCGAAGTTTTCTTCCCCGTTCACGCTCAGCCGGACAGGCGGAAAACGCTCGCATGGCAGATTTCCACCCGCACATCACCAAAGTGGGAGATCGGAAAATGGCTCATACGGAAACACAGACCATCGTCAGCGCGCCATCAAGCCGGGTGCCTGGCCCCATGAACATCATCGCAAACCTGTTCGCTGGCCTGCAGGGATGGCGACGGGCGGTCGTGAGCCGGCGACGACTGGCCGAGCTGTCACCCGATCAGCTGAGAGACATCGGTCACCCGGAGGCCAATCGGCCCGTGCTCGAAATCAAACCGGGTCTGATCACGAACTTGATGTCGATGCGGTAATCGATTGCTTCTGGAGTGATTTCCGGCGTCACACCATCTCGGTGATCATCTTGCCGACTTCGGCAAAGATCGAGTTGAGATCCTTCACCGACGCGGTCGCCTCGGCGATATAGACGGCCGCGACGATCGGACCGCGGTCGGGCGGCCAGATGACGGCGATGTCGCCGAGAGAGCCGTTCTGGCCGGTGCCGGTCTTGTCGCCGACCTTCCAATCCTGAGGCAGGCCGGCCCGCAGCCGCTCCTTGCCTGTGGTGCTTGCCACCAACCAGGCAATCAGCCTGTCCGAGGAGGCTTCAGTCAGCACCGAGCCGAGGGTCAGGTTGCCGAGCGTGTCGAGCATCGCATCCGGGCTGGTCGTGTCGCGCGGGTCGTCCTTTCGGCCTTCGTTCAGCGTCGGTTCGGTGCGGTCGAGACGGGTCGTGCCGTCGCCGATCGAGCGCAGCCAGTCGGTAAGCCCGGCCGGGCCGCCGAAGCTTTCGAGCAGCAGGTTGCCGGCCGTGTTGTCGCTGACCGTCACCGCCGCCTCGCAGAGTTCGGCGATCGTCATGCCATCGGCGCCCGCGTGTTTTTCGCTGAGCGGCGAATGGTCGACAAGTTTGTCCCTGCCATAGGTCACCCGCCGCTCGAGATTTTCCTCACCCTTGTCGACGCGGGCCAGCACGAAGCCGGCGGCCAGCGCCTTGAAGGTGCTGCACATCGGAAAGGCCTCGCTGCCGCGATAGCCGAAGGAGATACTGGTCTGGGTGTCGAGCACGGAAACGCCGAGGCGTCCGCCGGTGCGTTTTTCCAGTTCGGCCAGGCGGCGCTCGACATTGTCGTCGCCCTCCTCGCTCTTGTCCTGGGCAGCGACGGGAAGCGTAAGGGCAGGCAGGCACAATGCCGAGCCGATCAGCATGCGGCGGGTAAGACTGATATCCATGACATCCTCCGGCGAGTCGGAGAACAGAGCTAAGGCGCGATTGCGGCGGCATCTCGTCATAGGCGGTGACTAAGCCGCCGACGAAGCGGCATTGTTGTCGGCTGTCAAGCTGCGCGCGTCACCTCGACCGTCACATGCGACAATTCCGTCAGAGCCGACAGCCTGCGCTTGTAAAATGCCGGCTCGCGCGGCTCGGAGGCCAAGACGGCGACGATCGCGGCGTGATGGCCCGGGCCGACCTGCCAGACATGCAGATCGGTGATCCGGTCTTCCTCGGTCTCGATCGCCTCGCGAATATCGGCCGGCAGCGTCTCGCCTTTCGGCACGACATCGAGAAGGACGCCGCCCGAAGATTTCATCAGGCTCCAGGACCAGTTGGCGATGACCAGGCCACCGACGATGCCCATGATCGGATCGAGCCAAAGCCAGCCGTAAAGGCTGCCAAGCGTCAGCGCCGCGATGGCCAGCACGGAGGTCAGCGCGTCGGCAACGACATGCAGATAGGCAGCGCGGATATTGTTGTCGCCAGACTTTGGGTGTTGATCCTTGGCGTGTTGATCGTGGGCGTGTTGATCGTGGTGGTGATCATGGATGTGGTCGCCATGATCGTGATGGCCATGGTGATGGTGGTGATGATGCGCGTGATGGCCGTGCGCATGGTGGCCGCCGCCGGCAAGCAGCCAGGCGCTGGCGAGGTTGACGGCAAGACCGATCACCGCAACGGCGATCGCCTGGGCAAAACCGATCGGCACCGGATTCGAAAGGCGCAGCCAGCTTTCCCAAGCCATCAGCAGCGCGATCAGGGCAAGGATGATGGCGCTGGCGAAACCCGCGAGATCGCCGAGCTTGCCGGTGCCGAAGGTGAAGCGTGGGTTGCGCGCCTGCTTGCGGGCGAAGAGATAGGCGAGCGCCGAAATCAACAGCGCGCTGGCGTGGGTGGACATGTGCCAGCCATCAGCTACCAGGGCCATGGAGCCGTAGATCGTCCCGGCGGCGATTTCAGCCACCATCATCACCGCGGTCAGGCCGATCACCAGCCAGATCCGCAGCTCATTGCGCTGATGATCGGCGCCGAGGAAGACATGATCGTGTTCGAGGGCGGTCATTTGGGCTTTCCCGATCCCGGCATTCATTCCAGGCTCCTTCTCTCATCAGCGGATATAGGTTCGCAACACTTCCGAAATTTCCTCGACCGCCTCGCCCCTTGCGGCGGCGTCAGCGGCATTCAGCACATGCTCGCGCAGATGATCGTCAAGTACCTCGCCGGTCAGACCGGTCAACGCGCCGCGGATCGAGGCCAGCAATTGCAGGATTTCGCCGCAGGGGCGTTCGGCCTCGAGCGCCCGCTCCACCGCCTCCATCTGCCCCTTCAGGCGGCTGATGCGGGCGATGAGCTTCTTTTTCTGCAGGGTGGTATGGGACATGATCGGCCTTTTATAACATAGGGGGGTATCCTATCAAGCGTGCCCGCCAACATCAATGACCGTGACAGCGTCGTGAGCGCTACTCTCCAATGCCATTGACAAATGCCCGGTTTGCGGCGATTGATGCGCCATGATCAAAAACGCGCACCAGAGCCGCTCGTATTTTTGGCTGTACCTGTAAAGGGCGGCCCGACAGATCATATTGTCAACAAGCCGCCGTCAGGCGGCTTTGTTGTATCGGCAGCGTCCTGACGGCAGATTATCAAGGACGCGAAGACCATGACCGAAATCGAAGACAGCGAAATTTCACTGATGCGCCCATTGGTGGTGACGATTCGCACCGCCAAGCCGCGCGATCTGCCCGAGCTCAACGAGATGATCGCTCTGCTTGCCGCTCACCACGGCGATGCGGCCGCTACGACGCCAGAACAATTGGAGCGCGACCTGTTCGGCCCGCTGCCCTGGATTACCGCGCTTGTGGCCGAGACCGGCGAAGGGCTGATCGGATACGCCATTCTCGTGCCGCTCTACAGGGCGCAGGAAGGCAAACGCGGCATGGACCTGCACCATCTCTTCGTGCGCGACGGCCATCGCGGCCACGGCACCGGGCAGTTGCTCGTCGACCGGGCCCGCGAGACGGCGCGCAACGCAGGTTGCTGCTACCTCTCCGTCAGCGCCGCGACCGGCAACGTGCTCGCCCACCGCTTCTACGAACAGATGGATTTCATCCCGCGTCCCGTGACCGGCATGCGCTACATGCAGTCGATTTCATAATGCGGGCATCACAATCTTTCAGCTTGCCTTGACCCGACTTTCAAGCCTTTGTTTTCATAAGGAGCCTCCGTGTCTGATTTCAAACTCCATTGCTTCGCTCTCTCGGGGAACTGCTACAAGGTTGCGCTCTTCTTCGCGCTTGCCGGCATCGAGTGGGACAGTATTTTCGTTGATTATCTGGGCGGCGAAACGCGAACCGAGCAATGGCGAGAAACCGTAAACGAACAGGGCGAGGCGCCTGTGCTCGAACATGGACAAACAAAGATCAGCCAATCGGGGGTCATCCTGGATTATCTGTCGGAGGTGACCGGGCGCTTTGGGGCGCAGACGGCCGCAGAACGGCGCGACGTCATGAGGTGGATCCTTTTCGACAACCATAAATTCACGAGCTATTACGCGACGCTGAGGTTCATTTACGGCCTCCAGAAGAGCGGCGAGACACCGGTCGTCGAGTTTTTGAGACTGAGGGCCAAAGCTGCCTATGCCGTTGTCGACGAACACCTGACAGGCCGGGCCTTCATGGTCGGCGAGCGGCTGACGATCGCAGACCTCTCTTTGGCAGGGTATGTCTTCATGCCGGAGGACACCGGGATCGAGCACAGCGCTTATCCGGCCATCGCAGCCTGGAAAGACCGGATCAGCAACATGCCCGGCTGGCGCCATCCCTATGATCTCATGCCGGGTCCCACCTCCGTGTGACAGGGGAGATCTGCCGACGGTGCCAAGCAGTCAGACGACGGCTTTCTAACGCCCCGGCACTGCTTTCAGATAGGCAGCGATCGCCTCGCGGTCGGCGGCCGGCAAGCGGGCGATGTTCCGCTGGACATCGACCATCGAACCACCGACGGAATCGAAATCGGGCGTGAAGCCGGTTTCGAGGTAGTTGGCGATATCCGCCTCGCTCCAGCCGCCGATGCTCTTCGAAGCCGGGGTGATATCGGGTATGCGCCCCTTCCCCTCCGGGTTAGGAGCACCGGCGAGCCACTGATCGGCCTGGAAGCCGCCGAGCGCATTGCGCGGCGTGTGGCACTCGCCGCAATGGCCGGGGCCTTCGACGAGATATTGCCCGCGCTTGATCTTGTCGTCGCTCCTGGCGAGCGCGACGCGCGGCTGGTCGTTGAAATAGAGGAATTTCCAGCCGCCGAGCGCAAGCCGGATGTTGTAGGGGAACGGCAACTCATGCGGGGGCGTGACGTTGGCGCTCTTCGGCAGCGTCTTCAGGAAGGCGAAGAGATCGTTGACGTCCTTGTCGCTCATGCGGGAATAGGAGCCATAGGGAAAAGACGGGTAGAGATGTTCTCCGCCCGGGCCGACGCCGCGCTTCATTGCATTGCCGAACTGGACCAGTGTCCAGGCGCCGATGCCGGCCTTTTCATCCGGCGAAATGTTCGGCACGTGGAAAGTGCCGAAAGGGCTCTTCAGGGCCAGACCGCCCGACAGCGTCAGCCTGGCATCGCCTTCGGAGCCGGGCGCTGAATGACAGCTGACGCAGCCGCCCGCCCAGAAGACCGTCTCACCGTTTGCAAGGTCCGGCACGCCCAGACCGGCCCAATGACTCTCCGGCAGCGGATCGGGTACGGTAACGAGGTAGAAGGCGCCGCCGCCGAGAACGGCGACGCCGATCAGACAGAGCAGTAACCGGATGAACCTGCGGGCCATGCGCCGCCTCCCCTCTTGCCGACGTTACCGCCGTCGATCCCACATCAGGCAATCCGCGCCAGTTGAAATTGCTCAGGCCGGCCTATCACTCCTTGATACGATAAGCCTTATGACAGCCGCCACAATTGGCGCCCAGCGTATTGACCGTGGCACCGACGGCGGCGGCATCGGACGGAAGCTGAGCGAGCGCGGTTTCGGCGTCAGTGGAGAGCTTTGCGGCGCGCGCCTTGAAGTCGTCCATGTTTTCCCAGACCTTCGGGCTGACCTCGGGATCGTTCCTATCGCTGCCCGGCTTGAACTGATCGGGGAAAACCTTGGCCGTTGCGGCGATCGTCGTCAGCGCCGACTTTACCGTCTCGGCATCATAGGGCTTCTCGCCCTTGGCGATGGCGGCCATGGCGCCTGCCGAACCGCCGATCTTCTTCATCAGCGCAATGCGCGAATCATGGGTGCCATCGGCGGCGGTCACGGAACCGAAGGCTATTCCTGCCATCGCTGCGGCGGCAGCTACTGCTTTCCAATTCATATGTTCCTCTCCAATTTTCTGAAGGCCAAGGCGGCCGCTGGCCAATCTGCACCGGGAGCATGACAAAATCCATGCGTCGAGGTGGTCACGTTTTGCCGGAGGCACATAAAAACAATGTGATAAACAGGGCGGGCCAGTGTCAGACAGGCCGCCGACACTACCGAACGAAAACAAGGGCGCGGTTGCCTTTCCCAAGGCGGCGCGGACTTACGACGATAGCCTAGAGCGCGCGTCATGATCGACATTGGACGAGCTAGCCTTAGAGGCATTTGCTCGCACACCACAATTGGAATCGACCATATAGCAGCCCGGCACGACAATCCGGTCGCCCGCGCGGTATCTACGCCATTTCGCATCGCACGCGGAGAAGCTTCAAATATTCGTAGCAGTATAAAAGTCAAACGGCACAATGTGCTGCGAAACGGTCTGTGATCGGTTGGTGTCGAGAGCCTGCGCCATTGCCCGCACCAGGGTCTCTCCCAGCAGCTTTGCCGGGTGAGACAGGACGACCCTGATTAGCCCCTCAGCAAGACCGGCTCTGGTTTCGTTGGTGAGTTCGTGTGCTACGACCACCAGGCGTTTGGCTGCCGGCTCGCCATCTTCCCGCAGGGCTCGCATCACACCGGTGATGCCGCCACCGGCAACGTAGAGTCCGACCCAATTGGGCTCAGTCTGCAGAAGGCGTCGCGTCGCCTCATAGGCTATTTCGGGCTCTTCAAGCGTTGCAACCGTCTCCAGCATCTGGAAGCCCGGCGCACTCTCCCGGAAATATGATCGAAAGCCCATCTCATTCAGCTCTTGGGCGAGATATCGGTGACTCCCGACGAAGACGGAAACCTTGCCGCCGTCGCTATTCAGCCCGGCGATGAACCAGGCGGCCGTGCGGCCCTTTTTGATGCAGTCGTTGCCGACATAGGCTGCGCGGGAGGCGGTGGAAATATCGGAAATCATGGTCACAACGGGAATGTTCTCTGCTGCAAGACCATCGACGGCGTGGTTCACCTGCGGGTGGTCAGAGGTGATCATTCCGATGACGTCGGCTTCGCGACTGAGAGCGTAGATCGCCTCGGCAGCCTTATCGGGGGCAAGATCGTCCATGAATCTAACGATGGCCCTGCCATGGGCGTCGGGAAATGCTTCCGTCGCCGCAACGAGAATGTCACTCCACATTTGATAAAGCTTGCGGTGAGACTGCTTGAGAAGAAAACCGAATTTGATCACCGGCTTGTCGTGCTCGAGTCGGCGAGCGATGGCCGTCACCCCATGAAAGCCGATCTGCCGGGCGGCGTTCAGAACCCGCTCGGCCGTCTGCGGGCGCACCGGATCGCGACCGTTCAGGACGCGATCGACCGTTGAAATGCTCACATTCGCGGCCTTTGCCAAGTCAGGGATCGTTGGGCGAGACATACCAAACCTTTCAAAACTTGATGTTATTTATGAGAGTTTTTGGGAGAAAAATCCAGCTGTTCGTTGACAGTTTGCAGAATTTTCGCGATTTCATCTTCCAGCAAAAGCCAGTTTGGCGGGAGAGCTTGGGAGAGCTCTCTCATCTGGAGGAAATACTCTCATGTCTGCGACCTTGCAAAGGGTGGCGCCGCTTTCGGGCGGCGAAGGCCATCGCACGCCTATAGATAGCGGAGCCGGCTTCGTTCTTGAAATGCGCTCAATCACCAAGGCCTTCCCCGGTGTTCTCGCGCTCGATGGCATGAGCCTGAAGGTTCGTGCAGGCACCGTCCATGTTCTCGTCGGGGAGAATGGCGCGGGCAAGTCGACGCTCATGAAGATTCTAAGCGGCATCTACGCGATCGACGGCGGAGAGATCCTTTTCAGAGGCGAAAAGCTCGACCATCAGAGCGCCGCAGCCGCGCTGGAGCGAGGGATCTCGATGATCCATCAGGAACTCAGCCCGGTGCTAGACATGACTATCGCCGAAAACATCTTTCTCGGCCGCGAACCCACTTATAGCAGGACGGGCGTTTTGTCCCGGTTCGTCGATTTCGATCGCATGAACTCAGATACGCAGACGCTGCTCGATCGTTTGGGTCTGAAATACAGCCCCCAAACCAAGATGCGAGATCTGTCCATCGCCACGATGCAGCTCATCGAAATTGTCAAGGCGATTTCTCGTGAGGCCTCCCTCATCATCATGGACGAACCGACGTCGGCGATCAGCGACACCGAAGTTGCGATGCTCTTCAGGCAGATCGCAGACCTGAAAGCAGCAGGCGTCGCGATCATCTACATCACCCACAAGATGGACGAGATCTTCCAGATTGCCGACGACATCACGGTGATGCGTGATGGCCAGTTCGTCGCTGCCGCCCCGGCGAGCGAATACGAGCCGGCAAAGCTGATTTCCCAGATGGTGGGACGCACGATCTCCAGCATCTTTCCGAAAGAAGAAGTGCCGATCGGCGACATCGTTCTTTCCGTCGAGAACCTCTCTCGTGACGGCGTTTTCGACAATGTCGGCTTCGAGGTGCGTGCCGGCGAAATCGTTGGCCTTTCCGGCCTGATCGGCGCCGGGCGGACGGAGGTAGCCCGGGTGATCTTCGGCTTGGACGCGGCGGACGCGGGCGTCGTCCGCCTGAATGGAAAGCCGCTAAAGCTCACGTCGCCTAAGGATGCCATTGCCAACGGCATCGCCATGGTCTCGGAAGATCGAAAGGCGGAAGGTCTGGTGCTTTGCCGGTCCGTCGGCGAGAACATCTCGCTCGCGAACCTTAAGAAGTTCGCCTCCGGCATTTTCATCAGCGAGCGGCAGGAAGAGACAGCTTCCCAGCGCATGATCAAGATGCTCCAGATCAAGACGCCCGATACGGCAATGATCGTGGAGAACCTCAGCGGCGGCAATCAACAGAAAATCGTTCTCGCCAAGTGGCTGCTGGGTGATCTGAAGCTGCTCATTCTCGATGAACCCACACGAGGCATCGACGTCGGGTCGAAATCCGAAATTCACAGACTGATGACCGAGTTCGCTCGTCAGGGGCTCGCGATCATCATGATCTCATCCGAACTGCCCGAGATCCTCGGCATGAGTGACCGCGTGGTGGTGATGAGCGAAGGCCGGGTCACCGGCGAACTAACAAGAGCCGAGGCCACGCAGGAAAACATCATGCGCCTCGCCACGGGAGGACACTGATGAGTATTGAACGCGCAGACGCGGCGGTGAAACGAGAAGGCCAGGTGATTTCAGGCTCTCGGAACATGAGCTTTTCCCAGATCTACCGCAAATACGGTACAATCCTGATCTTCGTCGGTATCTGCGTCCTTGCCTCGATCCTGAGCCCGACGTTTCTGACAGAAGCCAACCTCACTAACGTGCTGCGTCAGGTCGTCGTGGTGAGCCTCCTTGCCTGCGGCGTTACTTTCATCATCATTCTGGGGCACATCGACGTCTCACTGGGATCTGTTCTCGCGCTCTGTGGTGTCATCGCCGCTAGTGTGATGGCCATGACCGGCAGCGTCATCCTCGCGGTCGTCGCCGGCGTAGCAGTCGGCATGGTGACCGGCATCATCAATGGCTTCGTCATCACCTTCTTCCGCATCCCGTCATTCATCATGACATTGGCGATGACGACGGTGGCACGCGGCACGGTGCTGCTTTACACGGGCGGTTCGCCGGTGACAGGACTGGGCGACTTCAAGGTGATCGGCCAGGGCTCGCTTGGCCCGGTACCGATTTCCGTGATCGTTCTCGCGGTCGTTGTCGTCTTATCCTGGACTCTTCTCAACAAGACCAAGTTCGGGCGATACGTCTATGCGGTCGGCGGCAATGAGCGTGCCGCTCGCGCTTCCGGCATCAACCCTGACAGCATCGTCGTGAAGGCTTTCATCTTCAACGGTATCCTGTGCGCCGTCGCAGGCATCGTCCTCATGTCACGCATCAATTCCGGCCAGCCGGCCGGCGGCGTCGGCTACGAGTTCGATGCAATTACCGCGGTGGTCGTCGGCGGTACCAGCCTGATGGGCGGCACCGGAACCATCACCGGCACAATCATCGGCTCGATGATCATCGGCGTCATCAACAACATGCTCAATCTCATGAATGTCAGCTCCTACTGGCAGCAGATCATCAAGGGGCTGATCATCGCGATCGCCGTGATCCTCGATGTCTGGACCAAGTCTGCCCGCAACAAAAAGAAGGCATGACCGATGTTCTTCGGCGGGCTAGCGCCTGCTCGGGAACCACCTCTTTGTCAGCGGGGATTTCCCGCATCCGGAATGAACCTGAAACTCAATGGGAGGACCCTATGAAAGCCATTTCCAAACTCGCTCTCGCCTGCGCCATATCCCTTGCCACAATCTCCACCGGCAGCGCATTCGCCGCAGACAAATTCGTCGTCGGCTACGCCAACATGGCGGACACGGATGTCTTCGTCATGGCGCGCAAGAATGCCTTCATCGAAGCGTCGAAATCCGATCCGGCAGTCGAAGTGAACTTCTCAGACGCCAACAATGACGTCAGCAAGCAACTCGATCAGATCGACAACTTCATAGCGCAGAAGGTCAACGCAATCGTCGTCGTGCCCGTCGACTATCAGGGCATCGTACCGGGCGTCGAGAAGGCGAACCAGGCCGGCATTCCCGTCATCGCTCTCGGCATCCAATCGGCAGGCGGCAAATACACGTTCGTCGGCTCGAAGAACATCGATGCCGGCCGTCTTCAGGGCGAATACATGAAAGAACACCTGCCGAAGGGCGCCAAGATCCTCTACCTCGAAGGGACGCCGGGGCTTTCGCACACGCAGGAGCGCAAGAAGGGCTTCGAGGATGCGCTCGGCCGTTCCGACGTGACCACCCTCGCCAGCCTCTCGGCAAACTACGACCGCGCTGAAGGCATGAAGGTCACGGAGGACTGGATCCAGAGCTTTCCCAAATTCGATGCAATCGTCGCAGCCAACGACCAGATGGCGCTGGGGGCGCTCGAAGCACTTCAGGGTGCCGACCGTCTCAAGGGCGTGATGATTTCGGGTGTCGATGGTACGGCCGATGCTCTGAACGCGATCAAGGCCGGCACCATGTCGCAGACCATCTTCCAGGACGCCGCAGGCCAAGCGAAGGCCGCCTTCGAGGTCGTGGAAGGCTTGAAAAAAGGCGAGGATGCGCCGGCCGAAAAGCTGGTGCCGTTTGCTTCGATCACCAAGGACAACGTCGGTCAATACGCAAAGAAGTAAGCCCTCTAAGGGGTGCGTGCCGGGATGGGGCTCTCGGCACGCATTTCGCACGAGACGCAATGCTTGCCGCAACTCTGGTTCTCTAACGACAGGAAATATCGAAATGACAGTAAGGATCGCCGTCATCGGGGCAGGACTGATGGGAGCCGATCATGCGAGAATCGTCGCGGAAGATCTGCCAGGAGCGAGCCTCCAAGTCGTTTGCGACATGGATGCGGACCGCGCCCGCAAGGTAGCGGACGCCTACAGCGCTCACGAGGTCGACTCTGACCCCGACCGGGTGGCCTCTCGTCCGGACGTGGACGCAGTGATTATCGCAAGCCCCGATTTTACGCACGCGCCCCTGTCGCTGTCCTGCATAAGAGCAGGCAAACAGGCTCTCTGCGAAAAGCCGCTGTCGCAATCCTCCAACGAATGCCTGGAGATCATGCAGGCGGAAGAAGCCGCGGGATCGAAGTTCATCATGCTCGGCTTCATGCGCCGCTTCGATCAATCCTATGTGGAAATGAAGCAGGCTCTGGAGCGCGGTGCGATTGGCCGGGCCCTGATGATGCACAACTTTCATCGTAATGTCGCGACTCCCGCGTCGGACTTCACCGGGGCGATGGCAATCACCAATTCCGCCCCGCACGAGTTCGATGTCGTCCGACACGTCCTTGATACCGAATACGTATCGGTCTCCGCCTTCCAGCCGAAGCGGTCCGATGCGCTGGTCGCGCCAGTCTATATGGTGCTCGAAACCGCGGATGATCAGCTCGTCAATATCGAGATCAACAATAACGCGGCCTACGGATACGACGTCCGAGCAGAACTGGTGGGCGAGAAGGCGACCATCGCCATGAACGCCGTAAACTACACCCGCGTCGACCGGGAGCTCGGCCAGAGCACAAGCTACGAAGCGGATTGGCGCGGCCGCTACGCTGAAGCCTATCGCCGCCAGAACCGCGCTTTCGTTCGGTTCGTCGAGACCGGAGTGTTCCCGCACATCGCGTCGAGCAGTTGGGACGGATACTGCGCCGCAAGGGTCGCCGAAGCCGGCGTCAGAGCTTTGAACGACGGCCGCAAGATTCCCGTCGAAATGATTGCCAAACCGGAGTTTTACGCATGAAGCTTGGATTCGTATCAGACAGCCTTGGCGGCCTGCCCTTCGAGGCGATGCTGGATCACGCTCAAAGGCTGGGCGTCTCCGGCGTCGAGGTCAACACCTGCGGCTGGTCGACCGCGCCGCATTTCCATCTGCCGACGATCCTGCGGGACAAGAGCGCGCAGAAATCGTTCCTCGGAGCCTTCGCCGACCGCGAGCTGGAGGTGATAAGCCTTAACGCCAACGGAAATCCCCTACATCCGACCGATCTTGCCCAAGGGCAGGGTCTTGAGGATACGATCCGGGCGGCGGGCGAGCTCGGCATCAAGACCGTCTGCGCGATGTCGGGACTTCCGGCCGGGAGTGCCGCTGACACCATGCCGAACTGGGTGGTCTCCTCATGGCCGCCGGAGACGCAGGCGATCCTTCGCTACCAGTGGGAGGAAAAGCTCCTCCCCTATTGGACCAGGATCGTGGCCCTCGCCAGAAATCACGGCGTGGAGCGCATCGCGCTGGAACTGCATGGCAACCAGTGCGTCTACAATGTCCCCTCGCTGCTGAAGCTGCGCGAGGCCGTAGGCCCAGTCGTCGGAGCGAACCTCGATCCATCACATCTCTTCTGGATGGGCGCCGATCCTCTTGCGGCCGCAGAAGCGCTCGGCGACGCTCTATACCATGTTCACGCCAAAGATACTTTCCTCAACGCTCCAAGGCAGGCCGTCACCAGCCTTTTGGAGAACGGCAGCCTGATGGACATTCCGGCGCGCAGCTGGTCCTACATCACTCTGGGATTTGGCCATGGCGAAGAATGGTGGCGGCAGTTCTGCTACAGGCTGAAGATGGCCGGTTACGACGGCTGGCTCTCGATCGAGCATGAGGACGTGCTTCTGAACAGCCTGGAAGGGCTGGAGAAATCCGTCACCCTTCTGCAGGGCGTGATGCCGGTCGCGGCGAACGATTTCAAGCCGCAGGCGATCTAGTGGACGAAACCGCGGCCAATTTCCCCTCGCGCATCTCGGTGAGGCGCTGCTTCTGCGCAGACTTCGACTGAGATTGCGTGAAGGCACCTCTTTTGAAAGTGCTTGCAATGGTACCGGATCAAAACTCTCCTCCTCTCTCAACACTGCAAGAACTGAAGCGCCTGATCGCCAGCCGGCGGTTGGTATTTCCCGTCGGTCTCGAACGCGTCGCAAGGGAGATTCTGGAAACACCTGACATAACGGCATTTGAAAGTGCTGCCGCGGTCGCGCGCAGGTGCCGCGTTTCTCCAACAACGGTCCATCGGCTTGTGCGGCACATTGGGTTCCAGACATTCGGCGAGTTTCGCGCGATGATAAGAGAACATCTCCGTAGCACTGCCGCAAATCATCGCTGAAGATGAACCGACTTCCGCCGCTGCATCGGTCTGAAGCGGCAGGAGTTTGAGGCTCACGCGCTTTTCCAACCCTGCCAGAGACTGAGCGCGGAGACTGCGACCAGAAGCAGTCCGGCGCAGCGGCCGACAAAGGCCGTGGCATCGGGATTTCCGACGAGAAGATCACGGCTGCGGCCGGCGGTCATTGCCAGCGTGCCGTAAATGGCGAACTGGGTGGCGATCGTCATGGCCCCCATGATCAGGCCCTGCTTCCAGACGGGGCCAAATTCCGGCCTCAGGAACTGCGGATAGACGGCGAACATGAAGATATAGGCCTTGGGATTGATCAGACAGGTGACGGCGCCCTGGCGGAAGGCGCGCCAGCCGGAGCGCGCCGTTGCCGGCCCGACCGCCTCGACGGTGATCGAACTGCGCATCAGCGAAATGCCGATCCAGATCATATAGGCGACGCCGGCAAAGAGCAGCACATTGAAGAGCTGCGGCAGCATGGTGACGAGCACACCGACGCCGGCCGCGCCATAGGCCGAATGCACGGCGCCCCCCGCCATGATGCCGCCAGTTGCCGCCAGTCCCCGCCGGATACCGCCGCTCAGCGCATTGGCGAGCACGAAGAGCATGTCCATGCCGGGCACGATGATGATGCCGAAGAGAAGGGTGAAGAAGAGCCAGAGGTTTTCGTGGTAATTCATGTCAGTTGACGCCTTGTCGTTCGAGGGGCCTTTTGGAGACCCTAAGAGATTTCAATCCGATAGGCGCTCTATACGCAAACCCAACTGACAGTGTATTGTCAGGAGCGTGAGGGTGGGAGAGGCAAAATGCGCAAGGCTTCGCGGCTTTTCGAGATCATTCAAATCCTGCGGCTCGCCAGAAAACCGATGACGGCGGCTGTTATGGCCGAGACGCTCGAGGTAACGGTGCGCTCGATCTATCGCGATATCGCCGCGCTTCAGGCGATGCGGGTGCCGATCGAAGGCGAGCGCGGCATCGGCTACATCATGCGGCCCGGCTTCGACCTGCCGCCCCTGATGTTCTCGATCGAGGAGATGGAGGCGATCGTTCTGTCGCTGGCGCTGCTCGAACGCACGGCGGACCAGGAGCTGAAGCAGGCCGCCCGCCGGGTCAACCAGAAGATATCAGGCGCCGTGCCGGCGCCGTTGCGCCAGGCGATGAACAACAAGGCGCTTTATGCCTGGGGCTCGACCGCGCAGCCGGCCGGTTTCGACCTTGCGGTCGTGCGCCGGGCGATCCGCGACGAACGCAAACTGATGCTCGCCTACCGCGACGAGCTCGGCCGCGCCACCGAGCGAACGATCCAGCCGATCGCGCTGATCTATTATTCGCAGACCGCCAATGTCGTCGCCTGGTGCGAGCTGCGCCGGGCGATCCGCAATTTCCGCAGCGACCGGGTGGAGCATTGCGCGGCAGCCGAAGCCTTCTTCAAGGGGGACGGCGACCGGCTGCGGGAGTTGTGGACGAGTGGGTGGGCGGAAAAGGCTGTGGCAGGGTGATATTTGGGGCCTGGGATCGCCGCCAGCCCCTTGCCGCCAACGCTTGGGACTCAAGCCCGAAAATAGCGCGCGCAGTCTGACCTAATAAACCAGCGTCCGACTCTCTTCGCGCCCGAAGCCGCGGATTTCGAGACGATCGGGGTAGACTTCGACGATGGCGAAGGCGTTTTCGCTTTCGGTGTCGACCACGCCCTTGAAATTGACGAAATGGCAGGCGCCGGCCTTGCCGTAATTGCCCACGTGGTCATGGCCGTTGAGATAGGCGACGACGTTGTCGTGCGAGGCGAGCAGCGCGACGATGCGCTCGCTGTCCCACATGCCGTGCTCACTCGGCAGATGCACGGGATAGTGATTCATGACGATCACCTTCTCGCCAGCCGCGGCCGCCTCTGCGATTTGATCGCCAAGCCAGGCGAACTGCGCGTCGCTCAGCGCGGCATTCCACCGATGCGCATTCCTGGCGCCCTTCGCCTCCAGCTCGGCCAGCATTTGCGCGGCAAGGGCGCGGTGCGGATGGCCCTCGGGCAGCGCGAAGGTGCTGATCTCGTTGCCGTCGAGCACGATGAAGCGCCAGCCGTGGCGGGAGAAGCTGTAATAGGGCGACGGCATTCCGAGACGTGTGGCGACTTCGGAGAGGTGCCCCGCGGAGACGGAGAAATCATGGTTGCCGAGCAGGAAGAGCGCCTCGTGCCTCAGCTTCTCATAGAGCGGCAGGATATCGTCGAAGCTTTTGAAGCTGCGGTCGATGACATCGCCGAGAGTCATGACGAAGCTCAAATCCCAACTGTTGAAGATCACGATCGCCTCGGCGACCTTGGTGAGGCTGTTGGCGTAGTGGCGGTCCATGGCCGCATGCGGGGGGATGGCCGCATATTGCGGATCGGCAATGATGCCGAAGCGGAACAGGGGAAGAGCGGACATGGACATGAGGCGTGGTTAGGATCGGTCGGTAACAGGGATATGACGACGGGATGTGAAAACAAACACCCGGCGTTCGGGGGAACGCCGGGCGCAAACTCAAACAGGCTGAGAGACCGCCGCCGATGGCGGCAGCCTCGAACCGCTTACTTCGTGGCTTCTTCGTAGCGTTCCAGGACGTAGTCCCAGTTGATCAGGCTATCGATGAAGGCCTCGAGATATTTCGGGCGGGCGTTGCGATAGTCGATGTAATAGGAGTGCTCCCAGACGTCGACGCCGAGGATCGGAGTGGCGCCGTGGACGAGCGGGTTTTCGCCGTTAGGGGTCTTGGAGATTTCGAGCTTGCCGTTCTTGACGGAAACCCAGGCCCAGCCGGAGCCGAACTGGGTGGCGCCGGCATTGGCGAAATCGGCCTTGAACTTGTCGTAGCCGCCGAGATCGGAGGCGAAAGCCGCTTCGAGCTTGCCCGGCAGCTTGTTGCCGCCGCCGCCCTTCTTCATCCACTTCCAGAAATGGATGTGGTTGTAGTGCTGGGCGGCGTTGTTGAAGAGGCCGGCATTGGTGCCGAACGACTTCTTCACGACCTCTTCGAGCGAGAGATCGGCAAGGCCGGCTTCGGCGGCGAGCTTGTTGCCGTTGTCGACATAGGCCTTGTGGTGCTTGTCGTGGTGAAACTCCAGCGTTTCCTTCGACATGAAGGGAGCAAGTGCTTCGTAATCATAAGGAAGTTCAGGCAATTCGAAAGCCATGTCAGATCTCCTCTTGGCAATAGATTGCGTCATCGGCAGGTGAGGCGGAACATAGGAGGGGAAAGGGGGAGAGGCAACCAGCGAAATATCAAAAAAACGACCGGACGGAGGAAAATTTGCCTCAGCTTCAGGGCGGGATTCGGACTTACAAAATCGCCTGCATGCCGCCCCGGAAACCGCCTCACCGGCGACCGACACCAATGGAGATCCGATATGAACAGGAATATAATCCCGCATCTCGCCATGGCCGCACTTCCCTTTCTTATCACTGCGGCGCAGGCTTCTTCGGACGAGGCCTGGAAACAGCTGGCTGCCGACGTCGACGCCAAGTGCAGGAAGGCGGCGGTCGCGATCGAGAAGCCGAAGGCCGCCGTCGATCCCTTCGGCACCTCGCATTACGGGCTGGCCCTGGTGACGGGAAAGCCGAAGGGGGCCAAGGGGCTCATCGTCCAGATCTGCGTCTATGACAAGCAGGAGAAATCGGTCGAGATCGGCAGCGCGATGGATGCTGAGAAGCTCGGGTTCACGCCAACGAAATAGCTGGCCACTGGGGCGGTTTGTGACTTCAGTCACATTCCGAGCGGAACCCAACTCCACGCTCAGGAGTTGAAGTCCTGGGTTTTTAGAGCGCCGCGGCTCTGTGAGAGGCGCCAAGGCGCTCTATGTTTGCGATAAACGTATGATCTTTTCGAAAATCGACTCCGATTCTCAGGTTCATGCGCAGGGAGGGTGTAGGCATGTCGGAGCTTGGCAACAGGGCGAAAGATCAGAAGAAAATCTATCAGCGCTGGGCACCGGTCTATGATCGCGTCTATCGCGGCATCCTGCGCGACGGCCACCGCAAGCTTGCCGGGCTTGCCGCCGCGGCGGGCACCGATATTCTTGAAATCGGCACCGGCACCGGTCTGACGCTCGCCCACTATCCCAGCCGCTGCCGGGTGACCGGCATCGACATTTCCGAACATATGATCGCACGGGCGCGCGAAAAGGTGCGGCGCGAAAACCTTCGACATGTGCGGGCGCTCGAGGTGATGGATGCGCATGTCCTGCGCTTTGCCGACAAGTCTTTCGACGTGGTCTGCCTGCCCTTCGTCATCACGCTCATTCCCGAGCCCGAGCGGGCGCTGGACGAATGCGCCCGGGTGCTGCGGCCCGGCGGCGAGATCATCCTGGCCAGCAAGCTCGGCGACGGCGCCGGTCTGCAGGGCGCGATCGAGGCGGCGGTGGCGCCGCTGGTGCGCCACATCGGCTGGTCGTCCGCCTTCCGCATCCACCGCATCGTCGCCTGGGCCGAGCGCCGCGGCGATTTTTCAACGGCCGAAATTCTGCCGGTCTTTCCGAATGGTTTTTTCAAGATCGTCCGGCTGAAGCAGCGCGGTTTTTCGGCGTGAGGTCACAAGTGTCTCACGCATCGCGGATTCTGATGCTACCGTTCGTCTGAGGGACTGCATGACATCGGATATCTTCTTCTTCATCGCCGTCGGCTTCTGCGCGCAGATCGTCGACGGCGCGCTCGGCATGGCCTTCGGAGTGCTGTCGACGACGAGCCTGCTGGCCTTCGGAGTGCCGGCGGCCAATGCCAGCGCGATGACGCATGTGACGGAAATGTTCACGACGGCGGCATCTGGCATTTCGCATGCCTATCATCGCAATGTCGACTGGCGGCTGGTGGCGCGGTTGGCGCCTGCCGGCATGATCGGCGGGGCGATCGGCGCCTATCTGCTGGCCAATATCGACGGCAAGGTGGTCGAGCCCTTCGTGTCGGCCTATCTGATCGCGATCGGTCTGCTGATCCTGTTCAAGGCCTTTCGGCCGCGGCCAACGCGCGAGGTACGCGACTGGATCGTGCCGCCCGTCGGCTTTTTCGGCGGCCTGCTCGATGCCATCGGCGGCGGCGGATGGGGGCCTGTCGTGACCAGCACGCTGGTCGGGCGCGGCCATGATCTGAAACGGGTGATCGGCTCGACCAATTTCACCGAATTTGCGGTAACGCTGACGATTTCGCTGACCTTCATCCTGACGCTCGGCTGGTCGGAGCTCAATTCGGCGATCGGCCTGATCATCGGCGGCGTCATCGCCGCCCCTTTCGGCGCCATGCTCGTCAAGCGGCTGCCGGTACGGGCGCTGATGGTGGCAGTCTCGATGGTCATCATCACGACGTCGGCGCTGCGGATCTTCTAACTACAGAGTTCGTCCGAAATAGACCTCCACCGAAGCAATTCTGTCGCCCCGGAAACGAAGGCTCTCCATATTGCCGAAGCTGCCGCCGTCGAGTTTTTCGGCGCGGTAGCGGACAGCAGCTTCATCGCCGTCGACCGCCAGGAATTCGATATCAATAGCGCGGAAGAACGGCTCCTTCGGCCAGCAGCGCTCGAAATAGGTCGCGCGGTCGATATGATCGTCGCGCGGGCTGGAGAAGGTAAAGTCTTCCGTCAGCATGGCACCGACAATATCCTTGCGGTCTTCGAGATAGGCGGCGTAGAGATCACGGACGGTCTGCTGCTTCGTGCGCATATCGTTCATGGCAATATCCTCCGATTAACCGATTGCATCACGCAATCAGTACATCTAGCACATTTACGTCAAATGATCCAGTTTCGGCGCAATTGCGCCCCGTGATCGACGCCGAGGCAGGAATGACCGATACGCAATTGGACGCGACGAGCGTTAAGGCAGGCTCGATCCATTGGAAGCGCAATCTCGCCGTCTCGCTGATCGGCTCCTTCACCACCATCGTGGCGATGACGCTGCTGTTGCCTTTCCTGCCGCTTTATGTCGAGGAGCTCGGTGTGGCCGACCATGCGGCGATCGTGCAATGGTCGGGCATCGCCTATGGCGCCACCTTCCTGGCCGCCGCGCTCGTCGCGCCACTCTGGGGGCGGCTCGGCGATATTTACGGCCGCAAGCTGATGCTGATGCGCGCCAGCCTCGGCATGACGGTGGCAATTTCGCTGATGGGCATGGCCGGCAATGTCTGGCAGCTGGTGGCGCTGCGCCTTTTCGTTGGGCTCGCCGGTGGCTACTCCTCCGGTTCAATGGTGCTGGTGGCGACGCAGACCCCGAAGGAGCGCTCGGCCTGGGCGCTCGGCGTGCTTTCATCCGGCATCATGGCCGGCAATCTTGTCGGGCCGCTGATCGGCGGGGTGCTGCCGCCTGTTATCGGCATCCGCGGCACGTTTCTCGCTGCCGGGGCGATGATCTTCCTCGCCTTTCTCGCCACCGCCCTGCTGATCAAGGAGGAGAAGTCGCCTTCCCGCAAACAGGCGGCCAAGGCAAGCGGCGGCTGGAAATCCATTGCCGATAAAGGCCCTGTCGTCGCCATGCTGGCGACGGGCATGCTGTTGATGTTCGCCAATATGTCGATCGAACCGATCATCACCGTCTATGTCGCGCAGATCGTGCCGGTCGCAACACAGGTGACGATGATCTCGGGTCTCGTCATGTCGGCCGCCGCGCTCGGCAGCATTCTTTCCGCCTCCTGGCTCGGCAGGCTTGCCGACAGGATCGGCCACTGGCCGGTCATATCGGGCGCGCTTGCCGTCGCCGGGCTGCTGCTGATTCCGCAGGCCTTCGTCACCAGTTCCTGGCAGCTGATCGTCCTGCGCTTCATGATGGGGGCCGCCCTCGGCGGGCTCCTGCCCTGTATTACCGCCGTCATCCGCCACAGCGTGCCGGACAGCGCGGCCGGCGGCATTCTCGGCCTGTCCGTCTCCTCGCAATATATCGGCCAGGTGGCCGGTCCCATCCTTGGCGGCTTCGTCGGCGGCCATATCGGCATGCGGGCGGTTTTCCTCGGCACCGCGGTGCTGCTTCTCGCCGGCGCCGCTTATGTCTGGTTGGTGCGGCCCAGGATCAGCGAGGCCGGATCGGGATCAGCTTCGCGCGGTGCCGCAGATCAGATCGACGCCTGAGCGGGCGATCGCCTCCAGCGTGTCGCGGCTGTCGCCGGCGCGGGCGCGCACGGCGAGCGAATGCATGACGGCGGAAGCGAACTTTGCCAGCATCTGCGGATCGGCGCTCTCGGGAAGCTCGCCGCGTTCGACGGCAAGGCGCATGCGCTTTTCGATCTCGCCGTCAAAATCGCTGAGGCTGCGGCCGAGCACCTCGCGCACCCGTTCACGCTCGACCGCCTCAGCCGTCGCCGTGCCGATCAGCAGACAGCCGCGGGCGGCCGTTTCACCGTGAAGATAGATCGCCAGCGCGCTTTCATAGACCCGGGCGAGATTGTCGCGCAGCGGCAGCGATGGGTCGAGCGCTTGGGCAAGCGCATCCATGCCGTCCTGGCGATAAGCCTCCAAAGTATCAAGATAGAGATCCTCTTTGTCGCCGAAGGCGCCGTAAAGGCTCGGGCGGTTGAGGTTGGTCGCAGCACTCAGATTATCGAGCGAGGCGGCGGCAAAGCCCCGGTCCCAGAAGACGTCCCGCGCCTTGCCGAGCGCTGCCTTGGCGTCGAAAGCCCTCGGTCGGCCGCGCTTCTTCTCATCCTTCATATTTTGTACCGTCTCGCATTAAATTCTTGACGAAGGCTATTTTATGCGAAACAGTACAGATGTTCAATGATACCGAACAGGCGGCGTCAACCGCCTGCATGAGAGAGGAAATTGCCATGAAACTCTATATGACCGCCGCGGCCTGCTCGCTTTCGCCGCATATCGTCTGCCGGGAGCTGGGGCTCGATATCGAGCTTGTCGAGGTCGACCGGGAAACCCAGCGGACGAGCGACGGCAAGGACTATCTCGCCATCAACGGCAACGGCTATGTGCCGGCGCTGATGCTCGACGACGGCAAGGTGCTGACCGAGGGACCGGCGATCGCACAGTTCCTCGCCGACAGCGTGCCGCAAGGCGCGGCGATGCTGCCCGAGGTCGGCAACCTCAGACGCAACGAGGTGCAATCCTATCTGAATTTCATATCCGCCGAACTGCACAAGCCGATGGTACTGCTGTTCAACCCGGCTTATGCCAGCGTGCATGAGCAGATCCGCGCCCAGGTCGCAAAGCGGCTTTCCTGGCTGAGCGGCCGTTTTGCCGGACCCTATCTGACCGGCGAGGCCTTTACTGTGGCGGACGCCTATCTCTTCGTCTGCCTGAACTGGTCCCCCTGGACGCAGATCAATCTCAAGCAATGGCCGGCGCTGCACGGTTTCATGGCCCGTGTGGCCGCCCGCCCGAAAGTGCGCGAAGCACTGCGGGCCGAAGATCTCCGGGCCTTCGACGTCGATGGCGTCTATTTCGCGCCGAATGCCTATCTCGCCTCGTCGAATTGGACGGGTTCGCCGGTGCAGCCCTGAGCGCGCCCGTCAGAGCACGTTGACGGCCACCGGCAGCGCGCGCTTGTGGGCGGTGGCGCGATAGGCGGCAAGGATGCGGCGACGCGCGATCTCGCCGACCGGCTTGCCTTCGAGGAAATCGTCGATCTCGTCGTAGCTGACACCATAGGCCTCCTCGTCGGGGCGCAGCGGCCGCTGGTCTTCGAGATCGGCGGTCGGGACCTTGAAGATCAGCTCATCCGGCGCACCGAGCCGCTTTGCCAGCAGGCGGACGCGGCGTTTGTTGAGGCCGGCGAGCGGCAGAATGTCGGCGGCGCCATCACCGAATTTGGTGAAGAAACCCATGACGGCCTCGGCCGCATGATCAGTGCCGATGACGAGGCCGCCGAGCGCGCCGGCCAAAGCGAATTGGGCGATCATGCGCTGGCGGGCCTTGATGTTGCCGAGAATGAAATCCTGCCGGCCGGCATCGGCAAAGGCAAGACCGCCATCTTGAGCGGCGGCCAGCATCGCATCCGCCGCCGCCTTGATGTTGACCACCATCGAGCGGTCGGGACCGATCGTTGCAAGCGCCCTCTCCGCATCGGCCTCGTCCGCCTGGACGCCATAGGGAAGGCGTACGGCGACGAATTCGGCCGCATGGCCGCCGCCACGAAGCTCCCGCACGGCCTTCTGAGCCAGCAAAGCCGCCGTCAGCGAATCGACACCGCCGCTGATGCCGAGGACATAGCCGCGCATGCCCGAGCCGACGAGATAATTCTTGAGGAAAGCGGTTCGCCGTTCGATCTCTCGCTCGGGGTCGATATCGGCGGCGACACCCAGTTCGCGGATGATCTCGGCTTGTTCGTCGAACAGCACGGTCATAAGCTCCTCCTCCCGGCTTACGGAATTCCGGCGCCACTATGGCGAAAAGATGGGGGAAGACGAAGCCGTTTCGGGCAGACCTGCCATGCGTTTTATGCAAGGGAGGGTGAGGTTGGTATCTCGTCGGGTGTCGCACCCCCCTCTGCCCTGCCGGGCATCTCCCCCACAAGATGGGGAGATCAGCAAGAAGCTATGCCTCGCCCTCAATTTGCGAATCGTGTGACGGGCAGTTGTTTGGGGAAACCGTCGCGCCCAGCCGATCTCCCCCTTGTGGGGGAGATGCCCGGCAGGGCACAGGGGGGTGGGCTTACACCTACCGCACGATCGTAAACAGCTCCACTGGCTCGGCAAAACCTTTCAGCCCCTGTGCCCCGACCGACATCACATCCCCCGCCCCGGCTTTCTCGCGGAACGGCTCAGACATCAGCAAGGCCTCGCCCAATTCACTGCAGGCGGTCTGGATGCGGCTGACCAGGTTGACGTCGCGGCCGATCAGGGTGAAGTCGAGACGCCGGCCTGAACCGACATTGCCGTAGCTGACCTCGCCGTAGTGCAGGGCGATGCCGGCCTTCACGCCGATGCCTTCGTACTGGAAATGGTCGATCTCATCGAGGATGGCGCGGGCCGATGCCAGGGCAGCGCCGCAGGCGTGGGCCGCAGCGTAGCCGGGAAAGAAGGCAAGCACGGCGTCGCCCATGAATTTCAGCACTTCGCCCCCTTCCCGGGTAATCGCCGGGACGACCCGGTCGAAATAGGCGTTGAGAAGCCCAAGCACGGTGCCGCCGGCGAGTTTATTCGACAGCTCGGTAAAGCCGCGCAGATCGCAGAGCAGCAGGGCGGCCTCCATCGATTCGATTTCGCCCTGGCGGATGCGGCCGGCCAGAATCCGGCTTGCGGTCAGCGGGCCGACATAGGTGTCGAGCAGACTGAGTTCGACCTGGCGAAGAATGCGCAGCTCGCTGGTGTTGCGCAGCGCCGGCAGAATGCGCTCGATCGCCTGACGTTCGGAGGCTGTGAAGCCGACCGGGCGCCTCGTGCCGAAGACGGCGGCGCCGACCGGCCCATCGATTTTGCAGAGCGGTGCGATGACAAGCTGCATCAGGCCACGATCGGCGAAGACGTCGATATGCTGCCAGCGGCCATGCACGCTTTCGCCAGGCCCGACGACCAGCGGTTCCCGGGTTTCCATGACCTTGCGCAGCGGCGTGTTTGATATAGCGACCCGTGCGCCATGTTCGCGATCGTGGATCTCGACCGGCTCGCCCGGCGCCCAGGCGATGGTGCGGCCAACGAGCTCGGGATGCAGCGTCATCAGATGCAGGGTCAGCCGGTCGACCGGCAGGCCGAGCGCCTGAAGCCTCCGGCCGAGGCCGGAGACGAGGCCCGCTTCGTCGAGCGCATGGCATTCGTCGCCGGACAGCCATTCGATGATCGAGAGCAACGCGCCGGTGCTGACGGCGTTGCCGGGGGCCTGCGGCCGAAACCGGTCGACTTCGGGGGCATGGATCGCTGAGGTCATGGCGTTCTCCTCCTTCTAGTGGGCGCCGCCGCCGGAGAGTTGACCGGGTTTTCTAAGAAGCAGACTTGCGAGCAGGGCGACGACGAGGGCGACGCCCAGCAGGAAAAACGTGTCGCTGAAGGCCATGATATTGGCCTGCTTGCGAATTTTGAGCGCGATGGCAACGACAGCCTTGTGGCTGGCGAGCGCCTGGTCGCTGACGCCGTGGTTCATGAAATAGGCCGTCAGCCTGGCGATGCGATCGCGGGTCGCTTCCTCGAAGACGGAGACCGAGTTGGTCAGGATGTTCGAGTGGAACTGCTCGCGCTTCGACAGGAAGGTCTGCAGCGAGGCAATGCCGACGGCGCCGCCGAGATTGCGCATCATGTTAAAGAGGGACGAGGCCGAACCGGCATTCTCCTGCTCGATGCCTGACGTGGCGATCGCCGAAAGCGGTGTGAAGACGAGTGCTTGGCCGACGGCGCGCACGATATTCGGCCAGAACAGCTGGTCGCTCGCATAATCGCCGGTCATATGCACATTCATGAAATTCGAGGCGGCAAAGAGGGCGAAGCCAATGGCGATCAGCAGGCGGACGTCAAACCGTTTCATCAGGCGCGGCACCAGCGGGATGAGCAGCAGCTGCGGAATGCCGGTCCATGCGAGGACCATGCCGATCTGCTCGGAATTATAGCCCTGGATGCGGGTGAGATAGATCGGCAGCACGAAGACCGAACCATAAAGCGCAATGCCGAGCAGGAAATTGGCGACGATGCCGGAGCCGAAGTTGCGGCGCAGCAGCAGCCGGAGGTTCAACAGCGGCTGGGCCGTCTTCAGCTCGATGATCAGGAACAGCGTCAGCGAGACGGCTGATATAACCGACAGGCGGAGGATGAAATCGGAGCTGAACCAGTCCTCCTTGTTGCCCTCTTCCAGTACGGTCTGCAGGGCTGCCAGGCCGATCGCCATGGTGACGATACCCGGCCAGTCTCCCCTGGCGAGCAGCTTCAGGTTCATCGGCGCCCGGTCGAGCGAAGCCCAAAGCAGGCCGACCATCAGCGCGCCCGGCACCAGGTTGACGTAGAAGATGTATTCCCAGCCCCAGTTCTCGGTGAGGTAACCGCCGATGGTCGGGCCGATGGCCGGAGCGAAGGTGGCCGAAAGGGCAAAGAGCGCCAGGCCGATCGGCTGCTTGGCCTTGGGCAGCAAGGTGATGATGATGGTGAAGGCCATCGGGATCAGCACGCCGCCGGAAAAGCCCTGGATGGCGCGTAGGATGATCATCTGCTGCAGATTGGCCGCGAAGGCGCAGGCGACCGAGAAGATCAGGAAGAGGATGGCGTTGACGAGCAGGTAGTTGCGAAGCGAGAAGACCCGCGTCAGCCAGCCACTCAGGGGAATGACGACGATCTCGGCGATCAGATAGGAGGTCGAGATCCAGCCGCCGTCATCCGTGCCGGCGCCGATGGCGCCCTGGATATCGGCAAGCGAGGCATTGACGATCTGGATATTGAGCACCGCCATGAAGGCGCCGAGCGTGGAGCCGACGACGGCCATCCACATGCGCAGTGGGCTGATGGCGGCGGGTTGGGTGGGCGCCGCGATGGCGGGATGCACAGCTGAATTGCTGTTTGCGGCAATCTGAAGAGTGGCCATGGCTGATCTCTTTCCGGCTCTCGCGGAAAGCCTTCTCATGACGAGGTACGGGCGATCATTCGGGAATGATCGGGAACAATTCGACAAAAACAGGCAGGATCATCCGGCGTGACCGGATGTTCCCTCACCTGCCGCTGCCTCGGTCTGGGCAGCCTTGGTGTCGATTTCGGGCTCGACCGACATGCCGGAGCGTAACAGGCCGCTCAAAGCCTCATCGTCGATGACGATCTTGACCGGGATACGCTGGACGATCTTGGTGAAATTGCCGGTGGCATTGTCCGGCGGCAGCAGCGAAAATTCGAGGCCGCTGGCCGGCGATACACTGTCGACATGGCCTCTGATCGCCGTGTCGGGAAAGCTGTCGACCTTGATCTCGACCGGCTGGCCGGGGCGGACATGGGTCAGCTGGGTTTCCTTGAAATTGGCGACGACATAAACGGCATGCAGCGGCACGACTGCCATCAGCTGCGTGCCCGAGGTGACGTACTGGCCGACGCGGATAGAACGGGCGCCGACCGTGCCGTCGACGGCGGCGACGATATTCGTATAGGAAAGATTGAGCTCGGCCTGGTGGGCGGCCGCTGCCGCCCGCTCGCGCTGGGCAATCGCCTGTTCGCGCTGGCTTTGGAAAACCGGCACCTTGTTCTCGGCCGCGACGAGTGCTGCCCGATCGCGTTCGACGGCGGTGGCGGCCTGATCGCGAGCCGATTTGCTCTGTTCGGCGCGAGACTGTGTGCCGGCGCCGTTGGTGATGAGGCGAGCAGAGCGGGCCGCATCGGACACGGCAAAGTCAAGCGAGGCCTGCGAAGCGTCGACCGTAGCTTTCGCCTGTTCGATGACCGACTGCTGCAAGGCAATCTGGGCGTCGATGTTGGTGATGGCGGCCTCCGCTGCCTTGACGTCGGCTCTCGCCTGCGAAAGCGCTGCCTGGAAATCGCGGTCGTCGATGCGGGCGAGAACCTGGCCTGATTTGACCTGGTCATTGTCGTTGACCAGAACCTGTTTGATATAGCCGGCAACTTTTGGCGCGACAGCGGTGTAGTCGGCCTTCACATAGGCGTCGTCGGTGGATTCGATGAAACGGCCAACCGTCCAGTAGCGATAGCCGAAATCGCCCGCGAACGCGGCGCCGGCAAGCAGTGCTGCGGCGATGACCGCACGTTTGAGCATCCTGCCGCCGGTCTTTTCCTTGGTTTTCGCGGCCGAAACCTCGGAAACAGGGGCTTCGGCAATAGGAGCTTCGGCAACGGGCGCCGCTTCGAAAACTTCCTTGCGGGGTAGCTCGACCATCGTACTTTTCCTTCGTCTGTCGCCCCGCTTAGGCGAGGCCTGTTCGATGCGAAGGAAAATGCGCTCTGCCATTCACTTTGATAATCTGCTTAAATCGGGAAGGATCATCAACTCTGAGCGGATAATCCGAGGGCAATATGGATCGGCTGACAAGCCTTGAAGTTTTTGGCCGCGTGGTGGAATGCGGCGGTTTTTCCGCCGCCGCGCGCCGGCTGAACATGTCCGTCACCATGGTCGGCAATCATGTGCAATCGCTGGAGGAGCGGCTCGGCGTGCGGCTGCTCAACCGCACGACGCGCAAGGTCAGCCTCACCGAAACCGGCAAGTATTATTATGAACGCTCTTCGCAAATCCTCGCCGAACTCGATGAGGCGGATCGGACGGCGAGCGCACTGAGCACGACGCCGCGCGGCACGCTGAAGGTCTATACCAGCGGCGCCATCGTGCGTTTCCTGCTGCCCGTTTTCAGTGAGTATATGGAACTCTATCCATCGATCTCAGTCGATTTCAGCGTCGGCGAGCGGATGGTTGATATGATCGAGGATGGCTACGACCTTGTCATCCGCACCCTGCCGCCGGATTCGTCGCTCATCGCCCGCAAGCTGACGCCTTGGCGCCATATGCTCGTCTGCTCGCCCGCCTATGTCGACAGCCATCCTATCCCGAAAAAGCCGTCCGAGATCGCCGATCACAATTGCCTGCAATATGCCTATTACCCTTATGGCGATGAATGGCGCTTCGAGGATGGCGATGGCCGGCAGGAGAGCGTCAAAGTCAGCGGCAATGTCGTCTCGAACAATGCCGAGATGCTGCGCTTCCTGACGCTGAACGGACGCGGCCTCTTCCTGGCGCCAAGCTTCGTCGTGTTCGACGACATCGCCGAAGGACGGCTGATAAGGATCATGCCGGATTACAAACCGGTGGAATTCACCATCAACGCGGTCTACTCCAACCGCAGCCATCTGCCGACCAAGGTAAGGCTGTTCATCGATCTCTTGGCGGAGAGATTTGCGGAACATCGGAAGTGGATGACGTAAGGGGTGTGGGATGGCACCCCCCTCTGCCCTGCCGGGCATCTCCCCCACAAGGAGGGAGATTGGCTGGGCGCGATGGCCTCCCCAAACAACTGGCCGTCACATGAATCGTGAACTTAGGGCGAGGTATCGCTTCTTGCCGATCTCCCCCCTTGTGGGGGAGATGCCCGGCAGGGCAGAGGGAGGTATCCCCGATCTCAATTCTGCCGGCGGAACCGCCCCGGCCCTGCGCTTGCGGTCCGGGCGTTCGTCATTGCAATCGATTCACTGGATCGATTGCTCCCGCTGCGCTGGACCATTCCTCACTCTTCACTCTCGCTTCTTCCGTGGGCCCAGTCCATGTAGAGCTCCAGCGCCTTGCGGGTGACGGGGCCTTGCTGGAGGCTGCGGTCATCGAGGCGAGTGACGCCGACCACTTTGGAATAGTTGCCTGTCGTGAAGATTTCGTCGGCGGCGAGGAAATCCTCGACCGAGAGGGTTGCTTCGACGACGTCGAAACCGGCCTTGCGGAGCAGGCCGATGACGCGGGCGCGGGTGATGCCGGCGAGGAAGGTGCGGTTGGCGGCCGGCGTCATCACCACGCCGTCGCGCACCAGGAAGACGTTCGACGAGGCGGTCTCGACGACGTTGCCGTTGAGATCGCGCACCAGCGCATTATCGAAGCCGCGGTTGCGCGCCTCGGCGATCATGCGGCCGCTGTTGGGATAGAGCGAGCCGGTCTTCGCCTCGGTCATCGCCGTTTCCGGCGACGGGCGGCGATAGGGCGAGACGGTGAGGCTGGTGCCGCCATGGCCGCCCATCGGCGCCTCGAACAGGCAGAGCGCGAAGCGGGTCGATTCCGCATCGACGGAGACAATGCTGCCGGGCGAACCATGTTCGCCCCAATACATCGGCTTGATGTAGATCGCCGTCGCACCGTCGAATTTTCCAACACCTTCCCAGGCGAGTGCGGCAATCTCCTCGGCTGACTTCACCGGCTTCAGCCCCATGGCGAGCGCCGAGCGGTTGATGCGCTGGCAATGCAGGTCGAGGTCGGGCGCGATGCCGTCGAACCAGCGGGCGCCGTCGAAGACCGTGGAGCCGAGCCACATGGCATGCGAGGTCGGCCCGATCAGCGGCGGATTGCCGGGAAGCCATTCCCCGTCGACGTGAGTCCAGGTGGTGGAACGCGGTGATGTATCGACGGCCATTGCTGCTCTCCCTTCAGAATCCGGGAAAGCAAAAACCTCGCTTGCAAGCCGGGTCAAGAACAAATCCCGGCCGGAAATACGGAAGCAAGAAAAATGCCGGGGGACGGCGTCCGGCCGCAACATTCGTGCGCGACACCTGCGGCGTGAGCGATGGGTGCATCAGCAAAAATGATCGAATCTTTGTTGGAATGGCGGGCTGGCGCATGCGATCATCAGGAGAAATCGCCGGACAGCAGCAAGGGAGAACGCCGATGAAAGCCATGTATTATGAAGCCTTCGAGCAGGCGCCGGAAATCCGCACGCTGCCCGATCCGACACCTGCCGAGGACGGCGTCGTCATCGCAGTCGGCGCCAGCGGGCTCTGCCGCAGCGACTGGCACGGCTGGATGGGACACGATCCCGATATCAGCCTGCCGCATGTGCCGGGACACGAGCTTGCCGGGCGGGTCGTCGCCACCGGCCGCGGCGTGATGCGCTTCAAGGTCGGCGACCGGGTAACCGTGCCCTTCGTTTCCGGCTGCGGCCATTGCAGCGAATGTCATTCCGGCAACCAGCAGGTCTGCCCGAACCAGTTTCAGCCGGGCTTCACCCATTGGGGCTCCTTCGCCGAATATGTGGCGATCGATTATGCCGACACCAATCTGGTGCACCTGCCCGATACGATCGAGGATGCGACGGCGGCAAGCCTCGGCTGCCGCTTCGCCACCTCGTTTCGCGCCGTCGCCGACCATGCGCGCACCGGTCCCGGCGAATGGATCGCCGTGCATGGCTGTGGCGGCGTCGGCCTGTCGGCGATCATGATCGCCACCGCGCTAGGCGCCAATGCAATCGGCATCGACATATCGGAGGAGAAACTCGCCTTCGCGCGCGAATGCGGGGCGGTGGCGACGGTCAATGCATCCGGTGTCGCCGACGTGGCCGAGGCGGTGCGCGAGATCACCAAGGGCGGCGCGCATGTCTCGATCGACGCGCTCGGCCATCCCGTCACCTGCTTCAACTCGATCAAGAACCTGCGCCGCCGCGGCCGGCATGTGCAAGTGGGGCTGATGCTCGCCGAGCACGCGACACCGCAAATCCCGATGGCCCAGGTGATCAGCAACGAGCTGGAGATCTACGGCAGCCACGGCATGCAGGCCTGGCGTTACGACGCCATGCTGTCGATGCTGTCGGCCGGCAAGATCGCGCCGCAGAAGCTGATCGGACGGCGGATCAGCCTGGAGGAAGCCGTGCCGGCGTTAATGGCGCTCGACAAGGCCGAGGGCACGGGGATCAGCGTGATTACGCGGTTTTCGTGAGGGAACGGGGCCCTGCCGGCCGGTGGCGGCCGGAAGGGTCGCCTTGGTCTATGCGCCGCTTCCGTGTCGGCGGCATTACAGGATCCGGGTCATTTCCACGCAGCCGGCGCGGCGTTGCCGGGCCCTTGCGGAAGCGGCCGGGCACACCGATATCAGCCGCGACGCCCTCATAAGGCGTATGTTGTCGCGTCGGCGATCTGCCCCCACAACGGGGCGGTTGCCAAAGGCCACGCAAAGGTCTAACGGCTGCGCCCGCTCGAAAAAGCCTGTAAGAAGAAGAAAGAGACATGATGTCCAACTCATTTGTGACAAAGCCTGCGGGCGAAGAGGCGAAGCGCTTTTTCGTCCTCGGCGACCGCATCGAACGACAGGTCCGTATCCGCGGAACCTGGCTCAACATTTTCGACGTCACCGTACCACCCGGCAGCCGGACGCCGAGACATGCGCATGCAAGCCCGGAAGTATTCCGCATTCTCGAGGGTCGTTTGACGATCTGGCGGCTGACCGACAGCGGCCCCGAAGAGATCGAGGCCGGGGCTGGCGACATCGTCACGATCCCGCCCTTCATGGTGCATGGCTATGCCAACCGGGGAACCCGTCCGGCGGTGTTTTCGGCGATCGTCGATCGCGACATGGCCGAATTCATCGAAGCGGAAGGCACGAGCGAGCCGCTGAAAGCCCCCTCGCCCGAGACCATCGCCCGGATGACGGCCGCCGCCAATGCTTATGGGATCACCATTCTGGCGGCCTGACGGTTCGAGCGCGCGATGCCGGTACGTTCGAGCGTCTTCGGCATCACGCAGACACGCGAATTGCCCTGAAACTCCCAGCCAGAAGGCCTGTTCGCCACCGTTTTCGAAACTGTCACATCAAGACGCTATAGGGAATTCGCCCGGCGCCTCTTGCGCGGGGCCCTTTTCACCGCCAAAATTGCGCCATGCCCGATAGCGACCCATTCAGTACAAGCTCCGCCCGGTCAAGCCGGAACGCCGCCGCAGAAGATGCCGGCGCCGACTGTAGACGGTGTGGCGATTTCCGCCTCGCCTCGCACCCAGCCGGGCTCGCACAGAAAGCTTTGCCGATGGGTGATGCGCATATATAGCGTCTCTGCGAAAGCTCCGCCGCCTTGCCGTATGCGGCATTAAAACCTCAACGAATAGGGTCCCTGTGTTTCTGGAAATTGGAATTGTGGCGTTTCTCACCATTCTGAATGGTGTGCTCGCCATGTCTGAGCTCGCCGTCGTGTCTTCTCGAACGGCCCGCCTGAAAGTTCTCTCCGACAATGGGAGCAAGGGTGCAGCTCAAGCCATCAAACTCGCCGAAAACCCCGGCCGCTTTCTCTCCACGGTTCAGATCGGCATCACGCTTGTCGGTGTTCTCTCCGGCGCTTTCTCCGGCGCAACACTCGGCGGCCGCCTGACAGCATGGCTGGAGGCGCAGGGGATGTCATCGACGGCCGCTGACGCCATCGGTGTCGGTTCCGTCGTCGTGGCGATCACCTATCTTTCCCTGATCGTCGGCGAACTTGTTCCCAAGCAGATCGCATTGCGCGAACCCGAATCGGTTGCGGCGAGGGTCGCACCCGCCATGGCGCTGCTTTCAAAGATTGCGCTGCCTCTTGTCTGGCTTCTCAACGCCTCGGGAAATCTCGTGCTCAAGCTCCTCGGCCAGACAGGAAAAGTCGGCGACAACGTCTCTGACGAAGAGATCAAGACCGTTCTGGCCGAGGCGCAATCGGCGGGCGTTATCGAGAGCGAGGAATCGGCGATGATCTCCGGCGTCATGCGGCTGGCGGACCGCACGGCCCGAGCGCTGATGACGCCGCGGCGCGATGTGGAAATTATCGATATTGACGACAGCCTCGATGAAATCCGGGCGCAGTTGCACGGGACGAAGAGGTCTCGATTGCCGGTTCGCAAAGGCAGTTCCGACGAGGTGATCGGGATCCTTCCGGTCAAGGATTTCTACGACTCGATGTCCGAACACGGCAGCGCCGACATCAAGGCTCTGACACAGGACGTCCCGGTCGTTTCGGACCTTGCAACCGCTACCACCGTCATTGAAGCGATCAGGAAATCGCCTGTTCACATGGTGCTGGTGTTTGATGAATACGGCCATTTCGAAGGGATTGTCTCGTCAGGCGACATTCTGGAGGCGATCATGGGCGCGCTGCAGGAGGGACCGGTCGATGAGCAGGCCATCGCTCGTCGAGACGACGGTTCCTATCTCGTCTCCGGCTGGACACCTATCGACGAATTCGCCGAGTTCCTGAACCTCAAGCTCGAGGACGATCTCGAATATCAGACCGTGGCCGGCCTGGTGTTGGAGGAACTGAAACATCTGCCGGAATTGGGAGAGAGCTTCACGAGAGATGGATGGCGCTTCGAGGTCATCGATCTCGACGGCAGGCGCGTGGACAAAATCCTTGTGTCTGAAGTTCGCGACTGAGCGCAACCGGCGCAACATCGACACGATCCGCACCCGCCACATGGAAGACGTGGCCCGACATCAGGAGGTATCGCCATGGCATGGTCCGCCAGCCAATATGCGAAGTTCGAGGACGAGCGCACGCGGCCGGCGCGCGATCTTCTGGCGCAGGTGCCGCTGCAGCACCTTCGCCGTGCCATCGACCTCGGCTGTGGACCGGGCAATTCCACTGAGCTCATCATCGAGCGTTACGGTGCCGATGGCGTTTCCGGCCTCGACAGCGACGCCAACATGCTGGAGGCGGCCCGCAAGCGGCTTCCCGGCACCGCCTTCGTCGAGGCGGATCTTGGCAGCTGGCAGCCGACGGAGCCTGCCGATCTGCTCTTTGCCAATGCCGTCTTCCAATGGCTGCCCGATCATCTCGATATCTTCGAGCGGCTGATGGACGGGCTTTCTGAAGGCGGCGTTCTTGCCGTGCAGATGCCCGACAATCTGGGAGAACCTTCGCATCTGGCGATGGAAGAGACCGCCCATGGCGGGCCCTGGAAGGCCGCTTTCGAGGAAAAGGGCGTGCGCCGCCAGCCGCTGGCTCCGCCGTCCAGCTATTACTCCAGGCTGATCGCCAAAGCCGCCCGCGTCGATATCTGGCACACGATCTACAATCATCCGATGGCAGACGCGGCGGCGATCGTCGAATGGGTTAAAGGCACCGGACTGATGCCCTATCTCGCTCGGGCCGGCGAAAAACACCGCGAGGCTTTTCTAGCCGATTATCTGGAACGGATCGAAAAGACCTATCCGAAGATGTCGGATGGCCGGGTGCTGCTGCGGTTTCCGAGGATCTTCATCGTGGCGGTGAAGGGGTAAGCGGACACTGATCATTGCACTCCGTTTTACGCCGATCCAGGTCCCCTCCCCACAAGGGGGAGGGACTAACGTGCTGCACCGCTTCACATAATCTTCCATCGCAGCAATTCGCGGAAGGGTAGCAGCCAGCGCAGCTTAGCCCCTCCCCCTTGTGGGGAGGGTTGGGGAGGGGTGTTGGGCAGGCGGATGAGGCGCGCGCCCCGCACGCTGTCAAATGCCTGTTACCCCTCGCCGCCTATGTTGCGGCGGAACCGCCAGGCTTTATAGTCGGACACAAATCTCGGAGATGACACATGAACGCTGCCCCTACCCCGCCGGTCACTCTCGTCATCTTCGGCGCCACCGGCGATCTGACGCGCCGGCTGCTGGTGCCGGCGATCATCAACCTGACGCGCCAGCGCCTCGTCGGCGACGATCTCCACATCCTCGGCATCGGCATCGAAGCGGGTGACGACGGGTTCCTGCGCGGCCGGCTCGATGCCTTCCTCGAGCATCTGAACGGCGAGGAGCAGACGGTCAAGGACGAGGCATGGGAAAGTCTGCGCGGACGCATCTCTTATATGGCCGGCGATTTCACCAAGGAGGATATTTTCATCGAAATCGGCAAGCGGCTGGGGCCGAACGCCAATGCCGCCTTCTATCTGGCGGTGCCGCCGTCCTTCTTCGGCACCATCATCGAGAAGCTTGCCGCCCATGGGCTGACCGATGAAAGCGAGGGCGTTTTCCGCCGCGTCGCCATCGAGAAGCCATTCGGCACCGATCTCGCCTCGGCGCGGGCGCTCAATGCGCAAATCCTCGCCCAGATCGACGAAAGCCAAGTCTACCGGCTCGACCATTTCCTCGGCAAGGAGACGGTGCAGAACCTGATGACGGCGCGTTTCGCCAACATGATCATCGAGTCCTTGTGGAACAGCCGCTATATCGATCACGTGCAGATCACCGCCGCCGAGATCGTCGATGTCGGCAGCCGCGGCAAGTTCTACGATGCGACCGGTGCGCTGCGCGACATGGTGCCGAACCACCTCTTCCAGCTGCTGGCGATGATTGCCATGGAGCCGCCCAACAGTTTCGATGCCGAGGCGATCCGCAACGAGAAGAGCAAGGTGCTGAAGGCGCTGCGGATCTATACGCCCGAGGAGGCAAAGACGCATGGCGTGCGCGGCGCCTATGCGGCCGGCCCGCTGAACGGGGTCGATCTTCCCGCCTATCGCGACACCAAGGATGTTTCGCCCGACAGCCGCACCGAGACCTATGTGGCGTTGAAGCTCTATGCGGATACGTGGCGCTGGGCGGGCGTGCCCTTCTATCTCAGAACCGGAAAGGCGCTGACGGCGCGCGACACCGAGATCGTCATCACCTTCCAGCCGGTGCCCTTCGCGCAGTTTCGCGAAACCGAGGTCAATCGCCGCCTCCCGCCGAACCGTCTGGTGATCCAGGTGCAGCCGGACGAGGGCATGAGCATGGAAATCTCGATCAAGTCGCCGGGGCTTTCGGTCGATACGACGCCCGTGTCGCTCGACTTCCGCTATGCCGACAAGTTCGATATCGGTAAGACCACCGGCTATGAATCACTGCTCTATGATCTCTTCATCGGCGACCAGACGCTGTTCCAGCGCGCCGACGGCATCGAGGCCGGTTGGGCGGCGGTGCAGCCCTTCCTCGACACCTGGGCTGGGGATACGAGCACGCCCGAAGCTTATGCGCCGGGCAGCATGGGACCGTCCTGTGCCGACGCGCTCATCGAGCGCGACGGACGCAAATGGCATGAACTCGGCGTCATCCCGGACGGCGACGGCAAGAACGGCAAATAGGCCCGCCTGAATTATTGACCTTGGCGGCATGCGGGGCTGACGGAGGCGCCGCTATTGCCGCCTTGCGTGGCAAGCGCGCCGCGGGCCTTGCGCGGCGGACAGCGCGCCCAGTCAACGCGGCCGCTCGGAGCGCCGTTGTCGACGCTGCCGGTTTCGATCGAGTCGAGCGGAATGATCAGCCAGCTTTGCGTCTCGGCTCCGGGCGCGGTGCCGAGCGGCGGCGTGCCATCGAAGCGGCCGCTGGCGTCCATGCCCATATTCGACTGGGCAAGAACCGGGGCGGAAAGGCTGAGGAGAGCGATCGACGTTGCTGCAATGAACCTGCGCATGATGCTGTTCCTTCTGGTGTCGGCGATGCGGCAGAAACAGCCATTCTACGCCCCTTGTTCCCTATCGGGCAGGCCCGGGTGATCAAAGTTTGGCGAATGGATTAAAAACGTCCCTGGCCTCAATCAAGCCAGCGCGACAGCAGCTTTTCCAGCCCTGTCGGATAAAGATCGATGCCGGCATCGCGCAGCATGACGCGGCCGAACCAGCGTGCCGTCGCCGCCGTCTCATCCAGTTCGCAATAGCGGATTTCGTCACGATCGTAGAGGGTTTTGTCGGCCAGCTCGACATCGGCGGCGAAGATGAATTCGTGGCCGATTGCACCATGGTGCTCGAAGATGTTTTCGAGAAGGTGCCAGGAACCGACGATGCGGATCGCCGTCTCCAGCTCCTCATTGAATTCGCGGTGCAGGGCCTGTTCACGTGTCTCGCCGAATTCGATCGAGCCGCCGAGCGGGCGAACGCCCTTGATGCGGCCGCTGTCATCCTCGACTTCCGCGGCGAGCAACCGGTTCTCTCGCCAGGCAAGGCCGATCACTTTCACCCTGATCTGCTGCGGCGGGCGCCAGACGGTCATGCGGCTCTCCTTGAGGGCGCGGACAAATAGAAAAGCCTCGCAGCGAATACCGCGAGGCTCCTATGTTCGACCGTCGTTTAGACGAACTGGCTGAGCCCCGGAACCGAGGCGACGACTTCGTCGACGACCTCCTCGCCGGCATATTGCTTGGCAATGGCGATGGTTTCTTTGGCGAGCGAGGTGATCTCGCCCATGCCGAGGCCCTCGCCCATCAGCTGCTGGCCGAGCGCCATAATGCCGCCGCCGCCGAGCGAGCTCATCAGCCCGCCGAGCAGACCGCCGCCGCCGGCGCCGGCGCCATTGAACTGGGCGACAAGATCGGCGCCGCCCGGAATCGCCTCGATCATCCGGGCCACCGGACCGTCGGCGGCCTCGCGCTGCAGGAAGCCGAGCATCATGCCGAGCGCCTTCTCCGCCTGCTCCGGGGAAATACCCACGCGATCGGCGATATCAGTCACAATTTCATTCATTCTCAGCCTCCTATTATTTTGACGTTAACGTCAACGTTATTCGAGATTGGAGTACAACTCAAGCCAGCGATTTCGCTTCCCATGCGAACAGTTGTCCGCATCTGCCTGCCTGCTTATAACAGGGAAACGATGGTTCGATGAAGGCAGCGCAAGCCCGGCCTTCTCACAAACGGCGGCAGAGCCGAAGGGAGCATGGGGATGATCGAGGACGGCAAGATTTTCATCGGCGCGAGCCGCAATCCCGACGACAGCATCAACAAGCCGGAATATCTGGATCTGAAGTTCGGCAACCGCCACGGCCTCGTCACCGGCGCCACCGGCACCGGCAAGACGGTGACGCTGCAGGTGCTGGCGGAAGGCTTTTCCCGGGCCGGCGTTCCGGTCTTTGCCGCCGACATCAAGGGCGATCTTTCCGGCATCGCCGCCAAGGGGGAGCCCAAGGATTTTCTCATCAAGCGCGCCGAGCAGATCGGCTTCACCGACTATGAATTCGACCAGTTTCCGGTGATTTTCTGGGATCTGTTCGGGCAAAAGGGCCATCGCGTGCGTACCACCGTTGCCGAGATGGGGCCGCTGCTGCTCGCCCGGCTGATGGATGCCAGCGAGCCCCAGGAAGGCGTCATCAACATCGCCTTCAAGATCGCCGACCAGGCCGGACTGCCGCTGCTCGATCTCAAGGATTTCACCTCGCTACTCAACTATATGGGCGAGAATGCCACCGAGCTTTCCAGCCAGTTCGGTCTGATCTCCAAGGCCTCGGTCGGCTCGATCCAGCGGGCGCTGCTCGTGCTCGAACAGCAAGGCGCCGAGCACTTCTTCGGTGAACCGGCGCTGAAGATTTCCGACATCATGCGCACTCACACCAATGGTTACGGCCAGATCTCGGTGCTTGCCGCCGACAAGCTGATGATGAACCCGCGCCTTTACGCCACCTTCCTGCTGTGGCTGCTGTCGGAGCTGTTCGAGGAACTGCCGGAAGTGGGCGATCCGGAAAAGCCGAAGCTCGTCTTCTTCTTCGACGAAGCACATCTGCTCTTCAACGACGCGCCGAAGGTTCTGATCGAACGCGTCGAGCAGGTGGTGCGGCTGATCCGTTCCAAGGGCGTCGGCGTCTATTTCGTCACGCAGAACCCGCTCGACGTTCCGGAAACGGTGCTCGCCCAACTCGGCAACCGCGCTCAGCATGCGCTGCGCGCCTATTCGCCGCGCGAACAGAAAGCGGTGAAGACGGCGGCCGATACGTTCCGCCCGAACCCGGCCTTCGACTGCGCCACCGTCATCACCAATCTCGGCACCGGCGAGGCGCTGGTCTCGACGCTGGAGGCTAAGGGCGCGCCGTCGATCGTCGAGCGTACGCTGATCCGCCCGCCGTCGGGCCGCGTCGGCCCGCTGACCGACGGCGAACGCCAGCAGGTGATGGACAGGAGCCCGGTTCTCGGCATCTATGACGAAGACGTCGACCGCGAATCCGCCTTCGAGATGCTGGCGGCGCGCGCCAAGAAGGCGGCGGAAGCTGAGGCCGCCAAGCGGGCGCAGGAAGACGCGGCCGAACAGCCGGGCACGACCTCCGGCTGGACCCTGCCGGGCTTCGGCGGCGATGACGACAACCGTCAGGGCCGCGGCACATCGCGCGGTAGATCCGGCTACCAGCGGGAAACGGTGGTGGAAGCGGCGATGAAGAGCGTGGCGCGCACGGTCGCCACCCAGGTCGGCCGCGCGCTGGTGCGGGGGATATTGGGGAGCCTGAAGCGGTAGAATTGCAATTCTGACTGTTTTGAGGGCCGGTTCTCCATCTGCGCCGCGCCCCCTCATCCGCCTGCCGGCACCTTCTCTCCGCTGGGGAGAAGGGAAGCAGGCCGAGAGCTTTTGTGTAGACGACAGGTGGTTTAACAGGGCAGAACATCGCCACATCTCGCTTCTCCCACCGGGGAGAAGATGCCGGCAGGCAGATGAGGGGGCGCCGAATTCCTGCGCTTCCTTTGCCCTGGTGTAAGGCACCTGCCCCGCCTTGAACCTTCAGCCTTTCTTCCCTAAATTACCCGGCATCGACCATTTAACAGGATGTGTGCCGCAATGGATTTCAACCCGATCGCAATGCCAGTTCGCCTTGCCAACGGGGAAATCCATATCCATGCCTGCATCCATCACCCTCTCGCAAATTTCCTGGGCCACGCCTGACGGGCGGCCGCTTTTTTCCGATCTCGATCTCAGTTTCGGCAGGGACCGCAGCGGTCTCGTCGGGCGCAACGGCGTCGGCAAGACGACACTGCTGAAGCTCATCTCCGGTCAGATCCGGCCGCAGTCTGGAACGGTAGCTGTCAGCGGCAGCGTCGGGGTGCTGCGTCAAAGCGTTCAGGTCGCGGCTGACGAAACCATCGCCGATCTCTTCGGCGTGGCCGCGGCGCTCGAGCTTCTGCGTCGTGCCGAAGCCGGCGCGGCAACGGCCGACGAGCTTGCCTCGGCGGACTGGGCGCTGGAGCCACGCATCGCAACCGCGCTCAACCGGACGGGACTCGACGCGGAGCCGCAGACGCTGCTTGCCGCACTCTCCGGCGGGCAGCGGACACGCGCCGCGCTTGCCGCGCTCATCTTCAGCGAGCCGGATTTCCTGCTGCTCGACGAACCGACAAACAATCTCGACCGCGAAGGCCGCGAAGCGGTGATCACGTTGATTTCAGGTTGGCGGGCCGGCGCGGTGATCGTCAGCCATGACCGGGAATTGCTCGAAAGCGTCGATCAGATCGTCGAACTGACCTCGCTCGGCGCGACACGCTACGGCGGCAACTGGAGCCACTACCGCGAGCGCAAGGCCCTCGAGCTTGCCGCCGCCCGGCATGATCTTGCCGATGCCGAAAAGCGCACGGCGGAGATTGCCAGGAAGGCGCAGGCGAATGTCGAGCGTCAGGCACACAGGGACAGCGCCGGGCGAAAAATGGCCGCCAAGGGCGGCATTCCGCGCATCATGCTCGGCGGCATGAAGGAGCGGAGCGAAACCACCGGCGGCGACAATGCGCGTCTTGCCGAACGCCGGCGCGCCCAGGCCCTCGAAGAGACCAAGGCGGCGCGCGAGAAGATCGAGATCCTGCAGCCGCTATCGGTGAGCCTGCCGCCGACGGGGCTGCCGGCCAGCAAGATCGTGCTGAAGATCGACGGTGTGACGGCAGGTTACCGGCCTGATGAACCCGTCATCCGCGATCTCTCCTTCGACGTGACGGGACCGGAACGCATCGCCATTACCGGGCCGAACGGCTCGGGCAAGACGACGCTGCTCGCACTCATTACCGGCGAGCTGAAAGCCTGGGCCGGCACGGTCGCGGTGATGACCGGTTTTGCGATGCTCGACCAGAAGGTCGGCCTTCTCGATCCGTCAGCCTCGATCCGCGACAATTTCCGCCGGATCAATCCGCAGGCGGATGAAAACACCTGCCGGGCCGCGCTGGCCCGCTTCATGTTCAGGGCCGATGCGGCGCTGCAGACGGTTTCGACGCTCAGCGGCGGCCAATTGCTGCGGGCCGGCCTTGCCTGCACACTCGGCGCCGCACCACCGCCGCTGCTGATCCTCGACGAGCCCACCAACCATCTCGACATCGACTCGATATCGGCGGTCGAGGCGGGTCTCGGCGCCTATGACGGGACGCTGATGGTCGTCAGCCACGATGAGACGTTTCTCGAAAATATCGGCATAACGCGGCGGCTGGAATTGCCGGGCGGCGATACGGGTGGGTGATTTTAGGGGGAGCTGCCTTTCCCCAGCGGCGCGCACCTCTCGCGCCTGCGGTTATGAGCGCGGCATCCTCCAACGTCCCTCATGCTGAGGTGCGAAGCCCGAGAGTAGCCTCGAAGCACGCCCCAACATTGCTTCCTGCATCCCTCTGACGTCGCCTCCCTTGCCTGATTTTGCCGTCAATGGTATTTCCCTCCTGCAACTCTTTCGAGAAAGGAGGATCACGTCATGCAGTATTATTTCCGGCATCATCGCCAGCGTGGTCCCGTCGACGCCCTGTAAATGCGTTTGCAGGGCTGACCAGAGACGCTTTCACATCTCTTCCTGGTCTGCCCTTCGTGGCCGATGCGCCGCCGTCAGATGACAGCGCGCATTCCTCTTATTCCCGGGCCTCAAAGACGCAATCCGTGATGGCTTGATGCCGCCGATTGCGCTTGCCCCCGGTCAGGACCAGAGAACGAACATGACCCTCATCGCTATCCGCAATCTCGGCGTGACGCTGGGCAATCCGCTGTTTTCCAACCTCAATCTCGTCGTCAATTCAGGCGACCGCATCGGCCTCGTCGCCGCCAACGGCCGCGGGAAATCCACGCTGCTGGCCTGCATCACCGGCGCGCTGGAGCCGAGCGAGGGCGAGATCACCAAGGCCCGCGGGCTGACGATCGGCCATGTCGCGCAGAATGTGCCGGCCGCACTTTCCGACACGCCATTCTATGATGCGGTGCTGCAGGCGCTGCCGGCCGATCAGGCCGAAAGCGAGAGCTGGCGCGTCGATGTCGTGCTGGAATCGCTCGAAGTGTCGGAGGTGATGCGCGGCCGGCCGCTGAAGCAGTTGAGCGGCGGCTGGCAGCGGCTGGCGATGATCGCCCGCAGCTGGGTCACCGAGCCAGACGTGCTGCTGCTCGACGAGCCGACCAACCATCTCGACCTCGAAAAGATCGCGCAGCTGGAAAGCTGGCTGAATGCGCTGCCGCGTGACGTGCCGGTCATCCTCTCCAGCCACGACCGCGCCTTCCTCGATGCGACGACGAACAGGACGCTGTTCCTGCGGCCGGAGCAATCGCCGGTCTTTGCGCTCCCCTATAGCAGGGCCCGCGCAGCACTCGACGAGATCGATGCCGCCGAAGCACGGCGCTACGAGCGCGACATGAAAACGGCGGAACAGCTGCGCAAGCAGGCCGCCAAGCTCAACAATATCGGCATCAATTCCGGCAGCGATCTGCTCGTCGTCAAGACCAAGCAGCTGAAACAGCGGGCGGAGAAGCTGGAGGATGCGGCCAAACCGGCGCATCTCGAACGTTCGGCCGGCGCCATCCGCCTTGCCAACCGCGGCACGCATGCCAAGGTGCTGGTGACGTTGGATGACACGGCGGTGACGACGCCGGACGGGACGCTGCTCTTCAAGACCGGCCGGCAGTTCATCTGCCAGGATGACCGCATCGTACTCCTCGGCCTCAACGGCGCCGGCAAGTCGCGGCTGGTGACGATGCTGAAGCAGGCGATCGAAAGGCCGGAGGCGGCGCCGAACGGGATCAAGGCGACGCCGTCGCTGGTTCTCGGCTACGGCGATCAGGCGCTCGCCGACCTTGCCGACCGGGACACACCGATCGGCACGATCATCCGCCGCTTCGATGTCGGCGACCAGCGGGCGCGGGCCCTGCTTGCCGGGGCCGGCATGACGGTCGACATGCAGGCAAAACCGATCGGCCAGCTGTCCGGCGGCCAGAAGGCGCGGCTCGGCATGCTGGTGCTGAGGCTGACCGAGCCGAATTTCTATCTGCTCGACGAGCCCACCAACCACCTCGATATCGAGGGACAGGAGGCGCTGGAGAATCAGTTGATGGCGCACGAGGCGAGCTGTCTGCTGGTCTCGCACGACCGCAGCTTCGTGCGGGCGGTGGGAAACCGCTTCTGGCAAATCGAGAAGAAGCGGCTTGTGCAGGTGGAGAGCCCGGAGGGGTTTTTTGCTTCTGTGGCGGGGTGATGGATGGCGGCGGCGTGCCGTGTGGCCGCCTCATCTGCCTGCCGGCATCTTTGCCTGGGTCGAGCCACGGGTCTCGACCCGTCCTTCGGACCCCCATGGGGAGAAGGGATCTGCCGTACTGTTTCCTCCATCGCAAACGGCAGCGGCAAGAAGAGGCCGCTGCCGCAACTCCCCTTCTACCAATCGGGGAGAAGGTGGCCCGAAGGGTCGGATGAGGGGGCCTTACGGTACTACCGCCAATATCACTACCGCTTCGGCGCCACCAGGCAGAAGAAGGCGCCCTGGGGATCGGTGGCCTGGATGATCCAGCTGCCACCGGGGACTTCCATCGGGCCGTTGACAACCTTGCCGCCGCCTGAGGTGACGCGTTCGATCGCCGCGTCAAGCGCCGGCACGATGAAGTAGTAGCACCAGAAGGTCATCGGCAGGTTGTCGGGCTTGGTCATCATGCCGCCGGTCTGCCGGCCATCATGGGCGAAGATGTAGTAGACGCCCATCGGCCCCATGTCCATTTCGCTGTCCTTCGTCCAGCCAAACCGCTTGGAATAAAAGTCCAGCGCCTCTTTGCCATTGCCGGCGTAGAGCTCGCGCCAGCCGATATTGCCGGGTGCGTCGGGGGCCAGTTCCGGCCAGGTCTGCTCCATCGGCGCCGGCGTCATGATGCAAATGACGGCGCCATGTGGGTCGGCGACGACGGCGAAGCGGCCGATCGTCGGGATGTCTTGCGGCGGCCGGCGCACCGCCCCGCCATTGGCGGCGAAATCCTTTGCCATCTGGTCGACATCGTCGACGCCGACATAACCCGTCCAGTTCGGCGGGATGCCCTGGCCTTCGAGCTCGGCCGGAAACTCCATCAGACCGGCAACGCCGATACCGTTCGCTTCGAAGACCGTATAGGTCGGCATGCCTTCCACCTTCATTTCGGAGGTGGTCCATCCGACGACGGAGCTGTAAAATTTTGCGGCGGCTGAGGTGTCGGGGGTCATCAGCTCACACCAGATGAACTTTCCATGCGTCTTGGACATCATGCTCTCCCTCTTCTGGCGCCGCCCTTTCGCTTGGGCGCGCCGTGATTGTCAGATTTTGCGGATGTAATGTGCTTCCATGAACTGCTTCCACGAGCCGTCCTCCTGCTTGGCGCTGGAGGTGAAAGTCCGGTGATTGTCGTCGACGAAAGTGATGCGCTCGCGGTAATCGGCGAAGCCATCGCCGCTGAAGTCGGGTCCAGTCGTATAGAGGTCGAGCACATTGCCGGAGGCGTCGACCTCGCCCTCATAGACCCACATATAGTCCATCATGCTGCCGATCCAGCTGCCGACATATTTGCCCTTTTCGGCGTTGTAGCCGAGCGTCAGGATCGTGGAGGCCTGCTTGCCATTCGGCATGGGTCCAGTCCCTTCGGCGACGAACCAGATGCCGTGCAGCGAACGGACGGTCTCCGTCCAGTCCTTGCCGTCGGACATTTCGGGTGCGGTGACGCTCCAGTCGCCGACCAGCCTTTCCAAAAAAGAATGCTCTTTCAGCACTTCGGCCGTCTTCATCATTCTCTTCTCCCTTCGAGTGACGATATTCCAGATGTTTGATGGCTCAGTGACAGCAGGACGATGTCTTCGGAGCATCCTCATATTCGTCATGACGGCGCACGAAATTCATCGTGCTTTCCTCGTTGCGGCCCTTCGGCGCGCGGTCGAGGATCATCAGGGTGCCGATCAGTTCCTCCGGGCCGCGGGCATAGCTCGAATAGGTATGGAAGATCTCGCCCTTGTCGCTGCGGTAGAAGGCGCTGAGGCCAGGCAGTTCGTCATGGGCCTGGGCCGGCTCGATGGCAGTGAAATTATAGAAGACCCTCTCTTTGGCAAGATCCTCCGGGGTGAAAGAGACGTGATAATCGAAATTGAAATCGTTGGCGAAGGACGAGACCCATGGAAATTTCCAGCCCATGCGGCTCTTGTAGGCGGCGATCTTGCCGAGCGGAGCACGCGAAACAGCGACCCAGGTGACGTCGTGATGATTGAGATGCGGCAGCGCCCCATCGATGTGATCCGACAGGAAGGAGCAGCCGGTGCAGCCGGCCTCCCAATCCGGCCCGAGCATGAAATGATAGATCAGCAGCTGGCTGCGGCCGTCGAAGAGATCGGCAAGCGACTTCTTTCCCTCGGGCGTGTCGAAGACATAATCCTTGTCGACCTTCACCCAGGGCAGCGCCAGGCGCTCGGCGTTGATGCTGTCGCGCAGCCTCGTCGCCTCCTTTTCCTTCAAGAGCAGGGCGCGGCGGGCCTCAAGCCATTTCTCGCGGGAAACAACCTCATTCTGCATGGGATGCGCCCTCCTCCGGCGCAGCCGGTGAAGCCGGCTCATCTCCTTCTCCTTGACTAAATACATTGATATCAATAGAAATAGAGCATGTCAAATTCGGTTGAAATTCCCTTCTCTACAACGCTGCTGGTGCGCGATACCTGCCTCTGCCTGCATGCGCAGCGGGCGGCGCGGGCGCTCGCCCGCCTATTCGACGACGCGCTGCGGCCCGCAGGGCTGACCAACGGGCAGTTTTCGCTGATGATGTCGCTCAACCGGCCGGAGCCTCCGCCAATGGGACCGGTCGCAGCGCTCCTCGCCATGGACCAGACGACGCTGACTGCGGCCTTGAAGCCGCTGCAGCGCAAGGGCTGGGTAAGCGTGATGGAGAATCCGAAGGACAGGCGCGGCCGGCTGCTTGCCCTCACCGGCGAAGGCAGGACGGTGCTGGCAAGGGCGCTGCCGATCTGGAAAGACACTCATGCGGCGCTCGATCAAAAGCTGCCGGACGGAAGCTCCGCGCGGCTGCGGCAGGACTTGCAGACAGTGTCGGGGATGACGGGGGAGACGCCGAAGCCGGTCGTTCGCCGGTCGCGTCACAATGGGCGGGCGACGGGCGAATAGGACGGCCGCCTCTCATCCGCCTACCGGCACCGACCGGGTGGAGACAAGTGGCTCGACCCCGGCAAGGCTAGGGTGAGGGGCAGTTCTGGCGCGAACCGCCGGAGAACCGAACGCCGAGCACTCCGTTGATGTCGTCAGCAGCAGAAAAGCGATGGCCCCGACCGAAGCCGAAGGCCATCGCCCGCAGTTGTTGCCCAGCGCGCCTGGATCAGGCGACGGTGACCGGAACTTCGGTCGAGGTGCGCATGGCGTGGCTGTAGGGGCAGACGATGTGGGCTGCGGCAGCGAGCTTTTCGGCGGTTTCGCGCTCGAGGCCAGGGATATTGACGGTCAGCGCCACTTCGATGCCGAAGCCGGTGCCGTCTTCGCGCGGGCCGATGCCGACCTTGGCCGAGACGGTTGTGTCTTCCGGAATCTTGACCTTCTGCTGGCCTGCGACAAATTTCAGAGCACCGAGGAAGCAGGCGGAATAGCCGGCAGCGAAGAGTTGTTCGGGGTTGGTGCCGGTCGCGCCGTCGCCGCCGAGTTCCTTGGGAACGGTCAGCGTCACGTCCAGAACGCCGTTTTCGGAAACGGCGCGGCCGGCGCGACCGCCGGTGGCAGAGGCTTTGGTCGTATAGAGAATAGGCATGACGGTCTCCTTAGGTTGGCCCTTCGATCGGGGTAGTGTTTTACTAACGCACAATTAAATTGTACGCAAGTGAATTTCGCAAATTGCATTTCAAGAGTGGAAAGAGGACAATCGGAGCCTCGGGGATGACGAATATGAAAGCGCAAACGACAAAGACGATGGAGATACCTGAGGAGGAGAAGCGGCTGGAAAAGCAGCTATGCTTCGCCGTCTACGCGACGGCGCATGCTTTTACCCGGGCCTATAAACCGATCCTCGACAGGGTCGGTCTCACCTATCCGCAATATCTGGTGATGCTGGTGCTGTGGGAACGCAGCGCCCTGCCAGTGAAGACGATCGGCGAGCAGTTGGACCTCGATTCCGGCACGCTGTCGCCGCTGTTGAAACGGCTGGAACAGAGCGGGCTGATCAAGCGCATCCGCGATCTGCGCGACGAGCGGCAGGTGATCGTGTCGCTGACGCCGAAGGGCGAAGCGATGAAGGGAGAGGTCGATACGATCATGACGGCGATCGGAAAAGCCGCCGGCTGCACGATCGAGGAAATGGCCGAGATGCGCGACATGCTGCACCGGCTGCGGGCCAATCTCGGCCGGGCCGGCGAGGGCTGAAAGTCCCTGCCCCGAGCCCATGGCGGCTATGGCAGGATCAGGAGCGCCGCTTTGCGACCTTCGCAGTTGAGCGCCGCTTTTTTGCAGGCGGAGGTGAGGCTTCCGCCCCTTCGGCGGCCTGCTGCAGACGCAGCGCCCTCAGCTTCTCCGTCTTCTTGTCGCGGGCCGATGCCTCGGCTGCGATAATGGCGCGCGCCGTGTGATCGGTGGCCTCCGCCTTGTCGCGGGACGACAGCTTGGCGGGGTTGAAGAATTCTCCCTTGGTGGCGGTCATGTGCCCCCTTTCTCAGATGATGGCGGCGTTTGATCCTTGCATTGCGGCTGCCAACATCATCTTACGGCCAGGACGCGATTCCACAAAGCCGAGATGTGGCGACCGGCCCGTGACACCACGGCCGGCATGCCACGGCCGGATCAGCGAGCGCGGACAGCCTTTTTCGGCGCCGGCAGCAGGCCCTCGCGCTGCAGCTTCTTGCGGGCAAGCTTGCGCTGGCGGCGAACGGCCTCCCCCTTTTCGCGGGCACGCTTCTCCGACGGCTTCTCATAGGCGCTGCGCGCTTTCATTTCCCGGAAAAGTCCTTCGCGCTGCATCTTTTTCTTAAGCACACGCAACGCCTGATCGACATTGTTATCCCTGACGAGTACCTGCAAACGAATATCCTTCCTGTTGGCGGCGAGGCCGCTGTCATATGATGAAAATGGTGGGCTACTTGCCCATGCGGATTCCCGAAAATTTCAGCCACGGCTCGGCGTCATCGGCTTTGGCAGCCGCCTCGAGTGACGCCCGCCGCGGCGATTCCCCGATGTCGATATCGTCCTCGGTGATGCGGCGCTCGAAATTCTCGCCTGTGAACTGAACGCGATATTGCACGTGCCCGTGATCGTTGGGCAGGATGCTGGCGATCCGGCAACGCTTGTCTGCCTTTGCCGTGCGGGTCAGGCCGGACTTCAGCACGATCATGTCGCCGACTCTATAGCTTGATCTGCTCATTCAGCGTCCCTCAACTCTTCGGCTGCTCAATTTCAAAACAAAAAGGCCGGGCTTGAACCCGACCTCTTTCAGTCATTCAGCCACAAAGCTGCCTTTGATGGTCAGCGCGCTGCCAGTACATCCGTGGTCAGCTCGCCGCAATCCGTGGTCAGCCCAGACGAACGGCAATCATGCGGCCTGAAGGTTATCGGCCGAATTCTTGCCGGACCGCTTGTCGCGGACCAGATCGTAGCGGACCTTCTGGCCTTCGGTCAGTTCGCGCATGCCGGCGCGTTCGACTGCCGAAATGTGGACGAAAACATCCGTGGAACCATCGTCGGGCTGGATGAAGCCAAAACCCTTGGTGCCATTGAACCACTTGACGACGCCTGAATTCATAACGATCTCCTTTTCAACCGTTAGAGTGCACCCGGGGAAGGATGTCCGCGGGCAATATCGATGTTGAGAGAGATCTGACGAAGCGCATTCAGCGCACGGACAAAGGTCGCAAGCAATATTCGATAGGCCCCATGTAGGCTGTTTATCGAATTAAGCAATGCTATCTCGAAAATAAAACTTCTCCGGGCGGACGACAGATGCCGGACGAAGCGAGCTGAGGCGGCCGGATCGCGGCCGCCTCAGCGGCAGTTACTGCCAGACGACGATCGGCGCCTTTGTCGGGACGCGGTCGTAGAGATCGATGATATCCTGGTTCAACAGCCTGACGCAGCCCGAGGAGACGGCCTTGCCGATCGAGCGCCAGTCGGGGTTGCCGTGCAGGCGGTAGAGCGTGTCCTCGCCGTTCGAGAAGATATAAAGGGCGCGGGCGCCGAGCGGGTTCTTCAGGCCCGGCTCCATGCCGCCGTTCTCGATCGAATATTTGACCAGTTCCGGCTGACGGGCGACCATCTCGTTCGGCGGCTTCCAGCGCGGCCATTTCTGACGCCACTGGATGACGCCCGACCCCTGCCAGGCGAAGCCCTCGCGGCCGATGCCGACGCCGTAGCGCATCGCCATGCCGTCGGCCTGGACGAGATAGAGGAAGCGCGACGGCGTATCGACGACGATGGTGCCCGGCGGCTGGCCGGTGGGGTCGAGGACACGCTGGCGATAGTAGCGCGGATCGATCTGTTCATAGGGAACGGCGGGAATGAGGAAGCCGCCGTCTTCGATCGGGCCGTACATCACGGCAAGCTCGGGGCCGCTCGGCACGCTCGAGGCTGCCGGCGACTGGAACAGGCGGCCCGGCGAACGGTAGATGATCGACGTGTCGCCCGATGTCACGGTGTTGGCGGAAGAGGCGCAGCCGGTGAGCGCCGAGGCGGCGGTCAGTGCCGAAAGGGAGAGAAAGCTGCGGCGGGAAAGATGTCTATCGGAACTCATGACGCGGGACTGATTTCCTGTTGATGCGGGAATCCATTACGACATCATGAAATCTATCGGCTTGCGCCAAATAAACCATAGCTTCACGCAGACGTGTTCCTGGTGGAACCGACGATATGAAGAGCGCTGTTGCAGCGCTACATCACAACGATCTCCGCCTTTGCGGGAAGCCGGTCGTAGAGGTCGACGACGTCCTGGTTCAGCATGCGCACGCAGCCCGACGATGTCGCCTTGCCGATCGACTGCCAGTCGGGCGTGCCGTGGATGCGATAGAGCGTATCCTGGCCGTCCTTGAAGATATACATGGCGCGCGCGCCAAGCGGGTTCTGAAGCCCGGGATTCATGCCGCCGTTTTCCGCCGAAAAGGCGCGAACTTCCGGCTGGCGCGAGACCATTTCGACCGGCGGCGTCCAGCGCGGCCATTTCTGCTTCCACTGGATGACGCCACGGCCCGACCAGGCGTAACCGTCGCGGCCGAGCCCGACGCCGTAGCGCATCGCCTTGCCGTTAGGCTCGACGAAATAGAGGAAACGCGCCTTGGTATCGACGACGACGGTGCCGGGGCGCTCGATCGTCTGATAGTCGACCTCCTGACGCAGGAATTGTGGCTGAACGCGGCTGACAGGAATCGCCGGCAGGGTGAAATCCTCGTCGCGCAGTTCGCCATACATCGCCATATGCAGCGGGTTCGTGACGGGCAGGCCGTAGGTCTGGTGGAACTGGGTCTTGTAGAGTTCGCGCGTCTGCGGCACCGGCTGATCGGGGATCGGCCGCACCCGGCGCGGATCGACGCCCGGCGGCTGGTAGAAGACCGGCGAGGTTTCCTGGACGAAGCGGGCGGGCGAATCGGCGGCGACATCGGGGATCAGGATGTTGCAGCCACTGAGCGGCGCGACAGCAATCATAAGCCCGGCAATCGGGAAAACCCGGCGCAGAAAATTCATGGGACCACCCTATCAACGATCGGCAAGACAGCGATATCTGCCGGCAGGATGGCACCCGCGGCTGGCGCGAGGCTGGCGTCGGGGGAAAAGCCGGGAGATTAAACGGACCAGAGCCGTTGCGCTTCGCGGCGAAGGGCGGCAATTGCCCGTACGGCAAGATCGCCGTCCATCTGCAGGACGCTTGCGGCATGCCTCAATTCCGTCTCTTCCTTAAGCTTCGCCAGGACCCAGCCGATCTTGCGTTCGATGTCCTGGCCATAAGCTTCGGTCGCCTTCAGAACGGCGACAGTGGGAATCTCCACGTAGCGGGTGAGAAGCATCCCCAGATCGATAGCATCACGGTAGGCGACAGTCCTGTCCTGGCAGCGGTCTGCGTTGGCGAGCAGCTTTTCGGCAAACATGTCAGGCAGCGACAGCATTGGAACGTTCAGTCGCGAATCGAAAGTGCCTTCAAGCGCGATCCGCGCCTCACGCACGATTTCGAAGCGAATAGCCTGATCTTGGAGAGTAAGGACCGTACGTATGCCGTATTGGTCGGTCCTGAAGTCCCTGAGCGTCGTGACCGGCTCTCCGAAAAAGGCTCCTGCTCCGCTTTCGATCGCCGCCAGGCGCAGGACGCGATATCCTTCGCCATCCGCACAGAGAAAATCGACGTCAAGCGACAGCCGGTATTCATCGAGATTCATGACGATGGCTGTTCCGCCGGCAAACCAACACTTATTGGCCAGAAAAAAATCCGCCCGCATCAGCCGAAGGGCCGCAGCGATGGTGCGATGTTCGGGACGTCTGAATTCCATAATGGCCACCTGGTTTCCGCCCAAGCCTAAATACGAAGGATAAAGAAACGGAAAATCAGGAGACGAGCAGGACGCCGTTGCCATAGGCGGCGGTCAGATGGCGGATCAGTCGCTTCTCCCGCTCAGTCAGCCTGCTAGCATCGACGAAACGCCAGTTGCGTTCATACAGCGCAAAAACCTCCGAGGCAGGTATCGCGCGCGCGGGGTCACGATTCCAGACGAGCCCTTTCAGCTCGGGGAAGTCGTTCGGCACGATCATGGTCTCTGCGTCCGTCGTCATACGGGGAATATAGGCCCAATGGGCCTGCATTTGAAGCGGCGGCGAAAAATCAGGCCGCCACTCCATGGAAGAAGCGGATGCTCTGTTCGATCTCGGCCGGCAGCGCCGAGGTGTGGTTGCCGGTGACGGTGTCGGTTTCGATGTGGATGCCCGCGGCGCGGGCGCGGCGAGCGAGCAGATCGGCGCGGTCGTTGAAATGCGACTCTTCCGTGCCGTGAACCACCCGGATGGGGCATTTGAAGCTGTGGGCGTAACAGAGCGCCGAACGCACCTCGAATTCATGCGCATTGCTGTCGTCGAAACGAATGTCCTGGGGATAGCGGCTGAAGAAGCGGAAGGCGTTGGGATTGCCCGATATCGGCGCGGCGGCGCGGAATTTATGGGTGCTCATCGCCGTCAGCATGGTCAGCGTGCCGCCGATGCTATGGCCGGCGATGAACAGGCGGCCGGGATCGACGCCCGGCAGATGCGCCAGGCGCTCGGTGGCGGCCAGCACATCGTCGACCTCATCGTAGAAGCCGGAGAAATTGCCCATCTGGCCGTTCTCGCCGCGCAGCGACGGCATCATCACGACATAACCCGCATCCATATAGGGCTTCATCAGCTGCCAGTGGCCGATGCCCATCGCATTGCCGCCATGCAGGAAGAGCACGGCGGGGCTGGCGGTGCGACCGCGCTTGTATCTGGAGACCCAGGCGGCCAGTTCCAGCTCGCCGCCATAGCCGGAGCGGTAGAAGATCTTCTCGGCGTCGGCAGGCGCGGTCAGCGGTTCGTATTTGTCCGGCGCCGGCCCCTTCTGCAGGAGTTTCGTGCGGAACCGGCGGCGGACCGCGGCATAGTCGTGCTTGGCAAGGCGCGGCTCGTCCGGCACATCGAAAGCGGCGGCCATGCGCGGCAGGACGAGCGCACCGGCAAGCCCCGCCAGGACGGCGCGGCGTTGGCGGAAAAAGGAATTTTGTTCATGCGAGCTCATGACGCAGCACCCAAATCACCTCCCGGCACATCAGATTTGCACCGGAAAACTGGCGCCGCCAATACACATGATGTTGAAAATATTGCCCTGCGTCATTGTTGCGCAGGCCCATCGGCTCAGCCGGGCTTGGCGTCGATCATGGCGATCAGCGTGCGCAGCCGGTCGGCCTCATACGGAGGTTTGTCGGGGCGAAGGCGAGCGATGCGGGGGAAGCGCATTGCGACCCCCGATTTGTGCCGCGTCGAGCGGTTGATACCCTCGAAGGCCACCTCGACGACGAAGCCGAAATCCCTGTCGGCCCGCACCGCCCGCACCGGCCCGAAACGCTCGGTCGTATTGTTGCGCACGAATTTGTCGAGCAGCTCGAGCTCGGCATCGGTGAAACCGAAATAGGCCTTTCCCACCGGCACCAGCTGTTCGCCGTCCTCGTCATCGGCCCAGACGCCGAAGGTGAAATCGGAATAATAGCTGGAGCGCTTGCCGTGGCCGCGCTGTGCATACATCAGCACTGCATCGACATTATAGGGATTACGCTTCCACTTGAACCACGGGCCTTTCATCCGCCCGGCCTGGTAGATGCTGTCGCGCCGCTTGATCATCACGCCCTCGATGACCGGATCGGGCGGGGCGGCACGCAGAGCGTCGAGCTCCTCCCATGAGGAGAAAGGCACGAGCGGCGAGAGGTCGAACCGGTCATGGGGGGCGCGGTCGATGATATCGGAAAGACGCTCGCGGCGATCGACATAGTTGCGGCCGCGAATATCCTCCTCGCCGTCGAAAAGCATGTCATAGGCGCGGATGAAGGCGGGGTAGTCGTCGAGCATCTTCGCCGTCACCGTCTTGCGGTTCAGCCGCTGCTGCAGATCGGAAAAGGTGCGGGTCGGGCTGTTGGAGCGGGCAGTGCCGCCGACCAGCAGCTCGCCGTCGACGACGCCGGAAAAATTGATCGCCTCGAGAATATCGGGAAAGGCGCCCGATATGTCGTCGCCGGAGCGGGAATAGATCTTGCGCCGGTCGCCGGAGCGGGAAAGCTGAACGCGAATGCCGTCCCATTTCCATTCGGCGGCATAGTCGGCCGGGTCGAGACCTGTCAGGTCCCCCTCCTCCACCGCATTGGCGAGCATGACCGAATGGAAGATCGCCGGTGAAGCCAGGGCCGGTTTGTCGCCGCCGCCCGCCAGCCATTGGAACAGCGTCTCGTAAGGCGGCTGCAGGCCGTGCCAGAGTGTCTCGATCTCGGCGACGTCCTTGCCGCCGAGATCGGCCAAGGCCTGCTTGGCAAGACGGGCGGAAACGCCGATTCTAAGCGCGCCGGTCGCAAGCTTGATGAAGGCGAAGCGGCCGGAGGAATCCAGCCGGTCGAGCAGATCGCGGACATAGCCGCGCACTTCGGTGCGGCCGAGACCGTTCATGCGGGTGACGACCTCGCCCAGGCGTGGCTGGGCAAGCGCCGAGCGGTCGATATCCCGCTCATTGTCCCAGACGAGCGAGATGGTCTCCGCGAGATCGCCGACATAATCATAGGAATAGTGGAACAGCACCTCGTCCATGCGCTCCAGCACCAGCTCGCGCAGCATGGCGGGCTTGACGTTGCGCACCTCCAGAGTGCCGGCGATCGCCGCAAGGCCGTAGCCGCGGTCCGGATCGGGCGTGTCGCGGAAATAATCGGTCAGCAGCTTGAGTTTGCCGTTGCGGCTGGGGGTCAGAACCAGACGGTCGAGCAGGTCGGCGAAGGCTTTCATGTCGGCCCCCAGGCTCGAGAAAAAGACCCCTCCCCAACCCCTCCCCACAAGGGGGAGGGACTAACGCGTGGCGCTGCGTCGGCCCAAATCGACGCTGCTGCATGCTGCGCCGTCTGAGGTAAAATGCGGTGGGCGCAACACAGTAGTCCCTCCCCCTTGTGCGGAGGGGTTGGGGAGGGGTTTTGATCCAGCACACGGCTCATCGCCTCAATCCGCCTCATCCTCATAGCCCACGAGATGCAACGGCTTCGCCTTGATGCCTTGCAGCTGGCACCAGCGCACCAGGGCCTCCTCGCGGCCGTGGGTCACCCAGACCTCAGCCGGATGCAGTTCGCGAATGGTTTCGGTCAGTTCCGGCCAGTCGCAATGGTCGGAGATGACCAGCGGCAGTTCGACGCCGAGTTGTTTGGCGCGCTGGCGCACCATCATCCAGCCGGAGGCGAAGGCCGGCAGCGGCTCGTTGAAACGCCGGGCCCAGCGGTCGGCGAAGGCCGATGACGGGCCGATGACGACGGCGCCCTTGAAGGCGGACTTGTCGCGGCTTTCGATCGTAGCGGGCTGCAGCTCGCCGAGATCGATGCCTTGGCCGACATAATAGTCGCAGAGCTTTTCCATGGCGCCGTGGATATAGATCGGCTCGGCATAACCGGCATCGCGCAGCAGTCGGATGACGCGCTGGGCCTTGCCGAGCGCGTAGGCGCCGACCAGATGGGTGCGCTCGGGAAATTGCCGCAGCGAGGCCAGCAGCTTGCCGGTTTCGTCGATCGGATCTGGATGATGAAAGACCGGCAGGCCGAAGGTCGCCTCAGTGATGAAGACATCGCAGGCGACCGGCACATAGGGCGCGCAAGTCGGGTCGGGGCGGCGCTTGTAATCGCCGGAGACGACGATGCGGGTGCCGTTCTTCTCGATGGCGATCTGGGCCGAGCCGAGCACATGGCCGGCGGGATGAAAACTTACCTTGACGCCGCTGATGAGCAGCTCCTCGCCGAAATCGGCAACCTGCTCGCTGGCGCAGAAGCCCTCGCCATAACGCAGGCGCATGATGTCGAGCGTCTGGCGGGTGGCAAGCACGTTCACATGGCCCGGCCGGGCGTGATCGGAATGGCCGTGGGTGACGAGCGCCCGTTCGACAGGCCGCACCGGATCGACATAAAAGCCGCCTTCCGGGCAATAGAGCCCTTCCGGGGTGGGATAAAGCAGCGCATCAGCTCTCATGGACCAAGAGATAGCGGGAAACGGGCGCGAGGCCAGAGGGCGCGATTCATCAAGGGAGCGCGCCAAGGAAGGACAGCGCCGCCGCATTGAACTCGGCCGGCCGCTGCAGCGGCGCGAAATGGCTCACACCTTTGAGATAGATCATCTCAGCGCCCGGAATGCTGCGGGCAAGATATTCGGCATGCTCGCGCCTGATGAATTCGTCGTGCTCGCCGAGAACGATGGCAACCGGCACCTCGATCCTGGCGAGATCGGAAGCCTGGTAGTTCGGCTCGGTGCGCATCATCAGGCTCACCGCGTCGACGAAGGAGTTGAAATCGTCCGGCGTCGCGGACACGGCCGCATAATCCTTGGCGTGGCGAGCGAAGCATCGGTCGATGACCGGGGTCGGAACGAATTCCAGCGTGCCGCTCGGATCCATGTTGCAGGCGAAGAAGAAGACGCCCTCGACACGCGACGGCGCGGTCATGGCGAGGATCAGCGCGATGCAGGCGCCGTCGCTCCAGCCGACGAACGCCGCCGTTTCCAGCCGCAGTTCGTCCATCACCGCCAGCACGTCGGCAGCCATCAGCTCATAGCTGTAGGGACGGTCATCGCGAGTGCTTCGGCCATGGCCGCGGCTGTCGATCAGCACGACGCGGCGGCCGTTGGCAAGCAGCCCCGGGACCTGGTAGCCCCAGTTGCCGCTATGGCCGAGGCCGCCATGCAGCAGAATGACGGCTGGACCTGTCCCGTGGCTCGCATACCAGATGCGGGCGCCCTCGCGCCCGACATGGCCTTCGACAGCAGCCGGTGGCAACGGCGCGGCCCCATGCGCTTCGAAATGGATGAGTTCGTCGTCCTGTTGTTCCATTGTGATGCCAGTCCTCTCCGCGGATAACCGCGGATAGAAAAGCCGGAAAACAGTCCAAGAACAACCAAAATCGCTTTCTGGCTGTTGTGTCCTTCGATGCAATCAGGGGGAGCAAGACGAACAGGAGGCTTTGCTATGGCCTTGGGGCAACCGCACTCGCGGCGGCCGGCATGCAGCTGGCGCGGCTGCCGCAAAACTATGCGGCAGGCATTTGCACGAATGAGATCGAGACGATCGGACGGCTCCTGGAATGAGGCGGAGCGCCATCCGCCTCAGAACTCCTCCCAGTCGCCGCTGGCGACTGCCGCGTTGCCATGGAAGGCTGCGCCGACCTTTGCAGCCATTGCCCGCGGCGCCGATGCGACAGACCTGGAAGCGGCAGTTGCCATAGCGGGACGCGATTGCCGCGCGCCCGCGCTGCCGATATTGAACTGTCCCAGCAGTTGGAAAAGCGCGTCCGCTTCCCTGGCGAGACTATGTGCGGCAGCCGTCGATTCCTCGACCATAGCGGCATTCTGCTGCGTGCCCTGGTCCATGGTGTTGACGGCGGTGTTGATCTCCTTCAACCCCGTCGCCTGCTCCTTCGAACTTTCAACAATCGCAAGAACATTGCTGTTGACCTGCTGCACCTGGGCGACGATCTCTTCGAGAGCCTTGCCGGTTTCGCCGACTAATGTCACTCCGCTCTTCACATGCTCGTTGGAGGCCCCGATCAGCTCCTTGATCTCCTTTGCCGCTTTGGCGGAGCGCTGAGCAAGCTCGCGAACTTCCTGCGCGACGACTGCGAAGCCCTTGCCGGCATCGCCCGCGCGCGCCGCCTCGACGCCCGCGTTCAGCGCCAGGAGATTGGTCTGGAAGGCGATTTCGTCGATGACGCCGATGATGTTGCCGATCTCCGCGGACGATGACTCGATCTTGCCCATCGCATCGACGGCGCTGCGGACCACCGCCCCGGACCGCTCTGCGTTCTCACGGGTCCTTCGCACCAGTTGGCCGGCCTCCTGAGCGCGGTTGCTGGAATCGGAGACCGTTGTGGTGATCTCTTCCAAGGCGGCGGCGGTTTCCTCGACGGAGGCCGCCTGTTGTTCCGTGCGCTTCGACAAATCGTCCGAGGCGGCGCGAACTTGCTGGGCGCTGGCAGCGATGCCCGTCGCGTTTTGAGCCACGACCTGCATCGCGGTGCGAAGCTTGGTGACCGCGGCGTTGAAGTCGGTGCGGAGCCGTTCCAGTGTCGGAATGAACGGCGTTGCGACCTCCTGGGTCAAATCGCCGCCGGACAACGCCGTCAAGGACGACGCCAGCTGATCGACATTGTTGACGCGGGCAGTAACGTCGGTTGCGAATTTGACGACCTTGAACACCTTGCCGTTCATATCGAAGATCGGATTGTAAGAGGCTTGGATATAGACCTTTTTTCCACCCTTGCCGATGCGCAGGAATTCATCAGCCACGAACTCCCCGCCTGACAAACGCTCCCAGAAACGCCGATAATCGCCGCTGTTTGCGTAAGCGCTGTCGCAGAACATGGAATGATGACGGCCCTGGATTTCCGCAAGCTGATAGCCGAGTGCCGACAGGAAATTTTCGTTCGCCGTCAGGATCTCGCCTTTGGGCGTGAACTCGATAATGGCCTGGGCGCGCGACAGTGCGCTCAACTTGCCGGCATCTTCAGCGCTTTGCAACTTCTGCTTGGTGATATCGGTGGCGAACTTCACCACTTTGTATGGTCTTCCGCCACTGAAGACGGGGTTATAAGAGGCTTCGATCCAGATTTCCTTGCCACCCTTGCCGATGCGCTTGTACTGGCGCTGATCGAACTCGCCTCGGCCGAGCCTCGCCCAGAACTCGCGATACTCGGCCGACGAGGCTTCTGCCGGCTCGACGAACATCCGGTGGTGCTGTCCGACAATCTCAGACAGCTGGTAGCCGAGCGCGGCACAGAAATTGGCATTGGCCGTCAGGATCTTGCCGGTAAGGTCGAATTCGATGATCGCCTGTGACCTGCTCATTGCGGCCAGTATGGCCTTGGCGTCAGATCCGAAGCCCAATGCTAAATTTTTCATTCTGTTCCCCTAACTCAAAATCCACGCGCTCGATTGCCGCGACCCATGATGGGCTTCGCCGGACAAGCACCCCGAAAATAAAATCCATCAAATTCTTTAAGTATCCATTAACCGCACACATCCATCCGATGCGCCGACCGCGTCTGGGTGACAACAAAAAACTCGTATTAAAACAGTCACTTGGGCCGCAGCACTAGCAGAGTTCCAGTGGCAACGTGAGATCTCCCGGCGCCTATTTCTCGCCTAACCGGCCCCGAAAACCGGACGGCGCATTTACTGTCTGTTAAGCATCGATCGTTCTAATTCTTGGTGTTCCCGGTAGCGGGCCCTCCGACTTCCTCTGCAGCGCCGTGTTGCACCGCAATTCGAGCGCGCAAAAATCGGCGATCGCATGGGCGGATTCGGTCGGCACATCAGCGACCAATCAGCCGCAAGAATCTGGTGATCGGAGAAAGACATGGAGCTCGAGGCCCAGTTCAATCGAATTGAGGAAGCCGCCGCGGGCTTCAACACGCATTATGAAGTCTTCAAATATATGAAGGGCCTCACTCAGGGTCTGGGAATGACCGCTTTCCTGATCATGACGCTGCCGACAGTCGATTTCGTCGAGATTGGCGCGACAAAGATCATCACCAACTGGCCGGCGGAGATGGTCGATTACTATGACGCCCATAACCTGATGGTCGACAGTCCGGTCATCCGGCGGATGCTGAGATCGACCAGCCCCTTCAACTACGATGTCGAGGCGATCAATACCGATCGCGGAGAAGGCAAGAAGTCCACCGTCATCGATTTGTTCAGGCGGTACGGCATGGAAAAGGGAGCCTATTTTCCCGTTCACGATGCCGCGGGCGGACGCGGTGCGATGTCGATTTCGGGGTCGCGGAATTTCAGCATGGTCGAAATGGCGAAGCTCCTGTTTATCGCGACGCTCATCTATGATCGGCTGTCACAGCTGACATTGAACGAGAAACACAAGCCGGTTGCCTTTACGCAAAGCGAGCTCGACTGCTTGAGGCTGACGGCTGGCGGCAGGAAGAGCAGCGAAATTGCGAAGCTTCTCGATCTGTCGGAAAGCGCGGTCAACAATCAGATCGGCAGCGTGATCAGGAAGCTGGGATGCACGACGAGAACACAGGCGGTCGTCAGCGCTCTGCGTCTCAATATCATTCGGGTTTAGAGCGTTTCCTCGTCAGATCGATTGCGCCTGCAGCAACAGGGTAGCCGCCTCGGGCGAAACGGGCCTCGAGAAGCGATAACCCTGCGCCTCTTCGCAGCGCGCCTGCCGCAGAAAATCCATCTGGGCGTCGGTCTCTACGCCTTCGGCGAGGACCGACAGTTTCAGCGTTTGCGCCAGCGAAATGACGGCTGAGGCGATGGCGACGGCCGTTTTGTCGCCGGGCAGGGCCTCAACCAGCGAGCGGTCCATCTTCAACCGGTCGAAGGGGAAAGTCTTCAGGGCAGCAAGGCTCGAATAGCCGGAGCCGAAATCGTCGATCGACAGGCGAACGCCGATCGCGCGCAGCGATTCCATCATGGCGAGTGCCCGCTCGGCGTCCTGCATCACGACGCTTTCGGTGACCTCGAGCTCCAGCCAGTGGGATTGCAGGCGGTGGCGCTCCAGTGCCTCGGCGACATGACTGGCAAAATCCGGATCGGCGAACTGCTTGGCCGAGACGTTCACGGCGATCGTCACCGGCGCCAGGCCCATATCCTGCCAGGCGCGCGCCTGGCGGCAGGCTTCGTTCAGCACCCAGAGGCCGAGCGGAACGATCAGGCCGGTCTCTTCGGCGAGCGGGATGAAGTTGACGGGCGGCACCCTGCCCTTTGCCGGATGATTCCAGCGCACCAGCGCCTCGATGCCGGTGATGCGGCCGGTGGCGACATCGACCTGCGGCTGATATTCCAGGAACAGCTGATCGCCTGTTATCGCCTGGTGCAGTTCCTCGTGCTCGCCGAGTGGCATGCCGAGGGGCGCGCCGTCGCCATCATGATGCTGCAGCGTGTTGCGGCCGAGCTGCTTGGCGCGGTACATGGCGCGGTCGGCATTGGCGAGAAGCTCTTCCGACGTTGCGCCGTCGACCGGAAAGGCGGCGACGCCGATGCTCGAGGTAATTGCGATCTCGCCGCTCGCGCCGTGTATCGGCCGATTGATCGCCTTCTGCAGGTCGCGAAGGCGGCGCGCAATGCCGGCATCGTGGCTCGACTGGTGGACGAGCACCACGAGGAATTCGTCGCCGCCGAGCCGCACGACCATATCGGAGGCGCGGATACAGTTGGCCATGCGGGTGGCGATCTCTTTCAGCACCTCGTCGCCGGCGGCATGGCCGCGGCCATCATTGACGTCCTTGAAATTGTCGAGATCGATATAGGCGACGGTGACCTTGCGGTTGTTGCGCCGGGCCTGGTCAAGGATGCCGGCCAGCCTTTCCTTCAGAAAGGCGCGGTTCGGCAGGCCGGTGAGATCATCATGATGAGCCATGAAATGGATGCGATCGTCGACGCGCTTGCGTTCGATGGCGATGCCGGCGATGTGGGTGGCGAGCGCCACCAGCCTCATTTCATGCTCCGTCGGACGGCGCACCTCCCTGGAATAGAGGGCGAAGGTGCCGAGCACATTATTCTCAGAGGTAGCGATCGGCGTCGACCAGCAGGAGCGAAAGCCGAAAGGGGCAACCAACGCGCGGAAATCCTCCCAGAGCGGGTCGCTCATCACGTCCTCGACGATGACAGGCTGGCCGCGCCAGGCGGCGGTGCCGCAGGAGCCGACCTTGGGGCCGATCGTGACGCCGTCGATCAGGCGGCTGTAGCCGCCGGGAAGATTGGGAGCCGCGCCGTGATAGAGCCTGGTGCCCTCGCTGTCGAGCAGCAGCACCGATCCGTCGATGCCGGTCAGCTGCGCCTCGATCATCAGCACCAGCGCCTCGAGGATCATCGGCAGCGGCTCGTTGCGGGCGATCATTTCGAGCAGTTTCGCCTGGCCGCGATGCAGATCCTCCTGGAGTTTGCGCTCGGTGATATCGCGGGAAACACCGATCAGCCCGACGATTTCGCCGCGTTCGTTGCGCAGCGGAATCTTCGAGGTCAGCCGGCAGACTGGCCTGGGGCTGCCTGGAAGAACGACCGTTTCCTCCATGTCGATCCGGGCCTGGCCGGTTGCCATGATCTGCTGCTCGATATCGAAATGGCGGCGCGCCGCTTCGAAATCGAACAGGTCGAAATCACGCTTGCCGGCGATCTCTTCGGCGCGCCTGAGACCGAGGCTGGCGGCGGTGACGGCGTTGGCGAAGACAAAGCGGCTGTCACGATCCTTGACGTAGAGGAAGTCCGGAAGTTCGTGGATAATCGCCTTCAGGCGCAGGTTCTCAACGCCTTCCGAGAGGTGATGGGCGGTCGACGCCATCATTGCCTCGGTCGCAGCAACGAAACGCCGCGTTTCGGCCGTCAGGAAATCGTCAGATTCCCGTTGCCTGGCACTCGCTTCGTGCATGACGCCATTCTCCTCCAGCGGCTGAAGGCCCATTCCGCAACATCCAATGTATTTTCACGTCAAAGTAGTCCGCATTCCCTTCGGGTTGCTTAAACGAAAGGGTGAACGACACACCAATATAAGCGGCGAGATCCTGCCATCGGCCCCTGTCGCACCAAGAATTTCGGATTGATGTGCAGGGCCTGTGCCAAAAGAAGACAGGCGGGCTGGCACGTTTTCTGCTACGGGCGCGTCATGACAGGAGCGCCAGGAATGCCTTCACGCCGCGACATGCTTCTCCTTCTCGCCGCCTCGGCGGTTGGGGGCGGGACATCGCGCGCGCTTGCCTCGCCGCTGACGGCCGCCGCTCAACCCGATCTGCGCGGCACGATCGACGCGGTGGAATATCGCGCCGTTCCCGAAAGCGGCGACCGCAAGACCCGCAACCTGGAGCAGATGATAAAGCAGGCGGCGGCCGAGAACGTGCCCGTCTTCCTGCCGCCCGGCACCTACCGGATCTCCAATCTCACCTTGCCCGACAATACCCGCATTACGGGCGTGCCCGGCGCGTCGCGGATCGTCTATACCGGCGACGGCCGTCTGTTTGCGGCCGAGAATGTGCGGCGCATCGAGCTTTCCAATCTCGTCATCGACGGCGGCAACCGCTGGCTCGACGATTATGCCGGCGGGCTCCTGCAATTTACCGGCGTCGACGAGGTGCTGATCGACAATTGCGAGATCGGCGGCAGCCGCAAACACGGCCTGCAGCTGGAGCGCTGCGGCGGGCGGATCGAACGCAGCCGCATTTCGGGCGCTGCCCAATCCGGGCTCTACGCGGTCGATTCCGCCAATCTTTCGGTCACCGGCAATACGATCGCCGATTGCGGCAATGGCGGCATTCTCGTGCACCGCTGGAAGAAGGCGGAGGACGGCACGGTGGTTTCCGGCAACCGGATTTCCAACATCCGCGCCAATGACGGCGGCACCGGCCAGAACGGCAACGGCATCAATGTCTTCCGGGCCGACGGGGTGATGGTGGTGAACAACCATATTTCCGACTGCGCGTTTACGGCAATCCGCGCCAATTCGGCCTCGGACGTCCAGATCAGCAGCAACCAATGCCGGCGCTCCGGCGAGACGGCGATCTACGTCGAATTCTCCTTCGAAGGGGCGGTCGTTTCCGCCAACATGATCGACGGAGCGGCGAACGGCATCTCGATCGCCAATTTCGACGAGGGCGGCAGGCTCGCAAGCGTCACCGGCAATGTCGTGCGCAATTTGACGCTGAATGGCCCCTACAAGCACGAGGTCGGCTTCGGCATCGGCATTGCGGCGGAAGCCGATACGCTGGTGTCCGGCAATGTGATCGAGGGCGCGCCACGCTGGGGCCTGCAGATCGGATGGGGGCCTTATCTCAGAAATGTCGTCGTCAGCGGCAATGTGGTGCGCAAGGCGCCGGTGGGATGCGCAGTCTCGGTCGCCGAGGGGGCAGGCGCAGCCGTCATCACCGACAATATCTTCCAGGAGGTTGGCGAAGGGGCGGTCCTCGGCTTTGAGTGGGACCGACAAGTCTCCGCCGAAATGGCGGGCGGCCGCGCGCCCTATACGCAGCTGACCGTCGAGCGAAACCGCGTGTCCTGACACGCGGCTCCGCCTTTGCTCAGTGCGTCTGATAGGTGCCGGTGACGGTCGCTTCCGCCAATGCGTGTTTCTTTGCCTCCGCCCACATCGCGCTGATACCGGCGGCATCCGGGACAGAAAGCTTCGGCACGTCGAGGGCCGCGAGGCGGAAGATGTAGTGATGTGGGCGATCGCCTGCCGGCGGCTGCGGGCCATCGTAACGGGCATTGCCGAAATCGTTCTTGTAGAAGCGCGGCGCCTGCTCCGGCGCCGTATCGACGCTTTCGGCAAGTGCGCACCACTGCGCCGGGATATTGGCAATGCCGCAATGGCGGAACGTGCCATGCGGAGCATCCGGATCCTCAACCATCAGAGCAAAGCTCCTGGTCTCCTCGGGGGCGCCGCTCCAGGTAAGCGGCGGAAAGAGGTTCTCGCCGGCGCGCGCATATTTCTTCGGGATCGGCTGATCCTGGGCAAAAGCCTTGCTGATCAATGTCAAAGTCATGACATTTTCCTTTCTGATCGGGGCTCCTTTTCTGATCCGGGCTCCTTTCTGATCGAGAGTTCCGTTATGTTCGGGGCTCCTTCTTCGTCAGGGGCGACCGCTTCCCTTTTTATGCTCGCTCTCCTGATTGCGGCCGCGCACCATGGCCCGATCATCATTGCGGGGGTCCGGGTCGGCCTTCAGATCATTGCCTTTGCGATAGGCTTCCTTCGCCTGCTCATTGCGTTGCAGATCTGCCCTGGCGTCAAAATCCTCGCCGGCATTTGCGGTTGTCTCGCGTTTCTCGATGACACGAAGCTGTTGTTCATGCGTCTTCCTGCCCGTCATGAGTTCCTCCTTTGCTGGCCTGCGCTGCGAACGCGGCTCATCGCTTGTCGGCGCCTCGGCGGCGCCAATCTCAGGGTCCAACCCGCCGGCTCTCTCATTGTTCCCCCTGTCCGGGCAATTGTGCTCGATCCGGTCGGAAGGCCCCCGGCCGCATCAAAAGCTTTCATCGTCCCATCAGCGGCGAGGACTTTTCCGGGGGTGATCCGGCGTTTACGGTTTCTGCGACACAGCGAGGGATATCGTCATGCTGACAATCTATGGGGTCTACCGATCGCGCGCTTCGCGCGTCTACTGGATGGCGGAGGAGCTCGGGCTCGAATTCCGCTCCGTGCCCGTGCTGCAGGCCAGGCGGCTCGCCGACCGCTCGCCGAACAGGCGCCGCTCAACACGCATTCGCCCGATTTCGCCGCCCTCAACCCGATGGCGCAGATCCCCAGCATTCGCGACGGCGACCTCGTCATGCACGAGTCGCTGGCGATCAATCTCTACCTCGCGCGCAAGCATGGCGGGCCGCTTTCCGGCCAAACCGTCGAGGAAGACGGATTGCTGGCGATGTGGACGATCTGGGCGGCCTCGCAGGTCGAGCCGCATTCGGTGCGGATCGTGCTGACATGATAACGGGCTTGAGAGCAGCGAGGACGGCAAGCAGACGATCGCCGCCGCCTGCTACGGGCTGCGCCGGCCATTTGCGGCGCTCGAAGGTCACCTTGCCGGCAGGCAGTGGATCGTCGGCTATCGCTTCACCGTCGCCGATCTCAACATCGCCGAGGTGCTGCGCTATGCCCAGAGCGAGACGGATCTTTTCGACGCGCATCCGAACATCAAGGCCTGGATCGAACGCTGTCAGTCCCGCCCGGCTTACAAAGCGATGCAGGCGGAACGCAGCAAGGAGCCGATCGAGGTCTGAGGATTTACGCGAAAAGCGCCAGCGTGCCGGCCATTTCCTCGCGGATCCAGGCCTTGAAATCCCTGACCTTCTTCGGCTCGCGCACACCCTCGGCAGTGATGAAATAATGACCGAAGCCGGTCTTGGCGCGAATGCCGAAGGGGGCCGCCAGCCGGCCCTCGGCCAGCGAAAAGCCCGCAAGCGTCTGCCAGGCGAGCATGACGCCCTGGCCGGCGATCGCCGCGTCGAGGCAGAGTGAGGCGTCGTTGAAGACGTGGCGCGTCGAAAGGGTCGCGCCTGACAGCCCCGCCTCGCGCATCCAGATTTCCCAACTGAACATGGCGCGGCCATCGATGACCGCAGGCAATGCCAGGATATCTGCGGGTGCACGCAGTTTCGCCGCCATTTCCGGTGAGCAGACGGGAAACACCTCCTGCTCCAGCAGCAGCTCGGCATTCACGTCAGGCCATCTGCCATCACCGACGCGGATGCCGATATCGACATCGCCGAGGGAGGGATTGATGAGATTGGTCGTCGCATCCAGCCGTAGCTTGATGTCGGGATGGCGCTCGGCGAAGCGATCGAGCCGGCACACGAGCCAGCGGGCGGCGAAGACCGGCGCCACCGAGATGGTCAGGATCGTATCGTCCTTGCGTCTTGCGATCGAAACCGCCTGAGAAAGACGGGCAAAGCCATCGCCGAGCGCCGAAAGCACCGGCCGACCGGCTTCGGCGGCGATCATTCCCCGGGCAGTGCGCTCGAAAATCACTTGCCCCAACTGGGCTTCGGCCTTGATCACCTGCTGGCTGACGGCGCCGACCGAGACGCCGAGCTCATCGGCGGCTGCCTGCAGCGAGCCGAGACGACCGACCGCCTCCAGCGCCCTGAGGCCGTTGAGATGGACGCTATTCAGGTTCTTCATATAGTTTTTCTATAACGGCACCGCGGTAATCTCAATTGAAAAAGCACCGGCACGAGCAGACATTATAAGCAGCATACAGGATCCCGCTCGACCGGCGATGGTGCGATGGGCGGGAGAGCTTATTTGGCACCAGCCGCTGGGTGGTCACCTTTCCGCGCCGCTGGAGAATGCGAGGCTTGCCATGTCGTGGCTGAAGTTTTTCTTGAATCCCACCCTTGCGACGGGCGCGCAGATCGACGCGGCCTGGAAGGATGACCCGCTGCGGCATCCCGAGGTTCAGCGCATGTCGCTGCGCGAGATCGCCGATCTACCGCTCGGAGTGGGGACCGGTTTTCATGCCGAGACCAGGTCGCAGCTAGCAAAATGCGCGTGAGCACCGCTCCCGCGCTTTTGCTGAATTTGCCTTATGCCGGTGTCCGTTAAAGGCAGATGCCCGCCAGCAAATCACCGAACGGAGCGCCTCGATAGCCTCATTCTGAGGTGCCCCGCTGGGGCCTCGAAGGACGAGGCGGGCATGCTGCCGTTGACGCATGCCGTCCATTATCTCGTCGGATTGGTCGGATCCTCGCTGACGCCGACGCGGTGGCGATAGACCATTTCCCAGCCTTTCCAGCCATTGAACAGAAGAAGGGCGGTGGCGATCAAAGACAGCACCAATCCGGTCGGGACGATGAAGTCGCCGCCTTCGGCCAATCGGCGCCAGAGGTTGACGGCCTCGATCAAGACAAGGACGACATTGCCGATCATATGGAACCAGGCATCGCGCAGGTCGCGAATGCGGCTGTCGCCGACAAAGTCGACCAATCCGGCAACTGCCGCCAGCGCCGCCATGACCAGCCCGGCGCCGAGCATCCAATTGGTCGCAACTGCCCAGGCCGGATCGCCCGATCGAGTGTAGACGATGTCGACGACAAACGTGCCGACGAAGGCGGCGACCGGGAACGGGATCAACATCGGATGGATCGGATGACCGGCAATGCTCATAGTGCTTTTCGGGTTCATCCTACTGTCCTCCGACCTTTTTCAATGCCTCTTGCCTGTGGGCAGCGACATGATCGCTCTCGTCGCTCTTGATCTCGTACTGGGGCGATGCCTCCGTCGCCCGGCGCCGATGGCCCTTGTCATCGAAAACCGGGTGTGGATCGCGATGATGCAGCCGGAGACCTGCCCGGCCTCCGTATTCCAGGCGACGCGATCTCCCCGAGCAAATTTGGCCATGTCGAACAACTCGCGAGATTCCAGTGGCACCTAACATCTGAGCCGTCTTGTTTGTTCCCGTGATAATCGACAAGCTGAAACCTGCGGCTGTGGAGAAGAGACGCCCGCAGACAAAGGTCCGCGCCTCGCAAAAAGCAATCGCCCGGCAGAAGCCCCTCTGCCAATATGCGCTTATCCGCGTCGATCGCCAGCTCATCAAGGAGGCCCACCATGAAAGACATCGTCGCTTTGGTCACCGGCGGAAGCCGCGGCGTAGGCCGCGGCATTGCCCTTGCTCTGCTTGCCGAAGGCGTCACCGTTCATGTGACCGGCAGGACGCGTTTCGAGGCGGAAGCAAAGCAAGCGGGATCGGCGGGATCGCTCGAGGGGCTCGAGCTTGAAGCGGCAAAACTGCCGGGGCGCCTTTCCGTCCATCGATGCGATCACGCTAGTGACGGCGACAGCGAGCGAGTGTGCGAAGCGATCCGAGCCGGCGGCAGGCTTGATATTCTGGTGAACAATGCCTGGCCAGGCTATGAACGTATGGTGGAAGACGGAGAGTTCACCTGGCCGAGGCCATTTTGGGAGCAGCCGGTTTGGCGGTGGGAGGCGATGATTGGCACCGCGCTCAGGGGCGCTTTCATGACCTCGCGCGCCCTCGCTCCATTGATGATCTCGGCGCAACGCGGCCTCATCGTCAACATCTCCTTCTGGGCGGCCCAGCTCCACGAAGGCAATGCGGTCTATGGAATAGCCAAGGCTGCCGCCGACAAGATGCCGCTGACTTCGCGCATGAGTTGCGCCCCCACAATGTCGCCGCCGTTGCGCTTTATCCGGGGCTCGTCCGCACCGAAGCCGTTCTTGAGAACGCCGAGCATTTCGACATGAGCAATTCGGAATCGCCTCAGTTCATCGGCCATGTCATTGGCGGGCTGTGGCGCGACCCGCTGCTGATGTCGAAATCCGGGCGCGTGTTGATCGCCGCGGCGGTGGCGCATGAATACGGCATCGCCGATGTCGATGGCACCCGGCCGGTTCCGCTTAGCGCTGCCGACTTTGCCGGAAACGCCGGGCCCTCTGCCGGAGCCAGCGAACTGCAAGACGGTTGAAATATCGAGGGCGCGATGATAGTTGCTGCGTCGGGTCTGCAGTTCACCCAGGCATCGCCGTTCTCCGGAACACGCTAAACCTGACAATGACCGAGATATGGACACCAATCCCGTGCCATGTCGGAAGGGCGATCACCGATAATCCATCCGGAACGGCACGATCAAAGGATAGGTCATGTCCAGAAAACTCATTCCGCTCCAGGTGAGCGATGCCTCCGCATTTGCCAAGTCGCTTCGCCTGCAGCTCTCCGGTCATGAGGGGTTTCCCTCTCACCTGCAGTTCCTGAACATGCTGGCCCGGGCTGCCGGTTACGGCAATTTCCAGAGCCTGCGTACAAAAACCGATCCCGCAGAAAGCGAGCGGCACCTGCCGGCATCGGCGCCTGCCGCCGATGCCGAGATCGACCGGAAGCACATCGATCGTGTTCAACGCAGCTTCGACGAAGAGCTTCGCCTGATGCGCTGGCCTTCGCGGCGCATGGATCAGATCACGGCGCTCTGGCTTCTCTGGTCGCAGATACCCTCGGCAAGGGAGATGTCCGAACAGGAGGTTAATGCTCTTCTTCGCGACAGGCACCTGTTTGGAGATCACGCCTTGCTGCGGCGGGAGCTCTGCGAACTCGGCCTGATGCGCCGGACGCGCGACGGCAGCGTCTACAGGCGCGTTGATCGGTCGATGCCGATCAACGCGGCGACGATCCTGCGTCAGCATTCCTCACGCCAGGCACACTAACCACCGTTGCGGAGGCGCCTGATCGAAGACAGCCTTCGATCATGGCGCCTCATTCTTCTTCCGTCTCATCGTCGCCGGCCTGTCGTTTGCGGCGCGAGCGAAGATTGCCGAAGCCCATATAGTGATCGGCATCCGTGGTGTTCCATCGGCCGGCAAGGACGATGATCGCGATGGCCGCGACGACGATGAGCAAGGCGTGCATCCTGTCCATGCCATCAATGTAGCGCAGGCGGGGATCGGTCAAAGGTGGTGGCGACATCGGGCCGAAGTGATCCAAACGCAACTTCAGCTTGAACGAATCCCACTTCGCGCTAGCCTGCGTTCGCAAGCCCATCGCCGCCTGAGTCGGCTCGCTTCATATCCGAGGGAATAGACATGCCGGCTTTGATCGAAGCACGGGGCGTCAGCAAGCGCTTCCGGCAGCACAAGAGATTTCCGGGTCTGCTCGGCGCCTTCAAGACGCTCGTGACGAGCGAATATACCGAGGTTCAGGCCGTTTCCGATATCGGCTTCGATATTACGGCTGGCGAGGCTGTCGGTTATCTCGGCCCGAACGGCGCCGGCAAATCGACGATGATCAAGATGATGACCGGTATTCTGGTGCCGAGTGCCGGAACGCTTACCGTGCTCGGCCGCACGCCGCATCTCTCCCGGATGGACAATGCCCGCGAGATCGGCGTCGTCTTCGGCCAGCGCAGCCAGCTGTGGTGGGACCTGCCGCTGATCGACAGCTTCACCCTGCACCAGCGCATCTATGATATCCCGGCCGCCCGCTATGCGAACAATCTGCGCCACTTCAGCGAACTGCTCGACCTCTCGCCCTTTCTCGACCGGGCGGTGCGCCAGCTCAGCCTTGGCCAGCGCATGCGCGCCGAGATCGTCATGTCGCTGCTGCACGATCCGAAGATCCTCTTTCTCGACGAACCGACGATCGGTCTCGACGTGGTCGCCAAGGATGCGGTGCGGCGCTTCCTCGCCGAGATCAACCGCGAACGCGGCGTCACCATCATCCTCACCACCCACGATCTGCAGGACATCGAGACCATCTGCCCGCGGCTGATCATGGTCGATCACTCCAGGCTGATCTTCGACGGCGAGTTGAGGAGCCTGCGCGCTGCCCTCGGCTCGGCCCGGCGGCTGACGCTGGAATTTGCCAGCGACCCCGGCCCCTTGCGGCTCAGCACCGCGTCGCTCGTCAGCGACGAGGGCCTGCGCAAGGAATATCTGATCGAGCGTGAAGACGTGTCGCTGGTCAAAATCCTTTCGGAGGTCGGCAGCGACCGCGACCTCAAGGACGTGGCGCTGCACGAGCCTGACATCGAAGAGGTCATCCGCACCTTCTACCAGGGTCGCAACGCCAGGGCGGCCCGGGCCTCATGAGCGCCTATCTCGCCTTCACACGCAACGCCCGGGCGCCGACACCATGAACGCTTATCTGGCCTTCACACGCAGCGCCTTCCACGCGCAGCTCGCCTACCGCAACGAGGTCTGGGCCAATATTTTCGGCAAACTGGTGCAGGTCGTCGCTCGCGTCGCCATCTGGCTCGCCGTCTATGCCGGCGCCGGCGCGACCGTGGTCGACGGCGTCTCGCTGCAGCAGATGGTGACCTACGCCCTGCTCGGCGGCGCTGTGATGGGTGCCACCCGCCCGGAAAGGGTCATCGGCGAGATCGGCCGCTCGCTCAAAACAGGCGATATCGCCGTCTGGCTACTGAAGCCGCTCTCCTATCCGCTCTATCTCTTCGCCAATGAATGCGGCAGCTTTTTCTACCGGCTGGCGACGCAGGTGATCCCGACCGTTGTCTTCACCGCCCTGTTCTACGGCATGCTGGCGCCGGAAAGCCTGTTTCACGGCCTGATGTTCATCGTCTTCTGGGCGCTGTCCTTCGTGCTGATCTTCCTGATGTCCGCGCTCTTCGGCCTCATCGCCTTCTGGCTGATGACGAGCTTCTCGCTAGACTGGATCCTCGGCGCCCTGCTGCATCTGTTCTCCGGCCTGCTGGTGCCCTTCTGGTTCTTCCCCGAGCCGCTGGCGACGATCGCCCGCCACCTGCCCTTCGCCTGGGTCGTCTATTATCCCAATGCGGTCTATCTCGGCAGGCTCTCGGTCGCCGACACCTGGCTTCATCTCGGCCTCGGCCTCGGCTGGGCCGGGCTGTTCCTTTTGGGCGTGCTCCGGCTCTGGCGCCTGGCGTCGCGCCGCATCACCGTCCAGGGAGGCTGATCGTGTTCCTTCATCACCTCCGCGTCATTCCGCTCCTGGTGCGCATGCATGTGCGCGCACAAATGGAATATCGCGGCGCCTTCTGGCTCGACCGGTTTGCGCAGATCCTCTCCTATGGCAGCGTCTTTGCCACCATCGGCATCCTGCTTGCCCGCTTCCAGACGCTTGGCGGCTGGACCTGGCCGGAACTGGCGCTGCTCTTCAGCTTCCAGCTGCTCGCCTATTCGCTGGGTGCGGCGATGAGCTTCGTGCAATTGCGCGATCTCGAGGAGCTGGTGCGGCTCGGCACCTACGACACGCTGCTCATCAAGCCGTTCAGCCCCTGGGCCTATCTGGTCTTCTCCGGCCTCAATATCGGCTATGCCGGCCATATCATCCTGGCGGTGCCGCTGCTCTGCTGGGCCGTCCTGTCGGTCGACTTCGCCTGGTCTGCCGCGTCCGTGGCGTTCCTGCTTGCCGCAATCGTCAGCGCGACGCTGCTCACCGGCGCGATGATCACCATGATCGGTGCGACGGCACTGATGTGGGTGCGGTCGAACCACCTGTTTTCGATCTTCTTCGGCTTCTGGGAGCTGACGCGTTATCCGCTCAACATCTTTCCCGGCAGCATCCAGCTGACGCTGATCACCGCTGTTCCCCTGGCCCTGACCAGCTCGGTCCCGGTCGGCGCCCTGCTCGGCAAGCCCATCCCGATCCTCGGCGATTGGGCCGTGCCCGTAACGCTCGCCGCCGGCCCGGTCTGGGTGCTCATGGCCGTGGCCCACTGGCGCTACGCCACCCGCAAGTACCAGGGTGCGGGCGGCTGATGGCGCTGACCCCGCCTTAGCCCCGGTCGAAGGCCAGCGCCCGCTGAACGGCGGGGCGCTGCAGCATGCGGGCGTGGTGGTCGCTGACTTTTGCAAAGCGGGCGGGATCGACGCCGTCGGCGGGCAGCCAGTCGGTCATGACGAAGAGATAGGGATCGGCGAGCGAATAGGTCTCGCCCATCACCCAGGGGGCGTCGAACATCGTCTCTTCGATCAGCGTGAAACAATCGGCCATATTCTGCGGTACCTTGGCCTTCATCGCCTCGATTGCCGCCGGATCGTCGGTCCAGCGCGAGCCGCGCCGGCGATGGGCATGGTTCACATGCACGGTCGAGCAGAGATAGCTGTTGAAGGATTGCAGCCGCGCCATTTCGAAGGCATCGCCGAGCGGCGCGAGCTTTGCGGTCGGGGCGCTATCAGCGATGAAGCCGAGGATCGCCGGTGTTTCCGTCAGCACGCCGCGATCCGTGACGAGCGCCGGCACCCGGCCCTTCGGATTGATCTTCAGATAGTCCGGCGAACGCTGCTCGCTATTGGCGAAGCTGAGCTTCTTCGTTTCGAAGGCCAGGCCGGATTCCTCCAGGGCAATGAGGCTTGCAAGCGCGCAGGTTCCGGACGCGTAATATAATGTCAGCATGGTTCTCGTCTCCCTTTCGGCGCCAGATATAGCGCAGGGATGGCTGCGCCGGAACGGGGGAGATGAGGTTTGCTTTGTGTCGGAGTCGCCCCTCATCCGGCTGCCGCCATCTTCTCCCCGTTCTGACGGGGAGAAGGGAATATGCCGCGACCTCTCGGTCCCCCTCGGGCCTCTCGCAGGGCACGTCCCCTCTCCCCGTCAAAACGGGGGTCCGCAGGACGGGTCGAAACCAGCGGCTCGACCCCGGCAAGGGCTAGGGTGAGGGGCAAATCACCGGCACAAACTCGCCGCTCAGCCGCAACCCGGCACATCCTCCAGCCGGTGCCAGACCGGGATGCCACGTCCTCTTGCGATGCGCACGTCGTTGTCGGCGCCCTTGGACTCGCCGGCCAAGCGCAGCACGCCGTCGCAGAGCTGCAGCAACCGGCCGGCGACCGGGTGGAAGATCTGCTCGTAGAGCGCATCGCCGACCGCTCTGCCGCCGGCGGCGTGCCAGATCGGCAGGGCCACCCATTCGCCGATCATCGGCACATGGCCCGCTTCAAACAGCTTATGAGAGGGTTCCTCCAGCCGCTTCAGGTTGGCGGCCATCTTTTCCGGGTCGTCGCCCGTCCCGGACCGATAAGGTCCGGCAATCAATATCAACATGATCCACTCCATCGCTCCGCTTCTGCGCGAGCACTCCCGGCTTCATGCGCGGGATTTCCTGAAAATGCACGATATTTATTGAATGTCGAGTCATTTCGTGCAATATCATGCCACCTCGTTCATTTTCGTGCGGAAAGACGATGCTAACGACGCAACGCAAGACTCTGATCCTCGACATTCTGCGCCGTGACGGTCAGGTGATTGCCAAGCGCGTCGCCGAGGATTTTTCGCTTTCGGAAGACACGATCCGGCGCGACCTCAGGGAAATGGCAGCGGAAGGGCTCTTGAAACGGGTGCATGGCGGGGCGATGCCGGTTTCGCCCGATCTGCCGGATTTCACGGCGCGGCGCAGCGTCTCGTCCGAGGTCAAGGCGCGGCTCGGAGCCGCGGCGGCGGCGATGATCAAGCCGCGGCAGATGATCTTCCTCGACGGCGGCACGACGACCGCCGAAATCGCCCGGCATTTGCCGCGCGACATGGGGCTGACGGTCGCGACCCACAGTCCGACGATCGCCGCCGAGCTCGAGCACCATCCGGCCGAGGTGATCCTGACCGGCGGGCGGCTCTACAAACATTCGATGGTGGCGGTTGGGGCAGCAGCGATGGCGGCGATTTCGCAGCTGCGCCCCGACCTGTTCTTCCTCGGCGTCACGGCGGCCCATCCCGTGCATGGGCTTTCCACCGGTGATTTCGAGGAAGCGGCGATCAAACGGCATATCGCCCGCTGCTCGGCCGAAACCCATGTGCTGCTAACGGAGGAGAAGTTCGACCTCGTCTCGCCCTGCCCGGTGCTCGGCATTGCCGAGGTGGCCGGGCTGATCGTGCCGGCCGAGATGCCGGCCGAGCGGCTGAAGCCCTATCGCGATCTCAACGGCACGATCACTGCAGCCTAATCATCGTGCGAAAACCACACACCGTTTTCGGCATCATGCCGAGAAGACGGAGGTCGCTCTGATATCGCCGACATGGATGCCGTTCCAGTTGCGCATCGGCATTGCGGCAAAGGCCATCAGGGCGGCATGCACCGTCTCTTCCGTCTCGAAGAAGCGGGCGAGTGTCGCCGCCACCATGGCTTCTGCGGCGCGGGTGGCGCCATCCTCGGATTTCAGCGAGATGCCAATGCCCTTTTCCGGGATCGCGGCGCAGAAGACACCCTCGGCGCCTGTCTTGACGAAAATGCGGCCGGGAGCGATCTGCATCAGTTTCGTGCAGGCGCGGCCGGAGCCGGCGACATAGAAGGGCTCGGCCATGCAGGCCTCGATCAGGCGGCGGGATGCTTTGGCGCGTAAGGGTTCCAAACCGGTGCCAGTCGCCATCCTGGCAAAGCCGTGGGCCAGGTTGCGCAAAGGCATGGCATAGGTCGGGATGGAGCAGCCGTCAGTGCCGCAGCTCTCGGCGCCGAGCACGGCGCCGGTCAGTCTTTCCATCACTGCTCGGATCTCGACCTGCAGCGGGTGCTCGTAGCCGACATAGCCCTTCGGGTCGATATCGCGGTGGCAGCAGGCGCAGATGAAGCCGGCATGTTTTCCCGAGCAATTGTTGTGCAGCGCCGTCGGCGCGTCGAGCGAACGGGCCTGCTGGATCAGGACTTTCTGGTTCATCGACCAGTGGGCGCCACATTCCAGCGCTTCGACATTCCGGCCGGCGCGCGACAGCATCGAGGCGGCAAGCGCCACATGTTCTTCCTCGCCATTATGCGAGGCGCAGGCGAGCGCCAGTTCCTTGTCGCCGAAGCCATAGGCATCCGCCGCACCGCTCTCGACGAGCGGCAGCGCCTGCATAGCCTTGCAGGCCGAGCGCGGAAAGACGGCGGTGTCGATGTCGCCGAGCGAAAAGAAAAGCTTGCCGTCGCCATCGACGACCGCCACCGCGCCGCGATGACGGCTTTCCACAAGCAGGCCACGGGTGACTTCAACGGTGACGGGATTGGTCATGGGCTCTCATCCTGGTGCTGGCGGGATGCGGCAGGCATAACGCGTCACGCGGCGAAAGCCAACGGGTTTGGCTGGGCGCTCAGAATCGGGGTGATGGCCGTGACACGGACGCGACGTGCGGCGGAGTAGCCGACGGGTGCGCCTCCTTGGTCAAGTTCTCCCATCCTCCGCCTGGGAAGTCGCGCCTTCTGCCGGTCGAGCCCCTACCGTCCGTCCTTCCTGGCCTTGAGCCTGGAATCCAGCCCCGGGGCTCGACCGGCAGCTTCACCTCATCCCGACACCCCATAACAAGAATTGACCGAAGCGATCGAAAACTATCGTTTCTCCGATGTGTGGGATCCGGCTAAGAGTGGTGCGTCAGGAACCGTCCATGTCATCCAGCTTCTCCCTCATCCTGCGCGACAACAGGATCCGCATTCCCGCCGTGACGCTCGTCGCGCTTGCCTTTACCTACGCCTCGACCGTGCCGTACCAGTCGATCATCGGGATCAACGAACTGGACTTAAGCAACGGCGCCTATTCGGCGCTGGTGTTCTTCTCGGCGATCGTCAACGTCACGACCAGCCTGACGCTCGGCATCTGGTCGGACAGGCTGAAGGAGCGCCGGCCGTTGGTGCTGGCGCTTTCGGTCGCCGGCATGCTCGGCTTTGGATCGATCGCAATCATCCACAGCCCGGCAATCTTCATTTTTTCGACGCTGCTGCTGGTGCCGATGAGCGGCTCCACCTATTCGCTGCTCTTCGCCAGCCTGCGCGCCAGGACCAACCAGATGGAGCGTGGCGAGGGCGCGGCGGTGACGGCCACGGTGCGGGCGCTGTTTTCCGGCTCCTGGGCGCTGGCGCCGGGGCTGATCGGCCTTTATCTCGTCAATTCCCCATCGATGACGCCGGCCTATGGCATCGCCGCACTCGCCAGCTGCACCTGCTTCTTCCTGTATTTCTTCTTCGCTCCCGGCAATGGCACCGCCGGCCCTGCTCCCGATGCGGTGGGTTTTCTCGCTTCGCTGAAACGGATCTTCATGCCGCGCGTACTGATCCGCGTCTTCATCATGTCGCTGCTCTTCGCACTGCAGCGGCTGAACGGCATGCTGCTGCCGCTGATCATCACCCGTGCGGCGGGCGGAAGCGTCGCCGACGTCGGTTTCATTGCCGGGCTGACGGCCCTTCTCGAGATGCCGTTCATGATGATGTGGGGCATGGCGCAGCGGCGCTTCCGCACCGCGCATGTGCTCGCCTTCGGCGCGCTGATCTACTGCGCCTATCTGCTGCTGCTCGGATTTGCGTCCTCGCCCTGGCACATCTATGCGCTGCTGCTCGTCAACGCCTGCGGCGCGGCGGCAATTCTCGGTGTGCCGATCACCTATCTGCAGGATCTGATCGCCGACCGGCCGGGGCTCGGAACCTCGCTGCTCTCGCTCAACACCTTCATCGGCACCGGCATCGCCGCCGGGCTCTTCGCCTTCGGCACCCGCATCACCAACTATTCCGGCACCGCCTTCGTCGGCGCCGGCGCCGGTCTAGCGGCGATCGGAGCGCTGCTCTATCTCGAAAGCGAGCGGCGCCAAGCGCGGCAGCCGGCTTGATGTGCCTGCCGCTCGTGCGCAGTAGCTGTAGCGGCGGAGGGAGCGCGGGGGCCGTCATTATGTGGCGTTGCACCGCAAGATGCCCCTCGGCGGCCATGTTCATGATGGGCTCCGGCATCGGTCTCGGCTGGGCGCATTTCGTCGCCATGGTGCTGAAGCTCGTCGTCAGCAACGAACAGGACAAGGCCTCGGCGGCAATCCCAACGATGAGCTCGCTTGGCGGCGCCTTCGGTGCGGCCTTCGCGGGCGTTATCGCCAACGGCGCCGGCCTCGTCGATCCGGGCGGTGTCCCAGGAGCGCCGTTGGCGGCGCATTGGCTATTATCTGCTGATGGCGCTGGGGGCATCGTCGCGATTGCGACGACGATTCCTGAGATACAGGTGAAATTGAAAAAGGCGCCTCGGCTTCGGGGCGCCTTTTCACGACTGAATGATTTCCGTGTTTTCAGGCGACGTTGCGCTCCGGTTCCGGCTCCTGCTGGACGACCTCCTGCTTCACGCCGAGATAGAGGACGGAGCCGCGGCCGATGCCATAGGTATCGCAGACCTCGGCCGTCAGGAACTCAGTGATCGGAACCTGCTGGACCGCCAAACCGGCCCGCTGGATCACGTCGATGAAGCCGGACCTTGAGAAGATGCGCACATGGTCGTCCTGGCCGAAATGCGCCCAGCGGCCTTCCGGCGTCGTCACCTCGGGATTTTCATAAGTTTCCTCGATCGACAGGCAGATCGGCGCCATCAGGATGGCGATGCTGTGCGGCTTGAGAACACGCCGGATTTCGGCGGTGGCACGCACCGGATCGTCGACATGTTCGAGCACATGGGAGCAGAGGACGAAGTCGAAGCTCTCATCGGCATAGGGCAGGTTATGGATATCAGCCTTGTCGTCTGCCTCCGGCATATGCATGTCGCAGCTGCGGTAGAAGATATGCGGGTGGCTCTTGAGCCAGAAGCTCAAGGCCCGACCCGGCGCAATATCCAGGAACCGGAAAGCATGCGCATGGTTGAGGCGCTGGAATACCGGCGTCAGGAACAAAGCGTAGAGCCTGTCGCGATCGGTCGAATGACAATTGGGGCAGCTATAGGCCTGATGGTTGATCGTCTCGAATTCATCGATGCGATAGGGAAAGCCATGTTCGACGGCCTTGTCGATGTAGTACCGCGGAAGCGGTACGAAATGCGGAATTCTGCTACGGCAGATGGGGCAGGCGTGGAATAGAGCCATTGTATTCCTCGTAGGGACCTTACAACGCGCAAGCAACGCCACATCAGGATGCGCAGTTTCGGGGCCGGGTTTCGATCAGACGACTGTTCAGCGACCCGGAGACTCACAGACAGCCAGGATCAGTTTCACCTTGCCGATGAATGCTGGTCCGAAGCTGACCTCAAACGGTGAGCATGACCTTGCCGACATGGCTGCCCTCTTCCAGCAGCCGGTGCGCATCGGCGACATCCTCGAAGGCGAAGACCTTGTGGATCACGGGGGCGACGGTGCCGGCCTCCAGCAGCGGCCAGACCTCGGAGAGCAGATCATCGCGGATGGCGCGTTTCTCCTCGGCCGTGCGCGGGCGCATGGTGGAGCCGGTGACCGTCAGGCGCTTGACCATGATCGGAGAGAGATTGACCTTTTCGGCGACGGCCCCGCCGAGGAAGGCGATGATCGACAGGCAGCCGTCCTTTGCAAGCGAGGCGATGTTGCGCTCGAAATAGGCGGCACCGATCATATCGAGGATGATGTCGACGCCTTGGCCGGTCTCGGCCTTGATCACCGCGGCGAAGTCCTCGCTCCTGTAGTTGATCCCTCGTTTGGCGCCGAGCCTTTCGCAGGCCTCGCATTTTCCCGTCGAGCCGGCCGTGGCATAGACCTCGGCGCCGAAGGCGCGGGCGAGCTGGATCGCCGTCGTGCCGATGCCGCTCGTGCCGCCATGGATCAGCACGCTCTCGCCTTCGGTCAGTCCGGCCATCTGGAAGAGATTGGCCCAGACGGTGAAGAAGGTCTCTGGAAGCGCCGCGGCTTTCACAGCATCGTATCCCTTGGGAAAAGGCAGGATCTGACCGGCCGGCAGGAGGCAATATTCGGCATAGGCGCCGCCATTGGCGAGGCCGCAGACTTTGTCGCCGACGGCATAGCCGCTGACGCCGGGCCCGACCCCGACGATTTCACCGGAGAGTTCCAGCCCGAGAATCGGGCTCGCATCCTTGGGTGGAGGATAGCTGCCCTGACGCTGGGCAATATCGGGACGGTTGACGCCGATCGCCTCGGCGCGCACGAGGACCTCGCCTTCGCCGGCGACCGGTAGCGGACGCTTGCCGATCACCATCACATCCGGTCCGCCGAAGGACTTGAGATCTACGAAACGCATTTCCTGAGGCAATGACATGGCGCGACCCTCCTGATCCCGAGGGCTCGGAATAAATCAGCCGGGCCGGCTTGGGAAGGCTGCAAGCGGCAAGGGCGTCAATTCGCCTCGCCCAGGAAATGGTAGGCGAGGCCCTCCTCGCTCTCCTTGGCGGCCGACTTGATGACGGCGATTTCGGCGCTGACGCGGTTGAGATCGTCGATGACGAGGCCTTCCGGCAGCTCGAGAACGCCGATCGAGCAGCGCATCAGCGGGAACAGGGCTTCGGCGCCGGTGCGGTCATGACAGAGGATGCGGCCGGCGGAGAGCGAGATCGCGTGGTCGCCGAGATGAAAGCCGTAGGCATCGTTGAGCGGCTTGAAATTGTCGAATTGGCGGACCTCATCGCCGTCGCGGCCGGACTGGCGCATGAAATCGCGGATGGCGCGATTGCCTCGCAGGCCGGTCAGCGGGTTCTGGTCCTAGGCGGTCTTCAGCTGTTTCTCATTAATGACCTTGATCAGCGAAGCGGCTGAAACAACGCCGGCATACCGCATATTGTCGGTCAGGATCAGGCAGTTGCTGCCCTCCATATTGGCGAATATCGCCATCAGTTGCTCGGCTTCGCTGTCGAGGCCGACGATCGGCGCCATCTCGACGAAATGCGAAATGGAGCGCTCGTGGGGCCGATCTCCACTGCGACTTGTTCTTCTTGGTCAGGAACCTGCCGCAGAAGGATCAACGAACCCTTTCGTCAATATGAAAGTTTGGTGAAAGGCGCGACTCGTCTGCACGCGTTCCGCGTGAATTCGAATTCCCCAGCACAATCAGTCGCTCAGGCGGAGCGACGGCGCTGCGCCTCATGATCGGCAAACATTTCGGCGACGCATCTGCCGCCGGAGGCTACGCTCTCGTCGTCGAGGAGATCTGCCTTGATTTCGCCGAGCTTGCGGGCGGTATCCCAGAGGCGAAGCGCCTCTCGGACGACCTCACTGCTTGAGGCGTAACCACCCGTGTCGACGGCTGCACGGATGCCCGCTGCCTGTTGCGGAGAGATGGAAACGGTGACCATCGGCATGAACTTCCTCCCTTTTTCTTCAGCAGTACCCTGCCTTTTGGGGGACGCATGACCATTTGCGGCTATCGTGCGGGACCATCCGCTCCTGGCGGTCGGTCCATAACCCCTTCAGTCTAATCCCCTGCCATGTCCTTGTCAAAATGGGCGTGTCGAAAAAAGCTTTCAGCTACGGATGCCGAGTCCGAAGGCGATCATCGTCGAGCCCTGCACAATCAGATCGGCTGCCAGGAAAAGGCCGAGGACCCAAAGGCTGTTGACCGGCCAGCCGAGCGCGATGACGAAACCGGCAAGGGCGGTGATAACGCCGCTTGCGACGATCCACATCCAGCCCCTGGCGGGCTTCATGCGCCTGCCGACCCAGGTGCGGAAGACCCCGGCGATGACGAGGGCGAGCGACAGAAACAGCGTCAGCGCCGCCGATGTCAGGATCGGATTGACGAAGGCTGCGATGCCGGCAAGCACATAGAGCAGGCCGCTCAGCACCCAGAAGAGCACATGATCCCAGCCGCGCACCTGAAAGGCATGGACGAGATAGATCACGCCGCCGAACAGCATGAGCATGCCGACATAATAGACTGAAACGACAGTTGCGAGCATCAGGTTGCCGAGCGCGATCAGACCGCAGACCAGGAGCAGCACGCCGAGGCCGACGAACCAGATCCATTTCGACTGCAACTGGGATGCCGGCGTTTCGTTGAAGACATCGGCCATAAACGCACCTCCCCGTAGTTTTGAAATATGTTGCAGCAATGGCCCGGGGGAAGATGCGGCCGCGTGCGGCACGTAAGAAAGATTTTTGTTGATTGATCAGTCAATCAAAAATAATATGGCGAAAATACATGGCGCCGTTTTCAGGGAGTTGCGGTCTTGCCGAAGGTTGGAATGGAGCCGGTGCGCCGCAAGGCGCTTGTCGATGCGGCGCTGCGGGTGATCGGCGATCACGGCTCGCTGGCTGTCACCATGTCCGATATCGCCCGCCGGGCCGGCGTCTCGCCGGCTCTCGCGCATCATTATTTCGGCAGCAAGGAGCAGTTGCTGATCGAGACGATCCGCTCGCTTCTCAGGCAGCTGCGCCGCGATACGGTGGCGGCGCTGAAGGCGGCGCGCACGCCGCGCGAGCGGCTTTCGGCCGTCATCCGCGTCAGCTTCCATGCCGACCAGTTCGCTGCCGACACGATTGCCGCCTGGCTTGCCTTTTATGCCGAAGCGCAACGCTCGGAGGAGACGCGGCGCTTTCTGGTGATCTATGCCCGCCGCCTGCGCTCGAACCTGCTCGCAGACCTCAAGGCGCTGCTGCCGGCTGACGCCGCAGAACGCATCGCCGAGGGCGCTGCGGCGATGATCGACGGGCTCTATATCAGGCAGAGTCTGAAATCGGCGCCGATCGGCATCGAAGCCTCGATCGCGCTGACGGAAGATTATCTGAACGCGCTTCTGGCCGCCACCTCCCCTTCTCCCCGAGGGGAGAGGGACGACCACATCGAACACCCTAAGGACAAATGACATGAAAGCCCAGCCGAAAGCGTCGCACTTCATCAACGGCGAATATGTCGAGGATACCGACGGCACCGTCATCGAGAGCCTGTATCCCGCCACCGGCGAGGTAATCGCCCGGCTGCATGCGGCAACGCCCGCAATCGTCGAAAAGGCGATTGCCGCGGCCAAGCGCGCCCAGCCGGAATGGGCGGCGATGAGCCCGATGGCGCGCGGCCGCATCTTGAAGCGCGCCGCCGACATCATGCGCGAGCGCAATCGCGAGCTTTCCGAACTGGAGACGCTCGATACCGGCAAGCCGATCCAGGAGACGATCGTCGCCGACCCGACCTCGGGCGCCGATGCCTTCGAATTCTTCGGCGGCGTCGCACCGGCGGGTCTTAACGGTTCGCATATCCCGCTCGGCCAGGATTTTGCCTATACCAAGCGGGTGCCGCTCGGCGTCTGCGTCGGCATCGGCGCCTGGAACTATCCGCAGCAGATCGCCTGCTGGAAGGGCGCGCCGGCGCTGATCTCAGGGAATGCCATGGTCTTCAAGCCCTCCGAAAACACCCCGCTCGGCGCCTTGAAGATCGCCGAGATCCTGCATGAGGCGGGGCTGCCGAAGGGCCTCTTCAACGTCATCCAGGGCGACCGCGACACCGGACCACTGCTCGTCAACCATCCCGACGTCGCCAAGGTGTCGCTGACCGGATCAGTGCCGACCGGGCGGCGGGTGGCAGCAGCAGCAGCAGGCAGCCTCAAGCACGTGACGATGGAGCTCGGCGGCAAGTCGCCGCTCATCGTCTTCGACGACGCCGATCTCGATTCGGCGGTCGGCGGGGCGATGCTCGGCAATTTCTACTCCACAGGCCAGGTCTGCTCAAACGGCACCCGCGTCTTCGTGCAGAAGGCTGTTAAGGCCGAGTTCCTCAAGCGGCTCAAGGCGCGCACCGAGGCGATGCTGATCGGCGATCCGCTGGATGAGGCGACGCAGATCGGTCCGATGGTTTCCTGGGCGCAGCGGGAAAAGGTGATCGCCTATATCGAGAAGGGCAAGGCCGAGGGCGCGACGCTTGTCGCCGGCGGCGGCATTCCGAACAATGTCTCCGGCGAAGGCTATTACGTGCAGCCGACGGTCTTTGCCGACGTCACCGACGACATGACCATCGCCCGCGAGGAAATCTTCGGGCCTGTCATGTCGGTGCTCGATTTCGACGATGAGGATGAAGTCATCACACGCGCCAATGCCAGCGAATTCGGACTCTCCGGCGGCGTCTTCACCGCCGACCTCAGCCGCGCCCACCGCGTCGTCGACCGGCTGGAGGCCGGCACGCTCTGGATCAACACCTATAATCTCTGCCCGGTGGAAATCCCCTTCGGCGGCTCGAAACAATCCGGCTTCGGCCGGGAGAATTCGCTGGCGGCGCTGGAGCATTATTCCGAGCTGAAGACGGTTTACGTCGGCATGGGGCCGGTAGCGGCGCCTTACTAAGTCAGCGCAAGCAGCCCCCTCATCCGCCCTCCGGGCACCTTCTCCCCCAGGGGAGAAGGGGAGTCGAGAGGCCGCGGCACGTCCCTTCTCCCCTCGGGGAGAAGGTGGCGGCAGCCGGATGAGGGGGCGACGCGGCGCGACGGCTGAAGCAAAAACGAGAGAAAAACCATGCAAGCAGATTTCGTCATCATCGGCTCGGGTTCCGCAGGTTCCGCCCTCGCCTACCGCCTCTCCGAAGACGGCAAGAATTCCGTCCTCGTCATCGAGGCCGGCGGCAGCGATTTCGGGCCGTTCATCCAGATGCCGGCCGCACTTGCTTGGCCGATGAGCATGAAGCGCTATAATTGGGGCTATCTCTCGGAGCCGGAGCCGAACCTCAACAACCGGCGCATCACCGCGCCGCGCGGCAAGGTGATCGGCGGCTCGTCCTCGATCAATGGCATGGTCTATGTGCGCGGCCATGCCGAAGACTTCAACCGCTGGGAAGAGCTCGGCGCCAGCGGCTGGGCCTATGCCGACGTCCTCCCCTATTTCAAGCGGATGGAACATTCGCATGGGGGCGAGGAGGGCTGGCGCGGCACGGACGGGCCGCTGCACGTACAGCGCGGCGGCTTCACCAATCCGCTGTTCCGCGCCTTCATCGAGGCCGGCAAGCAGGCGGGCTTCGAGACGACCGAGGATTACAACGGCAGCAAGCAGGAAGGCTTCGGCCTGATGGAGCAGACCATCTTTGCCGGCCGCCGCTGGTCTGCCGCCAACGCCTATCTGAAACCGGCGCTGAAGCGCGACAATGTCGGGATCGTCTACGGCCTGGCGCGCCGTATCGTCATCGAGAACGGGCGGGCAACCGGCGTCGAGATCGAACGCGGCGGCAGGACAGAGGTGGTGAAGGCGAACCGCGAGGTGATCGTCTCGGCCTCCTCCTTCAACTCGCCGAAGCTTCTGATGCTGTCGGGAATCGGGCCGGCGAAGCATCTGAAGGAGATGGGCATCGAGGTGAAGGCCGACCGGCCTGGTGTCGGCGCCAACCTGCAGGACCATATGGAATTCTACTTCCAGCAGGTCAGCACCAAGCCGGTATCGCTCTATTCCTGGCTGCCCTGGTTCTGGCAGGGGGTGGCGGGCGCGCAATGGCTGCTGTCGAAGGGCGGGCTCGGCGCCTCAAACCAGTTCGAAGCCTGCGCCTTCCTGCGCTCCGCACCCGGGCTGAAGCAGCCCGACATCCAGTATCATTTCCTGCCGGTGGCGATCAGCTATGATGGCAAGGCGGCGGCGAAAAGTCATGGCTTCCAGGTGCATGTCGGCTACAACCTGTCGAAATCGCGCGGCAGCGTGACGCTGCGCTCGCCCGACCCGAAGGCCGATCCGGTGCTGCGCTTCAACTATATGAGCCATCCGGAAGACTGGGAGAAGTTCCGCCACTGCGTGCGCCTCACCCGAGAAATCTTCGGGCAGAAGGCCTTCGACGCCTATCGCGGTCCTGAGATCCAGCCGGGCGAAGGCGTGCAGAGCGACGAGCAGATCGACAGCTTCCTGCGAGAACATCTCGAAAGCGCCTATCACCCCTGCGGCACCTGCAAGATGGGCGCCAAGGACGATCCGATGGCGGTGGTCGATCCGCAGACGCGGGTGATCGGCGTCGACGGCTTACGCGTCGCCGACAGCTCGATCTTCCCGCATGTCACCTACGGCAACCTGAACGGCCCCTCGATCATGACCGGCGAGAAGGCCGCCGACCACATCCTCGGCAAACAGCCGCTGGCGCGCTCCAATCAGGAGCCCTGGATCAATCCAAGGGCGGCGGTCAGCGATCGGTAACAGCCTCGGCGTCAGAGAAATCCGATCCACCGCCCGGCCAATAGAGCGGCGATCCAGCTCGCCGCCGACAGCGCTGCAGAAAAGCGCAGGCCCGGCCGGATGCGGCCGCTGGTGGTGAGTGTTTTCCACCCTTGCCCGAGATAGACCGCAAGGAGGTTGAGAAGGCCGAACCCGATCAGGGCGAGCTTGGCCAGGAAGGCGGGATTGGCGGCATATTCGACCGCCCGCACGCTGAAGAGGCCGAAGCCGGTGAGGATGGCCGCGGCAAGGCCGACGCCCGCCGCGCGCGACAGAAATGGCGCGATGATCTGCGCCGGCACCTTGCGGAAGAAGCCGGCGAGCCTGAGATCGAGCGGCAGGATGGCACCGACGAGAAGCCCGATCGCCAGGATATGGGCGGCGTTGACGAACATGTAGAGCGTTGCGGAGCGCCTGAGCGCAACCGCGGGCGCTGTGGCCGACAGCCATTCGAGGACGGCGATCACGGCGGATCAGTTCGTCCGGATCCGGTCGGGATAGATATCGTACCGCTTGTCGCCGATGCTGATGCGCACGGCCTTCATCCGCTTCTCGTTGCGATCCTGCGAACGGTTGCCAAGCGCGACCACCTGATCACCGGGCTTGGCGACACCCTCGACGAAGCCGGAGCGTTCGGTTTGGCGCGGATTGCCGAGTTCGACACGCCAGAGGCCGTCATCGGCGGTGGCGACATCCAGCGTCGGATGCGGCCCGCCCCACGATATTTTATCGATCCTGCCGCGTAGCTCGATCTGCTCCGCCTCGGCCCACGACCAGCCGTGATGGGCGGCAGCGCTGGTTGCAAGGGCAGCAGACAGACCGACGGCGGCCAGCACCTGCTTTGTCGAAAGTGCGAACATGATTGTTCTCCCTACCCGAATGGGCAGGCAGGTGGAGCATTGTGGCGGCGAGAAAAGCCATTTCACCAAATGTTGAAGGAGAGAGACGCCCAGCGCCCGTCCTCGAGCCCTGATGCTCAGGCGAGCAGGCGGGTGACTTCGGCGCCGTGCCTCGGACCGACGGCATCGGCGATGGTCGTCGAGAACAGCACCTTGCGGGTGGCGTCGGCGACCTTGGCGAAGACGTGGCGGATTTCGCAGGTCTGTTCGCCGTCGCAATCATCGCACCTGCGGTAGGCGGTGATCGACAGGCACGGCAGCGGTGCGATCGGACCATCGATGATGCGCAGGATTTCGCCGAAGGTGATGGTATGGGCGGGCTTGAGCAGGAGATAGCCACCCTGCTTGCCCCGGCGGCTGACGACGATGCCGTGATGTTTCAGGTCGAGCAGGATCTGTTCGAGGAACTTCTTCGGGATCTTCTGCTGCGCGGCAATATCGGAAATCATCACCGGTTCGTCGGCATCGGCATCCGCCAGAACCGTCAGCGCCCGCAGCGCATATTTCGCCTTTTGCGTAATCATCTCAGACCATCGACACACAGACGGCGCGCATTTCCGCGCCGCTTCACGAGCACATTCGCCTCTATGGCACAACCAGCATGAACGGAATTTGAACGCACCAGCAGAAAGCCTTGAGGGACAAGCATTTTTGGCCTTATTTTTCACGATCGACCAAGCCCTTGCAATCTACGCCAAATCAGCGCCTTCCGCATCTTTTTCGGCATCACTTCAGATTTCGGATTGACAGGCTGCGTGTAACTCTACTAATTTTATAGACATTCAGGCAGCGAGGCGGATTTTCTCCGCCGGGCGGCTGTTTTTTTGCATTGCGGCAGCTTCGGAGAGATATTTGCTCTTCCGGCCGCAGCTTTCGAAATCCCTTTTTCTGTCCGATCCAGGCTTGAACTGCGATACTCCGGTCAACTAAGGACAGGATTCTCATGACTGTTATCAATCCGAACGCAGCCGAGGCGCTGAACGACAAGCTGGCAGGCCTCGACCTCGCCGGACGTCTGTCGCTGGTGGCAGGCCTTGGCGGCCGCGTGGTGTTCACCACCTCGCTCGGCATCGAGGACCAAGTGATCACCGCCGAAATCGGCACGCACCGCCTGCCGATCGACATTGCGACGCTGGAAACCGGCCGGCTTTTTGCGGAGACGCTGGCGCTGATCGACGAGACCGAAGCCCAATACGACATCCACATCCAGCGCTTCGCACCTGAGAAGGCCGATATCGACGCCTATGCTGCGCAATACGGCCTTAACGGTTTCTACGAGAGCGTCGAAGCCAGGCATGCCTGTTGCGGCGTGCGCAAGCTGAAGCCACTTGCGCGTGCGCTCGAAGGGGCGACGATCTGGATCACCGGCCTGCGCCGCGGGCAATCGGCCAACCGCGCCGAGACGCCCTTTGCCGAATATGACGCCGAACGGCACCTGGTGAAGGTCAATCCGCTCGCCGATTGGGATATGGAGGCGATCAAGGCCTTCGTTTTGGAAAACGGCGTGCCGGTCAATCCGCTGCATGCCCGCGGCTATCCCTCGATCGGCTGCGAGCCCTGCACCCGGGCGATCAAGCCCGGCGAGCCGGAGCGCGCTGGCCGCTGGTGGTGGGAGCAGGACGAGAAGCGCGAATGCGGCCTGCATGTCGCCGAAGAGGCCTCGGTGGTCGCCGCGCAGTAATCAACCCTCACGGCTTTCCCAATCAAGGCGCGCGATCGCCGCAGCCTTTGGGGAAGCCAACATCAAAGAATTGTTCGCGGGCAGCCGCAAACGACCGATAGCCTGGAGTAAGACATGCCCGATAGCCGTCCGGATACGGAACTCAGCAACCCGCAGAGCGCCAAGGCGCCGCTCGACCCGCATCTGAAGGCGCTGGAAAACGAATCCATCCATATCTTCCGCGAGGTGGCGGCCGAATTCGAGCGTCCCGTCATGCTCTATTCGATCGGCAAGGATTCCTCGGTGCTGCTGCATCTGGCGCGCAAGGCCTTCTATCCCGGCCGCGTGCCCTTCCCGCTGCTGCATGTAAACACCGGCTGGAAGTTCCGCGAGATGATCGCCTTCCGCGACGAGACCGCCAGGAAGTACGATCTCGACCTGATCGAGCACATCAATCCGCGCGGTGCGGCCGAAAACATCACGCCGTTCACCCATGGCTCGGCCGCCTTCACCGACATCATGAAGACCGAGAGCCTGCGCCAGGCGCTCGATGCCGGCCAGTTTGACGCCGCTTTCGGCGGTGCGCGGCGTGACGAGGAAGCAAGCCGCGCCAAGGAGCGCATCTATTCCTTCCGTACGCCCGATCACCGCTGGGACCCGCGCAATCAGCGGCCGGAACTCTGGAACATCTATAACGGCATGATCCGCAAGGGCGAGAGCGTGCGCGCCTTCCCACTGTCGAACTGGACGGAAGTCGATATCTGGCGCTACATCCAGGCCGAGGACATTCCGCTCGTTCCGCTCTACTACGCCAAGAAGCGCAAGTTCGTGGAACGCGACGGCATGATGATCCTGGCCGAGGATCCGCGGCTCGAACTTTTGCCCGGCGAAGTGCGCCAGGAAGGCATGATCCGTTTCCGCACGCTCGGCGACTTCCCGCTGACCGGCGCCATCCGCTCGCAGGCGACCACGCTGGAAGAGGTGATTGCCGAACTCGAGATCGCAACGGTGTCCGAACGCCAGGGCCGCGCGATCGACCGCGACCAGTCCGGCTCCATGGAAAAGAAGAAGCGTGAAGGATATTTCTGAGATGACCGCAGCCAACACCGCCGTCTCGGCCGCAACCGTCGCCAGCCTGCCCGCCGCCGAGCCGCAGAAGGCTCAGCGCGACTCGCGCCCGCTGCGCCTGATCACCTGCGGCAGCGTCGATGACGGCAAGTCGACGCTGATCGGCCGCCTGCTCTGGGACACCAAGGCCGTCAAGGAAGACCAGGCCGCAACGCTGCAGCGCGATTCGACCGGCAAGCAGAACGATCTCGGCCTGCCCGACTTCGCGCTCTTGCTCGACGGGCTGCAGGCCGAGCGCGAACAGGGCATCACCATCGATGTCGCCTATCGCTATTTCTCGACCGACAAGCGCTCCTTCATCGTCGCCGACACGCCCGGCCACGAGCAATATACCCGCAATATGGCGACCGGCGCTTCGACCGCCGATCTCGCCATCTTGCTGGTCGACGCGCGCTTCGGCATCCTGGAACAGACGCGCCGCCACGCGACGATCGCCTCGCTGCTCGGCATCAAGCAGTTCGTGCTTGCCGTCAACAAGATCGACCTGACGGGCTACGACCGCGCCGGCTTCGAGAAGGTCAGCCACGAATTCCGCGAATTCGCCCTGTCGCTCGGCGTCAAGCAGATTACCGCCATTCCGATGTCGGCGCTGAAGGGCGAAAACGTCGTCTATTCCGGCCAGGGCGCCATGCCTTGGTACAGCGGCCCGACGCTGGTGGAGACGCTGGAACTTGCCACCGTGCGCTCGTCTCAGACGGTCGGCTTCCGCCTGTCAGTGCAGCGTGTGTCGCGTCCGGGCGAAAGCTTCCGCGGCTATCAGGGCACGGTTGCCGGCGGCTCGGTCAAGCCGGGCGATAGCGTCATGATCCTGCCGTCGGGCATGGTCGCCAACGTCTCCAAGATCGTCACCTTCGATCTGGTGCGCAATGCCGCCGTCGCCGGCGACGCGATCACGCTGGTGCTCGACCGCCAGGTCGACGTGGCGCGCGGCGACATGATCGTTTCGATCGACGCCCAGCCGCAGGTCGGCCTTGCCTTTGACGCGCAGATCGTCGCGCTGCAGCCCGAGGGCATCGAGCCCGGCAAGCGCTACTGGCTGAAGAGCGGCAGCCGCCGCCAGCGCGTCCAGGTGCAGCCGTTAAGCCAGCTCGAATTGAAGACCGGCACGTGGAACCCCGCCCAGCGGCTCTACATGAACGCGATCGGCAAGGTGCGGCTTTCCTTCGACGAAGCGGCAATCTTCGACCCCTACGAGCAGAACCGGCAGTCCGGTTCCTTCATCCTGATCGACCCGGAGACCAACAACACGGTCGCCGGCGGCATGGTGACCGGCAAGCGTAGCGAACTCGGCGGGCTGCACACCGGCGACGCCCGCGTCATCCTCTCGCTTCCGGCCGATCTCGCCGAGCAGATCATGGCCAGCGAACTCTTCGCCAGCCGCAGCCATGAAGCCGAAGTGCGGCGGATGACGGCAGCCGAAGCGGCCGAACTCTGGTCGAGCGCTGCGAGCGATATCTGATAAGAGATAGGGGGCCAGCAAGACTGGCCCCTTATGCGAGGCCAAATCCGCTGGCTAAGGGCTGGCGGATTCCTCGCGAAAGACGCTGTCGCAAACTTGATGAAATCGATCAGATCATCGGACGTTGCACGCCGGCCCGAAGCGGCCGAACTACTAGGGCTTAAGTCCTTTGCCTTGTCCCGCATTTTCCAAGCCACTTAGGCGGGATCAGATTAATCGCAAGACCCGCTCTCAGACTTGAGTCCAAGAAATGGTCGCGCCTGTAGGTCGTAGATCTTATGAGCGACGACCGCGCAAAACGAACTTGCCGCGATCGGGCGAAGCGGCGTGATTGTTCTGCAGGCGGTTGGCTCACGAGGATGTGATCAAGAACCGGCGAATATCGACGGTGGCCAGCGTGTTGTCGTCCAGGGCGCAAAACGAAGGAGTTCTTGCGATGAAAATCCATCCCTTGACTACAGCGGCGTTCTTGCTGTTTTCCATCTGCGGCATTGCCCAGGCGGACGACCACCTTTTCCAGGCGGAACAGCATGGATTGAAGTCCGGCAGCACGGCAGCGTCCACGACGCACGCCTTTACGACCAACAGTGCCGGTCACAGCGGTACGTTGGCGCCCGGTCAGGGAAGTCCGTTCACCGGACACGACACCCAGACGCCAGCCACTGACACGGACGCCGCCAACGAGCACGCCAACGTGAAGCCCCGCTGAGGAGGCCAACGGTCACTCAGCGCGAATTGCGATTAGGCTCATTCCGTTCGGTAGATCGATTTTGAAGGCGCAGCGATTGTGTTCTTGCGTCTTCATTGTGCACGACAGTCCGCTCCCGATCGCAGCGCTCGGCGTTCGTCACGTCGGAACCAGGGATGGCCTCGCGATTGCCGCCAGTTTTCTGGTCCTTGCTGCATGCGGGCGGGTCGTCTAACCGCTGATGCCCTGATGAGCATCGCTCTTGCGACTAACCTGATCGACAGGGGGTTGACGATCACCTTCCATCATCGACAAATGATCTCGATTTCGCAATGCTCATTCAGCCGAGCGTTGGCTGCCACGGGCTGCCCTGCCACCAAGACTATGTTTGCCATCGGCTTCGTTTTATGGCCTCTTTCTCCCAGTCGGATCCTGGCCCCGTGCTTGGAACCAATGACGGGCGAGACTGTTTCAGCTGTGACTTTGGCATGACGCTGACACGCCCTCCTGGCGGGGTAAGCCTCGATTTTGAGGAGACTTGCATCATGAAATTTTCATCTAGAATTCGTTCAGTCGCGGTTGCGGTTATCGCTGCAGCAGGAATGGGCTTTGCCGGCTCCGCGCATGCCGACAGCGGTACGATCAGCTTCTCAGTCTACAAGGCTGCCTTCTTTGTGGGTGGTTCTGGAGGCGAAGGCACGCTGACCTTCCATGGTCGCCGCTATCCCATCTCTGTCGGCGGCATCTCGGGCGGCCTCGCCTTCGGGGCTTCTAAGACCAATTTCCACGGTACCGTTCGCCATATTCGCCGCGCTCGAGATGTGACGGGGGTCTACGGTGCGGCGGGCGGTGGCGGCGCGGTCGGCAAAGGGGCCCAGGTGATTGTCATGACCAATGACAAGGGCGCCCAACTTGAGCTCACAGGCAAGCAGGTAGGCCTGCAAGTCAACGCCGATCTCAGCGGTATTGCCATCACGGTAAAGTAAGGGCGGTCACTCCGTTCGTCGTCCCTGCGCGCCTTCGCCCGCGAAGCGACCAAGGCGCGTCGAAATGCTGGCGCGTGCCGGAATCGGTGGAAATCCTGATCACGGAAATCGGCAAGGAATTCCTGGGCGGTCGGTGGCAAGCTGAAATCTGATGCTTGAGCCACGATCCGCGGCATCGAAGGCTCGATCTGCGGAACGCCAGAGACCAACAAAGAAAATTGAGGGACGGCCCGCTAAAAAATCGGAGTTTTCCAGAAAGTGGACTTTCTCAATTCACGATTCGCTGTTTATCGCTTGCCCGCGGGCTCATGTGAGACCATTTTAGATTGGATCCTGGCGGTGCGGTAAGACGAGAGGTCAAGCCTGCAATGCCCACTCTCGACCTCGAAGCACTTAAAGTGGCGCCTTTTCTCGACTGATCCCCGAGCGAGGAGGTTGTCCAATGTCCACGCGCTATGTCGACCATCCGCTGCAACCGGGCGACCGGGTCCCGAACGTCGAGTTCGATGCGATCTCGCGGGAGGGGAAGATCGCACTAGATGATTTTCGTGGCCACAGCCCATTGTTGATCGGTTTGTTTCGAGGCCTGCATTGTCCGTTCTGCAGGCGCCATGTCGCGGCCATGGCATATCTCAACCCGATGCTGCGTGAGAAAGGCGTCCAATCCCTGGCTGTTGTAAACACCCCGGTCGAACGGGCGCGACTTTATTTCCGCTACCATCCGATACCAGATCTTCTTGCAGCTTCCGACCCGGTAAAGGCTTCGCACCAAGCCTTCGGCTTGCGCGAGGTCGGCATCGACACGGTCCTGGCGATACGGATCGATCTTCCGGGCGAGTTGCCCGAGCCCATGAACCCGATTGCAATGGACGAATTTATCAACAAGAAGGAAGGATATCAGGTTACGGAAGCCGATCAGCAGATGATGACGGCTGACCACGGGCAGCTTGTCGGTCAGTTCCTCATCGACCGGGAGGGCATCGTGCGCTGGAGCTTCACTGAAGTTCTGGAGCCTGGCCTGCAGACATACAAGGCCCCGAATTCCCAGGAATTGATATCGGTAGCTTCCCAAGTCGCACTTTGAGCCATCAATGTCATAGGAGCAGTCCTTCGGGGCCTTTTGCGGTAGAACACGCGGCATCACCCGGCTATAAACCTCATGCTGCGTAGCCTTTTTAGCGGTAACCGATGCCCAATTCTCCCGAATCCTCAGGTGAAAGCGTTAGTAGTTCGAGCTCGGGTCGCAATCAGAACCTGGATTCTCCAGCGCAAGCGGCCGCCTCGGATTCAGCAGGAACCACCCAAGTCGACGACGCGAAGCCGCCCCACGGATCCTTCGACCAAACCAGGCGAGCCGCCAGAACTCTGTTGCGGGCGATACGCCAAGATGTGCAGGCAAGTTCTGCCTTGGCAAAGATCAAAACGACCGCATTGCTTTGGGGGACGAAGCTCGGGAGGCGGCCTGGAACAGCGTGGGCTCCCCACAAATGGATGACGACAGCCTTGGTCAAAGCCGGGCGCGGCATTCGCGAGCGGCGCTCAACACCGCGTGAAGGTCGATGGAGCGCATCGCTCATTGGGGGCTGGCGGAAATTCGCTCTCGGGTCCATCCTTCTTGTCTGCCTACTCGTCGGAAGCGTGCTGGTGTGGGCACTGAAAGACGTGCCCTGGAGCGAAATCCGGGATGGAACGTTAAAGCCTGTCGTCGTTCTGGAAACCGCCGACGGTATGCCGCTGGTAAGACAAGGACCTTACCAAGGGCCATATGCCCGCTACGACCAATTTCCGCCCCATCTGATCGATGCCGTCCTCTCAATCGAGGATCGCCGGTTCATGGATCATTTCGGCATCGACCCCAGGGGCATCGGGCGGGCGCTTCTGCGGAACTTGCAGGCCGGCTCGGTGGTGGAAGGCGGCAGCACCATCACCCAGCAACTCATCAAGCTGCAATATCTCGACAGCGACCGAACCATAAAACGAAAGATCCAGGAAGTCGTCATCGCCTTCTGGCTGGAGTGGAAGCTCGGCAAGGCGGAAATCCTGACGCGCTATCTCAACAGCGTTTATCTCGGCGCCGGCGCCACCGGCATGCCTGCCGCCGCGCGCATCTATTTCAACAAGGACATCGGCGCCCTCACCCTGCCGGAGTCGGCGATGCTGGCAGGGTTGCTGCGGGCGCCGAGCCAATGGAATCCCATCGACAATTTCGAAGGCGCCCGGCAGCGCACCATGGTCGTTCTCGACGCGATGGCGGCCAATGGCAAGATCACCGCGCCACAGGCGATGGAGGCCAAGACGAGCTTTGCCAAACTGCACCCGACGACGCCGACGCCGCGCTCTGGAAGCTGGTTTGCCGACTGGATTTCGCCGCAGGCAAGCGAAATTGCCGGCGCCTCGCCAGGTTCGACCACGGTGCGCACCACGCTGGTGCCGCAGTTGCAGCAGATCGCCGAGCGGGTCGTCAAAAAAGCGCTGGATGGTGAAGGAAAGACGGTCGGAGCCTCGCAGGCCGCCCTGGTTGCCATGACGCCCGACGGCGCGGTCGTCGCAATGGTTGGCGGGCGCGACTACAAGGCGAGCCAGTTCAACCGCGCCGTCACTGCGATGCGTCAGCCGGGTTCCACCTTCAAGCTGTTCGTCTATTACGCGGCGTTGAAGGCTGGGTTCACCTTGTCCGACCAGGTTCTGGACGCGCCGATAGACATTGACGGCTGGTCGCCGGAAAATTCCGGTGGCGACTATCGCGGCTGGGTAACGCTTGCCGAAGCCTTCGCGCGATCGCTCAATGCCGCGTCCGTGACACTTGCCGAAGAGGTCGGTCTGGACAATGTGATCGCCGCAGCCCGCGAACTCGGCATCGACGCGCCACTGGCCGATACGCCGTCCCTGGCGCTTGGCACATCCGAAGTCAATCTGCTCAACCTCACCAGCGCCTATGCGTCCGTCCAACTCGGCAAGGCACCTGTCAAGCCATGGGGCATCATCGACTTCCAGGCCGCCGGGCAGCCGCAGACGTTTCGGGTTGGCCAACAATCAAAGCCGGATGTCGATCTTTCACCCTATCAGTCGGATCTCCTCGGCCTGCTGCAGATGGTGGTCGAGCGCGGCACCGGACGCGGCGCAGATCCCGGCAGGTTTGCGGCCGGCAAGACCGGTACGAGCCAGGACAATCGTGACGCCTGGTTCGTCGGCTTCACGGACGCGCTCGTCGTCGGTGTCTGGGTCGGCAACGACGATGACACGCCGATGAAAGGGGTGACCGGCGGCGGCCTGCCGGCGCATATTTGGCGAGACTTCATCCGCGAGGCGGCGAGCGAACGCACGCTGAACGGTGTGCAATCGAGCGAAGCGGTCGTCGATGGGCAAGGCGCGCCGCAGTCCTGCAACATCAGCGCCTGCTCGCGCAGCTACCGCTCCTTCCGGCCGTCCGATTGTACCTATCAGCCCTATTCCGGCGGCCGACGGCTTTGCGAAAAGTAATGTGGCTTCAAAGCGCCGGCCATGCTCGCCCGGCGTGCGGTGTTTCCGATCAGCTGCAGCAGGTGCCTGCACGTTACTCCTCCAGAACCTTTTTCAGCGCATCGATGACGACGCGAATGGAGGGGACGTCTTTGATATCCGAATGGACAACCAGCCAGACCTCTCTCGTCAAAGGATGTTCCGTCTCAATGCGCTGCAGGCCGCTGGACTCCGCGACGACGAAATCGGGCAGCATGACGACACCTGCCCCTAAATTTGCGATTGCGGCCTGAAACTCCAGAACGGACGATCTCACCGCGATCGGCCGGCCGGCGGCGAGCTCGACCAGCCGCAACTGCTGCGGTGAGGCATTCATGGTTTCGTCGTAGCCGATGAAGGTCCAGTCCTTCGGTGGGACCGTTTCGAGATAGGTCCTTGATGCGTAAAGGTGAAAGCTTGTCTCGCCGAGCTTGACGATCGAGTAATCGCCCTCCTCGGGACGCGACATCCGCACGGCGATGTCGGCCTCTCGCCTGTTCAGCGAGGCGAGGCGCTTTTCTCCGACAAGGGTGATCTCGACGCCGGGATGGTCGCGCCTGACGGCCGCGATCGGCTGTGCCAGCAGCACGCTCGAGAGTGCGGGGGGCGCGCTGATCCTGACGTGACCGCGCAATTCCGTGGTGCTGCTGCGACCAAGCTGCTCGATGGCCGCTGTATGGACCGCGACCAGAGCTGCGTGCCTGGCAACCTGTTCTCCGTCCCGGTTCAAACTGATGCGCCGTCCGCGCCGGTCGACGAGCTTGCGACCCAGGCTGGCTTCAAGCGACGAAATCCGCCGGCTTACCGTGGCGTGTTCGACGCCGAGCTGCTTTGCGGCGCCAAGCAGCGTTCCCGTCTGGGCAAGCGCCAGGAAATGCCGAAGATCGTCCCAGTCGATATTTGTGAATTCTCTCCCAGTCATTGTGAAACAATAGGGAATTTTCACACACCATGCCACCGCTTAATCTGCCGGCATAAAGGAGAGCACGAGCGATGACCGACCAAATCATATGGCTGAACGCCCCCGGCGACGTCACCCAGTTCCATGTCGAGCGGCACCATTGTGAGCCTCCCGGGGACGGTGAGATCAAAATTCGTCATGAGGCGATCGGAACCAACTTTCTCGACATCTATCACCGCAGGGGCCTCTATCCGATGCCGTCCTACCCCGCGGTGATCGGCGCCGAGGCGGCGGGCATCGTCGAGGATGTCGGCGCCGGCGTCTCGATGTTCGGAAGGGGTGACCGCGTCGCCTATGCCGGGCCGCCGGTTGGCGCCTATCGTTCCGCGCGGAATATTGCCGCTGAACGGGCGATCAAGCTGCCTGATGCCGTATCCGCAAAAACGGCAGCAAGTTCGCTCCTCAAGGGCATGACGGCCTACATGCTGCTGAAAAAGACTTATGATGTGCGTGCCGGAATGCAGATTCTGATTCATGCTGCCGCGGGCGGGCTCGGCAGCATCCTCGTTCGCTGGGCCAAATCGCTCGATGCCACGGTGATCGGGACGGTCGGTTCTGCCGAAAAGGCCGCGCTCGCCGCGTCCTGTGGCGCCGATCACCTTATCATTGGACGAGACGCCGATATCGTCGCGGAAGTGAAGCGGCTGACGAACGGGCTCGGCGTAGACGTCGCCTATGACGGCATAGGCGGCGACACGCTCCTCAAAACCATACGCTCTGTCCGGCCATTCGGCATGGCTGTCACCATCGGTCAGGCCGCCGGCGCCATTCCGCCCGTGCCGGTCGAGGAGCTCCGCCCGGGCAAGTCCCTCTGCCATCCGAGCATCATGGCCTGGTGTGCTGACATCGGACAGTATCGTGAGGCAGCACTCGCTGCAGTGCGAGCGATGGAAACAGGAATCGTTTCGCAAATCGCTGCCGAATACCGTTTGGCCGATGTTGCCAGAGCGCACGAAGAGATGGAATCCGGACGCTCGGCGGGCGGTATCCTGCTGGTACCCTGAGCAACAGAGGCGCCGGCAGAGCCTTTGCTTCGCTGGCGCTTCCGGCCATGCCGTTCTGCCATTTATCCAGGAAACGGCATTATCTTATGCATTACAGCTATCTACAGCCGTAGTCCCTGTTGAGCTAAAGGTGCCTTCCATTGGGTGGCCATCGGCATCGGCCGGCCGCCCACCGGCACGAAGACCCCCAGTTCTCCAGCCGGCAGCCAATGACAGGGAAGGATGAAAGCCATGTCTATAGACAACAAGCCACTGATCGCGGTTACCGGTGCAACGAGCAAACAGGGGCGCAGCGTCGTTGCGACACTTCTTGCAAGCCAGCGGTTCCGCGTTCGTGCTTTCACGCGGAGAAAGGATTCGCCGGAAGCTTTGCGTCTGGCGAAACTCGGCGCCGAGATCGCTACCGTGCCTCTCGAACTCGGCCGGCAGAAGGATCTCGTTGCTGCATTCAAGGGCGCGGCCGGCGCCTTTCTGATGACGCCGCCGATCGCCCCGCCGGAGACAAGCGAGGCGCCTCTCGGGCGGCAGCTGGCGGATGCCGCCGTGGAGGCCGGTGTCAAGCACATTGTTTTCAGCACGCTGGAGAATGTCGACAAGATCACCGGCGGGACGAAATATGCGCCACATTTCACCGATAAAGCCCGCGTTGCCGATTACATTCGCGGCCTGCCGGTCTCGCATTCCTTCATCATGCTGGCATTCTTCTACACCAACCTTCTCGAATATTACGCCCCGCGCATGGAGGGCGACACCCTGCTCCTGCCGATTTATCTTCCCGAAGATTTCGCCGCACCTTTCGTCGATCCGCTGACGGCGACCGGGCCTGTCGTCCTCGAGATCTTCTCACACCCCGAGCGCTATAATGGTAAGACGCTGCCGATCGTCGGCGATATCATTTCTCCCCGCGAGATGGTCGAAACCTTTCAACGCGTGACCGGCCGCAAGGCCGAGTATCGGAATGCTTTCACCAGAGAGGGGCTGCTGACCTATTTTCCGGAGTTTGCCGCCAACGAATTTCTCGTTCGAGAGATTCTCGGGATGGTCGAATATGCTGTCGAGTATGGCTATTTCGGCAAGGAGCATGACCTCGAATGGAGCCGGCGCCTGGCGCCGGAGACGCTCAACTGGGAGCAGTTTCTGCGGACGTCGGGATGGCGCGGCGACAAGCGCTCTTTCGGAGGCTGAAGCCTGTCCCCGCAAAAGCGCGGCAGCGATTTTGCGGGTAACGATCCCTTGAAAACAAAGACTTACGATGGCCGGATTCCCGGCAGCTTGGCAACCTCGGCGGCAAGAAAGTCGACGAGGAGCCGAACGCGGGCAATGGCCGCACGCTCGGGAACAATCAGCAAGCTTACCGGAACCGGCGAAGGCCGATGGTCTCCAAGCACGACCTCGAGGCGGCCGTCGTCGAGAAGATCGTGAACCAGCCAGAGATGGGTAGGACCAATGCCGCGTCCGGCGGCAAGGGCTGCGCGCGCCGCAAGCCCGTGGTCGACACGCAACCGACCGCTAACCGGGATCACCAGGCTGGTGCCATCGGGAGCGGAAAGAAGGAGCTGATTGCTGCCTGCGACGTTGGACATCACGACGGTTTCGTAGCGTGACAGGTCGGCCGGGCGCTCCGGCCGCCCCTGGGCGGACAAATAGGCCGGAGCGCCGACCAGCAGCCGCTGGCTCTCTCCGATCGCATGAAGCTTCATCGAGCTGTCGGCGAGAGGGCCAAGACGCAGCGCCACATCAACCCCTTCGCGAACCAGGTCGATCCGCTCATCCGTCAGGTTGAGGTCGACGCGGATATCAGGATGCCTGTCCTGAAAATCGAAGATCATGCGCGTGACATGCATGACGCCAAGCGCCGCCGTACAGGACAGGCGAACCGCGCCAGCGGGGGCCTGACGTGCATCTCTGGCTTCTTCCGCAGCCTGTTCGACCAGGCGCAATATCTGAAGGCAGTTGGTATAATAGCGACTGCCTTCCTCCGTCAGGGTGACCCGCCGCGTGGTGCGGCTGAGGAGGGCCACGCCGACAGCCTCCTCCAGTTCATTGAGGTGCCGCGTCACGGTGGATTGGCCGACGCCCAGCTCCCTTGCGACCATCGACAGGTTGGCGCGCTCGGCGACGCGAACAAAGGTCCGCATTCTGTCGAAAGACAAGCCTACCTTATCCATTTTTCAGCACAATGGTCACCATATTGTCCGTATACGGAATAATTGGAACGATTCCTAGCGCCGGCTTCAGCAAGGCTCGGCTCAACGTCTATTGTCGCGGTGCCGTAACAGGTTACCGGGTCGAGCCCCGGGGGATGATCGAAAAGCCGCAATCGACCCTGTCTTCGTCAGGCGGTTCGTCGCGGATGGCGCGCAGCAGCATGTCGGCGACGCGGTAGCCGATGTCCTGGCGCGGGATGTACACCGTCGTCAGCGACGGCTCGACGAAGGCGGAGAATTCCAGATCGTTGAAGCCGCAGATGCCGACCTCCTCCGGCACGCGGATGCCGCGCGCCTTGCATTCGATCAGGACGCCGAGCGCCAGTTCGTCGCTCTGGGCAAAAACGGCATCGACATCGGGCACGCGTTCGATCAGCCGGGCAAACAGTTCCCGGCCGAGGCCGGTGCGGCTTGGCGCATCGCCGCCGATAATGAGAGCGGGGTCGAAACGCCCCGCGTCCCGCATCACCGCCTCGTAGCCTTCTATCCGCCGGCGCGAGCGGACATCGGCGCCTCGGCCGAAGAAGGCGATCCTCCTGTAGCCCCTCGACAACAGGAAGCGGGTGGGTTCGGCGCCTGCCCTATAATGATCGAGGCCGACGACCAGCTTCTGCGGCTCCTGGCTCAGATCGGTGACATGGGCGATGGGACAGGCAGCATTGTCGATCAGCGGCAGAAGATCGCGGTAGGATTCGGCGCCGGCAATGATGACGCCGGCCGGTTTCTGCGTCAGGAAGGATTTCAACAGGCCGGCCTCGCCCTCGGCATGGTGCAATGTATTGGAATATTGCACGGTGAGATCGGTGTCGCGGAAACGATCCTCGATACCGACCATCAGATTGGTAAAGCCGTATTGGTGCAAGGCGGGCGTGATGACGGCGACGGTGCCGTTGTGGCGGCCGGCCAGCGCCCGGGCGGCAAGATTGGGAATATAGCCCATCTCCTCGACCGCACGCAGGATCTCCTCGCGCAGATCCTCGGAGACGATTTCGGGATTGCGCAGAGCGCGCGAGATGGTGATCGCGCTGACGCCCACCTTCTTGGCCACATCGCTGAGCTTCACAGGCGCGTCGCCCCTGGGCTTCCTCCCCCACTCCACCGACTTGCTCATCGTCCCCCGTCTGCCGTCACGGGACTCGACCACCGCCGATTCTCCCCCATTTACGTTCTGAAGAAGAAATAATTTAGATTCTACTAACATCTGATCGTCGTGACATGTTCCTGCAGGCCAAGGATCATCTGCCGGCAATTACGGACGCGGACGGCGGGCGGATCACCGATCGGCGGCGATAAGCACGCTTATTGTCGACGGAATTTCGAGAAGAAGCCATGCTGCCGGCGGGAAAAGGCCCGCCCTTCCCGCTGCGCGCCAGCCTCTCGAAAAGCAGGGTTAAACCCAAGAGAAACCTTACAAATCGGCAATACAAACATGATCGATATTTAATTTGTAAATCGGGCCGGCGCGATCATATGAATCGGCAAGCGCGAATTCTTCCATTCGCCAGGCCGCCGCCCGCGACGACTGCGCGTGTCCCAAGAGGAATTGGCGCCATCCGCTATTCGACGCCAGGTCCCATGACATGGAACCACGACGCCATCAAAAGCCAATCTTCTTCGAGAGGGCGACCGCCCAAGGGATTATCGCCATGTCACACATCCTCCTCAAATACCGCACCGCAGCGCTCGTCGGAGCCGCCATCATCGCCGGCGCGGCCTGCCTGCCCCTTGCGATCAACAGTTCCACCGCACTGGCCGCTCCCTCCGATACCGGCGGCATCCTTGCCGCAAGCGGCTCCTTCGCCTCCGTCGTCGACGCCGACAAGCCTGCGGTCGTCACCATCACCACGACGATGAAGACGACGGATGTCAGCGCCGATCAGCAATCGCCGATGGACGAGCAGTTCCGCCAGTTCTTCGAGGACCAGGGCATTCCGCTGCCGCGCCCGGCGCCGCAACAGCGCGGCTCCCAGCATGCGATGGCGCTCGGCTCCGGCTTCATCATCAGCCCCGATGGCGTCATCGTCACCAACAACCACGTCATCGACAATGCCCTCGACATCAAGGTGACGCTCGACGACGGCACCGAACTGCCGGCCAAGCTGATCGGCACCGATCCGAAATCCGATGTCGCCGTGTTGAAGATCCAGGCCGGCAAGCCGCTGCAGACCATCGCCTGGGGCGATTCCGACAAGCTGAAGCTCGGCGACCAGATCCTGGCGATCGGCAATCCCTTCGGCATCGGCACCACGGTGACGGCGGGCATCGTCTCGGCGCGCGGCCGCGATTTGCACAGCGGACCCTATGACGATTTCATCCAGATCGACGCGCCGATCAACCACGGCAACTCAGGCGGCCCACTCGTCGATCGTGAGGGCAAGGTCGTCGGCATCAACACCGCCATCTATTCGCCGAACGGCGGCAGCGTCGGCGTCGGCTTCGCCATTCCCTCCGACGAGGCCAAGGCGATCGTCGCCAAGCTTGAGAAGGATGGTTCGATCAATCACGGCTATCTCGGCGTGCAGATCCAGCCGGTCACGAAAGACGTCGCCGATGCCGTCGGCCTCGACAAGACCGGCGGCGCGCTGGTCGCCGCCGTCTCCGCCGATACGCCGGCCGCCCATGCCGGCCTGAAGCCCGGCGACATCGTCACCTCGGTCGGCGGCGAAACCGTCAAGACACCGAAGGACCTGTCGCGCCTTGTCGCCGATCTCTCGCCGGGCACGCAGAAATCGCTCGGCGTCTGGCGCGACGGCAAGACCATCGATCTCAACGTTACCGTCGGCGCCAATGCCGACGGCCAGAAGCAGGCCGCGGCGACAAGCCCGGAAGCGCCGGGCCGGGCCTCCGGCCAGCCGAGCCTCGGCATCGGCCTTGCCGAGCTGACGCCGGATGTGCGCCAGCAGATCAACCTGCCGCGCTCCGTCAGCGGCGCGGTGGTCGCCAGCGTCAATCCGGACAAATCGGCGGCTGCCGCCGGTATTCAGTCGGGCGACGTCATCGTCTCGGTCAACGACCGGCCGGTCCACAATGCCCGCGACGTCAAGGCCGCAATCGCCGAAGCCGGCAAGGCCGGCCGCAAATCCGTGCTGCTGCTCGTCGAACGCGACGGGAATAAAACCTTCATCGCTGTGCCATTTGCCGCGGCCTGAGGCATCCGGTGTGGCGAAAGCTGCAATGAAAAAGAAAGGCTCGTGAAGACCCAGCCGACTTTTTGACGCCGGCTTCCACAAATCGCAGATTGCGTTGACTCTTTTCACCTCCTTGAAACGTCTTTGTCGCGACCGTCGTCGAGCGGTCGAAACCGACCCGAATGAGGACTGAGAAATGGATCTGGAAGGAAAGCGAATTGTGGTCGTCGGCGGGAGCCGCGGCTTGGGGAGTGGGCTCGCCGAGGCATTCGTTGCTCGCGCGGCCGGCGTCACCGTGGTCGCCCGAAAGGCGACGGCTATGCGGGGGCCGGCTGAGCAACCGCCCGTCACCGCCATATCGGCTGATGCAACTGATGCCGACGCGGCGTGGCGGATCATGGAGCAGACGCGACCTGATGTCGTCATCATGAATGCCGGTGCGGAACCGCCCATGGAACGAATCGACCGGATTGGCTGGGAGGCATTCACGACGAACTGGAATGTGGACGTCAAGGCCGCGCTGCATTGGGTACAGGCTGCCCTGACCGTGCCGATGGCGCCGGGCGGGCTCGTCGTCCTGATCTCCAGCGGAGCCGCCGTGCAGGGGTCGCCGCTATCGGGAGGTTATGCCGGCGCCAAGCGCGCGCAGTGGTTCATTGCAAAATATGCCGATGGCTTGTCGGCGGAACTCGGCCTGGGTTTGCGGTTCCGGGTCCTCGTTCCCCGGCAGATGTTCGTTGGAACTGGTGTGGGCGATACTGGCATTGGGGCCTATGCTGCGAAGGCGGGTCGGACATTTGCCGAACAGGCCGCCACCTGGCCGAACATGACGCCGCGGGCTTTCGGTGATACGGTCGCCGAACTGATCGGCAAATCCGGCCTCGCCGAGGCCATGGTCTATGCCGTGCGTGGGGATACGGGTGTGACGGTCATCGAATGACGGAAGACCCAGCTCTCGGGGCCGCAGAGAGAAAAACTCTGCTCGCAGACCTGGCCAGGGAAGCGGACGCGCTTCGCCCCCAACTGCATCGCTATGCTGCTCGTCTGGTGGGTTCGGTGATCGACGGCGAGGACGTGATTCAGGACGCGTTTGCCAGGGTTTTTGCGACGGCTGGCTCGATCCCGCCGGGCACGCCGCTGCGACCGTGGCTATTTCGCATCGTCCACAATCGAGCCATGGATGCTCTGCGCCAGCGCAGTACGCGCCGGTCGGAGCCGCTTGAGATGGCCTTCGATCTGGCCGATATAAGCGCCGCCGGCCCGGAGGACGCGCTGATCCGGCGGGACACGGTGCGGGTCGCCCTGGGTCATTTTGCAGAATTGCCGGTGCCGCAACGCAGCGCGGTTATCCTCAAGGATGTGCTGGGAGAGTCGCTTGCGGATATCGCAGCGCTGCTGGATCTGAGTGTCGATGCGGTCAAGGCCCATCTGTCGCGCGGTCGGGCAAGATTGCGCGCGATCTCCGACGTGCGGTCCGAGGTTGCGCCGTCGCCAAGTCCCGAGGCCCTCAACTTCGCAGCGCTCTTCAACGCCCAAGATTGGGACGCGCTGCGTCGCTTGCTGGCCGAAGACGTTCGGCTTCGTCAGGCGCGACGGCCGGAAATCTCGGGTGCCGCCGACGTCGGTCGATTTTTCACCTATTATGCCGGATATCCGCTGGTCAGGGTCGAACCGGCCTGGCTGGAAGGCCGGGAAATATTGCTGGTATCGGCCGAACCGTCGGGCGGTCCTGCCTATTTCATGCTGCTCGAATGGCGCGGGCAAAAAATAAGCCTGATCCGCGACCATCGTTATGCGACCTATGTCATGGATGGTGCTGATGTCATGCCGGCCGCATCGCGGTGACCGATACTGGTCGAGACGAGCTTTCTCGCGGTCCGCTATGCGTTGCAACTTGCGGACATTTCGTAAAACATGACTATTCCCGCCATGGGGCTGTCAGCGGGCATGGCTGAACCGTAAAATCTTAGCGATCCCACATTTACGTTACCGGCTGGTCGCGAAGACGGGCTTTTTTCGTGGCTGTCCGGCTCCGGCACAGAGCTGCGCCCGGCCCTCGCAGCATATGGTAAATGGCGGTATTTGCCACGAAAAACCGAACGGACCGCCGGGTTTTTTGTACCGGAAAGCGACACGGAAACAAGGTGTTGCGCCATTGCCTGACAAGCCCGCAGACGGATCGTCAACTGCCGCTGGACGAATTAACCCTACTGGCTTACCTTAATATCAGCATCAACTTGAATACATCCCGCCCTGTGACATCGTATTTTCATGATCGCTAATTTGTTCCGGCACGGCGCACCGGAACGATGACCCGCCTTTCCCGAGAGGACGGGCTTCATGCACCAAGGATGCGCCGCAACATCAAACGGAGGGGTACGCCATGAATAACATTGTGGAATTTCGTGCCAAATGCCCGGACGAGAAAAGCCTTTCCGACTGCCGGGAGGCGCTTGAACCGCAGGTCATGAAGATCATTGCCGAGGCCGTCGGCAGGGGCTATCCGCCGGCCGAAGCGGCCATGGTGGTCGCCGACATCGCCGACGACTATATCCTGATGCTGTCGCGCGAGTTGCGCCATTGATGGCTCTGAGTGCGTGCGCAGAAACCACACGCCGATAGCCAGGGAATCAGTGGACCGCGCAGCGCCTGCCGGGGTAGCAGGGGTACAGGAGACGAGACCAGCCGCGCGGCCCGGCGATCCAAACGCCGGATAGTGCCGGAAGTTCCGGCTCCGGCGCTATCGCCATTTCGGCAGGCGCGGCGGCGCGTTGGCCTGAATCTCGTGCAGCGGTGCGTGAGACCCGAGCAGCTTTTTCAGCTTCTTCTCCTCCGCCGGACCAATCCCGAACTTGCGGCAATGCTCGGCAACATCATGTTCCCGGGGCCCGGGAATACGAACTTGGCGATTGCTCATGCTCTTCATGTCTGTTTCCTCCTTGAAGGGGTAACAAACAGGCGGCAGTTTTGTTCGTTAGAAAAGTCTAATTTTAGTAAGCCGTGCGAGAGAGCAATATATCAGCCGAGCTGACGCCGTTTTGCTGCGTTTGACTTGCCGGCATTCGCCGTCAGTCGCCATCGGTCGCCAGTCGCCAAGCAGCGCAAAGTGGCGCACCGCTCAACTGATCTTCAACCAATGCCTGAGCGCCGCCACCGCCCCGTCGCTCGCATAGGCAATGACCCCGCCCGTCGTCAGGCCGGCGAAGGCAATCAGCCCGGAGATGCCATAGCCGATCGATTTCATCCGTTTCCACTCTTCGAGCGCCGGACCGACCGTCTCGTGGTTCTTCTCGACGGTTTCCCTGAGCGTCAGGATCTCGTCGCGGATCTGCGCGTCGGCTCCGCCGCGGATCGCCGCCCTGGTATCGAGGTGGGCGATCTGCCTTGCCTGTTCGTCGAGCCGCTTGTGGATCACGGCTCGGCTCTCATGGGCATTGGCCTTTTCATCGCTCATCTCCTGGCGCAGCAGCGCGACGTTTTCCTCGATGCCGCTCAGCCTTCCCTCGACGCGCCCGAGGGCGCGCAGGATATCGTCGTTGGATGTCATGGCGGGGCACCTCAGGAGTTGAATTTCAGCTTCTCGGACTGGGCAATGCCGCTCGAAATCCGGTCGATCATGATCGGCTGCGGGTGGATGAAGGACACCGGCGAAAGCTCCCCGACACACGGCGCCGGACGCACCACGGAGCCGGCGGGCAGAACGACGGCGCTCAAGCCTTGATAGGTGATGACGTTGCCAGCGATGCTGGCCACGACCTGCGTGCTCAAGCGAGCCAGGCCGTCCGGACCGGAATAGATGTGCAGCGTCTGCTCGGGCCTGAAGATGCTCGCATCCGCGACGACGATCTGGTTATAGGGGGCAACGCCGTCAGTTCCGGCCTGCGCGGTCAATGTCGTGCTCGCGAGCTCCAACATGCCGGGCCAGACACCGCCTCTGGAGGGGGAGACCCAGGCTGCGTAGGTATCGATTGCCGCGTCGCAGCAAGCCGATGTCTGCGCAAGGATATCATCGCGAAGCCGCCATTTGCCCGAAGCGTCCGTTCCGTCCGACGGCCAGCTGTTGTTGGCGCCATAGACCTGATATTCCGCCCCCAGGCCGAGATCGTTGCAGGTGATTGTCCCGCTCGCCGGCGAGGTGCCGCCGGCGAAATTGTAGGTGAAGGTGTTGGCGTCGACGACCGCTATCACATAGCTTCCATTGTAGGCGGTCGGCGTCGCTCCCGAAATACTGACGGTCTGGCCGGTCGCCAGTCCGTTGAGGCCGCTTGCGATGGTCGCCGTGGCAACCGTGCCGACCGAGGTCAGCGTGATGTTGCGGGTAACGGTCGTGCGCCCCAGCGGCGGGAAGGCGACGATTCTGACGCCGGCATATTCGGCGCGCAGGCGGGTGACCAGAGAGCGGTAGTTGGTGGTGAAGAACTGCGTATAGGTCGAGGCCGTGTCGTTCTGCCCCATCTGATTTGTTATGACCGTGAACGGCCATTTATTGCCGTTGAAGGCAATGATTTCGCGGATGATGTCGCGGCGCCTGGTCGCGATCGAAGAGCCGCTGCCGGTATATTCGCGGACGGAACCGGCGCCGGGCATGCCAACCAGGCAATGGGGAATGCGGCCCGGTCCACCATCCTTGTCGAGCCAGCGGCGCAACCAGCCGAGATTGCCGCGCATATCGGCTGCGGACGAATATTCCTGGCGCGCCTCGCCGATGCTGTCGCAGAAAGCAAGCGCAACCGGCCTTCCGTCCCAGTCGCCCTTGGCGACCATGAAATCGGCCCCCCAATATTGCGGCTGCGCCTGTGTGCCATAGCCGGTATCGAGGGCGGCGGTGCTGTCGGCGAGCGGGCTATCCTTGAAGGCGAGCAGGCTGGCGAGATCGCCGGCGCCCCAGACACGTTCGCTGCGATGCTTCTGGATGCGGTAGACCGGCCAGACCTTCTCGCCGACGGCGGTGTGATAAAACAGCCAGATTTCGATTTCGCTGTCCGGCGCAACATCGGGAATGGTCAGCTCGTCCGTCCAGGCGCCGTTCGTCTGGTCGGCGACGGTGACCGTGGTCGAGCCGGCGAAGCTGCATTGGTAAAAGATGCCGGCGACGCGGATGAACATGGCATCGGCGACCACGGAATTGCCCGGCGCGCCGATCGTGCCGGTGACGACGGTTTCCTGCGGCGAATTTCCGCCTTCGGTCGAGGCGAAGCCGGAGAGATGGAAGCGGAAGGTCCGCATCTTGTATTGCGGCGTGTTGACGACGATCTTGGTGCAGACATAATTCGTGCCGGAGGCGGCGGTGACGATGCCGCCCGACGGCATGCGGTTGCGGGTGGCGAAGAACATGTAGCGGTCGGGGTCTCCGGCGCTCCCGCCCGCGCCATTCAGCAGCGGATTGGCAAGAGCGAGCGAAATGGCATTCATCATCGGCGTGTTCCGTATCGGCTGGTGAGGTCATCATAGAATTTGACGCTGCGCCCCTGGCGGGCGTTGGCGCGGTCGAGCGCCTGGCGCTCGCGGGCGAGGATCGCGATCAGCGGCTCGCCCTCAAGGACAGGCGCATGCCCTTCCTGCTTTCTCAAATCGTCCGGCAGCGGCGGCAGCACGATGCCGGCTGCGGCCTGCCCCCTGGCGACCGCCGCATTGTTCAGGCGCTCAGTGGCGGAGCAGCCAGTCACGATCGGCAGCAGTGACAGCGCAAGTGCGGTTCTTTTGCGAAAGCTCGAGTTCATAGGATCGGATCTCGTTTTCCAATGTGTCTCTGGCGGCCTGCTCGGCGGCCTTTGCGGCCTCCAGGCGCTTGCGGTGCTCCTCACCGGCGCCGGCTGCCGCATCGCGCTGACGCTCCATCTCGGCCGCCCTGGCTTCGGCGGCGGTCTTTTCGGACATGAGGACGTAACCGGCGCGCGCCTGACGCGCCGCCGAGGGGTAGCCGATCGAGACCGCATAGAGGCGATAGATGGCAAGGCCCGCGGCAATGCCGGCGCCGATCTTCAGCGTATCGAGGAAGCCGAACATCAGGTGCCCTCCAGGCAGAAGGCGCGTTCCTTCTGCCGGCGGCGCGTCAGGCCGGGAAAGGTGATGCCGGCGGCGCGGTTCCATTTAAGGAGAGCCTCACAGCCCTCGGCGGTCCTGCCCTGGTTGATGAGCCGGACCGCGCTCGAGCCGCAGGCCGCCCGGACGCCGACATTATAGGCGAAGGAGGTCAGCGCCACGAAGCGGGCATCCGGCAGGGGGGCCGTGACGCACTGCTCGATGCCATTGGCGTACCGCCGCAGCTCGAGCGAAAGCAGCGCCCTGCACTCTCCCACTGTCTTGTAGTCGCCCGGCTTCACGCCATTGGTGCTGCCGTAGCAGATTGTCCACGGCTGGCCTTGAGTGGCCGGGTCAGGATAGGCGTGCTGCCGCAGCCCTTCGAAGCTTCCGACCCAAGCAACGGCCATCGCGGCCGCGGCACTACCCTTCTGCAGGCGGTTTGCCATTCAGTTCTCCTGAAATTTTCTGCTGGACGAAAATGCGGGCGACGATCGCCGCCGCAGCGAAGAGCCCCGATGCCGTGGACATTGCCGGATACCCAGGTTGCCGCGAGGACATTGGAGACGGCTCGAGGACGATGAAGAGCAGCGCCAGCGCCATGAGGCGAACGCTCCAGGCGCGCCTCAGCACCGCGCGCCAATTATGGACGAGCATGGGGTGGGCTCCAGATTCTGAATGTGGCGAGGCACTCGGCCCCTGCGTGGAGACGGCAGCGAGAGTTTTACGTTCAATGGTACGTGGTGGTCTTCCGCCGAGCGGAAAAAGGGGTGTGTAGTTCCTGAGTGTGATAGTGCATCATCACGGCAGCGCCCGCATAACGCCGCGTCTTCGAACCATCCTCGCTGGCAATTGACAAAGAGGAAAAATTTTCATTTATGCCGGGCGTTGCCCGCGGCGGCAGGGAGACCGATCCCTATCCGGTCTTGGCGATCGGAATTGAGACTGCTCCGTGGCGGGTCTTTGCTGCTACGAGTTTTTTATTTCCGATCTGATGGTTCGCGAGCTTGCATCGATGCCGCCCATGAGCGGGAACGCACAAGGGGAAACATCCGGTCATGACTGTCCTCGCCGCCTGGCTTGTCATTGCAGCGATTTTACTATTCGGCCTGACCCTTCATCGTGCGCTTGTGCTTCGGTTGAACCGCGGCATTAATCCTTCTTTTCGTGACGGGACGGATCTGCTCCTCAGCGGCGTCTTGCCGGGACTTGCGCTCGTCGGCGGTTTGGCAACTGCTCTTGGGGCGATTCATTTGTTGCGCGCGGAAATCGTGCTGCCCCTTGCTGCCATGTTGATGATCTGGCGCCGGGATGATGTGCGGGCGATTTTTGGCGATTTGCGCAATTTGGCCGTAATGGGTGTGCGGGCGACCGCCAAGGGCAATCCATTCCCGCTTTTGGCCTCAGCTGCATTTATTGCCTTGACGGGGGTAATGTCGGTCACAGCGCTTTTCCCGGCAGGATCAGCTGACGTTTGGGCTTTTCAGATCCCACTCGCCCAAAGCATCGTTTCCCATGGCGGCTTCGTCTCGCCGCAGATGAACAGCAATTTTTACGGAAACATACCGCTTTTCTTCAATGTACTTTTTGCTTGTGCACTATTGTTCGTCGACCATTGGCTCGCTGCGGGTCTGATGAATGTGGCGATATTCCTCGGATTCCTACTGCTGCTCACAAGTTGTGCGCACCGCTGGCGGGCGGCCGGATTATTGCTGGTTTTCTTCCTGATCGCGTTCCAGCCCTTTTTTACACCGGGCGCCGCAGCTCCTCTGACAGACCTTCCCAGATCCTGTTTTTCGGTTGCCGCCGTCCTTTATCTTTGGCGTTACCTTGAGACCCGCAGGCCTTCAGAGATTGTCTGTTGTGCTTTGCTCTTGGGTGGGGCAGTCGGTGGCAAATATACCGAGCTTCAGATGGTGGGATTGATCGGCTTGGCGCTCTTGCCTTCGATCTTTCGCGGCAAACTGCCATTTTCGCTTTTTTTGACTTGCCTGGCCGCGTTTTTATCCCTTGCGGGCTACTGGTACGTCAGAAATCTCATTGTGCTCGGGAATCCGATCTATCCTTTCTTCTTCGGGCATCCCGGACTTTCGGACCAGTGGATGGCGGCTTATCGCATCGAAGTCGGCCGTGCATTCGATCCGGCAAACCGGGTTTTCGTCACCGATCTGACAACCCTTCAAGGCTGGCATGACTTTTTCTTCATACTGCATGATTGGTTTCTGGATCGCCGCCAATATGCAATCGTCGCTCTCATCCTTATCGTCGGTGCGTTGATTGCGTCGTTTAGAAGGATTTTCCTGCTCGTCGCGATGACTGCTGCGATGTTCATCATCTGGTACGCCGTCATGTTCAACCACATACGATGGGCAACGCCCGCTTACCTATTGTATTACTCCACGGCGTATATCGGCGCGAGCTTGATAGTCGAGAAAATTGCAGCGAGCAGTGCTGCCCAGTCGTTACTCGAAATGTCGGCCCGTCTGCGGGAAGGACAGAGGGCCGTCAACGGCCATTTGTTCGCGTTTGCGGTGGCGCTCGTTACTGTCGTTGCGTTCTGTCATCCTGCCGTTAAATACATGTCTCGCCCCAAACGCCAACCCTATTCCTGGATGGAGCAGGGCGTCATGGATGTCCTGATTGGCCGGCAAAAACTCGATGATTTTCTGGGAGCCCAGCGTGAAGGTTACACTGTCTATCGCTATGTCGCGGCAAATGATTTGAGGATCGTATTTCAACCATTCGATACGGGTAGTACTTTAATTGCCGCCGCCTATACGGGAGGCAGAGATAAAGGGTGGTTGCTGCCGCCTTATATCTTTCCTGAATCCGCAAACGATGTGGACGCCTTTGTCGAGCGCAATCACATCCGGTACTTTATCCGGGTAACAGAGAAACAGCATATAGTGGCCGATCGCATCGGCGCCGCCAAGTATGCGTTGGCGGAAAAAACCATATCACGAATGTTGCCGGAATCGACTTTGCTGCTGAAAGACGCATTTGGGTGGGAACTGTACCGGTTCAACGGTTTTCCCCTACAATGAAATCGGACGCGTCCGCAATTTGCTTAGGTGTTTGGTCTTGGAATGGCCTGGTGCGGATTGATTTTGAAGATTGAGGGGTCTTTTGTCCAGGCATTGCGGGCGCTGCCATAGCAGATCGTCCACGGCTGGCCTTAAGTGGCCGGGTCTGGATAAAGCATGCTGCGGGAGCCTTTCGAAGGACCCGACCAAATGCAACGGCCATCGCGGCTGCGGCGCTACCTTTCTTGAGCCTGTTCGTCTTTGAGATTCTTCTGGTGGATGACGCGCGCGATGGGAGACATCAGAAGGATGCCGATCGACAGCCATTTCGGGATGAAGTCATCGAGGTGCGGCACGACATACGGCAGCAGTTCCAACAAGCCAAGTAGACGCACCACATGGACAGCGACCACGTGAGCACCGCGGCGCTTGTTGCGGATCAATTTCATGGGGTTTTTGCCTCAGTGTCGGCGGCTTATTAGAGTACTCGCAAGTACACTAATAATTGTCTCTTGATAAAGTATTCGCGCCGAGGTTACTTGGCCGCATGCATTCACTTCAAAATTCGGGCAAAGTCGAAGGTATCGATACCGTCAGAGCGGTTGCCGCCCTGTCTGTTGTATTCGCGCACCTTCTTGGCCCGGCGATGCCCGGACTTTCGAAATACCTCTTCACGGGCCATCCGGCGGTAATTGCCTTCTTTGTAGTCTCGGGCTTCTGCATCCACTATCCGTACCGGGCGCGCATGCTTCCGGTCGGGCCATTCCTTGCCGGCCGCTTTATTCGGATAGTGCCGCCAGCCGCCGCAGCCTTCATCCTGGCGCAAGCGCTGGGTATGCGAGCCTACAATCCGATCGACGGCTATATTCTCTGGTCCGTCGTTTGCGAGGCAATTTACTACTGCCTTTATCCCCTTATCCTAGCCATCTCTCGCCGGATTGATTGGCCCTTGCTCATCGTGGCATCTGTCGTGGCCGCATATGGCGTAGCGATAGGCGTTGGCTCTGACCAATACGGAAACGCCAAAGCCTACGGACCACAACTCAATTGGGTTGTCGGGATCCCCGCATGGCTCCTCGGCTGCTACCTTGCTGAAAATCTTCACCGTCTGAAGCTGCCAGGCCATGTTTGGGGCTGGCGCGCCGCGACTGCCGCAACTGCTTCTGCTCTCTATTGGGCGACGATGAACACCGCAGCCGGCTTTTACCTGACCATGGTGCCGTTCTCGGCGCTCGCCGCTTGCTGGATACTGGTGGAGATCAGGAACGCCTCTGAAAGAGGCCCCATCAATGTCTTGGAGACCATCGGTGAGGCCTGCTTTTCAATTTACCTCGTCCACGTCATCGCGGCCGCGGCAATTGGATGGTTGGTGACGACGCCGATCGTCGTTTGCGCCCTGTCGCTGGCTCTCGCCTATCCGTTCTACCGATGGATCGAGAAGCCGTGCCATGCCGCCGCACGCCGTGCCAAAGCAAAGATGGAGGAGCTAGGGGCCAGACGTCGCTTGGAAGAACGCGATGGGATCGCGATAAGCGACGGTGCGTAGCCGCTCAAAGGTGCTGAGGACCGATTCCTGCAACAGCGAAATGCCAAACTGACGCAACTGTAAAAGCGCAAGCTAATGAAGAATGCTGCGCCGACTAGCTACACTACAATTCAATCGCGCCAAACATTCACCACTAGGTATGATCCCACAAACTGGCCCAAACTGCTGAACTGGCCGGCTGAATTGGGAAGGCCGCTAACGGATCGATCACTTGGTAAGGACATAGCAGTGAAATGCACTGCTGCCATCATTTTTTTGGCCTATAGCAGTGAGAGGATTTGCAAACATCCGGAGTGCATCTACCCACTCTGCTTTTATGCTTGGCAACTTCTGAGGATCGACGCTCGCAACCATGCTCATGAGCGCCGGAAACATCGGTCGAAAACCAATATCCCATGCTTGGATTACCACTTTGGGCAGGTGTTGTGAATGGTGAGAAACCGAAAGGCCTGCGCTTCTAAAAATCTCCCGCCAAGCATCATCTGATTTTGACTGCTTTATGTTATCGCTCAGTCTTCCGCGGTCTAACAATTCAAGCCACTTCCACTGCTCATCCTTGGTCTTGGCATATAAGGAGTTATAGAAGCTGAACTGTGGAAGGGTTTCATTCGGTAGCATCAGGCAGATCTTGCCGCCGGGCACCAAAATTCTTCCCAGCTCAGACATGACCTCAGCCGGATTATCCAGCCAATAGACGATGTTAGAAAAGATCGAGCCAAACGAATTACTGTCGAAAGGTAGGGGCGCGTTTCCATCTCCCTCGATCGTTTCCTTATAGAAATTCAGCGCCGCCGCTTTTCGAAGTAGATTAGCTTTATGATCGAAGCCGACGCTTATCTGGTACGAAGGAGAGCTCGCCACGAGGGGATCGTAACTCTCATCATAGGAGTCATACACGTCTACGTTCTGATAAAATCGGTCAAGTTTCTCCGTCTTTTGAAATGCATCGAAGCCTGCGCTAAACCGCCCCCCCGCTCTAATGAACGAAAAGACGCCGTCTCCGCATCCAAAGTCTAGCGATCTCCCTTCGAATTCGAAGCCCTTCATCGCCTCGATATCCAAATACCTCCAGATAGCGGTCTCAGGCCGGAGCCAGAACACGCTCAACAACTGCTCTAAAATCGAAGTCACTTGATCACCGCTATCGCTAATTTCATCCCTGGGCTATACGATGGAAGGCAACGCGGTTCAACGCGGATGTACGGTTGTCCTGCGTAAAAGCCGGGGCCGAAGCGGACCTCTCAGCAGATGAACGATTTCTCTCGGCGTGTGGAACCGCGAACCGAAACGAGAGTAATCATTGCAAAAGACGTGGCATCAATAATGGCGGTTTCAAGCTTACAATTTGCCGCCTCCTGAAAAAATGCGCTGATCTGCGCCGCCGAGAAGCGTATGTCGCAAACCCCGCCGCCATCATGTGGCTATCCTTGACGAAGGTTCCGCTATAGTCGAAGGTATCCGGCGTTTCGCGTCCTGCTAGGCTACTTATAACACCACTAGCGCGGAGGATCGGCCTGCGAAGCGTTAGCCGGAATTGCAAAAGGCACTATGCAGCCCTCCCACACGGGAAATAGAAGCCATCGGTCCACATCCATATATTGCCGGCTGCGCCCGCGACTTGGCGGATTTGCTTGTTCGTGTTTGTCCATATATCCGCTGAGCCGATGGCATAGTTGCCGGCGACCTGGACAGAGCCGACGTTGCCGCCGTCATTGCCGATGCTTGCAGCCAGTATTCCCTGTGAGGGATCTGAAAAAAGCGCGGCGGCCGTCGTGGCGGAGGAAGTATACTGGAATCTCAATTTTGCCTTCACCCGCGCTCCATTTGGCACTGTCAGTGCCAGGAATGTCGAGGTTGTAGAGATAGCGGCATTGGCAGCATCCTTGACCGGCGTTACAAAGGTATATTCGTCACGTGGATACAGAACAAACGGCCGAATGCTCGAACTTCCATCTGTTAGCACGACGCCGATGCATTTCACGATCGTATAGCCGGTAAGCAGTGTCGTAGTGATGCCGCCGATGATCGGTGAGGTCGAGAAAACCACGTCGAAAGACAGGTCGGCATCCTTGCGCAAGGCGTAGGCAAAGTATGTCGCATTTGCTGCGACGGCGCCGGCATCGAGGCCGCCCGCGCCCGTTCCGGCCGCAAATGTTCCGGTCACCCTCTTGGCAAATGACGCCGCGCTGGACACGAAACTCGCACCCGACCGGGCCGAGCCGGAGGCAAAGTCGATATGGGTGTTCGGGTTGGCGCCGTTGTTGGAAAGGATGAGGCCGACGACGAAATCGCCGACAGCCGAGCTGTCGGCTTTACTCTGAATCCTGGAATAGACCTTGTCGGTAAAGAAGGCGGCGCCCGAACATATGATGTTGACGCTATGGCCGTCCTTGAGGACAAGCGTAGCCGTGCCATCGATCGTCTCCGACCCCGTGGGATCAATCGTCACGTCCCCACCATCGGCAACGATGAATAGTGCCAGTTTGCGCCGAGCGTTGCCGCTGCGCTGAGGGTGAGCGTCGCGGCCTGGGTAAAGCGATGGACCGCATTGTCGTCGGACGCAACCGCCGTGTAATCCCCTGACTTCGCCGCATAAACCGACGCTTTGTCGAACCCGACGTCGACGCCGTTCTGCGTGAACCCTAAGAGCCCGCCGCCCTTCAGATAGAGGCCGGTCTGGGGATTGGTGGCGAAACCGATGCCGGGCGCTGAAGCCGTGCCGCTTGCCGTTTTAAGTGGCGCGGTCATCGGCGCCGAGCCGTCGCGCGGCAGCGAGTTGGTGATTTCGTTGCCGAGGTCGGTAGTCAGCGCGTTCCAGGGTGCCGGGTCGATGACCTGGCCGACAGAAGGCGTCGTTCCGGCGGGTTTCGAATAGACGCCGGTTGATGGATTTCTTGGCATTCATCATCTCCAAAGAAAAAGGCCCCGCGATTGCGAGGCCATTGTGGCGTGTGTAGCGATGCCTGGTGACGGGCGGCGCGGGTTGATTAGCCAAGTCGAGAGATCGACTGCCCCGGTCCGACACCTCAAGATCGCGGATATGGAAACGCAGCGTCCTCCCTTAAGACGGGCACTTGAGTTTGTCCGCTGTTGAGGTCAGGCAACGCGGGAAAAGACGGCTCGAAAGAGACGCCCTGTTTTCCGCCTTGTTTTCTGAACGTGGGACTGTCGTCTCTTGAACAAGAGGTCGGCTCCATAGACATCCGCGCGGGTACCGATCACGCCACTGTTGCGGCCTTCGAAGCGAGCAGTGAGATCAAAGCCCATTTCGTCGGCTATTCCCTTTAATAATGCTTCTGAAATGGTCTGGTGCGGATAACGTATCTCTATGTTGTCGAATCCTTCAGGAACCGGGCCAGCGCCATTATCGAAAAGCCGGGACGACTGGACGGTGAAACGCTTTTTTTTTGAGAAGGCATTCCGCGCCAGATAGGCGTAACGAGTTGTCCGGCTCAGAGCCTCCCGCCACAATTGTTCCGGATCAGCAAGGTATTGAAGCGTGCCGCTGCTGTAGAATACGTCAAACTCAGCCGGCAATTGGTCGGAATACGATATCGCCGGCCTTAACGCCTGCGCGGCGTCAGCCACGGATTTTGTCTCTACCACTGTGAATGACCAGGCGGGGAACTGCTTTTGCAAAACGGCGCACAGTTCACCAGCGGATCCACCGAAATCAACGAATCGGCCGGACGGGATATCCATGGCCGGCAGAAGTTCCGCGGGTGTTTGGACATAGGACTCTTCCTTCCCAATCAATTGCCGCGACCGTTCTATCCGGAATGCTGTGAGATGCTCATCTCCATACGCGGGAGCTGCCGCCGCGGCTCTTCTCCATGATCTGTACGACCTCTCACGCGTCCGCCAGTGATTTACGGCTGCAATTGCGGAACCAGGTAGAACCTTTTTGACGAGAAGTTTGAGCATAGAGGCCTGCATGTGGACTATTGGCAAGTGGCAGTCGAAGATGAACTGACCGTCTACAGCACTAACGGGCGCCCCGCCACCAATAGTTTTACCTCTGCGTGATCTCAATTTAAAGTACTAACAAGTCTCTTATTTCGAGGTGGCCTGTTTATTCCGTGCCGAGCCGTCGCGCGGCAGCAAGTTGGTAATTTCGATTCCGAAGTCGGTGGTCAGCGCATTCAGGGCGCGGGGTCGATGACCTGTCGCTGATAATCTCCAAACAAAAAGGCCCCCGGCAATTGACTCTTGGGCGGCGCACTTGGTTTGATGGTGACGCTCGCAACATTGCTGCCGATGGCCATCCCAATGCAGATCGCCTGCGGGTGGCTGCCATTATGAACTCCACAGGCTCCCAAGCGCTCAGGAAAGATTTTTGATGAGGAAATTCATATCGATGACACTGGGGACGATGATGGCGATTGGCGGTGCATCAGTCGGCGGTTACATGTTCCTGCATGCCAGCCAACCGGTCAAAATGATTATTTGGGCCATGCCGATAAGCGTGATGGCATTGGGGGTTGCCATTTTGTGGGAAGATATGCGGGGATAGCCCCATCACCACCCACCCCCGCCATTTTGCTGCTGCGGCTGCTGAGAAAGCAATAAAGCTCTTACGAGTGCCTCCGCCTTCGGTTGGCGGACGACTTCCTTCGGCGCCGCATTCAGCGTGGCCTCGTAAAGCGGGGAACGCTGCCGAACCATTCGATCAGCGGCAGACAACGCCCGCCATGTCAGGATATTCGACAGTTCATTACTGCCCTGGCCCAGGACCGTCGGGACCAAAGCACCCACAGCCGCGCCGCTGGCGGTGGCTCCGGCGCCGCCAGTCTTGCTCGCCACCGCTGCCGCGGCGCCGCCGGCCGCCGCGCCCAGCATCCTGGCCATACCGCTTCCGCCCTCCAGAAATTTTCCTATCCGACGCGTGACGTTCTGGGCCGCGCTTCCCTCGGCAATGGTCTTGAGCGCTGCCAATTCTTCGGGAGAAAAGCCGAACATCTCCTGGTCCTGCAGAAGCGTCGAGGCAACACGTTGACGAATCGCATCGGCACCGTTCTCGGCCGAATTATGCCGTACAGCGCGGGAATCTGGAGATCTATCAGTCCCGTTCAGGATATCGGAACGCTTTGCGGCTGCGGAATTGCCGCTTGCGGCCTTAAGGGCGTCGGCCGCGTCAGTGGCCTTTCCGGCAACGACCGTCGCCGGATCGGCAGCCTCAATGAACTCGTCCAATTCTCGAATAACTCGCGACGCTGCAGCTTGATCGTTCGGATCTTTGACGTTTTGGACTATTTTTTCGAACGTCTTGCGGGCTGCGTCCAATCCCTCGATGCTCGCGAAGCTGTCTTCCGGAGGAGTGGAGAGCTTGGCGAGAATTTTATGAGTCTTCCCGGCGATGTCTGCGTCGAAACCCTCTTTTTCGAGCTTCGTTTTGGCTGCCTCTGCCATTGTTTTTACGGCATCGGCTGAGTAATCAACACGACTGTTACGCATCGTCTCGAAGTTGCGATTTGCTTCGGCATAGAGAGCGTCGCCGGATGGCGGCTCCAGCTTATCTGGCTTTCGCAAGTTCTTGCTCACGCCTGGGACGATCGCCTCTCCTGAGCGAAGCCCCGGCGTTGCCGGTGTGAAGATCGACGCAAATTCCAACGAGCGGCCAATGCCCTCCATGGTCGGCCTCCCATCTGGGCCAAACATCTGTACCTTGCCGCTGTAGACGTCACCCGGAAGCATGAAGGCGGGTTTTGCCATCCCCAGAATGCCGGCGGCGCTATCGAAATATCTGTTCCCGTCGCGGTCCCGGCTGATCGGCCAAAGTTGTCCGATATGACTCTTATCTACAGGTGGAGGGGCGCTATCTGTGGGCTGAGGGAGACTCCGCGATAGCTCATCAACCAGAAGACTCTGGTCGTCCGGAGAGAGGCTCAAAAAGCTGTCGTCGACGGTCAATTTCTGGCCATTAACCTGGATTGTCGCCATTACTGTTCAATGCTCCACAAGGTGCCGTTCGGTGTTTTGCGCATGCTCGAAGGCGTGGTTTCAGCAAGGGCGACAGGGGTAGCCCGTTGTCCCGGAACGACCGAGGCAGCGACCGGTGGAGTGACCGCTTTCGCTTGTCCTGACGCTACGGGAGTGGCATCGGCCGGGTTGAGCTTGTCATTGCGATCGAATGCTTCGTCGGAGGAGATGATCGGTGGGGGAGCTTCAGCCGCACCCGCACGCTGCTCCTTATCCTCCTGCCTGAGCGCCAGCCCGCCCATCACGGCCTGGACGAGACGCGCCGCCCCTTGCCACGGCGATTGCACCGGGCTCGTCTCCATGCCCTGCTGCAGCACGGCATAGGCCAGCCGCTTGCGCTCGTCGCTGATCTCATTTTGTGTCTTGCCGGTATCGCCGCCGAAGAGGAAACCCCTCATGCCACTGCCCTTTCGTTGTCGACGCGGTCGAAGCCGTCCGCATGTTCGAACACCGCGTCCGGGTGGATTTCTCGCACATCGTCGGACATCAGGCCGAGCTGCATCGGGCCGCCCTCCTTGTAGCGGAAGGCGTAAACCGGCAGGCCGTTCTCCAGCGTGCCGACGCGTTTGATGTCTTGCTTCAGCCGCCGGTCGGATTTCGCCCAGCCGCCAAGGAGTGTTCCGCCGAGGCCGAAGAGGCCGCCCATGGCGGCGTTCGATTGTGCGAGCTGCTGGTTGTAGATGCCCATCTTCTGATTGAAGTTCTCGTTGATCAGCCCGGCCTGGTCGACGGTCGGAAGCTGCGTCGTCGGCGTGTTGACGTAGTTCGGCTGATGCACCTGCGAGCCCGACATCAGCGCCGAGATCTCGTTCAGCGGCTGGTTGCGCTCGGTCAGGATCGAGTTTTGCGCATTCGAATGCATGTCGCCGAGATATTGGTCGGAGGCGGCCTGCTTGCGGGTGGTAAAATCGCGCATGGCGTTGTCGTAAGCCGCCGAGCCGATCGCGATGCCCTTGTCGGCCAGGCTCTGCTCGAGGCTCGCCTGGTCGCGGTCCCACTGGTTGTTGAAGCCGGATTGCCAGTGATCATTGACATATTTGTCGACATTGCCGGCGCTGAGATCGACATTGCTGCCGAGGATGCCGGAGACCTTGGCGGTCTGGTCGTTGGCGAGCCTGGCAAGGCCGAGCTGCGTCTGCTGGGTCTGATCGTAGATCGCCTGATTCTCGGGCGAATAGGTCTGATAGGCGGAATAGGTCGGCAGCTTATAGGTCTTGCCGTTCTGGTCGGTCATTGTCTGATAGCCGGTGACCTTGTATTCCAGCGAACCATCCGGCGTGTACTGGTTGGTGTGGCTGAGGCCCGCATTGGCGATGGCGGTGTCGACATTGGTGGCCGTCTGCGCCGCTGCGGTCTGGGTCGGATCAGGCGCCTTCGGGGGCTTTGGCGTGGAGACCATAGGGAAAATCCTCTTTGATGATTCCGTAAAGCAGGCCGTCGCAATCGCCGAAATAGCCGCGCTGGCGGCCTTCCGGCTGCGCACCGAGCCTGGCGAGCAGCGTCTGGGCGTTGCTGTTGTCGGCGCGGGTGCGGCAGGTGGCGCGGCGGCAGCCGAGCTGGCGGGTGACATAGTCGAACACCGCCCGCAGCAGCGTCAGCGACAGCCGGTCGGCGGCAAGCGAGATCTCGACATCGTGCCCGGTCCAGACGTTGAAGACGAAGCCGGCGATGGTCCGGCCGCGATCGACATGGGCAAGCGTGGTGTAGGGCGGGTGAAACGTGACGCCGATCCTGGCGCCCACCCAGGCGGCGATCTCCTCGCGCGGTTCGCTGACGATCAAATCGGCGCGCCCCGCTCGTAAAGCACCGAGCCGCCGACGACGGCGGCTTCCGAGACGGAGCCCGACGAGCCCGAGATCAGTGCCCGGATCGTCGGCGCCAAGGCCGAACCGGCGCCGCCGGCGGAGGCGAATTTGCGCACCAGCGAAATGCCGGGGAATTTCGCGACACCCCAGACCGCCGTTCCCCATTTCGCCGCCGCATTATTCTCGACCGACGACAGCAGCGCTGTCGGCACCTTGGTTTGGTAGTCGACCGAAATGCCGCCATACATCAGTGTGGAAACGCCGATCTGCGCCGTCACGCCGATCAGCTTCGAGAGCTTGGTCGAGAGCCCGTCGCCATATCGGCTCCAGGCGCCGACCATCAGCGCATCGATCGCCGCGCCATTGTCGTTTGCCCCCACCTCCGCCTCATAGAGCGTGCCATCGGCCGCACCGAAGAACAGCCGGTCCTGCCAGGTCGCCCAGCAGGAGGCCGGCATGCCGACGAAGCGGCACCAGGCGCCGGTCTCGGTGTTCATCACATATTGATAGGGGCCGAAGGAGGACGGCAGGTTGACGATCGCCATCTGCCGCGCCGGAAAGCTCGCAAGCTGCCATTCCTGCGAGGTCGTGCCGGTTGCGGCCACCGTCTCGCGCCAGGTCGGGCCGATTCTCGCGGTGATCGCCCCGAGGCTGGTGGCGCCGCGATCGAGCTGCACGGCCTTGGTGATCGGCACGATGCCGTCGGTCGTCATGATCGCCAGATCGGCGCCGACCGAGAGCAGGCAGCGGTCGCTGCCGAGTGGCCGGCCGAGTTTGAAGGTGCCGATCAGGCCCCAATTCGCCGCACTCGAAGGGTCGGATCCCTGGAAGACGATCACCTCGCCCTCCGAGGAGATCAGCACCAGGCACTGCTGCAGGCCGGTGGACACCGGGATCGTCCACACGTTGATCGCAACAAGCGTGCCGCCATATTTCATGTTGCCGCCGACCGGCAGCACCGTCGCCGCACCGCTGACGGCGTCGGTGGCGAGATACCAGACATTGGTTGAGTTCTTCTCGATGAACCACAGGCGCGAGCGATAGGCGGTAACGGCGGCAAGCAGCGAGGCGTCCGGTATGCCTGTAATCATCGTCGAGGCGACATAGGGCGTGGCGACCGCGCCCCTTTTCGAGCTGCGCATTGGTGACCGTTCCCGTCACGGTGACGACAAGCGTGCCGGCCGCCGGCGTGAAGGAGAGCGACACGCGGTTGCCGGCGCCTGTGCCGTTCAAGCTGCCCGAGAAGGCGCCGGAAAGCGTGACTGAGCCGGTGCCGAAGAAGCTCAGCGTATAGGCCGTGTTGCGCACGGCGACATTCTGGGTGGCGAGTGCTGCCGTGCCCACCAGGAAATTATTCGTCCAGGAGGTGCCGTTGAAGATCAGCGGCGTATCGAGGCCGTTGACGAGGCGCAGGAATTCCTGGCCGGCCGGATTGGTATATTGCTGGACCGACCAATGGGCGCTGGCGAGGCCCGAGACGACCGGCGCGCCCGCCGCACCGCCCACCGTGACGTCGAAGATCTTGTCGCCGGCGGCGGCAAACAGCCGGTTGCTGACGCCGGAATAGGGAATGACCGTCTGCACATCGGCGCCGAGACCGGTTGAAAAGGCGAGGAAGCCGTAGCGGGCGCGCACGCGGTTTGCCTCGGGAAAGAAATTGTCGAGCTGGAAGGCCGCATCTTCAGGCATATCGGCCATCTCGACATCGGTCCGCCAGCCGCCGATCGGCGCGATCCAGTCTTTGCCTGGTGAAACGCGGCGGGTGCGCCCGTTCGGGGGGACAGGTCTGCGGGTCATGGATTTTGTACCGTGATCGTGCCGGGCCAATAATTTTCGGGCGTCTGCCCCCGCGACGGCAGCGCGAGGTCGACGGGGCTTGCGGCGCGGTCGGCGCAGATGGCGGCTTCCTTGGTTCGTTCGAAGCTGGCGAGCTCCTCGCCATAGTCGAGGCCCTTGGCCCGCTTCCAGCGCCAGATCAGCGACAGCTCGAGCAGCTCTTCGGGAAAATGCGCGGTATCGGTGTCGTTGGCCCAGTTGCCGGCGGTGTTCGGGCCGCCGTTCAGCGCCACCCAGAAGCCGGAGATATAGGCATATTCCATCGTCTCGCCGGCAACATTCGGGTAGATGTCGAGCCTGCCGCCGGCCATGCGCCAGATCTGCGGCACCGGATTGGCGTTGAGGATGGTCTGGCGCTGCCAGCTCTGCGGCTCCACCGGACCGTTGAGCGCCCAGAGGCGCGAGACGTTCCAGATCCGCGCATTGGCGACGAAACGGTCCCAGGCGCCGGGCGGCTCGTCCGGCTCCGGATTGGCGCCGGTCGCCTCGAATTGCCGCCGCACCATCAGCGCCGACCAGTCATGCGCCCGCATCAGATCGCGGCCAGCGCGGGTGGAGAGGATGCGCAGCTGCATGATCTGCGGATCCGCCGAGGACATGACGGCCGTCGGCGGATCGAGGTCGATCTCCGCGCAGACGTTCTGAATGATGGTCAGGAGCGACATGCGGGGTCTCCGGTTCAGCGCGGTTGGCTGCGGAAGGTGAATTTACGTGAGGGTTGTGCCGTGTGGCCCCCTCATACGCCCTACGGGCACCTTCTCCCCGAGGGGAGAAGGGGGGATGCCGCGAGGTCTCGATTCCCTCTTCTCCCCAGCGGGGGTCCGAAGGACGGGTTGAGACCCATGGCTCAACCCCGGTCCGTGCCCGTAGGGCGGATGAGGGAGCCGCTTGCGCCAGGTCTTCTTTAGGCTACTTGCCGGCTGCGGCTCTTGCCCGTTTCGCTTTCGAGCGCCTCGAAGCGGGCGGCCATCTCCTTCATCTGCGCCTGCAGGCGGCTCACCTCGTCCTTCAGCCGCTCGTTTTCGGCGGCGAAGGCAGAAGCGGCGCTGGAGTTTTCGGCGGTGGCGAGATAGGCACGGGCGGCGGCGGTCAGCTCGTTGGCGCCCATGCCGATCTTCTGCTTGGCGGTGTCCGAAAGTGCTGCGAGCTGCTCGACGGTATAGATATTGACCGCCTCCAGCTCCTTGATCTGGCTGGGCTTGAGATAGGGCCATTGTGCCAGCGGCGTGCCGGTCAGCTGCTCGCGGGCAGCAGCACCCTCCTTGAAGCGCTTATAGGCGTCGGCAAAGCGCAGCCTGTCGTTGTCGGTCACCTCGCGATAGACCTCGGTGTGCTTGTCGCCTGCGATGAAGATGCGGACGAATTCCTTGTCGGCAAAAATCGGCCGGCCTTCCTTCTCGGTCAGAAAGGTCTGTTCGACCGGCTCGAGGCTGAAGGAGGCATAGATTCCGGTGTTGTCGGGCATGTGCTGGTCTCGCTGTTGATGGCGGGGAGATGGGATGGGCGGGGGAAACATCTCCTCTCGTCATCCTCGGCCTTGTGCCGAGGATCTGCTACGCATCGAACGGCAGCAGATGCTCGGGACAAGCCCGAGCATGACGCAAGAGAAGTTTGCGGGCCTTGTCAGTTGAACGGGCGCCGAAACACCCGCCGATTGCTTAGTTCACCTTCGACAGGAACGGCCGCATCAGCGTCGCCTCCAGCACGCCCGTCGCCGTGATGGTGATAGCAGTGCCATTGGCCGTGGCATTTGCCGAGAGCGTGATGCTCTGGATGACGCCGTTCGGGCTGTAGGTGATGCCCGCAATCGTCGTGCCGCCCGCAATCCCCGTGCCGGCGACGGCCGCGCCGATGAACGGGCCGGAACCGGCATTCAGGCCGGCGAGACCCGTCAGCAGGCTGGAGCCGTTGACCGTCGTTGCCGTAAACGTCTGGTTGGCGGCGGCAAAGTTGACATTGGCGATCGCCTTGGTGCCGACCGTTGCCGAGGCAGGCGCGCTCGCCTGGCCTGCGGTGGTGGTGGTTTCGGCAACGACGAGAGCCGCCGTTGCACTCGCCACCTGAGCCGGCGCCTGGCCGTTGCGCTGCAGCCAGAGGTAATAGGTGCCGGCGGCCAGGGTCACGGCGCCAACCGGGCCGCCGGTCAGCGTCGGCGGCTGGGCGGCACCGGAAAAGACGCCGCAGCGCTGGCCGACGACGGCGCCCGCCGTGGTCAGCAGCGAAGCGACATAATCCCTGGTCCACTGGAACCACTGACCGGGCTGAAGGGTCGTCTGCGCGGCCAGCACCAGCTGGCAATAGACCCATTCGGATTCACGATCGCCGCCGGCGACGGCGCCGAGGGCAAAGTTCGGCCCGGGAATACCGGAGCCGGAAACGATCGGGCCTTCGACGACGAACGGGTTCGCGCCAAGACGATCGGTCTGCGAAATTGCGATGGTCATTGGAGTTCTTCCTTTCGTTCGATCAGGCGAACAACACGCCCTGCAGGAAGGCGTTGTTCATGGTGAGGTTGCCGGCGAAGCCCATCAGCTGCACGAAGGCATCCTGGTTGGTGTTCATGCGTTCGTCGCCGATCGGGGCCATGTCGCGGTCGCGGTGCGGGCGGTAGAACAGGTATTTGGTGTTGAGGAAGAACATCTGGTTGGAAGGCGCGCCGCCGCCGAAGCCGCCGTCGAAGATGACGTCGGCGCCCATGTACTGCAGCGACTGGAAGCCGGCCATGCCCTTGTCGGCCGAGGTGATGCGCTGGATCGCCTGCAGCGATTCCCAGTAGAGGCGGAAGAAGTTGTTGTCGGCGACGACGAGATCGGGGGCGTCGGAGCCGCGCACGCAGGACATATAGAGCCGGTTCATGTAGCTCTGGATGTTGGCATTGGTGGCGGCCGCACCGCCATCGGCCGAGGCGGAGAATTTCTGGTTGCGCCAGAAACCCCAGGTGGCGCGCGAGATGCCGCCGACCGTGCCCGAGGTCGGCGAGGTCGAGATCAACAGCTGCAGGCCGCCGATCTGCCGGCCGCCATCGGCCGTGCCGTCGGAATAGCAGTCGAGCGCGATGTTGTTTTTCAAAGTGGTTTCGGCATTCTCGATGCGCTGCTCGAGCAGGTCGAGGATCGCATCCTCGCCGGAATTCTGCAGCTGTTCGAGACCGGACATCGAGACGGCGACCGCAGCCTGCTTCAGGTCGTATTCGGCGGCGGTGATGACGTCGGAGGGCTGGACGTTCAGGATGTCGTAGCCGGAATAGCGCTTGAAGGTGCTGTTCTCCTGGTACTGCAGTTCCTGGACGATGGTGCGGCCGCCGGAGACGGGCTTCTTGCGGCCGCGGCTGTTCAGACGGGTGAGAAGACCGTTGTTCTTCGTCACGTCGTCGGCGACCGTGCCGCTGCGGTTGCGCAGCGTCGTGGTGACAATTTCAGAGAGGTTGGGCGAGATGGGCATCGATCATTCCTTTGATCAGACTTGGCCTTTGATCAGACTTGGCCGCGCGAAAAACGCATGGCGTCGCGCAGCGAGTCGCGGATGGAGGTAGGCTGGCCTCTTGCCGCATCGCGGGTCGGGCCCGGGGCGGAAGAACCAGAGATAGATCGCGAGGCGCGGCGGGCTTGATCTGCCGCTGCGGCCCTCTGGGCATGCTGTTCTCGGACCAAGGCCGGTGCAGTCTGGCTGATCAACTGCTGGCGAATGTCCGGTCGCATCCAGCATGCGGCGTCGTAGGCGTCCTGAAGTGTCGACGCCCGCCCCGCATTGATGAGGGCAACCATGTCGTCGAGAACGTCTTCGGCATGCGCATTGGCCGGATCGGAAAGAAAGGCATCGACTTGAGTTTCGGTGTCTCTCTTCCTCAAAACATGTTCGACCGTGGCCTCGACATTGATGGGCCCGGTCTGGCGCTGGAGCTCACGCCCTGCGTGCTGGCGCTGCAGGGCCTCCCCCGTCTGCCCGTTGACCAGGGCGTGAAGATTGACGCCGGCCACCTTGGCGACGTGCAGGACGGTGTTGACGGGATCGCGGATCAGCGCGTTTTCCCATTCGATCGCCCGGCGCATGACATCGGCATGGGTCAAGCCGGCCTGGCGGACGATCGGAGTGAACTCCTCAAGGCCTTTGTAATCCTGCAGCACGCGGAAGCCGCGATCGACCTCCTGTTCCCGCTTGGCGATCGCCGCCTGCACTTCGCCAGGCAGGCTTGAAAACTGCGCCTTGGCCTCCGCCGACCAGCCGGGCGGAACCCGGTTGCCGATGGCGGCGGGCTGCTCGCCACCCTGCCCCCGGCTCTCAGCCTGCGGCGTCTGCTGTCGCTCGGCCGCGGCAGCGGCCTGCTCCTGGCCTTTGGCGATGAAGCGGCCGTTTTCGCCGTCGCGCGGCCGGACCGCTAGATCGTCCGGTCCCTGTGCTTCGACGGTGTCGATCGCCGCCTGCAGGCTGTCGCGGATGCTCGCCGGCTTGTCGGTCGATGCGCCAAAATCGCCGCTGCCGCTGCCGGCCTCGTTGAAGTCGTCCATATCCATTGGGAAAATTCCTATTTCGGGGATTGATGCCCGTTAGAGCTTTTATGCATGTCGTTATCCCGGAACCGCTGCACACTTCCGGGCGACATGCATTAGGCGTTGTATTCGGCGTAGACCCGCCGCAACTCGTTGCGGATCGCCTTCCGGTCCGCTTTGGGTTTTTCGATCGGCTGCGGCTCCTCATTGCCGATCTCGACCAGGCCGGCCGCCCGGTAGGCGGAACGCAGCTTGGCTTTCGAGGTGTAATGCCGGCCGTCGTGCATCGACTGGATCTCGATGCTGTCGCTGACGAAATGCGGCGCGGGCAGATCCGACTGGGCGAGGTTTTTCACCGGCATGCAATTGTGCGGCCACGTGTCGAGCTGATGCCAGCCGCCGCAGACGCGGCAATAACGTTCTCTCATGCTGTTGCTCCCGGGCTTACTGATAGCTCGCGCGCATCTGTTCGACCGCCTGCGCCGCCGCCTCGCTGCGTGCCTGCTCGACGGCGGCGCGATGCTCGAACTCGGCTTGCGCGACGCCAAGCTCGGCTTTCCGCTGTTCGGCGCCCGCTTTCACTTCAGCGGTCTTCAGCTTGAGCATCTCGGCGGGCGAAGGCTGCGGCTCCGGTTTCGGCGCGCTGGCTGCCCCGGAGAGCTGCGCGCCCACCTGCTCCAGCATGCCTTCGAGCTGGCGGCCGGCGCGGAAGCCGCGGGCGGCAAAGAGCAGTGTTTCGACCATGACCGGCACCAGCAGCGGGCTCTGCTGCGCCATCGCGCCGGCCTGCTGCATGAAGCCGCCGACCATCTGGACGAATTCCATTCGGCGCTGCTTTTCGGCATTTTCGTCCGGCTCGATCGTCGAATCCGTCTCGATCTCGATCTGGAAACCGCGAATGCTGTCATTGCGCAGCAGCTGCACCACCTCGTCGATCGTCGGCTGCCCCATCATCTGCTGCAGCTGCGGCGGCAATTCGGGCGGCGCCATTTCGGGGGACGCCATTTTGGGGGGCGATTGGGCCGGCCGTCCCATCTGCTCGGCTCGCATCGCCGTCTGCTGCGCCGCCATCTGCATCTGCTGCATCTGCATCTCGACCTGCTGCTTCTCAGCCATCGTCGGCAGCTTGATGCCGCTCACCAGCATCAGCGTTTCCGGCTGGAACTGGTCGCAGATGATTTCGCCGGCGAGGCGGATGATGTCGCGGGCAAAGCGGGCAAGCTCGGCCTGGCGGTCGCGGATGCGGATCGAGCCCCACTGGCTCTTGATCCGCTGTGCCGTCGCCGTCTCGGACGCCTGGGTATCGCCGCGGACGATGTCGGAGATGCCGGTGATCTGGTAGACATCCTCGATCAGCTGCTTGCGCGCCGCCATGCAGGCGACGATCACCTTCTGCACCTCGTCGATCGGCAATGTCACGACCGCTTTCGAGCCGCCCTTGTCGGTGAACGCCGCCCATTCCGGGATCGGCACCATCACCATGTCGTTTTCAGGCCGCATCGCCTTCTCGATCGCCGGCGAGATCGCGCCGTCGCCGGAGGGATAGAACACTTTCAGCCGCAGCTGATCGGTCAGCTTGTTGATGCGTTTGGTCAGAAGATCGATCTCGTCGCATTGCTGCTGGTAATAGACGTAATCCGGAACCGGGATCAGCGAGCTGGTCGAGACCGTGCCATAAGCCGGGCGCGGGCAAGGCCAGAAATGCGTCAGCTCGAGCGGCGGCTCGGAAACTTCGAGCGCCACCGGCGAGCCGTCGGCAATCCAGACGGTATAGTTCTCGCTCTTGCACCAGATTTCCCAGACATGGGTCTTGCCCTCGTTTTCGGCGCGCTCGGCCTGGCTGGCGCCCTTGCCGCCCGCTGCCGCCTGCGCCGCCCCGGAGGCCATCGCCTCACGGCCGAAGCGTTTTTCCATCTCCTCGTCGGCCATGGGCACGCGCCGGGCCACCCAGGTCACGTCCTTCCAGCGGCGGGCCGGCGAGTGCAGGAAATCCGACCAATGGACATAATCGATGCAGACGCGCTCGTCGGCGATCGCCTCCATCGAGGGACCGCCCATCTCGCCGGACAGGCCATCCGCCGGCGGGTCCGAGGGCGCCACGCCCATGTCGAGCGGCTCGAAATCGGCCTCGTAGCGCAGCCACACCGTGCCGCGGGCGCAGAGCAGGAAATCGTCGCGTACCGCCCGCATGATCGAATCGAGGTCGGCCTCGTCGCCTGTGTAAGCGAGATTGCGCTCGACGATTTCCGAAGCGATGCGCGCCACCGGCTCGGCATCCTTGAAGCGGCGCTCGACGACCGGCTGCGGCATCCGGGCATAGACGGCCGGCTGCAGCACCGCGGTATTGGCCCAGAGCATCGGAAAGCGGCGCTTGGCGGCGCTCGTCTGATCTGGTTGCTGGTCGAGATAGATCTTCTCGATCTTGGCGCAGCGGTCATGCCAGGACTTGAAATAGCGCTGGGCGCGTTCGAGCTCCTGCTGCCAATGGGCGCCGACCTTTGCCGGATCCCAGCGCTCTCCGCCCTCAAAAGCCGTTATCTCGTCTTCCATCAAACACGCTCGCTAAAGGTCGGGGTGGACTCGGCAAATTCGTTGAATGTCATCGTCTGGAAGGTCGGCGGCGGCTTACGCTCGCGCTTCAGCGGTTCGGGCGCCAGGCCGGTGAAGATGATGGCGAGACCGCCGAAAGCATCGGCGCCGTGCGAGGCCCAGTTGTGCAGCGGCTCGTCGCGGAAGACGCCGAGATCCTCGTCCCAGTCCTTGCGGTAGTTGCGCAGGCATTTGATGCCTTGGGCGCAGCCGGCCTGGTCGAACTCGACCTTGGCCAATATGCGCCGCGTGCCGTTGATGCGGTCATGGACATAGGCGCGCTCGACCTTGCGCACCGTGCCGAGGCCGCGCGCCTTGACCTCTTTCAGCATGATTTCGATGCGGGTCATGCCGCCGCGCGTCCATTCCCGCACCTTGATGTCGTGCGGCATGTTGTGGACGCCGTAGACATAACCATGTCCGGCGGCCCGGCGCTCCAGCTCGTCGAGCATCCCGTCCATGCCGGTGCCGGTATGCTCGAAATAGCCGATCATCCTGACGCGACCGGGCAGCACCTGAAAGAGCCAGACACTGTTGGCATCGTCCATGCCGATATCGGAGATGGTGTGGACGGGGTAGCCCTCCACATGCGGGAACACGCCGATGCGCTCCTCGGCGTCGGCGATCGCCATCTGATCGGCATAATAAGCGCCTTCGACGCTCGCCTCAAAAGCTTCGGCCGGCGTCGAGGGATATTCGCGCTTCATGTCGCCCAGCTGGACCTCGGCCTTCTTGACATACCAGGCCTTCTGCCCTTCCGTCAGCGCGATCCCCTGCTCGGCGAGCTCACGGAAATATTTGACGAATGCATCGCTGATGATGACGCCCTCGGGCGCGATCGAATATTGCGGCTCCTTCCACCAGGGAAAGAAGTGGAACTTGAAGTCGAGCTCGGTCAGCGCGAGCGCCTGGCGCTGCTTGACCTGCGCGTCCTCGCAGAGCGAATAGAAATGCCCCTCCTGGCCTTCCGCCGTGCTTTCGACGAAGACCAGCTGGCCCGCCTGCACCGTATTCAGGGCGCCGGTTCTGACTTCCCGCGCCTTGTCGGGATATTTGGCGCAGAGCTTTCCGTATTCGGAGATATGCAGATATTGTAGTGTGCCCGAGCGCAGCGACGTGCCGACGCGGATGCTCGAATTGTTGGCGAGCAGCAATTCGCTCTGGTTGGTCCTGACGACAGGCACGGCGTTGCGGATGCCCTCGGGCAGATTGTCATAGGGATATTTGATCTTGTCCCGAAAAATCGTCTGCACGTCGCCGAGCGTATGGGCGATGGTGCCGGCTCGGATATCGCGGTTGAAGACGCAGGCGTCGAGCATGAAGATCTGGATGAAGGTCGTCAGCCCCAGCTGGCGGGCCTTCAGGAGCACGTTGAGATAATGCATCTCCTCGAAAAGGCTCATCTGCATCATGTTCATCTCGAACCTGACGCGCCTGCCCGCCTTGTCGGTGATCCAGTAGAGATTGTTCAGCCGCCAGCGCCAGTCGGAAAACCGGTCAACCGCCGTTTGGAAGTCCGCGCGTCCTGCCATTGACGACCTCCAGCAATTGCGAGACTTCGCCGGTCACGCTCTGTTCGGGCTCGACCTTGGTGCCATATTTCTTCGGCCGCAGCTTTTCGGCGACCCATTGGCGGGTGGCGATGCGCAGCTGCGAACGCCTGATCGCCTCGCCATTTTCCTGCCAGCCGGTGGTCTCGCCGGCCGCATTCTTCTTTTCGACCCAGTCGTCGCTGCGGTCGTCGGCGATCTCGACCAGCTCGTCGACGAAGCTGTCGGCCATGATCTCGCGGGCCAGCGCATATCGCGCGCGGAACGCCGCCTTCTCCTCGTCCGCCAGCCAGGACAGCACCGTCGATTTCGACGGCATGTCCTCATCCCGGCAAATCGAGCGCAGGCTTTCGCGGTCGGCAATGCGATCGCAGATCTTCTCGGCCAGCGCCTGGCTGAACTTGGTCGGTCTGCCCATCGGTCGGCGTCTGAACGCTCAGAACAATGCGACGATATTCGACGCCGTCGTCCCGGTCAGCGCCACGATCGCGGCATGAACGGGCAGGATCGTCCCGGCCGGAACGCTCTTGAAGATAACAGGATCCACGTCGCGCCGCGGCGCAATTGCCACATCGCCGGCCGTGCCGATATAAAGCGCGCGGGCGCCGACAATGGCGCTATCGTTCGGCGTCACCACCGCGGCCCGCGAGGCCGGCGCAATCGAGGCGTCCATTGCAGTTCTCCTTGTGAGGGGCGGATGTCCATGCCGACGCGGCTCGGTCCCGATGTGATCGAACATCAGGGGCTGAGACGGACAAATATGGCGGGATCAACGATGATCTGAGGAGGCGCGAGACCGAGTCGGCGCCGACCTGAGCGTCGACATCACCTCTCGATTCAAATTTCGCAGCTTGGATTTGCGGTAGTGATAAATGATCTGCCGGGGGGTGATCAAGCGCTGATTGTCGGTCTCGCGCCAGGGTGAAATCGAGCCTTCTCGACCACGGTGGACCCCAATTCCAGGCTCTCCTCCGACAGGTTTGGCAAAACGCCACCCCACCCTCCGTCATCCTCGGCCTTGTGCCGAGGATCCATGCCCGGTTCTGATGGAGGCCGACGTGGATCCTCGGGTCAAGCCCTGGGATGACGGAAGGGGTGAGCTCTGTGGCAAATCCGGTGGCAGTGGCTCACCCGCAGGCCTGGGCGGGTGACGATTCGATCGAAGGACGACCCGACTTCATCGTCGACATCACCTCTGGATTCAACATTCGCAGCTTGGAATTACGGCAGTCTTAAATGATCCGCCAGGGGGTGATCAAGCGCTGATCGCCGGTCTCACGCCAATGTAAATCGAGCCTTCTCGCCCAGGTAGACGGCAGAATCCACGCGCTGCTCCGGCAGGTTCGGCAAAACGCTACCCCCACACTCCGTCATCCCAGGCCTTGAGCCTGGGATCCATGCCCGCCCAGCAAAGCCAGCGTGGATCCTCGGACGGCAAGCAATACCATCCATGGGGATCGAGGATTATAGTGGCAGCAGACTGTCGATCACACGGGTGGAGGAGCCTGTGAAAACCGCAAGACTTTTGCTTTGCCTTGTCGCCTTCGCCTTCGCCGTGCCTGAGGCCGCGGCCAAGGCCGAGGAACTGGTGCGGTTCGAAAGCGTGCCGGTAAAGCTCAGTCCGTTTCGCATCCGCAAAGCCCGGGAATTGGGGGAAATTCTGCCTCAGCCGCAAGGCACGCCGCTGCTCGGATTTTTGTTCCGCCCCGAAGGCGACGGCCCTTTCCCGGCAATCGTCGTCATGCATGGATGCGATCACCTGCGTTCGAGCGTCAGGGAGCTTTGGCCCAAACGGCTGGTCAGATGGGGTTATGTCGTGCTTGTTGTCGACAGCTTCACCACCCGCAACCTTGCCGACACGTGTCGGAGCCATCTTCCTGCCCGCGCCTTCGATGCCTATGGCGCTTTGGATTTCCTGTCGAAATTAGGCTTTGTCGACGCGCAGCGCGTCGCCTTGATGGGTTTCGCCGCCGGCGGCACCACGACATTGGATGCGACGAAAATCGAAGGATACGAGCAGCTGATGGAGCGCAAGTTCAGGGCGGCAATTGCCTATTATCCCGCCTGTGACGCAGATCGGGGCGATCCGACGGTGCCGACCTTGATCATGACCGGCGAACGAGACAATTGGAGCCGGGCTGAACGGTGCCAGAAGCGGCTTGCCCGCCTCAGCGACAATGCCCCGCCCGTCGAGCTCAACATCTACAAGGGCGTCTATCACAATTTCGATGCGCCGGAGTTCATGGTGGGAAGGAGGCTGCTGGGTCATATCGAAAAATACGACCCCGACGCTGCGGCGAAGTCCATGCGCAGCGTTTACGCCTTTCTTCGAAAGTACCTGGCGAACTAAAGCCCCGATGATCTCCCGGCAAACATTGCGACGGTGCGTTTGCACCAGGACTAAACGCTGCTCGGCCCCCCTGACGGCGCCGCCTGGCTGGCCGACGATGAAAACGCCTCTTCGGGGCTCGGCACTTTCCCCTCCGGCGTCAGATCGTCGACGGCTTTCGGAAGATCGCGGCTCAGCCGGCCGAGAATCTCCTGATGCGAGAGGCCGGTATTCCTGGCGATCTCGTCCAGGACATCCGGGCCGAGGGCTGTGGCAAGTTCGCCGTCATTGATGGCGGCATTTTGCCCGCGGCGCACCCAGGACTCCATCTTGTCGCCCTGGCCGTTCTGCTGAAAGGTTTTCAGGAGGTCGCCGATACCGCCGCTGACGATGCTGCCGGAGCTCAAGCCGCCGAGAAGGCCACCGAGACCGCCGGAGCCGGCCAGTCCGCCGAGAATGCCGCCGAGCCCGCCTGACGGCTGGCCTCCGGCGCCTGCCTGCTGCGGGTTCTGGAGGCCCCGCAGGAGCTCCCGGATCTTGTCCCTGTTCTGGTAACCGGCAACGGCAAGAACGGCGAGAAGCGCCTTCATTTGACCGCTCATCATGATGAAATCCTCCTGTGGTGCTCCGGGGGTTCACGCCGGCCGGAGTGCTGAATGGGCGCAATGTTCACAATCGTAGAAAGCTCCCCACCGGCGGGCAGAACGGCCCGAGCCGGTGGCACTGTTCGACTGTCTGAAGGTACGGTCAGATTTCCGGGCAACCGCGCCGGTTGGCGAAAACCATGCGGTCCGGCCCGCGGCGCGTCATCCCCTCGACGACGATGCTGCGCGGCGACATGCGGACGATACGGGCCCGGCGAAGGCCTTCGCTGCGGGCGATGTCGAGCGCATCGTCGGGATCGCAGCGGCGCGGCCCCCGGCGGTCGTAGCGGTCGTAATCGCGATCCCTGTCGTAGACGCCGACGCCTCCGGGGCCGATGCGCAGCTCCATATCCTGCGCGGCCGCAATCGTTGGTGCGATCGTCAGGCCGCTCATGGAGGCCAGGCCGATCAACACGAACTGAAGAGACTTATGCATGGATTCCTCCCATGGCCTTGTTGCTTATCGCCATACCAACATCGCCATCGGCATTTTGTTCCGTGAGGCTGGAGGAGCCGGCGCAGGGGAGAAAGCTGGAGCCTGCCACCGCAACGCGGAGCCGCTCAACGTGCTCAGGCGTGATGCTCCAGCCAGGCGACAGCGAAGCTGCAGATCGAAGCCGCATCGACCAGCACCGATGGCGCGTCTCCAATCAGGCCCTGTGCGCCCTGCCCGCCGGCGAGAAAGGCACTGACGATCCGGGCGAAGCAATCGCTTTCGAGCCCGGGCACGACCGGGTCGCCGGTGTCGAATTCCTCGAGCATGCGCCACACCACGCCGGCCGGCGTGGCAAAGGGCACTTCATAGCGGCGCAGGCGCTTGTTCGGGATTTCAGCCAAGTGCTCGGCGTGGTGGAGAAGGGTCATCGTATCGAGCGGGGCTCCGGCCATGAGGACCTTGCCGCCGGCCACCACGAGTTTGGCGAGCGGAGAGCCCTCGCCATAGCCGTAATCGAGCGGGTGGTCGGCGGTCAGCCAGTCGGCTCTGGCGCCGATCGCCGCGACCGAGGCGCCGGGATTGCCGCTGCGCCGCGCCCCTGCCGTCGTTCGAAGGAATTCCGGGAATATGCCATTGTCGCGGATCGCCCGGGAGGTCATGGGATCGAAAGGCGCGATATGGTCGCGCCATTCGAAAGGAACACGGCCGTCCTCGTCGAGCAGTTCGTCATAGGCGCCGTTCCAGTCCGTGTAGGCGACGATGGTGCCGGAACGGCCGACGACGTCGCGCAGCGCATCGATGAACATGTCGGGACCGTTGAGCAACCGCCCGAGGCTGCTGATGGCGGCATGCACCATGACCATGTCGCCAGCGCGGAGTCCGAGCTTCTCCAGATCCTTGCCGAGCGAGAGACGGGTATGAAAGTGCGGAGCGGTCATCAGCCAACGATCATCGGGTCGTGGGCGGGAGTCAATGCTCCCCGTTCGGGCTTTGCTTACAGGACACATTGATCGCAATGCCCTGCTGCCGCCCAGGGCGCCTGCCGCCTCCCGCGCCTGCGGTGCAACTGCGGCAGACCGCGCGGGGCTCATGCTACATCCGTCAACAGTCCAGGCTTGACGGTCGGCAAGGCGGAACGCTCCTCGATCATCGCGTTCAGCATCCGCAATGCCACGGCCGGGGCGACGTGATGCGGCATATGGCCGACGCCCTCCAGGCGTTTCACGAGAAGGCGGGGATGCCTCTGCCGGAGCCAGTCGATGTGCAAACTCGGATCGACGACCGGGTCTTGCGACCCGAAGAGCACATGGATGGGAACCTGCTCAGGCAGGCCGGGCAGCAGAGCCATGTCTCGGTTGAAAGCGCGCAGCTCGTCAGCCATGGTTTCAATCGCGGTGGGCCGGATCATATGGTCCGCAGGCAGCATGTTCAGGTGGGACGGCAGTGCATTGGGGAATGATGATGACCGAAGCCCGTGCCGGAGAAAGAGAGAGGCCCAGCGAGACATGATGTGTCGGCGGATCAGCGGCCCTATCACCGGCGCGACGGCGGTGCGCAGCAGGATCAAAGGCTTCGGGGGAACGGGGCTGCAGCAGGGCGAGATCAACAGGAGTGCCTTTACGAGCTCAGCTCTGCGGGCAGCCAGATGAAGGGCCGGGGCACTGCCGATCGAATGGCCGACGATCGTGACAGGGCCTAGCCCCGAGGTATCGAGAAAGCGCTCAAGCCAGAAAGATTGCCCGAGTGGACCCCGTTCCTGCGGCAGAAGCGAGGAACTCCAACCGTAACCAGGACGATCGATGGCAATCAGTCGCTGCTGGCTGTTTTCGAGAGGAAGCAGCACCTCTTCCGCCAGACTGCCGCAGCCATGCAGAACAACAACCGGGCTTCCGTTTGGTGAGCCGCTTTCAAGGACATGAACCTGATGGTCATCGATGACGCTGATCGTCCCGAGTCTGGGCCTGATGGGCTGCTTTTTCAACATGGGCAGCAAACCTGGCAGGCCGGCAAAAGTTCCACCGCTGATGGCGCAAGCGACTGATAACATGTAATTTAAAACATCATCGACGGACCTTCGCGAGGGCGCGGCGAACTTTTGGCCGGCATCCGATACGCGTGCCGCGGACCATTTCACTCACACCGGGGTTCCATACGGCCACTTACATCTTATTCTAGTGTCCTCGCGCCACTATGTCCGCGGAGCGTGTGTCACGCCGATTTCACGCGATTTCGACGCCGGCTCTGGTTAGATTCTGCTGAGATTTCGCCAGCAAGATTTTGGCTGAAACAGAATGTGTGTCGGGACGCGTTTCGGACAACACCGCCGGCCGCCGCAATGGTGAGGGCCGACCAAGCATTGCCCCTCCAGGGTGGGCGCCGGTCGGCCTGTTTTTGATCTTGATCATGCTGCATAAGGAGGCAGCTGAAGATGCTATTCCCGGTGCATTCAAAGACGATCGCCGAACTTGATTACGACAGCCAAACCTGCCTCTTGCGGGTCCGCTACAAAGACGGACGAGTAAGCTCTGTTCCCAATGTCGCTCCCACGCACGTGATGAAAATCGTCGCGCGGCTTCCCGTCGAAAAATCGTCATACCTCATGCAGACGGCGATCTGAGACGGGAAAGCGGATCAGTCAGACAGCGCCTCTTTCCGCGTGGAACCTTTCCTGGCCGACCGGGTCGGATCCTCTACCGCCGATCGCTTCCACCGAGGCCATCCTTGCGATCTATGAAAGCTTCAGCTTCATCCACCACGCGTTCCGTGACGGCATCATGAGTATCGGAGGCCACGTCCACGGCCTTGTGATAGACTTCCGACGCTACCTCTTTACCCTGAGCGACGGCGTCCTGGGCCTGACGGCTGAGGCTGTCTCTAGTGCTATCTGCGGCTTCGCCGACCAACTCATCCTCGGTGTCGGTATGGGGCAGCGCCGCGCCGATCGCTGCACCGACCGCGAAAGCCAGAGCACCGCCGACTAGCGGCTGGTCGCGGAAATGGGTGAGGATCGCCTCATTGAGTTTGCTCGTTTGCTCCTGAAGACTGGTCGCCGCCGAAGTGGATCGGCTCGACAGCGAACTCGCCGCGCCGGAGGCACGGGCGCTGAGCTCGCTCGCGGCGCTTTTCGCCTGCTCCCATTTCTCCGCCGCCCAGCCGGTTGCCGCGTCGAGCATTGCACCAGTCTCGTCGGTGATCTGGCTGATCTGTTTTCCGCTGGCGTCGGCGAAGCCACGATAGGTCTTGCCCGCCTCGTCCATGAAATGGCCGGCACGACCTCCTGTTTCGTCTGTCAATGCCTTCAACCTCTTGCCCGATTCGTCGGCAAAATGGCTGTAGCGCGCTCCGTTTTCCATTGCCGGCGGACCAATCCTGCGGACCTGGCCGGTCGCCGGATAAAGCGGATATTCAGGATCCTCCCTCCAGGTCGTTATGTCGCCTGACGACGGACTGCCTTTTGCCATCAGCCAGGCGAGGCTCACGCCCATCAGCGCGACCGGCAGAGGGTTCGCCTTGAGCGCGTGGCCAAGATTGCTGACATACTCTGCGCCGCCGCTTCCCTTGGCGTATGCGATGACCTCGTCGATGAGCTGGCCCGGCGACATCCGTTCCTGGATCGCGTCAATCCGGTCTCCTATCCGGCGGCGGTCCTGGTCGATCTCCCGCTGAAGCTCGGCCGATGTTTTCTCCATTGAATTTTCCATCAGATTTTGTCCTTCACAACATCAACGTCGCGGCGAAGCGAGGTTGCAGTTCGATCCAGTGTCAAGTTGTTGCCGCGAAGTGCGGCGAGGCCCCGGGAGACCAATGCCCACGCGATGCCGGCGATGATGATGCCGATGATCAGCGAGGCGAGCGCACTGGCAGTGGTTTCGGTAAATCCCTGTGTCACGAGGAAGGCCGCGAGACCGCCGACAAGGGCACTCAGCAGCACGCCGACCGCCCCGATTGCCAGGACCAAGCCGAACAGGAGAATCTCCACGCCGCTGAGCGCCTGCGAAAGTTTTTCCGAAGCTTCCGTCTTGGCAAGATCGATTTCCTTGCGAAGCAGGCCGGTGACATCACCAACGAGGCCACTGACGAGCTCGGAGAGGGGGGTGTTTTCTGACGATTTAGCCATTGTTTTCGCCTCCGGTCGTTGCGGTGCCGGGGCGGAGGCCAATCGATGGCTCACGCGGCGCGGCAGCTGTTTGCCTTTTCGCGGAGGCTGTCAGGAAGCGGCTTGCCGCCAGGCCGGCTAGTGCGGCTATCCCGAGAAAGGCGAGCGGTTGCTTGCGCCCGAAATCCTCTGCCATGGTGGCGATTTCGCCGATGTCCTTGCCTTCCATCCGCCGAGCGACAGTGCGCACGCTCCGCCCGATTTGCTTGGCGTATCGTCCGACCTCTGCCTGACCGGAGCTTTCCATTTCGGCGCCCGCTTTCTCAAGTGCCGTTGCAACGCCGCCGACCTGGCGAGCAGCGAAGCTGGTGCGTTCGGAAATGACTTCCTTGGCCTTCTCGACGGCAGTGTCGGCGCCTTCCTTGATTGTTTCCTTGGCGGCGGAAACATCTTCGCTCACCTTCGCTTCCAGATCGGAAATGGACGTGCGCGTCCCCGGCGAAGAACCGAAACCTGGGGATGAGGACGGTGTCTGCGCCGACGCGCTTCTTCCTGCCGGATCTGTGAAATCGTTTTGCATGTTTAACCTCCCATGTCGTGGCGGCGACTGCCGCGCCCCCGAACCACAGGTTCCCCGCTTTGTTCCCCGAACGCGCTTGAAACGTTCCTCTTCGGCCCATGATGGCATGATGGGGCTCCCAACTGCGGCTGCAATGAAGCAGCGCCGTCCTCGGCTCCTTGTTGATCTTTGGCGGGCGTGACAATAGACGCTGCGACGTAACGCTCCTCCCTGTCGCCATCGTTGAAGTAGTAGACGGCGAGCAGGGATCCCTCACCGCGTTTTACTATTCTGGGATAACCGAGATCAGCCGTGCCGCCATCGCTCCGGATGACCCTTTCGGCGCCCCATGTCTGGCCGTCATCGAAACTCATGCGCATCCTGATACCAAATGGCGGATCACGGTAGCCGTAGACGACGAGTAGCATGCCTTCGATCCGTCCGAGCGCTGGCGGATTGCCATTGCTGCCCGTGTCGTCGACGATGCAGCCTTTCCGCGTCCAGGTCTTCCCTTCGTCGTGGGAGGTGAAGGCTTCTATCCAACCCTTGCCACCTCCCCTCCCCATGCAGCGCGTCAAGGTCAGCATGGCGCCACCGGAAAGTGCCGTCGAGGCCGGCATGATCGAATAGCCCTCAGGTTCCGGGCCGACAAAGCCTTGAAGGACGAAGCTGCGCCCGCCGTCGCCGGTGCGCGCGCAGAACACTCTGCCTTCCGCACCGTCCTCTTTGGAGGTGCTGAGCATGAAGAGCGCATGGTCTCTGCCAAGAGGAACGATATCGGTGCGCGCCGAGATCGGAAGATGCAAACCGGCGAAACGGTATGGACCTTGCCATGTCAGGCATCGATCCCGACTGACATAGAACCAGCTGACAGCGTCACCTTGCACATCGGTTCTGGCGCACATCACGATCGTCTCAGGATCGAGAAAGTCTATGGGTTCATCCAGAAGGAAGAGGTCATCACGGACCGACAGATGGGGACGAATCTTGAGATCGGCGTTCAGGTGCTCGTCGGCCGAAAGCGAGAGCCCACCCGGGACTTGGCCGCAGAACGGCTCGCCCATCCATGTCAGTCCTCCGTCCAGGCTGCGTGCCTGCCACGGTACGAATGGATAATCACGATCCAGTTCGTGCAACTCCCCCTTCGCTCCGAGTTTGCCGCGCGCGAAGACGACGACGATTTCGTCACCCCAGGACCAGAGACCATAATTTGCCGGCCAGGCTGCGAACTCATCCTGTCTGCGGTAGATTTCAAGATGGCGCAATTGCATGTCCATGGAGGCTTCCAGGCGGTCAGAGCGTTTCGACCGGAACTGCCCGCACGAGCAGTTCATCCTGGCCGAGCAGCTGCTCGAGTTCGCGCCGGTATTGGCGCCACCACACCCGATCGAGACTGCCGACCATGACTTCGATCACGATGACGGTATCTTCTTCAGTGCCCTCATCATTGGACCAAAGCCCTTTTGCGGGGGAATTGAGATATGCCGTCACCCCGCCATGGCGCTCCGTCATCTCGCGCTGAATTGCCGCGATAATGTCTTCGATGTCGATCGCCGCTCGCGGCGCTGCCGGAATAAACAATTGTATCAAATGCACGTGGAATTCTCCTCGTTTCGCAAACTTCGCAGGTCTGACGCGGTTCCGGCCCGGCTCGAAATCGGGTGCGATCACGGTGGCGAGCGCAGACGCAAGGTGCCGTCATAGGGCTGATCAAACAACGGGCATCGCCTTTCGGCCCCAGCTACCAATTAGCCTTGACTAATCAATTAGTCCGCGCTATTGATTTCTTCATGATCCAGACCGCCCCCATCACCACCATCATGCGCGCCCTTGCCGATCCCACCCGGCGGGCCGTGTTCGAGCAGATCGTCAACTCCGATGAGATCACCGTCGTCGAGCTGACGCGGGCAAGCACCGTCACTCAGGGCGCCGTCTCGCAGCACCTCAAGGCGCTGAAGCTGGCGGGACTGGTCACTGAGCGCCCCGAGGGCCGTAAGGTCTATTACCGCGCCGAGCCTGAGGGGCTTGCGCCGCTTGTCGACTGGATGAGCCATTACGGCACATTCTGGCGCGAACGTTTTGCTGATCTCAGAACCTTGCTGAAGGAAATCGATCCATGACCGACACCGTATTGCAGCCCGACACGCAGGAGATCGTCGTCGACGAAGTGTTCCCGCACGCGCCTGAAACAATCTGGAAAACGCTGACCACCGCCGAGCTGATGGGCCGCTGGCTGATGATGCCGGCCGGTTTCGAGCCGATCGAGGGCAAGCGCTTCACCTATCAGACGACGCCGGCCGGCGACTGGGACGGCACCATTCACTGTCAGGTGCTGGAGGTTAAGCCGAACGAGCGTCTCACCTATGCCTGGAAAGGCGGGCATGCGGGCAATACCGGCTACGGCTCGCCGCTCGATACCGTCGTCACCTTCATTCTTTCCAGAGCCGGAAACGGCACCCGGCTGCGCCTCGTCCATTCCGGCTTCGTCCTGCCGAAGAATGAAACCGCCTACCGGAAAATGGGCGAAGGCTGGAAGAAGGTCGTGAAGAATATCGGCGCCCTTGCCGGCGGCGAGGACTGAGGCGACCGAAGACCGCGTCCCGTCCAAGTTCATCAGGAGAAATACATGAGCAAGCCTTACACCGGCGGCTGCGCCTGCGGCGCAATCCATTACGAGATCTCGGCCGAGCCTATTGCGATGAACGACTGCCAGTGCCGCGACTGCCAGCTGACGAGCGGCACCGGCCACGGATCCTATCTGACCTTCCCGAGCCGCCAGGCGGTGAAGCTTGAGGGCGAGGCCAGCCACTGGCAGATGGTCGCCGACAACGGCAACGTCAAAACCCGCGGCTTCTGCCCGGCTTGCGGCGCGCCTGTTTATCTGACCTTCTCCTATATGCCCGATTTCTTCACCATCCACGCCGCCAGCCTCGACGAGCCCGAGCGATATCGGCCGCAGTTGGTGACCTACACCACGCGCGGCCATGCCTGGGACCGGGTCGACCCTGACGTGCCGAATTTCGAAAAGATGCCGCCGATGTAGGGCTGGGGCGGCCCCCAAAAAGGTGCAGTCGAGGTCGACGTCGCGAGCGGTTACAGGTCCGCGCACGACATCGCGCTTGCCCACCGAGGGTCGAGTCTCTTCCTGCCATTGCCGATCCAGCACAAAATAGTCTTTGACATTCCCCCACAACGAATATATCCATTTGGCTATATAGCTAAATGGTGATTCATGGACGACCGGCTTGATGCGATTTTCTCTGCGCTCTCCGACCCCACACGGAGAGCAATTCTCGCGCGGCTCGCCAACGGCAAAGCGACCGTGGCCGAACTTGCCGATCCCTTCGAGTTGTCTCAGCCCGCCATATCAAAGCATCTCAAGGTCCTGGAGCAGGCCGGCTTGATCCGCTCTGGCCGGGAAGCGAATTCGCGTCCCCGCATCCTCGAGCCGGCAGCCTTGAAGACAATTGCTGATTGGGTCGCCGATTACAGACGCTTCTGGGATCAAAGCTTCGACCGCCTCGATGATTATTTGTCCAAGGTACAAGGAAACGAAAAATGACCAATCCGGAGACCGCCAGCGACAACAGCCGTGACCTGGTTCTCGTGCGAAGGTTCGATGCCCCATGCGATCTCGTTTTCAGGGCATGGACCGACCCGAAAGCCTTGGCGCAATGGTGTGGTCCTCACGGCTTCAAGGCGGTGGGCGACAGACTTGAAGCCTGGCCCGGCGGCAGACACCGCGCCTGTCTGATCGCACCGGATGGAGAAGAGCATTGGGTCGGCGGAAAATATCTGGAGGTCGAGCCGCCGCACCGGCTTGTCTTCACGCATGCCTGGGAGACCGGGGCGGGCGAAACCAGCCCCGAAACGATCGTCACCATCACGTTGCGGGAAAGCGACGGAGGCACGGAAATGACTTTTCGGCAGAGCGGATTTGCAAGCGTATCGTCACTTGAGGGTCATGAATCCGGTTGGTCGCAAAGTTTCGAGCGATTGAGCTCTTTTCTCGGGACCGGATCCGAAGGGCTGAACCATGCGTAAGGCGGCGATGAAGCTTTACTATTGCGAGACGCTCAATCCGCGGAAGGCCTGCGCCGCCGCTCGTTTTCTTCAAGCCGACGTCGAGTTCGTCAGGGTTGATCTGGCAAGCGGAGAACAGCGCAGCGCGGAATTCCTGGCGCTGAACCCGAACGGGAAAGTCCCGGTGCTGCAGGAGGATGCCGGGACTTTATGGGAAGCGAACGCCATCATGTGCAGGCTGTCTGATACAGTTGCATCGGACTTCTGGCCGCATGACCACCGGCAGATCGACGTTTTGCGCTGGTTGAGCTGGGATGCCAGCCATTTCACCCGGCACGGGGCAACGCTGTGGTTTGAAACCATGATCAAGCCGTTGTTCGGCGGAGAACCTGACGCCGCCGTGATCGAAGATGCGAAGACGAGTTTTCGGCTCCATGGTCGCGTGCTCGACGATCATCTGGCCATCAATCGCGTCGCCGTCGGGAAGACACTGACCGTGGCGGATTTCGCACTGGCGGCTGCACTTCCTTATGCAACAGCTGCCGACATACCACTCGCCGAATTCCGGCATATCCAGAAGTGGTACGCACGGCTTGAAGAACTGGATGCGTGGCAAAACCCCTTCCCAGCCTGAGAGGGCATGCGCGAAGGGCTATTGCCGGTTTAAAAGGCGCTGCCGCCGAAGTCTCGCTGAGAACGTCGTCGTCTTTTGACCTCTTTTCCGCAGCAACGATTTGTGCCTATATTGTCGCTATGCCGAGCGCACCCGCCGTAATGGGCCGCGTTGCTGCAAAGCGTCCTGGGCATTGCCAAACCGGCGGGTAGATTCTGTCGTGAGCACCACAAGGTACTTGCTGATCTTGCCGCTGATGGCGGTCGTCGCCTACATGGCGGTCGTCGGCCTGCTCTATTTTTCTCAGAGAACCCTGCTTTTTCCCGGAGCTGGCGCCGCACCTGTTGCGGAGCAGGCGCGCTGGGGCGAGTCGGTCCATGTCAAGACGCCCGACGGGGAGATGCTTCAGGGACTGTACAGCCAGGGCGACAGCGACAAGCCCTGCGTGCTGCTCTTTTTCGGAAACGGCGACCGCGTCGACAATTACGCGTTTCTCGCACAGGCGCTAGCCGCGCACAGGATTGGATTGCTGGCGATTTCCTATCGGGGCTATCCCGGATCGACCGGCTCACCCAGCGAGCAGGGGCTGCTGACGGACGGCATCGCCGCGTTCAACTGGCTTTCGGCACACGACGGAAGCGAGATCGTCGTGATGGGGCGGTCACTTGGCACCGGCGTTGCGGTGAACACGGCCGCGCAAAGGCCGGCCGCAGGCGTCATTCTCGTCTCGCCGTACCTGTCGGTTCTGTCGGTTGCGCAGAGGCATTATCCGTACCTCCCGGTCCAGCTTCTTCTCAAGGATCCCTTTCGGTCGGACCTCAACATAGGCAAAGTGAGACAACCGAAGTTGTTCCTCCACGGCCGGCTTGATGACAGTATCCCGCTGTCTTCAGGGCAGGCGCTGTACGAGATCGCACCCGAGCCCAAACGCATGGTGATCTATGACGGTGCCGGCCACAACGATATCTTCAACGATGGCATGGTCGGTGACGTCATCCGTTTCGTGGAAGCGCTGGAAGGAAACCGTCCCAGATCCCGTCATGAAAGTGAGGGCGAAGATCATAGCGGTGGGTCGGCTTCGAATCCATAAGCTCTTCCAACGAGCGCCACACGAATTTCATAACGCGTGTACCAGTCTGCCCGGCCCCGGCGTTGCGCTTCGACGTGATCGACAACTGCTTTCCATGCCCGGATGCTTTCTTCGTCTCTCCAATAAGAGTTGATGATGCCGAAGCCGTCCGCACGGCGGGCGCTTTCGAAACCCAGAAATCCGGGCTGCTGCTGTGCCAATTCCACCATCGCAGCGCCGACGTCACCGTAGCCGTCTTCGATCTGCGTTCGTTGCGACGAGAAGCAGACGACGTAATAGGGCGGTGCAGGTAAGGTCGCGATAGACATGCCAAACCCTCGTTGCGACAAGTAGAGATTTTTGCAACCACCAGCCGTGCAGTCAATCCGCAACGGCAATATCGGCACAGGGTACGGCCGCCCTGGCAGACCTGCAGAAAATCAACCGAGGCAGCCGAGGAAATGCAACTCGTTGCCGTGCGGCCTAGGCATGCGCCGGGCGCCAATGCGGATAGGTGACATAGGCGGTGAGCGCGCCCTCCTCATGCGAGCGGATTGTCACGGTCTCGCCCTTCGGCATGTAGACGATCTCGCCCGGCCCGGCGCTGACCGTTCCCGCCTCTGTCGAAACCGAAAGCCGTCCTTCCAGAACGATCATGACGTCGTCAACCGCCATGGTTTCAGTCAGGCTCTGGCCGGGCGCGTAGCGCCCGTAACCGATGGTAATCGGCCCGCCATGCCGCTCGTCGACGAGATTGCCGACGCGAATGTCTGCCTCCTGCCCCGGGGAAGGCTCCAGCGAAGCGTCGGCGATCGTGAATTTCTGCATCCTCATCGCATCCTCCATGACCGGCTGAGGTAACGCGGAAATCTCCTGCGCCAAGCCCCGGCCTCTGGCGCGATATACTGCCATTGCAATCACCTAGACATAGGATAAAGGTGAATTTGAATATTATTAAACCATGGGATGAAACAAACAATGCGGTGTCTGCGATCTTTAAGAGAGAACCACATTTCGATTTCTCTAATTTCCGTCATTTTGGGCCTGTCCGGATGCGTCACCAGCACCGATGGAATTCAAAAATCTCAGGATCAAAGTCGTGCTGTGAGTGGAGAGCGGACAAAAATGGGTCAGTCTTACAATCTAAATGCCGATTGCACCGCTGCGACAATGCCCACAGTACGGCTGGTTCAAGCGCCCGCGCATGGATCGGTCGATTTTGTCAGCGAAGGTGTTTATTCAAACTACAGAGAGTCGCAGCGCGTGAAGTGCAATTCCAGAAAATCTCCGGGCGTTTCGGAATACTACACCTCCCAAAGCGGCTATTTTGGAAAGGACATGTACAAGGTGAGAGTGTCCTACGGTGAGGGAACCGTGAAGGACGTCACCGTCAACATCAACGTAATCAAGAACTAAAGGCGCTATTGCGCCGGGAGGGCGGGCGAGTTCGGCCGAGCCGCCCCACTCTCCGTCATTCCAGGCCTTGAGCCCGGAATCTATGGCCACAGCCGAAGGGCCGGCGTGAGTCCTCTGGTCAAGCCCGACGGGTGGATCTTTTGTCGATACACAGTATGCGCGCACCCGATGGAGGCGCGTACACCATTGCCGCCTCTGGCAAGTTCTAAGGTTCTTTGACGACTGAGATCTCGACCCAGGTATTCAAAATTTCTTTACGCTTGGCGTCCTGTGCGACGATCACCGCCAGCCAGCTATTTTGGCCTTCGATCAAATAGGCCGTGCCGCTTTGCCTGCGCTCTTTCGTTATCCGGCCCAGCGAAGCTGCGGAGAGCCCCGCCTCGAAGGCTTCAAGTTCCGCGTTGGAACAACTCAATCGGTTTTCTGCCAGACCTTGTAAGTAATCGAGCGAGCAGGTGGCAGAAAAGAATTTTTGAAAGTCCCGATACAGCATCGAGAACCGCTGCCCATTTGGCATCGTGTAAACCTCGCTGCTCGTTCGAGGCTCTGAGATTGCATTGACGGGAGAAGAAATGGCTTCGACCTTCCAATCACCGCGACCGACGCCATCGTGCAGGGCAACCTGACTTCTGCCATTCAGCACGCATAGCTTCAAGGTATCATCAAGAGGGCACGCAACCGCTCCCCCGTGGCTCGATATAATTGCACTCGCCAAAGCTGAAATAAAACGCATGCAGTCAAATCCCCAAATCACCCTGTCGGCAGCGTAGTTTGCACGGTGGAGAAAGCAAGGCAGCGGCCCAGCCAACCACTGTTGCCGAAGCAGAGCCACGAAAGCCTCGACCTCATTGGCGCATAGCAAAAGCCGCATCGTCCGCATCCATTTGCCAGCTGCAACTGAGCTCCAGCGCACCAAGGGCGTGTGAGGATTGACAGAGTTCTACCAACAAAGAGCTACTGGAAAATTCAAAAGATCGGAGCATAGTCCGCCGCGCGGGGTTCAGCGCGCGCGGGAAAAAGTGGGACACAGCACTCCTGCCGCCGCGCTTCGACGACTTAGCAGGCAACATTGATAGCTCGACGACTTGGCAGGCAACATTGATAGGTTGATGCGGAGGTAGCGTGATGGCGCAGGGCGTTGTTTCTCTCAGCGGGACTCTCACTCAGAATCAGACATTGGCGGCAAACGTCACGGATGTTGACGGATTACCGTCAGGGCCGGTCATTACCTATCAGTGGCAGCAGAGCAGCGATAACGGTGCCACGTGGAGCAACATAACAGGTGCAGCCACAGCCGCCCTGACCTTGCAGCAAGCGCAAGTCGGAAAGCGGGTGCGGGTAACCGCTGCTTACACCGATGCTTTGGGTAACCAAGAACTGGTTGCCAGCACCACCAATGCCGCCGTCGCCAACGTGAGCGACATAGGCGTAGTCACGATTAGCGGTACACCCGTGCAAGGCCAAGCCCTGACCGCCGCGGTCTCGGATCTGGATGGGCTCGCCAACGTGTCGATCACATATCGTTGGCAGCAACTGATCGGAAACACCTGGAGCAACATCGCGGGCGCCACCGGTTCAACGTGGACGCTTCAGGCAGCGCAGGTCGGCAGGCAAGTCCGCGTCCAGGCAATCTATACCGATCAGTCGGGAGGAACCGAAAACAATCGAACCAGCTTGGCGACATCCCCGATCGTCGCGAGTAATCCTGCCGGCAACGACATTGGCGTCATCTCCGTCATCGGGGCCGCAACTCAAAATCGGACGATCGCGGCGGGCGTTACTGATGTCGACGGGCTCCCCTCCGGGACCATCGTCGCTTACCAATGGCAGCAAAGCAGCAACGGCGGCGGCACGTGGAGCAACATTGCCGGTGCCACTGCGAAAACACTCAGCCTGCAGCAAGCACTGGTTGGGAAGCAGGTTCGAGCGACCGCCACGTACACCGATGCCCTTGGTAACAACGAGACGGTCGCCAGCAGTCCGACGGCGGCAGTCGCCAACTTGAACGACGTAGGCGTGGCGACGATCACCGGTGCGCCCGTTCAAGGCCAAGCCCTGACCGCGGCCGTTACCGACCTCGATGGGCTCGCCAACGTGTCGATCACCTATCGCTGGCAGCAGCTGATCGGGACGACCTGGACCGACATCGCCGGAGCCACCGGTGCGAACTGGACACTCCAGGCGGCGCAGGTGGGCAGGCAAGTCCGTGTGAGAACCACTTACACCGATCAGCTGGGTGGTGTCGAAACCAACCGGGTGAGCACGCCGACCGCAGCGATTGTCAGTGCCAACAACCGTCCGGGTGTGCTTGGCATCAGCGGGACGGCGACGCAAGGTCAGGTGTTGACGGCTGCTGTCACCGACGCGGACGGTGTGCCGGGATCGGTGACTTATCAGTGGCAGCAGAGCAGCAACGGCACCACGTGGAGCAATATTGGCGGGGCGACTGCCAATACGCTGACCCTGCAGCAGGCCCAGGTCGGCAATTTCGTGCGGGCAACAGCCAGTTACATCGACAACCTGGGCAACAGCGAGAATGTCACCAGCCCGGCGACGCCCTCGGCAGTCGCCAATGTCAATGATCCCGGCGTGATCTCGATCAATGGCATAGCGAGCCAAGGCCAGACCTTGACCGCCAGCCTCAGTGACATCGATGGCCTACCGGCAACAGGCGTCAGCTATCTGTGGCAGAGCAGCGACAACGGCAGTACGTGGAGTGACGTCGCGGGCGGGCAAAGCCTGACACTGGGCAGCAGTCTCGTCGGCAAGCGCCTGCGGGTCAATGCCACTTATACCGACCTGCTTGGCACTGGCGAGAACATCGTGAGCGCGGCGACTGCCCCGGTTACATCAGTAAGCTCCAGCCCCGTCAGCCTCTTCACCACCCAGACGCCGGCCCAACCCAACTTCACCGACGGGCCTGGAGTGGACTGGGAGGTCGGGATGCGCTTCGTCAGCAGCAATACCGGTTCGATCCAGGCGATCCGCTATTACAAGTCCCCCAGCGAGACCGGCACGCATGTCGGCCGCATCTGGTCGGCTACCGGGCAGCAGCTGGCAAGCGTCACCTTCACCAATGAGACAGCCTCAGGCTGGCAGCAGCAGACTTTGGCAAGCCCGCTGGTCATCAATGCGGGCACCACCTATGTCGTCTCGGTCAATGCCAACAGCTACTATTCGCTGACCTCGAACGGCTTCGCCAACCCCATCAGCAATGGCGGATTGACAGCCCCGGTCGGCGCCGGTGTCTACAACGAAACCATTGGCACGTTTCCAGCCCTCGTCTACCAGAACGAAAACTATTTCCGCGATGTCGTGTTTTCTGCTGGATCAAGCGTTGCCTTGCGGGACAACGCTACCATCTTCGTCAGTGAATCAGCGGGCGCTGCGACAATCACCGTCGTTCGCACAGGCAGCACGAGCGGGCAGCTGACACTGGAGTATACGACCAACGAGATCGGCGGAGCCGGAGCGGCACAGGCTGGAGCGGACTATACGCTGCCGACCTTCAATGGCCGAGCGAATACCGGGCAAGTTGTTTTCGAGGACGGCGAGAGTAGCAAGACGTTTGCCATCCCAATCGTCAACGACCCTGATGCCGAAGGGACCGAGACATTTTCTGTCGGCATTCAGAATCCCGGGCCTGGTGGCTCCCTGGCAGCGCCGCGGACTGTTCTGGTCTCGATCGTCGACAACGATTCCGCACCAACCATCTCCTTGAGCAATCCGGTCATCAGCTTGTCGGAGGCGGCGGCCGCCGCCACTATCACGGTTCAGCGCAGTGGAAACATCGATGCCACGGCTACCGTTGCATACGCAACGAGCAATGGCAGCGCGATCGCGGGCTCCGATTATACGACAACAACGGGCGTGCTCACCTTTGCCGCAGGGCAAGCGATCCAGACCATTTCTGTTCCGCTGGTCAACAACACGACGGCCGAGAGCAACGAAAGCTTCACTTTAACCTTGAGCAACCCGACAGGTGCTGCCCTGGGGAGCCAAGCGACAGCGACCGTTAACATACTGGACGACGACAGCAACCTCGGCAATCTGGTCCGACAGACCGTCGTGTCCGGCTTGACCGAGCCAACGGCCTTGGATTGGACCCCCGATGGCCGCTACATGGTTGTCGCGCAACAGAATGGCATTGTGCGGGTGGTGGACAACGGCACGCTGAGATCGACGCCGCTTGTCGATTTGTCCAGCCAGGTCAATTACACGCCCGGAGACCGGGGGATGCTGGGGCTGGCAATTCATCCGAACTTCGCGGCAAATCCATACGTCTATCTGCTCTACACTTACGATCCGCCAGAAACCGCGAATGGAACTGGCCTGGCGGGACCGGATACCAAAGGGAACCGTCCTTCTCGCCTCGTTCGGCTTACGGTCAACCCCAACACGATGATTGCCGATCCGGCCAGCATGGTCGTGCTGGCCGGTACCAATAGCACCTGGGCTTTCACCAGCCGTCCGGATCTCGACAGTACCGGCGCTGTGAACATACCGCCGTCCGGCATCGTCAACGGCACCACCATTACCGCCCCTGCAAGCCTGATCGAGGTGGGAACGCAGGACAACGATCCAGATCGCGCCGGAATCCAGAACCAGAATATTCGGGACTATCTGGCGACGGACAGTGACTCCCATTCCAATGGAGCTCTCCATTTCGGGCCCGACGGCATGCTGTACTTCAGCAACGGAGACGGCACGTCATACAATTTCATGGACCCTCGCACGGTTCGCGCTCAAGACGTTCACAATCTGTCCGGCAAGGTCCTGAGGATAGATCCCATGACTGGCGCGGGCGTTCCGGGGAACCCCTTCTATGACCCCGCAGATCCGAACAGCAATCAGTCCAAGGTATTCTATTCCGGCGTGCGCAACGCTTATCGCTTCACCTTCGATCCGGTGACCAACCTGCCCGTGCTCGGAGATGTCGGCTGGACCACTTGGGAGGAAATAAATACCGGCCCTGCAGGATCTAATTTCGGTTGGCCGTATCTGGAAGGTCCTGGCCAAACGGGCGGCTACCAGAATCTCTCTCAGGCGATCAGCTTCTACAACAATGGGAACCGAAACAGTCCTTCTGATCAGGCTGCTGTTTTTCCGCTGCTATCGAGAAGCCACGGCGCGCCCGACAACGCCACTGCGATCACGGTCGGGGACTTCTACAACGACGACACCCTGATGTTTGCGGATCTTGTCAATGGAAATGTCTACACCGCAACAATGAACGCAAGCCGGCAGATCACGAACGTACAGGTCTTCGACACGAACGTCCCCTATTTGGTAGACATTGAGAAGGGACCGGACGGCTGGCTTTACGCTGCTGATTTGGGCACCGGCACTATCCGTCGCTGGGCAGACCCCAACGTGCCGAGCGGCGGGAACCTGTTGACACCAACTTGAGCCGTAACATTCAGGATGGGATGGTGGCACGGATCATTCAGTCGTCGGTAAGCGGTGTGACGCCGGCACCGCTGAAGTCGTCTAGTTGAAGGCGATGCCGAGACAATGAGGGAGGTTGGTGATGCCGCTGAGAGCTAATCGGTCAAGCTCAGGGTTCAAGAATATTGGGATATTGAACTTCCTCCGCAAAATCCTAATAGCAGTACTTCTGCCCGTTCTTTCAGCAAATCTTTCATTCGGTGCGGAAAGGACATTTAAAGTTCCTGGCTTCACCCACCCGTTTAGAGTTACGACGGAACGCAATCAGCCGGGCGGCTTTACTATGGTGAAAGACCCGCTGGATCAGTACAACGCGGCAAAGGTGTTCAAGTTTTCGATCAACCCAGGCCCGTGCGTACGGGACGACTGCGAGCAACAGTCGGCTCGCGCGACGGTTCAGCAAGGACGCAAGACCAAGCAACCCAAGGAGGCATGGTATGGTTGGGACATGTATTTCGTGCCCGACTTTCCGATTGGTTCGAAGCAGGTAAGAGGTCACGAGATATTCGTCGAATTCAAGGATCAGGACCAATGCCAACTCGTGGCCCTGACCACCAATCCCCATAGCAACGACCAATTCCTTTCATGGAGTATGGAAAAGCCAAGCGGGAAGCAGATGACCCAGTTCGGCGGTGACTGTATTGACCTTTTTGACATGCGTGTCGCCCCCATCAGGGAACTGGCGGGCGCTTGGCACCGTTTCGAACTCTTTGTTCGATGGACCAGGGAAGGCGACGGACGCTTCTTGATGTTTCTGGATGGGAAGCAGGTCGTGGACTATCAGGGCGTTACCTGTTTTTCATGCGATAAGCTAAATTACTTTCTTTTCGGCAACTACCTGTGCTGCACGACTGGCACCAAATTGGTAGTGCCCGCGACGGTCTACTATCGCTACGTCAGCATGGCGAAATCGCGTGAGGCTCTCGTTTGGAAGTAGTTCAGCAGGATCGACAGCGATGGGGCGGCTCCGCGAACAACGAAGTTTGCGAAGCTGAAGTGCACGGAGGGAGGTGGGCGGCCCGTCACGAAAATTTCTAGGAAACCGCAGACCCAGAAGACCGCCAAACGACATGAGCCCATTCTGCGAACGAGCATGACGTGGCGCGAAGGTTTCAGTGTGCGACGCCTGCTTCCCCGTGTGCCCTCACGATGGCGTCCGCTTCCTTGCCGTATAGCTCCTCGAAGTGATCGAAGGTCTTGGAAAAATAACCGATGCCCTGCGTCGCCGAGCGCAGCGCCCGCGCCAGATCGTCAAGTGCGCCGCCCGGAATAAGTGCCCGGAAGATGTCCCATCCCTTGGCGGTTTCATCCCGGTCGAAGCCGAGAACCTGACCCTTGAGAGCGGAGACGATCTGGACGAGGCTGCCGGAATAGATCGACGGAATGTGAATTTCGCTGCGGAAGACCGGTTGCATTAAAACGGCCGACCCTTCGGAAAGCGCCTGTCGCACTCCCATTCTCGACGCAGTCCTGAACGCGTGTTCCGAACTGTCGACGGCATGGTGCTGACCATCGAACAGCGTTACGCCGACATCGATGACCTGGAAGCCGAGCGGCCCCTTCTCCATCGCTTCGCGCGCGCCTGCTTCGACGGCAGGGATATAGTTGCGCGGAACCACGCCACCCTTGACGGTTTCGTTAAAAGTGAAGCCCCGGCCGCGCTCGTTGGGGCGAATGCTCAGCTTCACATCCGCGAATTGCCCGGCACCGCCGGTCTGTTTGCGATGGCGGTAATGAACCTCCGATGGTTTCGCGATTGTCTCGCGGTAAATCGGGCTCGGCATTCGATCGGTTACCTCAATGTGGAAGACCTCGGACAGGGTTCGGCAGAGATCACGCAGATGCACCGGGCCCTGGGCGCGGACGAGCTGGGCGCCGGTGCCTTCCTCCTGCAAAACGACAAGGCCGCGATCCGTCTCGGAAAGTTTTGCCAGCGTTTCGGAAAGCTTGTTTTCATCGCGTTCGCTGCCCGGAACCAGGATCCTTTCAAGCATCGGCGTCGGTGGCTCGGTCCATTCCGGCGGGGCGACCGTCGCCCCTGAAGTCAACAGCGACGGGACGGGCAAGTGGTCGGACTTGACTGTCGCGAAGACATCCCCCGGTGCAGGCACGATTGCCGAGCCGGACCGTCCGTTTCCGGGATCCTGCACGGCGCCGAGGCTGGAGCCGCCCAGCAATGCGCCTTGCCGCAGTCCCTCACCAAAGGCACGCACCAGCACCGTCTTGCCGATATTCTGACGATGATAGGCATGGAAGCTCACGGCGGTCAGCTTGTTTTCATCGACATTGCCCGCACGCGCCAGGCGCTGTCGAAGAACCCCGACCGGCGGCGCCTCGTGGCGCAGCGCCTTCATCAGCCTCATCATGCCGTTGCCGTGACTTGCGGCACCGATCAGGACCGGAATAATCCTGTTTTCGCTGAGAACCCGTGATGAAATGGCATAGAGGGCGTCGCTGGGCGGCTCGCGATCTTCGATCAGTTCCTCGAGAAGCCAGTCATCGAATTCGGACAGGTGTTCCAGGAGCTCGCTGCGCGCTTCGTGCTCGCGCTCGGCGACGCTTTCGGGGATCGCGATCAGCGCCGAAGTCTGGCCTTCCCGGTAGCGCCACGCCCGTTCCGAAATCAGATCGCAACTGCCGATGATCCTGTCTCCCTCGCGGATCGGGATCTGGCGAAGCAAAAGCGTGTGGTTGGCGTAGTCTTGAAGCGCGGCGATCACGTCCCTCAGCCGCCCTCTCGGTTCGTCCATTCGGTTGACGAAGAGGATGCACGGCGTCCCCGAGGCTTCGATTATTCTGAGATAGGGCGCGGCGAGCACAGCCTCCTCGGGTGCCGATGAAACGCACAGGATGCAGGCGTCGCTGGCAAGAAGCGCGTGCTGTGCATGCGCCAAAGCTTCGTTGGGTCCTGGCGCATCCAGCGCACACCACGCCTCATTTCCGAAGGTGAATTCTGTGAGGTTCAATCCATAAGGGGAACTGGATTTTCTCGGCGTCCCCTCCAGGGAGCCGAGCTTTTCCACGACCGTCGATTTTCCGGTCTGCGAGGGTCCAAGCACGGTAAAGCAGCGCATCGGCATTCCTCCAACTGCCATAAACAATTTTCAGCCATCATAGGATGCCCTGAACTGCTGCAAGGCGCCAGAGGTGTTCAGTTTCACAACGCTTTGACCTGGAGACGTAGATGCCGATGTCGTTCGCTGCCCTGCTTGGCGGCCTGACGACGCAGGTCGGCATGTCGCCGAACATCGTCGTATCACGGCTTCGGCAGGAGATGGCAGGAACATCCTTCACCATGTGCGACTTCACGCCGATTGGCGCAATAAACCGCCGGTTTGAAAAGCCATGGATAAGAAGCGCCTGGGGAGGGCGTTTGCCCTCCCCAGATTTATCGGGCGACCTCGGTCGCAAAACGCTGAAACAGCGGTTTCAGGCGGGGGTGGCGTGCCGCCGGAGGCGCATGAATCTCAATGGCCCGACCGGCCCTTGCCTCGCGTCGCAGCCATTCGCTGATGGTTTCGGCGCTGGTGTGATCCATGTAATGGAGGTCCTCGCCGACAATCTTGACGTTGCGGCCCTCGGGCAGCTGCTCGAGCGTGTTGAGCAGAATGGGCACGTCCTTGCAGGTGGCTGCGCCGCCGAGCTGGAGATGGATTTCCTCGTCGATCTCCGCGTGCCTGATCGCGAGTTTTCGCCTGAGGTAGGGCACGATCTCGAGGATCGACAGCGCCAAGCCGAGTGCCACGCCGACCAGCAGGTCCTGCAGGACGACCATGGCAACGGTCGCCGCCCAGATGCCGACCGGAACCAGTCCATGATGCTCGAACAGGTGGCGGACATGGCGCAGGCTGATCAACCGCCATCCGGTGACGAGCAGGACTGCGGCGAGGGCCGACAAAGGCACCAGGGTCAACAGGCTTGGCGCCAGCGCCACCAGGCCCAGTATCCAGGTGCCGTGCAGGATGGCGGAGACCCGCGTGCGTGCGCCGGCCTGAATGTTGGCCGAGGAACGGACGATGACGCCGGTAATCGGCAATCCGCCAAGCAGGCCGCAGAGCCCGTTGCCGACCCCTTGGGCAAACAGCTCCTTGTTGAACCCGGTGCGCACGCCGTCATGCATCCGGTCGACGGCGGCGGCGGACAGAAGGGTTTCGGCACTCGCGATGACGGCAATCATGACCGCCATGAGAATGACGCCGGGCTCAAGCAACCGGGCGAAGTTTTCCGCGGTCGGCAGCGTGATGCTGTCCATGAGCGAGGTGGGGACTTCGACGCGCGCGATCGGCAGCTGCAACGCGGCGGCAAGAACCGTCGCCGCCGCCACACCGACCAGCGCTCCCGGAACCAGCGCCAGCGATTTCGGGCGGCACTTCTCCCAGCATACCATTGCCAGCAGGGAGATGAGGCCGACCTTCAAGGCGGTTGCCTCGCTCGTCAGGCCAGTTCCCCAGAGACGGGCGAGACTGTCCTCGATCGCCGCGACGTTCTCCATGCCGCCGGCAGCGGGCTTGGCATCCATCAGCACATGAATCTGCCCCAAGATGATCAGGATTCCGATGCCGGCGAGCATGCCGTGAACGACGGCCGGCGAAATCGCCCGGAACCAGGAGCCGACCCGCAGGAAGCCGCCGGCGATCTGCAGGAAACCGACGGCGATCAGGACCGGGGCGAGCATGGCCACGCCGTAGTCCTCAACGAAGCCGAAGACGATGACGGCAAGCCCGGCTGCCGGTCCGGAGACCTGCAGCGGCGAGCCCGCCAGGAAGCCGACGACGATGCCGCCGATGATGCCGGAGATCAGGCCCATCGACGCCGGCACGCCGGAGGCGATTGCGATTCCGAGGCACAGCGGAATGGCAACGAGGAAGACGACCAGCGAGGAGGCGAAGTCGCGCGAAAAAGTGGAGGTCACTGCTGTCATGGCGCTACTCCGCGGCAAGCATTGCTGCGATTTGCGGCATGACATGCGGCCGATCGCGGCCGGTCACCGCAACCGGCAGCGGCTCTCCCTCCTGCGGCACCGTGAAGGTCGCTTTCGCCCCGTCATAGACCTGGACCTCGCCGGTCTCGATGTCGAAGAACCAGCCGTGAAGGGTGATCTCGCTGGTGGCGAGTTTCGCGGCGACGGAAGGATGTGTCTTCAAGTGATCGAGCTGAACGACGACGTTTTCCATCGCCACGGCGCGCACGCGATCACTTTCGGAAAGGTCGTCCGGATAGGCCCGGCAAACGATCGAATAGGCGGCGTGGCTGTGGCGCAGCCAGGCTGCGACATTGGGCATCGGCTCGAGCAGCTCCGGATGGCACAGGCCCTTCATTGCGCCGCAATCCGAATGGCCGCAAACGACGATGTCGCTGACGCCGAGCGCCAGGATCGCATATTCGATGGCGGAAGAGACCCCGCCATTGAGGGTCGAGAACGGCGGGACGATGTTGCCGGCATTGCGGCAGACGAAGAGATCGCCGGGACCGGCCTGCGTGATGGTTTCGGGCATCACCCGGCTGTCGGCGCAGGATATCATCAGAGCCTGTGGTTGCTGGCCTTCCCGCGCCAGCTTGCGGTAAAGCGCCGACTGGTTGGGAAAAACCGCGCCGCGAAAACTGGAGATACCTTTCAGGAGATCACCCATTGTTCGGATCCTCTTTCTGGCCGGACGTCGGATTGGGGAGGAATGTCTCTCGTCCGGCGGGTTACAGAAGCGATTCGTTCGCAGGTGCGAAAAGAACAGCAAAGAGTGTGCGGTGCAACCAGCCGCTGCGAGATCGCGATCAACAACACGTGAGGAGGGTAGCGAGATCTCGGCGAGGGCTGGCCTTTCTCTGGCTGGAACGCAAGGTCAGCAATGCGTCCGCATGTCGCCACAGGCGATCTTTGCCTTCGCCGGGAAGCCGACAATCGGGTGATCACCTCGAGTTCACAGTCGCGCCACAGCCGGCCATCCGGCAAGTTCTATTTGCCTCAGGCCCGGCTTGCCCGAACGCTCAGCCACCGATCATGGGGCCTTCCGACGTACCGACGTACATCGTTGACGATCCAGCCGGCGTCTGTGAGTGCCGACCGCAGGGCAGGCTCACGCCAGTACGTCTCGACGTAGCGCCGAGGTGCTGCAGCACTGCCGTGTGTGGATAGATCCTCGCCGTCGCCCTCCCTGACCGAGACGTGCAGTCGGCCACCGCTCCGTGTCGCCTCGGCAAGCCGTCCAAGCACCGTGCCGAAATCCCCGCGCGCGACATGAATGAGGCACGCACAGGCCCAGATCCCGTCGTACGGCATGCTGGGACGCTGCGGGTCGGCCAGGTCATCGGTCAGCGGGTCCAACAGGTCGGCCTCGAAGCCACTTTCGCGCAGCAATTCGACGAAACCCTTTGAAATGTCCGTGCGCCGGACGCTCATTCCCCGCTTCTCAAGCTCAAGTGCATCTCGCCCGCCACCGCTTCCGATCTCCAGCACCCTGCCCGAGCCGGAGAGCTCGGTCACGAACACGTCGATCTCTGTCGCGACCCATTCGGGCATCACCGCGGCCTCGGCAGCGTACTCGGCCGCGACCGCATCATAGGACCGCACAGTCTCCCGGTCGGTGCTCATCCCAGCGCTCCTCCTCCAAGACAAGAGGCTATCAGCCCGTTGCGCCCTTCACACTTGGGCGGTTGGTGACATCGCGGCCGATTTACTCCCCAGCTTTAGCAGATATGACGTCAGAGACACCACCGACCGACTGCCAAAGCTGCCGGGCGGCAATGCGCCATAAGCAGACATGCCTTTGGCCGATATGCGGGCATCGCCTGGCGTTAGTCAGGCGATGCCTTGTCACAGTCTACCTGTCGCTGGAGCGAACTGTCTTCAGGCTGTTGGCCACCGTGAGATAGTAGTTTCGGGCGGTGGCATTCATCTGCCGTTCGCCCAACTCGCGGAAAGCTCTGATTTTCACATCGAGGGCGGCTGCGTTCTTCCCGTCGACCGCCAGAAGGTAGTCAGCCTGTTCAGCGGCCCATTGGAACTCGCCTGCTTCCTGAGCATCTTGGGCGCTTTTCAGCACCTTATCGCTTCCACCAACCAGTGCGATCAGCTTTTCTGCCCGTTCCTTGTCAGCCAACGGGAATATGTTGGTCGGATTTCCGTCGAACCAGCCCGCATTCTGCGAGTAGATGCCTCGTACCGACCATGCCACGGTTCCGTAGAACTCTTGCAGATAAGGGTGTTTCGCGAGTTTCTCCGGCAGCTTTACGTCTTGAACCAGCTCATCCGGTGTCTTGCCGTTTGCGATGCCTTCCATGGTCTTGCTGTAAACGAACTTGATGCCGTCACGGTACGCAGTGAGGGCATCCTTTGCTTCAGCAGCGTGTTGGATGGTGCCCATGTGACCGGGGATGACGAAGTCCGGGCCGAGAGCGATCAACTTATCGAGGCTCGTAACCCACTTTTCTACCGGACGCGTAGGCAAGCCGCGCAGTGGCGCGATATTGGGAAATGTCTTTAGGAACACGTCACCTGCGATTAGCACCTTGGGGTCCGGCAGCCATACGGAGATATTTTCGTCAGCTTCCCCCGGTGTGAAGATCAACTTGAGCGGTACACCCGCAATCGTCAGCTCTTTTTCCGCGCCCCCGAACGTCTTCGTCGGCGGGATGAAGCCGTCGCGCGTGTGAGGGGTCGTCCTGCCATATTCGAGTTGCGTCCCTGCATTGATGAAGTCTTCGTCGGGCAACATGGTTCCGAAAGCGTCACCACCATCACGGCGTCCGCGTCCAGTATCCGGTTTCGCTGTTACCAGCAGTTTGTGGCTGTAGATCTCGGGCTTGTCTTTGCCCGCGAAGACCGTCGCGCCGCCCGTATGATCCGGGTGATTATGAGTATAGATGATTGCCTTGATTGGATGGCGCACCCGTTCTCCGAATGCCGCCATGATCGCCTTCGCATCGACCGGGTTGGCTGATGTGTCAACAATGATCGATCCGTCTTTACCCTGGATCAGCGTGACGTTGCTGGCAGAGTACCCAACAGCCGCATACACGCCATCGGTCACCTCAATGATCCGTTTCTGAAACTCATCCGAGTGAGCGATCAGTTTGTCCCGTCCTGAATACGCGGTCTCCGCGAGAGCAGAGGACGTGGTGCCGAGAGTTGAAATCATGGCGGCAATCACTCCTGACTTTAGTATCGATGAACCGAGCATCTCATCTCCAATCTTTGCGGACGAGAAGCCGTCCGGTCGCCTAGAATAGGCCAACCAATATTGGTAATGTAGAGTCGGAATTGACAACCAGCCTCTCTTATACGATAAGCTAGACATGGATTACAACGCTGTCAGAATGTTTGTCGCGGTGGCTCAGACGGGCAGTCTCTCCTCTGCTGCCGCCCGCCTCGGTGTGCCACTGCCCACACTTAGCCGGAAGGTGGCTGAGCTGGAGGCCGACCTCAAGGTTCAACTGCTGGAGAGGACTGCGAAGGGATGCCGCCCCACAGAAGCCGGGTCGCGGTTGTTCGAGCAAGCGAGTGGTGGAATTGATCTTCTTGAGGAAGCTGAACGAGCAATCTTGAGCGAGCAGGCACAACTGGTGGGCCGCTTGCGTCTATCGCTCCCGCAGTCTTTCGAGCCGTGGTGGGACTTGCTGGCTTTGTTCCAGCGTGCCCACCCCGGCATTCAGATCAACGTCTATTCCACGGAGAGGCGCGTCGATTTGCTCGCGGACGGAGTGGATGTTGCGCTTCGCGTGGGCGCAATCGCTGACGACACTGTTATCGCGCGTCACATGCTGACGTTTCGGCATATGCTTGTCGCCAGCCCCGAGCTTGTGGCAGCACATGATAGGCCAGAAGGTCCGCAAGACATCTTGCGGCTGCCTTGTGCGGCATGGGGTTCTACGCTCGATGCGCAGCCCACCTGGACACTCGGAGGCCAGACGCAAAAGATCAATGCGACCTTCACGGCGAATGATTATCTGCACCTTAGAGCAAGGGCGATCGCAGGAGATGTGGCAACGGAACTCCCATCGTTTCTTGCAGCCGAATACCTGAAGTCACGCGAACTGGTAGAGCTTCTGCCCGAGTACCCCTTCCCGGAAACGGCTTTACACCTGGTCTACAAGAGGCAGCGTCATCCCTCGACGATAGTCCGGGCCTATCTCGATTTCTGCTCCGCTCACATCGCGATTGTCGAAGCAAGATGTCGGGTGACATCGTGAGTAGAACGAAGATGGCGCTCACGCCGGAACTCGTCCTGCGGACGCTGAGGCCTGTCCCAGAGGAAGGGCCGGAGCCAAGATGGACGCCTATCCCAGAGGATGAACTGGACGTCTTGGTGCAGCGGGTCAACGAGGAGAGCAAAAACGAGCCGCTATGGATAGTCGCCTACGGATCCCTGATCTGGAATCCGGACTTCGACTTCGATGCGAGAGAGTTTGGAACGATCTACGGCTGGCACCGCTCCTTCTCACTGCATATCGAGCGATGGCGAGCAAAGAGAACTTTACCTTCGGGAACGGCCGCTTCGGGCCGGGAGCGGTCATCTGTCGCCGAAATTTTTCGCGCCAGATTCTGGGCATAGGGCGTCATTGCTGCTTCCTTGACGATTTACCTTCCATTACAATCCCTTCCGCACATAGAGGAGTTCCGCCATGAGCGAAGACGCCTTCAACATGTCGATCCGCAAGTTCCTGAAGGAAGTCGGCGTCACGTCGCAGCGCAAGATCGAGGAGACGGTGCGCAAGGGGCAGGTCGGCGGCAATACGTTGAAGGTCCGCATGACGCTAACGGCGGAAGGCACCGGCCTCAACCACGTGGTGGACGGCGAGATCGAACTTCCGTAGACCGGGCGAAGCGATCGTACGAACCGTCCGGCTGTCCCAAGTTCATTGTCCACGTCCGCGCGTAATCGAAGCACGGCCGCTCTGGGCCGACAGCAGACCAGTGGCTTCGGCTGGATTGCGCGAATTGCGGTCATGGCCGGCGGCGCTGTAGAGTTTGCGTCCATGAGCCAAGCTTCCCTGCGCCCCGCCGCAGGAGGGTTGCTCATTGTCGGCCATCGGCTCGGAGGACGCATGACGAAGCATCGTATCTATTCGGTCAGCGTCGCAAGCGTCTATCCCCACTATGTCGCCAAGGCGGAGAAGAAGGGACGCACGAAGGCCGAAGTCGACGAAATCATCTGCTGGCTGACGGGCTATAGCCGAGAGACCCTGGACGATCAGCTGGCGAGGAACACCAACTTCGAGGATTTCTTTGCGCAAGCCCCTCGGATGAACCCCTCCCGATCGCAGATCACAGGCGTGATCTGCGGCGTCCGCGTGGAAGAGATCCAGGAAACGACCATGCGGGAAATCCGCTATCTGAACAAACTGATCGACGAACTCGCCAAGGGCAAGGCTATGGAGAAAATCCTGCGAAAATAGAAGCCTAGGTTTGCTCCCGCTCGACGGCTCGTGTCGATGCCCGAGACGAACGGAACACCTTCGCCCAGCAGGCGCATGTTCTGCCCGTCGCACTTGACGGTGTCGCCGTCGACGGCCGTCAGTGAGGCGCAAAAAGATCAATCCTGCGATCATCAATAGCAGGTGGTCCTAACCTGACGGACCGGCCACCAACCCAGGTGCTTTGCGGGGTCGACGTGCAGGTCGTCGGCGTATACGTGGGCTGCTGTCGCTGCATTCCTCGATTGTAACCCTGTCCGCCGGCAATAAGAGCGTCCCCCATCGCGCAGCACCTATCGCAGCGGTCGCGGCGGCGACTGGCTGAAAATCAAATGCATCCAGAGCGACGGCTTCGCGATCGTCGGTTATCAGCGCTCCAACGGCGTTCGGGAACATCGGCGCGCTGCTGCTGGCTGCTCGGAAGGGTGGCGAGCTTGTTTACGTCGGCTCGGTCGGCACGGGCTTTAAGGCTGACGAGGCGATGAAGCTTCGCGCAACGATGGACAAGATCAAGGCGACCAAACCGGCCGTCAAATATTCCGGTGGGCGCAAGAACCTGATCTGGATCAAGCCGAAGCTGGTTGCCGAGATCGAATATCGGTCGTGGACGCATGACGGGAAGCTGCGCCACCCGTCATATAAGGGGCTGAGGGATATTGCTGATGAGGTAGCAATTTATGCCTTCGAATGATGTAGGACTACGGAGTTAGATGAATGTCAATGGCACGAGGAGGATCACCAGACCTAAGTCCGATTGTCGCCGGTAACGAGATGGCTACTTGATTAAGGATGTCAAAGACCGAAATCCTTATTGCCGTTGCTTTGTTGCTTACCGTCTTCGCTCTATTCGCCTTTGGTGAAATCTCAGAAATACTCCTGTCCGCCACGGCGCTTGGTGGAACCCTTTCCTGATTTTGAGTACCCCGCCTTGGTGGCAAGGTGCGCCATCATCGGTCTCACAGTGCATGGCGGCGCGGCGCTGCACAAATCATGAATCGAGCACACCGAGCCCGTTGACATCAATCCACTGAATACTACAATCTTTGATTGACGAGGTATGGAGGCTCACCGGTGAAAAATCAGGTGCTCAAGGACTACCTTATCTTTCTCGTGCCCGCTTTTGTCATTCCGCTAGGCTTATACCTCACTAATGAGGCCACTTCGCCGACCACACTGTTTAAGCTTGGCCTACTGTTTCCACTCTTTTTGCTTGCGATGAAGGGACTGGCTGGTTTCTTTCCGCCCGAGAACCTACGGGACCGGTCCGTTGCGCGAATAGCTGAATACGCTATCCTCCAAGGCTTGGTTTTTGCAGCATTCATGTCGATGTTCGGCGACTTTATGCAACCCGAACTGCAGTCCAGCTTCCTTTCGATGTTGCGTCGGTTCGCATTCGCTGCCGTGCCGGTGTCTGCTTTCCACTTTCTATCGGCGCTGAACGCACAAAAGAAGCTGCGTGGCTCTTAAATCCTTCCAACAAGCTGCTTAGCTTCAGCTCGCGACATCTAAAATGTGGATATGCAGTGAACCGGTGATCTGCGCAGGATGGCGGCATTGGTGATGCCCCATTTGACGTTCGCGCGTCGGTAACCACCAAGAATATCGCGGCTCAGGCATTCCCATCAACATCGCCATCTTCGTCGAGCACGTGCACCTGCAGATAGGTGTTCTTCTCCATCCACGCTGCATCTCCACCATCACTTCGAAAAGTGGTCGCGCCTAATTTTTCGAAATGCGTAATATAGAATAGAAAATATCCCCATAAGCAGCATAACTCCCCACAATGTCTCCAAGTACAGCCTTGCAAAAATATGATCTTTTCTACCCAGAGCCCATTCGTAAACAGAGCATTTCGCAATCGTGCATCTGTCGGAGCCGGGAAACAGCCAGAAAAGCAAATTAGAGACAATGTATGAAGTCAGCAAAATCACGAAAGATTTAACAGCCCTTTGCAACGTTTCCTTGGACGTGAGATCCGGTGTTCCGCGCATGCCACTCGCATGCATGACAATAAAAAAGAATGCGCTGGAGACGAATTGATTGCCGATTAACAGAGCAGTGAAGTTCCGATGTGAAAGAAATAACTGACACGCGATCGAGGTAAGGCCGCCCGGAAGAAGAAATGCGGCTAAAAATGCCTCCCCAGTGGTTGGCCTTTGCTTTATCACAGCGATGCCGCAAGCGTACGCAGCCCAGACTGTCAGAATAATTGGAACTGGGCCAATGACCCAAGGCGCGGCCGGAAACGGCATCTATCCCCCAAAGCTATGCAGGTCCATTTTCAAACGGGACGTGCAACTTTCGCATTGGTCCAGCAGTGCTAGGGAGCCGCACCGGTGTCAATAAGGTTCCGTAGCTCCCTTAGGCACTCCCATCAACATCGCCATCTTCGTCCAGCTCGTGCACTGGCAGGCAAGTATTCTTCTCCATCCACTCTCGGACGATGAACCTGATGGTGTCATTGCGCGTCTTGCCGAACTCGCCGGATAGATCCCGGAGAGCTTCTTCAATGTCGTCGTCGAACACGATTGATCCGGAGTTCCGCAGCAGCAGCGCCGCACGGCGAAGCATGATCTGAAGATCCGCTCGGAAGATATCGGCGATCCGATCGGCGGCTTCTTCGAGGAGGGCGGCGGTATCAAACTTGGTCATGGTGTCATTCCCAGAGCAGGTTCCTTAGCGGGCTCCGCGCACCTGAATGTGTCACCTATCGAGACCGTTCTTTCAGTCGGGCAATCATCCAAATTGCGTTGGAGCGGAAAAGCGCAGCCGCCGAGGAGCCCACTTGCGAGAAATATGCAAATAAGGCGGATCATCATTTCATTGAGTACAACCGCCGTCGCGATTTGCCAATGCTGGGCCTGGACGCATGACGGGAAGCTCCGGCACCCGTCATATAAGGGACTGAGGGAGCAGCAGGACAACGCGGAGATCTATGAGCTGGAGTAGTGCGGCAACTGTTACGATCCGCAACCGACACTAAACCCTGAGAAGAGCCATGAGCAGCGCAGAACTCACAGCCACAACTACGGGCCACCCGATCAGAAACTTTTCTCTCGGCTTGGCTCGATCGAGGTCGTCATGGAACTCGGACCAGAACATACTAGGGCCGAAGTCCACGCTGAAATCGAAGCCATTTTTAAGGTAAAAGATGACCGACCTGATGTACCAATACCAACTGTAGGCGCAACTGGCCCCCACAAAAATGACGAGCACTACCCACAGCGCAATTTGATCTCCACTCAATCAAGCTTCCCCATCAATTCTGTTCGGCCTTTTGATTCTCTTGGCCAGCAAAACGGTCGCCGAGATCCCACCGCTCAGCATCTTTAGAAAAAGTATATTCAAAATCGTGAGAGAATACGCATTTCCGACAAGTGTTGTCGAAGCGCCCGTACCGTAGATCGGCAAAGGAAAGAGGAAAGCAAGAGAAAGGAATGTGAGCACAAATGCCGCGGCGGGTTTCACAAAGCTCTTTAAATCCGTAACCATAATTTCTCGGCCCAATGGGGAAGAAACAATATAAAGCGAAAACAATAGGGTCTTCACGACCGTGAATGTGATCAGAGAATACGAAAGACATGTGTAAAGGGCGATCTGTTCGGAATGATTCTCCGCGAGCCATGGCAGTTCATAGTGGTATTTCGGTAGAATAACCAAAAAGTATCTTAAGTGCGGGGCGATGTAAGACAGTAAATCTGCTCCGGCTAACCAAAGAAACAGGATCGATATAGACAAAATAACCATATCGAGCGGTGGGCCGCTAATATGGCCCTCATATCGTTTGATAAAGTTCTGATTTTGAAGGCGAAAGAAAAGATCAACCCCACCAAAACTCTTAAACAACATTTACGTCCAGCCTTTGCCCCGAAACAATCGAAAGGGCGGACACTTCGTAGTGGGAGTGGGCGGATTCTGTCAAGTATAACGCCCGCAACATCTCCATCTTCCTCGAGCACGTGCACCTGCAGATAGGTGTTCTTCTCCAAGCACCCACAGCCGTGGCTGGGGCATGAGTTAGTGGTGCATACCTATTCGATACCAGACGGCATGGCCATTTCGTACGACTGCGATACCCCTATTCCCTACGAGGGCTGTTGGCTCAAAGCGCCGCGACCTCGCAAGCCAGAGTTCATCTCCTGGCAACATCCGCGCGAGTAGAGTCTTCAGTTCCTCCTCAGGGGCAGGCATGCGGTCCCGAAATTCGGCGGGCAGAGTCTCAATGCCACCCGTGAGGGCAATGAGCCACTCGCGATATCTTTGCGGCGTGGTTCGCTCTAACAGTACAACTTCATCTCCAGCAACTGGGCGGTCAATCTCGACTGGCATTCATTGATCCAATCGTCTGTGCGCAGGTTGGCATGCTGATGCTCCATTTCGGGTTCGCACGTAGGTGCCAACCAAGAATAGCGCCCCTCAGGCACTCCCATCTACATCGCCGTCTTCATCCAGCTCGTGCACCGGCAAATAGGTGTTCTTCTCCATCCACTCCCGGACGATCAGCCTGACGGTATCGTTGCGCGTCTTGCCGAACTCGCCGGACAGATCCCGAAGAGCTTCTTCAATGTCGTCTTCGAATGCGATCGACCCGGAGTTCCGCAACAGAAGCGCGGCGCGGCGCCGCATGATCTGCAGATCTGCCCGGGAAATGTCGGCGATGCGATCGGCGGCGTCTTCAAGGAGGCGGCGGTGTCGGGCATGGTCATGGGGTCTCGGCCGGCCGTAACGGTTATTCCGACAGGTTGGAGAAGCCGCGGTAGAAGCGTGTCGGCTTCAGTAGCGAACTGACGATGTTGGCGACGATCGGCCCATCCGCCTCGCTCTTCGCCTTCGCTTCCTGCCACTCCGGATCGGCAATGAACTCGGCCCATTTCTGCTCGCGCTCCGCCAGCGACCGCCATTCGATCAGGTAGGTCAGATCGTTGCTGGAAGAACCGACCATCGTCGTCCAGAAGCCGAGTGAGCGGATGCCGAGGCGTTCCCAAATCGCCAGCGTCGCGGTCTCGAAACGCTGTTGCAGTGCCGGCAGCCTCTCCGGCAGACATGTATAGATGCGCAATTCGTGGATCATCGGATGCTCCTCATGCCGGATGCCCTTTGGAGCGTCCTAACCGCTCTCGGAAATGAGCGGCAGCTTATAAAATTCTATAAGGTAATCAATAGTCCCGGCGGCGCCCTTCAGTAAGACGGGAAGCTCCGGCATGCGTCATTAAGGGGCTGCGCGAAGAACATGATAGTGCGGACGTTTTCTCATTTCAGTTTTAGGCGAGGGTATGCGACCGGTAGAGCTTCTATTTGCTCACTCGGGATTGCATCCTCTATTTCCGTCAGCCATGCTTCTAACTCTTCCAGGTTTGAGGCGCTAAAGAGCCTCGTGCCCCATCTTCCCGTCAAATCGACCGTGTCCGTTCTCAACAGCTCATGCATGCTGCGGTCCACTATCATGGCATCGAAGTAAGGCGCGTAAACGGAGATATGATTGACGTCGAAGAAGAAGCCACTCAGTCGGTCGATCGCTTTTTCCTTGTTCGCATATGCGCCTCGCCTCACTTGTTCCCGAAGTGCGGCATAGATCCGAGCGGATATCGACTGCGCTGGCATCGCTGCAAAATGCGACGAGTGTAAAAAACGTATCGCTGATTGGACACGCTCATCGACGGTTTCGCCTAACGCGCGGTGTCTTATTAGGCGTTCCACATATTGCGCGTTGATCGGGCCAGATAGTAGCACGTCGTAATCACCAGCGGCTAAGCGCTCTACAAACGTGTAGTAGGCATTTAGATAACCTCTTGCGGCGGACGCTAGCTCCAAGTCTATTTGTTCATCGACCGTTTCAGAGCCATTTCGCCAGTTGTCAAACGTCTCCACAAGGCCCGATATCGATTCGATCTTGGCAGCTCGAATTTTTTCGACGTCGCCATAGTAACCTCCAACGTCAATTCGGTAATAGCCTTCCCAGTCATCAATCTCTCGTTCGAATGCAACCCATTTATCAATGGGGAAAATCGGATCTTGTTGAGTCAACCAAAGGTCAAGTGCTCTATCGAACTGATCTTGAATAACATTGTAGGTCGGCACTACCTCGTGGCCGCGCGCTGTTGCCTTGATGAAGTCCAGCAATTCTCTGTGGCGTCTCCACTGGTGTGTCTCATCCTCATGGATGTTGGAATAAGGTACTACGAGAGCCTGTTTCGCACAGAGTGATTTGATCCTTTCGGCGACAGTAAGAAAGCGGTCGTCTTCCCCTTTGAAGACCAGACTTAGAAAGCTCTGGTCCAGGTAGAGTTTCGATTTGCGGATCTGAGGAAGTGGTATTCTTTCGGTATGTCGGCATCGGCCGCATCCCAACAGGACACTTGAGCCGTAAACATCGACGTTCCCAAACGTCGTTGCTCCATGGCAATTAGGGCAATCTCTAAGGGGAAAAGACACAATAGCCATTCGCGCGGACCTGCGAAACGAGATCGAGAAATCAAGGGAGATCATATCCTCATATCGAGAGAGCGCGATAGATCTGCCGATCGCACTGGTTGAGGTGGAGATCGCCTGGACATCACCTCTTACCATTTGTTGACTGACCCGTATTTGAGCAATAACTTATGGACCCCCGGTCGTTGGGCTTGTCCTCATATGACGGATCGATTTCTTCAGCGTCGCCTTGCTGCCATCGTCGTTGCCGATGTGGTGGGATATTCACGCCTGATGGAGGCTGATGAAGCGGCAACGCTGGCGAACCTCAGGGAACTCCGTTCTGGCGTCATCGAGCCGGCTGTGATGCGCCATAACGGTCGCATCTTTAAGGTCATGGGCGACGGATTCCTGATCGAATTCGCGAGCGCGGTGGACGCGGTCGCTGCAGCGTTGGAAATGCAACGGACCACCACTGCTATCGAGGCTTCCGGAGACCGGCGCCTGCTTTTGCGTATAGGCGTCAATCTGGGAGATGTCATTGACGATGGTTCAGACATCCTCGGCGACGGCGTCAATGTCGCGGCGCGCCTCGAGACGCAGGCCGCGCCGGGAGGTATCTGCATTTCAGGCAGCGTTCACGGCGAGATCGTCGGCAAGATCGGCGACCAGTTCTTCGATGCAGGCGAACGCTACCTGAAGAACCTGACCCGCCCAGTCCACGTTTGGCATTGGCCGGATGCGCTGCAGAGCATATTGCCGCTGCCGGAAAATCCCTCGATCGCTGTATTGCCGTTCACGAATATGAGTGGGAATGAAGCGGACGAGCCTTTCGTCGACGGCTTGACCGAAGACCTGATCACCGACCTTTCCCGCACGGCTGGTTTGTTCGTCATCGCGCGCAATTCCGTCTACGGCTACAAGGGCAAGGCGGTCGACGTACGGCTGGTCGCCCAGGAACTCGGCGTCCGCTACGTCCTGGAGGGGAGCGCCAGACGCGCAATGGGCCGTGTCCGCATCAATGCCCAATTGGTCGATGCGCTTGGAGGCCAGCACCTGTGGGCCGAACGGTTTGACAGGACGGTGGAAGATGTTTTCGAATTACAGGATGAAGTCAACGCCAAGATCGTTGAAGCCCTCGTCGGCCGGCTGACCATCCCGACGCCGCGCAATCGGCCGAAGAACTTCGAGGCCTACGACCTGTGTGTGCGCGCTCGCCTGCTGACGGAAGAGTCGCCGCAAACCGAGCGTGAGGCCTATATGCTGCTCCAACGCGCGGTCAAGCTCGATCCATCATATGCCGAGGCGCTCGGTCTGCTCGCCTATAACCGTTGGCTTGCCTGGACTCATTTCGGCGAGCCCGAAGATCCCAACCGTCGGATGGCGGTGACATCAGCGCAGAAGGCGGTCGACCTGGATCCCAACGATGCCGGCTGCCGTTACGTTCTGGGTACCATTTTGGCTTATGAGCGGCGATGGGAGGAATCGGATGCCGCCTTCGCCAAGGCCCTGGAGCTGGACCCCAACCACGCCGACACCTGGGCCGCCATGTCGGACATGTCCGTGCTCGACGGCAGGGTTGCCGACGGACTGGCGCAGATCGAAAAAGCCCTGCGGCTCAATCCCCATCCAACCTGCTGGTATCTTTGTCATCTTGGGCAGGCGCAATATGCCGCGCGTGATTATGAGGCGGCAACCGCTACGCTCCGCAGGAAAGAAACCTATCGTACCAACTCACGCAAATTCCTGGCAGCTGCGCTTGCGCAGTTGGGCCACGGCGAGGAGGCGCGGCGAGAGGCCGAATTGTTCCTGATCGCCCACCCTCATTTCACGATCAGTCATTGGCTCAGCTCCCAGCCGCTGCGCGATGCAACTGTACGAGACCACTTTGTCGACGGCTTCCGAAAGGCCGGCCTGCCGGAGACGTGACAGCGGATGAGGCCAATCTCGACCCGTTCGAGGAGTTGATCAACGGACATGCGATCGGGTATCGACGTCGCGGGCTGTTGCGAGACCGACCGCGAGTTCATACGTTCTCTGTCCAACCTCACAAGGAGCAGCAGATGCAGATCGACCTCGCAGGCAAGACCGCTCTTGTTACTGGATCTACCGAAGGGATCGGCTACGCCATCGCCCGCCAGCTCGCAAGGGCGGGCGCGGACGTGGTGATCAACGGACGGTCCGAAGAAAAGACCGCAAATGCCGCCGAACGCCTGAAAGGCGAAGGTGCCGGGGGCACCGTCGCAGCCGTCGCAGCCGATGTGGCAACCGCTGAAGGATGTGACGCTCTTGTCGCCAAGGTTCCTCACGTGGACATCCTCGTCAACAACGCGGGCATTTTTCAGCCGCTCGATTTCTTCGAGGCGAACGACGAGGTGTGGGATCGCCACTGGCAGGTAAACGTCATGTCGGCCGTTAGGCTTTCGCGTGCCTATCTTCCGGGTATGCAGAACGTCGACTGGGGTCGCGTCATCTTCATCGCGTCGGAATCCGGCTTTAACATTCCGGTGGAGATGATTCACTACGGCGTCAGCAAGACCGCCGATATCGCGGTTGCCCGCGGGCTCGCCAAGCGCATGGCCGGTACGGGCATTACCGTGAACTCGGTCCTCCCCGGCCCAACACTGTCCGAAGGCGTCGAGGCGATGCTTGCCGAAGAGCGCGCGAAGACGGGCAAGCCGATCGAGGAGGTCGCGGCGGACTTCGTCAAGAAGCATCGTGGCAGTTCGATCATCCAACGAGCTGCAAGCGTCGAGGAAATCGCCAACCTCGTAACCTATCTGGCGTCGCCTTTGGCATCCGCAACGACCGGGGCTTCCATGCGCGTGGACGGAGGACTGATCGACACGCTCTGAGGCGATCCCTCGCCTGCCAGTCGTGATTGCCGCCCCGCGAAAGTCGAAGCACTGCCGGGGCAGCGTTGGCGTGTCGATTGGACAACAAGGTCTGCCATTACGACTGATAAGAGGGCGCATTTCTGCCATCTCTGCCACAGCGCTCTTATTCGAAACGGCAATACGCGCCTAGTCAAGGTGCGAAGCAAACAGCGCTGGCGATGATTGCGCCAAAGCCGCCGCCGGCGAGTTGGGCGGAAACGCACCTCCGGCCTCGTCATCCCAGGCCTTGAGCCTCGAATCCCTGGCGACAGCCGATGATGCTGCCGTGGGTCCTCGGGGCAGCCCGAGGACGACGGAGGGTGGGTGGACCGGTATCCGAGTATGCGCGCGCTCAAGAAGCGCGCGCTTTTCACCCCCGGCTCAGCGGAAACCGCCGCTCGCGACCAGGCGTTCGCCAGTCAGCCAGCGGGCATCGTCGGAAGCGAGGAAGACGGCAATGTCGGCGATATCGTCCGGCTGGCCGATGCGGCCGAGCGGCGTCTGGGCGACCATGGTCTGTTGCAAATCCGAGCCGATGACGCCGGCCGTGTGGGTGCCCTCGGTCTCGACCATGCCCGGCAGGATGGCGTTGACGCGGATCTTGCGCGGGCCAAGCTCCTTGGCAAGCACGCTGTTGATGCCCTCGACGGCTCCCTTGGTGCCGGTGTAGACGGCCGAGGCCGGCAGCCCCAGGCTGGTGACCACCGAGGAGATGTTGATGACGCTGCCGCCCTCGCCGAGATGCTTGGCCGCTGCCTGGGTGGTCAGGAGAACGCCGAGAACATTGACGTCGAACATGCGGCGATAATGCTCCTCGGTCACCTCGCCGATGGGGGCGAATTCATAGACGCCGGAATTGTTGACCAGCACGTCGAGCTTGCCGAATTCCCTGACCGCGGCATCGACCACGCCCTGCGCCTGTTCGGCCTTGGAAACGTCGCCCTGCACCGCGATGGCTTTGCCGCCCGCCGCGCCGATCGCCTCGACCACGGCGTCGGCTCCGGCCTTGCTCGATGCGTAATTGACCACCACCTCAGCACCTTCGGCCGCCATTGCCTTGGCAATCGCGGCGCCGATACCCTTGGAGGCTCCCGTTACCACTGCGACCTTTCCTGTGAGCTTAGCCATGTCTTGTTCCTTCTAATCCGGACGGCCGCCGGAATTGGCGCCCCTGTTCCGTAGTTCAGAAATTCGGAACTGTTGATCTCGATGTCAAGGGAGGCTATATAAAATTTATGCGACCGTTCTTTCACCCAGCCCTGGAGGACATAAAACCCGAGGCGATCCTTTATGCGCTCTCCGATCCGGAGCGCGTCGCGATATTCGCCAAGCTCGCCGGCACCGCCTGTGGCGGCACCTGTTCTGCGCTCGCCGATCTCGGCGACCGCGTCATTCCGAAATCGTCGCTGTCGAACCATTTCAAGGTGCTGCGCGAATCCGGCCTGATCCGCAGCGAACGTCAAGGCGTCGAGATGCGCAACCAGACCCGCTGCGCGGAGCTCGACGAGCGCTTCCCCGGGCTGGTCAGGGCGATTCTAACGGCTTACGGCCAGCTTCCCGAGCAGCTTAAGACGGGTTGACGGACCTTAGAGCACAAATACATTTTCGATGACGCCGCCGACGGAACTGGGTCCTCGGGTCAGGCCCGAGGAAGACGGCGGGTGGGAGTGCTTCTCCGGCAAGGGTGAAACTCGGCAAACCGGGATGGAATCACACCTTCTGATCTCGCTGCCAGGACATCATCATGCACAGCTACCCGATGCCTATCCGCTGCGCCCGCTGCGAATTCGGCAGAAGATCGCTCCAACCTCCGTCGTCCTCAGCATTGCGCCTCGAGGATCGAGCGTGGATCCATGCCCGCGGCTGATCGAGACTTGCCGACGCGTTATAAGGTTTTGGCAGGAACGTATAACTGGAGATCGCGGTCAAAGGGAGTTATAAGGTTTTGGCAGATACTTATAACGCGAATGTGAGACGAGCGAGGACTACACTTAAGCGGGAACGCCGCTTCGATCCGTGTGGATGGCCGGTGCACTCGAAAGGGACAAATTGCCGATGATGAAAGAGATCGACATCAGCTATAGGACAATGTTCGCCGAACTGGCGCAGCGGACCTTGGACGGGCAGTTTTTGTCGGACTTCCCATTGGAAGGATGGTTTGTGACCGTCACCGTGAAGGACCGCGATTACTGGTATTTCGATCTCCCGACGCCCGAAGGCAAGGACAAGCGAAGCTATGTCGGTCCACAGAGCGACGAAGCGATCACAGCGCGGGTGAAGGCCCACAAGGAGATCAAGGATAATGTCCGGGAGCGCAGGCGCATGGTCAGCACGCTCCGTCGTGCCGGCCTCCCGGGTCCCGATAATTTCGCGGGAGACATCACCAAAGCCCTCGCGGATGCGGGCTTGTTCCGTCTGCGTGCAGTCCTGATCGGGTCGGTGGCATTCAGCACCTATGCGGGGATGCTCGGCGTTCGCCTGCCCTCATCCGCCATGCAGACAGGAGACGCGGACTTCGCGCAGGACTTTGCTATTTCTGCAGGTGTCCAGGACAGCCTGCCTCCGGTTCTCGACGTCCTCCAGTCGATTGATCCCGAATTCCGGGCCGTTCCTCATGAGGCAGACAGAGCCAAGGTTGTCGCCTTTCAGAACGCCAGGGGGTATCGGGTGGAATTCCTGACGGGGAACCGCGGATCGGATGAACATACCGGCAAACCCTCCCCCATGCCTGCCCTCGGCGGTGCGTCGGCGGAAAATCTGCGCTTCCTGGACTACTTGATCTACGAGCCCGTGCGCACGGTGCTGCTCTTCCGCGAGGGGGTGAACGTCCTCGTTCCCGCCCCCGAGCGATATGCCGTTCATAAGCTCATCGTATCGTCCAGAAGGCTCACGGACACTCTCGGACGCGTAAAAGCGGACAAAGACCTCACGCAGGCGTCGCTGCTTTTCCAAGCCCTCGTCGAGACACGCCATGACTCCGAGCTGACAGATGCTTGGGCGGAAGCGTGGGATCGAGGGGATTCATGGAAAGACGGCCTCTGCCAAGGTCTCCTGAGGCTCCCTCATAAGGGTGTCGAAGCGCTCGGCAAGGCTCTTGGGTCGGAGATGCCCGATCTGGAGAAGTTGAGAGCCGAAACTCGGCCGACGTGATTTCGCTGCCATTGCCAACGGCTACGCGCCGGTTGGCGGTTGGGGGCAATACGCATCGTCCAGCTTTTTCACACCTTCGCAAGGCTGCCGCCACCCCTCTGGTTCGATGCAACCGGCGTGTTTTCTGATCAAAAGGCAGACGCGACCGCGGCGCGGATGATGGCGACCGCGTTCTGCAGCAATTTAGTTACAACACAACCATACGTCTTTGCCTTTGGTTTAAGTTCCGCCGCTAGTGATCGCCGCTCGGTTGTGACACAGCCACCAGGGGAAGGCCGCCTTTTATGTTGCTTCGTTTCATCTTCGACCGATCCGGCAACTTCGGAATTATGACGGCGCTCCTCGTCGTCCCATTGCTGGGGGCGGCGGGGACGGCCGTTGATTTTGCCAGCGCCCTGTCGCTTCGGACCGAACTCTATGCCGCTGCGGATGCGGCAGCGGTGGGATCGATTACACCGACGTCAGAGGCGGCGGCACAGGCCAATACGATGTCGGGCGACGGGTCGCTGACGCTCGGAAAATCCGAAGCCCAGAAGATCTTCTTTTCGCAGATGTCCAAAAAACAGGGCGACGCGCCCGTGACCGTCGATATCAGCGTTCAGAAAAAGGGCGACACACTCAGCTCGACCGTGTCCTTCAACGCGACGATGCCCACGACCTTCATGCAGGTGATGGGATTTGATGAGATCGCCGTGACCGGAGCGGCAACCGCCCAGTATCAGACCCCGTCCTACATGGATTTCTTCATGCTGCTGGACAACACCCCGTCGATGGGCGTTGCGGCCACCACCGACGACATCACCGCGATGAAAAAGGCGACGGCAAACGGCCATGATGGCGGCAAGGATAAAAACTGCGCCTTCGCATGCCACATCGTTTCTGAAAAGGGCGTCGAGGACAAGAACAGCTACTACAATGTCGCACGCAATAACGGCGTGACCATCCGTATCGACGTGGTCGCCTCTGCCGTGAAAGCCCTGATGGCCAAGGCAAAGGACACGCAGTCCATGCCTAGCCAATTCAGGGTCGCTGCCTATACGTCCGGCAAGACCGCGCAGGACGCCAAAGCCGCGAAGCTCTTCAAGGTCTCCGACCTGAACTATGATCTTGGCGCCGTGGCGGCCGCCGCGAATATGATCAAACTGATGAGCATTCCCTATCAGAACTATTACAGCGACCAGCAGACGAGCTTTGACGAAGCGCTGAAAGGGATCGAAGGCGAGATCAAGGGGAACATCGGCACGGGCACCAGCAATGCCGATCGCCAGAAGATCGTCTTTTTCGTCGCTGACGGCGTTGGCGACAGCTATAAGCCGACCGGCTGCACCAGCCCGAAAGGCGCAAACGGCGGACGATGCATCGAACCGATCGACACGACTTATTGCAAGAAGCTCAAAGATCGCGGCATCAAGGTCGCCGTCCTCTATACGACCTATCTGCCCCTGCCCGACAACGGCTTTTACAAGGACTGGGTCAAGCCCTTCGAGACCCGCATCGCCGCAAAAATGGAAGAATGCGCAACCCCCGGCTTCTATTTCGCGGTCAGTCCCACCGAAGGCATTGAAGAGGCAATGGAAGCCCTGTTCCGCAAGATCGTCAGCGCCCCGCGGATAACCAGCTGATCGGAGCAAGCATGAGCACGTGGACGATGAGAGTTTTTCGCTGATGCTTGGTTGTTCCCTGGCCGTGTCAGCGTGGAACGGCAGTGGGCGGCCGGACGGACAACCAGCAGCAGTGAGCCCCTCTTTGCGGGGAGGCCATGTCACGCTCGAGCTCGAACCTCCCGGTGGAGCGCGATGCGCCCTCCCCTTACCAATCGTTAAGTTGCCGCCCGGCCACCCTCTCGGCTAGATCTTGCCGCACGAGGCATCCGGGATGCGGCCGATGCGAATCCTGCTTATCGAGGACGATATCAAGACGTCCGACTATATCGCCAAGGGCTTCACGGAGGCCGGGCACGTCTGTGACGTGTTCGGCGACGGCCGCGACGGGTTATTTCAGGCGCAGCGCGAGGCCTATGACGTCATCGTCGTCGATCGCATGCTGCCGGGTCTCGATGGGCTGGCGATCATCCGCTCGTTGCGCGCCGCCAAGGTCGGCACGCCGGCGCTGTTCCTGACCTCGATCGGCGGCGTCGACGACCGGGTCGAGGGGCTGGAGGCCGGCGGCGACGATTATCTCACCAAACCTTTCGCCTTCTCCGAGCTTCTGGCGCGCGTCAATGCGCTCGGCCGGCGCCCGCCGGTGCAGGAGCAGCGCACGGTCTTGAAGGTCGCCGATCTGGAGCTCGATCTGATCCGGCGGGAGGCGCGGCGCGCCGGCCAGGCGATCGAGCTGCAGCCGCGCGAATTCACCCTGCTCGAGGTGCTGATGCGCGGCGAAGGCCGTGTCATCACCAAAACCATGCTCCTGGAGCGGGTCTGGGATTTCCACTTCGACCCGAAGACCAGCGTCGTGGAGACCCATATCAGCCGCCTCAGGGCCAAGGTCGACAAGCCGTTCCAGGCCCAGCTTCTGCATACGATTCGCAACACCGGATACAGCCTGCATGCGCCTCGAACAGGATGATTTCAGGCCCATCCGCCTGAAATCTCAAATCCTATTCGCAATTCAAAGAGTAAGAGCATGATTTCGTCCGAAAACCGCGCACACTTTTCGGCATCATGCTCTAGCCTGCGCAGGAGCACGCCCTTCCGCTTGGCCGTCACCTTCGGCGTGCTCTTCGTGGTCGCTTTCATCTTCAGCGGCGCGATCATCTATCACATTCTCAGCCTCGGCCTTGGCCGCGATGTCGACCAGTCGCTCAACGAAATGAATTCGCTCATCGTCTCGACCTACGAGCCCGGCGACACCGCGGACCTGATCAACACGCTGAACAATTATGCGAGTTTCCAGTCGACCTCCGACGGGCTCTATTCGCTGACGGATGCCGGCGGGCGCAAGCTTGCCGGCAATTTCGCGGCACCGCGCATCCCGAACGGCGTCTATACCGTCACCTCGGGCGATGTCGGGCTGAAGGGGCATGAACGCTATCGCATGCAGGTATCGACGGTCGGCCCCTACAGCCTTGTGGTGGCCGAGAACTTCAACGATGCCGACGAGATGCTGCGGATCGTGCTGGTGAGCTTCGAATGGGCGGCAGCAATCGTCGTGGCGACGGCGATTGGCGGCGGCGTCTTTCTCGCCGTTCGCGCTCAGGCGCGGCTGGACCGGGTCGCCAACACCATGAATGACGTCTCTCACGGCGCGCTCGACGCCCGCATTCCGATCACCGGCAACGGCGACGATCTCGATACGGTGGCGATCCAGATCAACGCGGCGCTGGAGCGGCTGCAGAGGCTGGTCGAGAGCATGCGGCAGGTCAGCGCCGATATCGCCCACGATCTGAAAACACCGCTCAACAGGCTGCGCCTGACGCTGGATGCCGCCGTGGCCGGAAACGAGCAGCAGGCGGATGTTTCGGCTCTGCTTGATGAAGCGCGAAACGAGAGCGACCGGATCAACGCCACCTTCGAGGCGCTGCTGCGCATTTCCCAGATCGAGGCCGGCGCCCGCAAGGAGCGTTTCCAGGCGACCGATCTCGACGCCGTTCTGAGCGTCATCTCCGAGGTCTATGTCGATGTCGCCGAAGATGCCGGGCAGTCGTTCCGGATCGCCGGGCGCGCTCCCGCCGTCATCTGGGGCGACCGCGATCTCTTGACGCAGATGATCGCCAATCTGGTGGAGAACGCGATCAACCACTGCGCGGCCGGAACCCGCATCACCCTTTCGCTCCGCCGCCAGGAGGACCGCGCCATTCTCTCGGTCGCCGATACCGGCCCCGGCATCCCCGCCGAGGAAAGGGACAAGGTCTTCCGGCGCCTCTACCGGATCGACAAGAGCCGCACGACGCCAGGCAGCGGCCTCGGTCTCAGCCTCGTCAAGGCAATCGCCGAACTGCATTCGGCCGAGATTGCGCTGGCAGACAATCATCCCGGCCTTCGCGTTTCGATCGCCTTCCCATTGATGCCGGAGAAAGCGTGAGGCGCCATGCCGCGAGCCGGCCGAAACGGGCGACAAAACGGCGGATCTCGGCAGCAGCGCGAAAGGGCAGCACGCTCCACGGGCGGCGGCGGCCGAGCCGGTAGGCCGAAAGCCCCGCCTGGATCTGCGAGCAGGGATCGGCCCTCTGGCCCACCGGCAGCGGATCGACGAAGCAGGCGCGCAGACCGTCATCGAACTCCAGGTCGAAGGCGAGATCATAGGGCAGCCGCATGGGCAGCAGCGCCCCGGCAATCCAGCCCGCCGCCTGGCGGTTGATCAGATAGGCGCCGGATCCCTTCTCGCGGGTCAGCGCAATGGCGAGCGAGCGCGAGGCGGTCAGCGGCTCGACCCGGTGCTTCCGGCCGGAATTGACCGTCGACAGCCGCAGAATGTCCCAGTGCGCCTGATGGCGAAGCGCGGCCTCGAGCAGCTCGGCAAAATCACCGTCGAAGTCGAGATCGTCCTCGAGGATGAGGGCGAATTCGGCGTTGCTGGCGAGGAAGCGCCGGGCGCATTCGACATGGCTGAGATAGCAGCCGATCTCGAAAGGGTTCGGCCGGCGGCCGTGCCGGCTGAGATAAGATTTCTCGTCGAAGCCGGGATGCGGCAGGCTTATGGCCGCACCGTCGACCGCCGCCACGCGCTCATAGGCAAGGCCGAAGCCCGCCAGCAGGCGTTCCATTCGGAACCGGCGCAACGGCGCGCGGTCGAGATTGATGAGGTAGGTATTGACCCGCAGGCTGACCGGATGAATGGCCGGCATAAGGGCGGCGGGTGCGGCGCGCATGTTCATGAGAGCTGGCCTCGACTTGGCAATGACGGCGCCAAGCCTGCGCTTCAAACCTCACAGGGACCTCGCCCGGACTATACATTTTCGTAAGCTGCGGCGACCGGCAGCCGAAGCAAGCATCCTTACGGATCGGTATGCTGCCGGCAAAGCCCCCGTAAGAATGCCGCGCTACAGTTCTCCTGCGACATGCGATGGGTCCTTCCCTTCCTGCGATCATGACGACATCAATCAAGCCTTCGATGACGACGTCGACCCATTGCGTGCCGCGCCGGCGTCGGAACCTGGCGTTAGCCCGCAGCTGTTGCGATCGAGGTCCCTTTCCCCGTTCCCGAACCACTAATTTCCGGCATGACGCTCGATCGTGTCGGCGAGGTCGATCCAATGCGGGCGATCGCCCCACCAGTGAACATGATCGGGCGCAGGAAAGGAGGGATCGGCGAAGGTGCCGGCGGCGATGACGACGGTGCCGGGGAAGTATGTTCCGGATTTGGAAAATCCGCCTCCACCGCAGATCCGGCAAAAGGCTTTCATCACATCCGGCGTGGTTTCGCCCTGCGGAAACCATACGGAATAATCGCCGGAAACGATCCGGACGTCGTCCTCGCGGAACCACACATTATGGGCAAGAGCGCTGCCGGATGCGCGCTGGCAGCGTGTGCACGTGCAGACGTGGTTGTGCACCGGATCGCCATCGACCTCCAGGCACAGGGCGCCGCAGCTGCACTTGGCATGAAAGACAGGCATTTGGCTCATTCCATGTTGATCTTACGGCAATGTGCCGTCGTTCAAATCGTTCTGACGCTCTCCGATCAAAAATATTCAGCCGGCTCGGGAACAACGGACTTCGCTGATCGTAAGTATTATGGGCCGTGCGGAGGTGCTTACAACACAGCCATGCACTTCGATACTCTGCGCGGCCCACTCCAGTCAAAGCCAGGGCGCGTCGTAGCCCAGCTCTACGGCCAAGCCGGCCGGTCGATCAGCCGGACCGTTTCGGCCAACCCTCCCGCAGATTTGCCTGGCAAATCTGCAAGACTTTGGAATCGCCGGACGCACTTGTCGCTTCGCCGTGGCGAAGCGGTGCGGCCGGTGGGCCGGCCAGGATCAGAGGCGATCGGCTCGGACGTACCTGGAGGTATGCCCATCGCCAATCGCCTCTGCCCTGACGAGAACCTGCTCCGGCAGAATGCTTCAAGCTAACCCGGAAAAGCTCTAGTATGGAGGGCTGAAGCCCCAGGCAGCAGGCTCGAGGTAATCACGGGGTGGCTGCATTTCATCCATACCCACCGGCCGGCGGGTCAGCGTCACTATTTTGAATCCCTCGCTGTCTCCCCAGCCAGACCAGTGGTGGTCAATCAGCGGTATGCCGTCCGAAGTCAGGCATTGATGAAGGCCCATATCAGCCATATTTGGTGTTCGGTCATACCATGCGCAGTCCTCACCAAGCAGCCGATCCTGCTCTCTCAAGTCGACCATCCCATAAACCTCGTCGAATCTCCTGAACTTCGGCGAGAGAATCGAGGAGGAGCGGACAGCTTCGAACATGCGCTTCCCCTTGGATGCGGAATATCGAAACCCCTGGTCTTCAAGCTCGTTCCAGACGGTGATCAGGATCGATCCATCTCCACCGTCGCGCTGTCGGAGCCACCAGGGATAATGACGCAACAGCCTCTCTTTGGATCTGTGGCTAACCAGCTCCGCCTCGAAGTCTCCAGGATTTGGGGTGTAATCGTCGTAACGTGGCAAGGGCGCGAGCCAGGTACCGGCTTCGAGAAGCTGCATAGGCGGTCGTACCACCGCTTCCGGCACAGGCCCGCGCCGCAGATCCGTCAGCCGCGTCTCGGACATGACCTCCCCGCTGGAGAAAAGGACTTTCGTCGCGATCTCTATTCCGTCCTCGGTCAGGCAAGTTAACTCACTGGGACTGGTCTCGGCCCTGTCCATGCGCCGGACGATCTGCCGCCAGCGACACTGCTCACCGCCGACGGTCTCGACATCATCCGTTTCCCTGACTTTCTTGATGCCGTCATAATCCTGAGATGATTCGACCTGCCTGATCTGAAATGACGAGATTTCACCATTCCTCCTAGTCACCCTCAGAACCACGTTCTTGAAGAAATGTCCGTAAGAAAGGTTCGTTTCTTCGTTTCGTTGCTCTTCAACGCGTGTCCAGCCGTTGTGATGCTGGACGACCCGCTGGCGGTCCCCTTTGGCACCATGGGCCTCACGCACGATCATCTTTGCGGTATAGTCGGGCACATCAGGACTGGCGAAAAACGGAACCTCGCTCGCAAAGGCGGAACCGCCCGCGATCGTGATCACTGCGAAAACAATCAATCTGTACATGATACTCCTCGGGGCGAAGGTGCACACAACCAGTGGGATTAACAAGAGCAGCGACATGCCAGAGCAGCTGAACTGCAGGCTGAGCAGCTGCAGGCCAACTGATAGCTAGAGCCGAATGGTGGTCGACCACACCACCGCCGCATGCCAGGCGGCGTAAACGAGACAGACTGCCCGATCATCACCAAAGCGTAGCGCATGCTGCCCCCGGAGTTCCTCATCTTCCGCAATTTTTAGCTGCAGTCTCTCGTTTGTGGAACCACCAATCTTGGATGGCGGACCGGCACATTCCGGTTTGCCTGACTTAGCGCAGACCGGTGAAGTTCCATTCGGCTTCGCCCTGCCACGTCCAGGCGAAAACACCCGTGCCGGCCTCCATCATCCCATGCCTTGAGCCTGGGATCCATGGCCACGGCGGATTAGGCCCTCTGCCGCGATAGAGCGGCTAGTCGCGAAAGAATCCATCACCCCGCCTTCGCCCTGCGCAGCGCGATCAAACCCCGCCGCAGCCACAGCAATTGCTGTGGCGGCATCTGGCGCAGATGTTCGTAGTCCATCACCGCGACATTATAGACGGTGCTCCGCACCTGCGGCCCGTCCTCGCAGCGCAGAAGTACGGCCTGCAGTTCCATCATGCGGTTGCTGGCCTTGCGGGCGCGGTCGGCGAGGCTTTCGGTCACCTCGCCTTCGTGGCCCTTGACGGCAAAGAGCGACTGGGCCCTGGGGCTCGGAGCCGGGATGCCCGTCGTCTTGTGGTAGCGGGCCATGACCTCGGCATAGTCGTCGCCGGCCTGGCGCTGCTCCTCGGTGATGGCGCCATCGAGGAACATGCGGCCGAGGGTATAGCCGGCATAGGGGCTCCTGACCGTCTCGTCCGCCACCGTCTTGCCGAAACCGTGAATGCGCCGGCGCGCCGCCATCGCCACGCTGACATTCTCCTTCTCGGTCTCGAACGGCTTGATCTTGCCGCAGGGAAAGCGCTCGACATTGGCCTTGCGCGGCCGGCCGGCGCCCTTGTTTACCCGCTGTATCTTCACCTTGGTGGCCTTGCCGCCCATGCTGGTTATCCTTCCTATCGAATGATGCCGTTTCGAAGTGCGGCGGCGACCAGTGCAGTCTCCTTGAACACGCCGAGTTTCGCCTTGGCATTGGAAATGTGGGTGTTGACGGTGATCGGCGAGATGCCGAGGATGGTGCCGATTTCGGCGGCGGTCTTGCCTTGCGCCATCCAGCCGATGATTTCCCGCTCGCGCGGGGTCACGGCACTGGTCACGGCACTCATGGCGCCGGTCCGTCGATCGTGGGCACGCGCGGCATGGTCACCTCGGCGCACGACAGCGTCACCCGCCTCACCCGGTCGGGGTGGCGCATCGGCGCGGGCGCCGCGCCGGCGACCGCAAGCTGCTTGCGCGCATCCTGCCTGGAGGGAAACCGGTCGCGATTGCGATGCGCCATGTTGATGACGGTGTTCTTCTTCGAGCCGAAGAGCTCGGCGATTTGTCGCGCCGAAAACCCCTCCTGCCAGAGCTTCTGCGCCTTGACGATCTTGTCTTCCGTCCAGAACAGATCTCTCATCCCACTGCCTCCTGTGCGTCTCGTGCGGCCCTTGCGATGACCGGGTTGTCTGGAAACATCTCGGCAAGCGCCCGCTTGGCGCTGCGGCTGCCGTTTGCCGCCTGTCTCAGCAGCCGCATCTTGTAGGCGGCGACCTTCGGCTGCGGCTGTTCGGGCGGCGCTTCGACGCGCGGCCGGTTTTGCGCCGTCATCACCGCCTGCTGCTGGCGGGCGATTTCGGCGAAGCTCGCCGCGCTCGGGGCGAAGGCGCGGTTATGGTCCCTGACCTTGCCTGACAGAAACAGCTTGGCGGCGCGCCAGACCGCCTCTGCCGGAATGCCATCGATGGCGACGAGGTAGGCGCGGATCTGCATGTCGGGATCAATGCCGGCGGATGCCGGAAAACCCGAAAGCATCCCCGCCATGATCGTCACCGGAGAGGAAATCTCTTGCGGCATCGACCAATGTCCTTCTGCCCGTGTTTGCATCACTCGATCCCGCTTCCCTCGCCTTCTCATTGAAATACCAGTCTGCTTTGATCGCCCTCCAGCCGCGCAGGATCTGCATCTCGGCGGCGTCGACCGGATTGCCGGTCTTCAGGTATTCCTTGACCTGGATCTTCGCTGCATAGGCCGTCAGCGGCTTCTTCAGGGTGCGGCTGCGATGCTCGATGATCGCCGCCGCCAGCTCCTGCCCCAGCACGGGGCTGAGTATCTCCATGATGTCCTTGTCCATTTCTTGCTTTTCCATGCGATTGCCTTCCCGCTCGAAGCCTCTCTCGGCCCTCAAACCCGCCCGCCGGCAAAATTGACCGGAGCGCCCGGCCTGGCGGCGCGGCCGGGGAACCGCCGGATTTTGCCGGCGGCGTAATCCTGATGGGCGGTGTCGCCCTTCTCGGCGCTGCGAAGCCGGTGGATCTCGCTCTCCACGGCGGGCACCGACACGCCGAGGATGGCCGCGATTTCGATATAATCCCTGCCGGAGCGGAAGAGCTCGAGGGCGTTCATGTGCGTGCCTTGATGCGCCGGGGCGGTGCTCATCGCTTGATCCTTTTTCGCATTCGGTCCACGGCCGGCCCTTCCGCCAGGCGGGCGCCGGCCAGATCGTTCATTTCACACTTGTGGAAGAGGCTGGCGTCGCCGAGGGAGCGCGACGACGCCAGCTGCCGAAAGCCTTCAGGGAGGAGTGAGGCCGTCGGATTTGGTGATCGGCTGAGAACCGGACAAGACCGGTGTCTGCCGCATCTCTTCCGGCTGGGTCTGCCGGCCGCAATTTTCGCAGTGGCGCTCGATCACCTCGGCGATCGACAGCGCCCTGCCGCAGTGCGGACAGCCGGTGTAGCGGGCATTGGCAGAGCCCGAAAGCCGGGGCCGATTGCTGATGATGTCGGTGCTTGTCATGAGCATAAGGGTACGTAAAATACCTCGCACGTCAAGCGATTTAGGGCATTACATGTACCTTTTTTTAGGGTATAATTTATATCATGTTGAAAGATCAGGAACAATTTGAGCGCGAAGAACGCGCAAAGCGTCTGGTCATGGCCAGGAAGAACGCGGGCTTTGCCGGGCCGAAGGCGATCGTCGATCGTTTTGGCTGGAACGCCAATGTCTACAAGGCGCACGAGTCGGGCCGGAACGGCTTCGGCATCGCCGACGCGAAGAAATATGCCAAGGCGTTCAGGGTCAATCTCAACTGGCTGCAGTTCGGAACCGGCGATGCGCACGATCCGGAGGAGCGGCCGGTCTCGGTCGCCGACGTGCCGAAGATCTCCTGGGTCAGCGCCGGGCAGCTGACCGAGCAGGCGCCGATCACCGATTTTTCGGAATTCCCGACCGTCGCCGCGCTTGACCTGCCGGATGGCGACTGGATCGCGCTCGAGGTCGAGGGCAATTCGATGAACAAGATCTCACCGCCCGGCTCGATCATTTTCGTCAACCGCCGCGACAAGCGCCTGGCGCCGAACGCGCTCTATGTCGTCGCCGACGAAACCGGGGCTGCGACCTACAAGCGCTACCGGCCGAACGACAACCCGCCCTTCCAGCCCGCCTCCTACGAGGACGTGCCGCCGCCGGAATTCCAGGGCGCCGTCACCATCGTCGGTCGCGTCCGCCGGTCGGTGATCGAGATGTGAGAGTCCAGCCCTTTCAAAAAACCGAGCGAATTCCGGGGCATAATTCTTGCCATTCCAGCAAGACGCCAACCTCTTCCCAAAAAGATTCAAGATGATCCGCCCGCCCGCACGAGCCGGCAGGATCGGGTTCCAGATCGTGACACTTGCCGTGCCGATCATCGCTTTCGGCGCTGCGCGGGCGATCCTGCTTTGCGGTGAAGCTCTCCAGGCCGAAACCGGCTCTGCCGGCGCTCCCATCACCATGCGCAAAATGCATGCAGCCACCCTTGCGGGAATGCCTGCGAACAAGCGCTTCGAGCGCAGGCGTCAATCTGAAAGCCGCGACGCGCAGCACAGCAGGTCATCGCCGCCGCCCGCGCGCCTGTGCTATCCTGATCTCTCTCACTCCCTCTCTCTTCCATCTCTTTCCAGTTCCTGAAGGCTGGTGAGGGAGGGTTCCGGCCAAAGCTTCCCCCTACCCCATGAGCAAAGCCCATGAAGCCGGGAGAGCATTGGCCAGGGTCCTGACGGCCGGAGCCGGGATGGGACACGTGCCAGAGGGGCCATTCGCTTCGCCCTCGTCCTGATTTTCTGACAGCGCACTTAAGGACTTTCGCTTCCCGCGCCGCTGGGCTTCGTCAGCTCGGGAGTTGCACCCGGTCGCCCAATCACTCGGCTGAGACATACGCCTACGATTCGTACCTCGTCAATGCATGAGGTATTTTTTATACCTTAAATGATTGACGGTCAGAGGTATGTTATATACCTTTCTCAATACGCCGACCACCGGCGAGAGAGGGCAGAGCGATGCAGCATATCCGCAAGATCGAGACCGAGCAGAGCCGGCGAGACACCCGCTGGAATGCGGTGCGAAGGCTCGACGACTGCGATGCCTATATGGCCAACGAGGCCCAGCGCATGGGCGCTCTCGGCTTTGCCTATCTCGGCCGCCCCGAACATTCGGTCCGCGGCCCGTCATGGCTGCGCGGCGCCACCGCCAGTGTCGAGGCGCATTACCGCTACGCCCGCGAGATCATGGGCATCACCGACCGCGATCAGCTTTACGCCTGAGGGGAGAAGAGAAGATGTCCGCAGACTGCATCATCAAAGCCTTTTCCGGCTGCGCCTGCCCGCCAGGTCAATGCGGAGAGAAGCCCATCATCCCGGCGCCGGTCAGCTTCGTCTCCTGGCGGATTCAGGCCCTCACCTGCATCGCCTTCGGCTTTGCCGCAGCGATCGTTTCGGCCGCCTGGATGGGGCCGCAGCTGAAGCATCGCGATTGCGACGATCAGGAGCATGTGTCATGGAAGTAAGCGAATGCTTTTTGAAGCGCCGCCGGTCAGGAAGTGAACTTGATGTCGCTTGCCCTGGCTGCGGTTATGAATGCCCGCCGCACCTGCTCCGGCTCGGCGATATCGTTGAAGACATCGAGCACCAGCAGCTCGGCAGCCTTGGCCGCCGGCGTCTGCTCGGGCCAATCGTTCAGCAAGGTATTGCCGGCCTGAACGACATTATAGACCGTCCTGGTCTTGCCATTGATGGTGATCTTCACCGGTTTGAAGCTCCGTCGCCTGCTCATGATGCAGCCCCCTCGCGCTGGACACGCGACTCAACGAGCGACATCGAGACTCGTTCCACCGACACCAAGTTCTTTCTCAACCAATCAGAAAGTGCAGTAAGCGATGTTCCGATTACACCTTGGCTCAGTTTTTTTCGGACGCTTCAGGTTTTCACAATGCGTATGAATTCACGCACCTCCTCTAGCATCCAGTTCCGAAAGGCGCGGACCTTTGGTTGGTCTTGATTGCCGACGCGGTACAGCAGATCGTAACCCACTCGACCTCGAGGGCTATGTCGGGAAATAATGAAACCAGCCTATCAGCGGCAAGGTCTTCCGCAACAAGGACGCTCCGCCCAAGAGCTACACCCGCCCCTCGAATGGCTGCCTCAATGGACATGCTTCCATGGCTGTATCCGGGCCCACGCATACCGGGGTACGGCAGCTCCATCATCGCGAACCATCGCTCCCAGGTTCGTGATCATCCCGATCTCGTGAATGAGTTGGCACTTGACCAGGTCGCTCGGTGCATCAATCCCGCCCATCTTCTCGCGGTACTCCAAGGAGCATACCGGTGAGACCGTCTCGTTCATGACGCGCTCCGCCGCCGCGTGAGGGTAGCGACCGTCACCATAACGCAATGCTACGTCGACGGCGCGAGGCGCGACGGGCCATGACGACTGCGCCCGAAACTGGATCGGGACGCAGATCGCAAAGGTTTGGATGCCAGGAGGTATCTCAGGTTCCGGCCTGCCGGGAGGCCGCATACGGCGAAGGCTTTGCTCGTGCGGCATTTTGGGTCGTGAAAGACATGACAAGGACGCCCAGACCGAGGAATGCCGGAACTGATCCGGCGTAGTCGGACGCGTTCAGATGAGCCGATAGCGCAAGCAGCAGGTGAAAAAACATTCCGGAATAGGCGAGATCGCTCAGTCCGACGCTGATGCGGGAAAGGATCGCCGCCACTCCCAGCAGTTTGACCGTAATCAGGAGCGGCACCAGATAGCCAGGATAGCCAAGCTGACCCAACAGTTGTCGCACCGTGTCGCTTTGGGTGAGATAGAAGGTGGCGGACATAAGGTACAACGCCGAAAGAAGCGCGGTGCTGATCCAATAGACGTATTTGCAGGCCATGTTTACGCGGTTCTCCTCAGGACTTCGTTGCCGCGAACACGTTGCGGAACGAGATCGGCGCACGGCCCGACAGCCGCTCGACATCATGTGTAAGCACATCGAAGTGTCCTTCGACAAAGGTCTTCTTGATGTCCATGATGGCATTGACAACAAGATCGGGCAGCCCGGCCTGGCCTAAGCCGCCACGCAGCTGCTCCTCGGTAACCGAGGCAAACACGATGGGCTTGCCAAGCGCCTCCGAAGCAATTGCGGCGACGTCATGCCCCGTTAGCGCATCGGGTCCCGTCAGATTGTAGATCGCGCCTGCGTGACCTTCGCCCAATACGGCTCCTGCTGTCGCTCCGGCCACGTCGTTGCGCGAGACATACGCGACGCGACCTTCGCCGAGTCCAGCGAGCATTCCTTGGCTCTGTGACATCATGACCTCGTCGATCATGGACTGTGCAAAGTAGTTCATGCGCAGGATCGTCCAGTGTGGAGCTGACCTGATCAGATGCTGTTCGGCTGTCCAGTAGGACTCGCCGAGTGCAGGTATGGCAGCCTCGCGTGTGCCTGCCGCCGACAGCAGGACGATGTGCTGCACACCTGACTCCACGGCCACGTCGATGGCGGACTTGAGCTGCGCTCCGCGTACGCCCGGACGCAGGTCTGCGCTGGGGATCAGCACCAGACGGTCGAGCCCGGCATAGGCGTCCTGAAGCGTCTCTGGCTGGTCATAGTCACCTTTGCGAGCCTCGATGCCGCTACATGCCTTCTCCGGCGAGCGGGAGATGGCGACGATGTGGTGGCCGCCTCCGCGTGAGCTGAGTTCTTCGATGATGGCCGCACCCAGTTTCCCACTTGCGCCGTTGATGCCGATCTTCATGTCATCGTCCTCTTCTGTTAACGAACAAAATGTACGTGACGATATGATCGATATCGGGTATGTGCACAAGAATGCACATGAAAGTGCGCCACGCACAGGGATGTGCGTGCCTTGATGGAGTAGACAATGAACACCACCGCCGCCACGCAGGCCGGGGACTTGCCTGCGAGCGAAGATCACAACAACTGCCGTGCGCTCGGCCAGATTCTTGATCGCGTTGGCGACAAGTGGACCATCATGGTTGTCGGAGTGCTGTCACGGGGACCGTTGCGCTTCAACCAGATGATGCGCGAGATCGGCGGCGTGTCTCACCGGATGCTGACCCTCACACTCCGCAGTCTGGAGCGCGATGGATTGGTGTCGCGCACGGCCTATGCCACCATCCCGCCGAAGGTGGAATATGCTCTCACCGACGCCGGGCGTTCGCTGATCGAGCCTTTGCGGGTACTCAGCGATTGGGCAATCGACTATCGCCCTGTGATCGAGAAGGCTCGGGCGGACTTCGACACCCGCGGGGTATGAAGCCCGAGACGGAAATACCGTGCGGCGAGGCTATCAGTGCAGAAGCGCTTACTCCCGACGGCCGCTTTGGCGCCGGACTCGGGATATGGAATCCACTGTCGTCCCCAAGGAAGCGCACGGAATTATGTGTAGACTTAGATCGACTTCAAATACTCGATGAGGTCGTCCTTTTCCTGAGCGCTCAGATCTAATTTCAAATGATCGTTATAGTGCTCGACGACGTCCTCGAGGGTGGCAAACCGCCCGTCGTGGTAGAAGCCGCCCTTGTGGACCTTCTCCATGTTCCAGAGGGCCCGCAACGACGCTGTCCTGTAGCGATCATCTGGGGATCGCTTCGCCTGGAAATCGTCTATCCCGATCTCGTCCGCCGTATGAAGGTTCCAACCGGGCTCCGTGAAGAGCGGCGGCACATGGCAAGTGGCGCACTTGGCGTTGTCGTTGAAAAGGGCCTTTCCCTTCTCCGCCGCCGCGCTGTCGAATGTGCCATCTGGCGGCTGCGGGGTGGGTAGGGATAGCTGATAGAAGTGCAGCGCCGGAAGTTTGCCGGTGATCCGGTCTTCCTTGTCCTGCTTGTGACCCTGCTTTGTCCTGGCTGCAACCGGATACTTCTCGGCGTCATCAAGCCGCGGATCGTAGAATACGCCTTTCCCGTGCATCTCGAGATTGCCGACATAGGCGTTCCAGTAGCTGACGGTTCCCCAGGCCCCGGTCCAGGTATGGTTATTCACGCCCGCCAATCCGAATGCAGGGGGATTGAGCGTCGCGGCCGTCTTGCCGTCCGGGCGGAAGGCCTTTCCGTCCAGGTTGAGCTCGGCGTCGAACTTGCCAGGCCCCCAGGCCGCCAGCGCCTTCTTCACGTCGGCTTCGGAGATTTGCAGCATCTCGGTGAATGCTGTGAGGTCAGGCGCCAACCCGACGATCGCACCGATGTTCAAGTCGCGGTTGGGCCAGCCGTCCAGCCTGCGGCCGATACCGGGAGCGTAGGCGTCGTCGACTGTCGAATGGCATACCGCACACTGGATGCCGACCGACGTCAGCGTCTTCCCATCGTCGCCGAAAAATCCGGTTACCCCGACAACTGCATTGGCCTTCAGCAGGACAAGCGTGCTCGCCGGATCGTCAAGATCGACCTTGCCCTTGTTGAGCGCTGCGGCGACATCCTTCGGGATGGCGTTGAGGTCGACCTTCAGACCGAGCTCCAGAGCCTTCTTGGGGCTCAGTCCCGGCCCCCTGCCACCCAGCTTCTCACCCGCGATGGCCTCGTGAAGCTTGAGTTTGCCTCCCCAGAAGTCCTCACTGCCGAACGTGTCGAAGCGAAATGTCGCGCGGCCCTCCTCCAGGAACCGTCTGGCTTGGGCGGCCGCCGCCGCATCAAATTCCTTGCCGCCGACGGAGGCTTTTTTGGCCGTCTGGGCGGCCGCCGGGATCATCGTTGAACAGAGGAGAAGAAGGAAAAAAGCTGCTGTACCATGAGAGCGGAGAGCCATAGAAATACCTCCACGCAGCCGAGGTTTTCGGCTTGCGCACCTGGTTTTACCGCAATGAAAAAACGCCCATCCACAATATTACAACATGCTAAATTAGCAATTGAATTCCTTTGCCCTCGCCTTGTCTGAGGCTCCGAGCCGTTATCTCCATTTGGTATGATTTCTATTGCCCCTTGGATTTGCGGGGAATATGGGCGCCGGAAGAGCTTCAGATGCCGCGCCCTCGCCTGTCCGCCGAAAATCGAGCGGGCCTGGACGTATGATGGGAAGCTGCGGCGTGCCTCATGGGGCTTCGTGAACAGGGCGTCCGCCGACGTCTACGAGATCGAGTGATCTCAAACCGATATCTGTCGATTCTGTCGGTTTGAATCTGTCGGATAATCTTTTGGCGCTCGGGATCACCACTCCCCTCTGTCACAAAGGGGTTTCTCGCTGGTCGGAGTGGAGTGATTCGAACACTCGACCCCCACGTCCCGAACGTGGTGCGCTACCAGACTGCGCTACACTCCGTGACCAGCGGCGCTTCTATAGAACAGCCTATCTGGTTGCACAAGCACCAAATTTCAAAAAACCAAGGGAATTTTTGACGGGTTGATGACAGGGGCCGGAAGGAACTGCTGCAGCAAAAAGACACACCCCGGGCAAATTAATCGGAAGTGCAAAAGGGGCAATTTTCTTTTGCCGGGTTCCGCGCTAAAGGGCTCGGCGGGACAGGCGAAACCGCCGCGACGGCGGCTTCGCAGCCACTGCGCCAGAGATCAGGGACGACACGATGAAACTCCGCACCATCACCGCGGCCGGGCTTGCAATTGCGCTTGCCGGATGCACGACCATTCCTTCCGCCGGCAATCCGATCGAGGCCCGCTGGGTCGGCAAATCGGCCGGCATCTTCTTTGCCGCCTACGGGCCGCCGATCAGCGACCGTGAGGAAGGTGCGAGCACCATCTATACCTGGCGCGGCGGCTATAAGACCGTGCGCATTCCGGCGAAATATGCCGAAGGCGCCGATGGCAAGCGCGGCAAGCAGATCGCCGCCGCCCGCACCGCCTATCTGCGCTGCCAGGCCGAAATCACCACCAATTCCGATTACACGATCCGCGACATCCGCACCGTCGCCGACATTCCGGGCGTCAACGGCCCGTCCTATTGCGCCGAGTTCCTGGCGCCTGAACAGAAGTAACGGGCAACCCGAAGAGACGAAAACAGGCGGCCGATGTGCCGCCTGTTTTGTTTTGGGCTCCACAAGTTCAGCCTCAAAGCATTCGCATGAAGGGGCTGCTGCGGATCGATGCAGGCCAGCGGCCTCGGGCGCGGGTCACTGAACGAGTGATGATGTTAGGTTGTGCAATGCGGCCCCCTCATCCGACCCTGCGGGCCACCTTCTCCCCGCTGGGGAGAAGGGGAACACGCAGCTTCGCCATCGACCCTATTGGATGCAGTGCTATTGAGCACGGCGGTTTCGTTTGGGTAGTGCCGGTGCGCCTTGTTTTCCCTTCTCCCCAGCGGGGGTCCGAAGGACGGGTCGAGACCCGTGGCTCGACCCCGGCGGGTGGCCCGAAGGGTCGGATGAGGGGGCTGCACGGCACGGCGTCAGCGGCTAGAAACCATCGCCACTCGCCGAGCCGTCGATAGCCTCACCCCTCCGCCGGGCCGTAGAGGCCGAGCTGATCGAGCAGCGCCCGCTGCCGGTCGGCGCTTTCGACCAGCAGGCCGGTGTAACGCTCGACGATCCGCGCCTGGTGGCCCCGATCGGAAACGGCCGAAAGCGCGCCGGTGATGGCGGCGATCCTTTCCGAGACCTGGCGCAGTTCTTCCAGCAGCTCCGCCTTCCCACTGGCCTCTGCGACAACCTGCTTCGTCACCTTGCCGATGCCGGCCGGCGTGCGGCTGCCGTCGGAGATGTAACCTTCCGGCAGGTCGCCCTTGAGATTGACGACCGATTTGAAGCGGATGACGTCGAAGATCTGGTCGACCGCCTGCTTGGCGCCGGTCACCCGCGAGGGATGATCTGTGTCGGCGGCGGCGTGCGGCAGGAGTTCGAGCTTGCCCTTGTGCCGCGTTTCGAGCGGCAGGTAGGGCAGCATCGGGCCGCTGAGCGCGCCGGTCGCGGCAGCCCTGAAGAGATCGGCGTCGATCGCCGCATGGGCGATCTTGCCGGAGGCAAGTGCCGCATCGAGGGCATAGGGATCAACGACTTCGCCGCGGTCGTAATTGACCAGCACCGCGCCGTCCTTCATGGCGCCGAGCACCTTGGCATCGACGGTGCCGGCATTGGAATAGGTGCCGGTCGAGGCGTCGAGGCGGCCGAGGCCGATATGGACGGAGAGCACGTCGGCGCCGCTTGCCGCTTCGACCGGGCTTGCGGCATAGTCGAAACCTTCGGCCTCGATCCAGCGCCTGTGATGCTCACGGGCATAGATCGCCACCTTCATGCCGAAGGCTTTGGCGAGCTTGGCGACTTCACGGCCGATATTGCCGTAGCCGAGAACGGCAAGCTTGCGGCCCTCGAGCTTGGCCGTCGGGAAATCCTTCAGCTGGCGGCCGGTATCGAAATCACCGCCGGCGACCATCCGGTGCAATCTGTCGACCGGCAGGTCGGGCACGACCTTCAGGATCGCCTTGAAAACCATCTGGGCGGTCGCCCGGCTGTTGATGCCGGGCGTGTTCATCAGCGGCGCCTCGCCGCCCTCGCCATTGCCGCCGCCCCAGGAGGCCGAACCCATATTGCCGGTGCCCGCACCAATGCGCACGCCGCCGAGCGGGAAGACGGAGGATTTCGGGATGAAGGTCGCCGCCGCGATCAGCGCGTCATACTGGCCCTTGTCGGTCTGCGGCAGGATCTCCGCCTCGGTGCTGAGGTTCGGCTGGTAGAAGAAGTGGATGCGGCCCTTTTCGAGCGCCGAACGATCACCGATCGGGCCGAGATGGAAGCTACCGCCCTTCTCCTCGATATAGGCCTTGACCTCGCTGTAGTCAGGCTCGCCATCGGCGCCGAAGCGTAAGCCGACGAGATCGGCGATCAGCACCGTATAGGCGCGGTTCGGATCGTCTTTGCGCACGGCGCCATCGGCCTTGGCAGGCGCCTCGAAGGTGACGCCGTGTTTGGCGAGCTCCTCCTCGAGCACGACGATCTTGGCTCTGAGATAGGCATATTGCAGGTTTTCCAGCAGCGCCACGACATCGTCCGGCTCGCGGATGCCGCCGACCCAGGCGCGGTAATCGCCTGGAGTGCCGGGAAAGGCATTGACGTAGCGGGCCGCGTCGAGGCCGGGCTCATATTCGCCGTTCGGATGGGTGATGCCCTCATAGCCGAGCAGCTGCTTGGAGCGGGCGATGATGCGGGCATGGATGGCGGCATCGGTGATGTCAGTATCCTCGACCTTCAGCAGCGTCACGGCCGCACCGCGGCGCTCGGCCTCGGTCACGGTCAGCGACAGCAGCGGATGCGATTTGACCCACTCGTCGATCACCGCGCGGTTGGCGGCGGAGCGGCGGTTGAGATCGACGACGGAGCCGACCCGGGCTTCGGACTGCAGCAGGCCGAAGGTGGTCTCGGCAAAGGCGAGCGCGCTATAGGTATTTATAACACCGCCGAGCATGCGGTCTTCGGCCGGATCGTAGAACGGACCGGCATCGACGGAGCGCTTGGCGGAAAACGGCTGCCGCGGATCGATCGGCGGCGCGATCTTCAGCTGGCGCGGGATCGCCCAGGCCGGATCCTGCTGGTTCTTCTCGATCAGCGCCAGGGCATGCGGCGTGAAGGAGGCGACGAAATAGCCGGAGATGCCGCCGATCGCCTTCTGAAACGGCATGAACAGGCAGCATTTCGCCATGACGGCGCTGACCAATTCAGGTTCCCAGGGCATGGCGCCGAGCATCGAGGTGGCGTCGAACACGGCATGGCGGTTGGCCGGGTCGCCGTCGAGCCAGGAGAGGAGTTCGCGGATCTCGCCGCTGGTATAGGCATTGGCGCCTGTTGTCTCGTGGCCGACGCCGACGAAGATCGACACGCCGAGGCTGGACAGTTCGGCCGCCGACGGGATCACGCCTTCGGAGGCGGCGAAATGAATGCGGCTCTCGCAGCCCTTCTCGGCGAAGCGCTGCATCTCGATCAGCTGTGTCGCCCAGGACTGGCGGAAGAAGCCGGCAGCCTTCGACGGATCGCTCTCCGGCCGCGGCGTATCGACATAGACGCGCTGGCCGGCGTCGTTGGCATTCATCAGGTGCTGGATGCAGACGGTGAAACCGCTATGGCCGCCGCCGAGCCCCACCGCCATGCGGTTGGTTTTCGGGAACCCAAAATAGCGATGGATCGCGCGCATCATGTCGGTCAGGATCTTATCGGCCGGATAGCCACGATGCATGCTGCGGGAAATCTCGGCGGTGGTGAAGCCGCCGATATCGTTGCCCCGGTCGTCGAACTTGCGATAGGTCTTCTCGATCCAGGCATCGAAGGCGATGCGCCTGAGGCGGCTATCGACTTCATCCGTCGTCGCATCGGTGATCGGCCCGACGCCGAAGAACGGGTTGGACGGCAGCTTCGGCGCACCCGACGCGGTCTGTCGAAGGGCGCTCAATCGCTGTTCCTGCATCTGCGCGATATCTGTCATGGCCTGCCTGTCTGTTTGCGGAGCTGAAGTTCCCTTCATGGTGAAGCGCCTGTTGCGGCGAGACAACCTCATATGCGCCGAACGACAGGCGAAACGCGTCATCGGTGGTGCTGCTTTGGTGGTGGCGCGCCACTTATCCGCTGGCTGCCGCTCGACGGCGATCGAGCCGGGACCTCTCGATCCCTCTTCTCCCCTCGGGGAGAAGAGATTTGCGGCAGCCTCTCCGTTCCTCAATCACGCCTCGCCGTGTACGTTCATAGGTGGGCTGAGGGCCAGAGCCCATTGCCTCCCTTCATGGCGACAACCCGCCCCACACAAAAACAGACTTGCCGCACGCAACCATCCGGCGTATCTCTTGCCCGTCGCGAAAAGCGACTGCCTCCCTTGATCCGCTCAGTGGCGGAGTAAACAGGTGGACGAATGGGTCGTCCAGGCGGTCGAGCACACGCCAGCCATGCGCTTCAGCCATGGTTCGGCCAGCACCTCCCTGAAACCAACGCCTGACCAGATCAGGCCTCATCGTGAGCCATCGGCGCACTCTGTCGGCGCTCGTGCGCTCGCGTCGACCCGGAACGCACCCATGACAAGATCCCTTATCGTCATCTTCACCGCCATTGTCCTCGATGCCGTCGGCATCGGGCTGATTTTCCCGATCCTGCCGTCGCTGCTGCAGGAGATCACCCATGCCCAAAACGTCGCGCCCACGATCGGCGCGATGACGGCGCTCTACGCGCTGATGCAGTTCATCTTCGCCCCGGTGCTCGGGGCGCTGAGCGACCGGCTCGGCCGCCGCCCGGTGCTGCTGATTTCGCTGGCCGGCGCGGCCGTCAACTATCTCTTCCTCGCCTTCGCGCCCAATCTGACCCTGCTCTTCGTCGGCCGGGCGATCGCCGGGCTGACGAGCGCCAATATCTCGGTGGCGACAGCCTATATCACCGATATCTCGCCGGAGGAGAAACGCGCCCGCCGCTTCGGCCTGTTCAACGCCATGTTCGGCCTCGGCTTCATCATCGGCCCGGTCGCCGGCGGCGTGCTCGGCGATCATTGGCTGCGGCTGCCCTTCATCGCAGCCGCCGTGCTCAACGGCGCCAACCTGCTGCTCGCCGTCTTCATCCTGCCGGAATCGCGCCCGGGCAGCCGCGAGACGATCGATCTGGCGGCGCTCAATCCGCTCAAACCGCTGCGCTCGGTGCTGGAGGTCAAAAGCCTGCTGCCGATCGTCATCCTGTTCTTCATCTTCAGCGCCACCGGCGAGGCCTATGGCACCTGCTGGGCGCTCTGGGGCAGCGACGCCTTCCACTGGAACGGGCTGTCGATCGGCCTTTCGCTGGGCGCCTTCGGCATCTGCCAGACGCTCGCCCAGGCGCTGCTGCCCGGACCGGCCGTCAGGCTGCTCGGTGAGCGCGCCGCGATCCTCGTGGGTGTTGCCGGCGTTTCACTCGCGCTCACCGTCATGGCCTTTGCCGGCCAGGGCTGGATGATCTTCGCCGTCATGCCGATCTTCACCCTCGGCGGCATCGGCGTACCGGCGCTGCAATCGCTCGCCACCCGGCAGGTCGACGAGAACAGTCAGGGCCAGTTCCAGGGCGTGCTGGCCTCAGTCGTCAGCCTCGCCTCGATCGCAGCACCGCTCGGCTTTTCCAGCCTCTATTTCCTCGTCCGAGAGGAATGGCCGGGCGCCATCTGGCTATCGGTCGTCGCCGTCTACGCGCTCACCGTGCCGCTGGTGCTCGGGTTGCGGCTGAAGACGGCGGAGCGGGCGGCGGTGAGTTAGCCGGTCGTGGTGCGCTTCTGTTGGCGCGTAGTAGCGGGAACCCCTCTCTGCCCTGCCGGGCAGGCACTCATCTCTCTTCCCTCATTCCTGTGCCCTTCGCCCGAGGGATGTCACTGGTATGAGGGAGGTTGAGGGGACGCTCCTGCCAGAGGCCGGCAATGGCAGCGTGCGTCTGTTGGCTGCGTGGCAGGGGGCACCCCCCTCTGTCCTGCCGGACATCTCCCCCACAAGGGGGGAGATCGGATAGACGTTAGGGCTTCCCCAAATAATTGCCATTTGGAATATCGGCAGAGTGGGACCGAGCGTTGGCCTCCTGCCGATCTCCCTCCTTGTGGGGGGTCCGAAGGACGGGCGAGACCTGCGGCTCGCCCCGGCGCCCGGCAGGGCAGAGGGGGGTGCCGCAGGACGCGGCGCCCCAAACCTAAGTCCGCCTAAGCCGCCTCCCCCTTCTCAGCCACGCTCTCTGCCAGCTTGCGGGCCGCGACGAAATCGACCTTGCCGGAGCCGAGCACCGGCACCTTGCCGATGGTGACCTCGGCCGGGACCATCATGTCCATGGCGCCCTTCGACTTGGCGAAGGCGAGGAATTCGGCGCGGGTGGCGGTTTCGGCGTCGGTGAGCAGCACCAAGCGCTCGCCCTTCTTGGGGTCGGGCAGCGACGAGACGACGGAGAGCGCGCCCGGCCAGAGTTCGGCGGCGAGCGTTTCGACGGCGGCGAGCGAGATCATTTCGCCGCCGATCTTGGCGAAGCGCTTGGCGCGGCCGCGGATCTTGACGAAGCCGTCCTCGTCGATGGTGACGATGTCGCCGGTATCGTGCCAGCCATCGGCGAGCGGCTCGAGCACGCCGGGCTTTTCGGCGCGGAGATAACCGGCCATGACATTGGCGCCGCGCACATGCAGCCTTCCGCCCTCATCGATGCCGGGCACCGGTTCGAGCTTCCATTCCATGCCCGGCAGGATTTTGCCGACCGTGCCGGAGCGGTTGTACATCGGCGTGTTGATGGAAATAACAGGCGCGGTTTCGGTGACGCCGTAACCTTCCAGGATGCGCAGGCCGAATTTTTCCATATAGGTGTTGCGGGTCGAGGCCTTCACCGGCTCGGCGCCGGAGAAGATGTAGCGGATCGAGCGGAAATCATAGGGATGCGCCGTCCTGGCATAACCGTTGAGGAAGGTATCGGTGCCGAAGATGATCGTGGCATTGGAGACATAGATCAGCTCCGGCACGATGCGGTAATGCAGCGGCGACGGATAGAAATAGACCGGCACGCCCGAGATCAGCGGCAGCACGGTGCCCGCCGTCAGCCCGAAGGAATGGAAGACCGGCAGGATGTTGAACACCTTGTCGCCGCTGTGGAAGTCGATGCGGGCGGCGGCCTGGGCGGCGTTCGACAGGATGTTGCGGTGGGTCAGCACCACGCCCTTCGGCGTGCCTTCCGAACCTGAGGTGAAGAGGATGACGGCCGGATCATCCGGCCGGCGCTTCACCAGCGGCCGGCTCTTGCGCAGCAGGCCGCGGATCTTGTCGACGAGGCCCACCTCGGCTCTCAAATCATCGAGCCAGACGATCGTCACCTGCTTTTGCAGCTCCTCGACGACAGGGCCGAGCTTGGCCCGGGCGACGAAGGCGCGCGAGGTCAGCAGATGTTTCACCTCGGCGGCCCTGCAGGCGGAGAGGATATTGGCAGCACCCGCGGTGAAGTTCAGCATCGCCGGCACCTTGCCTGCGCTCATGACGCCGAGAATGGTGGCGGCAGCGCCATTGGCATTCGGCAGCATGACGCCGATGTTTGCCTCCGGGAAGCGGTCGCGGAATTTTGCGCCGAGCACGGCGGCACCCGTCAACAGCTTGCCATAGCTGAGGCTGCCGGTGACCGGATCTTCGACGGCGAGCTTTTTCATGCCGAATTCCTGGGCCGCCTGGATGACGCGGCCGAGCACGGTCGACGAAGTATCGGCGGTCTCGAACAACAGGTTCGACATCACCTGATAGAGAGCAGCGCCCGCCGCCGTGCGGCGCTTGCGACCTTTGAGCTCCGGCGGTACCTCAAGCTTAACCGGCTCAAGAATGGTGACCTTGACCTTGGGAAACAGCCGGCGGCGGATCTTGCCGTTATCGAGATAGGAGAGATAGCTCTTCTCCAGCCCGTCGATCTTGACCGGCACGACCATCGAGCCGGTCTTGTCGGCGACCATGGCCGCACCGTCATAGACCTTCATCAGCGTTCCGGTCACCGTCAGGCGGCCCTCGGGGAAGATGCCGATCGGACTGCCCTCCTGCACCACCTTGATCAGCGAGCGGGTCGCCATCGGCTTTGTGGGGTCAAGCGGCAGGAATTTGCACATTTTCAGGAAGGGCCGCACCCACCAGGCCTGGGCGATCTTGTAGTCGACCGCAAAGGTCGGCTCCTCCTCGGTGATGGCGAGCGCGAGCGCACCATCGAGCAGGCTGACATGGTTCAGCGCAATGATCGGCGCCCGGCCGGCCTTCTTGATATTCTCCAGCCCCTCGACCTCGAGCCGCATGAAGGCGCGGAACAGGATCGAGATGAAATCGCGGAAAGGGTTGGTCGGCAGCGTCTTCAGCATCAGCCAGGCGACAGCGAAATTGAGGATGCCGAGGCCGATCAGAATCTGCGGGATAGACGCGCCGAGCGCCTGGATGACGGCGACGAGGCCGAGGCCGACGGTGATGAACAGCGCCGAGAGCACGTTGGCCGCGCCGATGACGCGGGCGCGGCGGTCCTCATGCGCCCAGGTCTGCAGGCCGGCGAAGGTGGGAACGGCGATGAAGGCACCCGAGATCGCCATGCCGGCGAGATCGATGGCGACGCGGATGGTATTTTGACCGGCGAAGAAATCGAGGATCGTCGCCGCATGGGTCGTGGATTGCAGGCCCCAGAGGTTCCAGGCGAGGTCGAGGCTGAAGAGGCCGAGCAGCGCCGTGCCCACCGGGGCCGGCAGCAGCACGATGCGGCCGGACGACATCCAGGCGGCAATGCCCGAGCCGACGGCGACGGCGATGGCGAAGACGGTGAGATAGGCGGGAACGACGAGCTCGGAGCCGCCGAGCAGCTCGGTCACCATGGTCGGCAGGATCGACAGCACGAAGGCGCCGACCAGCCAGAACCAGCAGTTCATCAGCGCCGAGCGCCATAGCCGCTTGTCTTCGCGGATTTCGCGGACGAGGGTGTAGCTGGAGCGGATGACATTGCGGTCGATCTGCAGATCCGGCGCCTTGGAGCCTGTAGGCGGGATCATCCGGCTGGCCAGCCAGCAGAGCAGCGACAGCCCCATCATCATCGAGCCGAACAGCAGCACATTGTCGCCGCTGGAAAAGGCGAGTGCGGCTATGATCGTGCCGGCGAGGATGGCGATGAAGGTGCCGCCCTCGATCCAGGCATTGGCCTTCGGCAGGTCGCGGCGCTCGAGATGATCGGGCAGGATGCCGTATTTGATCGGCCCGAACAGCGCCGAGACGACGCCGAAGCCGAAGAGCGCCGCCATCAGCACAAAAATCGAGGAAAAGCCGAGGCCGACGACGGCGAGTGCGGCAATGCCGATCTCGCAGCGTTTCAAGAGTTCGGCGATTTTCGCCTTGTCGTGCTTGTCGGCCAGCTCGCCGCCGAGCGCGGAGAGCAGCAGAAAGGGCACGATGAGGATGACGCCGGCAAGCGTCACCAGGGCGGCCCCTTCGCTCGCCGACATCTTGAAGAGAATGAGGAACACCAGCGTGTTCTTCAGGAAATTGTCGTTGAAGGCCGTGAGGAACTGGGTCCAGAACAGCGGCGCGAATTTTCTAGACGTCATCAGATTGTGTTGCACGGCGGGCGTCCTTCTTTGGGCAGCTCGAGAAGGCCACAGAGTTGTTACCCATTGGTTGAATGCGGCAACAACTCTGCGCTGTGGTTAAGGAAGATCAATCTTCATCGCTACGATTGAATTTGACGAGCAGTTTTTCCGTGCGGGCATCCTCGACCTTGCGGATCAGCTTCTCGGATTCGGCGTTGTCGCGCAGCGTCTTGGTGATGTTCACCGTGGTCTGCACCAGCATCAATATGCCCATGGCGAGATAGCCTTTGCCCCAGAGATCGAGCGGCATCATGTAGAGGCCGAGCGCCAGCATGAAAGCGGCGGCACCAAAGGAGATGTAGGAGAAGCTGACCCAGCTGGCGGAGTGTTTCTGGAAACTGTCGTTCATTGTAGTGACCCTTCAATTTTTAGGGGTGAATGGTGGAATGGATGAGTTCAGGCGGCCGGGGTGATGCGGCTCTTCAGCCGGACGAGCACGTCATCGGCCGAAGAGGCGAGCGGCGCGCCGCAGCCGGCATTGGCGAGCTTCTCAATGATGCCGGCCGGCCGCGTTGCGCTTTCCATGTCCTTCAGCGCGGCGGCCGTCAGCTCATTCTGGCTCTGGCGCAGGCGCAGCCGCGCCAAGGTCTCCTCGGCCTCATCGAGCGTCGCAAGGCCGGGACCGGCGACGACGACATCGAGCTTCTGCGCCTCTTCAGTGGCGCGGGCCAGCCGCTCGCCGCGCTGCAGCTCCTGCAGCCGCGCCTCGGCCGAGCGCACGATGCCCTTCAGCTTGCCGATCGATGTGGTGAACTGGGCCTGCGCCGCCACCGAGGCATCGCGCTCGGCCTCGAGAAAGGCGATCGCCTCCGCCGCCTCGCGGGCCAGGCCCTCATTGCCCTTATCAAGTGCTGCGCAGGCGCGGGTTTCGAGATCGGCAATGCGGCTGACGATCGTCTGATGCTGCGCCTTTTCCTGCTCGTTCTGGGCGATGGCGACGGCGACGCTGCGGCGCGCCGACTGGATCGCCTGGGCGGCATCGCGGATCTGCTGGGCCAGCAGCGGCACGGCGTGGCGATCGGCAAAGGCCTGCTCGGCATCATGCGCCCTGCCCCGCAAGAGAATGGAAATCAGTTTGAACATTTCTTGCCTCCGGTTTATGAACGTTGTTCACGAGTGCTGTTATGGCAGAATCATGAACGACGTTCAAGATAAATTTTGAACGTCGTTCAAAATATCGAAGTGGAATGGTTAATGGCCGGCAGGCGAGAAGAAAAACGCGAGGATTTGAAGGCGCGGCTGATCGAGGCGGCGCGCGAGCGCATCGCCCGCGACGGGCTGACCAATCTGCGCGCCCGCGACATCACCCAGGACGCCGGCTGCGCGCTCGGCGGCCTCTACACCGTCTTCTCCGACCTCGCCGAGCTCGTCATCCACGTCAACTCTTGGACGCTGAAGGCCTTGGAAGCGAAGCTGACCCTGCCCGCAGCCCGCGACAAAAGCCCGACCGACCGCCTGCGCAACCTCGCCCAAGGCTACCTCGCCTTCGCCGTCGAGCACCGCAACCTCTGGAAGGCGCTGTTCGACCACTTCCCCCCCGACACCAGCCCGACGCCGCAATGGCACCTCGACGAACACCTCTTCCTGATGGACGTGATCGCCGAACCGCTCGCCGAACTGCAGCCCGACATGCCGCCCGAAGACCGCGCCATCCGCGCCCGCACCCTCTTCAGCGCCGTCCACGGCGTGGTCAGCATCAGCCTGGAGGGCCGCTTCGTGGGATTGCCGCTGGAGCGGCTGGCACGGGAGGTGGATGAGCTGGTGGTGACGATTGCGGCGGGAGCGGAGCGGCGGCGGGAAGCGGGCGCGTGAGTGCGACCGGCAGAGGGTTTGGCAAGGGCCCTCCTCCCCCTCCGTCGTCCTCGGGCTTGACCCGAGGACCCATGCCGGCGCTTGAAGCCCGCCCCCTCATCCGCCTGACGGCATTGCGGCTCCAGCCGGAGCCTCACCCCTCTCTCCGTCATCCTCGGGCTTGACCCGAGGATCCACACGCAGCACTCGACCTTCAGACGTTCGCGGATAGGATGCCCCCTGCCGTTCCCACTGCCGACGGCCAGCACAGCACTCGCCGCATGGATCCTCGGGTCAAGCCCGAGGATGACGGAGTATGTGGGAACCGGCCTGCAAAAATCGCACCCGCACTCTGGCCGGACTCGCTCCACTTCTCGCCTCCATCCAATCCCCCTCCCCACCCTCCGTCGTCCTCAGACTTGACCCAAGCACCCGCACCCAAGCACTCTGCCCCCACCCCGCCACCGCGAGAGGAAACCCCATGAGCCGCATCTTCATCACCGGTTCCACCGATGGCCTCGGGCTTGCCGCCGCCCGCACCCTCATCAGCCAAGGCCATGACGTCGTCCTGCACGCCCGCTCCCGCCAGCGCGCCGCCGCCATCGCAGACACGTCAGCCGCCGCCCTCAGCCTCGTCATCGGCGATCTCGCCAGCGCCGCCGAGACCCGCTCCATCGCCGACCAGGTCAACGCCTTCGGCCGCATGGACGCCGTCATCCACAATGCCGGCATCTACCTCGAGCGCAGCCGCGGCGAAACGCCGGAAGGTCACGCCAAGACGCTGGCGGTCAACGTGCTCGCCCCCTATCTCCTCACCGCCTGGATCACCCGCCCCGACCGCCTGATCTATCTCTCGAGCGGCATGCACCGCAGCGGCGCCAGCACCCTCGACGATATCGACTGGAAGCGGCGGCCATGGAATGCCAGCCAGGCCTATTCGGAAAGCAAGCTCTACATCGCCACCCTCGCCGCCCTCGCCCGCCACTGGCCGGATGCTCTCAGCAACGCCGTCGATCCCGGCTGGGTGCCGACCAAAATGGGCGGCGCCGGCGCGCCCGATGATCTGGAGATGGGGCATCTCACGCAGACGTGGCTGGCGACGAGCGATGAGGGCGCGGCGAAGGTCAGCGGCGGGTATTGGTATCACCGGCAGCGACGGGAGGCGGCGGCGGAGGTTGGCGATGTGGGGTTTCAGGAGGCGTTGGTGGGGAGGCTGGCGGAGTTGACTGGGGTGCGGTTGTTCGCAGAGCGCGGGTAGAGCAACCTTCCCACCTGTGAACGTAGCGAGAGCATCCGGCTGCCGCCAAAACCATCGTAACGGCAAGGTTTACCCCTCACCTTAGACATGACCGTCAAGCGTTCTTACTGCGTCTGTTTTTGTTCGAGGCTGACAGAGTTCCTCGCTGGCATGGAGGAGTGAAAGGCGATACGTCTAAGACAATCGTTAGTTTAAAAACTTTGGATCTCGCGGGCCGGGCGACCCTTCTGTCACGTTTCGTTGCCGCGACGATGTTGTCATTTCGATTAAGAAGCCACGCCTGATTTTCCCCATGGCGATAGTGACAGACCACTATCCCGCATTAGCATTCCAGGCGCGACAACTATTGAAGTACAAAACAACAGAGCAAATTTTCACGCCGTTGGTGATTGACGTTTTTGCGCTCGACGCAATAACTGAAATGCTCGAAATGCCGCTGAGGTTATTGAGTTACCAGCGATGCAGTTCAACAAGATCGGGCGAAACGCGCTGCGTCCGTGTGGCAGCGGAAAGATATACAAAAAGTGCTGTGTTAGATAACTGATTTTACTCCACGCCTTAATCTTTGGGTGTCACATATTCGAGGCGTCCCGTCCTGATCGATCCGAGCGGTTTCCCCCATGCGCTTCCGTCTCGATATGCACCGCGAATCAGTGTTTGCTGGTGAACGCACCTCGCTGCGAACTGATCAAACGTCGAAGGACTTTGCTATTGGCGACCACTCTTGAAGCGCTGAAAGAAACCATCTCCCAGCGCATTCCAGGCGAACATCCGACCGCGAAAATGTGGCGGTCTGCTGTATTCGCGGCTTGCGAAAAAGTCTTGGCAGCGGGCTTGTTGGATAGAGGTGCTTTGGCGCGTCTCAACGGGCCGGATGATGGTCTCTTTTGGGGCGCTATGTCGGAAGTTTTTCTAGCCGACCGGCTGCTTCATGCGGGCTTGCAGCCAACGCACCAGGAACCCGGGCCTGATTTCCGCCTGGAGCATGGAGGCAAGACGATATGGGTGGAAGTCATTACGCCGCTTCCGACCAACATTCCGGTGGAATGGTTGGAACACACGCCGGGTAGTGCAGTAGATTTTCCTGCGGAACCCATTCTTCTTCGTTGGACGGCTGCAATCAAAGAGAAAGCAGAGAAGCTTCGCGGAAACCCATCACAGGGTAAGGCGGGGTATTTGGCTTCAGGAATAGTTAGCGAAGACGACATTTACGTTATAGCAGTGAATGGCTTGCTGCTGCGGGGCGGCGGTTTCGGGAAAGGCGATGGCTTTCCACAATTCGAGGGCATCTCGCAGTTTCCTCTTGCCGTTGAAGCGACTTGCTCGGTCGGACCCTATGCTATCAAAATCAACCGACTTACACTTGAGCAGGTTTCGGCTGGACATTCGCACCGCCCGCGCTTGGCTAGACCAAAGGGCGCCGATGTCCCCGCCGACACATTCCACGACCCGAGCTTCGCGCCGATTAGCGCCATATGGGCGGTTGATCTCGGCTACGGTTCTACGCTGCACAAATCCGAACCTATGGCAGTAGTGCATAATCCGCACGCAAAGAACCCGCTGCCACTCCGCTACCTGCCAGCAATCAACGAATACACGCTTGAGCTTACCGCCGACGAAATGGCGGTCAAAAGTCACCAAGGGCGTGACTCCAAACAGTCCCGCATCATCGTCCAATAGGGTATACTCCAGCGGGCGCCGTCCAGCGATATCTCTGAGTGTCCATTAGGATTTGCCATCAATCTTTCGGGGCTCGGCCTGAGGCTCGCGCCCGGAGCCCCTTCGCCATAGAGGGACAGAAAAAGAGGGCCAGGGTGATCGACACCTTGGCCCTCTGCTAAGGCCATTCACACTTTATCGTTGAATATGAGTTATAGGCCTAGTTTTCGTTGTGGCTCTTCCGGAGGCGATGGCAGATCATCGATCAGGCGCAGCGTGACGGATGTGCCCTTGAGGTATTTACCCAGGTTCGGGTCGTCGGTGTATAGATCACTCGCGCCTCGTACGATGGCTGTCGCTGCTATCATCGCATCGTACTTCATGGCGACTTTCCAATTCGGGGCGCGATCCTGCGGCTGCAAGCTCGCTTGATGACTTGCAATTCGTTCTCCAGTTTCGATGGCAATTACTTCGTCAAAAGGCTGCACGGTGAAACCTTTGAGACGCCTGATGGTCTCGACGACCTCCTCGATTTTTTGCGCTCGGCCAGCAACAAGTTCGGCGATTACCGGTGCTGGTATCATCACCACGCTGTTTGCTCTCGATAACCCACGGACGAAGTGCGTCACTTTGTCGACGCGACCGTTGTCTTGCGTACTTTGGGGGTCGATCATCAGGACTAGAAATACGGCATCGACAACGATCATGCTCGACGTAGCTCACTCAGCGCTTTGACAAGGTTGCCCCCACCTTCATCGGGCAGGATTTCTCGAAGTTTTCCCAAAGTGTCCGCTAGAGGCTCATCATCAAGTGCTTCGAACGATGTGGCTGCTAGATTATCGAGGAACCATTTTCCTGCGGTATCGCGCCGCCATTTCCCGTCACCGCTCACTCTAACGAACTGATGAAAGAGCTTCGCCAACGATATGGCGTGGATCGAGTCGATAGAGATGCGTGCGTTCAGGTCGCCATCAATCTCAAGGCCAACCTTGATCTTGTCACCCGCTCCTTCGATTCTGATTAGCCGACCCTGAACTGACGTATGCTGGTTGACGATGCGGATGGGTTTAGATGCTTTCGTGACTCCTGGGAACGAGATCAATTCACCGCCTTTCGGCAGCGGCATCTCCGCCGTCCATCCATCTTCAGCGAGGTACTCGTTCAGTTTCCGCCACGGAGAAGATGCATCCGCATCGTTATCATTTTGCGCGGCCTCGCGGATGCGCGGGGATATAACCGCAACCAACTCCGCATCTGCTACGGCAACAATGCTCACACTCTGATCGCGAAGTTCCTTGAAGTGGACGTTCTCGGTCGCTCCCATGAGCTTCGCAAGCTCAAGCATGTACACGGCAAGGCGAGACATGCCGATTGTCTCGGGCTTAGGACCGATTATGCGGAAAGAATATTCAAGAAAGTCGGACATTCTACCTCCCGCGCCTAGATCCACATTGGTACTGAAAGGATAACGCATTATTAAGCCAATGTGATGCCGTTTAGTGGTCACAGCTCGAATTTAAGTTTGTCCCGGGAACTAGACTTGGCTGGGGCGCCTGGATTCGAACCAGGGGATGGCGGTACCAAAAACCGCTGCCTTACCGCTTGGCTACGCCCCACCAGAGCTTTCGGCGCTAAGCGCCGGCTCAAATCGACGCCTGATTAGCAAAGCTCTCCGTTTGTCACAATGACTAAGTTGCGCATCGGGCAGATTTATGCGCTGCAGAGCGCAGCGGCCCATGCTAGGAATGGGCGACGTCATCGGCCGCGAGATCATCGCCTTCATGGAAAGCCCCGCATTCGACCTTGCTTTCGTGCCGGCCTATGGGCGCGCCGTGCCGGTGGCGCCAGGGGTCGAGCGGATCACGGCGGAGAATCCCGGGCCTTTCACCTTTTACGGCACCAACAGCTATATTGTCGGCGGCTCCTCGGTCGCGGTCATTGATCCCGGGCCGGAGGACGAGGCGCATTATCTAGCGCTGATGGCGGCGCTTGCCGGCCGGGAGGTGACGCATATCTTCGTCAGCCACACGCATCGCGACCACTCGCCGCTTTCCCGCCGGCTGCAGGCGGCGACCGGGGCGGTGACGGTGGGCCAGGGGCCGCACCGGCCGGCACGGCGGCTCCGGGATGGCGAGATCAATCCCTTTTCCGAAAGCGCGGATCTCGCCTTCGTGCCCGATATTGCGCTCAGTGACGGTCAGACCCTATCCGGCGATGGCTGGTCGCTGACCTCGGTGGCCACACCGGGGCACACGGCCAATCATGCCGCCTTCGCGCTCGAGGGCCGCGACATCCTGTTTTCAGGTGATCATGTCATGGCCTGGTCGACCTCGATTGTCGCGCCGCCGGATGGCTCGATGGCCGATTACATGGCCTCACTCGAGCGGCTGATAGAACGCCAGGACCGCCTGCTGCTGCCAGGCCATGGCGGGCCGGTCACGCAGCCTGCCGCCTTCCTGCCGGGCCTGAAGGCGCACCGGCTGGGGCGCGAGCGGGCGATCCTCGAGCGCATCCGGGCGGGCGACCGCGCGATAACGGAGATGGTGAAGGCGATCTATCGCGATACCGATCCGAAGCTCTATGGCGCGGCAGCCCTTTCCGTGCTCGCCCATATCGAGGATCTCGTCGAGCGCGGCGAGATCGCGGCGGATGGGCCGCCTTCTCTTGCCGCCACCTACCGGCTGTTGTAAGCGGGAGATGGGGAGATTACCATGGCGCGCGCCGCTTACAGCTATCGCGATGATGCCGATGTGCCGGATTTTGCCGATGACCAGCCGCTGATCGTTTTCGATGGCGAATGCGTCTTCTGCTCCGGCTGGGTGAAATTCGCGCTGAAGCACGATAGGCAGCGGCGCTACCGCTTCCTCGCCGCCCAGTCGCCGCTCGGCGCCGCACTCTATCGGCATTACGGGCTGAACGAGCGCGATTATGAAACCAATATCCTCATCGAGAATGGCCGCGCCTTCTTCAAGTCGGATGGTTCGATCCGCATGGTGGCCGGCCTCGGCTTTCCCTATTCGCTGGTGAAGCTCTTCCGGCTCTTGCCGCGGCGTCTTGCCGATGCGCTTTATGAATTCATCGCCCGCAACCGGCTGAAGATCGCCGGCCGGCAAAGCTGCATGGTGCCGACGGCGGAGCAGCGCAGCCGCTTCATCACATGAGCGGCGGAGCATTTTCCCTGCTGATCATCGGCGGCTACGGCACCTTCGGCGGCCGGCTCGCCCAGCTGCTCGGCGAGGAACCGAGGCTCCGGCTGCTGATCGCCGGCCGCTCGCTTGAAAAGGCCGACGACTTCGTCGCCGATATGAGATCGCCGAAAGGCGGCGCCGGGCGGCTCGGCAGCAACGATCTCGGCGCATGGCTGCAGGCAGTGGCCTTCGATCGCGATGGCGATCTGACCGAGCAGCTGACACGGTTGAAGCCCGATCTCGTCGTCGATGCCTCGGGGCCGTTCCAAAGCTTCACCGGGGATGGCTACAAGCTGGTGCAGGCCTGCATGGCGCTTGGCATCGATTATGCCGATCTCGCCGACAGCACCGGTTTCGTCGCCGGCATAAGCGGGCTCGATGCGCAGGCAAAGGCAAAGGGCACCTTCGCTCTCTCCGGGCTGAGCAGCCTGCCGGCGCTGTCCTTCGCGGCGCTGGAGGCGATGGCGCCGCATTTCTCCCGCATCGAAAACGTGGCGGCGGGCATCGCCCCCTCGGCGCATGTGAAGATCGGCCTCAATGTCGTCAAGGCGATCTCAAGCTATGCCGGTAAGCCGGTGCCGGTGCTGCGGGAGGGGCGGCCGGTGGAGGGATGCGGGCTGATCGATCAGATGCGGGTGACGATCGCGCCGCCTGACGCGGCGCCGCTCGCCAGCCGCACCTTCCTGCTGGTGGATGCGCCCGACCTTGCGCTGCTGCCCTCCCGCTTTGCCGGGCTGCAATCGACCTTCACCGGCGTCGGCACCGAGCCGCAGGCGCTGCAGCACCTGCTTTCCGCCGCCGCCCGGCTGGTGAAGATCGGGCTCCTGCCCTCGCTCAAGCCGTTTGCGCGGCTGATGCAGGGCGCCAGCCATCGTTTTGCCATCGGCGATCATCGCGGCGGCATGTTCGTCCGCCTGGGCGGGGTCGATCGCGAGGGGCGGCGGCTGACGGCGGACTGGTCGCTGATTGCCGAAGGTGATGACGGGCCGTTCATCCCGGTTCTCGGCGTCGAGGCGCTGGTGCGCCGGCTGCTTGAAGGCAAGCGGCCGGAAAGCGGCGCGCGGCCGGCGGCGGGGGAATTGTCGCTTGCGGATTTCGAAGCGGCTTTCCGGCGGTTCAAGATCACCTCAGGTATCCGGCTGGACTACGAGGAGGAGGCCCAGCCGCTCTATCGGCGCATCCTCGGCAGCGCCTGGCAGCAGCTGCCGCCGGCGCTTGCCGCGATCCATGCGGGCGGCACCCGCCTCGCCTCCGGCCGGGCGCGGATCGAGCGCGGCGGCGGGTTCCTCGCCCGGCTCGTCGCCGGCGTGATCGGCTTTCCCCCGGCCGGCGAGGATGTGCCGGTCGCGGTGCGGTTTGTCGCCGATGGCGAGAGGGAGATCTGGACGCGGTCTTTCGGGGCGAAGACCTTCCGCAGCTGGCAGGCGGCGGGCACCGGCCGCGACCGCCACCTGCTCGCCGAGGTGTTCGGGCCGTTCCGGGTGCTGCTGGCGCTGGTGCCGGAGGGGCAGAGGCTACGGCTCGTGGTGCGCGGCTGGCGGTTTCTCGGGGTCCCGCTGCCGCTGTTCCTGGCGCCGGGCGGCAAGACCTATGAGGAGGAGCGCGACGGGCGCTTTCACTTTCACGTGGAGATCGGCGGGCGGCTGACCGGGCTGGTGGTGCGGTATTCGGGGTGGCTGGTGCTGGAGTGAGGCGCTTGCCCGGCATCAACGGCCGGCGAAACGACGTCTATCGGCTTCGGTGACGGGCGTATGGAGGGCGACGCGTATGCCCTCGGGATCGGAAAACTGCGCTGTCCGATTGTCCCACCGCAGATCCTTGGGTGCGTGCACGAAGGTGACCTGGTCCATGAGCCGCGCGAATTCCGCATCGACATCCCCTGCGCGGACCTTGCCGGTTCTCGCAAAAGATCGGAACCAACCACGGCGTTGAGGGCTTCCTGTGCGGGTCGAGCTTGTTTTGGGTCTCAGACGACAACGTGAACTCCGGCTGCCGGAGGAACCAACTCAACACGGACCAGACTGTCATGGTTCGATGCTACAGCTCTGAAGCAAGATAGGAAAAATCGAAAACAGCCATGCTCCACGCTCACGATCAATCCAACTCGACAATCGCAACCGTCCGCGATGTTCAGCAGGCGGGTGCGATCTGTTATCGAAGAAACGGAAGCGGGCAGCTTCGCATCCTTCTCGTGGGAAGTCGTCGGAATGGACGATGGGGCGTTCCGAAAGGCAATCTCGACCCCGGCGAGACGACACCTGCAGCGGCAAGGCGGGAATCTTTCGAGGAAGCGGGCGTCGTTGGCGATGTGGAGGCGACAGCCTTCGGTTCGTTCAGCTACCGCAAAGACAGCTCGCCGCATCACTACCATGTCACCGTTCATCTGCTGCACGTCGTCGAGGCGCAACTTGATTTCCCCGAGAAGGGCACGCGCAAACAGAAATGGTTTCCTTTGAAAGTCGCGATCCGAGATGCGGCACAGCCCGGCTTGAAGGCTCTGCTTTCCAGGCTTGAAGGCGTGGTCCTTTGAAGCTCGGCTTCACCAAATCGCTGTCGGGACTACTGAAGACGCGACGGAGAGCCGCGCGCCTGTTGGAGAAGGCATGGAGCCCGCTTGGCCGCAAGCCATCGAGGCAGGAGCGACCGAGGCTCCAGACGACCGCCGCATTTGGCAGCAATCCCGGAAGGCTCGTGATGAAGACCTTCGTGCCCGCCGATCTGCCAAGCAAGCCGGCTCTTGTGGTGGTGCTGCATGGATGCCGCCAGACGCCGGAAAGCCTGGACGCCGCCAGCGGCTTCTCGAGACTGGCCAGGGAGAGAGGGTTGGTGGTGCTTTATCCGCAGCAGATTCACAGCAACAATGCTCACAAATGCTTCAACTGGTTCCGTCCGAGCGAGGTCGCTCGGGATCGCGGCGAGGTGCTTTCCGTCAAGCAGATGATTGACCATGCCCTGAAACGACATCGAGCCGATCGCACGCGCGTTTACATTGTCGGCCTTTCTGCCGGCGGAGCGATGACAGGTTCATTGGTCGCCAACTATCCCGATATGTTTGCCGGTGCCGCCATCGTCGCCGGAATGCCGGTTGGCGCCGTGCGCGATGCAATGTCAGCGCTGCGGGCGATGAAGTCCGGCGCGACACCGCCTTCGGATGGCTGGGGTGCAAGGATTGCCGAAATCTCCCCTGGCCGACGGTCCTGGCCGCCGATCAGCATCTGGCAGGGGACTGCGGATCGCACGGTCAACCCGGCAAATGCGGGGGCTTGCGTCGATCAATGGCTTGAAGCGAACGCTGTTGATCGAAGCAGCGTCCGTGTCGAGAGGAAGCCTTGGGGCGAGTTGTCCTCCTGGAACGCCGGAGGTGCACGCCGCGTATCGCTCTATTCAATCCACGGCATGGGGCACGGTCTTCCCGTCAAGAATCGAAGGCCGGGTCGCTCAGGATCGACAGACCCATTCGTGCTGACAGCGGACATCTCGGCTCCGGTCGAACTGATGCGTCTGTGGCGTCTGCCAAGGCGGTAAGCATGACTGGCCACTTCAGGCGATCTCAACATCGGGCGCTGGGTCTTCTTGCGACGAGTGCTATATTCAATTTCGGTCGTTTCACCTGAGACGAGCCGCGAAAGGAATTATTCCATGGCAGACAAGAAGCGCCCGCTGCAGCCTGGAAACACCGCGCCCGCGTTCGAGCTCGCCACAGCCAATTTCGACGGAACGGTCTCTTTGGCCGACTTGAGCGGCCGGCCGTTCCTGATCGGCTTCTTTCGCGGGCTGCACTGCCCCTTCTGCCGACGCCAGCTCGAACAGCTTGCCGGCATCGAGCCCACCCTCAACGCCGCCGGCGTGAAGACCGTGGCCGTTATCAACACGCCGGTGGAACGCGCTCGCCTGTATTTCCGCCACCGTCCGACGCCGGTGACGCTGCTCTGCGATCCCGACTGCCGCACGCATCGGGCCTATGGTGTACCGCATGCCGAGTTCCAGCCCGATGGCAGCAGCGAGCCGCCGGAATGGCCTTACACCGCGACGATGGCGCAGTTTCAGGCGGCGCGCATCAATCCCACGGGCGAGTTCCCGGAACCGCTCCAGCCGATGGAAGCCAACACGATCCTCAACGCCAAGGACCGCTTCGAGCTTGATGAAGCCGATCAGGCGATCTTCGCCAAGCACGCCACCCAGCTCGTCGGGCACTTCCTGGTCGATCAGAACGGCACCATCGCCTGGGCACAGATGGAGGCGCTGGACGGACCCAGCAGCCTTTGCATCTTCCCGACTGCCGCGGAGATCATCGCCGCCGTGGGTGAGCTTGCACGCTGATCTGTATCGTTTTCGGTTGGTGCCAGGGATGCTGGCGCTTTGCGCCACCGGTGGCCGGGTCGAGTCTGCCGCCCCCCTCCCGGCCCTTCGCTTGGGCTCAGGGCGTTCGCCGCTGCAATCGATTCACTGGATCGATTGCTGCCGCCTTTGGCGGCACCGCGGCTCACCCACCCGCAATCCCCAAGAGTTCGGCGTCGAGCGCCTTCAGATAATCGTCGGCGATTTCGGCGCTGAAGCCGAGGTCGTGCTGGCCGTAGCGGGAGGCGACGCGGATGTCGACGAAGGTGGTCTCGGCCTCTTCGCGCAGCCGGATGATCATATCGAAGCGCAGGCCGAGGATCAGCGTGCGGGTGGTTGCCTGCAGCGTCACGCCGTTGGCGCCACGGATCAGCTTGGCGACGTCGTCGTCATAGGGGCGCGGCGTCGGCACGGGAATGATGCCGGGCGCGTCGGTCACGGCATCGTCGCCGGGGGCGGGCTTTGCCGGCCTGTCCTCGATATCGCGGTCCGGCTCGCTCGTGCCGGTGCTCTTGACGATTACAAAGCCGCTCTGCTTGGCGACCTTGCGCACCGCTTCCAGCACGCGGTCGAGCGCGCCTTCGTAACGCCGGCCGGTCAGTTCGGGATAGGCTGAAATCTGCTTTTCGCGATCTTCGGGAGTCACGAGATTGCGCTTCAGCCAGATCTGGTCGGCCTTCGGCGGCGACAGCCAGTCCGGTTCCGAGACCGGATCGGTGGAGACGTCATAGATGTCAGGCAGCGTCATGTAACGCTCGGCGGCAAAGGCGCCGATGCCGAGCGGAAAGGCGGCGTAGATCAGCGCCGCCAGTGCGGCAAGCCCGCCTTCGGCCCCGGTCATCCAGAGGCTGCGCAGGCCGATTGCGGCAAGCAGGGCGGCAAGCAGCGCGAAGCCGGCGGCGGTGAACAGCAGCAGCACGAGATAGGGCGTGGCGAGCCCGCCGAAGCGATGGGCGATCAGCACGGCCAGCGCCAGAACCAGCGAAAATGCCCCGAGCAGCCGCGAAAAGCGGGCGGCGCTTGAAACGGGGCGGTCGTAGCGGATGGCCATCAAACTTACCGGTTGCTCCTCAGCGCCGCGTCCTCAACCACGCAAATCGCCATAACCTGTTTAGAGCATGATGCCGAAAAGTGTGAAGCGGTTTTCGGACGACATCATGCTCTATTTCTTTGATTTAGATCCGGATTCAGATTTTAGGCCGGCCCGGCCTAAATCATCCGGATCTGGGGCAAGATTCGGCTGAATTGAAACTGTTGTCTCGGAATATCAGATGGAATTCACCCGAGATGGCCGAGGCGCTGGCCGGACCGGATTCATGAGCCCTTGCTGATATGCCAAAAAAAGGCCATTCTGCCGCGGTTTCATCTCCAGGATCACGGACAGGAGAGACGGGATGATTTCACCCGAGATAGCAGCAAGGCCGCAGGCGTCTGCGCTTGGCGGGATCGATCACGCCGAACCGACGCTGCCGATGGAGCTCGTCGAGCTCGAACTTTCACTCGAAGGTTATGCCGGCGGCGATGCCGGCTTCTGCGAGGCGGTGCGCCAGGCGGCCGGCCGTTCCGGCGGCGAACTGCTGTTCGACCTGCCGGCCGCGGGGCTTATCGCCGATTGCCGGCGCATCGCGGTGCTGCGCATCCCCGACGGCGGCAGCGAGATGCGCGTCGTGCTGGCGCTGCTCGATCATGCCGGCACCGAGATCCGCATGCAGGCGCCCGATGAGGAGACCGCGCATCTGGTGCGTTTCGCCGATGCCTTCGTCGAGGTGCTGGAGCGGATCTGAAGCCTGTTTTTCCGCAATTCCCGGCAAAGGCGCTTCGCGCTTTGCCGGGGAAAACCGCTGCGGACTTTTCCTGGAATTGCTTTGTTTCAGCGCCGCTCGGCTGCGGCTTCCGCCAGGCTGCGGAAGGGAAATTTGCGGCCGCACTCGCACTTGATCATGAAGCTTTCCTGGTGATTGGCAGCGCGCTGCACGCCGAAGCCGCGCGGCAGCTGATCGACCTGGAAATCTGGATGCTTGCGCTTGGGATCATCGATCTCCGAAGCCTCGGCAAAACCCGCATTGCCGCATTGCGGGCAGTTCAGCTTCTTCGAAAATCGATCGCGGATGGCCATGCTCGTTCCAATATTTGCAAGCCCCTCATACAGAGGAATCGCCCTTGTGCATAGGAAGGTGGGCGGCGAAAGTGGAACCATCTGCCTGGGCTGCCGTTCCTTTTTTCAAAAGGAGGCGATCATGCCCAACAGAGACCCGATACCGAATGCCGATACCCCACGCGGCCCGACGCCAACACCCGGCATTCCCGACCGAACCCAGGAAAAACCACCGCTGACACCGGCGCAGGACCCCGGCGATACGAAAAACCCGCAAGACCCGCCGCTCGATCCGGCGCTGCTGCCGATCGGGGATCCGGCTGGGGCGGCGTGAAAGCCTGATGAGAGCGCATACTCACGCTCCCTCCTTCCTGTCCTCAGGGCTTTGCCCGAGGGATGTCACAGGAATGAGGGAGAATGAGGAGAGTGCCCTCAGCCGATCTCCCCCTTGTGGGGGAGATGTCCGGCAGGACAGACGGGGGTGCCCCTGCCGCTACGCGAACCAAAACAAAGGGCACGATCACCATAATTGATAGTATGAAAGCCGTCCGACTGCGACGCACTGAGGGCTTTGAACCCCCCTCTGCCCTGCCGGGCATCTCCCCCACAAGGAGGGAGATCGGCAGGTGGCCGGCGCCTCGCGAAAAACGGGCGCTTCTCCCGGGGCGGCAGTCGCAACTTGACGCCCGCACACGAATGGCATTTCCTCCGGGAAAAGCAAGGAATACCCCGATGCGCGTCCCTCTTATCTTCACCATCCTCGCCCTCGCCGCCAGCCTTTCCGCCTGTCAGACGATGACGCCGGAGGAGCGGCGGGCGGCGGATGAGCGGCAGTGCCTGAGCTACGGTTTCCGCCGCGGCACGGATGGGTTCGCCACCTGCCTGCAGCGCATCGATCTCGACCGGCGGGCCGAATCGCGGGCTGCGAGCGCGGAGATGATGGACCGCATGGCCTGGGATCTGAACGGGCCCTATATCTACCGCGATCGCTGGCGCTATCGTCACTGACGGGCCGGCTTACCTGCTCGCGGCAATGACCGCCTGCGCCGCCGCAAGCCTTGCGATCGGCACGCGGAAAGGCGAGCAGGAGACGTAATCGAGGCCGATCGTTTCGCAGAAGCGGATCGAGGCCGGGTCGCCGCCATGTTCGCCGCAGATGCCGAGCTTCATGTCGTTGCGGGTGCGCCGGCCGCGTTCGGCAGCGATGCTGATCAGTTCCCCCACCCCGTCGAAATCGAGCGAGATGAAGGGGTCGTGCTCGATGATGCCCTTGCGCTGGTAGGTGGGGATGAAGGCGGAGGCGTCGTCGCGCGAGATGCCGAAAGTGGTCTGCGTCAGGTCGTTGGTGCCGAAGGAAAAGAATTCCGCCGCCTCGGCGATCACATGGGCGCGCAGGGCGGCGCGCGGCAGCTCGATCATCGTGCCGACGAGATAATCGATCCTCATGCCGGCCTCGGCCATGACCTCGCTGGCAATGGCGTCGATGCAAGCCTTGACGTAATCGAGCTCGGAGCGCAGGCCGACGAGCGGCACCATGATCTCGGGCACGACGGCAGCGCCGGTCTCATGGGCGGCCGCCACCGCCGCCTCGAAGATGGCGCGGGCCTGCATCTCGACGATTTCGGGATAGGAGATCGCCAGTCGGCAGCCGCGATGGCCGAGCATCGGGTTGAACTCGTGCAGCGCATCGACGCGCTGGCGCAAAGCCTGCGGCTCCATGCCCATGGCGAAGGCGACCTCGGCCACCTCGTCATCGGTCTTCGGCAGGAATTCGTGCAGCGGCGGATCGAGCAGGCGGATCGTCACCGGCAGGCCGTGCATGACGGTGAAGAGGCCGGTAAAATCCAGGCGCTGCATCGGCAGCAGCTTGTCGAGCGCCAGCCGCCTGCCCTTCTCGTCTTCGGCCAGGATCATCTCGCGCATCACATGGATGCGCTCGCCCTCGAAGAACATGTGTTCGGTGCGGCAAAGGCCGATGCCCTCGGCGCCGAAGGAGCGGGCGGCGCGGGCATCGGCCGGCGTATCGGCATTGGTGCGCACCGTCATGCGGCGGGCGCGGTCGGCCCAGCCCATGATGCGGCCGAAATCGCCCGACAGTTCCGGCTGAATCATCGGCACCTCGCCCTTCAGCACCTGGCCGGCCGAGCCGTCGATGGTGATGATATCGCCCTTCTTCAGCGTCACGCCGATGCCGAGCAGCCGCTCGTTGCGTTGATCGATGCGCATGGTGCCGGCGCCGACGACGCAAGGCGTGCCCATGCCGCGGGCGACGACCGCCGCATGGCTGGTCATGCCGCCGCGCGTCGTCAGGATGCCTTCGGCGGCATGCATCCCATGAATATCCTCCGGGCTGGTCTCGACCCGGAGCAGAATGACCTTGCGGCCTTCCGATTCCGCCTCCACCGCCTCTTCGGCGGTGAAGACGATGGCGCCGGTCGCCGCCCCCGGCGATGCCGGCAAGCCGGTGCCGATCACCTGGCGGGTGACGCGCGGATCGATCGTCGGGTGCAGCAGCTGGTCGAGGCTGGATGGTTCGATGCGCAGCACCGCCTCCTCCTCGGTGATCACGCCCTCGTCGACCATGTCGACGGCAATCTTCATGGCGGCGCGGGTCGAGCGCTTGCCGGAGCGGGTCTGCAGCATCCACAGCTTGCCGCGCTCGATGGTGAATTCGATATCCTGCATGTCGCGGTAATGGATCTCGAGCTCGCTGCAGATGCGGCTGAGCTCGTGAAAGGCTTCCGGCATCAGCTTTTCCATCGAAGGCTTGTCGGAGCCGGAGGAAAGCCGCCCCTCTTCGGTGATGCTCTGCGGCGTGCGGATGCCGGCAACGACATCCTCCCCTTGCGCATTGACGAGGAATTCGCCGTAAAGCGCCTTCTCGCCGGTCGAGGGGTTGCGGGTGAAGGCGACGCCGGTCGCCGAGGAATTGCCGAGATTGCCGAAGACCATAGCCTGAATATTGACCGCGGTGCCCCAGCCTTCCGGAATATTGTGCAGCTGCCGGTAGGTGACGGCGCGCGCGCTCATCCAGCTGGAAAAGACGGCGCCGACCGCGCCCCAGAGCTGGACTTCCGGATTCTGCGGAAACTGCTGTCCCAGTTCCTCCTCGATCAGCCTCTTGTAGAGGAAAACGACATGCTGCCATTCGGTGGCGCTGAGCTCGGTATCGAGTTCATGGCCGAGCTTGGCCTTCTCGTCTTCGAGGATCTCCTCGAAGACGTCGTTGCCGAGGCCCATGACGACATCGGCATACATCTGGATGAAGCGCCGGTAGCTGTCCCAGGCAAAACGCGCATCGCCGGCATCATGGCCGAGCGCCTGCACGGTCTCGTCATTGAGGCCGAGGTTCAGCACGGTGTCCATCATGCCGGGCATGGAGACGCGGGCGCCGGAGCGCACCGAAAGCAGCAGCGGCTGGCTGGTGGAGCCGAAATGGCGGCCGGTGATCGCTTCGATCGCCGCTATGCCGTCGCGCACCTCGGCCTTCAGCCGGTCGTCGATATGACCGCCATTTTTATAATAGGTGTCGCAGGCGCTGCTGACGATCGTCAGCCCCGGCGGGACGGGAAGACCGAGAGCGCACATTTCAGCGAGGTTGGCGCCCTTGCCGCCGAGAATCTCATGGTCGCGCGCGCCACCCTCAGCCTGTCCGTCGCCGAACCTATAGACCCACTTGGTCATCTTCCCCCCAACACCAGATCGGGATCAGCGTGATCCCTCGGCTGCCGACAAGCCTCGCTCTTTTCTCGGCGTCATCCTCGCGCTTGTGGCAAGGGTCTGCTGCGTATCACCGGTTGCAGATGCTCGGAACAAGCCCGAGCATGACGAAAGAGAAGCAGGCAGGCAGTGTCGTCGGCATGAGAGATCAACTTAATGCCTTGGAGTTGAAATGAAAATCGACAAATACGGCAAAAATGCTGCGCCGCACAATAATTTTCGCGAGAGTGGCTGCCGAAGGCATGAAGCTGGCCCGATGGGAAGAAGGCATAAAAAAAGCTTTGCGGGACCGCAACAATGTCCCGCAAAGCCTTGTTTCCGTCCGGCCAGGAAAACCGGACGGGGGGTCCCTCAACCCAGGACGGTTCATGGAACCGCCCTGATCTTCGTTTGTGCAATACCTCAGGATTTCCCGGGATTGCTCAAACACCTTCCGGATCCTTGCCCTCTACCCGGAAAGCGCATCGCAAATTCGACAATGCACAACGCTGACCGCCCGTTTTTCAGCAAGTCATCAGGTTGCGTTGAAACAACTTCTAATGCAAGTCACAGAAAAGAGCATCACCCAAATAGGGTACGGACCGCAAGACAGCCGACCTTTTTTGGTGTTTATCGTCGAATGCGGGAAAATTGCTCGCGATTTGTGCGGATTCCGTCTCGAGCGCCGTGCCGAGGCGACGGCGCCGCTCGCCGCCATGGCCGACGGATCCTGCCGAAATGCGGCGAGGCAGATCCTGCACCGATTGCAGGCGGCCGAGGCGGAGAAGACTGACGCTCGACCCCGGCGGAATGTCGGGATCCGGTTTGGCCGAACGTCTTCAAGGTGACAAGCGATGGAGAAAGCGATGACAATCACCATTACCGCCTTTGAACGTTCGCCCGATCGGGGCCGCGGCCTCGCGCGCGACATGCGCGTTCGCTGGGCGCTCGAGGAAGCGGGCCAACCCTATGAGGTTCGCCTCGTCTCATTCGAGTCGATGAAGCAGCCGGCGCATCTGGCGCGCCAGCCTTTCGGGCAGATCCCGACCTATGAGGAAGGCGATCTTACCCTGTTCGAATCCGGCGCAATCGTCCTGCATATCGCCGAGCGCCATGGCGGCCTGTTGCCGGAGAATGCTCATGGCCGGGCGCGGGCGATCGCCTGGATGTTTGCCGCGCTCAACACGGTGGAGGCGCCGATCTTCGAGCACAGCCTCGCCAGGATCCTTGAGCGCGACGAGCCCTGGTACGAGCAGCGCCTGCGTGCCCTCGAGGGCAGCATCCACAGGCGGCTGGACAGTCTTGCCGCCCATCTCGGCGACGCCGACTGGCTCGACGGCGCGTTCAGCGCCGGTGACTTGCTGATGGTGTCGGTGCTGCTGCGGCTGAAGTCATCCAACATATTGGACGATTATCCCAGTCTTGCCGCCTATGTCGCCCGCGGCGAAGCCCGGCCGGCCTATCAACGCGCCTTCGCCGCCCAGCTCGCAGTGTTCCAGGCCGCATCGGCGGCGAACTGACCTGATTACGCAATCTCGCGCAGGCGTTCGGCCGTCTGCAGGTCGACGGAGACGAGGGTGGAGACGCCCTGTTCGGCCATGGTGACGCCGAAGAGGCGGTTCATGCGGGCCATGGTGATCGGGTTGTGGGTGATGATGACGAAGCGGGTTTCGGTGGAGGCCGCCATTTCGTCCATCAGGTTGCAGTAGCGCTCGACATTGTGGTCGTCGAGCGGTGCATCCACTTCGTCGAGCACGCAGATCGGCGCCGGATTGGTGAGGAAGACGGCGAAGATCAGCGCCATCGCCGTCAGCGCCTGCTCGCCGCCTGAGAGCAGCGTCATGGTCTGCGGCTTCTTGCCGGGCGGGCGGGCGAGGATTTCGAGGCCGGCTTCCAGCGGATCGTCAGATTCGATCAGCTGCAGCTCGGCGGTGCCGCCACCGAAGAGATGGGTGAACAGCCGCTGGAACTGGCCGTTGACGACGTCGAAGGCGGCGATCAGCCTCTCGCGGCCTTCGCGGTTCAAGCTCTGGATGGCGCCGCGCAGCTTGCGGATCGCGTCGATGACGTCGTCGCGCTCCTTGATCAGCGCTTCGAGCTTTTCGCTCAGCTCCTTCTGTTCCTCGTCGGCGCGCAGGTTGACGGCGCCGAGCCGCTCGCGCTCCATCTTCAGCCGCTCCAGCTCGCGCTCGACCTCACGCGGGTCGGGCAGCGCCTGCATCGGCTGCAGCCCGGTGAGCCGCAACGCCTCGTGCGGCGGCACGTTCAGCGCCTCGCGAATGCGGCTTTCGCTTTCCTGCCGCCGCTCGCGGGCCGAAACCAGACGCTCCTCGGCGCGGCCGCGGCGTTCGCGATATTCGGCAAGCTCGGAAAGCGCGGTCGCCGCCTTATGGTCGGCTTCGCGCTGGATACGTTCGGCCTCGGCGAGCAGATCGCCGGCATGACGGCGCGCCTCCTCGGCCTTCTGCAATTCGGAAAGCAGAGCTCGGCGCTTGTCGTCGAATTCATCCGGGGCCATTTCCAGATCGGCCGCCTCTTCGCGCGCCTCTTCCTCGCGCTCGCGCAGCGTCGCGACGTGATCCTCGCCGCTTGCCGCCCGCTGGCGCCAGGTTTCGCGCTCCTGGCCGATCGCCATGATGCGGCGCTGGCGGGCCTCGTTTTCCCTTGCCAGGCTTTCGTGGCGGGCGCGGGCCTCGGCGAGCGCGCCGCGGTCGGTCGCCACCTCCGCCTGCTGGAAGCGCAGCCGCTCGTCGATATCGGTCAGATCGGGCGCATCCTCCAGCTCGATGCGGGCATTCTCTGCCTGGACGCCGATCTCCTCCAGCTGTGCGCCCAGCTGGCTGGCAGCCTCGCTGACGACGTCGCGGCGGCGGATCAGATCGCCGGAAGCACGCTCGGCCGCGGCAAGCGCATCGCGGGCTTCTGCGAGATGACGCGCCGACAGGCGGCTCATGTCGCGGGCTTCAGTGAGCCGGCGCTCTTCCACCCGGATTGCTTCGGCGGCGGCGGCCTGCCGCTCCTCGGCTCCGGCAAGCACGTCGCGGGCGATTTCCGCCTCGCTTTCGAGTTCGGCAAGCCGGTTTTTCTGGGCGAGGCGCAGCGCCGCCGCACTCGGCGCGTCGGCGCCGGCGACATGGCCGTCCCAGCGATAGACGGCGCCCTCCTTCGTCACCAGCCGCTGGCCGGGTTTCAGCGCCGCCATCAGTGACCGCGCGTCCGTTTCCGCGACCAGGCCGATCTGGCGCAGGCGACGGGTCAGCGCCGGCGGCGCGCTGATATGGGCAAGCAATGGTGTGGCGCCTGCGGGAAGGCCGGGATCGCCGGCGCCATCGCCATTCTCCGACCAATGGGCCGGCGCCTCGGCATCAAGCGGCGACTCCAGATCGTCGCCAAGTGCCGCCCCGAGCGCCGTTTCGAAGCCGCCCTCGACCTTCAGTTCTTCGGCAACCGGCGCAAATTTCCCCGACGTCGCGCCGGCGGCGAGCATGCGGGAAATGGTGCGGGCCTCGGTTTCGACAGCATTGAGGCCGGCGCGGGCCTGATCGACCGGGGCGCGCGACACGGCCTCGGCCTGGCGGGCAGCGGCGAGCGCCTGTTCGACCGTCTGAACGGCGGCTTCCGCTTCGGCGAGCGCGATCTCGCCGGCCTCGACGATCGCCCGCTTCTCGTCGGGATCCGGCAGGCCTGATATCTTCTCGCCGATAGCCGCAAGTTCCTGGTTGGCCTCGTTCATCTGCCGCTCGAGGCGCATGCGGCGGTCGGCGAGATCGCGGATGGCGCGCTCCAGCTGGTTGCGGCCGGCAGCCGCCTCGGCACGCTCGGCGGTCAGCTGGGTGAAGATGCGCTCGCTGTCGGCAAGCTTTGCCGCCGCGCCCTCGAAGACCTCGCGGGTTTCCTCGGCATAACGGCCGGAATCGGCGAGGATTTCCGAGATTTCAGCCTCTTCGGCATCGAGCTTGGCAAGGATGACGGCGTTGTCGGCGACCAGCCGTTCCTCGCGCCTGATATCTTCGGCCAGCTGGGCAAGGCGGCGGGTCAGCTCGTCACGGCGGCGCAGGATGCGGCCGGCATCCTCCTCCAGCTGGCTCCTGGCGATCTGCAGGCGCTGCAGGGCGGCGGCGGCTCGCGCCTCGCCCTCGCGCAGTTCCGGCAGCTTCAGGCTGGCGATGCCCTGGTTCTTCGCCGCTTCCATCTGGGCCTGCGCCTTTTCGGCGACGATGACGGTCGCCTGGTTGAGCGCGCTGTCGGCCTCGGCCTCGGCCTCCTTGGCCTGCACCCAGCGGATATGCAGGAGCATCGCCTCGCGGGCGCGGATATCGGCCGACAGCGTCTTGAAGCGGTTGGCCTGGCGGGCCTGGCGCTTCAGACTCTCGATCTGGCTTTCGAGCTGCGAGGTGACGTCGTCGAGACGTTCGAGATTGGTTTCGGCGGCGCGCAGGCGCAGTTCTGCCTCGTGGCGGCGCGAATGCAGGCCGGAGATGCCGGCCGCCTCTTCCAGCAGCTGGCGGCGAGCCTGCGGCTTCGCCTGGATCAGTTCGCCGATGCGGCCCTGGCCGACCATCGAGGGCGAACGGGCGCCGGTGGAGGCGTCGGCAAACAGCAGCTGCACATCCTTGGCGCGGCTTTCCTTGCCGTTGATGCGATAGAGCGAGCCCTGCTCGCGCTCGATGCGGCGGGTGACCTGGATCTCATCGCTGTCATTGAAGGCGGCGGGCGCGGTGCGCTCGCCATTGTCGAGATAGAGCGCCACCTCAGCCGTGTTGCGGGCTGGGCGGTTGCCCGAACCGGAGAAGATCACGTCATCCATGCCGGAGGCGCGCATGTTCTTGTAGGAATTCTCGCCCATCACCCAGCGCAGCGCTTCGACAAGGTTGGACTTGCCGCAGCCGTTCGGGCCGACGACGCCGGTCAGCCCCCGCTCGATGATGAATTCCGTCGGCTCGACGAAGGATTTGAAGCCGACCAGGCGCAGCTTGTTGAACTTCATGCAGAAGCTCCGGGGCGGAGGGGGGTGCTCCTTGCTCCACCGCAGCCACAAAAAAACGGGCGCACAGCTTTCGCCGTCGCCCGTTGTGGTCGAACGATCCGGTTCAGATGAGGCTGTCGATGAGCTTCGACATGGTGTCAACCGGCATGTCTCCAGAATAGCGCTTGCCATTGATGAGGAAGGTTGGCGTGGCATTGACGCCGAAATCCTTCGATCCCCTTTCCCGCGTGGCGTTCACTTCATCCAGAAGCTTCTGGTTCGTCAAGCATTTCGTGAAGCTATCCTCAGTAAATCCGGCAAGCTTCGACATCTGCAGCAGTGCGGCGCGGCCGTCATCGGCGGCGGCCCAGACCTGCTGCTGCTTGAACAGCATTGATACCATCGGGAAATACTGTTCCGGCGTGCTCAGCTGCCCCGGATTGGCGGCGCTGCAGCGGGCGAGCATGAAGGCGGCGGCGGCACGCGGGTCGAAGGGGAATTCGCGGATGATGAACTGCACCTTGCCGGTATCGACATATTTCTGCTTGATGGCGTCGAAGGTGGTGTTGTGGAAATGGGCGCAATGCGGGCAGGTCATCGACATATATTCGACGATCTTGACCGGGGCATCGGCCTTGCCAAGCGCCATCTCAGGCAGCGCGCCGGGCTTAAGCACCTCGGCCATATCGACATCGCCGTCGGACTGCGGCATGTCGGTGGTCGCCGACGTCGCCGCCGTCTCAATGGTATCGACATTGGTGCCGTCGGCCATGGTCTTGCCGGAGGACGACGCATCGGCAGCGTCCTTGCTGTCGTTGCAGGCGGCAAGCGCTGCGGCAGCTGCGGCGATGGCGATGCCACCCAGGAGGCGGCGTTTCGTCAGTTGCATTTCGGACATCTGCATGGATTCCCCATAGGTATGAGCGTGACGGCATGACTGTGCGATATAACGGCTGACGGCCGCTCACAAGCCACGGTTCGCCAACTTCCTTCAAAGAATTGTGACCGTGATGGGACCGAGAGCCCGACCTAGCGTCCGAAATGCGCGATTCTCAGTTTCGGTGGAAGGCCGAAGGTACCGCGGCCGCCTCGAAAACCAAAATGTGACCACACGAGCAGGGTCCGATGTCATGAGATTCGCGCTCTGGGAGATCGTCGCCCGCCCCTCATCCGGCTGCCGCCACGTTCTCCCCGCTCGCGGGGCCGCAACCTCTCGGTCCCTCGCCAACGTCTCGCATGGCACGTCCCCTCGCCCCGTTTACGGGGAGAGGGCTAGGGTGAGGGGCAGTCACTAGCGCGAACAGGACTCAGTGTTCATCCGTTCGGCATGCCGGCTTTCCAGCCGCCCAAAAACCGCATCGGCATCAATATCGGCACTCGGATCATCTATCGCCTCGCGGATTTTTCGACGCATGATTTCATCGCTTGCGTCCACTTGCCGGCCATGCCCAGTCTTGGCATTAAGGGTCAACTCTGGCGTCTTGCTCATTAGCGCCCACTCGCCCGCTTGCCCATCACCGCGGTGCCCAGCCGCTGGATCGCCTGGCGCAGCTTGTCGCCCTCGATGCCTTCCATCATGCCTTCGAGCTTGCGGGCGGCTTCGCCTTTCAGCGGCTGCGGAGTGCGGGAGCGGCGGGCGAGGCTTGAGACCGGCTTCTGGACGATGCGGATCTGGTGGACGGCGGCGAAGCCGAAGAAGCTGTTGATGCGCTGGATCAGTTCGCCCTGGGCATGGGTGAGGAAAAGCGCGCGCGCACCTTCGCAGGCGATCGTCAGCACGCCGGGGCGGAAGCTGCCGTCATCGCCGCCGCCGCGGGCCCAGGCGATCTTTTCCGGGCGGGTGCAATCGGCGAAATCCTCGCCGGCGATTTCGCTCCAGGAGCCGAGCAGCGCCGTGTTGATGCCGGCGCGGCGCGCCAGGACAGGATCGATCAGCCCGTTCGCCAGCTCGGAAATCTGCTTTGCACCTTTGCGTGGATAACTCATCGAAAACCTTGGGCGCTGCCGCGAAGTGACGGGACCGACTTGATCGCGCGGCATTGCTTCGCCAAGTATAGGCACTTCCCCCGATCCCGGCAAATCATGACGATCACGACACTCGACACGCCCTCCGCCAAGCCCCTGCTCGACTGGTACGACCGCCACCACCGCGATCTGCCCTGGCGCATCTCACCCGGCATGGCGGCACGCGGCGTCAAACCCGATCCCTATCGTGTCTGGCTGTCGGAAGTGATGCTGCAGCAGACGACGGTGCAGGCGGTCAAACCCTATTTCGAGAAGTTTCTTGAGCGCTGGCCCGAAGTGACCGACCTGGCCGCGGCCGAGAGCGATGCTGTCATGGCCACCTGGGCGGGGCTCGGCTATTACGCCCGCGCCCGCAATTTGAAGAAATGCGCCGAGGCCGTGGCAAAAGAGCATGGCGGCGTTTTTCCCGACACCGAAGAGGGCCTCAAATCGCTTCCGGGCATCGGCGATTATACCGCAGCAGCCGTCGCTGCCATCGCGTTCAATCGGCAGGCTGCCGTGATGGATGGCAATGTCGAGCGGGTGATTTCAAGGCTTTATGCGATCGAGGCGCCGCTGCCGGCCGCCAAGCCGGCGATGAAGGCGAAGGTGGCGCTGCTGACGCCGTCAGGCCGGCCCGGCGATTTCGCCCAGGCAATGATGGATCTCGGGGCGACCATCTGCACGCCGAAGCGGCCGGCCTGTTCGCTCTGTCCGTTCCGCAATGCCTGTCAGGCACTGAAGCTTTCCGATCCCGAGCTCTTTCCGGTCAAGGCGGCGAAGAAGGAAAAGCCGGTGCGCCATGGCGCGGCCTTTATCGCGGTGAGCGGCGATGGCGAGATCCTGCTCAGGCGGCGCGCCGAAAGCGGGCTGCTCGGCGGCATGACCGAGGTGCCGACGACGGCCTGGACGGCGCGGCTCGACGGCGAGACCTCTTCTGCGGCCGCGCCCTTCGAGGCGGCCTGGCAGGCCTGCGGCACCGTGATCCATGTCTTCACCCATTTCGAGCTCCGACTGTCGATCTGGCGGGTGGCGATCGCCGCAAAGCCGAAGTCGCGTGATGGCGTGAATGACGAATGGTGGGAGCCGGTTACAAATCTTGAAGCGCAGGCGCTGCCGACCATCATGAAAAAAGCAATTGCAGCGGCTATTCCTCTCGCATTCAAAACAGGCAAGGCATGACCATGACGACTGAGATAAAACATATCGTTTTCGATATCGGCAAAGTCCTTATTCATTACGATCCGCACCTTCCCTTCGCACGCCTCATTCCCGATGAAACGGAGCGCAACTGGTTCTTCGCCAATATCTGCACCCATGACTGGAACATCGAGCAGGACCGCGGCCGCACCTGGGAAGAGGCCGAGGCGCTGCTGATTGCCGAGCACCCGGCCCGCGAAGAGCACATCCGCGCTTTCCGCAAACACTGGCACGAGATGGTGCCGCACGCCTATGACGAGAGCGTCGCAATCATGGAAGGGCTGATCGCCGAAGGCCGCGACGTGACGATGCTGACCAACTTCGCCTCCGACACCTTCCGCGAGGCGCAGGAGCGCTTTCCCTTCCTCAAGCTGCCGCGCGGCGTGACCGTTTCCGGCGATGTTGGCCTGATCAAGCCCGATGCCGCAATCTACGACAGCCATACGAAGAGCTTCGGCCTCGATCCGAAGGCGACGATCTTCATCGACGACGCGCCTGTTAATGTCGAAGGCGCCAAGACGTTCGGCTGGAACGCGGTGCTGTTTTCGGGCGCCGAGAAGCTGCGCAACGATCTCGCCGCTTACGGATTGAAGGTCTGAGACCATGGCTTTCGACCCGGCAGAGGAAATCGAGCGCTTCCACGGCGCCATCAACGCTCTCGATTTTCCCGCAATCGAGGCCTATTTCGCCGAGGACGCGACCTATGTCTCGAACGGCGTCGGCAGCCTTGCCGGCCGCGAAGAGATCATGGCCGCCTTCCGGCGCTATTTCGACGATTATCCCGATCAGACGGCGGAAAATTCGATTGTCGAGACGCTGACGCCGCTGTCGGGCCGGGCGGTCTGGTCGCTGCGCGCCACCCACAGCAAGACAGGCAAGCCGCTGATCCGCGAGGGCGAGGAGACAATCACCTTCAATACGGTAGGCCGCATCATCCGCGTCGACGTCACCGATTACAAGGATTTCTAAAATAGAAGACGCCCGAGGTTTGAACCCCGGGCGCCTTGGCCTTCTCCCGCAACTGGAGGAAACCGGAAGAAGGTATTTCGATCTTGCGAAAGTGCTGCTCACTCCACCTTTGCCAGATCACTGCGGATGACGGACCTGAGATCGTCGATCGGGCGCAGGGACTGCCCGTCTTCGAAATGCCAGAAGGTCCATCCGTTGCATGCATCGAGACCCTGCACCTTGGCGCCGAGACGATGAATGGAGCCGGCCTCGCCGCCTGAGGCTACCGTGCCGTCGGCGCGCACGATCGCGCTGTAGCGGCGCTTGGCGTCAGTCAGCACCTGGCCGGGCTTGATCAGGCCGCTTTCGACGAGCACGTTGAAGGCGACGCGAACCTCGGCCTTCTTGCCGGTCATGACGGTCAGCTCCGCCTTCCCCAGCGGCTCGACGGCGGCGATGCGGGCGGATGCCGCATCGATATAATCCTGCTCGCGCTCGATGCCGACGAAGTGGCGGCCGAGACGCTTGGCGACGGCGCCCGTCGTGCCCGAGCCGAAGAAGGGATCGAGCACGATATCGCCTGGTTTAGTCGAGGCCATGATGACGCGGGCGAGCAGCGCTTCCGGCTTCTGGGTCGGATGCACTTTCTTGCCGTCCTCGCCCTTCAGCCGCTCATTGCCGTTGCAGATCGGGAACAGCCAGTCGGAGCGCATCTGCACATCGTCATTGGCGGCCTTCATCGCATCGTAATTGAAGGTATAGCCCTTGGCCTTGGCATTGGGGCTCGCCCAGATCATCGTCTCATGGGCGTTCTGGAAACGGCGGCCCTTGAAATTCGGCATCGGATTGGTCTTGCGCCAGATGATGTCGTTGAGGATCCAGAAGTTCAGATCCTGGAGCGTCGCACCGACGCGGAAGATATTGTGATAGGAGCCGATCACCCAGATCGAGCCCGTCGGCTTCAGGACGCGGCGGCAGGCAAGCAGCCAGGCGCGGGTGAAGGCATCATAGGCCTCAAAGGAAGCAAACTGATCCCATTCGTCATCGACCGCATCGACCAGCGACTGGTCGGGACGATGCAGCGTTCCGCCGAGCTGAAGATTATACGGCGGGTCGGCGAAGATGACGTCGACCGAGTGGGTGGGCAAGGCTTCAAGGGCGCTGACGCAATCGCCCTTGATGATCGTGTCAACCCAGGAGTCCGTCCGGGAACCCGGCTTGACGGAGGCCTTGAGGTCGGCAAGCGGAAAAACTGATGCCATTCTGATACTCACTCATACGCTCTACGCTTAACTCTCCGTTATGGTTACGCAACTTAGTTACCAAAGCCTGAAGCGGTGGCCGATTTCGGGAAATTATTGCAGGGCTATCCTCCCTCGTCACGCCGGGTCATGCACCCTGCGGCTGTCGGCCGGCGCCTCGTCGCGTTCGAACATGCCGTAGTCGCGCAGCACGCTGGCGATGCGCAGGCGATAGTCGGCAAAGATGCCGCCGCGGCCGGCTTGCTGGGCGGCCCGATGGGCTTCGACATTGCGCCATTGCCGGACGGCCTCCTCGTCGCGGAAGAAGGAGAGCGACAGCAGCTTGCCGCGGTTCGTCAGGCTTCCGAAACGCTCGATCGAGATGAAGCCGTCGATTTTCTCGAGTTCTGATCGCAACTCGCCGGCGAGATCGAGATATTTGTGGCGTTCGCCCATATACGGCATGACTTCGAAGATGACGGCGATCATGGCAGCACCAGCTTGGCGTGAGGGGCGGAGACGTTTTTGAGGAAGATGCGGTCTTCCTTCAGGATAAAGGCTTCGCGCCTGGCGAATTCGTAATTGTCGCGGCCGAGCGGGTCGGCGGCCAGCCTGGCGCGATAGGCTTCGTAGGCAGCGAGGCTTTCGATATTGTAGACGCCGTAAGCCGTCGTCGCCGATCCCTCATGCGGGCCGAAATAGCCGATCAGGTCGGCGCCATTCCTCGGGATCGCCTGACCCCAGTTGCGGGCATATTCGGCGAAGGCCTCCTTCTTGAAGGGATCGATCTCGTAGCGGATGAAGCAGGTGATCATCAGGTTCTCCTTTGTGCTTCCCCCGTTTTCGCACATTGCCTGACGACAATGCTTCGGTTAGGATCGAACTATGAAGGAAGGACCAGACATCGCGCAGATCGGCGCCCTGATCGGCGATCCGGCGCGGGCCAACATGCTGGCGGCGCTGACCGGTGGCCGGGCGCTGACGGCGACCGAGCTTGCCGGCGTCGGCGGCATCACGGTGCAGACGGCAAGCACGCATCTTGCCAAGCTCGAAGCAGGCGGGCTGCTTACGCAGCGCAAGCAGGGGCGCCACCGTTATTTCACGCTGGCCGACGAGGCCGCCGCCCGGCTGATCGAAAGCATGATGGGCTTTGCCGCCGGGCGCGGGCATCTGCGCCACCGGCCGGGGCCGAAGGAGCCGGCGCTGCGCAAGGCACGCATCTGCTACGATCATCTGGCCGGCGATTACGGCGTGCGCATGCTCGACAGCCTGATTGCCTCAGGCGCGATCGACGCGGTCGGCGACGGCCTGGCGCTGACGGAAAAGGGCGAAAACGATCTCAGACGCATCGGCATCGATGTCGGCACCCTCCGATCGTCGCGCCGACCGCTTTGCCGCTCCTGCCTCGACTGGAGCGAAAGACGAGCGCATCTGGCCGGCAGCCTCGGCAAGGCGCTGCTGTCGAGCTTCCTCGACAAGGGCTGGGCCCGGCGCATCGCCGAGAGCCGCTCGATCATCTTTTCGCCAGAAGGCGACCGGCAGTTTCTGACGCTGTTTCCGGTCGAGGGGTAAATGGTTGCGAAGCTGCAGCCGAGCGAGCTCGGACGGCGCTCGCTCGATGCCATCGGACTAAATGATTCCCGCGAACAGCCCTCTGCTTCTGCGGCTCGGACCAAGGTCCGAGGCCTTTCCGACTGAATGCCCAGCATAGGAACAGCCTGATCCAACCGAAGTTTGTCAGGGAGCTGTCCATCCTCTCCGGATGCGGCAGTTGCTCAACAACAAACGGAGGAACCATGATGAAGGTAACCCATCTGGCGTTGGCAGCGGCACTTCTGGCCGGCACGGCGGCGTCCGGCTTCGCGCAATCGTCCAGCACGACCGGCACCGGCGGTTCGACGGCCGGCGGCGGAACTGCGAGCAGCACCGTCGGGACTGGTGGCAGCTCTGCCGGAGGCACCTGCCCGGACGGTACGACGACCTGCAAATCCGGCACGTCTTCGACGACCGCCACCGGCGGCTCATCGGCCGGCGGCGGCACGTCCAGCAGCACGGTCGGCACCGGCGGTTCGGCCGCAGGCTCGGGCGATGCGAATGCGGCATCGAGCGTCGGCACCGGGGCTTCGTCGGCTGACGGGGACAAGACCGGCAGCACGGTAGGCACCGGCAGCAGTGCGGCAGGCACCTCGCATGACAACCAGGGCAAGAAGGGCTGCGCGCCCGGCCAGGTCAAGAAGGATGCCCCCGGCACCGAGGACTGCAAATGATCCCGGGCCGGCGCCCTTGCGGCGCCGGCCAAACCCTTCGGAGATAAACTAATGACCCGGTTTTCGACAATCGCACTCGCCGCTTCGCTGGCTGTGATCGCCGGCCCAACCATGTCGGAGGAGATCAAGCTCGATGACGGAACGACCTGCACGATCGTTCAGTCACAGGCCGGTAATACGTCCACCACCGTGACGGCTGGCAATGGGCAGGTGTCTTCCTCGACCACAACTGGGAGCGGGTCGGCCGGCTCGTCCTCATCATCCGCCTCTGCCGGCTCCTCGGCCGGATCCGGAAGCGTCGACAGCTACTCCACCGCAAGCATCACCCGGCCTGACGGCACCGTCATCACCAAGCGTTCCGATGGGACCTGTTCGGTAACGAAACCTGCGAAATAGGAGACGCCAATGAAACCGATCAACCTTATTGCAGCCGCCTCGATCGCGCTGCTCGCTTCCACTTCGGTCGGTCTTGCAGAGGAATGCAACGCGGCCGGAACGGTCGGAACCGCCGGAAGCGCTTCGGCCGGAGACACCTCGGCAAGCTCGGTCGGAACGGCCGGCGCCTGCCGGACTGACGGCGGCACGACGTCCTCGATCGGATCGGGAGGCAGTGCCGCGACCGTAGACGGCAACGCGCAGAGCAAGACGCATATCAATGACAATGGCGACAAGCTCAAGGCGCAGACCAAGGCCCAGGCGGTCGACAAGGGGACGTTCAGCAAGTCCCGCACCAAGACCAGCACCGATGGCGACACGCTGCAAAGCACGACCCGCACCATGTCGCATGTGCCCGGCGAGAAGCCGCTCAAGAGTACCACCACCAAGAAAATCATCCTGCCGGAACAGTAGGTTAGATGGGCTCGGCGCAATCAGCCTTCGGGGTCAGGTGAGCCCGCCTCGAAGCGCTTGCTGATATCTGCGTCTCGGTGAAGAGCTGGACTCTGACCGGCCCGTGTTCAGTTCATCGAGTGTGGAACGTCTCAAAGATAAGCGCCCTCAGCCAGCGATGAGCGGGATCCGCGTCCATGCGCGGGTGCCAGGCCTGGACGATGTTGAAACCCGGCACGGCGACCGGCAGGTCGAAGGTTCTGATCTCTCTCATGGCGCCGGATTTGCAGTAAGACTTCGGAACCGAACCGATCAGATCGGATGCGGCTGCAACCGCGATCACGGCCGGGAAACTTGGCACGATCAGTCTGGCGTCCCGATGCAAGCCCAGTTCACCGAGCGCCCTGTCGACTGGACCGGCATAGTCCGCCTGCGTCGAGAAGAGCACGTGGCCGCAGGCGGCATAGCGCTCGGCCGTTATCCGGTCTGCCTCGAAGATCGGATGCCCCACCCTTGCGACGCCGACGAACCGATCCTCGAAGAGGCTCTGGCAACGCAGCTCGCCGCTGTCGCGCGGGAGCACGCCGATGTCCAGATCTATCGCCGCCTCCCGCAATGCCTGAACGTCCTTGTCGGATCTCGGCGCAAAGCGAAGCCTTATTCCCGGCGCGGCATTCGTCACCGCGGCGCTCAGATCCGCGGCGTAGAGAAGCACGAAGGCTTCATTGGCGCGGATCGTGAAGTGGCGCCGCACCTCCCGAATGTCGACGGTCGACGGCGGGCTCAGCACCGCTTTCACAGCGTCTTTCAACAGATGCACGTCTTCAGCAATAGCCAGGGCATGGGGTGTGGCAACCATGCCGCGGCCGGCCGGCACCAGGATCGGATCACCGAGCGCAGTCCTCAAGCGTGACAGTGTCCGGCTCATGGCGGACGTGCTGAGGCCAAGCCGGCGGGCGGCAGCCGATACGCTCTGTTCGGCCAGTAAAGCATCCAGCGCGACGAGAAGATTCAGATCGAGATCAGACATGGCGCGATCCTATCAGACATGGCGTCACACGCAAATGAGCATTGCTTCCGTTGCGTCTGGCGCAACGTGCCGGCCAGGGCTAACTAGTCTCTATCCCAGGCACACCGAGGATTTCCCATGTCTCTCACCTACATCGCAACCGTTTCTCAAGAAGGTCTGGCGCCGCCCCGACGCTATCTGGCGGTCGCCCTCCTGCTCCTGGCGGTTGTTCTCGTCGTATTGGATGGAGCGATCGCCAATGTCGCCTTGCCGTCGATTGCGCTCTCGCTGCAGGCGGAAGCGGATAACACCGTGTGGGTCGTCTCGGCCTACCAGCTGGCCGTGCTCGTCGCCATTCTTCCGTGTGGTGCGCTTGGCGAGATCTACGGCGCCCGGCGGGTCTTCCTGATCGGCGTCGCGCTGTTCACCGCGGCTTCCGCAGCCTGCGGACTGGCGGGCGACCTGCCGTTGCTGATCCTTGCGCGTTTCGCCCAGGGCCTCGGCGCGGGCGCGATCATGGCGCTGGCGATGATGAACCTGCGCCAGGCCCAGCCCCAACGCATGCTGGGTCCGATCATCGGCATCAATGCCATGGTCATCGCAATTTCCTCCGCCGCCGGCCCGGGCATTGCCGGCGCCATCCTTTCCGTCACGACCTGGCCTTGGCTGTTTGCGGTCAATATACCGCTCGGCGTCATGGTTCTCCTCGGCGGCGGCCTGCTCGGCCATGTGGAGGGCGCCAAGCGGAAGCTGAAGGCGAAGGCGTTGCTGGCCAATACGCTGATGTTCATCCTGTTCTTCTCAGGCGCCGACCGGATCGCCACCGCGCCCGTCAGCGGTGCCGCCCTCATCGCCGCCTCACTCGCCTGCCTGTTCGGCCTGCTGCGTCTGGAACGAAACAGTGACGTACCTCTGTTTCCCACGGATCTGCTGGCGGCGCCGGCATTCCGCATGGCCGTAATCGCCTCGGTATCCTGCTTCTGCGGACAGATGCTGAGCTACATCGCCCTGCCCTTCTACCTCCAACACAGGCTGCACATGACGCCGGTTGTGGCTGGCCTCTACATGATGCCCTGGCCTGCCGCGACGGCAATCATCGCGCCGATCTCGGGACGTCTGGCAAACCGGGTCAAGACGTCATGGCTTTGCGCAATCGGCGGGGCGCTCATGGCGCTTGGCCTTCTGGTGGCCGGTCTCACGCCGCCCGACCCGAGAGGTATCGGATTTCTCGTCGGAACGGTGATCGCCGGCCTCGGTTTCGGACTGTTCCAGACTCCCAACAACCGAATTCTGCTGCTGTCGGCACCAAAAGCCAGAAGCGGTGCGGCAGGCGCCATGCAAGGGACTGCGCGGCTTCTCGGCCAAACCGTGGGCGGGGTCTCGATGTCGATCATTTTCGCAACGCTGCCATTGTCGGCGGCGCTGAACGTCGCGGTCGCCATTGCAGCCGGCTGCACGACGATCGCCGGCCTGGTCAGTCTGAGCCGGGCTCGTTACGAAATGGGGCAGGCTGTAGCGGCCTGAACTGCGCGCTTCTTGGGCGTCCGGCGACAGTGGTTTCACGGAGCCGGTCGCCTGCCGCATCGCAGCCATGCTTGCGATCAGGTTGAGCTTTGCCCGGTCATCGTGTAAAGCCGCAGCATCCCCGGACAAGACCAGATTTCCAGCAAGGCGTGAACATATGGAAGGCTTCGACCTCATCATCTTCGACTGCGACGGCGTTCTCGTCGATTCCGAGATCATCGCCGCGGAGGTCGAATCCGCGCTGTTGACGGACGCCGGATATCCGATCGGCGTCGAGGAAATGGGCGAGCGTTTCGCCGGCATGACCTGGCATAATATCCTGCTGCAGGTCGAGCGCGAGGCCAGCATCCCGCTCTCGGCCTCACTGCTCGAAAAGTCCGAGAAGCTGCTCGACATCAGGCTGGCGAACGACGTCAAGGCGATCCCAGGCGTCGAATTCGCCGTCTCCAGGCTGCCAATGAAGCGCTGCATCTGCTCGAATTCGAGCACGAAGCGGCTCGACATGATGCTGGGCAAGGTCGGCCTGAAGCCGCTATTCGCACCCAACATCTTCTCGGCCAAGGATCTCGGCGCCGACCGCGTCAAGCCGAAGCCCGATATCTTCCTGCATGGCGCAAGCCGCATGGGCATCTCTCCCGACAAGACCGTCGTGGTCGAGGATTCCGTCCACGGCGTGCACGCCGCTCGCGCCGCCGGCATGCGCGTCATCGGCTTTACCGGGGCCTCGCACAGCTACCCCGCCCACGCCGACAAACTGACCGATGCCGGCGCCGAAACGGTGATCTCGCGCATGAACGACCTGCCGGGCGTCGTTGCTGCGCTGGCTGCCTGGGAAGGCGTGCTTTAGGGTTTAGGCGCTGAGCCGGCCCCGCGGGCCATCGCGCCCACCCCCGGGAACGAGGAATAACATGCGGCAATTCCAATAATCCCTGCGCGTCCGCGCTCCTTGCCGCACACGCTCCCCCACCCCGCCGTCCTCGTTTCACCCAAGGACGCATGCAGAGACAGAACTCTGGTCGGTGGAAACCCTCTCGGCAACGACGCTTCTCCGACATCAGCGTCAGCGCCGCTGAAATGAATTTCTCGCCTTGAACGTTTGCTTCCCCGCCACATCTCTCGGACGGGGATATTTTCTTTCCGTCTCATGCAGCCCGGAGGAAACATATGTTCGCGAGAGGGGTCGTCCTGACCGGCTTCCTTTTCCTGCTGGGTGCAAGCGCCGGCTCCGGGCAGGAGGGAAAATCCTACCCTGCCGACATGGCAGAGCGGGTCCAGGCCTGTACGCCCTGCCACGGCGTTCAAGGAAAGGGCACGACGGATCCCTATTTCCCGCGTCTGGCCGGCAAGCCGGCCGGCTACCTGTTCAACCAGCTAGAGGCGTTCAAGAGCGGACGGCGGAAATATCCGCCGATGAATTATCTGCTGGCCTTCCTCACCGACGACTATCTCAGGCAGTTCGCTGATTATTTCGCCGACCAGCGCCCAACGCTTCCCGAAAAAAGCCCAACCGAGGTCAGCCAGGCCGTGCTCGATCACGGCCACGCGCTGGTGACGCAGGGCGACCTCGACCGTGCAATCCCGGCCTGCGCAAGCTGTCACGGCGGCTCGCTTACTGGGCAGTCTCCCGGCATCCCAGGGCTCCTCGGGCTGAGACCAAGCTATATCAGCGCCCAGCTCGGCGGCTGGCGCTACGGCACGCGCACCGCCAAAGCGCCGGACTGCATGCAGCTGGTAGCGGGACGTCTGACCGAAGACGACGTGCGCGCCGTCGCCGCCTATCTCGCGGACCAGCCTCAGCCTTCCGATCCCGCTCCGTCGCCGGCGGGATCCTACGCGCTGCCCTTCGCCTGCGGCAGCCAGCCCGAGGGAGGCAAGTAGCCATGCGACGGACCACTGCAATCTTTTCGGCAATGCTTGCCCTCGCGGCCACCCCGATGCCGGCTGCCCCCCAGTCGCCCCAGCCTGCGCCACCGGACGTCGTTAAAAAGGGGGAGTATCTGGCGCGCGCCGGCGATTGCGTCGCCTGCCATACCGCGCCGGAGGGCAGGGTGTTTGCCGGTGGCCGAGCGATGCCGACGCCGTTCGGCACGCTCTATACGTCCAACATTACCCCCGACGAGGAGACGGGCATCGGACGGTGGTCATCCGACGACTTCTACAAGACAATGCATCATGGGCGGTTTCCGGATGGCGGACTTCTCTATCCCGCCATGCCTTTCGGCTCCTATACGAAGGTCACTCGCGAAGACAGCGACGCGATCTTTGCCTATCTGAAGGCAATCGCGCCGGTGCATCAGCCGGATCGTCCGCATGAGCTCGATTTTCCCTATAACAACAGGTCGCTGATCCTCGGGTGGCGAACGCTCTATTTCAACGAGGGCGAGTTCAAGCCCGATCCCGGCCAGTCCGAGGAGTGGAACCGCGGCGCCTATCTGGTCGAGGGACTTGGTCATTGCGGCATGTGCCACACGCCGATCAACGCGCTTGGCGGCTCCAGCGAATCCGAAGCCTTCAAGGGCGGCCTCATCCCGATGCAGGACTGGTACGCGCCGTCGCTGACATCGAACAAGGAGGCGGGGCTCGGCGACTGGTCGATCGAGGAGATCTCGGACCTTTTGCAAAAAGGGATCTCGACGCGGGGCGCCGTTTACGGGCCGATGGCCGAGGTGGTCTATAACAGCCTGCAATATATGACCGACGAGGATATTCGCGCGATGGCTGTTTATCTCAAGAGCATCGCCCAGGATGAGCCTGCTCCTCCGCGTCCGTCGGTTCGAACCGAGGAGGCGAGCCTGCTGATCAGCCTCGGCAAGACGGTGTACGACAAGGAATGCGCGAGCTGTCACGGATTCGAGGGAGAAGGCAAGCCGCCGCACTATCCGCCGCTCGCCGGCAACCAGTCGATACAAATGGAATCGGCCGTCAACGGCATCCGCATGGTCCTCAACGGCGGTTATCCGCCGGCGACGATCAAGAACCCGATGCCACACGGAATGCCCCCCTTCGCCGTCAGCCTTTCCGATGACGAGGTCGCCGCCGTGGTTTCCTACATCAGAACTGCCTGGGGCAACCGCGGGACGCCGGTCAGCGCCGCGGAGGCCAACAAGCTTCGTTCCGCTCCCCTGCAGTGAGGCCGCCATGATCAATCCGGAAGATCCTGCCGATAATCCACCCGATCCCCTGGTTCACCGCATCGTGGCGCAGGGGCCGCAGGGCGCGGTCACAGTGGCGGGGATTGCGACGGCGATTGTCTTTCTTCTCTGGATCCTTTTCTATCTCTTGGTATTCGTGCCGAGGAGCGGGTGATGACCGAAATTCACGACGAGGGCGCGACCGTAGCCGAGCGCGTGGAGCGGCGCTGGGCGGCTGTCGCCGTGCTGATCATCGTGTTCCTGGCCGGCATGGCGGCTTTCGCAGGCATCCACCAGGCGACGATGCCTCAGACGACGGTGGAAACCATTGATCCCACCACGATTCATCTCCAGGGCGAGTTCGTGGAATCGAATCTCGGCAGCGCCGTCGGCGCCGACGGCTCCGTCACCGTGCGTGCAGTTGGCCAGCAATATTCCTTCTCTCCGCCCTGCCTCCTGGTGCCCTCGAGAACGCCGATCACCATCCGGGCGACGAGCGCCGATGTGGTGCACGGTCTGCTCGTCCAGGGCACCAACATCAACACCATGCTCGTGCCAGGCTACGTCTCCGTGCAGAAGGCCACCTTCTCTGAGCCGGGCGAGCATCTGATGCCGTGCCAGGAATTCTGCAGCGTCGGACACGAGGGCATGTGGGGAAAGGTGAAGGTCGTCGACAAGCAGCAGTTCCTTTCGGAATTGGCGGACAAGAGGAGGATCTCCTGTGCTCCATAATCGCAGGCTGATCCTGGCTCATTTCTGGCTCGCCTTCGCCGTCTTCGCCGCAGCGCTGCTGCTCGGCGCCTGGCAGATGTATGTGCGTAGTCCGCTATCTCCATGGATCAGCAATCCCGAATGGTACTACCGGTCGCTGACCGCGCACGGCACCGTCATGGGCTATGTCTTCCCGACGCTGGTGGCGATGGCCTTCGGCTATGCGATCAGCGAAACCTCATTGAAGCAGAATCTTGTCGGCCTGCGCTGGGCCTGGGCGGGCTTCTGGCTGATTGCCGTCGGCGCGGTCGTGGCGATGATCCCGGTCGCCCTCGGCCTGGCCTCGGTGCTCTACACGTTCTATCCACCGCTGATCGGCAGCCCGTTCTATTATATCGGCGTGGTGATGGTGGTTCTCGGCTCCTGGATCTGGGTGGCGCTGATGTCGATCAACCTCAGGATCTGGAAGAAAGAGAATCCGGGCACGCCCGTGCCTTTGCCGATGTTCGCCAATGTGGCCGGGTCTTATCTGTGGGCCTGGACCGCCGTCGGCGCGGCGCTCGAACTGCTGCTGCAGATCATTCCGGTCGCACTCGGTTTCAAATCGACGATCGATGCCGGTCTGGCGCGGGTGTTCTTTTCCTGGACCCTGCATGCGATCGTCTATTTCTGGCTGATGCCGACCTATATCGCCTATTACACCATCGTTCCGCGCGCGATCGGCGGCCGGATCTACAGCGACACGATGGCGCGTATCTCCTTCATCCTGTTCCTGGTGGTCGCGATGCCGATCGGCATCCATCATGCTTTCGCCGATCCGCAGGTGGGGGCAGGCTTCAAGTTCCTCCATTCCGTGTTCACCGCTCTCGTTGCACTGCCGACGCTGCTTACCGTCTTTACCATCTGCGCCTCGGTCGAGATCGCGGCGCGGGCGCGGGGCGGCAGGGGCGCCTTCGGCTGGATGGGCGCCCTGCCCTGGCGAAACCCGATGATGCTGGCGGTGACCTTCTCCTTCGTCATGCTTGGCTTCGGCGGTGCCGGCGGGCTGATCAACATGAGCTATCAGCTCGACACGACAATTCACAATACGCAATGGATCACCGGCCATTTCCACCTCATCTTCGGGGGCGCGATCGTGATCATGTATTTTGCGATCGCCTACGATCTGTGGCCCCATCTCACGGGACGTCCGATCGCCAGCCTCGGGCTCGTCAGGCTGCAGCTCTGGCTCTGGTTCGTCGGCATGATCGTGACGACGTTTCCCTGGCACTATGTCGGCATCCTCGGCATGCCGCGGCGCATGTCGTTCTTCGACTATACCGATCCCGCGCTCGCCAATGAGGCGGTTTCGGTGGTGCTCTCAGCGATCGGCGGCGTCATCCTGGCGGCCTCGGGGATTCTGTTCATCTTCATTCTCATCAGTACGCAGTTTTCCCAGCCGCGCCAGATCGAGGACTATCGCTTCGCCCTCGCCGTCCATCCGCCGACAAGGGTTCCGGTCGCGCTCAACAGCTACGGCCTCTGGATCGCGCTGATGATCGGCCTGACGGTCACCAATTACGGCTATCCGATCCTTCAGCTCGCGGCGCGCGACGACACGTCGGTGCCAGCCGTCTATGTCGGAGAAAGATGATGAACGGCGATAACGGCGACAGGCTCACCAGCGTCAGGAACCGATGGACGGTCACGAGCGTGCTGGTCACCGCGGCCGTTTTCCTCATTGCGTTGCTTCTCGGCTTCGTGCTGCTTCCCCGCCTCGAAGCAGGCGAGCAGGTGGCCGGCATTTGGGATTCGATCTGCCGGGCGGCCGGCTTGCCCAGGCGCGGCGAGCCGTCGGAAACGGTGATGCCGAACTACAAGACGTCACTGGTCAAGATCACCTCGGCGGTTCCGCGAGGCAGGAACGAGGATGCGATCGGACGAGGAGCAACTCTTGCCCAGCAATGCGCGATCTGCCACGGCCCGACAGGAGTCAGCCGCGCCGACTCTCCGAATCTTGCCGGCCAGTACGCGAGCGTGATCTACAAGCAGCTCCGCGACTTCAAGGATGGCGTGCGCGTCAACGCTGTTATGACGCCGTTCGCGGTCAAGCTGAGCGAGCGCGACATGCAGGACCTGGCAGCCTACTATTCCTATCTGCCGCGGCTGCCGGGCTTCCACCCTGGCGGCAACCCCGCGCCGAGGATCGTCGTCAGCGGCGCGCCGACCCGGGGGATCGCCCCTTGCGGTTCCTGCCACGGCAGCATCGAGAACAAGCTCGGCAGCCCATGGCTGGAAGGTCAATCGGAGCTCTATTTGAAGACGCAGCTTGAAGCCTTCGTCTCGGGCTCGCGCCAGAACGATATTAGCAGCCAGATGCGAAACGTCGCCCGCGCTATGACGCCGGAGGAGATCGACGAGGCCGCCAGATATTATGCCAACCAGCCGCCGCCTTATCTGGCGGCCGAATGACCGTCATCGTCGGCGGCAAGTCGCTTTCGCGCTGTCTCTGACCTCAGCTGCTCTTCTTGCTTTTCGCCGGCTGGGTGTCGAAGCCGACGTTGACTCGCACCAACGCGCCGGCGCCGACCGGCATCTTGATGCCTTCCTTGCGGAAGATGACCTGCGTGCCCGGTGAGCCGGCCGGGATTTCGGTCGGGAACTTGGTGACCTCTGAATAGAGCACGTTCTCACCATCGAGGATGCTGACGCGGATCGGCAGCGTCACCGGGCCGGGAGCACCGGCCGGGCCGGTGATGAGCCGCAGCTGGGCGACGACGGTCATCGTCAGGTTCGTGTCGTTCAAGGTGCACTGGCGGGTATAGTCGCCGAAGGAGGCCTGGACGACGATCTGCTGCGGATCGTCCTTCTTGCCCTTGGCGTAAGTGCGGAAGATTGCATCCTGGTCACGCATGAAGATCTGCGGGCAGGCGCCCTGGACAACCGGGGCGACGGTGCCCTGCGCCGTCTTGGCCGTGCCGATCGACGGGTTGTTCGAGGACGGGTTGGCCGGCGCCAGCGGCATGATCTGGGCATTGCCGTTCGGCTGGGTCGGCGCCGCCTCCGGCTTGTTGTCGCCGCCGATGCCGAGCGAGTTGCAGCCGGCAAGCAGGGCAACGAAAGAAGCGGAGATGATAAGACGCGAGACCTTGCCGAGCACTATGTTCCACCCTTTGCACAAGCGTTTCTTGGAGGCCCCAGTCTTTTCCGTGAGGCCTTTCACGACGGTTTGCGATGGTCTATATCAGCGGCGCAAACAAAAATCGATTGGGTACGCGCCGTTTTGATGCACTTTTCGCCGCCGGATGCGGGCAACTTCAACAAGATAACGGCGATGGTATGGCCGCAAGCGCAGCCCCTGCCGGTTTCCGGCGGAGCGGCCCACGGCCCGGCCAGGCCGTATTTATTCCAGCGATAGATCAAGGATGACCAACGTGGACTATATCTCGACCCGCGGCGAGGCCCCTGCCCTCGGCTTTTGCGACGCCCTTTTGACGGGACTGGCGCGCGATGGCGGGCTCTATGTTCCCCGCGAGTGGCCGCAGTTTTCGAAGAAGGAAATCCGCGCGCTGAGGGGCAAGACCTATCAGGAAATCGCCTTCACCATCCTGTCGCCCTTCACCAATGGCGAGATCCCCGCGGCGACCTTCCGGGCGATGATCGACGAGGCCTACGGCACCTTCCGTCATCCGGCGATCGCGCCGCTCGTCCAGACCGGGCCAAACAGCTTCGTCATGGAGCTCTTCCACGGCACGACGCTCGCCTTCAAGGACGTGGCGATGCAGCTGCTGGCACGGCTGATGGACTATGCGCTGGAAAAACGTGGGGAGCGGGCGACGATCGTCGGCGCCACCTCGGGCGATACCGGCGGCGCGGCGATCGACGCCTTTGCCGGGCGCGAGCGCACCGATATCTTCATTCTTTTCCCGCACGGCAAAGTTTCGCCGGTGCAGCAGCGGCAGATGACGACCTCGACGGCCGCCAATGTGCATGCGCTGGCTGTCGAAGGCAATTTCGACGACTGCCAGAACCTCGTCAAAGCGATGTTCAACGACGCGGCGTTCCGCGACAAGGTCAGCCTGTCGGGCGTCAACTCGATCAACTGGGCGCGCATCATGGCCCAGATCGTCTACTATTTCACCACGGCGGTGGCGCTCGGCGGGCCGGACCGGAAGATCTCCTTTACCGTGCCGACCGGCAATTTCGGCGATATCTTCGCCGGCTACTGCGCCAAGCGCATGGGCCTGCCGATCGACCGTCTGGTCATCGCCACCAACGAGAACGACATTCTCACACGCACACTGAAGACCGGCCGCTACGACATGAAGGCCGTCAAGGCGACGAGCTCGCCGTCGATGGACATCCAGATCTCATCGAATTTCGAACGGCTGCTGTTCGAAGCCTATGGGCGCGACGCCTCGAAGGTGCGCGCGGCGATGGAAAGCCTGAAGCAATCGGGCGGCTTCGAGATCGCTCCCGAGGCGCTGAAGGTCATCCGCCGTGACTTCCGCGCCGGCCGCGCCAGCGAGAAGCAGGTGGCCGAGACGATCCGCAAGACCCATGCCGAAACCGGCTATCTCCTCGATCCGCATTCGGCGATCGGCGTCTTCGTCGCCGCCAAGCAGGAGAAGCCGAATACGCCGATGGTGACGCTTTCGACCGCCCATCCGGCGAAATTCCCGGCCGCCGTAAAATCGGCCTGCGGTATTGACCCGGCGCTTCCGACGTGGCTTGCTGGTCTGATGCACAGGGAGGAGCGCTTCCAGATCATCAAACCGGAGCTGAAAGCCGTTGAAACCTTTATCGGCCAGCACGCCCGCAGCGAGACGACAGCAGGCGCAGAAAGATAGCCAATGACAGTTGAGTGCACCCGGCTCAAATCCGGGCTGACAGTAGTCACAGAAACCATGCCGCACCTGGAAAGCGTCGCGCTCGGCGTGTGGATCAAATCAGGATCGCGGAACGAGACGGCAGACGAGCACGGCATCGCCCACCTGCTCGAACACATGGCCTTCAAGGGCACGGCGCGCCGTTCGGCCCGTGAGATCGCCGAGGAAATCGAGGATGTCGGTGGCGAGGTCAACGCTGCCACCTCGACCGAAACGACCTCCTATTATGCCCGCGTGCTGAAAGACCACGTGCCGCTCGCCGTCGATATTCTCGCCGACATCCTCACCGAATCGGCCTTCGAGGAGGAGGAGCTGGAGCGCGAGAAGCAGGTGATCCTGCAGGAGATCAACGCCGCCAACGACACGCCCGACGACGTGGTGTTCGACAAGTTCTCGGAGGCTGCCTATCGCGACCAGACGCTCGGCAGGGCCATCCTCGGCACACCGCAGACCGTCGTTTCCTTCACCCCGCAGCAGATCCGCACCTATCTCGGCCGCAACTACACGACCGACCGGATGTTCGTGGTCGCGACCGGCGCCGTCGACCACCAGGAATTCCTGCGCATGGTTGAGCAACGGTTTGCCAGCCTGCCGACGCAGCCTTCGGCGCCGCCAGTCATGGAAGCGGCCCGTTATGTCGGCGGCAGCGTGCGCGAACCGCGCGACCTGATGGACGCGCAGATCCTGCTCGGCTTCGAGGGCAAGCCGTACCACGCCCGCGATTTCTACTGCTCGCAGATCCTCGCCAATATCCTCGGCGGCGGCATGTCCTCCAGGCTGTTCCAGGAAGTGCGCGAATTCCGCGGTCTCTGTTATTCCGTCTATGCCTTCCACTGGGGCTTTTCCGATACCGGCATCTTCGGCATCCATGCCGCGACCGGCGGCGAAAACCTGCCGGAGCTGGTGCCGGTCATCATCGATGAGCTGCACAAGTCGGCCAATGAGATCCACCAGAAGGAAATCGAACGCGCCCGCGCCCAGATCCGCGCCCAGCTGCTGATGGGCCAGGAAAGTCCGGCCGCCCGTGCCGGCCAGATCGCACGGCAGATGATGCTCTACGGCCGGCCGATCTCCAATCCGGAGATGATGGAACGGCTGGAAGGCATCACCATCCAGCGGCTGACCGACCTCGCCGGCCGGCTGTTCTTCGACACGGTGCCGACGCTGTCGGCGATCGGGCCGCTGGAACAGCTCGCGCCGATGGAAGACATCATCGCCTCGCTTTCGGTCCCGGCGCCGAAGACGATGCAGGCCAGCTGAGCCGACGTCCGTCTGCCGGGAGTGATCGATGCCAAAATCGGTGTTTCGGTTCCTGTCGCGGCAGCCGGATGCGGTGGAGCTGGAGAATGAGAAATACCTCCTGCGCCTGCCGCGCTACCAGGATTTCAACCAGTGGCACCGGCTGCGCGCCGAAAGCCGCAACTTCCTGGAACCCTGGGAGCCGACCTGGCGGCGCGACGAGCTGACGGAGGGCGCCTACCGCGCCCGCGTCATCCGCGGCAAGCAGGAATATGCCTCGGGACAGTCGATCCCGCTGTTCATCTTCCTCAAGGAAAACCGCACCCTCGTCGGCGGCATCACCATCGGCTATATCAGGCGCGGTGCGGCGCAAAGCTGCATGATCGGCTACTGGATGGGCGAACGCCATGCCGGCCAGGGGCATATGTATGCCGCCCTTCAGTTGGTTATTCCTTACATCTTCTCCGGGCTTGAGTTGCACCGTATTGAAGCAGCCTGTATTCCAGATAACGCGCGCAGCATGCGTCTGCTTGAAAAGGCCGGGTTTCAACGGGAAGGCTATCTGCGCGGATATTTGAAGATCAACGGTCAGTGGCACGACCACGTGATGTTCTCACGGCTCGCCACCGATACGGATAAAGGCAGGAAAACCGACAGCCGATGACCAGAAACAGCATGCTGCCCAAGTCACCGTCCGGACGAGTGATCGCGGTGATCGCAGCCCTTTTCCTGGCGGTCTTCGCCCTTTCGGCGGGCGTTACCCAGGCGGCCGAGCCGGTGAAGATTTCCCGTGACGATACCGCGCTCGATCTCACCGCGACGACCGAGATCTACGCCAACCAGGGCGAGGCCTTTCAGGTTTCGACGGCGGCCGGGGCCGACGGCATCCGCCGGCGCATCGAGGTCCGGGCGAGCTCGGAGAATCACCAGGGCGACTGGGCGGTGTTTGCGCTTGCCAATGTCTCGGAGGAACAGCTGGAGCGGGTCATCGTCGCGCCGCATTTCCGCCTGGTCAATTCCAAGCTCTTCTGGCCGGATCTCGGCTCGCAGCGCATCAGCGCGATCACGCCGAGCGAAGGCTTTGCGCTCGACCGGCAGCCGAGCGACGAGGCCGATGTCTTCCGCATCACGCTGAACCCCGGCGCCGTCATCACCTTCGTCGCCGAACTGTCGACGCCGGAGCTGCCGCAGATCTATCTCTGGGAGCCGAACGCCTACAAGGATACGATCAACGCCTTCACGCTCTATCGCGGCATCGTGCTCGGCATCGCCGGCCTGCTCGCCGTGTTCCTCACCATCCTCTTCGTCGTCAAGGGCACCTCGATGCTGCCGGCGACGGCGGCGCTCGCCTGGGCGGTGCTCGGCTATATCTGCGTCGATTTCGGTTTCCTCGGCAAGCTGATCAGCGTCGCCTCGGCCGACCAGCGAATATGGCGCGCCTGCGCGGAAGTGGCGCTCGCCTCGAGCTTCGTCATCTTCCTCTTCACCTATCTGAACCTCAACCGATGGCATGCGCATCTCGGTTACGCCACACTCGCCTGGGTGCTCGGCCTTGCCCTGCTCTTCGGCGTGGCGATCTACGATCCGTCGATCGCCGCCGGCATCGCCAGGCTGTCCTTCGCGCTGACGGCGGCGACCGGCCTGCTGTTGATCATCTATCTCGGCTTCAACCGCTACGACCGCGCCATCCTCTTGGTGCCGGCCTGGGCGCTGACGCTCGTCTGGCTGTTCGGGGCGTGGCTGACGGTCACCGGCCGGCTCGACAACGACATCATTCAGCCGGCGCTCGGCGGCGGCCTGGTGCTGATCGTGCTCCTGATCGGCTTCACCGTCATGCAGCACGCCTTTGCCGGCGGCGCTTTCCAGCAGGGGCTGTTTTCGGATCTCGAGCGGCAATCGCTGGCGCTGACCGGCTCCGGCGACATGGTGTGGGACTGGGACGTGGCGCGCGACCGCGTCGTCACCATTCCCGACGTCTCGGTCAAGCTCGGCCTCTCCCCCGGCGCCATGCACGGGGCGGCGCGCAACTGGTTGCCGCGGCTGCACCCTGATGACCGCGACCGCTTCCGCGCCACGCTCGACGTGCTGCTCGAACACCGGCGCGGCCGGCTGAACCACGAATTCCGCATCCGCGCCGAGGACGGGCATTTCCACTGGCTGCTGATCCGCGCCCGGCCGGTGCTCGGCTCCAACGGCGAGATCATCCGCTGCGTCGGCACGATCGTCGACGTCACCGAGCAGAAGAATTCCGTCGAGCGGCTGCTGCAGGATGCGCTGCACGATAATCTGACCGGCCTGCCGAACCGGCAGGTCTTCCTCGACCGGCTGCAGGCCGTGCTGGCGCTGGCGCCGGGCGGCGACACGCTGCGCCCGACGGTGATGGTCATCGATATCGACCGCTACAAGCTGGTCAATGACGCGCTCGGCGTTGCGGCCGGCGACAACATCCTCATTGCGCTGACCCGTCGGCTGCGCCGCCTGATGAAGCCGCAGGACACGCTGGCGCGGCTTGCCGGCGACCAGTTCGGCCTGATCCTGGTGTCCGAACACAATCCGGCCAAGGTCGCCGATTTCGCCGATGCGGTCAGCAAGGCGATCATGGTGCCGATCAACTTCTCCAACCGCGAAATCATTCTGACGGCGTCGATCGGGCTCGCCTCCTGGGTGGACCGGCAGGAGAGTGCCAGCGGCCTGCTCAGCGATGCCGAGCTTGCCATGTACCGGGCGAAACGGGCCGGCGGCAACCGCGTCGAGCCGTTCCAGCCGGCCTTCCGCGATTTCGGCACCGACCGGCTGCAGCTCGAAACCGATCTGCGCCGCGCCATCGAACGCCGGGAATTGTCGATGGTCTACCAGCCGATCGCCCGGCTGGAAGATGTCGAGGTCGCCGGCTTCGAGGCGCTGATGCGCTGGGAACATCCCAAGCGCGGCAATATCCCGCCGTCGGAATTCATCCCGATCGCCGAGTCCTCCGATCTCATCGGCCCGCTCGGCATGTTCGCGCTGGAACAGGCGACCAACGATCTGATGAGCTGGCAGAACCAGACCGGTGAATTGCCGATCTTCGTGTCTATCAATCTGTCGAGCGTGCAGTTGCTCAACAACGAGCTCTATGATGACGTGCGCTCGGTTCTCGCCAAGACCCATTGCACGCCTTCGCGGCTCAAGCTGGAACTGACGGAATCCATGGTGATGGAAAATCCGGAACAGGCCCGCCTGGTGCTGCAGAAGCTGAAAGAGGCCGGCATCGGCCTGGCGCTCGACGATTTCGGCACCGGCTATTCGTCGCTCGCCTATCTCACCCGCTTCCCCTTCGACACGATCAAGCTCGACAAGGCGCTGGTGCGCGACAGCAGCGACAAGAAGGCGACCGTGCTCCGATCGGTGATAGCAATGGCGCGCGAGCTCGAGATGAAGGTGGTGGCCGAGGGCATCGAATCCAACGAGGACGCGATCGAGCTTGCCAAAATGGGCTGCAGCTACGGGCAGAGCTATCTCTTCGGCCCGCCGATGCCGTCGGATTCGGTGCTGCGGCTGCTTCGCGACCGGTTTCCGCTGACGAAAAGGGCCTGAGCGGAGGGAACTGGGCGCGGGTGTTTCCCGCGTCCGCGGCGCGCCTCTCGCCCATGAATGGCCATTGACCAACGACCGGCAATATGCGCCTCCTTCTTATCGCACAAGGACAATTCGATGCTCAAACTTCTGCTCGCCGTTTCGGTCAGCGCTCTTTTCGTCTCGCCGGTTCAGGCGAGCGACATCTATCCCGTCACCAAGGTCTGCGTACCCGGCAAGCCCCACTGCGAGCGGTGGGCCGACGAGTTCAAGAAGGCGCTGGCGCTGGCTGATAAGGGTGATCACGCAGCACAGCAGACCGTGGCCTTCTGCCTTTCCTCCGGCTGCCATAGCGCCGTCGCCATCGACAGGGTCGCCTCCTGCAGCTGGCACCTCGTCATCGTCAATTCGGGTACAGTGACGGTGCTCGACCGGTCCAACCTCAGGAACACCTGCCGGCCAATGACGCCGGCTGAGAAAGACGAGGCCCGCGCCCGTGCCGGCGAACTGGTCCGCAAGATCTACAACCGCGACCTCGCCGCAAGCGACCAGATGTGATCGGCCCGCGCCGAGCTTGCCGGTTCACAATATTGATGAATTCATCCGGCCCTTAAACTTTTGTTCATAACGTACTGATCTTGTGTCTGACGCAATGATGATCGTCATCGCGCGCGATGACGATCCGCAGGGCGCGCGGTGATGTTTCCGTCTGCACCTTCGGGATGAGCCCGCCGAAATTCCATATTCGCCTGGTTTCGAAGATCGACAAGGGTGCCTGGTCCGGGCATGTCTGGCTCCGCGTGCCTTTTGTCCGCCGCGCAGCCTTTCTCGATGACCTCGCGCCGCATGAAGCAGATTTCGTCAGCCGACATGAAGGGTCTTCAGAGTGATCAGAACCGTTTCAGCCAAACTCATCCTTGCGACCGGCACTGCGATTGCAGGCATCCTGATCGCTTACACCGCATTCAATGCGTTCAGCGCCAAGAACAATACGGAGCGCGAGGTCATGGCGCTTGCGACCCAGCAGGCGGCCGTGGTCAGCCAGCAGGTGGCGACCAGCATCACCGAAGCCACCTCGGCCGGCACGGCACTCGCCGCGGGCCTCTCCGGCTTCGTCGAGGGCGGATCGAAAAGCCGGGCCGACATCGTCGCGATGATCAAGACCGTGGCGCCGCAATATCCGAGCGTCTTCGGCGCCTGGATGTGTGAGCTGATCGATGGTCCCCACCCGACGACCGGCGCAGACGGCTTGAACAAGGAAGGCATTTTCACGCCCTATTGGACGAAGGGCGACGACGGCAAGATGGAGTTCTCGACGTGGACCATCAAGCCTGAGGACGAATATTACAGCGCCCCACTGAAATCAGGAAAGGCGATCATCACCTCTCCCTATCTCACCAACATGAAGAAGCTCGTCACCTCGGTGTCGGTGCCGATGCAGGTGAACGGGACTGTCGTTGGCCTGGCCGGCGTCGATATCAAGCTCGACGATCTCACAGCCGCCCTCACGCAGATGCATCCCTTCGACGGGGGGCGGGTCATGCTGATTGCCAATGACGGCAAGTGGCTCGCCCATCCCGACAAAGACAATCTGATGAAGGACTATGCCGATGCAGGCGCTGATGACGTCAAGCGGGCGCTCTCCGACGGCAAGATGCGGGTGATCTCGGGCCTGTCCGACGGCGCCGTGCGCCTCGTCTATCCTTTCACCGCCCGCGGCATGAACACGACCTGGGCGGCCGTTCTCGATGTGCCGGCCGCGACCTTCTGGGCGCCGGTCTGGCAGCAGATCTATAGCACCATCATTGGCGGCATTTTCATCCTGGCGGTGGCGCTCGCCGTCATCCTGACGGCAAGCCGCATTCTGATCGGCAAGCCGCTGAAGGGCATCCTCAACGCCGTCCAGAAAATGGCCGGCGGGAACTATCGCGATCCGATCGACCATGATGGCAGCGCCGACGAACTCGGCAGCCTGAAGAGCGCGCTCGAAAAATTCCGCCATGAACTCGCCCGCGGCGAAACGTTGAAGGAGGAGCAGCAGGCGCTTCAGGCACAGGTCGAGACCGACCGCAAACGGCAGGGCGACCTCGAGCAGGCGAAGGCGGAGGATCTGCGTCATTTCGTCGAAGTGGTGCAGAGCCGGTTCGATCTTCTGGCCTCGGGCGATCTCACCGTGCGCATGAACGAGAAAGTGGCGCCGGAATTCGAGACGATCCGGGCGAATTTCAATATGTCGGTTTCGGCTCTCGAAGACACGATCCGCAATGTCGTCAATGCCGTCTACACCATCCGCTCCGGCCTCGGCGAGATTTCGACGGCGTCGAACGATCTGGCGCGGCGCACGGAACAGCAGGCCGCGTCGCTCGAGGAAACGGTCGCCGCCTTGGGTGACGTCACCCGCGGCGTCAACGACACCTCCGACGGGGCAAACAGTGCGCAGCAAACGATGAAGCTTGCCCGCGCCGATGCCGAAAAGGGCGGCGAGGTCGTTGCCCGTGCGATCGAGGCCATGACCGAAATCCAGGGCTCCTCCGGCAAGATCGGCAATATCATCCGGGTGATCGACGAAATCGCTTTCCAGACGAACTTGCTGGCGCTCAACGCCGGTGTCGAGGCGGCGCGCGCCGGCGAAGCCGGCAAGGGTTTTGCCGTCGTCGCCCAGGAGGTCCGGGAATTGGCGCAGCGCTCCGCCCAGGCTGCAAAGGAAATCAGCGGGCTGATCTCGATGTCGTCGTCGCAGGTTCAGACCGGCGTCAATCTGGTCGAGGAAACCGGTGTCGCGCTCTCCAAGATCGTCGATCGCGTCGTCGGCATGAGCGATACGGTCAACGAAATCGCCGCCAGCGCGAAGGCGCAGGCAACCAGCCTGCGGGAAGTTTCCGCCGCTGCCGATCTGATGGACAAGGTTACCCAGCAGAACGCTGCCATGGTCGAAGAGACGACAGCCGCAGCCCAGGGGCTTGCCCAGGAAACGGAAAACCTGGCAGCGGTCGTCGGCCGCTTCGGCTTGGGCGGCGCCATGTCACGCGGTAGCCAGCCGGCAAGGGTGATGAAGCTGGCGAGCTGAACGGGGAATAAGGGCCTGCACGCCGCACCGCCCGCTTGAAAATAAATCCCATTGCCCTCCCGGCTTTCGCGGCTATTCTGCCGACACAGAAAATCGGGAGGTCCATGATGATCCTGCATTGCGTATTCCTGCGCCTGAAGACGGCAGTGACGAGCGACGAAAAGCAGGCGCTGTTCGACGCGATCGTCGCGCTGAAGCAGGTCATTCCCGGCATATTGGATATCAAATATGGGCCGAATGTTTCGCCCGAGGGCCTGCATGGCGGTTTCGTCGACGGTTTTGCCGTGACCTTCGAAAGTGAGGAGGCGCGCGACGCCTATCTCGTCCATCCCGACCATGTGACCGTCGGCGAGCGCATCGTCTCGTCGACGGACGGAGGCCTGGCCGGCATCCTGGTCTTCGACCTCAATATTTAAGAGCGTCGTTGAGGCAGTGGTCCATGAATCAGGAGATCCAGCTTTTTGGCGCTATTGCGGTCCGACCCGCCGTCCTTGCCCTCATTCCCCAGTTCGAGACCGCCACCGGATTCACTGTTGCGGCCAAGTGGGAGGTCAATCCGACGGTCAAGAAGCAGATCGAAGCCGGGGAAGCCTTTGATCTCGTCATCATCAATCCGTCCATGATTGAGGATCTGGCCGCCTCGGGCAAGGTCGAGGCGGGGAGCCAGGTCTCGTTTGGGCGCGTCGGCATGGGCGTGGCGGCCAAGGCGGGCAGCCGACCGCTCGACATCGTATCCGTTGAAGCATTCGCACACATATTGAAAAACGCCGGCTCGATCGCCTACGCCAGTGACGGAACAAGCGGCGGCTACTTTTCCGATTTGCTGGATCGGCTGGGAATAGCCGATGAGGTGAAGCCCAGGCTCGTCGTGGTACCGGGAGGTCAGACAGCATCGGCCGTCGCCCGCGGGGAAGCCGAGCTGGCAGTCGTTCCCGTGACGTCGATCCTGGCCGCCGCTCCCGAAGTCATGCTTGTCGGCCGGTTCCCGACAGAACTCCAAAGCTACATTGATTTCGCCATTGGCATAAGCACCGATTCAAGGGTCGCAGACGCCGCCAGGCAGCTGGCGGCGTTTCTGACCTCGACTTCCGTTGACGATACCCTGGCGGCAAAGGGTGTCGAGCGCCGCTAGAGCTTTTCCGGGTTAGATTGAAGCATTCTGACAGAGCAGGTTTTCGTCAGGGCAGAGGCGATTGGCGATGGGCATAACTTCAATCTAACCCGGAAAAGCTCTAGAGCATGATGTGCGCGGTTTTCAGACGACAATCATCCTGTTCGAACGCGTCGGCGCACGACCTGCAGCCCCTCGGCCCTCAGCTCGATTTCGCCATGGCGGCGGCGAGTTGGTCGACGTTGTAGCGAAACATCTTCTCATAGGTCGGTGCCGGTCCCTTGGCGTCGGAGAGCGATTCGACGTAAAGCTCACCGCCGGGCTCCGCGCCGGTTGCCTTGGCGACCTGCTTGACCAGGCGCGGATCGTTGGAATTTTCGAAGAAATAGGCCTTCACGTGCTCGCTCTTGATCTGTTCGATCAGCTTGGCGACGCCGGCGGCCGAGGCCTCGCTCTCGGTGGAGAGACCGAGCGGCGCCAGGAAGCTCACCTTGTATTCGCGGCCGAAATAGCCGAAGGCGTCGTGGCTGGTCAGCACCTTGCGGCGATCATCGGCAATAGCGTCGAATTTCGCATGGGCATAGGCGTTCAGGTCATCCAGCGTCTTCGAGTATTTCTCGGCATTGGCCTTGAAGGCGGCGGCATCGGCGGGATCGGCCGCCGACAGCGCCTTTTCAATATTGGCGACCCAGACCTTGACGTTGACCGGGCTGTTCCAGACATGCGGATCGGTGATTTTTTCGCCGTCCTCTTCCATGGTGCGGGTGGCGATGCCATCGGAGACCGTCACCGGCTTGCCCTTGTAGCCCGAGGCGGTGATCAGCCGGTCCATCCAGCCTTCCAGCCCTTCGCCGCTGACGAAGGTGACTTCGGCCGCCTTCAGATTTTTCGCGTCGGCCGGCGACGGCTCGAACTCATGGGGATCGCCATTTGGTCCGACGAGGCTGGTGACATCAACAAGGTCGCCGCCGACCTGTTTCACGACATCGGCGAGCACGGTGAAGGACGCCACTACCTTCAGCGTTTCGGCGGAAGCGGGTGCCGCCGACAGCGCCATCAGCGCGGGAATTGCGGCGGAGAGAAGCAGTCTCTGCGATATCATCGAAGTCTCCTTGAAGTCAGCCCTTCAGATGCGGGCGGGGAAAGAAGCGCCGGGCAATGCCCGAGGGCGCGAAAAGGATTGAGAAGGCGTAGATCAGCGCCGCGGTCATGATGATCGTCGGGCCGGAGGCGAGTTCGAAATGGTAGGAGGCGATCAGACCGATATAGCCGGAGGCGGCGGCGCTGACGGTGGCGATCAGCATCATGGCGGGCAGGCTGCGCGACCAGAGCTGGGCGACCGCGGCCGGCAGCATCATCAGGCCGACCGCCATCAGCGTGCCGAGCGCCTGGAAACTGGCAACGAGGTTCAGTACCACGAGCAGCAGGAAGAGCACGTGATAGACCGTCCCGCGTCCGCCGACGGCACGGAGGAACCCGGGATCGAAACACTCGGCCACCAGCGGCCGGTAGATGGCGGCGAGGATGACCAGCGTCAGCGAGGTGATCGCACCGATCTGGTAAAGGGCGGGCGCATCGATCGCCAGGATGGTGCCGAAGAGCACGTGCAGCAGATCGATGTTCGAGCCGCGCAGCGAGACGATCAGCACGCCGAGCGCCAGCGAGGCGAGATAGAAGCTGGCAAAGCTCGCATCCTCGCGCAGCACCGTCATACGGCTGACGGCGCCCGACAGCAGCGCCACCGACAGGCCGGCGACAAGACCGCCGAGGCCCATCGCCGTCAGCGACAGCGAGCCGGCAACGAGATAACCGATCGCCGCCCCCGGCAACACGGCGTGGCTCATGGCGTCGCCCATCAGGCTCATGCGCCGCAGCATCAGGAAGACGCCGATCGGCCCCGAGCCGAGCCCAAGGCAGAGGCAGGCGACAAGGGCGCGGCGCATGAAACCGAAATCGGCAAAGGGTGCGAGGAAGAGATCGTAGAGCGTCATGCCGCCGGCGCCTCTTGCGGGGTGCAAGCCGCGGCATCTTCATCCCAGCGCTCGGCCATGGCGCGGGCTTTCATGAGATTGGCAGCGGACATGACGTCGGCAGTCGGCCCCCATCCCACCAGCTCGCGGGCAAGCAGCAGCGTCTGAGGGAAATGCGTCCGGACGACGTCGAAATCATGCAGCACGGCGATGACGGTGCGGCCCTCGCCGTGCCAGCGGGCGACGATATCAAGAAGATCCCTGGTCGTGCGGGCATCGATTGCCGTAAACGGCTCGTCGAGCAGGATGACGCCGGCATCCTGCAGCAGCAGGCGGGCAAAAAGCACGCGTTGAAACTGGCCGGCCGAGAGCGAGCCGACATGACGTCTTGCGAAGCCGTCGAGGCCGACGGCGGCCAGCGCCTCGCCCGCCCTTTTGATGTCGGCCGGCGCGACGCGGCCGAAGGCTCCCCGGCTCTTCCAGACACCGAGCATGACGGTGTCGATGACCGAGATCGGAAAGCGGCGATCGATCTCGGCCGCTTGCGGGAGATAGCCGAATTCCGCCCGCGCCAGCCGGTGCTCGACCCTGCCTTCGGCGGGACGAAGCTCACCCATGATCGCCTTCACCAGCGTCGACTTGCCCGCCCCATTCGGCCCGGCAATCGCCGTCAGGCTGCCCCTCGCGAAGGCGCCGGTGACATGATGGACGGCGGGGTGTCTGTTATAGGCGACGGTGAGATCTTCGAGACGGATCACCGGCGTCATGGCAGCAAGACCGCCCAGTGAATGGCGAGCCAGAGCGCGGCAATGATCAGCGAGATGCCGATCACCCTGGATATGGCCGAGTGCCCAAGCAGGCTGACGGAGGGGCGATCGGGGCTCGGCTGCATTGGCTCATCCTGACAATGTAATAACATTACTGTTATGTTATAACGATTACGGCGAGATTAAGGCGGGGAGGTTCGGCTATCTTGTCACAGGGTGGTCGGTGGATTTCAGGCTCAGAGCTTGGAATGACGGAGTTTGACGGACGCGATTAGCAGGAGGCGCAACGGCGCCGCTGTTGCTTCACCGTCGTTGGGTTACACAGAGCTCACTCAGCCCTCCGCCGTCCTCGGGTTTGACCCTGGGCCTGACCCGAACACCCATGCTGGCCTCGTCCAGCGTGGCCATGGATTGGGCCTGGGATGACGGAGATTGGACGCGCGTTTCTGCCAAACTCGCCGTTGGCGCGCGCCCCTCATCCGCCTGCCGGCACCTTCTCCCCGTTTTTACGGGGAGAAGGGAATATGCCGCGAGCTCTTGGTCCCTCGCCAACCTCTCCAGGGCACGTCCCCTCTCCCCGTCAGAACGGGGAGAGGGTTAGGGTGAGGGGCAGCCTCGCCATCCATCTATCAAAAACTCACAGCAATTCCAGCATCGCGGCAGCACCCGACACCGTTGCCTGGCCGGGGCTTTCCTCGACGTTCAAGGCTTTCACCACGCCGTCTTCCACCAGCATCGAATAGCGCTTGGAGCGCAGGCCGAGGCCGCCGGCGGAGAGGTCGGCTTCGAGGCCGACGGCTTTGGTGAAGGCGGCGTCCCAATCGGCGAGGAAGTGGATCTTGCCGAGGCCGCCCGAGGATTGCGCCCAGGCGCCCATCACATGCCAGTCGTTGACGGCGAGAACGGCGATGTCGTCGACGCCCTTGGCGAGGATGGTGTCGCGGTTTTCGAGATAACCGGGCAGGTGGTTCAGCGAGCAGGTGGGGGTGAAGGCGCCCGGCACGGCAAAGAGCACCACGCGCTTGCCGGCAAAGAGCTGTTCAGTGGTGATTTCGACCGGGCCGTCGGCAGTCTTTTCCTTGAAGGTGGCGGCCGGAAGCTTGTCGCCGATCGCGATGGTCATGATTTTCTCCTCGGGTTCTCGCTTGTTGGATTCGGGCTGGGCGGGGGGCGCCGCCGGCGGTCGGGGCGACTATAGGTCCCGGTCAGTCAAAGGCAAGCGTGGTCTCCATAGCGCGCGCGCCATCGATGACCAGCACGCCCCATCGCTTGCCGCGAAGATCGAAATTTTGCGGCAGCTTGCCGATTGCTATGTCGGTCTTGAAGGTGGCGCCCTCGCGTTTGCCGCCGATCTGCTTGGTGAAGGCATGGCCGCTCGGGCCGGTGACGATGATATCGGGGGCGCCCTTGCCGTCCCCCGGCAAGGCGAGCGTCAGCGACAGCGTCTTCCGATCCGGCGACATGGCATGCGCGGTGATCTTGAAATCATCCGACGGCGGCTTTGGCAGCGTCGCATCAGCGGCCGCAAGGATCGCCTCTTCCTCCGGGTGCGACTGCATGGCGCGGCCGAGCTTCAGGCTCAAATTCGCCTGGAAGGGAACGCAGATATCCTTGCAGATGCCGATGAAGGCCGAGGCGTCGATCTCGACTCCGCCTTTGCCGGCCGCCGTCAAGGATAGCGGCAGCGTCACCGGCGCGTCATAGGCGATATCCTCGATCCCGCCTTTGAAAAAATGCTTCGGGACGGGATAGCCAATGGCGTCGAGCGTTACGCCGCTTGCCGGCGCGATGGTGACCTGAGGCGGGATGCCGCTGTTGCCCGGCTCGCGCCAATAGGTGATCCAGCCGGGTTTCGGTTCGATCTGCAGGCCGGCGCGGATTCTGCCGCCGGCATCGGGCGCCAGCGCCACGAGGCGCATGCGGCCGCCCTCGGCCTCGGCCCAGGCGCTCATTTCCGCCTGCGCGGAACAAAAGGGGGCAAGGGTTGCGGCCAGCGAAATGGCTGCCATGAAAAGCCCGCGCGGTGCCAAAGAAATAATCATCATGGAACAAAGGTTTACCGAAAGTACCGTGTGGCCGCCAGAAGCGGCGGCCACATAATCTTCATTTTCAGTTGATTGATTGGTGACATTGGCCCATCTTTCTCTTGTCGGGGCCTTGGTGCGGTCTGGCAGCAGGAGGAACGATGTCCTTATCGACGCTGAAGAACAGACGGGAACGTGGCTTCTTCGATGGCCAATTCCTCATCGCCATGCCGGGCATGGAAGACCGCAATTTTGCGCGCACGGTGATTTACATCTGCGCGCATTCGGATGCCGGCGCCATGGGCTTCGTCATCAACCGGCCGCAGAGCCTCACCTTCACCGATGTGCTCTTGCATCTCGACATGATCAAGCAGGAAGAACCGATCGTGCTGCCGCAGCGGGCCCGCGATTTCCCGATCCAGACGGGCGGCCCGGTGGAGAGCGGCCGCGGCTTCGTGCTGCATTCGGACGATTACGCCAGCGACTCCTCGATCCCGGTCAGCGACGACATCTGCCTGACGGCGACGCTCGACATCGTGCGTGCCATCTCCAAGGGCGCAGGGCCGAAGCGCGCGACCATGCTGCTTGGCTATTCCTCCTGGGCAGCCGGTCAGCTCGAAAACGAGGTCGCCAACAATGGCTGGCTCACCTGCCCCGCCAACGAGGAACTGATTTTCGATCGCAACCTCGATGACAAATACGAGCGGGCGCTCGCCGGCATGGGCATCAACGCCGCCATGCTTTCGGCCGAGGCCGGCCACGCCTGACGGTCGCTGCTCGCCTGACGGTCGCTGCTCCCTGACGGCCGCGGGAACGAATAGGCGCGAGTGACGTTCCCTTCCCGCGCGGACGAGAGGTCCGGCGCCGAGTATGGAGACATCACAGATGGGTAGCACCAGCGACAAGATTTCAGGCAAGGCAAACGAAATTGCCGGCAAGACCAAGCAGGCCGCCGGCAAGGCCACGGGCAATCGCGACATGCAGGCCGAGGGCGACGTCCAGGAAGCCAAGGGCAAGGGACAGGTCGCAGCCGGCAAGGTCAAGGACAAGCTCAAAGGCGCCGTCGACCGGCTCTGAACCACCAGCTCAGCCCTCAACCATGCCTGCTGCGCACGCGCGCAGCGGGCATTTTAATTCGCCGCTGCCTTGCAGAGAACGGTCCGATGAAACTCTTTGCCTGCGACAATTGCGACCAGGTCGTCCACTTCGACAATCGCCGGTGCGTGCGCTGCAACCATCGCCTCGGCTTCCTGCCCGGCGACCTCGCCATGCATGCGCTGGAGCCGCGTGATGAGACGGTCTGGCAGCTCGTATCCGATTCCGACCGGCACGTGCGCTTCTGCGCCAATTCCGGCCTCGACATCTGCAACTGGCTGGTGGAGGGCGACAGCGACAGTGAATTCTGCACCGCCTGCCGCCACAACCGGCTGGTTCCGAATTCCGACACCCAGGACGGCATCGACCGCTGGCGGCGCATCGGACAGGCGCAGCGTCATCTCTTTTATTCGCTGTTGCGCTGGAAGCTGCCGCATCCCGATCGCGGCCAAGACCCGCAGGGCGGCCTGGTCTTTGATTTTCTCGAAGATTCCCTGCAGGGCAACGGTAATATCGTGCCCGCCATGACCGGCCATGAGGAAGGCCTGATCACCATTCGCGCCGCCGAGGCCGACGACGCCACCCGCGAACAGGCGCGCAGCTCGATGAACGAGCCCTATCGCACGCTGCTCGGCCATTTCCGCCACGAGACCGGCCATTTCATCTGGAACAAGCTGGTGCGCGATCAGAACGGCCTCGACGATTTCCGCGCCGTCTTCGGCGACGAGCGGCAGGATTATACGGCCGCGCTGCAAAAACACTATGCCGGCGGCCCGCCTTTGGGATGGCAGGATAATTTCATCAGCGCCTATGCCGCGTCGCATCCCTGGGAGGATTTCGCCGAATGCTTCGCGCATTACCTCCATATCGTCGACACACTGGAGACGGCCCGCGCCTTCGGCATCGCCATCGATCCGCGCGGCCATGAGGAAATAGCAGGCGAGGTCGATTTCCTTCCCTACAGGGCGAAGAGCGCCGAGCAGCTCGTCAGCGCCTGGGTGCCGCTCAGCATCGCGATCAACGCCATCCAGCGCAGCATGGGCCAGCCGGATTCCTACCCCTTCGTTCTGTCCTCACCCGTCGTGGCCAAGCTCGAATATCTGCATCGGCTGATCCAGGGGGCGGCGGTGCGGCAATAGGTGGGGTGAAAATACCGCTGCTTGCTCCCTCTTCTCCCCAGCGGGGGGCCGAAGGACGGGTCGAGACCCGCGGCTCGACCCCGGTTGGTGGCCCGAATTCGCGGCTCAGCCGCTCACCCCCTCATCTGCCTGCCGGCATCTTCTCCGCGCTGGGGAGAAGGGGACTCGTGGCAACGCCGCATCATCTTTCACCCGTGCAAGTTCGAGGGAGCGCAAGGAGACGCAATCCGCCTGTTATCGGTCTTCCGCATCGCGGCCGCAGGATGAACGCGTAAACCGTCCCTCCTTCAACCGCGCACAGAATTCGACCCTGTCTCTTCGAGCCAATATTTGATCATCATCAGCGCTGCCCCTTTGCTGAGCAACACATCGCGCTCGTCCGCCAAATCCCGTTCGAAACGCTGACACAGCTTCTCATAGGCATCGAAAAGAGCGCCGGCTTCTCCGTGACGACGATAGATGTCCTCCATGCGATCGATCGTTGAGCTCAATTCGACTGTCGTTGGAATAGATGACACTCTTGCCTCCCGAACGAAAACGGTCTCGGCCTGCAATATACGGTAGTTGGTGAGGGGCAGCCGTCATACCCCTAAAAGGAAACCGCCTTGCCCTTCTTGAACGGCTCCATGCCCCGGCGCGCAAGTTCATCCGCGCGTTCGTTTTCCGGATGGCCGGCGTGGCCCTTGACCCAGTGCAGCGTCACCTTATGGCGGTTGCGGGCTTCCTCCAGCGCCTGCCAGAGCTCGGCATTCTTTACCGGCTTCTTGTCCGATGTCTTCCAGCCGTTTTTCTTCCAGCCGAAAATCCACTTGGAGATGCCGTCCTTGACATAGGCGCTGTCGGTATAGAGGTCGACTTCGCAAGGGCTCTTCAGGGCCTGCAACGCCGAGATCGCCGCCATCAGCTCCATGCGATTGTTGGTCGTCTCCGCCTCGCCGCCGCAGAGCTCCTTTTCGACCTCGCCGTAGCGCAGCACCGCGCCCCAGCCGCCGGGACCGGGATTGCCGGAGCATGCGCCGTCGGTGAAGATATCGACGTGTTTCATAGGCTCAACCCGTATTCTGCGGCTGAGCCGATCTGGCGGTGGAACCGCAACTTGTGCAGATATTCGAGCGGATCCTTCTTGGTGACCATGGCGCCTTCCGGCGTCATCAGCCAGTCATAGAGTCGCGTCAGGAAGAAGCGCAGCGCCGAGCCGCGCGCGAGCAGCGGAAGGGCGGCGATTTCTTCACCGCTCAACGGTCTGACACTCTGATAACCCTCGAGCATCGCCATGCCCTTGGTGATGTTGTAGGCGCCATCCTTCTCGAAGCACCAGGCGTTCAGGCAGATCGAGACGTCATAGGCGAGCAGGTCGTTGCAGGCGAAATAGAAATCGATCAGGCCGGAGAGCTCGTCGCCGAGGAAGAAGACGTTGTCAGGAAAGAGGTCGGCATGGATGACGCCGGAAGGCAGGCTCTTCGGCCAGGCGGCGGCAAGAAAATCGAGCTCGTTGCGGATCTCGCCCTGCAGGCCAGATTCGACTTCATCGGCGCGCGCCTCGGATTTCTCCCAGAGCCCCCGCCAGCCATCGAGGGAAAGCGCGTTCGGACGTTTCAGCTCGAAGCCCTCGCCGGCCACGTGCATTTCGGCCAGCGCCCTGCCGACCTCGCGGCAATGCTTCGCCTCCGGCTTTCTCAGCCACATGCCTTCGAGGAAGGAAATCAGCGCCGCCGGGCGGCCGGAGAGCGAGCCGAGCAGCGCGCCGTCGCGCCGCGGCAACGGCAGCGGACAGGAGAGGCCGCGGGCAGAGAGATGCTGCATCAGGCCGAGGAAAAACGGCAGGTCGCTCTTTTCCACGCGCTTCTCATAAAGCGTCAGGATCAGCGGCGCCTTCGAGGTATGCAGCAGGAAATTGGAGTTTTCGACGCCTTCGGCGATGCCCTTATAGGAGAGCAGCGTGCCTACATCATATTCCGTCAGGAACCATTTCAGATCGTCTTCGGCGATATCGGTATAGACTGCCAAGTGAGGTCTCGTCTCTGTATGATGGATGATGGATGACCCGGGACGCGATGGCGGCCTAGCCGTTGACGAAGGCCATGTCGGCCGTCGTCAGCTCGATGCTGCGCAATTCGCGATTGACCAGGAAGTTTTCGGTTTCCTGCACCGTCTCGGCCAGCTCGACGCGGGCATCGAAGCGGGCGCGGAAGGCTTCGATGATCTCGTTGACGATGACTTCAGGCGCCGAGGCGCCGGCGGAAAGGCCGAGCGTCGAAATCGCGCCGATCTCCTCCCAGTCGAGCTCGGCGGCCCGCTGCACCAGGATCGATTTCTTCGCCCCTGCCCTCAGCGCCACTTCGACGAGGCGCTTGGAATTGGACGAGTTCGGCGCACCGACGATGATGAAGAGATCGCAGCCGGGGGCCGCCTGCTTCACCACTTCCTGACGGTTGGTCGTGGCATAACAGATCGAATCCGCCGCCGGCGCAGTCAGGTTGGGAAAGCGTTCCTGCAGGCGGGCGATGACGCCGGCCGTATCGTCGACCGACAGCGTCGTCTGAGTGACATAGCCGAGATTGTCGGGATCGGCCGGGGCGTAGGCGTCGGCATCCTCGATCGTCTCGATCAGCGAAACCGCGCCTTCCGGCAATTGCCCCATCGTGCCGATCACTTCCGGATGACCGGCATGACCGATGAGGACAACGTGGCGGCCAAGTCGATTGTGGCGCATCGCCTGCTTGTGGACCTTGGAGACCAGCGGGCAGGTGGCGTCGAGATAGAAGAGGTTGCGGCTCGCCGCATCCTCCGGCACCGATTTCGGCACGCCATGGGCGGAGAAGACCACCGGCTGGGCGCGATGCTCGGCCGGGATCTCGTCCAGTTCCTCGACGAACACGGCACCCTTGGCCTCCAGCCCCTCGACGACATAACGATTGTGGACGATCTCGTGGCGCACATAGACCGGCGCGCCATAGGATTTCAGCGCCAGCACGACGATCTGGATGGCGCGGTCGACGCCGGCGCAGAAGCCGCGCGGGCCGCAGAGCCTGATCGTCAAGGAAGGTTTCGCCGCAATATTCATGCCTGTTCCGTTATGCATTCCTCATTCCTGTGCCCGTCACAGGAATCCAGCCACGCGCGTTGGCGCCGTGAATAACGACCAATGCCTACTTCAGTCTTCCGCACCCAACGACTTGGGCGCACTGGATTCCTGTGACGAGCACAGGAATGAGGGAGAACGTGGCAAGGTCCAGCTTCATCAGCGACGTCCCGCGAGGGCGCAATCGACCTCTAGCCCAATATGGCCGGGAATTGAAGCGATACTATTGCCGCGGCGCCTTTCCCGGTTTGCGGAACCAGGAGACCGCCACCACGGCGACGAGCACGGCGGCAAGTCCGTACCAGGTAAAAGCATATTGCAGATGGTCGTTCGGCAGATCGACCTGGGTGACGCCACCGATCGGCAGGCCGGCCGGGTTGGGCGTGGAATCGGCATCGACGAAGAAGGGGATGACGCGCGCCTTCTCCAGCCCGACGCTTTCGGCCATCACGTCGAGGTCTTTCCAGTAGAAGATGTTCTTGGCGACGTCGTTGTCGGGCACCAGCCAGGATGGCTTGCCGGCAAGTTTGGCGCGCGCGAGCCCCGTGACCGTCTGCTGATCCGTCAGCTGGCCCTGCATGCGCATTTCCGGCTCCTTGTTCTCATAGGGAACGAAGCCGCGGTTGACGATGAGAATGCGCCCGTCGGCAAGCTCGAGCGGGGTGTAGACGTAAAAGCCGGTCTGGCCGCGCCAGGTGGCGAAGAAATGCCGCTCCTTGTTGTTGATATAGCGGCCGGTGGCGGTGACTTTGCGGTATTCGATGTCGCCGCCCGATGCGGCGATTGCCTCGATATCGGCGAGCGGCACCGGCGCGGCAGCCTGGCGCGCGGCGATATCGGCGAGCAGGCCTTGCTTCCAGTGGAGACGCTGCAGCTGCCAGGTGCCGAGCGAAATCAGGATGGCAAGGGCAGTCAGCACCAGAATGCCCGTCATAAAAGGCAGCCGGCGGCGCGGCGCGGCATGATCGATGTCAGTCACTCAGACGTCCTTCGCGGGCATTATGGCGGTACTGCATGGCGATCAGGATGCCCTTGAACCAACGCAGCGTCAGGAGCGACAGGATGATCGTCAGCGGTCCAAAGATGAGGATATGCACCCAGATCGGCGGCCCGTAATTGACCTGCAGCCACAGCACCATGCCAATGATGATGAAGCCGACGATGAGGATGACGAAGACCGCCGGGCCATCACCGGAATCGGCGAAGGAATAATCCAGGCCGCAGGAGGCGCAACGCGGCTTCAGGCCGAGCAGGCCATCGAACAGCTTGCCATGACCGCAGCGCGGGCAGCAGCCTTTGATACCCGTCTTGACCGGATCGATGGGGGGATAGTGGGCGCTGTCCTCGCTCATGCGATTCCTTCCGACAATTTCACGCTGCCTTAACTCTCCCATAAAGTATTCGCATCCCGAATGGAAATGCCTGCGCGACGCCCCTGAGCGATTCGCGCCAAACAGAAGAAGAAGACTGATGACCAATGACAGCCATGCCGGACAGATCATTATCTTGAACGGTGCGCCCAGAAGCGGCAAATCCAGCATTGCCCGGGCAATCCAGGAGGAATTCGAGGGCCCGTGGATCAATCTCGGCGTCGACGCCTATAATGCCATGACGCCGAAGCGCTACCTGCCCGGAATCGGCCTCAGGCCCGGCGGCGAGCGGCCGGATCTGGAGGAGCTGGTGCCGTTCCTCTATGCCGCGCTATACGAATCCATCGCCATCCATGCCGGATTCGGGCTCAATGTGGTCGCCGATCTCGGACATCACGACAGCTACTCGCAGCCGCTCGGCATTCTCGCCGACTGCGCCCGGCGCCTCAATGGATTTTCCGTGCTCTTCGTCGGCGTGCGCTGTCCGATCGGCACGATCATGCAGCGGCGGGAATTTAAGCAGGAGCGCCGCGAGACGCTCTATGTAAGAGCCAGCGAGGAGGTGCCGATCCCCGAACCGGTGCAGCGCTGGCAGGATGAGGTGCACCGGCCAGGCATTTATGACATGGAGGTCGATACGTCGGTGCTCACCGCACTCGAATGCGCCGAGGCGATCCGCCAGCGCCTCGATCTCGGCATTCCCGAGCCTTCGGCCTTCGAACGGATTGCTGGCGGGCGCTGATGGTTGTAGAACTTCTACCCGTAAAAGAGGCCGAGGATTGGCTGGCTTATCATGCGATCCGGCGGCGCGTCTTGTTCGAACTGCGCGGCCTCGATGGTTACGATGACAAGCATCCGGATGAACATGACGAGCGCAATATACCGCTCCTGCTGAGGAAAGACGGCATTGCTCTTGGCACAGTCCGCCTTGACCTGTCGAACGGCCAGTCCGGTGTCGTGCGACTTGTCGCCATCATGCCGGAATGTCAGAGACAGGGCTCGGGCGGATTTTGATGTCCGAAGTCGAGAGGCTATCGGCATGGCATGGCCTCTGCCGCCTGGAGGCCCATGCGGCGCCGGATTCTGTACCTTTCTACGAAAAGCTTGGCTGGGTCATGGTCGATGCCGGGAAAAGCTGTCCGCTGATGGCGAGGGATATTTCATCGCATGATGACAGCGGATCGGGCGGCGGATTCCCGCGCCGGTAGGCATTTGGCGATCAAGATCGCATTGCCTCTCGCAACAATTCAATGGTCTGGAAGACGGATCGCCCTTGAACCCGGGGCGGCTCGGTGCGCTCGCAAAACTCGCGCCAAACAAACAGCGTCAGCTCCGCGCCGTCCGTCGGAGTTTCCCCCGGCCTGTCGCCAAAATTCTGCAGCACCCGATAGCGGCTGTCTTTCCAGAAGAGTTCTTCAACCCAATCGTAGATCGGGATCACATGAAAATGGATAGGATAGCCGGGAGAGTGTCCATATCGGCCGATATAAACGCGCTGCGCTCCCAGTTTCCGCTTCAATAGGTCCTGAGCTGTCGCCAGCAGCGGGCCAAGCTCCCTTAAGGCGGCTTCGGACAATTCGGAAAGATCGTTCGTATCCGTCTTGGAACTGATCATGAGATAACCAGGAAGAGCGGCATTCATCCGGTGGTTCACCAGCCATCCATGCGTTTCGGCAACATGAAAGCGCTCGGGGATCTGCAAAATTGCCACCTCTAGGTTCGCGGTTATCCTACGGAGCGAGGCCAAATACAAAAAGGCGGGCACCAGGCCCGCCTTTTGTTTGCATATCGTCCCGATCAGCCTGCGGCGACCGGAGCGCCCCAGCCGCCCCAGACGTAGATGCAGAAGAACAGGAACAGCCAGACGACGTCGACGAAGTGCCAGTACCAGGCGGCCGCCTCGAAGCCGAAATGCTGCTTCGGGGTGAAGTCGCCGCGCAGCGCGCGCAGCAGGCACACCAGAAGGAAGATGGTGCCGACGAGGACGTGGAAACCGTGGAAGCCCGTCGCCATGAAGAAAGTCGCGCCATAGATCGAATTCTTGAAGTCGAATGGAGCGTGAGCATATTCGTAGGCCTGCACGCTGGAGAACAGGATGCCGAGCAGCACGGTCAACGTCAGCCCCTGAACGAGGCCCTTTCGGTCGTTGTGCAGCAGCGCATGGTGCGCCCAGGTCACCGTCGTGCCGGAGAGCAGCAGGATGACGGTGTTGTAGATCGGCAGGTGCCAGGGATCGAGGACTTCGATGCCCTTCGGGGGCCAGACGCCGCCGGTATAGGCCATGCGCGAGGCCTGAATGGCCTCGTTCGGAAACAGGCTGGCGTCGAAATAGGCCCAGAACCAGGCGACGAAGAACATCACTTCCGAAGCGATGAACATGATCATGCCGTAGCGCAGGTGCAGCGAAACGACGCGGGTGTGGGAGCCCTCATGGGCTTCCTTCACCGTATCTGCCCACCAGCCGTACATGACGTAGAAAACCAGCACGAGGCCGATATAGAAGAGCCACGGATTGGCGAGTTCGGCGCCGGCGAGCTTGAAGGAGCCGCCGTTCAGGTAACGCATATAGCAGACGCCGCCGATCGCCATGATGAAGGCGCCGAGCGAGGCGAGAATCGGCCACGGGCTCGGATCGATGATGTGGTAGTCGTGATTCTTCTGATGCGCATCGGCCATCTAACTATCCCCGGATGTCTTCCTCACTTCGCTCCCGGCATAGCCGGAAACGAGCCTTGATCAAAGTTTCTTTTCAATCTTCACCGTTCCACCCTCATTCGAAGCGACAGGCTTCGGACCCTCTTTCGGGTAGAACGTGTATGACAGCGTCACCGTGTGGATATCCTTCGATTCCACCGCCTTGACGATTTCAGGGTCGATATAGAACACGACCGGCATTTCCAGCTTCTCGCCCGGCTTCAGGTCCGTTTCCGTAAAGCAGAAACATTGCACCTTGTTGAAATAGGCGCCCGCCTCGCCCGGCGTGACGTTGAACACCGCCTGGCCGCGCTGGGTTTCGTTCGACTTGTTCTCGGCGACGAAATTGACCTGGATGGTTTCGCCGATCTTCGGATTGACTTCGCGCTCGACCGGCTTGAAATTCCACTGCAGGCCGGGGGCGACATTGGCGTCGAAGGTCACGCGCATCTTGCGGTCGAGCACGACGCTCGACATCTGCTCGACGCGTTGCGTCGTGCCGTTATAGCCGGTCACCTGACAGAAGATGCGGTAGAGCGGCACGGCGGCATAGCTCATCGCGCCCATGCCGAAGACGAAGCTCAGGCACATCATGACAACGGCGCCGTTATTGCGCCCCTGTTTCCTCGGTGCGGCGGCCTTGTCGCTCATCCGGCCACTCCCCCGCCCATCTTCACGATCGCCATCACGTAGAAGAGAACGGCGAGGCCGGCGAGCACCAGCCCGAGGGCGATGTTGCGGTTGCGGCGCGACTTCATCTGCTTTTCGGTGAGCTTGACGAGATCCATCAGAACGAGCCTCCTGCTTGCGAGACCAGTATGGCGGCCAACCGGTCGATCATCAGGGCGGAGAAGACGGCGAACAGATAGAAAATCGAGAAGGCGAAGAGCTTCTTTGCCGGGATCATCTTCAGATCGCCGTCCGGCATGCGCCAGACGGCGATGGAACAGTAGACGAAGATCGCCCCCAGGGCGGCGGCGACGAGGCCGTAGCCGAAGCTCGCGAAACCGAGGAAGGACGGCAGGACCGCGCAGATGGCGGTCAGCACCGCATAAGCGACGATCTGATGCTTGGTGACCCGCTCGCCGGAAACATTCGGCAACATCGGCACGCCGACGGCCTCGTAGTCGCGCATCTTGAAGAGGGCCAGCGCCCAGAAATGCGCCGGTGTCCACAGGAAGATGATCAGGAAGAGCACGGTGCTCTCGATCGTCACCGAATTCGTGACACAGGCCCAGCCGATCATCGGCGGGAAGGCGCCGGCGGCACCGCCGATGACGATGTTCTGCGGCGTCGAACGCTTCAGCCACATGGTGTAGATGACGGCGTAGAAGAAGATGGTGAAGGCGAGGATGGCGGCCGAGAGCCAGTTGACGGCAAGGCCGAGAATGACGACCGAAAAGCCCGACAGCACCAGGCCGAAGGCCAGCGCCTCCGACGGCGCGATGCGGCCGGCAGGGATCGGACGCTTGGCCGTGCGGCTCATGATGGCGTCGATATCGGCGTCGTACCACATGTTGAGCGCACCGGAGGCGCCGGCGCCGACGGCGATGCAGAGGATGGCGATCAGGCCGAGGACGGGATTGATATGCCCCGGTGCCAGCACGAGACCGGCAAAAGCGGTGAAGACCACGAGCGACATGACCCGCGGCTTCAGAAGCTCGAAATAATCGCGCGCGCTCGCTTCCGACATTTCGCCGTCCTCTGCAAGCGCCTCGTGATTGTCGATAACCGTCATCATTCCGTCCTGAATTTACTTATGCCGGACGCCGTTTCGAATGCGGCGTCCGGTTTTCCGCGCGTCTTACTTGATGCGCGGCAACTGCTCCCACTGGTGGTAGGGCGGCGGCGAAGGCAGCTGCCATTCCAGCGTCGTCGCACCTTCGCCCCACGGATTTTCACCGGCGATGCGCTTCTTGGCGAAGGCCTCGAAGACCGAGAAGAGGAAGATCAGCACGCCGAAGGCCGAGATGTAGGAGCCGATCGAGGAAACATAGTTCCAGCCGGCAAAGGCATCCGGATAATCGATGTAGCGGCGCGGCATGCCTGCGAGGCCGAGGAAGTGCTGCGGGAAGAACACCAGATTGACGCCGATGAACATGACCCAGAAATGCAGCTTGCCGAGGAATTCGTTGTACATGTAGCCGGTCATCTTCGGGAACCAGTAATACCAGCCGGCAAAGATCGCGAAGACGGCACCGAGCGACAGAACGTAGTGGAAGTGAGCCACGACGTAATAGGTGTCATGCAGCGAGCGGTCGAGACCGGCATTGGCAAGCTGGACGCCGGTGACGCCGCCGACCGTGAACAGGAAGATGAAGCCGATCGCCCAGATCATCGGGGTGCGGAACGAGATCGACCCGCCCCACATCGTCGCGATCCAGGAGAAGATCTTCACGCCCGTCGGAACGGCGATGACCATCGTGGCGAAGACGAAGTAGCGCTGCGCATCGAGCGACAGACCGACCGTATACATATGGTGGGCCCAGACGACGAAGCCGACGGCGCCGATCGCGACCATGGCGTAGGCCATGCCGAGATAACCGAAGATCGGCTTTTTCGAGAAGGTCGAGATGATGTGGCTGATCATGCCGAAGCCCGGCAGGATGAGAATATAGACCTCGGGGTGACCGAAGAACCAGAACAGGTGCTGGTAGAGGATCGGGTCACCGCCGCCTTCCGGCGAGAAGAACGAGGTGCCGAAGTTGCGGTCCGTCAGCAGCATGGTGATGCCGCCTGCCAGAACCGGCAGCGACAGCAGCAGCAGGAAGGCGGTGATCAGCACCGACCAGGCAAAGAGCGGCATCTTGTGCAGCGTCATGCCGGGGGCGCGCATGTTGAGGATCGTGGTGATGAAGTTGATCGCACCAAGGATCGACGAGGCGCCGGCAATGTGGAGCGCGAAGATCGCCAGGTCGACCGCCGGTCCCGGCGTGCCGCTCGTTGCCAGCGGCGGATACATCGTCCAGCCGCCGCCCGTACCGTAAGCGCCTGCCGGGCCTTCGACGAACATCGACAGCAGGAGCAGCGCGAAGGCCGGAACGATCAGCCAGAAGGAGATGTTGTTCAGGCGCGGGAAGGCCATGTCGGGGGCGCCGATCATGATCGGCACCATCCAGTTGGCGAAACCGCCGATCATCGCCGGCATCACCATGAAGAAGATCATGATCAGCGCGTGCGCCGTCGTGAACATGTTGAACATCTGCTTGGCGCCGTCGATGGCGGCATCGCCCTCATAGCCGTAGACCATCGAGGCCAGGCCGTGGAAGATCTGGATGCCCGGCTCCTGCAGCTCCATGCGCATGGCCACCGACAGCGCGCCGCCGATGATGCCGGCGATGATCGCGAAGATCAGGTAGAGCGTGCCGATGTCCTTGTGGTTGGTCGAGAACAGCCAGCGATTGACAAAGCTCGGCTTGTGCCCGTGATCATGGTGATCGTGATCATCATGCGCATGGTCGTGGCGGGCGTGAGAATGATCGTCGTGAGCGGAAGGTCCAGCCATTGTCCCGATCCCCTTAATTACTGTGCTTCGGCGACGTCGACGGTCTTTGCGGGACCATCGGTTGCGGCCATGAGTGTCTTGTAGGCGCCGGGCAGGTCGCTGGCGGCTGCGGTCAGCCACTGCTTGTACTTGTCCTCGGAGACGACGCGGATGGCGATCGGCATGAACGCATGGTCCTTGCCGCAGAGCTCGGAACACTGGCCATAGAACAGGCCTTCGCGCTCGGCCCTGAACCAGGTCTCGTTCAGGCGGCCCGGCACGGCGTCGATCTTGATGCCGAAGGACGGCATGGCGAAAGCGTGGATGACGTCGGTGGGGGCCGCGGTCACGAGAACGCGCACCGTCTTGTTGACCGGCAGCACCAGTTCGTTGTCGACGGCGAGCAGTCTCGGATAGACCGACTTGTCTTCCTTGCCGGCGGCCGCACGATCCTGATCCTTCAAGAGGTAGGAATCGAAGGCGAGCGGAGTCTCGCCCGAACCTTCGTATTCATAGTTCCACTGCCACTGGGTGGCGGTCGCCTTGATCGTCACGTCAGGATTTTCGGGCAGCGTCAGCTGCGCCGTCAGAAGATTGAACGAGGGAATGGCGAGGAAGAGCAGCACCAGGACCGGCCCCACGGTCCAGATGACCTCGATCAGCGTATTGTGGCTCGTGCGCGACGGAACCGGGTTGGCGCCGGCGCGGAACTTGAAGCAGACGACGATGAGCAGGATCAGAACGAAGAGCGTGATCGGAACGATAAACCACAGGGTATATTGTTCGAACCAATGAATTTCCCGCATAATCGGCGTCGCCGCCGGCTGCAGCGTCGCCTGCCACGGCGTCGGCTGGTCGGCATATGTGCCGGAAGCAAAAAGCAGACAGACCAGTGCGGTCAGAGCTGCATAAGCCTTCTTCATCACCTTATTATCTCCCTCGAGCGCTTGACCTGCAAAATCGAACGCAGAATCCTTGCCATCTTCAGCGCTTCAAACCACAGTTTGGCATTTGCCGCAACAGGCCAGAGCAATTGTCTATGCGGCATTTTTGCTTAGAGCCCTTCCTGGTTAGATTGAAGCATTGTGTTGGCTCAAACGGAGTCGGATGGTCGACCGGCTCGGACGTACCAAGGGGTATGCCCGTCGCCAATCGCCTCTGCCCTGACGCAAACCTGCTCCGGCAGAATGCTTCAATCTAACCAGGAAAGGCTCTAAAGCACAGGCAGGCCGAACGGCAAAACATCCCAAGTTGTTCATCAGCATATGAAAGATGCGCTTTCCGGCCGATTCGACCACAGTACATTATTTGACAAAGGTCCAATTTCTGCCGCAGTCCCCCGGTTTTCACGGGGTGGGGCTTTTCATTTCCGGTGGGCAGCTTCAACAATAGCCGCAATGATTCGATATCCAGAGGTTTCCATGGGTTTCCGTTCCCTCGCGCGGTCGCTTCTCGTGACTGCCAGCATCGCGGCCGCAGCGGCGACGCCCGTCTTCGCACAGCAACCCGCTCCTCCCCCGGCCCAACCCGCCACACCAGCACCGGCCGCCCCTGCCCCCGCTCCGCAGCAGCCGAATGCCGCGAGCCCGCGTGCCGAGCAGGTGACGCCCGGCCAGACGCAGCCGCAGGCGCCCGGCACGGTGAAATCCAACCACGGCGCATGGTCCGTCGTCTGCGACAAGCCGGCCGGTGCGGCGACCGAACAATGTGCGCTGATGCAGAACGTCATCGCCGAGGACCGGCCGGAGGTCGGGCTTTCCGTCGTCGTGCTGAAGACGGCCGATCGCAAATCGAAGATCCTGCGCGTGCTGGCGCCGCTCGGCGTACTCCTGCCGAACGGCCTCGGCCTCAATGTCGACGGCAAGGATATCGGCCGCGCCTATTTCGTCCGCTGCTTCGCCGATGGCTGTTATGCCGAAGTCGTGCTCGAGGACGAGCTGCTCAAGACCTTCCGCAGCGGCGCCCAGGCCACCTTCATCGTCTTCCAGACCCCGGAAGAAGGCATCGGCATCCCTGTCGACCTCAAGGGCTTCGCCGAAGGTTTCGACGCCCTGCCCTGAGGGCTGCTGATATGTACCGCGGCCTATCGGTCCCTCTTCTCCCCTCGGGGAGAAGGTGCCCGGAGGAGGGGGCCGCAAAGCCGGCCTTCCAATAAGAAGAACGTTCATCCGGACTTCGGCCGCACTGGCATGGTCTCGACTGTCTTAGAGTCGCTGCCATCGGCGTGGTTGGACAGGAGTTGAGAGGGCGTGCCGTGTGGCCCCTCATTCGCCTGCCGGCACCTTCTCCCCGAGGGGAGAAGAGATATGCCGCGCGCTTCTTTGTCCCACTCGTCTATCACCTTCTCCTGGAAATCTTGCCCGACACAGAATATTCCGCGACAGGGCTTCACTCTTTATCAGTTGAAGCCCTATCTAGGTGAGTAGGCGCATTCCCGCATGCCCATTGGAGCCAGACCATGACCACCGATCTCCTGACGCTTTTCGACGCCGACGAAGCCACGATGCGTGGTCTCGTCGCCGAGGCGCTCGCCGGCGCCGACGACGGCGAGCTGTTTATCGAGCATGCCCAGGCCGAAGCGCTGACCTTCGACAATGGCCGGCTGAAGGGCGGTAGCTTCAACACCGAACAGGGTTTCGGACTTCGCGCCGTTGCGGGCGAAGCCGTGGGTTATGCCCATGCCGGCGACCTCTCGGTGGCGGCGCTGAAGCGGGCGGCCGATGCGGTCGGCGCGGTGACGCGCGGCTATTCCGGCACCTATGCCGCGGCTCCCCAGGGCACCAACAAGAAATTCTACGGCGACCAGAACCCGATCGGCCAGCCGAGTTTCGAGGAGAAGGTCAAGGTCCTGCAGGATATCGACGCCTACCTCAGGGGCAAGGACGACAAGGTGCGGCAGGTAACCGCCTCGGTCGCGGCGAGCTGGCAGGTCGTCGACATCCTGCGCGCCGATGGCCATCGTGTGCGCGACATCCGGCCGATGACCCGCATCAACATTTCCGTCGTCGTCGGTGAAGGCGAGCGGCAGGAGAGCGGCTCCTACGGCAGCGGCGGGCGCATCGGCTTCGGCGATTTCATCGCCGAGGGCAGCTGGCGGTATGGCGCCGACGAAGCGCTGCGCCAGGCGCTCGTCAATCTCGAAGCGATCGATGCGCCGGCCGGTACCATGGATGTCGTTCTCGGTTCCGGCTGGCCGGGCGTAATGCTGCATGAGGCGGTCGGTCACGGGCTGGAAGGCGATTTCAACCGCAAGAAGACGTCGGCCTTTGCAGGCCTTCTCGGCCAGATCGTCGCCGCGCCCGGCGTGACCGTCGTTGATGACGGCACGATCGACAACCGCCGCGGCTCGATCACCATCGACGACGAGGGCACGCCGTCCGGCTACAACGTGCTGATCGAGAACGGCAAGCTGGTCGGCTACATGCAGGACCGGCAGAATGCCCGGCTGATGGGCATGGCGCCTACGGGCAACGGCCGCCGCCAGGGCTATGCCCACGTGCCGATGCCGCGCATGACCAACACCTATATGCTCGGCGGCGACAAGACGCCCGAAGAGATCATTGCTTCGGTGAAGAAGGGCATCTATGCCGTCTCCTTCGGCGGCGGCCAGGTCGACATCACCTCTGGCAAATTCGTTTTCGGCTGCACCGAAGCCTATCTGATCGAGAACGGCAAGCTCGGCGCGCCGATCAAGGGCGCCATGCTGATCGGCAACGGCCCGGATGCGATGAAGCGGGTGTCGATGATCGGCAACGACATGAAGCTCGACACCGGCATCGGCAATTGCGGCAAGGCCGGCCAATGGGTTCCGGTCGGCGTCGGCCAGCCGCATCTGCGCATGGATCAGGTGACGGTCGGCGGTACGCAGACCTGAGACGGGAGGAGCCGATGGCGGAGATCGAAATCAGACCTTTTGCCGACGGCGATGCCGACGACGTGCTTTCGGTGATCCTGCCGATCCAGCGCGAAGAGTTCGGCATCGACATCACCGCCGATGCGCAGCCGGATCTCAGGGTCATTCCGGATTTCTACCAGTCCGGCAAAGGCCAGTTCTGGGTGGCGGTCAAGGATGGCGTCATCGTCGGCACGGTGGGCTTGAAGGATATCGGCAACAACCAGGCGGCGCTGCGCAAGATGTTCGTCGCCGCCGAGGTTCGCGGCCGTGAATATGGCGTGGCGGCGCGGCTTCTCGAGCGCCTGTTCGACCACGCCAGAGATGCCGGCCTCACCGACATCTTCCTCGGCACGACGGACAAGTTCGTCGCCGCGCATCGCTTCTACGAGAAGAACGGCTTTGTCGAGGTCGCCAAGGGCGCCCTGCCCCGGGCCTTCCCGCTGATGGCAGTGGACAGCAAGTTCTACCGCTATAAGGTCGGCTGACGAAAGAGAATGTCATTCCGAAAACTTTCGGCGGGTCTCGGTCTTAGGCTTTCGGCAGTTTCACCACCATTTTTTCAACCTTGCCCAGCAAGCTTTTCAGTCCGGGCTCGCGGACGAGAGCAGCGGCTTCGAGAGGCGGGAGCCATCGGCTGTTTCGTTGTTTTTCCTCCGGAAACTTCTCATCAATTTTTTCGGCTTGCAAGAGATGGACCTGAACGACGGAAGGAACGCGTTCACCGTTGGCCAGCATCTTGATATAGGTGTAGAAGCCAAACAGGCGCTTCCTGGCCTTACCCTTCACCCCGGCCTCCTCCCAAGCCTCGCGCTCGGCAACCTGGTGGGGTGCGAGCTTCGCAATAGGCCAGCCCTTGGGAATGATCCAGCGGCCACTGTCGCGCGATGTGATCAGGAGGACCTCAACCAAGTTGTCGCCGACTTTTCGGTAACAGATCGCCGCAAACTGCTCGATTGCTTCCCCCCTAAAGAGCTGGTCGGTCGCGCCTGCCAGCCGGCCGAGATAGGATCTAGCTTTCTTCGGCATTGGCTTCAGCCTCCGCGGCCGGCCATCATTGGTGGCGGAAGCCATGGTAATCTCCTGAGCGCTAGATTAATCGTGAAAAAGAAGCCTGGGACGCTGAACCAAGGTTCGGGCGCCGCCAATGTTCCTCAACTATATCTCTACTTCAAGAGCGCCGTTGTCACAAATCTGTCATAAACTTAAATTCACCCCTATCTCTTCAATGGGATACGGTTTAGGACGGCTGGTCGCCTATAGCGCAGACCAAAGATTACGAGGTGTTCATGCTGGGTTGGTTTCGAAAGTTGATGCCGCGCGAAGACCGGTTCTTCGTCCTTTTCGAACAACATTCCAGAACCATCGTCGACGCCGCACAGGCTCTGGAAAGGTTGCTGTCGGGCATAGAGATCGAGCATCAATGCGAAACGATCGTGCGGTTGGAAGATCAGGCCGACGATATAACCCGCGAAGTGATGCAGGCCGTCCGGCGGAGCTTCATCACACCTTTCGATCGTGGAGACATCAAGGATCTCATCCAATCCATGGATGATGCGATCGACATGATGCACAAGACCGTCAAAACCATCCGGCTCTTCGAGCAGACCAGCTTCGATCCGGGGATGCAGGAGATGGGCAAGACTGTTGTGGAAGCTGCCAATCTCATTGCCGAAGCCATTCCGTTGCTTGATCGCATGACCGCCAATGCGCCGCGGCTTTCTGCCATCGTCGAGCAGGTCACGCGGGTGGAAGGGCGCTCCGACGAGTTGCACGAGCGGGGGCTCAAGGATCTGTTCCGCCGGCACGGCGCTGGCAATGCGATGGCCTACATGATCGGCAGCGAAATCTACGGTGAGTTGGAGAAGGTGGTCGACCGTTTCGAGGACGTCGCCAACGAGATCAGCGGCATCGTGATCGAGAATATCTGATGGATGTCGCGCTCGCTCTTCCGCTTCTTGTCGGCCTGATCGGCGTCGCGCTGCTGTTCGATTTTCTCAATGGCCTGCATGATGCGGCCAACTCGATCGCAACAATCGTCTCGACACGGGTCCTGCGGCCGCAATATGCGGTCTTCTGGGCGGCATTCTTCAATTTCATCGCCTTCCTGTTCTTCGGCCTGCATGTGGCCGAGACGCTCGGGACCGGCATCATCGATCCGGCGATCGTCACGCCGCAAGTGATTTTCGCGGCCTTGATCGGCGCCATCGTCTGGAATGTCGTGACCTGGGTCTTCGGCATTCCCTCCAGTTCATCCCATGCTCTGGTCGGCGGGCTGGTCGGTGCGGGCCTTGCCAAAACCGGCTTGAGCGCGATCGTCTGGAGCGGTCTTCTCAAGACCGCCGCCGCTATCGTCATGTCGCCGATGATCGGTTTTCTTTTGGCACTGTTCCTCATCCTGGCGGTAACCTGGATCTTCATCCGGCAAACGCCTTTTGCAGTCGATCGGTCCTTCCGTTTCTTGCAATTCGTGTCGGCGTCGCTCTATTCGCTCGGTCATGGCGGCAATGACGCCCAGAAGACGATGGGCATCATTGCCGTGCTTCTTTACTCGCAGGGCTATCTCGGTGGCAGCTTCCACGTGCCGCTCTGGGTGGTGATCTCATGCCAGGCGGCGATGGCGCTCGGCACCTTGTTCGGCGGCTGGCGCATCGTCCATACGATGGGCTCGAAGATCACCAGGCTGAACCCGATGCAAGGATTCTGCGCCGAAACGGGCGGCGCCTTGACGCTCTTCGGCGCCACCTGGCTCGGCATTCCGGTTTCCACCACCCACACCATAACCGGCGCCATCATCGGCGTCGGCGCCGCCAGGCGCGTGTCTGCGGTCCGCTGGGGTCTGGCGGGCAATATCGTGGTGGCGTGGATCATCACCCTGCCCGCCGCCGCGATGATCTCGGCGCTTGCGTTCTGGCTGGTAACCGGATTGAGCGCAGTCTTCTAAAGTCGGTCGCGATCTCTCGGATCCGGATGCGCAATGCCGCAGTGCTTACGCCTCCGGTGTCTGCGCCGGCTGAAACCGCCACTTCCGTTCGATCGCGGCGGCAAGGTCGATGTCGTTGCGGCGGGCAAAAAGCAGGATATGGCCGAGCAGGTCGGCGGTCTCGTCGGCGAGGTCGCGGTCGAGCTCTTCCTGCGTCCGCTCTCTGCGGCGACTGCGGCCGGTCAACCGGTTCCAGGCCTGGGTGAGTTCGCCGACCTCCTCCTGCAGCTTCAACAAAAACCAGTCGGCGTCGCGTTCGATGCCGTTGGCCGCGGCATATTTGGCCGATGAGGTTTCGAACTGGTCGGCAAGCGATCTCAACATCGGTGTTCCCCTTTTGTTTACGGAAGAGACGCTGATTCCCGATGCTTGTCCAGAGTGGATTGCCTGGGTGCGGCGATCAGCCGTGGTCCGGCAGCAGCATGCAGTCGTAGGAGCGCTGCTTCAGCGCATCGCAGGCGGAGACGGCGGCATCCTTGCTGGCGAAGCCGACAAAGCGGGCGCGATAGATCTTGTTGGCGCCCGTTCCGACCGCCTCAGTGTAGGGCGAGGCGGAAACCAGCGGCGCGCCGCCTTCCGACTGTGCCTGTGCAAGAAGCGCTCGCGCCGCATCGGCACTCGGCGCGGCCGAAATCTGGATCTGCCAGGTTCCATCGGTCTTCTCGGCCGGAGCCTTGACGGCCTTGCCGGCATTCAGAATCTCGTCCATCGCGACCGGACGCTCCATCGGCACGACGGCGTCATCGGCATAAGCCAAGCTCTTTGTTGCGAGATCTTCGTCCGGGCGCTGCGCGTTGAGCGGCACCGGAACGTCGGAAGCGCCAGACGCGGAAGCGACTTCCACCGGCTCCCTGGCGCCGACGCTCGCCATCAGCTTGGCGCCGCCTGATGACGAGGCGCGGCCGAGATAGCGGTCGAGCAGTGCCTCCATCCTGGCATCGCGGCTGCGGGCGGTGCGGCCGCCGAGCACGACGCCGACGACACGGCGGTTGCCGTCCCTGACGGCGCTGACGAGATTGAAGCCCGACGCGTTGGTATAACCCGTCTTGATGCCGTCCATGCCCTGGTAGCGGTACATGAGATTGTTGTGGCCGCGCACGGTCTTGCCGCGGAAGTTGAAGCTCGCCATCGAAAACAGGCGGTATTCGTTGGGAAAATTCTTCATCAGCGCCACGCCGAGCGTCGACATGTCGCGCGCCGTCGTCACTTGGCTGCTGTTCGGCAGGCCCGATGCATTGACGAAGACGGTGCGGCTCATGCCGAGCTGGCGGGCCTTGGCCGTCATCATCCGGGCAAAACCGCTCTCCGAGCCGCCGAGCGTCTCGGCCATGGCGGCGGCGGCGTCATTGGCGGATTTGACGATCATGCCATAGACCGCCTCGCGCACCGTGATGGTGCCGCCCGCCTTGACGCCGAGCTTGGTCGGCGGCCGCGCGGCAGCGTATTTCGACATTTTGATCGGCGTATCCCAGGCGATCTTGCCGCGTTTCAGCGCCTCGAAGGTGAGATAAAGCGTCATCATCTTCGTCAGCGAGGCCGGATGGTTGAGCGTATCGGCGTTTTCTGATGCCAGCACCTTGCCGGTCCGGGCATCGAGGATCAGCGAGGCGCTACCGGCAAGAGCCGCAAGCGGCGCCGAAACGGCCAGCGTTACGGTCAAAACAGCCGCCAAAAGCTTTCTCATGGAGTTCCCCCTGATGCGCTGGCTCTCGATCGGGCCGGCCATGTGTCGTAATGTGACAGAAGCCGCAAGTTTGGCGCGACTTTGCGGCAACGCCTACCATTTTTCTAGCCTTTTCACGGTCTTGGTTAACAAAAAACGAAAGAAGTTGTGCAAAATCGGGAGCAAGGCTTAAGCTGCGGTTGCTAGTTTGCCGCAAAAGCAATGGGCGGCGCATGACGGGGCAATTGAAGCGATTGGCAAAAAGGGCGGCGATCGGCGCCGGGCTCGAGGCGTCCTGGTTGATCGCCGCGGCCGGCCTCATGCGCCAGTCGCGCGGGCGCGGGGTCATCTTCACGCTGCATCATGTCCGCCCGCAGCGCGCAGAGACTTTTGCGCCGAACGCGCATCTCGAAATCACCCCGCACTTTCTCGATGCAGCACTGCGGCGGCTGACCCGCGATGGCTATCGCTTCGTGCCGCTTGACGAGCTGCCGGCGCTGTTGTCCGCGCCGGAGGGCGGCAGACCGTTTGCGGCCTTTACGCTCGACGACGGCTACATCAACAACATGGAGTATGCGCTGGCGGTATTCGAGCGGCATCGGACACCTTTCACCGTGTTCGTGACCAAGGGTTTTGCCGAAGGCTCCCACAGCATCTGGTGGGAAACGCTCGCCGTCCTATTGCGGCAGGCAAAAGAAATCCGCTTCGATTTCGGCCGCGGCAGTGAGCGGCTGGCGCTCGACGGGCCGCGGCAGCAATGGGAGGCATTCGACCGTTTCGCCCGGTATATCCACCGCTTCGACGAGGCGCGCGCCGTCGCCACCCTTGATATGCTGGCCAGGGAAAACGGCATCGAGCCGACCGATATCGTGCGCGATCTGGTGATGAGACCGGCGCAATTGCAGCGGCTCGCCCGACATCCGCTTGCAGCGCTCGGCGCCCATACGATCAGCCATCGCGCGCTTGCCCGCCTGTCGGAGGCCGAAGCGCGAATTGAGATGGAAGTTTCGGCCGATTACGTCGAGGCACTGACCGGCGTCCGTCCCGCCGCGATCGCCTATCCCTACGGCACGCCGGAGGCGGCGGGCGCCCGCGAGGCGGGGCTTGCCGGCCGGCTGGGCTTTTCGGTCGCCGTCACCACGCAGCCGGGGCTGCCGGCAGCAGGGAAAACCAGCTATCTCCCGCGCATGTCGCTGAACGGCTTCTACCAGAAGCGGCGCTACGTCTCGGCGCTTGCCTCCGGCATTCCGCTGAAACTGATGGGCAGGTAAAGCAGTCAGGGATACATCCGCACCTTTTCCCACGCCCCGACTGGAGACGGGCGGCGGAATTCTATGCGGTCATGCAGGCGGAACTGCTGATCTTTCCAGAATTCGATCGAGGTCGGCCGGATGCGGAAGCCCGACCAATGGGGAGGCCGGGGTATCTCGCCAATGGCGTAGCGGGCGGTGTATTCGGCCACCGCCTTCTCCAGCGCGAATCGGCTTTCGAGCGGACGCGATTGTTTGGAGGCCCAGGCGCCGATGCGGCTGCCGCGCGCCCGCGTCTTGAAATAGGCGTCGGCTTCGGCGTCGCTCACGATCTCGACGGGCCCGCGCAACCGCACCTGGCGGCGCAGGCTTTTCCAGTGGAAACACATGGCGGCTTTCTTCTGCCCCAAGATTTCGCGACCTTTCTGACTCTCGAAATTCGTGTAGAAGACGAAACCGTCATCGTCGAATCCCTTGAGGAGCACCATGCGGACATTGGGAAGACCATGCTCATCGACCGTCGCCAGCGCCACGGCATTGGGATCGTTCGGTTCGGAGGCCTCCGCTTCCTTCAGCCATTCGGCAAAGAGCTTGAAGGGCTCGCCACTTTCGGTAAAGTCACCGCTTGTTAACTCGTTTGCCGACATATTGGTTCAAATGCCCCGGATTATTCAAAACTCGCCCAGCTTTTGATAACTGGACAGGACGCAGGGTGGAAGTCATAGCAAAGTCATATCGCCATACAAAGGGCCTGCGGCAACGCAGCAGTGCCTTCCTGATCGTCGGCGCCGCAATGCTGTCGCTCTCCGGCTGCCTTGCGGGCGGGATGGATTTCTTGAGCGAAGCCAAGGTCGACCGGTCGGTGGCCACCGGCACCGTGCCGCAGACGCCGCCGAGCACCGACACCCTCTCGGACGAGATGACGGTGCGCAACGCCGTGACGTCGGCCGATGTGAACAAGCTCGAAGGCCAGCCGCTTCCCTGGGCGAATGCATCCACCGGCAGCGCCGGCGTCATCGATACGATCGTCGAGAACAATGAGTCAGGCCAGGTGTGCCGGCAGTTCCGCACGACCCGGCATTCCTATGTCGGCATTGCCAAATTTTACGGCAAGACCTGCCTCGTCGGCGGCGGGAATTGGCAGCTCTTGAGCTTCCAGCCGGAAAGCTGACGCGAATCCGGCGGGAAAGCTGACGCCAATCCGGCGGGAGAGCTGACGATAATCCGGCGGTAACTTTGATCTGCCGGAACCGATTCGGTGCGCCGACAAGTTAACGGCCGCCGGTTGTCCGCCGAATGCTTAGCAAAGAGCTAACCATTTACGGCAAAACACTCCCCATCCCTCCATAGAAATAAGAAGTGATTAGCAACTCGGCCGCACGATCGGTCTCGAGAGTGGCTCTGCCTGCCTTTGCGGCCGGTGGCGCCTCACATGTTGATAGTGGACTTCGATATTGGCGGGGATGCCGGGCAAGGACAGGCGCCCGCATCGCAACACCGGCGGTTTTGACATGCGCGATCCTTACAAAATTCTGGGCGTCAGGCGCGACGCGGCGGCAGACGAGATCAAGGCGGCCTGGCGCAACATGGCCAAAGCTGCCCATCCCGACCACAATCAGGATGATCCGACGGCGACCGCCCGGTTTGCCGAAATTGGCCGCGCCTATGAAACGCTCCGAGATCCGCGCAAGCGCAGCCTGTTCGACAATGCCGTGCGGATGGCGGAAGCCAAGAAGCAGGAACAGACGATCATGCAGCAGCGCCAGGCCGCGCGCGAGGCTGCAGCCCGCGCCAAGGCGGCGCAGGCCAATGCCGAGCGGGTGATGGAAGAACTCGCGCGGGCGGCCCAGAAGACCGCAGCCGAAGGCTCCAAGCAGCAGGCCGCTGCCGGTGAAGGCGCCGAAGAGATGGTCGAACGCATTTTCGGGGCGCAGACACGCGCTGCGGCAGGCGGCCAGGCGCAGGGCCGCGCGCAGGCCCAGAATCAGCAATATCAGCAGACGCCGAATCAACAGACACAGGGCCAGGCACAGGCCGAAGCGGCCAAGCGCGGGGATGGCGATGCCACCGAAGCCGAGGAGGAAACCGGCGAGGCATCAAACAATGCCGGCGCCAACCTGCCGCTGCCGCTGAGCATTCTGACATCGCTGGTGCGCCGTTTCACCGGCGCCAAGGATACCGGCCTCGAAAAAGCGCCTGACGAGGTGACGACGGCGACGGTGACAATCGACGATGTGCTGAAGAGCGGCTGGATTAGCGCTTCGCTGCCGGAAGGCCGTGAAATCGGCTTTGCATTGCCGGCAGGCACGACCGATGGTCACGAGATCCGGCTGAAGGGACAGGGCTTCAAGCTGCCGGGCATGCAGCGCGGCGATGCCGTCGTCAATATTCGCATTGCCCCCGACCCGCGCTTCACCGTCGACGGCTTCGATCTGCACGCTGTGCTGCCGCTCAGCATCGAAAATGCCGTGCTCGGAACCGAGACGCGTATCGACGGACCGGCCGGGCCGCTTGATATCACCGTTCCCGCCTGGTCGGGCTCTGACAAGACGATCAGGATTCCCGGCCAGGGATTACCGCGGGAGGACGGCAGCAGAGGCGATCTCGTCGTCGAATTGCGCATCATCCTGTGGGAAAAACCCGACGACAAGATCACCGATCTCATGCGGAGCATGCGCGAAGGCCTGTTCCTGTGAAATTTTTATGACATTCGCACCCTTTGTTACGATCCCTAACAGTTGATGATCCAGGCCAAGCTTGAACCGATTAACGGCCTATGCCATAGGCAGGATCGATCAGAATCCTAGGGAGCGAAATATGGCTCAAGCATCCGGCCTCATGGCAGGCAAACGCGGCGTCATCATGGGTGTCGCCAACAATCGTTCGATTGCGTGGGGTATTGCCAAGGCCATTCATGCGCAGGGCGGAGAAGTTGCGCTCACCTATCAGGGCGATGCGCTGAAGAAGCGTGTCGAGCCGCTCGCGGCCGAAATCGATGCGACGCTGGTCGGCCATTGCGACGTCGCCGACGAAGCCACCATCGACGCGGTTTTCGAAAACGTCGAAAAACTGTGGGGCAAGATCGATTTCCTCGTGCATGCGATTGGCTTTTCCGACAAGGACGAGCTGACCGGCCGCTACATCGACACCTCGCCCGACAATTTCAACAAGACGATGCAGATCTCCGTCTATTCCTTCACCTCGGTCGCACGCCGCGCCGAGAAGCTGATGACGGAAGGCGGCTCGATGCTGACGCTGACCTATTACGGCGCCGAAAAGGTGATGCCGAACTATAACGTCATGGGTGTCGCCAAGGCCGCCCTCGAAGCGAGCGTCAAATATCTCGCCGTCGATCTTGGGCCGCAGAACATCCGCGTCAACGCCGTTTCGGCTGGACCGATCAAGACGCTCGCCGCCTCCGGCATCGGCGATTTCCGCTATATCCTGAAGTGGAACGAATATAACGCCCCGTTGCGCCGCACCGTCACCATCGAGGAAGTCGGCGATGTCGGCCTCTATCTGCTGTCCGACCTGTCGCGCTCGGTCACCGGTGAAGTGCACCATGCCGACAGCGGTTATCATGTCATCGGCATGAAGGCGGTCGACGCGCCCGATATTTCAGTCGTCAAGGACTAAATGCCTCCGGAGTCTGAACCGTGCTTATCTATGTGATCAGACACGGTCAGACGGACTGGAATGCCGAGCGCCGCCTGCAAGGTCAGAAGGACGTTCCGATGAATGCCATCGGCCTGGAACAGGCCCGGCGGAACGGCATCGCGCTGGCCGAGATTCTCGGTGAGACGGTCGGCGAATTCGATTTCGTCGCCAGCCCGCTCGGACGCACGCGCGCGACCATGGAGATCATGCGCGCCGCCATGGGCCTGACGCCGCTTGCCTATCGCACCGATCCGCGGCTGGTGGAGATTTCCTTCGGCGACTGGGAGGGCTCGACACTCAAGGAACTGAAGGCGACGCAGGCCGAGCGGGTGGCCGAACGCAACGCCTCGAAATGGGATTTCATCCCGCCCGGCGACGATGCGGAGAGCTACGAAATCCTCTCCTGGCGCACCGGCGCATGGCTGCGCTCCGTCGATCGCCCGACCGTCTGCGTCACCCATGGCGGCGTCATCCGCACGCTGTTCCAGGCGATTGCCGAGCTGCCGAAGAGCACCGCCGCGGAAGGCGGCATTCCACAGGACCGGATTGTCAGGATCGATACGAGCGAGCGGACGATCGTCTGGCTGTAGAACTTCCTACGCCGATCTAGGCCGTAGGACCGCCTACTTGACGATATCGAGATCGTTGATGACGCGTTTGCCGTCAATTTCGGTATAGAAGACGATCACTTTGACGCCGGCTTCGAGGCCGTCGAAGTTGAACTCCTCGGGTGCCTGATAGGTCTTGCCGTCGTCGAGCGTCAGCACGAGATTGGCCGTGTCGACCTTCTTGATCGTCGCCTCGACATCGGCGCTCTCGGCAAAGCCGCTCATCGGCGACAGGAAACTTGCTGTGGCCAAAAGCGTGGCGACGACGAAACGCATTGCAACAATCCTTTTGAAACGCTGCACGAGAACACTGGCCACAGATAAGCTCCTGAATATGGCGAAAATTGCCCGTAACAATGGCTTTTCCCGCCCAATTGATGAATAGGATTTTAAATATAATCAAGATGTCCTGTTAACCCCCCGCGTCCGCCTCGCGGCCGCTGCGTCGTCCCGTGGCCGGTATCCTGGCGGCTATCCCTGGCGCGCAGGGAAACAGCATTTCGGCAGCGGCCGGTTTGACGCAAAGAAAGGCTTTTGCCTCGACGGCTTTTTGGCCTATGAGTGTCGCGCCTTTTTGAAGCAATGGCGCGGCCGGCGGCGACCGGCCCTGGCGCCACCGTGGGAACACATGTCGCACAATACATTCGGTCACCTCTTCCGCGTAACCACCTGGGGCGAAAGCCATGGTCCGGCGCTCGGCTGCGTCGTCGACGGCTGCCCTCCGGGGCTGCGCTTCAAGCTTGAAGATCTCCAGGTCTGGCTCGACAAGCGCAAGCCTGGCCAATCCCGCTTCGTCACGCAACGGCGCGAGGACGACCTCGTCAAGGTGCTGTCCGGCGTCATGCTCGATGCCGATGGCGAGACGATGACATCAACAGGCACGCCGATCTCGATGCTGATCGAGAACACCGACCAGCGCTCCAAGGATTATGGCGAGATCGCCCGGCAATACCGCCCCGGCCATGCCGACTATACCTATGACCTGAAATACGGCATCCGCGACTACCGCGGCGGCGGCCGCTCCTCGGCGCGCGAAACCGCCGCGCGGGTTGCAGCCGGCGGCATCGCCCGCCTGGTCGTTCCCGGTGTGACCGTGCGCGGCGCGCTGGTGCAGATCGGCAAGCACAAGATCGACCGCCGCAACTGGGACTGGGACCAGGTCGATCAGAACCCGTTCTTCTCCCCCGATGCGGCGATCGTGCCGGTCTGGGAAGAGTATCTCGACGGCATTCGCAAGGCCGGCTCGTCGATCGGCGCGGTGATCGAAGTGATCGCCGAAGGCGTGCCCGCCGGTCTAGGCGCGCCGATCTATTCGAAGCTCGACCAGGACATCGCCTCGCTGCTGATGTCCATCAACGCCGTCAAGGGCGTGGAGATCGGCAACGGCTTTGCCGCGGCCGAAACCTCAGGCGAAGACAATGCCGACGCGATGCGCATGGGCAATGACGGCACGCCGATCTTTCTTTCCAACAATGCCGGCGGTATTCTCGGTGGGATCTCGACCGGACAGCCTGTTGTGGCGCGTTTCGCCGTCAAGCCGACCTCCTCGATCCTGACCGAACGCCAGTCGATCGATGCCGACGGCAAGAATGTCGATGTCCGCACCAAGGGCCGGCACGACCCCTGCGTCGGCATCCGCGCCGTGCCGATCGGCGAGGCGATGGTCGCCTGCGCGATCGCCGATCATTATCTTCGCGACCGCGGCCAGACCGGCCGTCTGAAATAGGAGCGTCCATGTCTTACGATCAGAAACGCGTCGTCGACGCCATCAGGGCCTTCGAGGCCGGCGAAATCGTCGTCGTCATGGACGACAATGACCGCGAGAACGAGGGCGACCTGATCGTCGCCGCCGTGCACACCACGCCGGAAAAGATGGCCTTCATCGTGCGCCACACCTCCGGCATCGTCTGCGCGCCGATGCCGAAGGAAGAGGCCAAACGCCTCAACCTCAACGCCATGGTGGCGGAAAACGATTCCGCCCACACGACCGCCTTCACCGTCTCGGTCGATTTCAAGCACGGCACGACGACCGGCATCTCGGCCGACGACCGGACGCTGACGGTGCGCAACCTCGCCAACCCGAATGTCGGGGCGGCCGATTTCGTCCGTCCCGGCCACATCTTCCCGCTGGTTTCGCGCGAAGGCGGCGTGCTGATGCGCTCCGGCCATACGGAAGCCGCCGTCGATCTCTGCCGCCTCGCCGGCCTGCCGCCGATCGGCGTGATCTCCGAACTGGTCAATGACGACGGCACAGTCACCCGCGGTCCGCAGGTGGTCGAATTCGCCGAGCAGCACGGGCTGAAGCTCGTCTCCGTCGCCGATCTCATCGCCTATCGCCAGCGCAAGGAAACGTTGGTCGAGCACGGCGCGAGCTTCGACATCGACACGCCCTTCGGCAAGGCCAAGGCCCATACCTATGCCCTGCCCTGGGACCCGATGCAGCATCTCGCCGTCGTCTTCGGCGACATCCGCGACGGCGTCGACATCCCCGTGCGCCTGCATCCGGAAAATGTCGCCGAGGATCTTTTCGGCAGGAAGAGCCCGGTCGATTTCTACATGGAGAAGATCGCCGCGGAAGGGCGCGGCATCATCGTCTACCTGCGTGAAGGCTCCGTCGGCGTCGGCCATTATGACAATGGCCGCAAAGCGCGCAACCAGGGCCGCGAAGCCCATGCCGAAGCGCAGAGCCGCGAAAGCGAATGGCTGGAAATCGGCCTCGGCGCCCAGATCCTCAAGGATCTCGGCGTCAGCTCGATCAAGCTGCTCACCAGCCGCGAGCGCCACTATGTCGGTCTGGAAGGGTTCGGCATCAAGATCAGCAAGACGGAGATCTGCTAGTCCAGGCAGTGCCCCCCATAAATGCGAGCGGCTGAGATCGGTGGGAAACTGACCCACCGATCGTCGCCAGCGAAAGACAACCAGCTAGAGCTTTTCCGGGTTAGATTGAAGCATTCTGTTGGCTCAAACGGAGTCGGATGGTCGACCGGCCGGCGCGCGTCGTAGCCCAGCTCTACGGCCAAGCCGGCCGGTCGATCAGCCGGCCCGTTTCAGCCAACCCTCCCGCAGATTTGCCCGGCAAATCTGCAAGACTTGGAAATCGCCGGACGCACTGATCGCTTCGCCACGGCGAAGCGGTGCGGCCGGTGGGCCGGGCATGTTTCCGCCAGGATCAGAGGCGATCGGCTCGGACGTAGCTGGAGGTATGCCCATCGCCAATCGCCTCTGCCCTGACGAAAACCTGCTCCGGCAGAATGCTCCAAGCTAACCCGAAAAAGCTCTAGAAGCTTTCTTGCTCGAGCGAGGCGCAGCCTCCTTCGCCCGTCTTACGGCGCCCGACGGCTCGCGCTGTGAATTATGTTGGTTTGCGACAAGCTCGCGCGGCACCCAGGCCGCGACCGCGTCGATAAAAGCGCGCACTTGAGGCGGCAAGAACGCGCGCTCGGGGTAGACGAGCGCGATCTGCATTTCGGCGCCGAGGACGCCGGCAAGCACCTGCACGAGCGCGCCGCTTTCGAGGTGCGGCGACACGAGGCCGCGCGGAAGGAGCGCGATGCCAAGCCCGCTTATGGCGGCGTCGCACAACAGGGCGATGTCGTTCGAAAAGAAAGCGCCGTCGACGTGGAGCTTACCGCCGGAGGCCAGTGGCCAGTGGGTCTCCGGCAGCTCGCCGCGCGCAAAGCCAAGAAGGCAGCGGTGGGTCCGCAGATCGCGTTGCGTACGCGGCGTGCCGCGACCGGCCAGATAGGCGGGCGCCGCGACAGCGATCATCGGGTCGCGAAAAAGCGTGCGCGCGATGAGGCCGGGCTGGAGCTGGCTGCTGGCACGAAGCGCGACGTCGTAGCCGCCGTGGAGGATATCAACGAGCTGGTTCGAGATGTGAACATGGACGCGCAGCTCTGGGTAGAGGCTGGCGAATTCGCAGAGCATCGCATGGAAGCTCACGCTCATCATCGGCGGCACCGAGACGCGTAGATCGCCGCGCACGACATCGTCGGTCATCCGCACGCTCTGTTCGGCGAGCCGCACGGCCTTAAGCGCGATGCAGGCCTGCCGATAGAACACCTCTCCGATATCCGTGAGGACAAGGCTGCGCGTGGTGCGGCGCAGCAGCCGCGCGCCCAGACGCTCCTCGAGGCGAGCAAGACGGCGGCTCACGGTCGCGCGCGGAACGCGCAGCTCGGCGGCGGCACGAGAGAGGGACTTGGCGTCGACCGTCTTGGTGAAGGCGACGAGTTCGGCGGTTTCCACGGGATCGCTCATATGGATCAAATCCTGGCAAATGATGTCAACTGTTGAAGCATTGTTACGAATTTCGATCCGCCGCAAGATGGTGCCGCAGATGATCGAGAGGGCCGCTTCCGCGTCAGCGCGGCGCGCCTCAAGCTGAAAGTGAAAGAGCTACAGATGGTATCCAACGGAAAGAAACTGATCGCCGTGTTCGGTGCGACGGGAAACCAGGGCGGCGGCGTTGTGCGGGCCCTGAAGACGAACGGCCAGTTCAATGTGCGCGCGCTCTCGCGCGACCCGGGCAAGTACAAGGGCGTCGCAGATGAAGTCGTCGCTGCGGATCTGGACCGGCCGGAGACGCTTGCAGCGGCCCTCGACGGCGTGCACGGCGTCTTTCTCGTCACCAACTTCTGGCAAGACGGCATCGACGAGATCAAGCAGGCAACGGCGGCGATTCAGGCCGCGAAAGCTGCAGGCGTCAACCATCTCATCTGGTCGACCCTTCCAAACGTCGAGGCGATCAGCGGCGGCAAGTTCGACGTTCCCCAATTCACCGGGAAGGCTAAGGTTGACTCGTTTGTGAAGAATGCCGGATTTCCACGGCACACCTTTGTCATACCGCCCGCCTACTATCAGAACTTCGCGGGACCATACGGTCCGCAAGTGCAGCAGGATGGAAGCTTGGGTTGGACGCTGCCTATCGATCCGACGGTACGTTGCCTTCACACTGGCGACGTCAACGAACTGGGCAACATCGTGGCTGGTGCATTCGCACATCCGGAAGAAACTGGCAACGGCGCATATCTTCCGCTGGTCGGCGCCTTCCTGAGCTTCAATGAACTCGTAGACACGTTGAACCAGTTGGGCCACAAGGTCTCGTTCACCCAGGTTCCTCGGGAGGTATACGCAGGCTTCTTCCCCGGGGCTGACGCGTTAGGTGATACGCTGGCCTATTACGAGACCTACACCTATCTTGGACCGGGCTCACACGACGATCAAATCGCGCGCGCGAACAGGGTAGCAGGCAAGACGCCGACTACATTTGCATCATGGGCTCGGGACAATTTCCGGCTCGGCGCAGCTTCCCGGCTTGAACATCACGCCACTTAAAATCAGGCACTAGAGCATGTCTGAACCGCGCGTCTGCGCCGTGAATGGTCTCTCCTGCCTACCCCACCCTCGGTCATGCTGGGCCTTGAGCCGAGCATCCACGCCCGATACGTCAGCAGCAGCCGCATGGATCCCAGGCTCGAGGCCTGGGATGGCGGATAGGTGGTTGACGTTCTTGCCAAACTCGCCGGCGGCGTACAGAGACATACCGCGGCAGGTACTTCATTAAGCGGGCACTTACTACGCTCTCTCTCATTCCTGTTTTCGAGCTTGACCCTGGGCTTGCCCCTAGGACAGGAACGAGGGAGTGCGGGGTAACGGGCAGCGGATAATTCGCTTACCCCCTCCACCCTTCCAGCAACACCACCTTTTCCACCCCGGCAAACCGCGCCACCCGCTCCAATTCCGCTTCCAGCTTCTCCAGCCTTCCTGCCGACGGCTTGACGCCCGGTTCCAGCCAGAGCCGCTTGACATCGAGTGTCGATTTCTTCCGGTCCGCCTTCATATCGATGCGGCCGATCAGCCTGTCGCCTTCGAGCAGCGGGAAGACGTAATAGCCATATTCGCGCTTCGGCTCGGGCACGAAGACTTCGATGCGGTAGAAGAAGCCGAACAGGCGTTCGGTGCGGTTGCGGTCGCGGATCATCGGGTCGAAGGGGCTGAGCACGCGGATGCGCGGCGGTGCGTCGGGATGACTGTCGAGCGCCGAGAAGAAATCGGCGAAGGCCCAGGAGGCGCGCGGCTTGTCGCCGGTCGCCGGCTCGATCAGCACTTCGGTCAGCTCGTCGCGATGGGCCGATACCCAGGCCTTGGCTTCCTCAGGCGAGACGAGGTTCCAGAAGGCTGCGATCTCGCCATGCGTGGCAAAGCCGAGGCGGGTGAGCGCGCTGCGGCAGGCCCAGTCGACGAAGTCTTCCCGGCTGACCTCCGGCTCGCGGAATTCCGCCGGAATGACCCGCTCGGTCAAATCATAGATCTTCTGGAAATTCGAGCGGCCGGCGATGGCGAACTTGCCGGTGTGCCAGAAATATTCGAGCGCCGTCTTGTTCGGATGCCAGTTCCACCAGCCGCCGGACACATGGCCGTCCGCTTTGACGTCGCGCGCCAGCATCGCGCCGTCGCGACGGACACGCTCATAGGTCTCCTCGAAAGCCGCCTCGAAACCCTCGCCGCGCCACTTGCGCCAGCGCTCGACCAAGACCTTCTCCTGATGGCGGAATTTGTGCTTCCAATAGACGAAGAAGGCGCTGGGCAGGATCGAGGCGTCGTGCGTCCAGTGCTCGAACAGCGCACGTTCCTTTTCGAGCAGCGCCTTCAGATGCTCGCGCCGATAGGTTTGGTTGCGGGAAAACAGGATCTGATGATGCGCCCGCTCCACCGTCTGGATACTGTCCACCTGGACGAAGCCGAGATCGTGGATCAACTGCAGCAGGCCGGCCTTGGTCAAGGCGCGGTTTGGTGGGGCGCTGAGGCCCTGCTTGGCAAGAAAGACGCGGCGGGCATCGGAATTGGACAGCAGATTCGTCATGGCGATATCATAACGCGGAAAATCTTCCTAGCCACCCGATATCGACAGCGAGATTTGCTCTTTCACCGAGGAGGGTCAACCGTATAGAAGGAGCGCTGTCAGGTTGGCGCCGATTTCTGCCCCTCACCCTAGCCCTCTCCCCGTTCTGACGGGGAAAGGGGACGTGCCCCATGAGAGGCAACTGGGGACGGAGAGGTCGCGGCATATCCCCTTCGCGCCGTTTACGGGGAGAAGGTGGCGGCAGCCGGATGAGGGGCTGTTTCGTAAATCTCCCCAATATAAGGCGCTCAAGCGTCGCATGATGTTGACCTCCTGTGTCACGTCACCGAATGCAAGGTAGTTGGTTTGAACATTCAATTCGAAAGTGCGGGTGTCAGTTTCGGAGCGCGGGTGGCGCTGGAGCCGCTGACGCTCGCTATCACCGGCAAACGCATCGGCGTCATCGGGCTGAACGGCTCGGGCAAGACCACCTTTGCGCGGCTGATCAACGGGTTGACCAAGCCTACCACCGGCCGCGTCATCGTCAACGGCCGCGATACGGCCGACGAGAAGACGGTTGTCACCGATGTCGGCTTCATCTTTCAGTCGCCGCAGAACCAGATCATCCTGCCGATCGTCAAGGACGACATTGCCTTCGGGCTGAAGCGGCGCGGCCTCAGCAAGGCGGAGATCGAGGCAAGGGTCGAGGGGGTGCTGGCCCGCTTCGGCGCCGAGGCGCTGGCCGATCGCCGAGCGCACGAGCTCTCCGGCGGGGAGCTGCAGGTGGCCGCGCTCTGCTCGGTGCTGGCGACCGGCCCGGGCATTCTCATCCTCGACGAGCCGACCAACCAGCTCGACCTCAAAAACCGGGCGCTGGTCGAGAGGATCATCGCCGGACTGCCGGAAAGCGCCATCGTCATCACCCACGACCTCGAGCTGATCGCCGGTTTCGAGCGGGTGCTCGTGTTTCACGAGGGTCGGCTCGCCGCCGATGAGCCGGCGGCCGAAGCCATCGCCCGCTACAGGGAGATCGCCGCCTGATGCAATCGCTCTACGTCGAAGGCAACAGCCGCATGCACCGGCTCTCGCCGCGGGCAAAGCTCCTGTCGCTGACGGCCTTCGCCATCCTGCTGTTCATCAGCCACAATCTGCTTCTGCTCTCGGGTGCCGTGCTGGTGGCGGCGGTTCTCTACGGTACGGTCGGCCTGCCGATCGGCGAGGCGTTGCTACGGCTGCGGCCGATCTTCCTGACGATTGCGGTTGTCGCCCTCTTCAACCTCATCTTCAACCCTTGGCAGGCGGCACTCGTGCCGGTGCTGCGGCTGACGGCGCTGATGCTTCTCGCCGCCAGCGTGACGGCGACGACGACCATTACCGAGTTCATCGACGAGGTGACGGCGCTCGCCCGCCCGCTCGAACGCACCGGCCGGGTTCAGGCCGACGATATCGGCCTCGCGCTCGGCCTGGTACTGCGTTTCGTTCCAGAGATCGTCAACCGCTATCAGGCGATCCGCGAGGCGCACAAAGCTCGCGGGCTGAAGGTCCGGCCGACGAGCCTGCTTGCGCCGCTGATCATTCTGACGCTGAAGGACGCGGATAATGTGGCCGCTGCGATTGACGCGCGCCGCATTCGGCGGCATGGAAGTTAACGATTTCTTAATACGGAGTTCATGATGAGCACCCGCGACCTCGTCCTTACCGCCCTCTTTGCCGCGATCATCGTGGCGCTCGGCCTGCTGCCGCCGATTTCGCTCGGCTTCATTCCGGTGCCGATCACCGCCCAGTCGCTCGGCGTCATGATGGCCGGCGTCGTGCTCGGCGCCCGGCGCGGCGCGATCGCCGTGCTGATCGTGCTGCTCTTGGTCGCGATCGGCCTGCCGGTGCTTTCCGGCGGCCGCGGCGGCCTCGCGATCTTCGCCTCGCCGACAGCAGGCTTCCTCGTCGGCTGGATCTTCGGCGCCTTCGTCACCGGCTATCTCAGCGAGCGGCTGGTCAACCACGGGCAGTCCGGTCTGGTGCAGACGGTGAGCTTCTTCCTGGCCGCCATGATCGGCGGCATCGTCGTGCTCTACGCCTTCGGCATCACCTATCTCGCGACGGTCGCAGGCCTCGGCTTCACGAAAGCCTTCGTGGGCTCGATGGCCTTCATTCCGGGCGATGTGATCAAGGCCGTCGTCGCTGCCCTCCTCGGTCGCGCCGTCATGGTCGGTTATCCCCTGCTGCCGGCGCGCGCTTGAGCGCGTAACGGCCGACTTGCTGAGCATACCGACAATGGCCGCCTTCCGCGCCAAGGCGGCCATTCTGCGTTGAAGGAAGTCGCGTGGATGCGCGTGTCAAGCCCGACCAGGACGGAGGTTGGGGTAAACTTCAAGGCAAGAACCGAGACGGGGAAATCGGACGTCATTACGCCTCCGGCCTACCTTCTCCTCGATTTCTCCCTAAGCCCGAGACTCCTTCGCCTGAAATCCGGCAGCGCGCTGCCCAAGCCGGTCAAGGAACTCTCTCAGCACCCTGCGGATCGGCGGCTCTCCCCATTTGCACACCGCAAGCGACATTGCGCAAACAATCGCGACGGCAAGAACCAGCGCCGGGAGCGGCGCCAATCCCAGAGCAGTCAGCCAGTCGAGAAGCTGGACGCCGATGGCGAAATGCAGGAGATAGAGCGGGTAGGTCATCGAGCCGAGGGTCTTCACCGATTGAAGGAAGGAGGCCGGCAGGCGACTGATCCGCTTGCTGTATCCGACGCTTGCAACGATCGACGCCAGCCCCGCCGCCCAGATTGCGATCGCGGGAAATGACGAGAAGGCATGGCCCGCTGCGGCGAGCGTACGGTCGCTGGTGTTCTCGCCTGCCATGTAGATCTGAACAGCCCCCGTCGCCAGGGCGCAGAGGAAACCCAGCCAGGAAATTCGGTCCATCCGACCCTGAGACAGCAGCCATATGTAGATGCCGATAGCGAATTGGCAGCCATAATAGAAGGGAATGGCCCGCCAGGCCGTCTCGGTGAATACGGCCGGGATGGCTGCATCGGGAAAGGCGTATAACAGCGCAATGAACGCCGTGCTGGCCAACGACAGGCCGAGCGCCAGGGCGGGCATCCTCGTCTTTTGCCGGGTCGCGCACATGATGAAGACGATGGCATAGAAACAGATCTCGCATGCCAGGGTCCAATATTGGCCGTCTATCCATGGCCCGCCGGGATAGAGCGTGATCGAGCGCAGATAATTCCAGAGGATGCGCCTGTTGACGTCTTCCGTCGCGATGATGGTGAGCGTCAGCGATGCGCAGATCCATACCGCCGGATAGAGCCGCAGAATTCTCCCCTTGAGAAAGGCCAGGGCGCTGGCGGCAGCGGCGGAGTTAACGATGACGAAGCCCGATATGACGAAGAACAATTCGACGCCAACCCAGCCGGGTTGGGCGATGTTCTCGATCTCGGGCATTGTATAGGGTCGGAGATATACGGGCGAAGCCCAGGAAGCAAATCCAAGATGAAATATGGTCACCATCAGCGCGCATACAAATCGCAGTGCGTCGATCCCGTAAATATACGGGCTTCCAGCTTCAGATTTTGCCATATTGTTTGTCTCCAACACTTATGCCCCAGCGCCGCCTCGACTGACATAGGGCGCATGTTTGCTGCGACGACCCCAAAATTGAATTGCGTGCCGGATTCGCTCGTCTATCAGCCCGTCAGATCAGTTCTGCAATCTCCGCGCGGGTCTGAGATTCCGGGCTTGTACGAAGTGTTGTTCGGGCAACAAAAAACCGCCTTGAGGCGGTCGGGCATTCTATCGATTTCCGTTTGATCTAGTCCCCGCCACCTCCGTCGCCGCCACCTCCGTCGCCGCCATCGCAGCCCCCGTCATCGGAAACCTCGATCCCAATTCCGCCATCGCCACCTGAATCCGGACTGCGCCTGGTGTTTGCGGTGGTCTGGGTGGTTGTCCCTGCTCTTACCGCCGTGAGGGCAAAGGCCAGGACACCAGCGACGAGCATGGTCGTCAGAAGATAAGAATCCAATCAGTTTCCTTTCGTTTGCTTCAGGAATCTTGTTTCCCGATCAAAATTGTAGATTATTCTTCGGTGTTCGCAATGGCCTCAATATGAAAGTTTCATGACATGCTGGAATACCTCTCCCTGTCACTTGAGGCCCTCCTCTGCGCTGCCGAAGTTCCAGCGCAGAGTATTTTGTCTGGACTGCGGCCGTCACGCGGCCGTTCTTCGGGGAAAGGGGACGGCTTGCGGGGCGGCTTTGACCCCATCCACGATCAACGGATCCCGATAGAGGCGCGGAGACGCTATTCCGAGCCTGGCATGCAGCGCTGCGGCCGAGCTCGGCAGGAACGGCAGGAGGCAACGGGCAATGATGACGAGGCCGTATACCTGTTCCGCCAGGCAGGCGCCAAGACCGGGCAGCGGCCGCCGTTCAGCCTTCCGGAGTTTTGCCGGCAAGACGGATCGACCCATGAAAAGACCGCCTCGAGGGCGGTAGCTGGTGCATTATGGACGCACGAAACCCGCCACGCTATGAGCGCGGCATCATCATCACGAAAGTGCCTGATCACGGTGTTGTCCATGCACTTTTCCTAGCATCAACGGCCGTTTCGAACGAGCGCGTACCTTGATCCGCGTTTGTGCCGATCGCCCCTCCCGAGCATTTCGCGCCTTCAGCGTCCATCTCCGCACGGTTCTACCGCAGTCCAACGGCTTGGCATTCCTTCATGAACCATTCCGCGAAACGACGCACCGGCTTCTTCGCCGAGGAGCTGGTGATCAGGTAATATCCCTGGGTCTGGGCCGTCGAGATATCCGAAAGCACGACGAGGTCGCCGCGTTCGATCTCTCGCCGAAACACCTCGACAGGGCATAGAGCGATCCCATGACCGGCGATCACCGCCGTGGCAAGAATGTTGAAGTCCTGAAAGATCGGTCCGCGGATCGGCGCGGCTGGCTTTATCTCGGCCTTGCGGAACCATTCTCTCCAGCCGTCCATGGATTCGTCATGCAGGAGGTCGGCCATGGCAAAGGGAACGTTCTCGATAGGCCAATTCCGCCTTGCCAGATAATGGACGCTCGCCACCGGCTGGTTGCGCCGGGAGAATAGCAGCCTGCTCTCCCGCCCTCCCGACAGGTCTTCCCCCATGGTGATGAGAACATCCAGGCTTTCGTCATCGAAGCGTTCTTCCGCTCTTGCATAGACGATCCTGACGTCAAGGTCGGGATCACTCTCCCGGAAAGACGGAAGCGCGGGAACCAGCCAGCGCGACGCGATCGAAGGAATGCAGCCGACGGTGATCGAGCGCATATTGTGGTCTCTGCGCATATTGCCCGTTGCGTGGGCGATGGCTGCCAATGAGCCGGAGACGGCAAGATGATATTCGGCACCTGCTGGCGTTAGCGCAACGCCGCGTCCGGATTTTTGGAGCAGCTTGCGCCCCAGCCACGTCTCCAGATGTTTGATTTGGTGGCTGATCGCGGCGTGGGTCACATGCAGCTCGTCTCCAGCTTTTGACAGGCTCATCAGCCGGGCTGTCGCTTCGAAGGCCCTCAATGCGTTGAGCGGCGGCAGCTGCATATGTTCGAATTCCTCACATGAGAGCCGGGGTCGGCTCCTTCACTCACCTCAAGTCCGGGTGAAACATGTAAATTATTCTAACAGTTTTCACAATTTAGATCATTTGAAGCAAGCGTGGATTTCAGGCCCTAATGGATCATGGAGATCGAGCCATCTCCGCCATTTTCGAGGAGAAGAACATGTTTGTGAGAAGCCTGAAAGACGTGGAGCAGACCGAGCGTTTCGTCGATTGGGGCAATGGCACGAGCCATCGTCTGCTGACGCGGGATGACGGGATGGGGTTTACGGTCTGCCACACTGTCGTTCGCGCCAACACGCAAGCTCTGCTGCAGTACCGCAACCATCTGGAAGCCTGCTATTGCATTCAGGGAGAAGGCGAGGTCGAGGATATGGACGGCAATGTCTTTCCCATCCGCGTCGGCGACATCTACGTTCTCGACCAACATGATCGCCATTATTTGCGGGGTGGCAAGGACGAGGATCTCATCCTGGTCAGCATCTTCAATCCGCCGCTAAAGGGGACGGAACGTCACGATCTGAACAACAGCAGCGGTTCGGAATATTGAGGCTGGCGACCCCGCACACGGATGAAGAACGGGGTTGCGCCTCGAGTATTCACCGCATCAGCAGCGACACCAGGCGGACCCTGGAATTGACCCCGAGCTTGGCATAGATGTTTCTCAGGTGGGTTCTGACGGTCTCGTAGCTGATATCATCGGCCATCGCCACCTCTCTGGGCGATTGCCCCGATGCAATGCTCGACGCGATCCGGATTTCCGTTGCCGTCAGCTTATATAGCTGCATCAGCAAATCGCGCCGCTCGTTGAGCGGCGTCGCCACCATCGGCTCGACGATCACCGCCACGGTCGGCCCCTCCAGGAACTCTGTGAATGTATCGGAGTGCAGCCGGAAGAGGGTGATGCGATAATTGTCCTGGTTCCCGCCCTTGACGATTGCCGTGTGCGGTTTGGTCTGCACACCGGTTCTGGAGGTCAGGAATTCGAGGACCGACGCCGTCTTCTCGCATTGAAGTGCGAGCGTGCCGTCCGCGGCGATCCGAGCAGGCACGCCGGCGGCCAACAATGCCTCTGCGCTTTTATTCCAGCGACGGGCTTTTCGTTGCTCCGAGACATAGATCAATCCGACGCCGATGCTGTCGAACAGGGTCTGCGCTACCTGTTCGTGCGGCGCGAAGAGATCGCGCTTGCGGATGAAATCGAAGGCCCTCTTCAGATGCGGCGCGAGCTGCGTGTAAAGCTTGGCCGCCTCGCTGTTGAGATCGGGGTCGGCTGACGACGTCGAGGTCGACAGAATGAAGGTGCGATTTTCCTCCCGAATGATCGAGACGCCAATGCTCGTCTCGCATCCAGTCTGCCGCTTCAGCCAGTCATTGTAAAATTCCGATCTGATCAGTTCCTCGCGCGGAACGATCTCGTCGCCGCAGAGGCCCTGGCCGACCGGCACGAGATCCAGTCTCGGAATCCAGGGATTGACCGAGCCAAAGTGGCTCACGAACTGATCGATCTCAGACTGCGAAAATCCTGACATGAAGGGAACATGGGCAACCGAGGAGGTCAGATCATGGTAGTGAAGCGCCGCCTTGCCGCCCGGCGACGTCTGTGCAAGGCGATCCAGGAAATCCTGCCAGCTGCACTCTCCGAAGAGACTTCCATAAATCATATCCGTCAGAATAGATGAGGCGTCCGTCGATTGAATCATCATCAAATTTCAACATCGCAGAATGAAATCATCTTCGAATACTGAATAGCGTTGCCTTCGCAATTGCAACAAAATTCGAATTAACGACATCTCCTCTATTTCGTGAAGCGATCAATACTACAACCACAGACCCCCAGCTTGGAACTCGGATGCCTCTCCCACCGTGTCAATGCTTCAACCGCCGCGGGCGATGGCCCACGGCGGCAGCGAGAGGTTCACCGGCTCCTCGTCAAACCAGCCCCGGCACGACGAACACCAGCCAGGCGACGATCGGGCCGATGATGGCAATCAGTGCGCTGTAGATCAGCAGCTGCTTGAGGACCTGCTCGCGCCTTTCATCCGGCGCATTGGCGACCACAAGCGCACCGTTGGTGGAAAATGGGCTGGTATCGACGATCGTCGTCGAGATCGCGATGGCGGCGACGACGCCGATGGCGCTGACATGTCCCTGCATGAGGAAGGGGACGGCCAGCGGGATGATGGCGCCGAGCAGCGCGGTCGAGGATGCGAAGGCCGAAACGATGGCGCCGGTAAAGCAAAGCAGAAGCGCCACCAGCAGCGGCATGCCGAGGCTGGATATGCCGTTTGCGACGTAATCGACGGTACCGGCTTTCTCCATGACGCCGACATAGGTGATGATGCCGGCGATCAAAAGCACGGTCGACCAGCTAACCTTGTCGATTGCCGCCTTCTGGGTTTTCGGCGACAGCAGCGCGAGGGCGACGGCGACGGTCATGGCGACGAGGCCGACATTGAACTTGAAAACGAGCGCCCCGATACCGAGCGCGATCAGTCCGACCAGCGTGGTAATTCGCTCATTGTTCAGACGCAGCGTCGCAGCAGTATCGGCCGCCGTGCCGTAGGCATGTTCCCGGATCGGTTTTGCCGGCGTGCCGCCGTGACCTCTGATCGAGGCCGACACGCCCTCGGGGTGCAGTTCGGGCAAGGGGCCAAGCGATGCTGCCGGCACTTGCTTCATGACCTTCGCGCCGCCGAAAACGAAGAAGACCAGCACCGCAATCGCCAGATTGAAGAAAAAGCTGGAGAGAAACAGGGATGTCGGCGCGAAGGGCAGGCCGGCCTTGGCAACGATCTGGTTGGTAATGCCGCCATAGATGCTGATCGGCGAAAAGCCGCCCGCCTGCGCGCCGTGGATCACCATCAGCCCCATCATGACGGGGTGAATGCGGTACTGGATGGCAAAGCTCAGCGCGACCGGCGCGAGAATGGCGACGGCAGCAGGTCCAAGCGCGCCGAAACCGGTAATGACGGCGGCGACGAGGAACATCACCCAGGGGATCAGGCCGATGCGTCCACGCACCAGGCGCACGGCGCATTCGACCAGCCAGTCGATGGTGCCGTTGATCTGCGCGATGGCGAAGAGGTAGGTGACGGCGACCAGCGTCAGGAACAGATCGCTCGGAAAGCCCGCAAAAATATCGGTGGTTTTCATGCCGATGGTCATGGAGCCGAGCACGAAGGCGCCGGCGAAAGCGAGCGCGCCCATGTTGATCGGCTGGATCGTCGCAACGATGAACATAGCGATGAGCAGGCCTATGGCCAGTATTTCAATACCCATGATTCCCCTCCCTCCGACGCCTCCAGCGCCGTGGTTGCTGTTTGCGATATCGATGCGGATACCCGCTCGCCCTCCTCCCAGAGGGCGGCCGTCTTACGTTCCGGTGTAGAGATCGGCGTATTGCTGCCGCAGGATGTTCTTCTGGACCTTGCCCATCGTATTGCGCGGCAGGTCCTCGGCGAAGATGATGCGTTTGGGCTGTTTATAGCGCGCGAGACGATCCTGCAGGGCGCTGATAATGGTCTTTTCATCCAGCGCAGCGCCGGGCTTGCGCACGACGACGGCGGTGACGCCTTCTCCGAAATCGGGGTGCGGCACGCCGATCACGGCGCTCTCGACCACACCCTCGATTTGGTCGATCTCGCTCTCGACCTCTTTCGGATAGATGTTGTAGCCACCCGAGATCACCAGGTCCTTGCCGCGGCCAACGATGTGGACATAGCCGTCGCTATCGATCTTGCCGAGATCGCCGCTGATGAAGAAGCCGTCGCCGGTGAATTCGGCCGCGGTTTTCTCCGGCATGCGCCAATAGCCCTTGAAGACATTCGGCCCTTTGATCTCGATCATGCCGGTCTGCTCCGGCGGCAGCACTTGCCCCGTGGCGGGATCGGTGACGCGCACCGTCACACCGGGCAGCGGCAAGCCGACCGTTCCGGCGATGCGTTTTCCGTCATAGGGGTTGGAGGTGTTCATATTGGTTTCCGTCATGCCATAACGCTCGAGAATCGCGTGGCCGGTTCGGGCCTGGAACTCGGTGTGGGTTTCTGCAAGCAGCGGCGCCGAGCCTGAAATGAACAGGCGGATCTTGGCTGCCGCCTCTTTGCCGAAGCGCGGGCTTTGCAGGAGGCGCACATAGAAGGTCGGCACGCCCATCAGCATCGTTGCCTGCGGCATCAGTGAAATGACCTCGTCGGCGTCGAACTTCGACAGCAGGAACATCGAGGCGCCGGCGAGCAGCGTGACATTGGTGGCGACGAACAGCCCATGCGTATGGAAGATCGGCAAGGCGTGGATCAGCCGGTCGTCCGCGGTGACGCGCCAATAGTCCCGCAAGGTCAGGGCGTTCGACAGCAGGTTGCCATGGGTGAGCATCGCCCCCTTGGAGCGTCCCGTCGTTCCCGATGTGTAGAGGATCGCGGCCAGATCGTCGGCGGCACGCGAGGCGTCGACGAAGTCGGCCGGCTCGTCGCGTGCGAGATCCAGCAACGAGCCGCTGCCATCGGCATCGAGTGTTTCGACGATCGCGCCGTGACGTTTGGCGATCGTCTCGACGCCTTCGCGAGCGCCCGAGGCAACGACCACCAGACGCGGCTCGGCGTCGCCGAGGAAGTAATCGAGCTCGGCCAGCGTATAGGCGGTGTTGAGCGGCAGATAGACGGCGCCGCTTCGAACACAGGCGAGATAGAGGATCAATGCCTCGGCGCTTTTGTCCACCTGCACCGCAACCCGGTCGCCGGGGCGGATGCCGAGCGTGTCCATCGCGCCGGCAATGCGGCCGGAAAGAGCGAAGGCGTCGCCATAGGTCCATGTCTGCCCGCTGCCGGTGCGGATGAACTGTGCGTTATCTGGTGCGGCGGCCCGCATGGCGTCGAAAAGATGGTTGCTCACTTTCGCCCTCCTCCAAGCGTGGAATTCATCAGTTGCGCAAAGGCTCGAGAGCCTTGCTGGCCATTGCCGCTGCGGCGGCCTTCGTCGTTCTGGTTGAGCAAGCTTTTGACGGCGGGCGAGGCGATAACTTCGCCGCGCTGCGCTAAGGCCTCGTGGTTGGCGACGATGTCGTCGAGCTTGTAGAGATAGTTGACCATCAGACCGTGCGCCTGCTGGAGTGCCTTCGGCGAGCGGTCGCCGAGAAAATTCACCCTTTCGAGCCGGGCGCCGTTGCCGAGATGGAAGCGGGCGACGGGATCGACCGGGCGGCCCTCCGGTGTGCGTTCGGTGAGGAAGTAGCGCGCCGCAAGCGGCAGCAGCACGCGCTCCACGTCGGCGGCACTGCTCTCGCTGCCCGGCCAGTTCGGATCGTCGAGCAAGCTCAGCGTTTTCAGCGCCGCTTCGGATAAGGACCGATCGCCGGTCGCGGTGCGCATCTTGGCAAGCCAGCGGGCAAAACCCGGGACGGGCGACAGCGTCACGAAATTCTTCAGGCCCGGCAGATCCTTGCGCAGATCTTCGACGACCTGCTTGATCAGGAAATTGCCGAACGAGATGCCGCGCAAGCCATCCTGGCAGTTGGAGATCGAATAGAAGACGGCCGTCGTCGCCTCGTCGGCGTTGATCTGCTCCCTCCCCTCGTCGAGCACATCCGCGATCGCCTTCGGCACGGAGCGGGTGAGCGCTACCTCGACGAAGACCAGCGGCTCGTCGGCCAGTCGAGGGTGAAAAAAGGCAAAGCATCGACGGTCGGCCGGCGCCAGACGACGGCGCAACTCCTCCCAGCCGGCGATCTCGTGCACGGCCTCGTATTGGATGATCTTTTCGAGAATATAGGCCGGCGTCGTCCAGTCGATCGGCCGCAGCGTCAGAAAGCCGCGATTGAACCAGGAACCGAACAGATGCGTGAAGTCGGCATCAAGCGCGTGATAGGCTTCGGATCGGTCCTTGGAAGCAAGCAGCTGCTGACGCATGCGGACGAGCGTGGCAGTGCCGTTCGGCGCGTGATTCAATCGGCGCAGCAACTCCTGCCGCCGCGGCTCTGCGGCCTGGTGGAGCGCGATGACCGCGGTTGAGCTTTTGTCCGTCCGGTAATCTTCGATCGCCTGATCGAGCCTGGCGGTGTCGGGGCCGAATTTTTGCTGAAGCATATGGAAGAATTTCTGCGCACCCTCGCTGTCGAGCGCGCCCCAGCGATCGAGGATCTCGGCTGCAAGGGCCATGCCGGAGGCTTCACCCCGGCTCGACAGCAGCATTTCACAGAGGGTCTCGAGATCGGCTTTGGCGGCGGCCTGCGTATTGCGCGAGCCGGAAAACAGAAGCTGGCGTCCGTGATCCGTGATGCTTTGCAGCATGTCGGTGAAGAAAGACGCCTCGGGCATGCCATTCTCCTCTCTTCTGATGGCGTTGTGTGCGCCATTGGACCCGCTGCTTCCCATCGCCGGGCTTCGTCTGTAGTATGTAAATTGCCATTCTTCGTACACGACGTCAATGTTTGTGTATACACGAGCGGCAATTATGTATGAAGGAAGCGCGAAAAATGTCCGAGAATGTCGGCCGGTGGCTCCGGGATGAGATTGAAAATGCAATACTTTCCTATGAGTTCGCCCCTGGCGAACGGCTTGACGAAACCGTGCTTGCCAATCGCTTCGGCGTCTCGCGAACGCCGGTGCGCGAGGCGCTGATGCAGCTTGACGCGATCGGTCTCATCGAAATCCGTCCGCGCCGCGGCGCCGTGGTGATCGATCCGGGGCCGCACCGCATCTACGAGATGTTCGAGGTCATGGCGGAGCTCGAGGGGCTGGCGGGGTCGCTTGCGGCACGCCGATTGGACAAGGTCTCCCGGGAGGCGATCACGGCCACCCACAGTCGCTGTGAGCAGTCAGCCGCCGCCGGTGACAGCGACGCCTATTATTACGACAATGAGGAATTTCATAAGGCGATCTACGCCGCGAGCCGCAGTGATTTCCTGCAGGAGCAATGCGCGCAATTGCATCGACGTCTGCGGCCCTATCGGCGGCTGCAACTGCGCGTGCGCAACCGCCTGTCGACCTCCTTCTCGGAACATTGCGCCATCGTCGATGCCATCTTTGCCGGAGACGGAGATGAAGCCCGCCGCCTGCTGCGAACCCATGTCGGCATTCAGGGAGAAAGGTTCAGCGACCTGGTCGCAAGCATGGCGGCCAGATAGAATTGCTCTAATCCAAAAACCGATAGAGCCAGTCGCGTGTTTCCTCCGGCAGCGAGACCGGCTGCTGATCTTCGACGCTGCGGGCCTGCCAGATGATCTCGACCTCGGCGGCGCGCTCCTCGCCGGTGTCGATCGAAACGAGGAAGCCGATGGAGCGCACGCCGATCTTGTCGACGGCGGCGGTGAAAAGGGCCGGCTCGTCGTAATGCAGCGGGCGGTGGAGAACGCAGGTAATCTTGCTGGCGCTATAGACCGGCTCGTCATCGACTTCGGGCCGCGCCAACCAGAAGCTCGCAATGACAGACTCGGCATAGGAAATATAGGAGGCCAGGAACATCCGGCCATTCATATCGACATCGCGAAACGGCACATGTATTTCCGTCACACCCGGGCGTTTCGAATGACTCATCAACAACTCTGCCTACAAAATTCCCCGTTAACGACAGTAGCACGAGGTTTTTCGAAGTAAACGGCTGAGATGACAGGAATTTATAATGCCGCCGCCGCTGAGATCGTGCGGCAGAGCGCTTGTTGAAATCGTCGGGCGACGCCCCATCTGCTGTGGAACATGACACAAGCGGCCGATAGAGTGTCACCATGAGCACCCGTTTTTATGAACACCCGATCTTCCTGGAACATGTGACGCCCGCCGGCCATCCCGAGCGATCGGACCGGATCCGCGCCATCAATGTGGCGCTGGAGCATCCGAATTTCGAGCGGCTGGAGCGCCGGCAGGCGCCGCAGGCGAGCGAGGATGCGGTGCTGCTGGCCCATCCGGAAGAGCATCTAAAAGCCGTGATGCGGGAAATCCCCGAGGAAGAGGATGGGATCAACCAGCTCGAAGCCGATACCTATGCCAGCGTGAAAAGCCTGCAGGCGGCGCTGACCGGGATCGGCGGGGCGATGGCGGCGGTGGACGACGTCTTTTCCGGCGCCGCCGACAATGTCTTCGTCGCCGCCCGCCCGCCGGGGCATCATGCCGAGAAGACGACGGCGATGGGCTTCTGCTTCTTCAACAATGCGGCGATCGCCGCCCGCCATGCGCAGAAGCGGCACGGCGCCGAGCGCGTCGCCATCGTCGACTGGGACGTGCATCACGGCAACGGCACCCAGGATATCTTCTGGGATGATCCCTCGGTGTTGTTCTGCTCGACGCATCAGATGCCGCTCTATCCCGGCAGCGGCGCCAAGGAGGAAAGGGGCAAGCATAATACCATCGTCAATGCGCCGCTTTCGCCGAATGTCGGCAGCGAGCATTTCCGCGAGGCGTTCAAATCGCGCGTGCTGCCGGCGCTCGACGATTTCCACCCGGATCTGATCATCATCTCGGCCGGCTTCGACGCGCATCACCGCGACCCGCTGGCGCAGATCAACCTGACGGGCGAGGATTTCGACTGGGCGACCGGGCGTGTTCTGGAGCTTGCCGACCGGCACGCCAAGAACCGGGTCGTCAGCCTGCTCGAAGGCGGTTATGATCTCGAAGGACTGGCCGAATCGGCCGGCATGCATATTCTGAGAATGATGAAGGGTTGAGAATGACTGACAGCGCCAAGCCTGAAGTATCGGGCCTTTCCTTCGAAAAGGCGGTTGCCGAACTCGAAAGCATCGTCGCCCGGCTGGAGCGCGGCGACGTGGCGCTGGATGAATCCATCGAGATTTACGAGCGCGGCGAAGCGCTGAAGAAACATTGTGAAACGCTGCTTTCGGCCGCCGAAAACCGCATCGAGAAGATCCGGCTCGACCGCGCCGGCAAGCCGCGGGGCGTCGAGCCGCTGGACGGCGCCTGAGCGATCGGAGCAGCCTTTCGAAGGCGCTTGTAGATCGGCTTGCCGCCGATCTATGATCCCTCAGAACCATGAGGGGATGGACAAATGACGGACAGATTGAAGGGCAAGGTCGCCATCATTTCGGGCGGCGCCACCGGCATGGGCGGCGCGGCCTCAAAGCTGTTTGCGGCGGAAGGCGCGCGTGTCGCGATCATCGACCGCAATGGCCAGGCGGCGGCCGAAACCGTGAAAGCGATCCGTGATGCCGGTGGCGAAGCCGACCACTGGACCGCCGATGTCTCCGATGAAGGAGCCGTCAATGCCGCGGTCGCCGGCGTCGAGGAACGCTACGGCGCCGTCACTGTGCTGTTCAACCATGCCGGCACGATCGTCATCAAACCCTTTCTGGAAACGACGCTCCAGGAATGGGACTGGCTGCACGCAGTCAATGTGCGCTCGATGTTCCTGATGACCAAGGCGGTGCTGCCGAAGATGATCGCCGCCGGCGGCGGCTCGATCGTCTGCACCTCGTCGATCTCGGCGGTCGCCGCCACGCCGATGGAAGTGCTTTACGACACGACCAAGGGCGCCGTGCACATGTTTGCCCGCGCCATCGCGGTGGAGTTCCGCGACCGCAACATCCGCTGCAATGCCGTCTGCCCCGGCTTCATCCGCACACCGCACGGGTTGCGCGAGGTGGCCGACCTGCAGGCGCTCGGCGTCGACGTTTCGGATGCCGCCATCACCGCCCAGCAGGGCCGGATCGGCGAGCCGGAGGATGTGGCGCGCGCCGCCCTTTATCTCGCCAGCGACGAATCGAGCTTCGTCAACGGCGCTCACCTCTTCGTCGATAACGGCTTCACCGCCATCTGAGCAGGTGTGTTCCATTGGACGCGCGGCGCTTCAGGTATTATTTCTGGTCGATACCCTAGCGATCGGAGATCCCCATGTCCTTCTTTCCCGGCAAAGATCCCCTGCCCGGCGACGCCTACGCCTGTGATGCGATCGAGAACCTGATCATTCCGCGCACCAGTGATATCGGCGGCTTCCAGGTGCGGCGCGCGCTGCCGACGCGGCAGCGGCGGCTGGTCGGGCCGTTCATCTTCTTCGACCGCATGGGGCCGGCGATCCTGAAACCGAATGAAGCGCTCGACGTCAAGCCGCATCCGCATATCGGATTGTCGACCGTCACCTATCTCTTCGACGGCGAGATCCGCCATCGCGACAGCCTCGGCACCGAAAAGGTCATCCGCCCCGGCGACATCAATCTGATGACAGCGGGCCGCGGCATCGTGCATTCCGAACGCACGCCCGACAATCTGCGCGGCCATCCGCTGCTGATGTCGGGGCTGCAGACCTGGCTGGCGCTGCCCGATGACAAGGAGGAGATCGATCCCTCCTTCGCCCATACGGAAAAGACGGAGATGCCGCTGATCGAAACACCAGGGGTGCGCGGGCGCGTCGTCATCGGCTCGTTCGAAGGCATGAGGTCGCCTGTCGGCACCTTCTCCGATACGCTCTATGTCGATCTCGACCTGCAGCCCGGCGCGAAATTCCCCTTCGGTGCAGCGCATGAAGAGCGCGCCGTCTATGTGCTCTCTGGCGAGGTCGTCATATCGGGCGACCGTTTCGCCGCCGACCAGTTGCTGGTCTTCCGGCCGGGCGATCCGATCACGCTCGAAGCCGGCAGCGACGGCTGTCACCTGATGCTCTTCGGCGGCGCGGCGCTGAACTCGAAACGATACATCTGGTGGAATTTCGTCTCCTCGTCGAAGGAACGGATCGAAAAGGCGAAGGAGGAATGGCGCACCGGCCGCTTCGATATCGTTCCCGGCGACGAGGAGGAGTTCGTGCCGTTGCCGGAAGGCTGAGCGCGGCAGCGATGCGCCGCCGCCGGCCACCTGCCCCTGGATTTCAACCGGTAGCGAAATACCGCGTCAGCGCGCCTTTCGTGCAGTTCACATAACTCACGGAAATAGAATGTGATATCCCCCGAAAACCCCTCACACATTTTTCCGCCATGCTCTAAGGTGAAAACCTTCGGTTCCTGAAATCACTTGTTTTGCCTCGTTCTAATCGAATAAAGCGGTACAAGGAAAAGTAAGAAAGAGCGCCGCCCGTGACACATCCGCCGAAGACTCCTCTGCTCGACCAGGTCACCTACCCTGCCGACCTGCGCAAGCTCGAGGATCGCGACCTGCCGCAGCTCGCCCGCGAGGTCCGCGACGAAATGATCGATGCGGTGTCGCGTACCGGCGGACATCTCGGCGCCGGCCTCGGCGTCGTCGAGCTGACGATCGCCATCCACAGCGTCTTCGACACGCCGAACGATCGGCTGATCTTCGACGTCGGCCATCAATGCTATCCGCACAAGATCCTGACCGGCCGGCGCGACCGCATTCGCACACTGCGCCAGGAAAACGGGCTATCCGGTTTCACCCGCCGGGCCGAAAGCGAGTATGATCCGTTCGGTGCGGCGCATTCCTCGACCTCGATCTCGGCCGGCCTCGGCATGGCGATCGCCGCCGATCTCGAGAAAACCGACCGCCGCGTCATCGCCGTGATCGGCGACGGGGCGATGTCGGCCGGCATGGCCTATGAGGCACTGAACAATGCCGGCGCGCTCGATGCGCGCCTCATCGTCATCCTCAACGACAACGACATGTCGATCGCCCCGCCGACGGGCGCAATGAGCGCCTATCTCGCCCGCCTCGCCTCCGGACGCACCTATATGGGCTTCCGCGACTTCGGCAAGAAACTGACGGCCTATCTGGGCAAGAATATCGACCGGGCGATCACTCGCGCCGTCGAGCACGCGCGCGGCTACGTCACCGGCGGCACCATGTTCGAGGAGATGGGCTTCTATCATATCGGGCCGATCGACGGGCATTCCTTCGACCACCTGCTGCCGGTGCTGCGCAACGTGCGCGACAATGCCCGCGGCCCGGTGCTGATCCACGTCGTCACCCAGAAAGGCAAGGGCTATCCGCCGGCCGAAGCGGCGGCGGACAAATATCACGGCGTCAACAAGTTCGACGTCATCACCGGTGCGCAGGCGCGGGTCAAGCCGAACGCGCCGAGCTATACCAGCGTCTTTGCCGAAGCGCTGGTGCAGGAAGCCGCCCTCGACGACAAGATCGTCGGCATCACCGCCGCCATGCCGAACGGGACCGGCCTCGACAAGCTCGCCGAAGCCTTTCCGTCGCGCTGCTTCGATGTCGGCATCGCCGAGCAGCATGCCGTGACCTTCGCCGCCGGCCTTGCGGCGGAAGGCTACAAGCCGTTCGCCGCCCTCTATTCCACCTTCCTGCAGCGCGCCTACGACCAAGTCGTGCACGATGTGGCGATCCAGGGACTACCGGTGCGTTTCCCGATCGACCGCGCCGGCTTCGTCGGCGCCGATGGGCCGACCCATGCCGGCTCCTTCGACACCGCCTTCCTCGCCACCCTGCCCGGCTTCGTGGTGATGGCGGCAGCCGATGAGGCCGAACTCAAGCACATGGTGCGCACGGCCGCCGCCTATGATGCCGGCCCGATCTCGTTCCGTTATCCGCGCGGCGAAGGTGTCGGCGTCGACATGCCGGCGCGCGGCGAAATCCTGCAGATCGGCAAGGGCCGCATCGTCAAGGAAGGTACCAAAGTGGCGCTGCTCTCCTTCGGCACCCGGCTTGCCGACTGTCTGCTCGCCAGCGAAGATCTCGAGGCCGCCGGCCTTTCGACAACCGTCGCCGATGCGCGTTTCGCCAAGCCGCTCGACCATGAGCTGCTCCGCCAGCTCGCCCGCCACCACGAGATGCTGATCACCGTCGAGGAAGGCTCCGTCGGCGGCTTCGGCAGCCAGGTGATGCAATATCTCTCAAGCGAAGGCCTGCTCGACAACGGCCTGAAGATCCGCTCGCTTGTTATGCCCGACATCTGGATGGAACAGGCGAAGCCCGAAGCGATGAACGCCCATGCGGGGTTGGATCGCGCCGGCATTGTGTCGACGGTGTTCCGGGCGCTGCGGCGTGGGGTTGCTGTTGGGGTTGCGGGATAAGTGACTTTGTGAGGCTGTGCCGTGTGGCCCCCTCATCCGCCCTACGGGCACCTTCTCCCCGAGGGGAGAAGAGGGATCGAGACGTTGCGGCATATCTCTTCTCCCCTCGGGGAGAAGGTGCCGGCAGGCCGATGAGGGAGCCACCACGCAGGTACTCTCGATAAAAGGCGGCGCATCCGTTGCACCGCCCCTCATATAACGTTCCCGAGAAAGCGCGCTCAGAATTCCGTCCAGTCTTCCTGCACCGCAACCGCTGCACTTGCCTGTCTTCCGCCGAAGGCCTTGGTGACCTTGCTGGCGAGTGCGCGTGCCGGTGAGGCGACCGGGCGGGAGGCAGGCGTTGCGGCGGCCGTCTTCGGGGTCGGAGCGGCAAGCTCGGTTCCGAGCTTGAACTGGCGCAGCAGTTCGTCCAGCGCGCTGGCTTCCTGGGCGAGCGCATGGCTTGCGGCGGTCTGCTCCTCGACCATGGCCGCATTCTGCTGCGTGCCCTGATCCATGTTGTTGACGGCGGTGTTGATCTCCTGCAGCCCAATCGACTGTTCGCGCGTGGCGGTGACGATCGCGTTGACGTTGCGGTTTATCTCCTGCACCTCGGCGACGATCGCCTCCAGCGCCTTGCCGGTTTCGCCGACCAGCGAGACGCCGGTCTGCACATGCGTGCCTGACGTGGTGATCAGATCCTTGATCTCCTTGGCCGCCTTGGCCGAACGCTGGGCAAGCTCGCGCACCTCCTGGGCGACGACGGCGAAGCCCTTGCCCGCCTCACCGGCGCGTGCCGCCTCAACGCCGGCATTCAGCGCCAAGAGGTTGGTCTGGAAGGCGATATCGTCGATGACACCGATGATATTGGAGATTTCGCCGGAGGACTTTTCGATCTGCTGCATGGCCGAGACCGCCCTGCGAACGACATCGCCGGATTTTTCAGCGCCGAGGCGGGTGCGCTCGACGAGATTGCCGACATCCTCGGCGCGCTTGGCGCTGTCGCGGACGGTCGTCGTCACCTGCTCGAGCGCTGCGGCGGTCTCTTCAACCGCGGCGGCCTGCTGCTCGGTTCGATGGGCGAGATCGTCTGCGGCCGAGCGGATCTCGCCGGCGCCGGCATTGATTGCCGAGGCGTTGCGACCGACCGACTGGAGTGCCGCCTGCAGCTTTTCGACGGCATGGTTGAAGTCGTTGCGCAGGCTGTCATATTGCGGTGCGAAGGGCGTCTGGATGCGGGCGGCAACATCGCCGACGGCAAGACCGGCAAGGCCGCCGGCCAAAGCGTCGACGGCATAACGCAGCTCGCCTTCCTCGCGCGCCTTCTGCTCATCGCTCGCCTGGCGCTGGCGCTCGGCATCGTCACGCATGCGGTCTGTTTCACCGGCAAGGCGCAACTTCTCGATCGCCGCCTGCTTGAAGACCAACACCGACTGCGCCATGCGGCCGATTTCGTCACCGCGCTCGACAGCCGGGACCTCGATGTCGTTCTGACCGCCGGCTAGGCGATCCATGGCGGCAGTCATGCCGACGACGGGACGGACGATGGTGCGCGACATCAGCCAGGCAAGAAGGGCTGCGGCAAGCGAGGCGACAATGCCGCCAGCAAGGAGTGTCGTCGCCAGATCGCTGTTGGCATCAGCCCGGATCGCGGCAAGCGCATTCGACTTTTCGCGGGCCGTGGCCTTGATCTTGGCGGAGGCCTGACGGAAACCGTCGAGCTGACCCTTGGTGGCGTTGACGCCGATCTTGACGACCTCTTCGATCGGCATGTCGGTTTCCTTGCGCGCCTTGGTCTGCGGTTCGGCAAGTTCATGGAAATAAAGGTCGGCGGCCTTCTGCATGCCGTCGATCATCTCGACCAGTTGCGGCTCGCCGGCCGCCGTCTGCTTGGCGGCGGCGATCGCCTTCAGCATGCGCTCGCGGTTGGCGAAGACGTCGCCATAGGTGCTGTCGCTGCGGAAAAGGATGAAGCCGCGCAGATTGACCGCCTGCTCGAGCATCGCCTGCAGCGCGTCGTCGATCTGGTTGACGAGCAGTTCCGATTTTTCCTGCTCGGCGGAGGCGGCCGCCGACGCCGTCGCCTTTGAATAGACGAAAGCGGAAACGGACACGAAGATCAGAATGAGGGCCGCGAACGTAGCCGCAAGCTTCCCGTTCAAGGATATGTTTTTAGCGGACATCGGTGAATTTCTCCTGACGACAGTCGACGCGGCGAGAGACAGGTCGCGCCTGATGCGCAACCGCCAAGACTTTTCAATAGGAAACATGATCGGCGTAGTGACGCCCTGCGCCTTCATGGCACCAGAGAGGTTCGGGTGAACCGCTGCAATCGCGACGAACCTATGCGGGCAGGCTTTAAATTTGTTTAAATTGTTCATCTCAGGACTCGCCCGCAACAACCGCTGCGCAACAAAATGCTTGCAACCGGCGGCTTTGCCGGTCATTCACAGCCGATGTCCGATCAAAACAGTCAACGCCTCGACCAGCTGCTCGTCTCCCGCGGCCTCTTTGCCAGCCGCTCGCGGGCGCGCGACGCCGTGCAGCGCGGCACGGTGCGGATCGGCGGCCAGCTGGTGACGAAGGCCGGCGCACTCTTTCGCGACGACGCCGATATCGCGATTGACGATCCGGCGCAGGATTACGTCTCGCGCGCCGCCCTGAAACTCGCCGCCGCGCTCGATCAATTCCGGCTCGATCCCGCCGGCCATCACTGTCTCGATATCGGCGCCTCCACCGGCGGCTTCACCGAGGTGCTGCTGCAGCGTGGAGCGGCGCATGTCACGGCGATCGATGTCGGCCACGGGCAGATGCATCCTCGGATCTCGGCCGATCCGCGGGTGACGAACCGCGAGGGCGTCAACGCCCGCAACCTGACGGCTGACGATATCGGCCAGCCCGCCACCTTCATCGTCTCCGATGTCTCCTTCATCTCGCTGAAGCTGGCGCTGGCTCCGGCGCTCGATCTCGCCGCGCCGGGTGCCGTCGCCGTGCTGCTGGTCAAGCCGCAGTTCGAGGCCGGGCGCGAGGCGATCGGCAAGGGCGGACTGTTGAAGGACCCCGCCTCCGCACCCGCCGTCGCCTCCGAACTGGAGCGCTGGTTCACCGAGGACATGGGCTGGAACAGCCTCGGCCTCATCCCCTCCCCGATATCAGGCGGCGACGGCAATCGGGAATACCTTCTGGCAGGATTGAAACCGTGAGCACCGAAACCGTCACGATCGAGAAACTCGGCACCCAGGGCGACGGCATCGCAAGCGACGCTGGCGGGCCTGTCTATGTGCCCTTTTCCCTGCCCGGGGAAACCGTGGCGATCGCCCGCGTCAAAAGCCATGGCACGATCATGTCGATCGCAACGCCCTCACCCGAGCGGCAGGATCCGCCCTGCCGGCATTTCGGCCCGGACGGCGTCAACGGCACCTGCGGCGGCTGCACGCTGCAGCATCTGGCGGACGGCCCCTACCGCGCCTTCAAGCGGCAGCTGGTCGTCGATGCACTGAAATCCAAAGGGCTGACGCCTGTTGTCGGCGAGATCGTTCCGGCCCGGCCGGGCGAGCGCCGGCGCGTGGCGTTTGCGGCGCGCAAGACCGAGAAGGATATGTTGATTGGCTTCAACCAGGCTGAAAGCCATCATATCGTCGCCATCGAAGAATGTCCCATCTCGTCGACAGGGATTGTCGCCCGGCTGCCGGCGATCAAGGCGATCGCCGCTGCGCTGGCGACCAGCGCCGAACCCTTCCGCATCGCGGTGCTCGAAACACGCTCGGGCCTCGACATTGCAGTCGACGAGATCAGGAAACTCCCTGACCCGCAGCGGCGCAAGGCGATCGAAACCGTGCTCGGCCTGCGCGGCATCGCCCGCGTGACGCTGAATGGCGAGATCCTCGTCGAGCCGGCAAAGCCGATCGTCGATTTCGGCGGCGTCGAGGTTTCACCGCCGGCGGGGGGATTTGCCCAGGCGACGAAGCCGGCGGAAGAGGCGATGGCGGAGCTGGTGCTTGCCCATGCCGGCAAGGCCAAACGGATCGCCGATCTCTTTGCCGGCGCCGGCACGTTTTCGCTCAGGCTGGCGCGGATCGGCCGGGTGCATGCGGTCGAGGCCGAGGCAGCGGCGCTTGCCGCCCTCGACCAGGCCGCCCGCAAAACACAGGGGCTGAAGCCGGTGAGCGTCGAAAAACGCGACCTCTTCCGCCGCCCGCTGATGACGCAGGAGCTAAAGCCCTATGACATGGTGGTCTTCGACCCGCCGCGCGCCGGCGCGGAGTTCCAGTGCAAGGAACTCGCCCGCTCTGGCGTGAAGAAGATAGCAGCCGTCAGCTGCAATCCGCTGACGCTGGCGCGAGACCTCGCGACCCTCGTCGAGGGTGGCTACCGCATCACCAAGGTGACGCCGATCGACCAGTTCCTCTGGACCTCGCATGTCGAGGTGGTGGCGACGCTGGAGAAATAGGTCCGAATCGCGCCCGGCGCGCTCGCGATATTCCGGCGCGTCGAGAACATGCTATCGGTCGCTCGGCTCGCTTTGCGGCTGCAAACTCATGCGCATTGATCGCGTTCCGAGCTTTGCGCCGGTCACGGCATCGATTGCGATCGGCTCAATCTCCGATCCTGACTCGACGTCGATATAGCGGGCGAGTTCGCCATCGCAATGGCGGTGTGCCCAAGCCCCGATCATCATCAGCACAGGCAGAAAATCCCGACCCGCTTCCGTGAGGACATATTCTTCGCGGGGCGGCCGCTCGGAATAGAGGCGCTTCTCAAGCAGACCATCCTCCGTCAGCGCCTTGAGACGCTTGGTCAGCATGGTCGGCACGATGCCGAGGCTCTTCCTGAACTGATCGAAGCGGGTGAGGCCGGCATGGGCATCGCGCAGGACGAGAATGCTCCATGCGTCGCCGACGGATTGAAGGCCGCGGGCTACCGGGCATTGGGGAATCGGATTATTTTTCATTTAGTATCTTTTCGATAGTGACACGATATCGAAAAGATAGTAACAGATCGGGCAGCGATGATCCACACTTTTGAAAGCTGACAATATGACCGACAAAAACAGAAGCGTTGCACTGGTCACCGGTGCGTCCTCCGGCATCGGCCTCGCAACGGCGCAAGCGCTTGTAAAGGCCGGCTACCGCGTGTTCGGGACCAGCCGCAAGCCTGTGGCCAACAGGCCGGGCATGACGATGCTGATCTGCGATGTGGCCGATGAAGCCTCGGTGCAGGAGGCCGTTGCGGAGGTCGTCCAGCAAACCGGCCGGCTCGACCTCGTTGTCAACAATGCCGGAATCGGCCTCATCGGCGGCGCCGAAGAATCGTCGATCGCCCAGGCCCAGCGGCTTTTCGACGTCAACGTCTTCGGGGTGGCGCGCGTCGCCAATGCCGTCCTGCCGGTCATGCGCAAGCAGAAGAGCGGCCGGATCATCAACATGAGCTCGATCCTCGGCCTCATCCCGGCTCCGTACAATGCCTTCTATGCTTCGACCAAACATGCGCTCGAGGGCTATTCGGAATCGCTCGACCATGAAGTGCGCAACTTCGGCATTCGTGTCGTCCTCGTCCAACCCGGCGTCACCAGAACATCCTTCGAGGAAAACCTCACACGAGCAGACCAACCTCTTCCGGACTACGCTTCGGAACGCGCCCGCAGCGAAGCGCTGATGCGCAAATGGGTGGAGACGGGCGATGCGCCTGAGGTCGTCGCCGACATGGTCGTGAAAGCCGCAACCGCAAAGAAGCCGAAGCTGCGCTATTCCGCCGGCAAGCAGTCGCGCCAGGTCCGCTCGCTTCGCCGCTACCTCCCCGAGCGGCTGGTCGACAGCCTGCTGCGCAAGGTCAATGAGTTTCCGGCCACGGCCTGACTCATTCATTGAGGACGGGTTTCAGATTTCGAGCCGAAACGCTTAAACTCATTCCTCGGCCAAGGAAACCGATTCTGAATGCGCAAGACCAAAAGACGCAATCCGTACTATGCCGGCCCGGTGTCCGATCACTTCGACGGCACGTACTTCTTCAATCCCGAAGGGATCAAGCCGCTTGGTTTCCGCGCGCTCTTGCGGTGGCAGTTCGGCGGTGGCCGTGCGCGCTGGCCACGGTCGGTTCCAAGCCCGTTTGCGACCGCCAAGCCGGATCCCCGCGTCGACGGCGAGGATCTGCGGGTGACGATGGTCGGGCATGCAACCATGCTGGTGCAGGTCGCCGGTCTCAATATTCTCACCGATCCGGTGTGGTCGGAGCGGGTCAGCCCTTTCACCTTTGCCGGACCCAGACGCGTCGTCGAACCGGGCATTGCCTTTGATGACTTGCCGCCTATCGATCTCGTGCTGGTGTCGCACAACCATTATGACCATCTCGATATCGCAACACTGAAGCGCTTGCATGCCAGGCATAGGCCGCTTGTCGTGACGCCGCTCGGCAACGACACGATCATCCGCCGTGCCGTGCCCGGTCTACAGACGACATCGATGGACTGGGGCGAGCGCATCTCGCACGCCGGAATAAGCATCGATGCCGAGCCGGCCCATCATTGGTCCGCCCGCGGCGGCGCCGACCGCCGAATGGCGCTCTGGGCCGCGTTCGTCTTGTCGACACCAGCCGGCAAGATCTATCATGTCGGCGACACGGGCTTTCACCGCGGCATCAATTACAAAGCGGCGCAGCGGAAGCATGGCGGTTTTCGCCTGGCGATTCTACCGTTCGGCGCCTATGAGCCGCGATGGTTCATGAAAGGGCAGCACCAGAATCCTGAGGAGGCGGTGATCGGGATGAAGCTGGCAAATGCGGCCTATGTGGCAGGGCATCATTTCGCGACGTTCCAACTGACGAATGAAGCGGTCGACGAGCCGGTAAGAGCGTTGCTAGAGGCGATGAGAGAGCACGCCATTCCCGCGGACCGGTTCCGGCCGCTCAGGGCCGGCGAAGTATTCGATGTGCCGCCGGCCTGACCGGTATCCGTCCGGCACAGGCCTGCGTTCCATGGGTCTGGGGCGGCGCTCAGCGGCGCATGAAGGCTTCGAAGGCCGCCCGGGCCTCGGCGCTTTTCAGGCGCGTGGCGAAATGGCGGGCCTCGACATCGATGCGGGCGATGACCTCTTCCCTGGAGCCGCAAATGAGATCGCGGGCGATCTTCAAGGCTTCCGGCGGCTTGGCGGCGAGTTTCGTGGCCGCGGCAAGTGCGGCATGCTCCACCTCGTCCGGCGTCGTCACCTTCCAGATGAGGCCGGCCTCGCGGGCTTCCTCGGCGCTGAAGGCCTCGCCGGCGGCCAGCATGGCAAAGGCGCGCTGGTGACCCATGATGCGCGGCGCAATCAGGCTGGAAGCCGCTTCCGGCACCAGCGCCAGATCGACGAAGGGCGTGCGGAACTGGCTGCGGTCGGAGGCGATGGTCAGGTCGCAATGCAGGTTGAGGGTGGTGCCGATGCCGATCGCAAGGCCGTCGACCCCTGACACCAGCGGCTTTTCGGATTTGGCGAGCGCGTAGAGGAAATCGATCAGCTCGTCTCCCATGCTGCCGCCCATGGCAGTCGCAAGAAAATCGCCGATGTCGTTGCCCGCCGAAAAGCTGCCTTCGGTGCCGAGAAAGACCGTCACTCTCAGATTCGCGTCCGTATTGGCGGCGGTGAGGGCATCGGTCATGGTGCGATACATCGCCCGTGTGAAGGCGTTCTTCTTTTCCGGCCGATTGAAGCGGATCACCTGAACGCCGGGATGGGCGGAAGGCTGCTCGACGATGATGTGATCGGTCATTGGATCTCCTCGGAACTCATGGGGTCTCGTCAGGCAAGCAGGATGCGGGCGGCGGCAAGGCTTGCCGCGCCGTTGATCACCCGGTCGCGAAGGGCTGTGGTCTCGGCAAGCAGGTTTTCGGCGGCAAAGCGGCAGAGCGCGATACGGCCCTCGCCCTTGCCGTCGTCACCGCTTTCGGCCAAAGCACCCTTTGCGAGGTAACAGCCGGTGAGCACCAGACCGACCAGGCGCTGATAGGGTGTGGCGCCCGCAAGCGCCTCGGGAGCCTTGTCATCGGCGAGCATCTTCAGGAGCCAGGTCGTGGCCTCATCGAGATCGGCGATGCCGGCATCGAGCCTCGCGGCGGTCTCGCCGAAACCATCGAGATTGGAATGACGGACGGCGTCGGCGACCGACTTCAATTCGGCGATGAAGCCTCTCACCTGATCGCCGCCGGAGAGCGGCAGCTTGCGGGTGACGAGGTCGATTGCCTGGATGCCGTTGGTGCCCTCGTAGATCGGCGCGATGCGGGCATCACGGAGATAACGGGCCGCACCCGTCTCCTCGATGAAGCCCATGCCGCCATGCACCTGAATGCCGAGCGAGGCGACCTCGACGCCGGCGTCCGTCGAAAACGACTTGGCGACCGGCGTCAGCAGCGCGGCGCGCTCCTGCCAGTGGCGGCTGGTGTCGCCGGCCCGACGCGACATGTCGATCGCGTGGGCGCAGGCAAAGGAGATGGCCCGTGCCCCTTGCGTCAGCGCCTTCATGGTCAGAAGCATGCGGGCGACATCGGGATGCTCGATGATCGGGCTCATGCCGGGCCCGCTCCAGCCGGGCGCCCTGCCCTGCGTGCGCTCCCTGGCATAGGCAAGGGCCTTCTGGGTGGCGGCCTCGGCGATCGCCACGCCCTGCATGCCGACGGCGAGACGCGCGTTGTTCATCATCGTGAACATGCAGGCGAGGCCCTTGTTCTCCTCGCCAACCAGCCAGCCGATCGCCCCCTTTTCGCCGCCGAAGCGGCCGTCGCCATAGATCATGGTGCAGGTGGGCGAACCATGGATGCCGAGCTTGTGCTCCAGCGAATGGCAGAAGAGGTCATTACGGGGGCCGAGCGAACCGTCGTCGTTCACCAGGAATTTCGGTACCAGGAACAGCGAGATGCCGCGTGTGCCGGCCGGCGCATCGGGCAGACGCGCCAGCACCAGATGAATGATGTTGTCGGCCGCGTCATGCTCGCCCCAGGTGATGAAGATCTTCTGGCCTGATATGCGGTAGCTGCCATCGGCGCGCCGCTCGGCGCGGGCCTTGAGGACGCCGAGATCCGAGCCGGCATGCGGCTCCGTCAGGTTCATCGTGCCTGTCCATTCGCCGGACACCATCTTTGCCAGATATTTATCCTTCAAGGCCGCGCTGCCATGGGCGCTGACCGCCTCGATGGCGCCCATCGTCAGCGTCGGGGCGAGCGCGAAGGCCATGGAGCCGGAATTCCACATTTCGAGCGCTGCGACATTCAGCATATGCGGCAGGGCCTGGCCGCCGAATGCCTCCGGCGCCGTCAGGCCGTTCCAGCCGCCTGATATCCAGCTGCGGTAGAGGTCGCGCCAGCCATCCGGCAGCCGGACTTCACCGTCGACGAGACGGGCGCCCTGGCGGTCGCCGATGTCGGCGAGAGGCGCCACCTCCTCTGTGGCAAAACGTCCCGCTTCGGAGAGAATCGCGTCGACGAGATCTTCGCCGAGATCGCCGAAAAGACCGTTGGACATTGCCTCGCCCATGCCGGCTACGTGCTTCAATGTGAACGCGATTTCCTCGACGGGCGCCTTGTACATGCTTCTCCTCCGGGGGACCGGCCTGCACCTCGCACAAAGTCCCTGCCAGGCAAGGGCTAGTTGATTTTTACGTAAACGTCAATTTCGATTTCACCTGCCGCCGTGCCATATTTCGCCGCTATCGCGGTTTGCTCTTGCACAGCTGCACAAATGGACGTCATGGAGAATCTCCAAGATGACATCGCCTTCGCAGAGGATCGGCGACCAATGGATACATTGCCCGTCAACATACCCGGTTTCGTCTGGGCCTATCGCTTCTCACCTGAAGAAAAGACGGCCGTGCGGCTGACCAACAGCGCGACGGCGGCGGATCTGACGGCGGAGAACTGTTTCTACTGGCTGCATCTCAACCTCGTCGATGCCCGCGTGCCGGCCCTGCTCGAGACGCTCGACGGGCTGACGGAAGACGCGAAATCGGCGCTGACGACGCATGACACGCATGCGGCCATCACCGTCGACGAGCAGATGCTCTACGGAACGCTTGTCGATTGCCAGCGCGATTTCGCTCAGGATACCAACAATCTCGGCTGGCTGCATTTCGCCATGTCCGACCGTTTCATCATCACGACCCGGCTGCAACCGCTGCGCAGCGTCGAGCGGGCGCGGGCACTGATCGAGAAGAATCCCGGCAAATTCTCACGGCCGGTCGATCTCTTCGAACTGCTGGTGATCGAATTCCAGCGCACGCTGATCGCCATCGTCATCGAACTCACCGACGAGCTCAACCAGATCGAGGATATTGTCTACGACAATGCCCCGCGCGACGAACGGCGGCGGCTGGCGCCGGTGCGGCGAACCGTGGTCAGGCTGCACCGGCATCTGCGCACGGTGCTGGCGCTGATGCGCCGCGCGGCGGCGGCCGACGAGGATGAGATGCCCTTCGGCTTCGACGACGTCGCCCGGCGGCTGACGAGCCGGCTGGAAACGGTCGATCACGATATCTATGCGCTGCAAGACCGGGCCCGCCTGCTGCACGAAGAAATCGATTCGAAACAATCCTCCGAGACCAACCGCCACCTCTATCTGCTGTCGATCATGACCGCCTTCCTGCTGCCGCCGACCCTGGTGACGGGTTTCTTCGGCATGAACACGGCAAACCTGCCCTTCGCCGTCGGCGATTACGGCACGGAATACGCCTTCATCCTGATCATCGCCTCGATCGCATTCGCCTGGTGGCTGCTGCGGCGGGTGAATATTCTTTGAATGCGTGGGGTGCGGTGGGCCGCGCTGCCCCGCATCCGCCTGCCGGCACCTTCTCGCCGCTTGCGGGGCCGCAACCTCTCCGTCCCTCTCCAGCGTCTCGTAAGGCACGTCCCCTCGCCCCGTCTTTACGGGGAGAGGGTTAGGGTGAGGGGCAGCTTTCGGACCCGATCAATTCTGGGAATGTACTGCTGGCGCGGCCCGTGAGAGGGGCTGGAACGTGCTGTCGTCGGCGCGACGGCCGGTAGCGGCTGGCGCGAGGCGACGTGGCTTGAACCCATGCGGGACGCGGCCACTTGCAGTCCTGCGACGCCTTCGTCCATCTGATCTTCGGCCTCAGCGATACCTAGCCATCTTATCGATCGACCCTCGGATGATCGGCTGGTTCATGCCGCCGCTTCGCCAGGAACGGTTCTTGCACGGTTACTAATATATTTACCGTGGGGAGACCTAATGTCATGAAGTGGTGCATATCCGAAGAATTTGCCCCTCTGATGCTCGTGGTGAGTGGGCCGGAAAAATACAAGCTCGTCGCAACTCTCGTTCAGGCCGCCGAGATGCTGACCGTTGGCTGGCCCATCGACGATGGAGAAGAATATCTCATGGCGATTATGGCTTGCCGGGACGCAATACACGGGGAGATTCCGGCTCAGGCCGCGCGAGCAGCGCTTATCCGTGCCGCCGACGAAGCCGGCATTTCGGTGATCACTGTCGTTCACTGAGCTTCGCAGCCGGCGATGAATGGGTCGCGGGCTCTTGCATGCCGCCACCCTCTCGTTCCGCCGCATGCGCAAGGCCATGAGCGGCTGCTGGTACCGGCCGGTGCGGGGACTTTGGCTTGGTCGACCTTGCGGATAGTGGTGCTCTTAAAAACGAAGCCACATGACGGCAGCGTCCAACACAGTCGCTGCGCAATGGTGTCTCCCGCCACAGGCGCTCCTAACCCGCATATCTCATGGGATTAGGCGCAGAGCTTCCCCCACCCGAGGGAGTGGGGAAGCGTTCCGGCCAAACTCGCCGTCGGCGCTCGTATTGCGCAGCCCTGCGCTCGTCGTGCCTAAATCAATACGGCGAATAGCACTGCTGGCGCGGGCCGTTATAGGGCTGGAACGTATTGTCGTAGGCCCGATAGGAACGGTAGCGGTTGGCGCACCAGGCGACGTGCGCCGAGCCATAGCGCGGCGCGGGCGCAACATAACGCGGCGCGGCAATGACAGCGCCGGCGCCGAAGGCGGCGAGCGGATACCAGTAGCCGTTATAGCGGCGATAGCCCGGGCGGTAATAGCTGTAGCCGCGATAGCCGCCGTACCAGCCGGGGCGGTAATAGGCGCCGGGGCGATAGCCGGGCCGGTAATAGTCGCGGCGATAGTAGCGGCGGTATTGAACGCTCTCGACGTCGGCGGATTTCTCCACCTGCGGGGCGGTGGGCATCTGGATTGCCTGCGACGGGACAAAGCCCGTCAGCAAGACGGCGGCAGTGAGAATTGCGGTCGCGATTTTGTTTTTCAGCCCGATCATTCCTTCTCTCCCATTCGGCAGCTATCATCGCCTGCCCAGCAACGCGTTCGCGGCCGAATGGTTCCAAGCGGCTGAAAACCGGCCACTTTTTCGGTTTGGATCGGCTGAACTGACCGGGCATTCCTGCGCGGGTCAGTCGCGACCGAGGGGCATCAAGCGACGGCGGAGATTTTCGCCTGGTCGCCCTGCAGGCGGTTCACCATGAAGTTCGAATACCATTCGAGGAACTGCATGACGCCACCCTCGTGCAGGGCGGAATAGGGGCCGGGCTCATAGGCGGGCGAGTGGATGCCGAAGGCATTTTCCTCGACGATCCGGCGGTCCTGGTCGTTGGTCTCGGTCCAGACGTGGGTCAGTTCCTCGAGATTGTAATCCACGCCCTCGACGGCGTCCTTGTGGACGAGCCACTTGGTCGTCACTGCCGTCTCGTTGGCGCTGAGCGGCAGCACCCGGAAGGAGATGGCGTGGTCGCCGAGCAGATGGTTCCACGTCGTCGGATAGTGGAAGAGCAGCATCGTGCCAATACGATTGATCGAGATGTCGTCGGAGATCCGGCGCTGCACGGCCGGCTTGCCCGACATCGTGTAGCTTTCGGCGTCCTCGATCAGCGGCATGCGGGCGGTGCGGAACTGGCCGTCCGGCGAGATCTGGAACTTGCTCGGCAAGCCGGCGGCCTCGCAGCGCGCCCAATGGCCGGCGATCTCCGGATCGTCGGCGCCGCCGTCCGTGCCGGTGACGCTCGGCGCTTCGGGATAGGTGCGGCAGAGTTCCGGGTGATTGGCGGCGCAGTGGTAGCACTCGCGGTTGTTTTCCCAGACAAGCTTCCAGTTGCCCTTCTCGATGATCGTGCTCTGGAAAGCGACCTTGGTCTCGCCGATCCGGTGCGGCGCCATATAGGGCTCGATCTTGTCGCGCACCGGTTTGAAATCCGGGGCGGCGTCGGCAAGGCAGATGAAAATATAGCCTGCCACGCTCTCGCAGTGGACGGGCTTCAGGTTGAAGCCGGTTTTGTCGAAATCGTCGCCCATGTGACGGGCAAAGGCAAGTTTGCCGTCGAGATCGTAAGTCCACTGATGATAGGGGCAGACGAGACGCACGGAAGAGCCATGCTCCTTCGTGCAGACGCGCGAGCCGCGATGACGACAGCTGTTGTGGAAGGCGCGGATGACATTGTCACGACCGCGAACGATGACGACCGGATAAGTGCCGATCTGGACGGTGAAATAGGCGCCCGGCTTCGGCAACTCGCAATCATGGCCCATGAACAGCCAGTCGCGATAGTAGATCATCTCCATGTCGAGCTTGAAATAATCCTCGTCGGTGTAGAACGGCTGTTCGAGGCTGAAGCCCTCACGGCGGTTCTTGAGCTGACGTAAAACGTTGCTGCGAATATCCATCTTCATGTCCTCGTGCACCCGGCTGCCGCCTTCAAGCGGAAGGCTATGGAAGCGCGCCTGCTTCCTTCTCCTGCGGGAGAATTGTTCATGACGCCATTTAATCACCTGGCATTCCTGCCGCTTGGTTGTAATGCGACATCGGCTTCGAAATTGACGACAGGATGCGCCGAGGCTTCAAAGAGCTTCTGCCAGTCGACCCGATTGCCCGACTCCGCAGCTATTATCGTCAATCGCGACATGGCGTAAAGACCGGATCGGCAAAGAGAGCGGCTCTCCGATATCGGCGATTGTCGCATTTACGACATCGCCGGCTTCCGCCCGATGCAACGGCCGCTTCTTAATGCTGCGTTAAGCATACGCTCTTATCCTGCTGTCGACCTCAGACCGACGAAGTATGTAAACCATGGCCAGACTCCGCTATTTCGACGCGAAAGAAGTAATCCGGCCGCAGGAGCGGCCACTGGTCGCCGCCCATTCCGAATTCCTGCGCACTGGCCGCATCCCCCGCGAACGGCGCCACTGGCTGGCCGAGGAAAGGCGCTACCTCACCCATGACGAGGTCGCCGAAAAGACCGGCCGCAAGCTGCAGGCGGCCGGCGAGAAGACGCATCAGCACATCAACGGCTTCCACCACTCGATCCAGTTTCCGAAGCTGATCTTCCACCGGACGCTGCAGGACAGCCCGCATCTTGGCTATTGCCACGTCACGGCGGCGCGCACGAAGTTCGCTGACTATGAAGACGTCAGCTGGGCCTTCTATATCGCCAACTTCTACTCCGACATAGGCGACAACGATAATTTCTTCCAGCGGATCGACGTCGGCTATTCCCGCATGTATTTCGCCGTCGCGATGAAGCCGGGCGAGGATTCTTCGGAGAAGATGACCATCGACCGCTCGGTGCGCGGCAATGGGCTGCTCTTTCGCACCCACGATCCGCAGGCGGCGATCCGAAACATCCTGCTGCTCGGGGCCCGCAACGAACAGCTGCGCGAAATCATCCGCCAACTTTGAGCGAACAAGGCGATTGATCGCCGGCGACGGAAAGCCTAATGACTGCCGGAACCAGACACAGGCAGCATATGGCACGCATCATCGACATCAGAGCAGACAGGCAGACGGCGCTCGAAGCGGCCTGTGCGGCTCTTTCCGACGGCTTTGCCATCGCCATGCCGACGGAGACCGTCTACGGCCTTGCGGCCGACGCCACCAATCCCGCAGCGATTACCCGCATCTATGAGACCAAGGGACGGCCGCGCTTCAACCCGCTGATCTGCCATATGGCCGATCTCGAGATGGCCGAACAGCATGCCGAATTCGACCCCGTCTCGCGGGCGCTCGCCGAAGCCTTCTGGCCCGGCCCGCTGACGCTCGTGCTGCCGCTGAAGGCTGAAAGCCCGATCCACGCGCTGGCGACCGCCGGTCTCGACAGCGTCGGCGTGCGCGTGCCAAAGGGCTTCGCCGGCACCCTGATCGGCGCCTTCGGACGGCCGCTCGCAGCTCCGAGCGCCAACACCTCAGGCGCCATCAGCGCGACCAGTGCGGCCCATGTCGAGGCCGATCTCGGCGCGAAGATCCCGTTGATCCTCGATGCGGGCCCGAGCACCGTCGGCGTCGAATCGACGATCGTCAAGGTGGAGGGCGACCGGGTGAGGCTGCTTAGGCCCGGAGGCTTGGCGGCGCGCGAAATCGAACGCATCGCCGGCCGGCCGCTGCTGCGCGCCAAAAAGGCATCGGCGGCCATCGAGGCGCCGGGAATGCTCGCCTCACATTATGCGCCGGGCGCCAGCGTGCGTCTCAATGCGAGCGCGGTGGAACCCGGCGAGGCGCTGATCGCGTTCGGCGGTGCGGTAGTCGAAGGCGCGCGCGACGCACGCATCGTTCTCGACCTCAGCCCGCGCGGCGATCTTGCAGAAGCGGCGGCCAATCTTTTCGACTACATGAAGCGGGCCGATGCCAGCGGTGTATCGAGCATCGCCTTCTCGCCGATTCCGGACGACGGCCTGGGCGAAGCCATCAACGACCGCCTGCAAAGGGCTGCCGCACCCCGCGCGACTGACTGACCGAGAGAAGCAAAGAGGATCGACCCGATGAGCAGCGCTATTTCTACCGATCTTCTCGACCGCTTCGCCGCGATCGTCGGCGACAAATACGCGCTGCGCAGCGAGGCCGATCTGGCGCCGCATCTGATCGAAAACCGCGGCCTCTACCACGGCTCCTCCCCTCTCCTGCTGAAGCCCGGCTCGGTTGAGGAGGTCTCTGATATTATGAAGCTCGCCACCGAGAGCGGGACGGCAATTGTGCCGCAGACCGGCAATACCGGCCTCGTCGGCGGCCAGACGCCGCGCGCCGGCGAGTCCGACATCATCCTGTCGCTGGAGCGCATGAACAGGATCCGCGACGTCGATCCGGTGGCGAACGTGCTGGTTGCCGATGGCGGCGCGATCCTTGCCGATGTGCAGAAGGCGGCTGAGGCGCATGGGCGGCTGTTTCCGCTGTCGCTCGGCTCGGAGGGCTCCTGCCGCATCGGCGGCAATCTCTCGACCAATGCCGGCGGCACGGCGGTACTGGCCTATGGCAATATGCGCCAGCTCTGCCTCGGCCTCGAAGTGGTGCTGCCGACCGGCGAGATCTGGGATGGCCTGCGCCGCCTGAAGAAGGACAATACCGGCTACGACCTGCGGGATCTCTTCATCGGCGCCGAAGGCACGCTCGGCATCATCACCGGCGCAGTGCTGAAGCTGTTTCCCCAGCCGCTCGGCCATCATGTGGCCTTTGCCGGCCTCAATTCGGTCGAGGACGCGCTGGGTCTCTTCAACCTTGCCGCCAGCCTCTGCGGCACCTCGCTCACCGGCTTCGAGCTGATGCCGCGGTTCGGCGTCGAGATCACCACGCGCCATATCGACGGCGTGCGCGATCCGCTGGACGCGGCCTATCCCTGGTACGTGCTGATCGATATTTCGACCTCGGATTCAGCCGAGACGGCGGAGCGGATGATGAACGGCGTGCTCGAACAGGGTTTCGAGGCCGGACTGGTGCTCGATGCGGCGATCGCCTCATCCGTGGCCCAGCAGAAGGCGATCTGGCACATGCGCGAGAGCATGTCGGATGCCCAGAAGCCGGAAGGCGGATCGATCAAGCACGACGTGTCCGTGCCGGTGTCGAAGATCCCGCATTTCATCGCCGAGGCCGAAGAGGCCGTTATGGCGGCGATGCCCGGAGCCCGCATCTGCGCCTTCGGCCACATGGGCGACGGTAATATCCATTACAATATTTCCCAGCCGGTCGGCGCCGACAAGGCCGCCTTCATCGCCCGCTGGCGTGAAATGAACCACATCGTCCACGGGCTGGTGCTCGCCCATGGCGGTTCGATCTCGGCCGAACACGGCATCGGCCAGCTGAAGCGCGACGAATTGGCGGCGATCCGCCCGGCCATCGAAATCGAGCTGATGCGCCGCATCAAGCGCGCCTTCGATCCGGCTGGTATCATGAACCCTGGGAAGGTGGTCAGTCTCGACCCTTGAGGGTGGCGGCCAGAGACGCCCGAGCCCGCCCCTCATCCGGCTGCCGCCACCTTCTCCCCGCTTTTACGGGGAGAGGGTTAGGGTGAGGGGCAAGTCATTGAAACTGAACACAATTAGGACTGCGTGCCGCCGCCGGTCAGGATCTGCAGCGCCGGCGATTGCTGGGTGCTGTTCTGGACGTCGTACATCGCGGTGAAGCGCCGCAGCAGCTTGTCGACCTTCTTCGGATCCTGAAGATCGTCGAGCTTGACGAAGCGATTGATCAGATCGGCCTGCTTGGCGACGTCCATGCTCGATATCTGCGCCGGCAGGCTGTAGGCTGTCGTGATGACCTGATAGAGCGCCTTGTCGCCGAGGATGGAATAGATCGAGGTGATGCTCGGGGCCTTGCGGCTGAAATAGAGCGCCAGACGGACGCCGTCGTTGCTTTCGCCCTGCTGGGTCTCGAGCGTCTGCTTGATGTAGAGCTCCTGGGTATTCTCCTCGGCCGCCTTGTTCTGGATGGCGCCGATCTTGGCGCGGGTCAGATTGCCGTCCTTGTCGAAGTTGAAGGCGGCGACGATATCCTTGAAGCGCGCATCGGCCTTGGTGTTGAGGTAGCTCTTCTTGTCGTCGGGATCGGAGGTGAAGATCTTCTTCAGCGTCGCCTTGTCGTAATCCTTCGGGTCGAGGTTGTTCGCCTTCAACACCAGATCGGTCAGGCGGCTGTCATCGAGGAAATCGTCGAGCGACTGCACCTTGGCCATGCCCTTGGCGAAATAATCCACCTCGGCGGTCGCGTCCTTCGACGCTTTGTCCTTTACCGGGCCGGCCTTCAGCAGCATGGTCACATGCGCCTTGTAGTCGGTGGCGTATTTGGCCATGGTCGCCTGGGGCAGCGCCTGCAAGGGCGACGCCGCCTTGCCGTCTGGGCCGAAGTTGAAGGCACGCGCCAGGTTGGTGATGCGCTCGTCCTTCAGCGAGGCGATATAACCATCCGGATCGTAGGCATCGCTCGTCAGGATTTTACGCATCATCGAGCGCGGCACGTCCTGATCGGTCAGGCCGAAGGCCTGCAGCGCGACATGGTAGAGATCCGGCAGATTGTCGTTGCTCTTGGTGAAATCCGCCGAGCGATTGGTGCGCAGGAAATCGTTGACGGTCTTGACGTCGGAGAAGTTCAAGAGGCTGCTGCTGTCGGCCATCATGCTCTTGTAATTGTCGGCAACTTCTTCGATCGCCTCGTCGCGCTCGTCGTCGTAGCGCGCCATGTAGTTGTCGTTGGTGGTCTGCGCCTGATCTGCCGTCTGGATCGAGCTCACGACCGGAAGCGATCCGTCGGCGGCAAAGTTGAAATCGGCGTTGAGGTCGGAATAGCCGGCCGCGGCGGCGGCGGTCGCATCGGTCAGGATGCTCTTGAGATCGGCATCCGTGATATCGAACGGCAGATTGTAGGTGCTCTTCAGGAAGTTGGTGATGGCAGGATCGGCGATGAGATCATCGACATTGGAGATCCTCGCCACGCGGGCGGAATAGTCGTCCGTGCGCGCCGTGGCGGCAATTTTCGTATTGGTGATCTGGGCGGCCGTCTGTGCCGCCATGCCATCCTCGAGCGAACCGTCCGCCTTGAAGTTGAAGGCGGCGGCGACGTCGGCATAGGTGCCGGTGCCACTCTGATCGGTCAGGATAGCGCGCAGATCGACATCGCTGACGGTCGACGGGATGCCGTAGGCGTTGCGGATGAAATTGTTCAGCCGGCGGTCGGACAGCAGCTGGTCGACATTGGAGATGCCGGCGATGGTTGCCTGGTAGTAGACGGCGGCATCGTCGGCCTTGCTTGCCGTGCTGGCGCTTTGCGCCGCGCTCTGCGTGGCATAGAGGGTCGCAACCGAGCCGTCCGTTTTGAAATTGAAGAGATCGTGGACGTCGCTGTAGCCCTGGGCGCTGGCAGCCGCGGGATCGACGAGGAAGCTCCTCAGCGTTGCGTCAGAGACGCTGTCGGCGATCTGCATGCTGGTTCTGAGATAGCTGACGGCGACGGGATCGGACATGATGTCGTCGACATTGGTGACATTGCCGATCATGCTGTTGAAGTGAGCTGCGTTCGCCGCCGATTTGTCGGTGGTCGACTTGCGCTGCGCGTCGGTCTGAATCATCGACCCGTTGATCGAGCCGTCAGCCTGGAAGTTGAAGTCGGCATTGAGATCGGCATGCCCCTGAGCGGTGGCATAGGTCGAGTCCGTCAGAATGCTCTTCAGCTCGGCATTGCTGAAACTGGTGCCGAGGCCGTAGGCATCCTTGATATAGCGCGCCAGAACGCTGTCGGCGAGCAGGTCGTCGACATTGGTGATGCTGGTCGACCGCGAGGTCACGCTATAATAGTTGGCGGTGCTTGCCGCCGCGTCCTTCAGCTTGTTCGACTGGTCGATCGTCTGGGCACGCGCCGTTGTCGATGTCGTGCCGTCGGCCTTGAAATTGAAGGCGTTGTAGACATTGGTGAAGCCCATCAGCTGGGCATAGCCGGGGTCGGTCAGCACTGTGCGCAGTGCTGCCGCGGTGAAGTCGGCGCCCATACTGTAGGCGGTTTTGATATAGGAGGTCAGGCGACTGTCGGCGACGAGATCGTCCACATTGGTGATCGTGCCGATCTTGGCGGTGTAATAGGCCTGGTTGTATTCGGCCGCCGTCTTGCTGACATAGACGACATCGGAACCGACGGAATTGTCGATGATGACGGACTGGCTGTTCAGCGTATAGGTCTCGATGATCGACGCCTTCTGCGTCGCGGTCTGGGCGCTGCCGTTGACCGTGCCGTCGGCATTGAAGCTGAACTGGGCGGCAAGCGCCTTGTACTTGTCGCCGCCCTGGGTATTGACGACGCTTGTCGGATCGCTGAGGTCGCTCGTCAGCACCTGCCGCAGGAAATCCTTCGAGGCATAGGTAGGGTCGATCTTGAAGGCCTTCAGCACATAGGTGCGCAGCCGAGCGTTGTCGACCAGATCGTCGACGGTCTGCACGCTGTCGATATTGTTGCTGTAATAGGTGCTCTCGGTGGCCGCCGCCTTGTCGGCATCGACGAAGGACTGCTTGTAGAGGCCGATGAGCTCGTCCTCCTGCGCGTCGGTCTGAACATCCTTCTCGGGTGCGTTGAAATTGAAGGCGGCCGCGAATTCACGGTAGCGCGTATCGGAGAGCTTGTTGGCGTAGCTGTTCGGGTCGGTGAGATCGCTTTCGAGCACCTTCTTCATGAAGGCCTTGGCATAGGTCATGTCCTCGAGGCCATAAGCCTTCATGGCGTAGCTGTAGAGCCTGTAGTCGCCGAGGAAGTCGTCGACGTCTTTGACCTTATTGATGTTGTCGGCGTAGTACTGGGCATCCTTCTTGACCGTCGCCTGCGCTGCAACCTTGTTGAGGCTCGACGTCATGTCCTTCGACAGGATCGTGTACGCGAGGGAAGCCGTGATCATGAAAAGCGCCCTTTTCGGCAAAATCTCTAAAAGAACGACGAACTGCTGGTAGGCACATTTTGCCACGCAAAACTTACCCGAGACTTACCTTTGGGTTGCGTCATTTCAGGTCAGCACACCGTTCACCTTCCGGAAACCCTGCCGGATTCGGTTTTGATAACCATCAGGGGAGGCAAAGTTTTCTTAACCGCAATTTTTAAGCTGTACGGAAGGGGGGCCGCCTATTGTCGGCCATAGAGGACGAAAAGTCCCGAGGAGAAGACCGCAAACCGGCTCTCAGGTAAGACAAGGGTAGAATGAAATGAACAATCCCGTTTTGAAGCCCGCTTGGGCTGGCACGACGCTGCGTCTCGATCCGTCCCGCTTCCCGCAGCAGGTCAGCTACGCCATCCATGATTGTTCGGATGACGTCAGCATCACCTTGGACGAACGCGGCGCGGTGCTGCGCAAAGTCCTTCCGTCCAGCGGCCTGCCGCTCTCGATTGCCCTGCCGAAGCGCGTCTTCAAGGGTGTCGCCGCCCGCGCCATCGACCATGGCGACGGCGAGGTGACCGTTACGCTCGAGCTTCACCATGCGGATCCGGAACTCTGCATTCCGCTGCTCGTCGCCCATGATCTCAGCGACATCGCCGCCGACTGGCGCAGCTGGTCCGAGGCCTTCCGCATTCCGATGCTGATGGTCGAGGCCGACGGCGTCGCGCGGCCGCTCGAAGACCATATCGGCGCGCTCCGCACCGGCGATCTGAAGCCGCGCCGCCGCCATTCCTACTTCGCCAACCGCCGTCCGCGCTTCCTGGTGCGCCGCACCACCGGCCAGCTCGGCGTCGCCATGCGGATCGAAGGCAAGGAAATCATCGCCCGCAACTGAGCGATATCGCGACACTTCGTTTTCGCGAACATTGGAAACCCGGCGCCCGCGCCGGGTTTTGTCGTTTCACGCGTCGCTCCATTCAGGGAATGGCGAAGAGCAGCGAAAAGAACAGGCCGAGGAAGATGGTCAAGCCGACGCGGTTGTTCGACTTGAAGAGCGCCAGGCATTGGGCGGGATCGTTGATATCAAGCCGGACGATCTGCCAGGCGAACATGCCGGCCGCGCCGAACAAGGCAATAAAGGCGATGAGATTGGCGCCGGCGAGCGCGAAGGCCGCAAACATCAGTACCAGCGTCAGCCCATAAAGGCCGACCAGCCATTGCCTCGTCTTATCGCCGAAGAGGCGCGCGGTGGAGCGCACGCCGATCAGCTCGTCATCCTCCTTGTCCTGATGCGCATAGATCGTGTCGTAACCGATCGTCCAGGCGACGGAGGCGGCATAGAGCAGGATGGCGGCAAAGGAGAGGCCGCCCAGAATGCCGGCCCAGCCCATCAGCGCGCCCCAGGAAAAGGCAAGGCCGAGATAGAATTGCGGCCAGTCGGTGAACCGCTTGGCATAGGGATAAAGTGCCACGATACCAAGCGAGAGCAGGCCGAGACAGACGGTGAACCAGTTGAACTGCAAGAGCACGAATAGGCCGACCAGCGCCTGAATGCCGATGAAGATTTTCGCGCGGGCACGGGTGACGCGGCCGGAGGGCAGCGGACGCGAACGGGTGCGCGCCACTTCCATGTCGATCTCGTGGTCGACGAGATCGTTATAGGTGCAGCCGGCGCCACGCATGGCGACGGCGCCGATGAAATAGAGGAAAAGGTGAGACACCAGCAGGCTGCCGGAATAGAGCCCCTGGCCGATCGCCGCGTTGGAGGCGAGCGTGGCCGACCAGAAGCACGGCCACATCAAGAGCTGCCAGCCGATCGGGCGATCCCAGCGTGCAAGCTGCGCATACGGCCAGAGCCACGGCGGCAGGATCCGGTAGACCCAGTTATCGGAAGGTGCGTCGGAGACGCGATCGTTAAAATGGTCGGAGTCTTGCATGCCGCTCATCTAGCGGCGGCCCGGCGATCCGGTCAAGAAGCGATCCCCGCGGCTCTTTGGCTCTTTGTTTAATGCAGGTCGTTATCCCCGGAACCGCCGCGGGCGATTACGCTGGCTCACTGCAGCGAGAAATTGAACTTGTAGGTCGCCGAGACGCCGATCAGGAGCTGGTTCTTCGAGCCACGGTCGCGCACCAGGCTGCTGTCGGCGGCGGGACCGGCAAGCCGCTTATATTCGAGGAAGGAGCTTGCCGACAGGTTTTCGGTCGCCTTCCAGGTGAGCGCCGCGCCGGCGCCATAGGACTGGATGCCCGACGAAGGTTTGTAGGGATCGAGGCCGCTTGCTGCGGCGTGCTTGGCGCTGACGCCGTAATAGGCGTCGTAATAGCCGCTGGTCGCAAATGTGGCGCGCGGGCCGCCCGACAGCTGCAAGTCGGGTGCAATATCGGTGAAGGCATCGACGGCAAGATCAGCGACGACGCCGTCATGGGAGCGGACGCCCTGGCGAACTTCGGCCCGGGCGCGCAGGAAATCGGTCGGATAGACCTCGGCGAAGCCGCCGACCTCGGCACCCCACTTGACCTTTTTCATGCCCTTCAGGTCGTGATCGTCATCAGCATCGCGCTCTGGCACGAACTTGCCGACGATGCCGGCGCGGAAAGCACCTTTGTCGATCAGAGCGAAAGAGGGATTGTCGTTGCGCGAGGAAAAGCGCGGGCCGGCGCCCTGCCGGCCGACTGAGATCAGCGGGCTGAACTTGAATTCATTGCGCGAGGCGCCTTCAAATTTCGGAGCCGAGAAGCCGGCGACGCCGACGTTCAGATACCAGTCGCCCGACCAGAAATGTTGCCCGCTGTCCTGTGCGGCCGCGGGAGCGAAGGATGAAAAAGCAATAATGAAAGAGATCGATACGACTGATCGATGAAACACGTCCGCACCCCAGAAAACGCAAAAACACAGCCGCGGAGGGCGGCGATGGCTGCATTTATCGTGAGGTCGTTACGCCAATGTTAACCACGGCGACCAAAGTGTGCCAATAAAAGTCCTGCCGTGCGGCCCCCTCATCTGCCTGCCGGCATCTTCTCCCCGAGGGGAGAAGGGAATCGCGGCAGCGTCTCGTTCCCTAGCACTGTAGCTAGGAGTGACGGCGGTGCTGCTCGCTGAGGGGGCCACACGGCACGGTGCCAACGGCGATTTCATCATTCTGAAGCGACATCACCGCACTCCCCCCAGCATCCCTACCGCTGGTTCCACTGACGAATGACCGGTTCGGCCAAGTCGTGTTCGTAGCCGAGCACGCTGATGCTTGTGGTATCGAGGGAAAAAAGCGCGCCGCCCTGCGGCGGCAGGCCGAGCCAACGGGCGGCAAGCACGCGCAGGAAATGCGAACTGGAGAAGATCAGGACCGGAGCACCCGCCTGGCGAAGCGCCTCGACCACGGCGTCGGCACGGGCGCCGACATCGGCAGCGGTTTCGCCACTTGGGCAGCCGTCGCGAAAGAGCTGCCAGCCGGGGCGCTTCCCCAGAATCTCCTTCGTCGTGATGCCTTCATAGGCGCCGTAGTCCCATTCGGCGAGATCCTCACGGATCACCGCGCCCGAGCCGAAGCCGGCGAGCGCGCAGGTCTTGCGGGCGCGCTCGGAGGGGCTCGACCAGACGGCAGCGAAGGAGAGGCCCGACAGCCGCTCGGCAAGCTTGCGGGCGGCGGCCTCGCCCACCGCCGTCAGCGGAATGTCGCTGCGTCCGGTGTGGCGCCCCGACCGGCTCCATTCAGTCTCGCCGTGGCGGACGAGATAGATCTCGGGAAACGCGCTGCTCATCGGCATGTCCTCTCATAGGTCCGACCGCTGTCGCTCAGAACGTCACCTTTTCCAGTGGTGCCCGCCTCGCCTCGAATTCCTTCAGCTTCGCTTCGTTCTCCGCGATATAATTGCGGTTGTCGGGAACGGCGAACTGGTTCTTGGCGATCTGGATCTGCAGGATGAAGAGCTCGTCCCAGCGGAAGCCCATTTCCGAACCGGCCAGATAAAACTCCCACATGCGGAAGAACTGCTCGTCGTAAAGGGCCACGGCTTCGGCCTTGCGCGCCACGAAACGCTCGCGCCAATGGCGCAGCGTATAGGCATAGTGCATCGGCAGGATTTCGATATCCTTGACCAGCAGCCCGGCCTTTTCGAGCGGCGGCACGACCTCGCCGACGGACGGGATATAGCCGCCGGGAAAGATATATTTCTCGATGAAGGCATTGGTGCCGAAACTCGGCTTCGGGCGGCCGATCGAATGCAGCACCATGACGCCGTTATCGTCGAGCAGATCCGATACCTTGCGGAAGAAATTGCCGTAATTGCCGATCCCGACATGCTCGAACATGCCGACCGAGACGATGCGGTCGAACTTCCGGCCGTTCATGGTGCGGTAATCCTGCAGCTCGAAACGGACCCGCTCGGAAAGGCCGCGCTTTTCGGCGCGGCTGCGGGAGACCTTGAGCTGCTCCTCGCTGAGCGTAATGCCGGTGAAATCGGCGCCCTCCGTCGCCTCCGCCAGATACATGCCCATGCCGCCCCAGCCGGAGCCGATCTCCAGGATGCGCTGGTTGGGCTTGAGCAGGAGCTTGGCGGCGATATGGCGTTTCTTGGCGAGCTGCGCCTCGTCGAGACCGATGCCCGGCGGCTCGAAATAAGCGCAGGAATATTGCCAGTCCTCATCGAGAAACAGATCGAAGAGCTTGGCCGAGAGGTCGTAATGGTGGGCGACATTGTGCTTGTTGCGATTGACCGGCACGCGGCTCTTCAGCTGCTGCCAGGCAATGCGGCCGACGAGCAGCGCCGCCATCTTGAAATCGAAGATCTCGTTGGTGGTGTTCTGCTTCACCAGCGACAGGAAGTCGTAGATGTTGCCCTGTTCGAGAATGAACCGGCCCTGCATATACATCTCCCCGAGCTTCATCGTCGGGTCGCGCCGGATGGCGTCTTCGGCCTCCTGATCGGCAAGGCGGGCGACCACCATCTCGCCGGTGCCGTCGCCGATCACGTGTGTCTCGCCATTGGCAAGGGTAAGTTTCAACGAACCCTTGCGGATGATTTGCTGGACGATCGATAAGAAAGCCGACGCCATGGACGCCTCGCAAATGTGACAGGATGGTCACATCAACTTAATAGCTCTCCCTCGCCTTACAAGCGCCGGATTTAGCAGTCCGCGCAGAACGCTGCCAAACTGTTGCATTTTTGCCAGAATACCGGCTAAACCCTTATTTTCGCTTCATGGCTTCGGCGAGTGCCGCGCCGAAAGCACCCTGGCTCTCTGGTTTCGGAGATGCGGGCCGGCGATCGTTCTGCGGTCGGCCGCCCTGACGTCCGCGAGAATCACCACGCGGCTGAGACGCCGAAGAACCATCGTCGCGGCGCATGGAAAGACCGATGCGCTTGCGCTTGGCATCGACTTCCACGACCCGCACCTTTACGACATCCCCCGCCTTGACGACCTCATGCGGGTCCTTGACGAAACGATCGGCGAGCTGCGACACGTGCACCAGACCGTCCTGGTGCACGCCGATATCGACGAAGGCGCCGAAGGCGGCGACATTGGTGACCGTACCTTCGAGCACCATGCCCGGCGTCAGGTCGGAAATCTCGTTGACACCCTCGGCGAAGGTCGCGGTCTTGAAGCTCGGACGCGGGTCGCGGCCGGGCTTTTCCAATTCGGCGATGATGTCCTTGACCGTCGGCAGGCCGAATTTTTCATCAATGAACTGACGCGGATCGACCGATTTCAAGACGGCGCTGTCGCCCATCAGCGCGCGCAGGTCGCGGCCGCAGGCGGCGACGATCTTCTTGGCGACGCCGTAGGCCTCGGGGTGGACCGAGGAGGCGTCGAGCGGCTCCTTACCGTTCGGAATGCGCAGGAAGCCGGCGCATTGTTCGAAGGTGCGGCTGCCGAGTCTTGCGACCTTCAGAAGATCGCGGCGCGTCTCGAAACGGCCCTCGCTGTCGCGGTGGCGTACGATGGCTTCGGCGATTGACGGGCCGAGGCCGGAGACACGGGCGAGCAACGGCGCCGAGGCGGTGTTCAAATCGACGCCGACGGCGTTCACCGCGTCTTCGACCACGGCATCGAGCGAACGCGACAGCTTCTGCTGGTCGACATCGTGCTGATACTGGCCGACGCCGATCGACTTCGGCTCAATCTTGACGAGTTCGGCGAGCGGATCCTGCAGGCGCCGCGCGATGGAGACGGCGCCGCGCAGCGACACGTCGAGATCGGGAAACTCGGCTGCACCGGTCGCCGAGGCGGAATAGACCGAGGCCCCGGCTTCCGAGACGATGACCTTGGTCGGCTTCGGGGCCGGCAGTTCGGCCAGCATGTCGGCCACCAGCTTTTCAGTCTCACGGCTGCCGGTGCCGTTGCCGATCGAGATCAGCTCGACATTGTGCTTGCGGATCAGCGATGCGAGCTCGACCTGGGCGCCGCGCACGTCGTTCCTCGGCTGGAAGGGATAGACGGTCGAGGTCGCCACCACCTTGCCGGTTCCGTCGACGACAGCGACTTTGACGCCGGTGCGAATGCCGGGATCGAGACCCATCGTCGCGCGCGAGCCGGCGGGGGCGGCGAGCAGCAGATCCTTCAGATTGCGGGCGAAGACATGGATCGCCTCCTCTTCGGCCCTTTCACGCAGCTCCCGCATCAGGTCGAGCGACAGCGACATGGAAAGCTTGACGCGCCAGGTCCAGCTGGCGACCTCCATCAGCCAGCGGTCGCCGGGACGGCTTGCACCGATCTCATAGGCCGCGGCGATCATGCGCTCGACCGGCTTGTTCGGCGAAGCGGTCTCGGCATCGGCCTCGATCGTCAGCGTCAGCACCTCCTCGTTCCAGCCGCGCAGCATGGCGAGCGCGCGGTGGCCGGGCGCCGTCGCCCAGCGTTCGGAATGGTCGAAATAGTCGGAAAACTTCTCGCCTGCCGCCTGCTTGCCGTCGACGACCTTGGCCTTCAGCAGCGATGCCTGGCGCATATGGGCGCGCAGCCTGCCGAGCAGATCGGCATTTTCGGCAATGCCTTCGGCGATGATGTCGCGCGCGCCTTCGAGCGCCGTCTTCACATCGGGCACATCAGCGGTGACGAAGCCCTCGGCGAGCGCCGCCGGTTCCTGGCCGCGGTCAGCAAGGATCGCCTCGGCAAGGGGGCCGAGGCCGCGTTCGCGGGCGATTTCGGCGCGGGTGCGGCGCTTTGGCTTATAGGGCAGATAGAGATCCTCGAGCTCGGCCTTGGTCTCGGCGCCGGCCACCTTGGCCATCAGCTCGTCGGTCATCTTGCCCTGGCTTCTGATCGATTCGACGATCGTGGCCCGCCGGGCTTCGAGTTCGCGCAGATAGACCAGCCGCTCGGCGAGATCGCGCAACTGCGTATCGTCAAGCCCGCCCGTCACCTCCTTGCGGTAGCGTGCGATGAAGGGCACGGTTGCGCCTTCGTCGAGCAGTTCGATCGCGGCTTTGGCCTGATCCGGCCGGGCATTGATTTCGGCCGCAATGCGGGCTGCGAGAAAACGGAGGTCTGCGGCCATGGGCTTCCCTGAATTTCCTGTTTCGACGAAATTTGCGGGACCATAGCGGCGAAAAGCGGCAAGGCAATGCCCGACTGTGGTTTCCACAGCGGAAGTTATTGGATTGGGGGCCACACGGCACAGCGCCTACCAACCATCCACCCCATTGCTCACTTCCGTTTTTGCGGTTGTGCAGATGCGGCATTCTTTGATAGCAGAAGCAACGTTTTGGATCGCCCTGCCCGCGGGCGCAAGGAAAAGTGTGACATGCCAAACCTTCTTCTCGAACTCCGCTCCGAAGAGATTCCGGCCCGCATGCAGCGAAAGGCTGCCGGCGACCTGAAGAAGCTCGTCACCGATGCGCTCGTAGAAGCCGGCCTGTCCTACGAAGGCGCGCGCGAATATTGGACGCCGCGGCGGCTGGCGCTCGACATTCACGGCCTGACGGCGCGCTCGGCCGATGTGCGCGAGGAGCGCAAGGGGCCGCGCACCGATGCCAACGAGAAGGCAATCGAGGGTTTCTTACGCGGCGCCGGCCTGTCGTCGATCTCCGAGGCGCAGGTGGTCAACGATCCGAAGAAGGGCGATTTCTACGTCGCGGTGATCTCCAAGCCAGGCCGCGCGACGGAAGAGATCGTCGCCGAGGTGATGCCCGGCATCATCCGCGATTTCCCCTGGCCGAAGTCGATGCGCTGGGGCAAGGCTTCCTCCGCGCCGGGAGCGCTGCGCTGGGTGCGGCCGCTGCAATCGATCGTCTGCACCTTCGGCCCCGAACATGAGGAAACCACCGTCATCCCCTTCGAGATCGACGGCATCACCGCCTCCAACATCACCTACGGCCACCGCTTCCATGCGCCCGAGGCGATCATGGTGCGGCGCTTCGACGATTATGCGGCGAGCCTGGAAAGGGCGAAGGTCATCCTCGACGCCGAGCGGCGCAAGGACATCATCCTGCACGACGCCCGCGACATCGCCTTTGCCAATGGGCTCGAACTGGTGGAAGACGAAGGCCTGCTGGAGGAAGTTTCCGGCCTCGTCGAATGGCCGCAGGTGCTGATGGGCAGCTTCGAGGAGGACTACCTCTCCATTCCCTCGGAGATCATCCGGCTGACGATCAAGACCAACCAGAAGTGCTTCGTCACGCGCAAACAGGGCGAGGACACGCTGTCGAACCGGTTCATCCTCGTCTCCAACATTGAGGCGAGCGACGGCGGCAAGGAGATCGTCCACGGCAACGGCAAGGTTGTGCGGGCCCGGCTATCGGATGCACTGCATTTCTGGAAGCGCGACCAGGGCAACCTGCCGGATCTCGAGACGCTCGCAGCATCGGCGGCAAAGTTTGGCCTCGACCTGCAGAAGCCGCTCGACCAGCGCATGGCCAAGCTCGACGCACTCGATGTGACCTTCCATGCCAAGCTCGGCACGCAGGGCGCGCGCGTCGCCCGCATCCGGGCGCTGGCACAGAAATTGGCTGCGGTCACCGGCGCCGATGCGGCGCTCACCGATCGCGCCGCCGTGCTTGCCAAGGCCGATCTGCGCACCGAAGCCGTCGGCGAATTTCCAGAGCTGCAGGGCCTGATGGGCCGCAAATATGCGGCACTGCAGGGCGAGAATGCCTCCGTTGCCGCAGCGATCGAGGACCACTACAAGCCGCAAGGCCCGTCGGACCGGGTGCCGGAAGACAAGGTGGCGATCACGTTGGCGCTTGCCGACAAACTGGATACGCTGACCGGCTTCTGGGCGATCGACGAAAAGCCGACCGGCTCCAAGGACCCTTTTGCACTGCGGCGTGCAGCCCTCGGCGTCGTCAGGATCCTGCTGGAGCGAGGAATCCGCCTGCCGCTGTTGGCAACAACAAGGGATGGCGACCTGCTCTCCTTCTTCCACGACCGCCTCAAGGTCTATCTGCGCGACCAGGGCGCCCGCCACGATCTGATCGACGCCGTGCTGACGCCTGAAGCCGACGACCTGTTGATGGTGGCACGCCGCGTCGAGGCGCTGACGGCCTTCATCACCTCGGAGGATGGCAAGAACCTGCTCGCCGGCACCAAGCGCGCGACGCAGCTGCTCGCCGCCGAGGAGAAGAAGGGCACCGTCATCGCCGACGGGGTTTCGCCGGCGCTCTTCAAGCTCGACGCGGAGAAGGAGCTGTTCGCCGCCATATCGAGCGCCTCGAAGGATGCAGCGAATGCCGTGGCTGGCGAAGATTTCCGCTCCGCGATGGAAGCGCTTTCCAAACTACGCGGCCCGGTCGACCGCTTCTTCGAAGACGTGCTCGTCAACGACGAGGACGCCGCGATCCGCGCCAACCGCCTCGCCCTGCTCAGACTGATCCGCGAAGCAACGGGAACGGTGGCGGATTTCTCGAAGATTTCGGGATGATATAGCCAGCACGATCGGGCACTTGCCACGTGGATGCTCGGGTAAGCCCGCTTCGCGTCAGTCTGGCACCGTCTACCAAATTCGAGCCACATGTCTCGGGAGATCGGCGAGAACGGTGAGGTCGCGGCAGAGGGCGTCGAGAAGTCGCGGCAATAAAATGAACGACAAATGCAGTTCGTATCCCTCGGAGAGCTGTCACCAACGCTGGCGTTGCCGCCACTGCGGCGCTATTCAAACAGCTATGCAGAGCAAGATCCTCGTCAGCGCCTGCCTCATGGGCCACGCCGTCCGTTATGACGGGCGGGCGAAGCCGTTGCTTCATCCGGTAATCGAGACGTGGCAGGCAGAGGGGCGGCTGGTGACGATCTGTCCGGAGATGTCGGCGGGCATGCCGGTGCCGCGATCGCCGGCGGAGATCGCAGGGGCGGCAACCGGCGAAGAGGTGCTGGCCGGCAGGGCGCGGGTCGTGGAGCTGACGGGTGGCGACGTGACGGCAGCGTTTCTGCAGGCGGCGGAGAATGCCGTGGCGCTCGCACGGCAAACCGGCTGCCGCTACGCGCTGCTCATCGACGGCAGTCCGTCCTGCGGCTCAGGGTTTATCTATGATGGCACGTTTTCCGGACGCCGGCAGGCCGGCAACGGCGTAACGGCGGCGGCGCTGAAAGCGGCCGGGGTCGAAGTGTTTTCCGATGGGGAAATCGGCCAATTGATCGGCCGTCTGGCACCATAACCCCAAACGACACGGCCGCCGGAGAACCGACGGCCGCTATGAATTTGGTGCTGAAAATCCTGCCTGTTCCCGCGCCGCTTATGTTTTTACGCAATTCCTGACGGAAAACCGCTTCACACTTTTCCTGGAATTGCGCTAGGCAGCGCGGCGACCCTGATGCATGGCGGGAGCAGCACCGGCACTGCCGACCCGGAAGCCGCGGATGAGATCGATCAATTCGTCGGTGTCGCTGGCGAGCGTCTCGGCCGATGCCGTGGTCTCTTCGGCCATGGCGGCGTTCTGTTGGGTGGCGGCGTCGAGCTGGTTCACCGACGTGGAGATCGAGCGCAGCGTCGTGTCCTGTTCGGAGGCGCTGTGGGCGATCTTGGCGACGATCTCGTTGGCGGCCTTGATCTGGTCGGAGATGCGCTTCAGCGCCTCACCTGCCTCGCCGACCAGACGGACGCCCTGATGGACCTGGCTGGAGGAGCGGGCGATCTGGTCCTTGATCTCCTTTGCTGCGGCGGCGGAGCGCTGGGCGAGTTCGCGCACTTCCTGGGCGACGACGGCAAAACCCTTGCCGGATTCGCCGGCCCGGGCCGCCTCGACGCCGGCATTCAAGGCCAGGAGGTTGGTCTGGAAGGCGATCTCGTCGATGACGCCGATGATCTTTGATATCTCCGAAGACGATTTCTCGATGCCGCTCATCGCCTCGATCGCCTCGCTGACGATCGCATCGCTATGGGTGGTCTCGGCGCTGACGGCCTGCACGCGCTTGCTCGCCTCATGGGCGCCATCGGCGGTCTGGCGGACGGCGACGGTAAGCTCATCGAGGGCGGCGGATGTTTCCTCCAGGCTTGCGGCCTGGCGCTCGGTGCGCTGCGACAGCTCGTTGGAGGCGCGGCGAATCTCTTCCTTGCTGGTGCCGATGTCACTGCCCTTGGCGCTGACTTTGGCCATGGCGGCTTCGAGATGCGACAGTGCATCGTTGAAGTTGTCGCGAAGGGCGGCGTATTTCTGGCCAAGATCGGCGCAGCGAACGGTGAGGTCGCCGCGGGCGATCAGCTCCAGCGCCTGACCGATCGTCGTCACGACGCGGGCCTGGAGTGCGGCCTCGTCCTGCTGCTGGCGCAGGTTGTTTTCGCGCTCGCTTTCCAGCGCGAGCTGCTGTGCCGCCTCGCGATCGGACATCTGATGGCGTTCGCGGATCTTTTCCTGCAGCGACAGCGTCGCCTTCGCCATCATGCCTACCTCATTGTTCATGCCCGTATGCGGGATGGCAATGGAAACGTCCTCTTCGGAGACGGCCTTCAAGGCAGCATGGACATTGTTGAGAGGGCCCGAAATGCCGCGAATGACGACGTAGGCGGCCGCCATGGCAAGGAAGAAGAGAACGATGCTGCCGGAGAGCGCGGTCAGGATCGTGCTGTTAATCTGGGCATCGAGATCGTCCATATAGACGCCGGTGACGACGACGACCTTCCAGGGCTCGAAGGCCTGGCCATAGGCAGTCTTGCGATAATCGCCGGCCGGCTGGCCCGGCTTGCTGGTGGAATAAAATTCGACGAGACCGCCGCCCTGCTGGCCGAGCTTGACCAGCTCTTCACGATAGAGCTTACCCTTGCTGTCCGGCTGCCCCTTCAGGTTCTGTCCGACCTTGGAGGCATCATAATGGAACATCATCTGGACATCGTAGCTGTAGCCGAAGAAATAGCCGTCCGGATCGTATTTCATGCCGTTGACGGTGGCGTAAGCTTGCTTCTGGGCATCCTCCAGCGTCATCTCGCCTGCGGTGACCTTGGCCTGGTAAAGCTTGAAAACCGAGATGGCTGACTGAACCTCGGCACGGAGCATGTCGTAACGCTCCTTGTAAATCGCATCGACCGAGGAGCGGATCTGCAGGGACGTGGCGATCGCAAAGGCCGCCATCAAGCCGACGATCAGCAATATGAGCTGCTTCGATATCTTTAAATTTTTCATGATTCCTCGCAAAGGGGAATGAGGGAATACATTCCGGTGCGGTCTTCTACCGCCTGTGCGAGCGCCTCTGAGAGGGACGCGTCTACCGCTGCTGAACAACATGCTGCGACCGGCGAGTAAGAATTGAAGCTGACTCGATAAAGAAAGCTTTAATTTTGTTCAAAACGACGCGGATTTCCCTAAGAATCAGGGGGCGGAGTTACAAGGCCAACCGCTGATTTTTACCGAACATCACTTGTTTTCGCGCTGCAGATCTGCCGGCGCTCAAAAGCAGGAATGCACCCCCGCTTCTCTTCGAGGGTGCATTCGCTCCACCGCGGTGGAACCCCAAGCGATCGAAACCTCGATCGGGAGGGGCAGGGAACTGTCGCAGCGGCTCAAATTGGCTTAGTCTAGTGGCGCATAGCGCTCAGACGCCGTGGTTTTTTAGAAACGCAGCTTGAATTCGGAAACGTCGAGAGCCGCCGGCGGCTCAGCCATTCCGGCAGCGACCGGCCTGGCATCGCCGCCGATGACGGCTGCGGTCGTTGCGTCCATGTCGATGCCTTGGGAGGGCGGCATCGACGGTTCGGCGGCAGCCAGGGCTTCCGGCGTTGCCTTGCTGACGAAGAGGACCGGCGAACCGCCCATCCAGGCTTCGGTGCGGTAGATCTTCCTTTCGCCGCCAATGTCGCGGACTTCGCTCGCCTGGAGGAGGCCGGGTTTCAGTTGGGGCACCGTATAGTCCCTGCGGCTCTGCTCGGCCTGCAGCGGCGGGCAAGAAGTGCAGCTTTCAGTGACGATGCTGCCTTCGGCACGCACTGCCGTTTTGCCGATCACCTCAATCGAGGAGGCCATCGCCGAGCCTGCCATCAGCAGGATTGCCGCACCGAGGAAAATCTGACGCATCAACGCACCTCCGTCTCACTACGGCAGCGGTATAGCGCAGCTTCGTTTCCATCCCGTCAGGGGAAAGGGTAAAAATTTAAGGAACGCGGCGGTTTATGCTTTGTCCGAGGCCTTTTCCCGCTCGGTCGCACGCCAGCCGATGTCGCGCCGGCAGAAGCCGTTCTCCCACCGAACCCTATCCAGCAGGGCATAGGCGCGGCCCTTCGCCTCGGCAACCGTGCCGCCTGACGCAGTGACGTTGAGCACGCGGCCGCCGGTCGCGACCAGCACGCCGTCCTTCATGCCCGTGCCGGCATGAAACACCTTCTCGCCCTCGCCTGCCTCGGGCAGGAATTCAATCGGCGTGTTCTTCTCGTAGGCGCCCGGATAGCCCTTCGAAGCCATGACCACCGTCAGGGCCGGATCGTCGCTCCATTCGGCGCTCACCTGATCGAGCGTGCCATGGGCGGTGGCGAGCAGCAGCGGCAGCAGGTCGCTCTTCAGGCGCATCATCAGCACTTGGCATTCCGGATCGCCGAAGCGGACATTGTATTCGATCAGCTCCGGCCCCTTCTCAGTGATCATCAGGCCGGCGAAAAACACGCCGGAGAAGGGATAACCGCTCTCGGCCATGCCACGGATCGTCGGCTCGATGATCTCCTTCATGGTGCGCTCGACCATCTCGGCGGTCATGACCGGCGCCGGCGAATAGGCGCCCATGCCGCCGGTATTGACGCCGGTATCGCCCTCGCCCACCCGCTTGTGATCCTGGGCGGTCGCCAGCGGCAGCGCATGTTTTCCATCGCAGAGACAGAAGAAGCTCGCTTCCTCCCCCTCGAGATAGGCTTCGACGACGACTTCGGCGCCGGCGGCGCCATAGGCGCCCTCGAAGCAATCATCGACCGCGGCCAGAGCCTCGTCGAGCGTCATCGCAACCGTCACGCCCTTGCCGGCGGCCAGTCCGTCGGCTTTGACGACGATCGGCGCGCCTTGGGCGCGAATATAGGCTTTGGCTTTCGGCGCGTTGTTGAAACGCTGGTAGGCGCCGGTGGGAATGCCGTAGCGGGCGCAGATATCCTTGGTGAAGCCCTTCGAGCCCTCGAGCTGGGCGGCACCGGCGGAGGGGCCGAAGACTGCCAGGCCATCGGCGCGCAGCCGGTCGGCGAGGCCGGCGACGAGCGGCGCCTCGGGCCCGACGACGACCAAATCGATCGCCTTCTCCCTGCAGAAGGCCGCGACCGTCTCGTGATCATCGATATTCAAGGGCGCGAGGACGGCATGCTCGGCGATGCCGGGATTGCCGGGGGCAGCGTAGAATTCGCTCAGCAACGGCGATTGCGCCAGCTTCCAGGCGAGCGCATGCTCGCGTCCGCCCGATCCGATCAACAGAACCTTCATGCGCGACCCCTTTCCTGTTCTGTCAGGCGGTTAAGGGCCAAGCGCCGAAAGGTCAAGCGGGAAAGCTTACCAGCCGCCGCCTCCCCCGCCTCCACCCCCTCCGCCGGACGAGCCACCACCGGAAAAACCGGAGGATGAACTCGAGGGCGGCGAGGGTATCGTCGAGGCGATGGTGGAGGCCATCGACGAGGAGAAACCGCCGACGCGGTCGGAGAAGCTGCCGCTGTTGAAATCACCGGAATACCAGGAGGGCGCATAGGCTGCGGCCGTGCCAGCGGCGGCGGCCGCAAGCCAGGTCTCGAAGGTGCGCGACCAGGGCTTTTCGACACCCAAAGCCACCGCGTAGGGGAGCAGCGTCTCGAAATGCTGCGGCGACATTTGTGGCGCACCGGCCATATTCATGCGGTCCTTCTCGGCCAGCGTCAGATATTGCCGCAGGCCGTCAACGCCGTCCATCATCCTGGCGCCGAGCGGGGTCGGCGCGCCCATGATGAAGAGATAGAGGATGTTGAGCAGCACGATACCGCCGATGGCGAAGAGCATCGGCGTCTCGTGCAGTTCCACCAGAGACGAGGCAAACGTCAGCACCATAATCGCCAGGATGCTGACGCCCACGAAAACGCCGACTGCCGCGGCAATGATGGCCATGACCTTGGCGAACAGCGATCTTCCGTGGTGCAGCGACTTGACCAATCCGGCGATGAAGACGGCAATGAAGACCGAGATGGCGATCGGGATCAGCATCAGCGCGATCGTGTCGGGCTCGAGCGAGCCGAAGACGAACAGCGTCACCAGGGCGGCGGCACTGAGCGCGACGCCGCCTGTGGTGTAGCCGATGTTGGAATTATAATATTTGCCGCGATGCTCCCTCTCGATCGCCGAACGGAAAGACTGGCCGACCGTTTTCACCCGCTCGCCATTCGCCTCGTCGATCGTCAGCGTCCTGCCTTCGCCGCCGGCGACTTTCAGCAATTCGGCCTCGCCGGCCTGGAATTTCTCTTTGCCCAGCGGCTTGCCGGTGCCGCGGATGATGATCGAATCCTTGAGGTCTTCGAGCTTGACATAGCCGCGCACCGCAAGATTGAGCGCGGTTGCAGCAAGCGCCGTCCAGCCGCCGCCGGAGAAGCCCTTATTGTCGATGTAGTTGACCAGCGCCGGTGAGAGGCCATCGGGCGCGTCCCAGCGCGGCACCACGACGCCGCGGGCGGGATCGCGGCCGACCTTCAGCCAGGATCTGAGATAATAGGCAAAAACCAGGATCAGGCCGCCGAAGCCGATGAAGTAATTGCGGTTGTCCTTCAGCCACCAGGTGCTTTCCATGTCCGCGCTCGGCGGATCGATCGAGCCCTTCGGCATGCGGATCGCAAAGGTCAGGCCTTCCTTAGGCCCCAGAGGCGCGGTGCTGGAAAAGACAAGGCCGGCGCCGCTTTCCCTGACACGGGCATCCTTTCCTCTGGCGCCCTGCGGGCCTGTAAAGAAGGTCGTCTCAGTAGCAGCGACACCCGGCGGCAGCGTCACTGTCGCCGTCACTGAGCGGATTGGGAAGATCCAGCCATTGCCGGTGACATTCCAGTAAAGCTCGTCATGATCGTCGAAATAGCGGATCTGGCGGTTGGTCTTGTAGGTGAAGACGTAACGATGGGGGCCAGGCGTCACCGTCACATCGGCGGAACCTGCATAGATGCGGATGCCGCCCGCAATCGATTCCGTGTGCCAGGGTTCGTCCTCGCCATCGCGGGTGACTGACACCATATCGAAGTCGACGCTGCGGCGGCGGCCTTCGGCATCCGTGAAGTAGAGCGGGAAATCACGGAAGATGCCGTGATTGATCCGGTTGCCCTCGGCATTGACGGTGATCGTTTCCGTCACCGTCATCGCGCCGCTCTGCTGGAGGGCAATCTCGGAGGCGAAGCTGTTGATCACCTCGGCGGCAAAGGCCGCCGGGGCGGCCACTAACAAGAGCAGCGCCAAGCAAAAACCGAAAAACCGACGCCCCATCCGCTGTCTCCCCCGCCGACTGCCCCGGCTGCGCTTGCTTCAATCCTTGTCCCGATAGGTCACGCCGAGAGTGGCGAGCGTCCGCCAATAGGCGGGGAAGGTCTTGCCGACGCAATCGGGGTCGAGAATGGTGATGCCACCGATCTTGAGGCCGGCGAGCGCAAAGCTCATGGCGATGCGGTGGTCGGCAAAGGTGTCGATCTCGGCCGGCAGCGTCTGACCGGCCAGAGCAGGATCGGAATGGACGATCAGATCGTCACCCTCCTCAACGGCCAGGCCTTCGCGGATATTGTTGAGCCCCGAGGACAGGGCGCGGATGCGGTCGCACTCCTTGACGCGCAGATTGGCGATGCCGACGAAGCGGACCGGCGTCTCGTTGAAAGCGGCAAGCACGGCGATCGTCGGAACGGCATCCTGCATCTGCGAGCCATCGATTTCGGCCGGCAGATGCGGGAATTTGGCGATCGTCTCGTAGGCTTTGGCATCCGGCTGGGTGAAGGCATCGTTCGGCACGCCGAGATCGATCCTGCCATCGCTCAGCACTTCGGCCGCCCAGAGATAGGTCGCGGCGGATGCATCCGGCTCGATAACGAAGTCGGCGGCGCGGTAGCCGGTCGGTTCGACGCGCCAGGTGACGGGGCTTGTCTTTTCGACCTTGGCGCCGAAGGCCTTCATCGCCGCGGTGGTGAGATCGATATAGCCAAGCGCACCGATATCCTCGCCGACGAGTTCGATGTCGACCGGACGGTCGCCGCCCGCCGCCATCATCAGCAGCGCCGAAACATATTGGCTGGACAGCCCGCCATCGATCAGGATCCGGTCGGCCTCGAAGCGGCCGGTGCCCCTGACGGTGACCGGCGGGCAGCCAGTCTCGGCGCTCACATCGATGCCGAGCTTGCGCATCGCCTCGACCAGCGGGCCGATCGGCCGCTTGCGCATATGCTCATCGCCATCGACGATGACGGTGCCGTCGACGAGAGCCGCAGCCGCCGTCAGGAAGCGCGTGGCCGTGCCGGCATTGCCGAGGAAGAGCGGCGCCTTCGGCGGCGTGAGCCTGCCGCTGCCGGTGACGACGAAGGTGGTGTCGTCGGGCTCGTCGATCGCAACGCCCATGGCGCGTAGCGCATCGGCCATATAGCGCGTATCGTCGCTCTTCAGCGCACCGGTCAGCCGGCTTGTGCCCTTGGCAAGACCGGCGAGCAGCAGGGCGCGATTGGTGATCGACTTCGAACCCGGCGGCATGGCGCGGCCCGAAAGCGGCTTTCCCGGCGGGATGATCGTGAGTTTGGCGGTGCGTGTCATGCTATGTCTTCCGTCCATTGGCGAGCCTGAAGCGCATCGCGATCTGTCAGATTCGCTTGGCCCGCCCTTTAGGTCTTTGGTTTTGCGCACGTCGTTATCGCAAAACCGCTTCACACTTTTGCGCGACATGCTCTTGCCGGCCGCGGTCTGCTCCTGCTCTTAATCGCTTTTTCGCAAAGGCAAAATGCCGGATCGTCAGAATTTCACGCTGGGGACGGCGCGGTCGGCTTCGTTGGCGATTTCGAAATACTCACGTTTGGCAAAACCGAACTGGCCGGCGACGAGATTGGAGGGGAAGCTTTCGACCTTGACGTTGAGGTCGCGCGCCGCGCCGTTGTAGTAACGCCGCGCCATCTGCAGCTCGCCCTCCATAGCTTCCAGCGAAGCCTGCAATTCGGCGAAATTCTGGTTGGCCTTGAGATCGGGATAGGCTTCAGCGAGCGCGATGACGCGGCCAAGCGCCTGGCCGAGCAGCCCTTCCGCCTGCGCCCTGCCGGCGACATCGCCCGATGGCACGGCCTGCGCCTTGTTGCGGAGCGCAACTACCTCTTCGAGCGTCGACTTCTCATGGGCGGCATAGCCCTTGACCGTCTCGATCAGGTTCGGGATCAGATCGGCGCGGCGCTTGAGCTGGACGTCAATGCCCGACCAGGCTTCCTCCGCCATCTGGCGGGAACGCACCAGCCCGTTGTAGATGAAGACGATGTAGAGTGCGATGACAGCGACGACGGCAAGTGCAATATACATCGCGAATCCCCTGCGGCGAAGTAATGTTCGCGCGGAGACTACGCGGGTTTGCCGGCTGCCGTCAAACGCCGATATCAGCGAGGATTCGGGCCGCCGTCTGCTCCGGCGAAAGGTTCGTCGTATCAATTTCGACTGTGTGTTCAGCCAGTCCGCGCAACAGTTTGTAGGTCGCCCGGAGCTGTTGCAGCTTCGCCGTATCCGTCAGCTTGAGCGCGTCGGATCGGCCGGGAGAGATGAGGCGCCTGGCATTCTCCTCCGGCGCGCAATCGAGCAGAACCGCGACCAGATGCGCGCCTCTGGCGACAGCCAGATCGAGATACCAGGAGAACATCGCCCTATCCTGCTCGTCATCCGCAAGAGCATCGGTAAAGACGAAACTTTCAGCCGGATCGGCGTGCACGGCGTGGTCGAAAACCGCCCGCCGAATCTGCTCACGCAGTGATGCATGCAGAGGGTTGCTGCGGGCGAAAAGAGCTTCGGCCGGATTAAGCAGCGTGTGGTTGTCGATGAGCCGCGCGCCGAGCCTTCTCGCGAGCAATCGGCCGACCGTCAGCTTCCCGGTGCCTGGCCAGCCGTTGAGATGGACTATACGGCTGGCAGGCTTTTGCGTCATGCCGCCTCTTTCGACAGGTTGACGCCGCCGGCGTCGGTCAGCAAAAAGGCTTCACCGCAGGCCTTGGCGAGCGTGCGTACCCGCAGGATGTAGCTCTGGCGCTCGGTGACCGAGATGACGCCGCGGGCGTCGAGCAGGTTGAAGACATGGCTGGCCTTGATGCACTGGTCATAGGCCGGGAAGACGCATTTGTGCAGGCGCTGGTTGGCGCTGTCATCGGGCGCGCCGGCATCGAGCAGCGACCGGCATTCCTTCTCGGCATCGACGAAGTGGCGATGCAGCATCTCGGTATTGGCGAATTCGAAATTGTGACGCGAATATTCCTGCTCGGCCTGCAGGAAGACGTCGCCATAGCTGATCTTCTCGTCGCCCTCGCGGCCGTTGAAATTCAGATCGTAGACATTGTCGACGCCCTGGACATACATGGCGAGGCGCTCGAGACCATAGGTCAGTTCGCCGGCGACCGGCGCGCATTCGATGCCGCAGACCTGCTGGAAATAGGTGAATTGCGAGACTTCCATGCCGTCGCACCAGCATTCCCAGCCGAGCCCCCAGGCGCCGAGCGTCGGGCTTTCCCAGTCATCCTCGACGAAGCGGATGTCGTGCAGCAGCGGATCGAGGCCGATCGCCGCCAGCGAGCCGAGATAGAGTTCCTGCAGGTTAGGCGGGTTCGGCTTCAGGATGACCTGATACTGGTAATAATGCTGCAGCCGGTTCGGGTTCTCGCCATAGCGGCCGTCCGACGGGCGGCGCGAGGGCTGGACGTAAGCGGCCTTCCAGGGCTTGGGGCCGAGGGCGCGCAAGGTGGTGGCCGGGTGGAAGGTGCCGGCGCCGACTTCCATGTCGTATGGCTGCAGCACCGCACAACCCTTGTCCGCCCAGTAGCTATGCAGGGTCAGGATCAGCGCCTGGAAGGAGCGCTTCGGGTTCATATGGTCTGGGATAGCTGACATGGGATGGCACCGCTGGCTTGGGAATTATCGGCGCGACAGGTGCCATGGAGGGCGGCAGGGGTCAAGGGTTTTGCGGCGGTCGGCGACGCTGTGTGGTGACGCAAGCGGAGTTTCGCCGCCCTACCCATCCTGTATTTCGCTGCGCGGTGCCGCATATCCCTTCTCCCCAGCGGGGAGAAGATGCCGGCAGGCAGATGAGGGGGTGAGCTGCGATAGGAGCGAATGCACGGCGCGCAAGCGAAGGGCAATCAATGGCGTGCCGTGCGGCCCCTCATCCGACCCTTCGGGCCACCTTCTCCCCGCTTGGGAGGAGGGAGAATTGAAGTCTATTCCTCATCCCGTTTCAGCCGATATTCCCCCGTTTCCGGGTCCTTGACCAGCGTGCCGATCGCGCCTGTCTGGCGTTCCTTTTCGGCGCGGCGCGATTTTTCGGTGAGCTTGCGGGCATCGGAGACGAAGCGGCGGTAGAGCCACCAGGCTGAGAACACCAGGATCAGGATCGTGATAAGCTGTGCCATGCCCCTCTCTTGCTCCTCTCAAAGCCCGAAGCGGCTCCACAATGCTCTCTCTTCCGCCGCTTCGACAAGTCCCGTCGCGAGACCTGATCCCGCGCCTTCGAGCGTGACCGGCGATATGCCGGGAATGCGGCGGCCGAAGAGGCCGCGGCCGGCGGTGACGAGTTCCAGTCGGGTCTTCTGGCCGTAGCGCCGCTTCAATTCCTGGCGCATGTCGCCGAGGCCGTCGATGAGGCCAAGCTCGAGGCCGCGGGTGCCGCTCCAGAACAGGCCGGAAAACACCGTCGCATCATCCGTCAGCTTGCCGGCGCGGCGCTCGCGCACCATTGCGATGAAGACTTGATGGATTTCGAGCTGCAGGCTCTTGAGGTACTCGATATCCTTTTCCTTTTCCGGCTGAAAAGGATCGAGGATCACCTTGTTTTCGCCGGCGGTATAGACGCGACGCTCGACGCCGATCTTCTTCAGGAGCTCGGGAAAACCAAAACCACCGGAGACCACGCCGATCGAGCCGACGATCGAGGTAGCGTCGGCGATGATCTCGTCGCCGGCAAGCGCGATCATATAGCCGCCTGAAGCGGCGACATCCTCGACGAAGACCAGAACCTTCTTCTGCTTCTCGCGGGCAAGCTCGCGGATGCGGGTGAAGATCAGCCGGGACTGGACGGGCGAGCCGCCCGGCGAGTTGATCGAGATGGCGACCGCCGGCGCCTCCTTCATGGCGAAGGCCTTTTCGAGGACCGGCGCGACATTGGCGAGATTGAGGGTCGGACGGAACTGGCCGCCGCCGCTGATGATCGCGCCCTGCAATCTCACGACCGGGATGGTCAGGCCATCCTTGCGGAACCGTTTCGGCAGCAATTTTCTCAAGAATCCGGCCATCTCTAATCCTTCGCTTCGGGTCGCCCGATCAGCATCTGCGATCGGCATCCATGTATGCGCTGGAACGACAAACGCAATGGCTGCGTTTGCAAAACATCAGGGATGATTTTTCTTGTTGCGAATGACTTGCATTATCATTCTAATCGGTCATAGTGCAGAGACGATAAATAGGTGGAAATGGCATGGACGCCCTCAATCCCAATGTAAGAAGCGGCTGGCGGCACGAACGCGGAGAGGCGTCGCTGTCGGATGTCTACCGCACCGTAGGAACCGGGCGTCACAGCTCGAGGTGGCGCAGGGCGGCGGCCTTTGCCGGGCCGGGCTACATGGTCGCCGTCGGCTATATGGACCCCGGCAATTGGGCGACCTCGCTCGCCGGCGGCTCGAAATTCGGCTATGCGCTGCTGACCGTCGCACTGCTTTCCAACCTGATGGCGATCGTATTGCAATCGCTCTGCGCGCGTCTTGCGATCGCGTCGGGCCGCGACCTCGCGCAGGCTTGCCGCGACGCCTATCCGAAATGGGTTTCGGTGCCGCTCTGGGCCTTTGCCGAAATTGCCATCATCGCCACCGACATCGCCGAGGTGATCGGCACGGCGATCGGCCTCAACCTGCTGATGGGCATTCCGCTCGAACTCGGCGTTCTCATCACCGCGCTCGACGTCTTCGTGATCCTCTTCCTGCAGAAACTCGGCTTCCGCTGGGTGGAAGCCTTCATCATCGCGCTGCTCGGCGTCATCGCGCTCTGCTTCGGCGTGCAGATACTGCTCGCGGACCCGCAATGGGGGTCCGTCATCACCGGCTTCTTCCCGACCACGGAGATCGTCACCAATCCTGAGATGCTCTATCTCGCGCTCGGCATTCTCGGCGCGACCGTCATGCCGCACAATCTCTACCTCCACTCCGGCATCGTGCAGACTCGGGCGTACGGCCACACGGTTCCCGAAAAGAAGGAGGCGCTGACCTATGCGACGATCGACTCGACGGTCGCTCTCTGCTTCGCGCTGCTGATCAATGCCTCGATCCTGATCCTGGCCGCTGCCGCCTTCAATGCGCATGGCAGGACCGACATTGTCGAGCTCGGCGAAGCCCATTCGCTGCTGTCGCCGCTGCTGGGTCTGGCGATCGCGCCGACGCTGTTCGGTATCGCGCTTCTCTGCTGCGGCCTCAACTCGACGGTAACGGCAACGCTTGCCGGCCAGATCGTCATGGAAGGTTTCCTCAAGATCCGGCTGAAACCCTGGGTGCGCCGGCTTATCACCCGCGCCATCGCCATCGTGCCGGCGGCAATCGTCACCATCTGGTACGGCGACCAGGGCACGGCGCAGCTTCTGATCCTCACGCAGGTGGTGCTCAGCCTGCAGCTTTCCTTCGCCGTCTTCCCGCTCGTGATGTTCACCGCCAGCAAGGCCAAGATGGGCGAACTCGTGGCGCCACGCTGGCTGAGCGGCATCGCCTATGTGATCGCGGTCGTGATCGCCGGGCTGAACGTCAAGCTGCTCTTCGACTTCGTCACCGGCTAGTGTTTGACGATCGAAGCCTGGCATAGGCCGCCCGGCCATTGTTGAAATCATCAACCAGAGGGGAGAACTTGTGGCTCCCCTCTTCGTGCATGATGAGCGCCGCGCGCAATGACAGCCGCGCCCGCGAACCCTTGATGGCGGTCACCAGGATACGCACGGCGTTTTCGCCGGCGCGCGGATGGATGGCTGTTATTTCGATGCCGCCGAAGCGTCGGCCGCAGGCATCGATGATCTCGGCGATCGATTCGGGTCTCGCGATCAGCGACAATTGTCCACCGGGGATCATGATCGCACCGGCCGTCCGAATCCAGCTTTCGAACAGGTCATCGGTCATGGCATGGGCTTCGGCCTTTAGCGCATCCGGTGTGCGCCGGTCGCCGGCATCGTTGAAGGGCGGGTTCATGATCACGTGATGGAAGCTTTCATCGGCAAGGCCGGCATCGTTGCGCGCCTTGGCGGTGAGCGTCACATCCGCCTCGACGACGCTGACGCGGGCGGCAAGATGGGCGTTTTCCGGCAGGAGAATGCTGCGGCGGGCATAATCGGCCATTTCGGCCGAACGCTCGAACAGCACCACTTGCGTCTTGGCGAGGCGCGAGGCGACGGCAAGTCCGGCCGCACCGGCGCCGGCGCCGAGATCGGCAACCCTGACCGAGCGATCGTCGGCGACCAGGGCGGCCAGCAGCATCGCATCCATGCCGGCGCGATGACCCCTGCCCTTCGGCTGCACCACATGAAAGGCGCCGCGATGGAAGGCATCGATGGTGTCAGCGGATTTACCGGTCATCGCCCGCTCACGTCCTGTCGCGCAGCTCGCCGCCGAGGCCGGCGTCGATCAGGATGCGGCGGGCCTGATCGGCCATCTCCTCATCCACCAGCAGACGGCGCGGCAGCATGCCGAGCGAGCCTTCCAGCACGCTCATGCCCTGATCGGCGATGAAGCAGTGAATGCCGGCATCCTTCATCAGGCTCTCGGCATAGGAGAGCAGAACGGGGTCGTTGGCGCGGATAAGCTCATGCATTTGCCGTCATTTTCCTTCCAATTTCGCCCTGCGCGACAATTCACCTCTTGCCGCGTCCATCGCCCCTTTCTATTGTCAGCTGCAATGAATGAACAGGAGTCCGGGTCGTTGGGCGTGGTCATACCGCTTGAAGAAAGCAAAAACAAACTGGCATCCATCAAGCCGTTGGTCGATCTCACCCGGGCTGACATGGAGCGGGTGAACCAGCTCATTCTGTCCAAGGCCGGCTCCGACGTGCAGATGATCCCCGAAGTGGCTAACCATCTGATCTCGTCCGGCGGCAAGCGGCTGCGGCCGATGCTGACGCTGGCGGCGGCCTCGCTGTTCGACTACCGCGGCGACAACCACATTAAGCTCGCGACCTCGGTCGAATTCATGCACACCGCGACACTGCTGCATGACGACGTCGTCGACGAAAGCGACCTGCGCCGCGGCAAATCGACGGCGCGGATGATCTGGGGCAACCAGGCAAGCGTGCTGGTCGGAGACTTCCTGCTCGGCCAGGCCTTCCGCATGATGGTCGACGTCGGCTCGCTCGACGCGCTCGACGTGCTGTCTTCCGCCGCCTGCGTGATCGCCGAGGGCGAGGTGCTGCAGCTTTCCGTCGCCAAGAACATGGAGACGACGGAGGACGATTACCTCTCCGTCATCCGCGCCAAGACGGCGGCTCTCTTTGCCGCCGCCGCCGAAGTCGGGCCGATCGTTGCCGAAGCCGGCCGGTCCGGCCGCAATGCCCTGAAATCCTATGGCATGAATCTCGGCCTCGCCTTCCAGCTCGTCGACGATGCGCTCGACTATGGCGGCAAGGCCGCCGATCTCGGCAAGAATGTCGGTGACGATTTCCGCGAAGGCAAGATCACGCTGCCCGTCATCCTAGCCTATCGCCGCGGCACCGAGGACGAGCGGGCCTTCTGGCGCGATGCGATCGAGGCCGGCAACAGCAGCGACGCCAATTTGGAAAAGGCCCTCGGGCTGATCACCAAATACGGCACGCTCGCCGACACGATCGGGCGCGCAATCCATTACGGCACGATCGCACGGGACGCGCTGGCGCCGCTTCCCGATACGGTATGGAAATCCGCCCTGATGGAAGTAATCGATTTCTGCATCGAGCGCGTCAACTGATCAAACGTTCTCGATCGCGGGCTGATTTTCTTGCGGCGCCGCTTCAAAAAAGCCATCCTGTTATGAATCAGTGATCGCAACTGATTTGCGACCGGCATCATGGCCGGACGCTCTCGAAGAAAGGTTTCCTCATGCGGCAGAGACTTGCCATCCGTCTTCTTACGAGCGCAGCATTGGCGGCTGTTCTTTCGCTCGGCGTCGTCGCCGGCGTGAACGCCGAGGATGCGGCCAAGACGGCGGCCGATGCCGGCAAGACCGACAGCTTCGATGCCGACAGCGTCACCACCTTCTCCGGCGCCTTCCTCGCCGCCCGCACCGCCGATGTCGATCATGATTACGAGACGGCGATCGAACTCTACAAGAAGGCGCTGCAGATCGAGCCCGGCAATCCGGAGATTCGCCAGCGGCTGATGATCTCGCTGCTGCTCAACGGCGACATCAAGGAGGGCGTCAAATATGCCAACGACCTGAAGGGCGATCCCTCGGTCGAGCGCATCACCACCATCGTGCGCGGCATGGATGCCGTGCGCCGCGATGACTACAAGGCCGCCGAATCGATCCTGAAATATACAGGGCCGAATGATCTCGACCGGATGATGAACGACCTGCTGCTCGCCTGGGCCCGGGTCGGCGCCGGCCGCGGCAAGGAAGCGCTTGCCATGGTCGAGAAGATGAAGGGGCCGGATTGGGTCCGCATCTTCCAGAATTACAATGCCGGCGCGATCGCCGTCGTCACAGGCGACGTGAAATCGGCCCGCCAGCATCTGAACGATGCCGTGCTCGACAAGGAAGGCGGTGCGACGGCGCCCGACACGTTCATGCGCGCGGTGATGGCGCTTGCCCGCCTGGAGGCGGCGCAGGGCAACAAGCAGAAGGCGCTCGACGCTGTTTCGGTCGGCGACAACCTGCTGCCGAATTACGCGCCGCTGAATGCGCTGCGCGACAGCATCGAGAAGGGCGAGAAGCAGGAACAGCAGGTCAAGACCGCCGAAGAAGGGGCCGCCGGCGTGCTGTTTTCGGTCGGCGGCGCGCTGAACCGCGACGGCGCCGAGGACATCGTCTCGCTCTACCTGCAGACCGCCAATGCACTGGATCCGAACAGTGCCGATACGCTGGTGCTGCTCGGCGGTATTGCCGAAAAGCAGAACCAGATGGACCGCGCCATCGCGCTCTATAAGAAGGTGCCGGAAAATTCGCCGATGCGGCGCATCTCCGAGCTGCAGCTCGGGCTAGCCCTTGCCCAGGGCGGCAAGGTCGACGAGGCGCGCAAGCATCTGCAGGCGCTGATCGCCTCCGACCCGAAGGACATCCGCAGCTACCTTGCCTATGGCAGCGTGCTCTCCGACGCCAAGGATTACGAGGCGATGGCCGCCAATTACGACAAGGCGGTCGAAGCGATCGGCCCGATCCCCGGCCGCGCCAACTGGAGCGTCTTCTTCCAGCGCGGCATCGCCTATGAGCGGCTGAAGAAGTGGGACCAGGCGGAGCCGAATTTCCGCAAGGCACTCGAACTCAATCCCGATCAGCCGCAGGTTCTGAACTATCTCGGCTATTCCTGGATCGACATGAATCGGAACCTCGACGAAGGCCTTGCCATGATCAAGAAGGCCGTCGATCTTCGCCCTGACGACGGTTACATCATCGATTCGCTCGGTTGGGCCTATTTCCGCCTCAACCGCTTCGACGACGCCGTCGACGAGCTGGAGCGGGCCGCACAGATCAAGGCCGGCGACGCGACGATCAACGACCATCTCGGCGATGCCTACTGGCGCGTCGGGCGCAAGCTCGAAGCCGTCTATCAGTGGAACCGGGCGCTCGCCTCCGAGCCTGAAGCGGCCGAAATTCCGAAGATCAAGGAAAAGGTCGCAAACGGCCTGCCCGCCGCCGATGATGCCAAGGCGGCCGACAAGAAGCAGCCGGATCCGGCGCCGGTCACGCCGCCGCCGGTCGACAAGAAGTCCTGACAGGCGCGACCGATGCCTGAGCAGGGCTTGGCCGACGCTTTCGGCGTTACCGAAGAGGCGCGCGCGAAGATCAATCTTGCCTTGCATGTGACTGGCCAGCGGCCGGACGGTTATCACCTGCTCGATATGCTGGTGACCTTCGCAGATTGCGGCGACCGGCTCGGTTTCCTGCCCGCGCAGGCCGACGCCTTCACCCTGTCGGGCCGCTTCGGCGAGACGCTTGCCGGCGACGGCGGCGCCAATCTGGTGATCAGAGCGCGCGATCTCCTGCGCGAGGCGGTCGGCACCCTTGCCTTCCCCGTTCACATCCACCTCCAGAAGAACCTGCCTGTTGCTTCCGGCATCGGCGGCGGCTCGGCCGATGCGGCCGCGGCCTTGCGGGGGCTAATGCGCCTCTGGGGCACGCGGTTGCCGGTCGCGGCGCTGGCAACGCTGGCGCTGAAGCTCGGCGCCGACGTGCCCATGTGCCTCGAGAGCCGGCCGCTGATTGCCCGCGGCATCGGCGAGGAGATCGAAGCCGTGCCCGATCTGCCGGCCTTTGCCATGGTGCTTGCCAACCCGCTGAAGGGCGTTTCGACGCCGGAGGTTTTCCGCCGGCTCAAGGCAAAAAACAATCCGCCCCTGACGCTCGCACAGACCGCCGGCTGGCTCGCGACGATTGGCGCGGCCCGCAACGACCTGGAGCCGCCGGCGCGCGAAGCCGTGCCCGAAATTGCGGCGATCTCGGCGATGCTGCAGGCTGAGGGCGCTCTTCTTGCTCGGATGTCGGGCTCCGGCGCCACCTGCTTCGGGATCTTTGCCGACATGGCCGCCGCGCGAGATGCGGCGGCGGCTCTTCACGAGGCGCGGCCCGACTGGTATTTCCAGGCGACGGAAACGGTTTCGGGAGGCATGTGATGGCAGGTTTGGACGAAAAACGGCCCTTCATCGCCGTCGGGATTGCGATTCTCACCGTCTCGGATACGCGCACGCCCGAGACGGACAAATCCGGCGATACGCTGGCGGCGCGGATCGCCGAGGCGGGCCATAGACTGGTCGAGCGGGCGATCGTGCCCGACGAACGGGAGAAAATCGCCGCTCAGGTCAAAGCCTGGACCGAGCGGGATGAGATCGATGTCGTCATCACCACAGGCGGCACCGGCTTTACCGGCCGAGACGTGACGCCCGAGGCGCTGGAACCGCTGTTCGAAAAGCGCATGGACGGCTTTTCCACCGTCTTCCACCGCATTTCCTACGATAAGATCGGCACGGCGACGATCCAGTCGCGCGCCACCGCGGGCGTTGCCAACTCCACCTTCATCTTCGCCCTGCCCGGCTCGCCCGGCGCCTGCCGGGACGCCTGGGACGGGATCCTGAAAGCACAGCTCGATTATCGCAGCGTACCGTGCAACTTCGTCGAGATCATGCCGCGCTTGGACGAGCATTTGAAACGCGGCGCGAAGAAATAGGACTGGCGCTGCCGTTACAGTGCCGCGGTCGCGCCGTCGACAATCCGATTCAGACTTTTGGGGGTCGACGCGCTGATTTGTTATGTGGCAATGCCAGGCAGAGCCGGCATCGAATCCCAGCTATCACCCGACAGCAGGATGCAGCTTATGCCGTGAACATCCGTGACGACGAGGGTCCAAGTGCCGCTCTTGGCGGCGTAGACCTCAAGAACGGCGTTCTGGTTGACCAGACCGACCGCGGTGAGCTTCTCACCGAAGTTCCTGTCGAGGAAACTGACGACGTCGGATCGGCCTGCGCAACTGAGCATCGTCTGCGATGCTGCCGAATGCGGATGCGCGATCACCAATGTCGGCAATATGACGGCCAGCAGGCCGTAGATCCTACCGCGTACGCCGTAGATCCTACCGAGTGGCATGACGCACCTCCTTTCGCCGGAAACCCGGCAGAAGAGGAGATTTTTCGCCGACCTGTTCTGCCGTTCACCGGCATTCCACGGCATCCGTTGCGAAGCGAGGCGCTTCGACGGCGCCATGGGCGAATTATAGCGCGAAACCCGATTGGGCGCCATCTTTGCGCGATAGCGGGATCGGCGACCGCCTATTATAGAAAACCCCTCCCCACATGGGACCCACAGGGGGAAGGGACTAAGCTGTGTGTCCGGCTGGGACAAAGGGAGAGATCTTTACTGGCTGTTATCTTCCGACGGATGGTCACGATGGAGGTTACGTGCGGCGGTGCGGTTGGGAAGGGGTTTCGGCGGGTCTGCACCGGACAGCCATGAACCACATCCAGATGTCATCAAGCGTAAAACGGCTCAGCGCGCAGCACGCGCCACCCAGGAGGGAATGAGTTCACTTGCGAGCTTTCGCGGTTTCTGGCCCTTGGCGAAGTCAGCAACAGGCATCCCGCTTCTGGCGGCGGCGAGTGCCTGGTTCTTCGACATCAACAGCCCGAGCTCCAGCGGCGGCCGGGCGCGAGCGACGCGCTGGAAGAAGGAGCGTCGATAGCCACGTGAGGCAGTAAAGCGGGCCGGCGTCTTGTTCAGAGCCACATATTCGGCGATCTCATCGATCCAGCCGGCCTGCGGCCTGGCGCCCGGCTCGACGAAGAGCAGCCATTCGCCGCGGGCGGAGCGGACGATGTCCTTGATATCCCATTGTGAATGGAAACGGCAGCCAGCGGCGTCGGCGACCCGCGAGGTGCCGTCGCGCGAGCCGTGATCGAGCACGATCACATCGCTGACGAGCCCTTCCACCGCGCCTGCCACGAGTATCGATAAGGTCTGCGCCAGTTCGGATTCCTGATCCTGGCATTCGAGAACAACAGTCAACATCGATTATTCATAATGCGCCGCACAATTATTTGCCAGCACCCTTTTCCGCATTTTGTTCTTGCATTGTTCTCATTTTGCCGATAGGAATTTAATCATCGAAACGGGCGGAGGCAAAGGCTTTTCGCCGCGGGAGAATCCGATGAGAGAGCAGTCCCTGGCAGGGCAGGCCGCATTCGCGCCTGCCAATACGGCAGATATTGCCGATGCGATGATCGTGTCCTCCGGTCTTAGGGTCGAGGTCGACCGACGGCGCGGGCGCGGGGCGGGACTGAACCCGACAGGGCGGTTCGAAGCGCTGCAGCGGGAGACCTTCGACGATGGCTGGCAGACGCTGGAAGAGCTGCCGCCGTTCAAGACCGAGGTGCAGATCGAAAAGCCGCGCACCGCGATCACCCGCAACGAATCGCCAGATACTTCCTTCGACCGCTCGATCAATCCCTATCGCGGCTGCGAGCACGGCTGCATCTATTGTTTCGCCCGGCCGACGCACGCCTATATGGGGCTTTCGGCAGGGCTCGATTTCGAGACGAAGCTCTTCGCCAAGCCCGATGCGGCGAAGCTGCTAGAGCGCGAGCTCGCCAAGCCGGGCTACAAGGTCCGGGTGATCGCGATCGGCACCAATACCGACCCCTATCAGCCGATCGAGAAGGAATGGCGCATCATGCGCGGCATCCTCGAGGTGCTGAACAAGGCGAACCATCCGGTGTCGATCGTCACCAAGTCGGCAATGATCCTGCGCGATCTCGACATTCTGCAGGAGATGGCCGGCAAGAACCTGGTGCGCGTCGGCATCTCGGTCACCACCCTCGACCGCAAACTTGCCCGGGCAATGGAGCCGCGTGCCGCCACGCCGCCGCGACGGCTGGAGACCATTCATGCGCTCTCGGAGGCAGGCATCCAGACTGCCGTCATGGCCGCTCCGCTCATTCCGGCGCTGAACGATCACGAGCTGGAGCGCATCCTCGAATCGGCAAAGGCCGCCGGCGCCGCCGAGGCGAGTTATGTCATTCTCAGGTTGCCGCTCGAAGTCAGCCCACTCTTTCGCGACTGGCTGCTGCAGCACTATCCCGATCGTTACCGGCACGTGATGTCGTTGGTGCGCTCGATGCGCGGCGGCAAGGATTACGACGCCGAATTCGGCAAGCGGATGAAGGGCGCCGGCCCCTATGCCTGGCAGATCGCCCGGCGCTTCGAAATGGCGGCGAGACGCTTCGAGCTGACGCGGCGCAGCGTGCCTCTGCGCGACGATCTGTTCGTGCCACCGGATGGCAGCGGCGTGCAGTTGTCGCTGCTCTGATTTTTTAAGCTTGCGCATCGGCTGCTCAGAAAAACCGCCCTGTTTTCGAGCCCCGAGCGCAATTCCCGCGGATGGCCCTGACCGCCACCATCCGCCGGACCGTCCCCGGCCGCCGCCCTGACCCGGGGACTTGCGGGAAATCGGGTTGGCGTGCGAGGTTCAGCCGCATGAAACGTCGCACGCCACCCGATTCTCCCCTGCTTTTCGACACGGTCCCCCTCGTGCCGGATTTCAAGCTCGAGCTCAAAGCCCGCAAGGCCGGTCACTGGCCGGTCGCCGGCGCCGACGAGGCAGGCCGCGGGCCGCTGGCGGGGCCTGTGGTGGCCGCTGCCGTCATCCTCGATCCGAAGCGCATCCCTGAAGGCCTCAACGATTCCAAGCAGCTCTCGGCGCAGCGGCGCGAGGAACTCTTCGTGCAAATCCTGGCGACCGCGACGGTTTCCATCGCCTCCTCCAGCTCGACCCGCATCGACGAGACTGACATTCGAAAGGCGAGCCTGGACGCGATGCGCCGCGCCATCTGCAGCCTCGCCATTCCCGCAAGTTACGTGCTGACGGATGGGCTCGACGTGCCTCCCGGCCTCGATTGCCCCGGACAGGCCGTGGTCAAGGGCGATGCCCGATCCGTCTCGATCGCCGCCGCCTCCATCGTCGCCAAGGTGACGCGCGACCGGATGATGGCAAGGGCCCATAATGTGTTCCCGGATTACGGGTTCGCCGCGCATGCGGGCTACGGCACGGCGCAGCACCGCGCCGGCATCGAGAAGCATGGGCCCTGCTCGCTGCACCGGATGAGCTTTAGACCGCTGCGCAAGGGCGAGGACGGTCCTGAGATGGACGAGTTGATACCCGAATAGGCCGGCTCGAAGAAAACCGGGCAATGAGAAGCCGGACGAGCACCGTAAGAGGCGCGTGAGGAAAAGAGAGACCACGGCATATACTCTTCTCCCCGCCGGGGAGAAGGTGGATGGGCCGCACGGCACACGCTCACGGAAAACCTATCCGCCACGCCAGCGGTAACGCCGCGCGCCACCGCCCTGAACACCGTCGATACCAGGCTGGAACGGTCGAAACCCGCATCGGCTTTATTTGGAAAGACCGGCTTCCCCGGCCCCCTCATCCGCCCTACGGGCGCCGACCTGGGTCGAGCCACGGGTCTCGACCCGTCCTTCGGACCCCCGAGGGGAGAAGAGGGAACCGAGAGGGAGCAGTATGCCCGCGACCCGAGATCGAGTATTCAACAACAGAAAAGGCCGGGACATGCCCGGCCTTTTCCTCATTCTATACGCTACCGCTCAGTTGAGCCTTGTCTTGACCTGGCCGACGGCGTTGCCGAAGAGCTCGGACTGGACCTTGCCGTCGGCCTTCTTGGCGAGCACCGTTTCGGCGGCCGCGATGGCCAGGTCGACTGCGGCGGAACGCACCGCCTTCATCGCATCGGCCTCGGCCTGCTTGATCTTCTGCTCGGAGAGCGCCGTGCGGTTGGCGACGAATTCTTCCGTCTTCTTCTTCGCCTCGGCGGTCAGCATCTCGGCTTCGCGCTCGGCAGCGGCAACGATATGGGCGGCTTCCGCTTCCGCTTCCTTGCGCTTGCGCTGGTATTCGGCGAGCAGATGCTGGGCTTCCTCGCGCAGGCGCTTGGCCTCAGCCAGTTCGTTGCGGATCTGGTCGGCGCGATCGTCGAGCGAGCGTGCCATCATCCCGGGAACCTTGAGGTAGACGACCAGTGCCAGGAAGAGGATGAGACCGACAAATGCGAAGAAAGTCGCGTCGAAATGAAATTCCATCGATCAAACCTCCTTCTTGGCGGCCGCGACGGCAGCGGCGACGTCTGCCTGCGCAGCGGTGCTGCCGATCAGTTGTTCGACGACCGCGGCCGCCGTTTCCTCGGCAATGGTGCCGACGTCGGCGAAAGCCTTGGCCTTGATGTCGGCGATCCGGGCTTCGGCAGCCTTGATCTTTTCCGACAGGCTGGCCTCAACGGTGCGGCGATCCTCTTCGGCCTTGACCTTGGCGGCGTCGCGGGCGGCGGAGCCGATCGCGTGGGATTTGGCGCGGGCAGCGGCCAGTTCGCCTTCATAGGTCTGGACGGCCGCGTCGGCTTCCGCCTTCAAGCGGCCTGCTTCTTCCAGGTCCTGGGAGATGCGCTTGTGCCGCTGGTCGAGAATCGCCCCGATGCGCGGCGCGATGACCTTTTGCATAAGGAGGTAGAAGACGCCAAACGTAATCACCAGCCAGAGCAGTTGGGACGCGTAGGTCGTCGAATCGAAAGGCGGGAACGGGCCGCGGGCGTGTTCGCCTTCGGCAACGCCGGTCTCCGTATGGACCTCGCCTGCGGCCGGAGCGGCATGCGCATCCGTGCCGGTCGCTGCCGCCGGTGCTTCTTCAGCGTAAGCCGGGGTCACAAAAAACATGCTCACCTCCAGGTGGACTGCAAATGCAAAGGATCACGGCTTGCGGTCGCAGGCCGTGATCCATCTATCCGCCGATATCAGACAGCGAAGAGGAGGAGGAGAGCGACGAGCAGCGAGAAGATGCCCAGAGCTTCCGTAACGGCGAAGCCGAATACCAGACGGCCGAACTGGCTGTCAGCGGCAGACGGATTGCGCAGAGCGCCGGAGAGGTAGCTGCCGAAGATATTGCCGAGGCCGAGAGCCGTACCGGCCATACCAAAGCAAGCCAGGCCTGCACCGATGAACTTTGCTGCTTCCGCTTCCATGTTGAACTCCTTTGAAATGGTTGTTGCGGCGAATGACTGACGCCCTGGAGACGTCGTTGTCGTTATCCTTAGTGCCCGCCCGGATGGATCGCGTCATTGAGGTACATGCAAGTCAGCACCGCAAAGACGTAAGCCTGGAGGAAGGCGACGAGGAACTCGAGACCGGTCAGGGCGACGGTCATGATGAGGGGAAGAACGGCTCCGCCGACACCGACGGCACCGAGGGCTCCAAGCGAGGCGACGAAGCCTGCGAACACCTTCAGCGTGATGTGACCGGCGAGCATGTTGGCGAAAAGACGAACGGAGAGCGAAATCGGACGGGACAGGAAGGAAATGATTTCGATCGCAACGACCAGAGGCAGCAATATGCCCGGCACGCCCGAGGGCACGAAAACATTCAGGAAGTGGAAACCGTGCTTATAGAAGCCATAGATCAGAACCGTGCTGATGACGAGGATCGCCAGCGCGAAAGTGACGATAATCTGGCTGGTGATCGTGAAAAAATAGGGGAACATGCCGAGCAGGTTCGCCGTCAGCACGAACATGAAGAGCGAGAAGACCAGCGGGAAGAACTTCAGCCCCTGCTTGCCCGCGCCTTCCTTCAGCATGTTGGCGATGAATTCATAGGACATTTCCGCGACCGACTGCGAGCGGCCGGGCACGATGGCGCGGTTCGAGGTCGAGAAATAAAGGAAGCCTGCGGCAACGGCAGCCGAAGCGGCCATGAAGAGCGATGCGTTGGTGAACGAAAAATCAATTCCGCCGATTTCGATCGGCACAATCTTCTGGATCAGGAACTGATGAGTCGGATCGTTAGACACCGCTTGTTCTCTCTCTTTGGCCCGCAGGACGCGGGGTCATTGCACTGGACCGGGACCGGCCCTTATTTTTTGTCATCCTTGTCGTCCAGCGGATGGGCAACCACCCCCGCGGAACGCAGCACGTTCAGAACGCCGGCACAGAATCCGAGAAGCAGAAGAACAATCAACCCCCAAGGCGCCGTGCCAACAGAATAGTCCAGGAACCAGCCAAGGAAAGCACCGACGAGGATTGCGGCAATGAACTCGCTGGAAAGCTTCATCGCCTGGGCATAACCTCTGCGGCTTACCTCGGCTTGGGCCTCGCTTGCATGTTCCACTCCCGCCTCAGCGCGCTTGGTCGCGAGTTCCGCTTCCAGCTGCGCACGGCGCTTCTCAAGACTTTCCTCGCGGTCGTCCGCCATGGGTCTCTCCTCGCCTGCCCGTCGCCCGCACTCCCGATACCCCGGTTATTCGGACCCCGGACGCGAAGGTTGAGACCCTTCCGGCCCGTTCTGAAGTCGCGCGCAACATAGTTTTAGGGATTGGTATAGTCAAGGCGTAGACAGCTTCTGTCCAGCCAGAAAATAAATTCGTGAAATCAATGAGATAAGTCGATTTCCAGCCGAGCGGGCAAATTCGACGGAAAGAATCCGCTTTTAGGGGCGGAAAATAGGCCCGGCCAGCGCTTTCTCTCAGCTCCAGCCGCCGCCATAGGTGCGGTAGAAGACGTGGAGACCGATGCGCCCGACCTTTTCCATGGTCTTTGCCCATTTCGGGCGGACATAAACGGCATGGTAGTGCGTTGCCGACCCCACCTGCGGCAGCCAGATCTTGCCTGATGTCACCGCCATGGCCACGTCACGGGCCACCCGCCAGTGATATTGCGAATTCACCCGGTCCTTGATGCTGTCACAGGCGAAGGAAAACTGGCAGCGGTTGCGCCAATCCTCGTTCTGGTAGACGACGCCGCAGATGCTCTTGGGATAGGCGGGGTTGCGAACGCGGTTGAGGATGACCTGGGCGACGGCCGCCTGGCCCTTCACCGATTCCCCACGCGCCTCGAAATAGATGCCAGAGGCAAGGCATTGCTGCTCGCGGGCGGAAAAGACGCTCGGCGGCAGCACGCTTGCAGCCCAGGCGTGGTCGCCCGGACCGATCTGGGGCACGAAGCGGCCGCTGTCCGGTTCGGTCAGGATCGAATCGAAGGGGGACTGGCGGGCATAATCCGGTGCTGCCGGCGCATAGGCGGTGGCAAGCACGTCGGCCTTGTTGCTGGTGACGAGGGTTGCGAGGATCGCCGGCACGCCGACCTCCGGCATCACCGGCTGTTTCTTATAAAAAGAGGTGGCGATCTCGATTTCCCTGCCCTGGATCTTCGGCTTGACGAAAGCCGACCGGTCCTTGAGATCGAAATTCGGGGTGAAGAGCATTTTGGTGCGCTCGAGAATCGATCCGGCGGAAAAATCCTTCGGCGGCTTCATCTTCTCGACCGCGACGACGCGGCCTTTCTTCGTGCCGCGAATGACACGGTCCTCGTCCGGCGTGTCCTCGTGCCCCTTTTCCTTGGCCGTAAAAGCCACCTTGCGGCCGTCGGGCAGCACCATGCCAGCGCCTGAGGCGATCGAGCCGGTCGCTGCCGGATCGGCGAAGGCGAGCTCGGCCTGATGGATGGAGCCGGCCGGCGAATTGGTCAGCACCATGCGCCAGCTCTCCCCCTCACGGTCGAGACCAGCAAGCATGGTGGCGAGATCGGCGTGGGAGGCAACGCTCGGGAAGATCAGCCAGCCGGCAAGCCCGAAGATGGCGGGCGACACCCAGTTCTCGGGGAGAAGACGCAGCTTGCTACGGGAAGGGCTCTTTCGACGCAACACGAACTCCGGGCATGGAACGCGGGAACATGCCATCGAAAATCTCTCATTAACCTTGACGTCCGGTTAACGAGGTGTGCCGGAATGTGGCTGTGGCGATTTGTATGTTCTAATGTAGCTGGTTTGACGGGACGCATCCCTTACAAAGTCCCCTCCCCAACTCCTCCCCACAAGGGGGAGGGGCTTGGAGAGGCACCGTCGCACTTACGCCCGAAACGCCGAGATATTTACGAAACGGTGCGGCAGGTTAAGCCCCTCCCCCTTGTGAGGAGGGGTTTGGGGCGGGGTCTTTATCCCCCCTCAAATGATCACATGCGATCCCAGTTCCACCACGCGGTTTGCCGGCAGGCGGAAGTAGTCCGAGGGGTTGGCGGCGGCGTTGGCCAGCGCAATGTAGAGCCGGTCCTGCCAGTAGGGCATGCCCGACTTGGCATCCGGCACCAGCTTGCGGCGGCCGAGATAGAAGGAGGTCGACATGATGTCGAACTTCAGTCCGGTCTTGCGCAGCGTTGCCAGCGCCTGCGAGACGTTCTGCGATTCCATGAAGCCGAAGAGCAGCTCGACGCGCGAGAAGCGTTCGGAAATCGGCTCGACCTTGTAGCGGTCGTGGCTCGGCACTCGCGGCTTGTTGACCGTGCGGATCGTCAGGATGACGTTGCGATCGTGAAGCACGTGGTTGTGCTTGAGATTGTGCAGCAGGGCGGCGGGGGCCGATTCCGGATCGCTGGTCAGGAAGATCGCCGTGCCCGGAACCTGCGCCGGCGAATGCTCGCTCTTGCGCTCAATGGAACTGACGAAGGAGGCGAGCGGAATATCGGTGTGCCGGGTCTTCTCCATCAGGATCGCGGTGCCGCGGCGCCAGGTCCACATGACGACGGTAAAGGCGGTGGCGATCAGGATCGGGATATAGCCGCCATCGTGGATCTTCAGAAGGTTGGCGCCGAGGAAGATCATTTCGAGGACGACGAGCGGCGCGAGCGCGATGACCGCGACCGGCAGCGACCAGTTCCAGCGGGCGCGGACGAATTCGAAAGCCATGATCGAGGTGACGACCATGGCGCCGGTGACGGAGATGCCGTAGGCGGTCGCCAAGGCGTCCGAAGTCTTGAAGCTCAGCACCAGGAAGATGACGCCGAAAAACAACACGGCGTTGACCGACGGCAAGAAGATCTGCCCCGTGTTGGTTTCCGAGGTGAAGAGGATTTCCATGCGCGGCAGGAAGCCGAGGTTGATGCCCTGGCGCACCAGCGAAAAGGCGCCCGTTATGACGGCCTGGCTGGCGATGATCGTCGCCGCGGTCGCCAGGATGACGACCGGCAGCAGCGCCCATTGCGGATACATCAGATAGAAGGGATCGGACATCGTCTCCGGCTTGCCGAGCACGAGTGCGCCCTGCCCGAGATAGTTCAGCGTCAGCGCCGGGAAGACCAGCAGGAACCAAGCCCACTGAATCGGGCGGCGGCCGAAATGGCCGAGATCGGCATAAAGCGCCTCGGCTCCCGTCACCGTCAGGAAGACCGCGCCGAGAACGACGACACCGTAAAAACCCTCATGCAGCAGGAAACTGACGGCATAATAGGGATTGAAGGCGGCGAGGATGCCGAAATCGTCCGAGATATGGGAGATGCCGGCGGCGGCCATGACGAGGAACCAGACGGCAGTGATCGGTCCGAAGAACTTGGCGACGGCGCCGGTGCCGCGCGATTGCACGACGAAGAGCAGCGCCAGGATCACCACCGAGATCGGCACGATATATTCCGCCAGGCTGGGCGTGACGAGCTTCAGACCCTCGACGGCCGACAGCACCGAAAGCGCTGGCGTGATCATCGCATCGCCGAGGAACAGGGCAGCGCCCATCAGTCCGAGCAGCATCAGCAGTGCGGTATGGCCGTTGGCGGTCTTCATCAGAAGGGCGAGCAGCGACAGCGTGCCGCCCTCCCCGTCATTGTCAGCGCGCAACAGGAAGAGAACGTATTTGATGGTGACGATGATGGTCAGTGCCCAGATCATCAGCGAAATCAGACTGATAACCTCGAAACGGGTGACGCCGTCATGGGCGACGGGCTTCAGCGCCTCGCGAAAAGCGTAGAGCGGGCTCGTGCCGATATCGCCGTAGACGACACCCACGGAACCGAGCGCGAGATAGAACAGCTTGCGCGGCGTCATGTGGCGTTCGTGCGGATGGCTCTCGTCGGACATCAAATTTCAACAAGCTCCTCAGAGCCAGCCTTTCCAGCGAAAAAAGAAAAAGGGGATGACGGCTGATATTACCATCAAAGCCAGCGAATAGGGATAACCCGCCGTCCAGGCCAGTTCCGGCATGACCTGAAAATTCATACCATAGACGGAGGCGACCAATGTCGGCGGCAGGAACACGACCGAGGCGATCGAGAAAATCTTGATGATCGAGTTCTGCTCGATGTTGATCAGACCGAGCGAGGCGTCGAGCAGGAAGGTGATGTTGGCGGCGATGAAGGACGCGTGTTCCGACAGCGACTGGATATCGCGCGAGACGGTGCGGCAGAGCTCCTTCGCCTCGCGGTCCTGCTGGATCGCCGGGATCGTGTGAAAGAAGGTCAGCAGCCGGGACAGCGAACCGAGACTGTCGCGCAGCTTGCTGATCATGCGGTGATGACCGGCAATATCGCGCAGCTTTTCCTCAAGGTAGTTCGACGGCTTGCGCACCTTTTTCGCCCGGTCGCCGAAGACATGCGTCGACAGGATGTCGATGCGCGAAACGGAGATTTCGAGGATTTCCGCGGTCCGGTCGACGATCGTCTCGAGCAGCTTGGCGAGAAGGGCCGCGCCGCTGCGCCAGTTTTCCGGCAGCCGGTGAAGGGCGGCGATGAACAGCGCGAAGGATTTCGGGTGGGCATAACGGATGGTGACCAGACGGTGTCCGGCCAGGATGAAAGCGACATCGGTCAGGGTCGGCGCGTCGGTATCGGCTTTCCAGACGAGCGAGGCGGTCATGAAGACGGCGTCGTTTTCGACATAGAGGCGGGCGGAAGGCTCGATATCCTTGAGGTCGTCGCGGGTCGGAACCTCGATGCCGAGAACCTTCTCGACATAAAGCTCCTCTTCGCGGGTCGGCTCGACCATGTCGATCCAGACTACATCCTGGGGAAAGGATGCCGGCTGCGCGAGATCGCGGATCTCGACCGACTTACAACTGGAACTGTAAGCGGTGATCACCGGCAGCATCTCCGATGCTCACGACACTTCGTGGTCATCGCCATCATCGAAAGCCTTTCCATGCGGCCGCCATTCGCGGCAATGCGAGGGCGGCTCGTCCCATGTCCAAACGGAAGCGGTTCAAGAAAGTTCATAAAACTCCGGCTGCATCCGGCCTCGAAAGCCAGCATGCCCATTGTGCTCCACCGCATCGCAGTACCCATCCTTCGACCTTGCAGGCGGGCCGGACCCTCGAAACGAAGACGGCCGTTATTGAGCATCTGCAGCAATGCCATCATGGCGCCGCGGCATATGAAGCAAAGCCGTGAAATAATCAAGACATCTTCCGTGAAGCGCGGCTTTTCACCACATTTCCCGCACAATTCGGGGTGATCGCAACGGTGATTCGGCGGCTCAGCGCTTTGCCGTCATACGCGCCCTGGCCCGGAAGTCCTGCCCATAACGGACGTCATTCAAAAACGATCGCCGGCGCCGGGCGCTGGGACTGGCCGGCGAGCTGCTCCCAGACCTTGGCGGCGATGCCGCGATAGATGCCAGCGACGACGCCGTTCGGATCGGAGGCGACGAGCGGCGTGCCGGCGTCGGACGTTTCGCGGATGTTCATCGTCAGCGGCACTTCGCCGAGGAAAGGCACGCCAATGCGCTCCGCCTCCTTGCGGGCGCCGCCGTGGCCGAAGATGTCGTAGCGGGTGCCGGTGTCGGGCGCGATGAAATAGCTCATGTTTTCGACGATGCCGAGCACCGGCACCTCGACCTTGCGGAACATGTTGAGGCCCTTGCGGGCATCGATCAGGGCGAGATCCTGCGGCGTGGAAACGATGACGGCGCCGGCAAGCGGCACCTGCTGGGCCATCGTCAATTGCGCATCGCCGGTGCCGGGTGGCATGTCGACGACGAGGACGTCGAGCTCGCCCCATGCGACTTCGCGCAGCATCTGCATCAAAGCAGACTGAACCATCGGCCCGCGCCAGATCATCGCCGTCTCCTCGTCAACGAGGAAACCCATCGACATGACCTTAAGGCCGTAATTCTCCATCGGATTGATGATGCGGCCATCGATCTGCGTCGGACGGCCGGCGATCTTCAAGAGCCGCGGCATCGAGGGGCCGTAAATATCAGCATCGAGAATGCCGACCCTGAGACCATTAGCGAGCAGGCCGAGCGCCAGGTTGACGGCGGTGGTGGACTTGCCGACCCCGCCCTTGCCGGAGGCGACGGCAATGATGGCGCCGATACCGGGGACACCGATCTTGCCGGCGCGGGGCGGCTGTTGCTGCGGCGCATGCGCGTGATGCCCATGATCATGACCGGCGTGACCGTGGGGCGGATTCGAGGCCGGGCGGGCAGCGGGCGCGGCGGCGGCGGCCTTCTTGTCCGCCGTCAGTGTCACGAGCGCACCCTTGACACCCGGCATCTCCTTGATGACGCGCTCGGCGGCGAGCCGCATCGGCTCCAGCTCCTTGGCGCGCTCGGCCGGAACGGTGATGGAGAAATAGACCTTGCCATCGGAGATGAAGACATCGGAGACCATGCCGAGCGCGACGATGTCGTGTTCGAGATCCGGTCCGCGCACGGTCTTCAGCGTTTCAAGAACCTGTTCCTTCGTCACGTCGGTCATTCCACCCTCATTGCTTCTTCTCGCAGACTTCGGCGCCGCGCGTCTTTCAAGACGCACACATGATTTTTAGCCTTGGCCGATTCCGACCAAGGCATGAAATCATGCGGTAGAGATAGTGGAGCCGCACGCCTTCGCCAAACAAAATCATCGGGAGGAAAATCAATCTGCCGGCCTCGAAAAACCCGGCGGGAATTCAGCGAATCCGTTGCGGCCATCAAGTCCGCCGGGCATTTCGCCCTGATGGCCGCAACGGTCTCTCTCCCCGAGAACCGGCGCAATGCGGGGCGAACTAGCGCAAGCCGAAAAAAAGGCCAGGGAAAAGTGACCGGGAAGAGGAATTCGTAAACAGCTGCGAAAGAAGCGGTGCCAAAAGGCAACAACCGCCACCGACGCCGAAGACCGGGAGAGAAGCGGCTTCGGCGTCGGGCAGCGGTGTGTCGGCCGCGCCATTTCCTGGCGCTGGTCATCAAAGTCCCCTCTGGACCTCTGGCAAAGGGGATGCAGAAAGCGTGCCAGATGAAAAAATCGGGAAAAGCGCGCAGAGGCGCCGGGGAACATCCAGGGCCTGCCTAAGCACTGAGCGGCCGGCCACAGAGCGCCGCAATTTTTGCGACTTATTTGATCAGGCCGATCCGCAGCGCCTTGGCGACCGCCTGAGTGCGATTGACCGTATCGAGCTTCTTGGTGGCGCGGTTGAGGTAATGATTGACCGTATGCTCGGACAGCGCCAGGATTTCCGCGATCTCGGCGCTGGTCTTGCCGGCGGCCGTCCAATTGAGGCAGTCGATCTCGCGGTCGGTCAGCGAGTCGGTCATGCGCGTATCGAGGTTTCTGATTTCGGCAAGCCTGTCGAAGACATGGATGGCGATATAGCAGAGCTCGCGCATCTCGGCGGCGCTGAACGGTTCGCGGTCGCCGGCGAAGGAGACGGCGCCGCGCAGGCCGGAGGCCTCATGTGTTGGGAAATAGGCCCCGCGCATCATCCTGAAACGCTCGAACAACCCCGTGACCAGAACGGACTTGCCGTCGTCGCGCGACCAGGTCTCGCGCGTCATGTCGTAAAAGAAAGGCCGCGTCGATGTTCTCAGCCGTCTCAGAACCGGGCTGTTCACCATCAGCGCTTCCTGGTCGTAGAGCGCCAGAAGCTCGGCCGGCCAACTGGTGATGACGGTGCTGCCCTGAAGGTCGAGAGAGGTGGTCGGCGGCAGGTTGAGAACCATGAAGGCGCGGCTGCGATAGGCTTCCGTGACGCGTTTCAAGAAACGGAAAATATCGAACTGCGTCTTCAGGCCGGCGATTTCGTTGATGTAATCGTCTTCTTCCGTGGATGTTTGCGACAAGGGTACCATCACAGTTTTCATCTTCGGCGCCGCGGCCGGTTCGGTTGCATCGAGGCGTGACGAGCGTGAATTGCATGACGTGAACCGGTCTCAGTAGACAGCCGTCGGCCGATGCCTGGTTGATTTCGCGGGCCATTCCACTTCGCGTGATTCGCCCGTAAATCTCAATATCGCGCTTATCATAAGCATGCTTAGCGAGCAGGTCCAAGCAAAGGGCGTAACGATGACCGTCAGCGGCGCGGGCCGAGGCGGACGCGCATGCCCTCCATAATCCTTGCAGCCGCCAGCTGCACTGGAACGGCCCACTGACGCAGAAGTTCCATCGACAGCCGATAGGCCGGGCCGGTGACCGAAATGCCGCCGATGAAGGTTCGATCCTCCGACCAGACGGGTGCGGCGACGCAGCGGATGCCCGCCTCGTGCTCCTCGCGGTCGAAAGCATAGCCCTGTTCGGCAATCTCGCGGATTTCGGCGGCAAGCGTCTCGGCCGAAGCATGTGTCGAGGCGGTAAAGCTGGTGAAGCTCAGGCCGGCGAGGAGATCGACAAGAGTTTCCGGCGGAAGCAGCGAAAGAGCGGCCTTGCCGACGCCGGTGCAGTAGCAGGGCGAAGCGTTGCCGATCTGCGAATACATGCGCACCGGCTGACGGCCTTCAACCTTGTCGAGATAAATGATCGACTGTCCCCGGAGAACGCCGAGATGCACCGTCTCGCCGGTCGCCTGCTGGAGCTCGCTCAGGTGCGGTTCGGCAACCTGGCGGAATTCGTTGCGCGCCCAGCTGCGTGCGGCAAAATCGAGCAGGCGCAGGCCCGGCGCATAACGGCCGTCGCCATCGAGCTCGAGCAGCCCCTCCTCCACCAGGTGGCTGAGCTGGCGATGCAGCGTGCCGCGCGGCTGGCCGGCGCGCGCCAGGATATCGGTGAAGCGCAATGGCGTATCCGCATGAGTGACGAGATCGAGGAGAACCATTAATTTGCCGAGAGTGCCGGTCTCGCGTGTCTGGGCCATGCCGTCGCTTGAAGTCATTGTCTATGTGCCATTAAATCGGTCCTCACTTGCAAGCGTGCGCCCTTGACAGAAGGGCCAGCATAGCCTGATAATTCCACATAGTCAAATTAAGTTCCAAATAATGGAACAGCTGGCGTCGGAGGAGACGGTGAGCGCAGTGGCAGCACAATTTCCCGAGTTCAAGGATCGCGCCGTGCTCGTGACCGGCGGCGGATCCGGCATCGGCGCGGCGATCGTCGAAGGTTTCGCACGCCAGGGCGCCAAGGTCTCCTTCATCGACATTGCCGAGACGGCCGGCAGGGAACTCGCCGAAAGACTGTCGCGGGAAACGGCGCATCCGGTGCTCTTCTACCATGCCGATCTGCGCGACATCGAGGCGATCCGGCGTACGGTCGATGCCGTCGTTGCGACGTCCGGGCCGATCCGCGTGCTTGTCAACAATGCCGCCTGGGATGACCGCCACGAATTCGACGCGGTGACCGAGGCCTATTGGGACAACAATCAGGCGGTCAATTTGCGGCACGTGTTCTTCACCTCGCAGGCGGCGGCGCCGTCTATGCGGTCGGCCGGCGGCGGCGCGATCGTCAATATGTCGTCGATCGCCTTCAAGCTGAACATGGGCGGATTTCCCGCCTATGCGGCAGCGAAGGCGGCGATCGTCGGACTGACGAAGAGCATGGCCGGCAGGCTCGGGCCGGAGAATATCCGGGTCAACTGCATCCTGCCGGGCATGGTCGTCACCGAACGGCAGAGGCAGCTGTGGCTCACCGAGGAAAGCATCGCACGCTCTGTCGAGCAGCAATGCCTGAAAGTAGCGCTCAAGGCCGATGCGATCGTCGGTCCCTGCCTGTTTCTTGCATCCGACTGCGCGGCGGCGATGACCGCCCAGTCCCTGATCGTCGATGGAGGCATTCTGTAATGGCTAATCCCGCTTATGTCGCGGTGGACTGGGGCACCAGCAGTTTCCGGCTCTGGCTGATCGACCGGGACGGCAGCATCCTTGCCGAACGCCGCAGCGGCGAAGGCATGACGAGCGCGGCAAAGATCGGCTTTTCCACCGTGCTGTCGGGCCATCTCACCGCCGTCGAAGCGCCGGAAGGCCTGCCTGTGATCGTCTGCGGCATGGCCGGCGCAAGGCAGGGCTGGGTCGAAGCCGGCTATATCGACGTGCCCGCGCCGCTCGCCTCGATCCTCACCGCGGCGGTCCGCGTGCCGGGGGAAAGCCGTGACATCCGTATCCTGCCGGGCCTTGCCCAGCGGGACGTGGCGAGGCCCGATGTCATGCGCGGCGAGGAAACCCAGCTTCTCGGCGCGCTCGGCCGCGCGAATTCCGCGGCGCAGGCGGTCTGCATGCCCGGTACGCATTCGAAATGGGTGCATGTCGGGGACGGCAAGGTCACCGGCTTTTCGACCTTCATGACCGGCGAACTTTTCGACGCGATCAGCAAAAACACGATCCTGTCGCATGCCGTGTCAGGTGCCGAACAACAGCCGGCGGATGCGGCTGCCTTCGAGGCGGCCGTATCGGCGGCCTTTGCGCATCCCGCACTTGCCTCCAATCTGCTGTTTACCGCCCGTTCGGGCCTGTTGCTGCACGGGATCTCCGCCGCGGCCGCGCAGGCGCGGCTTTCCGGCACGCTGATCGGCCTCGAAATTGCCGGCGCGCTGCAGGATGCCGCCAACGGCACTGGCATCACCCTCGTCGCCTCCGGACGCCTGCAGGCGCTCTACGAACAGGCCTTCAACACCCTCTCCCTTGCCTTTACCGCCATCGACGCCGATGCGGCCGTGCGCGGCGGGCTATCGGCAGCCGCCGAAGCCATTTGGCCGAATTGAGAAAGCTGACACCATGAACCGTATCCCCTTCCCCGACATGAAGCGTCCGCTGATTGCCATCCTGCGCGGTATCCGGCCGGACGAGACCGAGAGCGTCGTCGGCGCCTTGATCGAAAACGGCCTAACGGCGATCGAGATCCCGCTCAATTCGCCGGAGCCGTTCAAATCCATCGAGATTGCCGCGAAGATGGCGCCGGCCGAGGTGCTGATCGGCGCCGGCACGGTGCTGACGGTCGAGGCTGTCGACAACCTGAATGCGGCCGGCGGCAAGCTGCTGGTGACCCCGAATGTCGAGCCGGAAGTGATCATCCGGGCGCGCGAATATGGTATGGTGACGATGCCGGGCGTCTTCACGCCGACCGAGGCCTTGGCGGCAGCGCGCGCCGGCGCCACCGGTCTCAAATTCTTCCCGGCGAGCGTTCTTGGTCCTTCGGGCATCACGGCGATCCGGGCGATCCTGCCGCCGGAACTGACGATTGCCGCCGTCGGCGGCGTGTCGGACAAGAATTTCGCCGATTACACCAAGGCCGGGATCTTTGCCTTCGGCCTCGGCACCAGCCTCTACAAGCCCGGAATGACCGCGGCAGAGGTTGCCGAGCGCGCCAAGGCGACCATTTACGCCTATGATGCAGCCATGGGAGCGTGAACGGATGACCGAGATTTATGAGTTCGAAGGCAAGACCCTTTGCAACACCAATTCCGTTCTCGGCGAAGGTCCGACCTATGATCCGGACAGCGATACCGTCTGGTGGTTCAACATCCTCGGCAAGGAGCTGCACGAGCTCAACCTTTCGACACGCGCCAAAAAGGTCCATTCGCTGCCGGTCATGGCAAGCGTGCTGGCCCGCATCGACGCCGGACGGCAGCTCATCGCGACCGAAGAAGGGCTTTTCGTGCGCGACTTGGCCAGCGGCAACCTCACCTTCTACGCGGCGCTCGAAAACGACAGACCGGAGAACCGCTCGAACGACGGCCGCACCCATCCGTCGGGGGCGCTCTGGATCGGCACGATGAGCAAGCGGGCGGAGAACCAGGCCGGCGCCATCTATCATGTCGCCGGCGGCAAGGTGACAAAGATCTTCAGCGGCATCAGCATTCCGAATTCGATCTGCTTTTCCCCGGATGGCACGGTCGGCTACTACACGGATTCCCGCATCAATCGGCTGATGCGTGTCATGGTCGATCCGCAGACCGGCCTGCCCTCGGGCGAGCCGATCGTGCTCGTCGACAGCATGAACGAGCCCGGCGGTATCGACGGCTCGGTGGTCGATGCCGACGGCTATATCTGGAATGCCCGCTGGGGCGCCGGCGTCGTCGATCGCTACAATCCCGACGGCCTGCGCATCTCGCGCTACAAGGTTCCCGCCGTCCAGCCCTCCTGCCCGGCCTTCATCGGCGCCAATGCCGACCGGCTGGCGGTAACGACGGCCTGGGAAGGGCTTGACGAGGACGCCCGTTCGGCGCAGCCAAGCGCCGGCGCGCTTCTGGAACTCGGTATCGAAGTCAAGGGCGTGTTCGATCCCGTCTATGTGCTCTGACCGCGGCGTCGGCCAGCCGCCATTCAAGGCGCTCCCGAGCGGGGCGCCTTTTTCCGTTTGGGGCCGTTCGCCAATAAAAGTTCCGTGATAATCGAGAAATTTTCCGTGTTTTCAACCGGAACCAATCGGCGCACCACTCATTTTCCCTTCGAACCGGCGCGGCAAGGATGATGCATTGCCGAGTCAGCGATCACTCTAGGGAAATGAAAGTAGGTTCGAAATGACACGCAAACTTTTGACGACCGTTGCCGCTGGCGCGCTGTTTGCCACGGCTTTCGCACCGGCGGCATTCTCGCAGACGGCGCCGCAGCCTGCCGATCCCGCCGCTCCCAATCAGGCAGCGCCGGCCGATCCGGCTGCACCCAAGCCGGTCACCCCTGATGTCACCAAGCCCGCAGGGGACGCTGCACAGGCTCCGGTTACAAAACCGAGCACGGATGTAGCCCAAGGTACCTATCTGACGGAACAGGCTCCGGATCAGGTCAGCGCCAACACCTATATCGGTCAGTCGGTCTACAACGCCAACAATGAAAGCATCGGTAGCATCAACGACCTGATCATGAAGAAGGATGGCGGCATCGTTGCTGCGATCGTCGGCGTCGGCGGCTTCCTCGGCATCGGCGAAAAGAACGTCGCTGTCCCGATGGAAAAGATCACCATTGCCCAGAACACCCAGGACGGCAGCCTCAAGCTGACGACCAGTGAAACGTCTGAATCGCTGAAGGCTGCGCCCGAGTTCAAGACGCTGGCAATGCAGGCTGCAGAGAAGGCCCCGGCCGCAACCGGTACCGACACGACGGCAACCGGCTCGACCACGCCTAAGTAAACCGCGCGCGGTAGTATAGCGTAGGCGATGGCGCTCCTAGGGGCGCCATTGCTTTTTCTGACCGCACTTTCACGCAATTCACCCCGCAAAACCGCCGCGCACTTTTGCTGGGATTGGTTTTTTTTGCGCAAACCCGGACGCGCACTTTTGCTGGGATTGCTTATGCGCTGACGCGCTCGGCGGGCGCCATATCGTAATAGTTCTCGTGCAGGAAGCGCAGCGTGGCGATGCCATCGGCCGGGCGGCCGAAATGGTAGCCCTGGCCCATGCCGCAGCCGAGCGTGCGCAGCTTCACCGCCTCTGCATAATCCTCGATGCCTTCGGCCACGACTTCCAGCTCCAAGCCTTCGCACAGGGAAAGGATCGCCTTGATGATGTGTTCGGAGGCGCGGTCGGAATTGATGCGCGAGACGAAGGCGCGGTCGATCTTGATCTTGTCGAAGATGAAGTCACGCAGACGCCCGAGGCTCGACTGGCCGGTGCCGAAATCGTCGAGCGAGATGCGAACGCCGGCGGCGCGCAGATCGGCGATGATGCGGTGGGCGGTATCGGCCGACCCCATCACCGCCGTCTCGGTGATCTCTAGTTCCAGGCGGTGCGGATCGAAACCAACCCGGCCGAGAATCGACAGGATGCTGCCGCTCGTGCCGGGATCCATCAGCTGAGCCGAAGAGAGATTGAAGGACAGGAAGAGTTCACGCGGCCATGACAAGGCTGCTTCGGCGGCCTTGCGAAGCAGGGCCTCCGACAGGGCGTCGATGAAACCGCGCTCTTCGGCGAGCGGCACGAAGACGCCGGGGGACACGAAACCGAGATCGGGATCGTTCCAACGGGCGAGCGCTTCGAAACCGACAACCTGATTGTTGGCGAGCGAAACGATCGGCTGGAAATGAACGTCGATCGCGTCGGAAATGATGGCGTTTCTGAGCGCCTGCTCCAGCTGTGTGGCGCGCTTCATCTCCTGGGCGATCTCACGCGAGTAAACGGTGATCTGGCCGCGGCCGCGGCGCTTGGAACGATAGAGGGCGGTTTCGGCGCTCTTCAACAGTTCTTCGCAGTCCTCTCCGGCAAAGGGATAGATGGCGAAGCCGAAGGAGGCAGACAGACGGACATTGCGGTCGCCGAGGTCATAGGGCGCCGACAGCACCTCGCGGATCATCTGGCCGAATTTCTCAGCACTCGCCCGCTCGAAGATCAACGGCAGCACGAAGGCGAATTCGTCCCCATCGTGACGGGTGACCAGCGCCCCGTCCGGAATGCAGGCCCTGAGCCGATGGGCGACCTGGCAAAGGATCTCATCGCCGGCCGAGGAGCCAAAGAGATCGTTGATCGGCTTGAAGCTGTCGAGATTGGCGATGCCGATGGTGAAGGGAGCGGGATCGCTGGCGCGCTCGGCGGAGATCTGCAGCACCTTGTCGCGCATGCGATTGCGGTTTCCCAACCCGGTCAGAGGGTCGGTATAGGCCATCGCCTGAAGCTCATTGTGACTCACGGTCAAGGAAGCCGTTTCCGCCGATTTCATCATCAAACCCGAGCTTTCCTCCGCAGCCGGGCAAAGAATGACCGGCATTTCTTAACAATTCGCTAGTAAATCAGCCGCCTTCGCAGCCCGCCCTGCCCCAAAGTCTTGGGAGTTGGCGCTCTTGCAAGAAAACGACGCCGTCGCGACAGGACGGCCATATTTTGAAACATCATGCGCGCGTTCGAACCCGCGCGCCCTCTTCCAACAGGTATTTCTGAAAAATCGTCTCAAGCATATCAGGACTGACCGGTTTCATGATGACGTCATCCATGCCGGATTTGACGCATTCGGCCCGATCGCGCTCGAATGCCTGGGTGAGCACGCCGATGATCGGCGTGCGGGCGGCGGCACCCGCTTCCTCCATCTGCCGGATCAACCGCGCGGCCTCGAAGCCGTTGAAGCCCGGCAGGGAAATATCCATCAGCACCAGCTGCGGCCTATGTTCGGCCCAAAGACGTACGACCTCGTCGCCCGTCGCAGCAATCAGGTGGCGATAACCGAGGCCTTCGAGGATTTGCGAAAATACGATCTGGTTGATATCATTGTCTTCGGCGACGAGAACCTGCAGGCCGAGCGTTTCGTCGGAAATGCTGATTTCCCAATCCGTATCTGAGCCGGCGCCATTGTTGCGGCTGTTGCGATTGAAATGGCGGGCGATCTGGAAGGTGAGTTCGTTGGCAATCTGGAAGCCGTCCATGACGAGCGCCGGAATGCCGTATTGGTCGGCAAGCTCGAGGCAGCGCATGCCCATCTGGTTGTCGATGATCAAGAGATCGAGCGAAATGCCGGAGGAGGTGGCGATTTCCAGAAACCGCTCCTCTTCATCCTCGCCGCGCACCGAGCAGGATTCGAAACCATATTTCGTCAGCGTCCGCAGAGCGGCGGTCTCGGCGGCGAGGTCGGCGGTGACGACGAGAATCTTGCGGCCGGAGAAATTCTCCGGAACGATCGCCTCCATTGCCGCCGGCTCGCGGCGCTCCACAGCGCTCGGCACCGGCACATAGGCGCGGCGATAACTCTGGTTGGCGGAGGCGGTGATCGCCGAGGCACGGTCGAACTCCTCGAGATCGGCGCCGTCGCGCGGCAGGTCCTGCATGGTCGACACCAGGAAATAGCGGCCGGGCTTGCCGATGCGATGCTTGCGGCTGACAATGTCGCGCTCGATGCCGTCGCGGGAGATCTGCCGCTGGCGGGAGATCGACATCTCGCCGGTTTCCAGCACGTGACGATCGCTTTCTTCGAAGCGCTTGGCGATCTCGGGTGAGAAGAGATCGCCGCTCTTGCGCCCGAGCACCTCATCAGCGCTCCTCTGATATTTCTCACAAAAGGCGAGGTTCACCGCGACATAGGTGAGGTTTCGATCCTTGACGAAAAGCGGGAACGGCAGGTTATCGAGAATGTCTTCGGTGAGCTGCACCCGCTCCATGTCCGAGCGCCACTGTTCCTCGCGCTTCTTGTCCTCGGAGATGTCGGAGACGACGGTGACGCCGTAACCGCCCGGCAGCCTGCGCTTGACGAAGCGGACCCAGCTGTCGGCGCCATGGCGCTCAACGGATTCGAAGCGCTCACGCCAATGCGAGGCGATTTTCTGCGACAGCCAGTCCTCGCGGCTGAGCGGGCCGCTCTGCCTGATATCATATTGCTGGCGAACGCCGGTATCGTAGATCGCGCCCAGAAAATCGCGCAGCCGGATGCCCGGCTTCAGCATCTCGGCCGGCAAGGGAAAGAATTCGAGAATCTGGCGGCTTGTGAAGATCAGATGATCGTTCTTGTCGTAGATGATGAAAGCTGCCGAAAGGCTGTCGCACACCGCATCGAAGAGCGCCGTCTGCAGATCGGCCCCGGCGAGCGTCCCGTCGGTGTCTGATGATGTGTCCGCCTTTTCGAAGCCGGCACTCATTCCATTTCGTCCCACATCTGTTCGATTTCGCGGCTTCCGGAGGTGTGTGATTAGAAATGCCATTTTTCTGTTAAAACCGGCTTAACACTACCGATCCCCGAATTCGGGGAGCCGCGGATCACAGTTTCGCCAAGCGGTCGGAAAGCCCTTCCCTCCAAGCCGCGAATCCCCGAAAATAGCCCATGGCCATCAGACAGCTTTCCGAAACGCTCATCAACCAGATCGCCGCCGGCGAAGTCATCGAACGGCCGGCGAGCGCTGCCAAGGAATTGATCGAAAACGCGCTTGATGCGGGGGCGACGCGCATCGAGATCGCCACGGCAGGCGGCGGCAAGGCGCTGCTGCGGGTCAGCGACAACGGCTCCGGCATGGACGCCGCCGATCTGGAGCTGGCAATCAGGCGCCACTGCACCTCGAAGATCTCCGAGACGCTTGAGGATATTAGAACGCTCGGCTTCCGTGGCGAGGCGCTGCCTTCGATCGGGTCCGTGGCGAGGCTCAGCATCGCAAGCCGCAAGCGCGACAGCGCCGGCGGTCACGAGATCGCCGTTGCCGGCGGCAAGGTCCTGCATCTGAGGCCGGCTGGCGCCAATCCCGGCACGATCGTCGAAGTCCGCGACCTGTTCTTCGCCACGCCGGCGCGGCTCAAATTCCTGAAGACGGAGAAGGCCGAAGCCGGCGCCATTACCGAGATCGTCAAACGTATGGCGATCGCCTTTCCCGCCGTGCGCTTCGTGCTGTCCGGCTCGGACCGCGCGACGCTGGAATTTCCGGCAACGGGCGACGATCATCTGGCGCGCATGGCGCAGGTGCTCGGCAAGGACTTCAGCGACAACGCCATTGCGCTCGACGCCGTGCGCGAGGAGATTTCGTTGACCGGCTTTGCCGGCGTGCCGACCTTCAATCGCGGCAACTCCGCCCATCAATATGCCTTCGTCAACGGCCGACCGGTGCAGGACAAGCTGATCCTCTCGGCGATCCGCGGCGCCTATGCCGAGACGATCCCGTCCGGGCGCTATCCGGTGGCGGTGCTGTCGATCGCTCTCGATCCGGCCCTCGTCGACGTCAACGTGCATCCGGCCAAATCCGACGTGCGCTTCCGCGACCCAGGCCTGGTGCGCGGCCTGATCGTCGGCGCCATTCGCGAGGCGCTCGCGCGAGACGGCAGCCGGGCGGCAACGACCGGCGCGAGCGATATGCTGCGCGCCTTCCGCCCGGGTTTCCAGCCCTATGGGCAGCGGCCACAGGCGCCATGGTCGGCAGAGACCTCCCCTTCCCGCCCCTACCAGCCGGCACCGGCTTTTTCCGAACGGCCGCAGGCATCCTTCGACGGCCTATCGACGCCGACCGCACGGGCTGAGCCGCAATTTTCTCCCGACCCCGTGTCTCCCGGCCTGGCCTCCCCTAGGCCGGTCGCCCCGGAAACCGTTGGGCGTTATCCGCTCGGCGCGGCACGGGCGCAGATCCACGCCAACTATATCGTCGCCCAGACCGAGGACGGGCTCGTCATCGTCGACCAGCACGCGGCGCATGAGCGGCTGGTGTTCGAGGCGATGCGCAAGGCACTGCATTCGAAGCGGTTGGCCTCGCAGGTGCTGCTCATCCCCGAGATCGTCGACATTCCGGAAGAGGATTGCGACCGGCTGATGCTGCATGCGGCCGAGTTTGCCGAACTCGGTCTGGCGATCGAGCGCTTCGGTCCCGGGGCGATCGCCGTGCGCGAAACACCGGCCATGCTCGGCGAGGTCGACGCTCATGGCCTGATCCGCCAGCTTGCCGATGAGATCGCCGAATGGGATACGGCGTCGGGCCTGTCGGCCAAGCTCGAATATGTGGCGGCGACCATGGCCTGCCATGGATCGGTTCGCTCCGGCCGGCGGCTGCGGCCGGAGGAAATGAACGCCCTGCTGAGGGAAATGGAAGTGACGCCCGGTTCCGGCCAGTGCAATCACGGCCGGCCGACCTATATCGAGCTGAAGCTCAGCGATATCGAGCGGCTTTTCGGCAGAAGCTAAAAAAGCTGGCAAAGCCGCCTTTGCGGGAGTATGGCAGACGGATGACAGACTGCAGGGAACGGAGCGCATGAATTTGTTCGAAGGGCACGGAAACCGCGAGGCGAAGATCCGCTATCTCGACGGCGATTTCCAGATTCTCTCGCCCGGCTCCTATGTCGTCTGCGCGATGACCGGAAAAAACATTCCGCTCGACGAGCTGCGCTACTGGAGCGTCGCCCGCCAGGAGCCCTATGCCGACGTGATCTCGGCGATCGAAGCCGACAAACGCGCCGGCATGCTGCCGAACCAGCGGCGTTAACTCGTCTTCAGTTCCTTGAGGCGCCGATCACGGCAGGCAATGATTGCCCTATCGATGATCAGACCCGGGGCAAGATGATCCTCGAAGACTATGTCGACCTCGATCACCCGCGCCTTCTGCGCCAGTTGCTCCGCTTTTCCGTGATGACCGGACAGGCGCACGAAATCCTTTGACGTGGTGACGATCAGGAGATCCTGGCGCTCGGCAGTCGTCAGGATGTCGTCGATCTCCTCCTCGGTCAGGTGCTCGTGGTCGCCGAAGGTCTTGGCGACCGCGATTTCGGCACCGCGCGATTCGACGGTGCGGAAAAATTTGGCGGGGTCGGCAATACCGGCGAAGGCGAGCACCTTGATGCCGGAAAGCCGGTCGTCGCCGCGCACCTTGAGCGAGGCGGTGAAATAGGGCTTTGCCGCGCGTGCCGCCATGCGGACGATCCCGTCGGCAGCATTGCCGCCGCCGACCTTCAGCAGCGCCGTCGCCGAACGCAGCTGCTGGCGGATCGGCGCGCGGACCGGGCCGGCCGGCACGATATGGCCATTGCCAAGGCCGCGCGTCGCGTCGATGACGAGCAGCGCATAGTCGATCGCCAGCCGGGCGCTCTGAAACCCATCATCCATGATGATGAGATCGGCGCCTTCCGCGACCAGACGCCGAGCACCGTCGAGGCGCCGGCGGGAAATTACCGTCAGCGCCTCCTGGGCGAGTAAAAGCGGTTCATCGCCGACGGCGACCGCCCGGTGATGAAGGGGATCGACCACCGTCGTCACGTCGAGCGAGCCGCCGTAACCTCTGCTGAGAAAGCCGGGCTTCAGGCCTTTCGCCTTGGCGGCGCGGGCGAGCGTCAGCGCCGTCGGCGTCTTGCCGGCGCCGCCGACGGTGAAATTGCCGACACAGATGACGGGAACGGAAACCGAGGCGCGGCGCGCATGGGCCATGCGATGGCCGGCAATGCGGCCGTAAAGAAAGGACAGCGGCGCCAGCAGCCAGGCCCGCCAATCGGCTTTCCTCCACCAGAACGGCGGCGCTTCTGAAATCATTTTGCCGTCCCGCTCCCGCCCGGCTAGAGAATTTCGTTTTCCCGGCTGGATTGAGAGGTTAAAATCGATGAAAATGCAAGCCTTTACCGATCAGGCCGGCTGCAGATCGGGCAGCAGCGTCTCAAGGGCGGTGATATCGTCGAGCACATGATCGGCCGCCGCAGCAAGTGAAGCGCGCGAGCCGGTTCCCGTCAACACGGCGATCCTCAGTCCCGTACCGGCATTCAGGCCCATATGCAGATCGTGATTGTTGTCGCCGACCATTGCGACCTCTTCAGGCAAAAGACCGGTCGCAGCGCAGAAGCCGAGCACCATGCCCGGCTCCGGCTTGACGCCGAAGCCGCTGTCGTAGCCGGCGACATAATCGACATAGCGGGCGAAACCAAAGCGCTCCGCCGTCTGGCGGATGGAGCGCTCATTGTCGCTGGAGGCAACACCGAGCTTGAAACCGCGCCGATGCAGCCTTGCGAAAAAGCCGGCGAGGTCGGTCACCGGCACAGAAAATTCAGCGGCGCCAGAAAAGAGGTCGTCGAGACGGATCGTCAATTCCCCGACATCGACCATCGATCCGGCGGCGACGAGCCCCTCGGCGATCTGCCTTGTATTGCCGGCGGCCAGCAGGCTGTCGGGAACGATATGGCCGCTCACCGGATCCATGCCGCAGGCGGACAGCAGCCGGTCGGCCAGAAGCGGGTCGCCCTCAGCGGCGATGCGGGCAAGCTCGCGATTGACCGGCAGCCAGCTCTCATCATAGTCGAGCAGCGTGCCGTCCTTGTCGAAGAGGATGCCTTTGATATGCGCCGGACCCGACATCGTGTCTCCTCAGACCTGGGCCGCGGCCTTGGGCAACAAACGCGCCTTGACCGTCAGCGGATTGATATAGGGTTCGAGCCCCTTCACCGTCGCCGACAGTGCGCCGCGCATTTCGTGCACGGTGGCGACGCCGGCCTCGATCATGTTACGGCGGGCTTCATCGTTGGTCAGCAGGTAATGCACGCCCTTGGCCAGCATTTCGGTATCGCGCACCATGCGCGCGCTGCCGCTGCGGGCGAGCTTCTGATAGGCCTCGCGGAAATTCTGCACATTGCCGCCGGAGAGGATGGCGCAGCCGAGCATGGCAGGCTCCAGCGGGTTCTGACCACCCTCGGCAAAGAGCGAGCGGCCGACGAAAGCGATTTCGGTCAGACGGAGATAGAGCCCCATTTCGCCTATCGTATCGCCGAGAAAGATATCGACATCGGCGGAGAGGACATCGTCGCGAGTGCGGCGGGCAACTTTCAGCCCCTGCTTGACGAGCGCCGCCTCGATCTCGTCGCTGCGCTCGGGATGGCGGGGCACAATGATCGTCAGTTGACGATCGCGCTCCTTCAGGACGCGATGGACGATGCCGGCGGCATTCTCCTCGCCGTCAAAAGTGGAGATCGCCGCCCATGTTTTGCGATCGCCGATCTGCTTCTTATAGCGGGCGAAGACAGCGCTGTCATAAGGCGGCGCGTCGGTATCGACCTTCAGATTGCCCGAGGTGATGACGGGAACGGCACCGAGATCGCGGAACCGCTCGGCATCGACATCGGATTGGGCGATGACGAGGGCGAGGTTCTCGAACAAGGCCTCCGCAATCGACTGGCGGCGGCGCCAGCGGGCAAAGGAGCGGTCCGACATGCGGGCATTGACCAGGATCTGCGGGATGCGGCGACGGCCGAGCTCCAGCACGGTCGCCGGCCAGATCTCGGATTCGGCGATGATGGCGCAATCTGGCTGCCAATAATCGAGGAAGCGGCTGACGGATGGTTTCAGATCCAGCGGCACATATTGATGGATCGCTTCCTGGCCGAGACGCTCGGCGGCGAGCCTTGCGGAGGTGATGGTACCGGTGGTCAGGATGACATGGATGTCGCGGCGGCGAATTTCGCGGATCAGCGGAATCACGGCATTGGTTTCGCCGACACTTGCGGCATGGAACCAGACGAGCGGGCCTTGCGGCCGGTTGGCGCTTGGATAGCCGAAGCGCTCCAGGCGGCGCGCCCGGTCTTCCTTACCCTTGGCCGTGCGGTAGGTCAGATAGAGGCCGACGACCGGAGAGGCCACGGTTCCCGCCAGACGGTATGTGCTCAGACCGAGCCGCGCCATCCGGGAGCTCATCGCGCCAGCCTCCGACCCAAGACGATCGACATCAAACCCATTCCCTTATTATCGTTGCGGCCGGAATGACCGATCAATTTGTTCAGAATGCGTCAAACGATCCGGATCGACGGCGCCGATGCACGAGGGCCCGCTCGGCTGGCGGCGGCTGCCGAGGTCAGTTGCCGCTGGCCTTTTGCTGCGGATCGAGCAGACGGTGCATGTGGACGATGAAATAGCGCATATGCGCATTGTCGACCGTCTGTTGCGCCTTCGCCTTCCACGCCGTCAGCGCCGTGGCATAGTCGGGAAAGATGCCGACGATATCGAGGCCGCTCAGATCACGGAACTGCACATCGTCGAGGCTTTCCAATTCGCCGCCAAAAACGAGGTGCAAAAGCTGCTTCTTGTCACCGGAGTCAGTCATTTTCTTATTCTCTTTCTGCCTAGTTCCTCCGCCACCTCATCTGCGGGATTTTGACGGAAACGTCAACTGTCTCCTCGCCCGGCAAAGGCCGCGAGGAACTCATCGATGCGGGGCGCCGGGGCCGCACAGAGCACCTTATGGGTGACGTCCGCCCTGTTATAGACGATCGGCTTGCCGTCGAGATCGACGAGACCGCCGCCGGCGCAGGCCAGAACGAGATCGGCGGCGGCAAGGTCCCAGTCATGCGAATTGCCCTTGACGAAGGTGCCTTCGAGACGGCCGTCCGCCACCATGGCGATGCGATAGGCAAGCGAGGGGACATATTTCTCGCGTCTCACGCGGTCACGGAACGCCGGCGGAAATGTCTTCAACAGGTCTTCGCCGATCGCAAGCCGGCTCATCTCGTCCGGCCCGGCGGCGGAAACGGTGAAAGGCATGCCGTTCTTCAGCGCGACGCCGCCATCGACGGCCTCGTAGAACTCCTCGAGCGCCGGCGCATAGAGCACGCCGGCGACGGGGCGGCCGCGATGCACGACCGCGACGCTGACACACCAGACCTGCTGCCCGCCGAGGAAGGCGCGGGTGCCGTCGATCGGATCGACGATGAACAGTGTCTCGCGCGAGAGGCGGTCTTCATCGTCCTCGGTTTCCTCCGACAGCCAGCCATAATCCGGCCGCGCCTTGCGCAGGATCGTTTCAAGCGTCTTGTTGGCGGCGAAGTCGGCGGCGCTGACGGGAGAGCGGTCGCCGTTCTTCCACCAGACCTCGGGAGACTGGTTGAAAAAGCCGTAGGCGACCGCGCCGGCCTCCTTCGCAGCATCGGCGATCAAGGCGAGATCGCTCTGCCAGCGGAGCTTTTCCCTATCGCTCATCCTGTCATTCCATTCCTGCTGCCCGTTTTTTACTGCCCGGCGAGCGTCATGCCTTCGATGGCGAAGGTCGGAGCCGCGACGCCGAACTTGCGGTCGATGTCATTTGCCGGCGTCAGGCGCATGAACATGTCCTTGAGGTTCGAGGCGATCGTCACCTCGGACACCGGGAAAGTGAGTTCGCCGTTCTCGATCCAGAAGCCGGTGGCGCCACGGCTGTATTCGCCGGTGATCATGTTGACACCGTGGCCGATCAGTTCGGTGACGTAAAAACCGTTGCCGATGCTGCGGATCAGTTCCTCCGGCGAGATGTCGCCCGGCTCCAGGGCAAGATTGGTGGAAGACGGGGTGACGGCGCTGCCGCCGCGCACGCCGCGGCCATTGGTCTGCAGGCCGAGTTCGCGGGCCGTCGAGGTCGAGAGGAACCAGTGCTTCAGGACACCGTCTTCGATCATGACCAGCCGCTCGCCGGACACGCCCTCACCGTCGAAGGGACGCGAGGAAGGACCGCGCACGATCAGCGGGTCGTCGGTGATCGAAAGGCCCGACTTCAGCACCTGCTGACCCATCCTGTCACGCAGGAAGCTGGTCTTTCTAGCGACGGCGGCACCGTTGATCGCACCGGCAATATGGCCGACGAAACCGCGGGCGACGCGCGGATCGAAGACGACGGTGATGTTTTTGCCGGTCGGCACCTGGCGCGGATTGACGCGCTTGACCACCCGTTCGCCGGCGCGGCGGCCGATTTCGGAAGGATCGTCGAGTTCGGCATAATAAAGCCGGCTGTCGAAATCATAGTCGCGCTCCATGCCGGTGCCTTCGCCTGCAATGACGCTGACGGAATTGCCGAAACGGGAGGCCATGTAGCTGCCTTGGAAACCGTGCGAGGTGGCGAGAACGAGGCCGCCCATGCCGGCCGATGCACCAGCGCCGGAGGAATTGGTGACGCCGTTGACGGCAAGGGCGGCCGTCTCGGCGGCAAGAGCCGCCTCGCGCAGCATCTCGGAGGAAACGTCCGTGGTATCGAGCAATTGCAGGTCGGGATAGGAGCTGGCAAGGTTCAGCTCGTCCGCCAGGCACGCATACGGGTCTTCCGGGGAAACCTTGGCCATGGCGACGGCACGTTCGGCCAGCGCCTGGAGATCGAAGCCCGGATTGGCCGAAACGCTGGCGACACGCTTGCCGATGAAGACGCGGAGCGAAAAATCGTCGCTTTCCGACGATTCCGTTCCCTCGACCTTGCCAAGCCGGACGCTGACCGATTGCGAGCGGGAGCGAACGACCACGGCGTCGGCAGCATCGGCGCCAGCCTTCCTTGCCAGATCGATCAATTGACTTGCGCGGGAAAGAAGTGTCGAGGAATCGATTTCAGAGGACATGATTTGGCCTTTCCTTCGGCTTCCATTTATTGTGCACTCTCCCTGGCATCAAGGCCGCCGCCGCCGATTCTTTGTCAGGGCTGCCAGGATGTTTCCCGCCGTCGAAAGAAATTACCAGCATGTCAGCGCCCAATGACCTTTTCTCCGAAACGATCCTGCTGCTCGGCGGCGCGGTGGTCGCCGCTCCGATCTTCAAGAAGCTCGGGCTCGGCACGGTGCTCGGTTACCTCGCCGCCGGCATCGTCATCGGCCCGGTCTTCCACGGCATCACCGATGGCGAACAGATCCTTGCCGTCGCCGAGCTCGGCGTCGTCTTCCTGCTCTTCATCATCGGCCTGGAGCTAAAGCCAAGCCGCCTCTGGCAGATGCGACGCGATATCTTCGGCCTCGGCACGGCGCAGGTGGTGGTAACAGGGCTGGCGCTGACCGCGCTCGCCTGGTTTTCTGAAGTTCTCGATTGGCGCGGCAGCATCGTCGCCGGCTTCGGCCTGGCGCTGTCCTCGACGGCCTTCGCCATGCAGATCCTCGAAGGCGACGGTGACGTCAACACGAGATACGGGCAGCGTTCCTTCTCGATGCTGCTGTTCCAGGACCTGGCGATCGTGCCGCTCTTGGCGCTGATCACCGTGCTCGACGGCGGCGGCAAGGGCAGCAACGCGCCGCTCACCGATTTTGCCGTCGCAGTCGGCGCGGTGGCGGCGATGATCGTCATGGGCCGCTACCTGCTGACGCCGCTCTTCCAGATCATTGCCCGCACCGGCGCGCGCGAGGCGATGATCGCGGCGGCTCTCTTCGTCGTCATGGGATCGGCAAGCCTGATGCAGCTTGCCGGGCTGTCGATGGCGATGGGCGCCTTCCTGTCCGGCGTGATGCTGGCCGAATCCTCCTACCGGCACGAGCTCGAGGCCGATATCGAGCCCTTCCGCGGCGTGCTGCTCGCCATCTTCTTCATCGCCGTCGGCCTGTCGCTGGAGCTCGACGTCCTCGTCGACAACGCGCTCTTCGTGATCGTCGCCGTGCCGATCGTCATGGCCGTCAAGGCGATCATCATCTACGGGCTTTGCCGGATTTCTGGATCGCCGCACAATGATGCGATCCGCATTGCTTTCCTCTTGCCGCAAGGCGGCGAATTCGGCTTCGTGCTCTTCACCACGGCGGGCGTCGTCGGGTTGATGTCGACGAGCACGGCATCGCTGCTGGTGGCGATCGTCACGCTGTCCATGGCGCTGACGCCGATCGGCGCGGCGCTGTCGAAGCGGCTGCTCAACGGCGATGAACAGGAGGAGCTGGACGAGGATTTCGAAGGTGCGGGCGCCGACGTGCTGATGGTCGGCTTCTCCCGTTTCGGCCAGATCGCTGCGCAGATCCTGCTTGCCGGCGGACGCAGCGTCACGGTCATCGATTTTTCCGCCGACCGCATCCGCCAGGCCTCCTCTTTCGGTTTCCGCATCTATTTCGGCGACGGCACCCGCAAGGACGTGCTGCGCTCGGCCGGCATCGACCGGGCGAAAATCGTGCTCGTCTGCACGCAGAAGAAGGAAATCACCGACAAGGTGGTGGAGCTGGTGCAGGCCGACTATCCGCACACGCGCCTCTACGTACGCTCCTATGACCGCATCCATTCGATCGAATTGCGCAACAAGGGGATCGATTACGAGCTGCGCGAAACTTTGGAATCGGGCCTGCTATTCGGACGTCGGACGCTGGAGGCGCTCGGCGTCTCGGAGGCAGACGCCCATGAGATCGGTGAGGATATCCGCAAGCGCGACGAGGCGCGGCTCGCCCTGCAGGTCTCCGAAGGGCTGCAGGCCGGCCGCGACATGCTGTTTTCCCACCCGGTTCGCCCTGAACCGCTGGTCAAGCCGAAACGCGCCGCCGACCCTTTCGAGGACAATCCGCTGGCGGGAACCGCGGATGCGACGGCGGATGCGTAAGGAGACTCCGAAACGCGCCGCATCGGAGCAGATCGAAACGCGAACGCTACTGCCAGAATTTGTCAGCAGACGTCGGTAGAAGTCCTCCAGAGCGACAAAGGAGGCTTCACCATGATCGACGGCAACAGCATTCTGCTTTTCGTAACCGACGCGCCGAAGAGCGCCAGCTTTTATCAGCAACTGCTCGGGCAGGATCCCGTTGAAACCAGTCAGACCTTCGCCATGTTCATTCTGCCTTCGGGTCTGGCTCTTGGACTGTGGGGTAAGGCGGGCGTTGAGCCGGCGCCGACAGCGTCGGGCGGTGGCTGCGACGTCGGGTTCAAGGTTGCGACGGCAGAAATGGTCGACGCACTGTACGCCGAATGGCAGGGCAAGGGCGCGACCATTCTGGTCCCGCCGACCGACCTCGACTTCGGCCGCACCTTTGTCGCCGCCGATCCCGACGGACACCGCCTGCGCGTCTACAACGTGGCGGAGGGCTGAACCGTGTGCCGCAATTGGATCGCGGTGGCATCAGCGAACCATGTCCGCATCGGGCGCGAAGCCGGTTTCATGCAGGTCTGTCATGGCAAGGCTGCTCCCCTGAAGCGTAGCGCGCCCGGCGACCGCGTCATCTACTATTCGCCGACCGAGACGTTTGGCGGCAAGGATCGGCTGCAGGCGTTCACGGCAGTTGGCGTGGTCAAGGAAACCGAGGCATATCAGGTGGAGGTTCACCCGGGCTTTCATCCCTGGAGACGCGATGTCTTCTGGTGGCAGGCCATGGAAACACCCATACGGCCACTGCTCGACCGGCTGTCTTTCACCAGCGACCGGGCAAGCTGGGGCTATCGACTGCGCTTCGGCCTCTTCGAAATCACCGGTGACGATGCCGAGCTCATAGCCGAAGCGATGCTCGGCCGACCGCTCATGCATATCGACCGGGCGCATTCAGCGGTTCCAGCTCAATATAATCTAGATAATCTAGCGCTTTAGCCGTGCTTCGATCTCGCGGTCGAGGGCGAATTTCAGCTCGTCCTTGACGCCGACCGACATGGCGAGCACTTCCCTGGCCTTGAGGAAATCCATCACGCCGGTGCGGCCAACCGCCGGACGCAGGAAGATGTGCGGCCGGCAGAGCTTCAGCTTCAGCGAGATCGCCGTCTGCATCATCAACTGGCCGGAACCGAAGATGCTTTCCATGCGGTTCGGAATATGGGTGCCGTCGCCTTCCGGCGCGCCGACGACATCGATGCCGACGACGATGTCGGCAAGATCCATCAGGGGTTCATAGGGCACCGGATTGCTGATGCCGCCATCGATCATCACGCGGCCGCGCAGGCGCACCGGCATGAAGACGGCGGGGATGGCGGATGAGGCGGCGAGTGCCGGAAAAAGCTCGCCCTCTTCGATGATCACTTCGTTCTGACCGTAATAATCGGTGGTGATCACCTTCATCGGCACCAGCAGATCCTCGAAGCGGGCCGGCAGTTCTGACGGCAGGAAGGCCTTGAGGATCCGCTCCAGATTGAACTGGCCGATGCGGATGCCCTTGGCCACCGCATCGCGCACCGTTGTCGGCCTCATGCCCCAAATGCGGGCGACGACCGCCGTCTTATTGCCGACTGTCGTCAGCGCATGTTCGCGGATTTCGGCCCCGGACATGCCGGCGGCCATGCCGGCCCCCATGATCGCACCCATCGACGAGCCCGATATCGCCACCGGGCGGATGCCGAGCTCGTCGAGCGTCTCGATGATGTGGATATGGGCAAGTCCGCGCGCACCGCCGCCGCCGAAAGCAACCGCGACCGTCGGAAGATCGCTGATCGCAGGCAGTTTCGGACTGATGAATTCTGCCTGCTGCACGCCCCACTCCCGCTTATTGCGGCTGATATCGGAAGAAATGCACCCTCGTATCGCCAAAGATGCGGCTTTCGAGGAAGACATAGGAAGAATGGACGGAAACGACAATGTCGGCGCGTTCTTCAAGCACCGCTATCGCACCCGGTCTCAGCCAGCCGCCAACGGCGGCCGCCGCCATTGCCTTCTCGCCGAGACCTTTGCCATAGGGCGGATCGGCAAAGAGCACGTCGAAAGGCTCGAGGTTGCCGACGCTGCCGAGATCGGTGGCATCGCGGCGCAGGATGCGCGTGCGGCCGTGCAGGCCGAGCGCATCGATATTTTCCCAGAGCAGCGCCCTGCCTTCGACGCTGTTTTCCACGAACAGCGCATGCCGACAGCCGCGCGAGACCGCCTCGAGGCCGACGGCGCCGGTTCCAGCAAAAAGATCGAGGATCCGGGTGCCGTCGACGCATTCCGGATAGGCATGGCTCAAGATGTTGAACAGGCTCTCGCGCGTCCGGTCGGCAGTCGGCCGGATATCGTTGGATTTTGGCACGGCGAGAGGCCGTCCGCGAAACTCACCGCCGACGATCCGCACCGCGCGTCATTCCCTTTCCTCTCGCACCACCTCTGGACAGGCCGCCCGCAGGCCTGTCGCCGCCCGGCCTGTCACTGCCCGGCTTGCCCTTCGGCTTACCGGAGAAACTCTTGGATCCGCCCGGCTTTGCGCCGAATCCCTTGCCGCGAGGCTTGTCGCTGGAAGGCTTGCCGCCTGCGGACTTGCCCGCAAAAGATCGCTCGCCACGCGGGCGCTCGGAGCGCCCCTCGCCGGCAAAGCTTCTGGCTGCCCGCGGACGCTCATCACCCTCCTCGCGCGGCCGGCGATCACCGCGCGGCTTGTCGCCAAAAGGCCGATCTCCACGCGAGGGACGATCGCCGAACGGGCGGTCGCCGCGCGGGCGCTCCGAACGACCCTCGCCGGCGGAGGCCCTGGCGGCACGCGGACGCTCGTCGCCATCCGCACGCGGCCTGCGATCGCCACGTGGCTTGTCGCCGAAGGGCCGCTCGCCTCGCGAAGGACGATCGCCGAAAGAGCGCTTGCGGCTAAAGCCTTCGTCCTCATCCTTGCGGCGGGGCTGTTCGCTCGAGCGGATCCATTCGCCGTCCTCTTCGCGCACGCGATTGATCTGCGTGCGCGGACGATCCTCGATGCGATCGAAAGCATTGGTCTTTGCCGCTGGCTGCTCGCCGCGCCGGCGTGCGGCCTGCGCATTCTTGGCAGCCTTGGCCGCTGCCTTTTCGCCGAGCGGCCGTGCGCCCGGCGCCATCCAGACATTGGCGCTGCGCCGCTGGCCGGGCGGCTGGGAACGCTTCGGCTTGTCGTCATCCTTACGGCCGCCGTCGCGGCGATCGTCATCTCTGCGCCCCGCGCCGCGGCGATCGTCGCGCTTGGTGTCGAGGCGGCTCAGCGCTCGCTCGCGCTTGTCCTCGTCGCGGCGCGGCCGCTCACGCTTCTCCGGCGCCGCAGCCTCAGTCTCTTCCTCGGCGGCAACGGCCGGGGCGTTATAGATCGGCGCGTCGAAATTGGCCTTGGCTTCCTCGATGAGCCGTGGGCCGAGCTGGTCGCGCAGTGTGCGCCCGCGCACTTCGACGACATGGCCTTCAGGCAAGTCGCCGAGCTGGAACGGCCCATAGGAGATGCGGATCAGACGGTTGACGTCGAGGCCGAGAGCGCCGAGCACGTTCTTGATCTCACGGTTCTTGCCTTCGCGAAGACCCATGGTGATCCAGACATTCGAGCCCTGCGTGCGGTCGAGCGTTGCCTCGATCGAGCCGTAGAGCACGCCATCGACGGCGATGCCATCCTTCAGCTTGTCGAGCGCTTCCTGATCGATCTCGCCATGGGCGCGCACACGATAGCGCCTCAACCAGCCCGTCGCCGGCAGTTCGAGGGCGCGGGCAAGACCGCCGTCATTGGTCAGCAGCAGCAGGCCTTCGGTGTTGATGTCGAGGCGGCCGATCGACATGACACGCGGCAATTCTTCCGGCAGGTTGTCGAAAACGGTCGGCCGGCCTTCCGGATCGGCATTGGTGGTCACGAGACCGGCCGGCTTATGATAGAGCCAGAGCCTGGTGCGTTCGATGCCGCGGATCGGCACGCCGTCGACCTCGATCCGGTCGGCAAGCGTGACGTTGACGACGGGCGTGTCGAGAACCTTGCCGTTCAGCGTCACGCGGCCTTCCATGATCATGCGCTCGATGTCGCGGCGGGAGGCGACGCCTGCGCGCGCCATCACCTTGGAAATGCGTTCAGCCTTGGCCTCGCTCTCGGTTTCGGCCGCAGCCGGGGGCGCGGTTGCAGCCTTTGCCGGCTTGGCGTCTCCCGCTTTCAGGCCGGCCTTTGTCCCGCCGTCGCGTGAATAGGGCTTTGCGCCCGGGCGTTTTGGCTTGTCTTTGGATGTCATTTGTTGTTTGCCTGCCTTTTGGGCCTGTCTATCAGGTCACGCATCTGCGGTTAAGTGGAAATTCGTGCGATCGTGAAGACAAATCGTTTCATGGAGATGGCGCTCGAAGAGGCGCGCGCCGCCGGCGAACGCGGCGAAGTACCGATCGGCGCCGTCGTCGTCATCGACGGTATCGCCGTTTCGCGCTCGGGAAACCGCACGCGCGAGCGCAATGACGTGACCGCACATGCCGAAATCGCCGCGATCCGGCTCGCCTGCGAAGCGCTCGGCCAGGAGCGCCTTGCCGGGGCCGATCTCTACGTGACGCTTGAGCCTTGCACCATGTGCTCGGCAGCCATCTCGTTTGCGCGTATCCGCAGGCTCTATTACGGCGCCGAGGACCCGAAGGGCGGCGCCGTCGACAATGGCGTGCGATTCTATGCGCAGCCGACCTGCCACCACGCCCCGGAGGTCTATTCCGGCTTCAACGAGGTTCAGTCGGCTGAAATTCTGCGGACGTTCTTTTCGCAGAAGAGAGAGGCGCTGTAGCCCCGCGCGCACGGCTATCGGCTCTGCGCCGATTGCCCCTCACCCTAACCCTTGCCGGGGTCGAGCCACTGGTCTCGACCCGTCCTTCGGACCCCCGTCGAAGAAGCCGCTACTGCAGGAAGTTCCACCACTGCTTGCCGCTGTTGGCGATCGCAGCGTCCTTCTTGCGCTTCTTCTGCTTCTTGAGCTCCGGCTCGCCGACATCGTCGAGCTTTGCCGGGTCGTCGACGGTGCGGTACCCGGGCGGCGGGTCGGAAATATAGCGGCGCTGATCGACGTAGGAGCCCTTCTGCAGGGCGCGGGCTTCGCGATACGCCTGGGTCTGGGCTTCCGTGGTGCGCCGGCCGCCTTCGATGGCGGAGCTGGCAAGCGGCGAGCGATAGTTCGGATTGTCGGAGTTTGCGTCGGCCTCGGAAACGAGGCGGGCGCGGGTTTCCTCCGGCGACTCAAGCCACTGCGGATTGTCCTTCGTTGCAACCGTCTGCTGCGGGGCAACGAGGGTTTCTCTCTGCCCCTCAGCCGGCAGAACCAGCGTGGGACGCGGCGTGTACTTGACGCCCTTGTTCTTTGGATCCGGCCCGGTCAGCGATACAGACTGGCCGAGGTCATCCGTCAGCTGCTCCATGGCGGTCTTGTCGGTGCCGTAGGTCGGGCTGCTGGCGCAGCTGGACACCAGGGAGCATCCCGCCACCACAACAGACAGGCAGGCGCCCAAACGGAACCAATGCGTTGCGAACATGAAAACCCTTCCAGCCACCGGTGCAATCGTTGCCCAACCGGACAACCGTCCCCCTGACGCAAAAATCCGGCCATTTTCAGGCAGCTTTTACCGGATGAACACCACAAAGGCAATTCACCCGGCAAATATCTTCAGGCGCGGATGCCGAGTTCGCGCAGTGCCGCAGCGTCGCGCGCCGAGACATCAGGATAATCCGGATCGGAGCCGACATCGGTGGTGATGCGCCAGGAGCGCGCGCATTTGACACCTTCGGCGAGCTTCGGCACGACCGCGACATCAGGCACTTCGGCCAGGCGGAAGGCGTCGGCCGGACCGGCATCCGCCTGGATCGTTATGCCCGAGGTGATGCAAACTTCGCTGAAGTCCTGGCCCTCGAGCGCCTTGCGAAGCTCCGCATCGGCGATGTGGACGACCGGCGCCGCTTCCAGCGAGGAGCCGATGCGCTTGTCCTTGCGCTCGATCTCCAGCGCGCCTGTTACAACCGAACGCACGGCGCGGATCTTCTTCCACTTCTCGGCCAGGGCATCGTTGCGCCATTCCTTGGCAACCGGGGCGAACTGCTCCAGATGCACGGAAACGGCGGACGGATTGCGCGACAGCCATGCCTCCTCGGTGGTGAAGGGCAGCATCGGGGCAAGCCAGGTCACCATGCAATCGAAGATCTGGCGGATGACGTGCAGGCTGGCGCGCCGGCGCAGGCTCGACGGCGCGTCACAATAAAGCGCATCCTTGCGGACGTCGAAGTAGAAGGCCGAGAGTTCGACATTGGCGAAATCGATCAGAGCGCGGGCGATCTTCTTGAAGTCGAAAGCATCGTAGTTTTCGCGCACGAGCTGATCGAGTTCGGCCAGCCGGTGCAGCATCAGCTGCTCCAGTTCCGGCAGATCGGCAAGCGCGATTTCCTCGCCCTTGTCGTGGGCCAGCGTGCCGAGCATCCAGCGGATGGTGTTGCGCAGCTTGCGATAGGCGTCGACATTGGTCTGGATGATCGTCTTGCCGACGCGCAGATCGTCGGCATAGTCCGAGGTCATCACCCAGAGGCGCAGGATGTCGGCGCCGGCATCCTTCATCACCTCCTGCGGGGCGGTGACGTTGCCCTTCGACTTCGACATCTTCTCGCCCTTCTCGTCCATGGTGAAACCATGGGTGAGGACGGCGTTATAAGGGGCGCGGCCGCGGGTGGCGGCCGATTCCAAGAGTGAGGAATGGAACCAGCCGCGATGCTGGTCGGAGCCTTCCAGATAGAGATCGGCCGGCCATTTCAAGTCGGGACGATCTTCCAGCGTGAAGGTGTGGGTCGAGCCCGAGTCGAACCAGACGTCGAGAATATCCATGACCTGCGTCCACTTGGCCGGGTCATGCTCGTTGCCGAGGAACCGCTCCTTGGCGCCCTCGGCAAACCAGGCATCGGCGCCCTCGGCGTCGAAGGCATTCAAGATGCGCTGGTTGACGGCATCATCCTTCAGGACTTCGCCGTGCTCATCCACGAAGACGCAGATCGGCACGCCCCATGCCCTTTGACGAGAAAGGACCCAGTCCGGGCGCTGTTCGATCATGGCGCGCAGACGGTTCTGGCCGGCAGCCGGCACAAAACGCGTGTCGTCGATCGCGCTGAGCGCACGGGTGCGCAGCGTCGTGCCGTCAGTTAGCGTCTTGTCCATATAGACGAACCACTGCGGCGTGTTGCGGAAGATCACCGGCTTCTTCGAGCGCCAGGAATGAGGATACTGGTGCTTCAGACGGCCGCGGGCAAAGAGCGCATTACGCTCGATCAGCGCCTTGATGACGCGATCATTGGCATCGCCCTTCCTGCCGTTGTCGTCGATGACACGTCCGCCTTCGAGGCCCGGCGCATCCGATGTGTAGAAGCCGCCGTCGTCGACCGGGAACGGGATCTTGGTCTCGATGCCGCGCGCCTCGATCTCGCGGGCATGCGCGGTCCAGACGTCGAAGTCCTCGCGGCCGTGGCTTGGCGCGGTGTGAACAAAGCCCGTGCCGGCATCGTCGGTGACATGGTCGCCCTCGAGCAGCGGCACGGCGAATTCATAACCGTCGCCGAGCCCCTTCAGCGGATGGGCGCAGCTGATGGCAGCAAGATCGGCAGCCGTAACATCGGCAAGACGCTTGTACTGCAGCTTCGCCTTGACGAAGGACTCCTCGGCCAGCTTATCGGCAAAGATCAGCTTCTCGCCCGGACGGGGCCCGAAATCATTCTCGGCAGCCGTGACTTCATAGAGGCCGTAGGCAACGCGCGAGGAATAGGCGATCGCCCGGTTGCCGGGGATCGTCCAGGGCGTCGTCGTCCAGATGACGACGAAGGCATCCTTCACGCCATCGGGACCTTTCCCGACAGGGAATTTTACCCAGATCGTATCGCTCTCATAGTCGTGATATTCGACTTCGGCTTCGGCCAGCGCGGTGCGCTCGACCACCGACCACATGATCGGCTTGGAGCCGCGATAGAGCTGGCCGCTTGCGGCGATCTTCAAGAGCTCGCCGGCGATGCGGCTTTCCGCGTGGAAATTCATCGTCAGATACGGGTTGTCGAAATCGCCGACGATGCCGAGGCGCTGGAACTCGTCGCCCTGGACCTTGATCCATTTTTCGGCATAGGCGCGGCACTCGCGGCGGAACTCGATCATCGCCGCCGGCTCCTTGAGATCAGGCTTGGCCTTGCCCTTGGCGCGATAGTTCTCCTCCTCGATCTTCCATTCGATCGGCAGGCCGTGGCAATCCCAGCCGGGAACGTAGTTGGCGTCGTACCCGCGCATCTGGAACGAACGGTTGATGACGTCCTTGAGGATCTTGTTCAACGCATGGCCGATATGGATGTTGCCGTTGGCATAGGGCGGCCCGTCGTGCAGGACGAATTTTTCGCGGCCGGCGGCAGAGGCCCGCAGCTTCTTGTAGAGATCCATCTCCTGCCAGCGCTTGACGAGCTCCGGCTCCTTCTGCGGCAGGCCGGCGCGCATGGGGAAATCGGTTTCGGGCAAATAGAGGGTCTTCGAGTAATCGATCTTTTCGGCTGTGTCGGTCATATCGGGACAATCGTTTCTGGCGGCCCGGGAAAGGGGCGCAACGGCGTGAAAAAGCTGGTGACGGAAGCGCTCGTATCCAAGCGCCGAAAACCCGGACCTCCCGGCCGCTTAGCGCGCGCGGAAGGCCGGGCCGATAATTCGTATCGTGATCGCCAGCCGAAATTTTCTCATCGGGCCGGTTCATAGGCGTTTTTGCCGGGAAAAGGAAGAGAAGAATTCTGTGCGATGCGATCCCCCGGCGCCCGCGGTTTTTGCGCTCGAAAGAGGCCGCGCTGACCATGGCTCAGGAAAAGCAAAGCTTCCGGTCGAGTTCGCCGAGCGGCTTGACACCCGCCAGCAGCGCCCTCGCCTCTTCCTCGTCGCGTCTGATCTGGGCGACGAGCGGATCCAGACCATCGAATTTCAGTTCGGGTCGGAGAAAACCGAAGAAGGAGACGGCGCAGAGCTGGCCGTAGAGATCGCCGCTGAAATCGAACAGAAAGGTTTCGAGCAGCGGCGCGCCGTTTTCCGTCACCGTCGGGCGGCGGCCGTAGCTTGCGACCGCATCGTGGAGCGTTCCGTCCTGGCGGCGGAAGCGGACGGCGTAGATGCCGGCCGCAAGCTCGGCCTCCGGCGGCAGGCGCATGTTGGCGGTGGGGAAGCCAAGCTGCCGGCCGAGTTTTTCGCCGTCGATTACCTCGGCCTCGACCGTATAGTGGTAACCGAGCATGCCGGCGACTTCGCTGACCTCACCCTCCTTCAGCAACGCGCGGATATGGCTCGACGAGACGACGTCGGCGTTTTCGTCGCGGAACGCATCGATCAGGGTGACGCCGAAGCCGTAGGTCTGGCCGGCATTCATCAGGAAGGCGGGGCCGCCTTCGCGGTTGCGGCCGAAATGAAAATCGAAACCGGTGACGACTTCGGAGGCGCCGAGCCAGTCCTTCAGGATCGAATGAATGAAATCATCGGCGGAGCGCTGCGAGAATTCATAGTCGAAGGGATATTCGATGACGGCGTTGAATCCCAGCGTTTCCAGGATGCGGGCCTTGAGCGGCGCGGGTGTGAGGCGAAACACCGGCGTCTGCGGTCGGAAGACTGTGCGCGGATGCGGCTCGAAGGTCAGCACGAGAGCGGGAATGCTGCGCGCCCTTGCGATCTCAAGCGCTCGGTTCAGTACCGATCGATGGCCGCGATGCACACCGTCGAAATTGCCGATGGCGATCACCCCGCCTCTGAGATGGGCGGGCAAGGGATCTCGGGTTTCATTGCGGTGGAAGACGGTCATCGGCTGGCTTCTTTTCATGCAAGGCGCGGCATCCACCACTTCGGCGCCGCCTTTTCCCGTTCGAGATAGGCATTGAGGATCGCCTCGTCGGTCTCGCCGTTGAGGGTATATTCCTTGGCGTGGATGCCACCGCTGATGTAGAGGAGGTCGAGGCCGAAATTCAAGGCGCCACGCACATCGGTCGGCATGCCATCGCCGATCGCCAGCACGCGCTCGGTGGGGACATCGCCGCGAAGCTCTCGGGCAGCCGCCAGCGTCGCCTCGTAGATCGGCCTGTGCGGCTTGCCGGCGATGCGGGTCTTGCCGCCGAGCTGCTCGTAATAGGCGGCCATGGCGCCGGCGCAGGGGATGATGCGATGGCCGCGCTCGACGACGAGGTCGGGATTGGCGCAGATCATCGGCACGTCGCGTGCCTGGAAATCCAGAAGCATGTCGGTGTAGTCCTCGGGCTTCTCGGTTTCGTCGTCGAAAAAGCCGGTGCAGACGAGCGACTGCGCCTCGCCGGCCGGCCGGCGCTCAACGCCGATGCCTTCGAGGAGCGCCTTGTCGCGCTCGGGGCCGAGCAGGAAGACCGTCTTCGGTCCTTCGGAAATCAGCCCGCGGGTGACGTCGCCCGAGGTGACGATCCTGTCATAGGCGCCGTCGGGAACGCCGATATGGCGTAGTTGCTCCACCACCTGCCAGGAAAGGCGCGGCGAATTGGTGATCAGCACGACGGCAAGACCGCTCTCGCGCGCCGCCTGAAGGGCGGCAGCCGCCTTCGGAAACGGATCGACGCCGTTGTGAACGACGCCCCAGACATCGCAGAGCACCACATCGTAACGATCTGTTATCTGCGAGAACTTTTCTATCCGCTTGGCCATTCCGATTTCCCGATTGCTTCAGTCCCGGTGACATTGCAAAGGCGCAGGGCGATGGCAAGGCATTTTCTTCGCCGACGCCAATCCTGCACCGACATCAGGAGAGCGCGGATCGTCAAAGCGGGCGGCGGGATGGTTGGTCGATTTTCCGACAAATCTTCGCCCTCTTCACAATTCGGGCACAAAAATTCGTGACTGCTCTCATTGACTCCTTTCGGAGCCATCCCTAAATGCACGTCGCTAGCACTCACCGCAAGGGAGTGCTAACACTCATCCATGTGGGCCGCCCCGGCCCGCGAATGTCATTCGATCGAGGGATTAGACAATGGCAAGCACCAATTTCCGTCCGCTTCACGACCGCGTCGTCGTTCGTCGCGTCGAGTCCGAAGAGAAGACCAAGGGCGGGATCATCATTCCCGACACCGCTAAGGAAAAGCCGCAGGAAGGCGAAATCGTCGCCGTCGGTTCCGGCGCGCGTGACGAGTCCGGCAAGGTCGTCGCACTCGACGTCAAGGCTGGCGACCGCGTTCTGTTCGGCAAGTGGTCCGGCACCGAAGTCAAGATCAACGGCGAAGACCTTCTGATCATGAAGGAAGCCGACATCATGGGCATCATCGGCTGATTGCCGATCCGCTTTCCCGAAATGACTGACGGGCCTTTGCCCGAACAAATCGAATTCAGGAGTCACAAACATGGCAGCTAAAGAAATCAAGTTTGGCCGCACCGCGCGCGAAAAGATGCTGCGCGGCGTCGACATTCTCGCCGATGCAGTCAAGGTCACGCTCGGCCCGAAGGGTCGTAACGTCATCATCGACAAGTCCTTCGGCGCGCCGCGCATCACCAAGGACGGCGTTTCGGTCGCCAAGGAAATCGAACTCGAAGACAAGTTCGAAAACATGGGCGCCCAGATGGTCCGCGAAGTTGCTTCGAAGACCAACGACATCGCCGGCGACGGCACCACGACTGCAACCGTTCTTGCCCAGGCGATCGTTCGCGAAGGCGCCAAGGCCGTTGCCGCCGGCATGAACCCGATGGACCTGAAGCGCGGCATCGATCTCGCCGTCGCCGAAGTCGTCAAGGATCTCCAGGCCAAGGCCAAGAAGATCAACACCTCGGAAGAAGTCGCCCAGGTCGGCACGATCTCGGCAAACGGCGAGCGTCAGGTCGGTCTCGACATCGCTGAAGCCATGCAGAAGGTCGGCAACGAAGGCGTCATCACCGTTGAAGAAGCCAAGACCGCCGAGACCGAACTCGAAGTCGTCGAAGGCATGCAGTTCGACCGCGGCTACCTCAGCCCCTACTTCGTCACCAACCCGGAAAAGATGATCGCCGACCTCGAAGACGTCTTCATTCTCCTCCACGAGAAGAAGCTCTCGAACCTGCAGTCTATGCTCCCGGTTCTCGAAGCCGTCGTCCAGACCGGCAAGCCGCTCCTCATCATCGCTGAAGACGTCGAAGGCGAAGCGCTTGCAACGCTCGTCGTCAACAAGCTGCGCGGCGGCCTCAAGATCGCTGCCGTCAAGGCTCCTGGCTTCGGCGACCGCCGCAAGGCCATGCTTGAAGACATCGCCATCCTGACGGGCGGCACTGTCATCTCCGAAGACCTCGGCATCAAGCTCGAGAGCGTCACGCTCGACATGCTCGGCCGTGCCAAGAAGGTTTCGATCTCCAAGGAAAACACCACGATCGTCGACGGTTCGGGCGCCAAGTCCGACATCGAAGGCCGTGTTGCCCAGATCAAGGCCCAGATTGAAGAAACCACCTCCGACTACGACCGCGAGAAGCTGCAGGAACGCCTTGCCAAGCTCGCCGGCGGCGTTGCCGTCATCCGCGTCGGCGGCTCGACGGAAGTCGAAGTGAAGGAAAAGAAGGACCGCATCGACGACGCCCTCAACGCGACGCGCGCTGCCGTTCAGGAAGGCATCGTACCGGGCGGCGGCGTTGCCCTGCTCCGTTCTTCCGTCAAGATCTCGGCCAAGGGCGTCAACGACGACCAGGAAGCCGGCATCAACATCGTTCGCCGCGCTCTGCAGGCTCCGGCCCGCCAGATCGCTGAGAACGCTGGCGACGAAGCCTCGATCGTTGTCGGCAAGATCCTCGACAAGGATCAGGACAACTACGGCTACAACGCTCAGACCGGCGAATATGGCGACATGATCGGCATGGGCATCATCGACCCGGTCAAGGTCGTTCGCACCGCCCTGCAGGATGCCGCTTCCGTTGCATCGCTGCTGATCACCACCGAAGCCATGATCGCCGAGCTGCCGAAGAAGGACGCTCCGGCTATGCCGGGCGGCATGGGCGGCATGGGCGGTATGGACATGATGTGATAGGCCAAAGGCCTTTCACAGCATCGTCCATGAAACCGCCCATCATTTAAGATGGTTCAGCGCGTCAAGCGCGCTGAACTGGCGGTATGGACATGATGTGATAGGCGAAGCCTGCACTCCTTCCGGCATCCGGAACAGGAAGGGCGGCCCTCGGGTCGCCCTTTTTCTTTGCCGTCGGCTTCGCTCGAAATGATTCGATCCGTTGCGCTCGATTTTGTGCCGGGCATCGCATTTGTCGGCGGACCAAGCTTTCCCGAGGCTTGCGCCCCCGCTCGTTTTTCTCTGACGCAACATGCGGGAGATCGTCGTCTTGCGGCGGATGTATCTCGCGCCAAGTGGGATGAAACGGAGGAAAAGCGGCGAAAATTGAGCTCCCGGCCTCCATTCTCGCCATGCAGCGCGGGGATGCCGACATTTCCCAAACGGATCTCGATCCGAACACCCCTTAAAAAGCCGTTGCCGTTTGCGGAAAAGTTCCTATAAATCCGCACTGCAATTGAAGCGCGCCGGCGATGATTTCGCTGTCAGACGAGCGCGGAAGGCGATGCCAGAATAGTCGGTTTCGAAGGGCTCCTGTTCGGAGACCGGGGTGGCCGCGGCAATGATCGCCGGCATGGGCGCGGGCATTAGGCCCGCCGCCGCATAAGCCTGTTTCTTGTGTTTGCCGAGCATGTGGCGGAGGAGCCGCATGCGTACGAGGGAACGTCCGTGTTCAAGATTGCCAAAGCCAATGCAGCCGTACCATTCATGCCCGGCTCGATGAACGACAATAATCACCGCGAGATGCTGGCGCAGTTTTCCGTTTCCGAGAGCTGGACTGGAGATCTGTCGAGCGGCGTGCTCCGGCTCGGTAAATGGAGCGCGATGCTGCACGGCCTCTCGGCCGAAGAATGTGGGCTGCTGAACCTGATACGCTGCTACAACACCAAAGATCGCAGCCATGTGCTGGAACTGTTCGAGCAGGCGGCGACGCACTGCTCTTCCTTCTGCTTCTCGACGACGATCATCATGCCGAACGGCTTGCGCCAGCCACTCTTCTGCATGGGCGAGTCGAACGGGCTTGAGGAGAAATACAGCGGCAGCATGGCCGGCGTCTTCGTCTTTCCGCGCTTCAAGCTGGAAGGTGCAAGGCAGATCGCCAACCGGCAATAGTATAGGCAGCAGGGCGGGAAAACGCCTACTGCGCCGCCCATCGCCGTAGTTACTCCGGGAGCCCCTCGATCCTCCTTCACCCAACGCCCCTCACCCTAACCCTCTCCCCGTTTTGACGGGGAGAGGGGACGTGCCACCCGAGAGGCCTGTGGGGGACAGAGAGGTCGCGGCACATCCCCTTCTCCCCGCAGGCGGGGGTCCGAAGGACGGGTCGAGACCTGGCTCGACCCCGGTTGGGTTCCGGCAGGCGGATGAGGCAGGCGATCTCTCGCCGTCGGCTATTCCGGCTTGACCGGAATATTGAGCCCCCTGGCGCTGGCCGGACGGGTGATGCAGCGCTCCAGCCAATCGGAGACGGCGGGGAATTTCGCATATTCGAGAATCTCACGGCCGCCATAGAAGATGTCGGCGCCGCGAACCCAGGTGAAAGTGGTGATGTCGGCGATCGTATATTGATCGCCCATGATCCATTGACGACCCTTCAGGCGGCCTTCGAGCACGCCGAGCAGCCGTTTGGATTCGTCGCGGTAGCGCTCCACCGGATAGGAATTGTTGGCAACCTTGTCGGCGGCGGATTTGTAGAAATGGCCGAACTGACCGAGCATCGGGCCGATGCCCGCCATCTGGAAAAACACCCATTGAATGCATTCATAGCGGCCGGCGGCATCGGCGGGGATGAGCCTCCCGATCTTTTCCGCGAGATAGAGCAGGATGGCGCCGGATTCGAACAGGCCGATCGGTTTACCATCCGGCCCGTTCGGATCAATGATCGCCGGAATACGGCCGTTCGGATTGAGGGATTCGAATTCCGGCGACTTCTGTTCGTTGGCGGCGAAGGAAATATAATGCGGCTCATAGGCGAGTCCGAGCTCTTCGAGGGCGACGGATACCTTGACCCCGTTCGGCGTCTGCAGCGAATAGAGTTGGATGATGTCGGGATTTTTCGCCGGCCAGCGCTTCGTGATCGGGAAAGCGGAAAGATCTGCCATCGGAGTCTCCATGTTAAGCGCCGACCATAAAAGACGGGGATCGGCAAAGGCAAGCGGCGGCAGCCAAGGACATTGTTCAACATTGTTGAACGAAGTGTCCCCCTCCGTTTATCTTTTCATAAGTAAAGAAAAAGGCGACATAGACGACACCGAGGTCCAAACGGTGCCGGGGCACCAAGATCTCCACAGCCATTTAAACGGAGACAACGTCCATGTCGAACAACGTCCTCATCCTGATTGCCCGCGTCCTGCTTTCCTTCATGTTTATCTTCGCCGGCTTCGGCAAGATCACCGATCCGGCTTCCACCGCCGGCATGATCGCCGGCGCCGGCCTTCCGGCCGCTACCGCGCTCACCTATCTTGCCGGCCTCTTCGAACTTGCAGCCGGCCTTGCCGTTCTCGTCGGCTTCCAGGTGCGCATCGTCGGCTGGCTGCTTGCCGTCTTCTGCGTCTTCACCGGCTTCGTCTTCCACTTCTCGGCGATCAACGTTCCGGATTTCCCGGCTGCCGCCAACGCCTGGCTCAGCGGCCTGAACTTCGTCAACTTCCTGAAAAACATCACGCTGGCCGGCGCCTATATCATGCTCGCCACCATTGGCGCAGGCGCCTACTCGCTCGACGCCCGCCGTGGTGCCTACGCTGCCGCCTGATAGAACAGACATCCTCCCAAACATACAAAACCCGCCGTCATCCGACGGCGGGTTTTGCTTGTGGCCTGATGGCCGAAATCAGAGAGCGGCGCGCACCGCGTCGATAATCGCCTGCACGACGGGTTCATCGGCATGGCTTTCCTTGCGGGCGCGCACAAGGCAGGCCTGCGAATGCAGGATGACGCCGTCCTGAAGCACCTTCAGATGGTTGGCGCGCAGCGTCGAGCCGGTAGAGGTGATATCAACAATGATATCGGCCGAGCCGGCGGCCGGCGCGCCCTCGGTGGCACCGAGGCTTTCGACAATGCGATAAAGCTGGATGCCGTGCTGGCTCGAAAAGAACTGCTGGGTCAGGCGCCAATATTTGGTGGCGATGGCTAAGCGCCTGGAGTGGCGGGCGCGGAAATCGGCGGCGACATCGCCGAGATCGGCCATGGTGTCGACATCGAGCCAGATCTCGGGCACCGCGACGACGACATCGGCATGGCCGAAGCCGAGACGGGCACAGAATTCGACGCGCTTGTCGACCTCGGCAAAGCCTTCCCGCATCAGATCCTCGCCGGTGACGCCGAAATCGACGGTGCCGTTGCCGAGTTCACGGGAGATTTCGGAGGCCGAAAGGAAGGCCACCTCGACATCGTCCCAGCCTTCGACGCGGCCGCGATAGGAGCGGTCGTTGCCGACGGCCGTTATCGTCATGCCCGCCCGCTCGAAGATCGCCGAAGCGTCATCCTTCATCCGGCCCTTGGAGGGAAGCGCAATGGTGATGGTCATGCGGCTGCCCTTTCGGTTTCGATGCGGTCGAGCCAGAAGGAGAAGCCGACAGCCGGAATGCGGTCCATGGCGCCAAGGAAGGTCAACAGCCGGTCGAAGCGGCCGCCGCCGGCCAGAACCGCGCTCGAGCCTTCCACCGTCACCTCGAAGACGAGGCCGGTGTAATAATCGAGCGGACGCCCGAAAGCGGCGCGATAATCAAGGCAGGACAGATCGACGCCGGCATCGGCGAGGGCGCCGACGCGACCATTGAAACGCGACAGCGCATTGCCGAGCTTCAAGCCGGCAGCATCGGCAAAACCGGCGAGCGCCGCCGACGCATTGACGAGCGGCACGTGCAGCGACAGGAACTCTTCCAGTACATGGAAGGCCGCATCGTCGAGACGCGTTTCGGACAGGATGAGCTTTTCCTTGAGCCGCCGGGCGATCTCCAGCGGCGAGCGGCTGGCATTGGTCGAATAGCCGGTCGCCTGCATTTCCTGCTCGATATGGGCGATCAGCGCCTGTTCGTCGCCTGATGCGATAAGCCTGGCGATATCGTCATCCAGCCCGGTGACGAATTGCGGACTGACGAGACCGGCCAGCAGCGCTTCCAGCTGCGTCATATTGCCGAAGGCATGGATCAGCCGCTTCTGCCAGCCGAGCGGCAGGCCGAGCGCCTGGACGACCGCCTCGAACACCGCCTGGTCGCCCAACGTCACCGACAGGCGCCGGCCCGGCAGCAGGCGGGCGAGAATGCCGGTGGCATCGCCGATTGCGCGGGCGTCGGCGCTTGGTATGTTGATATCGCCGAGATCCTCGATGCCGGCCTGATAAAATTCATTGGCCCCGTCGCGGCGCTGGCGGAAGACCTCGCCGAGATAGGCGTAACGCTTGGGCGTGCCGGTCGCGGTTTCGATGTGGCGCAGACAGACGGGGATGGTGAATTCGGGACGCAGGCAGAGGCTGGCCCCGGTTTCGCTCTCGGTCATGAAGATACGCCGACGCAGATCCTCGCCGGCAATATCGAGGAAGGGCTCGGCCGGCTGAATGACAGGCGTATCGATGCGCTCGGCGTTGCGGGCGTCGAATTCGGAAAGCAGCTCAGTAGCAAATTCGGGGAGGTTGATCAGGGGCATGCCGCACTCCAAACGGTAGGCGAAGAGCTTGTCGCAACGTACACCCCTCTGCCCTGCCGGGCATCTCCCCCACAAGGGGGGAGATCGGCAAGACGCGCCTGCTTTCCGAAATACTGAGCATTGGCCAAGCGGCTTCGGCCACTTAAGAGGTTTGATGAGGGCAAGAGCCCGCTGCTATCCGATCTCCCCCCTTGTGGGGGAGATGCCCGGCAGGGCAGAGGGGGGTATGCCTCAGACATCGCCGCCCGCCCTCTTCCGATCGCCCGCGTGCGCGGCAAGGATCTCCCTCACCTTGGCGACGAGGTCGGCTTCCGGCACGGTTTCCTGCGCCACGCGGGCTTCGCGCCAGCTGGCATTGTCCTCGATCTCGCCGGCAAGCCGCTTGCCCTCGATCAGGTCCTTGATCTGCACGACGCCCTCAGCGCGCTCGTCGCCGCCCTGGATGATAGCGACGGGGCAGCCGCGGCGATCGGCGTATTTCAGCTGGTTGCCGAACTTCTTCCAGTTGCCCTGGAACATCTCGGCGCGGATGCCGGCGGCTCGCAGATCCTGGGTCATCTTCTGATAGCGGCCCATCGCCTCGACGTCGCCATCCATGACGGTCACCAGCACCGGCTCGATCACTTCGCTCGCCCCGAGCTTGCCGAGGTTCTTGAGCGCCGTCATCAGTCTTGAGACGCCGATCGAAAAGCCGGTCGCCGGCACCGGCTGGCCCATGAAGCGCGAGACCAGGCCGTCATAACGGCCGCCGCCGCCGACCGAGCCGAAGACGACCTTCTCGCCCTTCTCGTTGGTGACGTCGAAAAGAAGCTCCGCCTCATAGACCGGGCCGGTATAATATTCGAGGCCGCGCACGACCGACGGATCGATCTTGATGCGGTCGGAACCATAACCGGCACTCGCAACCAGCGCACCAATGAAATTCAGCTCCTCGACGCCTTCGGCGCCTTTCGACGCGCCGGCGACGAGTTCGGCGAGGCGGCCGGCGCTTTCGGCGTAATCCTTGATGCCGACGAAGAACAGAACCTTGTCGATCTGTTCCTGGTTGAGGCCGGCGCCCTTGGTGAAGTCGCCGGATTCATCCTTGCGGCCGGGACCGAGCAGCAGGGCCACGCCTTCCGGGCCGAACTTGTCGAGCTTGTCGATGGCGCGTAGCACGTTGAGCCGCTGGCCCGCCTTGTCGTCGCCACCGAGGCCGATCGCCTCCAGCACGCCGTCCAGGACCTTGCGGTTGTTGACGCGGATGACATAGTCGCCGCGCTTGATGCCGAGGGCTTCAAGCGTATCGGCCATCATCATGCACATTTCGGCGTCGGCCTGAACGCCGGGCGCCCCGACCGTATCGGCATCGAACTGCATGAATTGACGGAAACGGCCGGGGCCCGGCTTCTCGTTGCGGAAGACGTAGCCGGCGCGGTAGGTGCGATAGGGGAGATGGATCTCGTTGAAATTCTCGGCGACATGGCGGGCGAGCGGCGCCGTCAGGTCGTAACGCAGCGACATCCATTGCTCGTCGTCGTCCTGCAGCGAGAAGACGCCCTCGTTCGGCCGGTCGCTGTCGGGCAGGAACTTGCCGAGCGCATCGGTATATTCGAACAGCGGCGTTTCCACGGGATCGAAACCATAATGCTCATAGACTTCCCGGATCTTCGCCGTCATCTCGTTGACGGCACGGATATCGCCGGCAGCCCGGTCGACGAAGCCGCGCGGCAGGCGGGCCTTGAGCTTTTGCGGTTTCTTCTGCTTGTCGTTCATTTCCGGGAATTCCGCTGACTGTGACAGTGGCGGTGTCCTAGCGGATTGGGCGGGGAGCGGCAAGGGTGAAGGGTCTTGATGTCGCTGCCAGAATCGATTGAACGAGGATATCCATCCGAAACCCGGGATATGCATCATGATGGCTGAAGCGCTTCTCTATGCCGCGACATGGCCGCTGACCGGCAAGCCGCATCGAAAGTTCATCCGCTATTCCGTCAATCTCTGGTCGCGGGCCGGGCGTTGCGCTCGCGACTGGGCCGACCATGAAGAGATGAGCCGCAAAGCGATCCGTGCTGCGACGGCCGATCTCAGGCAGAAGCGGACCGCCGTCGTGCTCGGTTCCGGCCTGCTGCGCGACGTGCCGATCGAAGAGCTGGCGCGCGATTTCGACACCGTCGTGCTCATCGACCTCGTTCATCTCGCCTCGGTGCGGCTATCGGCCAAGCGCTATCGGAATATCCGGCTGATCGAGCGCGATCTTTCCGGCTATGACGAGCTCGCGGCCGGCAGAGAGCCGGAACCGCTCGGCTTCCTGCGTACCGTGCCCTATCTCGATTTCGTGGTTTCGGCCAATCTCCTGTCGCAGATCGGCCGCGGCGTGAAACGGCGCTACGAAGCCGAGGCCGCCGGAATGCCTGCCGATACGGTGGAAAGGCTGATCGCGGCGCATCTGGCCGGGCTTTCGGGTCTTGCCTGCCGTCATTGCCTGGTGACCGATATCGCCTATGCCGTCATCGACCGCAACGGCAAGACGCATGAGGAGGCCGACCTGCTGCACGGCGTTTCGCCGCCACCGGCAAAAGCCACCTGGACATGGCCGGTCGCGCCGCTCGGCGAGGAGAGCCGGAATTACCGGATCGAGCATAAGGTCATGGCGGCCGGGTGAGACACCAGACCGCGACTGACAAGAATCGCCGCCGGCCTTCCCATATGAAACGACATGCGCACCTTCAGATGGCCGTCACGCATATGCCTGATGCGGCGGGCACGGCCGAGCGCTTGAAAGACCCCTGCTCTACCGGCAACGCCGCGCATATGCCGCTTTGCAGCGCCGCCGGCCATTGCGGTCGTCGACAGCGCAAAGCCTGTTCTCGCCGATTGCCGACATGAAAGCCTGGCTCAAGGCCCACGGCAAGTAGTCGATCTTACGTGAGAAGGGGAACGCCAGACCTGTCAGGCGTTCCCAGTCGGCTGATAAAGTCGGCAATTGACTAATAGTTTTTGACATTTAAAGTTGCACCCAAGGATAGTTCCCAGCCCGCATCCGCACCATTTTCTGCATATTTCATTCACCGCATATCTCGCCTGTTGCATTCTCGAATCCCAACGGAGGCTGCTCACAATGCGTGTCCATGCGTCTTCTCCTGACAATAAGCTGCAGGTTTTTGCCATCGCCGGAACGAAGGCAATCCTGTTGGCGATGAATATGGATGACAGCCTTCTGCAGGGCTTTCACGGCTTTGCCTTTCGCCGCCGCGTCGCGAATGGGCAGTGGGAATGGCTGACCGGCCTCAAGGTGTTCGTGGACGTGTTTCCGGAGGGCGGTCCCGTCATCAAGAAAGGCAAGGTCGGGCGCTTTCCCACCAACGAACATCCGATCCAGAGCTTTTTGTGGAGCGATTACCGCGCCTCACCAGGGACGAAATATGAATTCGAGATCTCGGCCATGTTCGGCCCGATCGCCAAGCTGGAGGCGTATTACGCGGCCACGCTTGCCATCACCACCGAGCAAGAGGACGACGGCAAGCACGGCATCTGGTTCAATCTCGGCGCCATCGCCAGCCAGGCCTTTGCCGAAAAATTCGGCAACAAGCCGCTGTCGGATGCGGATTACAACGATCCCGATAACGAGGAGGTCGCGTTTCTATCGCGCGGCCTGCTGGAAGCCTGCATCGAATTCATCAGGGAAACGCCTGCAGGCGATGCACTGCGCATCGTCGCCTACGAGTTCACCTTTAAGCGCATATTGCTGGAGCTGAAGGCGGCGTTGGAGCGCGGGGTCGACGTCAGGATCGTCTATCACGCCACCACGGCGAACGAGAAGGCGATTGCTGATGCGAAATTGCCGGAGAACTCGAAAGGCGTGCAGATCCTTTTCAAGCGGACCCGACCTCAGACGCCGCACAACAAGTTCATCGTCAGGCTCAAGAAGGGAAAGACGCCGGTCTCCGTCTGGACCGGTTCCACCAATTTCACGCCCTCGGGTTTTCTCGGGCAGACGAATGTCGGCCACAAGGTCACCGACGGCGACATTGCGAAAATCTATCTGCAGCTCTGGGAGGGGCTGAAGGCCGACCCTGATGATTTCGACGCGACGCAGGCGGCTATGGCATTGACGCCCAATCCGGCAAATGTCGTCGGTACCGGAACGACGCTGGTTTTTTCCCCGCGGCCAAGCCCTAAGATGCTCGACTGGTACGGTCATCGCGCCGCCGATGCGGTCAATGCGGTGATGTTCACGGCAGCCTTCAAGGTAGACGAACGAATCCTCAGCGCGCTCGCCGATACCGACACGTCGATGCGCTTCATTCTTCTCGAACAGCCGCCGAGCGCGGAAGTCCAGGCTGCCAGGAGGGCCAATCCGGCCGACCTCGAACTGTCCTACGGGGCGATCCTTGGAAAGACCAAGATGCTCACGGAGGAGCGAACCGGCCGTGATGCGACGGGCAAGAAGGTGACGAAGATCGTTCCGATCCCGAACTTCAAGATCGAGAAGTGGTTTCTGAAGGAAGAGCTAGAACGCCAGTCCGGCGACGGCTTCGTCTTTTACGTCCACACCAAATTCCTGCTGGTCGATCCCTTCTCCGACGATCCCCTGGTGTGCACCGGATCGGCCAATTTCTCCGGCGCGTCGCTAACCTCAAACGACGAGAATATGCTGCTGATTCGCGGCGACACGCGTGTTGCCGATATTTATCTCACCGAATACGACCGGGTCTTCCGCCACTTCTATTCCCGCGACGTCATCAACGACATCGCAAAGAAGGGCGGCCCGGTGAACGTCGGCAAACTCGATCCCACCGACAAGTGGTGGCAGCCCTATTACGACGCCAAGCTCGCCAAGTCGCACAAGCGCCGCATGTTCTTCGAAGATCCGAAAAAACATTGGATCGAGAGTGCCACCCAGGATGGGAATGTGTTTGCCAAGGAAAAGCCGCTGAAAAAGCCTCAGTAAACTGCGGCTGCCCCTTCATGCGTCTGCCGACACCTTGCAAGCAGCAGGGAGAGGGGCAGCCATTCGCGCGAACCGGGCAGCCGTGGTTACCGCTGGCGAGGTCAGTCCTTCGGCTCGAAATCCGCCGGGCGGCGACCGGCGCCCTGCCGCGCCAGCATCCAGCCCGGATATTCCGGAGCAAGGGCGCTCACCTCGTCGAGCCTCTGCATATCGTCTTCGTCGAGCTTCAGCCTGACGGCGGCGAGATTCTGGTCGAGCTGATCGACCCGCTTGGCGCCGATGATGACCGAGGTGACGAAAGGTTTGGCGAGGATATAGGCGAGCGCGACGGTGGCGACGCTGGCGCCGTGCTTTTCAGCGATCTCGCGCATGACGGCGACGCAGGCCCAGGCCCTGTCCGTGTCGACCGGCGGGAAATCGAAACTGGCGCGGCGGCCCTCGCCATTGCCGGGGGCGCCGGGACCATATTTGCCGGACAAGAGACCGCCGGCGAGCGGCGACCAGACCATCAGGCCGAGCTTTTCCTCCTGCATCATCGGCACGATGTCACGTTCGAGATCACGGCCGGCGATGGAATAATAGGCCTGCACCGTCTCGAACCGGGCAAAGCCGCGGCGCTCGGAGAGACCGAGCGCCTTGGAAATACGCCAGGCCTGCCAGTTGGAAACGCCGATATAACGCACGAGGCCGCGGGAAACGAGATCGTCGAAGGCGCGCAGCGTTTCCTCGATCGGCGTCACCGTATCGGTCGCGTGGATCTGATAGAGGTCGATATGATCGGTCTGCAGGCGCTTGAGACTCGCCTCGACCGAATCCATAATATGGCCGCGCGAGGCGCCGCGGTCGTTCGGCTTGTCGCTCATGACGCCATAGACCTTGGTGGCGATGACGACGTCCTTGCGCGGCACGTCGAGGTTCTTCAGCGCCTGGCCGAGCAGCCTTTCGGATTCGCCGGATGAATAGACGTCAGCCGTATCGATGAAATTGACGCCTGCTGCAAGCGAGCGCTCGACAATCCGGTCGGCGGCATTCTGGTCGACATCGGCGATGGCGCCCCAGATGCTGCCTCCTTTGGCTTCGCCGAAGGTCATCGTGCCCAGGCAGATTTCCGAGACGAAAAGTCCCGTATTTCCGAGTTGATTGTAACGCATGGTCGAAAAAATCCTTTGTGTCTGTCGCAAGAGGGACTTGCGAACGGAAGAACTTCATCTTTTGATTATTGGCCTGCGCGCGACAGGCACAGCCGTGGCTGGCTGCTGGGTGAGGCCAATTCGATGTAGCGCGGCGGCGACGCTTTTCAACGCCAGGCCTTGTCGCATCGGAGGCGGACGCCCTTGTCTCGACACAGGCGGCCGATAGATTGCGGCCATAGTTCAAGAGGTGCGCATGTGACGACGCGAGCACTGACGACGATCGGCTTCGATGCCGACGACACGCTTTGGCAGAACGAACAACATTACCGGCTGACCGAAGCCCATTTTACCGAGCTTCTTGCCGATTTCGCCGAAGGCCCGAAGATTTCCGAGCGGCTGCTGGAAGCGGAGAAACGCAACCTTCGCCATTACGGCTTCGGCATCAAGGGCTTCACGCTGTCGATGATCGAGACGGCGATCGAGATCACCGAGGGCAAGGTGCCGGCCAGTGTCATCGCCAAGATCCTCGATACCGGCCGCGACCTCCTCAGCCATCCGGTCGAGATCATGCCGCATGCGCGCGAGACGCTGGAGGCGCTTGCCGGCAAATATCTGCTTGTCGTGATCACCAAGGGCGATCTCTTCGACCAGGAGCGCAAACTTGCCCAATCCGGGCTCGGCGACTTCTTCGATGCGGTCGAGATCGTCTCCGACAAGACGGCCGTCACCTATCGCCGCATCTTCGCCAAGGTCGGGGACGGGCCGGAGCGAGCGATGATGGTCGGCAATTCGCTGAAATCGGATATCGTGCCGGCGATCGCCGCCGGCAGCTACGGCGTCTTCGTGCCGCACGAACTCACCTGGGTGCTGGAACATGTGGACGAGCCGACGGAGGCGCCGCGTTTCCGCAAGATCGGCCATCTCGGCGAATTGCGCGAGCTGATCGAAGGGCTCGCATAGCGGGCCGTGCCTCACTTCGCCTTGGGGGGCGCCTTCGGAAACAGTGAGGGAGAGTCCGGCTCAGCCGGCGGCTGCTGCGGGGCGGCCGCCAACGGCTCGATCAGGATGCTGAAAGGAGCGCCGAGACCCCGGCGCGGCGAGACTTTGGAGTAGTAGGGACGCAGCAGCCAGGTGGTGTTTTCCTTCACCGTCGTCTGAAAGCTCATGCCGTCCTCATCGGTGCCGAAAAAAGCCTCGTCATCGGGTTTCGACAGGTCGAAGATCGCCAGGAAGGCGAATTTGCTCCTGGTGGAAAAATCGATCTTCACATGCTGACCAGCGCGCACCGGCAGCGTGTAGACATGGCCGTTGCCGAATTTCGTCCATCCCTTGAGTTGCATGGTGACGGCCGGAAACTGCAGCTTCTCCAGCTTCTCGCCGGGATCGAGCTGCGGCGTCTGCGCCATGGCAAAAGCCGGAAAGAACAACAGGGCAAGGGCAGCGATCGATATTTTCACGGAGAGGTCTTTCATGGTCGAACCAGAACAGCGCGCATCGCCTCCACCTCGGGCCGGCAGAAGCAGCCCTCCAGATGATCGTTGACGAGGCCCATCGCCTGCATGAAGGCATAAACTGTGGTCGGGCCGACAAAGGTCCAGCCGCGTTTCTTCAGATCCTTCGAAATGACCACCGATGTCGGTGTCGTAGGATTGGCGACGACGTGGTCGCGATCGACCACGTCCGGCCGCTCGTTGTGGCCGGGTTCGTAACGCCAGAAATAATGCGCGAGCGAGCCGAATTCGTCCCGCAGCGCGATGGCGCGCCTGGCATTGTTGATGGTCGAGACGATCTTGCCGCGATGGCGGATAATGCCGGCATCGGCAAGGCAGCGATCGACATCCGCTTCGCCGAATAGCGCCACCTTCTCAAAATCGAAGCCGGCGAAGGCGGCGCGGAAATTCTCCCGCTTGCGCAGGATGGTCAGCCAGGAAAGGCCGGATTGGAACCCTTCGAGGCAGATCTTCTCGAAGAGGCGGGTGTCGTTGGTGACAGGGCGGCCCCATTCCTCGTCGTGATACTTGAGATAGTCCGGCAGGTTGGCGTGCCAGTGGCAGCGGCTCCTGCCGTCTGCGCCGATGATGATCCCTGTGTCGCTCATATTCCGCTTCGTTCTCCGGTCACGCTTGTCGCTTTACCATTTGCAAACCGTCTTTCCAAACCGGACGGTAACCCTGACGAAAAGTTTATTCGGTCGGTCGGCCTTTCATGAATCGATCTTTACCATTCGCTGGCGGATCAGGTGGCAGCGTCTTTCCCGGGCGGAACATCTCCGCCCAGGCGGACAGTCCCGCCATTGCATTTTCGGCCATTTGTAGAGAGTCCGTCCGATGATGAAACAGCTTGTTCTTGCCGCCGCGCTCTTCGGCGTATGCTCCACCGCCGCCATTGCCGAGGACCGCTACGCCACCCGACCACCCGTCGTCCTCAGCCCCGACCTCACCGCGCCATGGATCAACCAGCTCGGCGGCGGCACGGTCCGCCCCGTTGTCTACCAGCGGCCGGTCGTCCAGCCGCAGCAGCGTGGGCTTTTCCAGCGCCGCGTCATCCGTCATGCGCCGCAGCCGGCACCGCAGACCGTCTCAGCGATCAATCCCGGCATACCGGCGATCCGCCATCCGATCGAACCGCAATACCTGCCGCAGATGGTCGATTACGACACAATGGAAAAGCCCGGCACGATCGTCATCGACACCAACAACCGCTTTCTCTACCTGGTGATGGAAGGCGGCAAGGCGCGGCGCTATGGTGTTGGCGTCGGCAAGCCCGGCTTCGAATGGGCCGGCGCCCACAAGATCACCCGCAAGCAGGAATGGCCGGACTGGACGCCGCCCTCCGAGATGATCAGCCGGGAGGCCGCCAAGGGCCATTATCTGCCGGCGCGCATGGATGGCGGCCCGGAAAATCCGCTCGGCGCGCGCGCCATGTATCTCGGTTCGACGCTCTACCGCATCCATGGCACCAATGCGCCCTGGTCGATCGGCAGCGCCGTTTCTTCCGGCTGCATCCGGCTGCGGAACGAAGACGTCGTCGATCTCTACGACCGCGTCAGCGTCGGAACCCGCGTCATCGTCATGTAACGGCGCATGCAATAGCCAGAGCAATTCCAGCAAAACTGTGCAGCGATTTTGCGTTTGGACCTGTGTAAAAACAAAGAGGTAGGGCATTTCCGTGTTTGGGAGAAATACGGAAATGCTCTATGAAGCCGCAAGAACAGGCGGCTCCACCCGCTAAAATTGCTTTATCCGGCCATACCGATCTTGAATCGGGCAGAAGATCATGTAGCTTCGGGCGGATTTGCTTGAGGGGAACCAATCATGATCAAATTGACGCCGGGACTGGCCGCGGCCGGACTTGTCCTGTCCTTGATATCCACGTCAGCCTTTGCCGCGCCTGCGGGCTCGGCTTCCGACAATGCACGGCAGCCGGCGCAGATCGTGCGCGTGGCGCAGATGCCGAAATATGTGAAGCCGCAGTTCAAGCGCAAGAAAGTGCGCCTGGTGACGACGGAAGTGGCCGGCACCGTCATCATCGATACCAACAACAAGTATCTCTACCTTGTCGAAGGCAACAACCGCGCCACCCGCTACGGTATCGGCGTCGGCCGCGACGGCTTCGGCTGGTCTGGTATCGTCAAGATCGGCCGCAAGGCCGAATGGCCGGCATGGACGCCGCCGGCCGAAATGCGCCGCCGCGAAGCCGCCAAAGGCCACATCATCCCCGCCTACCAGGAAGGCGGCGAGGACAATCCGCTCGGCGCCCGCGCCATGTATCTCTATCAGGGCGGCCGCGACACCATCTTCCGCATCCATGGCACCAACCAGCCCTGGACGATCGGCCTTAACATGTCTTCCGGCTGCATCCGCATGATGAATGAGGACGTGATGCATCTTTATGATCGCGCCCCCGTCGGCACCAAGGTGATCGTCATCGGTCCCGGCAACAAGCAGGGCAAGGTGGCGTTCGAGGACAGGGGCATCGACGTGTTGCGCACGATGTTCGGCGGCTGAGCAACACTTGCGAAAAAACGAAAGGCGCAGTTCGAGGCGCCTTTTCTTTTCCTTAGACTTTACGGCGGAAAGCTGGCACTGGTGCCTAAGAGTCGACATATTTGCAATATCGGGGCTATTCAATGACATATGCGCTGCGTTCTTCCGCCTCCCTGCTTGCGGGCATCGCGCTTTTCACCATCTGTTCAGCAGCCTCCGCCTCGGCGGAAGACCTGGAATTCTCCATCTACGGCGGTTATCAGACCGCACCGCACAGCGGCGTCGACGTCTCGGACGGCACGCATTTCACAGCCGGCTGGGAAGGCAAATCCTTCGGCAGCCCGCCCTATTACGGGGGCCGCGTCACCTGGTGGCTTGAGAATTTCAACAAGCCGAACTGGGGTATCTCGCTCGATTATACCCATGACAAGGTCTATGCCGACGACGACACGCTCGCCAAGGCCGGCTGGTCGCATTTCGAATTCACCGACGGCCTGAACCTGCTCACCGTGAACGGTCTCTATCGCTTCCAGGATCCGACCCGCCGCTGGACGCCCTATCTCGGCGCTGGCATCGGTGTGAACATTCCGCATGTCGAAGTGATTCGCCCCGAGGGCAAGACATGGGCTTATGAATTCGGCGGCGTGACGCTGCAGGCCCAGGCCGGCGTCGACTTCAAGGTGACCGACCGCTGGTCGACCTTCGTCGAATACAAGGGCACTTATTCGCGCGTCGACGTTCCGATCGACAGCGGCGACCGACTGAAGACCAACATCTTCACCAACGCCGTCAATGTCGGCGTCTCGTTCCACTGGTAATGAATTGAATTTCGGCTGCAGCGTTAGAGCGGTCCTGCTTTTGATGAAAGCAGGACCGCTCTAACTTTTTGTCTGGGCGAAACTTTGGACGGAAAACCGCTCACACCTTTCCTGAAATTGCTCTATTTCGAGCCGCAACTGACCTTGCCCTCGGCAGCGTAAGGTTTGCTGCCGCCCTCGATCGTCAGGGAATAGGTGCCGCGGAAATTCGCTGCCGGCTTGCCGCGCACGCCGGCGACCACCACCAGATCCAGCGTTGCCCCTTCGGTATCGTCACCGCCGTCATCGAAGACTTCCAGCAGCAGCTCGCCATCGCGCGACCAGTGATTGCTCAGGTGCTGGGATTCGAACACACGTTTCGCAAAGGTCGGGGCTTGGGCGGGATCCTTGACAATAAGCGCGCCGCGGAAATGGTTGAGCCGGTGACCGGCGTCGCTTGCAAACCCGCTTTCGAGCGTGAAGCGCGCTTGCGCATCATCGGCGGAACAAAATAGACGGCTGTCGGCATGGGCTGCGCCTGCCCCAGCAAGCAGTCCCACAAATACAATCATTCCCAGCCGCATCGCCCAACCTCCCGGTAGCGGCCCGGATCGGCCCGCTGCATTCTCTTCAGCCTAATGGCAAACCTGTTAATTTTTCCGGCATAGCGCCGCCATAGGCCCAATCGAGCAGCTCGACCGTATGCAGGATCGGGATCGCGGTGCCGGTGGCGATCTGGGTGATGCAGCCGATGTTGCCGGTGGCGATGATATCGGCCTTGGTGGCCTCGATGTTTTTGACCTTGCGCGCCTTCAGCGCCGCCGAAATCTCTGGCTGCATGATGTTGTAAGTGCCGGCCGAGCCGCAACAGAGATGGCCTTCGGCCGGATCGCGCACCGTAAAACCCGCCGCATTCAGCAAGGATTTCGGCGCCAGGGTGATGCGCTGGCCGTGCTGCATCGAACAGGCAGAGTGATAGGCGACCGTGATGCCCCTCGGCATATGGGCCGGCAGGTCGAGGGTCGCCAGATATTCGGTGATGTCCTTTGCCAGCGCCGAGACCCTGGCGGCCTTTGCCGCATAGGCGGGGTCGAGCCGCAGCATGTGGCCGTAATCCTTGATCGTCGTGCCGCAGCCCGAAGCGGTGATGATGATCGCGTCGAGGCCCTGGCCTTCGATCTCGCGCGTCCAGACATCGACATTGGCCCGCGCGCTTTCGAGCGCCTGTTCGGCGCGGCCCATGTGATGGACGAGCGAACCGCAGCAGACCTCGCCCTTCGGCGCCACAACCTCGATACCGAGCCGCGTCAAGAGCCGGATCGCCGCCGCGTTGATGCCGGGATCAAGCACCGGCTGGGCGCAGCCGGCAAGGATCGCCACCCGGCCACGCCGATCCGCCTCCGCCCGGTAGGTGCCGGGTTTTGAAAGATCCGAGGCGGCCGGAAGGCGCCGTGGTGCAAGCGCCAGCATGGCGGCGAAGGGTTTGAGCGCCGCCCCGCGCATCAGGCCGGCGAAAGGGCGGCCGAGGCGGGCGAGATGGAGCGCCAGGCGGAACCGGCCGGGATAGGGCAGCACGGCCGCCAGGAGCGCGCGCGTCAGCCGGTTCACCAACGGACGCTTGTAGGTCTTTTCGATATGGGCGCGGGCGTGATCGACCAGATGCATATAGTCGACACCCGAGGGACAGGTGGTGACGCAGGCAAGGCAGGAGAGGCAGCGGTCGATATGAGTGACGACTTCGGCATCAGCGGGCCGACCGTTTTCCAGCATGTCCTTGATCAGATAGATGCGGCCGCGCGGACTGTCGAGCTCGTTGCCGAGCGTCACATAGGTGGGACAGGTGGCGGTGCAGAAGCCGCAGTGGACGCATTTGCGCAGAATTTTTTCCGATTCGGCGACATCAGGGTCGGCGAGCTGGGCGGGGGTGAAGTTGGTTTGCATCTAGCGGGGCCTCCGCTTTGGGAAGATCTCAAGCGCTTCGCCTGGGGCACCCCCCTCTGTCCTGCCGGACATCTCCCCCACAAGGGGGGAGATCGGATAGAATTGATGGCTTCCCCAACCAACGAACGTTCTGTGACTGCTACGCGCCAGGTAGGGAGCGATGGTCCAACCCTTTGGCGATCTCCCCCCTTGTGGGGGAGATGTCCGGCAGGACAGAGGGGGGTGAGCCGCGCGCAAAGCCATCTTACCTCTCACCCCATCTTCCCCGGATTGAATATCCCCGCCGGATCGAACTTCTCCTTCACCCGCCGCGACAGCATCGCCACCGCCTCGGACTCCGGGTGAAAGGCGGCGGTCGCTGCCCTTGCCGCAACGGAGGCGCGGATCAGCGTCGCATGACCACCGCCGAGCCCTTTGACGAAGCGGCGGATCAGTTCGGCCTCCGGCTCCGCCTCCATACGCATCCAGACAAGACCGCCCTGCCAGTCGTAGAAGGCGTCGACACCGGCCTCGAGACGCAGCGCCGCAACCAGCTGATGGCCGGTGCTGGGGGCGACCGAGACGCGCCAGACCGGCCGTCCCGTGCCGTCGGCATAAGGCAGCACATCGCGGATTTCCCGCCAGAGCCTGCGGCTTTCCCTCTCATCCAGCTGCGTGACCGTGGCGAAAGCGGACATTGCCGCCGCAAGCTTTTCGACGCGCACCTCGACAGAGCCAGCCGAGCCCTCGATGCGCAGAACTGTCGCCTCGCCCTCGGGCAATTTGCCGCTGAGGAATTTCCACGTCACCGTCAAAGGCAGATGGGCCGCACCCGAGACTTCGACCGGCAGCGCCATCGCCGTCGCCATGGCGCTGGCCGCTTCGGCATCGTTGAGGCCCGATAGGACCACCGTCCGTTCCGTCTTAGGGCGCGGCGGCACGCGGAAGGTGACTTCGGTCAGAAAACCCAGCGTGCCGTGCGAACCGGCGATCAGCTTGACGAGATCGAGGCCGGTGACATTCTTCATCACCCGACCGCCGGCCTTGATGATCTCGCCGCTGCCGTTGACGAAGCGCACGCCGAGCAAGCTGTCGCGGGCAGCGCCCGCAATCAGGCGGCGCGGGCCAGAGACATTGGCGGCAAAGACGCCGCCGATGGTCGGCTCGCCGGACCTGGCCATAATGGGGCGATGATCCATCGGCTCGAAGGCAAGCATCTGGCCATTTTCGGACAGCGCCGCCTCGACCTCGGCAAGCGGCGTACCCGAACGGGCTGTCATGACCATCTCGCCGGGATTGTAGGCGATGATGCCGGAAAGCCTGATCGATCGCAGCCGGTCTTCGGCGGCGACGGCATTGCCGAAACCCGAGCGCGTATCGCCGCCGCAGATCGCGAGTGGCCGGTTCATCTGCGCATGGGCGCGAACGATCGCCGCCGCCTGTTCCTCGCTCGTCGGCATCAGATCGATCATGCGGCGGGGCGCCCTTCCAGCGGAAAGACCTTCGACGGATTGAGCAGCCAGCCGGGATCAAAGGCGGCGCGCACCGCCATCTGCTGGGCGAGATCGGCCTCTGAATACTGGTGCCGCATCAGGTCACGCTTTTCGATGCCGACACCGTGCTCGCCGGTGAGGCAGCCGCCGGCGTCGACACACAGCTTCAGGATATCGTTGCCGGCGGCCTCGGCGCGGGCAGCATCCTGCGGATCATTGGCGTTGAAGAGGATCAGCGGATGCATGTTGCCGTCGCCGGCGTGGAAGACGTTGGCGACGCGTAGCCCGTAGTGATCGACGATCTCGGCGGTTCTCTTCAGCACGTGCGACAGCTGGCTGAGCGGCACCGTGCCGTCCATGCAGATGTAGTCGGCGATGCGGCCGGTGGCGCCGAAGGCGGATTTGCGGCCCTTCCAGATCAGCGCCGCTTCGGTCGCCGACTGGCATTCGCGCACGGTCTTGACGCCGTGGCGGCGGGCGATCTCGACGACGTCCTTCAGCGTGGCGTCCATCTCCGCTTCCGATCCTTCGACCTCGACGATCAGGAGTGCGCCGACATCGAGGGGGTAGCCGGCATGGGCAAAGGCCTCGCAGATCTCGATCGCCGGCTTGTCCATGAATTCGATCGCAACGGGGATGATGCCGGCGGCGATGACATCGGCGACGCAGGCGCCCGCCTCTTCCGAGCTTTCGAAGCCGAAGAGCACCGGGCGCGCACCTTCGGGCTTGGCGATCAGGCGCACGGTCGCCTCGGTGACGATGCCGAGCTGGCCTTCATGGCCGCAGACGAGACCGAGCAGATCGTAACCCGCCGCATCCAGCGCCTTGCCGCCGAGCTCGATCACCGTGCCGTCGACCAGCACCATTCGGACGCCGAGCAGATTGTTGGTGGTGACGCCATATTTCAGGCAGTGGGCGCCACCGGAATTCATGCCGATATTGCCGCCGATCGTGCAGGCGAGCTGCGAACTCGGATCAGGCGCGTAGAAGAAGCCGTCGGCGGAGACGGATTCCGAAATATTGAGATTGGTGACGCCCGCCTGAACAACGGCGACACGGTTCACCAGGTCGATTTCGAGGATGCTGTTCATCTTCGACAGGCCGAGCACGACCGCATCCTCCTGCGGAATGGCGCCGCCCGAAAGCGAGGTGCCGGCGCCGCGCGGTACGACGGGAATGCCGTAGCGGTGACAATAACGCATGACGGCCGAAACCTCGGCCGTGGTGCGCGGCAGGGCGACGGCGAGCGGCAGGCGGCGATAGGAAACGAAAGCGTCGGTTTCGAAGGGCACCAGCTCGCGCGCCTGATGGATCAGGCATTCCGGCGGCAGGAGATCGGTCAGATCGGCGACGATCGCGGCGCGGCGCGCCAGCACGTCGGCACGGGGGGCAAGAAACGGAATGGCGTCGGACATGGCCTTCTCCCTGGCTCCCGGAAGACGACGGCGGGAACAGGCCTCGAACCCCTTGCCGCCATGCGATCGGCTTAGCACTTTCCCAATAGTGGCGCAAATGCTAAGCACTTATGTCAAAAGGGGAAAAAGACACAAAGTTTATGACCAATCTGGGTGATCTCGAAATCTTTGCCAAGGTCGTCGCAACGGGAAGCATGTCGCTCGCTGGCCGGGCGCTCGGCTTTTCCCCCGCCGTCGTCTCCAAGCGGATCAAGCGGCTGGAGGACCGGCTCGGCACCCGGCTTCTGCAGCGCACGACGCGGCAGATCTCGCTGACAGAAGCCGGACAGGGTTTTTACGACCGCGTTCTCGGCATTCTCGCCGGGTTGGAGGAGGCCGAATTCTACATTTCCGGCCGCTCGGCGCAGATGCACGGCACCCTGAAGATCTCGGCGCCGACCTCGTTCGGCCGCATGCATATCGCGCCGCATCTGACGGCCTTCATGCAGGCCCATCCGGAGCTTGCGATCAACCTTGTGCTGACCGACGAATTCAGCGACATCATCGGCGGCGGCTTCGATCTGGCGATCCGGATCGCCGAACTGACCGATTCCAGCCTCGTCGCCCGGCGGCTGGCGCCGGTGCGCCGGCTGCTCTGTGCCTCGGCGGATTACCTAGCGGCACATGGCGAGCCCCGGGATATCGACGAGCTCAAACATCATCGCTGCCTGCCGGCGCACAATGGCGATACCTGGCGGCTGAACGGACCGGATGGCCCCCTAAGCCTGCGGCCGGACGGCATGCTGATCACCAATTCCAGCGAGGTGATCCGTGAGGCTGTCATATCAGGCCTCGGGATCGCGCTGCGCTCCACCTGGGATATCGGCAATGAGCTTAAGAGCGGCCGCTTGGTGCAGGTGCTTCCCGCCTATGAGGGCTCGCACAATGTCACGCTTTCGGCCGTCTATCCCAGCCGACAGTTCCTGCCGGCCAAGGTGCGGCTGTTCATCGATTATCTCACCGAGCTTTACGGGCCGGTTCCCTATTGGGAGCGCTGATAGCACCTCACGTCAACGCGAAGGACCGAGACGGGCGATTTGCACGTTGGGTCGATGTCGGCCATGCCACCGGCGCCAAGGGGAGGCACGGTTCTACAAATCTGAAATCCCGGTGGACCAAACGGCCCCGCCATTGATTTGAAGCCACGGCGGGATCATATTGTACACCTGTGCAACGCGACGCGTTCGAGACAGGAGGTGACGGTTTTTTCGAGCCTGCCCCAGCTCGATTTCCTTATGAAACACGCAAAAACAAATCGCGTTCGGATCGTGCGGCAAATTTTGGCTTGCGCAAGCTTTCCGTGATACAAGGTATATGAGCGATTCCTAACATCAACGACAAAGGTGAGCCGACAATTGACCCTTCTCGCCCGACTGGCATCCGATGTGCAACTGATGTTCCGGCGCCCACCGCGACAGCAATATGGTGCGCTCTGCTATCGGGTGGGGGACGGTGATAAGCTCGAGGTTCTCCTGATGACGAGCCGCGATACCGGCCGCTGGGTCATTCCCAAGGGCTGGCCGATGAACGGCAAATGTGCGCACGAAGTCGCCGCACAGGAGGCCATGGAAGAAGCCGGCGTCAAGGGTTCAGTCGAAATGGAAACGCTTGGCGCCTACACCTATCCCAAGGTGCTCCGGGATGGGGTGCGTGTATCTTGCAAGGTGCAAGTCTATCCGCTTGAAGTCACCGGCATCGCGAAAAATTTCAAGGAAAAGGGTGAACGCACCATCGAATGGGTTTCGTTCGACGAAGCAGCCGGACGCGTGCGCGAACCGGAGCTGCGCCACCTGTTCCTCGCCTTCAAGCGAAAGCTGACCGACAGGCTTTCGGTCAAAGCGTCGAAACAAATCCCGGCGGAATGAATCCTGCCATCTTGCACTGCTAGAAAGGCAGCGTAGAAGCAGATTCATCCTTGGGAAAAAGAATGCCACCACGCCCTGCCGTCCTCACGAAACGCACGCTCGACAAGGACCTCGACAAGATCACTCATGTCGAGGACGTGGCCAAGCATGTGTTGCGACGACTGGTGGCGCCCGGGCTTGGGCTGATCTTCGTCGGCCTGACCATGCTCTTTGCCGGTGTCTATGTGTTCGACCGCCCAGGAGCCATGCTCGTCGTGGCGGCGGCGGCCCTTGCCGGCTACATGGCGATGAATATCGGCGCCAATGACGTCACCAACAATGTCGGCGCCGCCGTCGGTGCGCGCGCCATGACGATGGGCCAGGCGCTCGTCATCGCCGCGATTTTCGAAGTCCTCGGCGCCACGATCGCCGGCGGCGAGGTCGTCAAGACGATTTCCTCCAACATCGTCGACGCCGTCCAGGTGCCGCAGGTTGCGCTCGGCTGGATCATGATGGCGGCGCTGATGGCGGCGGCCCTCTGGATCAATCTCGCCACCTGGATGAACGCGCCGGTTTCGACCACCCATGCGATCGTGGGTGCAGTGATCGGCGCCGGCATCTCGGCCGTCGGGACGGAGCCGGTGAACTGGCGGGTCATGCTGGAGATCACCTCGAGCTGGATCACTTCGCCGTTGATCGGTGGATTGATTGCCGCCGGCCTGCTTTATCTCGTCAAGACGCTCATCATCTATCGCGACGACAAGATCGCGGCGGCACGACTCTGGGTGCCGGTGCTGGTCGCGGCGATGGCCGGCGCCTTTATGGCCTATATGGTGCTGCAGCTCTCGCCTCCGGGCCGGTTCCCGCCCTTCACCGTCATTCTGATCGGTATCGGGATCGGGCTGGTCAGCTGGCTTGCGGCTCGGCCACTCGTTCTCGCCCAGGCGCAGGGTCTCGAAAACCGCAACAGCTCCCTGCGGGTGTTGTTCCGGCTGCCGCTCATCGGCTCTGCGGCGCTGCTGTCCTTCGCGCATGGCGCTAACGACGTCTCGAACGCGGTCGGGCCGCTTTCGGCGATCGTCCATTCGGCCGGCATCGGCAGCGACGGCGGCGTGGGCCATCCGCCCCTCTGGGTAATGCTGATCGGCGCCCTCGGCATCTCCGTCGGCCTGCTGCTCTTCGGGCCGCGCCTCATCCGTCTGGTCGGCGAGGAGATCACCAAGCTCAACCCGATGCGCGCCTACTGCGTCGCACTGTCGACCGCTTTCACCGTCATCGTCGCCTCCTGGCTCGGCCTGCCGGTCAGCACCACGCATATCGCCGTCGGCGCCGTCTTCGGCGTCGGCTTCTTCCGCGAATGGTACACCCGCCGTTCCAAGCGCCGCATCGCCTATATCAGGCGCAAGGCCGACAGCTGGGAACTGGATGAACCGGAGGAGCCGAACATTCATGAAAGGCGGCGGCGCTATCTCGTGCGTCGCTCGCATTTCATGACGATCATCGCGGCCTGGATCATCACTGTACCGGTTTCGGGAGCGCTTGCGGCGATGATTTATTGGGTTATGTTCGCGCTCTTTGTCTGACACCTCGGGTTTTTGAATGCGCGCCAATTTCCGCATGCAACGGCTTTTCGTCTATGCGCCGCTTTCTGCCGGCGCCGCCGTCGAGGCGAATGCCGATCAGTTCAACTATCTCGCCAACGTGCTCAGAATGGAGGATGGCGCGGAGATCCTGCTCTTCAACGGCCGTGACGGTGAGTGGAAAGCCACCCTCAGCTTCCCCACGCGCAAACGCATCCTGCTGACGGCAATCGAAGCGACACGGCCGCAGCCGGCGCCTTGCGACCTGCATTATCTCTTTGCCCCGCTCAAGGTCGGGCGCCTGGATTACCTCGTGCAGAAGGCGGTGGAGATGGGCGCCGGCCGGCTGCAGCCGGTCATGACCCAGCATGTGCAGGGCAAGATCACCAATCTCGACAAGCTTCGCGCCAATGTCGTCGAGGCGGCCGAGCAGTGTGGCGTTCTCGCCATTCCCGAGGTGGCCGAGCCGGTGAAACTCTCCGACCTGCTCGATCGTTGGCCGAGCGAGCGCCGCATCATCTACTGCGACGAGGGCGATGCCGGGCAAAACCCGCTGCCGGTGCTGGCAGCCATCCAGGAAAGGCATCTCGCTCTGCTCGTCGGACCGGAAGGCGGCTTTTCGGAAGAAGAGCGGGCGCGGCTTCGAAGCCTCGATTTCGTCACCGCCATTCCGCTCGGGCCGCGCATCCTCAGGGCAGATACGGCGGCCGTTGCGGCGCTGGCGGTGGTCCAGGCGGCGATCGGCGACTGGACGTGACTGCGAAAACGGGTTGACGCGGAAATCGCTGCTGTTTTTTTGATGCGTCGTTGAAAGAATTTCACTTGCAACATACGTGGCTTGGGTCCTAATCACCTTCCAATTGCCCGGCCCCCTGGGCGCCTTTCGAATACAGGTACCCCGCATGGCCCGCGACACCACCGACCAGACGCCGCTCTCTTCGGTCCAGGAATTGACCGATTACATCGCCGCGGGCAACAAGCCGCCGGAGCGCTTCCGGATCGGCACCGAACATGAGAAGTTCGCTTTCTTCCGCGCCGACAACAGCCCGGTTCCCTATTTCGGCGATGCCAGCATCTCCGCCCTGCTTACCGGCCTGCAGAAAAAGAGCGGCTGGGAGCCGATCCTGGACGGCGGCAACATCATCGGCCTTGCCGAACAGAACGGCATGGGCGCGATCTCGATCGAACCCGGCGGCCAGTTCGAATTATCAGGCGCGCCGCTGGAGACGATCCACCAGACCTGCCGGGAATCGAATCAGCACCTGGCGACGTTGCGCGAGATCGCCGAACCCATGGGCATCCGTTTCCTCGGGATCGGCGGCAGTCCGAAATGGACCTATGCTGAAACGCCGCAAATGCCGAAATCGCGCTACGAGATCATGACCCGCTATATGCCGAAGGTCGGCACCAAGGGCCTCGACATGATGTACCGCACCTGCACGATCCAGGTGAATCTCGATTTCTCCTCGGAAGCCGACATGCGCAAGAAGATGCGTGTCTCGATGAAGCTGCAATCGCTGGCGACCGCGCTCTTTGCATCCTCGCCCTTCACCGAGGGCAAGCCGAACGGTTTGCTCTCCTGGCGCGGCGATATCTGGCGTGACACTGACAATCGGCGCTCCGGCCTGCTCGACTTCACCTTCCGCGACGATTTCGGCTTCCGCGACTATGCCGAATGGGCGCTCGACGTGCCGATGTATTTCATCGTCCGTGACGGGCGCTATCACGACTGTACGCACGTCACCTTCCGCCAGTTCATGAACGGCGCCTTGAAGGGCGAGGTCGTCGATCCGGCGCCGACGATGGGCGACTGGACGAACCATCTTTCGACGCTCTTCCCCGACGTGCGGCTGAAGCGTTTCCTCGAAATGCGTGGTGCCGATGGCGGCCCCTGGCGGCGCATCTGCGCCTTGCCGGCCTTCTGGGTCGGCCTGCTCTATGAAGATGCAGCCCTCGAGGCAGCCGACGAGCTGACCAAGGATTGGAGCTTTGCCGAGGTCAGCGCCCTGCGCAACGCCGTTCCGGCCGAAGGGTTGCAGGCTGAGTTCCGCGGGCACTCGCTTCTCGAGATGGCCCGCGAGGTGGTCGGCATATCGAAGGCCGGCCTCAAATCGCGCGGCAAGCTCAATGGCGAAGGCCAGGACGAGAGCATCTTCCTTGCGCCGCTCGACGAGGTACTTGCCAAGAAGGCGACGCTCGCCGAGGATCTGCTTTCGCTCTATCACGGCCGCTGGCAGGGTTCCGTCGAACCGGTCTTCGAGGACTATCAGTACTGAGATCGTCCTAAGCGCCTCTGGCAAAAAGCCGTTTGCACATTACCATTTCCGGATATAGTGACGTCAAAACGCGTCACGACTCGGGGAAAGGGACCTCCATGCTGCCACTCTTCGACATGATGATGCAGGCGCAGAACGGTGCGGCGATGGAAGCGGTCGCGCGGCAGTTCAACCTAGCGCAGGAACAGGCGACGAAGGCCATGGCGGCGCTGATGCCGGCCTTTTCCGCCGGCCTGAAGCGCAGCACCGGCAATCCTTACGATTTTGTCGGGCTGATGCAGGCCGTCGCCTCCGGCAACTACGCTCGATATTTCGAGGATATGAGCCGAGCCTTCACGCCGGAGGGCATTTCCGACGGCAACAATATCCTGGCCCAGCTCTTCGGCTCCAAAGAGGTTTCGCGGGCGATTGCAGCCCAGGCCGCCCAGATGACCGGGATCGGACAGGATATCTACAAACAGATGCTGCCGGTGCTGGCCGACACGCTTATGGGCGGGCTCTTTAAGCAGACGACCGGCCAGATGGCCGCGCCGGTCAATCCTTTCGTCAACACCGCAATGGGCGAAACCATCCAGAAATGGTTGGAAAGCACGGGCTTCGCACCGAAGCAAAAGGCTCCGGAAGCCAGCATCTTCGACAATCCGTTCACACAGGCGATGCAGCTGATGTTTTCGGCAGCGAAGCCGGAACCGGCGCCTCAACCCAATCCCTTCCTCGACAATCCCTTCGCCAAGGCTTTCCAGGAGATGATGGCCGGCCTCGGCCAGCAGCCGGCCGCCCAAAAGCCCGCAGCAAAGACGCAGGCCGCGCCGGAGGAAGAGCCAAAGGTCAATGGCGACAGCTATGCCGAAATGCTGAACGCCATGTTCGACAGCGGACTTGAGGTGCAGAAGAGCTACCAGAGGAACCTGGAGGCGATTTTCGAAACCTACCGGCCGAAGCCCTCTCCTGACACCAAGACATAAAAAGACCCGGCGATGGCTGGGAAAGCCGATCACCGGGTCAAGCGGCAGGGCTATTGGCTATCACCCTGCGGGGAAACTCGCGCTCCTACTCGTCGCAGGAGCGGAAGAACTGCAGGCGCCAACGATTACGCGCCGAGCGCGTCAGATGTTCCGACGGGTCCTCGAAAAAAGTCGAGGCCAGGAACGCCGAGGTCAGATCGGCCCTGGTGAGGCCGATGTCCCTCAGCTGCGTGTCGTTCAGATCATGCAGCCCGTTGATCTCCATGCGATTGCGGAACACGCGAAAGAGGGAGGTCAACGGGGCGAGGCCTGCCGCCAGACGCTGGAAAAACGTCGGGGTCAGCTTACCGCAGTCGAGTTCTAGTGTCCGGTCTGTCGTGTGCATCGAACTCTCCTTTCTTTCGGGGCACGCAACAACCCACCCCTGCCGCGAGGTCGTGCGGAAGGGAGCAGGCTGAATTCGGCTCGGACAGGCAGGGGTGTCTGTCCTTCACTTTGCTTGATTTGCATCCCGAAGATGCCAAAGACCTATTGATCAGTCCAACGAATGTTTCTAATGATTATCATCAGCTATCTTTATAGGTGAAACCATGTCCGCGCCTCTTGATCTCGACCAGTTGCAGACTTTCATCGCCATCGTCGATTCCGGCAGCTTCACCAAGGCCGCCGACCGGGTCTACAAGACCCAATCCGCCGTTTCCATGCAGATGCGCCGTCTCGAAGAGCGCATCGGCAAGCAGCTGTTCATCAAGGACGGCCGCGGCAACCGGCTGACGGTCGAGGGTGAAAAACTGCTCAATTACGCCCGGCGCATCATCCGCCTCAACAATGAGGCGATCGCCGCCTTTGACGACAACAGGTTGGAGGGGACGCTGCGCATCGGCACGCCGGACGATTACGCCGATCGCTACATGCCTGAAATCATCGGCCGTTTTGCCAAGACGCATCCGAATGTCGAGCTCTACATCGTCTGCGAACCCTCGGTGGACCTTGCCGAGCGCATGCACAAGGGCGAGCTCGATATCGCCCTTGTCACCCACAATCCGCGCGAGCGCATGTCCGATGTGGTGAGAACCGAGCCGCTCTGCTGGGTCGGCTCGGCCAATCATCCGATCCGCGACGACGCGCCGGTACCGCTAGCCGTTGGCCGCCGCGACTGCCAGTGGCGCCAGCTTGCCTGCTCGGCGCTCGATGCCGTCGGCCGCGAGCACCAGATTCTGTTCACCAGCTGGTCCTGCACCGTCGTCGCTGCGGCCGTGCTTGCAGGCATGGCGGTCTCGGTGATGCCGGAATCGGCGCTGCGCACGGGCATGAAGGTGCTGAGCCAGGCCGACGGTTTCCCGGCGCTGCCGCCGGTGCAGATCGGCATCATGAAGCGGCCGGGCGTCTCGCTGTCGCTGATGAACGCAATCACGGCGCATATCACCGCCTGCCTCGATAACATCACGCCCGCTGTCGTCGACGACGGGCTGGACGCGGATGTCAAATCCGCCCAGGCGCGCCTTTATCCGCGGCTGAAGGCTGCGAATATGGTGCCGAGCTGGTAGGAAAGGCTCTACGCGGCGCTCGACCCGCTCGCGGCAAAAAGAGAGGCGCGGATGACGCGTTTCCACTCGCCGAGCATGCGCCGCGCTATAGTCTCTTCGCTGACGGCGGCAAGCCGGATGACGGCGCCGATCAGGTGGCTGAAAAGGTAAGTGCGCGCGAACATTTCTTCGTCGCAAAGGTCGGGAGCCAACCTGCGTACAGCGTCATCGAAGATATCGGCGACGCGACCGCTATGCTCGATATTCAGCCGAAGCAGATCCTGATCGGTCTCGGTTCCCATCCACACGCCGCGATAAACGGGATCGTCGCGATAGGATTCGTAGTACCAGTCGATGGTGGCGCAGACGAGATCGAGGGCCTGGTCGAGTGACTGCACATCGCGGAACATCGCTGCCGTCTTCGCCTGGATCGCCGAAGCGTGCTGGTCGAACAGGGCTTTGACGATCGCCGCCTTCTCCGGGAAATACTGGTAAACCGAGCCGATCGGCACCTTGGCGGCGACAGCGAGTTCCGTCATCCGCATGGCGCTGACGCCTTTTTGGGCGATTATTTTAGCGGCGGCAGCAAGGATAAGATCCAGCCTCTGGATGCTACGCTCCTGCTTCGGCTTCCTGCGCAAACCGATGCGATCCATGCTTTCCGCGCCCATGTCGTTCCCGTTCTTATTGTTCCGCGGCGGAGCTATCTGCCACCACCGCGTCGAGCGGATATGACATGCAGGCCTTCATCAGCGGTAAATGGAAAAGCTCACATTTTAACGACCGGCAAACGCGTCTGAAAATCGGGAGTTCAGCCATTCCCCCCGGTTGCGCCAGGCGAGAGAACCCTTGAAATAGTTGCGAAATTCTCTTCGAGGGGAAACCGCTGATGTTGCGACTCTTCGTTGCGAGGGAATGGCCGTCCAGAAGTTTTAGAACCTCACAGACAGCGTCGCCTTAACCCGATGCTGCTGTGCGTCTTCCGCGATTTGACCGGAATAGGCGATCCCGAGCCCAGCACCTTCATTCGGGGTGACGTCGAGGACGAAAGCGTTCGCCGCCAGCGGCACGCCCGCAGCCGCAAGGTCTTATCCCATTGCCATCCAGGCGGCGAGCCAGATCCACATGGCGGCGAGCGTGAGATAGCCGGCGGCGAAAAGCGGGCTGCGGTAGCTGAGGTCGTTGCTGGTGACATGGACGGCGGCGTGGGCGTAGCGCAGCGCGACGAAAAGCCAAGCAAGGCCGACGGCTGGAAGGTTGTCGGCCTCGGTCACGTAGAGCAGAACGCAGCAGGCGTAGAAAAGCACGGGCAGTTCGAACTGATTGGCGAGGCTGTTCTTGACGGCGAGGCTTTCGGCCGGCTCATCACGATTTTCGCGATAATCCGATTTCGCTATCTTGCCGGCGCGGACCATCTTTGCGCGCCGCATCCCGAGAAGGGCATAAAGGCCGTAGACCAGCGCTACATGGGCGAGGAGTGGCCAGAAGATTTCATAGCCGGTCATCTATCGCCGATTCCTTTCCGCTTCACATGTCGTTGGCAGCATTAGCGGAAAGGATAAGCGGATGCCAGCGGCTCGCCCTGGCATCCGCAAACCGCTATTGTGTTCACACCTGAGCGCTGCCGCCATCGACGAAGAGTTCGGCACCGGTAACGAAGCTGGAATCATCCGAGGCGAGGAAGAGTGCGGCTGCGGCAACTTCCTCGGCACGACCGACCCTGCCCATTGGCACCTGGGCCGCCAGCGCATTGAGCAAGCCCTGCTGTTGGACCGGGTCCTTACCGGCCAGTTCGACCAGTCCAGTCGTTTCCGTCGGACCAGGACTAAGCGTATTGATCCGAATGCCGCGATCCTTCAAGTCGAGGATCCAGTTGCGCGCAAAGCTGCGCAAGGCGGCTTTGGAGGCAGCGTAAACGCTGAAGGCGGGCGTGCCGGTCGAGCCTGCTGTCGATCCGGTCAAGACGACCGATGATCCCCGTGCAAGCAGTGGCAAGGCCTTCTGCACCGTAAAGAGAACGCCCTTCACATTTCGATCGAACGTGTCGTCATACTGCTCTTCCGTGACTTCGCCGAGCGGCAACATGGAGCCGCCACCTGCATTGACGAAGAGCACGTCGATTCTTCCAGCCTCAGCCTTCACCTTTTCATAGAGGCGATCGAGCTCGGCAAGATTGGCCGAATCCGCCTGAATTCCCACGGCTCCGCCGCCGATCTCAGCGATTGCTGCATCGAGAACATCCTTGCGACGGCCCGTGATAAAAACGCGCGCGCCCTCAGCCACGAAGCGCTTGGCGGCGGCAAGGCCGATGCCGGAAGTGGCGCCCGTGATAACCGCAATCTTCGCATTCAATCGTTGTGTCATTGTCGTCTCCTTTGGTTCGACTGAAGTTGAGATATGGACGGGGGCATCGTTTCGGAATAGAAAGAATTGAAAGCCATTGTTTCAGGAATGAAATGACGAAATTTCCAGATTTCGAGGGACTGGCGATGTTCGCGAAGGTCGCCGAGGAGCGGTCTTTCGTGCGGGCTGCGCAGACGCTCGGCGTGTCGGTGCCGACCGTTTCGCGAGCCGTAAGCCGTCTTGAGCAAAGGCTGGGCGCAAGGCTCTTCAACCGCACCTCTCGGCAGCTCGCTTTGACCGATTTCGGCCTGCGACTGGTCGACAGCGCCGCCCGGATCTATGCTGAGGCAGAGATGGCAGAGGACGCCGCCCGGGAGCTTGCGACCCGCCCGAAGGGGCTCATCAGGCTTGCCGCGCCGATGGACTTCGGTACACGCTGGCTGGCCCCGATCCTGCCTGACTTTTTCGAGCTCTTTCCGGAGATTTCCATCGACCTGCACATGAGCGACGCCGTCGTCGATATCGTGGGAGACGGCTTCGATGCGGCACTCAGAATCGCGGTCCTGCCGGATTCGTCATTGGTCGCGCGCAGGCTGACGCCGGTGGATCGCTTCATTCTCGCTGCACCCGCATACCTCGATCGCTACGGCGTGCCGGAACATCCCCGCGAGCTGGCGGCTCACCATTGCCTCGGATACGCCTACAGGGCGCGACAGGACGTCTGGCGCCTGCGCAACGGTGAAGGCAAGGAGGAGGTCATCGTGCCAAGCGGCTCTCTCAGGGCCACCAACTCGCAAGCGTTGGTGCCTATGGCGCTACGGGGCCTCGGGGTCATCGAACTGCCCGAATTTCTCGCACATGACCATCTCGTCGACGGCCAGCTGACGCCAATCCTTCCCGACTGGACGCTGCCGACCGGCGCACTGTATTTCGTCACACCTTCGGCTCGGAGCCGGCCAGCGAAGGTCGAGGTCCTTTCCGATTTCATGATGGCGAGACTGTCAAATCCGGTTTGGCGGAGGAGGAGCTGATAGCTGCTTCAATCTCGGCCCGGCGACAGCCAACGGGCGATGGCGAGCCTGACAAGGACGATGAACGAGATGGCGAGGCCTAAGAATTTCAGCCGCGTCATCCATGGCAGCAGCTGCGCGGCGAGGCCCGCGGAAGGACTGTCGCTGAAGGCGATCAGGCTCGCGATGTTCTCGCCATAGTCGGCGATACCGTAGACGAAGGGCAGCAGATAGACCGCGCGACCGACGAGCGGGTGCAGCGATCGTCCAAACCAGGCGTCGACAGGCCCGAGCCTGAGGAAGGCGAGGAACAGCAGCGCCGTCAGCAAGGCCGGAAAGATCAGCTCCGGCCCGAAATACATGGCGCTCAGCAGTCTCGCCGCCGTCTCGTTTCCATCAAGCAGCTTCTGCATGTGGAAGACGGCGGATTCGTCGTAGCCGGCAAAATAGGTGTCGAGCACCGCCTGGCCGGTTTCGTGCTTGAAGGGAACGACGAAGCCGAAGGTCGTCCAGGCGAGCACAGCAAGGCAAAGGGCGGCGAGCAGCGTGATGATCCAGAGCGGAATCCCGCTGCCCGCCTTCATGGTCAGAGACCGGCGCCCGGGTAGTTCGGGCTTTCCCGCGTGATCGTCACGTCGTGGGCGTGGCTTTCGCGAAGACCGGCCCCGGAGATGCGCACGAAAGTGGCGCGTTGCTGGAAATCCTTGATATCCTTGCCGCCGACATAACCCATGGCCGCCTTGAGACCGCCGGCGAGCTGGTGGACAACGGCCGAGACCGGCCCCTTATACGGCACCTGGCCTTCGATGCCCTCAGGTACGAGTTTCAGGGTGTCGCGCACTTCCGCCTGGAAATAGCGGTCGGCCGAGCCGCGGGCCATGGCGCCGACGGAGCCCATGCCGCGGTAGGCCTTGAAGGAGCGGCCCTGGTAGAGGTAGACCTCACCCGGGCTTTCGTCGGTGCCGGCCAACAGCGAGCCGATCATGACGGCGGAAGCGCCGGCGGCGATCGCCTTGGCAAGGTCGCCGGAGAATTTGATGCCGCCATCGGCGATGACGGGCACATCCTGATCCTGTGCGGCCTGAACCGCCGACATGATGGCGGCAAGCTGCGGAACGCCGACGCCGGCGACGATGCGCGTCGTGCAGATCGAACCCGGGCCGATACCGACTTTGACGGCGTCGGCGCCGGCATCGATCAATGCTCTGGTGCCGTCATAGGTGGCGACATTGCCGGCCATGATCCGCACCGAGTTGGAGAGCTTCTTGACCCGGGTGACGGCATCGAGGACGCGCTGCGAATGGCCATGGGCGGTATCGACGACCAGGAGGTCGACGCCGGCCTCGATCAACCGTTCGGCGCGCTCGAAGCCGTCATCACCGACGCTGATGGCGGCGGCGGCGCGAAGCCTGCCCTGCGCATCCTTGGAGGCGTTCGGGTTCAGCTGCGACTTCTCGATATCCTTGACGGTGATAAGGCCGACGCAGCGGCCTTCGGTATCGACGACCAGCAGCTTCTCGATGCGATGCGAGTGAAGCAGGCGCTTGGCCTCTTGCTGGTCAACGTTCTCCTTGACGGTGACCAGATTGTCCTTGGTCATCAGCTCGTGGATCTTCTGCTCCGGATCGGAGGCAAAGCGGACGTCGCGGTTGGTCAGGATGCCGACGAGGCGCCCCGACTTCTCGACGACCGGGATGCCGGAGATGCCGTGCGATTTCATCAGGCCGAGTGCTTCGGCAAGCTTTGCCTCCGGTCCGATGGTGACCGGATTGACGACCATGCCGCTTTCGAACTTCTTCACCTGGCGGACTTCTTCGGCCTGCTCGGTGGGGGTCAGGTTGCGGTGGATGACGCCGAGGCCGCCAGCCTGGGCCATGGCGATTGCCAGCCGGCTTTCGGTGACCGTATCCATGGCCGAAGAGAGGATCGGAATGTTGAGATCGAAGTCGCGGGCGATGCGGGTCGCGATATTCGTCTGGCCGGGCATGACCTCGGAATGGCCGGGCTGCAGCAGCACGTCGTCGAAGGTAAGCGCGTCCGCGCCGGTTGCCGTTTCAATGATGCGGGCCATGGCCAATTTCCTTCATATAGAAAATGCAACCTGCCCCGGAAACGAATCGTCCGCCCCGGCGGTGTGCATGAGTTGCTTGGAAGTTGGCGAGGGCTGGTAACACGTCTATGAGAGGAAGGAAATAGGAAAAAGCCCGGCCTGTGCGCCGGGCTCGTCATGGGTGCCATGCACGTAAAGCAATTCCGGGAAATCAGAGCCGCTTTCGATCAAATATCGAACTGATAGGTTTTCGGCACGAAGCGATAGCCGCCATCCTGTCGCTCGACGAAGCCAACCGCCGGGAACGGCATGTGGTAGCCGAGAAATGCGATCTTGTCGGCCGCGATCATATCAAAAACCTTGCGGCGGGTGGCGGCCGCCTGCGCCTTGTCCATGTCGAAACGCACCTCCCAGTCCGGACGCAAGAGCGACAGGATATAGTGGTTGGCCGTATCGCCGGTCACAACGAGGCGTTTGCCGTCGGATTCGACATGGAACACGATGTGACCTGGCGAGTGGCCGGCCGCCAGCATTGCGGTGACGCCGGGCGCGACGCCGGCGCCATCTTTGATGAAGGTGGCCTTTTCGGCAAGCGGCGCCACATTGGCGAGCACCGCCTTGTGCCCGGCCTCGGCCGGCGTGCCCTCGCGCGCAGCGTTCGACCAGAAATCATATTCGGCCGCACCGATGACATAGCGGGCGTTGCGGAAGGCGGGCGCGCCGTCTTCCATCAGCCCGCCGATGTGATCGCCGTGCAGATGGGTCAGAGCCACCAAAGTCACGTCCTCGGGCGAATATCCCGCCACCTTCAGGCCTTCGGCGAGCTTTCCGAGCCCGCGGGCGCGGCCGGCCGCGCCAAAACCGGTGTCGACGAGAATGAGATCGGAGCCGGTGTCGATGAGAACAGGCGCATAGCCGTTCAGGAACTTGTCGGCCGGCAGGAAGTTTGCGGTCAGCAACGCCTGGACGGCTTCGGGATCCTGATTGGTGCCGTAGGTCTCATAAGGTTTTTCGGAGATATTGATCCCGTCCCTGACGACGGTGAACCTATAGGAACCGAGCTTGAACTGATTGATTTCGGGTAAAGGCGTTATATCCATACGTCTGCTTGCTCCAGTGACGGCCGCTTCGGCCTTCTCTTTCAAAATTGCCGGCGCCGCCAGCAGGCCGAGGCTTGCGGCAAAAAGCGTGCGCCGTGTCATTCGCGTCGAAATTGCCATATATCCATCCCCCCCTGACGCGTGCTTTGTCGCTGCGCGGCCGATGACACCCCGCCGGATTTCTTGCCACGGCGGCGTAAACATATGTCAATCTTGATAGCGGAGCTTGTCGGACAAGCCGTCTCACGCAGACGTGAAGCAAACATCGCATCGAAGCGGATTAGAGCATTGGCAGCTCCCTAAACTGGGACTAAACAGCACGGGCCTTCCAGCTTCCATCCGCGCCCATCAAGGCTCCCGCCTATGAACCGCATCGTCCCGCTGATCCTCGCCGTCGCTCTCTTCATGGAACAGATGGATTCCACCGTGATCTCGACGGCGCTGCCGGCGATCGCCGCAGACCTCCATGTCGGGCCGATCACCCTGAAACTGGCGCTGACCTCCTATATGGTGGCGCTTGCGGTATTCATTCCCGTCAGCGGCTGGATGGCCGACAGGTTCGGCGCCAAGAAAATCTTTCGGCTCGCCATATCAGTCTTCGTCATCGGCTCGATCTTCTGCGCCATCTCCTCCAGCCTTGTCGAGTTCGTCTTTGCCCGATTCCTGCAGGGCATGGGCGGTGCGATGATGACGCCGGTCGGCCGTCTCGTGCTGGTGCGCACGACCAAGCGCAGCGATCTGGTCTCGGCCATGGCGCTGCTCACCATCCCGGCCCTGGTCGGCCCGCTCACCGGCCCGCCGCTCGGCGGCTTCATCACCACGTATTTCAGCTGGCACTGGATCTTCCTGATCAACGTGCCTGTCGGCATCATCGGCATCTGGCTGGCGACGATCTTCCTGCCGGAGGTGGAGGCGACAGCCCCGCCGAAGCTCGATTTCACCGGTTTCGTGCTCACCTCCCTTTCGGCCGCGGGGGTCGTCTTCGGCCTGTCGGTGGTCAGCCTGCCGGCCTTGCCGCCGATCATCGGCGTCGCCGCAACGTTGGTCGGACTTGCCTGCGGCGTCCTCTATGTCAGCCACGCGAAGCGCCACCCGGCGCCGATCCTCAACCTGAACCTGTTCAAGAACCCGACATTCCGCGCCTCGACCGTGGGCGGCACGCTGTTTCGCATCTGCGTCGGCGCCATGCCGTTCCTGACGCCGCTGATGCTGCAGCTCGGCTTCGGGCTGACGCCGTTCCAATCCGGCCTGATAACCTTTGCCGGCGCGATCGGCGCGATCACCACCAAATTCATGGCAAAGCGCGTCTTCGCCGCCATCGGCTTCCGCACGACGCTGCTCGGCGCCGCCATGGTGACGACTGCCGTCACCGTCATCACCGGCCTGTTCACGCCGGCAACGCCGCATCTCGTCATCATCGGCGTGCTGCTCATCGGCGGCTTCTCCCGCTCCTTCATGTTCACCGGGGTCAATGCGCTCGCCTTTGCCGATATCGACGATGCGCAGGCGAGCCAGGCGACCTCGATGAGTTCGGTGATGCAGCAGATCAGCCTGGCGCTCGGCGTCGCGGTCGCGGCCGCGATCCTGGAAAGCTCGATCTATATCAGGGGCGAGGCACTTGATGTGGCCGATTTCCACCTTGCCTTCTACATCATCTCAGGATTGACCGTGATTGCGACCATCCCCTTCATCAGGATGGATCGTAACGCCGGCGCGCTGGTTTCCGGCCACCGCTCAAGGCGCCTGGCGGGACCGATCGAGGCCGAGCAACAAGCCGCGAAGTAAGCTTTCTATTCGGGGCTCTCGCAGACGGCGGAGAGCTTGTTGCCGTCGAGATCGCGGACATAGGCGGCATAAAAATGGGCATGGTAGGAGCGCAGACCCGGCCCGCCTTCATCGGCGGCACCTGCCGCGATTGCCGCCGCATGGAAGGCATCGACGGCCGCCCGCGTATCGGCTGAGAACGCGACCATGGCGCCATTGCCCGCAGTCGCCCGGCGGCGATTGAACGGCGTCACCACCCAGAAACGGCAGCGCGTATCGCCCCCGGCCGAATAACCGATCTCCTCCTGCGAATAATGCTGGCGGCGATAGCCGAGCACGGGCAGAACGGCATCGTAAAAATGCCCTGCGCGATCAAGGTCGTTGGTTCCGAGCGTGACGTAAAGAAGCATGGGACCGTCATCATCGGCCGGGAACGGCCCAAGATCAAGCTTCCTCTGCTTGACCTTCCGCCTTGCTTCTTTTGATGCGCTTCAACGGGCGGTTACGCGCCGGTGGTCAGCTATGAACGACGGGCGCAAATCGTGTGCTACCTCGGTCCGCACAAATAAGGGCGACCATATAGGCGAAGATAGGATCCAATGCCTTTTGGTTGAACATGATGCCGAAGCTGCCGGTAATGACGTAGCTGCTGACGAGTAGGAGAGCGATCGCCATGGACAGGTCCTTGCCGGGGCCGGGTTCCTTTTTCCACGCGGCTATCAAGGGCGTCAGGAGCAGCAGCGAAAGCGCTGCGATGCCGACAACGCCGGCGTCGATCCCCGCCGTCAGAAAGCCGTTATGGACATGCGAATAGGGCAGTTGTGGCCTGATGTTTTCGGGTAGCTCCGCCAAGACCGAGGGCATCCTGTTCTGCGGGCCATAACCGGTCAATGGATCCTTGCTGATGGCTGCCAGCGCGCCTTTGTATAAGGCGACGCGTGCGCTGAGTGAGGTAATCTCGTCCTGACTGCGTTCAAGCGATGCCATATTTTCCTGCAGCGCGTGGATGCGATGGATGATTTGGCCGCTGCCCAGCGCGATAAGTCCGGCGAACAGCAAAGAGCCGGTAATGGCGAGACTGCGCAAACTGAGATGGAAGCTGTGTTTGCGGAAATACCAGAGAAGAATGACGAGATGGACGGGAATGGCCAGCCAGGCCGAACGCGTTCCGGAAAGCAGCACGCAGCCGAGGCCGGCGGCATATCCCAAGATCGCAATTCTTTGCTCCACGCTTTTGGGAGATTGAACGTTGAGAAGCGCAACGCCCCCGAAAAGCAGGCCTATGATTCCGAGTAGTGCAGCATTCGACGTCCCAGCCTCTGCTCTCTCCATCAGAAAGATGATCTGCAGCAGGCTCATGAGAAAGGTAACGATCATGCCGATCCCGGCACCGAGGATAAACAGCGGCACAAGGCGGCCATCGGGAGATTGGCGCATTCGTGGCAATATCAGCCAGATCGAAAAGAAGGGCAGGAGCCGGAATATCCAATCTCCCACTTCGGAGTAAGGCGGATTGATGAAGATGCTGGCGATCATCACCAGCGGGTAGATCGTCATGCAAATGGCAACTGCTCGGTCCGACTTCCACAGGTTCAGAGGAAAGCGGCCCGTGACCAGACAGTAGGCGGCCCAGACCACCGACACGTAGAGGATGAAGGAGTTAAAATTTGGGGAAAGACCCGGAAGGATTGCAAAGGCAAAGACCGCAATTCGGTTATTTCGGTCACGCGCACCTCCCGCTCCGGTCCCAGAATCCAGAATCGCTATCTTGAGTTGTGTTAAATAATTCAAATTTGCCGGCCCCTGACCGTGTCGATGCTGCCTAGCTAAGGGTCGTGATCACGGCTGTCAAGTCGGCGGAAATGTATGGCTTTATTCGAAGTGGCATTCCGGCAACGAGCTTTCCTAATCGATACAGTTCTGTTCAATAATGATCGGCGAAGCGATGCAACGATGGGCCCAATGGGCAGAAAAACACGCCTAGGGTGCGGGCTTGAGCCAAGGATCGAGCGATAGGCTCCGCAGCCGAATTGTTCTTCAGCAGTTGCTCCTTGGAACCTATGTCAGCCTATAAAGCAATACCCTGGGTAGGCAGGCCGATGTCCTATCAGACTATGGCTCTGCCTAAAATAGTCCGTAAGGAACGGCCCGAGATCAAGCTTCTTCAGCGTCGCCCTCAGCTTTGCGCCCCTTGAACCCCTTAGCCAGCAGGAACATCTCGACCGATTCGGCCCGCGATGAGTTCGGCTTGACATGGACGACCTGGCGGAAATTCTGCTTCAGCATGGCGAGCAGATCGCGCTCGGTGCCGCCCTGGAAAGTCTTGGTCAGGAAATGCCCGCCTTCCCCCAGCACTTCGATGGCGAAATGGGCCGCCACCTCGCAGAGGTGCATGGTGCGCAGATGGTCGGTGCGGTGGTGGCCGGTGGTGGGTGCCGCCATGTCCGAGATGACGAGATCGGGCGTGCCGCCGACGGCCTCCATCAGCTTTCCCGGTGCACTCGGATCAAGGAAATCGAGCTGCAGGATCCACACACCCGGCAACTGGGCCATTTCGAGGAAGTCGATCGCGGCCACCCGGATATCCTCATCCGTCGAGCCGGTGACTTTGGCGGCGATCTGCGACCAGCTGCCGGGAGCAGCCCCTAGATCGATGATGCGCTTGGCGCCGCGCAGGATATGGTATTTCTCGTCGATCTCCAGCAGCTTGAAGGCGGCACGGGCGCGATAGCCTTCAAGCTGGGCGCGCTGCACATAGGGATCGTTGATGTGGCGCTGCAGCCACTGGCGAGAGGACGCCTTCATCTTCTTGTTCTTGACGCGCTGGCCGAGCTTGCGGCCGGTGCGGTTTCCCGCGATCGGTGCCTTGGTCATGCCTTCCCCTATCTAGCCCGCTGGCCGCGGCGATTGCGATTGCGGCGCCACACACCGTCATCGGCCATCATGTCGGTCAGCAGGCCTTCCCTCAAGCCGCGATCGGCAACGCGCATGCGCGGGCTCGGCCAGCGACGGCGGATCGCCTCGAGGATGGCGCAGCCGGCAAGCACGAGGTCGGCGCGATCGGGCCCGATGCAGGGATTGGCGGCGCGGCTTTCGAAATCCCAGGAGAGCAGTTTTGCCTGCATGGCTGAGACCTCGCCATCGGACAGCCAGATGCCGTCGACCTTGCGCCGGTCGTAACGCGGCAGGTCGAGATGGACGCCCGCAAGCGTCGTCACCGTGCCCGACGTGCCGATCAGGTGGAAGTCGCCGGTCTGGGCGATCTCGATCTCCGGGCAATCGAAACGCCCGAGCATGCCTTCGACCTCGCGCACCATGCCTTCGAAGAGCTCCGGCGTCACGTCGCGTCCGCCGTGGCGCTCCGACAGCGTCACGACGCCGACTGGCAGCGAAGTCCAGTGGGTGATGTGATTGGCCAGCCGGCTGAAGCGATTGTCGCCGATGCGGATGACGGCGATTTCCGACGAACCGCCGCCGATATCGAACAGCACGACGGAGCGTGTCTCCCGTCCGACGAGCGACGAGCAGCCGGAGACGGCAAGCCGCGCTTCCGTTTCGCGATCGATGATTTCGAGCGCAAGACCGGTTTCGGCGACGACCCGGCGGAGAAATTCCTCGCCATTGATCGCCTGACGGCAGGCTTCGGTCGCGATCAGCCGCATGCGCCGGATTTCCCGGTTCCTCAGCTTGGAGGCGCAGATCCTCAAGGCTTCGATCGCCCGGTCCATCGCGTCGTCCGACAGGCGGCCGCTCGCCGCAAGGCCTTCACCGAGACGGACGATACGCGAGAAAGCGTCGACGACGCGGAACTGCCCCGGGCGGGTCGGCTGAGCGATGAGGAGACGGCAATTGTTCGTGCCAAGATCGAGCGCGGCGTAGAGCTCTTCCGGCCACGCGTGCTCGCCGGCCTGGCGATCGCCGTCGCGACCGGGACGAGCATCACCGTCCGGACGGCCCCTGCGGATCGCGCCCGCGCCATTCGGCGTTTCGCGCGGCTCGACACTGCGCGTCGTCTGCTCCACCTGGCTTTCACGCTGCAGCGAAGGCTTTGCCGGCGCCAGCGGCCGGCCCTGCAGGCCGCGCTTGCCGCGATGCTTGCGGCGGTTGCGCCGGCTCGGCGCCGAATCGCCATCGGCCCGGCCGGAGTGACCGGCCGCTGCCGCCTGTTCCATGGCATGGGGGTGAAGTGAACCGTCCTGCGCAGCACCTTGACCGCCACGACGGCGGCGCTTTCGCTTGCGGGCCGGACTCCCGGCTGCATCCTCTATCGGGCGCGCAGACTGTCCGGCATTGCCGGAAAGCTCATGCGAAGCGGGATGAGCCGCGCTGCGGGATTGCCCGCCACGCTTGCCCTTGCGGCGCCTGGACTTCTTGCCGTCCCTGCGCCCTGCCGCCGACGCCCCGTCAAATTGCGGCTTGGCGCCGCCTTCGGGGTCTTCCACGTTCGTTTTCCATCGCGCCGCGCAAGTCCCAAAGGTATGCAGCAGGCGCTCATTCGATTTTTGCGTTGCCGCAAAGATATCAGCGCCCGCCGAAATCGCCAAATTCTTTTTTGGACAAGGGATTTGCGGATAGTTGACCGGGGGCCACACAGCACCGGATTTTTTTCAAAACAGGTATTTGCAATCTTCGGGCTTTTGTTTATAAGCGCCGCACACCAGCCGAACCGCCCGCCGGTTTGCCTGCTGGGGAATAGTTCAATGGTAGAACAGCGGACTCTGACTCCGTCGATCTTGGTTCGAATCCAGGTTCCCCAGCCAAACATTTCCTCAATAAAAAACAATCCCTTCCTGGTGGGCGCGCGTCATCACCCACGTGATTTGATGTTGCATATGGTGCAAGACTTCCTTTATTTCCAACGATTGTCATACGCTCCCGGGCAGTTCCGTGCGACATGCAAGTTACATATTCGCACCTAAACCAACCCGCTACCTAGCCCCCGTTTGCGCCCGCGGAGCCCGACAGCGCGGCTCGCGGGCATAGTAGCGGCGGAAGGAAATGGCGGCGTAGGGCCGCCCTCTTTGGCGAGCTTCTTTTCGATCCCGGCCAACGTTCTCCATACTGGGGGCTGATCTTCGTCTGTGCATACTATCGCTGCCCCGGCACGTGGAAGATGCGCTCGCCGGTATTCATGCTGATATTGCCCTTGACCGTGCACGATTGCCCGGCGGCGCCTGAAGCGCTCCATGAGGCCAGCATCTCGCTAGCAGTCCAGCCGCCGGCCGCACCAAACGCGACCGCGCCGATGACTCAACCCGGCGCCCTGAGCAGCACCGATTTCTTCTGCTGATTGCGATAACGCGGACGCATGCCCCCATCTCCGCCATGTCGCGCGAAGATTATAACCGCGTTAGAGCACCGCGAAAAGATGGAGGATTGGCGCAGAGACTACAATCCTGTTTCATAACACCCATCTTTCTATGTCATTGAAGGGAATAGGTTTTCCTGATCTGGAGGCGATCCCGCGGGGTGGCGAGGGTTCTTCCGGGCATGATTGAGGATCTGACGTGCTTGTGGGGTCGCGAGTTTGGAACGGCTGAAGATCCATGGGCCATCGGGTAGCGGATGAACCCCCTCAATATCGCCCGCCTCGGCCGCCAGACGCAGCGTCTTTGGCGTTATCCCGAGCAACTTCGCCGCACCGCCCAGATTAAGCCACGGCTCGACCCCGTCGATCTGGGGACGGAAGACCGGAATCTTGCGATATGACCTCAGCGCGGTGACCCGCTCCCGTGTCCAGCGATTGCCATTGCCGGTCGTCAGTCCGTTGCGATTGAGGACACCGGCAATCACATCATCATTGGCGATCAAGACGACCTGTCTGACAGCGTCGACAATGTCGTCAGGGGTCGCGTTTCTTTGGCCACGGCGTCGCTTCGGCAGGCGCAGCTCGGTGTGGACGCCTCCAACCCAATGAATGACGAGGACGATCTCAGAGGTTCCATCATCGAGATCGGCGACCACTTCATTGATGAGCGTGCGCACGATGCGCTTCTTCAGCCTTGCATCGGTTGTCGGCGCCGTCCAGACGGTGCGAAGGTTTCCCGCAAGTGCGGTTACCTGTGATGCGGACATGGGGAACGGCTGCGGCGTAACTGTCCGATGTTTGGCAATCCTGGCCTCGATCTCGCCGACGCGTGCGAGTGTCTTATTCCAGCGCGCTTCGAGCTCAGACGTTACAAGTCTGTTCTCCGGATCGGCCGCGTCATATTGCCGGAATGCCCGGTCGGCTCCATAGCGTGCTGCCTCGAGGTCGCGAAGCAGGACATCCTGAACCTGATCGCGTTGGCTGGCCATATTGCGTTCCGCCTCGATGGCGGCGGCAATGGCTCCTGGTTCGACCACGCCGAGCAGCGCCTCCTCGATCGCATCATCGACCCGCAGACCGCCGAAGGCGATGCAACGTGGTTCGCCATTATCGAGTAGACCGCGCCAACAGGAATAGCGTGGGATGTTATGGTTGGCGCCTGTGTAACGAACCGTCAGCTTCCGGCCGCACCTTTTGCAGCGGAAAAGGCCGGCAAGCAGAGCGTCGCCATGCTTCGGCGCTCCATGATGGCGACTGGCCGGTACATTGTCGCTGACCATCTTGCGGATCTCCTCCGCCCGTCCCAACTGATGTAACCTTCGTGCGCATCCGGGATCAGCGCCAGCCATTCATCACGCGCCTTGCGGCGAATTCCAGACCGGTCATCGTATCGGGGCACGGAGCGACTCTTACCATACGCGTAAGCGCCGCCGTAGATCGGGTTCGCAATCATCCGGTGGATGGTGGCATAATTTGGCCTGCGCCAGATGACGTCACCGTTGGCGCACCTGACGGGCAGGTCCAATCCCTGCTCAAGGAACCATAGCAAGGCCTGCCGGGCACTCCCGAGTTCGGTGACCTTGTTGAAGACGAGTGCGATGGCTTCCTGGATGCGTCGGTCGGGATCCTTCTCGATCCTATCACCGGCCTTTACGAAGCCGGCCGGAACAGTGACGACGAGCTCACCGCGGCGAGCCTTCTCATAGCGGGCGGAAAGGGAACGCTGACGCAAGAGATCGAGTTCATATTCGTTGAGGCTGCCCTTCAAACCCAAGAGCAGGCGGTCGTTGCCCTGGCGGGGCGCATAAACTGCTTCCTGATCGACCAGGACGGTATCGACAACGCGGCACATCTCGATGAGTTGCTGCCAATCGCGGCTGTTCCGGGCGAAGCGCGATACCTCACGCGCGGCCACGGCGCCGACCTTGCCAAGGCAGACTTCCGCCACCATCCGATCAAGTCCAGCGCGGGTCACGCCGCCGGCGGCCGAACGACCAAGGTCGTCGTCCACCGTTTCTATATGTGACCATCCAAGCGCTGCCAGACGGTCGCGCATGGCGTATTGGAGGGCGCTGCTCTCTCGATTGTGCAGAACCTGGTGAGCCGAGGACTGCCGAACATAGAGGATGGCCTTCCGCTCCAGATGATGCGGCCCGATCTTCTCATGCATCATGACCGGCCTCCTTCTGTTGGGAGGCATGTCCGCACTTTGCGTGATCGACGAACAGCCGCACGATGAGCACCGTCAACGCGTGGCGGGTCTCCTCCGGCAACTCCGGCCATTGCGGCGTCCCTGCCGTCTTCCCCCGCTGCGGGGCCGAGAACAGATCGAACTGGCATGTCATGGGCTGGCGAGGCATGAACATCTCTCCGACTCGTTTCGTGAGAGACCAATGCTGCGCCCATTACCGAAGATTGCGATGAGGCATCAGCGTCCTTCAGCAATCTTGCCAAAATATGCAGGCTTGCGAGATCGACGTGCGGAATCGGCAGGCTGCGCCAACAACCACTCACTGATCGGTCGAACATCCACGACGGGACCTCAAGAAGTCGACCAGAAGAAGAACCAGAAAGGCTGCAGCGGAAAATATGCGTCCCTTTGGACACAGACTCATGCACGTGAACGAGCCGTCCGGACCAGGGATGCCACGGATACAAAAGCTCGCGAACCTCGGTCCCGTGGGTGTTCTGTCGTCGTGTTGTACAATGAGGAAAGACCTCATGGTGCGATCGGCAACAAGGTGCCGATCTCGTTGGTGAATTCAGGGTGCGCAACCAGCCCGCCTCCCTGAATAAAGCCGGAAAACTCTAGCATCCGGTGGTCCAACGTTTGGGAGCGGTTCAAAAACCGCCGAGGCTCTAGTCGCCGCTGGATGAAAGTTCAGTGGCATGTATGGACGGCCTCCGTGGCAAGGGGCAGTTAGTGTTTCTGGCAGATTGGTCGGGTGCAGGCATGTATACGGCCTTTGATTGCGGCGCGTTCATGCCGCTGGCCCTGATGTAGTCCGCTGATCGGATCCCAGACAGGTCAATGCTTTCAAGCGGCACCCACTGATCGGGTTTGTCCGATCCCGGCTCGACCGTTCGCCATCACGCCATCAGCACCTCACCAATTTCTGCATCCTCTGTGAGCATTCAAAGGGCAGCGGTCGCCTCAAAGCGCCTGCCCGTCGTCATCAACGCCCAGACGATCCGCACCATCTTGTTGGCCAAAGCAACAGCGACGAAGTTGTGCGGCAGAAGTTCGGCGGCCCAACGCGTCGGTGCAACTTTAGCCTTGCCGCTGAAACGAAGCACCGCATGCGCGCCCACAACAAGAAGCCGGCGGAGATAGGGATCGCCTTGTTTGCTGATCCTTCCGAGGCGGTCCTTGCCACCCGATGAGTTCTGCCGCGGCACCAGGCCTATCCATGCCGCCAATTGTCGGCCGGATTTGAAGAACGACGCGTCGGTCACCGTCGCGGCAATTGCGCTGGCAGTGATCGGGCCAATTCCAGGGATCGTCTCAAGGCGGCGGCTCAGTTCGTTCGAGCGATGCCAAGCATGAATTTGGCGATCCAGCTCTCTGACCTTCTCGTGCACCTCCCGCAACTGCCCGATTAGGGGAAGAAGCGCGGACCGCGCAAGCGGCGGGATTAGATCGTGATCATCGTCGTCGACCAACGCGATCAGCATTCCGACGCCGGCAATGCCCTGTCGCGTTACGATGCCGAACTCCGCCAAGTGGCCGCGCAAGGCGTTCACCAGCATTGTCCGCTGCCGGATCAAAAGCTCGCGGACCCGATGCCGCATCAGCACACCCTGTTGCTCCTCGCTTTTCACTGGAACGAAGCGCATCGTCGGCCGCGTCACCGCCTCGCAAATCGCCTCGGCATCCGTCGCGTCATTCTTCTGCCGCTTCACATATGGCTTGACGTAAGACGCCGGCATCAGCCGAACCTCGTGACCCAGCGCCATAAGAACCCGAGCCCAGTGGTGTCCAGTCGCGCATGCCTCGATTCCGATCAGGCATGGCGGCAATGCCTTGAAGAATCCAACGACATCGTCGCGGCGCAGCTTGCGGCGGTTCACCGTCGCGCCGGCACCATTGATCCCGTGAACCTGAAATACATGCTTGGCGATATCCAGACCAATTGTGGTAATCTTCTCCATGGACGGCTCTCCCTTATGTGACTTTCGACAGCCACACTTTGGCACATTGCGATGCCGGGTGCGGAGGCCGTCCACCACATCAGGTCACCGTGCCCCCGCCAGCGCTCGTGCATCGTGTACTCCACCGTCGCGGACTGACATCGATGAAGCCCTACCGCCTCAGCAGCGCTTGACACTTCGCTCTTCGGGCAATTACTCGTGAGTTCGGCTAGTCAAAGGTCTAAAGCATGATTTTCAAGCAGATCGGAAATTATTGGTTAAGCGGAGCAGCTGCGGCAATGATTGCAATTGCCGGCGTAGCGATTGCATTTCCCCGCGAGAAGACAATTGCGTTCGTCGAAAGCCCCAACGGCCCTCGCGAGGTGAAGCTAGAAGCTGGGATATCGAAAGAGGATCTCAATTTCCTTCAATCTTTCCGTCGTCCGATAATTGATTCGGATGTTACTATCCCCGAATTGCGATCGCTCCTACGCGATCAAATGACCAAAGATTTTCAAGGAGAGCGTTCATCAATCGACCAGCGATTCCCGCATCTGACCGATAGCGAAAAGTTCATCCTCTTCCTCGTGCTTCGCGCGAACGGCAGCATGCCTGTCTATAAGACCCGCGCTCTTCCATTGCTCACGTTTCCAGACATGCTTACGGCTATTGACGGAAATTGTTACGACGTTTCGATCCGGCTATCTATCCTGCTTGAAGCGGTAGGCATCCGAAGCGCGATCATCACGATCTTTACTAACGCATTGCCTGGTCATGTCATCGTCAGTGCTTATGATGAAACTGGGCAAACGGCCTACCTCCTGGACGCGAACACAAACGTATTTCGCCACTGGCGCGACGTGGATTCAGACATTCTGACGATACTATCCAGCGCTTCTCCGGATGATCGCAAGCGCTTATTTGAGGTGGGAGAAGACGTCGATCTGCCGATCTATTTTCGCTTTTACGCCCCGCCTTCTGATGTGGCGTTTTCACCCAATCCCATCACAGCAGATTATCTGAACGAGGTGATTCCTGCGTCCAGAAAAAATGCATGGCGGTCTACATTCACCGATCAATTCGCACAGCTGGTCGGATCATGGCGCGGTACTGGGCTGGTTCCGCGCACATTGACTGAGACTGCCAGTTTCTTTGCCCCACAGACCCCAACTGGATTACAAAATTTGTCAGATTTTTCTCCACAACTCGGATTGGATCTTGAGAAAATCCGTACAAAACTTGGAATTGAAGCAACAGGGACCTTTTCGGAAGGAACATTTTCTCTTGGCCCCAATCAATATTGGATAAAGACATCGCCCGCCCATTTATAGACCTGACCTGCCCCAGTAATTGACACGGCCTTCACCGGCTTGCGATTACCCACATCTGGGCGTCGCTGCTATTTCGGTTCCGAGGCGAATATCTGTCAACCGGCTGAGGCCGCGCCAGACGACCGTATTTCCCGGTGGTGGATCTGATGTTCTTGCAAGGTAACCGCCTAAACGAGCGAGTTTGGTGAGATAGAAGACTAGCGATCCCGGCGTCGTCTGCCGGTTGCCTACATTGCTGACCATTTGATCGAGGATTTCAATTTCCTGTTCGGTGAGAGCCGCAGTTGGCGGTGTTTCGGGTGCGGTGCGCGCGAGCATTGTCAACCAGAGCACTCTCCAGCTCATGAGTAAGCGACAAGCAGACCCCATCTGGCGAAGCAGCTTAGCGGTCGGCTATCGGTAGCGGACACGATGAACTGCTGTGAGCTTCTATGTCTGCGCCTAGCTCTGGAACTAGAACTTTTCATATGATCGAGGCTGTTGCGGACCGATTTGAGGGCGCGCCTCGGCAGCTTCGGCGGCGCTGGTCGGACGATTTTAAAGCGCGTGCAGTTGCAGAGGCACTCGAGCCTGGCTCGAGCGTGTCAGCGATCGCACGTCGGCTTGATATCCATCCGTCACAACTGTTTGGCTGGCGTCGCGCCGCCCTGGGCTCTCACAAGGAGAACATAGCGCCGATCGGTCATAAGGCAGTCACGCCATCTGCCGACGGCGCGATAATCGAAGTTCTGATTGGCGATGTCGTCGTGCGCGCTCCCGCCGATGTGGACGAAGCTCATCTGCAGCGTGTCATCCGGGCAGTTCGCTCAGCATGATCCCCGCAGGTGTAAAGGTCTTCCTCGCCAGTCACCCCATCGACTTTCGTAAAGGGCCGGACAGTTTGCTGTCGCTGGTGCGCGACGCCGGCAGTGATCCGTTCAATGGCTCGCTTTATGTCTTCCGGGCGAAGCGGGCGGACCGGGTCAAGATCGTCTGGTGGGATGGATCAGGGGTCTGCCTCTATTCCAAGCGGTTGGAGAAGGCGCAGTTCTGCTGGCCGCGGATCGGCCACAACCGGGTGCAGCTCAATCACGCTCAGCTCATGGCGCTCGTTGACGGCATGGACTGGAAACGGGTGCGCTCAGTGGCGGTGAAGCCGCCGGAGATTGTTGGGTAAAGGGCTGCGGCGAAGTGAATCAACCGCCTGAAAAGGCAGGAAAACCGGAGCAAATTGTGCTCTGGTAGGCCTCATGACGCCGCCCGATCTACAGCTCCCGGATGATGTAGAGACCCTGAAAGCCATGGTCCTCGCCATGGCCGAGAAGGCAGCGCGCACCGATGCTCTCGAGAGCGAGGTCGCAGACCTGAAAGCCAGAAACGCCGATGCCGACGAACGCATCGAGCGACTGACCCAGATCCTGAAAGCCTTCGATCGCGCCCGCTTCGGCCGGCAATCGGAAAAGCTCGGCTCTCCGGGCATCGATGATGAGCAGCAGGCTTTTGTCTTCGAGGAAATCGAGACCGGTATCTCGGCAATCCGAGCCAAGGTAAACAAGGGTGCCGCTGATCCCGATGCGAAACGTGCACCCCGGCCGCGCAAGGGCTTTGCACCTCATCTGGAACGAGTCGAAGTGGTGATCGAGCCGGATGAACTGCACGAACACATCGGCAAACAGAAGGTGCTGATCGGAGAAGACGTCTCGGAGCGACTGGACGTCGTGCCGGCGAAGTTCCGCGTCATCGTCACCCGGCGGCCGAAGTATGCCTTCAAGAACGAAGACGGCGTCATCCAGGCAGCCGCGCCCGCGCACATCATCGAGGGTGGCATTCCAACGGAAGCGCTTCTCGCCCAGATCGCTGTCTCGAAGTATGCAGATGGCCTTCCGCTCTATCGACAGGAGGCAATCTATGCACGCGACAAGGTTGAGCTTGACCGGAAGCTGATGGCCCAATGGATGGGCAAGCTCGGCTACGAGCTCGATATCCTGGCCGACTACATCCTCGCCGAGATCAAGAAGGCTGAGCGCATCTTTGCGGACGAGACGACATTGCCAACGCTCGCGCCCGGATCCGGATCGGCAAAGACAGCCTGGCTATGGGCTTATGCGAGGGATGATAGACCCTTTGGCGGTAGTGGCCCGCCGATGGTCGCCTATCGCTTCGAAGATAGCCGCGCTGGCGATCGCGTCGCCCGGCATCTGAATGGCTATCGCGGTATCCTTCAGGTGGACGGGCATGGTGCCTACAACAAGCTTGCCCGATCTGACGGCGGCAATGACGGCGTGATGCTGGCCGGCTGCTGGTCCCATAGCAGGCGCAAGTTCTACGAACTCCACGCCTCGGACAGCTCCAAGATAGCCAGCGAGACGGTGGAATTGATGGCAAAGCTCTGGGAGGTGGAAGCGGCGGCCCGGGGGCAGAGCCCTGACGCGCGTGTCGCGGCACGTCAGGCGACATCTGCTGCAGTTGTCACTGAGCTCTTCGCCCTGTGGCAAAAGACCCTGCCGCGGATCTCCGGCAAGTCGAAGCTCGCAGAAGCGATCCGCTATGCCACCTCGCGTCGCTCCATCTTCGAACGCTTCCTTACCGACGGCCGCATCGAGCTCGACAGCAACATCGTTGAGCGTGCCATCAGGCCCCAGACGATCACGAGAAAGAACAGTCTCTTCGCCGGCAGCGATGGCGGTGGAAGGACCTGGGCGACTATCGCCACGCTCCTTCAGACGGCGAAGATGAACAACGTGGACCCGCAGGCTTGGCTCACCCAAACACTTGAGCGGATCGCCAACGGCTGGCCGAGCAGCGATCTCGATGCACTCATGCCGTGGAATTACGCGCGCTGAACGGTCTCAGCTTGCCGTTTACGATACGACGGCCGACCCAACTCAATCGTCACATCACTTCAATCGGATGCTTCGTCATAGGACTACTCCTAGTGTTTGCACTAGGACTTCCGATGTTCGTCTCAACCTTGCAAGACGGCCCTCACCGGGCGCTTACGGTGCTCCCGCCCATCGGCAAGCAGAAGCGATACCCTGCATTGGATCTTACCGTCATTCATGCGGTGGAGCCCAACCCTCCGGCCGGCCGCTAGCGCATCGAGTGGAAGTTGCTGACCGACCTTGAGGTGAATAGCTGCGAAGAGGCAGTCGAAAAAATCAGATGGTATGCAATGCATTGGAAGATTGAGGTCTTTCATAAGATCCTCAAGTCCGGTTGCCGGGCTGAAGAAGCAAGACTACGAACGGCCGATCGACTGGCAAACCTCGTCGCCGTGTTCTGCATCATGAGCGTAAACGGCAAGCTGAGACCGTTCAGCGCGCGTAATTCCACGGCATGAGTGCATCGAGATCGCTGCTCGGCCAGCCGTTGGCGATCCGCTCAAGTGTTTGGGTGAGCCAAGCCTGCGGGTCCACGTTGTTCATCTTCGCCGTCTGAAGGAGCGTGGCGATAGTCGCCCAGGTCCTTCCACCGCCATCGCTGCCGGCGAAGAGACTGTTCTTTCTCGTGATCGTCTGGGGCCTGATGGCACGCTCAACGATGTTGCTGTCGAGCTCGATGCGGCCGTCGGTAAGGAAGCGTTCGAAGATGGAGCGACGCGAGGTGGCATAGCGGATCGCTTCTGCGAGCTTCGACTTGCCGGAGATCCGCGGCAGGGTCTTTTGCCACAGGGCGAAGAGCTCAGTGACAACTGCAGCAGATGTCGCCTGACGTGCCGCGACACGCGCGTCAGGGCTCTGCCCCCGGGCCGCCGCTTCCACCTCCCAGAGCTTTGCCATCAATTCCACCGTCTCGCTGGCTATCTTGGAGCTGTCCGAGGCGTGGAGTTCGTAGAACTTGCGCCTGCTATGGGACCAGCAGCCGGCCAGCATCACGCCGTCATTGCCGCCGTCAGATCGGGCAAGCTTGTTGTAGGCACCATGCCCGTCCACCTGAAGGATACCGCGATAGCCATTCAGATGCCGGGCGACGCGATCGCCAGCGCGGCTATCTTCGAAGCGATAGGCGACCATCGGCGGGCCACTACCGCCAAAGGGTCTATCATCCCTCGCATAAGCCCATAGCCAGGCTGTCTTTGCCGATCCGGATCCGGGCGCGAGCGTTGGCAATGTCGTCTCGTCCGCAAAGATGCGCTCAGCCTTCTTGATCTCGGCGAGGATGTAGTCGGCCAGGATATCGAGCTCGTAGCCGAGCTTGCCCATCCATTGGGCCATCAGCTTCCGGTCAAGCTCAACCTTGTCGCGTGCATAGATTGCCTCCTGTCGATAGAGCGGAAGGCCATCTGCATACTTCGAGACAGCGATCTGGGCGAGAAGCGCTTCCGTTGGAATGCCACCCTCGATGATGTGCGCGGGCGCGGCTGCCTGGATGACGCCGTCTTCGTTCTTGAAGGCATACTTCGGCCGCCGGGTGACGATGACGCGGAACTTCGCCGGCACGACGTCCAGTCGCTCCGAGACGTCTTCTCCGATCAGCACCTTCTGTTTGCCGATGTGTTCGTGCAGTTCATCCGGCTCGATCACCACTTCGACTCGTTCCAGATGAGGTGCAAAGCCCTTGCGCGGCCGGGGTGCACGTTTCGCATCGGGATCAGCGGCACCCTTGTTTACCTTGGCTCGGATTGCCGAGATACCGGTCTCGATTTCCTCGAAGACAAAAGCCTGCTGCTCATCATCGATGCCCGGAGAGCCGAGCTTTTCCGATTGCCGGCCGAAGCGGGCGCGATCGAAGGCTTTCAGGATCTGGGTCAGTCGCTCGATGCGTTCGTCGGCATCGGCGTTTCTGGCTTTCAGGTCTGCGACCTCGCTCTCGAGAGCATCGGTGCGCGCTGCCTTCTCGGCCATGGCAAGGACCATGGCTTTCAGGGTCTCTACATCATCCGGGAGCTGTAGATCGGGCGGCGTCATGAGGCCTACCAGAGCACAATTTGCTCCGGTTTTCCTGCCTTTTCAGGCGGTTGATTCACTTCGCCGCAGCCCTTTACCCAACAATCTCCGGCGGCTTCACCGCCACTGAGCGCACCCGTTTCCAGTCCATGCCGTCAACGAGCGCCATGAGCTGAGCGTGATTGAGCTGCACCCGGTTGTGGCCGATCCGCGGCCAGCAGAACTGCGCCTTCTCCAACCGCTTGGAATAGAGGCAGACCCCTGATCCATCCCACCAGACGATCTTGACCCGGTCCGCCCGCTTCGCCCGGAAGACATAAAGCGAGCCATTGAACGGATCACTGCCGGCGTCGCGCACCAGCGACAGCAAACTGTCCGGCCCTTTACGAAAGTCGATGGGGTGACTGGCGAGGAAGACCTTTACACCTGCGGGGATCATGCTGAGCGAACTGCCCGGATGACACGCTGCAGATGAGCTTCGTCCACATCGGCGGGAGCGCGCACGACGACATCGCCAATCAGAACTTCGATTATCGCGCCGTCGGCAGATGGCGTGACTGCCTTATGACCGATCGGCGCTATGTTCTCCTTGTGAGAGCCCAGGGCGGCGCGACGCCAGCCAAACAGTTGTGACGGATGGATATCAAGCCGACGTGCGATCGCTGACACGCTCGAGCCAGGCTCGAGTGCCTCTGCAACTGCACGCGCTTTAAAATCGTCCGACCAGCGCCGCCGAAGCTGCCGAGGCGCGCCCTCAAATCGGTCCGCAACAGCCTCGATCATATGAAAAGTTCTAGTTCCAGAGCTAGGCGCAGACATAGAAGCTCACAGCAGTTCATCGTGTCCGCTACCGATAGCCGACCGCTAAGCTGCTTCGCCAGATGGGGTCTGCTTGTCGCTTACGTCGTATCCGCGTGGACAGCGACATCGATGTCGAGGCGCTGGGCCGCATTCTTGATGTCGTGCTGGAACGGAGATGATCCCGGTTGCAAGTGGTGTGAAGGTCTGGCTGGCGACAGGCCATACGGACATGCGCAAAGGCTTCCCCGGTCTATCGCTGATGGTGCAGGAGACGCTGAAGCGCGATCCGATGTGCGGACACCTGTTCGTATTCCGCGGTCGCGGTGGTGGCCTGATCAAGGTCATCTGGCATGACGGCCAGGGAGCCTGCCTGTTTACGAAGAAGCTTGAACGCGGACGCTTCGTCTGGCCGTCGGCGACAGATGGATCGGTGGTGATCACACCGGCGCAGCTCGGTTATCTGCTGGAAGGTATAGACTGGCGGATGCCGCAAAAAACCTGGCGACCGACGTCGGCAGGATGAGCAAAAGCACTGGAATGGCGGGGTCGAATATGATTCCATCCTACCATGAACGATGCGGCCGAACAGCTTCCTGACGATCTTGCCAGTGCGCTTGCACTGCTGGCGCAAGAGCGTGCCCGGCGTATGAAAGCCGAGGCGGAAGCCGCCAGTGCCAAGGCGCTCGTGTCACATTCAGAAGCGCTGATCGCGCGGTTGAAGCTGGAGACCGAGAAGGTTCGCCGTGAACTTTATGGCAGCCGGTCCGAGCGCACGGCGCGACTTCTCGAGCAGATGGAGCTGCAACTCGAGGAACTCGAAGCCGACGCTGGTGAAGACGAACTGGCGGCGGAGATTGCTGCCAATGCCTCTACAGTCCGGGCGTTCGAGCGAAAGCGTCCATCACGTAAGCCGTTTCCCGAACACCTGCCGCGCGAGCGCGTCGTCATCGCAGCCCCGACGAATTGCCGCTGCTGCGGTTCCGCCAGGCTGTCGAAGCTCGGCGAGGACATCACCGAGACGCTGGAGGTGACCCCGCGCCAGTGGAAAGTCATCCAGACTGTGCGGGAGAAGTTCTCCTGCCGCGAATGCGAGAAGATCAGTCAGCCGCCCGCACCTTTCCACGTGACGCCGCGCGGTTTTGCCGGGCCGAACCTGCTGGCGATGATCCTGTGTTTTGCATCCACATGTGGTGATACAATCTCACCGGCTATGCCTTCTTCGATATTGTTTGCTGGTTTGACGTCATAAACCCCATTGCGATAGCGGCGCTATCCAACAAAGCGAAGGCCGCAACCAAGGGTAAGTTTTTAACGCCGAAAAGCGTCGTCAAGAAGCTCTTCCAGCCGAAACTCGCCTGCACAACTCCTTGGAGGGAATAAACCCAAATCAAAGGCGCGGGAAGATTGCGTTGAGATTCGACGGCTAACCCTACCCTGCGCAGGAGCTCGGCCAGTCGTTCGAAATTATAGAGGTTCAAATGCCGCGGGAAATAATATCCGCCCCATGCGCCGTCCGCAAAGAGCCGCCTATCCCAGCCGTCTGTATTGGGCGTTTCGATTAAAATACGACCATCCTTCGCCAAGCCGCGGACGAGGCGTCGCAAGCTTTCTTCTGGCTCCCAAAGGTGCTCTATAAGCTGGAGCATAATTATGAGGTCAAAAGGCTGTACCGGTAATTCCGCCGCTTCAAGCGGGGCTTCGATCATCGTTATTCCCTGCGTTTCCAGAGCACTACGCGTTTCGGCCGGAAAATGCCAATCCAGACCGAAGAGTTCAAGATCGGGACGCGCTTGACGAAGAGCAATCAAAAGCTCGCCGTTGCCACATCCCACATCGAGCACCCTTCCCCGCAGAGGGAGACGCGCGACAACGCCCTTCAGGCGCTTTCGATTGACGATGGTCTTGATTCGACCGAGAATATTTGCCCGGCCCTGAAATCTGTTGGAGAAGGTACCATAGTTGGCCGGATACATCAGAGACAATTGACTGATGTCGGGCCTCGGATTGAGATAAAAATGGCCGCAGGAACCGCATCGGACATATCTGAAAGTGTCTTCAGTGCCGTGATATATGTAGTCCCGTCCGGTCGCCACGACGGAGAAACTCTCACCGCCACAACCGGAGCATGTCGCTGACGTTGATCTTATCTGGCTTGTCACCCGAGAACTCATTTTTTTCGCGTGCGGCATCTCAGAGAGCCAACGCATCTTGAACCGAATCGGAGAAATCATCGTTCCTGCGATTCCTCGACAACTGGATGAATTTCGCGAAACCGCTACGCTGTAGGCACCCGGGAAAATGCTCATAGAACCCTCTCTCGAAGAGGTGTTTATGAAGTTTTGCAAGATTGTGCTGTGGAATGGCAGGGAAAAGGTGATGTTCGATGTGATAGTTGAAATTTGCCTGGTACATCAGCCATTTCTCAAACCAATTGGGCACCGTCGTTCGGGCAAGCGGTATCATGGTTTGCTCCCGAGCGTCCTTGTAGAGTGGGTAGTCCTCAGGCTGATGCTCCGCAATGGTTCGCACGATATTCAGCGCAATTGCTACGGCTGCGATGGGGTAGCCCCATAGGAGAATGTAGAGATACCAGCGACCTGTGACAATGCAGAGCACAAATAGCAAGCCATTGAACATGATAGTCGCCGTCGGGGCAAACCAGGAAGGCGACAGGGAGCTTCCCGATGCCGCCTTTCGGGCGGAACCACCATATTTGTCCGCCGCCAGCCACACTCCAATACCCCCGCTCAACGCCTTCATCATGACCCAGGCGAGCGCCCGGAACCCCTTGATCGGCTCGCGATAGGGATAACCATCCGCATCCTGCTCCGTGCCCAGATGTGCATGGTGGCTCATGTGACGCAGTCGATATGCGGCGACGGACATTCCGACAGGCGCCGCAAAGAACACATCGCACCAGATATCGTTCTTTCGGCGGTCGGGGTAAAGATGGAAATGCGATGCTTCATGAACCCAAAGCAACATGCCCTGCGTCACCGCGCAATTGATCAGGAATGGCAACCATAGGACCCACCAAGGGCCGAGGAGCGCGATCGTCCAAGAGATGATTATCTGAAGCCAAATCATCGCAGTCGCCACGACAATCGCGCGCGATTGAGGCCGCTTCAATGACTCAAGGAAGCTGTGGTCGACAAGCTTCCTTGCTAGCTTCATGCATTCATTGAACTGCGCATCCATTCAGTGACCAATTCTCACAACTTGAAGAGTTGAACGCATTTGCAAGCGCCAGCCCAACAATCGATATCTGAGCCTGATTAGCACGACCAAACCGGTACAGCGAACATGCTTCGCCGATACCGCCGTCAGGCAACTGTATCTATCATTTTCGGCTCTTGGCGTCGGATTAATACACCTACTGCAATTGAGAATGCAACCAAGTAGAAAGGAATTAGGGCGTTTGCATACCGAGTGTCTCCGACAGGAAACGAAAACGCCGCGCCAAAAGCAACTGCCACCGCAAGGAAAAAAAGCATAGCAACAAATGGCAACCGTACGATCAAAATTAAAAATGCGACCAAACCGGAAGCCAGCCAGACATCCGGCGGTAGGGAACCGAGGCTGACCGGATCGCGAAGATAGGAGGACGGAATTGAGGAGAGATACGGTTGCCAAGCTCTCTTTATTTGCGCCGCCGCTAGACTGTCAAAAGGGAAAGGTGGAAGGTCAGACGTCGGCCCGAAGAAAGAATCGAGATAACGGTGATAATTCTCTCCGGATATCCATCCAAACCAGCGATAATAATAATTCTGATGATCCAACATCGCCGCCATGGTCATTCCTCTAAAGATCTCGCGACGAGAATCGCCAAGGCTATAAACCATTGTAGAGCCAAGGGAAGTGATGCCATAGATCACGCGCCTGATTTGAATTTCAGGTCCATCATTTGTAAGCGCTTTTCCTAATTTCTCCGCACGTTCATTAATCGCCTCGTCACTAAGCCCTGCATTGCGCCAAAAAAGGCCTATATCCAACGCAAGCCGCAGATTGAGTCCGTTGGACAAAATTGCCGACGCAGGCAGCGCGGGGGGAAACTCAATTCCGTCAAATGCCTCACGCACTCCATTTGAAGGATTTGGATTGACCTGCAATCCAGTGATGAAAGAGTTCATGCCGCCTTGCGGAAGAAAAAACTGCCCAGTTTGAATGAAGCGATAAACAGGAAAAGCTGTCGCCGCACCCACTGCAACAAGAAGCAGCAGTGGCGTCCATAGGGATAAAATTAGTTTTCGCCTCAGCAGGGTACAAAATAACATTAACGAAATCGTGACACCCCAGTAGCTTCGGAACTGCGTTATTAGAAAAATTGCCAATAACGAAGTAAAAATATCGAGCTTTCGAACATTATACTCGAACGCGATACGTAAACAGGCCGAGAAAGACAATAAAAAAAGAGAAGATGTTAGAGATTCCGTAAGCAAAGCATTATGAAATGACTGATAAGTCGGGAGAAATACCAATATAGTTATAGGGGCCAAATGAAGCCATGTCGGCCAGTAACGATTAACTGTGCAAAATGTAACCCACAATGCCAGCGCCGCAATTGCGTGTTGACAAATGGCCAAAACAGGCCAGCGCCATGTCTCGTCAAAAATACTCAAGCATAACCATAATAGCGACACACCGGGCTGGAGATGGCTAAACATCCAGCGACCGCCCTCCTGATAGAATTCAGTCATGCCCTGCGGCGATTTCAACGCTTCAGAGAGAGCGACATAAACGCTGCTGTCGATCCAGAATGTCGAACCAAACACTATAATTCCGTAGATATGGATGCCGACAATTAACGCCGCTGAAACACGGCCAAATAGTCGTTGAGACGGTTCCCGTCTATAGAAATGAATTTGCCCATACCCTCCTATTCGTTCGATAATTTCTGGGAACATATTATCTAGAATCCTTTACGGCTCTTACTTTCAGCCATTACGTTCATACCAGCACCTTCCGCTATCATCGTGCGCACTTCGCCAACGTCTTGCGGCAGTTTTCTACCGGATGCCACGTCTCCAATTTCGTAGCCGCCTTCCCAGAGAAGCGTCAACAACTGATCGAAGTTTTCGGGGTTCCCAGCATAAACATACGGAGCCAATTCAAGCATTATGCGCGGCTTGAATTCTTCAAGAGTCGCCTTAGCCCCGAGCAAAACCTCAAGCTCGTTACCGTCAACGTCAAGTTTTACGAAATCGACCTTATCGACTCCGAGCTCTCGAAGGATTTCGTCCAGCGTATTGAGCCGCGCGCCTTGTGTCGACATGAGACGGCCATGATGCTCGCTATGCAGGTCTTCCGCAACTTCAAGCGGCCAACTCGAATAGACTGCTTCCGGCATTGTTTCAGATGCGCTTGCCATAAGCATCATCTGGTGAGCGTCGATTCGTTGGGCGAGAATCGGGTTGAGCGTGATATTCGTCTTCTGTTTCCCAAACGCATGAGCCGTAGGCTCAAAGGAGATCACCTTGCCCGTCCCCCCTACCAGTTCAGCCAAAGGCAAGGTATGAGAACCGACATTGGCGCCGATATCGAGGACTATGTTTCCATCCCTCACCAACTCTTTGTATCTATCGAGCGTTCGAACCTCGAATCCACCCAGCAGGTAGATCGCGAAATCGACACCGTCCTTCAGATCCAGCGACCAATTTATTCCGCGGCGCCTCACCTGCACCGTTGCTGGCAAGCCAAGACAACCGCGGACAAACAAGACTACCCTGGACAGATAGCGAGCGATCAGGATTTTGTTGCTGGTGGATAACATCGTCCTTAGGCCGCCTTTAGCTGATATCGCGGTTGGCGGGCACTTTTCTTGCAACGATGAGGTTGCAATATTGGCCCGCATTATTTGGATCGAGGCCCCCATGATTGAAAGCCGTGCCTGGTGGATCGGCTATGTTATGGAACTCGAAATTCAACTTCTGAAGGAATCTAGTCAGTTCGGACGGATCCACGGACGCCTTCAACAAACCGTAAGGCCAGAATTCCATGAATATTCGAATATCGCGATTTTCGCGTAGAACCCGCTCTGCGCCCTGGAGAACGCTGAGCTCATAACCCTGTACATCGATCTTGATAAAATCGACCCGCTGGCCCGGCGAAAAATAATCGTCCAGCCTTACCAAGGGGACATCGATGCTCGCTCGCCCGTCGCCGCTATCGAATGTTCGATGGTCGACATTCAGTTCGTTCGACACATAAAGCTTAATCGTACCATTACCGGCCCCTACGGCAGCATGCTGCAGCGATACATTCGGCAAGCCGTTTACCGTCGCCTCAAGCTTCTCGAAGTTCGCAGGAGCCGGCTCGAAGGCGTGCACATGGCCTGCCGCGCCCGTCAGAGCGGAAAACATGCGAGTATATATTCCAATATTCGCACCGACATCCACGACGGTCATTGCCGGAGAAATCATGCCGCGCATGAGCTTCCGCTCCCGCCGCTCCGAAATTGCCTTCCACACGGAGTAGAGCGGATAGTAAACGGGATAGCAGTACCGATATAGCCACTCAGCCAGGCGAAGCAAAACCATCTCACGCCTCGCCTCTTGACGTGAGACAGACTGTGAAGAATGAGGCGAACGCCTTGGGCAAGGTACGCCCCACAGCCCTGTCGAATTTGAAGTAAGGCTTGTAAACCCAACCAGGCACAGGGAATTTCCTGGATATCCCGCCAGTCGCCATATAGGCAAGAGACGTGAAATAGCTGATCCGCGTCTTTTCGAGGCAGTAACAATCCGAAAGCTCAGCAAGCCAGTCCGGCCGCTGAAAGAAAATCATATGTGGCATCGCCTGATTTGACGTAGAAAGAGGGCCTTCCACTGTATTTAGAACTGGACGGCGGATGCTGAGATCCACCGGCTCATGATGCAGAAGCTTATACATCGGATAGGACAGCCGAGACAGATAAGGCTCCGTCGCATATACCCTGCCGCCTTTTACAAGCTTACGCGTCGCGCCCCGCAGAAAAGCGAGCGGGTCTTTCAGATGATGCAGAACATTCGTCATGGTAATCACGTCGACGCTATGGTCCGCAATATCGGGAAGCTCCGCGATTTCGTGGCAATCGAAGACAATATCGAGATAGTCTAACTTCAAAACATCGGAGGTGATGACGTTCGGCAAGAAGCGCTTGAGAGGTGAAGTTCCGCTTCCGATCTCCAGGACAGTCTTCGCGGCGATGTCCGGCTCCTGCCGAAACATCTCCCGATAAAGCTCACCGTACCAATGCATCAGGTTCGAATTAGCGTTCAGCCGCTCGCGATTTGCCAGCGTCTGCGCAAGGTCGGCGTCATAGAGGGCGCTCTCGGCTTCCATCGTCAGAGAAACTTTATTCGTCTTGCGGCAAAAACCAGCATGGCCAAAAGAATGGCGCCGTGACGCCAACGCGAAATGTTCGTCTCACCATATAGTCTTTCACGATAGCCGATTGGGACCTCAACGATTTTCAGGCCCATCCGCGCGGCACCGAAGATCAAGTCGAAATCGCCGAAGGGATCGAAATCGCCGAAGTAGGATCTGTTTGCTTGAAGCTTTAGATAGTTGGAGCGGCGGATCACTTTGGTTCCGCACAAAGTATCCTTGTACCTCTGGCCGAGAACGAAAGAGAAAGCCAATGCAAAAAACTTGTTACCCAAAAGGTTGAAGAAGCGCATCGCTTCTTTTTCCATGGGATAGACTAGACGAGTACCGTTGATGAACTCACCTTTCCCATCCTTGATGGCATTGTAGAATTTGGGCAAATCCTCGGGCGGTACGGTCATGTCCGCATCGAGGATCATCAGAACGTCCTTTGTGGCAAGGGAAAAGCCCTTTCTGACGGCATCGCCTTTTCCCTTGCCTTCCTGCTGGGCAATCAGAATGGACCGTTCGCTCCCGTATCGCTGCTGAACCTCTTGGATAGTCTTCCAAGTCGCATCCGTGGAGTTGCCCTCGATGAAGATGAGCTCGTCATCCGGACCCATTTCCGGCAGCCGTTTGACAATATCCTCGATATTTCCCGCCTCGTTTCGCGCGGGAACGACGATCGACACCGACGGCTCCGTCTTCGACGCGGCATAGTCCACCGGCCTCGCAAGCGCGATATTCAGAAGGCAGAGATTTCGAAAGAAGGGGAGAGGGGCAAGGCAACGATTAACAAAGCCGCTTAGAAGCGGGATATAGAAGGGGATGAGAACCTTCTGGTCCAGTCGTATCAACTCGAAATTTTCGAGCGTCAAAAGGTTCTGGACATCTTCGTGGGCAAGCCAATTTGATTCAGGCACCCGCCGGCGCAGACCGAACCTTGATGCGAAAGCGGCGAGCGGCCGCCACATGCTGCTGTAATAGGTAAGCACGAGGCGCGTCTCGGGCGAACACAAGGCACGCGCCTGCGCGAACATGCTTTGTATGTCACGCTCGTAGTGTATCAGGCCGCTGATGATCAGGTATTCAGGCTTGGTTTCAGCAACGTTCTCTATTTTGACGATCCTGTGTTCGTCAAACTCACTCGCAAGCTCTGTCGATGGCATTCCCGTACGAAACGTAACTTTGCCCTGGGGAAATCTACCAACCAAAAGGGGCGTCGTCGGATCAATCTCGACGACGGAATTCTGGCTCAAGACAAAAAGGCCGATATATTTTCTTAAAAGAGAATAAAAATAGTTCTTCATAAGTTACCTCGGCGCCAAGCGGTTCAGGCGCCAATGTCCCAGAATGAGGGCTGCAGGCACGACATACACCACGAAAAAGAGAAAATGAACCGCCGTTGCCAGGAGCAGCCCTTCCGATGACGAACGCCCCAGAAGTACGAAAGCCGAAACAATGGATGCATGAAAAGTACCGACCCCAGAGGGGGCGGCTGGAATCATCAGCCCCAACGCGCCAGCGAATAATACGAACAACGACTCGTCATAACTCAATGCGACACCGACAAATCGGGCGACAAAGATATATGCGAACGCATATACCGAAAGCCACATACCCAGCGTAATAACCGCAGGAAGGATCGCCACGGAAAGAGATAGGCTCCGTGCTGAATTTCGAACGATATAGGCTATGTGACGGTCAAAGAAATTCTGCAGCCGCACAATACGGAAGACGGGTCGTAGCAACGGAACAAGCTGCTCGTCGAAACGGCTTATCAGAATTACCGCCAAAAATAGCGCTAGAATTCCGCCGGGCATAATGATCAAAAGAACATTGCGATAATCAGCATTCAACTCACGGCTCAGCAAGATCAAAGAAAACATGCCGACAGAAACGATGGTCACCAAGTCAACCACTTTTTCGACAAGAAGTCTGCCAAGTGCATCGGCATAGGGAACAGCCGCAACAACACGGCTATAATGCACGCGCAAAAGGTCTCCACCTCTCGCAGGAAGGAACATGTTAGCACCCAGACCGAGCAGGGAGGCCATTAGTGAGGTGCCGTAGCCGATCTTTCCGTCCAACAACAGTTGCCATCGCAGCGCGTAGCCCACGGCGATAGCGAAGACAACAAGTAAAAAACCCAAAAGCGATGCTGCGGATATTCCATTGCGGAAAATGCGGATGGCATCTTCCCAATCCACGGCCCGAAGCAGGAAAGCCAGGAAGACAAGGCTTATCGCCGATGCAATAAACATCTGCAGGCGCTGATGGTTGAGGAGATCACGTATCACGTTCGTCTGATGTTCCTTTTCGAAGCGGGCGCTGCTTTTCAATCGAGAGCGCCTCCTCTCGGCCCGGACCGCTGCCCCTAACATATTACAACAATCAGGAGCAACCCGCGGCTTCTCGCTTTTCACAGGGGCTTGCAGCCTCAGGTCCGGCCCTCTTGCCGTAATGACAGCCAGCGCCCGACTCCTAACCTCTGATCGACTTGTACCAGACGGCATAGGGCTGCGCGATCCACCATTTCAACGGAACCCTGCCGTGATATTTGCGGACGACATCGATCGCCTCGCTATAATGCCGCCGGCGTAGCCTTCGTGTCTTCGTCAGCTCATGTTCACGGTTGACCGCAACGAACTCGTCGACGAAATGCAGCGGCCCAACACGCTTAAAAAGCTTCCACCAAAGGTCATAATCCATGACCATGTGCAGTTTTTCGTTGACGCCGCCAACAGCCTCCCAGGCAGAACGACGGATCAATGTGGCAGGCTGAGAAACGATGCAGCGCATCGCCAGGCGTCGCTCGCTGAAAGGTTCGACCCAGACAGGCGTTCGCTTTCCGCTCTTCTCAACGACATTCCAGGCGCGCCCATAGACAGCCGATGCCTGTGGCCGATCCTCCAGCGCCCGGAGCAGAATTTTCAGCGCACCGGGCAAAAGCCAGTCGTCGCTGTTGAGCCAGCAGACATAAGGCGCACGGCCGGATGCTATGCCTTCATTGATAGAGGCCGCCTGCCCGCCATCCTGATGACTGCGCCACCCGGCGAGCCTGGCTTCCCATGTGCGGATGACCTCGATGGAATTGTCCGACGAACCGCCATCGAGGACAAAAACCTCCACCGGTAATTCCTGCTCGAAGATCGATGCCAGCGCCTTATCGAGAAAGCGGCCCTGATTGAACGAGGGGACGGCGATCGTGACAAGCGGTTCGATCATGTTTCAGGCGGCATGCGACCGGAAGTCGGCGTAAGCTTTCGCAATGCCGTCGGCGAGCGATGTGCGGGCCTGCCAGCCGAGAGCCTTCATGCGGTCGACATTCAGGAGTTTGCGGGGGGTGCCATCGGGTTTGCTGATGTCATAGACGATACCTCCCTCGAAACCGACGATCTCCATGACCGTCTCGGCCAACTGCCGGATCGTCACGTCCTCGCCCGTGCCGATATTGAAAAGTCCCTCGCTGATTTGATTTTCCATCAGGAAGACACAGGCATCCGCCATATCATCGACATAGAGAAACTCGCGCATCGGCTGACCGGAGCCCCAGACGACCAGTTCCTTCTCGCCGCGAATCTTCGCCTCGTGCGCCTTGCGGATCAATGCCGGCAGGACATGACTGTTGTTGAGATCGTAGCTGTCGTTTGGACCATAAAGATTGGTCGGCATTGCGGAGGCATACTGCGTTCCGTATTGCCTATTATAGCTCTCGCAAAGCTTGACGCCGGCGATCTTTGCTATGGCATAGGGCTCGTTGGTCTGTTCGAGTGGCCCGGTAAGCAAATAGTCCTCCCGGATCGGCTGCGGGCAATCCCTAGGATAGATGCAGCTCGAGCCCAGGAAAAGCATGCCCTGCACACCGGCCTGCCAAGCAGCATGGACGATATTGGTCTCGATCATGAGATTTTGATAAAGAAACTCGGCCCGATAGGTGTTGTTCGCATGAATGCCGCCGACCTTGGCCGCCGCCATGAAGATATAATCGGGTTTTTCCTCGGCGAGAAACCGCACCGTCGCGGCCTGATCGACCAGATTGAGATCCGCGTGGGTTCGGGTAATGACGTTCGTATATCCTGCCGAAGCAAGACGGCGCAGGATCGCCGACCCAACCATCCCCCGATGACCTGCGACATAAATCTTCGATGTCTTGTCCATCGTCTTACTCGTGATAGTCATAGGCCGAAAACCCATGACGCTTGACCAGTTCATCTCTTTCGGCCGATTTGAGATCTTCTCTAACCATTTCGGCGACAAGCGCTTCGAAGCTGATCTGGGGCTCCCAGCCAAGCTTGTCTTTCGCTTTGGATGCATCTCCAAGCAGCGTTTCTACCTCGGTCGGCCGGAAATAGCGCGGATCGACGGAAACGATGCATTTGCCGTTGGCATCGAACCCCTTCTCGTCAATCCCGGTACCAACCCAGTTGACCGAAAGACCGATTTCACGAGCCGCTGCATTTACGAAATCGCGAACGCTGTACTGGATGCCGGTCGCGATGACAAAATCCTCCGGCTGCTCTTGCTGTAGCATGAGCCACTGCATCTCCACATAGTCCTTCGCATGCCCCCAGTCACGCTTGGCATCGAGATTGCCGAGATAAAGGCAATCCTGCAGGCCGAGTTTGATGCGGGCGAGTGCGCGCGTGATCTTGCGCGTAACGAATGTCTCGCCGCGCACCGGGCTCTCGTGGTTAAACAGAATGCCGTTGCAGGCGTAAATACCGTATGCTTCACGGTAATTTACGGTGATCCAATAAGCATAAAGCTTGGCGACAGCGTAAGGAGAGCGGGGATAGAACGGTGTCGTTTCCCGTTGAGGCGTTTCCTGAACGAGACCATAAAGCTCCGACGTCGAGGCCTGATAGAAACGAGACTTTTTTTCGAGGCCGAGAATGCGGATCGCCTCAAGAATGCGCAGGGCGCCTAGAGCATCCGAATTTGCCGTATACTCCGGCTCTTCAAACGAAACCGCCACATGCGACTGCGCAGCAAGGTTGTAGATTTCATCCGGCTGAACATTCTGCATGATGCGGATCAGGCTGGACGAGTCGGTCATGTCGCCATAGTGCAGGATGAGACGTCGCCGGTCCTCGTGCGGATCTTGGTACAAGTGATCGATGCGATCGGTGTTGAAGAGGGAAGCACGCCTCTTTATGCCATGGACCTCGTAGCCTTTGCTGAGAAGAAGCTCAGCGAGATACGAGCCATCCTGACCAGTTACACCTGTGATAAGCGCCTTTTTCATATCCTATCCATTCTTCCGCAAGGAGGCTTCAAAAGCTGCGTCAGCCAGCCTATGTTGCGACAGATACGCCCAATGAAGCGCGATACGTCGCACGAAGCTGATATTTCTACCACCATAACGCAATCGAAGACCGTTCATCTCTCCAATTCCGCGAACAAGAAATTCAGCCTGCGATTTCTGCTGCCCGTGCACGCGAAAGGCACCAAATAATCCTGGCAAATGCCGGAAAACCGCACCAGCGTGAATAAAGCGCAGAAGCAATTCCCAATCCATGGCGAAGTGGAAATCCGTATCGAATCGTCCGCCAACCCTCTCCCATATGCGGCGACGCCAGAACATCGTCTCCTGTGGGACATAATCGATAAAAGTCAGGATTTCGGAATCGTGCTCCGGCAATACCCAGCGCCCGACTTCCCTGCCAGCCTCATCGACAATCAGACGATTGCCGTAAATTACATCGACCGAAGGATTATCGCGAAAATAGCGGCCGACGAGACACAGCGTACCCGGTAACAAAAGGTCGTCCGAGTTGAGATATCCCATTATCTCGCCGTCCGCATGGGCAAAGCCCTTGTTTAACGCATCCGTCTGTCCACCGTCGGTCTCGATGCGTATATCAACGTTGCGTGTCGCGTATCTACCCAGGATTTCTCGCGTGCCATCGGTGGATAACCCATCCTGCACGATATATTGCAGCTTGGGGTAGTTCTGCCCGAGAACGCTTTCAAGTGTCTTCTCGACGAAACTCGCTTGGTTGAATGACGGCGTCACCAGCGATATCGCGGGAAGCCGGTCGTTATCGTCCGCATGATTGACAGAAGCTACAGACAGCTGGCGAGGCTGATACTGATGAAATCGACCCAATCGGACGCCAAGGAGGCGCCGCATCGCGATACCAAGGCGTAGCGACGAAAACCGGCGGATCATGACAAACCATGCTCTCGCTGGAACCACGAGACATAAAGAGCTAGCCCTTCCTTCCAGGAAATACGCGGCTGCCAGCCCCAGGCAAGCGCCTGGCGAATATCCGCCTGATAGTCACTCGGATCACCCGGACGAACGGTACCACAGAACTCAGCCGCATTCCTGCGGCTCAACAATGCAAAAAGCTCGGCAACCACATCCCTGACAGTGATGGCAACACCCCCGCCGCCATTCACGACCGGGCATCGAGGAGATGCATGGTCTGCTGCGTGGATCATCAGGTCCGCCGCATCGGAAACATGGAGCCAATCGCGCGTCTCGTTACCCGTCCCGAAAAATTCGTACTCGTTCGCAATAATGCGGCGACAGGCGTCCCATAGCAACTGCTTACGGAAACCTTCGCCATAGATAGAAAAAAGGCGCACGATGGAAGCGTTCAGACCGAAGAGGCGGGCATATTCCCTGATAAGTTCTTCAGCACTTCTCTTGTGAACGCCATATGGAGACGTTGGCCGCAGAGAAGAACCCTCGGACATGGGAAATTTATCCGCAATTCCGTAAACTGCGGCGCTCGATGGATAAACGAGAGCAGCGCTGGGACAATCGACTCTGAGGAATTCCAGGACAGCCACAGTTGGCACAACGGTACGCAGAAAATCGGTATAAGGCTCCGCGACCGACGCGCCAACGGAACCACTCCCCGCACAATGAACGATCAGCGCCGGCCGAACCTCCATGGCCCTCAGTCCATCAAGGCTTACATCCTGTTGATGCCAGGCCGAAAGGCCCCACTGCGACATCTGGTCCCGGCTCCATTCTCCATGGCCGATACCATGCACCGACCAGCCATGCCTGGCCAGCGCCGATGCAACATGGCGGCCGATTGAGCCGTACGCGCCGGTGACCAAAGCAATCTTTTGTCCGGTCAATTTTAACCACTCTCCATCATTGACAGGTCCGTTACACTACTTGTTTGCGGCAGCGCAAGAACCCGACAAGCCTGAAAGCAGCTTTTCCGCAATGACCTGATAGGTTTTGGCTGCGGGGTGGACACCATCGACGGTATAGTGTCCCTGCCACTCGATCCGTTTAATTTCCTGGTTCATATCAAGAAGCCTGACACCCGCCTTTTCTTGCACCACTTCGCGAATGGCATCATTTAGCTGATCGATAAGCGATGGATCGAAATAATCGGCGCCGAGCGGCATGCCGGGTTCAACCGGCAGAATCGTCGATGCGGTCACCGCCGGAATCATGCTCTGCAGCTGTTCTATTAGACGAGCATAGTCCGTCTTCCACCTTTCTACATAGTCGGCCGGCAAATCCTGACCTCGTCGCGCGTCATTGACGCCGATCGCAACAATCACTTCCTTCAATTTCGAGGAGTTCGGACTGCGAGAAATCGCGGTCACGAGAATGGAGACATCCTTTATACCCCCGCCGCCAAGACCTGCATTTATCATCCGGCAACGGCCAAATGGCTCGCCAAGCCATGCCTCGATTATACTGTCGCCGAGAACCAACACGCCGTCTTCGTTAAGCTGCGCCAAATGTGAAAGAATCATAGTGTCGCGAATATTGATGTGCTCTCCCGCCAATACCGGCCCGCAGGAAAGGAGGAGAAATCCGAAAACGGCGCCAGAAATAGCGTAATTTCGCATAAAAACCCGCAATTTACGCATATTCGCGTGTGAATTCAGCAATGGGTTGCTTTTCGATATGGATACGAACCCAGCATTCGAGCAACACCAGCTTGTACAGGAATGGAAGATCGAACTCGCCAAGACCGGTGCGGGACCGGTTCGCATCAACCAACCCCTGCCTCACCAACGCACCATCCGAAACAAGCGGCAGGAAGCGTTTCACAATTCCACTCATCCATTCCCGAACGGGCGGCGTGAACCCTTGTTTCTTCCGCGCCAGAACATCGGCGGGTAAAACATCGCGGAGCGCTTCCACCAGAAGCCACTTGTGAGGCTTGTGCCAGTCTGTCAATCCGTCGTTTCGCATCCCGGTAACGCGGTCCACCAATTCCGAATCCAGCAAAGGCAAGCGTCCTTCCACCGAATGCGCCATCGTCATCCGATCCATCAGCGCCAAACAGTTGGACCGCAACCAGGTGCGGTTCAGCAGATTGGAGACGGCAAGATGAAGCGGCTGCGACAGATCGAGACTTGCGCCATCCAACCATAGATGTTCGGGCAGCCTGTCTCGTTCCCCCGCCGGCATAAGCTTGCGCGACCAGATGTCACCGTTGCGTAAATCGGCATGAACGCCGAAGAAATCGGGCTTCTGGGCGACTTTCTTACCGTTCAGGCGCTTCCACCAGGGCGATTTGATTGGTGTCCCGGCAAGCAGCGCCTCGTTTCGCGTCATGGCGTCGCGCACCCACCCGTAACCCCAGAAGAATTCGTCTCCCCCAAGTCCGGACAACAAGACAGGATAACCCGCCTCGCGAGAGGCTTTGGCAACGGTATAGTAGCCAAAGGCTGCGATATCGCCAATCGGCGTATCCATGGCCGACATCAACTCCGGGAAGGAGTCGATCACTGTGCCGGTATCGAGTTCCACTTCGGTGAAACCTATGCCGAGTTCCTTTGCCAGGGTTGCCGCGAAACCGCGCTCGTCAGTATCGGGTCGCCCCTTGTAACCGATTGTGAAGGCATGCAGTTGACCCGGAAAATGACGTGCGGTTAAAGCCGCCACGAGGCTAGAATCGATCCCCCCCGACAGGGCGACTGCAACAGGCACATCCGCCGTTCCCATCAGGCGGCAGGCATTGTCCAATATATCTTCTGTTACGGCTACGGGGTCGCGCGAATCTTCGTGAACGTTTGACGTATCCCAATATGGTTGCGGCAACGCCTCCAAGTCATCAGGCTTCAACAGCATATAGTGCGCTGCAGGCAGCTGCTCCAGACCCTGCAGGACCGACGCAGGCTCGGGCACATATTGAAACGTCAAAAAGAGATTGAAAGCCTCCGGCGACAGCCTCAACGGTTTCGGCATCACCGTCGTCAGGCTGCGAATTTCACTGGAGAACCACAAATGACCTGCCCCATCCCGGTGGAGGTAGAGCGGCTTTTCGCCCATCCGATCCCGCGCCAGCAGAAGAACATTCTTCTTCGCATCCCAAAGCGCGAAGGCAAACATGCCGCGCAGTTTGGCGAGACATTCAATCCCATATTCTTCGTAGGCATGAATGATGGTCTCGACATCGCTCAACGAACTGAATTGATGCCCTCGTGTCCGGAGGACTTCCCGCAACTCGTTATGATTGTATATTTCACCGTTGCATATAATGACAATGTCGCCGGCCTCGTTGAAGAGCGGCTGTTTACCGCCGGCAAGATCGACGATCGAAAGACGACGCATCGCCAGCATCGCGTGTTCTGCAGAAAATATGCCTTCCGAATCAGGTCCGCGGTGTTCGAGCAACCTGTTCATCTCGCGCACGCTGGAGATTTCAACCTCTGTCAAAGGGGCAAGAGAAATCACTCCACTGATACCGCACATATCTTCCGTTCCTTTCAGATTGTCCGGGAAAAGGCCACCGCCTCCTCCACTATCGCTACAAACTTGCGCGCCGCCTCGATGCGCACGGAATTTCTTCGCTTGACCGCCTCTTGTTCCAGATCCAGCTGAGGCCCCGGCGTCAAGGTTGGCCACAGATCGGAGATCGCACCCGCGAGATCTTCCGCATCCGATGTCTTGAAGAGGCGGGCATGCTCGAGCCCTTCGACCTGTTCCGCATGAACCGCAATATCGGATACGATCATCGGTCGCCCCAATGCCTTAGCATCTTCGATCACAGTGCTCCAACCTTCGAATCGTGAGGGTTGGAGCACTGCTGCCGCCACCCGGAACAATTCGAGCTGATCCTCGCGCGGCACAACCCCCAGAAACCGCACCCTGTCCTGAAGGCCCCATGTTGTAAGAGCCTGAACCAGCGATTCAAAATAGCCGGGATTGCGCCTGTCCGCCTGGAGGCCGGTGCATACAAGAAATATGTCATCAAAGCGGTCGCTCAAAAGCTTCAACGCTCTGAATGCGGTCTCGTGATCCTTATGCTTCCAGAAATGATTGGCAATATAAAGAAACTTCTGCGGCAAATCATAACGCTGCAGAACTTCCCGATGCCTGTCTTGCGACGCCGGCTCCAGGCTACTGCAAAACGACCATACGCGCGGCATCACCGTGGCTTCAGGGTAGAAGCTTCGAAAATCGTTCATAGCCGCGTTGCTGGAGAGCAACAAAAGGCCGGTCGAGCCGGCGATGTCGGCCATGCTTTTCGTTCTGATCCCCAGTTCACGCGCCTCGAAGAGCGCCGGGAAGTAGAGCGGCTGAAAGTCCGGTATCCAGTAGAGATTCCTCCTCCAGCGTTGCGTGACATCGAACACTGGGAAATATACCTCGTCTCCGCGCGCCCGGAAAAAGCGGCCGATCCGCGGCCACCGACGAATGGACGCGCGATGAAGCCGGCGCAATTTGGCAACCGAATTCGAATATGCGGCTGCCGATTGGTTCTGCACGACCGCCGAGTGGGCTAACAGCCGCTTCGCCAGCGCCGTTTTCGACGACGACAGGAAGGCAAGACGAACATCAGGGCGTTGATCCGAAGGAAGCACGGACAAAGCAGCCAGCAGATTGTCGATATAGATCGAACCGCCAAGCCATTGGTCGTCTTCGTGGAATTCAACACAAAGGGTCGACATCGGCTCTGCCCATTTTCCATGCCTGACGTGCTATATCGCAGAATTCCCGAGCGGAGTTCAGCAGCAATCTTTGCACTTCCGCGCGCGCCTTCCGTTCCATCTCAGCGTCTGGGCCAGGTGGAAGTTGCTCCCACCTTTCCGCCAGCAAGCCCGCCAGTTCTTCGTCCGACTGTGGGTCGAAATAAAAGCAGCGGCTCGGCGCCTGCTCCCTGTGAACAGCAAGATCTGAAAGAAAGATCGGCCGGCCTACCGCACGAACATCTTCGACGACGGTACTCCATCCTTCGAATAAGGATGGCTGCACGACGGAAGCAGCATGGCGGAAAACTTCAGTCTGCTCCTCGCGCTCGATCAATCCAAGGAGATGAACCTGGCCCGACAAGCCCGCATCCTTGATGAATTCCGCCAATTCCATAAAATGAGCCTCATTGCGTCGATCCGACTGAGCACCCGTGCAAACGAGTGGGATTGTCAGATTGCGATCCCGTTTGAGACGCGCCAACGCTCGCAGAACGGTGATATGGTTCTTGTGAGCCCAGAACTGATTTGGCAGATAGAGATACTTTTCAGGTAGTTCAAACCGATCGACCGTAGCACGAGACGCCGGCTGCCTGGTATCGAGCCGAGAATGAAACCGCCACACCCGGGCTACGGCAGTGTGACCCGGGTAGAATTTTCGAAAATCGGCGGCCGCCACCTCACTGCTCAACACGACAACACCTGGCTTTGCCGCGATCTCACCGATTGAACGATCACGTGCAGCAATCTCTTCGGCAGAAAAGAGATGCGGGAGATAACGATGTTGAAAATCGGGGATCCAGCGCACGGTGACCGCGCCCGGAACCTCGGAACCAAAACCGGGATAAACCACGTCAACCGAACCTGCGCTTTTCTGCGCCCAACCTAATCGGCGCCGAATTCGCGACACGAGACCCGCGGCATCGGCCTCGAAGATCGCCCGATCTTCATACCCATCAAGGAACCGCTCAATGACGTGAGCCGCGCCCAGCAAGCGCACAGCGGGACGTTCGCTCTCGGGCAATTGGGACAAGCCGATTGCAAGATTCCGCAGATAGAGCATTCCGCCCATCCAGGCTGGATCGTCGATAAGTTCGATGCCAATACGGAACTGGCTGGACGAGCCTCTCATTCGGCCACCCTCGTCTTGCGCGTGGCCAAATACCAAGAAACCGTGCGCCCGATCTTGGTAACGGGATTCCACGCCCTCCTGCGGAGCTGCCCCAATTCCGTGCTTGCAGCTTCGCCGCCAAAATTTATGGTGTTCAACGCATACCATTCATGACAACGAGTGTGACGCAAAATACCTCTTTGCAGAAGCTCGTCGGCAATCAACCCGTGCTCTTCTATGTGTTCACGTTTGAGAGGCCCTGGTGCCATCGCGAGGTAGACCGGCAACCGAATGATGCCCGGAATAAGCTTAGGTTGGCAAACGACGTCCGCTCCATCCCTGCGGATGGCTGCGGCGAACCGAGAAAAGGTTCTTTTCTGGCCCTTGACAACAGCCAATATTCTCCAAGGCAACGTCAGGAGAACGTAGAGGGGGAAAAAGAACCACCTCGCCGGCGTCCTCAAGGTGAAATCGGCGACGACCCGTTTAACCAAACGAAATCGAATACGGTTGCGATATTCATCTGGTGCATGCCGCGCGACGAATCGCCAGTGATCCCCGAAATTACTCATTGAGCGACGCGAAAATACTTCGTGCCAGATTGCTCTAAAACTGGAACTTCCATTTGTCGGTACGATCCCGGTTTCTTCTATATGAGCCAGAATCTGTGTTTCGTAGGTGACCCCTAACCGGAACCCCTGTTCTTTAAGCCGGCAGAAGAATTCATAGTCGGCGAGATAATGCGGCAGCATATCTGCATCAATATTTCCGACGGCGCGTATCATACGCAAAGGTATCAGGCTTCCGCGACCAGGCAGCACATCAACGTCATCGCAGAAACGCTCACCATCATTAATGGAATGCTTTACGGAAAACGTATAGGTCGCCCAATCGATATATTCGCCAGCATCAAGGACACGTGTCGCGTCATGACTGTCGACAATCAATCCCCCAACTGCCGCATCATAGAACTCAGATGTCTCAACCAATTTCTCCACATAGTTGGGCGGAAATTGCGTATCGTTATTCATCATAAGTACATAGTCGTCGATACTGCCGCTGTGACGCAAGACATAGTCGACACCCATGGCTACCGAACCGCTCCACCAAAGCTCGGCGTCCGAGGGGGTGAGGACCGTGACATCGGGAAATTCCGAACGGATGATCTCCTGCGTCCCGTCCGTAGAACCGCCGTCGGCTATGATGATCTGGAGCGGACCATAGGTTTGTTCTTTGAGATATCTGATGCACTCGCGAGTAAAATGAAGACGATTAAAAACTGGAACAACCGCATAGACAGTCGAATTTTGACAATTTCTGCTTCGAACCCCAGCGTCAAATTCGGAAGTCCCCGAAATAAGCCGGCGGTTGCGAACAACGAATGCAGCCTCCTCGACGGATGTTCCTCCGCCTATCGCCTCCAACTCGATACTGAGTACGTCTCCAGAAGGAACCGTGGTTATATCCACCTGTGCCGGCACCCAGTTCTTGCTCCTGACCGGATAGGTTCCGACGGCAGCGCCGTTCAGCACGACCTTGACAGCTTCAACTCGTGAAGAACCATCAAGGGGTAACGACAGATCAAAAGCAACAATGGAATGCTCAGAAGGGCGCCGCATGAACCAGCGCCCACGCCGATATGCGGTGCGGGCATGCTGATACTTTTGCGGTCGCCGCCAGCCGTTCAGCAGCTCAAACTTACTCCCCTGATCTCCTGGAAATGGCAGATCAACGTATTTTCGAGGCATCATCGGCGCAAGCTTACTGACTGCGTTCGACGCGGAACTCATCCACGATACGTATTCCTGTGCAGACAACACTCCGTTTGTCTGTAGCCGCGCGGGTTCCGGCCAAACGTCCTTGAGTCGCACTCTCATTGCGATGGACCCACTGCGCTTCGCAAGCATCGGCCCATCTTTCCTCAGATTCCATTGCTTTAGATGAGTGATCGTGCCGATATCCGGCGCGTCATAGAGAATATGGGTCAAAACCTCAACGTCCAGAATCTCCGACTGTCGCTCAAGCGTTGATATGAAATCAGAAAATCGCGGAATGCCTTCATTCACGCCCAGCAGGACGGCGGGATCCTTATCGAATATCTCGAGCTCCAGATCATCGCCCGTTTCACTTGGCCGGAACGAATCGCAGGTCGTGATTAGAACACCATTCGGCCGCAAAACACGCAACATCTCGAAGATTGCCGCAGGCACATTCCGCATATGATGTAAGGCGGCGTTACAAAATACGGCATCAAAACTTGCATTCTTAAAAGGTAGACAATGGGAGAACCCCCCGACCCAGCGGATATGGGGAAAATTCTTCAGCCCTGATTCGGCAAGAAGCGGAGAAAACTCCAATGCCGTTACATCGCCGCCCAGCAAAGAAAGACGATGGCTGTCGAAACCTAGCCCCGCTCCCACATCAAGGACCTTAAATCCGGCAAGGGATATGTCCCGGGTCAGATGGCTGACCTCGGACCACTCCCCGTACCGATTCAAAAAAACCGATGCTTTCTCCGGCGGGACCTTTTTAAGAAAGGCATCTTTGTCTGTCGCTTGATCATAGGCAAGCAACAAAGCTTCCCATTCTTCTACGACACTTGGCGTTATCCCGAACCTGTCACGATGTCCAACATTGGCGGCGATTTCGATCAACCCAAGAAGATCTTCTTCTTCATAGTCGCCAAAGAAAGGCACGCCGAGCACTTTTTGATAGGTACGAGCGCAGTCGGCACATGCAAATATATTGCATTGACCGTCACCCGCCGGCACAATGTCATTGTTGCAGGCTACGCATCGTATATCGCTCAGATCAAAGGTATACATCAACTCAGCCCCCTGCAGATCGACGCCCGTCATCCCCATCAACAATCACGAGGAGCATTTTTATCCGAAGATACGGAACATTGACGCTCGCTTGATGAGTAGCCTTCTTTCCAACACTTATTTATCGCCATCCAGAGCACTGTGCGTGAACTCAGCGTCAAAATGCATGACAGCGTTCGGCTCGGAATAAAGAAACTGATCTCGAGGACTCAGCACAACCAAATGCGCGCATTTCCACCAGAGGAAGAGATGCGTACCGACATGTTTGCTGACGACCGAAACATTGAACGCATAGGCGCCCGGACGGAAATTCTGGTTAGGAACCTCGATCTTGAAGGTATACTTTCCGGGTTGCAGCAGGGGGATCGGTGATCCCTGCTCATAATTATCCAGCGTCACAATACTTCTATAATGCACAGCATCCAGAACAACACGTAAAATAAAATTTTCGACGGGGCGGATTACAGTGACATCGACCTCTATTATGAAGGGCTGGCGAAATTCCAGTTCCGAAACTTGTCCGTCACCATTGACTGAAAGCACCCGAAAATCGGTGCAGATCACATCTCCCGTTCCAGGTCTCTTTTCAGATTGGCCCAGAGGACCTGCAACGGCTTGCAGTTCTCCGGCCTGCTGTGCATGGGCTTCCGCCTGCGAGAACTGAATGTCCGATCTACGTGCGTTCTTCGAATTCTGATCGTCATAGGCGCGAATGACGTCCTCGATTGGCCCATCGACATGAACTCTTCCCCGATCCAGGAAGAGACCGCGGTCGCACACAGCCCAAATAGCGCCCGGAGCATGTGAAACGAGGATGATGGCAGTCCCATTCCGCTTCAATTGCAGGATATGGTCATAGCACTTCTTCTGGAAATTAAGGTCGCCGACCGCAAGAACTTCATCCATCAGCAGGATATCGGGGCGGCTCATCGCCGCAATGGCAAAACCGAGACGCACGAACATCCCGCTGGAGTAATTCTTGACCGGAAGATCGATGAACTCGCCAAGCTCCGAAAAAGCAATGATCTCGTCCATCAACCCGTCAATCTCTTTGGTTGACAGGCCAAGCAGTGCGCCGTTCACGTAAACATTCTCACGGCCGGTCAGCATCGGAGCAAAGCCTGCGCCCGCCGCGATCAAGGCGCCCACACGGCCCCTTACCTCGACACGCCCCTTATCCGGCGCGTAGACGCCATTCAGTATCCGCAGGAGCGTGGTCTTGCCGCAGCCATTGACACCCATGATCCCGAGCGCTTCGCCGCGATGCAATTCAAAACCGACGTCATTCACGGCCCAGAATTCGCCTTCGCGCAGTACGTCGGTCGTGCTGGATCGGCCGACAAGCTTTCGACCGACGTCCCTCATTCCGTATTTCATGGATTGACGCAGGGTAAGGCCGAACTTCTTGGAAACACCCTCAGCCCGAATGGCCCATTCATCAGCACTCATAGTCGTTCTGCTACTTTGTCTTTAATGAGGTAAAAGGCATGCACACCGAGCCAAAGCACCAGAATTGAAAAAACAGTCGAAAATACATACCCCCAGGCGTCCGGAACGGTGCCGAGTACAAACAGGCTTCGCGGAGTGTCGACGAGATAGGTGAGCGGATTCCAGCGGACGATCCGTTGCAGCGTCAGATTTTGGAAATCAGCGGTATAGACGACCGGAGTGACATACATCACAAGATTGATCAGGGTACTGAACATACCGGTTACATCACGCGCAACCGCACCGATGACCGAAAGCATCAGTCCTATTCCAACACCCAGCATGATGATCGGCAAAACGGCCAGAGGATAAAGTAGAGCCCACGCCGATGGCATACGGCCGAACACGGCCATGAGAAGAGCTAGGACGAAGAGATTGACCAAAAGGTTATAGAAGAGCGACGCCAAGCCCGTAATTGCCAGCCCGATCTTCGGAATGTTGGTCCTCATTACCAGATCGCTATTGCTGATCAAACCATTTGCAACCACCATCAGAGCGTTGACGAAAACACCCCAGATTGTCGTGCCGACGAAAACATAGATCGGATAGGGAAATGCCGTGTCGCCCGGATTAAGGATACCGGTCAATTGCATGAAAACGAAGCTGGCGATACCGAGCAGAGGCACGAGAACGATCCAGAGATAGCCAAGCAGCTTCTGTCGAAAACCGGCGACAAAATCGCGCACGAAAAGATGCCAGAGAATATGGCGCGACCAGTAGAGTTCACGGCTTGCAAGCAGGAGTGACCGAACAGGCCCCAACGCTTCGCCTTGGGCTTCGTACCTACGGATGACCTTGGCTGGCCGGCTATCGAAGCTATTCTGCAGCATCAACGCTTTCCATTGATTTCTGCCTTGATTGCGACGAAGGAATAAAGTCGCCCCGGCGTATTGTCCCGGCCGTTGATGGCGGAAACCAGCATCTTCATCAGCACCCTGCCGAGGACGTGGCCCTGGCTGAACAGCATGTTCGTCAACGGCCTCCCAACAATCTCTGCAACCGGGCGAGTGCAATGAACGAAACATTGCTCAGGCGTCATTGGGAAATAGTTGATTGGCGAATCGAGCGGCGCCATAACTTTGTCGAGATGCAGACCGGCATTTTTTATCGCCGACTTATATTCGCCCAGAAGGAAAGCATTTTCCCCGCCGTAGAATTTATGAAGCGAATGAGCATTCAGAAATGCCTGGAGATCGTCTTTCTTGCTCAGCACGTGCTCGCGAGTCGCCACCATGACACCGCCGGGCTTCAGAACACGGAAAATCTCACGGCAAGTCTGCGGCAGGTCTCGCGCATGATGAAGGACCTGACGGCAATTGACGACATCAAATGTGTTGTCGGCAAAAGGCAATTGCTCGGAAAATTCGCTCACTACATTAAAGTTTAGGCCACTTGCGCGCGCCAATGAGTGAATAGCGCCGGCTCCTACTAGGTCGCTCGGATCCGGCTCCAGAGCAGTCACCTCCCAGCCATCGCGGGCAAGCGCATAACTGCTGATACCGCGCCCTGCGCCAAGATCCAACGCCTTGCCGTCAGGCCGCGGCAACAGCGCCGCAATAGCTTTCCATTCAGCACTCTGCCAAAACCGTAGTGCGGCGCCTTCCAACGGATCGTCAAAATAACACGCACGCACGAGAAATTGTTGATCAGGCTGATTGCGCAACCACCGGACAGCTTCTTCCCAACTCATACTCATCATGATTTCGGCAATTCCTTGATCACCCGCGCGGGATTTCCGGCAACCAGAGTCCACGGGTCAACATCCTTTGTGACGACAGATCCAGCGGCGACGACCGCCCCTTCTCCAATCGTTATTCCTTTCAACACGGTTACATTCATACCGAGCCAAGTCTTATCTCCAATTTTTATCGGAGCCTTCTCGACAACCGCCCAGTCCTTGGATTCGCTCGCCTTTTCAAGGCCTCCCGACAAAAGCCCTTCACGCCACTTACGAACATCCTCGGCACGGTTGCGCCAATCGACGGAATGTGAATCGTGATCGACAATTGTGCAGCCCCAGGAGATAAGGACATTATTTCCAATCTCGATGTGGTCGGCGCAAATGATTTGAGAACCTCCTACATAGCTGTCATTCCCAATGTGCACCGTGCCAACATCACGCTCGAGAACAATCCTGCAAGAGAGAACGGAATCCTTGCCAAAGAATACCCGTCCGTCGGACTTGCCGGATCTGCAGTCAATGACACACCCGGCCAGCAAGGCGCCATTGGCATTTACTGAGTAGCCAACGGTTGAATTTGCATTCGCATGCGCCTTACGCATCTGGCGATAGACAAACCCGGCTAATCGATTGGAGATATTTCTGGCGATATTTTGCATCTATAAACCACTCCAGGCGGGACGTCATGCGTTACGATTGCGCCGGCCGAAATTACGCTGCCCGCTCCTATACGAACTCCTTTCAGAATAGTCACGCCGAAGCTGATCCAAACATCGTCCTCAATAACAATAGGAGCGGAGACGATGCCCGGAAGATCCTCCTTCGCTACCGGATGGCCTTTCTGAATAATGTCCCTGAAATGCTGATGCCGCTCAGTCGCATTTGCCGAATGAGCGGTTCCGTCATGGATATTGACGTCGTGAGCAATCAACACGCGATTACCGATCGTAATCGATTCCATCGACCATATCTCGCTGCGAATGCCCACATAGCACCAGTCCCCGATGGTAACCTGACCACCATGACCATATGTCTGAAGTCTACCCCTTACGAAGGAATGATCTCCTATTGCGATACGCTCCGGACCGCCGGCGAAATTTCCGATTTCAGCCTCTTCGCCGAGTTGTGAGCCGCTGCCAAGTGTGCAGCTCTTCAGCCTTGCCCTGCGTCCATGAACCTCATCTAGCTGCCGGGCGAACCACGAAAAGAACCGACGTTTTACACGGTCACCCAAATGCATGAAGCAGCCTTGACTTGAGTCCCCGTGCAAAAGCTTTGAGCTTGAGCCCCTCACCCGCCTTATGCGTTCGCAGCGCCGTATCCGCCTGCATCGAGCGGAAGAAGTCTTCCAGTTGCGAGAGATGCCTAGCATCGTAGACGACGCCGGAAGGAAACGACACTGCAGATGGAAGCACAGGCGTCACGTAATCCGTCACCTCTCCCTGACCAAGAAAATCATCATCGCCGCAATGGACGCCGGATCCGTCGAAACCGCCATTCCAGACAAGGCTGCGGCGCGGATAAAGAACTAGGCCGCGCCGGCGCGACACAGCGTACCACCACAGGATACCCCAGGAATCATTGCGTCCGGCGATGCGGTCTTCCAGCATTGCTGAAAACATACATGTTCCGTTGAGATCAAATAATTGCCGCCACGCGTTGTCTCGCCTGGCCTCCTCAAGGTCCTCAGGCACCCAGGAAAAATGCTGCCATGCGCGCTTCCAGGTGGCCCAGCCCCATGTCGTCGTGACCGGCAGCATGAAGGCGTCGGCTTCCACGTCGGACGGTGGGCTCAGCGTCAAGCCACCGACTTGCATCACGCTCGTCTCATTCTCGTATCGATCGAGAGAGTCGATCATGAAATGAAGAAAATCAGGGTTGACGACGAGATCGTCCTCAACGACGACAACGCGTCCATATTGATCGCAAAGATCGCTCACGCCCGTGAAGATAGATTTTGCGAGACCAAGATTGCCGGGCCGCTCGACAACGGTTGCGTTCAGCCTTGGCGCCCAGCGGCGCAGAACTTCGCGTGTCGCCTCGACACCTGCCTGAGCGGCTTCCGTTTTGGGACCGTCAGAATAAAAATAAAAGTCGCAATCCTCTATCCGTCTCGCTCTGCACAAGGCGTCAAGCGCGCGCTCAGTATGCTCGGCTCGATTGTAGGTAAAGATGGCAACCGGCGTTCTGCTGCTCATCTATCAAAACCCAATTCTGTTCGCTGCATCAGAATGACCGACAGAGCCATGCATTCCACGATTCGTGCTCCATAGGTCTTCAACATCATGTTGTGCGAGCGACAATACGGTCCAGCGACCGCCGTCCAACATCTGCGGTCGTGCATTTCTGTGTTCGATTAGTTTAGGGGTTGTGCTTTTGCAAGCGAATTATGCCTTTATTCATATCCATTCTGGTCGACTTCCCACCACAAGGACTCGCCGCCGACCACCTGACATGAAAGCAAAAGATAGTGCTCAGCGGGAACCGGCCACGTTCCGATAGAGTTCCGCATAGGATTGCGCCATCCGTTCGGCGGTGAAATTGACCTCATAGCGCTGCCGGGCATTGACCCCATAGGAGATCGCCAACGGATCATCATTCCAGAGCCTTGCCATGGCCTGTGACAAAGCAGTCGTATCATTCGGCGGAATGACCAATCCGGTTTCTCCATCCAGGTTGACGAAGCTGGTCCCCGTACCGATTTCGCATGAAATCATCGGCTTGCCGCGCATGGCGGCCTCGACAAGCGACAGACCGAACGCCTCGGAGCGCAGGTGCGAAGGGAATACCAGACCCAGGCTGAGATCCAGAATCGCAACCTTGTCGGCATCCGGCAAGCCTCCGAGAAAATGAACATTGGATAGGTTCTGCTGGCGAACCGTTCTTTTCAATTCATCCTCAGTCGGTCCATTACCAATTAGAACGACGTCGAAACCCGTTTGCCGGGCCGCTTCCAGCAGGACGTGCACGCCCTTATAATATCGCAACACGCCGATGAAGAGAAAGAACCGCTTCGGAAGCCGGCTGCGCCACCGGGCCTTGGCTTCTTCCGCCACGACAGGATAGTCACCCTCGCTCAATCCGAGTGGAATGACGCTGGTCTTGGAACTGAAAGCTCGTAGGACCTCGCTGGACTGAAGGTAGTTTGGAGAGGTCGCGACGATGCGATCCATGCCTCTTAAAAAACGAGACATAAGCGGCCGGTAGAACTTGAGAAGCGTCTTCTGCTTCACGATGTCGGAATGGTAGGTCACGATGGCCGGCTTGCCGTGGCGGGTCGCAAGGTCGACAATGTCCATCAACGGCCATGGAAAGTGGAAGTGAATGATATCCGCCTCTTTGCTCAGCTTTCGGAAGTGACGGAAAACATCGCGGGAGAAACCGGTCGAGGCGAACTCGAAATCAAGCTTTGCCTTGTAGGCCATATGACCGTCGAACAACATCGTGTTGGTATCAGGAGACGGGCTCAGGGAAAGAACCTCGGAGCAAATACCATGTTTTTGCGTGCCCTTGGCAATGGCGTGGATTGTTCGTTCCACGCCGCCGAAAGTATCCGGCCAATAGGTCTTGAAGAAATGAAGGACTCTCATCCGGGATTCGGTATCCGTTGTTGGCCGCGCTTTTCACGACGCCGTTAGCCGATTACGAGCGCTACGCCAACAGGATACCTATGTCCAGGTGCTTCTGGCGATCAAAACTCACACCGCCACCCTCCCCCGCATCTCATCCGCAATCGCCGTCATCCTGTCCGCCGGCGCATGCCCAATCAACATGAAGGCGTGCGTCGCATTCGACCAGTAGACGACGTTCATGCCCTTGCGGCTTTCGACGTCCGGCGCCTTCGGCCCCGCGTCGGACCTGACGATGCAGAGCGCCATCGGGCCGGTTTCGGGGTCGAGATAGGCGATCTGGGCGAGCGGTTTGCCGTCATATTGCAGCAGCAGAGCGCGCTTGAAATCGATGCCCGGAAGCGCGACGGCTTCGGGGGAGAGCGACAGGCCGAGTTTCTCGTCAAGCGGGCTGAGCTGGGCGGCCTGTTCCTCTCTCGCGGGCACGTGACCGGCGAGCGTTTCCGGGGTGTAGAGGGAAATATACTCGGCGACGACGGCGCGCCATTCGCTGTTTTCGTCCTTTGCCGAAAAGTTCCGTCCGATGCCGATGACGGCGCGGTCGATGGCGATGCCGCCGACGAGCGAAGCAGCGAGCGCGCCGAGCAAGCCCCGGCGGGTCGCGAAGGCGGCCACGGCAGCAGATTTTGCGCTTTCACGTGCCGGGATGGCGGCGAGCATTGCCTCCAGCCTCTCGCGCGGGGCGTCCCGGAGCAGCGGGGCAAAGGCTTGCTCGAACGGCAGGCTGGCGCGCGCCAGGAACTCCAGCCGTTCGGCGACGCTCTTGTCTTCGTTCACCATGGTTTCGATGCGCGCGGCCTCTTCGGCCGTCAGTTCGCCATCGATGAAGGCGGTCAGTTCCTCGTCGGAGGGAATGGTGTGTTTCGTAATCATTGCCGTCCCCCTTCCGTACCGTCGCCGGAGAGCCTGGCGCGGGCAGACGCCAGCCGGCTCATCACGGTCCCGATCGGAATATCCAGTATGCCCGCAACCTCGCGATAGGAAAGCCCTTCGACATAGGCGAGGAATACCGCTGTTCTCTGCGCCTCGGGCAGCGCACTCACCCGTCTCAGCACCTGGCTCGCCATCACATGGGTCTCGGTGTCGTGCGCGCCGTCGAAGATCAGCACCTCGCTGGCATCGACGAAACCCTGGCCTTCACGCACCCGGCGGGAGCGGATTTCGTTGAGCCAGATCGAATGCAGGATCGAAAACAGCCAGCGGTCGAGCCGGGTGCCGGGGACGAACTGATCGGCGCGCTCCAGCGCGCGCAGGCAGGTCGCCTGCGCCAGGTCGTCGGCGACGTCGCGCTGATGCGAGAGAACGAGACCATAACGCCAGAGCCTTGCCAGATTTTCGGTCAGGCCGCTCCTGATATCCGCTTCGCTGGCGATGGCCGCCTCCGACGATCCTGCATTTTTGGAAACCGCCGGGTGAACCGGCGATTCCGTTCTCGCGCGACTATAGGCAGGAAATGAGGTAAGCGCGACCGACATTCTCACATGCCTTTCCGGTTCCATCTTCCCGCCCATGCCGGCAATCAGATCTTCGACGGATTGAGGATGGCCGCGTTCAGATCCTGATACTCCTCGCAGGCTGTGCCGCAGATCGCCTTGATGGTCGTCAGCTGCTCCTTGGCGAGATCGAGCCTGCCCTTGATGACATAGGCTTCGCCGAGATATTCGCGGACCTTGGCGTATTGCGGATCCATCTTCACCGATTGAAGATAATAGGAAATGCCTTCGTCGGTGCGGCCGAGTTTGCGGGTGGCGTAGCCGCGGTAATTCAGCACTTCGGCGCTGTTCTGGTCCTTGACCGTGTCGAGCATGGCAAGCGCCTCCTCATAACGGCCGGCCTTGGCCAGCGAATAGGCATAATCGGTGCGGTTCTCGTCCGAGACGTTGGCGCTCTGCTGCTTGACGCATTTCTTGGTCTTCTGGTCGTAGATCTCGCCCTTCTTGCAGGTCGGCATCGTGCTGTTGTCATTGCCGACCGCAAAGACCGGGCCGGAGAAGAGGGAGGCAGCAAGGCAGCCGCCGAGAAGGATGGAAGCAAAACGGGCTGTCATGATCGTCATGGGAAAACTCCTGGAAAGTGACGTTGCGAGGAGAAAACACCGTTACCCCGGGCTTTATTCACCAGGCTTCCTATTTTCTCCATCACGGCTTCGTGACGCCACCGCGGCCGAATAAATCATCGGGACCGGGTGTTCTCAGTGTTGCGCCGGGAACGACAAGGAGAATTCTGTGACAGATAGCGTAAAACTGGTCAGCCTCGCCGTCGCAGCACCCGAACATGTCATTTTCCAGCAACAGGCGCTCGAAGCCTCCGCCCGGCTGTTTGCCGACCGCTTCGAGGATTTCCGGCATCTTGCCCGCGTCTTCGACAGCGCCGGCATCCAAAAGCGCCATGCTGCGCGGCCGCTTGCCTGGTTCGACGAGCCGCATGGCTGGCAGGACCGGATGGAGGCCTATGCGGAGGTGGCGAGCAAGCTCTTTGTCGAAGCCGCCAGCTCGGCCCTTCATCAGGCGGGGCTCGAGGCCGGCGATGTCGACTGCGTCGTCACGGTCTCCTCCACCGGTTTTACGACGCCGAGCCTCGATGCGCAGATGGCCCGCCGGATGGGTTTCAGGGCCGATATCGAGCGGGTGCCGGTGTTCGGGCTCGGCTGTGCCGCCGGAGTGTCGGGTTTTGCGATCGCCTCGCGGCTGGCGCGAAGCCGGCCGGGCGCCGTCGTGCTCTTCGTCTCGATCGAGCTCTGCACGCTGGCCTTCCGCCTCGACGAGTTGACGCGGCCGAACATCATCGCAACGGCGCTTTTCGGCGACGGCGCCGCCGCCTGTGTGCTGCGATGGGGCGATGGCGGGCTGGCGGAAGTGGAATCGACCGGCGAACATCTCTTCCCCGACACCCTCGATATCATGGGCTGGAAGATCGACGATGGCGGCTTCGGCATCGTTCTGGCGCAAGCCCTGCCGCCCTTTGCCGAACAGGAGCTCGGCCCGGCGGTGACGGCCATTCTGGCGCGCAACGGGCTGACACCCGACGATATCGGCCGCTTCATCTGCCACCCCGGCGGCACGAAAGTGCTGGCCGCGATGGAGAGCGCGCTGTCGCTGACGCCGGGCGCTCTCGATCATGAGCGTGGCGTGCTTGCCGACTACGGCAATATGTCGTCGCCGACCATTCTCTTCGTGCTGCAGCGGGCGATCCGCGCCGGATTGCCGGAGCGCGCCGCGATGATCGCCATGGGGCCGGGTTTCTCGGCGAGCTGCGTGACGCTGAGGAGAATTTCATGATGTGGCCGTCAATCGCGCTGCTCACCTTCGTGACGCTGCAGCGGCTTGGTGAACTCGTCCTTGCCCGGCGCAACACCGCCGCCCTCCTCGCCAGAGGCGCCAGGGAAGTGGCGCCGGAGCACTATCCCGCCATGGTGGCGCTGCATGCCGGCTGGCTCGTCGGGCTCTGGCTGCTGGCGCCGGGCAGGCCGGTCGATCTCTTCTGGTTGGCGGTGTTCATGGGGCTGCAGGCCCTGCGGCTCTGGGTGCTGGCGACCTTGAAAGATCGTTGGACGACGCGCATCATCATCCTGCCCGGCGTACCGCTCGTCAAATCGGGCCCCTATCGCTTCCTCCGGCACCCGAACTACGCGATCGTTGTCGGCGAGATCGCCACCCTTCCGCTGGCCTTCGGACTCCCCCTTTACGCGATCGGCTTTTCGCTTCTTAATGCCTGCATGCTCTCTATTCGCTTGAAGGCCGAAAATGCCGCACTGAAAAGCGCAATGATTTTGAAATGAATGCGATTTTTCGTTTGCGCTGCCGTATCGGTGGGAGCATTTTCACCCCGATAACAAAGCGGAATGCAGGGGAATGACGAAAAACGCGATCGTGCTCGGCGCCGGTATCGTTGGCGTGTCGGCAGCCATCCATCTCCAGCGCCGCGGCCGGCAGGTGACATTGATCGACCGCAAGGATCCGGGCAGCGAAACCTCCTTCGGCAATGCCGGCCTGATCCAGCGCGAAGGTGTCGCGCCGTATGGCTTTCCGCAGCAGCTCAGCCTCTTGCTGCGTTATGCTTTGAATAACCGCATCGATGCGCATTACCATCTCAACACGCTGCCGAGCCAGCTCGCCTTTCTCGCCCGCTACTGGTGGAATTCGAATGCGCGGCGGCATGCGCTAATCACCCGGGCCTATGCGCCGCTGATCCAACATTCGATTGCCGAGCACAAGGATCTGATCGAGGCGTCGGAGGCGCAAGCGCTGATCCGCAGGAATGGCTGGGTGAAAATCTTCCGCACTGAAGCCAAACGTGACGAGGCTCTGGCGGAGGCCGCACTCTGGCAGAATGAATTCGGGGTGGACTATGACAGCCTGACCTCGGCCGATATTGCCCGCATGGAGCCCGACATGACAGGCGATTTTGCCGGCGGCATCCATTGGCGCGATCCCTGGTCGGTGCTCGACCCGCATGCGCTGACCTCAGTCTATCGCGGCTATTTCGAAAGCCTCGGCGGTCGCTTCGTCACAGGCGACGCCGCCTCATTCGGCCCGTTCGGCTCGGGCTGGAAGATCATGACTGCAGAAGGCCCGCTCGAAGCCGACGATGCAGTAATCGCGCTCGGCCCCTGGGCAGCTCTCGCAACGCGCCGGCTCGGTTATTTCTTTCCGCTCGGCGTGAAGCGCGGCTATCACATGCATTATGCCGCCAAGGGCGATGCCGTGCTCAACAGCTGGATGCTCGATGCTGAACGCGGCTATCTCCTGGCGCCGATGCGCCGCGGCATCCGGCTGACGACGGGAGCGGAGTTCGCAACGCTCGACGCGCCGAAGACGCCGGTCCAGCTCGACCGGGCCGAAGCGGTGGCTCGCACGATCTTCCCGCTCGGCGCCAGGCTCGATCCCGAACCGTGGATGGGCGCACGCCCCTGCACGCCCGACATGATGCCTATTATCGGCAAGGCGCCGCGCCATCAGGGCTTGTGGTTTGCCTTCGGCCACGCCCATCACGGGCTGACGCTCGGGCCGGTGACCGGCCGGGTGCTCGCCGAGCTCATCACCGGCGAAAAACCATTCATCGATATTACGGCCTATTCGCCGGAGCGTTTCAACCCGTGACGCCGAGCAAGGCAAGGCCCTTGAGCGCCGCTGCCGCGATGCCATCGATCGTATCATCGATGTCGACGGTGACAACACCCGCCTCGCCTGTCGGCACCTCCAGCGTCGCTAGTTGGCTTTCGAGCAGCGAGACCGGCATGAAATGGCCCTTGCGCTCGCCCATTCGTTTGGTCAGCAGGTCTTTGGAGCCTTCAAGGTAAACGAAGAACAGATTGCCGCCAGCGGCAGCCCGCAGCCTGTCGCGATAGATGCGCTTCAGCGCCGAGCAGGAGACGATGATACCGTCGCCTTGTGCAAGCGAGGCCTTGATGTCTTCGCCGATGCGGTCGAGCCAGGGCATCCGGTCCTCGTCTGTCAGCGGAATGCCCTTCGACATTTTCTCGACATTGGCGGCCGGATGCAGCGCATCGCCTTCGACGAAAGTCAGGTGCAGGGCTTCCGCCAGCCTCTCGCCGACGGAGGACTTGCCGCAGCCGCTGACCCCCATGACGATGATCGCATGGGGCCCGTTCAACCGCTCTTCCGGCATGATCCCTCCGAGGCTTCGACTTCCCGCTCAATCGAGCGGGAAGTGACAGGCATATTTTTGCGCACCTTCTCCACTTAGTTCGGGAGAAACCTGACGGCAATAGTCCTGCGCCTTCCAGCAGCGCGGATTGAAGTGACAGCCGGATGGCGGCTTCAGCGGCGACGGCAGCTCGCCCTGAAGGCGGATGCGGTTCTTGGCGCGCTCCGGATCGGCGATCGGCGTCGCCGACAGCAGGGCGGCGGTATAGGGATGGCGCGGCCGGGCGAAGACCTCGGCCGCCGGACCGGTCTCGACCGGACGGCCGAGATACATCACCATCACCTCGTCGGCGATGTGGTGGACGACGGAGAGGCCGTGCGAGATGAAGAGATAGGCAAGCCCCATCTCCTTCTGCAGATCCATCAACAGGTTCAGCACCTGCGCCTGGATCGACAGGTCGAGGGCCGAAACCGGTTCGTCGAGCACCAGCACTTTCGGCCGCAGCATCAGGGCGCGGGCGATGGCGATGCGCTGGCGCTGGCCGCCGGAGAACATATGGGGATAACGACCATGGTGTTCCGGACGCAGGCCGACGCGGGCCATCATCTCCTCGACCTTGCGGCGTCGGGCGGCGGCATCAAGATCGGTGTTGATCTTCAGCGGCTCTTCCAGAATCGAGCCGACCTTCTGGCGCGGGTTGAGCGAGCCGTAAGGATTCTGAAAGACGATCTGTACCTGGCTGCGCAGGCTGCGGTCGCCGATGCGCGCAGGCTTGCCGTCGATCAGCAATTCCCCGGCCGTCGGGTCCTCGATCATGGTGACCAGACGGGCGAGCGTCGACTTGCCGCAGCCGGATTCGCCGACGACGGCAAGCGTCTTGCCGGAATGGAGGCTGAAGCTGACGCCGTTCAGAGCCTTGACGGTGGCGTCGGCTTTGAAGAGACCGCGATTGACGGTGTAGAAGCGGGCGAGATCCCTGCCCTCGAGAACAGCGCCCGTCATACCAGGTCTCCTGCAGTTTCATTGACCATGACGCCGGGATGCCCGAGCGGCTTGCCGTCCTTCAAAGGATAGTTGCAGAGCGCCAGGCCGAGCTCCGGTCCCTGGCGGACGACGCCGCGATCGCATTCGACGGTGGCGTAGCCGCAGCGCGGCGCGAACAGACAGCCGGTCGGACGGCCATGCTGGCCGGGCACGACGCCCGCGATCGAGGGGAGACGATGGCCGACCTGGGCGCGTTCCGGCAGCGCGGCGAGCAGGGCTGCCGTATAGGGATGATGCGGATCGCGGAACAACGCCTTCACCGGCTGTTCCTCGACCTTCTGGCCGGCATATTGCACCTGCACGCGCTCGGCGGTTTCGGAAACGACACCCATGTCGTGGGTGATCAGCACCAGCGCCATGCCCTGTTCCTTCTGCAGGCGCACCAGCAGATCGAGGATCTGCGCCTGGATTGTCACGTCGAGCGCCGTCGTCGGCTCGTCGGCGATCAGCAGCTTCGGATTGCAGGCGAGCGCCATGGCGATCATGACGCGCTGGCTCATGCCGCCCGACATCTGGTGCGGGAAATTCGACAGCCGGTCTTCCGGCGCCGGAATGCCGACGAGGCTCAGGAGCTCGATCGACCGCTCGCGGCGTTGCTTCCGGTTGAGGCCCATATGGACACGCAAGGTCTCGCCGAGCTGGAATCCGACCGTGAAGCACGGGTTAAGACTCGACATCGGCTCCTGGAAGATCATCGCCATGTCCTTGCCGACGATCTTGCGGCGCTGACGACCGGAAATGCCGCGCAAGTCCTGGCCGTCGAACTGCATGCGGTCGGCGGTGATCTTCGCCGTCCAGGGCAAAAGCCCCATCAGGGCGAGCATGGCGACCGATTTTCCCGAGCCGGATTCACCGACGACCGAGAGGATTTCGCCCTTGTCGCAGCTAAGCGAGACGCCATCGACGGCGCGGAAAAGACCTGATGAGGTCTGGAATTCGACGGTCAGATTTTCGATTTCGAGGAGCGGCATCACGACCTCTTCAGCTTGGGGTCAAGCGCATCGCGCAGGCCGTCGCCCATCAGGTTGATGGCGAGAACGGTGATGAGGATGGCAAGACCCGGGAATGTTACGACCCACCAGGCGCGCGAGATGAATTCGCGGGATTCGGCGAGCATCGTGCCCCATTCGGGTGTCGGCGGCTGCGCGCCCATGCCGAGAAAGCCGAGGGCTGCAGCATCGAGGATCGCCGCCGAGAAGGCGAGCGTCGCCTGGACGATCAGCGGCCCAAGACAGTTCGGCAGGATCGTCTTGAACATCAGGCGCAGCGTGCCGGCACCGGCGACACGCGAGGCGATCACATATTCCTTCTCACGTTCCGAAATGACCGAGGCGCGCGTCAGGCGGACGAAATGCGGCTGGTTGACCAGCGAAATCGCAATCATCGCGTTGGTCAGGCCGGGCCCGAGCACGGCCACCAGTACGAGAGCGAGCAGCAGCGACGGGAAGGCCAGGATGATATCCATCAGGCGCATGATCGCCGTATCGATCCTGCCGCGGAAATATCCGGCGACGAGGCCGATCAAAACGCCGCAGACGACCGAAAGCGTGACGACGACGACGCCGATGAATAGCGAGAAGCGCGCGCCGTAGATCAGGCGCGAGAGGATATCGCGGCCGACGGCATCGGTTCCGAGCGGGAATGAGGCGCTGCCACCCTCCATCCACGCCGGCACGGCGAGCAGCGCCTGGCGGTTCTGCTCGTTCGGTGCATGCGGCGCAAAGACCGGCGCGAAGACGGCAACGACCAGAATGAGGATGAAGACCACGAGGCCGATGACGGCGCCCTTGTTGCGGGAGAAGTAATGCCAGAATTCCGCAAGAGCGGATGGCTGGCCGGTTTTGACGGTGACCGTGCTCATGGACCGCTCCTAGTGACGAATGCGCGGATTGATGAAGCCGTAGAGGACATCAACAATCAGATTGACGAGCATGATGACGCCGGCGATCAGCAGAAGACCGCCCTGGACCACGGCGTAATCGCGCTTGAACACCGAATCGACCATCCATTTGCCGATGCCCGGCCAGGAGAAAATCGTCTCGGTGAGGATGGCGCCGGCAAGAAGAACGCCGATCTGCAGGCCGATGGTGGTGATGACCGGGATCATCGCATTGCGCAGTGCATGCACGCCGACGACGCGCAGCGGCTTCAGCCCTTTCGAGCGCGCGGTGCGGACATAATCCTCGCCCAGAACCTCGAGCATCGCCGAGCGCGTCTGACGGGCGATGACGGCAAGCGGGATGGTCGCCAGCACGATGGTCGGCAGGATGAGATAGCTGACGGCGGAGGCAAAAGCCCCCTTCTGCCCGGACAGCAGGCTGTCGATCAGCATGAAGCCGGTGACCGGCTTGAAGAAATACATCAGCGAAATGCGGCCGGAAACCGGTGTCCAGCCAAGATAGCCGGAGAAGAAGATGATCAGCAGCAGGCCCCACCAGAAAATCGGCATGGAATAACCGATTAGGGCGACGCCCATCACACTTTGATCGAACCACGTGCCTCGCTTGACGGCAGCAAAGATGCCGGCGGGCACGCCAAGACAGACGGCGAGGATGATGGCGCAGAAGGAAAGCTCGAGCGTCGCCGGAAACAGCGTCAGAAATTCGCCGAGGACCGGCCGCTTGGTGACGATCGAGGTGCCGAGATCGCCCTGCAGCACTTTTCCGAGATAATCGAAATATTGCGCATACATCGGCCGATCAAAGCCGAGATCGTGCATGATCTGGGCGTGCCGCTCCGGCGCCATGACACGCTCACCAGAGAGCAGCATGACGGGATCGCCGGGAAGCAGGCGGATGAACGAGAAGGCAATCAGGGAAACGCCGAGGAATGTCGGGATCAGCACCGCGAGGCGGCCGATGAAAAAACGCAACATGGCAGATGTCCAATAGTTTCCGGCGGTCAGGGGGTTCCTGACCGCCGGCTGCGCCCAGCTCTGCCGGGCATTCTTACATTATTCTTGTTATTCGGATACGTCGACGCCGTCGAAACGGTGAATGCCGAGCGGGTCCATCTTGAAGCCCGAGACCTTCTTGCTCATCGGAACGAAGACGAGCGAGTGGTCGAGGGTCGCCCAGGGGGCTTCCTTCTTGAAGATGAGCTGCGCCTGCTCATAGGCCTTGGTGCGCTCGCCGACGTCGGCCGTCAGCTTGGCCTTGGTCATCAGGTCGTCATATTCCTTGTTGCACCACTGGGCGCGGTTGTTGCCGCCGACGGCATCGCAGCCGAGCAGCGTATCCATGAAGTTGTCAGGGTCGCCGTTGTCGCCGGTCCAGCCGAGGATGACGGCGCCGTCGCGCTTCACGTCGGAGGAGAGCTTCAGATATTCGGCCCATTCATGGGTGACGATCTCGACCTTGACGCCGATCTTGGCGAAATCGGCCTGGATCAGTTCGGCGGCGCGGCGCGCGTTCAGCATGTAGGGACGCGACACCGGCATCGCCCAGACCTTCATGCTGAGATCCTTGACGCCGGCATCGGCAAGCGCCTTCTTGGCGGCCTCAGGATCATACTTGTCGTCCTGAACGGCGTCGTTATAGGACCACATGGTCGGCGGGATCGGGTTCTTGGCAACGGCGGCCGCACCCTGGAAGACGGCGTCGATGACAGCCTGCTTGTTGATTGCCATGTTCAGCGCACGGCGGACTTCCGGCTTGTCGAACGGGGCCATCTGGGTGTTGTAGGCGAGGAAACCGACATTGAGGCCGGCCTGTTCCTGAACGGTCAGATTTCCATCCTTCTTCAGTTCCGGAACGTCGGCGGCATTCGGATAGGGGATCAGGTGGCATTCGCCGGCCTTCAGCTTCTGAGCGCGGACGGCGGCGTCGGAGGTGATAGCGAAAACCAGATCGTCGATCTTTTCCTTGCCCTTGAAATAGCTTTCGTTCGCCTTGTAGCGGATGACGGCATCCGGCTGATAAGCGACGAAGGTGAAGGGGCCGGTGCCGAGCGGCTGCTGGTTGAGCTGCGCCATCTTGCCGTCGGCGGCAAGCTTGTCGGCATATTCCTTGGAGACGATCGAAGCGAAATCCATGGCGAGGTCGGCCAGGAACGGCGCTTCAGGATGGTTGAGCGTGAACTTGACGGTGAGGTCATCGACCTTTTCGACCGACTTGATCAGCTCCGGAAAGCCCATGCCGGCAGCGTATTCGTAGGAACCGCCCTCGACATACTTGTTCCAGGGATTGTCGGCCTTCAGCTGGCGCTCGAAGGAGAACACGACGTCGTCGGCGTTGAAATCGCGCGTCGGCGTGAAGAAGTCGGTGGTCTGGAACTTGACGCCGGGATGAAGCTTGAAGGTGTATTCCGTGCCGTCGGCCGAAACGCTCCAGCTGTCGGCGAGCCCGGGTTCGATCTCGGTGCCGCCATGCTTGAATTCGACGAGGCGGCTGTAGACCGTGCGCGACGAGGCGTCGAAGGTCGTGCCCGACGTATAGAGGCTCGGGTCGAAGCCTTCCGGCGAACCCTCGGAGCAATAAACAAGGGTCTTGGACCAGGCCGACGTCGCCATGACCGAAATCAGGGCCGTCGCTGCCAGCATGACAGAGATCTTTTTCATAATATTTGTTTCCCGGTTGTTCTTTTTTAATGTCTGGAGACCGCAGATTAGCATCCCGATCGACGGTCGATGGAACGACATTTATCTACTGAAAGCAACGGGCTACGGAGAAAATTTTTCCAGTTGGACAATTTTAGAAATTTTCAGTCAAAAATCAGCCTCAATTAGAAAGATTCGGATAAAAACCAGCGGAATTTCGTCGCATTTTCGACATTTGCGCCCCTCAGCTGCGCATAATGACCATTTCCCGCATCCGCGAGCGGGCGAAAGCGACGCAACAAAAACCGCGGCTGCCCGGGCAACCGCGGTTTTACAAGTCTGTTCTTCCGTGAATTAGGCGGCCGGGGCGACGATCGCGGGCTTGCGATAGGCCTGCTCACCGGTCAGTCCAAGAAGGAAATTGATCTGCGGCCGTGCCTTGACGAGGTCGTCGATCGTATATTCCGACAGCACGGCGAAGAAGGCATTGAGCGCCTTGCGCAGCGCCGAATTCAAGCCGCAGCTGTCGACCAGCGGGCATTCGACCATGCCGTCATCCTCGAAGCATTCGGCCATGGCGAAACTGTCTTCCGTGACCCGCACCACATCGAAGAGGGTGATGTCGGCCGCCGGCTTGCCCAAGCGTACGCCGCCGTTGCGGCCGCGAACGGTCTCGACCAGACCTGCCTTGTTCAGCGGCTGAAGGATCTTGAAAAGAAAGAGCTCGGAAACGCCGTAAGCCTTGGCGATCTCCGGGATGCGGCTCAGCTGCCCTTCATTGGCAGCACAATACATCAACATGCGAACCGCATAGTTGGTCTGCTTCGTCAACCGCATGCCGATCTCCTGACTCGTGCCTGTTCAGACCTATATAGGCGGTTTGGCAGTTTTGAACAATTCCAAAATATGAAATTCGCATTCAGCTTATGAGGCCATTTGCCGCGACGTCAATTCTGCACCGAAACCCTCTGGGTCGTCATCGATGATGCCTGCCTTCGCTCGTGCTGGCCAGATCGGTGGAGAGCGTGCTGAGGAGCGATCGCGACGTTCAGCCCCGTGAGATTGACTCGAAACAGAGGGTCGAAAGCACCTGGCAAACCGGGCAATTTGTCGGCGGCTTATTCCAACCGAGCAGGGACCTGAATGGATTAGGGTGCGGGTGGACGCTCTCCAGCAGATGCGTGGCAAAGCCATGTCGCAGCCTGCGACGACATCCTTTTGTCGATCCGCTGGCAATCTCGCCGAACGGAAGGGGATTGGCGCGAGATAGCAACGGGGACGGAGCGGCCGCGAGTGAGGACCGCCACGGCTTCCGGCGAACCAGGCGTCGCAAAGCCTAGATTTCTCCGGTGAATCTAGACCTAAGTAGAAGTCTTGAAGCTCGCCGGTTTGCCAGGCTTCCTTGGAAGGCCGGCAAGAAAGGCGACCCTTCGGATTTGTGACGAGGCAGCAACGGTCTTTTTGCGACAAATATCGTATCGTGGCTGCGGGGCGAATTTGTCTATTTCCCGCCACAAAGAGAGCGCAGCGCTATTGGCAGGCGAGACGACGGCAGACGTAGGGTGCGTGTAAAGAGTAGCATGGGTCGATTTTTTTCCGGCAACAGCAGGTCATGCGGCGCGATTGGCGACAGTCGTTCGATTGCGGCCGTTTCGCTTTTTGGACAAGGCTGTTCCGGCCGCAGATCCCGCCTTGCAACGCGGTTGTCGATCCCTCCAATGCCGGTTTTGTCGACCCGTGCGCCCGAGCAGCGCGGCTTTGGCGGAGAAGACGATACTGGTTTCGTCACATTTGCTGTTTACGAAAGCGATAAAGGCGGGAAGGCGGATGCCGCGCCTGCCAAAGGAATGCCAGGCAGATTGCAGTCAGGCCATGCCGGGAGCCGGGTGGTTCTAGATGACATGCTGAAAATTCGGCCTTTCGGAAAAGGCCAATGGGCTGGATGCGACGCGGGCAAAGGGGCCATGGAGCCCACCGCGGGATCGCTCGCCTCGAATGAATACATCCACCGTCTGCCCGGCGCCGGCGCCGGCTGCGTGCGATGAACGAAAGAAATCGGTTGAAATGGTAACGTCCGAGTTCAAATTGTTCAAATTCATGCTGATGGGCATGGGGATAGCGCTGGCAATGTCCGGCCCGGTTCGCGCTTTCGACATCAAGAGCGACGTCAGTAAGGAATCCGGTCCTTTCGACCTCTTCAAGTTCGGCTTCAAGGCCTATAAGAACGGACAGAAGGAGGAGGCGGTCGAAGCTTACAAGTACGCCGCCGAAAAGGGCCATACCGGTTCGCGCTGGGCGCTCGCCAATATGTATGCCGACGGCGACGGCGTCGCCCAGGATGATTTCGAAGCCTTCAAGATCTACAGCGAGATTGCCCAGCAGGGTGTCGAACCCGGTTCGGAAGACACCGGCTTCTTCGTCAACGCGCTTCTGTCGCTCGCCAATTACTACAAACACGGCATATCAGGCAGCCCGGTCAAGATTGATCTCACCCAGGCACGCCAGCTTTATTTCCAGGTGGCCTCAACCTTTGGCGTTCCCGAAGCGCAGTTCCAGTTGGCGCAGATGATGCTGGCCGGCGAGGGCGGCAATGCCAGCCCGCAGCAGGCGAAGAAATGGTTGAACCAGGCGCGCAAGAGTGGCCATCCCGGCGCCATGGCGGTTTTCGGAAATATTCTCTTTGACGAAGGTCAGACGGCCCGCGGTCTCGCGCTGATGACTGCCGCTCTCGACCGCTGCAAGCCCAAGGACTGCAGCTGGATGGAAGCGCTTCAGGAGCAGGCCTTCTCGGTTTCCAACGAGGCCGACCGGCGCACGGCGGTCTCGCTCTCGCACGCCATCGCAAGCGGCTCCGACGACTGAAGCCGTCATGAGCGCCCTGTCGCGCGCTTGCAATGACGCGTTACGGGTTGCGAAGGTCAGGCCGCAAAATCGAAATAGGCGATGACAGGTACGTGGTCGGACGGCTTTTCCCAGGCCCGTACATGTTTTTCGATCGCCGCCGACGTCATCCGGTCGGCAGCCTCCGGTGAGAGCAGCAGGTGGTCGATGCGGATGCCGTTGTTCTTCGGCCATGCACCTGCCTGATAGTCCCAGAAGGAATAGAGCCGCGTCGCATCCGTCGTCGCGCGTACCGCATCGGTCAGGCCGAGATTTTCGAGCCTGCGGAATGCCTGCCGCGTCTGCGGCATTTTCCCTGAGTTTCGTCCAGCAGTTGCTTGGTTGCCCGGCGGCGAAGTTGGTGGCCTGATGTCTTTAGGTCATGGCGAGTTTGGGAGCTTTCGTGAATGCCATAGCTGGCGACACCCGCTGTGGCACAGCTGGCACTAGGCCGACAATGCCGACCTCGATGCTGAAGCGGGAGCGTCGGATCAAGCGGAGGACGACCGTCGTTAGGAGCAACTGATCGAGCACCATTAACGGACCGCGGCTCGGTCGCAGGGTCCCAATGAACACAACCCCCTGAACCATGCCAGGGGGTTGTCAGAGGCTTATCAGGCCAAAAGACCACCAAATTGCAGAATGATGTCGCTCATCACTTCATCGTCGGCATGACGAATTCGGCGCCGCTCTTGATGCCGGAGGGCCAGCGGGCGGTGACGGTCTTGGTCTTGGTCCAGAACTTGATCGAGTCCGTGCCGTGCTGATTGAGATCGCCGAAGCTCGAGGCCTTCCAGCCGCCAAACGAGTGGTAGGCGAGCGGAACCGGGATCGGAACGTTGATGCCGATCATGCCGATATTGACGCGCGAGGCGAAATCGCGGGCGGCATCGCCGTCACGCGTGTAGATCGCGACGCCGTTGCCGTATTCGTGCTTCATCGGCAGCGACAGCGCTTCCTCATAGTTCTTGGCGCGGACGACGGAGAGGACAGGTCCGAAGATTTCGGTCTTGTAGATGTCCATCTCGGGCGTCACGTGATCGAACAGGCAGCCGCCGACGAAATAGCCGTCTTCATAGCCCTGGAGCTTGAAATCGCGGCCGTCGACCACGAGCTTGGCGCCTTCCTCGACGCCGCGGTCGATCAGGCCGCGCACCCGCGTGTAGGCGTCCTTGGTGACCAGCGGGCCCATATCGGCCTTGTCGTCGGTATAGGGGCCGATGCGAAGCGATTCGATCTTCGGCGCCAGCATCTCGACCAGGCGGTTGGCGGTTTCTTTGCCGACCGGAACGGCAACCGAGATCGCCATGCAGCGCTCGCCGGCCGAACCGTAACCTGCGCCCATCAGCGCGTTTACGGCCTGATCCATGTCGGCGTCCGGCATGATGATCATGTGGTTCTTGGCGCCGCCGAAGCACTGGGCGCGCTTGCCGTTCATTGCCGCCGTGCCGTAGACGTAGCGGGCGATCGGCGTCGAGCCGACGAAGGAGACGGCGCCGATATCGGGATCGGTGAGGATCGCGTCGACGGCACCCTTGTCCCCGTTGACGACGTTGAGGATGCCGGCCGGCAGTCCGGCCTCGATCATCAGTTCGGCAAGACGGATCGGCAGGGACGGATCGCGCTCTGAGGGCTTCAAGATGAAGGCGTTGCCGCAGGCGATCGCCGGCGCGAACATCCACATCGGGATCATGCCCGGGAAGTTGAAGGGGGTGATGCCGGCGCCGATGCCGACCGGCTGACGGATCGAATACATGTCGATCGCCGGGCCCGCGCCCTCAGTGAACTCACCCTTGGCGAGATGCGGAATGCCGCAGACGAATTCGCAGACTTCGAGGCCGCGGATGACGTCGCCCTTGGCATCCTCGATCGTCTTGCCGTGCTCCTTGGAGAGCATTTCGGCGAGCTCATCCATGTGCTTGTTTAGGAGTTCGACGAACTTGAAGAAGACGCGGGCGCGGCGCTGCGGGTTGGTGGCAGCCCATTTCGGCTGCGCGGCCTTGGCGTTTTCGACGGCGGCGCGCAGTTCCTCGACGCTTGCGAGCGCGACGGTCGCCTGCACTTCGCCGGTTGCCGGATTGTAAACATTGCTGACGCGGCCGCTGGTGCCGGCGACTTCCTTGCCGCCGATGAAATGACCGATCTCACGCATGGGTGCTCCTCCTGTTTTTGGGATGGCCTACAATCGCACTTCAATTTGCACAAATCAATGCGCTGATATAAGGAACCGTTGTGCACATATTGTAGCCCAATGACACTTATTGCTGCCTCCAAACTTGGTACGGCGCAAGGACAAGTCAAACCCCAGGGAAGGTCGGACCGATGAGCCGGAAACCTGTTGTCAGAATGGCGGAGCTGGAGATTGATCCGGAGACGCTCGAAGCGTATCGCGCCCTGCTCACGGAAGAAATCGAGGCGTCGGTTGCGCTGGAAGACGGCGTTCTCTCACTCAACGCGTTTCCATCCGGGGCAATCCAAACCAAATCCGCATCCTCGAGGTCTACGCCGACCAGGAAGCCTACGAGGCCCATCTGCAGACACCGCATTTCCTCAAATATAAGCGTGAGACGGCCGGCATGGTGACGTCGTTGACGCTGATGGACGTCGATCCGATTGCGATGCGTGCCAAGCCATGAACTGGGACGATGTCCGCATTTTCCTCGCCGTTGCCCGCACCGGGCAGATTCTTGCCGCTTCGAAGCGGCTGGGGCTCAACCATGCCACGCTTTCACGGCGGCTGACATCGCTCGAAGAGGCACTGAAGACGCGGCTTTTCATCCGCCGCACGAATGGCTGCGAGCTGACGGCCGAAGGCGAGGTCTTTCTGCACGCCGCCGAGCGCATGGAAACCGAAATGTTGGCAGTGCAGGCCAATCTCGGCCACACCGACACGGCAATCGCCGGCACGGTGCGTGTCGGCGCGCCCGACGGGTTCGGCGTCTCTTTTCTCGCGCCGCGGATGGGCAGGTTGATCGAGCGTCATCCGGAATTGAAGATCCAGCTCGTGCCGGTCCCGCGCTCCTTCTCGCTGTCGCAGCGCGAGGCCGACATCGCCATCACGCTGGAACGTCCCGAACAAGGCCGGCTGGTTTCCTCCAAGCTGACGGATTACACGCTCGGTCTCTATGCCTCGCGCGATTATCTCGCCGCCCACGGCAGGCCCGGCGATGTCGAGGCGCTGAAGGCCCATCCGCGCATCGGCTATGTCGAGGATCTGCTCTTCACCGCCTCGCTGAATTTCTCCGGCGAGGTGATGCGCAGCTGGGACGCCGGCTTCGAAATCTCGACGGCGATCGGCCAGACGGAGGCGGTGCGATCCGGCGCCGGCATCGGCATTCTGCATGATTATATCGCCCGGCAGTATCCGGAGCTCCAGCGCATCCTGCCTGAGATCTCGATCCGCCGCGCCTATTGGACGACCTATCACGAAACGGCGCGCGACCTCGTGCGCGTCAGGAGCGTCGTCGACTTCCTGCAGGAACTCGTCAGCGCCGAGCGGCAGATCTTTCTTTAAACGCCGCTAACATGCCTTGCCGGCTCGTCGTTCTCATCGGGATTGGGAACCGGCGCCTCGTCGGGCAATCTGTCCGGCTCAGGCTCCTTGATCGGCGGCACCGGCTTCCAGCCTGGCGCCGGCATCGGCGGCTGATCGGGAATGGGTTCGTTGGGCACGGACATGACCGCCTCCCTTTTCATGATCCTGGATTAAACTGACGTTGGGGCGGGCTTATTTGTCCGACTTCAGCATCTCCGCGCGCACGGGCATGCTGTCGATGATGGCGAAGAGCTCGCCATTGGTGATCGGCTCGCTGACCTTGAGTTTGACGGTTCCGTCCTTGCCGAGCAGGAAGGCGGCGAATTCCCCGATCTCCGACGCTTCGAGATCGCGGCGGATCGCTTCGCCGTCAAGACCGTTCGCCGCACCGAAGAGCGGCCGGACAGTTGCGCCTGAGATCTTAAGCACCACCAGATCACGCTCGTCGAGGGCTGAACGGTCGGCCAAAAGCTGATTTTCCTGGCTGGCGGCGCGGGCATTATCCCTGTCGGCAAACACGACGAAAACGCGGTTCTTCCACTGGAAGGCCGCCAGGCTTTCGACCGGCGCATAGGCGCTGTTCGTCTCGTCAATCTTGGTCGCGCCGTAGAGAAGGGTCTTCGACATGCATATTCTCCCGTTAACCTGGAGAACGGGTCGGGAGCCCGAACGGTTCCATTAAATGAAAAAGGCGAGGATCGACTTTTGCTCCGGGAAAAAGGTACCGTTGAATGGGATCTAGCTGCCTCGGTTGCGCGGAAAACGGCGACCAGAGTTTCCACTTCCTTGGCTATTTGTTAAAAACCTCCCAATTTTATATCACGGTTGACGGCGCGTTTGCGCCGTTCCGCCATAATCTGCTCGCTGTTTTCCTGGCGGACGCTCTGTTGCACGACCTTCAATTTCTCCTGCATCGCCGCAAAGGCCGGGCGCTGCGCAAGCGGCACGCGATTGATGAAATCCTTGTCACCTCGGATGACGGCATCTCGCCCAAAGCGCTCGTCGAGCGCCCGGCTGACGTCGGCGAACTCCTGACGGATGTTTGCATCGAGAGGAGTGGCCGAGATGTTAGGCTTGCGACCATTCCCCCGCGCATGTGCCATCCGTTGCACGAGCGCCTCCTCCGCCGCTTTCGACAGACCTGGAATTGCAACCGCCATGCGCTGCCGCTCTGCTGTAATGACCTTGCGTTCTGCATCGAGCAAATTGGCATAGGTGGCACCGAGCGCGCGCAGGCGGGTCGCCCCCTCCGGCACGGCCCGCATCGCCTCTTTCCGCTCCCGGCCGGACGCCAGCATCCGGTCCATCAGGCGATCCGAACCGCGCAACGTGCCGTAGGCGGCCGGATCGTTGGTCATCGCGGCGGCAATGCGATCAGCAACAAAACCTTTCTGGAGCAGTTCCTCGAACTTGTCGATGGCGCCTGCCGGATCGCGCCAGATGGTTGTTGCGGCGTTGGCCAATGCGGCACTCTGTTGGCGATAGAGAGGGTTAGAGAGCGCCCGCAATCGTGCCTCCTCGTCGACCGGCGTCTTAAACTCGGTGACGGCGGCAAGCATGGGCACATCCTCTTTCCCTGGCTCCTTGCCCGGAACGGCGCTGGCAGCCGCGACGATCTTCGACCGATCCTGGCGCTCGGCGAGATGCTGCTCGTCGCCAAAACGCTTCACGGCCTCGAACAGTTTGATCAGCGTCTCACCCTGGCCCGGTATCAGATCTTCCGGCATGAGCCCGGCAATGTTACGCTCGGCAACCGCATCCGCCTTCGCGGTGAAGGCGCTCCAGCCAAAGCGTGCGGTCAATGCGTCGCTGACCGCCCTGATTTCCTGGACGACCGAACGGTCCTCGGCGGCGAGCGCAAAGGCCGTCTTATAGGCGTCGTCCCCGCCTTGGCTGCGTACCGCCTCGATTTCCATAAGCCGCGCAATCGCATGTCTGGAGAGCGCCGGGACGGACAACGCCATATGCCCCCGACGTCTCTCCTCGCGTTCGTGGAATCGTTCAACATTCCTACGGAACTCGGTCGCATGGGCTCGTGCGAGCGGCCGCAGGTCCTCCAGAGCCGAGATTGCGGCGCTACGCTCGTTGCGGGCGGCCCGCCCGTCGATGATGAGATCGGAGCCGCGCAGCCGGCCAAGCCGCTCGGGTTCTGCGGCAAGATCCTCGGCGAGCTTGCGCGGTTCGGCACTGGCTTCTGACGCCAGCGCGTTAAGGGCGACAAGTGCTGCATGCGGATTGCGATAGATCTTCTCCAGCAGCGGTCGAAGGATCGCTTCCCGCTCCGCCCAGGTCGGGGACGAAAGCTGCAGCAGCCGCGCATCCTCCTCGACGCTCGTGACGAAGGAAGTGGTCGGCGGGATCAGATAGCGTGCTTCGCCAGCGCTTGCACCCGAGACGACGTGGGATTCTGTTCGGCCATCGCTGTAGACGACCCGCCGTTCCCGCTCGATCGCGAAGCCAAGCGCCACGCTCGCCCTGTCCCAGAGTTTTTCCGCCTGCTCCTTCTTTACAGCAATCCACGCAAAGCGCCGGGAAAGGCTTTCCTCCATCTCGACTGCGGCCAACGAAAGCTGATCGATCCCGCGGCGCCGGGCGAAGTCGTCGGCATATGCGCGATAACCAGCCCCGCTTTCAAAATCGAGCGTCGTCGTCTTGGCGCCGGAGCGCGACAGGCGCTCGACAAGCTGCTTGAACAGCTCCGGCCGATGGCTCTCGCGCTCAATCCGCTCCCGACGAGCCTCGGCGGTCTCGACCTGTTGCGCCGTCCAGACGTTGCGATCGACTTCCCTCTCCTCGTAACGCTTGTGACCTGTCTCCTCGTCAACGACGGGAACGCTCGCCTTGACCCGTTCCACGCCGTCCTTGCGCAAGATAACGGTATCGCCTTCCAGGATACCGGCCTCCTCGAGTGCCTTCGGCAGGCTCACGCCCCAAAGCCGATGGACGGTTCCGTCATCCGTCTTGACATCGGCATAGGGGCTGTCGTCGGCATCCTCGTCATCGGGCCGGAACTTTGCCTCTCCGGTTTCCACAAGCTCGCCGGTAACGCCGGCAGCATGATCGACGCTGGGCTTGCGGCCCCAGTCAGGTTTTGGCTCAAAATCTTGGCTCGCCGCATAAAGATCGACGCGATCGCGATGCCGGGTCATTGACACATAAGTCAGATGCTCGTCCATCATGCCGGTCGCAAGCACAAAGGTGCGGTCGACGGTGGCGCCCTGCGATTTGTGGATCGTCACGGCATAGCCGTGATCGACATTGCGATAGCTGTTTTCGCTGAAGACGACCTTGTCACCATTATCGAGAAAGACTGACAGAAGCGGATCACCGCGCTTGTCACCGGTGGAAACGACGGTGCCGAGCATGCCGTTCTTGACATATTGCGGACCCGGCTGCCTGGCCCGCGGCTCAAGGAAACGGGCATTCTCCAGGAAGATGATACGATCGCCAGCGGCAAATTCCCGCGCCCCGCGAGCAGTCTGGAAGGTGCGGCCGTCGCTCAGCGCATTGTCGCCAGCCATGACTTCGCGCAGCACGTCGTTCAAGGCGCGGACATCGTCATTGGTGTGGGCAAGCACGAGCAGTTCGTCACCGCGCAGGCGGCCATCCCTGCCCTCGGAAACGGACCGACCGATTGCCTGCTTGCGCGCCTCGGCCCAATCAACAACGATGCGATCGACGATCTCGCCGCGTGTTTCCGCCTCGACCAGATGGTCATGCCGGGCATAGACGTCCAGCCCTTTCTCGATCTCGCCGCGGGCAAACAGCCGCGAGGCATCGCGCGCCCACGCCTCGCGTTGGCGGCGCACACCGGCAAGCTCGGCAAAGCCGATGCGTTCAGTGATCGCCCGGAAGGCGGCACCGGCCTGGATCGGCTGCAACTGCATTGCATCACCGACCAGGACGACCTTTACCGCAGCCTCCTCGGCAATCTTCAGCACACGTGCCATCTGCTGCGATGACACCATGCCGGCCTCGTCGATAACAAGCACATCGCCGCGATGGAGCGTGTCGCGCCCGTTGGCCCAGGCCAATTCCCAGGACGCAAGCGTGCGCGACTTGATGCCCGAACTGTCTTCCAGCCCTTCCGCCGCCTTGCCGGCAAGGGCGGCACCCATCACCCTCCTGCCCTCGCCCTCCCAGGCAAGACCCGCCGCCGCCAACAGCGTCGATTTGCCGGCGCCGGCAAGGCCGACGACGGCGGCTATGCCACTGTCGCCGGTGACATGACGGACAGCATCGACCTGCTCCGCATCGAGCCGAAACGGAGTTTTAGGGTCGGCGCTCTCGACGCGTTCGATCGCGGATGCGACGTGCCGTGGCGAGACGCCAAAGCCGTCCCGCTTCAGTAGGACCTGTGCGGACTGGGCCATGTCGTATTCGATGCGCAGCATGTCCCGCGTCGTGAACACGGTCGGTTCCGATACCTTGCCGGTCTCCGCATCAACCTCCTGCGGCTTCAGCATGACCAGCTGGTCGGACGCCATCAGCCGGGCACGGATGTTAGCAAAATCGGTGGAATCATCGACAGTGCGGTGCAGCGCCTTGGCGATATCCTTCTCGTCGAAGGTGGAGCGTTCGTTGCCAAGTTGCTTCAAGAGAAGCTCAGGCTCGGCCAGCAGCCGGTCGGCTATCTCCTGGCGCCGGGCAAGATCGGCGGGAGTGAAGTAAAGCTCCTTGCCCTTGCCGGCGAGGGCTGCCTTCACTGACCCGAGATGTCTCTGGGCGATGCCGCCGAGGTTCTGTTCGGCATAGGAGCGCCCATCGAGCCGGATCTCGTGACCGGCCAGCGCCAGATGCCGGTTGGCTGTTTCCGCCCAGGCGATCTTCCAGGCCTTCATCGTTTCCCTGTCGCCGGCCCAGACCCTATTGACAATCCTCCCGTTCGGACTGTCGGGCGTGACGACACGCAAGGGCTTCCCGTCTTCGCCCATGATCGTCACCCGCTTCCGGCCAAACCCCTCCTCCGCGAGTGGCCTCAGCGTCGTCATTACATGGGCGTGGGGATTGCCATCCTTGTCGTGATAGACCCAATCAACCACCATGCCCCTAGCTGTGAGATTGTCCCGAACAAATTCGCGAACCAGTGTAATATTCTCCGCCCGGGTCAGTTCCTCTGGCAGGGCGATGATCAACTCGCGGGCAAGCTGTGCGTTTCCCAGCGTCTCGAAGGCCTCCACAGCATTCCAAAGCGCTTCGCTAGCACTAGCAACGGAAAGGCCGTCGATCGCCTCATGGAGCCAATCCGGAACACAGTCTGGCAAGGCAAGCTCCTCATGGAGCCAATCCGGAACACAGTCTGGCAAGGCAAGCTCCTCATGCACCAGATCGGAAGCACCACCGCGATAGTTGAAGGAGGCGCCGACCTGTTCATCCATCATCCGGGTGCGATGACGATAAGCAGCAGCCGAAATGATGCTGCGCCCCGCGCCCCTGCTGATCACTTGCGCTCTTACGAACATGATCGCCATCAGACGTCTCCAATCCTGTCAAGTACGTCGGACCAGCGAGCTACATCGCACCGACTGGACCAAGAGGCCGCAGGCGCTATTAGGAACGTGTTTCCAACCATTTTATCGCCGCGTCGTTCTCAGGTACGACAGCTTAGATGATTTAACTAGCGAATTCAAGATAGTTAAATGGGCTGGACCTTTCCGCGGCTTGACAGGCTGCGCCTGGGTTGAGCCGTCAGCTTTGTGCATTCGTTGAAAATCGAGATCGGAGATGCAGGGAAAATTGAGGTTGGAGGCCCGCGCCAAAATTCTCGTGGACGGTGCAGAATCTTTCGCCTATCGATTGTGTATGAAGTCGTCCGTCGATCATATGCCGCTTCGCAAGCAGCGAGAGATTGGCCGTGTTTTGGAAATCCTCCACGAGGAATTTGAAGACGCGGTGAAGGACGGTACGGCGGACTTCAAGAAGCGCGGCAGGATCTTGAAGATCATCCTGTTTGGCTCGTACGCCAAGGGCGGATGGGTGGATGAACCTTTCACGATGAAGGGGTATCGCTCTGATTTCGATCTGCTGATCATCGTCAACAATCGCAAACTCTGCGAGTTCGCCGACTACTGGTACAAGGCCGCTGACCGGCTGATCCACGACAAGTCGATCGAAACGCCGGTAAGCTTCATTGTCCATTCCAGGCGCGAGGTGAACACTTACCTGAAAGAGGGCCAGTATTTCTTCTCTGATATCCGCAAGGAAGGTATCGTCGTCTATGAACTCGACGAGGAGCCGCTTGCGGAACCGAAGCCGCTCTCGCCGGCAGATCGATTGCGAGTGGCGAAAGAACATTTTTCAAATCGCATGAAACTACTGCAACAGTTTGCCCAAGGCGCCGCTTTTCACATCTCGAGGGGCAACTTCGATGTCGCTGCATTCGATTTGCACCAGACGGTGGAGCAAGCGTACGCCTGCACACTTCTCACGCTCACCAATTACGGCCCTCCATCTCACAACATCAAGTTCCTTCGCTCGCTCGCCGAGGAGCAGGATAGACGGTTAGCAGGGGCCTTTCCTCGCGAGCAGCAACGCGAGCGTGCCTGGTTCAATAGCTTGAACGAGGCTTATGTGAAGGCACGCTACTCAAAACATTTCGAGATGAGCGAGGAGGCTCTTGGGTGGCTTGGAGAGCAAACGGCCTTGTTGGTTGAATTAGTCAAGACGGTGTGCTCGGAGCATCTGGAGATGCTGCAGCGGAGCAACCAGTGACGTACCTGGAAGTTGAGCTCTCACTGCCCTGAAATGACCACGCCGGCCGCGAACATCGCAGCACAGACGTGCTCGAAGTTAGTCTTGGAAGGGTCGCAGTAGGTTGGTCTGCCAGAGGGGCCCGATTCCGCAACGGCCATCAAGAACCCCGGCTATGGTCATATCAGGAAACTGCGTTGTTCAGTGCGCTGCTGGTGCTTACGAGCGCAAACTGAGGGGTTCAGCTCAGGCAAGTCGGGCCGCGCGGTTCTAAGAACAATCAAGCAAACAAGAAGTCCCCCGACTGCAGGCTTGAAAGAGCAACGTTCCTCAACGTTATGGTGTTGTCGGAATCGGCTATGATAATTGTATCGTTGCCGGACTGCTCGGTTGCTGCAAAAAGCGCTTCCCAATCGGCGAAGATGCCGTGATCGATCGAGATCGCGTCATGTGCGGAGCCGGTTGCCACGAAGTTTGTGATCGTGTCATGACCCCAGTTCGCCGAATAAACGAAGACGTCGGCTGCCGCTCCACCAATGAGGATATCGTTGCCGGCGCCACCCGTCAGCATATTGGAACCACTGCCACCGACGATAACGTTGTTTAGCGTATTGCCTGTTCCGGCAAACGCCGCCGTTCCGATAAAGGTGAGGTTTTCGACATTGGTCCCCAATGTGTAGGCGGCCAGGTTCGTGCGAACCGTGTCGGTCCCCGCGTCGGCGGCTTCTGTGACCATGTCGCCGGCATTATCGACGATATAGGTGTCGTGGCCCGCACCACCGATCAAGGTGTCCGCACCTGCCCCGCCATTCAGCACATCGTTGCCGGCGCCGCCGGTGATCGTGTTGGCGAGCGCATTGCCGGCGCCGCTGAAGCTGGCGGTTCCCGTATAGGTCAGGTTCTCGACATTGTTGCCGAGCGTATAGCTTGAAAGCGCCGTGCGAACCGTGTCGGTCCCCGCATCGGCCGCCTCGGTGACGAGGTCGCCGGCATTGTCGACGATATAGGTGTCGTCGCCCGTCCCGCCGATCAAGCGATCGGCCCCGGCTCCGCCATTCAGCGTGTCGTTGCCGTCGCCGCCGGCAAGCGTATCGGCGGCAGCGCCACCGGTGATCGTGTTGTCGAGGCTATTGCCTATCCCGACAAAGGCTGCCGTGCCGGTATAGGTGAGGTTCTCGACATTGGCCGCCAATGTGTGGGCGGCCAATGTCGTCTGCACCGTGTCGGTCCCCTCATCGGCGGCCTCGGTGACGATGTCGCCGGCATTGTCGACGATATAGATGTCGTTGCCAACCCCACCGATCAAACGATCGGCCCCGGCCCCACCATTCAGCGTGTCGTTGCCGACACCGCCGGACAGCGTATCGCTGGCAGTGCCACCGGTGATCATGTTGGCGAGATCATTGCCTGTTCCGGCAAAGGCTGCCGTGCCGAAGTAGGTGAGGTTCTCGACATTGGCCCCCAGAGTGTAGGCGGCCAATGTCGTCCAAATCGTGTCGATCCCTGCATCGGCCGCTTCGCTGACAAGGTCGCCGGCATTGTCGACGACATAGGCGTCGCCACCCGCCCCACCGATCAAGCTGTCGGCGCCAATTCCACCATTCAGCACATCATTGCCGGCACCGCCGGTGATCGTGTTGGCAAGCGCATTGCCGGTGCCGGTGAAGTTGGCGGATCCCGTGTAGGTCAGGTTCTCGACATTGACCAATGCGGCGATCGAGTAGGCTGCAAGCGCCGTGCGGATTTCGTCGGTGCCGGCGCCGACCGCCTCGGTGATCACGTCGCTCGCACTGTCGACAATATAGATGTCGTTGCCGGCGCCACCGTTCAGCGTGTCGTTGCCGGCGCCGCCGTCAAGCGTGTCGTTGCCGACACCGCCGATGATCGTGTTGGCGAGCGCATTGCCGGTGCCGGCGAAGCTGGCGGATCCCGTATAGAGCAGGTTCTCGACATTGTTGCCGAGCGTATAGCTTGAAAGCGCCGTCTTGATCCAATCGGTTCCTTCATTCAGCCCTTCGGTGACCACGTCGCCAGCGTCATCGACAATATAGGTGTCGTTGCCGGCTGCGCCGATCAGCATGTCTGCGCCGGCCTTGCCGTCCAGCGTGTCGGCACCTGCCCCGCCCTTGATCGTGTTGGCGAGGCTGTTGCCGGTCCCGGTAAAGGCTACCGTGCCGCTATAGGTGAGGTTCTCGAGATCGCTGCCAAGCGTATAGCTTGCCAGCGTCGTGCGAACCGTGTCGGTTCCCTCGTCGGCCGCTTCGGTGACCATGTCGCCGGCATGGTCGACGATGTAAGTGTCGTCGCCCAAACCGCCGATCAGGCTGTCGGCACCGGCCCCGCCATCAAGCGTGTCATTGCCGGCGTCGCCGGAAAGCGTATCGGTGGCAGCCCCACCCGTGATCGTGTTGGCGAGATTGTTACCGGTACCAGCGAAAGTTCCTGTACCGGCAAAGCTCAGATTCTCGACATTGCCGGCAAGCGTATAGCTCGCCAGGTTCGTGCGAACCGTGTCGGTCCCCGCGTCGGCGGCTTCTGTGACCATGTCGCCGGCATTATCGACGATATAGGTGTCGTGGCCCGCACCACCGATCAAGGTGTCCGCACCTGCCCCGCCATTCAGCACATCGTTGCCGGCGCCGCCGGTGATCGTGTTGGCGAGCGCATTGCCGGCGCCGCTGAAGCTGGCGGTTCCCGTATAGGTCAGGTTCTCGACATTGTTGCCGAGCGTATAGCTTGAAAGCGCCGTGCGAACCGTGTCGGTCCCCGCATCGGCCGCCTCGGTGACGAGGTCGCCGGCATTGTCGACGATATAGGTGTCGTCGCCCGTCCCGCCGATCAAGCGATCGGCCCCGGCTCCGCCATTCAGCGTGTCGTTGCCGTCGCCGCCGGCAAGCGTATCGGCGGCAGCGCCACCGGTGATCGTGTTGTCGAGGCTATTGCCTATCCCGACAAAGGCTGCCGTGCCGGTATAGGTGAGGTTCTCGACATTGGCCGCCAATGTGTGGGCGGCCAATGTCGTCTGCACCGTGTCGGTCCCCTCATCGGCGGCCTCGGTGACGATGTCGCCGGCATTGTCGACGATATAGATGTCGTTGCCAACCCCACCGATCAAACGATCGGCCCCGGCCCCACCATTCAGCGTGTCGTTGCCGACACCGCCGGACAGCGTATCGCTGGCAGTGCCACCGGTGATCATGTTGGCGAGATCATTGCCTGTTCCGGCAAAGGCTGCCGTGCCGAAGTAGGTGAGGTTCTCGACATTGGCCCCCAGAGTGTAGGCGGCCAATGTCGTCCAAATCGTGTCGATCCCTGCATCGGCCGCTTCGCTGACAAGGTCGCCGGCATTGTCGACGACATAGGCGTCGCCACCCGCCCCACCGATCAAGCTGTCGGCGCCAATTCCACCATTCAGCACATCATTGCCGGCACCGCCGGTGATCGTGTTGGCAAGCGCATTGCCGGTGCCGGTGAAGTTGGCGGATCCCGTGTAGGTCAGGTTCTCGACATTGACCAATGCGGCGATCGAGTAGGCTGCAAGCGCCGTGCGGATTTCGTCGGTGCCGGCGCCGACCGCCTCGGTGATCACGTCGCTCGCACTGTCGACAATATAGATGTCGTTGCCGGCGCCACCGTTCAGCGTGTCGTTGCCGGCGCCGCCGTCAAGCGTGTCGTTGCCGACACCGCCGATGATCGTGTTGGCGAGCGCATTGCCGGTGCCGGCGAAGCTGGCGGATCCCGTATAGAGCAGGTTCTCGACATTGTTGCCGAGCGTATAGCTTGAAAGCGCCGTCTTGATCCAATCGGTTCCTTCATTCAGCCCTTCGGTGACCACGTCGCCAGCGTCATCGACAATATAGGTGTCGTTGCCGGCTGCGCCGATCAGCATGTCTGCGCCGGCCTTGCCGTCCAGCGTGTCGGCACCTGCCCCGCCCTTGATCGTGTTGGCGAGGCTGTTGCCGGTCCCGGTAAAGGCTACCGTGCCGCTATAGGTGAGGTTCTCGAGATCGCTGCCAAGCGTATAGCTTGCCAGCGTCGTGCGAACCGTGTCGGTTCCCTCGTCGGCCGCTTCGGTGACCATGTCGCCGGCATGGTCGACGATGTAAGTGTCGTCGCCCAAACCGCCGATCAGGCTGTCGGCACCGGCCCCGCCATTCAGCATATCGTTGCCGGCGCCGCCGGTGATCGTGTTGGCAAGCGCATTGCCGGTGCCGGTGAAGTTGGCGGATCCCGTGTAGGTCAGGTTCTCGACATTGACCAGTGCGGCGATCGAGTAGGCTGCAAGCGCCGTGCGGATTTCGTCGGTGCCGGCGCCGACCGCCTCGTTGATCACGTCGCTCGCACTGTCGACAATATAGATGTCGTTACCGGCGCCACCGTTCAGCGTGTCGTTGCCGGCGCCGCCGTCAAGCGTGTCGTTGCCGGCACCGCCGGTGATCGTGTTGGCAAGTCTGTTTCCGGTACCAGCAAAATCGCCGGAGCCGATAAAGGTTAGATTTTCAACATTGTTGGTCAAACCATAGGAAGAAAGCGTCGTCTTGGTCAGATCGGCTCCTTCATTCGGCCTTTCAGTGACGACGTCGGCAACGTCATCGACAATATAGGTGTCGTCGCCCACACCGCCGATCAGTATGTCTGCTCCGGCCTTTCCGTCCAAGATGTCCGCACCTGCTGCGCCCTTGATCGTGTTGGCGAGGTTATTGCCGGTCCCGACAACGGCTGCCATGCCGGTATAGGTGAGGTTCTCGACATTGCTACCGAGCACATAGCTTGACAGGGTGGTCCGAACCGTGTCGATCCCTGCGTCGGCGGCTTCGGTGACGAGGTCGCCGGCATTGTCGACGATGTAAGTGTCGTTACCGGCGCCACCGAACAAGCTGTCCGCGCCTGCTCCGCCATCCAGCGTGTCATTGCCGGCGCCGCCGGAGAGCGTATCGCTGGCAGCGCCACCCGTGATCGTGTTGTCGAGATTGTTGCCCGTGCCCGCAAACGCCCCAATCCAGCTGTAGATGAGGTTCTCGACATTGGCTGACAATGTGTAGGCCCACATTGTCGTCTGAACCGTATCGATCCCCTCGTCGACGTTTTCGATGATAGTGTCGCCGTTATCCCCAACGACATAAGTATCGTTGCCAGTCCCACCGATGAGCGTGTCAGTTCCCAAGCCACCGATCAGAGTATCGTTGCCTACCCCACCAGAGAGCGTGTCGTTGCCTGTCCCACCCTTGATTATATTGTCGAGGCTGTTGCCGGTGCCGGTAGAATTGCCGCCGCCTGAGAAGGATAGGTTCTCGATATTGGCGATCCCCGCCAGCGAATAAGTGTTAAGATCGGTCCAGATCGTGTCAACGCCGCCGCCGGCGGCCTCGATCACAACATCGTTGAGACTATCGACAGTATATTGATCGTCGCCCGCACCACCGATCAGCGTGTCGGCACCGGCCTTCCCATCCAGCCGATCAGACCCCGTCCCGCCGGTGATCACATTGTCCGCCGCATTGCCACCACCGGCGAACGTACCGGTGCCGATATAGGTCAGGTTTTCGACGTTGGCGCCGAGTGTATAACTCCAAACCGTCGTCCGGACCGTGTCCGTCCCCTCATTGGCATTCTCAATGACAGCATCATTGCCGTTGTCGGCGATGTAGACGTCGTCACCTGCCCCGCCCGACATCTTGTCGTTTCCGGAACCGCCGTCGAGCGTGTCATTGCCGGAGTCGCCAGTAAGGGTATCGTTTCCGGCATTGCCCCAGAGTGTATTGTCCGCCTCGTTGCCGACAATGGTATCGTTGGCGGAGCCGGCCCAAACGTTCTCAATCAACGACGCGACATTGTCGTGATAAAGAAGGGCGTTGAAAATGTTGCCGCGGGCATAGCCATCATCCGGACCGCCGCCCAGATAGGCCAACTGACCCTGGGAAAGACCGAATACCCCCCTGCATGCAAGTCGATCTTGAGGGCGGTGGTATAAGCGCTCAGATCATAGGTGTCGGTGCCACCGCCGTCCCAGATTGTTGCGAAAACCCTGTTGGCAGCGGGCGTGATGGCTGCCACCCCATTGACATAGGTGATGCCCTGGTTCGGATTCCACCTATAGACGGTATCGCCACTGTTGGTGGTGTAATCCGCACCATACATTTCCTGCAGGGCGGCGATGTCGAGCATCATGAAGGTTTGTGGCGCGCCATTTTGCTCATACTTGGCCCCACTCTCATCGTCTCCGATAAATGTGTGGTAGGTCATGATCGTGTATTCGAGCGAGTCGTAGGCGCTTGGAACGACCGTTCCCCCTTCGTGAGCATGTTTTAGTCCGAGCGCGTGACCCAGCTCGTGCGCCAAGGTTTGGCCCGCATAGTTGCCGAACCTCGGGAAGCGATAATCAGCTTCGGTGCCAGCATATCCCGTCCCGAACCAGATATCGCCACCCCGCCCGTCTGTGGCTGGGAAATAGGCCCCTGCCGTATCCAGCAAGGGATCCGACGTTTGAGCGAACCGCACCGTTGCGGTATTCGCGCTTCCGGCCTCAAAGTTAGCGTTCGTGAACCCCTCGACGGAGAAGCCGTCATTTGCCGCACTCCCGTAGGATTGCTCCATAAAGTACAAGGCGAGAGACTGCTGCTGCGACGAAATAGGAGAGAATGAATAGTATTTTTCGTAGTATAATTCGGCGCCATCGGCATACGATGACGAGGTCGTGGGAAACGCATAGGTTATCGTTCCGTCCCAGGCAGTGCCGCTGAAGAGCCCGTCTACCTTCTGATCCCTAGTCACGTCTACGGTCTTCGTCGGAGTAATAAGGTCCGTCATAAAATCCCCGTTTGCCTATTCCATTCGGCCGCGCCTAATGCCAGTTTCCCTCTGCTCCATAAAGAGGGAAACTTCAACTAAAAGCTTCATTTATTTTCAGGAATGTTTTGATCTTAGCAACTAGCGCTAATGAAACGCTTCCTCCGCAACCTCTTTCAAGGACATATTCCAGGATCCTGCGCTCTAACCGTCCGAACTTCCGCAATTGCTGGCATGACGGCACTTAAATTGACGTTACATTCATGTGCTGAAATTTAGTAAGTCTCGGGTTCGGCGATATCGGCTCCGCATGTTTCGAGGCTGCGAACGCTCTCCCCGCCTCTCTTGCGGCGAGGTAAGGTTCGCTGGTCGCATCTTCCGCAACATGCTGGCGTGGAGGGATTCTTTCGGATCGAGTGGCGGATCGTCGCAATTGCGGACCTTGGTGCTGCTGTGTGCTGCACATGTAGCCCATATGGCACTATCGCACCATATGAGCGGTTGTGCCGTTCCAAATGTTCGATTTGATGTGGCAAATAAGCGGCAGCTCGCGGTCGGGGTGTTGACTCTTGAGGGCGCCGCGCATTCAGCTCCAAAGCTTGCGATTTGCAGAATACCTCAGCATCTGCAGCCACAATTTCGTTCGAAATAATGCTGGCCAAAACGACTTGCTCGAAAGCGACTTGACGTGGGGAGATGGTACGGTTGGGGGGTCTCGAACCTCCGACCTCAGGTGCCACAAACCTGCGCTCTAACCAACTGAGCTACAACCGCATAAACCGCGCCGGGCGCGATGGGGGTCACATACGAGGACTTGAGGATGAATTCAAGTCCCATTCCTCACCAATATACAAAAAGGCTGGACGCGAGGTCCAGCCTTTTGTTTCCGATCGGCATCGACCGATCAGGCGACCTTGAAGGACGCCATGGCCTTTTCGGCGGCTTCCTTGGAGGGCTTTGCGAGCTTTTCGGCAACCTGCTTGGTGGTTTCCTGCATCGACTTCGCCTGATCGACGGCAAGCTCGGCCTGCTTGCGCAGGAACGAGGTCTGCAGCTCGATGAATTCGGCGACGGACTTGACGCCGAGCAGTGCTTCCATGTGCGAGAGCGAGGTTTCGGCGTTGACGCGAAGGACGTCGATCGCCTTCAGGCCGATCTCGACGGTGCCGGCCTGCGCCGTCTGGACGGTGGCCTCGAGCGTCTTGCCGGCTTCTTCGCCAGCGGTCTTCAGCTTGGCATAGGCGTCTTTCGACTGCTGGGCGCCCTTTTCAGCGAATTCGCGGAAGGATTCAGCCAGCTTGGACGGGTCGAAAGAAGCGATTGAAAAAACGTCATCGGTCTTTATGGTAGCCATGGGTCGCATTCCTTTGGGCTAAGGCAGTTGCTGCCTGGGATCATCGAATGACGTCTATATAGAGCATTCCATTGTGCATTGCAACATAAATTGTGCGGCGCACAAGTCGTTAACCCTTTCGGCTGAAAGCACCCCGCTGTTCTGGACCGGCATGCGACCTGCAGTTATTAATAAGCCGTTAATTTAGAAGGCCGACAGCGACAAGGTTCGATCATGCCCGCAGTCCAATATCCGTTCATCGATATCGCCGTGCATGCGCGGGTGCGGGAACGCTTTTCGCGCGGCGAAGCCATGGTGCTGTTTTCAGCCGATCTTGCCCGCCTGCTCTGGGCAAACGGCGCAGGTGCGGAGCTTTTCAGCCAATCAGCGGTCTACGACCTGCTCGATCAGGGCGTCGATCGCACCGATATCACCTTTCGGCAGCTGGAAACGGCGGCGCGTCAGCTCGCCGATGTCGGAGACAACAGAAGCTTTATGATCCGCGTCGCCAAGGGCTTTCAGCGCGTGCAGGTGCAGGCGGCGGCCGAACTGATCCGGCTTTCATCGGGCGAGAACGCCATTCTGTTTTCCGTGCCGGTGTCGGCAAGGCCGCTGACGGCGGGCGCTGCGGCGGCCCAGATGCTGCAGGGCCTTGATGATCCCGATACGCATATGGCTGTCATCGGCGGCAATGGCGAGGTCATCGCGGCCTCGCCGGGCTTTGCCTCGCTCGCCATCTCCGGCGAGACCGCAAAGGCCTTGATCAATCTTGCCGGCGCGCATCCCGACCGCCTGGTAAAGCGCCCGGTCGCTACCGGCAGGGGCTATCTTCCGGCCGCGGTCGGCAGGCTCAACGACGAGCCGGCGCTCAATCTGCTCTTTGCCGTGGAAACCGCGATCGGTCATCTCGATCCGATCGATGCGCCCGTGCTCGACGAAGTCGATGCGCCGCAGGTGGCTGACGCTCCCGCGAGGGAAGAAGGCATGTCGCGGTCCGAACTTCCTGCGGAAGAGGCGGCTGCGGCGACCGGCTTCGGCGAGATCGTCGATGCGGTCTCGGGGATCGAAGAGGTCGAGGAAACGCTGGAGGAGATCGCCGACGACCGGGAACATCCGGCAGAGGCGGCTCTCACATCCGCAGAGGCGGCGGTTGCCGACGAGCATACGGCCGCAGACGAAGCCCCGGAGAACGACGACGGCGCGGCCGAGCGCCGCATGGATGAGGCCGACGAGCCCGCGGTGCCCTCCGATGAGGCCGCGAGCCATTCCGCCGACGAGACGGCGGAAGCGACCGGGATGGCGGAGACACCCGCCGAGACCGGCCAAATGCCGTTCGATGAGGCGCCGGACGCCGTGCGCGAAGAGCCGGCTGTCGCAGCAACTGCAGCTTCCGACGCGCCCACTGCCCCGTCGCTTGCGCCCGAGCCCGGTTTCGTCTTCAGGCCGAACAGCCGCGCCACCCGCTTCGTCTGGAAGATCGATGCAGAAGGCCGGTTCAACGAGGTCAGCCACGAATTTGCTGAGGCCGTCGGTCCGCATGCATCCGCCATCATCGGCTCCGCCTTCAGCGATATCGCCGCTCTCTTCAATCTCGACCCCGACGGCAAGATTTCCGAGGCCCTCGCGCGCCGCGACACGTGGTCGGGCAAGACGATCCTCTGGCCAGTCGAAGGCACCAGCCTCGTCGTTCCGGTCGATCTCGCCGCACTGCCAACCTATACCCGCAACCGCGACTTCGACGGCTTCCGCGGCTTCGGCGTCGTCAGGCTTTCCGATGCGCAGGAGGATCCGCTGGCGCTCGGCCTGACGCTCCGCCCGAACGGCATCGGCCATGATGCGGCAGGTCTCGGCCCGGCGGCCGACGCTGTCAGCGAACCGGCACACGAAATTGAAGCCGCGCCCGAAGCGGCCCCAGCGGAAACGATCGCGGCGGATGCGATCGAGGACCACCCGCAGATCGAAGAGACGCCTTTCGAAGCGACCGGAGAAGAGGCCGGCTTCGAGCCGCCCGCGCGGGAGAGCGCCGCCGAAGAGATGCAGGAGAGCGCCGGTGAAGCGCCGGCGGCCGATGCCGCAGACGAGCCCCCGGCGCTTCGCATCGTGGACACGCCCAGTCGCCGATCCACCGACAAGGTCGTGCAGCTTCACAGCACGGGCGCCGCATTGACGGCCGCCGAACAGGCGAACTTCCGCGAAATCGCCAGGCGCCTGGAAGCCTTCGGCGCCCGCCGGGAAGAGCCCGACGCCCCGCCGACGGGCACTACCGCCACGGAAGCGGCGCCCTTCGAAGAAAGAGCGGCGCCCGAAGCCATCACCGGCGAAACGCCCGCCGCCGATACGGCCGACGCAGCTTCGGTCGAGGAGACGGCGCCGCAGGAGGCAATCTTCGAGAACGCGGTCGACCCGCTGCGCGAAGACGCCGCTGAAGAAACCGGCGCCATCGCCGAGGACGAGGCGACGGAAGGGCTCGAGGAGACGGTCAGCCAGATCGAGGTTCTCACAAGTTTCATCCCGCCGCGCGTGAAGATGATTGACGGGCTTTCGGCCGGGACGGTCGACCAATTGCCCGTCGCGGTGCTTATCCATGTCGGCGATGCGCTGATCCATGCCAATCCCGAATTCATGCGGCTGACGGGTTACCACTCGCTCGACGCGTTGCGTGAGGTCGGCGGTATCGAAGCCCTGCTGCAGCGCCGCGAACTTGAGGAAAAGGCAGCCGGCTCCGGCACCATGATGCTCGTCAAGGCCGACGACACGCTGACACCGGTGACTGCGCGGCTGCAATCGGTGCGGTGGGAAGATGCCAATGCTCTGATGCTGGCGCTGATGCCGGTGGAAGGCAAGGAGGATGGCCGCGGCGACAGCAACCGGTCCGAAGCGCGTCCGGAGCGGATGGTCGAGAAGGTCGCCAAGCTTCAGGTCGAAGTGGAGGAATTGCGCTCGATCCTGGAAACGGCGACCGACGGCGTCGTCGTCATCGGCACCGAGGGCGATATCCGTTCGATGAACCGGTCGGCGAGCGCGCTGTTCAATTACGACGAGCAGGAGACTCGCGGCAAGCCCTTCGTCATGCTGTTTGCCCATGAGAGCCAGAAAGCCGTCCTCGACTATCTGAACGGCCTTGCCGGCCACGGCGTGGCAAGCGTGCTGAACGACGGACGCGAAGTGATCGGCCGCGAGGCCGGCGGCGGCTTCGTGCCGCTGTTCATGACGATGGGCCGGCTCACCTCCTCGAACGGCTATTGTGCCGTCATCCGCGATATCACCCAGTGGAAACGCACCGAGGACGAGTTGCGCAACGCCAAGGGCGCGGCCGAAACCGCCAACGCCCACAAGACCGATTTCCTCGCGCGCGTCAGCCACGAAATCCGCACGCCGCTCAACGCCATCATCGGCTTTTCCGACATGATGGCCGGCGAACGCTTCGGTCCGATCGGCCATCCCCGTTATATCGAATATGCCAACGATATCGGCCGCTCCGGCCGGCACGTCCTCGATATCGTCAACGATCTCCTCGACATTTCGAAGATCGAGGCGGGCGAGATGGATCTTGACTTCGCCGCCGTCGGCCTCAACGAGGCGGTCTCGGAGGCCGTCGCCCTCGTTCAGCCGCAGGCAAACGGTCAGCGCGTCATCATCCGCACGGCGCTGTCGCATTCGGTGCCCGAGGTCGTGGCGGATCTGCGCTCGATCAAGCAGATCGCGCTCAACATCCTGTCGAACGCCATCCGCTTTACCCCGTCTGGCGGACAGATCGTCGTTTCCACCTCCTACGAGGCGAATGGCAGCGTGGTGTTGAGGGTTCGCGATACCGGCATCGGCATGACGCGCGCCGAACTCGACCATGCGATGAAGCCGTTCCGCCAGGTCTCCTCGACCCAGTCACGCCATCGCGGCGACGGCACCGGGCTCGGCCTGCCGCTGACCAAGGCCATGGTGGATGCCAACCGGGCGATATTCTCGATCAACTCGGCGCCGAACGAAGGCACGCTCGTCGAGATCACCTTCCCGTCGCAACGCGTGCTGGCTGGCTGATCTCTATCGACGGGGCGGAACCGCCTGAACGCTGCGCGGGCAAGCAAAAAAGAGGCAGCCCGGAGGCTGCCTTCAAATGGGTGCTGTTCAACAAGAGCTCAGTCGATCAACGTCATGTTTCGTAAGCCCGGAGGCTTCAGGCCGCCTCGTTCATGTGCGGCCCCCAAGTTGTTTCACCTTTGACAAAGGTTTCTTAACGAAAAGTTTCCTTCACGAGGGATTGCTGAATGGTGAAAGCTCGTAGTTTACGATTCCTTATCAGTCCCTCAGTTCGCTCAAATTGGCGAAGAGGCGCAGCGCTTCGGGGTTGGCGAGCGCCTCCAGGTTTTTGACCGGCCTGCCGTGAACGACCTCGCGCACTGCAAGCTCGACGATCTTGCCGGATTTGGTGCGGGGAATATCGGCAACTGCGATGATCTTTGCCGGCACGTGCCGCGGCGAGGCGCCGGTGCGAATGCGCGTCTTGATCGCCTTGATGAGATCCTCGGTCAGCGCCACGCCAGGGGCAAGGCGGACGAAGAGGATAACACGCACGTCGTCATCCCATTCCTGGCCGACACACAGTGCCTCGGCCACCTCCTCCATCTGTTCCACCTGGTTGTAGATCTCGGCCGTGCCGATGCGCACACCGCCGGGGTTGAGCGTCGCATCCGAGCGGCCATGGATGACGAGGCCGCCATGCTCCGTCCATTCGGCAAAATCGCCGTGGCACCAGACATTGTCGAACCGGTCGAAATAGGCGGCGCGATATTTTGCGCCATCGGGATCGTTCCAGAACATGACAGGCATGGAGGGGAAGGCCTTGGTGCAGACGAGTTCGCCCTTCTCGCGGCGCACCGGCTTGCCATTATCATCCCAGACGTCGACCGCAAGACCGAGACCAGGACCCTGGATCTCGCCGCGCCAGACCGGCTGCAGCGGATTGCCGAGCACGAAACAGGAAACGATATCGGTGCCGCCGGAGATCGAGGCGAGTTGCACGTCCTCCTTGATGCCTTCATAAACGAAGGTGAAACCCTCGGGCGAGAGCGGCGAGCCGGTGGAGGTCATCAGCCGGAGACCGGAGAGATCGTGACTTTTGCGCGGTGTCAGCCCGCTCTTGCGCACCGCATCGATATATTTTGCCGAGGTGCCGAAAATCGCGAATTTTTCCGCCTCGGCATAGTCGAACAACACATTGCCGTCAGGTGCAAAGGGCGAGCCGTCGAACAGGCAGAGCGTCGCGCCGCTGGCCAGCCCGCTGACCAGCCAGTTCCACATCATCCAGCCGCAGGTAGTGAAGTAGAAGAGCTTCTCGCCCGCCTGAAGACCGCAATGCAGCCGGTGCTCCTTGAGATGCTGCAGCAATGTGCCGCCGGCCGAATGCACAATGCATTTCGGCACACCGGTCGTGCCTGATGAAAAGAGGATGTAGAGCGGATGGCCGAACGCAAGCCTCGTGAACGCGATCTCTTTCGCCTCGTAGGGCGCAATGAAGGCTTCGAGCGTCGAAGCCCCGGGCGTCTTTTTCGCCACCGCCTCGGCATCGCCGGCGTAGTGGACGACGATCGTGGGGACACCGAGGGTTTTCGCCACAGCGGCAACCTTGGGACCGACATCCTGCAGCTTGCCGGAATACCAATAGGCATCGCAGGCGATGAAGAGCCTCGGGCCGATCTGGCCGAAGCGGTCGAGCACACCCTGTTCGCCGAAATCGGGAGAGCAGGATGACCAGATGGCGCCGATCGAGGCGGCGGCAAGCATGGCGGCCACGGTCTCCGGCATGTTCGGCATCATGGCGGCGATGCGGTCGCCCTTGCCGATGCCGATTGCCGCGAAGGCCTGCTGCAGCTTGGAGACCAGCGCGCGCAGCCGATCCCACGACCAGCGGTCTTCGGCCTTGTCCTCGCCGCGGAAGATGATGGCGTCGGCCTCGCCGCGGCCGGGCAGCAGGTTTTCGGCGAAGTTCAGCGTCGCGTCGGGAAAGAAACGGGCTCCCAGCATGCTGTCGCCGTCGACGAGCACCTCTGCGCCGCGTTCTCCCTTTACGCCGCAGAAATTCCAGACGCTCGACCAGAACTTCTCCCGCTCGGCCACCGACCATGCGTGCAGATCCTCAAAGCCTGCAAGCGAGAGGCCGAATTCGGTATTGCAGCGCTCGATGAAGGCATGGATCGGGCTTGTTGCAACGGTCTCGGCCGAGGGCACCCAAAGTGGCTTGATATCCTGCATTCATTCTTCCTCCCCAATCCCGTCCTTATATCATGCTGCATTGCATTATAAAGTGCGCGACCGCCCGATCCCAAGCCTAAACGCGTCGCATAAACTGGATTCATGCGACGCTGTTCGGCTCTTCGTTTTATGATGTAGGTGTCCTGGAACCGCTGCGCGCTTCCGGGGCGACATGCATTGGATTTGCATAGGCCCGATATTTCATATATCGGGCGAAATCAGCGCATAACCGGTAACCGGCAGAGATCATGAGCACGTCTAGACATCGCAGGTGGCGCAGGAAGATCGGGCCTGTTTCGCGCTGGCTTCCGGCCTTCGCCCGCATCTCGACGCTGTTTCTGCTGGTTGCGCTTGCACTGTTCGTGGCCCTCAGGGTCGCAGCGCCCTATCTCATCACGACGGGTTTCGTGCGCTCCGGCATCGAGGACGCGCTGTCGAAATGGACGGGCTATCATGCCGAGATCAAGGGTAATCCGGTTCTCGAATTCTGGCCGACGCCGCGCATCACGCTGAACCAGGTCACCATCCGCCAGCCGCGCGAAAGCGGCGACAAGCTGCTCGGCAGCATTGAAAGCTTGTCGGCGGATTTCAGCCTCATCGATGCGCTGAGAGGCCGGACGAGTTTCCACGAATTCCATCTGCTGCGGCCGAACCTGGCGCTGACGCGTGACGAGAATGGCCTGATCGACTGGAGTTACACCGGCCTGCTTGCCCATGCGATCAGCGGCGTGCGCTACGAAAACGGGGCGGAGGTGCTCGATCCCGCTCTCGATGCCGAGATCGGTGCGGTGACCGTCGAGGACGGCACGCTTGCCGTGACCGACGTCAGGAGCGCCAAGACTTACAATTTCGACAGCGTCACGGCCGACATCGGCTGGCCACGGCTCTCGGGCGCGATCTCGGCTGTCGTGATCGCCCGTATCAACGGCGTTGACCTGAAGGTGGATTTCGCCTCGCGCCAGCCGCTGCTCGCCTTTGCCGGCAAGAGCGCCGAGACGCGGACATCGCTGACGTCAAACCTGCTGACGGCCCGTTTTCAGGGGATCGCCAGCATCGCCAGCCTTTCGGCGCTTTCCGGCAACATCGCCGTCAGCATTCCCGATGTGCCGGCATTTCTGACATGGTCGGGCAGATCGCTCCCCGGTGTCGGCACGCTGAAGAGCGCCTCGCTGGAATCCGACATCATGTCGTCGGGCAGCGGGCTGCGTTTCAACGATCTCAGCCTGTCGCTGAACGAGGCGAGCGCCACCGGCGTGATGGACCTTTCGACCACGACCGGCAGACGGCCGAAGATCGGCGGCACGCTCGCCTTCGACCAGATGAACCTGAAGCCGTTCCTCGACGCCTTTGCGCTGAGATTGGCGGCCGGCGAGGCGGAGGGAATCTCCACCGGCATCAGCGAGCCGCTGCAGTTGCTCGACGTCGACGTCAGGCTTTCGGCGCGGCGGGCTGAGATGGGCCGCTTCCAACTCTCCGATGTCGGCGCCAGCATGATCGTCACCGGCGGCGAGGCGAAGTTCGATATCGGCGACAGCGGCTTCGAAGGCGGCGAAATGACGGCACATCTGGAGGCGACGCGGCGCGACTTCGACGGCGGCGGCAAGCTGCAGCTATCGATCCGCGATGCCGACTTCGCCGGCCTTGCCGAGCGTCTGCAGCTCAAAGGACCGCTACCGCTTGCGACGGGATCGCTCGATCTCGACCTGCAGTCGCCGAAAGCGATCTGGGCGACCGGTCTTGCCGACGTCACCGGTAAGCTGCATTTCTGGACGAGGGAAGGCACGATCCCCGGCATTGACGCCGGCGCGCTCAGGACACAGGCTGTCGAAAAGCCGTTCTTTCCGCTGAGTGCCGCAGCAGGCGGTGCCTTCGCCTTCAACCAATTGGACCTTCAAGCCGATTTCGCCAACGGCTCCGCCGAAATCCATGACGCCCATGTCATCGGGCCTACGCAGACGCTGGCGCTTTCCGGCGTGGTTACCTATCAGTCGAACGGGCTGGCGCTTTCCGGTTCGCTGGAGGCAACCGATCCGGCCAAGACGGCAGAGCTGCCGCTTCTGCCGTTCTTCGTCGGCGGCTCATGGCCGAACCCGGTGATCTCGCCGGTTCCGCTTTTTGGCGGCACGCCCCACGCGCAATAAACCCTGCGTCCAATAGGACAGGGCTCAGGCGCCGGCGGCGGCCGCCCGCTCGTCGCGCTCGCGCTGCACTTCGCGCCGCTTGGTGACGATCGATGCGCAGATAACGCCGACTGCGACAATGGCGATGAGGATCGTGCAGATCGCATTGATCTCGGGCGTCACGCCAAGGCGCACCTGGCTATAGATCTTCATCGGCAGCGTGGTTGCGCCGGGGCCGGAGGTGAAACTTGCAATCACGAGGTCGTCGAGCGAAAGCGTGAAAGCCAGGATCCAGCCCGAAAACACCGCCGGCGAGATGATCGGCAGCGTGATCTCGAAGAAGGTGCGCACCGGCGGCGCGCCCAGATCCTGCGCGGCTTCCTCGATCGACTGATCGAAGCTTAAGAGCCGTGATTGCACGACGACGGCGACGAAGCACATGGTCAGCGTCGTATGCGCCAGCGTAATCGTCCAAAAGCCGCGGTCGAAGCCGATCGCCACGAAGAGCAGCAGCAGCGACAGACCGGTGATGACTTCCGGCATGACGAGCGGCGCATAGACCATGCCTGAAAAGAGCATGCGGCCGCGGAAGCGGGTATAGCGCACCAGCGTCAGCGCCGCCATCGTGCCGAGGATGGTCGCGAAGGTGGCCGACAGCAGACCGACACGGATCGTCACCCAGGCGGCATCGAGCAGGGCCTGGTTCGAGAGCAGCGAGACATACCATTTGGCGGAGAAGCCGCCCCAGACGGTGACGAGTTTCGATTCGTTGAAGGAAAAAACCACCAGCAGCACGATCGGCAGATAGAGGAAGGCAAAGCCGAGCACGACGGAGATGATGTTGAAACGGGTCCATCTCAGCATGGCTTACTTCTCCCGCTCTTCGGCCTTGGCCTGCACATTCTGGAAGAAGACGATCGGGATCACCAGGATCATCAGCAGGATGGTTGCGACCGCCGAGGAGACCGGCCAGTCTCTGTTCGCGTTGAATTCGTTCCAGAGCGTCTTGCCGATCATCAGCGTCTGCGAACCGCCGAGAAGATCGGGAATGACGAACTCGCCAACGGCAGGGATGAAGACCAGCATGCAGCCGGCAACCACGCCGGGGATCGATAGCGGGAAGGTGACGCGCCAGAAGGCCTGGACCGGCGTGCAGCCGAGATCCTGCGCTGCCTCGATCAGCGTGCCGTCCATCTTTTCGAGCGCCGAATAGAGCGGCAGCACCATGAAGGGCAGATAGGAATAGACGATGCCGATATAGACCGCCGTCGGGGTGTTGAGAATGATCAGTGGGGTGTCGATGATATGCAGCGACAGGAGGAGCTGGTTCAGCAGTCCCTCGGGCTTCAGGATGGCAATCCAGGCATAGACGCGGATCAGGAAGCTCGTCCAGAACGGCAGGATGACGAGCATCAGCAGCGTCGGCCGGATCGTGCGCGGCGCCTGCGCCATGCCATAGGCGATCGGATAAGCGATCAGCAACATCAGCAAAGTCGAGACCGCCGCGATGATGACGCTCGACAGGTAGGCGTTGAAGTAGAGTGGATCGTCGGTGAGATAGCCGTAATTGTCGAAGGAGAAGGTCGCGATCTTGCTCCAGAAACCGCTCCAGCCGTCGGCAAAAGAGAAAACAGGCTCATAGGGCGGTATGGCGATCGCCGTCGTCGACAGCGAGATGCGGAAAACGATGAAGAACGGAGCCAGAAAGAAGAGCAGCAGCCAAGCATAGGGAATGACAATGACGAGGCGGTTATAGAAGCGTGATGCCAGCGTGCCCATGATTTCAATCCTTCAGCAGCACACCCGCATCCTGATCGAAAGAAACCCAGACATCCTGATCATAGGTGAAGGGGTCTTCGACGGAACGCTGCGCATTGAGGGAAGAGGTTCTGACGAACTGGCCGCTCGCCAGCTTTATGTGGAAGACCGTCATGTCGCCGAGATAGCCGATATCCCAGATCTCCCCCTTGGCCGCATTGACGGGGGTGTTCGCCGGTGCCGCGCGGCTGACACGGATCTTTTCCGGACGAATGGCAAAACCGGCCGTGCTGCCGATTGCCGGAGTGTCGGGGGCGGCAATGCGGATGGTGAAACCGCTGTCGACAGCAATCTCGACGGCGCCATTTCCCGACGTCGTCACCTTGCCGTCGAAGATGTTCACGTCACCGATGAAATCGGCGACGAAGCGGCAATTCGGCGCCTCATAAATTTCGGCCGGCGTTGCCACCTGCACGACCTTGCCGTGGCTCATGACCGCGATGCGGTCGGCCATGGTCATCGCCTCTTCCTGATCGTGGGTGACCACAACGAAGGTGAGGCCGAGCGTCTGTTGCAAGTCCATCAGTTCGAACTGGGTTTCCTCGCGCAGCTTCTTGTCGAGCGCGCCGAGCGGTTCATCGAGCAGCAGCACTTTCGGGCGTTTGGCGAGCGAGCGGGCGAGCGCAACGCGCTGGCGCTGACCGCCGGAGAGCTGGTTCGGTTTGCGTGAGGCAAACTGCTCTAGCTTTACGAGCTTCAGCATCTGCGTCACGCGTTCGGCCATCTCGTCCTTCGCCATGCCGTCCTGCTCGAGGCCGAAGGCGATATTCTTCTCGACGGTCATATGCGGAAAAAGCGCGTAAGACTGGAACATCATATTGACCGGCCGCTTGTAGGGCGGCGTGCCGGCGAGGTCGGTGCCATCGAGGATGATTTCGCCCGAGGTCGGCTGCTCGAAGCCGGCGAGCATGCGCAGAAGCGTCGATTTTCCACAACCGGAGGCTCCGAGCAGCGCGAAGAACTCGCGGTGATAAATGTTCAGCGACAGATCATCGACGGCGGTAAAATTGCCGAAGCGCTTGGTGATATTCTTGAAGGCTATGAAAGGTTTTGCAGATGGATCGGTCCAGGGTGCGAAGGCGCGGCGGATATTGCCCAAAGATTTCATAAAATTCCCCGAGAATATAAGTTTTCAGCCGGCCTCCCCCCAGGCCGGGTAATTGAAAGGCCCGGACGTTTCCGTCCGGGCCTGCATCGACTTACTGGCCGGTGACGACCTTGGTCCAGATCCGCGTCGCCGTGCGCTGGGTCTTCGGGTCCCACGGCTTGACGGTGAAGAGTCCTTTCATCACCTCGTCCGTCGGGTAGACCGCCGGATCTTCGAGCACCTCCTTGCTGACGAATTGCTGCGAGGCCTTGTTGCCGTTGGCATAGAAGGTGTGGTCGCTCGCCTTGGCGATGACTTCGGGCCTCATCATGTAGTTCAGGAACTCATGCGCTTCGGCCACATGCTTGGCATCGGCGGGGATCGCCATCATATCGAACCACATCTGAGCGCCCTGCACGGGGATCGAATAGTTGACCTCGACGCCGTTCTTGGCTTCGGCGGCGCGGTCGCGGGCCTGCAGCATGTCGCCGGAATAGCCGAAGGCGATGCAGATGTCGCCATTGGCAAGGGCGTTGATATATTCGGAGGAATGGAACTTGCGGATATAGGGGCGGACCGCCGTCAGCAGTTCCTCGACCTTCTTGAAATCTTCGGCCTTGGTGGAGTTCGGATCGAGGCCGAGATATTTCAGCGCCGTGGTCATGACGTCCTTCGGCGTGTCGAGCACGTAGATGCCGCAGTCCTTGAACTTTTCGGCGACCTTCGGATCGAAGATCACTTCGAGGCCCGGCTTGGCATCGGGGCCGAGGATCTCGGCAACCTTCTTGACGTTGTACCCGATTCCGTCGGTGCCCCACATGTAATCGACCGCATATTCATTGCCTGGATCGTATGCGGCGGTGCGCTGCTGGATCACGTCCCACATGTTGGAGAGGTTCGGCAGCTTCGACTTATCGAGCTTCTGGAAGACGCCGGCCTGGATCTGGCGCTGCAGGAAGTCGGCGGTGGGAACGACAACATCATAACCGGTGCCGCCGGCGAGCAGCTTGGTTTCGACGGTCTCGTTCGAATCGAATGTGTCGTAGACGACCTTGATGCCGGTTTCCTTGGTGAAATCGGCAAGGATGCTGTCGTCGATATAATCCGACCAGTTGTAGACGTTGACGACGCGCTCCTGCGCAACCGCCGGAGCGGCGGCAAAGAGCGCGGCGATTGCGGCGGCCGTCACATTTGCGATGGTTGACCTCATGACTTCTCCTGTTTGTTCAAAGCGTCCGCATTCCCGGACCTCTTTTCCCTCTGGTTTGCCCGCAGACTAAGAAGGAATTTCTAACCCCACAAGCGCAAAAAATGCGCGTTCAATCATTTCACGATCACTGGAAGTCGAAGGCGCTGAGGCCCGCTACCATCTCGTCGAGCCCGAGCGGTCTCGTCACCGGCGCCTCGGCGCGGGAGAGGCAGCCGCGCCGCTCGCAGAGGCGACAGGCCGGGCCGATCGTGACCGGATCGACCGCCGTCATCTGCCCGTAGGCCAGGCCGTCTGAAAGGGCGGCATCACAGCCGATCAGCATCGCCGTGCGCCTGACCCTTTCGCCGAATTCGACGCTCGGTCCCTCGAGCGTGCGGGCGACCGTCAGGAAGGATGCGCCGTCCGGCATGATGACCGTCTCGGCGAGAATCTGACCGGGCTGCAGGAAGGCGGCGTGGATATTGAGCTTCGGACAGCCGCCGCCGAAGCGGGCCTGCGGAAAGCCCTGGGCGCCGCCTCGCCGCAGCCGGTAGCCGGCGGCATCGATCTCCATCATGAAGAAGGGGATGGCTGCCGCCCCCGGCCGCTGCAGCATGGTCAGACGCGTCGCCGCATGACCGAAAGAAACGCCGAAGCGGGCGCGCAGAATGTCGATATCGTAGCGCGTCGCCTTCGCCGCCGCCAGGAAGGCCTCATAGGGCATGGCGAGCGCCAGGGCCGCGATGCGGGCCAGCTCGAAGCGGGCGATGCGGCGCGCCTCGGCGGAGGAGAGCGAGAGATCGTCGAGCTCGGCATCGATAGCCGGCAGCAAAGCGAGGTTGGCCGTCTCGATAGCGATCTCGTGCGCACGGTCGGCCGGCGACAGGCGCTCGGAAATGAAAAGCCTCATCGAATGCCGGTCGAAACGGCGGCGTAGATCCGGCATGACATGCACCGGTAGGACGCGCACCGCAATGCCGCGCTCGGCCCGCAGCCAGTCCTTCAGCCCTGCGGCAAGGTCGACGCCGCCGGGAAGCGTCGCGGCAAAGGCTTCCGCCGCCGTCTCGATCCGGCCGAAATAGGCCGGTCTGCGCTCCAGCGTCTCGCGCAGCTCGTCGAGCGGCAACCGGCTGGCGGCGATCGGTGTGTGCCCTTCGGCCGCCATCAGCGCCGTCAGGTCCGACAGCCGGGCGGCCTGCTCGCGATAGGCGCGATAAAGCTTGATCATGCCGGCCGCGGCATTGGGTGCGGCCTCGGCCACTTCCACCAGTTCCTGGTCGCCGGGCAATTCGCCTGCAAGCAGCGGATCGGCAAAGACCTCCTTGAGCTGGCCGAGGCTGCCGCCGGTCTGCCCGCGCAACTCCTCCAGATCGACCCGGTAGACTGCCGCGAGCTTCAAGAGCAGCTGCACCGTCAACGGCCGCTGGTTGCGCTCGATAAGGTTCAGATAAGAGGGCGAAATCTCCAGCGCCTCGGCCATGGCGGTCTGCGTCAACGCCAGCGCATTGCGGATGCGCCGCAATTTCGGGCCTGCGAATATCTTCCGTTCCGCCATTGTCACACCCTTTGACAAGCAGGCGGCGCCTACGTTTACAAAATTTTACAAATTCACAGCGCCGCTCTGTCAATCCTCGTCATCTTAACCTCTTTCTGTTCAGGAAATCAAAGGTTTTTCTGGCCATTCCGCGCGATGTTGTCAATCTTGTCATCAACACCCCTGATATCGGTTTTTAGTGAGGAGATCAGCATGACCGATTTTTACAAGCTTGTTCCCAATGCACCGGCGGGCCGCTTCGACGGCATCGAAAGGCCCTATTCGGCCGCCGACGTGCAGCGGCTCAGAGGCTCGGTGGCGCTGACCCACACGCTGGCCGAAATGGGGGCGGATCGGTTGTGGCGGCTGCTGCACCAGGAGGACTTCGTCAATGCGCTCGGCGCGCTCTCCGGCAACCAGGCCATGCAGATGGTTCGCGCCGGGCTGAAGGCGATCTACCTCTCCGGCTGGCAGGTGGCGGCCGACGCCAATACGGCATCGGCGATGTATCCCGACCAGTCGCTTTATCCCGCCAATGCCGGGCCGGAGCTAGCCAAACGCATCAACCGCACGCTGCAGCGCGCCGATCAGGTCGAGACATCGGAAGGAAACGGGCTTTCCGTCGAGACCTGGTTCGCGCCGATCGTCGCCGATGCGGAAGCCGGTTTCGGTGGGCCGCTCAACGCCTTCGAGATCATGAAGGCCTATATCGAGGCGGGTGCGGCGGGCGTCCATTTCGAGGACCAGCTCGCCTCGGAAAAGAAATGCGGCCATCTCGGCGGCAAGGTGCTGATCCCGACGGCCGCCCATATCCGCAACCTCGACGCCGCACGGCTTGCCGCCGACGTCATGGGCGTGGCGACGCTGGTGATCGCCCGCACCGACGCGGAAGCGGCAAAGCTCTTGACCTCCGACATCGACGAGCGCGACCAGCCCTTCGTCGATTACGATGCCGGGCGAACGGTCGAAGGCTTCTACCAGGTCAGGAACGGCATCGAGCCGTGCATCGCCCGGGCCGTCGCCTATGCGCCGCATTGCGATCTCATCTGGTGCGAGACTTCCAAACCGGATCTCGAGCAGGCGCGCCGCTTTGCCGAGGGCGTGCACAATATCCATCCCGGCAAGCTGCTCGCCTATAATTGCTCGCCTTCGTTCAATTGGAAGAAGAACCTCGAGGAGGCGACGATCGCCAGGTTCCAGCGCGAACTCGGGGCGATGGGCTACAAGTTCCAGTTCATCACGCTCGCCGGCTTCCACCAGCTGAACTACGGCATGTACGAACTGGCGCGCGGCTATCGGCAGCGGCAGATGTCGGCCTATTCCGAGCTGCAGGAGGCGGAATTCGCCGCGGAGGACTACGGCTATACCGCGACCAAACATCAGCGCGAGGTAGGCACCGGCTATTTCGACGCCGTGTCGCTCGCCATCACCGGCGGCCGGTCGTCGACCACCGCCATGCACGATTCAACCGAACATGCGCAGTTCAAACCGGCTGCGGAATAAGGCGAAGAGGAGGACAAGACCATGGCATCCATTTCACGCGTCCGGGAACGGGCCGAAGAGCAGACGACCAGCATGAGCGAGGATCAGCAGACGACGATCCGCATGCTCGCCAACGACCTGCACCGGCTGAACCAGTCGGTCATGAAAGCCGTCGAGGCCGGCGTTTCGGTCGAACTGGTGCGCTCGGCCCGTCATCACGGCGGCGACGGCAACTGGGGCGACCTGCTCATTCCGGTCGTCGTCACCAACCGGCATTGACAAGCATAGCCTGGCGACCTCGGGTCGCCGCCCTTCATCGAAACGCCCGCGTGTCTCGGAGATGCGCGGGCGCTTCATCGTAAACTTCAACCGCGGCTCGGGCGCTTGCCGGCGAAGAGATCGGCATAGCTTCGGATGAGCTTGGTCATGCGGTCGGCGACCGTGCGGATCTCCGGACGATGGCGATCCTCGGCATTCATGACGATCCATTGGCGGTGACGCAGTTCCGGCAGTTCGCCGCCCTGGCGCTGCAATTCCGGATGAAGATCGCCGACGAAACAAGGAAGCACGGTCTTGCCGGCGCCGGCGCGCACCAGGTCCGGCAGCGAACGCGGCCGGTTGACGGTGGCGACGATGTTAGCAGCGGCATGGGCGTGCGGCCAGCGCAGATAGGCTGATATCGCCTCCTCCTCGCCGACGGCAATCCAGCGCTCGTCGGTCTCGGCGGCGTTGCGCCTGGCATAGACAGCATAGGCCACCTCCCCGAGCAGGCGTGCGGCCAGATTGGCCTCCTCCGGCTCGAAGGCACGAATGCCAATATCGCTCTCACGATAGGCAAGGCTCGCCCGCGCCTCGCCAATGGAGAGCGCAATGGCGAAGCCATCGCCCGGCATGCGGATCGCGGCGAAATTTTCGGTCAGCAGCCAGGCGAGCCAGGTGCCGGTGGTGATCCTGACGGTCGTGCCGCCCTCACCGGATTGCCGCCAGGCCTCCACCTTGCGGGCGGCGGCTTCCATCTCCTGAAGATGGTCGAGCAGCGCCTGGCCATCCTGCGTCAGCCGGTAACCGGTCTGGCTGCGCGAAAACAGGGCGCGGCCGACATCCTGTTCGAGATCGAGCATGCGCCGGCCGACCGTCGCGGGACTGAGCCCGCTGGCAGCACTCGCTCCGGTCAAGCCGCCGAGCCGGGCGACCTGCAGGAAAAGCTGGTAGGAATCCCAATTCGCGTTTTTCATTGATGAAAAACATAGCGGGATTTTCTCTGTTTATGAAGAGAATTTTGACGCCTAAATGAAGTGATGTCTAACAGAAAGGACATCGCCATGTTCGACATGATCACCATCGCCGGCGTCCACGGATATCGGCGTTACAGCAAGCCAAGCGGCTCCAAGGCGGATGAAGAGCGGTTCTATGCCGAGTTCGGAGACAGCAGCATCGTCCGCTTCGCGGCCTGGGTTACCTCGCTCGACCTGACGTTAAGGCGTCTTGCATCGAACGGAAGACGCCGCAATGTTGCGGCGCAATCCTGCGGCCGCCACGGCCGGGTTCCTCAGGCGACTTTCCTTGCGCCGAGGTGAGCGACCGCCGGTTCTGCGCCGAGGCGGAAACGCTCGATGAGCGCCATCAACGTGTCGGCTTCGCCGGCGAGCAGGCGGCTTGCCTGCGTCGTCTCGGCAACCATCGAGGCGTTCTTCTGGGTCATCTGGTCCATGGCGTTTACCGAACCGTTGACCTCCTGCAGCGCCGCCGACTGGTCGCGGCTGGCGGTGGCGATGGTTTCGACATGGCCGCTGATCGCAATGATTTCCTGGCTGATGGAGGCAAGTACGCTGCCGGTCCTCTGGACCAGCTCGGAGCCAGCCGTCACTTCCCGGCTGGATGTTTCGATCAGCGACTTGATCTCGCGCGCCGCATCGGCCGAACGCTGGGCAAGCTCGCGGACCTCCTGGGCGACGACGGCAAAGCCCTTGCCGGCCTCGCCCGCCCGTGCCGCCTCGATACCGGCGTTGAGCGCCAGAAGATTGGTCTGGAAGGCGATATCGTCGATCACCTCGATGATGTGTTCGATCCGCTGCGAGGCCCCTTCGATGCGCTGCATGGCAGCGACGGCATCGCCGACGACGGTCCCGGAATTGTCGGCCGTCTTCTTGGTCGCGGCGACGACATTGTTGGCTTCACGGGCGCGCTCGGCGGAAGAACGAACCGTGACGGTGATCTCTTCGACCGCAGCGGCGGTTTCCTCGAGATTTGCCGCCTGCGCCTCGGTTCGCTTGGAAAGCTCATCGGCAGAGGCGGACACGGCGCCGCTGTTGCGCTGGATCGTCGAGGCGCTGTCGCGGATGCCGGAGAGCGTATCCTGGAGCCGCAGCAGCGATGCGTTGAAATCGACGCGCAGCTGCTCCAGTCGGCCGACGAAGGGTGTGCCGATCGTTTGCGAGACATCACCCTGGGACAGGCGCCCAAGGCCGGCGGCAAGCTGGTTGACGGCGAAGTCGATCTGGCTGTCGAGCGAGCGCTTGTCGGCATCGTTGCGGGCGCGCTCGGCGTCGCTGAGGGCCCGCTGTTCGGCAGCCTCGGTTTCCAGGTCGCGCCGGGCGCGAGCGCTGTCGCGGAAGAGCGAGAGGGCGCGGCCGATCTCACCGAACTCATTCTTCTTCTCGAGACAGGGGATCGCCCCATCGAGATCGCCCGAAGAGATCGAATGGACGCTTGCGGTCAGCGCCTGCAAAGGCTTTACCGATAGGCGGATCGTACAGAAGGCGAGAACGCCGACGAGCAGCATGACGACGGCGCCAATGCCGAGAACCAGGATCAGCAATTCGTTCATGCGCTGATAATAGAACTCCATCGGAATGCCGATGAAGAGAATGCCGACATTGGCGTTCGATGCGTTCTTGATCGGGAAATAACCGGTCATGAACTTGCGGCCGAACAGCTCGGCCGGGCCAAAATAGGCCTCGCCCCGGGCAAGAACCGACTGGGCCGGGTGCTCGGCTGCAAGCTTGGTGCCGACGGCGCGATCGCCGTTTTCCTTCTTGACGTTGGTGGATATGCGGACGTAGTCGCTGCCCTGCTTCTGGAAGATGGTCGCAACGCCGGAAATCGACTGCGCCGTGCGGTCGACCAGCGAATGATCGGCAAGGGCCGGAATGGCCTCTTCGGTGACGGCGGAAAGCTGGTTGTCCTTGACTTCGACCTTCGCAGACTGATCGGCTGCGCCGTAGAGGACAGCCATGGCGCGGGCGGCGTCCCGAGCGTCGGAGACGGCACCATCCATCACATGGCGGCTCAGATTGTAATAGGTCACGCCGACAATAGCCGCTGTGCTGATCGCCAGCAGAAACAGCGTGATCGCGACGATCTGGCGGACGATGGATGCAGAGAAAAGGCGCGGCATCAAAACCCCCGGCGGCACAACGAGGGCTAAATTAGAGGAAAAGCGTTAAGGAAAATTTTCCGTAAATCTGGATCGGCCTGATATTCAGCCGCCCCGTTTTCGGACATTCCGTTGACCTGCCGAGGCGGCTGATCGGGGCCTGCCAACATGCAAACGGCCCCGGAAACCGGGACCGTCGAAAGAATGGAAATCGAGCCTTGATCAGGCGGCGCGGTAGACGCGCGCTTCACCCACCCCGCCGTCAATCTTGAACTGCTGGATGAGGCGGCGCAGTGCATCGGCCTCGTCGGCCAGTTCGCGGCTGGCGGCAGTGGTCTCCTCGACCATGGCGGCGTTCTTCTGCGTCATCTGGTCCATCTGATTGACCGTCGAGTTGACGCTCTGCAGTGCGTTGGACTGATCGTGGCTGGCGCGGGCGATCATCTCGACATGCTGGCTGATCGTGACGATCTGCGCGCTGATCTTGGCGAGCACCGTGCCGGTCTCCTGCACGAATTGCGAGCCGGAGCTGACCTCATTGGTCGATTTGTTGATCAGACCCTTGATCTCCTGAGCCGCGGCGGCGGAGCGCTGGGCAAGTTCACGGACTTCCATGGCGACGACCGCAAAGCCCTTGCCGGCTTCGCCGGCGCGGGCCGCCTCGATGCCGGCGTTGAGCGCCAGCAAATTGGTCTGGAAGGCAATCTCATCGATGACGCCGATAATCTGTTCGATCTGGCGCGAGGCTTCCTCGATGCGGCCCATGGCGTCAATCGCATTGCTGACGACGACGGCGGAATCGTCGGCGCTGCGCTTGGCCTGGCGCACGATCTGGTCGGCATCCTTGGCGCGTTCGGCCGACGAGCGGACCGTGACGGTGATCTGATCGACGGCAGCCGCGGTCTCTTCAAGCGAAGCGGCCTGTTGTTCCGTGCGCTTGGAGAGATCCTCGGCCGACTGGGCCATCTGGTTGCCATTGCCCTGGATCAGTTCCACATTGTCGCGGATCTGGCTCATCGTCGCCTGCAGGCGCAGCATCGAACCGTTGAAATCTTGACGCAGCTGTTCGAGACGGCCGATAAAAGGCGTTTCGATCGTCGTCGAGATATCGCCCTGCGACATGCGTTCAAGGCCGGCGGCGAGTGCATTGACCGCGAATTCGATCTGACGGTCCATTTCGCGCTTTTCGGCATCGTTGCGCTGGCGCTCGTGTTCGGCGGCAGCGCGCTCCTCGTCGCTCTGTTCCTCGATGCGGATCTTCGAGATCGCATTTTCCTTGAAGATGCCGAGCGCCCGTGCCATGTCGCCGATTTCATCGTGGCGCTGCTCGCCCGATATGCTGGTATCCAGGGCGCCTTCGGCGATGCGGCGCATGGCGCCGGTGATCTGACTGATCGGCCGCTGCAGCGTCAGCACCAGGGCGATGCCGCCGAGGATCGACAGAAGGATGCCGAGGCCGGTGGTCATGACGGAGATGCTGTTTGCCTGGGTGCGCTCGGTGCCAGCCGTCTGCTTCTGCAGTTCGGCGAAATCGGTGAGCTTCTTCCAGATCCCATCGAGTTCCTGTCGCGCCGCGGCATAGGCGGTCACGCGCTCGCCGATCGTATCGACAATCTTCGAACCGCCGCCGGAGATGGCGTCGAGCGCCGGCTTGATCGCGTCCGATATGCCTTCGGCAAAGCCCATACCCTTGGCGCTGGTGGTCAGCACCTCCATGTCCTTGCCGAGCGTGCCGGTCTGCTGCTGCAGACGGACGAGATTTTCCTTGCTTGAATTGGAGAGGAAATCGGAAAGGACGATCTGCAGTGCATAGACGGAATTTTCGAGACGCCGCGTATCCTGAAGGACCGAATTGGTCTGCGCGATGCGGCCTTCGAGTTCGGCGAAGCGCTGCGTCGCCTCACGCATTTTCTGCGTCGCGGTCAGCTGCGTATAGGTCGAGGTCTGGCGGAAGCGGGACACGAGACGACCGAGCTCGGTGATGTTTTCCTCCGTCGGGCTGGGCATCTCAGCGATCGTTTTGATGCTGTCGATGGTCGCAGCCAGCGAATCGATGACATTCTTCTGGTTGGTGGGGACCGAAATGGCGATCAGCCGCTGGGATTTGGTGATCTCCGGCAGCTGTTCCTTGATGTAGGCGATCTTTTCCTCAGGCGTCTGCGGCTTGCTGTAACCGCTGGCGACGCTGCCGAGGAAATCGCCGCCCTTCAGCAGGCGGTCGGCCGTACGCAGCGTGATGGTTGCGGCGCCTTCGTCGCGTTGAAGCGCGGTCTGCAGTTCATCGGCCTGATAGGAGACCGTGAAGCGGGTGCTGATTAGGCTCTTCTGCGCCGCGTCGATCTGCTCGTGCAGCTTCTGCTCCTGCTCGTGTAGCCCCCAGAGCTTGTCGACGACGCTCGAAATATCCTTGGTGCGGCGCGATGCCTCGGCAAGACTGTCGCGGCCGGCGGCCTCTTCTCCGACCTGATCCAGCGTCTGGTCGAGCACGCCCTGCTGGGTCTTCAGATCCGACAGCAGCTTGTCGCGCGCCTCGGGGCTGGTGACGCGCAGGAAATCGTCCATCGAACCGTAGAGATCCTTGAACCCGCTCAGCGACTGCAACACGCTGTTGGATATTTCCATGCGGCCCTGGAGAAGCCCGGATGCGTAAAGGCCGGTCAAGCCCACCGCCGAAATGGTGACGACAAAGGGCAGAACGAAGATCAGAACCTTGGTCTTGATCCTGAAACGGGAAAGAATCTTGTCAATCAACATGGCGTTCCGGGCCTTTCATACACTACTCCTCCCGCGGGCAGCCATAAGGCGCGCCAGCCGAGTGCACATCGAACTATTCTATTTCCATCGGGGGACCTGGAGGCCAGGCGGCAGTCATTGCCGGTTCATGTCCAAGCAGAGTTGGAAACGCCCAAATAATCGCGGGCAATAGTGTCAGATTAGATATTAATTTTCAGATAAGCGGTAATGGTGACGTAAGCCAAGGCGGTGAAACAATTGCAAATTATGCGCCGCGCGGCCGCAGTGGCGCGATCGGGAGCCGGCAGGTTTGCTTTCAGACGCGCGGGCCGGGTCAGATGAGGTGGGCGAGCAGCAGCGCCAGGCTGGCGGCGGTCGCGCCGGCTGCGAGCATCATGTATCGCAGGGTGGCGATGCGGGCATCGGGTTTTGCCTGGGCGATTGCAATGGCGCGGGCGCGTCGTGCGTTTCTGTTCATGCTCGAAACCTCACTCTTATGACACAACAGTCCAACAAAAAGGCCTGCCGGTAAAGCTTAATTTGGGAAAAGCTCTGTGAGCCGGCAATTGAGACAGGATGGCGCACCCCTCTTAAGAAGTCTTGAATCGTTATACCGGATATTTCTATGCGCATTCGCCGGCGGCAAAGCCGGAAGCCCAGGCCCATTGGAAATTATAGCCGCCGAGCCAGCCGGTGACGTCGACGCATTCCCCGACGAAATAAAGACCGGGAACGGTCTTTGTTTCCATGCTGCGGGAATCGAGCGCCGCCGTGTCGATGCCGCCGAGCGTCACCTCGGCAGTGCGGTAGCCTTCCGAACCGGACGGTTTGATGATCCAGTTCTGGGCGCCGGCGGCCAGCCGCTGCAGCGCCTTGTCGGGCAGATCGGCCATATTGCCGGCGATCTTTTCGCGCTCGACGAGAAACTGCGCCAGCCGCTTCGGCAGGATCTCGCCGAGAGCCGTCTGGGCCGACTGGCGGCCATTCAGCTGCTTTGCCGTCTTCAAATGCGCTGATATGTCGATATCCGGTTCAACCACGACGACGATTTCATTCCCCTCCCGCCAGTAGGAGGAAATCTGCAGGATGGCGGGGCCGCTTAAGCCCCGATGGGTGAACAGCAGCGCTTCGCGGAAAGCGGTGCGGCCATGGCGGATTTCGGCGGGGGCCGAAATGCCGGCCAGCGGCGCAATGCTTGCGAGCAGGCCGGGATCGAGCGTCAGCGGCACGAGACCCGGGCGGGTTTCGAGCACGGCCAGGCCGAACTGCTCGGCAAGGCGGTAGGCAAAGCCGGTGGCGCCCATCTTCGGGATCGATTTGCCGCCGGTTGCAACGATCAGTGAGGATGCCTCATAGAAGCCCTCCCCCGTGGAGACGTGGAAGCCTGTCTCGCTCCTTTCGACGCCTGATATTTCGGTGCCGAGATGCAGGCCCGCGCCGACCGCGCGCATCTCGTCCAGCAGCATGCGGATGATGTCCTTGGCGCTATCGTCGCAGAAAAGCTGGCCGAGCGTCTTTTCATGCCAGGCAATGCCGTGCCGGTCGACCATGGCGATGAAATCGGCGGGCGTGAAACGGGCGAGCGCCGACTTGCAGAAATGCGGATTGGCAGACAGGAAACTCTTCGGTTCGGCATGGATATTGGTGAAATTGCAGCGACCGCCGCCCGATATGCGGATCTTCTCGCCAGGCGCCTTCGCATGGTCGATGACCACGACCGAGCGGCCGCGTTTGCCCGCGCGAATGGCCGCCATCATGCCGGCGGCTCCGGCGCCGATGACGATGACGTCGCTTTTGTGCTGCAAACCCTTTTCCCCGATCCAACCGGCGTCTTCTTTTCCATCGAAGGGCGAAAGTCAACGTTCTCGACCTCTCGCCAATTGGCAAACTCCGGCTATGATGGCGCCACGATCAACCAGACCGGTGTGTCATGTCCCCAAAAAAGACGACGCTGAAGCCTGCCAGAAACGTACCCGCCTCGACCAAAACACCTCCGGACCCCGGATCCCTGCGCGGCGTTGCGAACTGGAAGGAAGCGGCGCAGTGGCTGAGGGCCAGGGGCATCGAAGACATCGAATGCATTACGCCGGACCTTGCCGGCGTTCCGCGCGGCAAGATGATGCCGAGCTCGAAATTCACCTCCAACACCTCGCTAGCCCTGCCTTCGGCGATCTACCGGCATACGATTTCGGGCGAATATCCCGAGGAGACGGAAAGCTTCCGTTACGAGCCCCGCGATAGCGACCTGAAACTGATGCCCGATCTTTCGACGCTGTCCGTCGTGCCCTGGGAGACCGACCCGACGGCGCAGGTGATCTGCGACATCGTCGATTCGGACGGCGGCGAAGTGCCCTATACGCCGCGCAACGTCTTGAAGCGGATCATGAGCCTCTATCACGACCGCGGCTGGAAGCCGATCGTGGCGCCGGAGATCGAGTTCTATCTGGTCGCCAAGAATGACGACCCCGACTATCCGCTGCATCCGCCGAAAGGCCGGTCCGGCCGCTCCATCCTCGGCGGCCAGGGCTATTCGATCGCCGGCATCAACGAATTCGACGAACTGATCGATGACATCTACCATTTTTCCGAAAAGCAGGGGCTGGAGATCGATACGCTGATCCACGAGGAAGGGCCGGCGCAGCTCGAGATCAACCTGCGCCACGGCAATCCGATCGAGCTTGCCGACCAAGTGTTCCTGTTCAAGCGCACGATCCGGGAAGCGGCGCTGAAACACGACATTTACGCGACCTTCATGGCCAAGCCGATGCAGGGACAGCCGGGCTCGGCGATGCACATCCACCAGTCGGTGGTCAATGTCGAGACCGGCAGAAATGTCTTCTCCAATGCGGACGGATCGGCGTCGAAGGAATTCTTCCACTTCATCGGCGGCATGCAGAAATTCGTGCCGAGCGCGATGGCGATGCTTGCCCCTTACGTGAATTCCTACCGGCGCCTGCAGCCCGACATGTCCTGCCCGGTCAACAACGCCTGGGGCTACGACAACCGGACCACCGCCTTCCGCGTCCCGGTTTCCGATCCGCAGGCGCGGCGGGTGGAAAACCGGCTGCCGAGTTCGGATGCCAATCCCTATCTGGCGCTTGCCGCCTCGCTCGCCTCCGGCCTGCTCGGCATCATGAAGGAGATCGAGCCGACGGCGCCGACAGAGGATTCAGCCAATGAGGGCTCGATCGACCTGCCACGCGGCCTCTTGGAAGCCGTGGCGCTGATGGAGGACGAGCCCGCCTTCGAAGAGGTGTTCGGCAAGCAGTTCATCGGCCTTTACGCCGGTGTCAAGCGCGGCGAATTCGAGACCTTCATGCAGGTGATCAGTCCCTGGGAGCGGGAGTTTCTTCTGCTGAACGTGTGAGCGATATCATGGCATCGCAGGAGATGTGGCGGAGCCCGATTGCGCCCGGGCTATCCTGGTATCAGGCAAGTGTCGGGGAGCGGCCGACCTACGCCGCTCTCGACGGTTCGAGGACATGCGACGTCGTCATTGTCGGCGGCGGCTATACCGGCCTGCAGGCCGCCTACAACCTCGCCAAGTCAGGCGTTTCGGTGGTGCTGATCGAGGCCTGGCGATTCGGAGACGGAGCGTCCGGACGCAATGGCGGCCAGCTCGGCACCGGCCAGCGATGGTGGCCGGAAGAACTTGAGGAAAAGATCGGCTACGAACGCTCGAAAGCCCTGTTCGATGTTGCCGAGGCGGCCAAGCGCCATCTTCTCGATTTCGCCCGGGAACATCAGATCGAGATCGATTATGTGCCCGGTCAGCTCAACGTCGCGCATAAGGCAAGCTACGAACGCGACTATCGTCAGAATGCCGAAATCGCCGCTGAGCGCTACGGCTATCCGCATTTGAGCTTCATGGACAGCAAGGAAACGCAGGAGCGGCTCGGCTCGAAGCGTTTCCACTGCGGCGTTCGAGATCTCGGCACCGGCCATATTCATCCGCTGAAGCTGCTCGTCGGGCTGGCGCGGGTGGCCTCCAACGCCGGCGCTTCCATCTTCGAGATGACCCCGGCAAAGGCGATCCACCAAAGCGGCGGCAAGGTGACGATTGAAACCGAAAAGGGCACGATCACCGCCGACCGGGCACTGATCGCCTGCAACGGCCATATCGGCAATCTGGAGCCGGTGACGGCAAGCCATGTCATGCCGATCCGCTCCTTCATCGGCGCCACCGTTCCGCTCGGCGGCTATCCCGATGTGCTGCCGGGCGGCGAGGCCGTCGCCGATTCGCGCTTCGTCGTGCGCTATTTCCGTAAATTCGAAGGCCGTCTGCTATTCGGCGGACGCGAGGCCTATACGGCCGACAATCCGCGAGACATTTCGCAGCATATCCGCCGGCAGATCAGAGAAATCTATCCCGACCTGAAAGACATCGAGATCACCCATGCCTGGGGCGGCAGCGTCGGCATCACCATGCCGCGCCAGCTTTTCGTGCGCGAGGTGATGCCTGGCGTCACTTCGATCGGCGGTTATTCCGGCCATGGCGTCATGCTGTCAAACTACTGTGGCAAGCTCTATGCGGAAACGGTGCTTGGCAAATCCGGCGATCTCGATCTGTTCAAATCGCTCGAAATTCCTGCCTTTCCCGGCGGGGCCCGGATGCGGGCGCCGCTGCTTTTCCTAGCCTTGTCGTGGTTTGCGCTTCGCGACAAGTTTTAGTCCGATTGCGGATTTCCTCTCATTGAAATTCGCTCTAAAACCGGTGCCTGACAGATTCATTGCACTGCACACTGGCTTTTTTAAATCGATTAGATTAAAAGGGCCGCCAACCAGCCTGATTGAGAGACAAGCTCATGAGCAGCCAGATCATTCCCGTTGAGCCTTTTGATTATGTCGTCTTCGGCGGCAGCGGCGACCTTGCCGAGCGGAAGCTTTTGCCTGCGCTCTACCATCGCCAGATCGAGGGTCAGTTTACGGAACCGACCCGTATCATCGGCGCCTCGCGCAGCCCGCTTTCGCATGAGGAATATCGCAAGTTCGCCAAGGACGCGCTCAATGAGCATCTGAAGAAAGGCGAATACGACGACGCGGAAGTCGAGAAGTTCTGTGCCCGCCTTTACTACGTGTCAGTCGACGCCCGCACGGATGCGGGCTGGGACCAGCTGAAGAAACTGCTCGACGAAAGCAAGGACCGGGTGCGCGCCTTCTATCTGGCGGTAGCACCCGGTATCTTCGGCGACATTTCGCAAAAGATCCACGATCACAAGCTGATCACCAGGTCGACCCGCATCGTCGTCGAAAAGCCGATCGGCCGCGACCTCGCCTCGGCGCTGCAGCTCAACGACACGATCGGCCGCGCCTTCAAGGAAGAGCAAATCTTCCGCATCGACCACTATCTCGGCAAGGAGACAGTGCAGAACCTGATGGCGCTGCGTTTTGCCAATGCGCTTTACGAGCCGCTGTGGAACGCCAACTATATTGATCATGTGCAGATCACCGTGGCGGAATCTGTCGGCCTCGAAGGTCGCGCCGGCTATTACGATACGGCCGGCGCGTTGCGCGACATGGTGCAGAACCACATTCTGCAACTGCTCTGCCTGACGGCGATGGAAGTGCCCTCGTCGATGGATTCGGAAGCCGTTCGCGACGAGAAGCTGAAAGTTCTGCGCGCGCTGAAGCCGCTCGATGCCTCCAATGTCGAGCAGGCGACGGTGCGCGGCCAGTATCGCGCCGGCGCTTCGGGCAGCGGCCCGGTCAAGGGCTATCTCGAAGAGCTGGAAGGCGGCGTCTCGAACACCGAGACTTTCGTCGCCATCAAGGCCGAGATCAATAACTGGCGCTGGGCAGGCGTTCCCTTCTATATCAGAACCGGCAAGCGCCTGACCGGACGCATGTCCGAGATCGTCATCACCTTCAAGCCGATCCCGCATGCGATCTTCGACCAGGCGGCCGGACGCATCGTCGCCAACCAGCTGATCATCCGCCTGCAGCCGGATGAGGGCGTCAAGCAGTCGCTGATGATCAAGGATCCGGGTCCGGGCGGTATGCGGCTGCGCAATGTCTCGCTCGACATGAGCTTCGCCCAGGCCTTCAATGTCCGCAATCCCGACGCCTACGAGCGTCTGCTGATGGACGTGATCCGCTCCAACCAGACATTGTTCATGCGCCGAGACGAGGTCGAAGCGGCATGGAAATGGGTCGACCCGATCCTGAAGGGTTGGGAAACGACCGGCCAGCAGGTGCAGGGCTATACGGCCGGCACCTGGGGCCCGAGCCAGGCCATCGCGCTGATCGAGCGCGACGGCCGCACCTGGCATGACGACATCTAGGACGACATCGATGGCATCGACCCTGCATTCCTTCGCCAGTGCCGCTGACCTCGCCGGCAGCCTCGCCGACACCGTCGCCGATAGGCTTTCGGCAGCAATAGCCGCCCGCGGCGCCGCCTCCATCGCCGTTTCCGGCGGCTCGACGCCAAAGGCCTTCTTCCAGGCGCTTTCGACGCGCGACATCGCCTGGGACAAGGTGACGATCACGCTGGTTGACGAACGCTTCGTGCCGGCCGACAATACCCGCTCGAACCATCTGCTGGTCGATGCCAATCTCTTGCAGGGCAAGGCAAAGGCGGCGCGGTTCGTGCCGCTTTACCAGCCGGCAGCCTCGGTCGAGGAGGCCGCAAGGCTGGCAACGAAAAAGAGCGCCGAGATCGGCATTCCCTTCGACGTCGTCATCCTCGGCATGGGCGGCGACGGCCACACGGCCTCGTTCTTTCCCGGCGGCAGCAATCTTGCCGAGGCGCTTGATGCGTCGACGCCGCGCGGCGTCATCACCATGGAGGCAGAAGGAGCCGGCGAGCCGCGCCTGACTTTCACCTTCTCCAGTCTTCAGGATGCCGGACTGCTGGTTCTCCATATCGAGGGCGAAGGCAAAAAAGACGTTCTCGCCAAGGCGGAAGGCAGCGGTGACGAGGCAGAAATGCCCATCCGCGCCGTTCTGCGCCGGGCCACTTCCCCGGTCGAGATCTACTGGGCTCCCTGATCGGCCCCAGACCCGGATCCGGATATCAGGCCGGAGCCGCCGAAAGAGATAGAGACAACGAACAAGGCAGGGATTTTCCATGTCCGCTCATGCACGCATTTCTGCGATCACGGATCGCATCGTCGAACGCTCGAAGCCGACCCGCGAGCGCTACTTGGAACGGCTGCGCGCCGCGGCTTCCAAGGGCGTGCAGCGTTCGGTGCTCGGCTGCGCCAACCTCGCCCACGGCTTCGCCATCTGTTCCCCCGCCGAAAAGGACGCGCTCGCCGGCGACCGCGTTCCCAATCTGGGCATCATCACCGCCTATAACGACATGCTCTCGGCCCACCAGCCGTTCGAGACCTATCCGTCGATCATCCGTGAGGCGGCCGCCGAGGCAGGCGGTGTCGCCCAGGTGGCCGGCGGCGTGCCCGCCATGTGCGACGGCGTCACCCAGGGGCAGCCGGGCATGGAGCTCTCGCTCTTCTCGCGTGACCTGATCGCCATGGCCGCAGGCGTCGGCCTGTCGCACAATATGTTCGATGCCGCTCTCTTCCTCGGCGTCTGCGACAAGATCGTCCCGGGCCTCGTCATCGCCGCACTTTCCTTCGGACATCTTCCGTCGATCTTCGTTCCCGCCGGGCCGATGACGACAGGCCTGCCGAACGACGAGAAGTCGCGCGTGCGCCAGCTGTTCGCCGAAGGCAAGGTCGGGCGCGCCGAGCTCCTGGAGGCAGAATCGAAATCCTATCACGGCCCCGGCACCTGCACCTTCTACGGCACGGCCAACTCCAACCAGATGCTGATGGAGATCATGGGATTCCACATGCCGGGCTCCTCCTTCATCAATCCCGGCACGCCGTTGCGCGAAGCGCTGACGCGCGAAGCCGCCAAGCGGGCGCTCGCGATCACCGCGCTCGGCAACGAATTCACGCCGGCCGGCGAGATGATCGACGAGCGCTCGGTCGTCAACGGCGTCGTCGGCCTGCATGCGACCGGCGGTTCGACCAACCACACGCTGCACCTCGTCGCCATGGCGCGGGCAGCCGGCATTCAGCTCACCTGGCAGGACATTGCCGAGCTTTCGGAAATCGTGCCGCTGCTTGCGCGCGTCTATCCGAACGGTCTTGCCGACGTAAACCATTTCCAGGCGGCGGGCGGCATGGGCTTCCTCATCAAGGAACTCCTGAAGCACGGCCTGGTGCATGACGACGTTCGCACCGTCTTCGGCCAAGGCCTTGCAGCCTACACGGTCGACGCCCGGCTCGGCGAAAACCGCACGGTGCTGCGTGAACCGTCGCCGGATAAGAGCCACGATCCGAAGGTGCTTTCCAACATCGAGACGCCTTTCCAGGCGAATGGCGGGCTGAAAATGCTGCGCGGCAATCTCGGCAAGGCGGTCATCAAGATCTCCGCCGTCAAACCGGAGCGCCACATCATCGAGGCGCCGGCAATCGTCTTCCACAGCCAGCAGGAACTGCAGGACGCTTTCAAGGAAGGCAAGCTCAACCGCGATTTTGTCGCCGTCGTGCGGTTCCAGGGCCCGAAGGCCAACGGCATGCCGGAGTTGCACAAGCTGACGCCGCCGCTCGGCGTGCTGCAGGATCGCGGCTTCCGTGTGGCGCTCCTGACCGACGGGCGCATGTCCGGCGCATCCGGCAAAGTGCCGGCGGCGATCCACGTCACCCCCGAAGCCGTCGATGGCGGCCCGATCGCCCGCATCAAAAACGGCGACATCATTCGCCTGGACGCGATCAAGGGCACGCTCGAAGTGCTCGTCGATGCCGCCGACATGGCCGAGCGCGAGCCGGTGACCGTCGATCTCTCCGACAATGAGTTCGGCATGGGCCGCGAGCTCTTCGCGCCGTTCCGCCGCGCCGTCGGCGCTTCGGACCAGGGGGCGAGCGTTCTTTTCCACTGAACGCAACCATCGTAAATAAGCAAAAACCCGCGGAGCGCGCGAAGCGTCCCGCGGGTTTGCTATTGGCAGTCCCGATCTATCCGTCAGGCGCGGATATCGAGGACGTAATCCTTGTGCGCCGGGTGCGTGCTGTAGACGAAGATCTTGTTCAGCTCCTTCTGCGTCAGCAGGCGCAGGAAGCGGACTTCGATCGTATTGTTGGCGTTGACCTTCATCAGCAGGCAGCCGACCTTGGTGATGCGGGCATCCGGAATGTCCAGATAGAACTGCTTCGGCAGGCTGAACTGAGTCAGAATCGCGAGCGTCGCGCTGCTCATCGAGATCCGCACGATGTCGCAGCGGCGCGAGGCCGCGTGCATGACGCCCTTTTCCGTATATTCGATGCGCGCGGCGTTCATTGTGTCCTCCATCTTGAACCGCGCCTCGCGGTCATACATGAAGGATTCTTCCTTGCTCAGGAAATGAGATCTTGGCTGTGACGGATTGGAAGCGGCCACCTGCTTGTCCCCCTCATAAATTGATGAGGAAAAGGTAGCAGCCGATCTTTAACAGAAAGTGATAATCCGGTCCGCCAAGTATAATTCTCGGGATTATTACCCAAAAATGGCCGCCTCATTTCCGGTAGGTATGGCCGCTTGCATCAAACAGATGCAACTTCTGCCTGTCGGCGGCAAAGCGCATCCTCTGGCCCTTATGGACATCGTAAATGCCCGGCAGCTTGACGACGATCGGCTCGCCGGGCACCAGGCCCTCGATGTAAAGCAGCGTCACTTCGCCGAGTGCTTCGACGATCGACACTTCGCCCTCGAAGACATAGTCGGCGCCGTCGGCGATCCTCAGATCCTCCGGACGAACGCCGAAGCTCGCCTGCTTGCCCTTCTCGGAGGCATCGGTCGCCACATCGAGCGTCACCGACATGCCGCCGGTCAGCGTCACGGTCGTCTGGCTGCCGGTTTGCGCGATCGTCGCGGGAATGATGTTCATGGCGGGCGAGCCGATGAATTTCGCGACGAAGAGGTTGGCGGGGCGCTCATAGAGCTCCAGTGGCGCACCGACCTGCTCGATATTGCCGGCCGACAGGACGACGATGCGGTCGGCAAGTGTCATCGCCTCGACCTGGTCGTGGGTGACGTAGATCATCGTCGTATCGGCCATCTGCTCGTTGAGACGGGCAATTTCGATACGCGTGGCGACGCGCAGCGCTGCATCGAGGTTGGACAGCGGCTCATCGAACAGGAAGACCTTGGGATCGCGGCAGATGGCGCGGCCGATCGCCACGCGCTGGCGCTGGCCACCCGACAGCGCCTTCGGCAGACGGTCGAGATATTTCGTCAGCTGCAGGCTTTCGGCCGCCGCCCGCACGCGGCGGTCGATCTCCTGCTTGCTTTCGCCGGCGATCTTCATGCCGAAGGCCATGTTGTCGTAGACGGTCATATGGGGATAGAGCGCGTAGGACTGGAAGACCATGGCAATGCCGCGCTTCGACGGCGGCACGTCGTTGACGAGCTGGCCGTCGATATACATCTCGCCGCCGGTAATCGCCTCGAGACCTGCGATCATGCGCAGAAGCGTGGACTTGCCGCAGCCGGACGGACCGACGAAGACGATAAATTCGCCTTGTTTGATATCGAGGTCGATACCGTGGAGAACGTCCACGGAACCGTAGGATTTGCGGATATCCTTCAGCGTCAGTCCAGTCATTTCTCACTCCCCTCCTGATCCTTAGGCGAGACGGGCGAAATACGCCCCCCAGGCCGGAATATCGATCTTGTCGCCATAGTTGTTGCTGGTAAATCCATGGCCCGTCAATGCTTGCCATTCTCCCGCAGGCAGAGTGACGCTGGTTTCGGCCGGGCTCATGTTGAAAATGCAGAGCAGCTTCTCGTCGCTATATTCTCGGGTAAAGACCAGGGTATCGCCCTCAGTCTCCTCGAATTCGATCTCGCCCTTGGCAAAGGCCGGGTGCAGCTTGCGGAAGGCGATGAAGCGTCGATAGTGCTCGAGCACGGAAGTCTCGTCGCCCTGCTGGACGTTGACGGCGCGCAGAATATGTTCGACCGGCACCGGCAGCCACGGCTTGACCGTGGAAAAGCCACCCTGGGCGACGTGGCTGTCCCAGACCATCGGCGTGCGGCAGCCGTCACGGCCCTTGAACTCCGGCCAGAACTGAATGCCGTAAGGGTCCTGCAGATCCTGATAGGCGAGATCGGCCTCCGTCAAAGCCAGTTCCTCACCCTGGTAAAGGCAGACGGAACCGCGCAGCGTCATCAGCAGCGAAGCATAGAGCTTGGCGAAGGCGTCATGATCGGCGACCAGTCCGCCCCAGCGGCTGACGTGACGCATGACGTCGTGATTGGAGAAGGCCCAGCAGGCCCAGCCGTCGGGAGCGGCCGCTTCGAAATCCTCCATCACCTCCTCGACGCGCTCCGGCGTCAACGGATCGGGCGCCAGGAACTCGAAGGCGTAACACATATGCATCTTGTCATTGCCGGAGGTATATTCGCCGACGATTTCCAGGCCGCGCTGGCTGTCCCCCACCTCGCCGACGGCGGCGATTGCCGGGAACTCTTCGAGCACGGCGCGGAAGCGCTTCAGGAAGGCAAGGTTCTCCGGCCGGTTCTTGTCGTAGATATGCTCCTGGAAATTATAGGGATTGACCGCCGGAGCCGTCGAGGCGTTGCGGCGCTCGGGAGCGAGTGCGGGATTGTCGCGCAAGAGCGGGTCGTGGAAATAGAAATTGATGGTGTCGAGGCGGAAGCCGTCGACCCCGCGATTGAGCCAGAAGCGCACGACATCAAGCAGGCGGTCCTGCACTTCCGGGTTATGCAGGTTCATATCCGGCTGCGAGGTCAGAAAATTGTGCAGGTAATATTGCATGCGCGTCGGATCCCACGCCCATGCGGAGCCGCCGAAGATCGACAGCCAGTTGTTCGGCGGCGAGCCATCGGGTTTGGCGTCGGCCCAGACATACCAATCGGCCTTGGCATTGGTCTTGCTGGAACGGCTCTGGACGAACCAGGGGTGCTGGTCCGAGCTGTGGGAGATGACGAGGTCGATCATCACACGGATGCCGAGGCGATGGGCCTCCGCAATCATGGTATCGAAATCCACCAAGGTGCCGAAGATCGAATCGACATTCTCGTAATCGGAAACGTCGTAACCGAAATCGCGCATTGGCGAGGTGAAGAAGGGTGAGATCCAGATCGCATCGACGCCGAGGCTTGCCACATGCGGCAGGCGGGCGGTGATGCCCTTCAGGTCGCCGATGCCGTCGCCGTTCGAATCCTGGTAGGAGCGCGGATAGATCTGATAGATCACCGCGCCGCGCCACCAGTCCTTGTCGGCGGTCAAGATCGATTGGGAAGCCACGTTCATGAGATATCCTGTCTGAAGTCACGTTTGGGAATGGTCAGCCGCCCTTGACCGAACCCGCCAGCAGACCACGCACCAGATAACGCTGCAGTCCGAAGAAAACGAGCAGCGGCACGACGATAGTGACGAAGGCCGACGCCGTCAAAATCTCCCAATTGCCGCCGCGCGAGCCGAGCAGCGCGTTCAGCCTGCCGGTCAGCACGAGGTGATCCTGGTCGGTGCCGAGGAAGACCATGGCGACGAGCAGGTCGTTCCATACCCACAGGAACTGGAAGATGGCAAAGGAAGCGAGTGCCGGGAAGGACAAGGGCAAAACGATACGAACGAAGATCTCGAAGTCACTTGCGCCGTCGACGCGGGCGGATTCGATGATCTCCTTCGGCAGGCCGGCAATATAGGCCCGCAGGAGAAAGATGGCGAGCGGCATGCCGAAGGCGGTGTGCGCAAACCAGATGCCGGGATAGGTCTTCGACGGCTGGCCGAGCATATTGCCGATCTCGTTGTAGAGGCGAAGCAGCGGAATCAGCGACATCTGCAGCGGCACGACGATGAGGCCGACGACGAGCGCAATCAGCAGCGCGCGACCGGGAAACTCCATCCAGCTCAAGGCATAGGCGGCAAAAGCGGCAATCAGGATCGGGATGATCGTCGCCGGGATCGTCACCGTCAGCGAATTGATGAAGGACTGGCCGATGCCTTCGCCGGTCAGAACCGTCTTGTAGTTCTGCAGCGTGAATTCCGGCGGCGCCGAGACGGACGCGTAGATGCGCCGCGGCCGCTCGTCAGGCGAAAAGGCCGTGTTCTTCATGTAGCGGTAGCTGCCGTCGCTGTTGATCTGCAGGCTTTCGCCGTCGCCGAGATCGGCGGTCTCGCCGGCTTCGAAAGCGGCCGGCTGCTGCACGCGGTTGCCGAACGCCTTGACCGAGCGGCCGGTCTGCCCTTCCAGCACATTGCCTGTGATGACGTAGTTGGCGCCTTCCTGCTTTTGCTGGTCGGGCGTGCCCAGGCGGACGGCGACCGTCTGTGTCGAGCCGACAAAGGCCGTCCACCAGCCGGAGACGACGATCTGGTCCTTGTCGCGCAGGGCGCTGACAAAGATGCCGAGCGTCGGGATGAGCCAGATGATGACGATCAGCAGAACGGCAAGGTGAACGAAGAGACGGGCGGGGCCGATCTTGAAGTAATTTCCGACAGCGGTCATCTCAATGGCCCTTCAGTTCGCGGTTGGCGCGGCGCACGTTCCAGATCATGATCGGCGTGACGGCGAGCATGATGATGATGGCGATGACAGCGCTTCGGCCGGAATCGCCACCACCGCGGAACATCCAGTCGAACATCAGATTTGCCAGCACCATCGTCTGCCACTGGCCGTTGGTCATGGTCAGCACGATGTCGAAGACCTTGAGGACGAGGATGGTGATCGTCGTCCAGACGACGGCGATGGTGCCCCAGACCTGCGGCACCATGATGCGCCAGAAGATCTGCCAGCCATTGGCGCCATCGATAACGGCGGCCTCGATCGTCTCCTCGGGAATACCGCGTAGCGCTGCCGACAGGATGACCATGGCGAAACCGGTCTGGATCCAGATCAGGATAACCATCAGGAAGAAATTGTTCCAGAAGGGAACCGAGATCCAGACTTCCGGCGTGCCGCCGAACAGCTGGACGATGGCGTTCAGCAGGCCGATCTGGACGTCGTTACCGCCGCGATATTCATAGATGAATTTCCAGATGACCGAGGCGCCGACGAACGAGATCGCCATCGGCATGAAGACGATGCTCTTGGCAATATTGCCCCACCAGATGCGGTCAGTCATGACAGCGATGACCAGGCCGAAGAAGGTGCAGGCGGCCGGCACGACGGCGAGCCAGAGGATGTTGTTGAAGATCGATTGGCGGAATTCGCGGTCGCCGATCGCCCATTTATAATTGGCGAGGCCGACGAACTGCAGACCGCTGCGGTCGTAGAAGGAAAGGATGAAGGTCGCAACGACGGGATAGACGAGGTAGACGAAGAGCAGGAAGAGCGCCGGGCCGAGAAACAGCCAGGGCCGGATGACCGCACGGCGGTTGAGGTTGCGCGATGCGGCGCGCACGTCGCCATCGCTCACCGGCAGAGCCAAATCCAGGATCTTGTTCGAAAAATAGAAATAGGCCGAGCACGCGAAAACGGCGACGACCACGACGCCTAAAGCGGACACTATCTGCGACAGCATTACGTCCCTCCCCTGCTTCCCCTGATCTTATTCCGACCGGTTTTATTCTGACGGGTCAGCGCCGGTCACCGTCAATCGGTTTATATTGCCCAATCACAAAATATCCTGCGATGGCCGGGCTGTTGGCGAGCCCGGCCACTCATGCAAGCCATGCCGCCGGCAAGCCGGCGGCATATATGAACGATTACTTGATGCCGTCCCAGGCGCTCTGGATTTCGCCGGCGGCCTCTTCGGCAGACTTGCCGCCGACGAAATCGACCATGCCCGTCCAGAACGCGCCGGCGCCGATCTTGCCCGGCATCAGGTCGGAACCGTCGAAGCGGAAGGTGGTGGCGGACGTCAGGATCTCGCCTTCCTTCTTCATCTGCGGATTGGCATAGGCATCGGTGCTGACGCCCTTGTACGGCGTCAGGAAGCTCGACTGCGCCATCCATACCTCGTGCGCGATAGGGCTCTTCAGGAAGTCGATGAAGGCACGAGCCGCCTTCGAATCCTTGGTGATCGAGACAAGCGTGCCGGCGCCGAGAACCGGCTTGCCGAGTTCCGGATGCGCGGCATAGGTCGGCATATAGAAGAAATCGGCATCCTGGCCGAGTTTCGTCCCCTCAGGGAAGAAGGACGGAATGAACGAAGCCTGATGGTGCAGGTAGCACTTCGGCGGAACGGCGAAGAGGCCCTTCGGACTGTCGCGGAAATCGGTCGACGCCACGGCCGCGACACCGCCATCGACATATTTCTCGTTCTTGGCGAATTTGCCGAATTCATCGATCGCGGCAACGACAGCCGGATCGGTGAACTTCAGCTCATTGGTCGTCCACTTGTCATAGGCTTCCGGTGGCTGCATGCGCAGCATGATGTCCTCGACCCAATCGGTCGCCGGCCAGCCGGTGGCGCCGCCGGAACCGAGACCGATGCACCATGGAACGCCGCCATCCTTGACGATCTGATCGGTCAGGGCATGCAGCTCTTCCATGGTCGTCGGGATCTTGTAGCCGGCTTCCTCGAAATTCTCCGGAACGTACCAGACGAGCGACTTCACGTCGGCCTTATAAGGGAAGGCGTAGAAGGCTTCCTTGCCATCCTTGCCCTTGTAGGTGCCGTAACCGACCCAGCTGTCGCCGGCGCCGTAATTGTCTTTGATCCACTTGGAATTGTCGTCGCCGAGCGGCGTCAGGAAGCCCTTGCCGGCGAGATCGGCCAGAAGGCCCGGCTGCGGCAGAATGGCGACGTTCGGCGGCGAGCCGGCCTGCGTGTCGATGACGATCTGCTGTTCGTAGTTTTCGGAAGAAGAGTATTTCGCGTCGACCCCGGTCGCTTCGGTGAAATAGGCGAGAACGCTCCTGAAAAACGCCTCGTCCTCGCCGCGCCACGGCCCGAAGATCGTCAGCGGCTGACCCTTCAGATCAGCGTGCGCGGCCTTGAATTCGTCATAGCTCTTCCAGTTGAACTTGGAATCCTGTCCCGGGGCAAATTTCAGATCGGCCGCGGGCGCAGCACCGGCAAACAGCGCCGCAACGGCAACGCCCATCAAAAATGACTTTTTCATGTGATCAACCTCCCATCACAATCCCAACCGCGCCGAATTCCTCGAAAAAAGAAATTTCAAAGCGCTTTGACACCCAACTCATTTCACTTTCGGTGGAATGAAGTCAAGTCATTTCGCGAGAATCCCCTGTGAACCCAGGGAATATCGTGGCGCAGCAGCGCCTACCGGGGAAATATGGAGCGATTTTTCTTGAGTCAAGCGCGCCAGATGCTACATAATTAAAAGCGCTTTGAGCGCTATTTGGAGGCAGGAGGCCTTCTAAGCGGCCGACAGGCATGCCGGGAGGAAGCATAGCAGGTGAATCTCAAACAGCTATCGGAATTGCTTGGGCTTTCGCAGACGACGGTAAGCCGGGCGCTCAACGGCTATCCCGAGGTCAACGAAGCGACCCGGGAGCGCGTGCTTCAAGCCGTCAAGGAGACCGGGTACCGGCCGAACAAGGCTGCCCAGCGGCTTGCCACCGGCAAGGCAGGCTCGATCGGCCTCGTCATGCCGACGGCGCCCGGCCACCAGTCCGACGTGCATTTCGGCGAATTTCTGGCCGGGCTCGGCGAGGAAGCCGTGCGCCACGATTTCCATTTCGTCATCATGCCTTCCGATCCGGATGACGAGGTGGCGGCGCTCCGGCGGCTTGCGATCAGCGGCAATGTCGATGCGCTGTTCATTGCCTATATGCGCGGTCACGACCCGCGGCTCGCCATGCTGAAGTCACTCTCCATGCCCTATGTCGTGCACGGCCGCTCCTTCGGCGCGGAGCTGGACTATCCCTATCTCGACATCGACAATGAAGGGGCCTTCTACGACGCGACGCGACTCTTGCTGCAGCTCGGCCACACGCGCTTTGCCTTGATGAATGGGCCGATGCATCTCGATTTCGCCATCCGCAGAAGGAACGGCGTCATCTCAGCGCTTGCCGAACGCGGCCTCACGCTCGAGGAGGATTGCATGAGCCACGCGCTGATGACAGACGAACAGGGCTTGCTGGCGATGGAACGGTTCCTTCAACTGCCGGAACGGCCGACGGCGATCCTCTGCTCCAGCACGGTGATGGCGCTCGGGGCGATCCGCGCGGTGAACCAGGCGGGATTGCGGCTCGGCGAGGATGTCTCGCTGATCGCCCATGACGACGTGCTGCCGCTCTTGAAGCCCGAAAACTTCTCGGTGCCGCTGACGACGACACGCTCCTCGCTGCGGGCGGCCGGCGTGCGCATCGCCCAGCGGCTGATCGGCACGGTGAAGCAGGCCGGCCCCTTCCCCGAACAGGAGCTCTGGAAAACCGAGCTGATCGTCAGGGCCTCGACAGGTCCTGCCCCGCAGCAATCATAATCAGAACTGCGGCGGCGTTTGCCCTGCAGCGCGATGAGCGGCGATGACGGTGTTGGCCATCAGCATGGCGATGGTCATCGGCCCGACGCCGCCGGGCACCGGCGTGATGGTGCTGGCAATCTCGGAGACCTCCCGGAAGGCGACGTCGCCGACCAGCCGGGTCTTGCCCTCGCCCTTCTCAGGAGCCGGCACCCGATTGATGCCGACGTCGATCACGGTCGCGCCGGGCTTGACCCAATCGGCCTTGACCATCTCCGGCCGGCCGACGGCGGCGACCAGAATATCGGCGTTGCGGCAGACTTCGGCTAGATTCTTGGTTCTGGAGTGCGCGATCGTCACCGTCGCATTGGCGTTGAGAAGCAATTGCGCCATCGGCTTGCCGAACAGATTGGAACGGCCGATGACGACGGCGTTGAGGCCGGAGAGATCCTCGCCATGGGTGCGGCGGACGAAGACCATGGCGCCGGCCGGCGTGCAGGAGACCAGACCGGTCTTCAGGTCGCCGGTGGCGAGCTTGCCAGCATTGACGACGCTCAGGCCGTCGACATCCTTTTCCGGCAGGATCGACTGGATGATCGGCTCGCTGTCGAGCGGCTTTGGCAAGGGCAATTGCACCAGGATGCCGTGGATCGACGGATCGGCGTTGAGCGTGGCGACGAGGCCTGCCAGTTCCTCCTGCGTCGTCTCGGCCGGCAGCGTGTGCTGCACGGATTTGAAACCGCATTCCTTGGCCATCCGGCTCTTGGAGCCGACATAGGCGTGGCTTGCCGGATCGTCGCCGACGATGATGACCGCAAGGCCCGTCGTGACGCCGCTCGCCTTTTCCAGCGCTGCCGTCGCACTCTTGACCGTCTGAATGACCGATGCAGCTACGTTCTTGCCGTCGATTACTGTCGCCACGCGTCTCTCCGCCCTGTTTCGCGTCAATCTATGGATAGTTGACGAGCGTCAAATGCCCGCTAACGCCCTATCCTGTCGGAAAGCGGCAAGGCAATATCAAATTTGCAAGGAAATGTTCGTTCAGCGCCGCGGTTGCCGCGTTTCCATCACGTGAACACGAAGCCGATCGCGCAGGCCCGAGATTTCGGAGCGCATCAGCTCGATCTCGTCGACCGCCGCCGGAGCCGGCACGGGCGATGGCGGCGGAGAAGCGACGGGCGCGAACGCCGGCAAATCCATTGCCGGAGCCGCGACGGATTTGCGCAAGGACAGCAGGAAAGCCAGGGCAAGACCGACTGCCAAGCCTGTGGCGGCGCCGGCCAGCGCGCGGCCGGTCAGACCGTTCGTTGCCGATATCGCCGACGCCAGCGGCGGCTTCAGCACGGTTATATGACCGTCGTCGGCTGCCCCCGATGCGGACGCCGCCTCTTCCAGCCGCGAATGCGCGGCATTCGCCTTCTCGCGCAGTTCGGTCAGTCGTGACAGATCGACGCCGGTATCCCGGCTTTGGGCGATCAGCGTGTTGCGGCGGTCGTTCAGGACCTTGCGCGCATCGGTCGCAGCCTTAGCGGCGGCATTGGCGACCTGGGCGAGCCGGGCAAGTTCCTTGCCCATATTCGCCTTCAGGCCCTCGGTTTCGGCCTGCTGCTGCAGCAGGCGCGGATGGCGCGGGCCAAGCTCGGCGGAAAGCTGCGCAAGCGCCGCCCTGGCGACCGCATATTTGTCGCGCCAGTCCTGCAGCGCAGGCGAAGTCATATCGGAGGACAGCGAACCATCGAGCACATCGGCAAGTTTTGCGGCCTTGAGCTGGTCGGCCTTCGCCTTGGCGGCAAGGATGCTCTCCTCCGCCTCTTTCAGATCGGCATCGAGCCGGTCGATCTGGCGGCGAAGATCAATCGCCACCTTGACGTTGCCTTCGCCGCTCTTTGCCGTGAAGGCAGCAAGCTCCGCCCGAGCCTCGTCATAGGCCTTGCGCAAAACCGCGTCGGTTTCGGCGTTGCCGCCTCGTGCGTCTCCGCCCGCTGCTTCGGCAAGCCTTGCGGCGATGCGGGTGGATTTGGCACCGTCGCCGGTCGTCACCCGCACCCGGATCGTGCCGGCGGCGGCATCGGGCACAATCTCGACCGCATGTTTCAGCGCGGCCTCGGCACGCGAGGCCGGATCGGCGGCAGTGCCGGTCGCCGAGAGAAGATCGAACACAACGGCGAGCGCATTGGCGCCCGTGCCGACGAATTCAGGATCGTGATCGAGCTTCAGGGTGGCGACCGTCGACGCAACCACGCGCGCCGACAGCAGTCCCTTCGCCGCAGCTTGCGTGAAAGCGGCGCGACTTGCGGCATCCGTTATCACTGCAAGCGTCGTTTCGGCGCGGTAGAGGGCGGGCGCAGCCGGCATCAGCATCGGCAGACCGGCGCCCAGGATTGTTGAGGCAGCGACCGTTACCGCGAAGCCGGCCTTGCCCGCGCGGCGTTGCGGTGCCGCCGGCCGGGGCTCGACCGGTTCCTGATGAATTGCGGCCAGCGGTTCGACAAAAATCGCCGGCTCCCCGGCGGTAGTCACCGGTTCCTCATATCGCGCTGGTTCCGGCGGAAGAACACGGCCGACATCATTGGCAGCCCGCAGACGGTTGCCGAGAATGGTTTCGATGCGGTCGACGAGCGGCACCTCGGGCGCCGCCCTCATGCGCTGCTCTTCCAGCACACGGCTGATGGCGCGCAGCAGGTCGGCTTCGGGCAGGGCGATATCCGGTCCGTTCGATCGGGACTGCCGATAGGGATCGTCATGGGCGCGCGGCCTTGCAGCTGCGCGATCGAGAAAACTGCTTCTGGCCCTGCTATCGTACATTTGCGCCACATCTCATGCACATGATGGCCGAGTTTACTCATCCGCACACGATGCAGATGATTAAGCCACTCTAAATTTTCATGGCAAAGAAATGGTTAACCGCAGCTGGCAAGAATTGCGGTCCGGTTCCTCGATAGCGCTGCTTGCATCAAACCCGCGGCACTGCAGGCTCAGCTCGCCTTCTTGCGGTCGGCCGGCGGCTGCACGACGCCGCGGGGCTCTTCCGGCTGGCTAAGAATTCTTTCGCGCCGCCGGAAGCGGTAGCGCAGGACATGAAAGAGGAAGACCGGAATGCCGACGATGTAACGCCGCCAAAGGCGCGCGGGCTCCTGCATCAAGCGATAGGCCCATTCCAGACGCATCATCCGCACCGTCTTCGGCGCCCGCGGCACGGCGCCGGAGACGAAGTCGAAGAGAGCGCCCACCGTCAGCACAAGGCGCGCATGGTCGGCACGGATATTGTCGTGAACCCATTTCTCCTGCAGCGGCGTCCCCATGCCGACGATCAGAATATCGAGTTTCTGGCGCTCGATCTCCGCGATGACATCCGTGGAGTCGACCTTGTCGAAAAAACCGTCAGAAATAACGACAAATTCGTGCCACGGCGTGTGCTTGCGGAAATTCTCCGCCGCCGCCTCGACGACCGAGCGCTTGCCGCCGATAAGGCCGATGCGGCGCGGGGCCTCCATGAAGGTGAGGAAGGCCGGGACGAAATCAGTGCCGTTCAAATTGGCGGGAAATGGCGCGCCATGAGAGATCTGCGAAGCGATGTTGAGGCCGATGCCGTCCGGCAGCACCAGATTGCGCGACATGATCCGGTAATATTCATCGTCCCGCAGCGCCGTCAGCATGTTATGGGCGTTGACGAAGCAAACCACGGTCTGACCGACGGGGATGGAGGCGAGCTCGTTGATGAAAACGAGGGCATCGTCCCAGCCGAGATCGCAGACCGGCAGATCGAAGATCGTCCGCCGCGACGCAAGCACCGCGAAGTTTGCAATCAAATTCATTCCTACCTCCTGCCGAGGGTGCGTCATGCGCCCGACATCCCGGAAAACAAGCCCATATCCGCACCCCGGAGGTCTCGAAAGGACCGGTCGCGTCACGCATGGAACGACGTCGCCCCGATCGCGGAAACGGCGCATGCCAAGCTGTGCCACCTGATATAACAGGACGGTTTCAAACAACCCTTAGGAAAATTCCTTGGATTTTTATGCTCGTATAAGTAGTTTATTAACCAAAGGCGGCCCAACGACAAACGGCGCCCGAAGGCGCCGTTGCTGCATCGATAATCCGGTGTTTCAATGGGCGGCCGGGGCCGGCGCTCCCTCAGCTGGCGTGCCCTCGATGATCTTGACCGGTGCGCCGAGCTTCTTCGGTTGACCGGCCGAATTTTGCTTGACCTCTTCCTTGGAGAGATAATCGAGCTGCTCCAGCATCACGTCGGCGACATACTCGCCGCCGAGGCGCTCGTTCATGCCCTTCCTGATCTCCTCGCGAAAGGCCTTCGGGTCGAAGGATTTGATGTGGGCAAGATCGACCATCTTGTTGCCGACGAGCAGGCTGAAAAGTTCGTCGGTCGTCATCTCGGTCAGCGGCAAGGTCACGCCCTTCAGCATGTCCTTGTTCATCATGAAGGAAATGCGGCCGAGAAAATAACCAGTAATCCCACCGTCGCCGATGACCGGCACAGTGATTGTTTCGCCCTTCACCAATTCGAGCGCGCTCTGCTTGGAATCCGTTGCCGCAGGTGCCGGCGCCGTCGCCAGGTACACCGAAAAATAGACCGAGGCCAAGGTAATGGCGCAAACCCAGATACCGGTGAGGACGAGCTTGATCATCAGTTCCCACGCGCGGCGAATTGTTCCTGGGAATAGGTGCCGTCGGCGTCGGCGTCCTGAACCGCATTCTTCAGGAGGTCGGCCACGGCACGAACCGCTTCGAGATGCGCTTCGACGCGCCGGGCGTTGAGCACCAGCTTCTTCTTCAAGCCGTGCAACTGATCGAGGTGGGAAGCGGCAAGCTCGGCCGGATCGGTATCGCGGAAAAGCATCGACAGCTCGTAGAGGCAGCGGCTCTTATGCGCATTGGAGACCTTGAGATCGAACTGCGGATCGTTGCCGATCCGGGTATTCTCATTGTCGATGATCATCTCGAGGCGTCCGAGGACGGATTTGATCCTGTATTCGTTCGAAATTATTTCCATTGTACCCTCGATTATGCGTCGCTTAGAGCATGATGCCGAAAAGTGTGCGCGGTTTTCGGGACGACATCATGCTCTAACTAATAATTGAGAACAGGATTTCGATTTTAGGCCAACAGGCCTGAAATCATCCTGTTCTATCGGTCTTGGCGTCCGCCGTCGGCGTGCCAAAGGTCTTGCGCTGGAAGTCGTCGATCATGCTGAGCGCGGTGTTGCGGTCACGATCATCGGTCGAAGCGTTGACGATCTTGCCTTCCTGACGGCGCAGCTGCTCGCTGTACATCTGCTTGGCGATGCCGATGCCGTCGCCCTTGGCCATGGTGTTGCCGAGCTGCTCGGCCATCATGCCCTTCCAGATATCGCCGGTCGCGCCCTTGCCGTAAACGTCTTCGCTCTCGCTCGGCAGCATCGACTTGACGAAGTTCTGCAGCACCATGGCCTCGAACTTCCGGTAGCTTTCCGGAACCTCCTCGGTCTTGGTGCGGTTCTGAATATGGGAGAGGCCGCTCTTCTGGCCGATATGATCGAGAACGTCGACCGTATTGGAGAAGCCCTTGCCGTTCTCGGCGAGGCTCGTCGCGGCAAAGGCCGCACGATTTGCCTTCAATTTTTCCTGGGCTGCCTGAACCTCCATGGGGTCGGCAGCTTTGACCACGTCCAGGACCAGATCACTGGGGGGCGAAATAGCCACGTTACAATCCTCTGAATTAAGATCGCAACGATTATGGTTTTTGAAGCTTGCTGGAGGCTGGCGTTGCGAATTGCTGGTCGATTACATCGTAAACAGCATTGTCGTCGGCCTCGCGGCGCTCGGCGTCCAAGGCCCCTTTCATGCCTTCTTCCAGCCGATCGGCCTTGGCGCGCTCGCGCGACAGCCGCATCTCGTGGATCTGCTGCATGCCGGTCAGCTGCTGATCCTTGATTGTCAGCCTGCCGAATCGGTCGGCATAATTCTGTGAGAAGGCGTGGTGGACCGGGTCCATCGAACCGAGAGCAACGATGACGTCGTCCATCGCCGCATTGACCTCGATGCGCTGACGGCTGGTTTCGGCCAGGTCGTTCTCCGCCATCCTCTCGATATGCCGCTGCACCGACAGCAGACGTTTGAGTTTTTGGGAGCGGCTCTTCTCGATCATATCAGCCTCATCGCCCGATATAGATCGAACTGAAGGCCTGGCCGAACTGGCTGACCAGCGCCGCGACCGAGACATAAAACAGGAAAAGGCCGCCCATCAGCAGATAGGGCGTGGAAATGAAGTAGACCGGGATCTGTGGCGCCAGCTTGTTGATGAAGCCGATCGAGACGTTGAAGATCATGCCGTAGATCAGAAACGGGCTCGACAGACGCAGCATGATGTAGGTCGTCTGCTCCAGCGTGTCGGTGAAGGAGATCAGCGTCGCGCGCATTTGCGTCAATCCGCCGAAGGGCATGGTCGTGTAGGAATCGATCAGCGCGCGGAAAACGATGTGATGGAAATCCATGATGAAGAGAATCATGATGCCGGCAAAGGTGATGAAGGCGGTAAGGCTGGTCTCCGGCGAGTCTTCGATGACGTCGGCGGAGCCCGGCTGGGTATAACCGACCATCATGGCGATGATCGTCGCGGCGAATTGCATGCCAAGCGTATAGATTCTCGCCAGCATGCCGTACATCACGCCGATCAGTGATTCGCTGAAGATCAGGCCGATATAGGTCGCGGATCCCGTATGGACGGCCGGATAAACGGTGTCCCAGAGCAGCGGCATGACGGCGATCGACAGCGCGAGGGCAATGAAGACGCGCAGCTGTTCAGGCACGCGCGCCGAGGAAAAACCCGGAAGAACCAGCACACAGCCGCCGATCCGGCAGAAAACCAGAAACAGCGCGAGAACCGTCCCTTGCGGGTCTGTTATCATGAAATCGAGCCCAAAATCTTTATCTCGATGCCCTTGGCCAATTCGACATGCGACAGGACCGGGAGCGTGGCGAACAGCCGTTCGATGATCATACGCACATAGGAGCGTGTTTCCGGCGACGTGACAAGGGCGAATGGCAGGCCGCGATCCATGAACTCACGGATAACTTTGCTGGCCTGCTCGCTGAATTCCTCCAGGCTGCGTGGATCGATATCGAATTCGATCACTTCGCCCTTGGCATCGCGCTTCAGCGCCTGGTGGAAGGCGAGATCCCATTTGCTGCCGAGGCGCAGCACACGCAATACGCCATTGTCGGCGAGATCGCCGCAGAGCTGCTGGGCCATGCGGATGCGGACATGCTCGACGATCTGCTCGGTCTTCCGGACATGCGGGGCAAGCTCGGCTACCGCTTCGAGAATGAGATGCAGGTTGCGGATCGACACCCGCTCGGCAAGCAGGAGCTTGAGCACCGCCTGCAGACCGGAATAGGACATATGCGACGAGCAGATCTCATCGGCGAGCTTCTTGTATTCCGGGTCGAGGCGATCGATCAGCACCTTGACGTCCTTGTAGGACAGAAGCTGCGGCAGGTTGTTGCGGATGACCTCGCTCATGTGCGTGAGCACGACGGAGACGTTGTCGATCGGCTGGAAGCCTTCGCGCTTCAAGTCGTCGGCGAAGTTTTCGAGGATCGAGACGGCCGGCATGCCGAAAGCGGGTTCGCGGATTTCGTCGCCGGGAATGCTGGGCTTGCGACCGGCGCCGGTGACGACGAGGACTTCGCCGACGCGCAGCAGATTGGATGCGACCGTCGTGCCGTGGATGCGGATCTGATAGGACTTCTCGGCGATGGCGATGTCGTCCGTGACCTTGATTTCCGGCACGACGAAACCGTATTGGGTGGCGAACTTCTTGCGCATCTTGCCGACGCGGAACGCCAGCTCCTGATGGGCGCCGAGCAGGCGGGTCGACACCATCTTGCCGAGCGCGAGCTCGATTTCGGAGGTGCGGAGCACCGACTTGACCGAATCCTTCTCCAGTTCCTTGCTCTGGACGACCTTCTTTTCCTCCTGTTCGCGGCGAAGCTTGTTTTCGGCCTCGACCTGCCGCGGAATGAACCAGGCGCCGAAGGCCAGAAGACCGCCGAGGACGGTGAAGGGAATGGTCGGCAGGCCCGGCATCAGGCCGAGAACGAACATCAGCACGGCCGAGACGGAGAGCGCGCGGGGATAGCCGCTCAGCTGATTGACGACCGCCTGGTCGGTTGAGCCGGTGGTGCCGCCGCGCGACACGAGAAGGCCGGCGGCGAGCGAGACGATGAGGGCCGGCATCTGCGAGACGAGACCATCGCCGACGGAGAGCTTGACGAAGACGTCAGCCGCTTCACCGATCGGCATGCCATGACGGAAATAGCCGATGATGATGCCGCCGAAGACGTTGATCGCGGTGATGATGAGACCGGCGACGGCGTCGCCGCGCACGAATTTCGAGGCACCGTCCATCGCCCCGAAGAAGGAGCTTTCCTCCTCGAGCTCCCTGCGCCGGCGCTGGGCTTCCTTCTCATCGATGATGCCGGCCGAAAGATCGGCATCGATCGACATCTGCTTGCCGGGAATGGCATCGAGGGTGAAACGGGCGCCGACTTCGGCGATACGCGTGGCACCCTTGGTGATGACGATGAAGTTGATGGTGATGAGGATCAGGAAGACGATCAGACCGATCACGAAGTCGCCGGACATGACCAGACTGGCGAAACCGGCAATAACGCCGCCGGCCGCATCGTGGCCCTCGTTGCCGTGGGACAGGATGACGCGGGTCGTCGCGATGTTGAGCGCCAGCCGTGTCATCGTGGCGATCAGCAGAATGGTCGGAAAGGACGAGAAGTCGAGCGGCTTCTGGATCCACAGCGCGACCATCAGGATCAGCACCGAGAAGGCGATCGAGAAGGCCAGCCCCATATCGATCAGGAACGGCGGGATCGGCAGGAAGAGAATGCAGATGATGCCGATGATGCCGAGGGCAAAACCGATATCGCGCAGGCTCGGGGCGACTTTCGGAAGGGGGAGTGCAGGTGGTTGCGCCATGACGATTCCGTCTCTTCATGAGAGGAGGCGGACATGGGTCCGCCCAATTCGGATCGAGAATTAAATGGCGAAGCTTGCGCGAAGGTGGCTGAGAAGCGGTTCAGCCTTTCGTGGAGGCGTAGCACCGCTGCGCACTAGAAGCCGGACTGGATGCGCGAAAAGACCAGATTGGTGAAAATGGAGATCTGCGAGCCGACGAAGGGGGCGGTGATTCCGACCACGACGAGCACTGCGACAATCTTCGGCACGAAGGTGAGTGTCGCTTCCTGCACCTGGGTCAACGCCTGGATCAAGGCAATGACGAGACCCACCACCATCGCGGCGAGGACCGCCGGACCGGAGGCAATCAGCACGGTCCAGATTGCCGCCTGGAACAGATCCAATGCATCAGCTTCATTCATCTGAAGGCAACCTCATATCGCCTCGAAGCAGCCCCGCTATAACAGGGCTGCAATTGATCGGCATGTCGGGCGCGCTGGCGGCCCTTTGCGTCAGGAGCTGCTGCTCGGCGCCTCGTCGGCAACAGTGATTCCCGCCTGCACGAGTATCTTATCGCCATCCGTGGTCGTCGCAATGATGCCGTCGGAATAAACCTTGACGGAATCGATGACGCCTTTGACGGTGCCGTCGGCGCTTTCCATATATTTGCCGACATAGCTGCTCGCCTGGGTCAGGCTCGAACTTGCCAGAAGCGTATCCAGCTTGGTGTTGGTCTGAATCGTCTGCTCGACCTGCGAGAAAGTGGCCAGCTGAGCGACCTGCTCGCTTGCATCCATCGGATCGGTCGGATCCTGGTTCTTCATCTGCGCGATGAGCAGCTGAAGGAAATTATCGTAGTTAAGCGTCGCCTTGCTCTGGGCCGAGCTCGACGAGCTCGTCGAGGTCGAGCTCGTCACGCTTGACGTTGCGTCTACCGCCATGGTGCGATCTCCCTGCGAATCTGCTCGACCATCGTCGGCGGCAGTTCCTGATTGTTGAGGATGTTGTCTTCGATCGCGTAGAGACCGCGGATGGCCTTCAATGCGTCGAAGGCGCGGCCGGTCGACACAAGCGCGTCGATCCGCTTTAGTTCCGCGAGGATCTCTTCGTTCTTGAAGCAGGTGAGCAGCATGGTGATCGACTTGCGGAACATCGCCGTCGAGTGGTCCTTGCCCTCGGGATTGATGAGGATCATCTGCGCGATGAAATAGAGCTGGCGCAGGGGCGTCGTTGCGCCTTCCGGCTGGAGGACGTGGTTCTCGAGAAGGAACGTCACATCATTCAGGAATTCCAGCGCGACCTTGCGGTCGACACGCAGGACGGCGCCGTTGATGAAGATTCTTTCTCCGGCTTTCAGAGAAATGCGAAGTGTGCTTTTCATTTAAGTCCATCCCTGATGATGGTGGTAACGTCGATGATGCCCTGGTAGTTATTAGACAGACGTTTTCTGATCCTGTCGCATTCCTTCAATATCCAGATCGCAATCGAGATGAGGTTGGCCCTGAGCTGGACATCCAGCTGGTTATCTGGATGTTTCAGATCCTCGATAAAGCTGATCCATACCCGGCGCGTATAAAACAGAGCTTCAATGGCTTCCCGACCGTATTTTTCCTTGTCGCGCGCCAACGACAGCAGTTCTATGGACCGGTCGAGAACCTGCCATTCCCGCTCTTTCGCGTCGGCCACCGAGTCCTGCATGACCTCGGCATATGAGAACTGATACATTCATGCATCCTTCTTTATACTGCGCGCCTTTGCTCATCAAAGGTAGTTCACGAGACTCAGCTGCTGGATCTTCGAGACGATCGTGTAAGCGGTTTCAAGCTGCGTTTCCAAAGTCTTGACGAGGGTCGAGGCTTCGTACGGGTCGACGCCCTGAAGATCGACCAGCTTGTTCTTGATGATGTTCGACTGGGCGTCGAGAGCGTCGTTGGACTTCTTGACGCGCTCCTGCGAGAGGCCGAGCTGGCTTGCCTGTGTCACGAGACCGCTCGTGGCCTTCGCCGTGTAGCTGATGGCCTGCTTGGACACCGTCGTCATTGCATCGGTGCTGAGGTTCTGGCCGAGCAGCGCGGTGGTCATAACCGAGGCGAGCGCCATATAGCGCATGCCTTCGGAATTGGCATTGGTCGAGGACTCGATCACTTCCGAGTTGCTGATGCGGCTCGTCATGTTCTGGCTTGATGCCTGCGACCAGCCGGTCGTCGTGTTGGTCCAGCTCGCTTCGCTGAACATCGGCTCAACCGTCGTCGTGATGAAAGTGCTCATCTCGGCGCCCGTGAGATCGCTGACCGCTTTCGGCGGGACAAGACCGGCCGCATAGGTGTTCAGGGCGGTAACGATCGCCGCACTCGTGGCGGTCGTCTTGTCGGTCAGCGGCTGCACGTCGGTATTGATGCCGGAGAACAGGTATTCCCCGTTCACCACGGTGTTGGCCGTATCCATCATGGTCGACAGTGCGCTGGTCGCCGACTGAATGGCGACGGTGATGCTGCCGGGATCATGGCTTCCCTGGAGCGCGGTCAGCTTCGACACGAGGCCGTCGCCGACATCCTTCATCTTGGAAAGGCCGAGCTGCGAGGATTCCATGCGCGCGGTGACGAGCGAATTGCTTGATTTGATCGAGTCTATTCGGTCGGTCTCGCGGGTGAAATCCACGCTTCTGGCGGCATTGCCTCCCAGCGAAACACCGATATCCGCGTAGACTCCGGTCGTCGCTTCCATCGTCGCCTTCGTCATCTGGTTCTGCGCCTGACGGATCGTCAACCGCATCGCATTCTGAATGGCCGAACTTGAAATAAATGAGCTCTTCATGGCTTAACTCGCAATATCCAGCAATGACTTCAACATTTCGTCTACGGCGTTCAGGATCTTGGTCGCCGCCTTGTAGGACTGCTCGATATCGAGGAGCAGCGTCAGCTCCTCGTCGAGGTTGACGCCGGTCTCATTGGAATAGGCTTCGTCGGAGCGTGACAGTGCCGCCGCGGTGTTTTCGGCCGCCGTCGTTGCGTTGCTGCGGTACTGCTCGAGCCAGCCGAGGGAATTGGTGGCATACTCCATGATGCTGACGTTGGAATCGATGCCCGTCGTGGCGTCGAAGCCGACCGGCGCTCCAGCTGCCGGGTCGAAATCCATGTCGGATGTCATCGCCGTATAGAGACGGTCGAGTTCAGCCGTATAGCCGCTGACGCCCGACGTGTTCAAGACGACGCCGGCGGCGTTGACGCCGCCATCGCGCAGGCGCATCGGGTCACCGCCCTGCGAGGTGATCACGCGGGTGCTGACTGTGATGGTCGACGCCATGCCGGCGACCGCGGTGGCGCCGGTGTCGACCGTGCCGCCGCTCCAGGTGAAGAGGCCGGGCACATAGGCCGGGGGCCCTGCCGTGTTCTGCTCCTTGAAGAGCGAAACGAGGCCACGGGCGGTTTCGTCGAGCTGCTTCTGAAAATTGGGGGCGATCTCATCACGGATCTGCAGGAGTGACTGGAGGCTCCCCTGCCCCGTCGTCGTCGAACCCTTACCGAGCGGCAGCGCAACACCGTCGATATAGACGGAATTGCCGACGGTGGTGGCTGTATAGATATCCTGGGACTTGAACGTCACCTTGCGCGGGATCGTCTCGAAGAGGATCGTTCCGTCCGGCGTGCTCAGCACCATGTCGTTGTTGTCGCGCGTCGTCGCGCTGACGCCGACGATCTGCGAAATCTGCTTCAGGACTTTCTCCCGTTCATCGAGAGCGCCGGATGTATCCGCACCTGTGGCCGTCGCGGTCTTGACCGCGTTATTGGCCTTCTCGAACTCGCTGAGAAGCGTGTTCAGCGTATCGACCGCGGTGGCTATTTCCTTGTCGGCGTTGGCGCGGACATCCTGAACGGATTGCGAGGCATTGTTCAAGGAGTTGGCGACGTCCTGGGCGGCTGTGATGGCACCCTGGGCGGCGACCGTGCTGCCCGGAGAGGTTCTGAAGGCCTGCAGCTTCTGCTGGAAAACGCCGAGATAGGTGGAGGGCGACGTTTCATAGTCGTTGCCGCCCATAATCGACTTGAGATCCTCCAGACCGCTCAGCAGGGTCTGCTGAGCGCTGTCCTGAGAGGATGACTTCAGATACTGGCGCAGCAGGGCATCTTCCTGGGCCCGGTCTATCTTGACCACCTGCGCGCCGTTCAGTGACGTGGTGAGCATCGCCTGGCGGCGCACGTAGTCCTTGTTGCCCGCATTCGAGATATTGTTCGATACGACACTGCTCTGCGTGCCGGTATTGTTGAATATGTTCTGCGCGGTGTTAAGTGCGGACGTGAGCGACATGGCTTACCCGTTACCTTACTTATCTCTTGAGGTTGACGAGGACGTCCATGATGTCGGACCCCGTCTGAAACACTTTCGAATTGGCGGTGTAGCTGCGCTGTGCTTCGATCATCTCGGTCAATTCGCCGGCAAGATCGACGTTCGAACCTTCGAGAGCGCCCGATTTGATCGTGCCGAGGCCGTTGGTCTGGGGAAAGCCGGTGACGGTGACACCGGACTGGCCGTTGGCGCTGTAGACGTTGCCGCTCATCAGCGTCAGCTTGTCCGGGCTTGCGACATTGGCGAGCGGAATGCGATAGAGCGGCTTGGTGCTGCCGTCTTCGTATTTGGCGTAGACGATGCCGTCGCCATCGATCGTGACGTCCTTGACCGGGCTCGCCGCCTGACCGTTCGGTGTGCCGGTGCCGGCAAAGGCGGCGCCAAGCTGCGTGAAGCCCGAGAGATCCATGTTGATGGACAGAGCGTTCTTCGTATCGGCAATCGGGAGGGCGCCGCCCGTCAGCATCTTGCCGTTGCGGTCGAATGTAAGGTTTCCGGAGGCGACAACGGCGCCGGCACCACCGGTGTATGGGAAGGAGGTTGTGCCGCCCGTCGCCGCATCGGCGTTGCGGAAGACCGCAACTTCCCAAGTGCTCGCCGTACCGGTTGCCGGCGGCGGTGTCACGACCGAGGTCTTCGTGAAGTAGAAGTCGTACATCACCTTGTTGCCGAGATGATCGTAGGCGACCATCGAGAACTTCTTGGTGTCGGCCGTCGTGGTGGCGGCGTTGGCGCTCGGCAGCGTCGCGGGGGCGACCGGAGCGATATTGGCGCCGGAATCGAGATTGCCCTTGAAGACACCCGATGTCGAGGCGATGGCGGTCAGCCCTTCCTGGTTGACGTTAACGGGAACGAGGCCGTCGAAACCATTGACGACGACGGCGGGAGCGCCGGAGTCGTAAGAATAGCCCATCAGCTGGAATCCGGCGGCATTGACGAGATTGCCTTCGTCGTCCTTCTGGAAATCGCCGGCGCGGGTCAGAACCGGCGTGCCGTCGGGTCCTTGGACAATGAAAAAGCCGTCGCCCGAAATCGCAAGATCGGTGGTGGAGGTCGTGTAAGAAATATCACCCTGGTCGGAGACGGCCTGGCGCACGGAGGTCTGAACGCCGCCGGAATTGTAGTTGCCGCCCGAGGAGGGAAGAACCAACGAGGAGAAGCTCGTCGATACGGCCTTGTAACCGGTGGTGTTCACGTTGGCGATGTTGTCGGAGACGGTGCTGAGGCGGTTTGCCTGCGCGTTCATGCCCGACACTGCCGTCTTCATGCTGCCGAAAATGCTCATCTGAAAACCTCGTTTTACCTGTTAAACTTAAGAGTATTTGTCGGGCCTTGCGTGAAGCTGTCTGTCATGGCGAGCAGCAGGGCCAATATCGAGGTTCAGCCGGGCGCCGCCACCCGGCCGGAAAAATCAGGCCCAGTCGATGCAGTAGCCGAGGAAGCGCTTGGAATCGACCGGATCGACGCCGAGCTTCTTGCGCAGCTTCTTGCGCAGCTTCGAGATGTGGCTCTCGACGACGTTCTCCTCGACCTCCTCATCGAAGATGCCGTAGATGGCGTTGAAGATCTGGGTCTTGGTGACCCGGCGACCGCGGTTGGCGATCAAATATTCGAGGATGCGGCGCTCGCGCCGGGGGAGCGCAAAGACCTCGCCGTTGATCTCGGGGTCGCGACCATCCGAGAAGACGCGGATGCCACCGACATCGGTGTAGTTGGCGATCGCCTTCAGCCGGCGCCGGATCGCAGCCGCCCTTGCAAGGATTTCGCGTGGATGGACCGGCTTGCGCACCACGTCGTCGACGCCGCAATCGAAAAGCGCAAGCGTGTTTTCGAGCGAAGGCTGATCGCTGACCGCGATCACCGGCGCCATCGAGCGGTCCCGGATCGCCCGGGGCAGTTCGAAGCTGCGCTGGCCCTGACCGATCAGGAAGGCCTCGACCGCCGCTATATCCGAATCGGCGGCGGTCTGCACCCACTCGCCGAATTCCGATGGATCAAAGCCGGTGGAGGGAATGCCCTCCCGGCCAAACAGGGATGTGTATCCGTCTTTCACGAGCTCACGCTCATCAACCACTACGATCATTCGTCCGCCTCCGAATCAGTGTGGCACTTCGATGATCTATGGGTACGAATCGCGCGAATCGGCGACAACTCGTTAAAGTGAATGGCGGAAATTAATAATTGATTAAGACTCGCCCGGCGATTTGATCTACATATAGTAGCCTGAATTGGATATCCACACAAAAGTTTCGTGGAAAAGTTAACGAGCGGTTAAATGTGACTTGCACACCGATTTGGCGCCGGATTCCTGCCACATTACGACACAGTTTCGTCACAATGTCGCTCTTCCATCAGTAGTTGAATCGATTTTGACAAAAGTTACTCGCATTGGGAGTCCACTTGCCGTAGCCGGTGGCCACCAAATTGGCGATGACGCGGCAGACATATTGCTTCTGCGCCGGGTTGTTATTCGGTCCTGCATGGTATCTCGCTACCGCCATCGTCCAGGTCTCGTGACGGTCATGCAGGTTGCGGAGAAACTTCGCCGCATACTCGACGTTGCGATGCGGATCGAACATATCTTCGGCGGTGGCGAAATTCTCGCCGTGATAATAGTGATTGATCTGCATGCATCCGATGTCGATGAGCTTCGCCCCGCCTCTGCGGGCGACATCGAACTGCCTCATCGCATCCTCTTCCGAGGGCGGAAAAATAGCCTTGCCTTCGACGTTCATGGCATAGGGATAGAGTGAACCCTTGCGGCCGGTCTCCGTCAGGCCGACCGAATAGAGGATGCCTTCGGGGATACCGTATTTGGCCGCAGCCGACTGGATTTCGCGTTCGCAGGCCCCGGTGGAAGCCGCCGCCTCAGAGGTAAACGCCCCCAGCACCGCTGCTGCGAACACCGCCAGCAGAGACGTCTTCGATACCGGTCTCGCCTGCGCCATTGAAGCCTCCATCCGTCCGCTGCGCCATCTGATTGTGGCGCTCGCGCGCCTCGCCGCCCTGCCCTTGCTGAGGGAGCGACTGCTGCTGGGAGCCCTGGCCCTGGCTGCCGGTCTGGTTGCCGGCGTCAGCGCGCTCGACAGGAGCCATGCTGATGGTGACATTGTCGACCGCATAGCCCTGGCTGCGCAAAGCTTCGAGAATCTTGCCGTGATCTTCCTTCAGCTGCCGGTAGGCTGCGCCCGTTTCGACTTTGAGGTCGACGTTCAGGGCGTCTCCGGTCAGGCGCATGGTCGCCGTCACCAGGCCGAGATCGATCGGGTTCATCTGGATCTTCAGCGTATTGACCACCTTGCCGGTACTCGTCCACTCCGCCGCGTTGGAGAGCGCCGAACTCGGCTGCATGGCGCGCGCCCATTCGGAATCGCCGGAGAGAGCGGCGGTGACCGCTGCCGAATTTGTATTCTGTGCCAGGCCGATATAGCGGCGCGATTCGAGGACCGAGACGTTTTCGACGTCGGTCTTCTTCGAGGCGTCCTTCGGCCCGGCCTGGTCCGCGCCGAGGTGAACGTCCATCGATACGCCGCGCCCGTCGGCGCGGCTGAGCCGGAAGGTTCTGCCGTCAGCGGCGTCGGCGTTCTCCGCACCTGGAACCCCGATCTCATCCACCTTAACGTCTTCGACATTGCCGCTGACGGCCGCCAGGGCATCGGTTGCGTGGCCGCTCGTTTTGGCGTCAGCCGCGGTCTTCTTGTCGACAGGCTCCCCGGGCGTGGCGGCGGCGAGATGCGCCGCGGCTGTGGCCGGCAAGACGACCGTCGCGCCGGGGGGCTCCTGCTTCAGCAGGCCGAGTACATCGGAAATGCCGCCGTCATCCTCCTCGCTGTCCGCATCCGCATCTGTTTTCGAGAGGTCGCTGTTGACGTGCTTGACGCCCTTGGCCACCTGCCCGGCCTCGTCGGCGGACGAATCCTTGGCATCGAGCTTGCCGAGATCGTCCGGCAATTTGCGCTGATCCGTTGCGGGCTTTGCGGCAGTCTTTTCGCCAATGGCGATCGTTTCCGGCTGCACCTCAGCCTGCGCCTTAAGGGCGGCGTCACTGAGATCGATCAACGGTTTGGCGCGGTTGCGGATCGTCCGCGCCACCTTCGCCGCGTCGCCATCGGCAACCACGCCCTGATCCGGCTGTGCATCGTCGGGCGCGTCGTTGGCGGCGCTGCCGCTCGCCTTGGCAAGCACATTGGAGAAGTCGCCATTCTGACCGGCGGCGTCACCCTTTCCAGCCTTCGCGGATTTCGCGGCCGCAGCCGCCTCCGCACCGGAGGCTCCGCCCGAGACGCTCAAATCCATCATTGTTCGTTGCCTTCCTGCGCCAGAAGACCATCGATCTCGTCGAGCTTGGATCGGCTGGTCGTCACAAATGCGTTGAATGAGGAGTCGGTATCCTGGCTCTGGCCAGTCGATGCCACACCTCCCGGAACAGGCTCGGGAGGCGCACCTGGCGTCCCCGGTTGCGTGGCTATCGCCGCAGCCTTTTCAGAAGTGATTTCTTGATGAGAAGTGTTAGGATTGGATGCTTGCGTCAAGCTTGCCGGGTCCGGCGCACGCAGAATCTGTTCGGCAACGGACCGCGCCGCCGCCTGCAGCGCCTGATCTCGCGGCGAAAGCGCTTCGCCGTCAATGCCACTGACATTCTTCGCCGCCTGGTCGATATCGTCCGTGGGAAGGCCGGCCATGCCGCCATAAAAATCCGCGAGCGGGCCGAAGGCATTGTCGGTGCCCGCGCCAAGCAACTGCACATGTTCGACCGCCATGCGCGCCAGCTCGGGCTTGCCCGCTATCGCGGCAGCGCGGGCGATGCGCAGATAGACCTCGCGCTGGCGCGGGGCATCCATGAAGGAGAGGATATCGACGACATCCTGCGGTTTCACGTCGTGATCATGGGCGACGACGAGCTTGACGAAGAGATCGGCGAACTGGCTGGCATAGGGCGAATGCAGGAAGCGTCTGGCATAACGCTGGGAATAGGCGAGCCCCTTGTCGAGCATTCCCTTGTCGACGCAGATGGCGAGGGAACGGCGCAAGGCCGCCTCCTCGACGATCGTGCCCGGCGCGGCAAGACGTGCCTGGTCGTAGAGGTCGAGCGCATCTGTCGGTTTCGTGGCGATCATCACGTTGCCGCCGATCAGCGCCAGGTATGGACCGATCTTCTTGTCGCGATATTCCCTGGCGGTTTCCTCCAGCGTCTTAGCGACGAGCAGCCCCTTGCCGGTCAGATATTTGCGCAGCACATCGGTGACGCGGTTGTCGAAATAGCCGTTGACGTCATGGGCGATTAGATATTCGAGCGTCTGGGGATTGCCGCCGCTCATCGTGTAGATCAGCGCCGCATCGACATTGCGGTCGTCATCGAAGATCTTTGTATCGGCCGTTCGCAGCCGCTCATCGATGGTGCCCAGCATGAAGCGCTGCATTTCGCCGGCCGAATGATCGCCAGCGACGACGGAATCCTGCACGAACTGCAGCGACCGCAGCATCTTGTACGGCGCAAGATCGTCGGGATCCTGCGCTTTGCCTGCGGCAGGCGAAAGCATCGCCAGGCCGAGGGCCATAAATCCGACGTAGCGATGCTGCCGACGCGCCATCCGACTATCCCTATTCCGCCTGCACCAGGATCTCGATCCGGCGGTTGGCCGCATTGAACGGGTCGGCGGGGAGCTTCAGCCGACGGTCGGCGAAACCGGAGACCTGGGAGACGCGCGTCTCGTTCAACCCGCCGCGCACGAGCATGTAATAGGCGCTCTGGGCGCGATCCATCGAAAGCCGCCAGTTCTCGTTCTGCCCACCCTTGTATTGGCGCCCGTCCGTGTGGCCGCGGATGGCGACTGCGCCACCCCTCTCCTTCAGGATCGTCCCGATCTTTTCCATGGCGAGCACCATCTCCTGGCGCGGAACAGCCGAACCGATATTGAACATCGAATCGTCGTTCTGGTCGGAGATGCTGACCAGCAGGCCGCCTTCGGCTGCCGTCACTGTCAGGCCTTCGGCGAGCTTGCCGGCAACACCGCCGATCTGTTGCGCGATCTGCGCCTGAAGCTGTTCAGCTTCCTTCTTCTGCTGCTCGGCCCCTGCCGCGTCCCTGTCGGCTTCCTTCTGATGCTCGGCGTCCTTCCGAGCTTCCGCCGTCTTCTCCTCAGGCGCCTTGCCATCCGTCACCTTGCCGTCCTTGGCCTCGGCGACGCCCATCGTTTCCTTGACTTCCTTGGCGGGCTTCTGATCGGTGGCCAAAGGCACCGGCTTCATATCCTCGGCCTTGGCGATCTCCGTCGTCTCGCTCTCGGCCGCCTGCCCCTCGCTCTTGCCGGGCAAGGGTTTTCCGGCCGTTGTCACCTCGACCTGCTTCGTCCAGAAATCCGGATCGAAAGGATCGCGATAGGCTTGCCCGCCATCGGCGCCGGTGGCAGGGCCGGAATCGGCGGCGCCGCCATCGCCCTTGGCGCTGACATTGGCCTGCTGGCCGACCTCCTGGGCGATCTCGGCGAGAACCGAATAAGGATTCTCGAAAAAATCGGCCTCGGAATAATTGGTCTGGTCGCCTGAGGTCGATGTCTGGTCGTCGCCATCGGCGGCGGACTTGCCCTCGGTCGGATTATCTTCCTTCTGTTTCGACTTTTCCTTCTTCTCCTCGCCCTCGGCATGGTCGACAGGCTTCTTCAGGCCTTTCTCGGTCGGCTTTTCGTCGGCAAGCTTGATCGGATTGAAATAGGTCGCAACCGCGGCCTTGGTTTCCTCGTTGGCGGCGTTCACCAGCCACATGACCAGGAAGAACGCCATCATCGCCGTCATGAAGTCGGCATAGGCAATTTTCCACGCACCACCATGGGCACCATCGTGATCACCGCCGCCATGCCGCTTGACGATAATGATCTCGTTTCTGCCGTGGTGATGGTTTTCGCCGTCGCTCATTCGAGAACTTTCTTCAGGCTGGCCACCCAGGCGGACATACGGGTGACGATAACGGATTCACCGATTTCGACGGCAAGATCGACATCGTCGGCCTCGATGTGCCGAACCGCCGCGGCATGTTCGCCCAGCTCGGCTTTCAATATGTCGAAAAGGCCGGTCGGCCCTCTGACGACGATTGGTCCGGCCGCGCCTTCGAGAATCGCTTCACGCAGCAAAGCGGCGAGACTTTCGGCAGCCTTGGCCGCAAGCGCGTCCGTCACGACGGGCGCAATGGCGATCGCCGCGCCGGCGCTGACCAGCTGAGCGACTTCTTCGGCGATATCGCGGACGCGGGATGCAATGACCGCCGCCGCCTCCACTTCATAGCGAATCTTCAGTTCCTCGAGCGCGCGCGCATGCGCCTCGGCCAGCGCGCGCGCCTCGCCTTCATATTTCTCGGTCAAATCAGCGGTCGCCGCGGCATGGCCTTGCGCATAGGCTTCGCGACGCTCCGCCTCGACGTCGACCGGCGGTTCGCTCGGCGTCTCCGGAAAAACATCTCCGGCCAAATCGTCGATATCGATGATCGGCGCTGACGGCTTCGGTTCGCCGAAGTCCTTCAAATACCGAGAAAGCGAAATGCTCATAGAAACCATCCAGCAACCGGAAGACGTGCGGCATGCCCGCCCCCGTTCAAAATGACCTGCGCGACATGTCCTTCGCAGCGAACAAGGGCTTGACCTTGCGCCGGCACGATTTTCGGACGATGCCTTCATGCCGGAAACTAGGAAGTCAAACTTGCGCGAAGATGAATGGCGCCGTCGCCATCAATGATCGCGCCCAGCTCTATTCCAGCAGAATGAGGATCTTGCTTGCAGCCGTGTTGAGAATAGAGATCGCTTCGACGGCCATCTGCTTCTGAGTTTCGATCGCCTTCTGGCGGATCGAGGCTTCATCCATATCGGTATCGACCAGCGCGCCGACGCTCTTGTCGATCGAATCCGACAGATCGGCCGCGTAGTCGATCTGATCGTCGATACGCGTCTTCATCACACCGATGGAGGCAGCCGTCGTCGTCAGCGACGAGAACAGGGCGTCGGTCACATCGAGCATGTCGACGAGCTGGGCGTCGGTGGTGTTCTTGTCGATCGCGATCTCGCTGCCCGTCGCCGGCGTGGTCGAACCGGCGTCCAGCAGATAATAGTTCCGCGGTCCGGTGCCGGTGTTGTTGATCGCCTGGGCATCAATCGCCTTGGTAAAAAGGCCGCCGCTCGCATTGTTCTTGTCGATGAGGATGGTCTGCGACGAAGGGAAGTCGATGGTCTGGGCCTGGTATTCGCCCGTCGAGGCGCGAACGAATCCTGAAATGACCGACCAAGTCGGCGGCGCGGTCTTGTCACTGTTCAGCAACCAGTTCTCGCCTGCAAACGACGTCGATTCGACGACGCTCTTCAGCTGCTCCTTATATTCGCTGATCTCGGCATTGATCTTGTCCTTGTCGGTGCCGGGCTCTCTTGCCGCAACCAGCTTGGCGCGGATCTGGCTGACGAGATCGATCGCCGAATTCATTGCCGTATAGGTCGCATCCACCTTGGCGGCGCCGAGACCGAGCGCATCGCCGATCGTGCCGAGATTGGTGCTGTCCGAGCGCATGACGGTGGCGACCGACCAGTAGGAGGCATCGTCTGCGGCCGTCTCGATCCGATAGCCCGAAGAAACTTGCTGCTGGGTCTGACTGGCTTCTTTGTTGATGCTGCGCAGCACCGCAAGTGCATTCACCGCGGCCGCGCTGGTAATCTTAACGGTCATCGACAGGGTCTCGGAATAAGATGAAAGGGCAGGCCGGATTGCCGGCGGCGACTGACGTGGCGTCATGCCTCCGGTGGGATTTCCACCGGCGTGTCGCAAAAGCAAATCAACTCAAGGTAAGGTTAACTCGATACCAAGCTGTTGGGCAAGAGCGCGGCCGGTAGCCGCAACCAGCATGTCCATAATTTCGTCAACCTATTGATATAATAGAAAGAACCGCGCCGTTTCGGACGCGGTTCTCGAGGTTTTGTGCTTGCCGCCGAATGGCGGCGCAAGATTCGGTCCAGCTTCAGCGGGCCGATTTAGCTGCGGAACAGGGTGAGGATGTTCTGCGCGCTGGAGTTGGCGATCGACAGCGACTGAATCGCCAGCTGCTGCTGGGTTTGCAACGCCGTCAGCTTGCTTGATTCCTCTTCCATGTCGGCATCGACGAGGCGGCCGACGCCCGAGTCGATCGAATCGCTGAGCGCTCCGACGAAGTTTTCCTGCAATTCGATACGGGTGGAAATCGAACCGAGCTGCGAGGCAGCCTTGGTCATCGCCTCCAGGCCAGCCTCAATCGACGTCAGTGCCATGGATATCTCGGCCGAACCGAAGGTGCTGATGTCCATCGAATAGATCGAGCCGATCGTGCCGTAGGACGTGCCGATAATGCCGGAGGTCGTCTCGATGGTGCCCGTCGAGGTCATGCCAAAGAGCACGTTGCCAGTGGAGCTCGTGTCCAGGACGTAGTCAGTGGTCTTGACCGAAACATTGCCATTGCCGTCGCGGACGAAGGTCGACACGACGCTCTTGGTGCCATCGGCGCCGGCGACCCAGTTTTCGCCGGAGAAGGAAGCCGACTGCGCGATGCTCAGAAGCTGCTGCTGCAGCTGGCCGATTTCCTCCTGGACCTTGGTCTTGTCGACGCCCTTTTCGGTTGCGGCAACGATTTTCGCCTTGATCTCGCTGATGACGTCAATGGCGCTGTCCATGGCGGAGTAGGCAGTGTCGACCTTGGCGGCGCCGAGACCGAGAGCGTCGGATACGGCCGAAAGCGCCTTGTTGTCCGAACGCATGGTCGTTGCGATCGACCAGTAGGCGGCGTTGTCGGACGCCTTTTCGACGCGATAACCCGACGAGACGCGGTTCTGCGTGCCTTCGAGGCTGTCATTGATTCCGCGGAGTGTCTGAAGAGCGGCCATCGCCGCGACGTTCGTCAAAATGCTGGTCATGAAATGATTGCCCCTTGTTGGCATCTGGGAAAAAGGGACATTCCGGAGTTACCGGGAACGGGGATCAGCCTCATGCCTGTTAACCGATTGTTAATGTCGGTTAACCCGCCGTCTCGTTGAGCTGAGAAGACAACATTATGGTTAATCAATCGTTAACGGAAATAAGAAAGCCGCGCTTCATCGAAGCGCGGCTCGAATAGGCGGTGCCCGCCGGAGACCGGCGGGCCATATTTTCTGGCGGTTATTAGCCGCGGAAGAGCGACAGGATGGTCTGCGAAGAGGAGTTGGCGATCGACAGCGACTGGACGGCGAGCTGCTGCTGGGTCTGCAGGGCGCTGAGTTTGGAGGACTCTTCTTCCATGTCGGCGTCGACGAGACGGCCGATACCGGAGTCGATCGAGTCGCTGAGAGCCGAGACGAAGTTTTCCTGAAGTTCGATACGCTTGGAGATCGAGCCGAGAGCAGCGCCGGCGCTGGTCATGGACTTCAGAGCCGATTCGACGTTGGTCAGAGCGGTCTGGATCTGGCCGAGGGTGAAGTTGGTGATGTCCATCGCGTAGACCGAACCCGTCGCGCCATTCGACGTACCGAGGATACCCGTGGAGGTTTCGACCGCGCCGTTGCTCATGCCGAACAGAACGTTGCCTGCGGAGCCGTCGTCGAGAACGTAGTCGGTCATCACGACCGATACGGCGTTGGAGCCGTCGCGGACGAAGGAAGCGACGACGTTCTTGGTGCCGTCAGCGCCGGCAACCCAGTTTTCGCCGGAGAAGGAAGCCGACTGCGCGATGCTGAGCAGCTGCTGCTGCAGCTGGCTGATTTCTTCCTGGACCTTGGCCTTGTCGACGCCATTTTCGGTCGCGGCAACCAGCTTGGCCTTGATGTCGCCGACCACGTCGATGGCGCTGTCCATGGCGGAGTAAGCGGTGTCGACCTTGGCGGCGCCGAGACCGAGAGCGTCGGAAACAGCCGACAGTGCCTTGTTGTCCGAACGCATGGTCGTTGCGATCGACCAATAGGCAGCGTTGTCGGCGGCCTTGCCGACGCGATAACCGGACGAAACGTGCGACTGCGTTGTCTGGAGACCCTGGTTGATGCCGCGCAGAGTCTGAAGGGCTGCCATTGCAGCATTATTGGTGTTGATGCTCGTCATAATATGTTTGCCCCTTGTTGGCAGATTTTAAAAAGGGACATTCCGGATTTCGGCCGGCCCACAGCGATCAGCATCATGCCTGTTAACCATTCTCGTTAGGGTTAACTCGCCGTTTCGATGGGCCTAGAAAACAGCAAGATGGTTAAGGAAAGCTAAATTCAAAATCGAAATTGCGTAAAAATATCTGATAGTTAGAGAGATTTTCATTAACCTTATGTTAAAACATTTCGCGGCCGGGGATGAGCCGGCCGCGAAACTTGAAAGCCTTGTGCCGACCGTTTTAACGGAAGAGCGACAGGATGTTCTGCGAAGAGGAGTTTGCGATCGACAGCGACTGGATCGCCAGCTGCTGCTGGGTCTGCAGAGCGCTGAGTTTGGAGGATTCTTCCTCCATGTCGGCGTCGACGAGACGGCCGATACCGGAGTCGATCGAGTCGCTGAGAGCCGACACGAAGTCTTCCTGGCTGTCGATGCGGCTGGAGAGCGAGCCGAGAGCGGCACCCGCGCTGGTCATCGACTTCAGAGCCGATTCAACGTTGGTCAGAGCCGACTGGATCTGGCCAGCGGTGAAGTTGGTGATGTTCATCGAGTAGATAGAACCGGTCGCGCCCGTCGACGTGCCGAGAATACCCGTGGAGGTTTCGACCGAGCCGTTGCTCATGCCGAACAGAACGTTGCCGGCGGAACCGCTGTTGAGAACGTAATCGGTCGTGGTGATCGATACGGCGTTGGAGCCGTCGCGGACGAAGGAGGAAACGACGCTCTTGGTGCCGTTCGCGCCGGCAACCCAGTTCTCGCCGTTGAAGGAAGCCGACTGAGCGATGCTCAGGAGCTGCTGCTGCAGCTGGCCGATTTCTTCCTGAACCTTGGCCTTGTCGACGCCGTTTTCAGTTGCGGCAACCAGCTTGGCCTTGATCTCACCGACGACGTCGATGGCGCTGTCCATGGCGGTGTAAGCGGTATCGACCTTCGCGGCACCAACGCCGAGAGCGTCGGAAACGGCGGACAGGGCCTTGTTGTCCGAACGCATGGTCGTTGCGATCGACCAATAAGCAGCGTTATCGGAAGCCTTTTCAACGCGATAGCCCGAAGAAACGTGGTTCTGCGTCTTGTTGAGGCCCTGGTTGACGTTGCGCAGCGTCTGGAGAGCGGCCTGCGCGGAAGAATTCGTGTTAATGCTTGTCATAAATCTGTCCCCTGGAAACTAGATACAAAAAGGAGGACATACCGGACTGTAGTACCGGCGATGACGGACCAGCTTCATGCTACTCGGCGCCCTGCTTGTTTTGGCCCAAACCCGTCATGTCCAGGGCAATCTCGCAGCCAATGCTTGCCAACTTCTTAAAAATACCGGTCTCGTTCTGGCCCTCACACGGCATAGTTAATGCCTCCTCACAAGCCTTAGTTAATGGCTGCTGAAGATAATTTTCGCATCTGAATTCCGAGCGTCGAAAGCGAGTTTGTACATGCGAAAAAGGGGCTCCTTCTGAAACAGGTGAGTGCTTTGCGGACGACGCAGGCGCAATGTCGCGCCACCGGTTTCAAGCAAGCTTCGAATGCCAATGTGTGAGATGCCGGGATAGCATCATCGGACCGATCCCTCGTTTTCGGGGAGGACGGCCCGCGTGCGTCGTCAAACGGCAGCCACGCCAGAATATTTCCTCGACGGAGTTGGGTTTTGAACAGCAAAGTTTCGTTCTCTGCGGCATCCAAAGATTACCAGGCAGGCCGCTACACAAAGTCCTTGGCGACGCTCAACCAGCTCATCGATACTCAGCAGGACGCCAAGACCTATGCGCTGCTGGCCAAGAACCTCGTGCAGCTCGGCTTCAAGGCCGATGCCGCGAAAGCCTATGGCCTGGCCGGCAATTGCGACGGACCGAACGCCTACGAATATCAGAAGCAGGCTGCCAAGCTCTATTATGAGACCGGCAGCGAGGACGAAGCACTGCTGATCGCCATGCGCAACCTCACCAAAGCGCAGGAAGATGCCGAACTCGCCTTCATCATCACCGCGATCTATCTGAAGCGTCAGCAGCGGGATATCATCCGTCCGTTCAAGACGGTGCTGTCGGAAAGCATGAATCCCGATCATATGCGCCTGGCGGCCCTGCTGCTCAGCGACGATCTCAACGACGCAACCAACCAGTCGCTTGCGCGCAACATCTTCAAACGTTTTCCGGGCAATCACGCCTTCCGCTTTCTTCACCTCGTTTTTGCCCGCGAATTCAACGATTTCGAAGAGGCGGCCAAGCATCAGGCAGTGATCGACGAAGCGCTGGCAAAGGGCAATGTCGAGATCCTGCGCAAAGACAACCCGTTCTATCATCTGCACTGGTGCGGCAACGAAGATTTCAACCGGTATGCGACGATCGGCACGACCCCACTTAATCAGGAGCGGGTCGCTTTGCGCCGCAGCCAGCCGCACACATGGTCGAACAAGATCCGCATCGGCTACATGTCATCGGACTTCTGGGATCGCCACGCGACGATGAAGCTGCTGCAGCGCATTCTCGAACTGCACGACAAGGACAGGTTCGAGGTCACGCTCTTCTGCCATACGGGCCCCGAATACCTGAAGCACAATGAGACCGATCGCAGCCGCTGGGGCAGGATCGTCGACATTCACGGCTTCTCCGACCAGGCGGTGCTGGCAGTCGTGCGCGAGCACAATATCGACATCATGGTCGATCTGAAGGGCCATACGTCAGGCAGCCGCGCGACAGCCTTCAACCAGCCGCTCGCACCGGTGCATGTCGGATGGCTCGGTTTTCCCGGCAGCACCGTCAACATCGACCTCGACTACGTCATCGGCGACCACTCCGTGCTGCCCGATGTGGCCAAGCCATTCTACCACGAGAAATTCTGCCGGCTTCCGGAGAGCTACCAGCCCAACGACCCGATGCATCGTCCGAAGCCGCGCCCCGTCACCCGTGAGCAGCTCGGCCTGCCGGAAGACGCCTTCATCTTCGCCTCCTTCAACGGCAACCGCAAGATCACCCCAGAAGTGGTCAACAGCTGGTGCCGGATTCTCAAACGGGCGCCGAACAGCGTGCTCTGGCTGATGGCCAATTCGCCACGCAACCAGGCGAACCTGTCGAAGCATTTCCAGACGGCAGGGATCTCGCCGAAGCGCATCATCTTCTGCCCGCGCGCGCCCTACGAAGACCACATCAGCCGCCAGCAGGCGGCCGACCTCGGGATCGACACCTTCCCGGTCAACGGCCACACCACCACCTCGGAGCAGCTCTGGGGCGGCCTGCCGGTCCTCACCGTCAAGGGCACCAACTTCGCCTCACGCGTCAGCGAAAGCCTGCTCAAGGCAATCGATCTGCCCGAACTCGTCGCAAGCGATCTGCAGGCATACGAGGATCTCGCCGTCGAGCTGGCGCAGAATCCCGCCCGGATCGCCGAATATAAGGCACATCTGAAAGAGCAGCGTTACATCGCGCCGCTGTTCGACGCCGAACGCTTCTGCCATCACCTGGAGCAGGCCTACGAAATCATGGCCGAACGGGCGAGACAGCGCCTGGCACCCGAGCACATGGATATTCCGGCGCTGCCGCCGCGCACGGCTCCCTTCGCGGCCGAGTAACGGCTCGACTGCATGAAAAACCCCGCCGGAGCGGATCCGGCGGGGTTTTCTTTTTTCCAAATACAGAGGGTCAGCTGAACGAGCGCACCAGACTGCCGACGAGCAGGTTCCAGCCGTCGATCAGTACGAAGAAGAGAATCTTGAAAGGCAGCGAGATCGAAGTCGGCGGCAGCATCATCATGCCCATCGCCATGGTGATGGTTGCGACGATGAGGTCGATGACGAGGAACGGCAGCACGACGAGAAAGCCGATCTCGAAACCGCGGCGAATCTCCGAAATCATGAAGGCAGGGATCAGCACGCGATAGTCGATCGGATCGGTCGTCTGGATATTCTGTCCACGTTCACGCGCGAGATCGACGAAGAGCGCCAGATCCTTGTCGCGGGTATTGGCCGCCATGAAGGTGCGGAAGGGCTCGGCGATGCGCTGCACCGCCTCCGTCTCGTTGATCTGGTTGGCAAGCAGCGGCTGCACGCCGTTCTGCCAGGCTTGATCGAAAGTCGGCGACATGACGTAGAAGGTCATAAAGAGCGACAGCGACAGGAGGATCATGTTGGACGGCGTCGAGGAGAGGCCCATCCCTGAGCGCAGGATCGAGAAGGCGATGACGAAACGCGGGAAGCTCGTCACCATGATCAGGATGCCCGGCGCGACCGAAAGTACGGTCAGCAGGCCGAAGGTGCGGATGATCCAGGCGGCGACGGAGCCATCGACCGGCACATTCAACAAGTCGGTCGGCAACTGCTGTGCCACCGCCAGTTCCGGTACCGCCATCATGGCGGCAAGGAAAACTATGAAACGAATCATTCGATGACAAAGGTCCTGAACATGACCTTCGATACCCGCCCTTGCGAGCGAAGGTCAACACGTTCCTGGATGTCATCCTTGAGATATTGAAAGCCGCGCGGCCCCTCGATCTGCTGAAGGGAAACCGTCCTGATATAGGCGAGGATATCCTGGTGAATGTCCTCGGCGACCTTGACGTCGGGCGGCCCGTTGAACAGCAGCGCGACTTCGAGTCGGACCCAGTTTTCGGAGGGGTAGGCGAGGTTCGATGTAATCGGCTCGAGCTGGACGACGTTGTTGGCCTCAGTCGAGATGCGCGCCAGACCTTCCTCGGCCTTCTTCTTGGCCTCGGCTTCCTTGGCCTGCTCTACCTCCTTGGCACCCTTGATTTCGGGCGCGACGATCGTGCCGACCGCCCAGCCGCCGCCGGCGCCGAGGAGCGTCAGGACGGCAATGCCGATGATCGTCATCAGCGGGCCGGATTTCTTCTTCGATTGACCTGCGCTTATGTCTTCGTCTGCCATCGTCGTCTGGCCTCAAAGCGGCGAGAAAAGATCGACGGCCTGCTGGCCGCGCGGAGGCTGCTGCACTTCCATCAGGCGGCCGCGGCCACCATAGGAGATGCGGGCTTCGGCGATCTTGTCGTAGGAGATCTGGTTTTCGGCGTTGACGTCCTGCGGACGGACGATACCGGCGACGTTCAGGATGCGCAGCTCCTGGTTCAGACGGACTTCCTGCGAACCCGAAATGACGAGGTTGCCGTTTTCGAGAATGCCGGTGACGACGGCCGCAACAAGAAGGGTCAGCTTGTCGGTGCGCTCGATCTTGCCCTTGCCGTCGGTGCTGGTATCCGAGCCGTAGGTCAGGTCGGTCTTCGATTCCGGGGTCCAGCCGAAGATCTGGGCGTTGACGTCCCAGTTCATGCCGCTCGAGTTCTTGCGGCTGCGGTTGGTCTCGTTGTCGAAGGAGGCCTTGTCATTGATCTGGATGTCGACGGTCAGGATGTCGCCGACGTTCAAAGCACGCGCATCCTTGAAGAGCGCGGCCTGCGAATCGCTCCAGAGCGAATAGCCCTGCGCCACGGCGCGCGGCTGCTTCGGATAGAGCGCCATCTGCGGGGTCTGGCCATAGGCAAGGCCGCTGCCGATCGGGCTCATGGCGGGCGCACGGCCGATCTCGCTGACTGCCGTCGGAGACTGGCAGCCCGCAAGGAGTGCGAGGGCGGCGATCGCGGCCGGGAAACGCATGTTCATGAAGGATCCTTCGACGTATTGGGATCGGACGCACTGGCGATGATGCTGGCGATGACGGCGGCTTTCTGCGGATCCATCTCGTTGAGGATGAGGCTCGACTGACGCGGATCGAGCCGCATGATGACAGCCGAGGCCACCTCGATCTTCATGTCCTGCAGCTGAAGCGCCGCCGCATCGGGTTTCATCTTCTTGTAGATTTCTGTGAGGCCGGCTTCCGCCTGCTTGAGGAAATCGTCGCGCCGCTTCAGCCAGTCCTGGTATTCGGCCTTGCGTTTGTTCATCTCTTCCATCCGGGCGTCAATGTCGGCGCGGAGCCTTTCCAGCTCCTGTTTCTGCAGGAGATAACGCTGGTCGCGGGCGGGATCGGCGATGTTGGTGCAGAATTGCTTGATCTCGTCCTGAGACGTGATGTCTCCCTCCGGATGCTCCTGTGCGAAGGCGCCCGGGATCGACAGAAGAACGAGGCCGGCTGCCGGCAGCGCCAGGCGGCGCAGCAGTTGCAGCACGGTCATGTCAGGATTGAGGATCGTCATCATTGCAGCACAAGCTCCGCCTGCAGGGCACCCGCCGACTTGATGCCCTGGAGAATGGCGATGATCCCATCCGGTTTCACGCCGATATTGTTGAGACCGGCGACAAGGGTCCTGAGGTCGGGACCGTCGATGATGGCAACGCGCCCACCGGTTTGCTCAGCCGCGATATCGGTCTGCGGCTGAACGGCGGTCCGCCCGCGCGAGAAGGGTTCGGGTTGGATGATCTGCGGCGTCTCGGTGACCTGAACCGTCAGAGTGCCGTAGCTGACGGCGACCGGCGAGACGCGGACATCGGAGCCGATGACGATCGTTCCGGTGCGCTCGTTGATGACAACCTTGGCCGGCGTATCGGTTTCGACGATGAGGTTTTCGACGTCGGCCATCAGCCGGGTGAGATCGGCAGTGCGCGGTTTCTGGATCACCACTTCCTGCGAATCCTTGGCTTCGGCGACCGGGCCGCCGAAGCGCGCGGAGGCATAGCCATTGACGATGTCGGCAATGCGGATCGCGGTCGAGAAGTCTGGATTGCGCAGCTGCAGGACGAGATTGACTGAATCCTTGAAGTGGGACGGCAGTTCGCGTTCGATGATCGCGCCGCCGGGCACGCGGCCGGCGGTGGTGACGCCTTCGGTCACGGTCGCCGCCTGGCCCTGCGCCTGAAAGCCGGAGACGATGACGGAGCCCTGGGCGACAGCGTAGATCTGGCCGTCGGCGCCGGAAAGGGAGGTCATGACGAGCGTGCCGCCACGCAGCGAAGTCGCATCGCCGAGCGAGCTCACCGTAACATCGAGACGGCTGCCGGGGCTTGCGAAGGGCGGCAGGTTGGCGGTGACCATCACGGCCGCGGTGTTCTTGGCATTGGACTGGCCGCCCTGTGTCGAGATACCGAGATTCTGGAGCATCGCCCGCATCGACTGCTCGGTGAAGGGCGAGGAACGGAAGCCGTCGCCGGTCCCCTGCAGGCCGACGATGAGACCGTACCCGATCAGCTGGTTATCGCGGCCGGCCTGAAGCGAAGCGATATCCTTGATGCGGGACGTCAGCGCCCAGGCAGGCGCCATGTCGGCCAAACTCATGGCGACGACCGCAACAAGGGTGACGATACGGAAGAACAATTTCATTTCGCCCTCACATGGATCGTGCCGTCTGCAAGCACCGTGCCGCTGACGATGACGCCGGAATCCATATTACGTGCACGGACCACCTGCCCCGTCGCACCGTCTTCGAGCGGCGTGCCGGCGGCAGAGATCGTCATTGCGCCAAGAGAGAAGACCAGGCGGATCGAAGAGCCGCGCGTTACCGTATACGGTTCGCGCAGAGCTGAAACCGAGATTGTACGGCCGGGCAGCAGCGTACGCTTGGAAACCAGACCTTCAACCTGCGAAATCGACTTGGCATAATCGCCGGCGAGGTTGGGGTTGGTGACCTCGACCTCCTGAAGCTGGCTGCCCGACAATGTGTCGCCGGGGTAGATGATCGTCGTCGGGACGACGGCATAACCCATGCCGGCATCCGCGTCCGCGGGCAAGACCATGCCCGCGATTGCGATCGTGGCTGCCGCCACCCATCCTGAGATGCGTCCTGCCCGGCAAAACATCATGTTTCGGCCCTTCCCTTTACTTCAGGTTCTTGCTGACGATGGAGGCCATTTCATCAGCGGTGGTGATCACCTTGGAATTCATTTCGTAAGCACGCTGAGCCGATATCAGCTCGGTGATTTCCTTCACCGGATCGACGTTCGAGGATTCCAGATAACCCTGCTTCATATAGGCAAAGCCTTCCTCGTCGGGATTGCCGACGACCGCCTCGCCCGAGGCCGGCGTTTCCTGGAAAAGATTGTCGCCGATCGGCTGAAGACCCGCCTCGTTGACGAAATCGGCAAGCGTCAGCTGTCCAAGAACGGTCGGATCGGTCTGGCCCGGCAGCTTGGCCGAGACCTCGCCGGACCGGCTGATGGTCAGTTCGGTCGAACCCTGAGGGATGGTGATACCAGGCAGGACCTCATAGCCGTCGATGGTGACGAGCTGGCCCTGGTCATTCTTGTTGAAAGCGCCGGCCCGGGTATAAAGCGTGGTGCCATCGGTCGACTGGATCTGGAAGAAGCCCTTGCCGATCAGCGCTACGTCGAGGTCGTTGCCGGTCTGTGTCAGTTCGCCCTGGAGATGCAGATTGCGGACCGCGGAGGTCTGGACGCCGAGGCCGATATTGGCGCCTTCGGGAACAACGGCCTGGTTGGCCCGGTTGGCGACGCCCTTGGCGCGTTCGGTCTGGTAGAGAAGGTCGGTGAACTCGGCGCGGGCCCGCTTGAAGCCCGTCGTGTTGATGTTCGCAATATTGTTGGCGATGACTTCCAGATTGGTCTGCTGGGCATCCATGCCCGTTGCTGCGATGGCGAGCGCTCTCATGTGTTCGTCCTCAAATCAGTTACATCTGCATCTTGGTGACTTCGAGAAAGGCCGAAACGACCTTGTCGCGGATGGCAATCGCCGTCTGCAGCGTCTGCTCGGCCTGGAGCATGGAATCGACGACTTCACGGGTCGTCGCCGTGCCCTTGATGCCGGCGAAGGACATGCTTTCGGCACCCTTCAGGCTGTTGACCGCGTCGGACGCCATGCCGCCCAGGACCGAGGCGAAGCTCAGGCCATTGGCAGCACCTGCGGTGCCCGGCATGGTCGTTGCGGCGGACGAGGCGGAATTTTCGGTGTCGACGGCGCCGAGCGCGCGGGTCATCGAAAGATTGCTGACATTCTGGACGCTGCTGATCATTTATTATTGGCTCTTCAGAAGATCGATCGTGGACGAGATGAGGTCGCGGGTCTGCCTGATGGTCTGCAGATTGGCGTCATAGGAGCGATTGGCTTCACGCATATCGGCCATCTCGACCAGGATGTTGACGTTCGGTAATTTGACGACGCCCTTGGCGTCCGCCGCCGGATTGCTGGGGTCGAATTCGGTGCTGAAGTCGCCTTCGTCGACGCCGACTTTCTTGACGTTGACGGTCTCGACGCCGCTGGTGCGATCCATCTGCTGGCCGAAGGTGATCGTCTTGCGGCGGTAGGGGTCTGCGCCCGGCGTGTCACCGGTCGAGCGGGCGTTGGCAATGTTTTCCGAGACGATGCGCAGGCGCGTCGATTGCGCCTCGAGCCCCGAACCGGCGATTTTCATAGCTGCGGAAAGCGGATCCATGGCAATTACTTCCTGACCGTCATCAACATCATACGGTTGAAGGAGCTGACCAGCGAGGTGTTCAAATCGTACTGGCGCTTGATGTCACCCGACTTGGAAAGCTCCTCGGCCAAACCGACGGTGTTGCCGGATTCTTGAATGCCGATCTCCTGGTCGAGGGCCGCTTCCTTGACGTCGATATCGCCGCTGTCGCTGAAATCGTTGCCGCTGAAATGCGCTGGATTGGTGCGCGCCATGGTGATGTCGGATCTGTCCAGCACGGCATCGAAGGGCGTGACGTCTTTGGCGCGGAATTTCGGAGTATTGGCATTCGCGATGTTGCCGGCAACAACCTGCTGACGGATCGTCAGCCATTCCGCCTGTCGCGAAGCCAAGTCGAAAAGTTGGATCGGTTGCATGAGAACTCTCCGTTTTTACTATCCGGAACCTAGAGCGGTAATCTTGCGTGGGACTTACGGGAATTCGGCCTTCGCGGCGCTTCGCCGAAGCCCGCCATAGAAAAGGGCTCCTGCCGGTTCGCGGCGGAGCCCGCTCTTGTCTTCAGCCTTTGCGAGGACGTTCAATCGTTCTTGTAGATATCGCCCTTGGAGGTGATGATCACCCATTTGCCATCGCGCTGCTCGATCATTGCCAGGCGGCTTTCGTCAGGCAGGACCGAACCGATGCGCACCACATACATGCCCGAGGGGTCTTCGATCAGCGCCCGGCCATTGGACACGTGCAGAAGGCGGAAGGAAGACTTGCCCGGGAAAGGCTGCTCTTCCAGCATCGCGCCGCCGTCACGCTGCTTGCCGAGATCGGAGACCGTCGCCGTCGTCAGCGGATCGACCGGCGGAGCCTTCCTGGCTGCCTCATTCTTGTTGACCATGGCCAGCGGCGAGACGCTGAAGACGTTGCGGGCGGGCCAATCCGGCAGTTCGCGCGAATTGCTGCTGCTCGCGACGTTGATGCCGAACTTGTCCGCATTGAAGAAGACGTACCAGGGGAAAAAGGCAGAGGCGCCGGCAAGCGCCAGGCCGGCGAAGGTAAGAAACCGATCCAGAGTGGCGGTCTTGTTGCGCTGCTTCAGGGAAGCGATGCGTTCATCGTCGAAATCAGCCACGACTATCTCCTCTGCATGGGTGCGCCCTGATTGCCCATGCCGGCTGCGGCCTTCAGCGCGCCGGCGAGGTCAGCAAAGGCGTCGACCGACTCACGATCGCCCGGCGCCTGTTTCAGGACGTCGTAAATGATGGGGACCTGCTTGACCGCCATGTCGAGATCGGGATCGGCGCCCTGACGGTAACCGCCGATCAGGCGCAGGTCCCGCGTCTCCTCGAAGCGGTGGATCAGCACTTTCAGCCGCGACACCAGCTTTTCCTGATCCGGCGTCCAGGCCTTTCGGGCAAGACGCGAGATCGAGGCGAGCGGATCGATCGGCGGATAACGCCCCTCTTCGGCGAGGCTGCGCTGCAGGACGATATGGCCGTCAAGGATGCCGCGCGTCGAATCGGCGATCGGGTCGTTGTGGTTGTCGCCGTCGACGAGGATTGAGATGATCGCGGTGATCGTGCCGGCGCCCTCGGGGCCGGGACCGGCGCGCTCGAGCAGGCGCGGCAGTTCGGTGAAGACCGACGCGGGGTAACCGCGTGCGATCGGCGGCTCGCCGGAGGCGGTTGCCACTTCGCGGATCGCATGGGCGAAACGGGTGACGCTGTCGACGATGAAAAGGACGTTCTCGCCCTTGTCGCGGAAATGCTCGGCAATGGTGATCGCCGTCAGCGGCGCCATCTTGCGCAGCATCGGGCTTTCGTCGCTGGTCGCGACGACGGCAATCGCCTTCTTCATATCGCTGCCGAGCGTATCCTCGATGAACTCGCGCACCTCGCGGCCGCGTTCGCCGACGAGCGCGATCACCACCTTGTCGAAGGCATCGGCGCGGGCAAGCATGGACAGAAGCGTCGACTTGCCGACGCCGGAGCCGGCAAAGATGCCGAGACGCTGGCCGAGGCAGAGCGGAGAGAAGATGTCGATCGCGCGTACGCCGGTCTTGAAGCCGGTCGCCACGCGCTGGCGCGTCATCGAGGGCGGCGCGGTGTTGGAAATCGAGCGGCGATCGAGTCCCGCGGCGATCGGACCCAGCCCGTCGATCGGCTCACAAAGCGAATTGACCGTGCGCCCGCACCAGCTGTCGGACGGCGAAATGCGGAAGGCGCCCTTGCGAATGACCGTGTCATGGATGCCGATCGGCTCACCCGGTTCGATCGGGCAGACATAGATCAGGTCCGGCTCGACACGCACGACCTCGCCGAGATGGATGCCGGTCGCCGATTTATGGGCGACGAATTCGCCGAGACGAACGTGACGGGAGAGACCGCGGACCGTGTAGTGGCCGGCAGCGATGGTCTGGACGCGACCGCCATGAGCGACGGCGAATTCCGGCGATGCGTATCGGTCGACGAGACCCGCCAGATGCACCAGCTTCGGGGAAAGGCCGTCTTCGGACAGTAGCGTGGTGCTCATTGCTTAGCGGCTGCCCCCAAGCGTCTGTACGGCCTGCTTGAACGAATCCTCGCTGTCGCGCATCAGCGAGGAGATGCTTTCGAAGGCTCGGTTGACTTCGATCAGCTGAGTGATCTCGCGCATGGCGTTGACGTTGGAATTTTCGAGATACCCCTGCTCGACGCCGACATTGAAGCGGTCGACGACGGCGCGCGGCTGGTCGGTAGTCATGATGCCGCTGTTTTCGTAACGCAGGTAACCCTTGCTGATATCAGCCTCAAACAGGCCGAGGGAGCCGACCTGGCGATCGCCCTGATAGATGATGCCATCGCTGCCGACCGCCGGCTCGCCGGCCTTCGTATCCAGCTGAATCGGCGCGCCGCCGGCATCGAGAACGGGATATCCGCGGATCGAAACGAGTTCGCCGGTTTCCCTGATCGTGAAACGGCCGTCCCTCGTGAGCACACGGCCGGCTGGCGTATCGAGCGCAAACCAGGCATCGCCCTTGATGGCGAAATCAAGCATGTTGCCCGTGTGCTGCAACTCGCCATTCTGCTCGTTCAGGTAGTCGTTGCCCTGAGAAACGAAGGCGACCTTGGTGTTCAGCTTGTTCTTGGTGGCCGCCACCATCTCGTCGAACTTCACTTCGGTGGCGCGAAAACCGGTGGTGTTCACGTTCGCCATGTTGTCGGCGATGGTGTTCAGGCGCTTTTCAAGCGCCATCTGCGACGACAGAGAAACGTAAAGACCGGATTGCATGTCTGTAAGCTCCAAGCATTGGCGATGAACGGAACGAAAAGCCGGGCGTCGTGTGATCTGGTTCGGCCGGAATTTCGCTGAGGCGGCATCTCAGAAACGGGCGCGAGCGCCCATTCGTCTCCTTTAGATTGGCGGCAGATGCTTGCGCGAAGCTGGCACGTGGAAATGCCCCGGACCGACCCTTTCATCAGCCTCACGCAAGGCAGAAACCCTATCCGTCTCGAAGAAAAGCAACGTTCAGATTGGGCTGACGATGAACATCATTATCGGATTTATTGTTGTCTGCGGCTGCATCGTCGGCAGCTTCATGGCGATGGGCGGCGAAGTGGATGCGCTGTTCCAGCCCTTCGAATTTCTCATCATCGGCGGCGCCGGCCTCGGCAGCTTCATCATGGCGAACCCGATGAAGGTGGTGAAGGATTCCGGCAAGGCGCTGGCAGAAGCCTTCAAGCACGCGGTGCCGAAGGAGCGCAATTATCTCGATACGCTCGGCGTACTCTACTCGCTGATGCGCGACCTGCGCACCAAATCGCGAAACGAAATCGAAGCCCATATCGACAATCCTGCCGAATCGACGATCTTCCAGCAGGCTCCGACGGTTCTGAAGAACAAGGAACTGACGGCGTTCATCTGCGATTACGTGCGCCTGATCATTATCGGGAACGCCCGTAGCCACGAAATCGAAGCGCTGATGGACGAAGAGCTCAACACCATCATGCACGACAAGATGAAGCCCTATCACGCGATTCAGATCATGGGCGATTCCTTCCCGGCGATCGGTATCGTCGCGGCCGTTCTCGGCGTCATCAAGGCGATGGCTCACATCAACGATTCACCCGAGGTGCTCGGCCATCTGATCGGCTCGGCGCTTGTCGGCACCTTCCTCGGCATTCTCCTGTCCTATTGCGTCTGCTCACCGCTGGTGTCTCAGATCAAGGTCGTCCGCAACAAGCAGCATCGCCTCTATGTCATCGTCAAGCAGACGCTGCTTGCCTATATGAACGGCTCGGTTCCGCAGGTCGCTCTCGAATACGGCCGCAAGACGATCTCGGCCTACGAACGTCCTTCCATCGACGCAGTCGAACAGGAAATGATGAACCCAGGCGGCGAAAACAAGGCGGCTTAAATGACCATGAGCGATGCTTCGCATGACAAACCGGCAATGGATCCCGCCCTTCTCGCCAAGCTGACCGGCGGGCTCGGAGACAGAGGCAGGGTCGCAAAGATCTGCAGCGCCTTCGGAGATGTCTACGGCGAGTTCCTTCCCGACATCATCAAAAGCGAGACCGGCCTCGACGTGACCGTCAGCTATCTCGGCTGCGAGATCGGCTACAAGAACCACCTGGTGGACGACCTCAGCCATAACGTCACGCTTGTCGACGCGACGCTGCGCAACTGGTCTCAGAACGTCACGCTTGCCTGCGGCAACGGTTTCGTCATCACGCTGATGGAACACCTGCTCGGCGCCACCGCCGATACGATCGAGGAGCCGGCCGAGCGGCTGCTCTCGGTCATCGAACTCGATCTGGCAGTCATGGTCTTCGACAAGATCGCCAAGGTGCTGCGCTCGGCGGTGAACGCACCGGGCGGTTTCGAGCCCAGTCTTTCGGCCCCGCACGCCCATGACGCCCGCCCCCGGCCGGCGGAGGACAAGCCGGACGAATTTGCCGCAGCCATCAACATGTCGATCACGCTCGCCGGCATTGTTTCGGAATTCTCACTGATCATTCCGCAGACGGCGCTGCTCAAGACCAAGGTGACGCCGCCGAAACCGAAGCGCCAGACCGGCGGCAATTCACCGGAGTGGACCGAACAGCTCGGCGACCAGGTCCGCCGCTCGCATGTCACGCTCGAGGCCAAGATCAGGCTACAGGACCTGACGCTGCGCACCATATCGAAGCTGATGGCCGGCGACGTCATCCCGTTCCACGACAGCGGCGACGTACGCGTCGAGGTCAGCGCCAACAGCAAGGAATTGTATATATGCGAGTTCGGGCGTTCTGGCGAAAACTATATGGTCCGCGTCAAGGATACGATGAACTCGGATGACGAACTCATCCGTCATTTAATGAATTGATCGGTTCTCTGGCTTCTGGGCTGCAAAGGCAGTTTGAGGCAAGTTTCAACTGGAATAGTGATTTCATGGCAACGAAGAAAACACAGCAGAACAGTGACCTCTCCCTGGATATGCCGGGCAGCGAAGCCGATCTCGACCAGGCGATCGACGATCTGCGCGGCGTGCTGAAGAAGGATGCCGATAGCGACCTGTCGCAGTTTGGCGGCGAGCTGGAGAATGATGGCTTCGCGGCAGGAACGGATCTGGCCGCCTTCGGTGGCGAAATTTCGGATTCCTCCTTCGGCGGCGATGATTTCGGCGCCGGCAATGCCAGCCCGGCTGCAGGCATGAATTTCGGCGGCAGCTCTTCGTTCGAGGCGTCATCGGCGCCACTCGGCAGCGCGCTGACCTCGAACTTCGAGCTGATCATGGACATTCCGATCGATGTCCAGATCATGCTCGGCACCAGCCGGATGCAGGTCTCCAGCCTGATGAATCTCAATGAAGGAGCGACGATCGCTCTCGACAAGAAAATCGGCGAACCCGTCGAGATCATGGTGAACGGCCGCAGGATTGCACGCGGCGAGATTACGGTTCTTGATAACGACGACACCCGATTCGGCGTGAAGCTGATAGAAGTTTTGAGTACGAAAAAAGCCTGATCCCTGTGGGGACGGAGAGGTTAGACCATGATGGACTTTGACGATTTCGGCGGCGCGCTAGCCGGGAAACCGTTGACCCAGGCTGAAAAGGCGGCGGCGGTCCTTCTCGCCATGGGAAAGGGTGTCGCCGGCAGGCTGTTGAAATATTTCACTCAGGCCGAACTGCAGACCATTATCGCATCTGCGCAATCATTGCGCGCCATTCCGCCGGACGAGCTCCTGTCGCTCGTCTCCGAGTTCGAGGACCTCTTCACCGAGGGCGCCGGACTGATGGACAATGCCAAAGCGATCGAGGCCATTCTGGAAGAGGGTCTGACCCCCGACGAGGTGGACAGCCTGCTCGGCCGCCGCACCGCCTTCCAGGCCTACGAGACCTCGATCTGGGATCGCCTCAGCGAGGCCGAGCCGGCATTCGTCGCACAGTTCCTGCTGCGCGAGCATCCGCAGACCGTCGCCTATATCCTTTCGATGATGCCTTCAAACTTCGGCGCCAAAGTGCTGCTGCAGCTTCCCGACAACCGCCGCGCCGACATTATGAACCGGACGGTCAATATGAAGGCGGTCAGCCCGAAGGCGGCGCAGATCATCGAGAACCAGGTGATGACGCTGCTTGCCGAAATCGAGGCAGAGCGCAACGCTGCCGGCTCGACCAAGGTCGCCGATCTCATGAACGAGCTCGACAAGCCGCAGGTCGACACGCTGCTCACCTCGCTCGAATCGATCAGCCGCGAGGCCGTCAACAAGGTCCGGCCGAAGATCTTCCTGTTCGAGGACCTCATGTACATGCCGCAACGCAGCCGCGTCCTGCTGCTCAACGACATTTCGACCGACGTGCTCACCGTGTCGCTGCGCGGCTCGCCGGCCGAGATCCGCGAATCGGTTCTCTCCGCCATCAGCCCGCGTCAGCGCCGCATGATCGAATCGGATCTGCAGAGCGGCATGGGCGGCGTCAATCCGCGCGAGGTCGCCATTGCCCGACGCGCCGTGGCGCAGGAAGCGATTCGCCTGGCCAACTCAGGCCAGATCGAGCTCAAGGAGAAGGAAGGCGACGCTTCGGCAGCGGCCTAATCTTCCGAGACTGTTGACAAATCCGGCCGCCCGAAAGGCGGCTGTTGATCGCCGTGCAACAGACGACTACCCTTCATCGATAGGCTGCGCTCTATAGCGCGTCGCAGAAAACCGGGTTTCGCGACGCGCTACAGTTTTTTGTTTTGGTGCTTGTCGTCATCAAAACCGCTGCCCGGTTGGGTGGCATGCATTCGCTGCGGCCTGTTTCTTTGACGGAGGGCCGCGGCTTGGCAGACGATGACAAGGACAGCAAAACAGAAGCCCCGACCGCGAAAAAGCAAACCGATGCCGCGGAAAAAGGCAACGTGCCGTTTTCGCGCGAGCTGTCTATCTTCGCAACCATCCTTGCCACCTATATCTATCTGGTCTTCTTCCTCCCCGACAGCGTCGGACGCATGAGCGAAACGCTGCGCGACATCTTCGAGCAGCCCGACCAGTGGAAGATCGAAACGGGGCCGGATGTCCTTTCTTTATTCGTCAGGCTAGGCTGGGCAATTGCGGCGCTGCTGGCGCCCGCCTTCATCCTGTTCATGGTGTTCGGCATCGCCTCCTCCGTCTTCCAGAACCTGCCGACACCGGTGCTTGAACGCATCCGGCCACAGGCCTCGCGCATCTCTCCCGCCAAGGGCTGGGGACGGCTCTTCAGCCTGCCGGGCCTCATCGAGTTCGGGAAATCGCTGTTCAAGGTCGTCGTCGTCGGGCTCATCCTGTTTTTCGTGCTGAGGAGCGAATATTTCAGCTCGATCGACGCAATGTTCTCCGACCCGCAGACGATCCTGGTGCGGATCTCGACGGCGATGCGCAAGATCGTCATCGTCGTGCTGATCGCCACCGCGATCGTGGCAATCGCCGATGTTTTCTGGACGCGCCATCACTGGTTCACCGAGCTGAAGATGACGCGGCACGAAATCAAGGAAGAAAACAAGCAGGCACAGGGCGACCCCTTTGTCAAAAGCCGGCAGCGCTCGCTGATGCGCGACCGCGCCCGCCGGCGCATGATCGCCAACGTGCACCGCGCCACGCTTGTCATCGCCAACCCGACGCACTACGCCGTGGCGCTGCGTTATGCGCGTGAAGAGAACGACGCGCCGGTGGTTCTGGCGAAGGGCCAGGACCTGATTGCGCTCAAAATCAGGGAGATCGCCGAGCAGAACGGCATCCCAGTGTTCGAGGACCCGCCGCTCGCGCGCTCCATGTTTGCGCAAGTCTCGGTCGATAGTGTCATACCGTCAGTCTTCTACAAGGCCGTTGCGGAGCTCATACACAGGGTCTACGCCGCAGACGCCAAGAACAAACGGGTAAGATAAGCCGAATGAAAAAATGCCCTCACTCTGCCCAGCGTGAAAAGATCCTCGCAGACGCGATCAGCCCGGTCGCCACCGAACTGCGCCTTCTGGATGCCTCTGACCTCATTTCACTGCTGCGCTTCGAGTATTACGGCAATCTGGCCGATCTCGTCGCTTCGGCGGCGGAGCTTTTCTTTCATCCGGGCACGGTCAATTTCGGCCTGGGCGGAAACTACGCGCTGGAATGGGGCGGCAAGCCCGAAGTCGTTCTCGACCTGGAAATCAAGCCGCGGGGCGTCACCGTCTATGCCCAGCTCACTCTTGCCGAAAATCATGCCGGCATCGAAATCAACCACATCGCCTTCGAGGACCCCTCCTCCGATCCCGACGAGAACACTGCCTTTCTGGAAAAGAGCCTTCGGCAATCCCGCTACAGCGTGAAACCGCCGCACGCACTCGCCAGCTGATTTGCCTCAGGGCAATTCGACGTCTTTCAGGAAGTGGCAGGCGCCGGTTCAGCTGATGTAGCCGAGCCGGATCGCCTTGGCGATCGCCTGGATGCGGTTGACGGAATCGAGCTTGATGGTCGCCGAGCCGAGATAGGCATTGACCGTGTGCACGGATAGGCCGAGCTTTTCGGCGATCTCTTCGCTGATGCGGCCATCGCCGGCAAGCTGGAGACAGGCGATTTCTCGTTCGCTCAGCGCTTCGGCGGCGGCCGAGCGGCGTTCGTCGAGCGAGAGCAGATCCATCATGACGTGGCAGCAGCGGCCGTGCAGCTCGACAATCGTATCACTTGAAGGATCGATATCATCGCCGGTGAAAAGGATGAAGCCGTTGCCGACGGCGCCGAGCCGCACCGGAAAGGCGAGGCCGGAAAAAGGCAGAATTCCATCCTTCAGGCGCGTCATGAAGGGCGAGAAATCTGCCGGACCGGGGGCCGCCCGGTCGTGCGCGCCAGCCCATGAAAGCGGCAGCAGCGACTTTTCGATATGGTCGAGAAGAATATCGCCATAGGCATCCGTGAAGGCCTTGCCGAAACCGACATTCGAAAGCCCCCAGTTCTCGAGCTCACAGACAAGGCGTTGCTTTGCCGGCATTCCCGAGCCGCTGACACGGTAGATCGCGAAGCCTTGAGCGTCAGCGAGCTTCTGCATCGCGATCAGCCGCGGAAAAAGATCCGAACGGCTGGAAATCCTGTTCACCCGCACCATGCGCAGCGGATCGGCGCCGTTCATCGCCCTGCTTGATGGATGCCCCATGGATCCCCCTATACGAGATTGTTGCGGACCGCGAAGGCAATGGCCTCCGACCGGGTCTTGGTCGCCGTCTTGCGCATTACGCTGGTGATGTAGTTGTTGATGGTATTGCGGGATATTCCGAGAATCATCGCGATCTCGTCGCTGGTCTTGCCCTCCGCGATCCAGAACAGGCATTCCAGCTCACGGTCAGTCAGTTCGAAATCGCGGTCGACCTTTGCGCCCCCGCAGCGAAGGAAGCTCGCGATGTAGCCGGCAAGCAGTCCCACGTCCCGCAGGCGCTCCGGCGACAGGATGAAGCCTTCGCCGAACAGGAACATCAAGGCGAGGCGCGAGCGGCCGACATTGAAGGTCAATGAGCAATACTGGCGGCTGGCACCCTCCGGCACATCGGCACCTTCGGGCAGCAGCGCGAAATTCGGCTGGAAGACCTGCATGCATTTTTCCAGCTCGGTCGAGCGGGCATAGGTGCTGACGAGATCATTGGCGATATCCCTAACCAGATCGAACGGCCAGTCAGACGATACGATGAAATCGAGGCCGCTTTCCTGGATGAGATCACAGCGCGCCAGAAGATAGTGTGAGGCACCCACATAGTCCGTCAGGGCGCGCAGACCGGACTGCAATCTGCCGGTGTCGGCGACACCATGCAGGCGCCGAACCAGCTCGTCGCGCGGCAAGAGAGCCGGCGCCACCACGCTCGCGAAATTCGCCATTTGCCTCTCGCCTTTGCTCGCCTGATATATCGTCATATCCATTGGCAATTTCCTGCGGCTGAGGAACGATCAAGCTCGGTGCAACAGCAACTTTTCTGTAAAGGATTCAATTCAAGCTCCGCTCGAATCCCAATTCGAATCACCCAAGGGTAAGCCAGCCGGTGTAAATCACCATCTCCGACTTCTAGGGATTTACTTTCGCTGCCGCTCATGCCGTGATTCGAGGACGACTCGCGCCCCTCAGAATACTGGGAAGGCTAAGATGATTCTGGCTGTACCGCAACTTCATTCGCGTTTTACGCGAGTGATCCTCAACAGTTTTATCCAAATTTCTTGAGGCGGCTGGATCTATTCCCCATTCGACTCCCGCGGCCAAATACAAACTGGGTAATGAGATGTCAGCTCTCCTGCGGGGAGCGATAACAATTCTGCTCAGGCAGTGAAAAGCTTGATACCGACAAGAAAGGCCGGTTGCCCGGCCTCCTCGTTATGCTGCGTCGTCGATCGCCCATTTCCTGAGGATCTTTGCGGCGCGCTCCTCGTTGATTTCCACCATGCGGGCAAGCTTGCGCTCCGGGCCTTCCTTGACGCGGCGGTTGAAGTTGCCGTCGTCGTCGCCGAGGCTGAGCAGATCCTCCGTGCTGTCGAAGCCGAAGTCGGAGCCGAAGCCGTCCATGAGAGCGCCTCCGGCCGCCCCTGCCGCAGGCGCGAAGTCCGGCAATTCGAGGCCGGCCGCTTCCGGCGTGGCGTCGCCGAGCACCGAGCTGGAACCATTGCCGCTGACGCTGCGTACCAGCGGCCGCAGACCCATCCAGACCACCACGAAGGCGACCGCGACGAAGGCGAGCGAGTTGATGATGCCGGCAAGATTGCGGCTCAGCATGTCCATGACGCGGACACCGCCGGTGGCGTCTTCGAGCAGCTGGTTCTCGAGGAAGTCCATCGCCGTGACGGTGACGACGTCGCCGCGCTTGGCGTCGATGCCGGCCGCCGATGCGACGATCTTGTGCATTTCGGCGAGATAGGCGTCGATCTTGGCCTGGTCGGCGGGCTCGCCGACCATCTTGGCGATGCGGCCCTTGTTGACCACGACCGCAATCGAAAGCTTCTCCACCTGATAGCTGTTGCGAGTCGTGGCCGTGGTCTTGCTGTTTATCTCGTAGTTGGTCTGCTCTTCGCGCTTATCCGACTTGTCCTGTGATTCCGGGCCGCCGGAGCCGCCGGCATCAGGAGCCGCCTGGGGAATGTTCTGTTCGACAGTCGTCGCATTGTCGGACTGCCTCTGCTGCGACTGCTGAGCTTCCTTCGTCGAACGAACCGAACGTTCGACCTTGGATTCCGGATCGTAAACCGTCTCCTGGATCTGTTGAGCATCGGTGTTGAGGTCGGCGGTGACGCTGGAGCGGAAGTTATCCATCCCGAGGAAGGGCGCCAGCGCCTTGTCGATGTTGGATTCGACTTCCTGCTGAACGTTCTGGACGATGTTGAGCGAGCGGTTCAGCGAGCTGTTGCTCGCCTCGTCGCCGGACGCGAGCAGCTGGCCGGCAGAATCAAGAATCGTGACGTCATCGACATCAAGCCCCGGCACGGCCGAGGCGACGAGGTGACGGATCGAGGTCGCCGCGCTGCGCCCCGTGGCGGCGCTGGCGCGAATCATCACGGAGGCGGTCGGTTTCTGCTCCGCCTTCCGGAAGTTTCCGACCTCGGGCATGACAATATGGACGCGCGCGGCCGTTATGCCCGAGATCGACTGGATGGTGCGTGCGATTTCGCCTTCCAGTGCTCGAACCCGCGTCACTTCCTGCATGAAGGAGGTCAGGCCGAGGGAGCCGACGTTGTCGAAGAGTTCATAGCCGGCGTTGGCGCTGTTCGGCAGGCCGCGCTCGGCGAGCATCAGGCGGGCCTTGCCCGTCATGCCAGCTGGAACGGTGATGCTGGAGCCGTCCGTGCCCACCTGGAAATTGATGTTGGCTTCGGCAAGCGCCATGCTGATCTGGTTGAGATCGGGAGCGTCGAGACCGACATAGAGCGTTTCTTGTGCCGGCTTGTTGACGAAAAGGGCAGCCGCAAGGATGATTGCGATGGAAACGGAACCGACGCCGCCCAGAATCATCAGGCGCGTTCGGCCCAGGGCACCAAAGTTCTTAAAGATCTGAACTAATTGATTTAACAGATTCATTCTGTTCTCGCACGATCCGTCAAAGACAAAGGAGGCTTATTGCCTCATCCGACGAATAATCGGCGAAACTTGTGCGAGCGTTTCGTGAGGAGCGCGCGAGAGCGAAGGGCTGGAGCGTGTCGCTCAGCGGTTTTGCGAGAACGACGTGCGTGAAAAGGACCTGAGGCGCGGAAAGGGCGTTGAAAAACTGCGCTTCAGAAGAAGTCGAAGTCGCCAGCGGCCTTGCTCAGCGGCTGCGAATGACCGTGGCGCGTGGAGCCGCCCAGCGCCTTCTGCATCTCCGCCAGCTTGACGAGGCTGAGCGCGGTCGCGACATCGACCGTCCAGCCAAGCGGGATTTCGCCGGTGATGGTGTCGATGAATTCGGCAAGACCGCGTGACTTCTGCACGGCCAGATCGATGCCCTGCATGACCTTCATGGCGTCCGGCGAGTTCAGAATTTCAGCGCCACCGAGATCGAGAAGCTGCGGCTCGATGCGCTCGATCAGGTAGGCCACATCGTGGAGCTCCGAAACGATGCGCATCAGGAGGTCGCTCAGCGCTTCGACAGGCGCGGGCGGCTCCATCACCGGAGTAAATGTCATATCAAAATCCTCGCCCTCAAAAAAATTCGATACTGGTTTCGGCGGGCTTCTGCGGAGCGGCAGGACGCTGCTCGAGAGCGACGGTTCTCTGCGTTTCGGCGCCGGTCAAGGGGTATTGCCGGGCCCGACCGGAGACCGGCCAATATTCGAGCTTGCGCCCATGCTCTCCGCCTGTGGAGGAGCCGACCACCGGAATGCCTTCATCCCTCAGAAACTGCATGGCGAACGCCGCATTCTGCTCACCGACGTTGGAGAAAGTCGAGATCGTCTTTGCGCCGCCGAAGATCTTTGCCTCCAGCCGGTCGCGCCGGGCGCCCTGCTTCAGGAGACCGTTGATCAGCAGTTCCATCAGATGCACGCCGTAGCGTGTGGCATCGCCACCTGAGGCCGGCGACGTCGCCGAACCGGGCAGAAGAAAGTGGTTCATCCCGCCGACGCCGGCAACGGGATCTCTGAGGCACGCAGCCACGCACGAGCCGAGAATGGTCGAGAGGACCGCATTCGGATCGCTCAGAACCTTGTACTCGCCTTGAATGATGTGCACGCGGCGGGCTGCCCCCTCAACGATCATTTCAGAGCTCCAAACACGGCTTCGATAGCCGCTTTCATCTTCTCGATCGTAAACGGCTTGGCGAGCACGTTGTTGGCGCCGAGCTGGGCCGCCCTCTGCACCAGCGCGCGATCGCCCTGAGCGGTGAGGATGATGAAGGCCGCCTTCTTGGTGTTCGGGTTGGTGCGCACGGCCTGAAGGAAGCCGATGCCATCCATCTTCGGCATGTTGAAATCGGAGATCACCAGGTGGTGCGGCTGCTCGGTCATGATCTTCATGCCCTGCTCGCCGTCACCTGCGGATGTGATCTGCTTGAAACCGAGCTGGGTCAGCGCGTCGCTGAGCAGCAACCGGCTCGTTACCTGATCATCGACGATCAGAACTTTGATTTTCTCCGCGATCGACATTTATTCGGTCCCTTCCTTTCGGGCGGCTGTCAACTTCAATATCTCTTCACCGATGGCAGTCAGTGGCAGCTGCTGCTCGACGGCGCCAAGTTCGTGAGCAACCCTTGGCATTCCGTAAACGACGCAGGTTTTTTCGGTCTGGCCGAGCGTTCTGGCGCCCGCGTGGCGCATTTTCAACAATCCGGCGGCGCCATCTCGGCCCATTCCGGTCAGAATCACGCCGACGGCATTGCGGCCTGCGAGTTCCGCGACCGAATCAAAGAGCACGTCCACGGACGGGCGGTGACCGTTGACGGGCGCCCGGTCGACGAGACGGCAGCATGGCGCGGACCCGCCGCTGACCTGGAGATGGCGTTCGCCGCCCGGCGCCAGGTAGATCTTGCCGATCTCGAGACGGGCGCCGTCGGTCGCTTCCTGCACGACCGGCGCGCAGAGACGGTTTAGCCGTTCGGCGAAACTCTTGGTGAAGGTGGGCGGCATATGCTGAGTGATGACGGTCGGCGGGCAATTTGCCGGGAATTTCTGCAGTACGGCGATCAGCGCCTCGACGCCGCCGGTCGACGAGCCGATCGCGACGATCTTACGGCCGACGCGGAAATCGGCGACGGAAGGCGGGGGCGCGACGGCGGCCGCCGGTTGGGAGAACTGACGCTGCGTGCGCGCGGCCGCCTTGACCTTCTCGGCGAGATCGCCGAACGGCCTGTGTTCGCCGGGACCCGGCTTGCCGACGCAATCGAAGGCGCCGATCTCAAGCGCCGCAAGCGTCGCTTCGGCGCCGCGATGCGTCATCGTCGAGACCATGATCACCGGCATCGGCCGCAGCGTCATGATCTTTTCAAGGAAATCGAGGCCGTTCATGTTCGGCATCTCGATGTCGAGTGTCACGACGTCGGGATTCAGCCGCTTGATCGCTTCGCGCGCTTCCAGCGCGTCGCCGGCCTGGCCGATGACGCTGACTTCCGGGTCGGAGCTCAGGACCGCGGTAATCAAACCCCGCATGGTCGGCGAGTCGTCAACAACGAGAACCCGTGCCGGAGCGCTCATGCCTTCCTCCCGAGACCCTTGGTCGTGTAGCGATAGGTCGTGATGCCGATATTGTCGAAGACGTGTTTCGCCTCGCCCGAGACACGCTCGGAATGGCCGATATAGAGATGGCCGCCCTCCGGCAGCAAACCGGCGAAACGCTGCCATATCTTCATCTGCGTCGGCTCGTCGAAATAGATGACGACGTTGCGGCAGAAGATGACGTCGAACTTGCCCTTGAACGGCCATTGCGCCATCAGGTTCAGCTCGTTGTAGGTGATCAGCCGCTTGACGCGGTCGTCGACCTGGAACTTGCGCCGGCCCTGCACCTCGACTTCGCTGAACCATTGCTTGCGCATGGCCGGCGAGACGGTTTCGAGCGCGCTCTCGTCGTAAGCGCCGGCCCGGGCGATGGCGAGGATTTTCGGATCGATGTCCGTCGCCAGGATCTTGAAGTCGTAATCGGCGACATTCGGCATCAGCGACAGCACGGTCAGCGCGATCGAATAGGGTTCTTGCCCGTCGGACGAAGCAGCCGACCAGATGCGTACCCTGCCGCCCGATCTCGCCCGCTGCAGAAGCTCCGGCAGAACATGGTCGCGCAGATGCTCGAAATGATGGTTCTCGCGGAAGAAGCGGGTGAAATTGGTCGTCAGATGCGAGAGCATTTCGCGCCGCGCCGCGGCACCGGCCGGCGAAGCGACGAGTTCGCAATATTCCCGGAAACCCGACAGGCCGAGATTGCGGATGTGCTTCGACAGACGCGAATAGACGAGTGAGGCCTTGGTCTCGTTGAGGAAGATGCCGGCATCCGAGTAGATCATTGCGGCGATTTCCGTGAGGTCGCGGCGCGTCAGCGGATATTCTCCGCTCGCCAGCACCTCATCAGCTCCCTGCCTCTGATCTTTCGCACCCATTGCACTCATGCGGCTTCGCTTTCGGTCTCAGAAAAGAGGGCTTCGAGTTCGATCAGGCAGATCATGCGCTTGTCGATGGCGAGAATGCCCCGGGCAAACTGGCGCTCGAGGTCGGAGGAGATTTCGGGCGTCGGCTGAATGATCTCGTCGGTCACCGTCAGAATGTCGGAGACGGCGTCGACCAGGAGGCCGACGACTTTACGACGGACCTGGGCGACGATGATGACGTGACGGGCAGTCGGATCGGCCGGCTTCATGCCGAGCCGAGCAGCAAGATCGATGATCGGCAGCACCGCGCCGCGTAGGTTGATGACCCCCAGCATATAGGCAGGTGAGTGCGGCATCGCGGTCGCGGGGGTCCAGCCCCGGATTTCGCGAACCGACATGATGTTCACGCAAAATTCCTGATCTCCGATGCGGAACGCGATCAGCTCGCGATCCCCCTGGTTCAGACTTTTTACAGCGTACGACATTCCTTACCCTACCGCTGCTAACGACATTTCCGCTTTGAGCGAGTGGCCGCGCGAGGCGCCGACCACCGCGTCGACATCAAGGATGAGAGCCACGCGGCCGTCGCCGAGAATGGTGGCGGCGGCGATGCCGGGCACATGGGTGTAGTTGGCCTCCAGGCTCTTGATGACCACCTGGCGCTGACCCTGGATGGCATCGACCATCAGGGCGCGCTGGCCGCCGCCCTCCGATTCCACCAGGAGCGCCACACCTTCGACGGGGTTGGCCTGGGTTGCCCGGAAGTTCAGGATGCGGCCGACATCGACCAGTGGGCAGAACGAGTTGCGGATCGAGATCAGCCGGTGGTTGGCGCCGAAGGAGTGGATCGCGGCAGCTTCCGGCTGCAGGGTTTCGACGATCGCGGTCAGCGGCACGACCAGCGTCTGGCCGGCGACAGTGACCACCATGCCGTCGAGAACGGCGAGCGTCAGCGGCAGGCTCATGGTGAAGACCGAGCCGTGGCCCGGCTTGGACGTGATGTTGATGCGACCGCCGAGCGCCTGGATCGAGCGCTTGACGACGTCCATGCCGACGCCGCGGCCTGATATGTCGGAGATCTTGTCGGCCGTCGAGAAGCCCGGCAGGAAGATCAGGTTGTCGATTTCCTCGTCCGACAGGTTCGCGTCGGCCGGGATCAGGTCATTGTCGATCGCCTTCTGGCGGACCTTTTCGCGGTTGATGCCGGCGCCGTCGTCGGCAAGCTCGATCAGAATGCGTCCCGAGCGGTGCTTGGCGGTGAGGCGCACCGTGCCTTCGGTGTTCTTGCCGGCGGCAGCCCGCTTTTCCGGCGTTTCGATGCCGTGGTCGACGGCATTGCGGATCATGTGGGTCAGCGGCTCGGCCAGCTTGTCGATGACCGTCTTGTCGACTTCGGTATTCTCACCTTCGGTAATGAGGCGGATCGACTTGCCAGTCATGTCGGCGATTTCGCGGACGATACGCGACATGCGCTGGAAGACCGGCTTGACCGGCTGGGCGCGGATCGCCATGACCGAATCCTGGATCTCGCGGGTGAGCTGCTGCAGCTCCTCGAGACCCATGTTGATCGAAGACGTGCCGGTTGTGTCGTTCTCGATGACGCTCTGCGACAGCATCGCCTGGTTGATGACCAATTCGCCAACGAGGTTGATGAGACGGTCGACGCGATCGAGATCGACGCGGATCGTCTGGCCGGCGCCGGCGGCGTTGTTCTGGGCGGCGGCATTGGCCGCGGCGGCTGCGGCGGCGGCCGATTCCTTCTTTTCGACGCGAGCGGCGGCGGCCGCCATCTGCGTGACATTGGAAGCGGTCTCGGCGGCAGCAACGGCAGCGGCCGTGTCTTCGGACCGTGCCGCGGAAACGGCTTCCGCTGCGTCGGTTTCGTCCAGGATCGACAGGTCGAAGGGAACCGGCACCATCGGCAGTTCCTCATTGCCGGTCACGCCGGCGCTTGCTTCCTCGACTGGCTTTACCGTGAGGTCGCAATCCCATTCAGCGAATTCGAAGACGGTTCGGATGGCGTCTTCACCCTTGTCGGTCTTGATCGTGATGTTCCAGAAGAAATAGGCAGCCTCCGGATCGAGCTCCTCGAGACCGGGCAGCTCATCCATATTGCAATAGATCGTCATTTCGCCGAGGCGCGAAAGGTCGCGTAGCAGCAGGGTGGCGTCATTACCCTTCGAATAGAGTTCGTGGCGCGGCTTGAAGGTGATCTCGTAGGCCGGCAGACCGGTCTCTGCGCCGTCCTCATCGCCGAAATCGTCGAAGGAAAAGGGGATCGGCTGGAAGCCGCTGTCGTCAGTCGGCTTGGCGGCCGGCGCAGGAGCGGCCGGAGCCGCCTTTGCGGCGGCCTTGGGCGCAGGCGGTTCGGCCGAAGGAGACGGCAGCTCGCCATTGGCCAGCGCCTCGAGCTCCTTGACGAGACCACGGCTGCGGCTTTCATCGACACTGCCGCCGTCGCGCGCGGCATTGGTCAGGTCGGCGAGCACGTCGGCCGACTTCAGCATCACCTTCAGGACATCCTGGGTCGGCTCGAGCTTGTTGGAGCGAACGCAATCGAGAGTGGTCTCGAAAACATGGGCGAAGGCTACGAGATCATCAAGGCCGAAGGCGCCGGCGCCCCCCTTGATCGAATGCACGGCACGGAACACCGCATTGACGGTTTCCGGATCGCGATCGCCATCGTTCATTTTCAGAAGACCGGATTCCAGCTCGGCGAGCTGTTCCTCGCACTCCTGGAAAAAGATCTCTTTGATTTCGTTCATATCCATAGGAGCAAATCCTGGGTTTAAGCGGTTACGCGCTCAATTGCATCGATCAGCTTGGCCGGATCGAAAGGCTTGACGATCCATCCCGTGGCGCCGGCCTGGCGGGCACGGTTCTTCTTTTCCGCGTCGCTCTCGGTCGTCAGGACCAGGATCGGGATCGCCCGATACTTCTCGTTGCGGCGCACACCTTCGATGAAGCCGAACCCGTCGAGGCGCGGCATGTTGATGTCGGTCACGATCACGTCAGGATTGGACTCTTCGAGAACCTCGAGGCCCTCGACGCCGTCTTCCGCCTGAATCGTGTCGAAACCGGCATTATTCAGCGTCACGAGCAGCATGTTTCGGATGGTGCGGGAATCATCCACGGTAAGCACTTTTTTCTTCATTGCCGAATCTCCTTGGCAAGCAGGTGGTCAATATTGACGCCAACCAGCTGCATGGTTTTGTGAAATGCGTCGGACACCTTAGAGAAGGTGAACGGCTGCTTGTCCTGCTCCCAGGTCTTCTCGGCGGCCATCAGGACCTGAGCGCAAAGAGCCCCGACCCGCTCGACACCGGATGCGTCGATCGAAAGACCGCTGCCCCTCAGAGAGATAAGTTTTTCACGCAAGGCGGAAGCCTCGTTGAGATCGAGCACCGCTGCCAAATTCAGCGTCTTGCCACTCTTCTTTGCTACCATCAGCTTGTCCTTGTCCCCTTGTCCCCGGCCCGAAAAGATGAGCTGCGGCGATCATCCGATAGGTTAGTAAACATTCCGCCCACCTCCGACGCTTGCGAGCGACTGCGGAAGGCCAAAATCTTCATTTTCGTATTCGTCTTCGACCGCGGGACGGCCAGCCGTTTCGATCCCGCGGGACGGCGTTGCGCGAACCGAGCCCAAGCGCCCGGAATGCGCATTTTCCCGGGCGATGCGGAATTCGCGAATTGTCTGGCCGAGCTCAAGAATAACGGTATGGAGGTGGTCGGCGTCTTCGGCGGAGCGTTCGGCCAAACCGGCATTGTCGGCCACCTCTGCGCCGAGCTCTTTGACGTCGGCCGCCACGCCGTCGAGGCATGCGGCATGCTCGCCGGTCCTGGTGGCGATGCCTGATATGGCGGCGTTGATGTCGGTGACCTGCCGCACGATGCTGCCGATCGAATCCTGCGTACGTCCGACCATCTGCACGCCGGCGTCGACCTGCGCCTTGGTCGTCGTCACCAGCGTCTTGATCTCGCGGGCGGCGTCGGCCGAGCGCTGGGCAAGCGCACGGACTTCTTGGGCGACGACCGCAAAGCCGCGGCCCGAATCGCCGGCGCGAGCCGCCTCGATGCCGGCATTCAGCGCCAGAAGATTGGTCTGGAAGGCGATCTCGTCGATCGCGCCGATGATCTGGCCGATCTTCTCGGCCGACTGCTCGATGTCCGCCATAGCGCTGATCGCGCGGCCGACGACCTCGCCGCTTTGCGCGACCGCAGCGCGCGTCGAGGCGGCCGCCTGTTCGGCGGCGCGGCTGTCGGCGGCGGCGTTGCGCACGCTTGCGGCAATGCCGGCAAGGGCACCGGCGGAAAGCTGCAGCCGCTCGGCCTGGCTGGACGCCGTGCCGGCGAACTGCCGCGACTGGCCGGCAAGCGAAGAGGTCGCCGTCTCGGCCTTATCAGTGCGTTCGGTCATCGCGGCGAATTCTGCCTGGAGGCCGTCCAAGGCGTCGTTCAGGGCGGCGGCGATCCCGGCATAGGCGCCGTCGGCGTCGACAGGCGCGCGCCGCGTCAGGTCGCGGTCGGCGAGGCCCTCGATGACCTCACCGAAGATCCGGGCGATCTCCGCTTCACTTCCAGCGCGCTGATCGGCGAGCGCACGGCTCTGGGCAGCTCGCAACGCATTGAAGCGAAGCGAAACGGCGATTTCCACGTCGACCATGACGATGCGGATGATCGCCGTCATCAGATCGGAAATTTCGCGGGTGCGGCGCCTGGCCGAGGGCAGCAGGGGCCGGCCGGCGATCTCTTCGGCGAGACCGGAAAGGACATGCTCCAGCATGACGCCGTGGCCGGCCACGTGCCAGCGCGGGTCGAGGCCCATCTTGCTTTCGGTGTCGGAGAGAACCTTGACGCGCTCGGCATAGAGGCTGTCGAAGCGCGCATCCGTCAGCACGTCCCAATGGGAGGACTGCAGATCCTGCAGACGATCGACCTGTCTGTCGCTCTCGAAATTGCGCGCGGCGTCGGGATAGGACTGGAACCTGTGGAAGAGATCGCGCAGGCCCGCTTTCAGATGCGCTTTAAGGGCCGGCCGGTTACGGCGCACCAGTTCGCACTGATCGGCATCGAGGCCGGCAAAACGCAGGCGGTCGCGCAAGCTACCTGCCTGCGCTCCACGAGCCTGATCTGATGGCATGTCTTGCCTCAACGCCTGTCCCCGACCCACTTTCCAGGCGAATGCCCGGCAAAAAACTTTTGCAGCATTCGATGAACGCAAGCGCGGAGCCGGTCTTCACCACCGCGACGACCGGCAGGTAAAGCCCCTGATCAGCTATGTTTCGAAGCTGTCTGAAGAGATGGATACCGGATCGACCCGGTACGGCGGTACGGCGTCATGCCTGCTGGGAACGAGCACATCTTCCCATTCCGACGTGTAACCCAATGTTTATGGTTAATTCCTTGCCCGAAGGTTAATACGCCTTTCCAGGAGCAGGCTTTTGGAGCAATTCAAGGCAGTTCACAGGAAATACTTCCATGGAGTTGCACGCCTGCTACAAGGCACACGCAAGCTCCGTGTTATAGGCCGGTCGACAACCAAGACATGACGTCGACAAGGACAGAGCAATGATTGTTCTCGGATTGGGTTCCTGCTTGATCGCAATGGGCGTACTTGCCGCCATCGCCAGCCTCGATTTCCTTGCCGCAAACCGCGACATCGGCATGCTTCGGGTGTTCTGAAAGCTCTCCGGCTCCAAGCCGATCCATTCCCTTCCCCGTTGGCAGTCCGGCGCCTTTGGTGTAATCGCACTCGCGCCTTTCATGTCAGCGGAACACTCGGTTCATGTCCCCCAGATCTGGTCTCCTCATCGTTTTCGGCTTCACGCTCTGGCGCGTCGTCACACTGCATTTCGATGCCACAGACCTGTTTGTCGACGAGGCACAGTACTGGTTCTGGTCGCAGAATCTCGATCTCGGCTACTATTCAAAACCGCCGATGATCGCCTGGGTGATCCGGGCGATGACGGAGCTTTCCGGCTCTAACGCCATCTATTTCATCAGGCTGCTCGGACCGCTGATCCACATGGCGGCAGCACTGGTGCTGATGAAGGTGGCAAAACGGTTCGTCGGGCCGGAGATCGAAGGCTGGACGGGCGCCACCTATATCACGTTGCCAGGGGTGGCGCTTTCCTCGGTGTTCTTCTCGACCGACGTGATCCTGCTGTTTTTCATCGCGATCGCCCTGCTCGCCTATTTCGGCCTGACGCAGCGGCGCTCCGTTGAACTGGCGCTCATCATGGGCCTCGGCGTCGGCCTCGCCTTTCTGACGAAATATGCCGTGCTATTCGTCGTACCGGGCGGCGCGATAGCCCTCCTGCTCATTCCATCGGCACGCATCGCAGTTCGGGACTTCATCATCGCGGTCGCGGTTGCGGCGGTCGTCGCCTTGCCGAACCTCTGGTGGAACCTGCAACACGACAATACGACGGTGCGCCATACGCAGGATATCGCCCATTGGAGCGACATCGGCATCAATCTGCGCCGCGGGCTCGAGTTCTTCTCCGCCCAATTCGGCGTCGTCGGACCGATCATCTTCTTTGCAATGCTCTGGGCGGTCTATCGCATGATCAAGGGCCGGAGCGATGACCGCGAAAAGATGCTGATCTGGCTGTCGATGCCGGTGGTGGTGCTGATCACCCTGCAGGCGACCGTCGCCAAAGCCTATGCCAACTGGGCCGTGACCGCCTATGTCGCTGGCACCATCCTTGCCGTCTGGCTGCTTTACCGGATGTGGCCGAAGGGGCTAAGGCTGTCGCTCACCATCAACGGCATCGCAAGCCTGCTCTTTCCGCTGGCGACCATCTTTCCGCAGCAATTGCTGCTGCCGAACGGTGACGAATTGATGAAGCGCTATCTCGGGCGCGCCGCGGTCAGTCGCGAAGCGGGAGCACTTGCAGCTCAGGCCGGCACCGACATCATCGTCACCAACAACCGCGACATGGTCGCCGATCTCTTCTATACGCTGCGCGACGCACCCTACCGGATCTATGCCCGGGCGCCCGCAGGACTTCCAGAGAGCTATTACGAGCAGGAGTTCGCGCTGCCTGCCGACGTCACCGGCAAGGTGCTTTTCCTGACGGACGTCTCCCTCAGCTGTGCCACGGAAACACCGGAGGTACTGAAGAACTGGCAGCCGACGGCGGGCTATTACAAGGGCAAGGCGCTTTACATCTACAAAGTCTCCGCCGGCTGCCTGGCGCCCTGAGCGGCTTCAGCCTGTTCAATCGGGCAGGCAGAGGCCGGTGCCTGCCCCTTCGATCTCGACGAACCTGACACCTCCCTTTTCGAATGCGAGACGCAGCTGCGCCTCCGTCGCACGGTGGATGTCGTGGCGGCGTCCCTCGTAATCGCGGATGGTGCTGCGCGAAACGGCGGCTCTTTCGGCCAGATCGGCCTGAGTCCAATCCAGCAGGCCGCGCGCCGCGCGGCAGAGAGCCGGGGTGAGAATTGTTTCCCTTGCGCCTTGACCCATGATTTCTGGCTGCCCATATTGGTCGAGATAGACCATATATGTCATAATATACACGGGATCTCCAGTTCGGGAGACAGCGATGCCGCACGATACGCCCTTGATTTCGACGATCGTCGGCGGCCTCGTGCTGGCTTTCATCTTCGGCGCGCTTGCTCATCGAATGCGCATGCCGCCGCTCGTCGGCTACCTGATCGCCGGGGTGCTGGTGGGGCCGCATACGCCCGGTTACGTGGCGGATCAGAGCCTTGCGCCGGAGCTTGCCGAAATCGGCGTCATCCTGCTGATGTTCGGCGTTGGGCTGCATTTCTCGCTCAAAGACCTGCTATCGGTCCGCGGCATCGCGCTGCCTGGCGCGATCGTGCAGATCGGTTTTGCGACTTTGCTCGGCTGGGGCCTCGGCGCCTTCATGGGCTGGCCGACCGGCGGCAGCCTGGTCTTTGGGCTGGCGCTTTCGGTCGCCTCTACCGTCGTGCTGCTGAAGGCGCTACAGGAGCGCCGGCTGGTGGAGACGGAGCGCGGCCGGATTGCCGTCGGCTGGCTGATCGTCGAAGACCTCGCCATGGTGCTGGCGCTGGTGCTGATCCCGGCGGCAGCCAGCATCGGCGGCGGCCATGGCCCTGTCGAGCCGCTGTCGGCGGGTCTGAACAGTCTGCTCGGCCTCGATCTCGGCATCGGCGGCATGATCGCCATGACGCTGGTCAAGGTGGCGCTGTTCGTGGCGCTGATGCTGGTCTTCGGCCGCAAGCTCGTTCCCTGGACCATGCACCGCATCGCCCATACCGGCTCGCGCGAGCTCTTCCGACTTGGTGTGCTCGCCATCGCGCTTGGCGTCGCCTTCGGCGCGGCCAAGCTGTTCGGCGTGTCGCTGGCGCTCGGCGCCTTCTTCGCCGGCATGGTGCTGGCCGAAAGTGAGCTCAGCCATCGCGCCGCCCAGGAAAGCCTGCCGCTGCGCGACGCCTTTGCCGTGCTCTTCTTCGTCTCGGTCGGCATGCTGTTCGACCCGAACATCCTGCTCGACAGGCCGCTGCCCATTCTCGCCACCGTCTTCATCATCGTCATCGGCAAATCGGTGGCCGCCTTTCTGATCGTGCTCGCCTTCAAGAAGTCGCCCGGTACGGCGCTGACGATTTCGGCAAGCCTCGGTCAGATCGGCGAATTCTCCTTCATCCTCGCCGCTCTCGGCGTCGAACTCGGGCTGTTGCCGGAGGAGGGCCGCAACCTGATCCTTGCCGGCGCCATCATCTCGATCATCCTCAATCCGCTGCTGTTCTTCCTCTGCGACCGGATGCGGCCTGTTCTCGAAAGTGCAAGGCGCGAGGAAACGGCAGCCGACCCGGCTTCGGCCGCGGATACGGGAGCCGCGCAGGAGCAGGTGCCGCCTGGGGACGACGAGGTGCATCCGAGCCCACTTAACGGTCACGCCATCCTCATCGGCTACGGCCGGGTCGGCAGGATCGTCGGGCAGAATCTCAAATCGTCAGGCACGGCCTTCCTCGTCATCGAGGATTCCGACAAGCGCATCGGCGAATTGAAAGCGCAAGGGATCGAAGCCTTCATGGGCAATGCGGTGGCGCGGGAGACGCTCGATCTCGCCAATCTTTCGGCTGCGCGCAGCCTTGCCATCGCCATCCCCAACGCCTTCGAGGCCTGCCGCATCGCCGAGCAGGCGCGCAGCGTCAATCCCTCTATCCTCATCGTCGCCCGCGCCCATTCCGACGCCGAGGTCGACGAGCTGAAACAATACGGCGCCGACACCGTCATCATGGGCGAACGGGAAATCGCGCTTGGCATGGTTGACCGGCTGGCTCAAGTGCATCATGAGAGTGTTTCCTATGAAGACAGGCAGGAGCCTGCTACAATTATCCCGACGGGCACTGCTCCGCCGGAGCGAGAATGAGAGATTGGCGCGCTTTTGAGCCGATACGGGAGTGACATCGCCGGGATGGAGGAGATGGGGCTGGATCAGCACCGTCTGACGAGCCGTATCGCCGCTTCCCTTCTCTTCGCCATCCTCGCCTATATTGGCCTGCTTTTCGGCGGCAATCTGGTCATTTCGCCAGCGGCGGCTCTCAACAATACCCTTTCCTCTTCCGGCCGCGATCCACAGCCGCAGCAACTGACCGCGCGCGATGCGGTGCGCGGCGTGCTTGCCGCCGACCGCAAGCTTGCGCCCAAGCAGGCAGCTTATGATGCCGGATCGCCTGCCCTTGCCGCTCCGCCAGTCGTTGATTTCGCCGGCCGGAACATGGCCACTGCTGTTCCGGCACCCGAGGCGCCGCTTCCTGCCGCCGTTTTCAGGATTTATCAGCCGCGCGCGCCGCCGACGGTCGCCTAAGGCCTGCGCCGAGCAGCGCGTGATAAATTGACGAATATACCGCCAGCGTCCAAGCGCCGGCTCTCCATTATCAAGGAATATAACATGCGTACTTCACCATGGCTGGTGCTCACCTATACGGTGATCATCGTAGTGGGCATCTTGATCGCCCTGCCGAACGTCCTGTCGCAATCCGTCCTCCAGCGCATCCCTTCATGGCTGCCGCATGAGCAGGTGTCGCTCGGCCTTGACCTTCGCGGCGGCTCGCATCTCGTTCTGGAAGTCGACGAGGCGGATCTGACCAAGGAGCGGCTGCAGTCGCTGCTTCAGGACGCCCGCCGCGTACTGCGTGAAAAGGGCATCCAGCCGAAGGCCGTCGTACGCAATCAGAACCAGATCGTCGTGACGCTTGCAGACGCCTCGCAGAGCGATGCGGCCGTTACCGACCTCAAGACGCTCGCCAACCCGATCGGCACCGGCCTCAGCGCCGGCCAGGCCGACCTGACGGTCACCGCGAATGGAGCGACCATCACCGTAGCCTTCTCGCCGGCCGGCATCTCCGCCAATGTCGACAACGCCGTCCAGCAGAGCCTTGAAGTCATCCGCCAGCGCGTCGACCAGGTCGGCGTCTCCGAGCCGACCATTCAACGTATCGGCGCTAACCGCGTGCTCGTCCAGCTTCCCGGCGCACAGGATCCGTCGCACCTGCGCGAACTTCTGGGTTCCACGGCAAAGATGTCGTTCCACATGCTGGCGCCGAACAACCAGCCCGGCCCTGGCGTCACCATGATGCAGGATGACGAAGGCCGATCCTATCCGGTGCTCGACCGCGTCGAAATCTCCGGCGACCGCCTTTCGGATGCGCGCGTCGGCTTCGACCCCAACACGCACGAGCCGATCGTCAGCTTCCGCTTCGACAGCGCCGGCGCTACCCGCTTTGCCGAGATCACCCGCCAGAATGTCGGCAATCCCTTTGCCATCGTCCTCGACGACAAGGTGCTGAGCGCTCCCGTCATCCGCGAGCCAATCACCGGCGGTTCCGGCCAGATCTCCGGTAACTTCTCGGCCGACAGCGCCACCACGCTTGCCGCCATGCTGCGCGCCGGCGCCCTGCCCGCCAAGCTGACCGTCATCGAGGAGCGCACCGTCGGCGCCGACCTCGGCGCCGACGCGATCAAGATGGGCATCTATTCCGGTATCGTCGGCTTCATCCTCGTCGCGGCCTTCATCTTCGTGCTCTACGGCACCTGGGGCATCCTGGCGAATGTGGCGCTGCTGATCCACACCATCCTGACCTTCTCGGCGCTGACGCTGGTCGGCGCAACGCTGACGCTGCCGGGTATTGCCGGCGTCGTTCTAGGCATTGGCCTCGCGGTCGATGCGAACGTCCTGATCAATGAACGTATTCGTGAAGAGACCCGCAAGGGCAAGGGCGCCTTTGCCGCCATCGATACGGGTTTCAATCGAGCCTATTCGACTATTATCGACGGCAACATGACGGCCCTGATCGCTGCGGCCATCCTGTTCTGGTTCGGCTCCGGGCCGGTTCGCGGCTTTGCCGTGACCATGGCGCTCGGCCTGATCATCTCGATGTTCACTTCGGTCGCCTTCGTTCGCGTGGCGATGATCGAGATTACTCGCCGCCGCAAGTTCAAGGTGCTGAACATCCGGCCGTTGATCCCCTTCAGCCCCTATGACAAGCACATCCAGTTCATGAAGGCGCGCTTCTTCGGCGTCACCGTTTCGGCGCTGCTTTCGATCGCCTCCGTCGTGCTCTTTATCCATCCCGGCCTGAATTACGGCGTCGATTTCCGCGGCGGCATCCAGATGTCGGTCAAGACGAAAGAGGCGGCCGATCTGGCGAAGTTCCGTGAGGGTCTCGATAGTCTCGGCCTCGGCGAAATTACGCTGCAGACCTTCGGCGACAACAAAAGCATTCTCGTTCGGGCGCAGCGGCAGGAAGGCGGCGAAGAGGCGCAGACAGCTGCGGTGACCAAGCTGAAGGCCGAAGTCGCCAAGATCGATCCGAGCGCCACCGTCGAAGGGACCGACGTCATCGGTCCGAAGGTCAGCGGCGAGCTTGCCTCGGCCGGCATCCTGTCGGTCGTGATCGCCAGCTTCGCGATGCTCATCTATATCTGGGTACGGTTCGAATGGCCCTTTGCCGTCGGCGCCATCGTTACGCTGGTGCTCGACGTCACCAAGGCGATCGGCTTCTTCGCAATCACCGGCCTCGACTTCAACCTGACGGCCATCGCCGCCATCCTAACGCTCGTCGGCTATTCGGTGAACGACAAGGTCGTCGTCTACGACCGCATGCGCGAAAACATGCGGCTCTACAAGTCGATGCCGCTGCGCGAGATCATCGACAAGTCGATCAACGAGACCCTGGCGCGAAGCCTTTATACCAATGCCACGGCCTTCCTCGCCCTGGTGCCGATGGCGATCTGGGGCGGCAGCGCCGTCTCGAGCTTTGCGATCCCGATGGTCTTCGGCATTCTGGTGGCCGGCGCCTCGTCGATCTTCATCGCCGCACCGATCCTGCTCTTCCTCGGCGACTGGCGCCGCCGCCACGCCAAGGCGGTAGCGGCAACCGACGCGGCGGCCGAAATCATCCCGCCTGACGAGAGCCGCTCGCGCAAGTCGGCGAGCTGAAAAACGGGTTGTTAACGCATCCTTGAAGAGGGCGCCGGTTGCAGAGCCGGCGCCCTCTTTTTATTGTTGCCTATTGCCAGGATAAAATTATGCAACAATTCAAGATATTACAGCGTCCGTCGCGCGGCTGCAAAAGGAGCGCGACGCCGCAGCAGAGATCGGGAAAACCGCGAGATGTCACCAAACCCGACGAAACCGCTTGAGACCAATATTGCCGGCGACAACGAGGAGCGCATCAAGCGCTTTCTCGCAACCGCCTCGCACGACCTGCAATCGCCGCTGCGCCATATCGCCATGTATGCCGAGCTGCTGCTCGACGATCTCGAGGAAACACTCGACGACGAACAGCTTCAGAGCCTCAAGATGATCCTGGAAAAGGCGCAAGCCGCACAACGCCTCACCAAGGCACTGATGAGCCTTGCCGGTGGAGCGCCGCAGGTAACGTTGGAAGAGGTCGACCTGAAGGCCCTGGCTGAAAAAATCTGGAGCGAACTCATCGAGGAGACGGGGGCTCGCGACGCAACGTTCGCCAGTGAGGGCCTCCCCTCCATCCGTACCGACCCGGCGCTGTTCGGTCTGGTGTTAAGGCAGCTCATTTCCAACGCCCTCACCTATCGGAGCTCATCGCCGCCGCATGTGGCGATCGCAGCAGAGCAAGAGGGGGCGAACTGGTTCATCCGGATTTCCGACAACGGGATGGGCATCGATCCCGCTTACCGAGAGCGGATCTTCGAACCGTTCTGGAAATTGCCGAAGACGGGGGCAGCTCCCGGCGCCGGTCTTGGCCTGACGACGGCGCAGGAGCTTCTGAAGGCGCTTGGCGGCGATATCAGTCTTGAGCATTCCGACGAAACCGGCAGCCGCTTCACCATCCGCCTGCAGTTGCGTGAGACGTGAACTGCTGACAACACAGCGCGCCATGCGTTAAATGCTGTAATCGTCCTTCCAGAAATCCGGGACATCGTAGTGCACATATTCGCGGATGATGTGCTGCAGCGTCTGGACGTCGATCTCATCCTTGCCGATGCGGAAGTCGACGCCGTAATCCGGGAATTCCTGGAAATAGCCGCCGGATATGTCGGTCGAAACGACGCCGATCGGGCCGGTAAAGCCGATGCCGCGCAGCTCCGGCACCGTCTCGCGGAAATCGGCATTGGGCAGAAGGCGATTGTCGAGCAGGATGAGATCGAAGCGCGCCGCGCGCACCTTTTCCAACGCGTCTCCAATCGACGGCGAATATTCGACTTCGACGGCCGGCTCGGAGAGATCTGCGATCTTCTTTTTGAGCGCGCGGAATTCGATGAACTCGTCGTCGACAAAGAGAATCTTGACGGCATTCTGTCGGACCGTTTTGGTGATCATTTCATTTTCCCAGTCCCGAAGCCAATTTTCACGAAACCAAACCATTTCTCAGGGCGATTGCCACCATGTGGACGCGGTTCACGGCGTCGAGCTTACGCGCGGCCGCAGTGATATGCGAATTGACCGTATGTTCGGACAGACCGAGAATGATGGCGATTTCGGCCGAGGTCTTGCCTTCGCTGGTCCATTTGACGATTTCCGATTCGCGCTGGGTCAACCGCCCGGACATCTCAGGCGTTAGGATTTCCTCGTACAGCTTGTCGAAAATGCGCATGGCATCAAGAAGCATGTCGGCGATCTCGCCCTGATCCGGCTCCTCACGCTCGCCGCTCAGCACGAGGCAATATCGCCGCCCTTCCGGCGTGAACAGCGGAATGAAGAGGAAGACGCCGCTGCGGAACTCGTTGAAAAGCAGATCGGAGGGATAGGTGTCCGACTGCGCGCTCCTGCCATGGACGGGCGTTGCCAGAAACTGAGCGCTCTTTGCCCGGGTGGTCCCGAGCGCCTCCCTCAACGTCGCAATGAAAAGACCGACCCGTCGCTCGGCGACATTGGTGATGACGATATCGCGCTCGCCGAAGGGAGCCGAAGCCTCGGAAATGCGGGCAAGCGCGAAATTATCGAAGTGGTAATGCTGCGCTGCTGCTTTCAGCAGACGGAAAAAATCGGTGCGGTTGATCGCCCGGCTCAGTTCGGGTCCGGCATGAAAAGGAGTTGCCGCGGCATTGCTCATTCCCACTCTTCCTCTCCTCCCATGCCCCGGTCCCGAAATCTTGGGATATACGTCTTACGCGCGAACAGCTACAAAAATTGCGAGACAGTTGATGAGAGATATCGAAACGGGGACTTTCGGTATACAAGGCGGATATCATCAATTATCTCAACTACAGGTGATGCACGGGCAGATATACTGAGGGGCAGTAGTTCTTACCTGGGTATCGTAAATCTTCTCGCATTCAACATCCATGAATACGGGAAGGCAGTGCCAGACGTAAGCGCGAGAGAGCCGATAGGCCCATTCAGCTAAGGGGTTGGCTGGAAGTTCGTGGCGGCGAACACGGGTCAATCGGTTCTCTCAGCGCTTATTTTTCGTTCCGTCCTTTTCGCTTCGGTTGCATCTTGAAATGCACACTCGGCCTTGTCAATTGCGGTTTGTCAGTTCGCCCGGACGAACGCCAGGAAACGCACCATCCGATTCCCGCTGTTTCCTACACTTCCAGATTGAGAAGGATCGCGGCGAGGTCAAGCGGCTTCTCAAGGTAAAGATCGGCACCGGCTTCGAACGCCCGCGCGCGATCCTCGTCGGCATCCGATCCACTGCAGATGGCGAGACGCATGGTTCTGAAACGATCATCCCCGCGCAGCCTGCTTACCAAGCCGATGCCGCTGTCGAGGGGCATATAGAGATCGGCGACCAGCAGTTCCGGCGGAGCCCAGCCTTCGGCGACGCGCTGCTTCAGCGCCTCCAGCGCCGTCTCTGCCGTCGAAAAACAGAATAGATCGACGTCTATCTGCTGCTTCTTGCGGATATAGTCGAGATAGAAGAGATCATCCCTGCTGTCGTCGACGTAAACTATCGTAGGCATCCGGCACCGTGATTTGGGTATTGTTCGAATGAACCTCGTTGTCCTTCGACGTCACGATATCGCGATTTTACGAAAATTCGATCTGTCCGATCGAAAAATCATTTCGGAAAAAGCGCAGCGGCGGCGTCCGCTGCCTATTGAGTATTCCTCGATTTCGGAAAAAATGGCCGCGCGAACCGAGAGAGGATACACGGGTGCAGGATAAGGGCAACGTGGACCTGCAGGACCAGCGTAGGCGATGGCGCTACCGTGCCTTCGCGATTGCGGTCGGCTGCCTGCTGTTGCTTCTCGGTGTCAGCACCTTGGCCGGCTGGCTGTTGCAGATCGCGATCGTTATTTCGCTGATCCCCGGCTTTCCGTCGATGGCCTTCAACACCGCGCTGGGCTTCGTGCTTTCCGGCGTCGGGCTTGCCGCCTCGATGCTGGCCGGCCGCCGCTTTCGCATAGCGGCGACGGTCATGGCGGGGCTGGCGGCGGCGATCGCGGCCGCCCGGCTCGTGGAAATCGCCACGTTCGGGCGGCATTTCCACAATATCGACCTGCTGATCTCGCAGCTGCTCGTTCCGCCTGACTTTATCGCTGCGATCGGCGGTGGCATGGGCCCCAACACGGCGCTGATCTTCCTGATCGCCAACCTTTCGCTGCTGCTCTCCCTCCACCTGGAAACGTCGAAGAGCCAGGTGGTGCAGGAGCTGACCAGCTACGTCGTCATCACGCTCGGCATGATCGCGCTCGCCGGCTATGTCACCGATGCCGAACAGGGCTATCGCTGGGGACCTTATGCGGCGATGGCGCTGCATACGGCGATCGGCATGGTGGTCTTCGGCTGCGGCCTTGTTGCCCGCTCCTGGTGGATGCAGCCGGCAAACCGTGCACAGATCCCGCTCTGGATCCCGGCGGCGGTCTGCTTTACCGCCCTTCTCGTCGATCTCTATACGCCGCTCGGCCTTGCCAACGGCATTCTCTACGTGCCGCTGGTGCTGACGGCCCTCTGGTTCGGCAACAGGAATGCGCCGCTCTTCTTCGCCTTTACCTGCACCGTGCTGCTGATGCTCGGCTTCTTCGCCGTCAGGCACGACGAGGCGTCGTTCTGGCAGGAGATCGCCAACCGCACGATCACCGCCGCCACGCTCTGGCTGATCGCCATCCTCGTCTACTATTTCCTGCGCAACAACCAAAATCTGGAAGCCGAACGCATCCGTTTCGGCGCGCTGGTGCGCAGCACGCCCGACGCCGTCATCGTCATCGACGGGCGCGGAACGATCAAGAGTTTCAATCCGGCGGCCGAGAGCATGTTCGGCTACGCTCCGCAGGAAACGATCGGCCGGAACATCAAGATGCTGATGCCCGAACCCTATCATTCCGAGCACGACGGCTACCTTGCTCATTACCGGCAGACCGGGGAGGAACGCATCATCGGCACGACGCGCATGGTTTCCGGGCGGCGCAAGAGCGGCATCGTCTTTCCGATCGAGGTGTCCATCAGCGTCGTCGTCAGCGGCGAGACCAAGACCTTCGTCGGTATCGTTCGCGACATCAGCGAGCGCGCGCGGCAGGAGGAGCGGATGAAAACCACGCTTGCCCAGCTCGAGGCCTATACGGCCGAGCTCGAGCGCAGCAACCACGACCTCGATGAATTCGCCTATATCGCCTCGCATGATTTGAAAGAACCGCTGCGAGGCCTGCACAACCATTCCCGCTTTCTCCTCGAAGACTATGAGGACAAGCTCGACGACGACGGCGTGCGGCGGCTGAATCGGCTCGTGCGTCTCAGCCAGCGCATGGAGAAACTTGTCAACGACCTGCTCTACTTCTCCAGGCTCGGGCGACAGCAGCTTGCGGTCAAACGCGCCGATATCGGTCTGATCGTCAAGGATGTGGTCGCGACAATGGAGCTTCTCCTGGAGGAGCGGCATGCCCGGGTCGTCATCGACGGTCGGCTGCCGGATGTGGTCTGCGACGCGCCGCGGCTGACGGAAGTGTTCCGCAATCTCATCACCAATGCGATCAAATACAACGACAAGCCGGCGCCGCTGGTCTCGATCGGCTATCTCGAGCGGTTCGTCGGCAAGGACGGCACGGTTGCCCGCAACGTGTTTTTCGTTAGGGATAACGGCAAGGGGATACCCCAGGAATTCCATGAGGACATTTTCCGCATTTTCAAACGGCTCGAAAAGTCGCAGGATTCCGACGACGGGACGGGAGCAGGCCTCACCTTCGTCCGCAAGATCATCGCGCGGCACAACGGCGATATCTGGCTGGAGTCCGAAGTCGGCGTCGGCACCACGTTCTATTTCACCCTGGGAAGAAAGCGCGAGGGGCAGAATGCAGCAGCGTGACACGCAACCGATCCTGATCGTCGAAGACAGTGAAGACGATTTCGAAGCGACGATGCGCGCCTTCAAGCGCACCAACCTGCGCAATTCGATCCGATGGGCGGCATCGGGCCAGGAAGCGCTCGACATGCTCGCCTCGATGGCGCCGAAACCAGGCCTGATCCTGCTCGATCTCAACATGCCGGGCCTCGACGGCCGCAAGACGCTGCAGGCGATCAAATCGAACGACGGCTGGCGCAAGATCCCGGTGGTGATCCTGACGACATCAGACGACGAACGCGACATCGAAGGCTGCTACGCGCTCGGCGCCAACACCTATGTGCAGAAGCCGGTCGATCTCGACGGCCTCTTCGCGGCGATCCAGCGGCTGAAGGAATACTGGTTCGAAATCGCGATCCTGCCGCTCGAGGACTGACAGTTTGGCGGAAGACTGCTGCATTCTCATCATCGACGACAACATCGACGACCGCGAGGTCTATCGCCGCATCCTGGGCCGCGTCTCCAGCACGGCCTATACCGTCCTCGAAGCGGAGACGGGTGAAGAGGGCCTTGCGCTGAACAGCCGGAAACGGCCGAACTGCATCCTGCTCGATTATTCGCTGCCGGGACGCGACGGGCTCGGCGTTCTTGCCGATTTATTGGAGGATGATCCCGCCGCAAACGTCATCATGCTGACCGGCCAAGGCAGCGAGACCGTCGCCGTCGAGGTGATGAAGAGCGGCGCGCGCGACTATCTCACCAAGGATTCACTTTCACCCGAAACGCTGCATCGCTGCATCCAGAACGCCATCATGCATGGCATGCTGGAAGCCCAGCTGGAGCAGAAGCGGCAATCGCTTGAAATCTTCACACGCGCGATGGCGCATGATCTGAAGGAGCCGCTGAGGACGATCAAGTCCTTCAGCCGGATCCTGCACGGTTCTGCAGTGCTTCCGGCCGAAGACCGCGAGCTGCTCGATTATGTCTTGAGCGCCGCCGACCATATGGAAGACCTGATCGTCAAGGTCTCGAACTTCACCAAGCTCGAAGCCTATGGCGGGCCGCAGCTGACGCCGGTCTCGCTGTCGGATGTGCTCAATCAGGTGGAGGACAATCTGCGCCAGCAGATTGAGAGCCGCGGGGCCGTCATCGTCCGCGGGCCGCTACCGGAGGTGATGGGCGATGCGACGTTGCTCGCCCAGCTTCTGCAGAACCTGGTGTCGAATGCCATCCGCTATTGCGATCAAAAAGTTCCGGAGGTCCAAATCTCGGGCGAAGCGCATGGGGATAGCTGCCGCCTTGCGGTGCGTGACAACGGACCGGGCATCGACCCCCAGCACCGCGAGCTGATCTTCCAGCCGTTCAAACGGCTCGTCGGCCGGGGTATTGAGGGCACCGGGCTCGGCCTTGCGATCTGCCGCCGCATCGCGCAGCTGCATGGCGGCTCGATCTGGTGCGAACCGGACAAGCGACCCGGCGCCACCTTCATCGTCGAGATACCGCTCGCCGAGGCGCGGCCCGCGCCGCCCACCGCATCAACCGTTCCGCCCAGCCTGAAGCCGGCGGAGCAGCCGGGCGAAGGTTCCGGCAGGCTTGCCGAAGTGCTGCTGGTCGAAGACAGCCCCGCCGACATCCAGATTCTGAAGATAAAGCTGATGCGGCGCGAGAAGGTGACCTTCAACCTGCATGTCGCCACCAATGGGCGCGAGGCGATGCGGCTGCTCGAAGAGCGTGCCGACATCGCCGACGTGCCGCAGATCGACCTGATGCTGCTCGACATCAACATGCCAATCATGGACGGTTTCGAGGTGCTGAACGCGCTTTCGGCCGATGCGCGTCTCAAACGAATTCCCGTCTGCATTCTCAGCACCTCGAGCGACGAGACCGACATGCAGCGAGCCAGAAATCTCGGCGCGCGCGCCTATATGGTCAAGCCGCCGACCCTGCAGCAACTGGAAGAGGCGCTCGAAGATGTCGATCATTTGGAATTGTTGCAGCGCGGCGATTCGCTTGCGCTTTGTGCGGAACAAAACTAAGCGGTGGTCATTGGCAACGGTATGACTTTCGCAGCTCTCATACTCGCGCTCCTGACGACGCTTCAATCAGGACTGCTCTCCATGGTATCAGGCATACATCACGTTACGGCCATCACCCGAAAAGTGCAGGCGAACGTAGATTTTTACGCCGGCTTTCTCGGCATGCGGCTCGTCAAGCAGACGGCCGGCTACGAGGATGCGACGCAGCTCCATCTCTTCTACGGCGATTCGGCAGGCACGCCGGGTTCGCTCGTCAGCTTCCTCGTCTGGGAAGATGGCGCGCCCGGCCGGGCGGGTTACGGCCAGATCAGCGAAATTTCGCTGGCGATCGATCCGGCGAGCATCGGCTACTGGCTGACGCGCGCCATGAGCTTTGGCCTGCGCACGGAGGGGCCAGCCGACGAATTCGGCGAGCCTGTGCTCCGGCTGAAAGATCCCGACAATATCATCCTCAAGCTCGCCGGCGCCAAGAACCTCACATCGCCGGCCGCCTGGGACGGCGCTTCGATCCGGGTCGAACACGCCGTCCAGCGCGTGCGCGGCGCAACCATGCTGACGGAGAAGCCGGCCGAAAGCCGCGGCTTCCTCGAGCGCCATTTCGGTTACCGCTTCCAGGCCAACCGCGGCACCATCGACAGGCTGGTTTCTCAGTCCGGCGACGTTATCGACGTGCGCGACGCGCGCGGCTTCTGGTCCGGTGCGCCGGGCACCGGCACCGTCGATCACGTCGCCTTCCGCGCTCCGGACGAGGAGACGCTGCGTTCGGTATCCAAGGCTTTGGAGGCGGCCGATGCATCGCCGACCAACATGCATGACCGCAAATATTTCCGCTCGCTCTATGCCCGGGAGCCGGGTGGCACGCTGGTGGAGCTTGCGACCGATAAGCCGGGCATGGCCGTCGACGAACAGCACGCCGCGCTCGGCACCAAGCTCTTCGCGCCTCCCGACGCCATCACCAACCTCAACGAGCTGAAGGTGATTCTGCCGCAATTTTCGATGCCCGGCCAGCCGCGCATCAATTACCGCGAGCTGCCGTTCGTCCATCGCTTCTATACACCGCCGAATCCCGATGGCAGTGTCTTCGTGCTCCTGCACGGCTCCGGCGGCAATGAGACGACGCTGATGCCGCTCCTCAACAAGGCGGCGCCGCGCGCAACGCTGCTCGGCGTGCGAGGCCGTGCGACGGAAGAGGGTTTTCCGCGCTGGTACAAGCGAATCACCCCCTTCTCCTTCGACCAGAACGACATCAGGACCGAGGCCGAAGCCTTTGCGGCCTTCATCGAAGGCGCCGTCAAATCCTACGGCCTCGATCCCAAGAAGATCGTCTATGTCGGCTATTCCAACGGCGCCAACCTCCTGAACTCGCTGCTCTACCTGCACCCGAATCTTGTGCACAAGGCGGTGCTGCTGCGCTCCATGCCTGTGCTCAGCGACTATCCGCATGCAGATCTGAAAGGCACGGACCTGCTCGTCATCAGCGGCAAGACGGATGCCTACGGCAAATATGCGAGCGAGCTCGAAGAGAGGCTGAAGAGTTCGGGGGCCACCGTCGATTCCGACGTCATCCCCGGCGGCCACGATCTTGGTGACGCCGATGTGCCGATCATTCAGAAGTGGCTGCTCCAGAGAATGGCCGATGATCGACCGCCGCTGGAGCAGCAAGCAGTCAAGCCGACGAGCGAGACGTTCGGGCAACCATGATGCCGGCGAGCACCACCGCGGCGCCCAGCGCCTGCATCGTGCCGATCGCCTCGTCGAGCAGCGCCCAGGCGAGAATTGCAGCGACGACCGGCTGCAGCAGCAGCGTCAGCGATGAAAAGGCGGGCGGCAGATAGGCCAGCGCATAGGTGATCGCCACCTGCCCGCCGGCATGGCTGACAAAGGCGAGGCCGAAGAGGATCGACCAGCCGTAGAGGGTCGCCGGCAGCATCTGCCCTTCGAAGAAGAAGGCTATCGGGAAGGTGCAGACGGCAGCCGATGCCGTGCTCCACAGCATGATGCGGATCGTATCGAACCGGCTGCGCAGCCTGCCGATCGCCAGGATATAGCAGGCATAGAAGAAGGCGGCGATCATCGCGGCGCCGTCGCCACTCAAATTGCCATTGCCGAGCCCTGCCGGTCCGCCTTTCAAGATAACGACACCGGCGAGCGCCAAGACCAGCCCCAGCAGGAAAACGCCGCTGGTTCGCGCCTTAAAAAACAGGACGGCGATCAGCGTGACGAAAACAGGCGCGAGGTTTGCAAGCAGCGTCGCGTTGGCGACCGATGTCATGGTGAGCGAAAGATGCCAAGCGGCGAGGTCGAGCGCCAGCATGAGGCCCGGAAGAACCAGCAGGCCATAATCGGAAAGGCTTTGCGGCTTCGGCCCCCTATCCTTCTTCATGAGCGAGACGATGAAGATCGGGATCAGCGCCAGCGCCACACGCCAGAAGGCAGTGGCCATCGGCCCGACCTCTGACAGGCGAACGAAGATCGGCGAACCGCCGATCGCCGCCCCGCCGAAAACGAGCGCCGCCAGGGCAAGGCGAGTGGAAGGCGAGGCTTCGGAAAGTGTGGAAGCGGTCTGCGACATGATCTCGGAATTCTGAATGCCCGAAGCTGACGGCGGGCCCTGACTGCCAACTGGGTAGCAGAAGCCGATCGAAGTGGACAGTCAAAGAACGACATCGCAGCGGGAAATCAGGCAGGGCTCGTCTTTGTCATGACCGACTGCAGCTTTGCGGCGATTTCACTTGCAACAAAGAAGGCATGCTCGGTCACCTGCGGCAGCCCCATCAGCTCGCCGAAGGTGCCGCGCGCCAGCGGACCGGAGATCAGTAACGAAGGCTCCGCCTTTCCCGATGGGCCGATCGCCTCCGACTGCTCGGTGCAGGCAAGACCGAGGCCTGTGGGATCAAGCGACAAGTGGCCGTCTGCGGCAAGTGCAGCGAGCCAGGGCTGAGTTTCGAGAATGCCGCCATGGGCCGGTCCTGTGGTGACGACGACGGCGTCGTAGCTGCGCTCCAACGGCTGGCGCCGGTGGCGCGGCTGCAGGGTGCACGCAATGCGTTCGCCTTCGATGCGCGCATCGGCCACGGAGCCGGCAAGGATTTCGAGGCGGCCGGCAGAGATCGCCACGTCGAGCACGGCTTCCACCTGCGGCGCGATGCGGAACCGATGCACGTCCCAAAAGGGACGCAGATGGCGGACGAGACGGCGCCGCTCGGCAACCGGCAGCGCCTGCCACAGATCGTGTCCCTGCGCCCGCACCTGATCGATCACGCCATGCCAGCTTATGCCCTGCGCCTCCGCGGCGCTGATGGCGGCGCGGATTCCTGCCAGCAGCGAAACGGCAGAATGGGCCGCGTCGCAGAGGAAATCGCCGAAGAGCGGCTGCGGCACCGGTGCATGCCCGCGCGAGCGCAGACCGCGGCGGGAGATTGCCGTCACCGGACCGCGATGCCCGCGTTCAGCGAGCGAGGCAATGACATCGGCGGCAGTCAAGCCATTGCCGATGACGAGCACGCGGTCCTGGGGACGGATCACCTCAAGCGCAGCTGGTTTCGTGGTGTCCGCGACGAAACGAGGATGGGCGGCAAGCCGAGTTGCAAGCCGGCCGGGAGCCGCTGGCGGCGGATGGCTGGTGGCAATCGCGACGATATCGGCCAGCATCACGCCGCCCTTATCGTCGCGGATCGACCAGCGGCCGGCGCGGCGCTCGACATGGGTCACGGCGGCGCGGCAATGACGCACGCGGCCGTCTTCCAGCAGCGGCTTCAGAAGCGAGGCGACATAATCGCCGAAGAGCCGGCGCCGGGGAAAGAGCAGGCCATCGGGCCGTCTTGCCTGCGGGTCGCAAGCGACGGCATCGCGCGCCTCGATCCACGTCTGGAACTCACCCTGATCGTCGGGCTGCAGGCTCATCTTGGCGGCGGGAACATTGATGCGATGGGCCGGGTCGTCCGTGTCATAGGCAAGACCACGGCCGAGTTCCGCCCGCGGCTCGAAGACCACGATGACGGGACGCTCGCCACCGTTTGCACGGGCGAGATGATAGGCGACGCCCGCGCCGGAGACGCCACCGCCGATGATGGCGACGACGGGCTGGTCGGACATCGACAGAGACTTGGGCTGCATGATGGCCGATACCGTTGCTTCGATGCCCCGAGCATAGAAGCCGGACATGACTCGCGCAATCCTCCGGGCCATAATTGTCTATAGTTCTTATGAAGATCAGACTTGTTTCGATATCAGGGTCGAGAATTCGGGAGTGCCGCGGATGGTGTTGCTGACCGTGCAGATCTCGTCTTCGGCGGCATCGACGATCTTGCGGCGGGTCTCTTCGTCGATATCGCCCTTGATCGAGAAGACGATGTTGAATTTCGCAACACGTGAGAGGCCTTCCGCCGCCTTCTCGCCGGTGACGTCAGCAGTGACCTCGCTGATCCTGTCGAGAACCCCCATCTGACTGGCTGCAATGCGGGCGCTGAGCACGAGACAGGCCGAGAGCGAGGCATAGAGCAGATCGAGCGGGCTGAAGCCCGGCTGCGACGGCGCAGTGACGATATCGATCTCACCCTTGGTCGTGGACGTGACATGCGGAAAGCCGGTGCGGCCGAGGGTGGCGGTAGCGCCGGTCGGACGGGGGCGTGCCTTGAGATCGGCCATGAAAAATCCTCTGACAGTAGCCTCGCAGAAATAGCGAGTTGCGCCTCGGCCCGCAACGGCGGTGTAATGACTGGTAACGGAACCTTTCCATCCGTCATCAGTTGACTACACCTGAACGAAATCAGTGACAAAGGTGCAGAGCGATGCCGCATGTCCGCAGCATGGATCGTCGGGGCCGGCGGATGGACGCCCGCGACCGGCTGATCGTCGCACTCTATGCACAGCTCAAGGCCGAGCGGGAAACGCGCGAGACGCTGGAATGGGCGATCCGCAACGGCGCGATCTCGCAGGAGGTGCTGGAGGCGATCGCGGCCGATCCGGTTCCCGTCGTCACCAGCGAGGATATCGCTTCGCTCGAGAAAATCATCGCGCTCGACGAAAGGCGCAAACCAAATCGGAACTAGAGCATGATGCCGAAAACTATGCGCAGTTTTCGGCCGACATCATACTCCCAGTCGAACTGAAAAGAGGAGATCCGAAATGGCCGATATCACCTATGAGGTCGTGCCGCACGACAATGGCTGGGCTTACAAGCTCGGCGATACGCTGTCGGAAACCTATGCGACGGCTGAGGAAGCGATTGTCCACGCCAAGGATGCTGCGTCACGTCAGAAAATCGGCGACGGCGACGCGTTGCTCGCCTATCCTGCACCCGACGGCGGCTGGGCGTTCCAGGAGCTCGAAACCGACAAGAGCAGCAGTCGGCTCTGATTTGCAACGGAGGATGGAATGGCCGCCCGGGCAAGCTGGAAGGGTCATTTGAAGGTAGGCGACCTTGCTTGCGCAGTCGGGCTCTATACCGCCATTTCCTCCTCCGATCGCGTTTCCTTCAACATCGTCAACCGCAGGACCGGCCACCGGGTGGAACGGCAATTCGTCGACAGCGAGACCGGCAAGCCAGTCGGCCGGGACGATCAGGTCAAGGGCTACCGGATGGAGAATGGCGATTACATCGTCATCGAAGGCGACGAGATCGCCGAGATCATGCCGGAAAGCGACAAGGTGCTCAACGTCAAGGCTTTCATTGCCTATGACGGTATCGACAAGCTCTATTTCGACCGTCCCTATTACCTCGCGCCCGTCGACGAACATGATGAAGAAGCGCTGTCGCTGATCGTCCGCGGCATGCGCGACAGCAAGGTCGCGGCGCTCGCCGAAGCCGTACTTTTCCAGCGCAACCGAACGCTGCTGATCCGGCCTCATGACGGCCACATCGTCGCGACCATGCTGAATTTCGACTATGAGGTGCGCTCAGCCGAGGCGGTCTTCAGAGACATTCCCGACATCAAGTTCGACAAGGAGATGCTCGAGCTCGCCGGGCACATCATCGAGACCAAGCACGGGAGCTTCGATCCCAGCGCCTACGAGGACCGTTACGAAGCGGCCCTCGTCGAACTGGTGAAGGCAAAGATCGAGGGCCGGGCGCCGCCGAAGAAGAAACCGGCGCCCGAAGGCAAGGTCGTCGACCTGATGGAGGCGCTGCGCCAGAGCGCCAAGATGAGCGGCACGGCGGCGAAGAAGGCGCCGGCGCGCAGCGACAGCCAAAGCAAGAAGGCAGGCTGAGATGGCCCTCGAAACCTGTCAGGCGAAGCGCAATTTCAAACTCGCTCCCAAATCGAAAGACGGCAAGGCGGTTGCCGCCAAAAGACCGGCAGCAAAGGCCAGATCCCCGGCACCACGAGAACGCGACTGGCCGAAGGGTGCGCGCAAGGGCGCAATGCCCGATTTCATCGAACCGGCGCTTGCCAAGCTGAAGCCGAAGCCGCCGGCGGGTGACCGCTGGATTCACGAAATCAAGTTTGACGGCTACCGGCTGCAGGTCAGAGTCGAGAACGGCAAGATCAGAATGTTGACCCGCAGCGGCCTCGACTGGACGGAGAAATTCGGCCGCGAGGTGCTAGAGGCCTTTGCCGCCCTGCCGGTGCAATCGGCGGCGATCGATGGCGAAATCGTCGTCGAGCGCGATACCGGCGCCTCGAACTTCTCGGCACTTCAGCACGATCTGAGCGAGGGCCGCAACGATCGCTTCGTCTTCTATGCCTTCGATCTTCTCCACTTCGACGGCTACAACCTCGTCGATGTGGCGCTCATCGATCGCAAGCAGCTGCTCGAAAGCCTGCTGCCCGACGATAACGACAAGCTGCGTTACAGCGCGCATTTCAACGAAAGCGGCGGCCTCGTGCTCGACCATGCCTGTCGGCTCAGCCTCGAAGGGATGATTTCCAAACTGCGCGATAGCAAATACAGGTCGGGACGCAAAGGTGATTGGATCAAATCGAAATGCTCGCACCGGCAGGAATTCGTCATCGGCGGCTACGTGCCGTCGACATCGATGAAGAATGCGATCGGCTCACTGGCGGTGGGCTATTACCAAGGCGGTGAACTCAAGTATGTCGGGCGCGTCGGCACCGGATATACGGCGGCAACCGCACAGATGCTCTATGAGAAACTGTCGCGTCTGACGCAGAACGAGAATTCATTCGACGACAAGCTGACGTCAGAGGAGCGGCGCGGGCTGATCTATGTCAAGCCGCAGCTGGTCGGCGAGGTCGAGTTCCGAGCCTGGTCGGCCGACGGCAATCTGCGCCATGCGGCCTTTCGCGGCCTGCGCGAAGACAAACCTGCCAAGGACGTGACACGCGAGATGGAAAAGACCACAGCGCCTCTCCTGCCGAAATCGGCAGTGACACTCACCCATCCCGACCGCATCTATTGGCCGGACGAGGGTGTTACCAAAGAGGGGCTGGCGAATTATTATGCCCAGGTCTGGCGCTTCATGGCGCCCTATGTCGTCAACCGCCCCTTGGCGCTTCTGCGCCTGCCGGACGGAATCAACGGCCGGCAGCGCTTTTTCCAGAAACATGCCTGGAAAGGCATGAATCCGCATATCGAGGAGATCACCGACCCCAAGGACAAGCAGGGGGAGAAGCTGCTGCGGATAACCGATTTCGACGGCATCGTGGCCCTGGTGCAATCGGCCGTGCTTGAAATCCACCCCTGGGGTGCTTCGACCGACAATTGGGAAAAGCCCGATATGATCACCATGGACCTCGATCCCGATGACGAGGTGGCGTGGGCAGATGTGATCGCCGCCGCTTACGAATTGAAGGAGCGGCTGGAGGCCGAAGGCCTCGCCGCCTTCGTCAAGACCTCGGGCGGCAAGGGGCTGCATGTGGTGACGCCGCTCACGCCGAAGGCCGGCTGGGCCGAGGTGAAGGGTTTCGCCAAATGGCTTGCCGACAGCATGTCCGCCGACCGTCCGGACCGTTATCTGGCGACGGCGACGAAGGCCAAGCGCACGGGGAGGATCTTCATCGACTATCTCCGCAACGGCCGCGGGAATACGGCGGTCGCGCCCTATTCGGCACGGGCACGGCCGGGTGCGGCGGTCTCGATGCCGCTGGAATGGAGCGAACTCACCATCGAGGTCGGACCGGCCTATTTCACGGTGGACAATGCGCCGACCCGGCTCGACGCGCTGCCGCGTGATCCCTGGGACGGATTTTTCGCCGCGGCGAAACCGTTGGAAAAGAAGAAGCGGTAGACGAAGCCTTTCCGAAGCTCTAACGCGACTTCCGCCCGCCTTCCGCTGTCAGGCTCTTCTTCAACGCATCCATGATATTGATGACGTTGCCGCTCGATTTCAATGGTGCGGGCCTTTTGGCGGGCGCCGCCTTCTTCAGGCTCTTCTGCTTGCCGCGGATCATCGATTTCAGCTGCTTCTGGATCGGGTCCTGCACCATGGTCGGGCTCCAATCCTTCGTCTCTTCCTTCACCAGCCGCTTCATCAGCGCCAAAAGCTTGCTGTCGATCCTTGCCTTGTCGTCGATTTCGGCCGAGGGTCGGCGCACCTCGTCGCCATAACGCAGGGTCCACAGAACGATGCCTTTGCCTTGCGGCTCCAACAGCACGGCGCGCTCGCGGCGATAGAGAACCAGGCGGGCAATGCCGACCACGTCATTCGCTTTCATCGCTTCGCGGATGACGCAGAAGGCTTCCACGCCGACCTTGTCTCCCGGCGCCAGGAAATGCGGTTTGTCGTACCAGATCCAATCGATCGAGCCGCGCGGAACGAAACTGTCGATATCGATGGTGCGGGTGCTTTCGAGCCCCACTTCCTCGATCTCCTCGTCCTCGAGAAGAACATAATCGTCCTCGCCGCGCGGATAGCCCTTCACCTGGTCCGTGTCGGCGACCGGCTTATGGGTCACGCTGTCGACATAACGGCTTTCGACGCGGTTTTTCGTCTGGCGATTGAGAACGTGGAAACGCACCTTGTTGCTGTCGGTCGTCGCCGGCGTCAACGAGACGGAGGCGGTGACGAGCGAGAGCTTGAGATACCCTTTCCAGAATGTCTGGCGTGCCATGCTTCCCTCTCGCACACGATGGGACATGGCAATCAACGGCAAAAACCGCGCTTTGGTTCCGGGCCCGGCATGACCGACAGCATTTGGTTCAGATCGAGAGATACCGCTTCTGCCAGGGCAGCTTTTTTTCCTCCCATGCGCGCGGCGTGAACGCATCATAGGCGGTTTCGGCGATCGCCAGCATCCAGTTGCGGCCCTTGCGGGCCAACAGCACGCAAGACAATTCCATGCCGGGCTCGACAGTGATGGATGGCCGATTAGCGCCTGGGATATCCAGTCCTTTGTCACGCCACTGGATGACGATCTCATCGGGCTCGGATGTCCATTCCCCCGAAGCGACGGAGGCCTTGCCGTCGGAGTTGAAACGGAGCGGCGGCGCCACAAGGTTCAAGAAGCTGCCGTCATTATGATAATTGCCGTCGATCTCGCCGGCGGTTGCTTTGCCCTTTCCCGACAGAACCATGTCCTGCCCGCATCGCATGAAGATATTGCGCCGGACGCTCCCCGACCACTGACGATTGGCGAAGAAGGCGATGTCGCATCCGCTGATGACGTTGTCGTGGATGTCGATGTCCTTGCGAAAGGCCAGCTCCTGGTCGGAAAAGCCGCTCAGACTGATCCCGCGATTGTTGTTCTCGATCCAATTGTCATAGACGTGATGGCCGGCATGATCAGCCTTGTCGCCGATGCCGTAGCCGAAGGAATAGTCGTTCATCCTGCCGTCACGCATGATGTTGCTGCGCACCACGGCATCGTCGCCGATCGATGAAAAGGAGAAGTTCTTGCCGCCGATGAAATTGTACTCGACGAGATATTTCCGGGTTTTGTCGCAGACCAGCGCGCCCTTGTTCGAGGTGCTCGTCGGCGACTGCAGGAAGAGGTTGCCGCGGATCACGACGTCCGAACTGATATTGTCGTCGCTGTTCTGATAGGCGAACTGACAGCAATCCGCCCCCTCACCCGGTGCCTCTCCCATCCGGTTGTTTTCCAGAAGCACATTCGACGTCTTCGTCAGATAGATGCCGTCGCCCTTAACATTCTCCGTTTCGCAGCGCCTGACGACCAGGTTGTTGCCATTGTGAAACTTGAACCCACGCGGTGAGTTCTTGACGATGACGTCTTCGACCACCGTATCGGAAAACACCTGATAGGCGACGCCGATATCGTCTGCCCCGTCGATGACTTGTGCCCGCGTAGAGACGCCATGAGCTTTCTTTCGCAGGATTGCGGGCATCCGATCTCCATCGACGCGGTCGCTGCAACGCCGCGCATCTTCTCAGACGCGCCAAGGGTGCGGCAACGCTTTGACCGACTGCAGAATTTATCCTTAAATCAATTTCGATCTAAGGAATACGCAGTCACGTCGAATTAATGCAGGGCATGTGGCAGGAGTTTGACGGCCTGCCTCAATTTCGCAGGCCGTCTAAAGAAGATCCTCAAAGGCCAACGCCTTGCGATCGGTCATCGCGTTTCGAGTATCCGCATCAACCGCCCGCGATAGCTATCCAGAATAACCGCAAGCACGATGACGGCGCCGATGACGATCGGCTTGATGTTGTCGTCGGCCCCCAGCAGCTGCAATCCCGTCGACAGCACCTGCAGAATGCAGGCACCGACAAGCGTTCCGACGATCGAGCCCTTGCCGCCCGAGAGGCTGGTTCCGCCGATGATGACCGCGGCGATCGCGTTCAATTCATAGCCTATGCCGGCAACCGGACTGCCGACATTAAGGCGCAGCAGATAGACCATGGCGGCAATGCCGGCGGTGAGGCCCGAGATCGTGAACACCGCGATCTTGTAGCGCTTCGGCTCATGTCCCGACAGCCGCACAGCCTCTTCATTGGTGCCGATCGCGAAGACGAAACGGCCGAAAACCGTATAACGCAGCACGAACCAGCCGACGAGGACGACGACTATCGCAATCAGGAAGATCGACGGGAAGATGCCCCAGAAGATCAGATTGCCGAAATCGACGAAGGGCTGCGGCAGGCCGGTGATGGTGGAGTTATCGCTGACCACGCGCGCCAGGCCGCTTGCGACATTCAGCATGCCGAGCGTGACGATGAAGGACGGAAGCTTCCACTTTTCGCAGACCCATCCGTTAATGGCGCCAAGGATCGCACCGGTACCCATCGAGGCGAGCGACGCCAGCACGATCGCAGCCCAAGGGGACAGCCTCGGGTCGATCATGATCGTCGCGCCGATAACCGTGCAAAGGGCGAGCAGCGAGCCGACCGAAAGGTCGATGCCGCCGACCAGGATGACGAAGGTCATGCCCGAGGCGAGGACCGTGTTGATGGCGATCTGCACGAAGATCTTCAGGAAATTCTCCGGCGTCGCGAAATAGGGCGCCGTTGCCGAGAAGAATATCAGGATCAGGACGAGGGCGACGGCAACGCCTGCCTCTTTCATCGAGATCCGGATGAGCTTGTCCCAGAAGCCTGTTTCTTGCGCTTCGACCTTGGTTTCAATGTTGCCGGACACGACTGTACTCCTTGTAAGCGAGTGAGAGGATCCTGCTCTCCTCGAATTGATCCCGCGCTATTTCGCCGGCGATCTTGCCGTCCGACAGGACGATGATGCGATGGCAGATGCCGATGAGCTCCGGCAGGTCCGAGGAGACGACGAGAACGCCCTTTCCTTCAGCGGCGAACTTCCAGAGAAGTTCGTAGATCTCCGCCTTGGCGCCAACATCGATGCCGCGGGTCGGCTCATCGAAAATCAGCACTTTGGGGCCGCGAAAAAGCCATTTGGCGATCACCACCTTCTGCTGATTGCCGCCGGAAAACGTCCTGACCAGCTGATGGATCGACGGGGTTTTGATGCGCAGCTCGCGCACGAGACGCTGCGCGTGCTCGTTCTCCACCTTCCGCCTGATTAGCCCGTTACGGGAGATCTTGCTGAAATCGGTGACGGTGGCGTTTTGCGCGCAGCTCATGTCGAGCATCAGACCCTGCAGCTTGCGGTCTTCCGTCGCCAGGCACAGGCCGGCGGCAACCGCATCCTTTGGCGACTTGATCTCGACCGGCTCGCCGTCAACGCGGATGTCGCCGCCGGCCTTGGCGTCGGCGCCGAATATGGCGCGCACCGCTTCCGTTCGGCCGCTGCCGACAAGACCGGCGATGCCGACGATTTCTCCCTTGGCGACGGAGAACGACAGTTCCGGGCTGTTGCGTGTCACCTTCAGGCCGGAGACGCCAAGCGCCTCGCCGAACACGGCGCTGTCGCTGCGAAAGATACCATGATCCGAAAGCGTTCGTCCGACCATCAGCTCGACGATATCGGGGATCGCCAATCCGGAGAGCGGCCTCGTAATGACACGCTGGCCGTCGCGCAGCACCGTGACGTCGTCTCCGACTTCGAAGATCTCCTCGAGCCGATGGGATATATAAAGCGTCGTCACGCCCCGCGCCTTCAGCCGCTTCAGGATCTCGAACAGCCGGTCGACTTCCTTGGAGGTCAAGGTTGCCGTCGGCTCGTCGAGGACGAGCAGCTTGCTTTCATAGCAGAGCGCCTTGGCGATCTCGAGCAGTTGCAGCTGCGCGACGCTGAGGCGGCTGGCAAGCGTCGTCGGCGCCACGTCGAGGCCGACTTCTGCCAGCAGTTCAGCCGCGCGGCTGTTCATTTTCCGGTAGTCCACCAGGCCGTATCGGCGCGGAAGATGCTCGAAAAGCAGGTTTTCGGCGACGGTGAGATTGGAAAGGGGATGGAGTTCCTGGTGGATGACGCGAATGCCCGCCTGGAAGGCTTCCAGCGGCGAGCCCGGATGATAAGGCTTGCCGTCGAAAGAAATGTGCCCGTCATCCGGCTTGAAGACGCCGCCCAGCAGGTTGATCAAGGTCGACTTGCCTGCGCCATTCTCGCCGAGGAGAACGTGGCCCTTGCCACGGCCGATCCGCATGGAAACATTTCTGAGCGCCACGACGCCCGGGAAACGCTTGCCGATCCCCTCCAGCTTCAAGATGTAGTCGTCTGCTGCGTCTGACACGTCCACCTCGTGCACGATCCGTTGAAATTCGAGATGGCCACCCTCCGCACAAGACGCAAATCGGCTGGCAGCGGTCAGCGCCGGCTTGGCAGCCGGCGCTTCCTGTGGCCTTAAATCGGCAACCCGATTATTTGAGGTCGCCGGCGGTGACGAGCTTGATGTCGGTCTTGACCCAGCCGGTGAATTTCTCGCCGGCAAGTTCGCGCATACCGTAGTCGATGCCCATGACCGCCATCTGCGCGCCATACTGTTCGACGGTGGCAAGCATCTTACCATCCTTGATCAGCGGCTGCACCGGCGGGATGTTGTCGAAGCCGACGACCTTGATCTTGCCGGCCTGGCCGGTTGCATCGAGCGCCTTGACGACGCCCAGCGCCATCGAGTCGTTGGCGGCCATCACGCCCTGAATATCCTTATACTTCGTCAGGAAATTGGTCATGACGGTGTTGGCTTCTTCCGTCTCCCAATGGGCGGTCTTGCTGTCGAGCAGCTCGAGCTTGCCCGACTTGACGGAGTCCATGAAGCCTTCCTTGCGTTCCTTGGCATTGTCGGCCTCGGGATTGCCCTCGAGGATGACAACCTTCGCACCAGCGCCCAGATCCTTGGCCAGCGCATCGCCGGCGAGCTTGGCGCCTTCGCGATTGTCCGGGCCGAAGAATGCCAGGTCGATACCGGCGGCCTTCTTGGCATCGGCATCGAGCGGCACATCGATGTTGATGACCTTGACGCCCGCCTTGACCGCCTTTGCAAGCGGCGTTGCCATCGCCTTCGAATCGGCCGGGGCAACGACGATGATGTCGTATTTCTGCGTCACGAAGTTCTCGACGGCATCGACCTGAGCGGCAAAATCGCGCTCGTCCTTCATGCCGACCGCCTTGAACTCGAACTTGTCCTTGTTCTCAGCCGCATACTTATCGGCACCGGCCTTCATCTGCTTGAAGAACTCATTGGACAGAGACTTCATGATCAGGCCGACCTTGGGCTTGCCGGCCGCAAAAGCGGGCGACACGCCGCAAGACAAGGCGAGCACCAGGGTGCCGGCAAGGCCAAGCTTCAGTGCCGCACGGCGCGGCGCATTCATCAGGACGGAATCACGCTTTGTAGAATGGGACATTTCTCTCCTCCGAACGGTTCCGGGCCTATCCTCACCTGAGTGCCTTCGCAGATGAACCGTTTCCAACGACACTCGGGTAACAATGCGTCGACGGATTGTCAAGGCGCTGGAAACCAGAGGTAAGTGGGGAAAATGGGATTAATCCCTCCTCTCGGCAAGTTGCGACAATGAACCGTTTCCATTGAATGCGGCCCATCCCGATGTTATGGGAGATGTCATCACGTTTGACGAAGGCGATGGAGACCATTAGCTGAAGGCTCGATCGGGTGCCCTCGGAGGTCCCGAAGTGAAGATGAAGGGACATGTTCTTCCATTATGCCAAAAGTCGGAATTCGAGACGTTGCCAAGCTTGCCGGCGTTTCCACCGGGACTGTCTCACGGGTCTTGAACGACCATCCTTCGGTGACGGATGAGCTAAGGGCACGCGTCAGACGCATCATCGACGACCTCGGCTATATGCCCGACCCGTCGGCGCGAAGCATGCGCAGCAAGGTCAGCCGCCTGATCGGCATCGTCATTCCGGATCTGACCAATCCGTTCTTCTCCGAACTCGTGCAGTCCGCCGAACAGGCGGCGGCAAGTCATGGCTACAACATCATCGTGATGACGTCGTTTGACGATGCGGCCAAGGAGGCCGACCGCATCGGGCAGCTGACAAGCCGGAAGGTGGACGGGATCATTCTCGTTCCGAGCAATGATTTCCATACGCTCAAGCTGCCGAAGGCTCTGCCGATCGTCGTCGTCGACCGCCTGATGCCGGGATATTCCGGCATCGCCTCCGATCACCGCAGCGGCGTGCGCCTCGGCGTCGAACATCTCTTGAAGCTCGGCCATCGCCGCATCGGCTTCATTTCAGGCCCCAGACATTCCGTGCCTGCCAATGATCGCCTCAAGGGTTACCTTGAGGCGATGGGGCAATCCGGCGACGACGGGCAAATTCAGGCCTCGCAACTGATCGCCGAGGCGGCTTTCGACTATGAAAGCGGCCGCTCAGCCGGAAACTATCTGCTGGCGCGGGCGCGCAGCGAACGCCCGACCGCCATCTTTGCAAGCTCGGATCAGCAGGCGATCGGCTGCATGAGAGCGGCGCATGATCTGGGAATCCCGGTTCCCGCCGCCCTTTCCATCGTCGGCTTCGACGGCATTCCGCTGTCGAGCATGACGACGCCGCGGCTGACCACCGTCAGGCAGCCGATTCAGAAGATCGCCGCAGCGGCGGTCGCGGTTCTCTTGAACAAGCAACCGACGCCCGGCGTCGGCCATCCCATTCTGCTCGACTGCGAGCTTGCGGAAGGGGAAACGACCTCCTCCCCGCAACCCGATTGACCAGACCTCTCGCCGGGCGCTTCTCCGGCTTTCGCCCATCATAGATTCCGCTCTCACGGTCCAGACCGAAGCACGGGCTGCGCCTTGGCCGAAACGCATCCCCTTTCTCTGCCGCAACGTCAGCCAGGCGCCGATCTCCCGTGCCCAAACAAATCCATTTGACGGATATCCTACAAGTGGATATGTCTTAGCCATCTTCATCATTGCAGACCAATGGGAATGGCATGTCGCTGAAATCCATGAAGCCCCTCGCCCGCGCGCCTCTTCTCCACGTCTCCGTGCAGGAAAGCCTGCGGGCCTATATCAGCGACAACGGGTTGAAGCCCGGTACGCTGCTTCCGGCCGAATCCGACCTGGCGAACCAGCTCGGCGTCAGCCGCAATTCACTGCGCGAGGGCATCAAGGCGCTGGAATCCGTGGGCGTACTGGAATCGCGCCGCGGCATCGGCATCTTCGTCAAAGCCTTCTCGTTCGAACCGCTGCTCGATAATCTCGCCTATGGCCTCGGCGGCGCGCTGCGTCAGATCGAGGAAGTGATCGAGATCCGCCGAACCCTGGAAGTCGGCCTGATCGGCAAGACGGTCGAGATGATCGGCGACGACGATATCGCCGAGCTGCGCGCCACCGTGGACCGCATGCGGGTCCATGCCGAGCGTGGTCAATCCTTCGCTGACGAAGACCAGCTCTTTCACACCCTGCTGTTCCGCTGCCAGAACAACGAGACCCTTGCCCGGCTGATCGATGTGTTCTGGCTCGCCTTCTACAAGGCGTCCGATTTCATCAACCTCGACAATGCCGATCCCGTCGCGACCTGGAGGGATCACGCGGCGATCGTCGATGCCATCGAGGCAAGGGACGTCGCGGAAGCACAGAAGCGCCTGGACCGCCATTACCACGGCATTTCCCGGGTGATCGCCGCCAATAAGAAAAGTGCCAATGTGGGAGGAGCACAATGAAAGGACTGTTGAGATTATCATCCGCCATCGCGCTTGCTGCGATGATGGCGACGACCGCCATCCCTGCCTTCACCGCCCCGGCGCGGGCAGCGACGCTGTCGGGCGGCTTCGATGTCGGGCCCGGCGGTTTCCAGGGCAATTTCAACCCGCTCGCCGCGACGGGCGGCTTCACCTGGCTCAGCGTCTACTTCGAGCCGCTGGTGACCTATGACGAGAAGCTCGAGAAGGTCGTCGGCCAACTCGCCTCGTCCTATGAGGTCAGCCCCGACCAGACGACCTACACGTTCAAGCTCGCCGACGCGAAATGGCATGACGGCAAGCCCTTCACCGCAAAGGACGCGAAGTTCACCATCGAGCTTGCCAAGAACGCCAAGACCGGCTCGGTTCTCGCGGCGCGCCTGAACGCGGTTTCCTCGGCCGAGGCCAAGGACGACAAGACGCTGGTCATCAAGTTGTCGGCCCCGTCGGCCAGCCTGATGGACGCGCTGACGAAGGTGATGATGCTGCCGGAGCACGCGCTTTCGCAGATCCCCGCAGACCAGCTCGCCAAGAACAGCTGGTGGTCGACCGCGCCGATCGGCACCGGACCGTTCAAGTTCAGCAAATATGTCACCGATCAATATGTTGAACTTGCCGCCAATACCGACTACCGGGGCGGCAAACCGGCCTTGGAAAAGATCATCAACCGCTATTTCGCCAATCCGGCGGCGGCGATCGCCGCACTGCGCGCCGGCGAAATCCAGTTCACCTATGTCGATTCCAACGATCTTAAGGCCTTCAACGACAATAAGGACTTCCGCGTCATCGAGGGCAACTCCTTCGTCGTCAACTATCTCGGCTTCAACCACGACTCGCCGATCTGGAAGGATATCCGGGTCCGTCAGGCGGTGATGTACGCGATCAATCGCGACGCCATCATCCAGAGCCTTTACGGCGGCGCCGCCAAACCGGCAAACTGCGCCTATATCGCCGACCAGGTGGTGCCGGCGGGCATCGAGACCTATGCCTATGATCCGGAAAAGGCCAGGCAGCTGCTGAAGGAAGCCGGCTGGGATCAGATCAATGGCGATAAGCCGATCACCCTTCTGACCTATTACACGACGCCGCTTGCCGCCAATGTCATGGCCGCGGTCCAGGCGATGCTGGCTCAGGTCGGCATCAACGTCACGCCGCGCGCCGTCGACACGCCGACCTATAACAGCATCGTGCTCAACCCGACGCCAGACATCGCGCAGTTTCAGATGGTCTACGCTGGCCTGCAGAACGGCCCGGATCCGGGCAGCATCAATGTCGGCCTCAACGAGAAGCAGATCCCGCCGGCCGGCCCCAACGTCGCCCGCGTGCGCATGCCGGTGCTGACCTCCGCGCTCGACGCGGCGCTGAGCGAGACGGATGCCGCCAAGCGCTCCGCCCGCTACCAGGAGGTCTGCAAGGTGATGAACAAGGAATTGCCCTGGGGTCCGCTGTGGGTGGCGAAACGTTATGGCGTCGCCTCCGCCAAGCTCAAGGACTTCATCTGGACGCCTGCTCCCGGCGGCGGCCCTTACCAGGCGCATCCGGAAAAATGGGCGATCGCCGAATAGGGCGCCACGCATCCTGATAGAGCCAGGCGCGGCCAGGTCGACGAACCTGTCCGCCCGCACAGGAACGGATTTTCCATGCTGCAATACAGTCTCCGGCGGCTGCTGATCGGAGCGGGCATGCTCTTTGCCTTGAGCATGCTGATCTTCGTCATGCTGCGCCTTACCCCCGGCGATCCGATCGACGCCTATATCGACCCGAACGTGCCGATGTCAGCGTCGGATCTTGCGGAACTGCGGGTCACGCTCGGCCTCGACCAGCCGCTGCCGGTGCAATATGTCGCCTGGCTGCGGCAGGCGCTGTTGGGAAATCTCGGCTATTCGATCAAGCGGCCCGACCAGCCGGTGCTCGGCCTCGTGCTGTCGCGGGTCGGCCCGACGGTTCTGCTGATGGGATCGGCGATCGCGATCGCGATCATCGCCGGCATCGCGACCGGCATCGTCAGCGCGGTTCGCCGCAATTCGATCGCCGACCTGTCCTTGTCGGTCTTGGCGGTCACCGGCATCTCCAGCCCGCCCTTCTTAAGCGCGCTGGTCGGTCTCTATCTGTTTTCGGTCTATTTCAACTGGATGCCCTCCGGCGGCATGCTGACGCCGGGCCAGGAATTCTCCGTCGCCGACCTTCTCCATCACCTGATCCTGCCCGCGACATTGCTGGCCGTCGCGCAGACAGCGCTGATCATGCGCTATATGCGCGCGTCCATGCTGGAGGTGCTGAACCAGGATTATGTGCGCACGGCGCGCGCCAAGGGCGTCTTCGAATTCTGGGTCATCACCAAGCACGCCCTGCGCAATGCGCTGCTTCCCGTCATTACGCTGATCGGCTCGACCATCGGCCTTGCGATCGGCGGGGCGATCTTCATCGAAAGCGTCTTCAACTGGCCCGGCATGGGCCTGCTCATGGTCGATGCCGTGGAGGGCCGCGACTATCCTGTCATCATGGGTTCGACGCTGGTGATCGGCGCCTGCGTCGTCGTGGTCAATCTTCTGACCGACCTTGCCTATGCGGTGGTCGATCCGCGGATCAAGGTGGGCTGAGCGATGCTGGCGCGAAGCCCTGCCCGCAGCCCGGGCCCGATCGTACGCTCTCTGCATCGATTCCTGCTCAACCGGACCGCCTTGCTCGGCCTCTGCATGATTGCGCTGATGATCGTCGCGATCCTTTCCTATCCGTTGTGGTGGAGCTTCAAGCCCAACGACATCGATCTGCTGGCGATGAATGCCCAGCCGGGGCCGACACACTGGTTCGGCACCGATGGAGTGGGCCGCGACATCCTCGCCCGCGTCCTGGACGGTGGCCGGATCTCGCTGCTGGTGGCCCTCACCTCGACCGTCATTTCCGCCATTATCGGCTTCCTGATCGGCGCCGTCTCGGCGCTTGCCGGCCGCTGGGCGGATGCGGTCACCATGCGTTTCGTCGATCTTGTCATGACGCTGCCGCCGGTCATCTTCCTGCTGGTGCTCGCCTCGATCGCCGGCACCGGCATCTGGCCGACGGTCTTCGTGATCTCGCTGCTCTCCTGGCCTCTGCTGGCGCGCATGGTGCGCGCGCGGCTGCTGGAACTTCGCGAGCGTGACTTCGTGATGGCGGCAAGAGGCATGGGGGCGGGCCTGCCGCATCTCCTCCTCCGCCACGGCCTGCCGAATTCGATCGACATCCTCGTTGTCTTCGCGACGCTGCAGATCGCCAATGCCATCCTGCTCGAGGCCGGACTTTCCTTCCTCGGGCTCGGCATTGCGCCGCCGGCGGCAAGCTGGGGCAACATGCTGAATGCCGCCCGCTCTACCGCAGTGCTCGAACAATACCCCTGGCAGTGGCTGTTTCCCGGCGGCTTTCTGGTGCTTGCCGTCCTGGCAATCAACTTCATTGGCGATGGTCTTCGCGATGCCTTCGACCCTCGCGCCGAATTAAACTGACGATCGAAAGAAAGCGAAAATGAGCAAATTCAAGGGTGTCGTTCCTCCCGTCGTAACCCCGTTGAACAAGGATTACACCGTCGATTACCCGTCCTATACGCGGGTGCTGGAAAATCTGATCGAGGCCGGCTGCCACGGCCTGTTCGTGCTCGGCTCGACCAGCGAGGTGATCTTCCACGACGAACAAACCCGGCAGGAGATCATCGAGCACTCGGCCAAGGTCATCAACGGCCGGGTGCCGCTGATCGTCGGGGTCATCGACCCCACCACCGACCGGGTCATCAACCATGCCAGGATCGCCAAATCGGCCGGCGCCGACGCGGTTGTCGTGACGGCGCCGTTCTACACGGTCACCAGCCAGGCCGAGACCATCGATCACTTCCGCTATATCCGCGATGCCGTCGACGTGCCGCTGATCGCTTATGACATTCCCGTCTGCGTGCATGTGAAACTGCAGCGCCAGACCAGCGTGACGCTGGCGAAGGAGGGAACTATCATCGGCATCAAGGATTCGAGCGGCGACGACGGCAATTTCCGTTACGTGCTGCTCGATCTCGCCGGCAACAAGGATGTCTTTCTGATGACCGGCTCAGAGATCGTCGTCGACACGGCGCTGCAGATGGGCGCCCACGGCGTGGTGCCCGGCATCGCCAATGTCGATCCGCATGGCTACGTCAGGCTCTGGAATGCTGCCCAGCGCGGCGACTGGGTCGCCGCCCGCAAGGAGCAGGAACGGCTCTGCCGGCTCTTCGAAATCGTCTGGGTCGGGGCGGGCCGCGTCAGCGGCGGCGCTGCCGGCATCGGCGCCTTCAAGGCGGCGATGAAGAGCCTCGGCATCATCGATACGGCGCTGATGCCGCGCCCGCGCGCGGCGCTCAACGAGGCCGAAACTGCGAGGATCGACCAAATCCTCCGCGCCACCGGCCTGCTTGCCTGATGGATGCCATACCACATACCGCCGACACCATTCTCGACATCAAGGGGCTGCGGACCGTCTTCCGCATCCGCTCGGGCGAGGTGACGGCGGTCAACGGCATCGATCTGAGCGTGGCCGCCGGCGAGACGCTTGCGCTCGTCGGCGAGTCCGGTTCGGGCAAATCGGTAACCAGCCTTTCGGTCATGCGGCTCCTGACCCGCAATATCGGTGCAATCGCCGCCGGTAGCATCCACCTGAAGCGCAAGAATGGTGCGGTCAGCGACCTTGTCTCGATCGCCGAACCTGAGATGCGCGCCATTCGCGGCAATGATATCGGCATGGTCTTTCAGGAGCCGATGTCGAGCCTCAATCCCGTCTATACGATCGGCGACCAGATCTCGGAGCCGATCCGCATCCATCGCGGAGCGGACCGGAAGACCGCCATGGATGCGGCCGTCGCGCTTCTCGACAGTGTGGGCATTCCCGATGCCAGGCGCCGTGCCGGTCAATATCCGCACGAATTATCCGGCGGCATGCGCCAGCGCGCCACAATTGCCATGGCCCTTGCCTGCGACCCGACGCTGCTGATAGCCGACGAGCCGACGACGGCGCTCGACGTCACTATCCAGGCGCAGATCCTCGCCCTCCTGCAGAGGCTGCAGCGCGAGCGCGGCATGGCCATGCTCTTCGTCACCCATAATCTCGGCGTCGTCGCCGAAATCGCGCATCGGGTGGCGGTGATGTATGCCGGGCGGATCGTCGAGACCGGGCCAGTGGCCGAGGTTTTCCGCAATCCAAGGCATCCCTACACGATCGGCCTTCTGGCCTCGATGCCCAAACTTGGGGATGCAAGCCGGATGAAGCAGGCCGGTGAAAGGCTGGCGGCCATTCCAGGCGTCGTACCGAGCCTGATGAATATGCCCGCCGGTTGCGCTTTCCAGCCCCGCTGCAAATTCGCAATTGACGACTGCCGTGTGGCTGTGCCGCCGCTAGCCGACGTCAATCCGCGCCACCAGAGCCGCTGCATTCGCTGGCAGGAGATCCGATGAGCGAGCCCCTTCTCTCCGTCCGCGACCTTGGGAAAGATTATACGTCCCGCGGAACCAAGCTGACCATCCTGCGGGCCATATCCTTCGATGTCGGCAGGGGCGAGGTGGTCGGGCTGGTCGGCGAATCCGGCAGCGGCAAGACCACGATCGGGCGATCAGTGCTGCGGCTTGTCGAACCCTCCGCCGGAAGCGTCCGCTTCGACGGCACCGAACTCACGAGCCTGTCCTCATCGGCAATGCGTCGCCTGCGGCCCCGGATGCAATATATTTTTCAGGACCCGTTCGCGAGCCTGTCGCCCCGCATGACAATCGGCGAAATTCTGACCGAGGGACTGAAGATTCAGGGCGTCGGCACGGCAAGAGAGCGATTGGACCGCGCCCGCGCCGCGCTCGAGCAGGTCGATCTTCCCACGGACGCCGTCAACCGTTATGCCCACGAGTTCTCGGGCGGCCAGCGGCAGCGGATCGGCATCGCCCGGGCGCTGACGCTCGCGCCGGAATTCATCGTCGCCGACGAGCCGGTCTCCGCGCTCGATGTCTCGATCCAGGCGCAGGTGATCAATCTTCTGCGTGAGCTGCAGCAGGGTCTTGGGCTGACCATGCTGTTCATCAGCCACGATCTCGCCGTGGTCGAATATATCTGCGACCGGGTGATCGTCCTCTATCTCGGCCGGATCATGGAGATCGCGCCAAGTGCTGCGCTTTATGCCAGACCCCTGCATCCCTACACCCGGGCGCTGCTCTCGGCGATCCCTTCGCCCGATCCCGATTCGCCGCGCCACCGCCAGATCCTCAAGGGCGATATTCCGAGCCCCGCCGATCCCCCGAGCGGCTGCGTCTTTCGCACGCGCTGTCCGAACGCCTTGCCCGCCTGCGGCGAGACCGTGCCGGAACTGCGCGAAATGAAGCCCGGGCATTTCAAAGCCTGTGTCCGAGATGACCTGAACTGAGGGACGTGCGATGACCACCACCCGCCGCCACCCGATCGCTGGCAACTGGGCTAGCCTGCTGCTCCCCATTGCCGAAGACGACAGCATCGATTTCGAAAAGCTCGCCGAGGAAATCGACATTCTGATCGCCGCCAAGGTCGATGGCATCTATTCGAATGGCACCGCGGGAGAATTCCACAATCAGCGGCAAGCGGAGTACGAGCGAATTCAAGACGTGCTGGCGTCGCGTTGCCGCGCGGCCAGAATGCCGTTCGTCATCGGCGCCTGCCAGCCCGATCCGATCATCATGCTCGATCGGCTGCGCCGCGCAACCTTTCACAAGCCATTGGCGATCCAGGTGATCTTCCCCGACTGGTGGCCGCTCACCAACCTCGAAGCCACCGACTTCCTGAAGCGCGCGTCGGAGGCGGCGGAAGGAACCCCGCTCATCCTTTATAATCCGCCGCATGCGAAACGTGTCCTGTCGCCAGCCGAGCTCCGTGAGGTTTGCGGCCCCTGTCCGTCAGTGGTCGGGATGAAGATCGCCGATGGCGACGACGCCTGGTATGCGCAGGCACGAGCGCATCTTTCCGAATTTTCGCTGTTCATTCCCGGCCACCATCTCGCAACCGGCATAAAGCAGGGCGTTGCTGCCGGGGCGTTTTCGAATGTTGCCTGTCTTCATCCCCGCGGCGCCCAGGCCTGGACAGAGCTGATGCATCGGGATCTGGACGCAGCGCTTGATATCGAAAGCCGCATCTGCGCCTTCATGGACGATCACATCGTCCCGTTTCGCCGTGACCGCGGCTATTCTAATGCAGCGCTCGACAAACTGCTTGCCGCGATCGGCAACTGGGGCCCGGTCACCACAAGGCTGAGATGGCCTTACCACTTTATCGACGAGCAAGAAGCGGCAAGTCTGCGCGATCGCGCGCGCGTGATCATCCCGGAGCTCTTCGCTCAGTAGGTGACAAGACGCAGACCGAACGGGAGCCCTGCGGCATCATGCCGGAATGCGGGCGATGACCTTGATCTCGAAATCGAAGCCTGCCAGCCAGTTCACACCGATCGCGGTCCAATTCGGATAGGGCGGCTCGCTGAAAGTCTCCTGCTTGACGGCCATGATCGTTTCAAACTGGTTCTCCGGATCGGTATGGAATGTCGTCACATCCACTATGTCGTCAAAGGTACAGCCTGCAGCCTCCAGCGTCGCCTTGAGGTTTTCGAAAGCCAGCCTGACCTGGTGCTGGAAGTCCGGTTCAGGTGTTCCATCGGAACGGCTGCCGACCTGGCCGGAGACGAACAGAAGATCACCGGTTCGGATGGCGGCCGAATAACCATGGTCCTCGTAAAGGGCGTGTCTGTTCGCCGGAAAGATTGCTTCGCGTCGGGTCATTGTCGATCTCGCTTCCTATCGTGATTAGATGAGCAGCAGGCGATGGAGGGGCTTCACAGGTCACCCTGCCGTTTGATATACGTCGCGTATATGAACTACGTCACGGGCCGGATGTCAAGTCTCATATACGGCCCGTATGCGAAATTGGAGGTGAGATGGTAAGAAGGCGCAGCGAGACGATGGAGGAAAATCGTGTGAAGCTAATCGCGGCCGCCCGAAAGGCCTTTGCCGAGAAAGGATATGCCGCCGCTTCGATGGACGAACTGACTGCCGAAGTCGGCCTGACGCGGGGAGCGCTCTATCACAACTTCGGAGACAAGCGCGGGCTGCTTGCAGCCGTTGTCGATCAGATCGACACGGAAATGGCGTCGCGTGCAAAGGAGATCGGCGCCCGCGCGGGTGATGATTGGCAGGGCCTTCTCGCCGAGGGCGCGGCTTATATCGAAATGGCGCTCGATCCGGAGGTCCAGCGCATCGTCCTGCTCGATGGGCCTGCCGTGCTGGGTGATCCTTCACAATGGCCGAGCCAGAGCAGTTGTCTTCAGGCAACCAGGCAGACAATCGAGCGCCTTATCGTCCGGGGCGCCCTCAAGCCGGTCGACGCGGAAGCAGCCGCCCGGCTGCTCAACGGCGCTGCGCTCAATGCCGCCCTCTGGATCGCGGCGACTGACCGGCCGCAGGATCTGTTGCCAAGAGCTGTCGAGGCCTTCGACGCCTTGGCTGCCGGCCTTCTCAATACGTCCGCGTGAGCTTCCGATATACTGGCGGCAAACTGGGAATTTTGTTGGAAGGGAAGCGGTGCGGAGTGGCTCACACCGTTGTCTGTCACCAATAGCTCCCGAAAACCAGAAGAATTGCGCCGACCGCGATGACAACCATCGCCGGCCAGTTCCGCGCCAAGCTGAGGAACCTCAGGCCTTGGCGCCGCGGTTCGAGCGTGGCGCCGCCCTGCGGCATCAGGTGGGGATCACTCGGCTTTCGACGAAGCGTCGGCCGAAGGAGAAAAAGAAGGCCGCCGATTATGAGCGCGGCACCAATCAGAACTGCCCACATCGTCATCTCCGCCTGGGGATACGGGTGTGAGTTAAACCAGATCCAGCTGTGATTGTTCCGTTACGGATGTGCAGCCGATCGGCTGATTTCGGGCTTTGGTTTCCGGCAATTGTTAGTTTTCCAAGCTAAACGGATTTGTCAGTGCCTGAGCAAACATGTATTTGAACGGCAAAACACTCTCGCAACAACCAAAGCGGCTGTTCTGCCGCGCACCAACCGAACGCGATTGCAAATGACTGAACATGCCATGACCTGGGGGATCGCCGGTCTCACTGCGATGGGCGTCGTCGTGCGTCCCTTTCGGTGGCCGGAAGCGATCTGGGCCGTCTTCGGCGCCCTGCTCCTGCTCGCCTTTCGCCTCGTCGGACCCCATGATGTCCTGGCGGGCGTCGCCAAGGGCGGCGACGTTTATCTCTTTCTGATCGGCATGATGCTGCTCTCCGAACTTGCCCGGCGCGAAGGCCTGTTCGACTGGATCGCCGCCATTGCAATCGCGTACGCCCAAGGATCACCCCGGCGTCTCTTCGTGCTCGTCTATCTTGTCGGCGTGATTGTCACTGTCTTTCTTTCCAACGATGCGACGGCCGTGGTGCTGACGCCGGCCGTCTATGCCGCCTGCCGGACGGCGCGGGTCAAAGACCCGATGCCTTATCTGCTGATCTGCGCCTTCATCGCCAATGCTGCGAGCTTCGTTCTGCCGATTTCCAACCCGGCCAATCTCGTGATCTTTGCCGGCGGTGATATGCCGCCGCTCTCCCGCTGGCTGTCGACATTCATGCTGCCGTCGATCATTTCGATCGTCGCCACGTTCCTCTGCCTCTACTGGACGCAACGCCGCGCCCTTGCAGAAGACACTCTTGCCGCCGACACGCAGCAACCGCCCCTCTCCCGCAGCGCCCACCTCGCGGGATGGGGAATCCTGCTGACGGCCATCGTTCTTATCACGGCGTCGGCCATGCATGTCGACCTCGGCGTGCCGACCTTTGTTGCGGGCACGATCACCACCGCGATCGTTCTGATGCTGACGCGGCAAAGCCCGGCCGAGACGATGAAGGGCATCAGCTGGAGCGTTCTGCCGCTGGTCGCCGGCCTGTTCGTCATCGTCGAATCGCTCGATCATACCGGGCTGACGAACATTCTCTCCGATCAGCTGGCTGCGCTTGCCTCGGCCTCGCAATCGCAGGCGATCGGCGTGGCGGGCCTGCTCGTCGGCGTGATCTGCAACCTCGTGAACAATCTTCCTGCCGGCCTGCTTGCCGGCAGCGTGGTGCAGGCCGCAGGTGTCTCCGACAAGATCGCCGGCGCCGTGCTGATCGGCGTCGATCTCGGACCCAATCTGTCGGTGACGGGGTCGCTGGCGACGATCTTGTGGCTGTCTGCCCTGCGCCGCGAAGGACTGCATATCGGCGCCTGGACGTTTCTAAAACTCGGAACCGTCGTCATGGTCCCCGCACTCATTCTGTCTCTGGGGTCGCTCCTCTTGTTTTGAGTGGAAGCGCAGAACCGCTCTAACTTTTTTGATTTACCCAATTATGTGGTGAAATGGTGCGAGAGGCCTTCGTGCAGGCAGTTTCCAAATGATTGCTTGCGCAGCGAATGCGACGCATTCAAACAACTGACGGCCATTCAGCGGGAGGATCGATGATGGGCATCATCGACGAGCGTGAAGAAGCACTCGAGAAAGAGTACATCGTGAAGCTCGAGCGTTCGTTCCATATCAAGGCGAGGCGTGACCGGCTGCTGGCACGCTGGGCGGCCGAGCTCATCGGAAGAACCGACTTCGACGTCTATTTCGACGAAGTCATTTCCGCCGAGTTGCTGGAGTCAGGAGATGAGAACGTCTTCAGAAAGATTCTCAGCGATCTGCAATATGCCGACGTCGCGATCAGCGCTCAGACGGTTCGCGAGAAAATGAAGCAGCTTCTGCTTGAAGCGGCAAGGTCCCTTGACGAGGCCGGCTAAAGCCTTTCCGGGTGATGCGCGCTAGGCTGCCGGCACTTTCGTGCAGGAGACATCTCATGACCGTCCCATTGCGGCGGCAGCCGCTGACGCCATGACGCCGGACGGTTCTACGCCAGCCCCTTCGTCCGGCGCAGGCCCTCATGCCAGCTGAGCGCCTCCTCGCGGCGATGAGGCGTCTGGCCGCCGCGTCATTTACGGCGCTGCAAGACAAACGGATCAACCGCAATCTTGCCCCCGCCGAACACGACCAACGCCAGCGCCATTGCCGCCCAGGGCAAATGAAAATTTGCCCAGCCATCCGGGATGGTGAGCTGGATAATCGCCGTCATCAGCAGCAGACCGAGGGCAGCGAAGCGTGTGGCCAGGCCGAGGATCAGCAGAATTGGCAGAACCAGTTCTCCGATTCCGGCGGCCGTCGCCATCGTCAGAGGAAAGGGGTAGGCGACTGCGCTGCCGAAGATATGAAGCTTGAACTCCTGCTCGAATAGATATCTTGCGCCCGATGAAAGCGTCAGGAAGCCGTCCCATTTCGTCAGCCCCGACTTGAAGAAGGGAATAGCCAGCGCAAAACGCAGTGCCAGCAGCGGCAGCGACCTGGGAACGGAGGCGAGCAGCGCTTCAACGCGAGTGACGAGGGAGGCAGCGGCAGCGCCAAAGCCGTGCGAAGGGGCCACTTCGGTTTTCATGTGGAGTTTCCTTTATACTGTTGAAAGGCTCTAAACGCGCCGATACCGGCAAGGCCGACCAGCGCCGTTCCGAAATCGAATTCCGGGGCAGCCGCAAATGCCGCCTCTGCCGCCTCGCCGAGAGTGGCGGCGTTGAACAAGGCGGCGGCAAAAACGGCGTCCCGCGGCGGCAGGACATGAACATTGACCGACATCTCCGGTCGCACGACCAGCACCGCTTGCCCACCCCAGTCGGAGACCGGCGAAACCACCGCCTCTTGATGTGCGCTCCAGATCGAACCAACCGGAAAATTCGACAGGATCAGGCGTGCCGAGGGGTGTGGGAGGAGCCGCAAGTCCGAAAGCATCTCGGGCGCCACGGCTCCGAATGCCGCAAGATCGAGAGGCGCGCTGTCGGCGGCGTGGTAAGCCTCCGTCCAGGCGGCCTCGAGCCGGGCGACATCGGGCAGATAGACAAGCGTGCCTGCAGGCTCAAAAGCTGCGACGAAGTCGGGGAAATCGTCGCCATATTCCATGATCAGCGGCGAGGCCGGCTTGTGATCCTGGACGTAGGCCCGCGCCATGGCTGCAAAGAACTCCGAGCCGACGAGCCTCTCAGTCACCGGAAAGCGTTGCGCCAGCGCCTTTGTCAGCCCGACGAACACATTGTTGCGGTATACGGCAAACCGTGCCGCGTCGGGCTCGCCGCGTGCGTTGATGACGCCGTCCGGAACCGGCCGGTCGGGATGCAGCAAGGCATCGGCGAAGGCGGCTTGGCGGGCTGCGAAATCCATCGTCACGCCGCCCGGATCCGGCGCCCGCCGCGGCGAAAGGTTTCGGCGGCGAGCATTGCATCCACGCGTTTGGCCTCTGAATACAATGTGGCGAAATCCGGAACATTATTGTCCCATTCAATCAGCGTCGGAAGTGAGCCGGTGCGCGCCAGGGTATGTTTGTAGAGCGCCAATACGTCGCTCTTCACCGCCGTCGCGTGCGCGTCAATCAGCAGCCGATCGCCGGCGGGGTCGACGGTTTCGTCGTAACCCGCAAGGTGAATCTCGCCGACGAACTCGACCGGAAAACGATCTATATAGGTGGCGGCATCGAGCCGGTGGTTTACCGCCGAGACCATCACATTGTTGACGTCGAGCAGAAGGCCACAGCCCGTCCGCTGCGCGATCGTCGCCAGAAAATCCACTTCATCGATCGTACTCTCGGCGAACAGCATATAGGTGGAAGGGTTTTCCAGCAGCAGTTGCCGCCCGAGCGCCTGTTGCGTTTCATCGACATGGTCGACGACGCGCGCCAGCGTTTCTTCCGTGTAGGGTAGCGGCAACAAATCGTTGAGAAATCCCGTGTCATGGGTCGACCAGGCCAGATGTTCGGAAAAACTCTGCGGCCGATAGCGGTCGAGCAAGCTGCGAAGCCGCGTCAGATGCGCCTTGTCGAGCCCGCGCGCCGCGCCGATCGATAGACCGACGCCGTGCAGCGAAAGCGGATAGTGCTCCGTGATGGCTTGGAGATAGCGATGCGGCGGCCCACCTGCGCCCATGTAGTTCTCGGCATGGATCTCAAAGAAGCCGACATCCGGCAGATCGGCCAGAATAGTCTGGTAGTGCTCGGCTTTAAGGCCGAGGCCGGCCCGCGCAGGCAGGGGGACGGGTCGGGTTGCTGAAGCGGTCATCGCGGTTCTCCAGGTTTAGCAGAAAAGCACGGAGGCCCGGGCATCGGACCTCCGCTTTCGTTGTCAGCCTTTGGTCGGCTCGAGCTTACCCATGTGCCCGTTGACATTCATGCTGGTGCAGGTGCCAGCGGGGACGGCCTTCCAGGCGTTCCCCTGATAATCCATCGTCGATGTACCGGCGCAGGTCGTGCCGGCACCGGCGGCACAATCATTGTGGCCCTTGAGGGCGATGCCATAGCATTTCTCGTTGCCCACCATTTTCTCCGCCGGCAGAGGCGCGGCGAAGGCAGCGGATGAAATCGCAGTGGCGAGCGAGCCTGCGAGGGCGAGGGTGAGAGTGGAACGGTTCATGGATGGTCTCCTCTTGCAAAGATCCGCGTACCGGTCATCGGCCGCGTAATCCCTCTTTCGAGCCGACGATGCCGCTTGTTACAGGCATGGCGAACACGAATTGGTGATCGGCCTTCGCACGACGATACGGTTTTGTTCATAGGAGAGTGGCGGTGCTCGTTGGCGCAGACGCCACTGGAGGATTTCGCCGCACTCAGCTTATGGGTATTCACCTGCGACGGCTTCAAGGACCAGCGGCCCTTCCGCCTCCAGCGCCCAATCGGCGCACAAGGCTCATGACTGACCTTGATCGTCTGTCCACCTGCTGCCGCAGCCCCGATCAAACCTTCGCCGCCCGCGTTTTCCGATCCGAATTGGGACTTCGTCTATGGTCGCAGTTTGCCTGCCAGGAACGAGACGAAGCGTCGGACCTTTACCGCGATATGGCGATTGGCCGGATAGACTGCCTGTAACTGTATCGTGCTGATATCCCAATCGGGGAGAAGACGGACCAACCGGCCCTGCCTGAGGTCTTCCCCGACGACAAAGTCGGGCAGAAGGACTATGCCGAGTCCTAGCACGGCGGCGTCGCGAAGACCAAGACTATGATTAAGCTCCAGGCGGGGCACGATGGGAATGCGAAACTCCTCACCGTCCCTGCTGAACGGCCAAATCCGCCCCCATCTTAGTTCGGCGAAGTGAAGGCAGGCGTGGTGAACGAGGTCATGCGGCGTCATTGGCACCCCGTGTTCGGCAATATAGGCCGGTGAAGCGGAAATCACGATTGACGATGTCGCCAGTTGTCGGGTGATGAGATTGATATCGACCTCAAGGCGGCCTCGAATTGCAAGGTCGAAGCCATCCTCGACCAAGTTCACCGGCCGATGTGACAGGTCGAGTTCGACTGACACAGCCGGGTTGAGTTTGAGGAACTCCGAAACTGCCGGCACGATCACGAGGTGCCCGAGGTCGGGGGGCGCCGACACCCGCAATCGCCCGACAGCTTCCTTCTGAAACGAGATTGCGGCCCGTTCGGCCTCTCTTATCTGCGGCAGGATTCCCGAAAGCGCCTGCCTGTAAGCGGCCCCGGCCTCCGTCAGGGCGACCTTGCGCGTCGATCTTTGAAAGAGGCGGATGCCGAGGCGATCCTCGAGTTGTCTGACTTGGGCGCCGACCGTCGCCCGCGCCATGCTCAGTTCCTCGGCCGCCTTCGTGAAGCTCAGATGCGTGGAAACCGTTAGAAATGCGGCAATCCCGTCAAGCGGATCAAGCGTTTTCATGAGTGCAATTATCCATACAATGATGTCGGTTTATCCCTCTTATCATGGGAGAGGACGCAAAGTAATCGGTGGGGTGTACTCAAGCAAAGGAGACCCGACATGATGACATTCACCCAAGCTGCGGTCTCGCCGTCCGGGTGTGGGACGCTGGCAATGGCATTCGGCAGGCATGTCATCCGCATGATGGCCGCCAGTACCGGCGGTTCTCTCGGCATGTTCGAGGCCTTCGTGCCGGCCGGCGAAGGTCCGCCTCTGCATGTGCACGAGCGCGAGGACGAGTTCTTCCGCGTCCTTGCCGGCCGCTTCGGCTTCTGGTGCGCCGGCGACTATGTCGAACTTGCGGAAGGCGGCTGCATCGCATTGCCGCGCGGTTTGCCACACCGTTTCCGCAATGTGGGGAAGGTGGAGGGCCGCCTCATGGTCGTCGTCACACCGGGCGGGTTCGAAAGTTTCTTTCCGATCGTCGAGCTCTCCAGGCCCGAAACGCCCGAGCAGATCGCCTCGGTCGCCAGGGGCTTCGGCCTGACCATCCTGCCCGAGGGCGACCGCAAGGTCGCCTGAACCACCCAAACAGACAACCGGAACCCGGACAACGGTCCATCGAAAGGAGACCGAAGGATGACACACGTGCCTTCGAACGAAAACGCAATGACCCTGACAACAACGCAGCTCGATGCCTATCTGGCCCGGATCCGGGCTCGAGCAGCCGCTGCGTGTCAGTATCGACACCCTGTCGCAGCTGCACCGCGCCCATCTCATGACCTTCACCTTTGAAGCGCTCGATGCCTTCATGGGTTGGCCCTCCGCGATCACGCCGGCCGCGGCCTTCGCCAAGATGGTCGAGGGACGGCGCGGTGGCTGGTGCTACGAGATGAACGGCCTCTTCGGCGCCGCGCTAGCTGCGCTCGGCTTTCGCGTGACCCGCCTTTGCGGCGGCGTGCAACGGGAAAAGCTCGGCGATATCGCCATTGGCAATCACCTCACCCTGCGCGTCGATCTCGACCGTTCCTATCTTGCCGAAGTCGGCGTGGCGGATGCCATCATCGAGCCGGTGCCGCTGGCCGTCGGGCCGATCAGCCAGCGCGGCTTCGACTTCTCGATCATGCCGGCGGATGGCGGCTGGCTGCGTTTCAACAATCACATGCATGGCATTGCCAAGAGCTTCGATTTCAAGCCAGACCACAGCGACGAGGCCGCCATGGTCGCAACCCATGGCTGGCTGATGCAGGATCCCGCCTCCCCCTTCACCAATGCGCTCGCCGTCCTGCGACACACGGCAGACGGCTATGTCGCGCTGCAGAACGACTGCCTGCGCCGCGTAACCGCAAACAGCCTCAGCGAGCAGCGCATCACCAGCGCGGATCATCTCGCCGACACGTTCGAAACCGTGTTCGACCTCGACATTCCCCAGGCGGCAAAAGTCTGGAAGCGCCTCCAGTCCCTCACCCGCGACAAGGCGGCCTGAGCCAGCCTCATCATTCCAGACTCAAGGACATATCCATGCTGCGCATCCCTGCATTTCTGTTCGCTCTCGCCCTGAGCGCGATCACCGCTTTCGCCGCCGCCGACGACCCGGGGCCCGGCGGGGCCTACAAGACCGATCCCTCGCATTCGAGCTTCAACTGGTCCTTCAACCACTCCGGCCTGTCGCACTACACCGCGCGCTTCACCAGGGTCGACGCGCGGCTCGACTGGAAGCCGGAACGGCCGGAGACCTCCGCCCTGTCGGTCACGATCGATCCGCTCTCGGTCCGGACCGACTACCCCTGGCCTGACAAGGTCGACTTCGATGCCGAGATCGGCGGCGACAAGACGTTCCTCGCCGCCAAGCCGATCACCTTCGTGTCCAGGGCCATCCAGATCACGGGCGAGAAAACCGGCACCGTCGAAGGCTTGCTGACCTTTCGCGGCGAGACGCATCCGGCAACGCTCGATGTCACCTTCAACGGCTCGATGGCCAAGCACCCGATGATGGGCGTCCCGAAAATCGGCTTCTCGGCGAGGGGCAGCATCAAGCGGAGCGAATGGGGGCTGGACTTCGCAATTCCCGAGCTCGGGGATGAGGTCACCTTCGCCATCGAAACCCAGATGGTGCCCGCCGACTACGCATTCCAGTGAGAAGCGAAGCGAGCGGCAGGTCCAACGGACCTGCGCCTCTTTGCCGATTTCGCTGGCAATGGCGATGCGACCCCTTTATCTTGCAGGGATGGCGTGTGCTGCGTGCGCCACGGGCTTTCCCGAAATCGACGGAGACTGAAGATCAACCTTCCAAAGCACAGGGAGCGCTGACCGGTGTCGCAGCCTATCTCTCCAGGTCTCATCCGATCCACCCTTCGCCAGTTCCTCGATAGCGAAGCGTCAGGCGGTCTGGTGCTGATGGCAGTCGCCTTGGCGGCAATCGTGACGGCGAACTCACCGCTTGCAGAGGGTTACTTCCACGCTCTTCATATCTATCTAGGGCCGCTCAGCCTGCTGCACTGGATCAATGACGCGCTGATGGCGCTGTTCTTTCTCCTCGTCGGGCTCGAGATCAAGCGCGAAATGCTGGACGGCCAGCTCTCCAGCTGGAGTCGCCGCATTCTGCCGGGTGCGGCGGCACTGGGAGGCATGCTCTTCCCCGCCCTCTTCTACATCCTGTTCAACCGGGAAAACCCGGCCGCCCTGCGTGGCTGGGCGATCCCGACGGCGACGGACATCGCATTCGCCCTGGGCGTCATCTCCCTGTTCGGCCCGCGCGTGCCTGCCTCGTTGAAGATCTTCCTGGCGGCACTGGCGATCATCGATGACCTGGGGGCCGTCGTGATCATTGCGCTGTTCTACACGAGCGATCTCAACCTGCTGGCGCTCGCAGCGGCTGCGGCGGTGCTCGCCGCGCTCTATGGCATGAACCGGGCCAGGATTCTGAAGCTATGGCCGTATCTGCTGCTCGGCGCCGTGCTCTGGGTGCTCGTCTTCGCATCCGGAATCCACGCGACATTGGCCGGCGTTCTTCTCGCACTGACGATTCCGTTGAAGGCAACGCCGGGAACGCGCGAGGCGAGCCACGAGCAGTCGCCGTTGCACCATCTCGAGCACATCCTACAGAAGCCCGTCGCATTCATCGTCGTTCCGATCTTCGGCTTTGCCAATGCCGGCGTCTCCTTCTCTGGCGTCTCGGCTGCCACGCTGACCGAGCCATTGACCCTCGGCGTGGCGGCAGGACTTTTGCTTGGAAAACTGGTCGGCGTTCTCAGCACGGTCTTCCTGCTCGTCAAAATCGGTCTCGCCGACCTTCCAGCCAAGGCGAGCTGGGGGCAGATGACCGGTGTGGCCGCCCTCTGCGGCATTGGCTTCACGATGAGCCTTTTCATCGGGCTGCTTGCATTCAACGATCCCGACGTCCAGGACCATGTGAAGATGGGCATCCTGCTTGGGTCTCTGCTGTCCGGTCTGGTCGGCGCGGCGATGCTCGCAACATTCAATCGCCGATCCTAGAAAGCGGGGCTGCAGTTCTCCATGAAGAACCCGGCCGATAGCGCCCGTTGTTTCGGCCGAAAGAGACCTCCAGTCAAAGCTTTGGGAGCAAGCATCTGCAACAAAAGCCTGCTCGAATTGTACGCAAATTTTCGCTAAAGTCGGCCAGTCGCTGGCCTAGCAGTGACATTTGTCTATTCGCTATTTTTATTATCCCGAACCAGCATCGCTTACACTTCGGTTTTAAATGTCGATACCTTTACGTTCAGCCTCACTGCAGAATAGATGCCGCAGCTACAGTGTTGAAGATCTCATGACGGACGCCGCTTTTGCCGCAGCTCTGCGTGAATCCGCCTCCGAGCTACTGGCAATCCATCGCAGAGCGCCGAGAATAGTGCGTTATGTTGCCGATCTGCAGAAGTGGCTGCTCAGCCAGGCGGCGTTGGCACTGCATTTTGAGCGGAAGCTCAACCCGTCCTGCCCCCCTTTGACCGCTTCCAACCTTGCAAAGTTTCTAGTCGAGAACCACATCGCGAGCCACAACACCGTCGTCGCACATATGAAGGAGATGGCGTATTACAAATTATTCGAGCCGGTGGAGACGACGGATCGGCGCGCCAAACCGTTACAGGCGAGCGCCTATGCTGAAACCTTGATCCGGCAATGGTTCGAAGGGCACCTTCGTTCCTTGGACGGCATGGACGCGGGAGATCGCTGTCGGTGGTCGGAGGCGGATGAGACAATTCTGTATCGCGCTCAGCCGCGTATTGCACGTCGGCTGTTTAACCATCCGGATTGGTATAGCCCGCCCGAAAGCGTTGCGCTGTTCGTAAGGTCCGAATCCGGAAGCAACATATTGCACGACCTCATGTCGCGTGTGCCACTGGCACCGGTCGTAGGTGAACGCACCTGGGTGGGCGATGTCTCTGCACGACTGACCGCGGCCGAATATGTCATTTCCCGCAGTCATGCCAGCAGATTGCTGGCGGCCGCGCAAAATCAGGGACTGCTGGGATGGGAGGCTACCCAAATGAGCGGGGATTGCTGGGTTTCCGCGAGATTCGTCCTCGACTACAGACGCTGGCAGGCCACGAAATTCTCGGTTATCTCCGAGGTTTTGGCGAGTATCGAGTAGACGCTTGGGATAGCGTTCCCGAAGGAACGCTGAACCGATGAGACTGTTTTGGAACCGTGTGGTGCCCAGGGGCGGAATCGAACCACCGACACGCGGATTTTCAATCCGCTGCTCTACCAACTGAGCTACCTGGGCCAACCTGCTTCGCTGCGGTGCTCTTGATGAAAAGAACTGCGGGGCCTTGGTTCGCCCCGGAAGCGAGCGGGGTTATAGCATCTTGTTCGCCCATGGCAAGCGTCAAATGACTCTTTTTTGACGGTCTTGCCGATTTTGCCGATTCATGTGGAAAAATAAGAGCTTCGGGGAGGAAATCTGCTAGTTTTCCTCGTCGGGATAATCGGCCTTCGTTTCGTCGTCGGCCACTGGAATGGCATAGGAGCCGGTCAGCCAGCGGGAGAGATCGACCTCACGGCAGCGGTTGGAGCAGAAGGGGTAATGTTCTCGGTTCGATGGTTTGCCGCATTCCGGGCAAGGGCGCGTCTTGCGCAGGGGCTCGACCTTGGCGGCGGCTTTCTTGTCTTCGAGCATGATCGGTTCCGTCCTAAAGCATGTCGCGCAACAGTGTCAGCGCTTTTTTGCGACAACGACATGCATAAAAACAAAGCCTTAAAGCGCGACGCGCAGATCTGAAAGATCGTGACGCGCTTTAAGCATTGGCCGTGGGTCAGCCCTCGGGCCACCGGCTATGCACATCGAAGCCCTCGCCGGTCAGAAGCAGAATGGTTTCATATAGCGGCAGGCCGACGACATTGGTGTAGGAGCCCACCATCTTCTGCACGAAAGTGCCGGCAAGGCCCTGGATGCCGTAAGCGCCCGCCTTGCCGCGCCACTGGCCGGAGGCTAGGTAGTTCTCGATCTCGAAACCGGAGAGCCGCTTGAAGCGCACCTTGGTCTCGACGATCTTCTGGCGAATCTTGCGATCCGGCGTCACCAGGCAGATGCCGGTATAGACGAGATGGTTGCGTCCCGACAGGAGATGCAGCGAACTCAGCGCCTCGTCGGCGAACTCGGCCTTGCCGAGAATGCGCCGGCCGACGGCGACCACCGTATCGGCGGAGAGGATATAGCTCCCCTTCCAGGTGATATCGCCCTTGATGGCGGCAAGTGCTGCCTCGGCCTTCTCGGCCGACAGCCTTCGGGCGAGCGAACGCGGATGCTCCGACTTCTTCGGCGTTTCGTCGATATCCATCGGCATCAGGCGCGAAGGCTCGATGCCGGCCTGGTTGAGCAGGTCGACGCGGCGGGGCGAGCCCGAGGCCAGAATGAGCTTGTATTTCAGCGCCATGAAACCTCGACCATCGGCGGACGGGAGCGAGCAGACTTACTTGAAACGATAGGTGATGCGGCCCTTGGTCAGATCGTAGGGCGTCATTTCCACAAGCACCTTATCGCCCGCGAGAACGCGGATGCGGTTCTTGCGCATGCGGCCGGCGGTATGAGCGATGATCTCGTGTTCGTTTTCAAGCTTCACGCGAAACGTCGCATTCGGCAGAAGTTCGGTGACGATTCCCGGGAATTCGAGGACTTCTTCTTTCGGCATATAGTGGTTTTCTTCCTGTGGGTTGCAGAGGCAGCGCAACGCGCGCCTTTAAAATTTGGGCGGAAACTACACAATCAACGCAGGTTTGTGAACCTTGTTGATCAGGCTTTCCTTTATTTGTTTTCATGCCGATTGCGCGGCAATGCCATTTCGTTTGAGCAGCCGGCTCTCGATGAGGACGGCCAGGTGATCGCGAACCTCGCGATAGCTGTCCAGTATCTGCTCGCGCGTGCCGCTGACGACCGTCGGATCCATGGTCGGCCAGTAGACGACGTCAATCGCGTTCGACCGCGTCAGCTCGAGTGCGGCGTGATGGGCCTGCGGCGACAACGTGATGATCAGATCGAAATAATCGTCTTCGAGTTCTTCCAGCGTCTGCGGCTGGCGGCGCCCGAGAGAAAGCCCGATTTCGTCGAGCACGACATCGACGAACGGATCGCGCTCGCCGGCGCGAACGCCGGCGGACCTTATATAGGTATTGGCAGGCAGAATGCTACGGGCGATCGCTTCGGCCATCGGCGAGCGGATGGCGTTCAGGCCGCACATGAAGAGGATGGCGCCTGGCCTTTTTGCGTCCCCGACGTCGGCGGCGAGCTCCATCGCCGTCATCCGCGCCAGTAGAGCACGCAGACCAGCGTGAAAAGGCGCCGGGCGGTGTCGAAATCTACCTCGATCTTGCCGGCCAGCCTGTCTTTCAGCGTCTGCGAGCCTTCATTGTGGATGCCGCGCCGGCCCATATCGATCGCCTCGATGCGGCTTGGCGTGGCCGATCGGATCGCTTCGTAATAGCTTTCGCAGATCATGAAGTAATCTTTGACGATCCGCCGGAACGGGGTGAGCGACAGGATATGGGTGGCGACATCGCCGCCTTCTTCCGTCTTGATGGCGAACACCAGCTTCGAATCCATCAGCGAGATGTTCAGCCGGTAAGGACCGCCGGAATGGCCGAGCGGCTCGAACCTGTTCTCCTCGATGAGATCGAAGATGGCGACGGCGCGTTCATGCTCGACATCGGGTGTCGAACGGCCGATCGTATCGTCCAGGACGACGTCGCAAAGCCGGAAATCGCCCGCCGCCATGCCCTCACCTAATCGAGGTTGAGGCGGATCGCGACCGACCGCGCATGGGCATCGAGACCTTCGGAGACGGCAAGCGCGATCGCCGCCGGGCCGAGGGTGCGCAACTCAGCCGGCCCCAGGCGCAGGATCGAGGTGCGCTTGACGAAATCGAGCACCGAAAGACCGGAGGAGAAGCGCGCCGAACGCGCTGTCGGCAGCACATGGTTCGAACCCCCGACATAATCGCCGATGACCTCGGGCGTATGAGCGCCGATGAAGATCGCGCCGGCATTGCGGATGCCGTCGAGCAGCCGGTCGGGATCGGCGAGGGCGAGCTCGACATGCTCGGCTGCGATGCGGTTGGCGAGCGGAATGGCTTGCTTCAGATCGGCAACGAGGATGACGGCGCCGAAATCGCGCCAGCTTGCCGCTGCCGTCTCGGCGCGGTTCAGCGTCTTCAGCTGGCGTTCGACCGCCTGCTCCACCGCCTTGCCGAATTCGACATTATCGGTGATCAGGATCGCCTGGGCGCTGGCATCGTGCTCGGCCTGCGCCAAAAGGTCGGCGGCGATCCAATCAGGATTGTTGTCCTTATCGGCAATCACCAGCACCTCGGAGGGGCCGGCGATCATATCGATGCCGACGGTGCCGAAGACATGGCGCTTGGCGGCGGCGACATAGGCGTTGCCGGGACCGGTGATCTTGGCGACCGGGGCGATCGTGTCGGTGCCATAGGCGAGAGCGGCGATCGCCTGGGCGCCGCCGACGCGGTAGATCTCGCTCACACCGGCAAGCCTGGCGGCGGCGAGCACCGCCGGATTGACGGCGCCGCCTGTGGCAGGAACGGCGATGACGACGCGCTCAACGCCGGCGACCTTTGCCGGCACCGCATTCATCAGCACCGAACTCGGATAGCTCGCGGTGCCGCCCGGAACATAGAGCCCGACCGCCTCGATCGCCGTCCAGCGCGAGCCTAGACCGACGCCGAGATCGTCCTCGTAGATATCGTCCTTCGGCAGCTGCCGGCGATGATGGCTCTCGATGCGCAATGCCGCAAGCTTCAGCGCCCCCAGCACTTCGGCAGGCACCGCCTCGATCGCGGCGTCGATCTCCTCAGGCGTCACGCGCATCGGCACGGCGGCGAAATCGATGCCGTCGAACTTCAGCGAATATTCGGCCAGCGCCACATCGCCGCGCGTCCTGACATCATCGATGATAGCGCGGGCGACGGCGTTCACATCCTCGGACACTTCGCGCTTTGTCGTCAGAAAAGCGGCAAAATGCTGCTCGAAACCTTCCGATGCCTGATCCAGCCAGATTGCCAAGAGCTATATTCCTTCTCAACTCGAACCGCGATGTTCAAACTTCAGGGGTGGCGGGGTTTGGAAGCCGCCTGCCATGCGCCACCGATATCGGCCATCTGGACCTCGATGCATTCGACGTCGAGCGCAATCGAGGCCGTGCCCGACAGCGCCAGCTCGATCGTGCCATCCGGCCCATCGCCCTTTTTCTCGAAACGGAGCGCCAGCAGCGACAGAACCTCATCGCGTTTGCCGCGATCGATGCCGAGCGAACGGACGGCAAGCACGCGCTTGAACACCAGAGCGGCGCGGCGGCGCTCGAAACCTCTGCGCTTGCGCGCGGCACTCTCCCAGACGAAGCGATTGGCGGCAAGCGCGAACTGGGCGCCGCGCGGCGACCAGTCGATGTCGCCGACCTTGAAGACGCTATCCTGCATATGCGCAGAAATGATCGCGAGGTCTTCGTCATCGAGCGCAACAAGCTTCAGGTCGGTCATTCAGGCTCAATCCCTAGAGCAGGATGCCGAAAAGCGCGAGCTGTTTTCGGACGACATCATGCTCTTGCTATTTAACAGGCATCGCCGGAATGGCGATGCGTCAGACAAGGGAAATAAGATGCTGCGACCGATTAAGCAACTGGAATGAAGGTGTCTCTTACTCGCTGATGCGCTCGACGACTGCGCCGCAGCGGGTCAGCTTCGCTTCGAGCCGTTCGAAGCCGCGGTCGAGGTGGTAGACGCGGGAGACCGTAGTTTCACCCTCGGCGGCGAGACCGGCGATGACGAGCGAGACGGAGGCACGCAGATCGGTCGCCATCACAGGCGCGCCGCGCAGGCGTTCGACACCTTCGATCTTCGCCGTCTGGCCGGAGAGCGAAATCCTGGCGCCCAGCCGGGCAAGCTCCTGCACGTGCATGAAGCGATTTTCGAAGATTGTCTCGGTGACATGCGAGATGCCGGAGGAGCGGGTCATCAGCGCCATGAACTGCGCCTGCAGATCGGTGGGGAAACCCGGGAAGGGATCGGTGACGATATCGACCGGCTTGATGCCGGCGCCGTTGCGCCTGACGCGCATGCCGTTATTGGTCGCGGAGATGTCGGCGCCGGCCCGGCGCAGGGTTTCCAGCGCGGTATCGAGCAGCGCCACATCGGTATTTTCGAGCACGACGTCACCGCCGGCCATGGCGACGGCCATGGCGTAGGTGCCGGTCTCGATGCGGTCCGGCAGGACGCGATGACGGGCGCCCGAGAGCGAGGTGACGCCTTCGATGGTGATGGTCGAGGTGCCGGCGCCTGATATCTTGGCGCCCATGGCGTTCAGGCAGTTGGCGAGATCGACGACTTCGGGTTCGCGGGCGGCATTGCCGATAACCGTCGTGCCGCGGGCAAGCGTTGCCGCCATCATCAACACATGGGTGGCGCCGACCGAAACCTTCGGGAAGGTGTAGCGCGCGCCGATCAGGCCGCCATCCGGAGCCTTGGCGTTGATGTAACCGGCATCGATCTCCATGGTCGCGCCGAGCGCCGTCAGGCCTTCGATGAAAAGATCGACGGGGCGCGTGCCGATGGCGCAGCCGCCCGGCAGCGACACGCGGCAATGGCCTTCGCGCGCCAGCAGTGGCCCGATGACCCAGAAGGAGGCGCGCATCTTCGAGACCAGTTCATAAGAAGCGGTGGTATCGACGATGGTGCGGCAGGTGAAATGGATCGTGCGGGCGTAGGAGTCCTCCTGGCGCTCGCGGCGGCCGTTGACGGCGACATCGACGCCATGATTGCCGAGGATGCGCATCAGAAGCTCGACATCGGCCAGATGCGGCACGTTTTCCAGCGTCAGCGTGTCACTGGTCAGAAGCGAGGCGATCATCAGCGGCAGTGCGGCATTCTTGGCGCCGGAAATCGGAATGATGCCATTCAGCTCATTACCGCCGACAATTCTGATACGATCCATGTGCGCTTACTTCCTGAAAGTTCTGCCTTGAAAGAAGGTGAGGTGTTTAGGGGATTTATGAAGAGGCTTCAATTCGTCTGGGACGGAACATTACGATTCGTCCATTTTTGCGGCGGGCAGCCCGTTTGTTTCGTCGGCCTGGCCGGAACGGCGGGCGCGCACCTGCTGTTTGCGTCTCGAAAGATTTTCCCTGAGCTTTTCGGCGGCGCGTTCGCGGCGCAGTTTCGCCTGTGCCTCGATTGCCTCTTTACGGCTCTTCTGGCCGGTTTCGGTCTTGTCGTTCATGCATATAGAATTAGCCGAATTCGCGCCGATCCAAAAGGCCCTTGCACCTCTATCCACGCGAAGTTGGATTTTGCGGCTTGCGCTTGTCGTCAAGCTGTGGCAATAGCCGCCCCGTTCCCGCAATTGAGCCGCCCGGCTCCACGCGGATCTGGTCCTGCTGCCGTAGCTCAGTGGTAGAGCACACCCTTGGTAAGGGTGAGGTCGGTGGTTCAATCCCACTCGGCAGCACCAGTTTTCTTATCCGACATCATTTCTTGCACTTGGCTGGCCCTTATCCGGCTGCCGCCACCGACTGGGATCGAGCCACGGGTCTCGACCCGTCCTTCGGACTCCCGTAAACGGGGCGAAGGGAACAATCCGCGACCTCTCTATTCCCCTCACCCCGTCGCGGGGCACGTCCCCTCGGCCCGTTGACGAGGAGAGGGTCAGGGTGAGGGGCAGCCGTCCGCACCAAGCGGACTGCATGCCAGTACAATCGGGCATTTCGGTCGCTTAGAGATAATAGGGCGGGAACGGGGATAACCGCCACCGTTCGATCAATTCGCCAGTTACCACAACTTCTTCACCTGGAATTGGCTCGTGGGGCAGTCCATTAACCCCGTCAAATATGCCCTCTACATACCATCGATCAACACTCTCTGATGCCACATAGGAGGCGATATCTATCGTCTCCGTCTTCCCCAGCCGCTGAAGGTTGACCCGCAGATATTCCCGCTGCATTCGCGGGACCGTTTCGATGGAGATATGGACGAGGAAGGCTTCTTCAGCCGATATGTCTGCGTGCGCAATAGGCGGCATTGCCAGCGCGCCATAGAAAATAGCAGTCTGGATCAGATTTCGGCTAACCACATACTGAGCTCTTAGCTTGCGGAGCACGGATCAGCGATACGGGCCTGCACCATATGGCTTATATAAGGCCTCTCCTTCGCCTACGGGCGTCGCTCCCTTCGAATCCTACGATCCCGGGGTCGCCAAGTGACATTTCCGTTCGCCAGCAACAAACGATTCACCATTGTTGACCGCAAAAATCTCGCTAGAATAGCTATCATGGCGGCGTCTCGCTTGAGGATAGGTGGGCGCTGCAGCGTAGTTCTGTCGAAACCCTGGAGGAGCATCGATGGCAACTGAAAAATGGCACGACCCGGTCAAGGTCGGTTTCGAAGGCGCTGACCTCAGAACCGTCAACGGGCCGTTCGATGCGCTGAAATGTCTGGCGGATCTCTGGCCGAGCGCGCGCGGACTGCATTATATCAAGGCGCGCAGCACCTGCCGGGCAGCACTCGACGGGCGCAAGAGCGTGGAAGAGGCGAGAGCCGAGTTCTTGGCGGCGGCCGAAGAGGCGAAGCTGAAGCTGCTGCATTAACGCGCCAGGGAACGTCCGGCTGTTTTTCGATCTGTTCGGCAAAGCGTGCCAGAACGAGACATTGTTTAATTTTCAGTTAACCCTGGATCGAGCAGTGCCGGGTTTTGGCGTAAAGGGCGTTGCGCCCGGGATAGCTGTTTCGATAGAAAACACGTAGCCATCATGATGATGGTCAGAGGCTCGTCACCGGAAAAGCCGGCGAGCCTCGTTCGGACAACCCCGTTTGTCAGCAGCCCACGTCGCCGGCATTCTCCACCTCGACATAACCGACACCGATGATCGTGCCGTCAGCCGCGCGGATGAAGGACGGCAGATAATGCGGCTCGACCGGCTGGCAGGCGACGGTGGCGGTATAGTCGTTTAGGGCGATCTGATCCTTCGGCAAGGCGGAATAATCCGTGCCGGTCTCAAGCGAGGCATGGGCCGAGCCAGCAAAGACGCCGATGATCAGGGTGGACGCCCAGAGGCGAAGAAGCGTTTGCATGAGGGTCTCCAGCGTTTCAGATCCGGCATTTCAACCCCTCGGAAGGCGTTTGGTTCCGTTGCCATGCCATGTGCCAGTGATATCCTCGCGGACTGCGGTGCTGCACCTTGGCGGAAGGCGCCGCCGTTCCATATCTGGCTGCAGTCTGAGAGGAATGACGACTATGAAAGCGCTACTGCCCGCCCTTTTCGCCGGCGCCCTGCTGGCCGGCTGCTCCTCGGCCGACAGCCCGGCGCTCGAACCCATCCCCGGCAGCATCACCTATGGCGGCCAACCGCGCACCAAGCTCACCAAATCGCCGGTCGGCAGCGCCGTCTACAACCAGTTCTACAATGAGACGGGCCAGCGTGTGGAGGAAACCTATATTCTCCAGCCGGACCGCAGCCTGAAGCTGGTGCGGCGCGAGGTGGGACCGGACTTCCCCGATTGAGGATCGCCGCGCCGCAGACTTGACAGCGGCCGAATTCGCGAACATTCAAGGAACATCTAATCTTCTCGCAGTGATTCTGCGGGAGCCCGACCGGACGGCTGGATGTATCTCGAAAAGCTCAATCCGCAGCAGCGCATGGCCGTCGAGCATGGCACGCTCACCGACGGCAGCCATATTGCCGGGCCGCTGCTGGTCATTGCCGGCGCCGGCTCCGGCAAGACGAATACGCTGGCGCATCGGGTCGCCCATCTGATCGTCAAGGGCGCCGATCCGCGCCGCATCCTGCTGATGACCTTTTCACGCCGGGCCGCCGCGGAAATGGCGCGGCGCGTCGAGCGCATCTGCCGCGACGTGCTCGGTTCGAAGACCGGCGTCATGGCGGATGCGCTCACGTGGTCCGGCACCTTCCACGGCATCGGCGCGCGGCTCTTACGCGAATATGCCCAGCAGATCGGCCTCGATGCCGATTTCACCATCCATGACCGGGAAGACAGCGCCGACCTGATCAACCTGATCCGGCACGATCTCGGCTTCTCGAAGACGGAAAGCCGCTTTCCGGCCAAGGGCACCTGCCTTGCCATCTATAGCAGGGCGGTGAATTCGGAGACCGCGCTCGACCAGGTGCTGCGCGACGCCTTTCCCTGGTGCGCGGCGTGGGAGAAACAGCTACGTGAGCTTTTCGCCTGCTACGTCGAGGCGAAGCAGGCCCAGAATGTGCTCGATTACGACGACCTCTTGCTCTACTGGGCGCAGATGGTCGGCGAAAGCGTGATTGCCGAGGATATCGGCAGTCGCTTCGACCATGTTCTCGTCGACGAATACCAGGACACCAACCGGCTGCAGGCCTCGATCCTGATGGCACTGAAGCCGCAAGGCCAGGGGCTGACGGTCGTCGGCGACGATGCGCAGTCGATCTATTCCTTCCGTGCAGCGACAGTCCGCAACATTCTCGATTTTCCCGCGGCCTTCAGTCCGCCCGCCGATATCGTCACGCTCGACCGCAACTATCGCTCGACGCAACCGATCCTGACAGCCGCCAACGCCGTCATCGATCTCGCCTCGGAGCGCTTCACCAAGAATCTCTGGACCGAGCGGCAATCCTCCGAGCGGCCGCGCCTAGTGACGGTCCGCGACGAGACCGACCAGGCGCGTTACGTCGCCGAGAAGGTGCTCGACCATCGCGAGGAAGGCCTCAAGCTCAAACAGCAGGCGGTGCTGTTCCGCGCCTCGCATCACAGCGGGCCGTTGGAGGTCGAGCTGACCCGGCGCAACATTCCCTTCGTCAAGTTCGGCGGACTGAAATTTCTCGACAGCGCCCATGTGAAGGACATGCTGGCCGCCCTTCGCTTCGCGCAGAACCCCCGCGACCGGGTGGCGGGCTTCCGGCTGATGCAGATCCTGCCCGGCGTCGGGCCGTCGACGGCGCAGAAGGCGCTCGACCTGATGTCCGAGGACGCGAGCCCGCTATCGGCGCTGGCCGCCATGCCGGCGCCGCCGCGCTCCGGCGAGGATTGGACGGCATTCGTTTCGATGCTGCAGGAGATGAAATCCGGCAAGGCCGGCTGGCCGGCGGAAATCGAGCTGGCGCGGCAATGGTACGCGCCGCATCTGGAACGGCTGCATGAGGACGCGGCGACGCGGCAGGCCGATTTGTTGCAGCTCGAGCAGATCGCCGGCGGCTATGCCTCGCGCGAGCGTTTCCTCACCGAGCTCACGCTCGATCCGCCGGATGCGACCAGCGACCAGGCCGGCGTGCCGCTGCTCGACGAGGACTACCTCATCCTCTCGACCATCCATTCGGCCAAGGGCCAGGAGTGGACGAGGGTCTTCATGCTGAATGTCGTCGACGGCTGCATTCCGAGCGATCTTGCCGTCGGCGCCACCGCCGAAATCGAGGAAGAACGCCGGCTGCTCTATGTGGCAATGACACGCGCCCGCGATGGTCTCGACCTCGTCGTGCCGCAGCGCTTCTTCACCTATGGGCAGAATGCGCAGGGCGACCGGCATGTCTATGCTTCGCGCAGCCGATTCATTCCAGCGACCCTGCTGCAATTCTTCGAGGCCTGCAGCTGGCCGCAGGTGAAATCCGATGCCGCGGCGCAAGCCCAGGCGCGGCAGGTGCGCATCGATGTCGGCGCCCGCATGCGCGGCATGTGGCGATAATGCATGTCGCCCGGAAGTGTGCAGCAGTTCCGGGACAGCGACATGCATAAAACCAAAGACCAAAGCGCGCCGCACGGAATCCGATCCGTGCGGCGCGCCTTGCTTCGGCCCTGACGTGACGGGCGGTCAGTAGTCCCAGAACACCGGCACCCAACGGAAGACGTCACCGTCGACCGCCACCCGGCCCACTGACGGGAACGGCAGGTGGGTGGCCACCAGTTGTTCGCCGTTCGCCGCCAGCTCCTTGAGAAGATCGATGCGAACGCGAGCGGCCTCCTCGGGATCGTGTTCGAAACCATTGTACCAGTCGGGGTGCTCGAACCCGACCGCGAACACGGCATCGCCGGCGAATGTCAGACGGTCGCCGCCGGATGCCAGGCGGACCACGCTATGTCCGGGGGTATGGCCGCCGGTGCGTTGGACGACCACACCCGGCGCCACCTCGGACCGCTCGTCGAACAGGTTGAGATGGTTGCCGTACTCGCTGAGGAATCGCTTTGCCGTTGCCCGAAGTGCATCGGGAAAGCCGGGCGGCATGGATACGTGGCTGAAATCGGGCGCCTCCCAGAACTTGGTCTCCGCAGCCGCCACGTGGATCCTGAGATCGGCACGCAAGCGGTCCTTCACGCCATCGACCAGCAGCCCGCCGATGTGATCCATGTGCAGGTGGGTGAGCACCACGTCGGTCACCGATGCCAGATCGACGCCGGCGCCCTCCAATCGCTTGATCAACTGCCCGGCCCGCGGCAAGTTCAGGTCCGGATCCAGACCAAGCCCGGCGTCGATGAGGATGGTCTGCCCGCCGCTGCGCACGAGGACCACGTTCAACGCCCAGTCGAAAGCGTCTCGCGGCAGGAACATATCGTCCAGCCAGACTGCCCGGTCAGCCGCGTCGGCGTTATGTCCCAGCATCGTCGTCGGGAGCGGCAACACGCCATCGCTGATGATCAGCACTTCAATTTCGCCGATCCGCACCGCATAGCGCGACGGAACCAATTCTTCGGACTTCGGCCTGCCAGGCTCCTGCTGACCAGTCGTACGGGGTTTTGCTTCTGCCTGCGACATGATGCGCTCCTGTTTGTTGGTGATCGAGAGATGTCGAATAGGGTCACGTCGCGGACCCTAAGCCGAAGCGTGGTTGGCGGTCGATCAGTTCAAAGGAGAGGGAAAGCTAGGCTTTAGCACAGGCCGGCCTACGGTCTCGGCGCGTCACGCCGAAGACTTGGTGTAGCAGAGGCTGGCATCAGGACGCAGAGGCTCTCGCCCGCCGCAGATGCCGCGCATTCAGCATTCAGGGGATGACAGCATCAGAGCAAAAGCGGCGGCTCGGCCGGTTTCAGGAAGTTCTCGACCGTTTGCGCCTTGACAGCCTCGACAGAGGCCGGCGACCATTTCGGATTGCGGTCCTTGTCGATGACGGCGGCGCGGATGCCTTCGAAGAAATCGGGATTATCCAGCATCTGCAGGCAGGCGCCGAGCTCGCGGCCGAGACATTCGGCGAGCGAGCCGCTGCGGCGGCCGGCTCTCAGGAGCTGCAAAGCGAGCTTCAGGCTGGTCGGCGAGCGCGTCAGCAGCACGCGGCGCGTCTCAGCGGCGAATTCGCCATCCTCCCCGGCGAGCGCCGCCAGAATCTCCTCGACGCTGTCGAATCGGAAAGCGCGGTCGATCATAGTCGAGTTGTGCCGCAGTCGGCTCTCGCCCGGAGGCTCTGCGTATACTTGCAGGACGCCATCGACATCACCCGACGAACTGCCGCGCGGCAGGCCCGACAATGTCTCGATCACTTCTGCGAGCCGCGACGAGGCGATCTGAAGATCGGCAAGGTGGGCGTATATCGCGTCGGCCGCGGCGATATCGAGCCCGGTCAGACCGAGCCATGTTCCGGCCTCCCCGGGTGCCTTCGGCAGCAACCAGGTGGCCCCGACATCCGGGACGTAGCCGATGCCGGTTTCCGGCATCGCCAGCCGGGTGCGCTCGGTGACGATGCGGTGGCGGCCGTGCGAGGACAGGCCGACGCCGCCGCCCATGGTGATGCCGTCCATCAGCGCGACATAGGGTTTGGGGTAGACGGCGATCATATGGTTGAGACGGAATTCTTCCCGCCAGAAGGTTCCGGCGAGGCCGTCGCCGGCCCGGGCGCTCTCATGCAGGGCGCGGATATCGCCGCCGGCGCAGAAACCGCGTTCGCCCTCCCCTGTTGCCACGACAGTCGCCACCTCGGCGTCGCGGGCAAAGCCATCCAGCGCCTCGGTGATCGTCCGGATCATCGCCAGCGTCAGGCTGTTCAGCGCCCGCGGCCGGTTGAGCCGGATGATGCCGGCAGTGCCTCGCCGCTCGATGATGACTTCGCTGTCCTGCATGGTTCACCTCCGCTGTTGGAACATGCATAGACGACGATGCAAGATCGCTCCAGAGCATTTCAGGCCAGCCGTGATTGATCGATCAGGCCGACAGCGAACCCCGGGCGGATGCTTTTGCCTCGCAGCGAGCGGCATAGTCGATGGCGAGTTCCAGCGGCAGCGGCCGCGAAAAATAATAGCCCTGCGCCAGGCGAACGCCGATCGCCTTCAGCCCCTCGGCGATCGCTTCGCTTTCGACGCCCTCGGCGACCGAGGCGATGCCGAGGTTCTGGCAGAGGTTGGCGACCGAACGGGTGATGTTCATGCACCGGGCGTCACGGTCGAAATTCATCACGAACCCCTTGTCGATCTTCAGCTTGTCGAAGGCGAGGCGATGAATGTGGCTGAGGCTCGAGAAACCGGTGCCGAAATCGTCGAGTGCGATCGAGATGCCGGCGGCGCGCAGCATCGTGATCACCCGGTCGGCGGTGTCGAAATCGGAGAGCAGCGCGGTCTCGGTGATTTCGAATTCGATGCGCCTGGGATCGACGCCGGAGCGGGTGATCATGGCCAGCAGCGCCATCGAGGTCTCGTGGTCGCAGATATCGCGGGCCGAGAGATTGAAGGACAGCCGCAGATGGCGCGGCATGATCGCCAGCGCTTCGAGCGCCTGGGCAAAGAGAATGCGCGTCATGCGGCCGATCACGGCGGTGCGGTCGGCGGCAGGGATGAAGGCTGAGGGACTGATGCGGCCGAAGCGGGCGCTGTCCCAGCGGGCGAGCGCCTCATAGGCGACGACGCGGCCGCTCTGCAATTCGACGATCGGCTGATAATCGAGCTTCATTTCGCTGGCGAAGTCATTTGCCTGCAGCTCCAGTTCGATCAGGTGGCGCTGGGTCAGGATCTTCTCATGATCGGCCGAGAAGAATTCGACGCCGCTGCTGCGCTTGCTCTTGACCTGATAGAGGGCAAAATCCGCCTTCTCGTAAAGATCTTCGGCGGTGTAACTGCCGGCTTCGGGATAGACGATGCCACAGGAGCCGAAAACGCGGACCGAGCCGTCGGGGATTTCGTAAGGGTTGCGGACGGTGGCGCAAAGCGCCTGGCCGAGATCGGCGATCGCCTGGCGCGTCATCGAGCAGGGAAAGATGATGCCGAATTCATCGCCGCCGAGACGCGAGACGATGCCCGCCTCGCCGACCAGCACCGTGAAGCGCCGGGCCGTCTCCTTGAGCACCAGATCGCCGGCGGCATGACCGAAGACGTCGTTGACCGGCTTGAAGCCGTCGAGATCGATGATGCCGATGACGGGCGGCGTCGACGGATTTTTCTGCAGCCGTTCTTCCAGTGAGAGGAAGAAGCTGCGGCGATTGGCAAGGCCGGTCAGCTGGTCCTGCAGCGCGTTGCGGCTGTTGACGAGGTTCAGTTCCTCGGCCTCCTCCTGCTTCTGCTTCAGTTCCTCGGTCAGTTGCACCAGGCCGACGAAATTCTGGAAATAGCTGTTGATCACCCTGAGGAAGGGCAGGATCAGGAAAAGGCCGCTGACGGCGGTGGCGACGAAAACCGGGTTGCCGGAGAACATAAAGGTCGCGATCATGGCCGAGAAGGTGATGACCGTAGTCATGGCCGCCGCCATCGGCAGATGCATCAGGCAGAAGATGCAGGAAATGCCTGTGACAACGAGGAAATAGGCAATCTGGCCCTGCTGCAAAGCGTCGCCATATTGGTAAAGCGCGATCGACCAGCCGCCGAAGGCGACGGTCAGGATGCCAGCGCCCGAGATGGTCACCTTCATCAGTCTATAGGCCCGCTCGGCGGTGATGTTTTCCTTGCCTCTGATCTCCCACCAGCAGAGACGGAAGACACAGACGACGCTCAAGGCCACCGGAATATAGAGCGACAGCCATAGGGGCGCGGATTCGAGATGGGTGATCGCTACCGCAAGCGCATTGATGACCAGCAGGATATAGAGAATGGGAATCTGTGACGACAGGGCCCGAAACTGCGCCATCAGAAGCGTCGGATTGTCTTTTCGCAGCTGCAATGAGGCCAGAAAGTTCTTCATCTTCTCTTATCCGTCGGCCAGAGCCAGCCAGCGAAAGCTTGATGTTTCCTTATTCACGTCATGTCATTCGAACCCGCGGGCGCGGAGTTAGACGGCGGTCGCCGCCGGACACCGCTCAGAAGGATGCGGCGGCAAGTGCCCGGTGGATGCTGTGCAGGTCGTCGACGTTTCTGTTGGACAGGAAGAGTTCCCAATCCAGCGAACTCTGGACGATGGTCTCAAGCGAATCGTATCGGGGCTTCCAGTCGAGAATCTGCCGGGCGAGCGAAGCGTCGGCGACGACGCTTGCCGAATCGCCGGCGCGCCGTGGCGCCATGTGAATCTTGAAGGAATGCCCGTGCAGGCGGGTGACCATGTTCAGGACGTCAAGCACGGAATAGCCGCTGCCGTAACCGCAATTGGCGACGAGCGGGCCTTTGTCCCTGCGCAGGTGCTGCAGCGCTTTCAGATGCGCATCGGCGAGGTCGGTGACATGGATGTAGTCGCGCACGCCGGTGCCGTCATGGGTGGGATAGTCGATGCCATAGACATGGACGCTGTCGCGCTTGCCGAGCGCTGCTTCGCAGGCAACCTTGACGAGGTGCGTGGCGCCCGAAGTCGACTGGCCCGTGCGCTGGTGCGGGTCGGCGCCGGCGACATTGAAGTAGCGAAGCGCGACATAGTTGAAATCATAAGCGGCGGCGGCATCGCGCAGCATCAGCTCGGTCATCAGCTTCGATTGACCGTAAGGATTTTCCGGGTTGAGGGGAGCCGTCTCCTTCACCGGCAGGTCCGTCTGCTGCTGGCCGTAAACGGCGGCCGTCGAGGAGAAGACGAAGTTGCGGATGCCGGCCCTGATCGAGGCGGAAAGAAGCGCACGGGTCTTGCCGGAATTGTTGTCGTAATAGGAGAGCGGATCGGCGACCGACACCGGCACGACGGCGGAGCCGGCGAAATGGATGATCGCCTCGATGTCGTTTTCGATGAAGATCTTCTTCAGTATGTCGGGATCGGCGATATCGCCGAGATAAAAACGCGCCGCCGGCGCCACCGCCCAGCGGAAGCCGGTGGAGAGACGGTCGAGCACGACCACATCCTCGCCTGCATCGATGAGCGCCCAAACCATGTGACTGCCGATATAACCGGCGCCACCCGTCACCAAAACCGCCATGCCCCCACACCCCGCTTCAATTTATGAGCAGGGGCATCAGGCGCCGGTTTTCTTTCCGATTTTCTTATCACGGCGCCGTTGGAAGGCTTTTGAACGGGTATGTTTGGAGTCGTGGTTAGAGGCCGATTTCGCTTTTTGCTACAGTTTTATCGATCGGGCGATTTCGGCACGAAATCGTCCCGCACGGTGTGCCCCGCACCCTCTCAGCGCTTGAGGATATAGTCGCAGAGACGCTCGGCCGCGATTGCCACCTGGGCGGGGTCGCGCAGGAAACAGGCGCGCAGGAAGAGCTCGCCGCCGGCGCCGAAGGCAGCCCCGGGAGCAAGGCCGACGCCCGTCTTGTCGACGATGTCGATGGCGGCGCTGCGGCTGTCGGCAACGCCGTCGATCTTCAGGAACGCATAGATCGCGCCGTCCGGCTTAAGCGTCTCGACGCGATTTGTGGCAATCAGCGCATCGCATAGGATATCGCGCGACCGCGCCGCCCTGGCGATGTTGGCGGCGACGAAATCATCGCCTTGATCAAGGGCTGCGACGGCGCCCTTCTGCATGAACTGGGCGACGCCCGATGTCGAATACTGAACCAGGTTTTCGAGCACCTGGCCCATCTCAGGGGGTGCCACGATCCAGCCGACGCGCCAGCCCGTCATCGACCAGTTTTTCGAGAAGGAATTGACGAAGACGATCTTGTCGTCCGGCTCCATCACGTCGAGGAACGAGGCCGCGCGGCCGCCGGCGAAGTGATAGCGCGCGTAGATTTCATCTGCCATGATCCAGAGATCATGTTTGCGGGCAAGGGCCAGGATATCGTCGAGATCTTTCTTCGTCGCGGTCCACCCCGTCGGATTGGACGGGGTGTTGATGAAGATGCCTCTGGTCTTGGATGTGATGGCGGCTTCGGCGCGCTCGAGATCGACCGTCCATTTGCCGCCTTCGAACTGCAGCGTGACGCCGACAGAGCGCGCACCTGCTATTTCGAGGGCTGCGGCAATATTCGGCCAGGCGGGGGTGAGGTAAACGAATTCGTCGCCAGGCGAGGTCAGCGCCTGCACGCAGATCTGGATCGCCTGCATGCCGGAGCCGGTGACGTAGAAATGCTCGGCCGGAAGGCGCAGGGAAAAATGCCTGACATAATAGTCCGACAGCGCCCGGCGAAGCTCCGGAATGCCGCGCTGCCAAGTATAGAAGGTCTCGCCAGCGGCCAGCGCCTCCATCGCCGCCCTGCTGATGAAGTCGGGCGTCGGCAGGTCGCCTTCACCGACCCAGAGCGGCAACAGGCCTTCACGGCCACGGGCATAATTGACGACTTCGACGATTCCGCTTTCGGGCGCCGCTATGGCGCGCGGGCTGAGGCTTTCCACGATCGACATGCATATCTCCGGTTTCCGCCTTCATAGCGGATTTGCGCCGGCAAATCCCATGATAACAAGTGATGGCAGATCGATTTTCGTGATGAATGGCGGCCCGCTCGACAGGGGGCCGACGACCGATCAGACGGCGGGGCGTTTGGCCAGCAGATCGCGGATCTCGGTCAGCAGCTGGACGTCGGCCGGCGGCGGCGGCAATTGTTCCGGCTCCTGCTTTTCCTGACGCTCGACCTGCTGGCGCAGATAGTTCACCGCCTTGACCATCAGGAAGATAATCCAGGCAAGGATCAAGAAATTGATGAGGACAGTGAGGAAGCTGCCATAGGCGAAGACCGCCCCTTGGGCGCGGGCGGCGGCAAGTGTGGGCGCGTTGACGGCCGACGAGAGCGGCAGGAAATAATTGGAAAAATCGAAGCCGCCGAAAATGGCGCCGACGATCGGCATGATAAGGTCGTCGACCAGCGATTTGACGATGCCACCGAAGGCACCGCCGATGATGACGCCGACTGCAAGATCCATGACATTGCCGCGGGCGATAAAGGCCTTGAACTCATTGAGCATCGGATCCGTCTCCCTTCGATCCCATTTCAGAGATATGCCGTTGTTTCGATTAGCTACATTTTCGTTGCAATTAATCAATCGGCAATCGCAATTATCTGGCGAAGTCGCCACCGGCCTTTGACTTAAGGTGTAGATGGACGGGAATTTTCAAGGCAGCTGAAATGCCTTAAGCTGACTTCGTTGCGGGAGGTGCCGGCGGCTTTTCGCCGGCGGAGGGTTAATGCTTCCAGGCTGGGTCATATTCGCGTCTGCCTTCGGCTACCTGCTGCTGCTTTTCGCCGTGGCAAGCTACGGCGACCGCAAGAACCGCGGCCCGGGGGCGCTTGAAGGCGGGTGGCCCGTCGTCTATGCGCTGAGCCTTGCGATCTATTGCACCTCATGGACCTATTTCGGCAGTGTCGGGCTTGCCGCCCAACGCGGCCTGGAATTTGCCGGCATCTATATCGGCCCCGTCCTCGTCTTCACGCTCGGCATGCCGCTGCTTCGCCGCATCATCGAGCTCGCCAAGGCGGAGAAGCTCACCTCGGTCGCTGATTTCGTCGCCGCGCGCTACGGCAAAAACCCGACGGTCGCAACGATCGTGGCGCTGATCTCGCTGATCGGCACCGTTCCCTATATCGCGCTGCAGCTGAAGGCGATCTCGAGCACCGTCGGCGCCATGGTCAACCCGTCCGATTACGGCATCGGCAGCGGCAATCTCTATTTCCTCGACCTGCCGCTCGTCGCCACCCTCGTGCTCGCCTGTTTCGCCATCATGTTCGGCACGCGGCATACGGATGCGACGGAACACCAGGACGGCCTTATCCTCGCCGTCTCGATGGAATCGGTGGTCAAGCTCGTCGCCTTCCTCACGGCCGGCATCTGCGTCATCTGGTTTCTCTTCGATGGCCCCACCGATCTCTGGCAGAAGACCGTCGAAAACGACCTGGTGATGTCGGCGCTCGGCTATCATACGCCGATCAGCCGCTGGATCACTCTGATCATTCTGTCGGCCTTCGCGATCATCATGCTGCCGCGGCAGTTCCATGTGACGGTGGTCGAAAACCGGACGGCGAAGCAGCTGAAACTCGCAGGCTTTCTGTTTCCCGCTTATCTCATATCAATCAATCTCTTCGTGCTGCCGGTGGCGATCGGCGGGCTCCTGACCTTCGGCGGCGCCGGCAATGCCGATTTCTACATGCTGTCGCTGCCGCTGGCCGGCGAGATGCCGGTGGTGTCGCTGATCATCTTCATCGGCGGCTTCTCTGCCGCCACCGCGATGGTCATCGTCGATTCCGTGGCGCTGTCGATCATGGTGTCGAACGACATCGTCATGCCGATCTTCCTCCGACGCAAACTGGCCGGCCGTGCCGGCCAGCGCGACGATTTCGCCAAGACGCTGCTCAACATTCGCCGCAGCGCCATCTTCGCCGTGCTGCTCTTCGGCTATGCCTATTACCGCTCGACCGACAGCACCGCCGGGCTTGCCTCGATCGGCCTGCTCTCCTTTGCGGCGATCGCGCAGATCGCGCCGGCGCTGTTCGGCGGGCTGATCTGGCGGCGGGCGAATGCGCGCGGCGCCATCCTCGGACTGACCTCCGGCTTCGTCATCTGGATCTATCTCTTGTTCCTGCCCTCGCTCGGCGGGCCTGATTATTCCTATGTGGCGAGCGCCGTGCTCGGCTTCATCTTTCCCGGCTCGACGCTGTTTACCGCGCCCGGGGCGGATCCGCTGGTCAATGCGACCGTCATGAGCCTACTCGTCAACACCGCCTTCTTCATCGTCGGCTCGCTCACCCGCAATGCCCGGCCGCTGGAGCGCATCCAGGCCGGCATCTTCGTCAAACGGCATTCGCGCTCGCAGTTCGCCACGCGCGGCTGGAAGACCCGCATCAGCGTCGGCGATCTCAAGGCGGCGATCTCGCGTTATCTCGGCGAAGAGCGCATGCAGCGCTCGTTCACCACCTACGAACAGAGCTCCGGCCGCAAGCTGGAGGACGAACAGCAGGCCGACATGGCGCTGATCCATTTCAGCGAACAGCTGCTCGGCAGCGCCATCGGCTCGTCCTCTGCCCGCCTCGTGTTGTCGTTGATCCTGCAGAAGATCGAGGATGCCTCGTCCGACACCGCCTGGCTGCTCGATCAGGCAAGCGAGGCGCTGCAGTATAACCAGGACATGCTGCAGACGGCGCTGTCGCAGATGGATCAGGGCATTGCCGTCTTCGACAGTTCCAACCGGCTGACGATCTGGAACCGGCGCTTCCGGCAATTGCTTGAGCTGCCCGAGAATGCCGGTCAGGTCGGCTTTCCCCTCTCCGAGATCGTCACCATCCTCAGCCAGCGCGGCGACATCGCGCCCGGCGATCTGCAGCAGACAGTGCGGCATTTCCTGACGCTCGACAAACCCTTCGCACTGGTGCTCGGCGGCGGCGAGCGGATCATCGAGGTGCGCTCCAACGCCATGCCCGACAAGGGCATTGTGGCAACCTTCACCGACATCACCCAGCGCGTCAACGCCGACCAGGCGCTGAAGCAGGCGAACGAGACGCTGGAGCAGCGTGTCGCCGAACGCACCGCCGAGCTGACCCGCGTCAATCGCGAGCTTGCCGAGGCACGCGCGGCCGCCGACGAGGCGAATATTGGCAAGACGCGCTTCTTCGCCGCCGCCGGCCACGACATCCTGCAGCCGCTCAACGCCGCCAGGCTCTATTCCTCGGCGCTGGTCGAACGCATGGCGCAATCCGACAACAGTCCGATCGTGCGCAACATCGATTCAGCACTGGAATCGGTCGAAACCATCCTGGGCGCGGTGCTCGATATCTCAAGGCTCGATACCGGCGCCATGCGGCCGCGGCTTGCCTCGGTCGCGCTTTCCGACCTGCTGGAGCGGATCGAGACCGATTTTGCGCCGATCGCCCGTGAGAAACAGCTGAAGCTGGTGGTCATGCCGACATCGCTGCGCGTCCGCTCAGACCCGAACCTGCTGCGCCGCCTGGTGCAGAATCTCGTTTCCAACGCCATAAAATACACGATCACCGGCAAGGTGCTGGTCGGGGCGCGGCGGCGCGGCAACCAGGTGATCATCCAGGTAATGGATTCCGGCATCGGCATTCCGCCATCGAAATTCCGCACCGTGTTCAAGGAATTCGCGCGGCTGGACGAAGGCGCCAAGACTGCTTCCGGCCTCGGGCTCGGCCTTTCGATCGTCGACCGCATCGCCCGCGTGCTCAACCATCCGGTCGAGCTGCTCTCGACGCATGGCAGGGGCACTGAATTTCGCATCTCCATGCCGCTCGACGTCTCACGCCCGGCCGAGGCTGCTGCCGCCGTCACCCCCGCAGACCGCCCGGGGCAGCCGCTCAAGGGACTGAAAATCCTCTGCATCGACAACGAGCCGAAGATCCTGGAAGGCATGCGGTTGCTGCTCAGCGGCTGGGGCTGTGAGGTGACGGCGGTGGATTGCCTTGCCGAGGTGATCGCCATGGACGGCCGCGATGGGCCGCCGGACCTTGCCATCGCCGATTATCATCTCGACGACGGCACTGGGCTTGCCGCAATCCTGCATCTGCGCCGGCAGTTCGGTATCGACATCCCCGCCTTGCTTGTTACCGCCGACCGCACGCCTGAAGTGCGCAGTGAGGCCGAGCGCTACGGCATCGCCGTTCAACACAAGCCGGTGCGTCCGGCGGCGTTGCGCGCCTATATCACCCAGATATCGGGCCTCAAGCGCGCCGCCGCCGAGTAAGGCAAGTTCAGTCAGGCGCGCTCATGATGCGCGAAACGAGATCGCACACACGCGCCGCATCCGGCACGTCGCCGAACAGGATGCGATACATGATCGGCGCCACCACCTGATCCATGACGAGGTCGACATCCGGAAAGGCCTCGCCGCGCGCCTTTGCCCTGTCGGCGATGACGACGATCTGCTGGCGCGTATATTCGCAGCACTTGCTGGCATTGGCGCCGGCCTGCGCCGCCAACACGTCGCGGATCATCTCGCGGCCCGGCCCGGAGGACATTTCCTCGGCATATTGTTCGGCCCAGGCCTGAAGATCGGCCTTGCCGCTGCCGGCATCGACCGGCTGCATATCCGGCCGCAGCCGCTCGACGGCGACGTCGGCGAGAAGCTCCTGCAGGTCGCCCCAGCGGCGATAGATGGTTGACGGCGTCACGCCCGCCCTGGCGGCGATCAGCGGGATCGTCACCTCCGTGCGATTGAACTCGGCCAACAGATCGCGCGCCGCCTTGTGCACCGACGCCTGGACCCGAGCGCTTCGTCCGCCCGGACGGAGATTCTCTTTCACTGCCATGCCTGTAACCCGACCTTCATCCTGACATCGATGGTTCAAAATCTTTGACAGGAGCATAAACGCAAATAATTTGCCTTTGCGCCTTATTCACCCTACATGGAGCTAACGCAACAGGTTAGCTTTAAGGGGCTTATATATGTTCGCTGCCTCCAAATCCACAGAGAATGCTCCGCGCCCCTCGATCGGCTTCCACGCGCTGACGCTCGCCACCTTCTTCGGTGCTTCCGCCGCGCCGACCCCACTCTACCGGATCTATCAAGATAACTTCGCGCTCTCGCCGGTGCTGATTACCGTGGTCTTCGCCGTCTACGCCTTTGCGCTGCTGGCGGCCTTGCTGACGGCCGGCTCTATCTCCGATCACCTCGGCCGCAGGCCGGTGATCTTTTTCGCCCTGCTGCTCGAAATCATCGCCATGGCGCTGTTCGTCGTCGCTACCGGACCGGGTTGGCTGATTGCGGCGCGGATCGTCCAGGGTATTGCTACCGGCATCGCCGGCGCCTCGCTCGGAGCCGCGCTCGTCGATGTCGACCGGGCAAAGGGGCAGATCGTCAACTCGATCGCGCCGCTTTGCGGCATGGCGGTCGGCGCGGTCGGCACCAGCGCGTTGATTCAATTTGGCCCCTCCCCGATGCACCTCACCTATGCGTTGCTGCTCATTGCGTTCACGCTGCAGGCGGGCGGCATATGGCTGACGCACGAGACCGCCGGCAGGCGGCCGGGCGCCCTCGGCTCGCTGATACCACGCGTCGCCATTCCGCCGCAGGTCAAGCGGCCACTGTCGCTGGTGACGCCGATCAACATTGCCAACTGGACGCTTGCCGGTTTCTATCTTTCGCTTGTCCCATCGCTGGTCGCCAGCACGACCGGCAGCAGGGCGCCGCTGACCGGCGGGGCTGTCGTCACCGCGCTGATGGTCAGCGGCGCGATCACCGTCTATATCAGGCGCAGCAAGACGGCATCGGCCAATCTCGGTTTCGGCGTATCGGCGAAGACGCTCGGCATCCTGACCGTCGTTGCCGGCGTGCACCTTGCCAATGTTCCGCTGCTGCTCATCGGCACTGTCTTTACCGGCGCCGGCTTCGGCACCAATTTCCTAGGCTCGATCGGCACCATCATGCCGCTCGCGAAAGCTGACGAACGAGCCGGGCTGCTGGCCGCCTTCTACGTGCAGAGCTACCTCGCCTTTAGCCTGCCGGCGATCCTCGCCGGGTTCCTGGCGAAATCGGCCGGTTATGCGCTGACGACGGATATCTATGCGACGGCAATCCTGTTGTTGATGGGCGTCGGGATCATGGCTGTTCGCGCCGGCCGGGGGAAGGCGGCGGAGAATGCGGCCTGACACCGGCGCGAGTGTTCACGGCTGGAGATCGAGCAGCGCGCGGCCGCTGCCATCCATGGCGAAGGGAACGGAGGCATGCTGATGGGTCACCAGCCAGCGGCCATCCTGTTTGACGAGGCCGAGCGTCTGTCGGAACCAGAGATCGACCTTGGTGCCATCGGTCTTCGTCCCGGTCATCCGCGTGAGGCCACACCAGAAAGCGACACCTTCGCCGACCGTCAGTTTGGCATCGCGCACCTCGCCGCCGATCGGACCTTCCCAGGTGTCGAACCAGGCCTGCAACCCAGCCTTGTCCTTGCCGTTGATGACCAGCGGCGGCGCCAGGGAAAATTCCACGGAATCTTCGGCCTCGTAGGAAAGCGCCTCCTCGGCGTTCTTTTCCCCCAGCGCCTTGGCCCGCATCATCAGCATGGCGATGACCGCCTCTTCCTCGTGCCTGGCAATTGCTTCGTCTTTCACGGCCGTTCTCCTTTTCCGTTATGGACAGAGGACGAGTGGCAGGAGGACGATCCGACAATGATGCATTTCAGTCTCGGCAATTCGGACGCAGGATCGCTGCGCGTACGACCGGAATTGCTTCAGAGATAACTCGTCACTTCAGGCTCGTTCCACCAGGCATCGTGCCTGCCATCGGCGTAACGAACCGGCAGCGCCGCCAGTTCCTCGGGCGTAATATTATCCAGGCAGGCGATGTTGATCGAGACATAGGCGCCGCCGATCGCCTCGACATAACCGTCACCATATGCCGGCACCCCGCAGGTGCGGCAGAAGCGGTGATGGCCGCTCATCGTATTGAACTGGTAGTCGGCCATGACAGCCTCGTCGCACATCAGCCGGAAATCCTCCGGCTTGACGTTGGCGCCCCAATAACGCCGCTTGGCACAGATCGAACAATTGCAGCGGCCGGTGCCGGCTTCGAGATCGATATCCACCTCGTAGTGCACTTTGCCGCAATGGCAGCTTCCCTTGTAGGTCCTCTTCATGGCGATCTCCCCTCCGGCGTTGCGTTCTGCTTGTCTATATGACAATGTATTGTCATCATGGATGAGATACCGAATAGACAACATGTTGTCAAACATAATCGGCCTGGGCGAACGATGGAAGGGGATGCCTTTTCCGCTTTCGCGATCACAGCTCTGCGTCTCGCCGGTCACCTGACCGCCGCCGGCGACCGGTTGGCGAAGCCTGCAGGACAAACCAGCGCGCGCTGGCAGGTGCTGGCCGCGGCAAGGCGCGGCGACCTCTCGGTGGCGCAAATCGCCCGCGCGCTCGGCCTCGCCCGTCAGGGCGTGCAGCGGCTTGCCGACGTGCTCGCGGATGAGGGGCTGATTGCCTATGCCGACAACCCGCAGCATCAGCGCGCCAAGCTGGTGCGGTTGACGGCGGAAGGGGCGGCGCGGCTCGGGGTGATCGAGGTGGCGCAGGCGGGATGGGCGAACAAGCTCGGAGCCGCGTTTACCTCGGCCGAGCTCGATGCGGCGCGGACTGTCATGGCGCGGGTGATGGAGGTGATGGAGGTCGACGAGATACCCGGCAATTGAGCAATTCGCCCCCGTGATGATGCGCCCGCCGTCGACCCGAAACAAAAAAAGGCCGGGCTCACCCGACCTTCCCTGCCGTCTCAACGAATCGTGCCAGTACATCCGTGGTCACGATCCGGAGATGATATTCAAGCCTTTGAAGGCTCAGGCCGCCTGGAGGCGGTCTGCCGACATCTTGCCGGACTTGTTGTCGCGGACGAGATCGTAGGACAACTTCTGGCCATCCTTGAGGTCACGCATACCGGCGCGCTCAACGGCCGAAATGTGGACGAAAACGTCGGCGGCGCCGTCATCCGGCTGAATGAAGCCGAAGCCCTTGGTTGCGTTGAACCACTTAACAGTACCTGTGTTCATGACGATATCCTTTTCGAATCGCTCATAGAAGATTGCAGCCCGGGCAAAGCCCAAGCGGCGATGAAAACCGATTTTGGAGGAAGGTCGTCAGGAACGACGCAAGCGCCGTTTCAAAGTTCATCTAGCAAGATCGATGTGCGAGGATGTAGTTGCAAATTGTGTCCGCGGCAAGGCGTCGGCAAGGGAAAGTCGAAATCGTGCACTTGGGGCGAAAGGGTCCCGTGGTGACGCGGCGCCCCCTCTGCCCGGCAGGGCAGAGGGGGCGGCCGCGGCACTACGGTAAAGATACTCCCGTTAGAACCAAGCCGCGGATCGCGCTTACGCCGCGGCCTTCGTCCCCGCATAGGGATCGAACCGCCCGTAGAACGTCTCGCCCTTGGCAGCCAGATCCCTCAGCAGCGGCGTCGGCTTGAAGTGATCTCCGTAAGTTTCCGCCAACCTTTCAGCCAGATCCACGAAAGCCTTCGCGCCCATGCCATCGATATAGCTCAGCGCACCCCCGGTATAGGGCGCGAAGCCGAAGCCGAGGATCGAGCCGACGTCGGCTTCGCGCGGATCGGTGACGATGCCTTCTTCCACGGTGCGGGCGGCTTCGAGCGCGATGGTGACGAGGAAACGCTGCTTCAGCACGTTAACGTCGACCTCCTCCGCCTTCTTCTGCGGATAGAAGCTCTTGAGATCGGGCCAGAGGGATTTCTTGGCCGGTTTCGGGGGGTAGTCATAGAAGCCTTTGGAATTCTTGCGGCCGAAGCGGCCCTCCTTCTCCACCATGCGGGAGATAAGCTCCATATGCCTGGGGTCGATGGCCTTCTCGCCGAGATCGGCGACGGCGGCTTTGAGGATCTTAAGCGAGAGGTCGATGGCGACCTCGTCGTTGAGCGCCAGCGGACCGACCGGCATGCCGGCCATCTTGGCAGCATTTTCGATCATGGCAGGCGGCACGCCTTCGATCAGCATGTCGTAGCTTTCCGACATGTAGCGCAGCACGCAGCGATTGACGAAGAAACCGCGCGTGTCGTTGACCACGATCGGCGTCTTCTTGATCGCCGCGACATAGTCGAGAGCGACCGCCAACGCCCTGTCGCCGGTCTCCGTGCCGAGGATGACCTCGGTCAGCATCATCTTTTCGACGGGCGAGAAGAAGTGGATGCCGATGAAATCGGCCGGGCGTTTGGAATTCCTTGCCAGCCCCGTGATCGGCAGCGTCGACGTGTTGGAGGCGAAGATCGCGCCTTCCGGCAGCACCGCTTCAACAGCGTCGATAACCGCCTTCTTTACCTCGCGATCCTCGAACACGGCCTCGATAACGAGGCCGACATTGGCGAGATCGGCATAATCGCCCGATGGCGTGATGCGGGAGAGAAGGGCTGCCGCCTCATCTTGAGTAAGGCGTCCCTTACCGATTGCATCCTTGACGAGGCCTTCGGAAACGGCCTTGCCCTTGGCAGCCGCTTCCATGTCACGGTCGATCAACGTCACCGAAATGCCGGCAGCTGCCGTGACATAGGCGATCGAGGCGCCCATGAAGCCGGCGCCGACGACGCCGACATGCTTGAGCTCCGTCTTCGGAATGCCGGCGGGGCGGCGGGCGCCCTTGCCGAGCTCCTGCATGGAGATGAACAGCGAACGGATCATCGAGAAGGCTTCGCGGGTCTGCAGCACCTCGGTGAAATAACGCTGCTCGATCTTGAGACCCGTGTCGAACGGCACCTGCAGGCCTTCATAGACGCATTTCAGGATGGCGAGCGCGGCCGGATAATTGCCCGAGGTTTCGCGGCGCAGGATTGCCGGTGCGGCTGGCCAGAGTTGGGCCGAGGCCGGCGTCCAGATGCCGCCGCCCGGCAGCTTGAAGCCCTTCTCGTCCCAGGGGGCCACCGGCTTCAGCCCGTCCTTGATCATCTGCTTGGCGGCCGGGATCAGCTGATCCGGCTCGACCACCTGATGCACGAGGTTCATCGCCTTGGCGCGCGAGCCGCTCAGCGACTGACCCGTCGTCATCATCTGCAGCGCGTCCTGGGCGTTCGCCAGCCGCGGCACACGCTGGGTGCCGCCGGCGCCGGGGAAGATGCCGACCTTGACCTCGGGCAGCGCGATCTTGACGCTCTTGGCATTGGAGGCGACGCGGCCGTGGCAGGCGAGCGACAGTTCGAATGCGCCGCCCATGCAGGTGCCATTGATGGCGGAAACCCAGGGCTTGCCCGAGGTTTCGAGCTTGCGGAACAGGCCGCTCATTCGGCCAACCAGACCAAAGAGCGTCTGTACCGCCTTTTCCGGGCTCTTGGCCTTCTCCTCCTGATAGGAGCTGAACATCGACTTGATCATCGAAAGATCGGCGCCGCCGGAGAAGGAGGATTTGCCCGATGTGAAGACGACACCCTTGACGCTGGCGTCAGCGGTGGTGGCGTCGATGATCGCATTGAGCTCTTCCATCACCTCGGCGGTGAAAACGTTCATCGATTTGCCGGGCATGTCCCAGGTGACGAGAGCGATGCCATCAGCGTCGGTTTCGAGCGTGAAATTGGTGTAGGTGCTCATCTTGGGGAATTCCTCTCCCTGAATTTTCTTGTGGTGAAGCCCCCCTGCGGGGCGGGGCCCGATCCCATCAAACGCGTTCGATAACGGTTGCCGTGCCCATGCCGGCGCCGATGCAGAGCGTTACCAGCGCGGTGTTGAGGTCACGACGTTCCAGCTCGTCGAGCACAGTGCCGAGGATCATGGCGCCGGTGGCGCCGAGCGGATGGCCCATGGCGATGGCGCCGCCATTGACGTTGATCCTGTCATGGTCGATGTCGAAGGCCTGCATGTAGCGCAGCACGACGGCGGCGAAGGCCTCGTTCAGCTCGAAAAGGTCGATGTCCGACAGGTTCATGCCGGTCCGCTTCAACAGCTTCTCCGTGACGTCCACGGGCCCGGTCAGCATCAGGGCCGGATCGGAGCCGATATTGGCGAAAGCCTTGATGCGGGCGCGCGGCTTCAGCCCCATGCTTTCACCGCCGGCTTTGGAGCCGAGCAGGACGACGCCGGCGCCATCGACGATGCCGGAGGAATTGCCGGCGTGGTGGACATAGTTGATGCGTTCGATTTCCGGGTGGGCCTGGATGCCGACGGCTTCGAAGCCGCCCATCTCGCCGGGCATCTGGAAGGACGGGTTGAGGGAGGCGAGCGCCTGCATATCGGTGCCGGGGCGCATATGCTCGTCCTTATCAAGGATCGTCAGGCCGTTCTGATCCTTGACGGGCACGACCGATCTGTCGAACCAGCCTTGTTCCCAGGCATGGGCGGCGCGCTTCTGGCTCTCGACGGCGTAAGCGTCGACATCGGTCCGGCTGAAGCCGTATTTGGTGGCGATGAGATCGGCCGAAACGCCCTGCGGCATGAAATAGGCGGGGAAATTCACCGACGGATCCATGAACCAGGCGCCGCCCGACATGCCGAGACCGACGCGCGACATGCTTTCCACACCGCCCGCAACAACGATGTCGTCGGCGCCTTGGGCGATCTTGCCGGCGCCGAAATTGACGGCGTCGAGGCCGGAGGCGCAGAAGCGGGAAATCTGCATGCCGGGCGCCCTGGTGGAATAACCGGCTTCGAAGGCGGCGGCCTTGGGGATGACGGCGCCGGCATCCATGACCGGGTCGACGCAGCCCATGATGATGTCGTCGACGGTTGTCGTGTCGAGCCCGTTGCGGTCGCGGATCGCTTCCAGCGTCTTCGCCGCAAGGCGGACGGAGGGCACCTCATGCAGGGCGCCGTCCTTCTTGCCGCGGCCGCGCGGCGTGCGGACGTGGTCGTAAATGAAAACCTCGGTCATAGTCTCATCTCCCTGGCGGCGCGGCGGCGCCGGTGAATTTCGTGTTTTCCCTTCTCCCCAGCGGGGGTCCGAAGGACGGGTCGAGACCTGTGGCTCGACCCTGGGCAAAGCGAGGCGATGAGGGGTCTCCGGCAAAGCCGGAGCCAGAAGAAGGCCGTGCCCGCGGCCCCCTCATCCGGCCCTTCGGGCCACCTTCTCCCCCAGGGGAGAAGGGGAACTCCATCAAAACGCCTCCGCGGCCAGCGCCATCATCGTGTCGGCGCCGGCTTCGATGCGGGCCTTGCGAAGGGCAGTTTCCGGCATGATCCGCTCCATGAAGAATTTCGCGGTGATCAGCTTGTTCTTCAGGTAATCCTCGCGGCTCGCATCGCCTGAGGCAAGGCCGTCCTCGGCGGCCTTTGCCATCTTCGCCCACATATAACCGAGAACAACGAGGCCGAAGAGGTGCATGTAGTCGGTCGAGCCGGCGCCGGCATTGTCGGGCTTGGCCATGGCGTTCTGCATGAACCACATGGTCGCGCCCTGGACGTCGTTCAAGCCTTTCTTCAGATGCCTGGTGAAGAAGGAGAGCTTTTCATCGCTGCGGTTCTCCTCGCAGAAATCGCCGATCTCCTTGAAGAGCGCCATGGCGGCGCGGCCGCCGTTGAGCGCAAGCTTGCGGCCGACGAGATCGAGCGCTTGAATGCCGTTGGCGCCTTCATAGATCATGGCGATGCGAGCGTCGCGCACATACTGGCTCATGCCGTGCTCTTCGATATAGCCATGGCCGCCGAAGACCTGCTGGGCCATGACCGCGTGATCGAAGCCGCGGTCGGTCATCACGCCCTTGAGGATCGGTGTGACGAGGCCGAGAATGTCGTCGGCCGTCTGGCGCTCCTTCTCGTCGGTGGCGCGGTGGGCGATATCCGATTTCAGCGCCGTCCAGAGCAGGAAGGCGCGGCCTGCCTCGTTGAAGGCTCGGATGGTCATCAGCGACCGGCGGATATCGGGATGGACGATGATCGGATCGGCCTTCTTGTCCGGCGCCTTGACGCCGGAAAGCGAGCGGCCCTGGATGCGGTCGCGGGCATAGTTGGCGGCATTCTGATAGGCGATTTCGGAAATGGCGATGCCCTGCAGGCCGACCATCAGGCGGGCCTCGTTCATCATCACGAACATGGCATTGAGGCCGCGGTTTTCGGCGCCGATCAGGAAACCCGTCGCCTCGTCGTAATTCATGACGCAGGTGGCGTTGCCGTGAATGCCCATCTTGTGCTCGATCGCGCCGCAGGTGACGGCGTTGCGGGCGCCAAGCGCGCCATCCTTGCCGACCAGAAATTTCGGGACGATGAACAGCGAGATGCCCTTGGTGCCCTCGGGCGCGCCTTCGATGCGGGCCAGAACCAGATGAACGATATTGTCGGTTAGGTCGTGTTCGCCGGCGGAGATGAAGATCTTCTGGCCGGATATTTTATAGCTGCCGTCCGCCTGCGGCACCGCACGGGTGCGCAACATGCCGAGATCGGTGCCGCAATGCGGCTCGGTCAGGTTCATGGTGCCGGACCATGAGCCGTCCACCATCTTCGGCAGATAGGTTTCCTTCTGTTCCTGCGTGCCGTGGACGAGGATCGCGGCGATCGCGCCCTGCGTCAGGCCAGGATACATCATCAGCGACATGTTGGCGGCGGAGGTATATTCGCCGACGGCGGTATGCAGCGTATAGGGAAGTCCCTGCCCGCCGAATTCCTCCGGCACCGCAAGGCCGATCCAGCCGCCTTCGCGATAGGCGTTATAGGCTTCCTTGAAGCCCTTCGGCGTCGAGACACTGGCGTCGTCCTGCCGTCTGCAGCCTTCCTGGTCGCCGGAATAATTGACCGGAAAAAGAACTTCTTCGGCCACCTTGGCCGCCTCGCCGAGGATCGCCTCGATCATATCGGGCGTCGCATCGGCAAAACCGGGAAGATTATTGTAGCGTTCGAGGCCCAGCACGTCGTTCAGAACGAAAAGCGTATCGTTTACCGGGGCCTTGTAGACTGGCATCTCTCAAATTCCTCCCATTCAAATAACCGGATCGCGCCGGCCTCGGTCATCGTCTTACAAAATATTGACGTTTGCGTAAACGTCAGATTCTGCCTCTCGAGCGCCTTTTCACGAAAAAATTCGAGAGCGCGAACCCGCAAGCCGTGGATGCAAAGGCAGGAGACGTCATCTCATCTTCCTTGTCCATTGGGGAATGGCGTATAAGCGCAACCGTCTTTGACTAAGCATCAGGTGGGCCGGCATGATCAGTTTCGAGGCGATAAGGCAGCGCGCGGAAGAACGAAAAGGCGGAGCGGCCGCGCTGCAGGCCTTGCTGGAAAAGCATCGGCCGGATCACGACCGCCTTCGCGCCATGTCCGACGATCGTATTCTCGCCGACATGACCCGCCGCATCTTCTACAGCGGCTTCGTCCAGAAGGTAATCGATGCGAAGTGGCCGGGTTTCGAGGCGGCGTTTTCCGGCTTCGATCCGGCGGCGCTGAATATCGCGCCCGACGATTACTGGCATGAGCTGACATCGGACGAGCGGATCATCCGCAACGGCGCGAAGATCATGTCGGTTCGCGCCAATGCCGCCTTCGTCAGAGAGCTGGCGAGGGAACATGGCAGCGCCGGCGCCTTCTTCGCCGACTGGCCGCGGGAGGACCAGATCGGCCTTCTCGATCTGCTGAGCAACCGCGGCAGCCGGCTCGGCGGCATGACCGGCCAATATTTCCTCCGCGGCATCGGCCGCGACAGCTTCGTCGCCACGCTCGACGTGCTCGCCTGCCTGAGATCGGCCGGCGTGCCGCTCTCCTCGTCCGGCACGACGAAGAAGGATCAGCAGCTGATCCAACAGACCTTCAATGAATGGGCCGGGGAGACCGGTCTTTCCTTCATTCATCTGTCGCGCATCAGCGCCTATTCAATCGATGCGGCGCACTGAAATTCCAGCCGGACGATGGCTATCCGATGCGGCGAATTTCACGGCAATTGCCGCCTAAAACAGCCTTTCGAACGCAAACGTTAAAAAATTCTCATCGATCTTAACGGCTTGTTTACCACGTTTCGTGAAAGGTGCGGATTGAGCCGTAGTGATCCGCATTCTTTTCCCCGTCTCGCGTTTCCCAAGGATGCCGCTACATCGTTCAGCGTGAGGAAAGTCTAATTGACTATCCTCTCATTGGATGAGGGCGCTCTGGTCTGCACGACAGGCGCGGGCCACAGACGGAAAAGCCACGGATCGAGCTCTGACGAGAGGTCGAGCAGTCGAAGCGAGCAATAAGATGAACGGATCGCGATCAAATCCTTCCCGACAGTCCGACAGGACCTCGCTCGATGCGCTGAATCGCACGATCGAAGGGCTGGAGGCGCGCATCGAGGGGCTGATGGGCAGCGGACGCGATCCGCGGCCGCGCACCACGGCCGAGCGCGATCCTTATGCGGCCTCCAACGCGCCCCGCCCCACCCGAGCACCGATCGAGCCGCGGCCGGATCCGCTGGCGGAAATTCGCCAGCGCCAGCAGGCACTGGAAGCAGGCCGCGAACGCTCCTATGGGCGCGAGCAGGCCGCTCAGCTGCGCGACCCTGTACCGCGCGCCGCCGCACCACTCGCCGCCCCTGCCTTGCGCCCCGGCGATGACACGATGACCGAGATCGCCCAGGCGCTCGTCAACCTGCGCCAGGACTTGAAGCGCGACATTTCCGAGGGCGTGACGCGCGAGATGAGCGCGCTGCGCGCCGAACTGCGCGAGATCAAGGCTACTGCCGGAGACAGCCGATTCGCCGACGACATCCGCGCCGACATGGGCCGTCTTGCCCAGAGCATCAGCCAGTTGGCCGGCCGCTCGAGCGGCCCGGAGGCCGCCGGCCTGCGCGAGGATTTCGAGGAGCTGCGATCGCTGATGGACGGGCTGGCGCGCGAGGAATCGCTGCGCCATATGGAAAACCGCTGGGACGGCGTCGAGAGCCGGCTTGCCGCACTCGATACCGAGGGGTTGCAGGAAGAGCTCGTTTCGCTCGCCTACCGGCTCGACGACATCAAGCGCCATATCGGCGGCATGGGCGAAAGCCCAGCGGTGCGGGCACTGGAAGACAAGCTGATCGCCATCGCCACGGCGATGGAGCAATTCGGCAACATGATCCAGCCGCATGACCGGGTCATGTCCGAGCAGTTCGCCGCCATGGACACGCGGCTCGACGAGATCAGCCGGGCGATCGCGGCCAGCGGACGCGCGGCCGCCGGCAACGATCCGTCGCTGATGCAGCGGCTGGAAAGCCGGCTCTCGGCGCTCGCCGACCAGATCGACGTGATGAGCCATGATGCGGCCAGCAGGGCGACGCCGGCCGACGAGCTGGCGATGCGGCTTGAGGCGCTGACCGAGCGTGTCGAGGAGCTGACCAAGGCGGAAGCGACGTCGCGGCTCGACGAGCGACTGGAACATCTTTCTTACCTGCTGGAGCGCACCCAGAAGGCGGCTGCGCAACCCGACCTCACCGGACCGCTTTCCGACATCTCCCGCAAGATCGACGCGCTCGAGACCGGTGCCGTCAACGACGTGCTGGCGCAGCGGCTCGATTATCTCGCCCGGCGCATCGACGAGATGGGCCATCAGCAGCCCGCGCCTGCCGCGGCGATCGATGACGGAGCCTTCCAGCGTCTCGAAGGCCGGCTGAGCGACATCGCCGCCCGGCTCGAAGAAACGACAGCGGCGCCGCCGACCGATCCGCGGGCGCTGAAGAGCCTCGAAGACCAGATCGCCAACCTTTCGGCGCTGATGAGCGAGCCGCGCGAAAGCGCCGCGATCCCTGCCGACCTCGACCGCCGCATGGGCGCGATCGAAGACTATATGGCGACAAGCGACGAATATATCATCGAGGCGGCGCGCCAAGCGGCGGAAGCCGTCGTCGAAGCCTATTCGCGCAATGGCGGCCTGCAGGGCGGCATGCCCGCCGCCGATATGTCGGCGCTGACGGCGCTGGCCGAGGATCTGCGCCATCTCGAGGATATCAGCCGCGACAGCGAGGAGCGCACCCACAAGACCTTCAAGGCGCTGCACGAGACGCTTGTCCATATCGCCGACCGGCTCGACGGCATGGAAGAGCGCGGACGGCCGGTCGCGCAGATGCCGGTGGCCGACGTCGATTTCGACGTCGACCCCTACGCGCTGATGGTGGCTGAAGCCGCGCGCGACGCGGCCCCGGCAGCGAAAGCTTCTCCGGTCATCCGCACGGCAGAGATCACAGCGGAACCCGCCGCCCCGGCGCCTGCCGCGGCCATGAGCGCAACGAGCGCAATCGCCATCGACGCCGCAACGCGGCCGCAGGAGACCCCGACGCCGGCACCGGCAAAAACCAGCCTGCTCGCCAGCCTGGGCAAGCGGCTGCGACCCGGCAAGAAAGTCGAGGCGCAGGCGAATGAACGGCCGGTGATCGACCCGGCGCCGTCGATCGACCCCGCCGACGTGGTACCGACGGATGCCGCGAACGAACTGCTCGAGCCGGGTTCCGGCGCGCCCGACGTCAAGAAGATTCTCGAGCGGGTGCGCGCCAGCCAGAGTGCTCAGCGCGGCAAACCTGCCGTCGGGACCGATCGCGCCGATTACATCGCCGCTGCGCGCCGGGCGGCTCAGGCAGCCGCAATGGAAGTGGACGCCAATCCGAAGCAGGCGGCAGTCAAGGCCGAGAAGAAGGCCGCGAATGCCGACAAGACCGATAAGTCGGGCAAAACCAGCGCCTTTTCGCGCTACCGCCGGCCGATCCTTCTCGCCGTCGGCGCCGTGCTGCTCGCGATCATGGCCTTTCCGCTGGCCCGGACGCTGATGAGCGGCGAGCCGGCACCGCAGCCGCCGGCGGAGGTCTCGGCGCTGACGGGGGCGACGGAAAACCCGAAGCCGATTCCGCCTGAGGCATCACCCGCCCAGCCGGATACCGGCGCCGCCGATATAAACGCCCCTGCAACGGCGAGCGCGCCGGCCGCCGATCAGGCGCAGCCGGAAACAGCCCTGCCTGCCGCGGGCGATCATCTGACCGATGCGACGCCGCTCGACAGCGAAGGGGCTGCAACCTTTGCCCCCGCCGGTTCGTCTGCCGCAACGCAGGAAACATCGAGCTTCACTGCGAACAGCCCGACCGCAGCGGCGCCCGGGCCGCATGCGGCGATTACCATTCCCGACACCGTGCAGCCGAAATCGCTTGCCGATGCGGCACAGGGCGGCGACGCCCTGGCGCTGTTCGAGATTGGTGCGCGCTATTCGGACGGCCGCAACGGCATGAGCGTCGACCAGAAACAGGCGGCGAACTGGTACCAGCTCTCGGCCGACAAGGGTTTTGCGCCGGCGCAATACCGGCTCGGCAGCATGTATGAGAAGGGCAACGGCGTCGAACGCGACATCGCCAAGGCGAAGGGTTTCTACGAGCAGGCGGCCAACCAGGGCAATGCCAGCGCCATGCACAATCTCGCCGTCCTCTACGCCTCCGGCGCACTCGGCCAGCAGGATTATGCGACGGCGGCCTCCTGGTTCACCAAGGCCGCCAATCTCGGCATCACGGACAGCCAGTTCAACCTGGCGATTCTCTGCGCGAGGGGCAACGGCGTTTCGGCGGATCTCGAAGAATCCTACAAGTGGTTTGCAATCGCCGCCAAGGCCGGCGACAAGGATGCAGCGCAGAAACGCGACGAAGTGGCCAATGCCATGAAGCCCGACCAGCTCGAACGGGCGCGCGCCAAGGCCGACCTCTGGAAGCCGGAACCACTCGACCATCGCGCCAACGGCATCGACATTCCCGACGAATGGGCGGGCACGGGCATGAAGACGGCAACCGTCGACATGAAGAAGGCGATCCGCAACATCCAGGCGATCCTCAACAATAACGGTTTCGACGCCGGCGTGCCGGATGGCGAAATGGGTGCAAAAACCGTCGCCGCGATCAAAAGCTTCCAGAAATCGATTGGCCAGGCGCCGGACGGCAAGGTGACGGACGCGACCGTGAAGGCGCTGCTCGAACGGAACAAGCAGGTCGCCAAGGCAATCTGAGGCGCGTGGTTTCAACCCGGAAGATTGACGAAAGCTGCTCTCACCGGGCTGCCGCCACCGCTAGGGGTCGAATGAAGACCCCTCCCCACAAGGGCCCACAAGGGGGAGGCGCCTGGATGCCGCGCCCACTGTTTCTATTTCACCGTCTCATCCGCAGAGAGGCTGATGTCTGCTGCAGTGGCGCAACACGCTAGCCCCTCCCCTTTGGGGGGAAGGGTCTTGGTTCCGGCTTCGCGGCACGAAGCCCGAAGCACCCCGAATTTTTCCGGCCCTCGTCACAAAACCTGAAAAAAGCCCGATTATGCCGGACATATCGGTCCGCGCATCGCCGAATCTCCTGCCATCGATCTCCATCAATCGGGGCCGATCGAAAGCCTCTGGCAACGATTTCACAGTATGGTGCGCATTCGAACGGGGACGTGACAGAAACCGCCCGGCAGGCGCGGTCATCATTCGGGGTCGGTTGTGACAATCTATCTGCCCATCGCAGAATTGTCGGTGAACATCTTCATCATTCTCGGCATGGGGGCGGCCGTCGGATTCCTGTCCGGAATGTTCGGCGTCGGCGGCGGTTTTCTCATCACCCCGCTGTTGATTTTCTACAATATCCCGCCTGTCGTCGCCGTCGCCACCGGCGCCAACCAGGTCGTGGCGTCGTCGATCTCGGGTGCGATCACCCATTTCCGGCGCGGCACGCTCGACATCAAGCTCGGCACGGTGCTTCTGGTCGGCGGTCTTTCAGGGGCGACCGTCGGCATCTGGATCTTCTCGCTGCTGCGCGCCATCGGCCAGCTCGATCTGATCATCTCGCTGATGTATGTCATCTTCCTCGGCACGGTCGGCGGGTTGATGCTGCTCGAAAGCATCAAAGCCATGCGGCGGGCCGCACGCAACGAGCCGCCCGTACCGCGCAAGCCGGGCCACCAGCACTGGGTGCACAAGCTGCCGCTCAAGGTGCGCTTCAAGAAATCGAAGATTTTCCTCAGCGTCATCCCGATCGTCGCACTCGGTTTCGCGATCGGTATCCTGACCTCGATCATGGGTGTCGGCGGCGGCTTCATCATGGTGCCGGCGATGATCTACCTGTTGCGCATCCCGACCAATGTCGTGGTCGGCACCTCACTCTATCAGATCATCTTCGTGACTGCCTATACGACGATCGTGCAGGCGGCGACGAACTTCTCCGTCGACATCGTGCTTGCCTTCATCCTGATGGTGGCGGGTGTCGTCGGGGCGCAATACGGCGTGCGCGTCGGCCAGAAGCTGCGCGGCGAACAGCTGCGCGCCCTGCTCGGCCTGCTGGTGCTGGCTGTCGGCCTGCGTCTGGCGATCGCACTGGTGGTCACCCCGGCGGACGTCTATTCGGTGGTGATGGGGACCGGCAACTGATGCGCCTGCTTGCCTCGATCCTCCTGTTCCTGTGTCTGCTGCCGGCGGTTGCCGGGGCGCAGTGGCTGCCGGGGCAGGCAACGGAAGCGGTGCGCGAGGGACTGGAGATCGGCACCTCGACCAGCGAAATCGCCATCACTTCGGATTTCCACGGCGCGGATCTGACGATCTTCGGCGCGCTCTCGAACACCGACCAGCTGCTGCTCGCCATCGGTCAGTATGACGTGGTCGTGGTCCTGGAAGGCCCGCGCGAGGATGCGACGGTGCGCAAGAAGGAGCGTGTCTTCGGCATCTGGGTCAACAGGCGCTCGATGACCTTCGAAGCGGTGCCGCATTCCTATTCGATGTCGAGCTCGCGCATGATCGACGACCTGACGACGCCGCTCGAACTGACCGATCAGGGGATCGGCATCGACCACATTCCGCTAACGCCGGTGGGCTTCGTCGGCGACGGCAGCAATCTCGGCGAGTTCCGTCAAGCTTTCCTGCGGCTGCAGCAGGGCGGCGCGCTTTACGACCGCAACCCGAGCGGCGTGCGGTTCGTTTCATCGAACCTTTTCAAGGCGAGCCTGCGCCTGCCGGCAAATATTCCGAACGGCGTGCACACGGTGCGCGCCTATCTCTTCAAGAGCGGCAATCTCATCACCGATAAATCTCTGCCGCTGCGCGTCATCAAAACCGGCATCGAACAGACGATTACCGATGCAGCCCATGATCAGCCGATCCTCTACGGCTGCGCGGCCGTGGCGCTCGCCGTCGTCACCGGCTGGGGCGCCAGTCTGATCTTCCGCAGGGACTGAGCCGCCGCAAGGCACCGTACTCCCGCGAATATCTGTTACAGCGGTCACCGGTCGAGCCGGCGTGACCGCACGTGCCCCGACGCACTTCATCCGCGCCTCCTCGTAAAAACCGCTTGCGTTTTGCTATCAGTTATCTAAGCTTCAGACGAGTTCTTGTACGCAACCGGTTTAAAAATCGGGAAGGAGAATGTCATGAGAAAGCTTATCGTCTGGAACCTGATGACGCTCGATGGCTATTTCGAAGGCACGAAGCCATGGGATATCGACTTCCACAATCTCGCCTGGGGACCGGAACTCAAGCGCTATGCCGAGCAGTTCGGCGAAGAAGGCGATCTCCTGGTCTTCGGCCGCAAGACCTATGAGGGCATGGCCGCCTACTGGCCGACCGCCGAGGACGAAGACAAGATCAAGTCCTATATGAACGGCATTGCCAAGATCGCCGTCTCTCGAACGATGACCGAGCCCGGCTGGAACAATGCGCGTATCGTCAGCGATCCGATCCCCGAATTAACGAGGCTGAAGCAGGAAGACGGCAAGACGATTTTCATCTTCGGCAGCGCCGCACTTGCCGACAGCCTGCTGAAAGCCGGTCTCATCGATGAGATCAGGGTCTGCGTGGTGCCGGTCATTCTCGGCGGCGGCAATCCGCTCTTCAAAGCGAACGAGGCCCAGGTGCTGTTGAAGCTCATTGAATCCTCGACCACGCAAAGTGGCGCAGTGATTCTGCGCTATGAGCCGGTCAAGGCGTAGCGGGCTCACCCGTGGCCCCTTCAGAAAGTTCCTATTCGACTAAAAACCGGTTTTTAACATTTACGAGTTAGTAATCTCTCGGAAACGAGAGGTTCTGTTATGCGTACTCGTATCGTTCTGACCGCCGTGGGTCTCGCGTTGCTTGCCGGCTGCGCGACGGCGCCGAAGCAGACGAGGAACATCTGTGCCGTCTTCGATCAGCGCGAAGGGCTTTTTTCCAGCTGGCAGAGGGCAGCCGAGCGGACGGAGAAGAAATACGGCGTGCCCGTGCCGATCCTGATGGCGACGATGTACACCGAATCGGGTTTCCAGCCTTATGCGCGGCCGCCGCGCACCAAGCTGTTCGGCTTCATTCCCTGGACCCGGCCATCGACCGCCTATGGCTATTCGCAGGCACTTGACGGGACATGGGATCACTATCAGTCGCAGACGGGGAACTGGGCTGCGCGGCGGACGAATTTCAGCGACGCGATCGATTTCATCGGCTGGTATCATTACCAGAACAGCGTGGACACCGGCATTCCGCTGAATGATGCCTATAACCTTTATCTCGCTTATTATTCCGGGCCGACGGGATATAAGCGCGGCGACTGGCGCTCGAACGGGCAATTGCAGCAGACCGCGCAGAAGTTCGCGCGGATGGCTGGGACCTATCAGCAGCAGTTGCAGGGGTGTGATTGATAATAATTAAGGGCGTGCCGCGCCAGCCCCCCTCTGCCCTGCCGGGCATCTCCCCCACGGGTGGGGAGATCGGCTGGGCGCGATAGCTCCCCCAAACAATGACGAACTGGTGTTCCGCACGACGTTAGAGAGGGACTGGCGAGCCAACCTTTTGCCGATCTCCCTCCTTGTGGGGGAGATGCCCGGCAGGGCAGAGGGGGGTCTCACACGGCATACCCCATCAGGGATAACAGACCCTACCCCCGCAAATTCCCGTACCTGACCGAATAGATCCGATCGCGCCCCAGCAGATGCGCCACCAGCGACGAGGTGTCGAACAGGCCCTTCATCGCCCGATGGCCGAGGTCGAGACCGCCGCTCATCACCCCGAAGGCCGGCATGATGAGGCGGGCGCCGTCGGTGGCGAAACAAGGGCGGCGGATCGATCTCTCGCGCCGGCGCACGGTCGCCGACGGGTGCAGGTGGCCGGCGATTTCGCCGCTCTGCAGCCCGTTTTTCGGCTCGTGGCGGAAGGTCAGGCCGGCATAATGCATCTCGTCGGTGCAAGCGCCGGGCAGATCGACGACGCCGTCGGGGTCGTGATTGCCGTTGACCCAGATCCATTCGCGGCCGCGCGCCATGGCGACGATCAGCGCGCGAAAGTTTTCCGGCAGATGCGCGGAGCCGATGCGATCGTGGAAATTGTCGCCGAGCGAGACGACGAGCTTCGGATCATAGCGCGAGATGACGGCGGCCAGCACGGTCAAGGTCGCCAGCGTATCATAGGGCGGCAGCATCATGCCGCGGCGGGCGAAGGCCGCGCCCTTTTCCAGATGCAGGTCGGAGACGACGAGCAGGCCGGCATCCGGCAGATAGAGGGCGCCGAGCGGATCGCAGACGGCGGCAATACCGTTCACCGATGTCTCGATGGCCGGTATCGCGGCCAGTCCGGAAATGTCGCGCGCCAGCGCCAGGCGGTTCATCAAAGTCGTGTTTTTCCCAGTCATTATGCCAGAGCTTCGGCGATCAGATCGTCCGCCGCCTCGGCCAATAGCGCATCGTGGGCCTCGCCGGGCACCGCCTCCCGTCCGATCTCCAGCATCACCGGCACGGCGAGCGGGGAAATATGATCGAGCGGGCGATGGGTGATGTGGCCCCTGATTCGCATCAGCATATCGCCAAGTCGGCTTATATCCAAAAGTCCGGTCGCCGCATCCTGCCGCGTCGCCTGCAAGAGGATGTGATCCGGCTCATGGCTGCGGAGCACGTCATAGATCAGATCGGCGGAGACGGTGATCTGACGGCCGCTCTTTTCCTTGCCGGGATGGCGGCGCTCGATCAAGCCTGCAATCACGGCGCAATTGCGGAAGGTGCGCTTCAGCAGGAAGGATTCGTTGAGCCAGGCTTCGAGATCGTCGCCCAGCATGTCCGCGTCGAACAGGTCGGAAAGGCTGAGCCGGCCGTTGCCGATCATTAGGCCCATATCTTCCAGCCCCCAGATGGCGAGAGAGTAATCGGTGGCGACGAAGCCGAGCGGCTTGGCGCCCGCCCGGTCCAGCCGGCGGGTGAGCAGCATGCCGAGCGTCTGATGGGCGAGACGGCCCTCGAAGGGATAGGCGACCATATAGAAGCGGCTGCCGCGCGGGAAGGTTTCGATCAGGAACTCGTCACGCTTCGGCAGCATCGACTTGTCCGTCTGCAGCGACAGCCAGTCGCGCACCTGATCCGGCAAATGGCGCCAGCGGTCGGGATCGGCGATCATCGCCCGCACCTGCTCGGCGAGATAGGTCGACAGCGGAAACTTGCCGCCATTATAGGCGGGGATCTTCGGATCGAGCGAAAAGGCCTGCGACGCCAGGCATTCGTTTTCGCGGATGCCCTCGAAACGCAGCACCTTGCCGGAGAAGATGAAGGTGTCGCCTGGCGACAATTGCTCGAGGAAATATTCCTCGACCTTACCCAGCGTCGCGCCGCCGCGGCCAATCCGGCCGCCCTCGCCGCGCTTGACCATGCGGATGTTCAGCATCGGGCTTTCGACGATGGTGCCGAGGTTGAGGCGATATTGCTGGGCGACAGCAGGATTGGAGACGCGCCAGCGGCCTTCCTTGGTCTTGCGGATGCGGGCGTAACGTTCGTAGGTCCTGAGCGCATAACCGCCGGTCGCGACGAAATCGACGACGCGCTCGAAAGTCTCCCAGCTGAGATCGGCATAAGGTGAGGCACTGGTGACTTCGTCATAGAGTTCCAGCATGTCGAAGGGTTCGGCGCAGGCCATGCCGAGCACGTGCTGGGCGAGCACGTCGAGCGCGCCGCGGCCGACGGGCGGCGTGTCCTGTGCGCCGATATAATTGGCGTCGAGCGCTGCCTGGCACTCCATCACCTCGAAGCGGTTGGCCGGCACGAGGATCGCCTTCGACGGCTCGTCCATTCGGTGATTGGCGCGGCCGATGCGCTGAGCAAGACGGGATGCGCCCTTCGGCGCCCCGACATGGATGACCAGATCGACATCGCCCCAGTCGATGCCGAGATCGAGCGTCGAGGTGGCGACGACGGCACGCAGCCTGTTTTCGGCCATCGCCGCCTCGACCTTGCGGCGCTGGGCGACATCGAGCGAGCCGTGGTGGAGGGCAATCGGCAGATTGTCGTCATTGATCGTCCAGAGCTCCTGGAACAGCATTTCGGCCTGGCTGCGGGTATTGACGAAGAGCAGCGTCGTCTGGTGGTCGAGCAGCTGTTTGTAGACGTCGGGAATGGCATATTTGGCGGAATGGCCGGCCCAGGGAATGCGCTCTTCGGTCGACAGTATCGAAATGTCAGGTTTGGCGCCGCCTTCGACGACGACGAGGCCGGCGTGATGCTCCCTGCCCTCCTGCTGGGGGACCAGCCATCTCTGCAGATCCATCGGCTCGGCGACCGTCGCCGACAGGCCGATGGTCTTGAGGTTTGGGGCAACGCGGCGCAAGCGGGCAAGGCCGAGCGACAGCATATGGCCGCGCTTGGAGGTAACGAGCGAATGCAGCTCGTCGAGCACGACATATTTCAGATCCTTGAAGAAACGCTCGGCCTCGCGGTTGGCGAGAAGCAGGGCGACCTGCTCGGGCGTCGTCAGTAGAATATCCGGCGGATTGAGTTTTTGGCGCTGGCGTTTGGCGTTCGGCGTATCGCCGGTGCGGTTTTCGACGGTGACCGGCAGGCCCATCTCCACAACAGGCTTCATCAGGTTACGCTCGATATCGATCGCCAGCGCCTTCAACGGCGAGACATAGAGCGTGTGAATGCCGGTGAAGGCGGAACCGGGCGGGATTCTGCCGCGGCGGGTGAGATCGGTCAGCGACGGCAGAAAACCGGCAAGCGTCTTGCCGGCGCCGGTCGGCGCAATCAGCAGCGTGCTTTCGCCACTCTCGGCGCGGGCAAGCAGTTCCAGCTGATGGGCGCGCGGGCGCCAGCCCTTTTCCGCAAACCAGCGGGTAAAGGCGGCAGGCAGCAGGGTGCTGGCTTCGGAGTCGATCTGGTCCACGCCCTGAAGGTAGTGAAAATTCAGGGAAAAAGAAGAGCGGCCGGCCGCTTACACGGCGATATAGCGGTCCTTGCGATGATTGATGGCGAGCGTGAGGTTGAACACGATGGCGCCGAGCACCGAGCAGGCGATGATCGCGGGGCTGGCGACCAGGAAGGAGAGCGCCAGGATGAGACAGTCGAAGCCGAGCTGGACGAGGCCGGCGCGCCAGCCAAGACGATCCTGGATATAGAGTGCGAGGATGCCGATGCCGCCGAGGCTGGCGCGGTGGCGGAAGAGCGCCAGCACGCCGGCGCCGATGACAAGGCCGCCGAAGAGCGCGCCGGCAATAGGATCGACCTGCCCAATACCGATGAAGCCGGGCACGAATTCCGACAGAACTGAGGTCAGCGCGATGGCGGCGAAGGTCTTGATGGTGAAGGCGGGCCCCATGCGGCGGAAGGCGAGATAATAGAAGGGCAGGTTCACGGCAAAGAAGCAGAGGCCGAAGCTGAAGCCGGTCGCGTAATGGGCAAGGAAGGCGAGACCGGCGGTGCCGCCGGCAAGCAGTCCGGCGCCGGAGAGCAGCGAGACGCCGAGCACGGCAAGCATGCTGCCGGCGACGATGCCCTGGGCGTCGTCGAACAGCGAGTGGCGGTCGGCGCTGGAGTTCAGAAGGCCTGTAAAGACGTTGGATGCCATGATGTTCCCCTGTCGGTTTTTTCCGGTTCTATCCGCCGTCACAATAAAGGCAAGCGACAAGCAGTGAGGACAACAGTTGACAGCTGGCATAATCATGGATATATTTTATCCACGATAAGGAGATCGCCTCGATGAAGATGAGCGACGGCGTCGAGCAGGCCATTCATAGCGTTGCAATGCTTTCCGGCCTCTCCGAAGGCGGCGTGCTCTCGGCCGCGGCCCTGGCAGAGTTCCACGGCGTGTCGACGAGCTATCTGTTGAAACATCTGCAGGCGCTGTCGGGCGCCGGCATCCTCGATACCGTGCCGGGCCCGCGGGGCGGATATAAGCTGGCGAAGGCGGCGGAAGAGATTTCGCTGCTCGACATCCTGCTCGCCGTCGAGGGGCCGGCACCGGCTTTCCGCTGCGCCGAAATCCGCCAGCGCGGGCCGAACCCGGTCTCCGATCGCTTCTTCGCCAAGCCCTGCAATATCAGCGCGGCGATGCTGCGGGCCGAACGGGTCTACCGGGCCGAACTCGCCAAGACCAGCATTGCCGATCTCGGCATCGAATTGAATGCCCTCGACGACGGATCGATCGCAGCCCGAGGATGCGCCTTCCTCGAAATCCACGAACGCAAAACGGCTCGCTGAGCCACAACAAGGAGAAAGACATGCAACCGCGTTTCAACTTCGCTAAAGCCGCCCCCGATGCCTACAAGGCCGTCGCCGCACTAGAACAATATGTCCAGACCTCCGGCCTGGAACGCCGCTTCATCCACCTGATCAAACTGCGCGCCTCGCAGATCAACGGCTGCGCTTATTGCGTCGACATGCATGTGAAGGAGGCCCGCCACGACGGCCTTGGCGAACAATGGATCAACCTGATGTGCGTCTGGCGGGAATCGCCGGTCTATGATGCCCGCGAACGCGCCCTGCTCGGCTGGGTCGACGCCGTCACCAACATCGCCAAGACGGGCGCCCCGGATGCCGACTACGAGACGCTGAAGGCGCATTTCTCCGAGGAGGAAATGACGAAGATCACCGTTGCGATCGGTGCGATCAATATCTGGAACCGGCTGGCGGTCGGCTTCCGCTCGCAGCATCCGATCGATGTGGTGACAAAGGCGGCTTGAGGCCAGTACCACGGGGTTGAGACCGATACCTCAACCCGGGCAAACGTGGGGGCCACACAGCACCGCCTTGAACCAGGAAGTGCAACGTCTCATTCGCTGCATCGACGGCGAGTTTCGCAAAACAGCCCCCAATTTCCGTCATCCCAGGCCTTGAGCCTGGGATCCATGGCCCCGCTGGTGGGGCGGCGTGGATCCTCGGGTCAAGTCCGAGGATGACGGAGTGTGGGGTGATTTCTGGAGCAAGAACAGCGAGGAATCGGGGCGCGGCTGCGATTCTTACGTGGGCTTCTCAACTCAATCATCTGCCTACGGGCGCCCTTATGATGGCATCCCAGCAACCGACCCGAAATCTCGGGTCGGTTGTTTATCCGTTACTCGCGACCAGTCGTGGCCCGTGCGGCAACGGCGTCAGACCCATCGCCTGAGAGGTCGATGCTGTTGAGCAGATCGCGGACGACTTTCGTAATTTCCTCTGCGGAAGCGCCCTTGGCGTATTCTTCCTGCATGCGGCGTCTCACAAGTTTTTCCAAATCTGACATAACTCACCTCATCAAATCCGGCGCGGGTAGAAATGTCGCGCCGGGACCGGTCACAGGCAAGTTACGTTTTGTTCAGAATGGGTTACGGATTTGTAATGTCAGAGGGCGATGTAGCGGTCGGCGCGGTGGTTGATGGCGACAAAGAGGTTGAGGACGATGGCGCCGAGGACCGAATAGAAGACGACGGGCGGCGTGGTGACGAAAAAGGCGGCGGCCAGCACGCACATGTCGATGGCGAGCTGGACGAGGCCGGCGCGGATGCCGAAACGCTCCTGCAGGTAGACGCCGAGAATGCCGACGCCGCCGAGGCTGGCGCGATGGCGATAGAGGGCCAGCGCGCCGAAGCCGAGCAGCAGGCCGCCGAGAAGGGCCGCCCAGGCGGGATGGATGCTCGAAATGGAAAAGAGACGCGACTGCAGATCTGACATCACCGAGGTCAGGCCGATGGCGATGAAGGTCTTCATGGTGAAGGCCATGCCGAGACGCTTCCACGAGAGATAGAAGAACGGCAGGTTGAGCAGGAAGAAGGCAAAGCCGAAATTGACGTCGAAAGCGTAATGCAGAAGGAAGGCGACGCCGGCCGTGCTGCCGGTGAGAAGGCCGGCGCTGGCAAGCACGTAAAGGCCGAGTGCTGCGACGAGACTGCCGGAAAATATGCCCTGCACGTCTTCGATGGGAGAGTGACGCGTCGCGCTCGTATTCCAGACGCCAAGGGCATTGATGAGCTGTGTCATGTCGCCAGTCTCCATTGCAGACGTGTTCGCGAGCACGTCCGGAGACATCCGGACGCGGTGGATTTTTGAATGTGAAATGAGCCGGAGCGCCCGGCGTCTTATCGCCCCACTCTCTCGGATATCCCTGCAATATCAAGCTTTCCGGGTGCCGATCAAGCGAAATAGGTAAGTAATGCTGTCCTATTTAAAAATCGCAAGAAACATTCGCTCAAGCCGGCTTGCGCGTAAGGAATAGAATGCCGGCAACCGGTTTGCCGCCATCTTTGCGAATGACTTTCTTGACGATCTCGAGGATTTCGAAGCCGTGACGGGCAAGCAGCATCCTGACATAGGGTTCCGAATGGGCATAACGCAGCGACGGCGCGAGGTGAAAGGCCTCGCCCTCCCCCGCATCCTCGACGGAAAAGGCGAGATCGGCGCCTGATGCGGCGAGCTCTTCGATAAGGGCAAAGACGCTTTCGAGATTGCCGAGATACATCAGCACGTCGGCTGCCGTCACCAGGTCGGCGCGGCCGCGTGGCCCATCGGCAAAGAGGCCGGAAAGATCGGGGGCGAGAGACAGGTCGGCCTGGGCGAGGTGATCATAGACCTCTTTCTCGGCCGCCTTGGCCAGCATGTTCTGCGAGAGATCGAAACCTTCCAGGCGACCGACGCGGCCGTGGATTTCGGGGCCGAGCAGGCCGGTGCCGCAGCCGAGATCGACGGCGCATGCGTAATGCCTCCCTGTGGCAGAAACGAGGGCTGCGAGTTTCTGCGGCACGGTGTAATCGAGTTTTTCGACGAGCGAGGTTTCGAAACGGTCGGCATAATCGTCGAACAGGCGCTCGACATAGCGGCTCGGCGGCCGGTCGGGTGTGGCGCCGTCGCCGAGAAGGGCGAGCTTGAGGGCCGAACCGAAAATATCTTCGGGATCGAGGGCAAGCGTGTTGCGATAGGCTTCGATAGCGGCTTCCGCCCTGCCCGCCTTTTCGCGATAGGTGGCGAGGCGATACCAGCCGGCAGCCCAGGCCGGTGCGAGTTCGAGCGCCTGCTCCATCAGCTCGGCGGCCGCCTCCGGCTCGCCGCCCTCTTCGAGCATTCGGGCATAATCGGCGCGGCGGTCGGCGATGACATCGCCGGAGGAAAGCTGGTGGGGCTGCATGAATAGACCTGTTGGCGCTTACGCATGTCGTTACCCCAAACCGCTGCACAGTTTGCACGACATGCGTCTGCCCGCATCTGGCGGCGGCCACAAAAAAACTCAAGTCCTATTTCACAGGCAAAGCGGCCAATCCCGGAAAGGGCTTGCGGGCGGCGCGCCGCGACCTTATTCCAAGGGCAAACAGGAGATGGCGCATGTCCGATCAGGTGAACAGGTTTCTCGGCGATTCGCTCGGCCGCACGTTGATAAAACTCATCGTCGTGTCGCTGATCGTCGGCTTCGTCATGACCGTCTTCGGCCTGACGCCGTGGAACATCATCTATGGGTTCCGCGACTTCATCCTGGAAATCTGGCACCGCGGTTTTTCAGCGCTCGGGCGCGTCGGCGACTATCTCCTCCTCGGGGCGACGATCGTCATTCCGCTCTTCCTCATCCTTCGCCTTTTCAGCTATCACCGGTAACATGACCTCCATCGATCTTTCCCGCCGCGGCCTGCTGCGTCTTTCCGGACTGGCGTTCGCCGCCGGCATCGCCGGCTGCACCACCACGCCGCGCCTTGCCGGCACCCCTTCGAATGGCGAGGACGAGACGGCGAGCGTATTGCCGCTCGTCAATCAGCTGCGGGCCAAGAACGGCCTGCCGCCGCTGTCCGCCGATCCGGCGGCAAGCACCGCCGCCCTCTTCCAGGCGAAACGTATGGCAAGCGCCGGCAAGATGGCGCATCTCATGGGGATAACCGATAGTTTCGGCGCCCGCGTCAAGGCGAGCGGCGTGCGGCTGCCGGCGGCAGAAAACATCGCCTCCGGGCAGCGGAGCGTCGATGAAGTGGTGAAGGCCTGGATCAACTCGCCGCATCATCTGGAAAACATGCTGGGGCGCTATGACGGCCTCGGCGTCGCCGTCGCTCACAATTCATCTTCCAGGGACCTGCCCTATTGGGCCATGGTGCTTTCCAGCCGAGGCGATTCCGCCTCGATATGAGGCTGGTATGGATACGCGCAGCAACGACGCCTTCGCTTTCGACGTGACGCATCGGCTGGTGCTGTCGATCGCCATTCCGATGACGCTCGGATTCCTGACGACGCCGCTGCTCGGGCTGACGAGCACCGCCGTCGTCGGTCATATGGGTGACCCGGAAGCGCTGGCGGGGCTCGCGATCGGTGCAATGCTCTTCGATCTGATCCTCGGCAGCTTCAATTTCCTGCGGGCATCGACGACCGGGCTGACGGCGCAGGCCTATGGCCGGCGGGACCAGCAGGAACAGCAGGCGGTATTCGCCAGGGCACTGATCTCGGCGCTCGGCTGCGGGCTGGCACTGCTCTGTCTTTCGCCGTTGCTCAAGGCGGCGGGTCTGCGGCTGATGGGCGCGGAAGGCGCGATCGCCGAGGCGACCGCCACCTATTTCTCGATCCGCATGCTGGCAGCGCCGGCCGCACTCGCCAATTACGCCATTCTCGGCTTCGTGCTCGGGCGCGGACAGGGCAGCGTCGGACTGCTGCTGCAGGCGCTGATCAACGGCATCAATATCCTGCTGTCCATCTATCTCGGCCTGTCGCTCGGCTGGGGCGTGGCTGGTGTCGCCTGGGCAACCATGGCCGGTGAGATGGCTGGCGCGCTCGCCGGGCTTTTTGTCGTGCTCAGCGGCTTTGCCAAGGCGGAGCGGCCGGCGTGGTCGGAGATCTTTTCCCGGCATCGCCTGGCGGAGCTTTTCGCCCTCAACCGCGATATCCTGATCCGCACCTTCGTGTTGATCGGCGCCTTCGCGATCATGACGCGGATCGGCACCGGCTTCGGCGCGGTGACGCTTGCCGCCAATGCCGTGCTGATGAATTTCTTCCTGCTGTCAGGCTATTATCTCGACGGGCTTGCGAACGCCGCCGAGCAGATCACCGGCCGGGCCGTCGGCGCGCACTACCGGCCGGCCTTCGACCGCGGGCTGAAGCTGACGATCCTCTGGTCCTTCGGGCTGGCGGCGATCGTCTCCGCCTTCTTCTGGCTCGCCGGTCCATGGCTGATCTCGGTGCTGACCACCTCGCCCGAGGTGCGGCAGGCGGCAGCGACCTATCTGCCCTGGGCGGCGGTGACGGGGCTCACCGGCGCCCTTGCCTTCCTGATGGACGGCGTCTTCATCGGCGCGACGTGGTCGGTCGACATGCGCAACCGGATGCTGATGTCTTTTGCCGGCTACCTCGCCATGCTCGCCGTCTTCGTGCCGCTCTTCGGCAATCACGGCCTGTGGCTTGGGATGAACGCCTTTCTGCTGTTCCGCGGCTTCTTCCTGGCCATGCTGGTCAGGCCGCGGGCCGATCAGACCTTCCGCGCCGCCCAATAATCCAGCCTGCTGTCGCGCAACGCGCGGATCGAGCCGGCCTTTTCGCGGTCGAGCAGCGCCGAAAGACCGCGAACGATAGTGCCGGGCAGGCCAGGACCTTCATAAACCATGCAGGAATAGAGCTGGACGAGATCGGCGCCAGCCCTGATCTTCTCCAGCGCCGTTTCGGCCGAGGAGACGCCACCGACGCCGATGATCGGCAGATCAGGGCCGACGCGCTTGCGCATCCTGGCAAGCACCGCCGTCGACTTTTCAAACAGCGGCACGCCGGAGAGACCGCCCGCCTCCTTCGCCTGTCGCTGGTCCTTGAGACCGTCGCGCGACAGCGTGGTGTTGGAGACGATCAACCCATCCAGCGGATGCGCGAGCGCTTCCGCGGCGATATCGTCCATGCCTTCCTCGGTCAGGTCAGGGGCGATCTTCAGAAAGACCGGGATCTTCCGGCCGGATTTCTCCGCCATCTCGTCGCGCACCGCAAGCACGGCCGACAGCAGCGCCGCAAGGCTTTCGCGCGCCTGCAGGTCGCGCAGGCCCGGCGTATTCGGCGAGGAGATGTTGGCGGTGAAATAACGGGCGACGGAATGGAAGCGGCGGATGCCGGCGACGTAATCGGCGATGCGGTCTTCGCTGTCCTTGTTGGCGCCAATATTGACGCCGAAGATGCCGGTGCCCGTCAATTCAGCGAGCCGCCTGAAGGCGGCCTCATGGCCTTCATTGTTGAAACCGAGGCGGTTGATGACCGCTTCATCCTCGACCAGACGGAAGATGCGCGGGCGCGGATTGCCGGATTGCGGCTTTGGCGTCACCGTGCCGATTTCGGTAAAGCCGAAGCCGAGCTTCAAGAGCGCCTCCGGCACCTCGGCATTTTTGTCGTAGCCGGCGGCCATGCCGAGCGGATTTTCGAAGGTAAGGCCGGCGATGGTCTGGCGAAGGCGCGGATCCGGAGCGATCTGACAGGCGGGCACCAGCCCGGATTTCAGCGCCGCGATCGACATGCCGTGCGCCGTTTCCGGATCGAACAGGAAGAGGCCCCTGCGGGCGAGACGCTGGAAGGGATCGATCATGGCTGCAGCTCCGGAAAAATGTGGGCGCCGGTCTCGTCGAGCGGCAGCCGCACCTCCCAGAGCACGGCCGCAAGCGGCAGATCGGCGTAGAGATGCGGAAACAGATCGCCGCCGCGGGAGGGTTCGAAGATCAGCTTGTCACCGAGGCCGCTGCCATCAACGGCAACCAGCATGAGGCCGGACTGGCCGGCAAAATGCAGGGCGGCGGTCTGCTTGACCTGGTCGGCCGTCGAAAAATGGATGAAGCCGTCCTTGAGATCGATGCCGGCGCCATGAAAAACACCGCTTTGTCTGGCTTGCTGCCAGAGCGTTTCCGTCACGATCTTGTAAAGGGTCGGTGTCAGGGTCATCATGGCCTCGCGATTGCTGGTCCTCGATCACCAGCGCTTTGCCGGAAAGAGGCGGCAATGTCCACGCCCCGGCGCTCAAAAACAGGACCCGCCCAGGCAAAATCCGGAGGATGAGATGATGAAGATTTTGGTTCTCACACTTGGCGCTGTTCTCCTGCCGCTGGCAGCCGTCGCGGCCGAGGCCGATGCGGGCCGCTTTCAGCTGGAAAAAAGCGGCGATCATTTTGTCCGGCTCGACCGCCAGACCGGCGCCATGTCGATCTGCCAGGACAAGGACGGCGCTCTCGTTTGCCGCATGGCCGCCGACGAGCGGGCGGCCTATGACGACGAACTCGACCGGCTTTCGCAGCGGGTGACGAAGCTGGAACAGCGCGGCCTCGTCGAGCGAGCACTGCCGAGCGATGCCGAAGTCGAGCGCTCGATCAGCATCATGGAGAAGATGATGAAGAGTTTCATGGGGATGGTGAAGGAGTTCCAGGCCGAGGAAAAGGCCAATCCCCTTCCGCAGAAGACCTGATCTGATATAATCTATCAGCAGATATGCATGGATCGCAGTGGGGACGGCGTCGCATGCAGCATGATCGGGCTCTTGGGAGGGAGTTTTCGATGCAGGAACAGACCATCATCATTGCCGACGACCATCCGCTGTTCCGCGATGCGTTGCGCCAGGCCGTCATCGGCATGGAAGGCTGCCAATCGATCGTCGAAGCCGGCGATTTTGTCGCCGCGCGGACCGCAGCCGGCGCCCATCCCGACGCCGACCTGATGCTGCTCGACCTCGCCATGCCCGGCGTCAGCGGCTTTTCCGGCCTGATGGCATTGCGCGCCGAATTCGCCAGCCTGCCGATTATCATCGTCTCGGCGACCGACGACGCAACGACGATCCGCCGGGCCTTGGAACTCGGCGCTTCCGGCTTTATTTCCAAATCCTCCGGCATCGAAGACATCCGCCGCAGCATCCAGACCGTGCTTGCCGGCGATATCGCCACGCCGGAAAGCTATCGCGACGGCCAGGAGCAGGATCCTGATGTCGCCGATCTGATCCACCGCCTGCATACGCTGACGCCGCAGCAGAGCCGGGTGCTGACCATGCTGGCCGAAGGGCTGTTGAACAAGCAGATCGCTTATGAACTCGGCGTCTCCGAGGCGACGATCAAGGCGCATGTTTCGGCAATCCTCTTGAAACTCGATGTCGACAGCCGCACGCAGGCCGTCATCCAGCTCGGCAAGATCAACATGGCGATGGTCGCCTGAGGGCAGCAGAAACCCCGATAGCAGGATTTTATTCCTCCTTTACCTTTACCCGCGCCGCGCGGTCGGTTACACTCCGGCCGGCTGAAGCGCGGCCTCGGACAGGCTGCACGAAATCGGGCGCATATGCTGTCACACAAGCAAATCTGGGAGGCGATCGACAGGCTTGCCGAACGGCACGAGCTGACGCCATCCGGTCTTGCTCGCCGCGCCGGACTCGACCCCACCTCTTTCAACAAGTCGAAACGGCTTTCCGCCGATGGACGGCTGCGCTGGCCGTCGACGGAATCGATCGCCAAGGTGCTCGATGCGACAGGGGCGAGCATGGAGCAGTTTCTCGCCTTCATGCAACCGGCCTCCAGTTCCTCCGGAGAGCGGATCGGAGAGCGCGCCGGGCCGTCGCCAGGCGGCGCCATTCCGCTACTCGGCTTCGCCCAGGCCGGGGCCGGCGGCTTCTTCGACGATGGCGGCTTTCCGGCCGGTCATGGCTGGGATGTGGTGGAGTTTCCGCCCAAGCCGTCGCAGAGATCCGGCGTCTATGCGCTGGAGGTGCAGGGCGAGAGCATGATGCCGCTTTATCGCGACGGCGATGTGCTGATTGTCGAACCCGGGGCGCAGGTGCGCCGCAACGACCGCGTCGTCGTGCGCACATGCACGGGCGAGGTGATGGCGAAGGTGCTCTTGCGCCAGAGCCCGCGGTCGATCGAGCTGATGTCGCTCAATCCCGAACATCCCAACCGTACGCTTGATCTTGCCGATGTCGATTGGATCGCCCGCATCATCTGGGCCAGCCAGTAGGAAGATATTCCATGCGTCCTGCCGCCGTCTTTACAGGTATCATAGGGATGGCGGTAGTGGCAGACCGGCAATGGCCCTGCGGCATGACGGCGAAGACGGCGCTGCTCCAGCTCTTGCGCAACCGCAGCCTCACCTGCGATTCCGACGCGGTCGAATGGAAGGGAACGGCGATCGCCGCATGCCGACTCGGCACGCAGGATCTCGGTACGTGGCTCGCCGAAAACGGCTGGGCGGAAGCAAAGGCGGGTTGCCGCTTTCATCCGTCGCCGAGAGGGCGAAACAGGCGCAGAAAGGCATCACGGCGGCGATCCGCGCCGCAAGGCCGCCCGCCGGCGCGAGATGCTGCCGATCTCTTGTAATGGCCGCCGCCAGTTCCTAATCTGGGCTGATCAACAAGGAATCAGAGATGAACAAGCCGCTTTCCGCCCATGATGCGCTGATCTACGTGATGGTGATGGCCTCCGCCGTCGACAGCACCATGAACGACAGGGAGATGGAAAGGATCGGCCAGCTGATCGGCTTCCTGCCGGTTTTCCGGGATTTTGATGACGATAAGCTCATTCCGATCGCGCGCGACTGCGCGGCGCTGCTGGCCGGGCCCGAGGGCCTCGACGTCGTTCTCGAAACCGTCCGCGATACCCTGCCTGCAAAACTCTACGATACGGCCTACGCGCTTGCCGTCGAGGTGGCCTCCGCCGATCTCTCGGTCAAGGCGGAGGAATTGCGGCTGCTCAGCCTGCTGCGCGACCGCCTCGGCCTCGACAAGCTCACCTGCGCGGCGATCGAACGCAGCGCGATTGCCCGCTTCCGCAAGGGCTGAATCCCACGGGATCAATAGAGCCCGTAGGGAAAATACCGCAGATAGATTTCCTGAAGACGGCCGTTGCGCGACAGCGCGGCAAGCGCATGGTCGATGGCCGAAGTCAGCACGCTGTCCTTCTGCCGCAGCATGATCGTCATGCCCTCGCCGAGGAATTGTTCGGAGAGGTAGGGGCCGTCGAAGAGCGCGCAGCATTTGTCGGAGGCGAGCGAAGAGACCCAGAAGGAAAGCTGCAGCGCATCGGCGAAGGCGGCATCGACCTTGCGCTCCTTCAGCGCTGCAAGCAGGGCGTCCTTCGTGTCGAAAGCCTGTGCTTTCAACGCCGGGAAAAAGGCGGCCAGCATCGCCTCATGCACCGTGCCTTTGACGACGCCGACCGGATGGTTCGAGAGCGCAGCAGCGGTCTTTCCATCGAGCGGGGCGGCGAGATTGCGCACGAAGCGCGCCGGCAGCATCAGATATGGCCTCGAGAACAGGAATTGGCGGCGCAACTCCGGGGTTACCGCAAGGCCGGCGATGACGGCATCGCCCTGCGAGGCGGCGAGCGCATCCTTAAGGTCGGTGAAAGGCATCGCCTGGATCTGGCACTTGTCCGAAATCTCCAGCTCGCCGCAGATTTCGCGGGCGAGATCGACGTTGAAACCGGAAAGCTTGCCGTTCTGATCGGTGAAATTAAAAGGCGGGAAATCGACCGACGTCAGAAAGCGCAGGCGGACCAGCGAGGAGAGATCCGGCCTGGCGAGACGCTCGCGGGCATCGAAGAGCAACGGCAGCGAGGGCGCAGCTTGCTGGGCGAATGCCGCAAAGCTCGAAAACACCGCTGCCAGAAACAGGCCGACCGCTAGAAAAGCCCTGATAGTCGGGGATGCCTGCTGGGATTCAATCATGGTGATCCAGTTTCGGGTTGGGGTCGACGAGATGTAACAGAGTCATGCCCGGCGGGGAATATCTATGGACGTGGGCTAGCATCGGCTGCGGCATACTCCAAGGCCTCTCATTGGCCGCGGCATCCTCCCACGCCCCTTATCCTGAGGCGCTGGGCTAAAGGCCGGAGCCTCGAAGGACACGCTCCAGATGGCGCAAACCTCCTGCTCCCCTCAAAATTAAGGGCGGGACTGCGCCTGCGCGTTAGCGCGGAATTAAAGAATATCGCCTCTATTTGTCGCGACGATACCGACCCCACCAGTCGATTGCATGATGCATGCGTCAACTCCCTTTCCGGCGCCGCGACAATCAGCAGCGCTCTTTACAAATCCAGTTTCCAAACACCGGACGCGCGGCGCGCCCGGCCAGATCGGGTGACATTTCCCATGTTGAAGCATCTGAAAATCCGCACCAAAATCATATCGGTCGTGTCGCTGCTCGGGCTGATCACGATGGCGGGGCTGGTCTATGTCATCTCCGAATTCCGCCGGGCGGACACCGCCTATAGCGCCTTTATCGACCATGAGGCGCAGGCCTCAATGCTGAGCGCGCGCGCCAGCGCATCGGTGGTGGCCTCGGTGCTGCAGGTCACCCTGCTGGCCGACATGAAACCCGATACGCCGGCTTTCCAGACGGCGCTTGCCACACCCAGCAAGCTGCCGCAGGCCCGTGACCGGATGAAGCAGGCCCTCACACTGGTTCCGAGCCGCAAGGCGGCAATCGACGAAATCCAGGCCGGTATCGATGATATCGAAGCTTTGGCCAACAAGATCATCGAGCAGAGCAAGGCCAAGGACAGCGCCGGCGCGCTCGCGAATGTCGCGCTGATCAATGCCAAGCTCGACGCGCTGACGCCGAAGATGATCGCCAACAACGATGCGATGATGGCGCTGCTCAATGACGGCGGAGACGCGCTTTCGGCTTCCGTCGATGGCCGGATCACCTTCTGTCTCATCCTGATCGGCATTGCCGTTCTCGCCGCGGTCGGCATCAGCATCGCCGTCGCACAGTGGGGCATTTCAGGCCCGATGGCGCAACTGCGGCTGCGCATGGCGCGCCTTGCCGAGGGCGACACCGACAGCGAGATCGTCGGCCTCGACCGCGGCGATGAGATCGGCCAGATGGCAAAGGCGGTTTCGATCTTCCGCGACAACGCCATCGAGCGTCGCCAGATCGAGGCGCGCGCCGAGGCCGACCGCAGCGTCAGCGACGGCGAGCGCCGCGAACGCGAGGCGCAGAAGGCGCGCGAAGCGTCCGAACTCGACCGCGCGGTCGCAGCCCTCGGCGACGGCCTGCGCCGCCTTGCCGCCGGCGATCTCGCCTCGCATATCAACGAGCCCTTCGTCGCCCATCTCGACGCGCTGCGCCAGGATTTCAACCATTCGGTCGAAAAGCTCAACGAGACCCTGCAGGCGGTCGGCGCCAATGCGCGGGCAATCGGCGCCGGCGCCAACGAGATCCGGTCTTCCGCAGACGAGCTTTCCCGGCGGACGGAACAGCAGTCGGCCTCGGTCGAAGAAACCGCAGCGGCACTGGAAGAAATCACCACAACGGTGCGCGACGCCGCCAAACGCGCCGAGGAGGCGAGCCAGCTCGTCACCCGCACGCGCCTCGGCGCCGAAAAATCCGGCGAGATCGTCCGCAGGGCCGTCTCCGCGATGCAGCAGATCGAACAGTCCTCGGCCGCGATCGGCAACATCATCGGCGTCATCGACGACATCGCCTTCCAGACCAATCTGCTGGCGCTCAACGCCGGCGTTGAGGCGGCGCGGGCCGGCGAAGCAGGCAAGGGCTTTGCGGTGGTGGCGCAGGAAGTGCGCGAGCTTGCGCAGCGCTCCGCCAAGGCGGCCAAGGAGATCAAGGACCTGATCACCAATTCCGGCACGCATGTGCAGACCGGTGTGTCGCTGGTCGGCGAGACCGGCAAGGCGCTCGACGCGATCGTCACCGAGGTGCAGGAAATCAACCAGCACGTCCACGCGATCGCCGAAGCGTCGCGCGAACAGTCGATCGGGCTGCAGGAGATCAACACCGCGGTCAACACCATGGACCAGGGCACGCAGCAGAATGCGGCGATGGTCGAGCAGTCGACCGCCGCCAGCCACAGCCTCGCCACGGAGGCGACGGCACTCAACAATCTGCTCGGCCAGTTCCGGCTGACCGGAACCGGCAGCTTCGCCGCCGCCGCACAGATCACCTCGGCCCGGTCGCCGACCGCCCTGCGTGCGCCAGCGCGCCCGGTGGCCAAGCCCCCTGCGATCCGCGTCGCCCGGGAAGGCACCGCCCGCCCGACCGCCTCGCCGGCGCGCGCCCTCGGCCAGACCCTCGCCAACGCCTTCGGCGGCGGCAGCACGCCGTCGAAGAGCCACGAGGCGGACTGGACGGAGTTTTGAGGCAAACAATACTCTCAGTGTCCGCCTGCCCTTCATCCGCCTGCCGGCACCTTCTCCCCGCTTGCGGGGCGAAGGGGACATGACGCAAGCTCTCCGTTTCGCGCAGCCTTCTCTTTGCAGCAAAACACCTCTCGCCTCGGTTTAACCCGGCCGCCAACCTACCTCGACGAGGATATTTCCCGGCGCCGTGCAATAAAACAGCCAGCCGCCGCGCATGGCGGCCGGCGGACCGGAGAGCACGGCACCAGCAGCAACAAGTCCGGCATGGACAGTATCGACATCCGCCCTTTTCGGCAGAATGAAGCCGATATGATAGGTCTGGCGGCCTATCTCCACCTGGTCGGCGGTGCCGAACTTGGCGATGGCGTGGCTCAACACGATTTCGAGGCCGGCATCATCCTCTAGGATCGCCAGGCCGTTGTTGCTGCGCATATCCTTCAGCTTCAGGCCGAAATGGCGGATGAAGAAATCCGCCGTCCCAGCAATATCGGGTACGTGAAAATCGAGATGGTTCAGGCGCATTGACAGTCTCCGTTCAAAATTATCCCGGGACTGACTTTTGCCGTCTCCGCACGCCGCCGGGATGCCGCATTTGCATGCGGATCACGTCGCGGGTTCTCGTGCCCTGGGGCACGGAGCAGAGCTTCGTCAGAGCGCTTTGACGCTCGGACGGAAGGGATCGGGCTTACCTCAACCGATCCTGCCTTTTTCGACGATGCCGATCTAGCAGACGACGCCGGCTTCGGCAATGGAAGGGCTGAAGCGATCGCGGCACTCCAGGCGCTGCTTCGCGAAGGCGTGAAGGCGAAGATGGCGTTTCATCTGGCAAGCAGGATGCAATCAGGAGTAAGATCGCCGCTTCGGCGCATCGGAAGGATGGACATGAAACCCGCACTCCTCGGCCTCATCGGCACCCTTGTTCTTGCCGGGTGCAACAGCGTTTCCTACTATGGCGGCCCCGGCCTCGAGCCGATCCCAGGCAGCATCACCTATAACGGCCAGCCGCGCAGCAAGCTCACCAAATCACCACCCGGCTCCAGCTTCCCGCATGATTTCACCGACCAGTATGGCCGGCAGGTGGAGGAAACCTACATCATCCAGCCGGATCGAAGCCTGATCATTGCGCATCGGCAATACAAGCCGATCCGGTTCTTTGGGGATTAGGTCTTCATTGGCATGGCGTTGCTTGAGGTCGAGCAAACGCCCAATTCAGTTTCGGTTCAAGAGATAGATGACGTCGGCGGCCGCCTGGGCACCCTGACGATACTGTTGAGGCCGACGACGTCTGAAAGTTTAAGCGAAATTCAGGAGGCGTTTCGTTTACCGAAGCCGAATGTCCTTCTCAGACTGCCGTCGACCGCGTTTGCCGGCATGAACCTGCGCAGCCGGCTGAGCAGGGTCGCCTGGCCTCCAGCGGGTTGGCGCATTCGGTATGGACCGTTGATTGCGGCTAGAATCTTTTCTGCGACTGAAAGCGCCGATGGCGCGGTTCTGATCTGGGCCTGTACCGCCTTGATGGTCGCATCGGCCTGTGTTGCGTAGGCACCCAGGGGTGCTGCGGTTTGCGCCGCGTTTACATCGAGCTTGGTGTTCGTGAAGGTCGGTTCAAGCAGCACCACACGCACGTTGAACTCGCGAATCTCATGGTCCAGCGACTCCGATAGTCCTTCGAGCGCATGCTTGCTGCTGGCATATATTCCCATGAACGGTGCCGGCAGGAAGCCCAGGACCGAACTGATATTGATGATGAGCCCGCTGCGGGCGGCGCGCATGGAGGGCAAAGCAGCGCGGATCATACGCAAGGGGCCGAAAACGTTGGTATCGAATACGGCCAAAGCTTCGGAAGGCGAGGTGTTTTCGACAGGGCCGACCAGCGAAACGCCGGCATTGTTGATCAGGATGTCGATCTTGCCCGCTTCGGAAAAAACCCATTCAACAAAATTGGCGACCGAGGCGTCATCGGTCACATCAACAGTCCCATAGCGCACGCCGGGAATGGCATTGGCGCGCTGCGGGTTCCGGACGCCTCCAAAGACCTCGAACCCGTTTTGCGCAAGAAGGCGCGCCGAAGCCTCGCCTATTCCGGAAGATGCTCCGGTGATCACTACAACCTTATCTTTAGACATGCATGCTCCTTGATTGGCGCGGGTCATCAATTATGGGCTTCAGCAGAAGCGGCTGCCTCGGCAACACAGGCATCACTCGGCAGCCAATGCTGCCTGCAGTTCCACGTCCTCTGGTGAATTCTCGTGACTTTCGTTCTTCGCCGGCTTGATGCGGAACCATGTGGCGTAGAGAGCCGGAAGGAAGAGCAGGATCATCACCGTGCCGACCGCAGTTCCACCGATCAGCGTGTAGGCCATCGACCCCCAGAACACCGAGTGGGTGAGAGGAATGAAGGCAAGCACGGCCGCAAGGGCTGTCAGAATGACGGGACGCGTCCGCTGCACCGTCGCCTCGATGACGGCGTGATAATCGTCGAGACCGGCTGCCTTGTTCTCCTTGATCTGTTCCGTCAGGATCAAGGTATTGCGCATCAGGATTCCGGCCAATCCGATCAATCCGAGAATGGCGTTGAAGCCGAAGGGCTGATTGAAGAGCAGCAGGACCGGAACCGCCCCGGCAAGACCGAGCGGCCCCGTCAGCATGACCATGGTCATGGTCGACAGGCTGCGGACCTGCAGCACGATCACGATCAGCATGGCGGCAATCATCGCCGGGAAGATTTTGACGAGGGCGTCGTTGGCCTTGAGCGACTCCTCGATGTTCCCGCCCATCTCGATACGATAGCCCACAGGCAGCGTGGCGATCAGCGGCTGAAGCGCCTTCATGACCTGCTGGGACACCTCGGGGGGCTGCGTCGCCTCGTCGATATCGGAACGGATCGTGACAACGGGCGTGCGGTCGCGACGTTTCAGGATTGGCTCCTCGAACCGGATTTCGGAATGACCGATCTGATCGAGCGGGACCTGGCGGCCATCCCGGCTCATCAGCGAGAAGTCCGCCAATCGCGACGGGTCAAGCCGGTTGTCGCCGGCACTGCGGGCGACGACAGGCACGTTGCGGATATTCTCGCGAACCTCGGTAATCGGAATCCCGCTCAGCAGCAACTGCATCTGCTGGGCGGCCTCCGCCGGCGAAAGCCCGATCAGGCCCAGCCGTTCCTGGTCGGGAACGAAGCGCAGCACCGGAGTGCGGTTGCCCCAATCGCGGTTTGCCTGACGCACATCCGGCACGCTCTTCATGATCTCCAGGGCCTTTTCGGAGATCCGGTACAATTGGTCGGCATCAGGACCCATGATGCGGAATTCGACCGGAAACGGCGTATAGGGACCGAAGACGAGCTGGGTGACGCGGACATAGGCTTCGGGAGCGAGCCCATCCGAGATGGCCGCGCGCAGGCGAAGCTTCAAAGCCTCGCGTGTGTGGGCGTCAGGAGTCAGCACGACGATCTTGGCGAAGGACGGGTCCGGCAGCTCAGGGGCCATGGCAAAGAAGAAGCGGGGAGCGCCCTGACCGGTATAGCTCGTGACTGTCTTCGCCTCCGGCTGCTGCTGCAGCCAGTCTTCGAGCTTCCCGACCGTTGCGGCCGTGGTTTCGATACTGGTCCCTTCAGGCATGCGGACTTCAACCAGAACCTCCGGACGATCCGAGGTCGGGAAGAACTGCTGTTTCACCGCTCCCATGCCCACGACAGAGACCGCCATGACGATGGCGACCACCGCACATGTGACGAACTTGTGGCGCACGGTAAATTCGATCATCCCCCGCAGACGCCGGTAATTCGGCGTGTCGTAGATGGCGTGATGGCCGCCTTCGACCGGTTTGATCGCCGGCAACATCTTGACGCCGAGATATGGCGTGAAGATCACCGCGACAATCCACGACACGATCAAGGCAAAGCCCACGACCCAGAAGATATTGCCGGCATATTCGCCGGCGGTCGACCGGGCAAAGCCGACCGGCATCAGACCGATGATCGTCACGAGCGTGCCTGATAGCATCGGGGCGGCCGTATGGCTCCAAGCATAGGCGGCCGCCTTGATGCGGTCCATCCCCTCTTCCATCTTCACCACCATCACCTCGATGGCGATGATCGCGTCGTCGACCAGAAGGCCGAGCGCGAGGATCAGCGCACCAAGGGTGATGCGATCGAAGAACCGGCCGGTCTCCAGCATGATGAGGAAGACGACGGCAAGGGTCAACGGAACGGCCAGAGCCACGACGATCCCGACGCGCCAACCAAGGCTGACGAGGCTGACGAACAAGACGACGCCGAGCGCCATGGCGAATTTCAGCATGAATTCGCCGACGGCTTCCTGGATGTTGACGGCCTGGTCGCTGACCTTGGCGAGCGTCATGCCGAGCGGCAGGGTCTTGGCGATCGCGGCGGATCTTTCCTCCAGCGCCTTGCCGAGTTCCAGACCGTTCCAGCCCTGCTGCATCACCGCGCCCAGCATGATGGCGGGCTCGCCGTCATGGCGGATGAGATAGGTGGCCGGATCCTCATAGCCGCGCCGCACTTCGGCCAAATCGGAGAGTTTCAACGTGCGTCCGGCCGCGACGATCGGCGTGTCTGATATCGCCTGGATGCTGTCATAGGCGCCGTCGAAGCGAATGAAGACCTGCGGGCCGCGGGTGTCGATCGACCCCGCCGGCGTCACGGTATTTCGCCGCTGCAAAGCGGCTGCGACATCTTGCGCAGAAATGCCGAGCGTCGCCAGCTTGGCATAGGAAAATTCGACAAAGATCTGTTCGGGCCGCTCACCGAGAATGTTGATCTTCTTGACTCCAGGCACATGCAGAAGATCCTGGCGGATCACCTCGGCCTGGCGCACAAGCTCGCGCATCGGCATGCCCTTGGCCTTCAGCGCATAAAGACCGAAGCTGACATCGGAATACTCGTCGTTGACGAAAGGACCGAAGACGCCCTGGGGCAGATTGCGGGCTTCGTCCCCAAGCTTCTTTCGGGCCTGATAGAACTCCTCTTCGACCGCCGTGGATGGCGTACTGTCCTTCAGCGTCACAGTCAGAAAGGCGTATCCCGGCCGGGTTGTCGTCTCGACACGATCGTACCAGTTGAGTTCCTGGAGGCGCTTCTCCAGCGGCTCGGCGACCAGATCCTGCATCTCGCGCGCCGTGGCACCCGGCCACACGGTCGTCACGGTCAAGGTCTTGATGGTGAATGAGGGGTCCTCCGCGCGCCCAAGCTTGACGAAGGCATAGGCGCCGGCGGCGGCCAGCAGAATGATGAAGAACAGCGTAACGGCCCGTTCGCGGACGGCGAGCGCGGAGAGATTGAAGTTCATTGTTTTGCCGCCTCTGCCTGTTCTACCTTGGTGCGCACGCTGGCGCCGTCCTGCAGCAGATGGGCGCCGAGAGCGACGACCGGCTCGCCTGCTTTGACGCTGGAAACCACCGCGACCTCCTCGCCTATTTGTTCAATTTTCACCTGCCTGAAGTGGACGGTCGAAGATTTCTCATCGAAGACCCACACGCCGGTTCGGCTGCCGTCGTCCAAAACCGCGCCGACAGGCACCGCGGCCTGTGATTGGCCCCTGCTGTTGGAGATCCTGATCGTCACCGTCGCGCCCAGCGGGGCCGACGCTGCCGCGCCATCCAGAACCCAGCGTGCTTCATAGGTGCGGGTTTGAGGGTCGGCCGCGTCGGAGATCTGCCGCAGCCGCGCCTTGTCCCGCCGGCCTTCGCTTCCGTAGATGCTGGCATCGGCTGTTTCGCCGATCTCAGGCCGCAGGAATTCCGGAAGCCAGACCAGCGCTTCACGCGGACCGGCCTGTGCGAGCCGGACGACGGTTTGTCCTGCCGTCACCACCTGCCCCGGCTCTCCGAGCGTTTCGACAACCGTCCCATCGGTATCGGCAACGAGGATGGAATAGGCGGTCTCGTTCTCTGCGACCTTCGCGTCCGCTTCCGCCGCGGCAAGCTGCGCCGTCGCGGTGTCGAGAGCTGCCTTCGCCTGTTCATAGCGCTGCGGCGTCGCGGCCAATCCGTTTTTCACCAAGGCGGCATAGCGCCGCTCGTCGGCTTGCGCCTGGATCAGCACTGCTTGCGCCGCGGCAACCGCGTTTCGCTTCGCCGTCAGGGCGAGACGCAGATCGGTCTCGTCGATGCGCATCAGCGGCTGGCCAGCCTTAACCTGCACGCCAACGTCCACATAACGCTGCATGATCTTGCCGGGGACACGAAAACCGAGATTGCTCTGCACCCGGGCGGCAATGGTGCCCGTGAAGGTGCGTTCGGTGGCCTCCGGGTTTTTTGCCTCCACCAGCTTGACAAAGGGGGGTGCCGTGCGGGCATCGGCGGCTTTTGCACTGGCTTTGGAGGGCTCCTCGAAAAGCACGAAAGCGGTGGCGCCGGCAGCAGCCACAAGTGCGAAAGCGCCGAGTAATATTTTGCGATTCATCTCATTAACCCTTATTGACCGGCACGGCGGATCATTTAGATTGCGATCTAACTCTAAAACTGGTATAGATGTCAAATGAAATCTAATTGGAGGTCGCTATGAGAGTCAGCCGTGCCCAGGCCGAGGCCAACCGCGAAACAGTGATCAACGTCGCAAGCCGGCTCTTCCGGGAGCATGGTTTCGACGGCATCGGGCTGAAAGATCTGATGAAAGGTGCCGGCCTCACCCAGGGCGGATTCTACAAACAGTTCCGATCGAAAGACGATCTTGCGGCGCTGGCATCCGGGCGAGCGATGGAGAGTGCAATTCGCCGGTGGTCGAGGGTTGCTGCGGGAAGCAGCGATCCCTTCGGCGCGGTTGTCGGCATGTATCTCTCAACCGGGCACCAGGAAGAGAAAGGCGACGGCTGCCCCCTGGCCGCGCTCGGGTCCGACGCAGCGCGTCAGAGCGAAGAGGTGCGCGCTCCATTCCAGAATGGCATCGAAGCTCACCTTCAGGTTCTCGACGAATTGATCCCAGCATCGGACGGCACAAAACAGTACGAGAAAGCCATGGTCGTGCTGTCCCTCATGGTCGGCGCCGTAACCATATCTCGCATCATGACCGATCAGGCCATGTCGGAGCGACTGCTGGAGACCGCCGCCGATGCAGTCAAGCACATTGCGGGCGGCACAGAAGAGGAATGAGACCTCGATTCCCCAAATCGGACGTCTTTTTCACCTCGCAGAGCGGCGCATTCTCGGGCCATCGTTAACTGCACTGCCGCTCGCAAAGCGCGGTCCTGCCGCTCTCAGGCGCAAATTGAACAGGCTCGCATGCTTCATAACACCGCACTCACCCCACGAATGGCCGGCGCAGACTTCGACGGAATGTTGGAGACGTTTCTGGGAGCCGCCCGCTTTGACGCATTGCCGGCTCGTAAGCTGCTAGTCTAGTCGGCCTTGGGTCGTCGGCCCGGTTCCACTCGTAATTAGCTTTTTCGTTCGTAAAAGATCTTCATCAAACTGGTGCGCGGGATTGTCGTATGGGGCCGGGCGATTTCGAGCCGGGGTGCGGCGGTGGTGGTCGTAACCGATAGCAGAAAAATTGCTATCGAGACGATCCATGTTGGAAGTAGACTGGCAAAAATATAGCTGGGCGCAGCGAGGGCAGAGCGTGGGTTCAATAGAAAAATATCTCGATTCCCATGGAGAAATCGTACCAATAACTCTTTTGTCATTGGTCCTCGTATTTCTGATTAGTGTAGAAATTAGAGAGATACTCTTCTATAGGAAAAATGGCTGGAATTTTGATCTGGACAGTAACGTTGGATTGAAGGTCTATAACGGGGATTCGAATTCCGAAGAGGATCTTACTTCAAATAAATCCAGGGTTTGCTACGGAACTCCGTTCGCGATTGCTGTATGTGCGATTGCATTGATTCCGTTCGTGCTGTTTTTGTTTTCGAAGTAAATTGCTGATTTCTAAGCTGATATTGGACGTCGTTAGACGATGATATACAAAACGGTTGAGGTGCAATGGAGCGGGTGAAGGGAATCGAACCCTCGTATTCAGCTTGGGAAGCTGCTGCTCTACCATTGAGCTACACCCGCGATGAAGCGAGATTTCCAACAGAAGGGGGCCGCTGTCAAGTCGGCTGAGCGCAGCCCGTCAGATGCGGAAGTGTTTCGAGAGTTTCAGGCCCTGGGCCTGGTAGTTGGAGCCGAGGCCGGAGCCGTAGAGGCTGGCGGGCTTTTCCTGCATGTGTTCATAGACCAGGCGGCCGACGATCTGGCCGTCTTCGAGGATAAAGGGCACTTCATGGCTGCGCACTTCGAGCACGGCGCGGCTGCCGCGCCCGCCGGCCGGCGCATGGCCGAAGCCCGGATCGAAAAAGCCGGCATAGTGGACGCGGAACTCGCCGACCAGCGGATCGAAGGGGGTCATCTCGGCGGCATAATCCGGCGGCACGTGCACGGCCTCGCGTGAGACGAGGATATAGAATTCGTCGGGATCGAGGATCAGCTCGTTGCGGCCGCGGCTATAGAGCGGCTCCCAGAAATCGAAGATGTCGTGCTGGTCCTTCTCGTCGATATCGACGACGGCGGTGTGGTGCTTGCCGCGATAGCCGATCAGGCCGTCCTTGTCGCCGCTGAGATCGATCGACAGCGCGATGCCGCCGCCCGACACGTTCGGCTGCTTGCTGGCAACCAGCGTCTCGCTTTCATGCAGCTTCAGAAGTTCCGGCTCGCCGAGCACGGATTGGCCGACGCGGAAGCGGATCTGCGACAGGCGCGAGCCGCGGCGCACGACGATCGGAAAGGTCCGCGGGCTGATTTCGAGATAGAGCGGGCCGGAATAACCTGCCGGGATCTTGTCGAATTCCTGGGCGTAGTCGGTGATGACGCGGGTGAAGATATCGAGCCTGCCGGTCGAGCTCTTCGGATTGGCCGACGCCGACATGTCGGCCGGGAGCGCGAGGCTCTCCATCAGCGGCACGATATAGACGCAGCCGGTTTCGAGCACCGCGCCCTGGGACAGATCGATCACGTGCAGGCTCAGCCGATCGAGCTTGTCCGACACCAGATGCGAAGGCCCCGGCATGAAGGAAGCGCGCACACGAAAAGCCTTGCTTCCTAAGCGCAGGTCGAGACTTGCCGGCTGGATCTGATCGCGGTCGAGCTCCCGCTCGGAGTTCAGACGCCCCGTTTCGAACAGCGCCGCAATCGCGCGGTCCGCCAGAATTCCAGTTTCGCGAGCCATCATGCCCCATCCATCATTTTGCCGCCGACAAAACCAAATACGGGGAATTGACGCAAGCAGCTAACAGCAGTATTGCAGAATTATCCCGTGGTGATTTGGCCGGTCGGCTTGCAGCCACGTTAAACAAGTGGCTAAAAAGACCGGGTTGAAACCGGTCTGCTTTTGCGGCCGGTTTTTTTGTTATGTGAAGGTGATGGCATGAGCAAGACCTGGCGCCCGGCAACCCAACTCGTCCATGGCGGCACGCTGCGTTCGCAATATGGCGAAACGTCGGAGGCAATCTATCTCACCCAGGGTTTCGTCTATGACACGTCGGAGGCGGCCGAAGCCCGCTTCAAGGGCGAAACGGACGGCTTCATCTACGCCCGCTACGGCAGCCCCACCAATGACATGTTCGAAAAGCGCATGTGTGCATTGGAAGGCGCCGAAGATGCCCGTGCCACCGCCTCCGGCATGGCGGCCGTCGCCGCCGCCGTTCTCTGCCAGGTGAAGGCAGGCGACCATATCGTCGCCGCCCGCGCCCTGTTCGGCTCCTGCCGTTGGGTCGTGGAAACGCTGGCGCCGAAATACGGCGTCGAGTGCACGCTGGTCGACGGCCGGGATCTCGCCAACTGGGAAAAGGCGATCCGCCCGAATACCAAGGTGTTCTTCCTGGAAAGCCCGACCAACCCGACGCTCGAAGTAGTCGATATATCAGGCGTCGCCAAGCTCGCCAATCAGGTCGGCGCCAAGCTGATCGTCGACAATGTTTTTGCGACGCCGCTCTTCCAGAAGCCCTTGGAGCTCGGCGCTCATATCGTCGTCTATTCCGCAACCAAGCATATTGACGGCCAGGGCCGCTGCCTCGGCGGCGTGGTGCTCGCCGACAAGGCATGGATCGACGAGAACCTGCACGACTATTTCCGTCATACCGGCCCAGCCATGTCGCCGTTCAATGCCTGGACGCTTCTGAAGGGCATCGAGACACTGCCGCTGCGCGTGCGCCAGCAGACCGAGAATGCAGCGAAGATCGCCGATTTCCTGGCGGAGCAAGGCAAAGTCGCCAAGGTGATCTATCCCGGCCGCAAGGACCATCCGCAGGCCGAAATCATCGCCAAGCAGATGACGGGTGGCTCGACGCTCGTCTGCTTCGAGCTGAAGGGCGGCAAGGAGGCGGCCTTCGCGCTGCAGAACGCGCTTGAGATCATCAAGATTTCCAACAATCTCGGCGACAGCAAGAGCCTGATCACCCATCCGGCAACGACCACGCACAAGAACCTGACGGAAGAGGCGCGCGCCGAACTCGGCATCTCGCCGGGCACGGTGCGGCTTTCGGCCGGCATCGAGGACACGGACGACCTGATCGAGGATTTCGCGCGGGCGCTTACCAAAGTTTCGGCCTGAGCGACTGGAATAGCGGCCGGACTTCGTCCGGAGCCGGCCGCCGATCCGCGGGAACAAGTCCACCCGCGCTGGCGTTGCGAAGTAAAATTAACGCTGACAGTTAGGCTTAACGATCGAAAACCCTTCGATCATCACCATTTGACCGATGATAAACGTTCCGTTTCTTGACGAACAGGGCCTCTTTATAAGATACGGGTAACATATCTTGACTATGGTGCAAGGCATGTATCGCGCCCTCACAAGAGATATCGAAGTCGTGGTCGAACCGTTCTATCTGGAGGAGCAATCCGATCCGGAGGACGATCGCTATGTCTGGGGTTACCGGATCGTCATCAGCAACAATTCCGGCGTCGCCGTTCGTCTGGTCAACCGCTACTGGAACATCACCGACCAGAACGGCCAGGTAGACGAGGTGACCGGCCCCGGCGTCGTCGGCGAACAGCCGCGGCTCAGCCCCGGCGATACCTACGAATATTCCTCCGGCTGCCCGCTCGACACGCCCTCCGGGCTGATGTTCGGCCATTACCAGATGGAAACGGATGAAGGCGAGCTTTTCGACGTCGACATCCCCGCCTTCTCGCTGGATTCACCGGGGCTGCTGCGCGTGCTGAATTGAGGGGCAAGTTCCCACTCAAGAGATTGCCGAGATCTGAAAAAGTCCCTCGTCACAAGGGGAGGGGCTAGAGCCTTTCATGTTTTGACGGAAGCGTAGCCAGCATTTGAGAAGTAGTTGGCGCATTCCTCTGGCTTGATAGTGTCGGCGAGTATGCCCAGATGGCGCCAGGTTTCCTCGATGGTTCGCTTTTGGGCCTGGCGCATCCAGTGCTTGATCTTGGCGAAGGCCTGCTCGATCGGGTTAAGGTCGGGGGAATATTTCGGCAGGAACCAGAGCCTGGCGCCGACGGCCCTGATGGCATCGCGGATGGCCTTGGCTTTGTGAGAGCCGAGATTATCGAGGATGACGATGTCGCCAGGTTTGAGGGTCGGGATCAACTGCTGGCGGACATAGGCGTGAAAGCATTCGCCATTGATGGGACCGTCGAAGACGCAGGGTGCAGTGAGCTTGTCGCAGCGTAGGGCGCCGAGGAAGGTGAGGGTGCGCCAGCGGCCATGCGGGGCAAAGCCGCGTAATCTTTTGCCCCTCGGCCCCCAGCCGCGTAACGGCGCCATGTTGGTGCGGATCCAGGTCTCGTCAATAAAGACGAGCCGCTTCGGATCGAAGCGGTCTTGCCAGGCTTTCCAGCGAGCTCTGCGGCGGGCAATGTCGGCGCGGCCCTGCTCAAGGGCGAACAGCGTTTTTTTTAAAGCTCAAGCCCTCGCGGCGCATGAATTGCCAGATGGCATTGTGGGAGACGCTCACACCGCGGGCGGCTAACTCATCCTTCAGCCGATGTAGCGTCAGATGTGATGTCTGCTCGATCTGCTCGACAATGAAGGCGCGGTGCGGCTCCAGCACACGTCGGCGATGGCCGCCCATCTTACCGGGCGACACACTACCGGTGGCCCGATAACGCTGCGACCACTTCACCACGGATGAGATAGCTATGTTGAACCGCTCCGCCACCACCCGGCAGCTCTGACCGTCCACAACCGCTGCAATGACTCGCTCGCGAAGATCATTCGAATAGGGTCGCGTCATGGATGCTGGCCTCCATTCCAGCATCCATCATGAATCACAAATCTGCTGATTTGGGAATCCCGCACCGATTCCGATAAGAAATGATCCGCTCTAACGCAATGCGCCAAATGCAGCAGACATCAGCGTCTTTGGGGAGACGGTGAAATGGAAAACGGTGGGTGCGGCATCCAAGCCTCTCCCCTTTTGGGAGGGGTTTTTGGCGCCGAGAATTATTCCGCCGGCTGAAGCTCGGCCGCTTCGAAGCGGTAGGTGGTCGAGCAGAATTCGCAGGTGACGGATATCTCGCCGTTTTCCTGGCTGGCCTCGATCTCCTCGGCGGTGAAACCCTTCAGCACGTTGCCGATCTTTTCCCGCGAACAGCTGCAGCGGTCGAAGACGGCGCGGGGCTCGAAGACGCGCACGCCGCGCTCGTGGAACAGGCGGAACAACAGCCGTTCGGTGCCGACAAGCGGATCGGTCAGCTCGTCGGCGTCGATGGTCTCGACCAGCGAGCGGGCTTCGGTCCAGGCATCGTCCTCACCATGCGGGCGGTCGCCGGTGTCGCCGTCGCCGCCGTGGAGATCGGGCTGGCGCATACGCTCCGGCGCCTCCGGCAGGAACTGGGCGACGAGGCCGCCTGCCCGCCAGCGGTGGCGCGGCTTGCCGGCGTCGTCACGGTCGAAGAGTTCGGCCGCAGCCAGGCGCACACGCGTCGGGATCTGCTCCGACTGGCGGAAATAGACGCCGGCGATCTCCTCAAGCGAGGTGCCGTCGAGCGCGACAATGCCCTGATAGGGCTGAGCAAACTTGCCCTGATCGATGGTGAAGGCGAGCACGCCCTTGCCGAGCAGTTGCTCCGGCTCGGTCTCGCCTGACGCAATGGCCTGGTCGAGCAGCGCCCGATCGAAACGGGCATAGGCGCGCACGTTCTCAGGTGTCGAGAAATCGGCGACGAGCAGATCGACCGGGCCGTCGCCCTTGGTCTGCACGGTGAACTTGCCGTCAAACTTCAGCGAGGTGCCGAGCAGCACCGTCAGCACGACGACTTCGGCAAGCAGCCGGGCGACGGGCGCGGGATAATGATGGCGCTCGAGGATCGCATCGAGCATCGGGCCGAGCTGGACGGCGCGGCCGCGCACATCCAGACCCTCCACCTGAAAGGGGACGACATGATCATCGCCGGCGAAATCGAACTGGCCGAGGGCGGCTGCAGCTTCTGCCATGGCTTTCACTCCTAGTTTTCAAGCAAAGGGTCAGCGTACCCTTCGCTCGCGCGGTCGCGCGCTTATCACGCGCGACATCCGATTGATGGTTCAGATCGCGCCCAGGCACCAAGCAAGAATCGACTTCTGCGCATGAAGACGGTTTTCCGCTTCATCGAAGACGACGGATTGCGGGCCGTCGATCACCTCGTCCGTCACTTCCTCACCGCGATGCGCGGGCAGGCAATGCATGAACAATGCATCGCTGCCGGCCTTGGCCATCAAGGCCGCATTGACCTGATAAGGCTGGAAGACGTTATGACCCCGGGCCCGATGTTCCTGATTCATGGAGACCCAGGTATCGGTCACCACGCAATCGACGCCTTCGACCGCACGGTCGGCATCATGGCATAGCATGATTTCGGCGCCCTCGTTGCGGGCCCAGTTCAGATAGTGATCCTTGGGCTCCGAACCAAGGGGTACGGCCATGTTCATGCGGTAGCCGAAGCGCGCGGCACCTTCGACCAGCGAATGCAGCACATTGTTGCCGTCGCCGGTCCAGGCGATGGTCTTGCCTTTGATCGGGCCGCGATGCTCCTCGAAGGTCATGATATCGGCCATGATCTGGCACGGATGGGTATCGTCCGTCAGGGCGTTGATCACAGGCACGGTCGCATGTTCGGCAAGCTCCAGCAGGCGCGAATGCTCGGTGGTGCGGATCATGATCGCATCGACATAGCGCGACAGAACCTTGGCGGTGTCGCCGATCGTCTCGGCGCGGCCGAGCTGCATTTCGGTACCCGACAGGAACAGCGTTTCGCCGCCGAGCTGGCGCATGCCGACGTCGAAGGAGACGCGGGTGCGCGTCGACGGCTTCTCGAAGATCATCGCCAGCATCTTGCCGGCGAGCGGCTTGTCGCCCTTGCCAGCCTTGAAGGCCTGCTTGCGAGAAAGCGCGTCGTTCATGATGGTTCTGAGGTCGGCCGATGTAACGGCCGAAAGATCGAGGAAATGTTTAGGAGCCATGTTCTTACCTGTCGTGCGCCCGAAGGCGGCGATCCCTTCAAGCCGTCTTCTTGATCTTGGCGGCGCGGATGCTCTCGGCGGCGCGCTCGAGGCGCGCGAGCCCCTCGCGGGCTTCCTCGGCGGTGACCACCAGCGGCGGAAGAAGGCGGATGACGTTGTCGCCGGCCGGCACGCCGAGCAGATGCGCGGCGCGGATCGCCTGCAGCAATTCGGCCGAGGGAACCGCAGCCTTGACGCCGAGCAGAAGCCCCTCGCCTCGGATATCCTCGATCACATCGGGATAACGGTCCTTCAGCGAGGCCAGCCCCTGGCGGAAGACGAGCGCGACGTCGCGCACATGCTCCAGGAAACCCTCGGCGAGGATGACGTCGAGCACGGCACTGCCGACGGCCATGGCCAGCGGATTGCCGCCATAGGTCGAACCATGCGTGCCGGCCTTCATGCCGGAGGCAGCCTCGGCCGTGGCAAGGCAGGCGCCAAGCGGGAAACCGCCGCCAATGCCCTTGGCAACGGCCATGATATCAGGCGTGATGCCGGACCATTCATGAGCGAAGAGCTTGCCGGTGCGGCCGACGCCGGTCTGGACCTCGTCAAGGATCAGAAGCAGGCCGTTCTCGTCGCAAATCCGGCGGAGCGCCTTCATGAACTCAGTCGTGGCGGGACGCACGCCGCCCTCGCCCTGCACCGGCTCGATTAGGATTGCTGCCGTCGCATCGGTGATCGCGGCGCGGACCGCTTCGATATCGCCGAACGGCACCTGATCAAAACCCGGCGCCTTGGGGCCGAAGCCTTCGAGATATTTCTCCTGGCCGCCGGCGGCGATCGTCGCAAGCGTGCGCCCATGGAAGGCCCCTTCGAAGGTGATGATGTGGAAACGCTCGGGATGGCCTTTGGAAAACTGATAGCGGCGAGCCGTCTTGATGGCGCATTCGAGCGCCTCGGCACCGGAATTGGTGAAGAACACCTTGTCAGCGAAGGTGGCGTCCGTCAGGCGTTTGGCCAGGCGCTCCTGGCCGGGGATTTCATAGATGTTGGAGAGGTGCCAGACCTTGTCGGCCTGCTCCTTCAAGGCGGCGACCACATGCGGATTGCCATGGCCGACGGAGGTGACGGCGACACCGGCGCCGAAATCGAGATAACGCTCGCCGCTCTCGGTGATCAGCCATACGCCCTCGCCTCGCTCGAACCGCAGCGGGGCACGAGAATAGGTGTCATAAAGCGGCGCGGCTTCGGCCATGGCGCGGGTCTCCCGATCAGCGTTGTCAATCGCCGGACTCCGGCTAAGAAAACCAGGCCCGAAAAATCAAAAATGCCGCCTTTCGGCGGCAAGCGGTACTATTTCCTTTTCGCGCTGCAATGTCAACAAAACTGCGGCCTTAGCGTATGCAGCAAGCTTGTACAGCGGCACTTTCGGCCTTCAACAGGCATTATTGCAGAAATGACACGCAGAGGCAGCAAGTTGGGGAAAACTTGAAATTCGATTCATCCGGATTCCCGCGACTCTTGTCACGGAGTCAGCCTCACACTAGGTTAAAGTTCAATTACTAGACTGCATGCGGCGGAACTAGTCACCAAAATTGATCAAGCGTTTCTTGTTTCGGAGGCTTCCGGGACAACGGTGAGGGATTCTGCCATCACCAACGCAAAAGGTGGAGACAGGGCATGAACTGGACAGACGAGCGGGTCGAGAAACTCAAGAAGCTTTGGGCCGAAGGACTGAGCGCCAGCCAGATTGCTGCGCAGCTTGGCGGGGTCAGCCGAAACGCCGTTATCGGCAAGGTGCACAGGCTCAACCTTCCCGGCCGCGCCAAGGCCGGCGGCACAGCCACAGCGGCGCGCACGCCGAAGCGTCAGACATCCGCGCCGCGCGCGCCGAACTACGCCTCCCGGATCGCCACCCGCACCGTGACCCGCCAGCAGGGCGCAACCCTGCTGAAGGAAGAGATCGAGATCGAAACGGTCGAGGAAATGGAATACGTGCCGAAGGGCAACGTGGTCGTGCCGATTTCCCGCCGCCTCGGCCTGACGGAACTGACCGAACGCACCTGCAAATGGCCGGTCGGCGATCCGCTGAAGGACGATTTCCACTTCTGCGGCTGCGAATCCCCTGACAATTCGCCCTATTGCAGCTACCACCAGAAGCTTGCCTACCAGCCGATCAACGAACGCCGCCGGGCGGCAGCGCGGGTCAGCTGAGCGGGCAAACCATTGCTGGAAATGCGAAACGGGCCTCGTGGCCCGTTTTTTTATGGAATGGTGGAGCTGTGGCTGTAGGTGCTGATACGGCAAAGATCACGAACCACACGGTCTCAGAGCAATCCAGGAGAAGCCTGAAGCGATTTTCATTCAGGAATTGCGTAAGACGGCTCTTGCTTCCATGGAGAGCTGAACCGCTCCAGCTCGACTGCTTCAGACCTCTCGCCTCTTGCCGGCCGCCTTCCCCAAACTCCGTCATCCCAGGGCTTGACCCTGGGATCCACAACCAAGCACGCCGCTTCAATTTGTTCGCCTGCAGTGGGATGCCATCACTCTTTCCGCCGTGCCAGCCGCATGGATCCCAGGGTCAAGCCCTGGGATGACGGAGAAGAGGTTGTGCCGAATACACATAAGCTGCGCCGGCGGGTTGAAGGGAGTGGGGAAGGCTGCACCGGTGGGAATGCCGACCACACACACCCTCAGCTTAGGCTTCCATCGAATAGCCGGCGCCGCGGACGGTGCGGATGACGTCCTGCATATTGGAGAAGTTCAGCGCCTTGCGCAGGCGGCCGACATGGACGTCGACCGTGCGTTCGTCGACATAGATGTCGTGGCCCCAGACGCCGTCGAGAAGCTGCGAGCGGGAAAAGACCCGGCCCGGCGACGACATCAGGAACTCCAGCAGGCGGAATTCGGTCGGGCCGAGGCGGACTTCGCGGCTCTTGCGATGGACGCGATGGGTTTCGCGGTCGAGCTCGATATCGCCGCATTTCAGCACCGAGGACAGCACCTCGGGACGGGCACGGCGCAGCATCGCCTTGACGCGGGCGACGAGCTCGGGAGTCGAAAACGGCTTGACGACATAATCGTCGGCGCCAGTGGACAGGCCACGGACACGCTCGCTCTCCTCGCCGCGCGCCGTCAGCATGATGATCGGCAGCCGCTCGGTTTCCGGCCGCATGCGCAGGCGCCGGCAGAGTTCGATGCCGGAGACGCCGGGCAGCATCCAGTCGAGGATGAGAAGGTCGGGCGTGCGCTCCTGAAGCCTGATTTCGGCCTCGTCGCCGCGCAGGATGGTATCGACCTCGAAGCCTTCCGCTTCGAGATTATAGCGAAGGAGCACGCTGAGCGCCTCCTCGTCTTCAACAACTGCGACTCTCGGGATCATGCGTCTCCGTCTCCTCGCGCACAAGCCTTAAATCGGGACGATTTAATCAGGCGTCCTGCGCAAATTCAGAAATTGGCTGCGACCTCTTTGCGCGCCCCTAACTGGCGCGCACGCAAGTGACTGGTCCGGGCGGCGGGCCCGGGCGGCTCGCTCGGAACGATTATTCCGTCGCGGCGCCGACGGTGTTGGCGCTGTCATCCTTCGGACGATCGCCTTCCGGCTGGGCGCCCGTCGCCATGTAGTAGATCGTCTCGGCGATGTTGGTGGCATGGTCGCCGATGCGCTCGATGTTCTTGGCGCAGAAGAGCAGATGCGTGCAGCTCGTGATGTTGCGCGGATCTTCCATCATGTAGGTCAAGAGCTCGCGGAACAGCGAGGTGTACATCGCGTCGATCTCGTTATCGCGTTCGCGGATGGCGGTCGCCTTGTCGGCGGCGCGTGTCGTATAGACATCGAGCACTTCCTTGAGCTGGACGAGCGCCAGCTCGGACAAGTGCTCGAGACCGCGGGCGAGCTTGCGCGGAACGCCGGTGCTCTGCACGGCGATGACGCGCTTGGCGGTGTTCTTGCCGAGGTCGCCCACGCGTTCGAGGTCGGCGGCGATGCGGATCGAACCCATGATTTCGCGCAGATCCGCGGCCATCGGCTGGCGGCGGGCGATGGTGACGATCGCCTTGTCGCCGATCTCGCGTTCGGTGTGATCGAGGATCACATCGTCGGAGATGACCTTCTGCGCCAGCGCCGTATCGCCGTTGACCAGCGCCCGTACGGATTCGGCGACCATCTGCTCGGCCAGGCCGCCCATTTCGGAAATGCGCCTGGAGAGGAACTTCAGATCATCATCATAGGCAGAATAAATATGTGTCGATGCCATGGGGCTTTGTCCTCGAATAACGGGAAGGCTTCGGATGACCGCAATCAGCCGAAGCGACCCATGATGTAGTCCTGGGTGCGCGGATCGTCCGGATTGGTGAACATCTTGTCGGTGTCGTTTTCCTCGACGAGGTTGCCGAGGTGGAACATGGCGGTGCGCTGCGACACGCGCGCGGCCTGCTGCATTGAGTGGGTGACGATGACGATCGTGTAGTTCTCGCGCAGTTCGTGGATCAGTTCCTCGACCTTGGCCGTGGCGATCGGGTCGAGCGCCGAGCAGGGCTCGTCCATCAGGATGACCTCAGGGCTGACGGCGACGGCACGGGCAATGCACAGGCGCTGCTGCTGGCCGCCGGAAAGGCCGGTGCCGGATTCGTGCACGCGGTCCTTGACCTCGTTCCACAGGCCGGCGCGCTGCAGGCTGCTCTCGACGATCTGGTCGAGATCGGCCTTCGACTTCGCCAGTCCATGGATGCGCGGGCCGTAGGAGACGTTTTCATAGATCGACTTCGGGAACGGATTCGGCTTCTGGAATACCATGCCGACGCGGGCGCGCAGCTCGACGACGTCGATATCCGGATCATAGATATCGTCGCCGTCGAGGGTGATCTTACCGGCGACGCGGCAGCCCTCGATCGTGTCGTTCATGCGGTTGAGGCTTCGCAGGAAGGTCGACTTGCCGCAGCCGGAAGGGCCGATCAGCGCGGTTACGGTGTTTTCACGGATGTTCAGGTTCACATCGAAAAGCGCGCGCTTCTCGCCGTAGTAAACCGAGACATCCTGTCCGATCATTTTATACGGGACGTTGCTCATCTTCTGATCCAGCGCCTTTTCAACTGCAGCTTCCGTCAACATGTTCATGATATCTACTCCGTTTACCAGCGGCGCTCGAAGCGACGACGCAAGAGAATGGCGCCCATGTTCATGACGATCAGGAACAGGAGCAGAACGATGATGGCACCCGAAGTACGCTCCACGAAGGCCCGTTCGGCCTCGTTCGCCCACATATAGACCTGCACCGGCAGGGCCGTCGAGGGCTCGAGCGGTGTCGCCGGCGCGTTGGCGACGAAGGCGACCATGCCGATCAAGAGCAGCGGCGCGGTTTCGCCGAGCGCATGCGCCAGGCCGATGATCGTGCCGGTGAGGATGCCGGGCATGGCAAGCGGCAGGACATGGTGGAACACCATCTGCATTTTCGAGGCGCCGAGGCCGAGCGCTGCGGCCCGGATCGACGGCGGCACGGCGCGCAGCGCCGCACGCGTGGCGATGATGATCGTCGGCAGCGTCATCAGCGTCAGCACTAGGCCGCCGACCAGCGAGGCCGAGCGCGGCAGGCCGATGAAGTTGATGAAGACGGAAAGGCCGAGCAGACCGTAGACGATCGACGGGACCGCGGCGAGGTTGTTGATGTTGACCTCGATCAGGTCCGTCAGCTTGTTCTTCGGTGCGAACTCCTCGAGATAGATCGAGGCGGCAACCCCGATCGGCAGGGACAGCGCCAGCACGATCAGCATCAGGTAGAGCGATCCGATGAGGGCAACGCCAAGACCTGCAGCCTCCGGACGGCTGGAATTGCCGTTGACGAAGAGGCCGGTGTTGAACTCTTTGGTCAGAGCCCCGCTCGCCTTAAGCTGGTTCATCCAGTTAACCTGCTTGTCGTTGACCTTGCGGTTCTTCTCATCGACGGAAAGATCGATCTGGCCCTTGTTGGCGCTGTCGATATTGGCGTCGGCGAGAACGGAGACATTGACCGTCTTGCCGATCAGCGAGGGATCGGCGACGACCATGTCGCGCAGCTGGATCGGCGCACTCTTGGAGAGCATGGCGGTCGCGTCGCGCACATCAGGCTTGCTCGACGCATTGATGTTCAGCTGCTTGACGATCGCGTCGCGCAGCAGAACCGGATAGTTGGCGGCGACCAGCACCGAAGGGTCGCTCGCGCGCTTGTTGTTCGGGTCGATCGTCTTCTCGGTGAATTCGATCGGCAGGGTGATCGCGGTCTGCTGGAAGGCGGTGTAACCTTTGCCGATCACCGTCCACAGCAGGATGAACAGGAAGACGAGACCGAAGGTGATGGCGGCGATGCCATAGGCCTGAAACCGGCGCTCGGCGGCGTAGCGGCGCTTGATGCCGATATCGCGACGGGCTGGCGCCTTGGAAACGGTGACACCTGCCGTGGGAGAAACAATATCCGTCATTCGTACTGCTCCCGGTATTTGCGCACGATGTAGAGCGCGTAGATATTGAGGCAAAGCGTGATGCAGAACAGGGTGATGCCGAGGGCAAAGGCAACCAGCGTCTGCGGCGAGGTGAATTCAAGGTCGCCCGTCAGCTGGTTGACGATCTTGACGGTCACCGTCGTCATCGGCTCGAAGGGGTTGATCTGGATGCGGGCGGCGACACCGGCGGCCAGCACGACGATCATGGTTTCGCCGATGGCGCGCGAGGCGGTCATCAGCAGCGCGCCGACGATGCCGGGAAGGGCGGCCGGCAGCACCACCTTCTTGATGGTTTCGGAGCGGGTGGCGCCGAGACCGAGCGAACCGTCACGCAGGGCCCGCGGTACGGCGGTGATGATATCGTCCGACAGCGAGGACACGTAGGGGATCAGCATGATGCCCATGACGATGCCGGCGGTCAGAACGCTCTGCGCCTGGATGAAGTTGGTGTAGCTGCCGGAGAGCAGGCCGCTGATCTGAGCGGAGAAATCGCGCAGGAACGGACCGACGGTGACGAGGGCGAAGAAGCCGTAGACGATCGTCGGAATGCCGGCCAGCACTTCGAGAAGCGGCTTGGAAATCCCGCGCACCTTGGGCGAGGCGTATTCAGCCATGTAGATGGCGGCGAACAGCCCGACCGGCACGGCGACCAGCATGGCGACCAGACCGATATAGAGCGTGCCGAGCAAGAGCGGGATCAGGCCGAACTGGCCGAAGGACGAGCCGCCGGCGCCGGCAAAGCGCGGATCCCAGACGGTGCCGAAGAAGAAATCGCCGGCTGGAACGACGGCAAAGAAGCGCGTGGCTTCCGACAGCATCGACAGAACGATGCCGACCGTCGTCAGGATGGCGATCGAGGAGGCGAGCAGCAGCCCCCAGAGCATGACGCGCTCGACGCGGTTGCGGGCGCGGAAGCGGGGCGCGATGGCGCGCAGCGCGTAGAAGGCGCCGGCGACAGCCAGAACGAAAACAACCGCGGTCATGGCCAGGCGGCTCGTCAGGCTCATGGCGTTGAGCTTCTTGGCGGCCTCGACCATGTAAGGCTGCGGCTGGCCGGCGAGCGGCACGCCCTTCTCACTGAGCTTGGCCTGCAGGGCGGCCGGATCGTTTGCGACAGCGGCGGCTTCGTCGGAAGTCAGCATCGTCAGGCCGCGCGCGACCGTCGCCACCATCGAATAGCTCAGATCCTGCTCGACTGCGGCCTCGGCCTTAACGTCGGCGGGGAAAGTGCCGCGCACCGAGGACTGAATGATACCGGGGCTGACCGAGAGCCAGACGCAGAGAACGATGAGGGCCGGAAGAACGGCCCAGATCGCCGCATAGGCGCCGTAATAGGCCGGCCGGGAATGCAGTGCGGAGGACCTGCCTCCGGCAAGGGCTGCGGCACGGCCGCGCGCGACCAGATAGGCGACGGCGCCGATCACCACAAGGCACAGAAGTATGACGGATGTGCTCATTCGTTACGTCCCCAGGCCCGTGGCCCCCAAAAAGCGCGGCGGCTTCATCAGCCTACCTTCGGCTTCCAATCATGGAGAAGGATTTCAACCCTGCAGCGGAAAGACCGGGACGCAGGGACATAAGCGATGCCGGCGCGGGCCTTGAAGCACCGCGCCGGCAAAGTCATTACATGGACTTACCGGCTTCGACGTCCTTGCGGATCGCGTCACGCTCGGCATCCGGAGCGGCAACGAGGCCGTACTCAGCCAGCGGGCCGTCGGGGCCGATCATCTGGTCGGATACGAAGAAGTTGACATATTCCTTGAGGCCCGGAACGGCGCCGAGATGTGCCTTCTTGACGTAGAAGAACAGCGGGCGGGAAACCGGATAAGTGCCGTTGGCGATCGTTTCGGTGGACGGGACGATGCCGTTCACGCTGGCGACCTTGAGCTTGTCGGCGTTGTTTTCATAGAAGGAAAGGCCGAATACGCCGACGCCGGTCTTGTTGGCGGCGATGCGTGCGAGGGTTTCCGGATAGTCGCCGTCGATGTCGACGGCAGCGCCGTCCTTGCGGACTGCGACGCAAGCCTTGGTCTGGGCAGCCTTGTCGGAGATTTCCTTGGCGATGACGTCGAGAGCGCCCGAAGCCTTGCAGCCGGCGGCAAGAACGTTCTGTTCGAAGACTTCGCGCGTCCCGTGCTTTTCGCCCGGGATATAGGCGGCGATATCAACAGCCGGGAGCTTCGGGTTGACTTCCGACCACTTCTTGTAGGGGTTGGCGACGAGCTTGCCGTCGACGACGACCTGGGCTGCGAGGGCCTTGTAGATGTCGGCGGGAACGTAGGCGACATCGGGATTGGACGAGTCGGTTGCGAAGACGATGCCGTCATAACCGATCTTGACTTCCTGGATGTCCGTCACGCCGGCGGCCTTGCAGGCTTCCAGCTCGTTCTTGTTGATCGAACGCGAAGCGTTTGCGATGTCGATGGTGTCTTCGCCAACGCCCTTGCAGAATTCCTTTAGGCCAGCGCCCGTGCCACCGGACTCGACTACCGGTGTCTTGAAGTTGGTGAAGGTCTCGCCGAAGGATTCGGCAACGATCTTGGCGTAAGGCAGGACGGTGGACGAACCAGCGATCTGGATCTGGTCGCGAGCGACGGCTGCGCCAGCGAAAGCAACAGTTGCAGCGAGCGCAGCAACGGTGAGCTTGAAGGTGTTCATTAAAATCTCCCGCATTGGGCTTGTGTGAGTGCGGCCTAAAGAGGCCCCCGCAGTGCCATTTTTCATCGGCGGGACTCTCTTAGCGCTGTAAGCACCGTCCTTTTATGTCAAACGCGTGAAACATTTGTGACAGGTTAAGTCTTTGTTTTTAAATGATCAGTAATACGAGATCCGACTGATTGCGTCGGCGGATGGAAAAGCTCGGACCGCAGAGCGATCTGGCGTTGCAAAATTTTCACAGATGGCCCGTCGGTTGTCGGATGCGCGCAAACAAAGCGAAAGGGGTGCGCCGCGACCTCGCGACTCCGGGGAGAAGGGACATGCCGCAACCGTTCGATCCTCGTCCAGAAGGGACCACAAATATCAGAAGCGCACTGTAAAATTGGTGCCCTTGCCGACCTCGGACTTGACGATCAGCCGGGCGCGGTGGCGGGTCAGGATATGTTTGACGATGGCAAGGCCGAGGCCGGTGCCTTTTTTCGAGCGGCTGTCCTCGATGCTGACGCGATAGAAGCGTTCCGTCAGACGCGGCACGTGCTCGGCCGGAATGCCTGGCCCCTTGTCGACGATGCTGACCTCCACGGGCGCCCCGGCGCCGTTCTTCAGCCAGACATCGACGATCTTGCCCTCCTGGCCGTATTTGCAGGCATTCTCCATCAGGTTCTCGAAAACCTGCACAAGCTCGTCGCGGTCTCCCAGCACCTCGACCTTACCATCGGGCAGATGCAGGTTGATGTCGACGCCGACATCTCTGGCCAGCGGCACCAGCGAGTCGCGGACATGGCCGAGCAGCGGCACCAGATCGACCTTTTCATCCGGCGCGATGTGCGATTTCAGCTCCAGGCGGGAGAGCGACAGCAGGTCGTCGACCAGCCGGCTCATGCGGGTGGCCTGATCAAGCATGATGCCGAGAAACTGCGCCTGCGCCTTCTGATCGTTCTTCGCCGGCCCCTGGATGGTCTCGATGAAGCCGCGCAGCGAGGCAAGCGGCGTGCGCAGCTCATGGCTGGCATTGGCGACGAAATCCGACCGCATGCGGTCGATCCGGCGGACCTCCGATATATCGCGGAAGGACAGGATGAAAAATCGCTCCGTCTCTCCGTCGGCCTGGAATTCGACAGGCGCGCTGCGGACGATATAGACGCGTTCGGACGGCAGCCGCTCGGCATGCTCGATCTGGTTCGGCGCATTGGTGGCGATGGTTTCGCGCACCATGTCGAGCACGCCGGGGGAGCGCAGCCGGGCCGATATATGTGCCCCGATCGCCACCTCACCGAAGGCCTTTTCGGCGGCACGGTTCTGGAACAGCACCGAGGCGTCGTCCGACAGCACCATGGCGGGGACATCGAGCCCGGCAAGCGTGGCGGAAACGTCAGGCAGCCGGCTTGGAGGCGCGTGCGGCTCCGTCTCCACCGGCTCGACGGGTTTCGCATTGAGGACCGGCGCCTCGTTGAACAACGCCGCCAAGATCATCACGAGCAGGAGAACGAGCACCACCCACTTGTTCATCCCGGCGGCAAGGGCGGCAAGGGCGCTGAGGATGGCTGCAAGCAGCACGGGGCGTTCGCGCCGGATGCGCGCCAGCAGGCTTTTCCTCCAGGGGGTTTCGTCTTGCAAATGGGCCTCGCGGCGTCGATTCGTTTCTTATATTGAACTCTGCCTGATAGCGGCAATTCATGACAGAAAGTTTTCGGCTGGCGCCGCTCAAGCGTAAGACTGCAGCGCAAGCTCGGGAAAAATCACCGGCCAAAAGCGAAAGATTTGATTTTCAACGGCAAATATGTTCGCCTGCGGCCACAGGACCACGAGCGCAGGAGGAGCATATGGGCGAGACTGTCGAAAGCAGGGCCGTGGAGCTCGATATCCGCGGCAAGAAGCGCATCTTCGACGTCGACGATCCGGTTCTGCCGGACTGGGTGGACGACCACGCGCTGGAATCCGGCGAATTTCCTTACAAGAAGAAACTGAACGAGGAGGATTATCTGGAGCAGCTGGAAAAGCTTCAAGTCGAGCTCGTCAAGGTGCAGTTCTGGCTGCAGGCGACCGGCAAGCGGGTCATGGCGCTGTTCGAGGGGCGGGATGCCGCCGGCAAGGGCGGCGCGATCTCGGCCTCCTCCGCACATATGAACCCGCGCCTCGCCCGCGTCGTGGCGCTCGCCAAACCGACCGAACGCGAGCAGGGGCAATGGTATTTTCAGCGTTATGTCGCGCAGTTTCCGACGGCGGGCGAATTTGTGCTCTTCGACCGCTCCTGGTACAACCGCGCCGGCGTCGAGCCGGTGATGGGCTTCTGCACGCCGCAGCAATATGAAGGCTTCCTCAAACAGGCCCCGCAGCTCGAAAAGATCATTGCCCATGAGGGGATCTTCTTCTTCAAATTCTATCTCGATATCGGCCGCGAGATGCAGCTCAAGCGTTTCCACGATCGCAGGCACGATCCGCTGAAGGTCTGGAAGCTGTCGTCGATGGACATCGCGGCGCTGGCGAAATGGGGCGATTACAGCGAAAAGCGCGATCGGATGCTGAAGGAAACCCATACGGATTTCGCGCCATGGACCGTCATTCACGCCAACGACAAGCGGCGTGCAAGGCTGCAGCTCATCCGTCACATGCTCAACCGGATGGATTATGACGGCAAAGACGAGGCGGCGCTCGGCGCTATCGACAAAGAGATCATCGGCTCAGGCCCCGGCTTCCTGAAATAGATCCCTGCCGCTGCCGGAGGGCGCCGCGCGTCTCTTCAGACGCGGCGCTGTAAAAAGCCCGTCACTGCCCCGGCAGGATGCGGATGGCGAAGAGGTTGATGCCGCGCGCCTTGCCGTCGAGATCGCTGTTGATCGTCAACATGCCCGGCGAGTTCGGGGCAAGCGAGCGGTCGAACTTCACCTGCAGCAGCGCATCCGACTTTTCCCGGGTGACGCTGAAGCGATGGCGGGCGCAATTGCCGAGCGACTGAAAATTGCATTCGACGGTCACCTGCGTCGGCTCGTCGGTGGTCGATTGCAGCGTCAGCGCGATGGTCGAGGATTTGCCGGCAAGCTGCTGCAGCACCGAGGCGGGAACGCTGACGGAGATATTGCCGTCAGCCGCACCGCTTTCGGAAATCAGCCGGACGGCAGGGCCGTCATTCTCGGTGATGTTTTCGGTGCGCGCCTGCGGGCCGCTCTTGATCTTGTCGGCCTCGTCGGGCTTGAACACCGGGATCCAATCGGCCGAAAAACTGTTCTGCGGATCGATGGTCACCGGCTGATCGGTGTGGGGAGCCGCGCTGTTGCCCGCACCATTGTCGTCAGCGGCGTCGTCGTTGCCGGTGAAATCCTCCGGCTGGGTGCTCGCCGGCGGATTGGCGACGCTGGTGTCGCGCTCGGCTGCCGTCAAAAGCAGGCCCGACGTATAGGCCCACCAGGCGCCGATGCCGATGAAGGCAAGCAGGACGCACCAGACGAGCAGCCTCGAAAAGAATTTGCGCGGCTTGCGGCGGCCTGCCGCCCGCTCCGGGCGGAAATCCATGCTGGTCGCACGTTCGCCGCGCGTCAGCCGCTCCTCGCCGATCGGGGCGGCTGCGAGATGATCGGCATTGCCGGCATGGACGTTGTGAAGGCTCGAATCGTCGCCCCGATGCATGACCACCTCGGGAGAGCGGGCCTCGCCTGCGGCCATGGGACTGTCGATGAGGCTGTCGATATCGGTCACATCCCCCTTGTGAACCGGCGGCGGCGGCATTTCGACGACCGGCGGCACCGGCACTTCGGGCGGCCTTTGGCGGGGGTGAAGGCGGTCACGCTCCTCGCTCTCGATGGCGTGGATGGTGCTTTCCAGGCGATGGCGGTGATGGGCGACGGCATCGGCATCGGTGATGTCCTGCTTGCGCAGGCCCGCTTCCAGCGCCTGGCGGGCGGACTGGTAGATCCTCGCTCGAACCTCCGGATTGTCGCGATCGGCATTTTCGAGCGCTGTTCTGATGGCCGTTTCTAATCCGCTCACATCACGTCCTTCACATTGAACCCGGCATGGGACCACAATCCCCCCCGTTCTCCATCAAAATTCGGTAGCGGCAAGCGCGGCAAACCGCAAGCCTTGCAAACCCGCCGGCCCATTGATCCCAGGCGATATTCGCCAGCGTCACGGCATGCGGCCCTACCCTATTCTTTCTGCGCATATGATATATCGGGCTGAAATCGACGAAGGCGTGGCAGCCGCTCTTTTATCGGCTTTTCTTCTCTGTTATGAGATTGACGTTTTCGTAAACGTCAATCTGAGCGGTAACCATGGCCCTGCCCCCGATCCTCAAGGACAAACTCCGACTGCCGGTGATCGGCTCGCCGCTCTTCATCATCTCGCATCCTGCGCTGACGCTCGCGCAATGCAAGGCGGGCGTCGTCGGCGCCTTTCCGGCGCTGAACGCCCGGCCGGAAAGCCAGCTCGACGAATGGCTGGCCGAGATCACCGAGGAGCTTGCCCGCCACGATGCCGGCCATCCGGAAAGGCCGGCAGCACCCTTTGCCGTCAACCAGATCGTCCACATGTCGAACAAGCGGCTGGAGCATGATCTTTCGCTCTGCGTCAAATACAAGGTGCCGATCGTCATCTCTTCGCTCGGCGCGGTGCCCGAGGTCAATGCCGCCGTGCATTCCTATGGCGGTATCGTGCTGCACGACATCATCAACAACCGCCACGCCTATTCGGCGATCCGCAAGGGCGCCGACGGGCTGATTGCCGTGGCATCAGGCGCCGGCGGCCATGCCGGCACGCTGTCGCCCTTCGCGCTCGTCCAGGAAATCCGCGAATGGTTCGACGGGCCGCTGCTGCTTGCCGGCGCAATCGCGACCGGCGGCGCCATTCTGGCGGCGCAAGCGATGGGCGCCGACATGGCCTATATCGGCTCGCCCTTCATCGCAACAGAGGAAGCGCGCGCCGCGCCTGCCTACAAGCAGGCGATCGTCGAAGGGGCAGCCAATGACATCGTCTACTCCAACTATTTCACCGGCGTGCACGGCAACTATCTCAAGCCGTCGATCCTCGCCGCCGGCATGGACCCCGACAACCTGCCCGTCGCCGACCCTTCGAAGATGGATTTCGAGCAGGCGACCGGCGGCGCCAAGGCCTGGAAGGACATATGGGGCAGCGGCCAGGGCATCGGCGCCGTCAAGGCGGTTGAGCCGGTGGAAAATCTCGTCGACCGGCTGGAGGCGGAATATAAAGCCGCCCGCGCCCGGCTGGCGCTCTGAGGTCTTCCACACCCTCCCCTCTTTTTTGCCAAAGGCATGACAGGGTGCTTGAAATCTTCGGACAATGCCTGTATCAGCGCCATGCAAATCGCAGGCCGCACGCTTCGGCCGCCAAATGCCGCTTTAGCTCAGTCGGTAGAGCACATCATTCGTAATGATGGGGTCACGTGTTCGAGTCACGTAAGCGGCACCATTCCTCTCATTGAAATCAATTACTTGAGCGAAAACTGGCACGGCAACCAGCCAGATTTCCAGCCCTTGAAATGTTTGGTAGGACTTTCCGCAACGTTTCCTGAGACAGGTTGACCAGATCGAGCAACACTGCCCCGAGGCCGCCACGTTGCGGCATTTGCAACAAATCGGCCTTAGCGCTTACTAATAATCAAATCAGACCTCGGCCTTAACCGCTCCGTCAAGTTTCCGTGAACGCCTTGCCGGGATGAAAGTGTAGTACCGTAACGAGGTTTCCGGTCTGCCTGGGGATTAGCCCGACACCAGCCCGAAGCCCGATGGCAGGATATTAGACCACACATTGAAGTTGTCGCTTCCCTAGTGTACCACCAACCTGACGGGGGCGAGATTGCTGGCTGGGGTACATTGGCAACCTGCGCGAATAGAGCGCGTGAATAGGGTACTTGCTACAAGCACCAAGCCGTTACTCGTGGCTACTGATGCCGGCACGGCACTTGTGAAGTACATGGGTAACCGAGCAGGCTTGGATGCGCTGGTCACAGAGCTGCTCGCGGCAGAACTTGCCAGCCGAGTTGGCTTGCGGACCCCAGATTTTGCGGTCGTAGAAATACCAGATATCGAGACTAATGATCCACTTGTAACCGTGCAAGGCGGGCCGGCGTTCTTTTCTCGTTGGGAGCAAGCTCAAAGCTTATCGCCCAATTCGAAGCTTCTGGCAAACCTGCGAAGACCCAGCGACGTAGCACTCCTGGTGGTATTCGACACATGGATTAGAAATAAAGATCGGTTTGCTGACGATGCCGATGGTGGTGTTCTGAACTACGACAACATTCTGTTCATGCCGGATAAGCGTAAAACGCAGCTTCTGGTCATCGATCACAGCCATGCTTTCGCAGAGACGTCGCTGGAGGACGAGATCAACGATTTCTGGGCAACTGAGGAAACGGTTTACGGATTGTTTAACGAGTTCGCCCCAATGCTGACGCGGCATGATGTAAAATCCGCGCTGGATACGCTATGCGCCGTGGCAATTGGCGAGATAAGGGATATATGTCTTTCGCCGCCGCCCGAGTGGGGCTTTACTGCGGGTACCGCCAATCGTTTGGCTGACTTGCTGGTAACGCGGGCAAATCGGATGAGCGACTGGCTGCCGGATGCGATATTCGACCAAATGGAACTTGATCTAGACGGGAAGGAGGCATGAAATGGAAGCAATGAAATTATTCTATTCCATTGTACAGTTCAGCCCCTTTCCGGAGCGGTTTGAGTACGTTAACCTCGGGATTGTCGTGTTTGAAAACCGCCAAGGCAAGGTTGTCGTTAAGTTGGCAGACGACTTCGCACGTGTGAAGAAATTCTTTGGCGATTTTAACGCAACATTCCTCAAAAGCGCTGTTCACGATTTTTCGCAGAGAGTTGTGCATCACTTCTCTCGACCGGCGATCGCCGCCACATCCATCAATGACTTCAATTCGAAGAGGGCCGATTTATTCCGGCTGACACCCATGAACGCGGTTGCTGGTGTGCGAGCTGATGATGTCGCGGAAAAACTCTTCATTGAGCTGGTCGCTTGGCATGGCCAAGCCAAAAAAATGGAGCGAATTAACACTCTGCTGACGCGCGCTTTTCGGAATGCTGGCGTGCTAGCACTTCTCGACAAGCGCCCTGAGCCTGTGCACATTGAGCAGTATGGCGTGAACGTTCAGGCTGACTACGGCTACCAGAACGGCGTCTATAACCTGATCGATGCTGCCCGGTTTGACAATCCGCAACGCGGTTTGGCTGAAGCCGGAAAGCGAGTTCTGGAAGGGAAGGCGCTCTCCGAGATGCTAGGAAAGCGCCTCATTGTTGTCGGAGAGTTCGGCGGCCAGCCGGATCGATTCGTCGAGAACCTGCGTAGTGATTTTGAGAGTGTCGGCGCGAAGCTCTTCCGACTAGAAGAGGTTGACAAGCTCTCTGAAGAAATACGGCGAACGGCGCACTAAAACCGGAAACGTTGCTTTCTTTGCCAGCTAAGCTTGCTTTTATCCGCATCAGCGAGCGGCGTGGCAGGTTGAGAGATCGCCGTGCTGTCAGCTGACCAGACGCAGGCGAGCAGGACCGACGCCAGTCACGTGCTACGCCCAGCGTTCCATTAGGCCACGATGTTGCTCCAGTAGATCGCCACGATTGTAGCCCCGCGACACAGCGCTACCGACCACGTGCCGAAGGCACACCTCACCCATTTCGTACGACGCATCCGTGCAATCGGTTAGGAACATTCGAAGCGAAGCGCTCATGCCATGCTGTCGAGCCGCCAAGCCCTGTCGGCGCATCATCATTCCGAGCGTCATGTCCGAGATGACGCCTTCACGAGCCGACTGGAACAGATACCCGGTCCACGACTGAGGACGAGCGGCGGCAATGATCCTTTGTGCCTCAGCACTGAGCGGCATTGTGAAGCTTTCCGTTTCGCCTTTCTGGTCTTTCAGTTGCTCGCCCGGTATTAGCCAGGCCGAGCCGTCGGGCGTGATGTCTTACTCGCGCATGTGTCGTAGGTTCGCGGATCGAGCGCCCTTCAGGATCAGCAAGCGCATTGCTAGATGAGCGGTCGAACCGTCGACAGTTCACGATGCTCTGCCCTCGGGCGACACGAAAGTTTAAAATGATCGATGACGAGTGACAGGAAAGCTATCTCTGGATTGCCGAAGAGCCTGGCTTACTCCCGAGTGGCTGTGTTGGCCTATAGCGGCGCAGCCGCCGGAGGCGCAACCCCATCCGTTGAGGATCGCGCCGGCGGTTCTACGCCGCCACCTGTCTCTGTTGTGTCAGGCGCCTGCCGAGCGCCTGACCGGGCAACTCGATAAACTTGTAGCCTATGAAGGACAAGACGTAGACGACAGGGATGGTGACGATCAGCGTCGCCAGCCAGCGAGCGGGATTGCTGAGGTCGGTATTGCCGATCAGCCAGCCGATCACCGGCTGCATGATGAGCAGGTGAATCAGGTAGGCCCCGAAGGAAAGTTCCCCGAGGTTTCGAAAGAAGCTGTTGCCGAGCACCGAATTGACCGAGCGGGAATAATGGCCGGCGGAACCCGGAAACCGATCGGCGTGCACCAGGACAAAGAACAGCGCCACGATCCCCACGCGCACAGTTTCGTGCAGCACGGTCACATCGCCGCCCAGAGGGATGAGGACCAGCAGGGCGGAAATCGCAAAAGCGAGGTAAGCTCTGCCGTGTGCCATCCACAATGCGCCCGCCAGCAGCATGCCGGCGGCGAAGATGTGCATCTTCATCGGAAGGAATGACGGCATCGGGAAGCGAAAGCCAAGACGATGCGCGGCCAGGGCTGCAATGACGGCCAAGCCGACGGTGACGAGCATGCCCTTCAGCCAGCCCAGCCGCCCGAGGATGATCATGATGAAGGGCAAAGCCGCATAGAACTGCATTTCCAGGCCGATGCTCCAATCGGGAAGCGCCGTGCGGAAAGCATGGGCCGGGGACAGGCCGAACAGGAAGGAAAGATGCATCAGGTAGTTGCTCAGGCTGTCGTCCAGATAACGAGATGCAGCCTGCGGCGGATTGCCGTTGAAAGCGTCAATGACCATCCTTGCTTGATAGATCTCGGATCCGGCGACGAGAGCAATCACCAGCATGACGTAGTAGAGCGGTGCGATGCGGAAGAAGCGACGCGCCCAGAACACCGCCCATGTTTGCGGGCTCTCCCACGGCTCCCTGGCCTTGCGCCGCTGATAGTGGAACACCATCAGGAAGCCCGAGAGCATGATGAACAGGTCGACCCCGAGTTCCGGATCTCCGATAATCGGCACCTTGAATCCCGTCAGGATGTGCGCATGGCCGATCAGCACCCATAAGGCTGCCAAACCACGCAAACCATCCAGGCATTCGATGCGTCTGCCGCCTTTCATCGCGTCCATGAGATACCTCTATCCATTCGTATCCGCAGGTATGGTTAACATCTTCGACGGCAACCGGATAGTGTTGAGAGAATTTTAATGGGCTTCGGCCACAACTTGCGCGGGTCGACGGTCGATGAAGGGCGGGGGTGTCAGGCTACCCAATGCGTCCTTTCGGCGGCGAAATATCCGGAAGGAACATGCCGCTCCCGAACAGGTTTCCCCCTTGAGACAACAAGGATGGAGAAGACCATGTCCTGCAAACTCATCGCGATATCCCTCCTTTCGATCGGTCTTGCCGGCTCGGCCCTCGCCCAGACGGCCGGCGGGGCGAATTCCAGCGGGCGGCTTTCGGTGGCGCCTGTCATCGGCGGCTCGGGGAGCTCGGGCACGGGCTCGGCGAGTACCGGATCCGTCGGCACGGGCGCGGCCGGCACCGGCTCTGTCGGCACCGATCCCGGCACGACCGGCAGCACGCCCGGCACTGGCGGCGTCGATCTCAACCGCGACCGCAGCACGATCAATCCCGGCGGCGTCAATCCAGATCTTCAACAGGTGCCGGGCTGCACGGCCGGTACCGGCTCACTCAGCGAGGCTTGCCAGCAGTGAGGCGGGCGAGCGTCCGCGTTCGATGGAATGAAGACCCGGCCGTGATCGCGCCGGGCCTTCATTTCGGCTGACGTTGCGCAAAAAGATGGCTGTCGCGAGAATTGCTTTACCGACTTGCTTTCAGGTCGTAGAACTGCTGCATCCCTCCGCACATGGCGATCGCCACACCAGCCAGCCTGCCGATATCTCCGGCATCCGCGGAGCACCCGAAGAGGACCGTCATGTCGAATGCAGCGCATCGCTCGAACCGCGTGCTTGTCGTCGCGACCATCATGGTGGCGACATTCATGGTCGCCATCGAGGCAACGATCGTGGCGACTGCAATGCCGCGCATCGTCGGACAGCTCGGCGGCTTTTCCTATTACAGCTGGGTGTTTTCGGCCTTCCTGCTGGCGCAGTCGACGACGACGGTCATCTACGGCAAGCTTTCGGATATTTTCGGACGCAAGCCGGTGTTGATCGGCGGCATCCTCATCTTCCTGGCCGGCTCTTTGCTCTGCGGCTTTGCCTGGTCGATGATGTCGCTGGTGCTGTTCCGGCTGCTGCAGGGGCTCGGCGCCGGCGCGATCCAGCCGGTGACGATGACGATTATCGGCGATCTCTTCAAGCTGGAGGAGCGCGGCCGCGTGCAGGGCGCGATGGCGACCGTCTGGGCGACCTCGGCCGTCGTCGGGCCGCTCGCCGGCGGCATCATCGTCGACAATATTTCCTGGGCCTGGATCTTCTGGATCAACCTGCCGATCGGCATCGTCTCGATCGTCGCCTTCATGATCTTCCTCAAGGAGAACGTCGCGCACAAACAGGCGAGGATCGATTATCTCGGATCGGTGCTGTTTTCGGTGTCCATCGTGGCGCTGCTCGTCATGCTGACGGAAACCGATGCGGGCGCCTCAATCCTGCTGTCGCTTTTCGCCGTCTTCGTGGTCGCGGGGCTGCTCTTCCTCGCCCAGGAGAGACGGGCGCCGGAGCCAATCATTTCGATCGCGCTCTGGAGCCGCCGGCTGATCGCCACCAGCAATGCGGCGACGCTGCTTGCCGGCATGGCGCTGATCGGGCTTTCCACCATCCTGCCGATCTATGTGCAGGGCGTGCTCGGCCGCACGCCCATCATCGCCGGCTTCACGCTGACCATGCTCATCGTCGGTTGGCCCCTGGCGGTGATGCTCTCCAGCCGCTTCTACAAGGCTTTCGGCGTTCGCCGCACGCTGCGCGTCGGCAGCCTGATGTTTCCGTTCGGCGCCTGTTTTCTGCTGTTCCTGACGCCGGAAAGCTCGCCGGTTCTCGCCGGCGCCGGCTCCTTCTTCATGGGCTTCGGCATGGGCCTGATCAGCCTGACGAGCATCGTGCTGGTGCAGGACAGCGTCGAATGGTCTATGCGCGGCAGCGCCACGGCCTCGATCATCTTCGCCCGCAGCCTCGGCAATACGCTCGGCGCCACCGTGCTCGGCGCCATTCTCAATGCCGGCATCAGCCATTATGCGAGCGGTGCAACCGCGGCCGTCCTTCATAAGGCGCTGAACCAGCCGACCGGCCTCTCGGCGCTTGCCGCCGATCCGGCGATCCGCAGCATCTTCGACGCGGCCCTGCACTGGAGCTTCTGGGGTGTGGTCGTCGTCGCGGTGCTGACCTTCTTCACCACCTGGCTGATCCCCGTCGGCCACCGCCAGACGCACGATGAGCCGGCGGTGGCAAGCGAGGCGGCCTCGCATTAGCGGCGGTTGTCCAAAACGCGCAGGATCAGGTTTCGTCTTCCCTTGCGCGGGACGAGATCGATATCGCTGACGAGCTTTGCGCCGCCCTCACGCCGCTCCAAGGTGATCTTGCGGCTGTGGAAGGCTTCCAGTTCGGCGCGATGCGCCACGCTGATGATGGTCGCCGCCGGCAATTCGTCGATCACCATCTCCATCATCCTGTCCTGGCTCTTCTCGTCGAGTGCCGAGGTCGCTTCGTCGAGCACGATGATATCGGGGGTGTGCAGCAGCAGCCGCGCAAAGGCGAGCCGCTGCTTTTCGCCACCCGACAGGATCTGGTCCCACGGCGCTTCTTCCTCGATCTTCTCGCTCAGATAATCCAGCCCCACCTTGGCAAGGGCCGCCTTGATTTCCTCCAGCGTCCAGCTGTCGGCGGCACGGGGATAGGCCACCGCGCGCCGAAGCGTCCCGGACGGGATATAGGGCCGCTGCGGCAGCATGAACAAGCGCCGGTCGCCGTGGAAATCGACGCTGCCGTGACCCCAGGGCCAAAGACCGGCGATGGCTCGCACCAGCGTGCTCTTGCCCGAGCCGGATTCGCCTGCCACGAGCACCCGCTCGCCCGGCGCGATCTCGACCTGGGTTTCCTTGACCACCGCGGTGCCGTCGTCGAGAGACACCGAGAGATCGTTCAAGTTCAGGATCGCATTGCCCTTGGTTTTACCATGCCGGATGCGTCCCAGAACGTCGCTCTGCTCGGCTCGCTCGAGGCCGTCGAGCGACATCATCAGCGAGGCGACGCGTCGCGCGCAGGCGTTCCAGTCAGCAAGACGTGGGTAGTTGTCGACCAGCCATCCGAACGCCGTCTGAACGATGGCAAAGGCGGAGGCTGCCTGCATGACCTCGCCAAGCGTCATTCCGCCTGCGAGAAATTTCGGCGCGCATAGCAGGAGCGGCACAACAGGAGCAATCAGCATCGATCCGTGCGAGACGAAGGTCGTGCGCATGTGCTGGCGCGCAAGCAGGGCCCATTGCCTGAGCACATTGGAAAATGTCCTGTCGAGGTCGCTACGCTCCTCGTCCTCGCCGCCGAGCAGGGCGATGCTCTCACCGTTTTCGCGCACACGGGTCAATGTGTAGCGAAGCTCGGCCTCCACCTGGTTCTTGACCTCCGAGACCTGGACGAAATGGCGGCCGATGACCGCGATCACAGTTGAGGTGATCACGGCATAGAGCACCGCAGTGACGACGAGAAAACCGGGAATGGTGATGGTCGACCCGGCGAGCGGCAGCGTCAGCGCTCCGCCGATCGTCCACAGCACGACGATGAAGGTCGAAGCCGACAGAAAGGCGGCGATGACGCCGGCGATGAAGTCGACCGGCGCTTCGGTAGCGATCCGCAAATCCTCCGAGATGCGCGCCTCAGGATTCTTGTGGTCGCCGCCGATGAGGTTCAGCTGATAATAACGACCGTTGGCCAGCCAGCGCGTGATCACCGCCTTCGTCAGCCAGGAGCGCCAGCGGCGCTGGATCATCATGCGAACATAGACTTGCGCGGTGACAAGCGCGACGCTTCCGAGCACAAGCGGCACGAAGACGGCGCTCAGGTAGTAGACGGTGCCGGCGTCGTGTCGCTCTATGGCGTCGAAGATGCCGCGGTTCCAGCGATTGATCCCATATTGGAAGCCGACATTCATGCAGATCATCATCAACAGACCGATCGAGCACGGCCAGGCGAGCTTGTCGCCACTGCTGCCCCAGTAGCAGCGGGCGCTGATCCAGAAACGCCTCAGCAAATATCGCTTGCGCGCCTGCTCGGCCTCCTCAGGCGTGAGGTTCTGACTTGGTTCGATGACATCTGGCGGCGGTGCGACCTCGACAGTCGATGCCTTCTCCTGGCGCGACTTCTCGGCACCGTGCTCCTCGGTGCCGTCGACCGATTTCGGTGTGATTTTAACGTCGGTCATAGGCACGATAACGGCTTACAAATCAGAAGGTTTCATGGCGCCGATGCCGGACGCGGTATCGCAGGTCTCAAGGCGACGAGGCGCAGCAGTCGGATCAACCCTGAGTTTTGCCGACATAGCGTGATGGATTTTTAAATGTGCAAGTTCCAACGGACGATTCACGGCCTGGGGAGGTCAGCCGTCGTTGGTGTTGTGCCGTGTCGCGCTTCTCTTACCTCACGCGCTCTCGGTCGCATTCTGCGGCAGAGATTGCAGCAGGGTCTGACGGGCGGAGCGCAAATGGACGCGGCAGGCCTTCCCGATCGCTGCCTGGTCGCCGGATTCCAGTGCGGCGATATAATCGAGATGTTCGTGGATGGCGCGCTCGTTGCGCTCGCGGGCGGCGGTCTTGTTCCACTGATAGTGATAGTGGAAGATGATGGCGATCGCATCGTAGAAATCAGCGATGAAGCGGTTCTTCGAAGCGCGGTGGATCAGCAAGTGGAAGCGCTCGTCAAGGACGGAGAAATCCTTGAAGCGCTGGTTGATGTCGGCAAGCATGGCGACATGCTCCTCGCGCATGGCGGCAAGATCGGCCCAGGCCTGATTGTCGCGGGGAAGCCGCCCGAATTCGGCGGCGGAATGCAGTTCGAACATTTCGCGGACATCGGCAAGCTCGAGCGCAAATTCGCGGGTGAAGCCCTTCAGCGTCCAATGGCTGTTCGGCCGCTTCTCGATCAGTCCGAAGCGGGAGAAGCGGATCAGGAATTCGCGCACGCTCGTCGTGCCGGTGCCGATCTCGCGGGCAAGCTCCAGCTCGTTGATCTGCATGCCGGGAGCAGCGTCATCGGCCAGGATGCGCCGCATGAAGCTGCGCTCGATGATGTCATGCAGCGAATCCGTCTCTTCGGAGGGGAAGAGGTCGCGGTCGGTGGGCTCGCGCAGCACGATCTTCTGACGTTTGTTCCAGCGGATGATGCCTTCATCGCTGAGGCGGGTGAGGATGGCACGCGCGGTGGAACGGCTGACGCCGAGCTGGGCGGCGATCTCCGGTTCCGACGGCAGCGCCGTATCCGTGCGCAGGGCCGCGGCATACCTGTTGTATGCTTCCTTGAAGACCGTGTTCTGCCTTGCCATCAGATCCCCCGCTTTCCGCCCGCGTGCCGGGATTGCCGTTCCGCTTCAGAAGCGAAAAGGCGCCCGACCGGAGTTTGTTGAAAAAACTATTAGCGTATTTCCGATCGTCTGCGGCGCATTGCCTCCCTCGTCCACAGGATCAATATTCCCGTTGACTTGAAAATGTTTATTGTAGATAAAAAACAAAATCAATCGCATTCGCCGATGCAGCGAGCGTTTCCTTCAGGGAGAAGAGATTGGACAAACAGCCTTGGATCATCCTGTCGGCCGGCGACAATGTCGCGGTCGCAACGGCCGCCATCGCCGAGGGCTCGACGGTTGCCGGCATTGCAGCCCGCCAGAAGATCGAGCCGGGCCACAAGGTGGCAATCGCCGATATTCCCCTCGGTTCCGCCGTGGTGAAGTACGGACAGGCGATCGGCCGCACCACCGCCGAGGTCAAGGCCGGCGAGCATGTGCACAGCCATAATCTGCATTTTGAAAACGACCGGCTCGCCGCCACTGCCAATTCGGCGCCCGAAACAGCAACCGCCGAAGACAAGGCGCGCACCTTCATGGGGTATCGCCGCGCCGACGGACGGGCGGCGACACGAAACTATATCGGCATCATCGCCAGCGTGAACTGTTCCACCACCGTCTGCCGGGCGATCGCCGACGAGGCGAACCGGACGATCCTGCCGCATTACGACGGTATCGACGGTTTCGTGCCGATCGTTCATGACCAGGGCTGCGGCATGAGCTCGACCGGCGACGGCATGAACGTGCTGCACCGCACGCTTGCCGGCTATACCAGACATGTGAATTTCGGCGGCGTGCTGATGATCGGCCTCGGCTGCGAGGTCAACCAGCTGACGCTTTACGGCCAGAGTGGTGCGGGCGCCTCGAAGCGGCATTTCAACATCCAGGACGCCGGCGGTTCGCGCCGGGCGGTCGAGCGCGCCATGGGCGTGCTGCGCGAGATCGCCGCCGATGTCGGCAAGGAGAAGCGGGTGCCGATCTCGATCGGCGAGATCATCATCGGATTGCAATGCGGCGGTTCGGACGGCTTTTCCGGCATCACTGCCAATCCGGCGCTCGGCGTCGCCGCCGATCTCCTGGCGGCGGCCGGCGGCACGGCGATCCTGTCGGAGACCTCGGAAATCTATGGTGCCGAGCATCTGCTGCGCAGCCGCGCCGTCAACGACGAGGTGGCGAGAAAGCTCGACGAGAAAATCGCCTGGTGGGAAGACTATGTCGCCTTGCACGGCGCCTCGCTCGACAACAACCCGTCGCCCGGCAACAAGCGCGGCGGTCTCACCACCATCCTGGAAAAGTCGCTCGGCGCGGTTGCCAAGGGTGGCCGCTCGCCGCTGACGGCGGTCTATGGTTATGCCGAGCGGGTGACAGCCCCCGGCCTGGTCTTCATGGATACCCCCGGCTATGACCCGGTCTCGGCGACCGGCCAAGTGGCCGGCGGGGCCAATATGATCGCCTTTACGACAGGGCGCGGCAGCTGCTTCGGCTGCCGGCCGGCGCCGTCCTTGAAGCTGTCGAGCAATTCGGCCCTCTATGCCTCGATGGAAGAGGACATGGACATCGATTGCGGCACGATCGCGACGGGTGATGCGACGATCAGCGGCAAAGGCCGCGAGATCTTCCACCTGATCGTCGACACGGCCTCCGGCAAGAAGACCAAGAGCGAGATCTTCGGTTACGGCGATAACGAATTCGTGCCTTGGCATCTCGGCGCAACGCTCTAGATTTCGATGCTAAGCTTTTGTTTTTATGCAATTCCCAGGGGGCATGATGAAGACGAGACGGATCGGCAAGACCGGGCTTGAGGTGACCGAGATCAGCTACGGCGCAGCTCCCCTCGGCGGCCTCTACCGCGCATGTCCGCGTGAACAGGCGATGGAAACGCTGCAGGCCGCCTGGGACAGCGGCATCCGCTATTTCGACGTCGCGCCCTGGTATGGGCTCGGCCTTGCCGAACGGCGCGTCGGCGATTTCCTGCGCGACCAGTCGGATGGCTCCTACGTGCTCTCCACCAAGGTCGGCCGGCTGCTGCGGCCGGTGCCGACGGGGACGGTGCCGGATTACAGCTATGTCGATCCGCTCTCCTTCGATGCCGATTACGACTATTCCTATGACGGCATCATGCGCTCGGTCGAGTTCAGCTATGCCCGTCTCGGCCTCAACCGCATCGACATTCTCTACGTCCACGATATCGGCGTCTATACGCATGGCGCCGCAAAGAACGCGGTCTATCAGAAGCAGCTGCTCGATTCCGGCGTGAAGGCGCTGGAAGAGCTGAAATCCTCAGGCGCGATCTCCGCCTTCGGCCTCGGCGTCAACGAAGTGCCCGTCTGCCTCGACGTCATGCGCCATGCCGATCTAGACTGCATCCTGCTCGCCGGCCGCTATACGCTGCTCGACCGTTCGGCGGTCGACGAACTGCTGCCGCTCTGCCGGCAGAAGGGCACCTCGCTCGTGGTCGGCGGCGTCTTCAACTCGGGCATTCTCGCCACCGGCCCGGTGCCGGGCTCGCATTTCGATTATATGCCGGCCGATGCGGACGTGCTTGCCAAGGTCGGCGCCATGGAGGCGATCGCCAAGCGCCACGGCGTGCCGCTCGCGGCCGCTGCCATGCAGTTTCCGCTGCGCGACCCGATCGTCGCCTCGGTGCTGATCGGCACCGCCAAGCCGTCGAGCCTGACGCGCAACATGGAAATCGTCGAGCCGCCGCTTGCAGAGGGCATCTTTGCCGAATTCGAGCCCTATACGCTCACCGCGCCGCCGCTCGGCGCCGAAGCGGTCCGGGTCTGAGGAGACACTATGCTGAGAGGTATTCATCCGCTGCTCGGGCCCGACCTGCTCCATGCGCTGAAGACGATGGGGCATGGCGACGACATCGTCATATCGGACGCCAATTTTCCCTCCGGTTCGATGGGCCCGCCGGTCATTCGCGCCGACGGCGTCAGCGCCACCGGGATGGCCGAGGCGATCCTGACCCATATGCCGCTCGATACTTTCGTGCCGGAAACGGCATGGCGGATGGAGGTGGTCGGCGACCCGCAGGCCGTGCCGGAAGTCTGCGCCGAATTCCAGCAGATCGTCTCGAAACGCGCCGGCGATTTCCGCATTGTGCCGGTGGAGCGCTTTGCCTTCTACGCGATGGCTCGCAAGGCCGCCTATATCGTCGCGACCTCGGAATTCCGCCTGTACGGCAACCTGATTTTGAAAAAGGGAGTCGTGCATCCCCATGAGGTTGAGTTCGGACGATAGCTATTTTAGGTTATCGTGGTATTGAAATAAAATCAGTAGCTTGGAAGGAGTTTTCCGGAGTAAAAAAGCGCAACAGACGCCCTTGCAATTTGATTGCGCCTCGGCTAGCTTCTGCCTGCAAATGTTTTTTATCGATAAAAATCGTCCGCCTGCGTTCAGCGGTCCGGTTTATTTGGAGGAGAACGCATCCTGAGAGGAGAACCTTTATGAGCATCGTGAAATCCCTTCTGTCTCGCCGCGCCTTCACCGCGTTGGCAGGCGCCGCCGTCATCGCCACGGCGATGCCGGTCACGTCTTTCGCTGCCGATGTGACGATCCCGATCATCGTCAAGGACACGACGTCCTTCTACTGGCAGATCGTTCTGGCCGGCGCCCGCAAGGCCGGCAAGGATCTCGGCGTCAACGTGCCGGAACTCGGCGCCCAGGCAGAATCCGACATCAACGGCCAGATCTCGATCCTGGAAAACGCCGTTGCCGGCAAGCCGGCCGCCATCGTCATCTCGCCGACGGAATTCAAGGCGCTCGGCAAGCCGATCGATGAAGCCGCCAAGTCGGTTCCGATCATCGGCATCGACTCTGGCGCCGACTCCAAGGCGTTCAAGTCGTTCCTGACGACCGACAACGTCCAGGGCGGGCGCATCGCCGCTGACGGCCTTGCCGCCGCCATCAAGGAGATGACCGGCAAGGAAGAAGGCGACATCGTCATTCTCACCAATCTTCCAGGCGTCGGCTCGCTGGAGCAGCGCCGCGAAGGCTTCCTGGATCAGATCAAGACCAAGCATCCCGGCCTGAAGGTCATCGCCGACAAGTATGGTGACGGCCAGGCGACCACCGGCCTCAACATGATGACCGACCTCATCACCGCCAACCCGAAGCTCGTCGGCGTCTTCGCCTCGAACTTGATCCTGGCGCAGGGCGTTGGCCAGGCGATCGCCGAAAACAAGCTCGGCGACAAGATCAAGGTCATCGGCTTCGACAGCGACGACAAGACGGTGGGCTTCCTCAAGGATGGCGCAATCGCCGGCCTCGTCGTTCAGGACCCCTATCGCATGGGCTATGACGGCATCAAGACCGCGCTTGCCGTCTCGAAGGGCGAGAAGGTTCCTGAGAATGTCGACACCGGCGCCAACCTCGTCACCAAGGCGAACATGAAGGATCCCAAGATCGACGCGCTCCTGAACCCGAAGATCAAGTAAGCAGACAAGACGGCCGCGCCGGCTCAAAAACCGGCGCGGCCTTTTCCATCCATGCTATGGTTCAGCAGGGATGGAGCAGACGCGACAAGAGGAGGAGAGGTCCATGATCGGACTGGAAGAGGTCAGTCATCGCCATGATGACAGCGCCACGCTGAAAGAAGCCAATCGCATTCCCGCCGGATCGCCTATCCTCGAACTAAAAGGCCTGCAGAAGAATTACGGTCACGTGCAGGCGCTGAAGCCGGCGACGCTGACCTTCCTGGCCGGAGAGATCCACGCCATTGTCGGCGAAAACGGCGCCGGCAAATCCACCCTCATCAAATTGCTCACCGGCGTCATCACCCGCACGGCCGGCGAAGTGCTGTGGTGCGGCCATCCGGTGGGGCTATCGACGCCGAACGAGGCGATCGCCCGCGGCATCAACGCCGTTCACCAGGAAGTCGTGCTCTGCCGGCACCTGACGGTCGCCGCCAATCTTTTCCTCGGCGACGAGGTCAACCGCTACGGCCTGATGCGCAAGAAGCAGATGGAGAAGATGGCGCAGGCCGTTCTCGACGATCTCGGCTTCGGCCTTCCGGCGGGCGCGCTCCTGAGCTCGCTAACGATCGGCCAGCAGCAGCTGGTGGCAACGGCGCGCGCGGCGATGCGCGGCACGCAGTTCCTGATCTTCGACGAACCCACGGCCTATCTGACACGCCAGGAATCGGCGCAGCTGTTCAAGCTGATCCGCCGCCTGCAGGGCGAAGGCGTTACCATCGTCTATATCAGCCACCGCATGGAGGAAGTCTTCGAACTGGCCGACCGTGTCTCGGTGCTGCGCGACGGCACGCATGTCGGCACGCGGCTGATCGGCGAGACCAACGATGCCGAACTGATCGCCTTGATGATCAACCGCTCGATCGAGCAGATCTACCACAAGGAAGAGATTGCGATCGGCCAGACGATCGTCGAGGCCAAGGGTCTTTCCGGTCCCGGCTTCGAGGACGTGTCGCTCAGCGTCAAAGCCGGACAGATCGTCGGCCTCTACGGGCTGATCGGCGCCGGCCGCAGCGAATTTGCGCTCGGTCTCTACGGACGCCAGCCGATCAGGTCAGGTGAGATTGAATGGATGGGCAAACGTGTCGATATCCGCAACGAACGCACGGCGATGGAGCTCGGCATTGCGCTGGCGCCGGAAAGCCGGCGCGACCAGGGGCTTTGCCTCAACCTGCCGATCGGCCTCAACATCAACCTGCCGGTCTTCGGGCGGCTGAGCCATGGGCCCGTCATCAACCACGCGCGGGAATCGGCCAATGCCGACAGGCAGATCCGCGATCTCAGCATCAAGACACCGAGCCGGCGGGTTCCGGCCTCCAGCATGTCGGGCGGCAACCAGCAGAAAATCGTCATCGGCAAGTGGCTGAGCCATGGTGCCCGGCTGTTCATCTTCGACGAGCCGACCGTCGGCGTCGACGTCGGCACCAAGGCGGAAATCTACCGGCTGTTCGCCAAGCTTCTGAAGGAGGGGGCGGGTATCATCCTGATCTCGTCCTACCTGCCAGAGGTCTACGAACTGGCCGACCGCCTGCACGTCTTCCGCGGCGGCAGGCTCGTCGCCAGCCATGATTTCCACGCGGCGACGCATGAACAAGTGCTCAGCGAAGCGATCGGCGTCTGAGCCAGAAGAAGAAGAGGGAGAAAATTCATGACTGCCACCCCCACCGAAATCGTCGCCCCGCCGCCGCGCCGGAAAATGAACATCCTGTTCGGCCTCACCCTGATCGGCCTGCTGATCTTCCTCTGGATCGTGCTCGGCTTCGTCACCGCCAGCTTCTGGACGCCGCTCAACATCTCCAATCTGCTGCGTCAAGGCGCAATGACGGCGATCCTGGCGCTCGGCCAGACTTTCGTCATCATTACCGCCGGCATCGATCTGTCAGTCGGCGCCATCGTCGGCTTCTGCACCGTCATCATCGCCTGGCTCCTGCAGGCGGGCGTGCCGCTTTGGGGGGCGATCGTGCTGACGCTCGCCATCGGCGTGGCAATCGGCGCCTTCCACGGTTTCGGTATCGTCCATATGGGCCTGCCACCCTTCATCATCACGCTGGCAACGCTGACCTCGCTGCGCGGCATCGGCCTGCTGATCACCAACGGTTCGACGATCAGCATCACCGACGAGAGCTTCAGCAACTTCGCCCGCGCCGATTTCCTCGGCATTCCGAGCCTGTTCTGGATGGTCATCCTGGTGGCGGTGCCCTCCTTCGTCTTCCTGCATCTGAGCCGCTGGGGCCGCTATCTCTTCGCGGTCGGTTCGAATGCAGAAGCGGCGCGCCTTTCCGGCGTCAACGTCAAGGGCATGATCTACCTTGCCTATATCCTCTCGGCCGGCTTCGCCGCATTCGTTGGCGTGCTGCTCGCCTCGCGCATCGCCATCGGCAATGCGACACAGGCCGACGGCTGGGAGCTGCAGGCGATCGCCTCCTCGGTCATCGGCGGCACCAGCCTGTTCGGCGCGGTCGGCTCGGTGCACGGGCCGCTGATCGGCGCCTTCATCCTCGCCACCATCAACAACGGCGCCAACCTTCTGAACGTCAACTCCTTCTGGCAGCGCATCATCACCGGTCTCTTGATCATCGTGATCGTCTTCTTCGACCAGCTGCGCCGCCGCAAGAGCAATTGAGAAACTCAGAGAAGCCGGTCGCACAGGCCGGCTTCTTCAATTTCCAGGAATGCGAGACCTGTCATGAAAGCAGTTGTTTGCCGCGAGCCCGGCGTGCTCGAGATCGTCGAGCGGCCATCTCCCGACGCACCGGCGCCCGGCTGGGTGCGGCTCGCCGTAAGCCATGTCGGCATCTGCGGCACGGATTATCATATCTTCGAGGGCAAGCACCCTTTCCTCGAATATCCCCGGGTGATGGGGCACGAGATCTCGGCGACGGTCATCGAAGCCGGTGAGGGCGTAACGCTTGCGGCCGGCACATCAGTCATCGTCAATCCCTATCTCTCCTGCGGCCAATGTGTCGCCTGCATCAAGGGCAAGCCGAATTGCTGCACCAACATCAAGGTGCTCGGCGTCCATACCGACGGCGCCTTCTGCGAGGAGATCTCGGTTCCGGCAGGCAATCTCTATCCCGCCAAGGGTCTCAGCCTCGAGGCGGCGGCGACGACGGAATTTCTGGCGATCGGCGCCCATGCGGTGCGCCGCTCACTGACCGGCGCCGGCGCGCGCGCGCTTGTCATCGGCGCCGGCCCGATCGGCCTCGGCGCGGCGATCTTCTCGCGCATCGCCGGCCATGACGTGACGCTGCTCGACACCAGTGCCGAGCGGTTGCAGATGGCATCGGAGCGCTTCGGTTTTACCTCAGGGATCGTCGCCAACGAGAAAACCGCCGATGCCGTGCGGGAAAAAACCAATGGCGACGGTTTCGATGTGGTCTTCGACGCCACAGGCTACGGCCCGTCGATGGAGAAAGCCTTCGCCTTCGTCGCCCATGGCGGCGCGCTGGTGCTTGTCAGCGTCGTCAAGGACGACATCCGCTTCTCCGATCCCGAATTCCACAAGCGCGAGATGATGCTGATCGGCAGCCGCAACGCCACCCGCGCCGATTTCGAGCATGTGGCAGATTCGATCGCCAAGGGACTGGTGCCGGTGGATAAGCTCATCACCCACCGCACGACTCTTGCCGATGCACCGCGCGATCTGGCGCGCTGGGCGCATGAAAAGAGCGGGCTGATCAAGGCGGTGATCAGGGTTGAGGGTTAGGGTGATTGCCGGGATGAGCCAGCGGTCTCGGCCTGTCCTTCGGACCTCGTGAATTTCCCTGCGCGATGTGAGCGAGGAACAGAGAGGCTGCCGCAAATCTCTTCTCCCCTCGGGGAGAAGAGGGAGTCGAGAGGTCGCGTCATCTCCCCTTCCTCCCAGGCGTTCGTGCCAGGGGCGGTCGCTAAGCCCCCGCCGCAATCACCCTGCACATCTCCCTAACCACATCGACATTCGTCCTATTGCTGCTCTTCGCCTCGAAACCGAAGGCAACCGCACGTGGATCGACGCTGTCGACCTGGGAGCTGCAGGATCCATGCACTTCGCGGGCTCCGGTCGCCTGCAATATGGCGCCGACATTGGCGGGGCGGATGCCGCTGCCGGGCATGATCGAAATGCGGCCGGCCGCCTTTGCCGACAGGCGTTTCAGCGTTTCGATGCCGTCAACCGCCTTCAGCGCACAGCCGGAGGTGAGAATGCGTTCGCAGCCGAGCTCGACCGCCTGTTCCAGCGCCTGGTCGGCATCCGGCACCAGATCGAAGGCGCGGTGCAGCGTTGATCCCAAGCCTGAAGCATGCGTCTTCAGACGGTGGATCAGCGGCATGTCGAGCGTGCCGTCCGGCCGGTTGGCGCCGATGACGACGCCGGCGAGGCCGGCGGCACGCGCGGCGTCGATATCGAGCAGCATCGCTTCCTCGTCGGTGTTGCCGAAGATGAAGGGTCCGGCATGCGGGCGGATCATCGCGTAGACCGGAATGGGCGCCCGGGCGGCAATCCGCATCAGGCTCGGCTGCGGCGTCAGGCCGCCGAGCTCGAGCGCCGAGCAGAGCTCGATACGGCCGGCGCCGCCCTCAATGGCGGCGGCAAGGCCGTCGGCGCTGTCGACGCAGACTTCCAGCAGGATCGTCATGCGGCGCTCTCCCTCACTCCGTCGGTTTTCGCGACGGTCTCCGATGTTATTCTCGCCGCCGCCGCGATGATGACGGCGCAGGCATCGGCGGCGGCTTTGCGATGGTTGAAGGCGACGTGATAGGACATCGGCAGGGCCTCGTCGAGATTGACGATGCGTACCTTGTCGGCGATCGGCATGGCGCTGACACGGCCAAGGAAGGAGACGTAACCGTGATTGGCGACGAGATCGACGATCACGGGCAGCGAATCCGCCGCGGTGATATCGCGGCTGCGCAAGCGCCGGTCGGGCGCCCGCTCGTTGCTGAAGGCCATGGCCGCATGGCCGAGGCCGGTGCGTGGGCTCGGCATGCAGATCGCATGGCCGGCGACAAGATCGGCGACCGTGGTTTCGGTACTATCAGGCGGTGCGATCGCCACCATGTCGGTCTGCAGCAGTTCGCGATGGCGGAAATCTTCCAGGCCGAAGACCGAATCCAGGATCGCCACGTCGATGCGGCCGCTCTTCAGCGCCTCGCGCAGATCGTCGGCGGTCATCGAGACCAGTGAGATCGCATTGTTGCTGCGCCGCGCATTCCATTCAGAGACCAACTGGCCGAGGCAGCGCGCCACCCAGCTTTCCGATCCGGTCGGGATGATCGAGCCGATGCGCAGCGACCGCGCCGTGCGGCGATAGCGCTCGTCGGCCGCCGATTTCAAATCATTCCAGGCTTGGCTGATCGCCATGAAGATCTGGTAGGCGCGCCTGCCCTCCTCCGTCAGAACAGAGCCCTGCGCCTGCCGCTCGAACAGCCGGCGGCCGAGGAATTTTTCAAGATTGGCAAGCTGGAGCGAAAGCTGCGGCTGACCGAGATGCAGGCGGCGGGCCGCGCGGTTGATGCTGCCCTGGTCGGCGACCTCGAGAAACCGCTCGATCGCGACGATCTTGACGGGAATGCGAGCGGCCCAGGCCTCGTCGATCCCGCCGGCGTCGACCTGGCCGGCGAATTGGCAGAGTTCGCCAATCGCGACCGTGATCGGCTCCAGGCCTTCGAGCGTGCCGGCGCTTGCGATCAGCGTCACCAGCTCACCGGAGGCGCGTTCCGTCAGCTTCATCGCCAGCTCTGTCTCGATGTTGCGGATGGCCGCAGACACGGTGGAGGGTGACAGCTGGAAGCGGCGCGCGGTCTCGCGGACCGAAACCGAGGTCAGGACGTGGCGGATGATGAACAGGGCGCCGAGATGCAAAGGCTGGCTCCGGAAAGCGCTTTAAAAACTGGACGATATGATGTGTTCGCGAAAAAAGATATCCCTGCCTCGATAGAGCCGGGCTATCGTGGTCGTCACAAAAATCCGGGCGGCGGTCATCCGCGCAAGAGCACCGGAACCATCGCGGAAACACGCAAGGGAACAAAAACAAATCGCGCCGGCCCTGGAAAAGGGAATGCCTTTCCGCGCGCTGAACCGCGTTCGCCGCCATAATCGTGGCGTGAGCGCAATTACTGGAGGGGGCTTGCATCGATTTTTCGAGCGTGCACGCTATTTCCATGACGCACGCAATTCCGGCATGATCGCGGGCTTGTCGCCCATGCCGGCGGATTTCCTGCGCATAAGCCGCCCGTCAGGGGGCCTGCGCCACGTCAACGGTGTTAAAACAGGGGATATTCCATGCTGAAGAAACTCGCACTCGCCGTCTCGCTCTCTGCCTTCGCGGCGGGTGCGGTTCAGGCCGCAGACGTCGTCGTCTCGTCGAAGATCGACACGGAAGGCACGCTGCTCGGCAATGTCATCGCACTGGCGCTCGAAGCCAACGGCATCAAGACGCAGGACCGCATCGCACTCGGCGCGACGCCTGTGGTGCGCAAGGCGATCACCGCTGGTGAAATCGACATCTATCCCGAATATACCGGCAATGCCGGCTTCTTCTTCAACAAGGCCGACGATGCTGCCTGGAAGAACAACGACCAGGGTTACGAACTGGCGAAGAAGCTCGATTACGACGCCAACAAGATCGTCTGGCTGACGCCGTCGCCGGCTAATAACACCTGGGCGCTCGCCGTGCGCAACGACGTCGCCAGCCCGAACAAACTGAAGACCATGTCCGATTTCGGCAAATGGGTTGCCGGCGGCGGCACCGCCAAGCTTGCGGCCTCTTCCGAATTCGTCAATTCGGCCGGCGCGCTTCCCGCCTTCCAAACGACCTACGGCTTCCAGCTGAAACCCGATCAGATGGTCGTCCTCTCCGGCGGCGATACGGCGGCGACGATCAAGGCGGCGGCCGACCAGACGAACGGCGTCAACACCGCTATGGTCTACGGCACCGACGGCGCGATCGAAGCGGCCGAACTCACCGTTCTCGAAGACGACAAGGGCGTGCAGCAGGTCTATGCGCCGACGCCGATCATCCGCGAAGCGGTGTTGAAGGCCAATCCGAAGATCGAGGAAATCCTCTCGCCGATCTTCAAGAGCCTCAGCGCCGACGAGCTGCGCAAACTGAACGCCAAGATCCAGGTCGACGGCGAGCCGGCAAAATCCGTCGCCGAGGCCTATCTCAAGGAAAAGGGATTCCTGAAGTAATCATCGCCCGCTCCGCCCGGCAGCGGGCGGAGCATCTCTTCCCATAAGGTTGGATCGATGGAAGAAACCTCAGCGGTCCGCAGGCTGGACCGGCTCGGCGCGGTTCTGGTGGCCGGCGGCGTCACGTCGACCGCACTGATGCCCTTCATCTATGTGAAGGCGAACCGCATCGCCGCCGGCAAGCCGATGCTGCTGACCCAGCTTCTTCCCCAGCCTTCCGTCATCATTCTGAGCGCGCTGCTTATCCTGACCGCCTTGGCGGCGCTATTTCTGCGCAGTGCATTGGCCCGGCTTGCGATCGCCACGCTCTGCCTTGCGGCGCTGATCGCAGCGATTGGCCTCGTCTCGACCGCCGCGACGCCGCCGGGCAGCACCGTGGCCCGCATGACGCCCGGCGGTGGTTTCTGGGTGCTGTTCGCGGTGATCGGGCTCATTATCTCCGACGCGCTGGTGAAGATCCGGCTGGCGCCCTGGATGCGGGTCGCAGCGCTTGCAGGCTATGCGGCGCTGCTCTTCGCCTTCCTGTCCTCCGGCCTGCTCGACAGCCTGTCGATCATGAAGGAATTCTCGACGCGGGCGGCGCAGTTCCGCACGGAAGCCTTCGCGCATCTGCTGCTGGCGCTCGGTTCGCTCGCCATCGCGATCGTCCTCGGCCTGCCGCTCGGCATTCTCTGCTTCTGGGTGCCGCGGCTGCGCGCCATCGTGCTGCAGGGCTTGAGCCTCATCCAGACGATCCCAAGCCTTGCGCTTTTCGGCCTGCTGATGCTGCCGCTCGGCTATCTCGCCACGCATGTGCCGCTAGCCGCCGATATCGGCATCCGCGGCATCGGCACGGCGCCGGCGCTGATCGCGCTGGTGCTCTATTCGCTGCTGCCGATCGTCGCCAATACCGTCGTCGGCCTTGAGGGCGTCGATCCCTCAGTGCGGGACGCCGCGGCCGGCATGGGGCTGACGCGTCGGCAGATCCTGACCGGTATCGACATGCCGCTTGCCTTTCCCGTCATCCTCACCGGTATCCGCATCGTGCTGGTGCAGGCGATCGGCATGGTGACGATCGCCGCTTTGATCGGCGGCGGCGGCTTCGGCATCTTCATCTTCCAGGGGCTCGGGCAGACGGCGATGGATCTCGTCCTGCTCGGCGCCGTGCCGACCGTCTTCTTCGCCTTCTCATCGGCCGTCATCCTCGATGCGGTCATCGACAGCATCCGGGGGCCCGCCGCATGAGCATGATCGAGATCCGCAACGTCACCAAGCGCTATGGCGCCGCCACCGTCGTCGACAATGTCTCGATGCAGGTCGAAAAGGGTTCGATCACCGTCATCGTCGGCACCTCCGGCTCCGGCAAATCGACGCTGATGCGGATGATCAACCGGCTGGTGCCGATCACCCAAGGCGAGATCTTCGTCGGCGGCCAGAATGTCATGGACGTCGAGGTGACCGAGCTTCGCCGCCGGATCGGCTACGCCATCCAGGGGCACGGCCTGTTTCCACACCGCACCGTGGCGCAGAATATCGCCACCGTGCCGCAGCTTCTGGAATGGGATTCGGCCCGTATCGCCGCCCGCGTCGAGGAACTGCTCGGACTGTTCAACCTCGATCCGGCAACTTTCGCCGACAAATATCCGCACCAGCTTTCCGGCGGCCAGCAGCAGCGCGTCGGGGTCGCCCGGGCGCTGGCCGCCGAACCGGAACTGCTGCTGATGGACGAACCCTTCGGCGCGCTCGATCCCGTCATCCGCGGCAAGGCGCAGGACGACCTGCTGGCGATCCAGAAGCAGTTCGGCACCACCATCATTCTCGTCACCCACGACATGGACGAGGCCTTCCATCTCGGCAATCAGATCGCGGTGATGAGCCAGGGTCGCTTGCTGCAATGTTCGACGCCGGAAAAGATCCTCACCGAGCCCGCCGATCCCTTCGTGCAGCAACTGACCGGCACCTCCGACCGGGCGCTGAAGCTGATGTCGCTGCTGCCGCTGAAGGAAAGCATGGAGCCGACCAAAAGCGGGCTTGCCTATGCCCTGCCGCAATCACTCAGCCTGCGCGATGCGCTCGCCGAAATGATCTGGCAGGGCGTCGATGAAGCGGCCGTTCAGGATGGCGAAAAGGCCGCCGTCGGCTCGATCTCGATGACGCGACTGCTCGAACTGGGCCGCAAGGCATGAAACTCGTCGTCGCCAATCTCTTCCGCCTGGCGGCGCTCGCCCTCCTCCTGATCCTGCTATTCAGGACAGAGTGGCTCTCCTTCCTGCTTGTGCCGCTGACCAGCAACAACGCGCCTGCCGTCTACACGCAGAACAGCCTTGCCTCACTTGCGCTCGGACATCTGCAGCTCGTCATCGGCTCGATCGCCTGCAGCGCCGTACTTGCCGTGCTCGGCGGCATCTTCGTCACCCGCAAGAGCGGCGCCGATTTCCTGCCACTATCTCGCGCCATCGCCAACGCCGGACAGACCTTTCCACCGGTCGCGGTGCTGGCGCTCGCCGTCCCCGCCACCGGCTTCGGCGCCATGCCGACCCTGATCGCGCTCTTTCTCTACGGCCTGCTGCCGATCTTCGAAAATACCGTCGCCGGCTTGAAGCAGGTGTCGCCGCAGGTGCTCGACGCCGCCGACGGCATGGGCATGAATGCGACGCAGCGGCTGTTTCGCGTCGAGCTGCCGCTCGCCCTGCCGCTGATCCTCGAGGGGCTGAAGGTCGCGACCGTGATCAATATCGGCACGGCGACGATCGGCTCGACGGTTGCGGCAAAGGGCTTGGGTGAGGTGATCATCGCCGGACTGATATCGGACAATACTGCCTTCATCCTGCAGGGCGGGCTGATCGTCGGGCTGATGGCGGTGCTGATCTATGACGCCATGGGCCTCGTCGAAGCGGCAATCACGCGAAGAATCGGCTTGCGCGCGGCGTGAAAGGACCGCTACCACAGGCGTGACGGAAAGATTGGGAGGCAGAATTGGCGAAGATAATCCACTCCATGATCCGCGTTCTCGACGAGGCGCGTTCGGTCGAATTCTACAGCAAAGCCTTCGGCCTTTCGGTCGCCGACCGCGTCGATTTCCAAACCTTCACGCTGATTTATCTCAGCAATGCGGAAACCGGCTTCGAACTGGAGCTGACGGTCAACAAGGGCCGGACCGAACCCTACGCTCTCGGCAATGCCTATGGCCATCTCGCCGTCTCCGTCGACGAGGTGGCGGCGGAGCGCGAGCGCATGCTCAAACTCGGGCTGAAACCGGGCGAGCTGGTCGAGCTCAATCGCGACGGCAAGCTCTTCGGCCTGTTCTTTTTCGTCAGCGATCCCGACGGCTACAAGATCGAAGTGCTGCAGCGCCACGGCCGGTTTCTCTGACGCCACGCGCCGCTGCCGATCGCCGCGGCGCCCCTCCCAATGGCACCCCACCACAGTTTCGAGGGCATAAACCAGGAGCCCGCCATGATCGAGAAGACCGTGCTCAACTCCGGCTGGACGCTTAACTGCAACGATACAGGAAGGGCCGGCCTGCCCGATGCAATCCCCGCGACGGTGCCGGGCTGCGTGCATCTCGACCTTCTCGCCAACCGGCTGATTCCCGACCCCTATATCGACATCAACGAAATCACCAATGACTGGATCGGCAAGACCGATTGGACCTATCGCTGCCGTTTCGAGGCCTTGCCTGACGATGACAGGGTGCAGGAGCTCGTCTTCGACGGGCTCGATACGGTCGCGGTGATCCTGCTGAACGGCGAAGAGATTGGCCGCAGCTTCAACATGCACCGCACCTATCGCTTCGATGTTTCGGGGCTGCTGCATAAGGCCCAGAACGAACTTACCGTCAGCTTCCGTTCGGCTTACGCCTATGGCGCGGAGATGGAGAAGCATTACGGCTACCGGCCGAACAACTATCCCGGCCCGGGCAATCTGATGCGCAAGATGGCGTGCAATTTCGGCTGGGACTGGGGGCCGACGCTGGTGACATCAGGTCTCTGGAAGCCGGTGCGGCTGGAAAGCTGGGATCGGGCGCGGCTCGCCGAGACACGGGTCACCGCAACACTCTCCGGCGGCGACGGGCTTGTGAAAATCCATGCGAAGGTGGCACGACATGGCGAGGCGACGTGCCGGCTGACCGCCGCGATCGGCGGCGTGACGACAACGGTTGTGATCAGGCCTGAAGAAGATGAAGTCACCTTCGAGCTCGTCCTTCCCTCGCCAAAACTCTGGTGGCCGCATCATCTCGGGGCGCAGCCGCTTTATCCCCTCACGCTCGAACTCCTCGACGATGCCGGCGGCGATCTGCTCGACACCTATGAACGGGCGCTTGGTTTCCGGTCACTCAGGCTCGACACCTCGGCCGACGCGCACGGCTCGGCCTTCACCTTCGTCATCAACGACGTGCCGCTCTTCATCGCCGGCGCCAACTGGATCCCCGACGATTGCTTCCCCTCGCGGGTGACGGCCGAGCGTTACGCCGCCCGCATTGAGGAGGCGAAGGCCGCCAATATCCACATGCTACGCGTCTGGGGCGGCGGTATCTTCGAGCGCGACGAATTCTACGCGGCCTGCGACCGCATGGGCATGCTGGTCTGGCAGGATTTCCTCTTTGCCTGCGCCGCCTATCCGGAGGAAGAGCCGCTTCGAAGCGAGGTCGAGGCGGAGGTGCGCGACAATGTCGTGCGGCTGATCTCGCATGCCTCGCTGATCCTCTGGAACGGAAACAACGAGAATATCTGGGGCTTCGACGAATGGGGCTGGCGGCCGATCATCAAGCAAGGCGAGAGCTGGGGGCTCGGCTATTACCTCGACCTGCTGCCGCGGCTCTGTGTCGAACTCGATCCCGACCGGCCCTATTATCCCGGCAGCCCCTATTCCGGCTCGATGGAGATCGAGCCCAATGCCGACGCGCATGGCTGCAAACATATCTGGGACGTGTGGAACGATGTCGGCTACGAGGTCTACCGCAACTATGTCCCGCGCTTCTGCTCCGAATTCGGCTGGCAGGCGCCGCCCACCTGGGCGACGATCGAAGAAGGCGTGCATGACCAGCCGCTGACGCCGCAATCGAACGGCGTTTTCCATCATCAGAAGGCGACGCTCGGCAACGACAAGCTGATCCGCGGCCTTGCCGGCCATCTGCCGGAACCGGAGACGATGGATGACTGGCACTTCGCCACCCAGCTCAACCAGGCCCGCGCCATCCGCTTCGGCATCGAGCACATGCGCTCGCATCGGAATGTCTGCAAGGGTGCGGTCGTCTGGCAGTTCAACGACTGCTGGCCGGTGACCTCCTGGGCCGCCCTCGATTCGGCCGGGCGCCGCAAGCCGCTCTGGTATGCGCTGAAGGCGGCTTACGATCCGCGCCTGCTGACGATCCAGCCGCGCGATGGCAGGCTTGCGGCAGTGGCGGTCAATGAGAGAACCTTGTTCTGGCGGGCGAAGATCAGCGGCAGGCGGATGAAGCTCGACGGCACCGTGCTTGCCGAATTCGAATTCTGGCGCCTGCTCTGCGACCGCTTCGAGGCAAAGGAATTTCCGCTGCCGGAGGATATTGTTAGGTCAGACTTACCGACGGAAGAGGTCATCGTCGTTGAGATGCTCGACCGGCGGGCCTTTCACTATTTCGTCGAGGATATCGAGCTTGCCCTGCCGGTGCCGCGATTGAGCGTCGATGTCGCGGCGATCGCTGGAGGTTATGCAATAACGGTGACGGCTGAAAATTTCGTCAAGGACCTCTGCCTGATGGCGGATCGGGTGGATCCGGATGCTGTGGTGGATACGATGCTGGTGACGCTGCTGCCGGGCGAGAGCCATGTGTTTGTGGTGAGGACGGCAAAGGTGATTTCGGCCAATGACATTGCCGTCGGTTCAGTGCTGCGGTCGGCCAATGATCTTGTGGCAGGTCAGCAATAAAGGCGGCCGCAACCTCTCGACTCGTCAATACACACCAAAAAGGCCCCGCATCGCACGGGGCCCTTCCTGCTCGGTCCATCGGACGAGATTACATCCAGTAGGGCGGCACGCCGTAGTAGTCATAGACCCGGCGGCCATTATCGTTGTACCAGGTGTCGTCATCGTCCGAATAGCTCGGGGCGCCTTCGATCTGCTCCTTGGTTAGGTCGATCCGATAGCCGTCAAGCTGGGTGTCGTAGGTCAGCTTTTCCCAGGGAAGCGGATAGTGATCATCTCCGATGCCCAGGAAGCCGCCGAAGCTCAGCACCGCATAGGCGACGCGGCCATCGAGCTTGCCGATGATCAGCCGTTCGATCGAGCCGATATGCCTGCCATCCGGGCCATAAACGCGGGTACCTTCGACGCGGTCGCTGGCGATCAGCGAAGGGGTATCCTTCACATTTGGGTCGCGGCGGCTGGCGTCGGTGTCCTGATTCAACATTGTGCACCTCCTCTGGTGTTTCCTCGTGGTGAGTATGCAGGATCAACGTCACGGCGGACTCAAAGTTCCCGGGTTTTGTCGCCGATCGAGCTATCGGCAAGCGTTGACGTTTACGTCAAGGTTAGTATAGCTTCATTCGGCTTGAACCATTCAGGCAATGGCATAAGCTGCCGGACTGGAAGATGGAGGATGCTTCCGGTCAATTGCGAGCTAGTCGACCAGGGCTCGACCGGCGCGGCGGCCGCAAGGGAGAGAGACACAATGACCAGCATTTCCGTCCATCCGAACGGAGCAAAAACCGACAAGCCGTGGCTTGCCACCTATCCGGATATGGTTCCGGCCGAACTCCCGCCGCTGGAACATGCCTCGCTTGCCGAACTCTTGGAAAAATCCTGCGCCCGTTACGCCGACCGGACGGTTTTTTCGAGCATGGGCAAGTCGATGAGCTACCGCGATCTGGAGAGCCAGACGCGCAAGGTTGCCGCCTGGCTGCAGAGCATCGGCCTCGAGAAGGGCGACCGCGTCGCCGTGATGATGCCGAATGTCCTGCAGAACCCCGTCGCCACCTATGCGATCCTTCGGGCCGGTCTGGTGGTCGTCAACGTCAATCCGCTCTATACGCCGCGCGAACTCGAACACCAGCTGCGCGATTCCGGCGCCAAGGCGATCTTCGTGCTGGAGAATTTCGCCCGCACCGTCGAGCAGGTCCTCAACAAGACCGACCTGCGCCATGTCGTCGTTACCTCGCTAGGCGAAATGCTGGGACCGAAAGGGCTGATGGTCAACTTCGTCGTGCGCAAGGTGAAGAAGCTCGTTCCCTCCTGGTCGATCCCGCAGCACAAAAGCTTCAGCCAGGTGCTGCGCGAAGGCGCGAAAAAGAGCCTCCAGCCGGTGACGCTTGCGGGCGGCCACATCGCCTTCCTGCAATATACCGGCGGCACAACGGGCGTTGCCAAGGGCGCGGTGCTGACACATCAGAACCTGCTCGCCAACAAGCTGCAGCTGTCGCTCTGGCTGCGATCGGCTTTCCAGCGTAAGAAACAACCCGAGGTTCTGAACTTCCTCTGCGCCCTGCCGCTCTACCACATCTTCGCGCTGACGGTGAATTCGCTGATGGGCATGTCGCTCGGCGCCCACAATATCCTGATCGCCAATCCGCGCGATATTCCCGGCCTCGTCAAGGAGTTCGGAAAGTCGAATATTCATATCTTCCCCGGCCTCAACACGCTGTTCAACGCACTGATGAACAACGCCGAATTCGCCAAGCTCGATTTCTCCTCGCTCATCATGTCGCTTGGGGGCGGCATGGCCGTCCAGCGCCCGGTCGCCGAACGCTGGTTGAAGACGACAGGCACGGCTATCACGGAAGGCTACGGGCTTTCGGAGACCTCGCCGGTAGCCACCGCCAACCGCTTCGATTCGATCGAGTTTACCGGCTCGATCGGCCTGCCTATCCCTTCCACCGAACTCGACATCCGCGACGAGGAAGGCCGCTCGCTGCCGCTCGGCGAAATCGGCGAGATCTGCATCCGCGGGCCGCAGGTGATGGCCGGCTATTGGCAGAAGCCGGAGGAAACGGCGCGAGTGATGACCGCCGACGGCTATTTCCGCTCCGGCGACATGGGCTTCATGGACGAGCGCGGCTATACTAAGATCGTCGACCGCAAGAAGGACATGATCCTCGTCTCCGGCTTCAACGTCTATCCGAACGAGATCGAGGAAGTCGCCGCCATGCACGCCGGCATCCTCGAAGCCGCGGCGGTCGGCGTGCCGGACGGCCATTCGGGCGAGGCGGTCAAGCTCTTCGTGGTCAGGAAGGATCCGAACCTGACGGAAGCGGAGGTGAGGGCGCATTGCATCGCCAATCTCACCAACTACAAGCGCCCGCGCTTCATCGAATTCCGCACCGAGCTGCCGAAATCCCCTGTTGGCAAGATCCTGCGCAAGGACCTGCGCGGCTGAATTTGACAAGCTCCTGAAAGCTCACATCTAAGAGCCATCCGCTTGCCGCGGGTGGCTTTTTTCATATTGGAGCGATGGCTGAACTTGATTTGGCCCCGATAAAGCGAATAGTTTCCGCAACCCTTTCCGCCTCCAAAGGAGCCTCCCATGAACGCCATCGTCGAACAGCTGAAAAGCACTGCCGCCGCCACCAAGGCGACCGATCTCCGCGCGGCCTTCGCCGCCGATGCGCAGCGCTTTTCGCGCTTTTCCGTCTCGCTCGACGACCTGCTGATGGACTATTCCAAGACGGCTGTGAACGACGAGATCCTCAAGCTGCTGGTCAAGCTTGCTGAAGAGGGCGGCGTCGAAAGGAAGCGCGAGGAGATGTTCTCCGGCAAGGCGATCAATTTCACCGAGGACCGGGCGGTTCTGCACACGGCGCTGCGCAACCGCTCCAACACGCCTGTCCTCGTCGACGGCAAGGACGTCATGCCTGACGTCAACGCCGTGCTTGCCGCCATGGGCAAGTTTGCCGACGACATCCGCTCCGGCGCACTGAAGGGTGCTACCGGCAAGGCGATCACCGATGTCATCAATATCGGTATTGGCGGCTCCGATCTCGGCCCCGTCATGGCGACGCTGGCGCTTGCCCCCTTCCATGACGGCCCGCGCGCCCATTTCGTCTCCAATATCGACGGCGCCCATATCGCCGACATCCTGAAGCTCGTGCAGCCGGAGACGACCCTCTTCATCGTCGCCTCGAAGACCTTCACCACCGTCGAGACGATGACCAATGCGCAGACGGCGCGCAGTTTCATCGCCAAGTCGCTTGGCGAAGCGGCCGTCCAGCACCACTTCGCCGCCGTCTCGACGGCGCTCGACAAGGTCGCCGCCTTCGGCATCGACAGCGCCCGCGTCTTCGGCTTCTGGGATTGGGTCGGCGGCCGCTATTCGATCTGGTCGGCGATCGGCCTGCCGCTGATGATCGCGATCGGCCCTGAGAATTTCGGCAAGTTCCTCGACGGCGCCCATGCCGTCGACAATCATTTCCGTCAGGCGCCGGTTACCGAGAACCTGCCGATGCTGCTCGGCCTGATCGGCTTCTACCACCGCAATGTACTCGGGTATCCCACCCGCGCCATCCTGCCCTACGACCAGCGCCTGTCGCGCTTCCCGGCCTATCTGCAGCAACTCGACATGGAATCGAACGGCAAGGGCGTCACCATCGACGGCACGCCGGTCGATGGCAATTCCGGGCCGGTCGTCTGGGGCGAGCCCGGCACCAACGGCCAGCACGCCTTCTACCAGCTCATCCATCAGGGCACGAGCATCATCCCGGCCGAGTTCATGATCGCCGCCAATGCCTTCGAGCCGGAGCTGCGCCATCAGCATCAGCTCTTGATCTCCAACGTTCTCGCTCAGTCGGAAGCGCTGATGAAGGGCCGCACTTTCGCCGAAGCCAAGAAGCAGCTGACCGACAAGGGCATGGATGACAAGAAGGCCGATTTCATCGCCCCGCACCGCGTCTTTACGGGCAACCGCCCATCGATCACCTTCGTCTACGACAAGCTGACACCTTACGCGCTCGGCCGCCTGATCGCGCTCTACGAACACCGCGTCTTCGTCGAAGGCGTGCTCTTCCGCATCAACTCCTTCGACCAGTGGGGCGTCGAGCTCGGCAAGGAACTGGCGACGGGCCTACTGCCCGTCGTCGAAGGTAAAGAGAGCGCGGCGAGCCATGATTCCTCCACCCAGGGGCTGGTTGCGGCGCTGGCGAAGCTCGCGAAATAGCTGATCGAGGGGCGGCGCACCACTGCCCCTTATCGCGTGAGGCAGGGCAACGGTCCCTGCCCCATCTTCCGGCGACCTGCCACATCATCATTGCCAAAACTGACAGTGACGCGGCCGGGTGCCTGCCTGCCGCGCGACGGGCTCGTCGCTCGCAATCGGATGAAACGTTCTTCTATTGGAAAATTGTAGAAAGAATTCTTCCATTCCGCGTGAATTGCCCTAGATTCAAGCAAATTCTGTGCAACTGGTGCTTCCGACGACATGGCCTATCAAGCCCGGGACGACGCTCCGTTCCATTGTTCCCGCCGGCCTATACGGCGGCCCCTCGTCCGGATGGCTCGTTCGATGTCGGTGCCCGCCCAGCATCGCCCCCGTCACATTCAGGAGGTTCGCCAGGACGCTCGTCACCTCGCGTTTTCATGTCCCATCTCAACTGAAGGAACCCCATGAGCCGTCTTATCGTCGTTTCCAATCGCGTTCCCGTGCCGAGCAAAGATGGCGGTGCGGCTGCCGGCGGCCTCGCCGTCGCACTGCAGGCGGCCCTGCAGGAGCGCGGCGGCATCTGGATGGGATGGTCGGGAGAGTCGAGCGGCGAAAGGGAACCGGGCGCGCTGTCGCTGCAGCAGAAGGGCAACATCACCTATGCCCTGACCGACCTCACCGACACCGACGTCGAGGAATATTATCGCGGCTTTGCCAACCGCGTTCTCTGGCCGATCTGTCACTACCGCCTGGATCTCGCGGAATATGGCCGGAAGGAAATGGCCGGCTATTTCCGCGTTAATCGCTTCTTCGCGCACCGGCTGGCGCCGATGATCGAGCCGGACGACATCATCTGGGTTCACGATTACCACCTCATTCCGCTGGCGGCAGAACTGCGCCAGATGGGGCTGAAGAACCGGATCGGCTTCTTTCTGCACATCCCCTGGCCGCCGGCCGACATTCTCGTCACCATGCCGGTCCATGAAGAAATCATGCGCGGCCTCTCGCATTACGATCTCGTCGGCTTCCAGACCGATTATGATCTCCAGAATTTCGCCGGTTATCTGAGAAGAGAGGGCATTGGCGACGATCTCGGCAACGGATTGTTCGATTCGCACGGGCGGACCTTCAAGGCCGGCGCCTATCCGATCGGCATCGAGACCGCGGCCTTCGCCGAATTCGCCGAGAGAGCCGCTGACAATGTCATGGTGCAGAAGACCCGGCGCAGCATCGAAGGCCGCGATATGATCATCGGGGTCGACCGCCTCGATTATTCGAAGGGCATCATTCAGCGGCTGGAAGCCTTCGAACGCTTCCTCACCAGCAATCCTGCCTACCAAAACAAGGTCACTTATCTGCAGGTCACACCGAAATCGCGATCGGAAGTGCCCGAATACGAACATATGCAGAAAATGGTCGCCGAACAGGCCGGCCGCGTCAACGGCGCCATCGGAACGGTCGACTGGGTGCCCATCCGCTATGTCAACCGATCGATCAGCCGCAACGTGCTCGCCGGCCTCTATCGCCTGGCGACGATCGGGCTGGTGACGCCGTTGCGCGATGGCATGAACCTCGTTGCCAAGGAATATGTCGCCGCCCAGGATCCGGACCGCCCGGGTGTCTTGGTGCTATCGCGCTTCGCTGGCGCGGCACGCGAATTGAAGGGGGCGCTGCTCGTCAATCCTTACGACGTCGAGGGCACTGCCAATGCGCTTGCCAGAGGGCTTGCCATGTCGCTCGAGGAGCGCCGGGACCGCTGGAGCATGATGATGGAACACCTGCTCTCGCACGACGTCTCGCTGTGGTGCAAAGATTTCCTGCGGGACCTAGTGGCTGTTCCGAGTTCCGATGGGAGCGGGGCGCACGGATAGGCTCTTTAGCGCGCTAAGAATAAAATCTCCGGCAAATCAGTGCTGGTTGGCACGGAAATGGGGCGTAGGCGTTGCGGCATATCCCCTTCTCCCCGCGGGGAGAGGTGCCGGCAGGCGGATGAGGGGGCCGCCCGGCACAAGCCTCACATCATCCCAAACTCCATACCGCGCCGCCCTAACCAAGCTCGAATTGATTTCGGCGGGATTGAATCCCGTAGGAGGAACCTACTAAGACCGGCATGTGCGGCCCCCTCATCCGCCCTACGGGCACCTTCTCCCCGCTGGGGAGAAGAGGGAACCGAGACGTCGCGGCATTCCTCCTTCGCCCCGTTTACGGGGAGAGGTGCCGGCAGGCGGATGAGGGGGCCGACGCTGGCTTAAGCCTTAAAGCCCGATCTCATGCGCCCAGGGCGGGTTGGCGCCGGCGCGGGAGACAGTGACGGCGGCGGCTTTGGCGCCGAGCGTCAGGGCGTTGCGCACCGACCGTTCGTCGAGCGAGGCCACTTGCTGCTTGGTCAGCAGGCCATCCCTCTTCAGCGAGGCCAGCACGCCGGCATCGAACGTGTCGCCGGCGCCGACCGTGTCGACGACCGCGACGCGCTCGCTCGGCACCGTCACCTTGCGTTCCTTGGTATAGCCGGAAGCGCCTTCGGCACCCTTGGTGATGACGACGAGCTTGGCGCCGTGGCTGAGCCAGTGGGCGGCGAGCGCATCATGGTCGCCTTCGAGGCCGAACCAGTCGAGGTCTTCGTCGGAGAATTTGACGATGTCGGATTTGGCCGCCATGCGCTTGATTCGGGCCATATGCGCCGGCTTGTCCTTGATGAAGCCCGGGCGGATGTTCGGATCGAGCGAAATGACGCGCTTTTCCGCCTCGCGGTCGAGCAGCGCTTCGTAGGTTTCGCCGCAAGGGCTCGGGATCAGGCTGATCGCGCCGAAATGCAATGCTTCGCAATCATCGCCGAGGACGGGCAGGTCAGCCTCGGTGATCATCCGGCCGGCCGTGCCTTCGTCGTAGAAGGCATAGGTCGCCTGGCCGTTGACCAGTTTGACGAAGGCAATGGTCGAGGGGCGCTGGGTGATGGCGCAGGGGCTGTAATCGACATTGGCAGCCTTCAGCGTCGCAAGCAGGATTTCGCCCATCATGTCATCGGCAATGCCGGTGAAGAAGGCGGTCGGGATGCCGAGGCGGCCGAGCGCGATCGCAGTGTTGAAGATCGCACCGCCGGCATAGGGGGCAAAGCCCTTTTCGCCCAGGGTCGTATCCCTCGGCAGCATGTCGATCAGGGCTTCGCCGCAACACAAAATCATCGGATTCCTCCCAACAGCACGGATATGTTCTTCAATCGATTAAGCGAGCTTTTGTCAAAAGGCTAGAGCGAAAGCTCACTAACGCCACCATTCCTTCCCGACCAGGCGAGCGGCGCATCGAGGAAGGCCTCGACTTCCGCGAGCGTCTTGTCGTCGAACAGCTGCTGCGCCCTGGCGACGGCCAGAACATTGCGCCAGGTGGCGATATGATGCAGCCGGACCTTGCCGTCGGTAAAGCGCTGTTGGCCGAAGATGTCATAGAAGAACAGCGCGATGCCGTGATCGACGATACCCCCGGCGGCGCGGACCGCATCGATGAACTTGAACATGCTGCCGCCGGCCGTCGTCAGGTCCTCGATGACGAGCACACGCGAACCTTCCGGCATATTGCCCTCGATCTGGGCGTTGCGGCCATGGCCCTTCGGCTGCTTACGGACATAGATCATCGGGAGACCCAGGCGGTCGGCGAGCAGGGCGGCGAAGGGAATGCCGGCGGTCTCGCCGCCGGCGATGCAGTCGAACTGCTCGAAACCGGCGTCGCGCAGCAGGGTGCTGGCGGCGAAATCCATCACCGTCGAACGGATGCGCGGGTAGGAGAGCAGCTTGCGGCAATCGATATAGACCGGGCTCGCCATGCCGGAGGAGAGCTTGTAAGGCTGAGCGGCGTTGAAATGCACCGCCTTGATCTCCCAGAGCATCTTGGCCACCAGTTCGGCCATCAAGGCGCGGTCGGGAAACGTGGTCTGGATCATGCGGCTCTCCTTCGGCTTTGCTCATTGCGGCAATAGCAGCAAGAGCCCCGAGTTTCCAGACGCAACACGGCTCTATCAGCGCAGCAGCTGGCTGAAATCAACGAGCTGCATCGTCTTGAACAGAGCGATCGCACGAGCCCCCTCCTCCGCATCTAGCGATACGGCGTAACGGACGGCCGCGGCCAGCAGCTGCATGGTCAGCCGGGCAATCGCCAGAAGCTCGCCGTGGTCGCGATCGGGCCACAGGCGGGCGAGCACGGCGAGAAACGCCTGGGCGTGGAATTCCATGTCCTCGGCATCGATCTGCTGCAGCAGCTTGTCGGTATGGGTCGCATGCCAGAGATCGCGCATGACAGGCTCACGGCGGAAAAAGGCATAATATTCGTCGACGATATTGGCGAGCGCACCTTGCAAGGCCGCGGCGTCCGCGACCTTTTCCAATTCCACCTCGACACAGCGCCTGCCCTCTTCATTGAGGCGTTCGGCCAGGGTTCGGATGATCGCGCTCTTATCGGGGAAATACTGGTAGAGCGCACCGAAGGAGATGCCGGCCTTCTCGACGATCTCGCTCATCTTCAGGCCGTCGCTGCCCTTGCTTTCGATCAGCTCGGCGGCGACGGCGAGGATCTTTTCGAAGCGTTCGCGGCCGCGCTGCTGGCTGGGGATCCGACGCGGCTGGCCCGTATTCTGTTGCTGACGCCTGCGGGACGCGCCGGGCTGTTCCGACATGCTCTCTCCTTCATGGTTGACAATCAAAATAAGAGAGTTTATCTCATTTCGCAAATGAGAGAGTTTCTCTTATTTTCCCGGAAGGAGCTTCGACATGCAGATCGTCCTTATCCTTTCCCTCGTCGCCGCGGCGATCGGCAGCGGCCTCGTCGCGGGCATCTTCTTTGCCTTCTCGACCTTCATCATGACCGCCTTTTCGCGCATCCCGGCCGAACAGGGCATTGCCGCGATGAACTCGATCAACGTGACGATCGTCCGCTCGCCCTTCATGGCGCTGTTCGTACCGACGGCGATCCTCTGTCTGGTGATTGCCGTGCTGGCGGTGATCAACTGGCGCGGCGGAGCGTCGGCGCTGATGCTGGCGGGAGCCGCGCTCTATGTCATCGCCTCGTTCCTCTCGACCATCATCTTCAACGTGCCAATGAACGATGCGCTGGAGAAAGTGAGCGGCAACGGGGCGGAGGCGGCCGCACTGTGGGCGACCTATCTCACGGACTGGACCTGGTGGAACCATGTCAGGACAGTGGCCTCGCTGCTGGCTTCGGTGGCTTTCGTCAGAGCGTTGATGATCGTTTGAAAGGGGCGCCGGCAGCTGCCCGGGGCGAATGGGGTGGCTGCAACGTCTCCGTCCCTCGCCAACGTCGCGCGTGCACGTCCCCTCGCCCCGTTTTTACGAGAAGAGGTTTGGGGTGAGGGGCAGCCACTGGTGCGAACCGTACAATGCTACAGCGCGCCCTGCCTACGCCTGCTGGCAAAAGGCGATGCGGTTGCTGAAGGGGTCGGTGACTGTCATCTCCAGCCCCCAGGGCGCTTCCTCGACGCCCGGCTTCATGTAGCGATAATCCTTGCCGGAGAGTTCGGCATGATAGAACCGGATATTGGCGACGCGCACCAAGGCCTTGGCGCCGGGGCTGGCGTCGCCGGAATGTTCGCCCGCGACTGCTGACCCGTTCGCCATCGATCGCCAAACGGCAAGGGATGTGAAGGTTGATATCGGGATGCATTCACCGTAACGCCATTGTCAAAACGTCGGCGTCGCGGGGCGGCTGGCCGCATCCGGCCGAGGCCGATACTAGGAGACGCGCAGTCCGGGATCAAGACGCCGTGCGCGATGCCTCGAGGGGCACCGCCTGCAGATGGCCGGCAAGCTCGACGCGGTTGCGGCCGCCGCGCTTGGCGGCGTAAAGCGCCTTGTCGGCGGCGCTCAGCATGGCATCGAAATCGAGCGGCGTGGAGCGGCCGGGCGCGACTCCGACGCTGACCGTGCATTTCAGCACCTCGCCGTCGATCGGGATTTCGCGCGCCTCGAAGGCCCGGCGGATCCGCTCAGCCGTCAGTTCGGCCCGGCCGGGCATGATCTCCTTCAGCACGAGCGCAAATTCCTCCCCGCCGAGCCGCGCGGCGGTGTCGCCCGGGCGGCAATGGGCGGTCAGTTCGTCGGCGAAGACGGTGATCACCCGGTCTCCGGCGGCATGGCCATAGCGGTCATTGACGGATTTGAAATGGTCGATATCGAAGACGATGACGGCTGCGGTCGTTCCCATCGGGCGCGTGCCGTATTCGTCGAAGACGGCGCGGCGGTTGAGCAGACCGGTCAGCGGATCGGTGATCGCCTCGAGACGATGGCGGGCGGCAAGCCGCCATTGATGCAGCGCCAGCGACAGCGCACCGATCCCCGTCATGCCGGCGATGCAAATAGCGAGGCTCAGATCCTCCGCCCAGTTGCTGGGCGCCTTGCCGAGCACCAGCTTGCCGTCGGCAACGAGAACGGCGGCGCAGAGCACGAAGGAGACCGCCGTCAGCGTATAGAGCGCGGCAATGCCGAGGAGCGGCGCAGGCGCTTCGGCGCGAGCAAGCCAATATTGCCGGGCGGTGGCGAAGAGCAGCAGGGCGATGGCGAGATTGTCGGCAATGAAGGCGAGGCCGTCATAGCCTGACAGCATCGGCAGGATCGAGGCGGCCATCGCCGCCAGAGCCCGGATCGCGATGGCGGCAATCGACACATCGCCGGTGAGAAACTGTTTTCCCGCGCCCCATATGGTGGCGAAGCCGGCGTGGAACAGCACGAAGCTGCCAATGGCAAAGACAACTTGCGGCCGGTTGACGTAGGCGCTGTAGACAAAAATCCCGCTGACGACGAGGACGAGGCCGACGGTGGCGGTGAGCAGCACGGTTTCGGCCCGGCGCACCAGCCAGCTGCCCATCAAGGTCACGGCAAGGCAGGCCGCGGAGACGCCGAGCGCCAGCAAGAGGGAGTTGTAGTCAAGCGTCATGCTCTTCAGTCTCCGCAGCTGTTGCCGCGCCATTGGCAACTCATGGGGTCCGCGATGGAGACTGTCTTATGCATCCGTTAAAAAATGATGCACCGCACAATGCAAATGTTACGCGTTTAACGTAGCGCCGAAAATAATGATAAATTTTCGATTTAAAATTGAAATCGGACGGATTACGCAGAAGCCGAGACTTGCCAATGCAAGGGAACCATCGGGTCGAACACGGTCACAGCACCCGCGCCGGTTTCAATCTTAGCGGGAAAAACGACCGGATCAGCCTGCTTTGACAAGGTGATCCGCTCCTCGTTCGGCGACAGGCCGTACCAGGCCGGCCCATTCAGCGAAGCGAAGGCTTCCAACCTGTCGAGCGCGCCCTCCTCCTCGAAGACATGGGCAAGGCAGCTCATCGTATTGATCGAGGTGTAGATGCCGGCGCAGCCGCAGGCGCATTCCTTCAAGGGATCGACATGCGGGGCGGAATCGGTGCCGAGGAAGAAGCGGGGGTCACCGCTCACGGCGGCGGCGCGCAGCGCCAGTCGGTGGTTCTCGCGCTTGGCGACCGGCAGGCAGTAATAATGCGGCCGGATGCCGCCGACGAGGATGGCGTTGCGGTTGATGATCAGATGGTGGGTGGTGATCGAGCCGGCGAGATTGCCCTGGGCCGCCTTGATGTAATCGATGCCGCCCGCGGTCGTCACATGCTCCATCGTCACCTTCAGCTCCGGCAGGCGCCGGCGCAGCGGATCGAGCACGGTGTCGATGAAGACGGCCTCCCGGTCGAAAATATCGACGTCGGGCGTCGTCACCTCGCCATGGACGCAGAGCGGCAGGCCGATCTTCGCCATGCGCTCCAGCACCGGCATCGCCTTCTCCATGTCGCGCACCCCACCATGCGAATTGGTGGTGGCGCCGGCCGGGTAAAGCTTGACGGCGGTGATGAGCCCGCTTGCCGCCCCCGCCTCGACATCGTCGGGGCTGGTTTGTTCGGTCAGATAAAGCGTCATCAGCGGCTGAAACCGGTGGCCGTCCGGCAACGCCTTGAGGATGCGCTCGCGATAGGCCTTCGCATCCGCGGTGGTGACGACCGGCGGCACCAGGTTGGGCATGATGATGGCGCGGGCAAAGGTGCGGCTCGTGTCGGCGATCACGCCTTCCAGAATGGCGCCGTCGCGCAGATGCAGGTGCCAGTCGTCGGGACGGCGGATGGTGATCGATTGCATGGCAGGCCTCCGAAGCGATGCGTCTGCGGCCTGATAGCACTAAAGCGCGTCGCATTGAAATTGATTCATGCGAGGCACTTCAACGCAATTTACCTGCACGTCGCCATCCCACCGCTCACGGGTTCAGCCGGCATGGTCGTCAAGCCAATGGCTGCATCACGCCAGGGCGATCTCCAGCGTCACGTCGGCCGGGCGGCGGTTTTCCAGGATCAGCCGGCCGTTCGGCAAGTCGTTGCCGTAGACCTTGGCGCTGGCGGCCTCCTCGTCGAGGTTGTAACCGCGCCAACGCGCCCAGAGCCGCTCCTCCAGCACCTCGATCGGCGGCGCCAGCATGATCGAAAAATCGAAGATGCCGTCGAGCTCGGCCCATTTGCCCTGCGTGAAGAGCAGATAATTGCCCTCGACGATGATGAACCGGTCTTTGGGATCGATGGGCCGGGCGGAGGCGATGGCGAGCTCGCGCGAGCGGTCGAAGACCGGCGCCAGAACCTCCTGGTCGGCCCGGCGGACGGCGCGGATGATATCGAGGAATCCCCTGACATCGAAAGTTTCGGGAATGCCCTTGCGGGCCAGAAGCCCGCGTTCGATCAGGATGGCATTGTCCATGTGGAAGCCGTCCATCGGCAGGACTGCAGCACTTTCGCCCTTGGCTTTCAGCGCCGCCGCCAGATTGTCGGCCATGGTCGATTTGCCCGAACCCGGCGGCCCGGCAATGCCGATCAAGAAACGTCTGGCATCGCCGGCGCGGCCAAGAACCTCGCCGGCGATTTCGTCGATGCGTGCACTCATGCCGCAACAGGCTCCGTCGGTACCGCCTTGGCGCCGGTCATGAAGGCGACGGCGTCGGACATGGTGTATTCCTTGGGATTGATCACCGTCAGGCGCCGGCCGAGGCGGTGAATATGGATCCGGTCGGCGACTTCGAAGACATGCGGCATGTTGTGCGAGATCAGCACAATCGGCAGGCCGCGGGCGCGCACATCGAGGATCAGCTCCAGCACCTTGCGGCTTTCCTTGACGCCGAGCGCCGCGGTCGGCTCGTCCATGATGATGACCTTCGAGCCGAAGGCGGCGGCGCGGGCGACGGCGACACCCTGGCGCTGACCGCCGGAGAGCGTCTCCACCGCCTGGTTGATGTTCTGAATGGTCATCAGCCCGAGCTCGGAGAGCTTGTTGCGAGCCAGCTTTTCCATCGCCGGCCGGTCGAGCATGCGGAACATCGAGCCGAGAGGGCCTTTCTTGCGGATCTCGCGGCCGAGGAACATGTTGTCGGCGATCGAGAGCGCCGGCGACAAAGCGAGGTTCTGATAGACGGTCTCGATGCCGGCCTCACGCGCTTCCATCGGCGAGCGGAAATGCACCTGCCGGCCTTCGAGTGTGATCACTCCCTCATCGGGGGTGACGGCGCCTGAAATCGCCTTGATCAGCGAGGACTTGCCGGCGCCGTTATCGCCGATGACGGCAAGGATTTCACCCGGGTAGAGGTCGAAATCGGCATTGTCGAGCGCGGTCACGCGTCCATAGCGCTTGACGAGACCGCGGGCGGTGAGAATGGGTTCGACAGTCATGATCACACCGAAACCTTTCTGATCCACTGGTCGATGGCGACGGCGGCGATGATCAGCACGCCCGTCAAAAGAACTTTCCATTGCGGATCGGCGCCGAGCATGTTGAGGCCCATCGACACGACGCCGACGATCATGGCGCCGAACAGGGTGCCGAGGATGGAGCCGCGGCCGCCGAAGAGCGAGATGCCGCCGATCACGGTCGCGGTGATCGCCTGGAGGTTATAATCGGTGACGGCCGAGGACGGCGAGATCGAGCCGTTGCGGCCGATCGAGACCCAGGCCGCGAAGGCGGCGATGACGCCCGATATGGTGTAGACGGTGAGCAGCACCTTCTTGGTCTGGATGCCGGAGAGCTTGGCCGCTTCCGGATCGTCGCCTACCGCATAGACATGCCGGCCCCAGGCGGTGTGATTGAGCACATACCAGAGCAGCAGGACGAGCAGCACCATGGCGATGACGCCGAGGGTAAGCACTGCGGTGCCGAGCCTGAAGCTTGCGGCGAAAAGATGCAGCAGCGGCGCCTGGGCGTCGACATCGGCATCGCGGATCGTCTCATTGGCGGAATAGATGAAATTCGTCGCCATGACGATGTTCCAGGTGCCGAGCGTGACGATGAACGGCGGCAGCTTCATGAAGGCGACGAGGAAGCCGTTCAGCAAGCCGCAGAGACCGCCGACCAGCAGGCCTCCGATGACCGCAATCGGCGTCGGTATGCCGTAGGTAATGGCGACGTTGCCCATGATGACAGCCGAGATCACCATGATGACGCCGATCGAAAGATCGATGCCAGCCGTCAGGATGACCAGTGTCTGGGCGGCACCGAGAATGCCGACGATGGCGATCTGCTGCAGGATCAGTGTCAGGGTATAGGACGAAAAGAACCGTCCGCCGAGTGCTACCCCGAAGATGATGATCGCCAGCACCAGCACGATCAGCGGCACGGCGGCCGGCGTCGAGTGCAGAAAATGCTGCGCACGCTTGATCAGCGGGACGCCCTGGTGCTCGAAGGAGGCGACGTTCTTGTCGCTGCCGTCGAGGACGCGTTCGAATTCCTGTGCTCCGGTCATGGTTCCTCCTCCGCATCCGCGCGCCGAACCCGCGCGGAGGCCGCCACCCATTGTCATCCGTTCGTTGCTTAGCCGGTGGGGTGACGGCACATCGTCCGTCCAAAACGGCCAGGGATCAAGCCCCGGCCGCTTTCTCTTTCAATAGATCGGGCTCAGCCCCAGCACTTGTCGGTGCCTTCCTTGGTGTCGATCGACTTGACGCCGGAGACCGGCTTGTCGGTGACGAGCGAAACGCCGGTGTCGAAGAAGGACTTGCCTTCCGTCGGCTTCGGCTTCTCACCGCTATCGGCGAACTTCTTGATCGCCTCGATGCCGAGCGACGCCATCAGCAGCGGATATTGCTGAGAGGTGGCGCCGATGACGCCTTCCTTGACCGACTTGACACCCGGGCAGCCGCCGTCAACCGAGACGATCAGCACGTTCTTTTCCATGCCGACGGCCTTCAGCGCCTGATAGGCACCGACAGCGGCCGGCTCGTTGATCGTGTGGATGACGTTGATGCTCGGATCCTTCTGCAGAAGGTTTTCCATGGCCTTGCGGCCGCCTTCCTCGTTGCCGTTGGTCACGTCATGGCCGACGATGCGCTTGTCGTCTTCGTCGCCGATCTTGTCCGGGTTCTTCGGGTCGATGCCGAAGCCCATCATGAAGCCCTGGTCGCGCAGGACGTCAACCGTCGGCTGCGACGGCGTCAGGTCGAGGAAGCCGACCTTGGCGTCCTTGGCCTTGTCGCCGAGCGTTTCCTTGGCCCACTGGCCGATCAGCTTGCCGGCGAGCAGGTTGTCGGTGGCGAAGGTGGCGTCGGCGGCATCGGCCGGCTCGAGCGGCGTGTCGAGCGCGATGACCAGCACGCCGGCATCACGCGCCTTCTTGACCGAAGAGACGATGCCCTTCGTGTCCGAGGCGGTCAGCAAAATGCCCTTGGCGCCGTCGGCGATGCAGCTTTCGATCGCCGCAACCTGGCTTTCGCTGTCACCGTCGACCTTGCCGGCATAGGACTTCAGCGAAACGCCGAGTTCCTTGGCCTTGGCCGTCGCACCTTCCTTCATCTTGACGAAGAAGGGATTGGTGTCGGTCTTGGTGATCAGGCAGGCGGAAACGTCAGCCGCCATGGCCGGCGCGGAAAAGGCGACGCCGAGTGCGAGCGCGCCGAAAGCGAGAACTGATTTCTTCATGAACTCCTCCCAGAGTTTGCCGGCGCCGCCTTGCGGGCCGGAATTTTCGAGATGTGACACTTCGCTTCGGTCGCTTGTCGCTTCCGAAGCCGCCCGTGCCCTTGACGCTGGCAATTAAGAGCGAAAGAAATCGGCTTGTCAATAAATAAATCCAATTGAATTATTAATTCGATGTGGCATGCTCAATCGCATTAGGATGTACGGTACCGCGCCTTTTCAAACGCAGAGAATGGCCGCCATACCGCTTTCAGCTGCTGCACAATCCGCTTGGATCGCTTCCGATCCGGGGAACCGTGCAAGAGGCCAACGCTCGGGAGGAGCGGCCATGTCGTCTTTGGATGGGCCGGCACACGCACCGGTCCCGCCGCCCATTCTCAATCCGGCCGGGGGCGCGAACCAGGTCAGGGTGCGCGCCTATAACGAACGGCTCGTGCTGTCGCTGGTGCGCCTCTACGGCGCGCTGTCGAAGGCCGATATCGCGCGCCGCAGCGGGCTGTCGGCACAGACCGTCTCGGTCATCATGCGGGTGCTGGAAAAAGAAGGGCTGCTATCGCGCGGGGCGCCGGTGCGGGGCCGTGTCGGCCAGCCGTCGATCCCGATGCATCTCAATCCCGACGCCGTCTATTCCTTCGGACTCAAGATAGGCCGGCGCAGCGCCGATCTGGTGCTGATGGATTTCGTCGGCCGCATCCGCATGCAGCTGCACCAGACCTATGCCTATCCGCTGCCGGACGAAATTCTCGCCTTCGTCACCTCGGGCATCGAGGAGATCGAGAGCAGGCTCGACGACAAGCAGCGCAGCCGCATTGCCGGCCTCGGCATCGCCGCTCCGTTCGAGCTCTGGAATTGGGCCGAGGAAGTCGGCGCACCACCGGGCGCCATGGAGGTCTGGCGAGAGGTCGACCTGCAGGCCGATATCGCTGCGCGCGTCTCCCACCCCGTCTTCCTGCAGAACGATGCGACCAGCGCCTGCGGCGCCGAACTCGTCTTCGGCGTCGGCCCCTCCTATCCCGACTTCGTCTATTTCTTCATCGGCTCCTTCATCGGCGGCGGCATCGTGCTCAATTCGGCGATCTTTTCCGGCCGCACCGGCACGGCGGGCGCGATCGGGCCGCTGCCCGTGCGCGACAGGAACGGCGAAACTAAGCAGCTGCTCGAGATCGCCTCGATCTTCGTTTTGGAAAACATGCTGCGCGAACGCGGCATCGATCCCGAGCCGCTCTGGTATTCGGCCGACGACTGGGTCGATTTCGGCGAGCCGATGGAAGTCTGGATCCAGGATAGCGCCAAGGCGCTGGCCCAGGCGATCGTCGCCGCCGCCTCGATCGTCGATTTCAGCGCCGCGGTCATCGACGGCGGCTTTCCCGATTGGGTGCGCAGCCGCATGGTGCAGGCGACGATCGACGAGGCCGCCAAGCTCGACCTGCAGGGCGTCGTCATGCCCGAAATCATCGAGGGCGCGGTCGGCGCGCAGGCGCGCGCCATCGGCGGCGCCAGCCTGCCGATCTTTTCGCGTTACCTCACAGACCAGAACGTACTCTTCAAGGAGATAGACCATGCTGAAGGGACTTGATCCGCTTCTGAGCCCGGAATTGCTTTTCACGCTGCGCGCCATGGGCCACGGCGACGAAATCGCCATTGTCGACGGCAATTATCCCGGTGTCGAACATGCCCGCCGGCTGATCCGGCTCGACGGTCACCGCCTCATTCCGGTGCTCAACGCCGTGCTCAGCGTGCTGCCGATCGACGATTTCGTGCCGGAGGCAATCTTCCGCTCGACCGTCAAGGCCGAGCGCGACAAGCTCGATCCGGTGCATGAGGAGATGATCGACTGCTGCGCGCTGCACGAGCCGCACCGACAGGTGGTGCCGCTCGTCGGCCAGGATTTCTACGGCCGGGTGCGCGCCGCCCATGCGCTGATCCAGACCAGCGAGCCGAGGCTCTATGCCAACATCATCCTGCGCAAGGGCGTGATCTATCCGAAAGAGCCGGGCACGCAGGCGGCCGAGGTTGACCCTTTCGTATATTAGCCAAGGGTCTGGTCCCGCCGTTCAAGCCACGATTTCGCTGCGCGCGCCTGCCTAGACGCGCGGCGCTTACAACCCGTGCTGAGCCACGCCAAAGATGCTCAGCTGCCGATCCGGCCAGCCGCGGCTGTCCGCATTCCCACGCCTTATTGGCTGCGCGAGTATCGATGATCTCGTCGAGGAAGCGACCTTGTGATGGGGCTCCTTATCGAAGGTTACGTCCGCACAGGCAATGCCTGCCTCCAAAGCGGCACCGACGGTGTGGGTTGATGAGGACGCAATCCGATGCGCCGGCAGCAGCCACAGACGGGGAACATTCCTGCGATAGGTCGGTTAGTCGCCATCCAACCAGGAGGATGCCCAATGTATCACCATGTAAAAAAGCTCATGTATACCGTTCGGGTTGACGAACCTGATCCAAAATTCGGCAATATGCTGCTTGAGCAGTTCGGCGGCGCAAACGGCGAACTTGCGGCGGCCATGCAATACTCTATTCAAGGTTTAAATTGCGAGGACCCCGGTCGGAAGGACCTCCTGATGGACATCGGAACCGAAGAACTCAGCCACCTCGAGATCGTCGGGACTCTTGCGAGAATGCACCTCAAGCCGCTGAAGTCGGTCAGGGAGGAGGCGGCAGCCGATCCGCTGATCGCCATTGCAGGCGGCGGTGGCGTGAACCTTTTCAATTCGATGGGAAACCCCTGGACGGCCGATTATCTCAAAATAACAGGCGAGCTGGATGTGGATCTGCGAAGCAATATAGCCGCGGAAGCACGCGCCAAGATCGTCTACGAACGCCTGATCGACTTCTGCCGCGATCCGGGGACCAAGGATGCGCTGCAGTTCCTGATGACCAGAGAGATCACCCATATGCGTGCTTTCGCCCTGGCTCTCGAAAGCATGGGCAAGCCGCCGCTGAGCGTCGGCAGGATTGCGCCGACGGCAGGACTGGTCGATCAGTTCTTCAACGATTCCACGGGTCAAGGGGATTTAGGTGAGGTCGACACCCGCGGTCCATGGAATGAAGGAGAACCCTGGGAATTCGTGGAGGCGCCGGCGTTCCAGGATCTTCCGGGAGCCGAAAACGGCGGGACGGCAATCCGCGCTCAGAGCGCCCCACCTGAAGGGGCGGAAGCGATTCAGGAGGTCCTTGTAGATGAGCTCCGCGACCTGCTGCATGCGGAGAAGCAGCTGTTGAAGGCGCTTCCCAAGATGCAGAAAGCCGCGCGCACGCAGCAGCTCCAGACCTTGCTGCGCAACCATCTTGCCGAGACTGAGGCGCAGGTCGAGCGTTTGAACGAATGTCTGCGCATCCTTGGCACGTCGGCTCGCGCCAAGCCATGCAAGGGCATGGCCGGCCTAGTGGAGGAAGGCGAGGAAGTGATGGCGGAGGGCAAGAAAAAGGAAGACGCTCCCGCTGATCTGGCTTTGATCGGAGCGGCGTTGCGGGTCGAGCATTATGAGATTGCCGCCTACACCACTGCTCGCAATATGGCACTTCAACTTGCGCAGCCGGCGGTCGCTCAATTGCTAACACTGTCGCTGGGTGAAGAGCAGAATGCCGGCCAGTTGCTGGATCAGGTTGCCCAACCCCTGATGTCGGCGGCGAGAATGCCAAGTAGCGTCCTTCTGACAGTTTAGCCGTGCGGAGCGAGGAACGCGTGGCTGCCACCTACGACGCGGCAACGATCTGAGGCCCATGCCGAGAGGCGCTTTTTCCCGCATTCAAAGTTGCTGCAGATGGCACCGCCCGTAAAAAAACACGCGGTGCCATCTGCATGTAATGCGTCACCGTCACAACGGGATGCCTTTGTTGACCGCCCATATTAATGATGCACATCATCAATAAGTAAGCTATAATGACGGCCGCCATCATAGTTGGAAATGGCCGTTGAAAGGACCGTGACGTGCGGATCACCAAGGAACAGAAGCAGGAAAACTACGACCGGATTGTCGCCACCGCGTCAGAGCTGTTTCGCGAGCGTGGATTCGATGGCGTGGGCGTGGCGGAATTGATGGAGCGCGCGGGGCTCACCCATGGCGGCTTCTACAATCACTTTCGCTCCAAGGAGGAACTGATCGCCGAATCGACCGAGAACGGGTTGAACGAGACCTTGCAGCGCTATGCCGGTCATGACGTCCTCGACGTTATGGAGCTTTATCTCGCACGCGATCACCGGGATGGGCGTGGCCAAGGGTGCACGGCCGCAGCACTGAGTTGCGATGCCGCCCGACAGCCTGAGACAACCAAGGCCGTTTTCGCTGCAGGAATAGACAAGCTGGTGCGCGCGCTGGAGGGTGGCATTGCGCAACGTCACGCTTCCGGCGCCGGCGGGCGCGCCCAAGCCATCGCCATTCTCGCTCAAGCCGTTGGCGCAATCGTGCTTTCGAGGGCTTGCCCGGACGATTCTCCCTTGGCTGACGAACTGCTCGACGCCTGCCGCGCGGATTGCCGCGACGCGATTGAGAACCCGATGCGGCAACGATAGGGCCAGGCATACGCCGGCGCGACGAACGTCAATTCGCGACGGCGATGACCACCTTGCCTTTGGCACGCCCGGTCTCGACATAGGCCAGCGCATCTCCAGTCCTTTCAAACGGGAACACCTTGTCGACGACCGGCCGGATCACGCCTTGTTCGATCAGGCGCGCAATCTCACCCAGCTGCCGCCCCTCGGCGCGCATGAACAGGAATGAATATGCGACGCCGAGACGCTTGGCCTTTTTGCGAACTCCTCGGCTGAGCAGCCACAGTACCAGCTTCAGGAACAGGTTGAGGCCGAGCTCCCTGGCGAATGCCGGATCGGGCGGACCGGAAATGGAAATGAGCCGGCCACCCGGCTTCAGCACGCCCAGCGACTTTTCGAGCGTCTTCGGATCCTGGCTGTTCAGCACCAGATCGTAGCCCGACAAGATCTTTTCGAAATTCTGCGTCTTATAGTCGATGACCACATCCGCCCCGAGACTTCTCGCCAGCTCGGCATTTTCAGCGCTCGTCGTCGTCGTCGCAACCGTCGCGCCGAGGTGTTTGGCGAGCTGGATGGCGAACGTCCCGACACCGCCGGAACCGGCCTGAATGAAGACTTTCTGGCCGGGCTTTATCTTGCCCACCTCGACCAGCGCCTGCCAGGCGGTCAACCCGACAAGCGGGACGGACGCCGCTTCGCTCATGCTGAGGTTGCCTGGCTTCAGCGCCGCATCGGCTTCATCGATGGCAATGAATTCGGCGAATGTCCCGACCCGATGATCGCGCGGTCGTGCATAGACCTCGTCACCCGCCTTGAACCGCCTCACCCCGGATCCGACTTTGACAACCGTTCCGGCAAGGTCATGCCCGAGGACGAAGGGCGGACGATAGGGAAGAATGAGCTTGAACTCCCCGTCCCGCACCTTGGAGTCCAACTGGTTCACGGCGGTGGCCTGAATCCGCACGAGGACGTCACTATCCCGCAACCCCGGTTCCGGCAGGCTGGCGAGGCGCAGAGCGCCTTTCTTCTTATATTTGTCAACGACGAATGCCTTCACGGGGCTTTCTCCTGTTGCGGCGTCAGGTGTCAAGGAAAGGATAAAGCCATCAGCACAAATCGGCGTGAACCCATATGGCAGAGGACCCTCTGGTTTCAGAGTGTATTTTAATGACGTTTATCATCATAGATCATTAATGATGCCCGTCATCAAAGTTGTCAAGCGGATATTCCTGAACCAGCGCCTCATCCGAATTGCGGCAAAGCTATCCGTTGTGCGCAGGGAAACACCAGCGCCCCATGTCAGGGCAACTCGCCGTTAACCTTCGACGCCCACAATAGTCTTTCGAACTTGTCTGCGCGCTTGATCGGCGACCGCAAGTCGGCCCTTTCAAATGCCGCCCGAATGATTTGTGGCGGTCTTCGATCACCGCCAGGGACGATGCGGTCCTGCGAACTGGCCATGATGGCTCTCATACAACAGGAGCCGTTCATATGCCTCGCATCCAACTGACCAGACCCCAGGTGGAGATACTGGGCTGGCTTGCGATCTTCCTGCTTCTCTTCAGCCTTTCCTGGCGCTTCCAGTGGCATGGGGAGCTTGATGAGTTCATCGAGCGGCATCACCACTACCCGCTCGACCACGCACTGCTTGCCCTGAACATCTCCGGGTTTTTGGGGCTCATCTATTCCGCGCTCAGGATCCGGGATCTTTCGAGGGAAGTTGATCGCAGGCTGCAGGCCGAAAAGCACGTCGATTGGATTGCCTGTCACGACACGCTGACCGAGCTGCCGAACCGCAGGTTTCTGGAGTCGATGTGCGCGCAGGCGATGACCGATAAATCGGCAGAAGAAACCTATGCCGTGTTCAGCATCGACCTCGACGGCTTCAAGAAGGTCAATGATCTCTTGGGGCACGACCACGGCGACGCGGTGCTGAAGACTGTCGCTCAGCGGCTCTCGTCGCTCTTCTCCCGCGAGCACGTTTTTCGCCTTGGCGGAGACGAGTTTGTGGTCCTGGTGCGGCGGGTCGGAAATCCCGACCTCGTCGCCTTGGGGAACCGCATCGTCAGCGCGATCGGCAAGCCGTTCACATTCAATGGTGTCGCCGTCGATCTCGGCGCCAGTGTCGGCGTCGCACTATATCCCGAGAACGGCGATGAGCTCGGTCAAGTCATCCGGCATTCGGATTGTGCGATGTATGTCGCGAAAAAGCAGGGCCGCAATCTGGTGAAGCCCTTCGTGCCTTCGATGCAGGAGGAGCTGGCGAAACGGGTGAGAATAGAAGGCGATCTGCGGGCGGCCATCCGCCAGGGCGAGATCGTTCCCTATTATCAGCCGCTCGTCGACCTCAAGGCGAACAAGATCATCGGCTTTGAGGCGCTGGCGCGCTGGAAATCGGCTTCCGGCGACTTCATCCCGCCGAGCGAATTCATTCCAGTGGCGGAGGAAGCCGGCCTGATCGTCGAATTGACGGACCAACTGCTTCGCCGCGCCTGCACCGATGCGCTTTCCTGGCCAAACGAGCTTGTCCTGTCGTTCAACCTTTCACCGATCCAGCTGAGCGACCGGTTGCTGGGCCTCAGAATTCTCAAGATATTGGGCGATGTCGGCCTGCCCGCACACAGGGTCGAGCTTGAGGTGACGGAGAGCGCCATCATCCAGGACGCCGTCACCGCACGCATTGTCCTCGACGATCTGGTGAATGCGGGAGTCAGGATTGCGCTCGATGATTTTGGGACAGGCTATTCGAGCCTCTCCCAGCTGTCCAACTACCGGTTCGACAAGATCAAGATCGACAGGAGTTTCGTCGCTTCGTTCGAGACCGATGACAAGCAGGACATAGTGATCAAGGCCATCATCGCGCTCGGCGCCGGGCTCGGCGTAATGATTACGGCCGAAGGCATCGAAGAGCAGAGCCAACTTCAGCGACTGCAGGATCTCGGCTGTGACATCGGCCAGGGATATCTGTTGGGCAGACCTGCGCCGATTGAGGAGATCACCGCACATCAAGTCGACAGCATGCAGCGTCGTTGATGGACATGCATTCGTCTATCAGGCGGAGGGAGAGTTGCCGCCTCCCATCGCCTTGTGCGGTTGTGTAGGTGCTGGCACCTGCGCTCCGGAATGCCGTCACAATCGAGCCCGCTCGGCCAGTAGGGATCAACCGTCGATTTCGACTTCCGCTTCGCAATTTACCGGCGCATTCAACGGGATGGCCATGCCGATGGACGAGCGGGCGTGCGCGCCGGCCTCGGGACCGTAGAGCTCCAGTATCAGATCTGAATAGCCGTTTGTCACCAGCGGCGTCTCATTGAAACCTGGAGCAACATTCACCATGGCGAAAACGCGCAGCCAGGCCGTGACCCGATCGAGGTCTCCGACGGCGCGTTTGAGGCTTGCGAGATGGGCCAGGGCAACAAGCCGCGCCGATGCGTAACCCTGCTCCGGCGACACTTCGGCTCCGACCTTGCCCAGCGGTTTTGCCAATGTCCCATCCGGATTGCAGGCGACGTGACCTGAAATATAAGCGCGGGAGCCGCGCACCCGAACCCAGGTAAAAGGCAATTTCAGACCGTCGCGAACCTTCAAGGGTTCGGGTAGTTCCAGACCCATTTCCGCCAGACGTTGTTCGATGATGGCCATGATGCACCTCCCATGTGGTTGGATCGCGCAAAAGCGGCCAGCGGTTTTGCGTGAGCGATATGCGAAAAAAACAGGAACCTGAGGCGTGGCAAATCCGGATTGGCGGCGCGCTCAGGGTACGATGCCGTCAAGCTCCGGCATGAGGATGACGCTCTCGTTCGCCGCGGGGTCGTTGCGGGCACCGAGGAACTCGGCGTCTTCCAGGCTGCGATTGACGGCGACGTGCGGAACGCCGGCAGGAATGAACAGGTAGTCACCGGGGCGCACCGTTTCGCAGCGTTCGAGCTTCGCGCCCGACCAGATCTCGATCTCCTGGCCGGCGGTCATGAGAAGGGCGGTTTCGTGTCCCTCGTGGCGATGGGCGCTGGTACGCCTGCCTGCGGGCAGCGAAATCCTCCCGAGCCACAGCATGGTCGATCCGACGCTCTCAGCCGAGACGCCCGAGCGGTAGACGGATCCCTGCTGGGCGATATGGCTGTCGCTGCCACTGACGACCTTCGCGGTTACTCCAGAAGAATTTTTCGGCTGGGCTGCTTCGTTCTTCATGGCTCTCACCATTCCGTGGCGCGATGAAACAGACTCTGCGCGCTCAGTCGACGCAAGTCCTGAAGCGATGCCGAAAAGTTCCGAAAAACGCCGAAATCGGCGTATCATGGCCGGCCATGAACAGTCAGCACATTGCATTCGGCCATTTCGAGTTCAGCGCCGAGAACGGATGCCTGCTTCGTGACGATCGGCCTGTCGCCATTGGCGCCCGCGGCGCTTCGCTACTTGCCGTTCTGCTTGCGGCGCAAGGGGGCGTCGTTTCCAAATCGGCTCTGATGGATGCCGTTTGGCCGGGATTGGCCGTTGAGGAAAGTAATCTTTCCGTTCAGATTGCTGCGCTTCGCAAGCTGCTCGGTCCGGCATCGGACGGCAGCGAATGGATCGCCACCGTCCCACGGGTCGGCTACAGGTTTTCCGGCCGGGTGGAGAGCGCATGCGACGGAACCGACGGCGAGTGGCATGCGCAAGCCGGATCCAAATTGGGGATCGCAGTCCTGCCGTTCGAAAATCCAGGCGGCGACGCCGAGAAGCAATATCTGGCCGACGGGATCGCCGACAACCTGATCATAGCGCTCACCCGGTTTCGATGGCTGCGCGTCGCATCACGCGGTGCGAGTTTCAAAGACAGGAACGGCTCCAGGGATCCGCGCGCAGTCGGGCTGGCACTCGGTGTCAATTTTCTGGTGGATGGGGCTATCCGCTATACAGGCGATCGAATCCGGATATCGGTGCACCTCGCCGAGGCGACGAAGGGCGCGACCGTCTGGTCCGAACATTACGATCTTCAGCTGGCCGAGATTTTCGCGGTGCAAGACGCCATCGCCGAGCGGATCGCCGCGGCAGTCGAACCCGAGCTGCTGTTGCGCCACGGGCTTGCCGTGGCTCCCCACACCGGCAACATCACCGCCTGGGACCTCGTTCGGCAAGGCACATTCAATTTCCACAAGGTCTCGAAGCCGACCCACCTTCTGGCAAGGCGTTTTTTCCGCGAGGCCGTCGAGCTCGACCCCATGCTTCCGGAGGCGCAGATCTGGCGCGCGCGGGTCAACGCCGGCCTCATCGCCTACGGCTGGACCGACGATCCCGCCGCGGATGGTCAGGAAGGATTAACTGCCGCCCTGCGGGCGATCTACCTCGACGCGCGAAACCCGTACTCGCATTATGCGCTGGCGATCGTGTCGGCCTATACGGGCCGAGCCGACCAGGCGATCCTCGCCGCGGAACGGTCGATCGAGCTCGGTTCAAGCTTCGCTCTCGGACATCTCGTCCTTGGCATGGCCCGGCTCTTTTCCGGTGATGCCGCCGGCGCACGCAGACCTTTGTCTCGCGGCCTCGAACTCAATCCGCATGATCCGCAGAACGGGGTCTGGTTCAGCCTGCTGATGCTTGCACTGTTCTTTTCAGATGACGTCGAGGGCGCGCTGGAAGTGGGGCATACAGCCTTAAAGGCGCGGCCCGACTGGCCGGCGCTGCTGCGCATACACGCGTGCTGCCATATGGATCTCGGAAATATTGAGCAGGCTCGCCGGTTTGCCGCTGCTGCCAGCAGCCTGCCGGAAGCTGCTGGTGATGCGCTTGGGCCGTTCAGAGAGGGCAACACGGAATGGGCGGCCCGTCTTGAGCAGTTGCTACGTGAGGCCGAACTTTAACACCGCCTCTGCCTCCGTCAGTCTTGCCGGCGGGCTATGGGCGACGTCGACCGGCCAGGACTTCTACTCTGCCAACCTCATCCTGACCCATTCCGAAAGCGCGATGCAGCGCACCCGGCATGAGCAAATGCGACCGGATGCGAATTTTCGCACAACCGACGAAAGGCGGTTGCACTCGCATTCTTTATCAGTCATTCTAGAACAACTGATAAAGAATCGAGGCGAGTGTGGGCAGAAGGCGGGAATTCGATGAGGAAGCGGTGCTGAAGGGGGCGATGCACGTCTTTCGCAAACACGGCTATCAAGGTGCGTCGATCCGAGACCTCGAAGAGGCGACGGGCCTCAAAGGCGGAAGCATCTATCACGCCTTCGGCGACAAGGCCGGGCTCTTCGACGCGGCGTTCAGACATTACAATCGGGCGGTCCTGGAGGGGCGGCTCGAGCGATTTGCGCCGCCGGGGAGCGACCTTAAAGGCGTGCGCGAACTGTTCCTTTCACTGCTGCATGAGCCCGACAATGGCTCCCTGGGCTGCCTGATCACCAACACGGCCGTGGAGTTCGGCGGTAACATCAACACGCATCCCCGCGTCGAGGCAGCGCTCGGTCTCCTTCGCAGCACGTTCCGCTCGAGACTCGGCGAGCCGTCGACCTCGGATCGAGACGCGGACGAAGCCAAGGCGGACAGGACAGCCGTCCGTCTACTTGCCTTCTATCAAGGCCTGCTCGTGCTCATTCGCGGCGGCGAAGACAAAGCGAGCCTGCGGCAGGCGATCGAAGACGAATTCAATCAACTGGAGACACTGTTATGACGCCTGAGGCGCTATGGAATCGATATGCGGCCATCTGGTCGCTGGACGCGGACGTGCGCGAGCCGGAAATGTCGGCTTGCCTCGCCGACGATGTGACCTATTGCGATCCGAATGGAGTGATCACCGGGCGAGCCGGCCTCTCGGCTTACATGGCTGGCTTCAAGGAGAGCGTACCGGCAGGCCGGTTCATAATATTGAGTGTCCTCCATCACAATGAACGTTCGCTGGCACGCTGGGAACTGCGCCACGAGGACGAGACCGTCCTGCAAACGGGGACAAGCTTCGCGGCGATGGCCGATGGCCGGCTCAGCGCGATCACCGGCTTCTTCGATCCTCTGGCAGGGCAGCACCATGGGTAGCGAGGCGACACGCAGCCTGGCGCTTGAATTTGCGAGCCAGATCGCCCACCGGGCGCCATCGATGTCCGGCGGTTCTTCGGCGGATCCGCCCTCGTCCGAAACGGCGCGCTGTTCGGGTTCCTCATGAAGGGCACATTGTATCTGCGCGTCGACGCCGCAATGCGCGCGGAATTCGAGGCAGATGGCGCAGAACCGTTCAGCTACCGCGCCGCCGGCAGGGAGGTGAGGGTTCGCCGCTACTATGCAGTGCCGGCGCATGTGATCGACGATCCCTGGCTGCTGCGCAGGTGCTCGGAACGAGCATTGCATGCGACCCCGCTGCCTGGCCGCAAACGCTCAAACACGACCGCCGCCGTCACCCCGTGTGGCTGATGCCGATATCCACCCGCCCCTCGTGCTTAGAACCTTCAGATCTCCCCCGCCGACGGCCCCCAGACATCCGTCAGCGCGAAGCCGCCGGGATGCGGGTCGAAGGGGTCGAGGGCCACCTGGGTGAGGCCGAAGGTGAAGCCGCGGCCGGTGATGGTGGGAATGACCGCCGGGCGGCCGGCGACCTCGGTCACCGCCTGCAGGCCGACCTCGAACTCCGAGCCGATGATCGATTTCGAGGTGAAGACGTCGCCGACCTTGGCCTTGCCGCGGGCATGAAGGGTGGCGAGATTGGCCGAATTGCCGGTGCCGCAGGGCGAGCGGTCGGCTCGGCCCGGCCACATGGTGGTGCAGGTGCGCACCGTGCCGTCGGCCTCGGTATCGCGGAACATCACATAGGCGACGCCCGAAATTGCCGGGATTTCGGGATGGACGACCTTGATATCGCGATTGATTAGCTCTTTCAGGATCATGCCGGCCTGGACAAGGCCGGCGGCATTGGCCTTCTCGATCGTGAGATTGATCTGGCCGACATCGACGAGCGCATAGAAGATGCCGCCATAGCAGAGATCGGCCTTGATCTTTCCCCAATGCGGCGTGTCGATCTCGACGTCGAGCTCATGCACGAAGGAGGGCACCATCGTGAGCTTCACCTTCTCGCAGCGCCCGTCGCGGCAGGTCGCCGTCGCCTTGACCAGACCGGCGGCGGTCTCCAGCGTCACGATTGTCTCCGGCTCCTGCATCTCGACAATGCCGGATTCGAGCAACGCCGTCGTCACGCAGATCGAATTCGAGCCGGAGCTCGCATGCGCCTGGTCAGGCTGCAGGATGATGAAGGCGGCGTCGGCGTCGGGATGCCTTGCCGGCAGCAGCAGGTTGACCGAGCCGATCGGGGCACCCCGCGGCTCCAGGCACAGGAAGCGGCGGAGCTCGTCGCCTTTCGGATCGGTGTTCAGCCAGTGCAGCTGCGCGGCGATGGTTTCGCCGGGAATCTTCGGAACGCCGCCGATCGCGACGCGGCCGATCTCACCCTCGGCATGAACGTCCAGCAGCTGGATCGTGCGCTTCCATCTCATCTCGAAACTCCAGTTCGCACGCGACGGCTGACGCCATCGACGCGGTTCAAAATCAGTATCGGTCTATGCGGAACGGGGTCATATCGACCGACGGTTTTGCTCTGCTCACCATATCGCCGATCAACCGCGCTGTCGTCGCAGCGTATGTCAAGCCGAGATGGCCATGACCGGTCGCATAGAAAACGCCCGGCATTTTCGACGACGGCGAGATGATCGGGATCGTATCGGGCAGGGCTGGGCGATGGCCCATCCATTCCGTCGCCTCCTCGACCTTCAGCCCCGGCAGCACCCGCTGGGCGTGGCGTACCAGCACCCGCGGCCGGCGGAAATCGGGAGCGGCGTCGAGACCGGCGAGTTCGACATTGCCACCGACGCGGATGCCGCCGGCCGTCGGCGTCACCATGAAGGCGCGATGCGGCCAGATCACCGAGTAGCGCATGGATATGCCCGGCTTCATAATCTGCGTGTGATAGCCGCGCTCGGTCTCCAGCGGGATCGGTTCGCCGAGCTTGGCCGCCAGGGACCGGGTGTGGACGCCGGCGGCAAGCACAACGGAAGCCGCCTCGACACGGCTGCCATTGTCGAGGAGGACGACGACGCTGCCATCGCCCTTGCGTTCGATATTCCTGACGGTACCTGAGACGAAGGTTGCGCCGGCCGCCAGGGCGGCGTCGGCCAGTTTGACAACCAGCTTGTAGGGATCGCGGACCGACTTGTTGTCGGGGAGCAGCACCGCTTTGGCGATCGCCGGCGAAAGCGCCGGCTCATGATATTGGATGGCGCCGTTGCTCAACACCTCGAATTCGAGGCCATAGCGCTGCATCATGGCGAGGTGGCCACGATCGGCGGTAAACTCAGCCTCCGTCTCGTAGATCGCCAGGCAACCTTCCTCGGTCAGCAGCTCGGATGCGCCGATCGCCTGCAGCATCTCGCGGAAGTCGGCGAGCGCCCGCAGCGACAGGCTCATGCCGGCGTCTTCGATTTCTCTGAGGCGCGACGGGCGGCCGGCGGCGAGGAAACGCAGGAACCAGGGCAGCATCTTTGCCGCATAGGAAGGCCGCAGCCAGACCGGGCCTTCAGGATCGAGTAGCCAGCCCGGGATTTTCTTCCAGGTCGACGGCCCGGAGCCGGCGGCGAAATCGAGCGCGATGCTCGCCATATTGCCGAAGGAAGTGCCGCGTCCCGGCTCACCCTTATCGATCAGCGTCACCTCACGGCCACGCCGCTGCAGCTCGAAGGCTATCGAGGCTCCGATCACCCCTGCGCCGACGACGACCACCCTCTTCTTCGTCTCATCCGCCATGCCATCAACCCGTCACGCGGCCAACAGCATCGCCGCTTCGTTGGTCTGATATATCAGATCAACGATGATTGCCTATGAAATTTTTACTGGGTGGCGGGCAGGCTGGCGCCGACGCTGTCGCCGACCGAACCGACGGTATTGTCCACCGACTGGCCGAGACGCTTCAGCTGGGCGTCGTAGTTACGCCGGGTGCGCGGATCGAAGATCGCGATCGGCGTGCTGACGGCGACACCGACGGCACTTCCGGCGGTCTGAGCCGCCCCCATCGCCACGGCGCCGACCGCCTCGCCGAGCCCGACATTGGAATCGGTGATCGTCTGTCCGGCGATCAGCCGATCGCCGATCAGCTTCACCACTTCGGGGCTTTCGGCGAATTTGCCATGGTTCAGCCGGTCACCGCCCTTGAGCTTGGTCAGATCGAGCACGGTGATGCCGGCTGCTTCGAGCTTGCTGCGATAGGGCTCGGCCGAGGGGTCGATCTGGCCGAGGCGATCGATATTGCCAGAGATGCGCCGTGACAGGGCCAAGGCGCGATCATCGCGGGAGACGAAGATGGTGAAATGCGGACGGTCTTTGCCGAGGCTCATGAACTGCCGGCCGAAGACGTCGACATCGAGATCCGGCGAGGCAAGGATGACATTGTTGATCTTCGAAGCGACCTGACCGTTGCGGATCGCCATCTGGCGGAGTGCTTCGACGGTCAGCCAGGTACCCATCGAATGGGCCATGACCGTGACGTCGCTGACCGCGGGATTGGCGGCGGTGCGGGTCAGCAGCTCTTCCAGCGCATCGCGGGAATAGTTGGTGCTTTCCTTGTCGTAATTGTAGTCGAAGATGCTGGCGCGCGACGGCCAAGTAAAGACCACGGGCGCGACATCGGCATGTGAATCATGGACGATCTGGGCGAAGCGGTAGACGGCGTCTTCGTAACGGTTGTTGAAGCCGTGCACGAAGACGAGCACGCGGCGGCTCTTCGGCATATGGCTCTTCAGCCAGCTCTCGCCCGCGCGCTCGCCCTCGAGCGGATCGACGGAAACGGTGACGAAGTCACGAAGCGGATCGGCCGGCAACCGCTTCGGCCATTGCACCTGGCCGACCTTGCGGTTGGCTTCCGGAGGGATCGAAACATCGACGGCGTTAACGGCAAGCCCCGTGCCGCGTTCGCCGGAGAAAAGCACGGCCGGATTGTCGTCGGCAGCGCGCGTCGTCGCCACCAGGAGATCGATCTTCGACGTCCCCGGCGGCACTGTGCCGGCCGCCTGCATGACGCCAACCGGCCTGCCGCCGCAGCCGGCGACCGCAAGCGATGCAACCAGAAGCCCTGCCCGAGCCGCACGCGAGGCGCGCCATTTGCCGATCATGACCAAACTCCAACCGGTTCACGCGCCGGACGGACGGCACATGTTCAAATAGTCCGACGGCGCTCGCCGAGTCAAACCGCGTGTGATGAAGAACCTGCCGGGAAAAGAAAAGAGCCTGGCGCGGGAGGAGGTGCGCCAGGCTCTTGATCCTGACTGACAACTGGGAGGAGGAGTGTTGTCAATCCGATGTAAGAGCGCTGGGAGGAGGAGTGCGCTGCTTACGAAGATAGTGATACCCCATCCATTTGATCGGGAATAGCGAAATTACCGCAATGCAGCAATGCAGTGGGTGCAAGGCTCGCCGTAAAATTAACAGGTCAACGCCTTATTTTGCGGCATGTTTGACCAAGTGGTCAAATTCTGCTGAAAAATGAGGCCGCACTGAGCGCGGATGGCTCGCCCAGTCCAAGCCCCCTCCCCAACCCCTCCCCACAAGGGGGACGGGCTAAGCTGCGGCACCCTGCGCGACCCAAATAAGTGTTGCCGCCTGTTCCCGTTCTACGGATTGGCTTGATGGAGGTTGTGTGAAACGGTGCGGCATCCCAGCCCCTCCCACAGGGAGGGATTGGGGAGGGGTCTTGTTATGGGAACTGCCATCGGTCGCATCGCCCTCAATCAGCCTTGAACGCTTTCCGGCCCTCAGCATCGAGCGCCGAGAACTCCTCGTCCGAGAGGCTGATATCAACAGCCGCAACATTTTCTTCCAGATGCTTGACCTTCGACGTGCCGGGGATCGGCAGCATCACCGGGCTGCGCTTCAGCACCCAGGCGAGCGCAATCTGGCTCGGCGCAGCATTGTGCTTTTTGGCGATCGTGTCGAGCAGCGAACCTGATTTGGCGAGGTCGCCGGCGGCCAGCGGGTACCAGGGGATGAAGCCGATATTGTGCTTGGCGCAATAATCGAGCACATCCTCGCTGGTGCGATCGACGAGATTATAGCGGTTCTGGACGGTGGCGACCTTGAAGTGCTTCGAGGCCGCCTCGATTTCGGCGACGGAGACTTCGCTCAAACCGGCATGGCGGATGAGGCCGGCGTCGAGCAGCGATCTGATCGCATCGAACTGTTCCCTGGCCGGCACTTTCGCATCGATGCGGTGAAGCTGCCAGAGATCGATGCGCTCGACCCCGAGATTGCGCAGGCTCTTATGCGCCTGCTGGATCAGATATTCCGGACGGCCGACCGGCAGCCAGATGTCGGGGCCGTGGCGGGTCAGTCCGCCCTTGGTGGCGACGACGGACTTGCCGCCATAGGGATGCAGCGCCTCCTTGATCAGCCATTCGGAAACGTCGGGACCGTAGGAATCGGCCGTATCGATGAAATTGACGCCAAGCTCCGGCAGGCGCTTCAGTGTGCGGATCGATTCAGCGTGATCTTCGGGCTCGCCCCAGATGCCCTTGCCGGTGACGCGCATGGCGCCGAAACCGAGGCGGTTGACCTCGATCTCGCCGCCGATCTTGAAAGTGCCTGACTTGGCTGCGTTGTGACTGGCCATGATCTTTCCTCTCTTGGTCAATGAAATCGTTCAAAGTGAGCGGAGCAGCCGAAACCGCCCCGTTAACGGCGACCGCGGCTGGAGGCGGCGGCTTTCAAAGCGGCAAGTTTGCCCTGTTTTTGGCCACGCCGAAATGGATGAGCCGCCCGCCGCGACGGTATCGTTAGCGAGGCCGCGGCGACGCTTGCAGATATAGGACGGCGCCATGGGGATAACAGGGATACGCCGATACGTCCTTCCGCTTGGCGTGTCCTGTTCAGCCGCCGGTTTCGCCGGAGAAGGCGGCGACATCGATTTCAGCGGCGCTGTCGCGATATCGCAGGCGCTCGCGCGAGAGTTCCAGCGGCTTGCGGCGGGAAATCCGGTAGACGGAAGCGGGCGGCAGGTTGCGCACCGTGCCGCCGATGCGCACGGCCTTCAGGCCGAGGCGGTCGAGGATCGGCCGCGGCACCGGGCAGCGCGGGCCATAGGTGAACTGATAGATTGCCCCGCCCGGCCGCATATAGGTGAAGACGCCGGCAAGGATCGAGGCGATCTTGCGCGGCGACATCGACAGAAGCGGCAGGCCGCTGATGACGGCGCCGACCGGTTCTCCTTCGAAGATATCGGCTTGGGCGAGATGGGCAGCATCCATCTGCAATATGCGCGCCGCCGGAAACCGCGCCTGCAGCGCACTGATAAATTCCGGGCCATACTCGATCAGCGTGAGATCCGCCTCGCTGATGCCGCGGGCGAGCAGCGCCCGGGTAAACACCCCGGTGCCCGGGCCGAGCTCGATGATCGGCCCATCGAGTGCGGCAATTTCGCTGGTCATGATCCTGGCCAGGGAATCGCCAGACGGTGCGATGGCGGCCACTCGAAGCGGATTGCTGACCCAGGAGCGGAAAAAATGCAGGAAATCGGAGCATGCAGCCTTTGCGGTCATGACTGTCCCACCTGTCTGAAATTCAATTGAGTATCAATGCGACCATCGCGGCCAGCATGGCAATTCCAAGGCAGAGAGATCAATCGCCTGTGTAAGCCGGCCTTTGCGACGATTTTTTCCATCGGCGTCCGCGCCATTTCCGCATCCGTGGCTTTTTTGCCATCATTGATGGCGGGCGCTCGCGCAAAAGGCTGGCGCCGTTTCGGCCACCGTCCAGATGAAGGGGCGGCCTGGAAGCCGCCCCTTAGCCCGATCGCGCGGCCTCAATAGTTGCAGCTGGAGCTGCTGGTGGGATTGAAGCCGAGCTTGCAATCCATGTTCAGCGGCTTCTTCAGGTCCATCATATAGGGTGAAGCCATGGTCCCGGGCGTGCGCTCGCCGATCGAACCGGTGGCGCGCCTATCGTGCTGCAACCGGGTTGCTTCCTGGGGCTGCTTGACTGCGCCCTGCTCCGTCGCACTCGACTGGAGGGGAGCCGCTTCGGCCGAGAACGAGGAAAGGCCGAGCACTGCGCCGATGGCCGCGGCCGCCAGACCGCTCTTGAACGTGGTGATCATGATCGTCTCCTTGGGAGGATTTGAGGGAATTTACGCCGAGGAGTTAGGAAGCGGATTTGTCACATACGACCGCACCGCAACTGGGGTCACGAACATGTGAGCGGCGCCCTGGTCGGGAAAGAGGCGGCTCGTCGCCGCCTCTTCCTTTGCCGGCTCAATAGCCGTTATCGCAGGGCATGCTGCCGGGACCGATCGATCAGGAAAACGTAGGGTTGCACATTGTCGGGGCCGCCTGCCTGTTCACGGGCTGGCGGATGATCGAGCCGGTCGTGCCGGCTTCGACGCCGAAGGGGCCAGCGGATACCAATAGCCATCGGAATGGCGGCGGGTGCCTGGACGTTGCGTGGCAATGCCATCACGCGCAGCTTCCAAAACTCGTGATTGCAGGCGATCCGTCGTGACCTTACCGCGAGAAATTGTGAAAAGTCGCAATCAGGCGGAGGGCGCCGACAGGCGTTGGCAAGGAACGGAATTCTCTATGCTTAATTCGCGTATAATGCGCGGTAGCCCTGGCCGGAGAGGCAGGCGACATATTGCCGATGGGCGGCGGCGCGTGCGGTCGTTTCCGCTTCGAGCGCATCGGCCTGCGCATATCCGGTCAGCTGGGCGCGCAGCTCATATTGGCGCTTCGCCTCGTCATACATGGCATTGCCGTCGGCCATGCAGATGCCGTGTGCAACGGCCGGCGGATTGACCGGCACGCCGACGGCCAGCAGCACCGGATCGTTGGCATGGTCGATGCAGCCGGCAAGGACCGCCATCGCGGCCGCCGCGCCCAAAGCCCGAAAAATTCCCATCGCCATGCATTCCTCCGGCCGAAAGCGGTCAAACATCGTCACGCTCGCGGATACAGGAGCAAGGTTGCGCGAAGCTAGGCAGGCCGGTCAGCAGGCAATCGTTCGACTAGCTTCCGGTTTGATCTTGCGGGCTCATGAGGAATTCCCCACCAGAATCTATATAGCACTGCGGAATCCCGAAATTGGTTGCGGCATTGAAATCATTGCCTCTTCCCTCGCCCCAAGCGCTCACGAGGCGCGGCGAATTTCGGGATCCCGAAGCGGCGGGATTTCGGGATCCCGAAGTGGCGTTTTTTTCTTCCGGCCGACCCGCCCGCGTTTTTCGGCGGCAAGCTTGCGGTCGATCTCCGACCATTTCCGGCACTTCTCTGCCGTGCATCGCCGCCAGTCGTTGGTCGGCAGCGCCCCTTCATGGTCACCGACAAACGTCAGCGTGAAGAGGTTCGGATGCGCGACACCGCTGCCCGCCCGACCGCGGCGAACCTTGATAAGGCCCTTATAGTCCAGTTCGTCGAGGGCATCGGCCACATATTCGCCGGTGACGCCGTAGGAGACGAACTGCGGATGGGTCACGACCAGCCTGCCATTAGCCAGGGCGGCGTGTGCGTTGTGTTCGATGATGATGCGGAAGAAGGCGCGGCTGGCGTTGGTGCTCAGTGACGTGAACGCCGGCGATTCCAGCAGCTGGATCGTCAACCATTGCCAGCGAAGGCTGCCGTCATCGCCTCCGCTCGGCGGCGCGGTATGTTTGCGCACGAGCGAGCGCGTCTTGCCGGCACTGGTGCGGCTCCTGTCACGAGGGTTGAATTCCGCCATCAGACCCTCACCTCGGCTGCCAACCCGTCCTTGCGGGAAACAACAGAGGAACTCGTTCTTTCACGCCTGCGGAGGAAACGACCGACCCAAGCGGCGACATCGCTATTCGTTACAATATTCTTCGGCATTCAACATTCCATGGTTGCAACGACGAGCAATCTAGCGTAAGAACGTTCCATGAACTAGGAAAATAATCTTAGGCGTTTTGATGTCCCGTTCCCGTCAGACGGCGACAGGCAATTGCACACGGTGGGAGGCCAGCATGCGAAAGTTCGGCATGAGGGAGAAAGGCGCGATGATCTATGGCCAGCAGTTGCTGGCACTGGTTTCGATCTTGCTGGGAAGCACCGTCCAGGCTTTTGCCTGCGATCAGCCGATCGTGATTTCCAACTGGTCGCTCTGTGCCACCGGCAATGTCAGCGCCGAGGGCGGCGCCGCTGATTGGAAAGTCGTTCCTGCATGGACTCGCCAGAAAGCTATAAGCGCGTATTTCGGAAACGAGCCGCGGCTTTTGGCAAACCACGGTCTTTGCAATGAAAAATTCCAGCGCGTGGTCACCTGCCTGCCGGGATGGGAGATGGGCGACCCGGATGAGTGCTCTTATCTCTGCAGTGGCTATTACTCATCCGCCTACGGGAAGAAAGAAAGGGAAGACTTTGAAAGAGACTTCCCGACCGCTCAATAGTTTTCGCTTCGCTGTCTTGGGGCAGAGGATGGAGCGACTGTCGCGGTAAACTTTTCAGGGAGACGTCCAGAACACTGGCCTTTCGATGCTCGGCGAGACAGGGCGAAAGTCAGCCAACCAGCGCATCATCATCCGGACCGTCATTTTCAAGCAACCATCGGTGGATATCAGCCAGCCGAGTGATTGAATTTTTCGCCGTCGGTGAGCATGATGCAACGGGATCTATTGGTGGGGAGAGACTTGAAAAACATCGTAGGGAATTTTGGCGTCTCGATCTTTGGGATCGCGACGTTCTTACTGACCGTCATCGCGGTTGTAGCTGTTAACCAATTTACCCACTTCAATTTTTTCACCTTGAGCTTTTTTGTTGTTGTTCCAGCGGGCGCTCTCCTCTGTGGTGCTGCTGCCGCGAGCGGCTACTATTTTGGCTCGCTGTTGTTTCATACGCGGCCAACCGTGCTGATCCTAATACAGATACTTGTCGTTGCCGCAATCGCCCAGTTCGCGATCTATTATGGCGAATACAGACTGTTGGATTTAGGGAACGGGCGTATGGCGTCCGACGTCGTTAGCTTCAGTGAATATCTCGATATCTATCTCAGCCACACGAGCTTGCGGGTTGGCCGAGCAGGAACGAATACTGGCGATATCGGCGATTACGGTCGTATCTTGGCATTCATTCAATTCCTTGGTTTTGTGGTCGGCGGGGTGTCTGTCTGGCTGATGCTGCGGGTCTATCCAGTTTGCGAAAAGTGCGGTCGATATCTCCGGACCTTGGCAAAGAAGCAGCAGATTTTCTCCACGCAGGAGGACTTCACTCGCTACTACGATAACCTTTTTGAGGTGCCGGTGGACGGTCCTCACTTCGCGCAGTTGATGAAATGGCAGCCGGGCAAGGGCGATAAAATCGTTAAGGGAACGATTCAGACTCAAACGACTCTGCGGGGCTGCCCGAACTGCCACACACAGCGCATCTCCCAGGAGGTGAAAGTTTGTGGTGACAAGGAATTTCGTGATGTTCCTCAGTTAACAAGGCATATCCGCATTCCAGACGGGATAGACCTTAAACCAGTCGTGAAAGCCGTTTGATGACAGGGCATACGACAATGGTAGTCTAATAGACTGAGAAAGTTGATGTTTCTCGTCAACTTGGGAGAAAATGGCGCACCCGAAGAGATTCGAACTCCTGACCCCCAGATTCGTAGTCTGGTGCTCTATCCAGCTGAGCTACGGGTGCGTGGCAGAAGCGGCGGTACCGCTTGCGTGGGCGATCCTCTAAAGGGTCCTTTCGGACAATGCAAGAGCATTTCTGAAAAAATCGCGCGTTTGCCTGTTGGCGGCCGCGGCAGCTGAAATTCCCTCACTTCTCGCTGTGCGTCCGGTTGCGGTAATCGTCCAGTGAAACCGGGCGATCGGGGATTTCGATGCGGAACTGGGTGCCGACCGTCGGTTTTTCCACAAGCGCGATGGTGCCGCCATGGGCGAGCACCAGCTCGCGGGCAATGGTGAGGCCAAGGCCGGTGCCGCCGGAACGGGCCGAACCGCGGAAGGCGGCAAAGAGGTTCTGGCGCGCCTTCAGCGGCATGCCGGGGCCGGTATCGTCCACTGTGATGCTGACGACGCTGCCGACGCGCTGGGCGGAAACGGTGATGCGCCTGATAATGCCGGGGCTGCCCTCGCCCGGCGAAGTCAGCGCCTGCAGCGCGTTGCGGCAGAGATTGTGGATGACCCGGAAAAGCTGCTCGCCGTCGGCATCGACCTCGAGATCGGCAGCGAACTGTTCGACAAACTCGATGCCGCTTTGCGGATCAATCGCCAGCATATCCTTGACGTCCTGCGTCAGTCCCAGCAGCCGAACAAGGCGGCGGCGCGGCGCCGATTCGCTCGCCTTGCCGTAGGACAGTACCTCCGTCGTATAACCGACCGCGCGGTCGATGGTGCGCAACAGCTTGGGCGCGAAGCTCTTGACCATCGGATCATCGACATCGACGAGCCGGTCCGACATCAGCTGCGCGGAAGCCAGGATATTGCGCATATCGTGATTGATCTTGGACACGGCGAGGCCAAGAGCGGCAAGGTTCTTCTGCTGCTTCAGCGTCTTCTGCAGCTCCATCTGCATCGAGGTGAGGTTGCGGCCGGCCACCGCCAGCTCGTCACGGCCACCGTCACCGATATAGATATGGGCCGGATTCTCGGGATCGGAGGAGAATTGCTGCATGCTGCCGGTCAGCCGGCGAATCGGGCCGATGAGAATGCGATTGATTGCAAAGAAGATCAGCGTCGCGGTGAAGAGCGAGATCAGCACCGACAGCAGCAGCACGTTGCGGGAATAAGCAAACATCGCCGTACGCAGCGGCCGGTCCTTCATGACAACCTCGACGCCGACCTTGTTTTCGCCGACCGGGCCATAGACGCGGATCATCCTGCTGCCGCCGAAGATCAGGGTGTCGAGCGCGTCGCGGATCGCCGTCAGCGGCGGCACGTCGGTGAGGTCGTAGGATTCGTCGACCGAGGTCGGCATGTCTGTTGTCGCCAGCAGCCGCGAGGTGCCTTCCTTGCGCAGCACGATCGCCTTGGTGCCGGTCGCTTCCAGCGTTTCCTTCTGCAGGGCGCGCGGCAGCTCGATCGGCTGCAGCCCGTCGATGACGATGGCGGCGGCGGCGGCCGTGTTCAGCCTGTCCTGCAGCCAGCGCATCCGCATGCTGGCGACCGAGGGAAAGAAAATCAGGATCTCGGCGAGCATGATGAAGACGACGGTGAGCCAGAGCAGCTTGCCCGAAAGCCCGCCGAACAAGCCGGACGGGCACCGCCCCTTGGCAGCCTCGCCGGCCGCCGGGATGTCAGCCGAAGGATCTTTGCCCTGGTCTCGAACCGGCATGGTCTTCTCGCCCGATCGGCAGCGCTCGCCGCCCTCACCGTTGGGTTCTTATATTAGACCAAGATGCTCCGCTTTCAAATCTTTGCGAGCAGCGTCATGTCGCCACAAAGAAGCGCGCATCCGAGAGGAGTGAACGACCGGGCGGAAAAACTAACGCCGCCCGGAGGCGGCGTTAAAAGGCACCTGATCAGTGGGGATCAGAACTCTTCCCAGCTCTGCTCGGCTGCGGCCGCCGCATTGCCGCCTCCGAAGGCGCGGGCGACCTTGGCGATCGCCCGGCGGGCGGGTGAGGCGACCGGCTGCCTGTGCGGCTCGTTGCGGACGAGCGCCGCGGGTGCTGGCCCGTCCGACAGCTTGAAGCGGGCGATGAGATGCACCAGCCCGTTGGCTTCGGCCGAAAGCCGGTGGGTGGCGGCGGAGGTTTCCTCCACCATCGCGGCGTTCTGCTGCGTCACCTGATCCATCTGATTGACGGCGGTGTTGACCTCCTTGAGGCCGGTCGACTGCTCGACCGCGGCGGTGGCGATCGAATGGATATGGTCGTTGATCGCGATGACGCGGGTGCCGATTTCCGAAAGCGCCTCGCCGGTCGCCTGGACGAGCTTGACGCCGACCTGGACCTCGTCACCCGACTTGGTGATCAGCGCCTTGATGTCCTTGGCGGCCGTCGCCGAACGCTGGGCGAGTTCACGCACTTCCTGGGCGACCACGGCAAAACCCTTGCCGGCCTCACCGGCGCGGGCCGCTTCGACACCGGCATTCAGCGCCAGAAGATTGGTCTGGAAGGCGATCTCATCGATGACGTTGATGATCTGACTGATCTCGCGCGAGGCCTGCTCGATGCGGCCCATGGCTTCGACGGCATTGCGCACGACGACGCCGGAGCGGCCGGCATTTTCCTTGGCTTCCGACACCATGACGGTGGCTTCATGCGCCCGCTCGGTGGAGTTCTGGACGACGGCGGTGATCTGATCGAGCGCGGCGGAGGTCTGCTCGAGGGCGGCGGCCTGCTGCTCGGTGCGCTTCGACAGGTCGTCGCTGGCATTGCGCAGCTCGGCGGTGTTGCCGTTCATCGCTTCCGTCGTCTCGCGCACTTCACGCATCGTCGCCTGCAGCGTAACCAAGCTGTTGTTGACGTTCTGCTGCAACTCGGCGAAGGCGCCCTGGAAGCTGCCCTTCATCGTCTGGGTGAGATCGCCTTCGGCAAGGCTTGCGATGACGCGGCGGGTCTCGCCGATGCCGGCGTCGACGCTCGACAGCAGCGTGTTAATGTTGCCGGCGAACTGGTTGAGATTTTCGTCCTGATAATCCTTGTCGATGCGGTGGCTGAAATCGCCGGCCGCGGCCGCGGCCACGACGACGGACATGCTCGACTGCAGGTCGTCGCTCTTGGCGCGCATCGCCGCCTCCTGAGCGTTCAGGCGCTTGACGGCCAGGCCGTTCTCCTTGAAGACGGCGACGGCGGCGGCCATCTCGCCGATTTCGTCCTTGCGGCCGGCAAAGGGAACCTCGGCGTCGAAGTTGCCGTCGGCAACCTCCTTGATCGCGTGGGTGACACGCTTGATCGGACGGCTGAGATGGCTGGTGCCGATATAAAAGCCCATGCCAACGCCGGCCGCGATGCCGATGCCGGTGATGCCGAGGACGAGCATCAGCACCCAGGAACGGAAGCTCTCGATCTCATCATTGACCGCCTGAAGCGCTGCCTTGTCTGTGGCGACCACCGCGTCGATCTCGGCCTGGAACGCCTTGCGATTGGCGCGGTTGGCCTCATTGTTGCCCTGGGCGCTGGCAGCCTCGGGGCCGACTTCGGTGCCGAGCCGAGCCGTTTCCGTGCGGAAGGTGCGGAATTCGGCGGCGCGCGCGACCAGCTTGGCGAAATTGTCCTTTTCGCCCTCGGGCACGAGCGGCGCCCAGCCGGCAATGACCTTGTCGATTTCGTCGAGGCCGGCCATCAGACCCTTGGCGAAGTTCGGCGTATCCTTGATCGATTTTGCGGCATAGATGCCGCGCGATTCCATGACAACGGCGGTGACGAAACGGTTGAGGCGTTCGCCGGCATAGGCGCGGGCGGCGGCGTGCTCGTAAGCCGTCAGATTGCGGCTGTATTCACGCATGGCGGATATTGCTGTTGCGCCGATCAGAAGCGCTACCGCGCCCATCACGCAAACCAGCAGATTAATTTTCCCGCGGATCTTCAATGCAATGCCTCCTAGCTACACCACAGCCTGGAAACAACTCCCCCAGCCGATGCGCTGAATATCAGCGAAATTGATTAAAGTTAGATTTCTAATATTTACGATTAAGAGTACAGAACATTGCCGATCCGACCCTCGCCCTTTCATTCAAGCCGTTGAAATTTCGGGCGATCGACCCGATGCGGCGCCAAAATACAACTTCTCGGCGCGGGTCGAATTTATTAACACCACAATGCGAAAACCGCGCTCGCCGATGGCCGCGCAAGTCAAATGAGCCGATATAATTGACTTTGCCGGGCTTCATCCGTATAAGCCGCGGCACGTCCGGTCACTCAAGCCTTTCATGGCCCGCCCGTTCGAAAAACAACGCTCCTTGCATCATGCAAATTCAAGAAGGGCCGCACTCCGCGGTGTTTAAATAAATGAAGCGTACCTACCAACCATCCAAGCTTGTTCGCAAGCGTCGCCACGGCTTCCGTGCGCGCATGTCCACGAAGGGTGGCCGCAAGGTCATCGCTGCCCGCCGCGCGCAGGGCCGCAAGCGTCTTTCGGCTTAAGGCCGGATTGCCCGAGAAGAGATGGCGGGCGAAGTGACGACCAGTGAGAAGAAACACACTGTCGGGCGGCTGAGAAGCCGCCCGCAGTTTCTTGCCGTGCGCGAGGGCGAAAAACGCCGGGGAGGTCTCTTCCTTCTCGAAATCCTCGATCGGAAGGACCCCGACAGCCAAGCGCGTGTCGGTTTTACAGTCACCAAAAAACATGGCAACGCGGTCGAGCGGAACCGCATGCGCCGCCGCCTGAAAGAGGCGGTGCGGCTTCATGCGGGGTTTGCAATGAAGCCCGGACACGACTATGTGGTTGTCGCGCGCAGGGACGTGCTTGACGCGTCCTTCCAGGAATTGGCCGCGGAATTGAAATCCCGCGTGGAAACCAGGCCGAAACACCGGCGCCCCGGAGACGGACGCCCCAGGAACCTATGATGGAAAACAACCGCAATTACTTCATTGCGATCGCTCTCTCGGTGCTGATCGTCCTCGGCTGGCAGTTTCTCTATATGAATCCGCGGATCGAAGCCCAGCGCAAGGCGCAGGAAGCCCAGAAGGCGCAACAGCAGACCGAGCAGACGCAGCAGCCCGCGGCAGGCGGCCAGGCGCCGGCCCAGACGAGCGGCGCAGCCCCGTCCGGCCAGGCGGCCGCGACCGCGACGCGCGAGCAGGCGCTCGAAAAGACCCCGCGCATCGCCATCGATACCGCTGCGCTTTCCGGCTCGATCAACCTTGCCGGCGCCCGGCTCGACGACCTGAAGCTCAAGGGCTATCACGAAACCGTCGATGACTCGAGCCCGACCATCACGCTGTTCAGCCCGGCCGAAACCAAGGATGGTTACTTCACCGAGCTCGGCTATATCGGCAGCGACACGACGGGTGCAGTCCCCGGTCCGTCGACGCTATGGACGGCTCCGGAGGGCGCCAAGCTCACCGAGAAGACGCCGGTGACGCTCTCCTATACCAATGACAAGGGCCTGACCTTCACCCGCACGATTTCCGTCGACGAGCGCTACATGTTCACCGTCGCCGACAAGATCGAAAATACCGGCCAGGCGCCCGCCGCGCTTTCCTCCTACGGCCGCGTGATGCGCTACAACAAGCCGACGACGCCGTCCGTCTACGTGTTGCACGAAGGTTTTATCGGCGTCATCGGCGACGACGGCCTCATCGAAAGCAAATATAGCGCCGTCGAGAAAGAAGCCGTGTCGCCGGCGAAATCCGCCGGCGGCTGGCTCGGCATTACCGACAAATATTGGGCGGCGACGATCGTTCCGCCGCAGAGCTCTGCCTATGAGGCGAAATTCTCGTATTTTTCCGACGGTCAGCCGCGCTATCAGGCAGACTACAAGAACGATGCCTTCAGCGTTGCGCCCGGCCAGTCGATCGAGCTCAAGAACCTCGTCTTTGCCGGCGCCAAGGAAGTGCCCGTCATTGACGGCTACGAGGCCTCCTATTCGATCCCGAAGTTTGACCGGCTGATCGACTGGGGCTGGTTTTATTTCATCACCAAGCCGATGTTCAAGCTGATGGACTTCTTCTATCGCTTCTTCGGCAATTTCGGCGTGGCGATCCTCTGCACCACGATCGTCGTCAAGGCGCTGTTTTTCCCGCTCGCCAGCAAGCAGTACGCCTCGATGGCGAACATGAAGCGCATGCAGCCGAAGATGGAAGAGCTGAAGGCGAAATTCGGCGACGACCGCATGGGGCTGCAGCAGGCGATGATGCAGCTCTACAAGGATGAGAAGATCAACCCGATCGCCGGCTGCTGGCCGGTGGCGCTGCAGATCCCGATCTTCTTCTCGCTCTACAAGGTGATCTATATCACCATCGAGATGCGGCACGCGCCTTTCTTCGGCTGGATCAAGGACCTTTCGGCGCCCGATCCGACGACGATTGTCAACCTGTTCGGCCTGCTGCCCTTCGAGGCGCCGACCTTCCTGCATCTCGGCGTCTGGCCACTGATCATGGGGGTCACCATGTTCCTGCAGATGCGCATGAACCCGACGCCGCCGGATCCGACGCAGGCGATGATCTTCAACTGGATGCCGCTGGTGTTCATGTTCATGCTGGCGAGCTTCCCGGCCGGCCTCGTCATCTACTGGGCCTGGAACAACACGCTCTCGGTGATCCAGCAATCGGTGATCATGAAGCGCCACGGCGTGAAGATCGAACTCTTCGACAATCTGAGGGGTCTGTTCCGACGAAAGACGGCGCCGTCGAAATGATGCCCACAAGCCCCGCTCCGGCGGGGCTTTTCATTTCCGGTCATCCGCGGGGCAAGGCGTGGGCCGCCTGAAAGCTTGACATCCGCCCGTAAAACCACGAAGCCGACAGAAGACCGAACCCTAGGATTGCCGAGCCCCGCATGCCTGAAACCGAAAAGCCGCTCTTCGGCCACCCCTGGATCTTCATCCGCGGCGTCCCGTCGCTCAACTTCCTGCCGCCGGAAGGACCGCCTGAAGTCGCCTTCGCCGGACGCTCGAATGTCGGCAAGTCGTCGTTGATCAATGCGCTGGTCAGCCAGAAGGGCCTGGCGCGCACGTCGAACACGCCGGGGCGCACGCAGGAGCTCAACTATTTCGTGCCGGACGGATATTCCGGCGAGGCGGGCGACCTGCCGCCGATGGCGATCGTCGATATGCCGGGCTATGGCTATGCGCAGGCGCCGAAGGAGCAGGTCGACAAGTGGACCAAACTCGTTTTCGATTATCTGCGCGGCCGCGCGACTCTGAAGCGCGTCTACGTGCTGATCGACAGCCGTCACGGCATCAAGAAGAACGATGATGACGTGCTTGATCTGCTCGACAAGGCTGCTGTTTCCTACCAGCTGGTGCTGACAAAAACGGACAAGATCAAGGCGCCGGCCGTTCCCAAGCTGCTTGCCGAGACGGCGGATAAGATACGCAAACGCCCGGCCGCCTATCCCTATCTGCTGTCCACCTCGTCCGAAAAGGGCGACGGGCTCGACGAGCTGCGCCAGGCGATTGCCGAAACGGTCGGCATTGCAAACTGGAAATAACCAGCCAACCTGTATTGTACTCGCCGAAACAGCTAAAAGTTTATTTTCCCGTCAAGCAGAAAAACTAAAGGTTGACGGGGCTGAATAGGTAACCTATATAGTGCTTATCGAATTTTGCTTGCTGGCTTGGTTATCGCGCGATTAGCACCGCGGCCTGAACGAACTTCCTTCCAAAAATCGTTACCACCATCCGCATCGCCTTCACGCCTTGCGGTTTCTCAATATTGCTATGAAAGGGTTCATCATGACCACTGGCACAGTTAAATGGTTCAACTCCACCAAGGGCTTCGGGTTCATTCAGCCCGACAATGGCGGTGCTGACGCCTTCGTCCATATCTCCGCCGTCGAACGCGCCGGAATGCGCGAACTCGTCGAGGGTCAGAAGATCGGCTTCGATCTCGAGCGAGACCACAAGTCGGGCAAAATGTCCGCTTGCAATCTCCAGAAGGCCTAAATCGGTATCTGCTTCCCTTTGACCACGGATGTACTGGCACTGCCGGAAGCACCGATTTACTCAAGGCCGGGCAATCTGCCTGGCCTTTTTGTTTTCGCTCGCACTCGAGCCCTTCAATATTGGAGAAGAAATGACAGAAACATACAGCAAATCGCGCCAGCGGGCGGAAATCGCCTTCGGCAACATCCAGTCCCAGTTTTTCGCGAAGAATAAGGCCATGGAAGAGCTGGAATCCCACGCCCAATCGCAACACGCAAAGACGCTGCGGTTGCGGGAAGCACGGCTTGCGAAGCAACGCGACGATCGCGCCTCGGCAATGTCTGTTCTCCTTGCGAAACGCGCCAAAGCCTGCTGATCACCGGCAAAAGATCGCGGCCGAGCCCTAGGCAGGTTGCCCGGAGACATGCGGAGCTGCGCCGAATATTTTCTCGCGCGCGAACCCACCGCATCCCCCTATCCGACGCAACTTCAGGAGGAAGTATTGGCGGGTTCAAAGAGGCGGCAACAGGACGGGCAGAGCCGTGCTGACAGTTCACTCATACCAAAGGACGCCGCAATGGCAGAGGATACGAAGGAACTTCAGTCGATCAATACAGCATGGCAGATCGCCATCCAGGAGATTTTGCGCATGGTCATTCGAGACATGTATCATGGCGGCGGCGAGGCGTCATTCAAGTCCCATATCAAGCGCATAGAAGAAGCAGCGGTGGACAGTATTTATACGGATTTGCGGCTTCGCGGGACGGATGAGTGGACGGAAGTTCTGGTCAAAGAAAGGGCCAGCAATTTTGTCACGACGCTGCTGACCTCGTTCACTTATGACCGGGCGTAAGCTCGCGACTGACGCTGACGAATGACCTTGCGCCCAACAGAGGTCTGCCGACCAGTCACGTCGACCGTCGCGTTCACGGCAGCTTGTGCAGACCATCGAGATCTCCGACAGTTGCCGCATTTGAACACCGGCTGTTTAGTCGTGCGACATCGATTGTACTTGCGCCAAGAAAGCTTTTGAAGCAACGCTTGATCTCATGCTGTTGAAGAGCAGCGGCGTCCGCGAGAAATCATCCATGACTGACAGCAAAGACGAACCCCTTTCGCCAGAAGGCGTCGGCAACCTTCCTCATCTTGCCGAAGCCCTCGACGATGACCGGTTTCGACACTTTCTCGACCATGTCCCGTTTGCAGTGGCGGTCTCCGAGCTCGGCACCTTTGAGAAGCTAGTTTATGTAAACCTCGAATTCGAACGGCTGACAGCGCTGACCGCCACACAGGTGGAGGGAAAACGTTGGTCGGACATCGAGGTGAATTGCACTGCAGTCTCCGGCGAGACAACGCTTACAGCCGCTGTGACTACGGCGGAGGAATATATTGGCGCCTTCTCGCTCGCAGCAGAAAACAATGTGATTATCGACGTTTGGTCGAACACGATCGTCAACGACGATGACGTCCCGCTTTTCCGTCTGGTCGCCTTCGCTGCCCGCAATGAGGTGACGGATGGCCAGAGCTTCAGTGAGCTGCTGGCCGAGAAGGATGTCCTTCTGCGAGAACTTCAGCATCGCGTGAAGAACAATCTGCAGATGATCACGGCGCTGATCCGAATGGAGGCGCGTAATGCTCAAAAGAACGAGGAGAGCGAACGGTTTGCACGACTTGCAGGGCGGATCGAAGCCTTGGCTCTGCTCTATCGCGCGCTCTCGGACGAAGAGAAGGGCGCGATGATCGATCTCGGCAGCTATGTGAGCCAGATCGCGGCGTCGGTCATGGCCGCCCACGCAGTGGAAGGCATCCGGCTCGACATGAAGGTGGATACCTGGCCGGTTTCCGTGAATGTGGCGATGCCTGCCGGACTCGTTGTCAACGAGCTCCTGACCAATACATTCAAGCATGCCTTCGTAGGGCGCGATGGCGGAGAGATCACGCTGCGCTGTGTCGTCAGCGACACCGGATGCAGGATTACCGTCGCCGATAATGGCGTCGGCCTTCCTGAGGATGTGTCTTGGCCGAACCCAGGAAAACTGAGCGCTATGATCATCCAGTCCCTGAAACAGAACGCCCATGCCGAGGTCGAAGTCAGCTCTTCCCCCGGCACCGGCATGAGTGTCTCGCTCGTTTTCCCAAGGATCGAAGCGGCCCAATAGCCAGGTCAGCGGCGCCGCGCCCCGTTCACGCAAAGGCTCGACGCTGGGCGCCGTTTGCAGTTGCTTTGGGCGCGCCCGAAGAGCGCGCCCTCTGCCGATACAAACTTACATCTTCGGCAGCAGCACCTTGTCAACGACATGGATGACGCCGTTCGACTGCTTGACGTCGGCGATGATTACATGGGCAATGTCGCCGTTTTCGTCGGTCAGCGTGATCTTGCCCATGCTCTCCCTGGCTTTGATCACACAGCCGCCGACGGTCTTGATGTCGTGCTCGCGGCCATCATCCTTGATCATCTTGGCAACGGTTTTGGCCATAGCGTCCGCGGCCACCACGTGGCAGGTCAGAACCTTGGTCAGCGTCGCCTTGTTTTCCGGCTTCAGCAACTTATCGACGGTGCCCTTGGGCAGGGCGGCGAAGGCCTCGTTGGTCGGCGCAAAGACCGTAAAAGGCCCTTTGCTCTCAAGCGTGCCGATGAGACCGGCCGCCTTGACGGCGGCGACAAGGGTCGTGTGATCCTTGGAATTCATGGCGTTCTCGATAATGTTCTTGCTTTCGAACATTGCAGCGCCGCCGACGACCGGGTTCTTCGCCGCGGCAAAGGCGACAGCGGACAGGGCGGCGGCAAGTGCAAAGCCGCGCAATAAGGACTTGATGATGATCTTCTCCTCTGGCCGGATATTCTTCGCCGGCATCATGCCTGAGCGTCGTCCGGGCAATGCCAACTACGAAGTGATGCGCCGAAGAGTTTCAGAGGAGAGAAACTGATTATGGCTGGCGTACGGTGCCGCTCGCAATCACCGGACCGGTCACCTGCCCGCTCGGCGAGCCGCCGAAAGGCTCGAGGCTGACGGCAAGCGTTGCGCCATCGGCGACATTGTTGCGCAGATCGGCCGGAATGACGAGTTCGCCGCTTTCGCCGGGCTGGAAAATGCCGAGCGATTTCGGGGCGCCGCTGCCTGGCACCAGCCAGAGCTCCAGCGATTTCTCCTCCGGCTTGCCGGCGGCGACCGGCACGATCTTCAGCCGGCCGCTCTGGATCTCGTAGGAGGCGCGGAGATTGATCGCGTTGCTTTGACCCGCAAGATCGGCCACCAGCGGTGCCGGGCCCTGCGGCTGCGGCACAAGGCCGGAGGCGAAGATGACGGCACTGACGGCGACGACGATGCAGGCGAACGCCAATGAGCGCCAGAAGACCGCCGAATTCCACAGCCCCTGCGAAAAGGATGTGGATTTTACGGCATCGCCGAACAGCCGAGACTCGATCTGCTTGAAGGTTTCCCGGCTCGGCGCGACGCCGTCATATTCGTCGTTGAAGGCGGAGAGGTTGGTTTCCCAACGGCTGACGATCGCCGCAAATATCCGATCGTGGCGCATGCGCTCTTCGACCACCCGGCGATCCTGCAGTGATAGGACGCCCAAAACATATTCACCGGCGAGGACCTCGTCGCGGGAGCGGTTTCCCTTGCTTTTATCGGGCGATGTCATCGTTCCATGCACTCTCTCAGTTTCAAGAGGCTGCGCCTGAGCCAGGTCCGCATCGTGTTCAGCGGAACGCCGAACTGATCCGCCAGTTCCTGATAGCTCAGCCCTTCGACATAAGCCCGTTTCACGGCGACCGCACGATCAGCTTCCAACTCTTCCATGCAGGTGTCAATCCGCCTTCCGTCATCCTTCGTCACCGCCTGTCTTTCCGGGTCGGGCGCGGCATCGGCAAGATCGTAAGCGCTGTCGAGTTCGTCGGCGACGGGCTTGCGCGCGCGCAACAGATCGATCGACCGGTTGCGGGCAATTGCCGAAAGCCATGCCGAGGATGAGCCCGAGGCCGCCTGGAAGCTGCGGGCGCGTTGCCAGATGCTGATATAGACCTCCTGCAGGGCCTCCTCGGCCTCCGTGCGGTCGTTCAAGATACGCAGGCAGATTGCAAAAAGTTTCGGTGCGGTCTGGCTGTAGAGGGCGGCGAAGGCCGTGCGGTCGCCCGAGCGCCACGCGGCCGATCAGCTCCTTAATCTCATCGCCTTGCATGCCGTTCCCCATATCGTGCTTCGCTCAGCCGGCCGGTCCAACTCCTCCGGCTCAGTGCCACATACGAAAAACTATTGCGGTCTGGATTATTCCCTCTGTCAGAAACTTGCGATAAAAGGCCGCGATCAATTCTGCGGGGTTCCCATGAACGAGTCCGAAAGCGAAATCCAGGCACGTCTTCTCGCCCAGGCGCTGCCTTTCATGCAGCGTTATGAAAACAAGACGATCGTGGTGAAGTACGGCGGCCATGCGATGGGCAATCCCGAGCTCGGCAAGGCCTTTGCCAGCGACATCGCGCTTTTAAAGCAGTCGGGTGTCAACCCGATCGTCGTTCACGGCGGCGGCCCGCAGATCGGCGCCATGCTGACCAAGATGGGCATCGAATCGAAATTCGAAGGCGGGCTTCGCGTCACCGACCAGAAGACGGTCGAGATTGTCGAGATGGTGCTCGCCGGCTCGATCAACAAGGAGATCGTCGCGCTGATCAACCAGACCGGCGAATGGGCGATCGGCCTTTGCGGCAAGGACGGCAACATGGTCTTCGCCGAAAAGGCGCGCAAGACCATCAAAGATCCGGATTCCAACATCGAGCGGGTGCTTGATCTCGGCTTCGTCGGCGAAGTGGTCGAGGTCGACCGCACGCTGCTCGACCTGCTCGCCCGCTCCGAGATGATCCCGGTCATAGCCCCGGTCGCCCCCGGCCGCGACGGCGCCACCTACAATATCAACGCCGACACTTTCGCCGGCGCCATTGCCGGCGCGCTGAACGCCACCCGCCTGCTGTTTTTGACCGACGTTCCCGGCGTGCTCGACAAGAAGGGTCAGCTCATCAAGGAACTTTCCGTTGCCGAAGCGCATGCGCTGATCGCCGACGGCACGATCTCGGGCGGCATGATCCCCAAGGTCGAGACCTGTATCGATGCGATCAAGGCCGGCGTGCAGGGCGTCGTCATCCTGAACGGCAAGACCGCCCATTCCGTCCTGCTCGAGATCTTCACCGAGCACGGCATCGGAACGCTGATCGTTCCCTGATCAAGGGCTGCGCTCTTCACCACACGAAGGGCGCGTCCTCTCACGCCGAATATTTCCCGGTTTTCCCACAGGTTGGGAGAGATGCCCCGAGTCGCCTCAGGGTAATTCTTTCCGACGCGCACGCGCCTGGCTTTCCTTCTTGAGCGGTCGGCCGACCGGGCAGACCTCCTGCACGAAGCCGTTGAGCGTATTGACGAGATTGTTCTCGATCAGGGAATAGTGGACGAACTGGCCCTGTTTCTCCCGTCTGATCAGCCCCGCCGTTTCCAAGATAGAAAGATGCTGCGAAACCGCTGGCTTTGAGATGCTGAAGCGCTCGGCGATCTCGCCGGCGGTTAGCCCCGATGCCGAGAGGTAAGCGAGGATCTTCCGCCGCGGCGCACTGGAAAGCGCGTGGAACACCCGCTGGGCGGCGCCGACCGAGCTGCCTTCTGAAAGGTCGTCGAAATTCTCGTCTTCCAAGTTCCGTCTCCATGCCTGCGACACGAAAGCATCGCTGCGCTTAAGCAATTAACGTATTGCTTAATTATTTTCATTGGCGCAAAGTAATTAGATAATTGCTTAATTAATTGAATGGCGGGCGCTGTTCAACTGGAGAATACGCCCGAGGGGAGGAGTTTTGCCATGCGCAGCATTTCCACCGGACGCATGATCGACGACAGCAGTGATTCCGTGAAGGGCAGCGTGGTCTGGGTGCCCGCAAAATCGATCTGGATAACCACCATGACCGTGGTTGCCGTGGTGGGCGGACCACTGACCTTCAGCTGGAGCGCTGTTATCGTCTTCGTTCTATCGACCGCTATCACGATCTGCCTTGGTCATTCGGTCGGCATGCACCGGCTGCTGATTCACCGTTCCTTCAGCGCTCCGCTCTGGCTCGAGCACCTGCTCGTCTATCTCGGCACGCTGGTCGGCATGGCCGGCCCGTTCGGCATGATCTACGCCCACGATATTCGCGACTGGGCGCAACGGCAGCGAGACTGCCATGACCTCTATGCCCATCGGCGATCGTTCTTCGTCGATGCCTTATGGCAGATGCATTGCGCCGTGGCGCTCGACGAACCGCCACGATTCGTCGTTGAAGAGCGCGCGCGGCACGACCGCTTCTACCGCCTCCTGGAGGCGACGTGGATGGCGCAGCAAATTCCCTTGGCACTGCTGCTCTTCAGTCTCGGCGGGCTGCCGTGGCTGGTGTGGGGGATTGCCGTCAGGATCTCGGTATCGCTGACCGGCCACTGGCTGGTCGGTCATTTCGCCCATCGCAACGGCCATCAAGGCTGGAGCGTCGATGACGTCGCTGTGCAGGGATACAATCTGCCGCGTTTCGGGCTGGTGACCTTCGGCGAGAGCTTCCACGGCAACCATCACGCCTTTCCGGAATCGGCGCGGCTCGGTATCGAGCCGGGACAGCTGGACCTCGGCTGGCATTTCATCCGGCTGCTGGCAGGGCTCGGCCTTGCTTCGGCGATCAAGCTCCCGCACACGATCGTACCGAGGGATGGGTTGAGACGCGTTGAAGTCTCCGGAGACACTGGTGAGGATCATCCTGTTGGTCAGCGTTGAGGGGTACCACTGAATATAGCACGGCATTCAAGAGAGCCTCACCCTGAGGTGCCCCGGAGGGGCCTCGAAGGGCGGGGCGGGTGCAGTGGCGGTCGATGCAGGCAAGGAGCGATGCCGCGGCGTGTCCTTCGAGGCTTCGCCCTGCGGGCTACGCACCTCAGGATGAGGGATGTCGGAGGATGCCGCGCCGAGGCAGAGGCGGAGAGAGACGGCAGCCTATGGATGAGGTGCGTTCGAGGACGCCGCGGATCATTATCCTCCTGCAAACCCACCAAGCCGCAATATCCACGCGACAGGTCGCAAATCGCACGATCTAGACTTGGCAAGATTTCGAATCGTGCTTTAGGTTGCGCCCCGAGAACTTAACGGGTCGAGCAAACAGATGCGCCTTACAGACTGCTATAATTTTCACGATTTCCGGCGCATGGCCAAACGACGGCTTCCCGGGCCGATCTTCGATTATATCGATGGTGCGGCCGATGACGAGGTGACCTATCGGCGCAATACCGCGGCCTTCGAGGCTTGCGATCTGGTGCCCAATGTTTTGCGCGGGGTGGCCGAGGTCGACATGTCGGTGACGGTCATGGGGCAGAAGCTGGCCATGCCTGTCTATTGCTCGCCGACGGCGCTGCAGCGGCTCTTCCATCATCAGGGGGAGCGGGCGGTCGCGGCGGCGGCGGCCAAACACGGCACGATGTTCGGCGTCTCGTCGCTCGGAACTATCAGCCTGGAGGAAGCCCGCCAGATCAGCGCTGGACCGCAAGTCTATCAGTTCTATTTCCACAAGGATCGCGGCCTCAATCACGAGATGATGGCGCGAGCGAAAAATGCCGGCGTGCAGGCGATGATGCTGACGGTCGACAGCATCACCGGCGGCAATCGCGAGCGCGACAAGCGCACCGGCTTTGCCATTCCCTTCAAGCTCAATCTCGCCGGCATGATGCAGTTTGCGATCAAGCCCTCCTGGGCGATCGACTGGATGACGCATGAAGCTTTCCGGCTGCCGCAGCTCGAAAACCATGTGAAGATGGACGGCGGGGCGCTGTCGATCAGCCGCTACTTCACCGAGATGCTCGACCCCTCGATGTCGTGGGACGACGTGGCCGAGATGGTGCAGGCCTGGGGCGGGCAATTCTGCCTGAAGGGCATCATGTCGGTGGAGGACGCCAAGCGCGCGGTCGAGATCGGCTGCACCGGCATCGTATTGTCCAATCATGGCGGCCGCCAGCTCGACGGTTCCCGCAGCGCCTTCGATCAGCTGGCCGAGATCGTCGATGCGGTCGGCGATCGGATCGACGTGATGATGGATGGCGGCGTGCAGCGCGGCACGCATGTTCTCAAAGCGCTGTCGCTGGGGGCAAAGGCCGTCGGGCTCGGACGCTACTATCTCTTCCCGCTGGCCGCTGCCGGACAGCCCGGCGTCGAACGGGCGCTGGAGAACATACGCACCGAGATCGAACGCGACATGAAACTGATGGGCTGCACCTCGGTCGACCAGCTGACGCGGCGCAATCTGCGCTTCCGTTCCTGAGCGGAGCAGGATGTCATCGCGGGCCGCAGCTTTCATACGGATGCGGCCCGCAAGCTATTGGCCTTAGAGCAGGCTATAAATCGCCGCGGCCTCCTGCCTCAGCTTTTCCATCATCGACCGGTAAGGCCCCGGGCCATAGCTGATGCGGCCGACCCCGAGCTTTGCCAATGTTTTCACGTCAGGCGCGCCTGCCCGCATCATCACGTTGACGGGAAGCGACGAGGCCGCGCAGATCTTTTCGATCAAGGCGGGATCGATCAGGCCAGGAACGAAGAAGCCGCTGCCGCCGGCCGCGGCATAGGCCCCGCCCCGCTCGATCGCCTCGTCCACCAGGCCGGCATGTTTTGAAAGATCGCTCTCGGCGAGGAAAAGGTCGGTGCGGGCGTTGATGAAGAAGGGCATGCCTTTACCGTCGGCGATGGCGCGAATGGCGCGGATGCGCGCCGCCTGGCTCTCGATGGGATAGAGCCCCTCGCCCGCAACCACCCGATCCTCGAAATTGATGCCAATGGCGCCGACCTCGATGAGCTTGGCGACATTGGCGGCCGCACCCTGAGGATCGGCCGAATAAGCGCCTTCGAAATCGACCGAAAGCGGCAGGTCGACGGCATCGGTGATGGATTTCGCCGTCTCCACCAGCACCGACATCGGCAGCTTCTCCCCGTCGGCAAAACCATGAGCTGCGGCAACCGACCAGCTTCCGGTGGCAAGCGCCTTGGCGCCGGCATCGGCAACGGCCTTCGCCGTACCCGCATCCCAGATATTGTAGAGTACGATCGGGTCGCCTTTCCGGTGAAGCGCGCCGAATGCCTTGGCCTTTTCAGTCTGATTCATGCTGTCTCCTCCATCCTTGTTTCTGTGCCGATCTTTTCCTCATGGCGCAGCAGCCATTGTTTGCGCCAGAGGCCGCCGCCGTAACCGGTCAGAGAACCATCGGCGCCGAGGATGCGATGACAGGGCACGACGATGGCAAGCTGGTTGGCGCCATTGGCGCGGCCGACCGCCCGCACCACCTCCGGCCTCTCCATCTCCCTGGCGAGATCGCCATAGGCGCGCGTCTGCCCGAGGGGGATTTCCATCAGCCTTGCCCAGACATGTTTTTCGAAGGGCGTGCCGCCTAGGGCCAGGGGCGTCTTGAAAACGGTCAGCCGGCCTTCGAAATAATCGCGGATCTCCGCCTCGATCTGATCGATCGCCGGGGTGCGGCCGATCGCGACGGAGGAGCGGACACGCTTCTGCAGCGCTTCGAGTTCGCTCAGTAGCGCCTTGCGATCGTGAAATTCGAGAAGGTGCAGATGCGTCTTGTCAGCAACCGCGATCATCGGCCCGAGCGGGGTGTCGAACCAATCGGCAAAGAGCAGTTCGCGGTTCTGCGAAAGCGCCGGCGCCTTGCCGACGAGCCGCTGGAATGCCGCGCGAAAGCCGCTTGGCGTTTCGTATCCGGCGTCGATCTGCGCATCGATGACACGCGCCCCGGCGGCGAGCTGCCTGGCCGCTTCGCCGAGCCTGATGTAACGGACGATATCATGGAAGGTCATGCCGAGCGCCCGCTTGAAGGCGCGGCGCACGGTCGAGGGATCATGGCCGCGGCGAACGAGCTCGTCTTCGCTCCAGCGGACCTCCGGCTCCTCCTCGAGCCGGGCGAGCAAGGCGTCGACGATCGGCTCCCGGCCCGGCTGCTCCAGTGGCCTGCAGCGCCGGCAGGGGCGAAAACCGGAATGCATGCAGGCGGCGATCGTCTCGAAGAAAAGCGTGTTTTCCCGCTTCGGCTTGCGCGCTGGGCAGGTCAGCCGGCAGAAGACTCCGGTCGTCTTGACGCAGACATAGGCCTGGCCCTCATAATCGGCGCTGCGCGCGATCAGGGCATCATAGAGCGTATCGTCATCGGGGCGTTCGAACAGCATTTCCGCTTTCTAGCACCCCGCGCCGGCTGCGTCCGCCGAAAATCAGGCGGCTATTTTATTCCGCCGCGTCGAGGCTCTTTAGATGCCGTTGCGGGCGCAGCATCGACTCCTCCTCGGCATCCTGTGGCGCGCCCCAGAAATTCTCGAGCGTCGGGCCATTCTTCAGCTGGCGGCGGCGGAAGAGAAATTCGAAAACCTCATGAAACCAGACGCGGCGGCCCATCTCAGTGTACCAGCGCATCGAATGGCGCTGCTCGCGGTCGCGATGGAAGAGGATGCGCATCAGCGCCTTCGGCCGCGCCTGGACCGCCACCTCGATGAGCTTGACGCAGACGACCAGCACGAACGGGTGGAGGTACCGCATCTTCAAGACCTGATGCTTGTAATCCCATTTGCGGATGTCGGTCTCGATCACCTGACGGTCGCGGGCGATACGGAAGAAGGGTGTCCAGCGATGCGGGGTGACGTAAAGCGCCTGGATCTGATCGGGATCGTAGGAGAGCAATTGCCGGAAGCCGCGCCAGAGATCGCTGAGCTTCTCCTCTTCGAAACCGACGACCCAGGTCGCCATCGAGAGGATATCGTGCTGGCGCAGGAGCCGGATTGCCTCCCTGTCGGTCGTTTTGGCTCCGCCCTTCTTGATCAGCGCCAGGGTTGCCTCATCGGTGTTTTCCATACCGAGCAGCCAGCGCACGACGCCGGCCTTGCGATAGAGGTGCAGGATATCGGCGTCACGCACGATATCGTCCGTGCGCGTCGAGCCGACGATCTGCACCGGCACGTTCTCGGCGATCATCGCTTCGAGGAATGCCAGCCAGGCCCTGCGCGACGAGGTCGGGTTCTCGTCGGCAAGATTGATGAGCTCGACACCCTGTTCGCGATAGAGCCTGGCGATCTCCTTTGCAAACCCCTCCGGCGAGCGGTGACGCCAGCGGGTCCAGAAGCCGCGCTGGCCGCAATAATTGCAAAGATGCGGACAGCCGCGGGAGAACTGCATCACGACCGCCCGCTTGCCACCCCAATAGCTGTAGCGGGCATGGTCGATCAGTTCCCAGCCGATGCGATAGCCATCGAGATCGGCGATCGCCTGCGCTGGCCGGGTTGCTTGGATTTCGCCGTGGCCATCGCGATAGGCAATGCCGGCAACAGCATCAAGCGGGCGATGGGCGGCGAGCGCCTCGGCGAGGCGCCGCATCGTTTCCTCGCCCTCGCCGCGCACGAGAATATCGAATGCCTCAGTCTCGGCCAGCACCTCCCGCCAATGGTAGGTGGGGAAAACGCCGCCATAGACGATGCGGATCGCGGGATCGCTGCGCTTGACCGCTTCTGCGATCGCGCGGGCAGTCGGATGGGCCGACGTCGAGCCGGAATGGCCGATCAGCACCAGATCCGGGCTGTTCGCGGTGATCCGGTTGACGATGTCCACAATCGTCATCGGTCCGAACTCTGCATCGATGAGGCTGACATCGTGACCGCCATCGATCAGCGGGCCTGCGACGGAGAGAAGGCCGAGCGGTGGAAGGTGATCATCGGGAATACGGCTGCCGATCGCGGTATGCGGCGGATTGATCAGAACGATCTTCATGCGACTTCACCCTTGCGGGTCCCCTGTCTGACGCAGGCGGAACGTCACCAGCGATCCATGGCGATATTCCGCCAGAATCTCTTTAAAGTTGTGAAGATCTGGCGGCATTTTTAAGAAGGCGGCGGGAAACCGGACACTTGAGCAAAAGCCTTTGGTTTCCCACGGCAGCCATGCCATAAGACCGCATGACAAAGATCGACCGCACCCCCGAAAAAGCCGATTTCGACCACGTCACCGACTGGGTGTTCGACCTCGACAACACCCTCTACCCGCATCACATCAATCTTTTCGCGCAGATCGACAAGAACATGACCGCCTATGTCGCGGCGCTGTTACAGATGGGGCGGGAAGAAGCGCGCAAGCTGCAGAAGCAATATTATCTCGATCACGGCACGACGTTGCAGGGCCTGATGATCCATCACGGCATCGACCCGAACGATTTCCTCGAAAAGGCGCATGCGATCGACTATTCAGCGCTGACGCCGCAGCCGGAACTCGGACAGGCGATCAAGGCGCTGCCGGGCCGCAAGTTCATCTTCACCAACGGCAGTGTCAAACATGCGGAGATGACCGCCGGAGCGCTCGGCATTCTCGAGCATTTCGACGATATCTTCGACATCGTCGCCGCCGATTACGTGCCGAAGCCGGCGCAGGCGACCTATGACAAGTTTGCGGCGCTGAAGCGCGTCGAAACGAACAAGGCGGCGATGTTCGAGGATCTGCCGCGCAATCTGACGGTGCCGAAGGCGCTCGGCATGCAGACCGTTCTGCTCGTGCCGCGCAATCTGGAAGAGACCGTCGTCGAGTGGTGGGAAAAAACCAGCGGCGAGGAGGATCACATCGATTTCGTCACCGACGATCTCGTTGCATTTCTCGGCAAGGTGACCAGATCCGGCGGCTAGAGTCACGTTACGAAAGTTTCACCCAGCTTACCGATGTTTAACTGGGTCATTGAGGCCTGCTGCCGTAGCTTCTTTCGTGAGGGGACACCTTACGAAAGGGAAACACGATGTACCGCAACAAGCTGATACTGGCAGCGCTCTCCTCCGTCCTTATCTTCGGCGCCGCAGCCGGGGCAAGCTTTGCCGCACCGGGCGACGGGCCGCGCCCGCATCATGCCGGCATGGACCGCCCGGGCCGCGATGCCTTCCTCGAAATCACTTATGTCCGCATGCTCAAGGAGTTCGACGCGAACAAGGACGGAAAGGTCTCCAAGGAGGAAGCGACCAGTGGCCTCGACAAAATCTTCGCCGCGATCGACACCAACAATGACGGTTCGCTGACACCCGGCGAAATCCGCCAGTACCGGCAGACGCAGCTGCAGGCGATGAGAGATCGGCACAAGCAGGACGCCGGCGACGAGAACGCGAACGGCGCGCCCGATATGCCGGACAGCGAATCCGGGCGGCCGCCGCGCGACCGCCATGACGGTCGTCGCTGGATGCGCCACGGCGGCAACATCATGCGCGCCTCGATGATGATGCATCGGATCGACACCGACGAAAACGGCCAGATTTCCAAACAGGAGGCCGTGGCCGCCTTCGACAAGCTGTTCACGCGCATGGACCGCAACAAGGATGGCGTCGTCTCGATCGACGACATGCCGGACCGGCCGTTCCTGTAAGACTGGACGAACCATTGCGCTCTTTCCCCGCTCCGGCGGGGAAAGAGCCAAGTTCACCAAGGCATGGCTTGTTCTTAGTGTTCGTAGAAATCCTGGACGATCTTCCACGCGGCGTCGGCGGTGTCGACGAAGCTGATCAGCTTGACATCATCCGGCGCGATCGTGCCGAACTCGGCCAAGGCCTCGAAATTGATGATGCGTCGCCAGAAGGCCTCGCCGAACAGGATCAGCGGCAGGCGTTCCATGCGGCCGGTCTGGATCAGCGTCAGGCATTCAAAGAATTCGTCGAGCGTTCCGAAGCCGCCGGGGAAGACCGCGATCGCCTTGGCGCGCACCATGAAATGCATCTTGCGAATGGCGAAATAGTGGAAGTTGAAGCTGAGCTCCGGCGTCACATAGGCGTTCGGGGCCTGCTCGTGCGGCAGCACGATGTTGAGGCCGATCGACGGCGCGCCCTCGTCGGCCGCACCGCGATTGCCCGCCTCCATGACGCCGGGGCCGCCACCGGTGACAATAACATATTCCTGAAAGTCGAAGCCCGCCGAATATTTCGAGCAGAGGCGGGCAAATTTGCGCGCCTCGTCATAATAGACGGAGGCCGCCTCCAGATTGGCGCGCTGGATGTCGTTGCGCGCTGCCCAGGCACTCTGGCCGGGGGCGGGAATGCGGGCACCGCCGAACATGACGACGGTCGAGCGGATGCCGCGTTCGGTCAGCATCATCTCGGTCTTCAGCAATTCCAGCTGCAGCCGGATCGGCCGCAGTTCTTCACGGCAGAGGAAATCCTCATCGACATAGGCAAGACGATAGGCCGGCGACAGCGTCTGCGGCGTCTTCGGCACGGCTTGCGCCCGCTGCCTGTCGGTCGAGCTGCTCTTCAACGGGTCCCATACGCCATCCTTGCGCCTCGAACCGCCATTTCGTCCCTTCGCCATGTCGAAATGCCTTTCAGTACTGCCGGCCACAGTGCCGGATATGTCGCTATAACGCCTTGAAACCAGATTGATCCTGCCCGAAAAATAATTCCATTCCATGAGCGCATGCTGTAGAGCAGGACGCAATCCCGCCAACCGCAATTCCGGAGACTGCGCCGTCTCCACGATAAAGATCGAAGTTTAAGGAATTCCCATGAGCGCCACCGACCTCGCATCCCTCGAAAAGACCATCGAAGCCGCTTTCGACAATCGTGACAATGTGAACATGTCGACAAAGGGCGAGGTTCGCGATGCGGTCGAAGCCGCGCTCAACCTGCTCGATGAAGGCAAGGCGCGTGTCGCCGAACGCGGTGCCGACGGCGTCTGGACGGTCAATCAGTGGCTGAAAAAGGCCGTGCTACTGTCCTTCCGCCTCAATGACATGCAGGTGGTCAAGGGCGGCTCGGGCAATTCCACCTGGTGGGATAAGGTTCCCTCGAAATTCGAGAACTGGGGCGAGAACCAGTTCCGCGCGAGCGGCTTCCGCGCCGTGCCGAACTGCGTCGTGCGCCGCTCGGCCTATATCGCCCCGAATGCCATCCTGATGCCCTCCTTCGTCAATCTCGGCGCCTATGTCGGCGAAGGCACGATGGTCGACACCTGGGCAACGGTCGGCTCCTGCGCACAGATCGGCAAGCATGTGCATCTGTCCGGCGGCGTCGGCATCGGCGGCGTGCTGGAGCCGATGCAGGCCGGCCCGACGATCATCGAGGACAATTGCTTCATCGGCGCCCGCTCCGAAGTGGTCGAGGGCTGCATCATTCGTGAAGGTTCCGTGCTCGGCATGGGCGTTTACATCGGCAAGTCGACCAAGATCGTCGACCGCGCCACCGGTGAGGTCATGTACGGCGAAGTGCCGCCCTATTCCGTCGTCGTCGCCGGTTCGATGGCCTCGGCCAACGCGACGATGGCAAACGGCCTGCCGGCACCGCATCTCTACTGCGCCGTCATCGTCAAGCGCGTCGACGAACAGACCCGCTCCAAGACCGGCATCAACGAGCTGCTCAGAGATTGATGACACCGGCACATTGATCCGGTAAACAGACGGCGTCTTTTACGCAAGGCGGCTCCGCCTTGCCATGTCTTTGCCATTCCCGCCGGATAGTTCGACCGCCATGACCGCAACCGACCCCGTCGCTAATCTCCAGACATTGATTCGCTGCCCATCCGTGACGCCCGCCGAAGGCGGCGCGCTCACGGCGCTCGACGCCATGCTCACGCCGCTCGGCTTTACGGTCGACAGGGTGACGGCACGCGAAGAGGGCACAGCCGCTATCGAGAACCTCTATGCCCGCCTCGGCCGCGACGGCCCGCATCTGATGTTCGCCGGCCATACGGATGTGGTGCCGGTCGGCGACGAGGCCGCCTGGACGCATCCGCCCTTTGCCGCCGAAATATCTAACGGCGAGCTCTTCGGCCGCGGCGCCGTCGACATGAAGGGCGGCATCGCGTGTTTCGTCGCCGCCGTCGCCCGCCATATCGAAAAGAGCGGCCCGCCTGCCGGCTCGATCTCCTTCCTCGTCACCGGCGACGAAGAAGGCCCGGCGATCAACGGCACGATCAAACTGCTGCAATGGGCGGCGGAGCGCGGCGAACGCTGGGACGCCTGCCTTGTGGGAGAACCGACCAATCCGGACCGGCTCGGCGACATGATCAAGATCGGCCGGCGCGGCTCGCTGTCGGGGAAGATCACGGTGCATGGCGTACAGGGCCATGCCGCCTACCCGCACCTGGCCGACAATCCAGTGCGCGGCCTATTGCAACTGACGCAGGCGCTGATGGACCCGCCCTTCGATGGCGGCACCGACGATTTCCAGCCATCGAACCTCGAAGTGACGACGGTCGATGTCGGCAACCCTGCGACGAACGTCATTCCGGCCAAGGCATCGGCAAGCTTCAACATCCGCTTCAACGACAGCTGGACCGTCGAAACGCTGCGCGCCGAAATCTTGCGCCGTCTCGAAGCCGCCGCAGGCAATGGCCAGCTGCGTCCAGGCAGGCCGCCGGCCAAATATGATATCGTCTGGGCCGACCGGCCGAGCCACGTCTTCCTGACCCGCAACAATGCTCTGATCGCCTCGCTGTCTTCGGCCATCGAAAGCGTGGCCGGCCGCTCGCCGGCGCTTTCGACCACCGGCGGCACGTCGGATGCGCGCTTCATCAAGGATTATTGCCCGGTCGTCGAGTTCGGCCTCGTCGGCCAGACGATGCACATGGTCGACGAGCGCGTCGCCGTTGCCGATCTGGAGACGCTGACGGCGATCTACCAGACCTTCATCGACCGCTGGTTCGCCCATGCCGGGTCTTAGGGAAGTCCAGTATTATCTGGCCGGCCTCTGGCTGCTGATCCGGATGGATCCGCGCGGCTTCCGCTTCCTCGATCTGTCGGAGCGCGGCGTCAACCGCTCGTTCTGGGCGATGGTCTGGTGCCTGCCGCCGACGGGCATTTCCTGGCTCTGGTGGCGACAGGCCTTCCTGCGCTCGATGCCGCCGGAGGCCGATGTCGATTTTGCCTTTTATATCAGGCTCGGCCTCGTCGAGATCGCCAACTGGATCGTGCCGCTGGTCTTTGCCGGGCTGCTGCTGCTTGCCTTCCGCATGGGCGAACGCTTCGCCCCGGTCGTCGTCAGCGTCAACTGGCTTGGTGTGCCGCTCTCCTATGTCAACGGCCTGCTGCTGGCGCTGGTGTTCTTCCTGCCCGGCGCCGTCGGCCTCGTCTCGTTGCTGCTGCTCGCCTTCATGCTGGCACAGGTCTTCGTGCTGGCGCGCATCCTCCGGATGATCTGCCACGATCACGCGCTGATGGTCGGGGCGCTGACGCTGGTGCTGCTGGTGCCGTCGATGATCCTGTCGGAATATCTGCAGCACTTCCTCGGCATTTATCCCGCCTGAGCCGCGTTATCGCATGAGATTGGACCATCATGAGAGATCGTCGTCGCTTTCGTCGGCGGGCAGCCTACGGCGATCGGTGATCACCTCAGGATAATCCACCTGCAGGAAATAGAGCCCGTCGGGCGGCGCCACCGGGCCGCAGGCCTTGCGGTCGCGCGCTTCGAGTGCCGCCTCGACATCGTCGGGCGTCCATTTGCCCTCGCCGGCGAGCTTCAGCGTACCGGCGAAGGAACGGATCTGGTTGTGGAGGAAGCTCTGCGCGGTGGCACGGATCTCGATCAGCGCACCGCTGCGCGTCACATCGAGCCGGTCGAGCGTGCGCACCGGACTGTTCGCCTGGCAATGGGCGGAGCGGAAGGTGGAGAAATCATGCCGGCCGACCAGCCGCTGGGCGGCGGCATGCATGACCTCGTCGTCGAGGGTCTTCGGCACCCACCAGGCCTTGCCGGCTTCGAGCGCCAGCGGCGCCCGGCGGCTCACGATGCGGTAGAGATAATGGCGGCGCAAAGCCGAGAAGCGGGCATCGAAGAATTCGGGAACCGCCGCGACGTCGAGAATGGAGACGCGCTCGCCGGCCAGCCTCAGATGCGCATTCAGGGCGTTCTGCAGCTGGTAGGGCGACCATTCCTTCGAAAGATCGGCATGGATCACCTGTCCCATGGCGTGGACGCCGGAATCGGTGCGGCCGGCGCCGCGGACCGAAACGGTCTCGCCGGTCAGCGACAGCACCGCGGCTTCGATCGCACCCTGCACCGAGGGACCATTCTCTTGCCGCTGCCAGCCGACATAGGGGCCGCCGTCATATTCGACGGTCATGCGGTAGCGCGGCATCAGGAAAGCCTCGTGCCTGCGCCAAGCGGCGTGCCCCTGAGGAAATCGGCCGCGGCAAGCGGCTTGCCGCCTGCCTTCTGCAGCCGCGTCAGCCGCACCGCGCCGGAAGCACAGCCGACGAGGAGATCGTCGGTCAGCAACTGCCCCGCGGTCCCCTGCCCCTCGGCCAACTCCGAGCCGAGCACCTTCACCCGTTCCGGCTTGCCGCCGATCTCAAGCTCGAACCAGGCGCCGGGGAATGGCGCCAGGCCACGGATATGATTGTGCACATCCCTGGCATCTCTTCCGAAATCGATGCGCGTCTCGGCCTTATCGATCTTGGCGGCATAAAGCACGCCGTCTTGCGGCTGCGGCGTCAGCGGCAGGTCGTTCATCTCCAGCTTCACCATGGCTTCCGCCATCGCCTTGGCGCCGACCTGCATCAGCCGGTCGTGCAGTTCGCCAGCCGTCATGTTCGGACCGATCTCGACTTCGCGGCTCAGCGCGACTGGGCCGGTGTCGAGACCCTTGTCCATTTTCATCACCATCATGCCGGTCTTTTCATCGCCTGCCATGATCGCGCGCTGGATCGGCGCAGCACCCCGCCAGCGCGGCAGAAGCGAGGCATGCCCGTTATAGCAGCCGTCGCGGGTGCCGTTCAAAACCGCCTCGGGTAGCAGCAGCCCGTAGGCGACGACGACGGCGACATCGGCCTTGAACGCGGCAAACCTCTCGCGCTCCTCCGCATCCTTGAAATTAACCGGGGTGAAGACCGGCAGACCGAGCAGCTCGGCCGCCTGGTGCACCGGCGATTTCTGCAGATCGAGCCCGCGCCGGCCACCCGGCCGCGGCGGCTGCGTATAGACGGCGACGATCCTGTGGCCGGCGTCGGCGAGCAGGCGCAGGGTCGGAACGGAGAACTCCGGGGTTCCCATGAAAATGATGCTAAGAGACATTCTATCTCGCCAATTGAGGATCAGCCGTCTTCAAACGGGTTTACGAGCTTGAGATCAAGCCCCTCGAAATCTCGGGTGTTCCGGGTGGCCAGAGTGCCGCCATTTGCAAGGCAGATGGCGGCAATCATGGCATCCTTGGTCTCCATCGGCCGCCCAGCCTTCCTACGCTGAGCCGCCAGGAGGCCGTGGCGATTGGCCGCGCTCGGGGAAAAACCGAGGATGCGGCCGGCAAATTCCGACTCGATCCTGTTGAAGTCGGCTATCAAAGTTGCCTTCCGCCTGCCATCGTCGAGAAGTTCGAGACCATAGCGCATTTCAGCGACGGCGATCGTCGTCAGAAAAAGCGTCTCGACGTCGTAGCCATCAAGCCAGTTCAATATCCGCTCGCTGTGGGTTCTCCCCTGCAACTCGGAAATCACATTCGTATCGAGGACGATCATTTGTCGAAGTGCGGCGGTTCGCGGTCCGATTCGTGGCGGGATGCGGCGATGGATTCCACTTCCTCATCGGTCAATCTTTCATCGCTCATCAGCGAGCGCAGGCGCTGTCCGGCGGAAGCCCCCGAATGCCCGACGGCAATCTGCCGGCGGATGATTTCGATCGCCTCTTCCGAAAGGCTGCGGCCATTACGCTGCGCGCTTTCCTGAAGCTGCCGCTTCATTGCATCAGGAACATCGCGAATAAGCAGGTCACCCATTCGGCACCTCCATCATGATATCGGTGATATCATAGTGCCTCGCCGGCGCATTTTCAACGCAACACTCAGAGCGCCTTGGACTTCGCCGCCTTGGTGAACTTCTTGATCACCATCTCCCGCTTCAGCCGCGAGATGTGGTCGATGAAGAGCACGCCGTTCAGATGGTCGATCTCGTGCTGCAGGCAGGTGGCGAGCAGCCCATCGGCCTCCACCATCTGCTCCTTGCCCTCGCGATCGAGATACTTGACCGAGACGGTAGCCGGGCGCTCGACCTCGGCATAATAATCCGGAATCGACAGGCAGCCTTCCTCATAGACCGAGCGGTCGTCGGAGGATTTGACGATCTCGGGATTGATGAAGACCTGCGGCTGCTTTTCCTCGCCCTCGCGGGAGACGTCAATGACCAGCATGCGGCGCGGCACGCCGATCTGGATTGCGGCAAGGCCGATGCCCGGCGCGTCGTACATGGTTTCCAGCATGTCGTCGGCAAGGCGCTGCAGGTCGGCATCCACACGCTCGATCGGCTTGGAGAGCTGACGGAGAACGGGGTCGGGAAGAATGATGAGTGGCTTGATGGTCATGGGCGTTCCCATAACCCATCTTTTCGCGCTATGGAATTATCCGGCGGGCGGCGAAGACGCTTTTTTGCATCCCCGCCCGGAATTTCGCCATATTCGCATCAAGCTGCCCGGCGAGCAGTGATGGCAGCATGGGCTTCCGGCCGGGCACGGAAGCGTCGCAGCAGCTCGATCAGGTGGTCCACCTCCTCCTTGAGGCGACCAGTTTCCGCCGAAGTGCGCTCGACCATGCCGGAATTCTGCTGGGTGATCTCGCCCATGCTGCGGATTGCCACGCTGACCTCGTTGACGCCGGTCGCCTGATCGCGGGCGGCAGCGGCGATATCGGCGACGAAGCGGTTGATGATGTCGATGCGGCCGATCATGTCATTCAGCGCTTCGCCGGTGCTGGAGACGATGCCGACACCCTCATTGACCTGGGTCGAGCTCTGCGAGATCAGGTTCTTGATCTCCTTGGCGGCTTCGGCCGTGCGCTGGGCGAGTTGGCGGACTTCCTGGGCAACGACGGCAAAACCCTTGCCAGCATCGCCGGCACGTGCTGCCTCGACGCCGGCGTTCAGCGCCAGAAGATTGGTCTGAAAGGCGATCTCGTCGATGACGCCGATGATCTTGGAAATTTCCGTCGAGGATTTCTCGATGCCGGCCATCGCCGAGACGGCGCTGGTGACGAGTTCACCCGAATTCTTCGCCTTCTGCTGCGTCTCGCGTACGGCGTCCGAAGCTTTCTCGGCATTGGCGGCGGTCTGGCCGACGCTGACGGAAAGCTGCTGCAGGGCAGCCGAACTCTCCTCGACGCCCGCCGCCTGCTGGGCAGTGCGCAACGCCAGGTCGTTGGTCGCATTGGAGATGACGTCGGCGCCATTCATGATATGGCCCGACGTGTCGCGCACCGACGCGAAGGACTGGCGAAGGGCCTTGACGGCACGATTGTAATCCTCGGCCATCTGCCGGAAATTGCCTGGCAGGTCGGATGGCAGAGTGGCCTCGAGATCACCGCTCGACAGCGCCTCCAAACCGCGGCGCAGTTGGTCCAGCGCCATCGCCTGATCAGCTTCGGCCTGGGCACACTGCTCTTCCAGAGCCTGGCGTTTGGCTTCAAGAGTCTCGAGATAGACCGAGATGGAATAATCGATGTCGAGCATGCCTGATTTGATGACGGCCGACAGCTTCTCGGCCAACTGCCTGCCCTGCTGGCGCGCGAAGACCGACGGCCACTGCTTCTCCATGATGCCCTTGACGAGTTCAGACATAACAAGGGCGTAGCCGCCGATATACCAGCGCGGCTCCAGCCCGATGCGGGCATGCGTGCGGCCGACCGCGGTCACGCCGTCCACATAGGTTTCGTCGAAGGCGCCGCTGGCAAGCTTACCCCAATGATCTTGCTGGCGCTTCTTCGCATGGGCGACATGGTTCTTATCAGAAAAAAAGCCTGAGACGGCGGGGGTCCTGGCGACTTTGGCATAAAACTTATCGAGGGCAGCGCCGATCAGCTCTGATATGACGGGGCTGAGATCCCGCATCGACCGGCGCGCCGCCTCGTCCAATTCGATGAAATCGAGGCGCTGTCTGAGGGCACTATCAGTCTGCTGGGATGTCATGGAAATCTCTGTACTTGGCGCAACGGCGCGGGAGGGAATTCTGCGGCACAGATTTTGGTCAATATGGTTGAACAATGGTTAAATAGGCCGCGATTTTCCGCATCGGCGAGGAAAAAGGCGACATGGGGAAATTGAGGATCGCCAAATTCGTTCACGTTTTGATCTATATATTGCCGCATCTTCTGTTATGGTTGCGGCATGACCGTTCATTCCGAATCGCTCGCCCTCTCCGTCGTCTCGCTCAGTCCGGCCGTGCTGGCGCTTGCCGGCGGCGTTCTCATCGCCTTCGTGCTTCTGGTGATCATCCTTCTCTTGCGCGGCGCCAGCCTCCGCCGCGAGCAGGCAGAGGAGGCGAGCCTGCGGGCTGGCGAAAGCGAGGCCCGCATGGCCGAGCTTCTGAAGATCCAGGCGGAGATGCAGGGCCGCATCACGGCGATGGCCGAGGTCTTCGGCGCGCGGCAGAGCGAGCTCAACCAGGCAATCAGCCAGCGTCTCGACGGCATGTCGCAGCGCGTCAGCTCGACAATTACCGAGCAGACGAAATCGACGCATGAGAACCTGCAGCGGCTGCAGGAGCGACTGGCGGTCATCGATGCCGCGCAGAACAACATCCAGACGCTCGCCAAGGACGTCGTCGGACTGCAGGCGATTCTCTCGAACAAGCAGACGCGTGGCGCCTTCGGCCAGTCGCGGATGGAAACGATCGTCGCCGACGGCCTGCCAATGGGCGCTTATGCCTTCCAGCAGACGCTCTCGAACGGCTCGCGGCCGGACTGCACCATCCGCATGCCGAACGGCGCGCCGCCGCTTGTCATCGATGCGAAGTTCCCGCTTGAAGCCTGGAACGCCATCCGTGACGCCGGCAGCCCCGAGGCCGCCAAAATTGCCGGCCAGCAGTTCCGCCGCGATCTAGAGATCCATATCCGGGATATTTCGGAGAAATATCTGATTCAGGGGGAAACCCAGGAGACGGCCTTTCTCTTCGTGCCGTCGGAATCGATCTTCGCGGAGATCCACGAGAACTTCGAGCCTCTGGTGCAGAAGGCACACCGGGCGCGCATCGTCATCGTCTCGCCGTCACTGCTGATGCTGTCGATCCAGGTCATCCAGGCGGTGCTGAAAGACCAGCGCATGCGGGCGCAGGCACATCTGATCCAGGGCGAGGTGGCGCTGCTGATGGACGATCTCGGCCGCCTCGACGAGCGGGTGCGCAAGCTGCAGGGCCATTTCGCCATGGCGCAGAAAGACATCGACATGGTCGTCACGTCAGCCGACAAGCTCACCAAGCGCGGCGCCAAGATCGAGGCGCTGGAATTCGAGGCAGGCGGCGAGGCCACGCCCGCCCGCGACGAGACCCCAGCCAAATCCGTGGAAAGCCGAACCGGCCTTCTAAAGCTTCGGGTGGTTGACGAGGAGTGACCGCTTCGGGCAGTGTCTCGCCCCATGAAATAGCAGGAGCATGATGTCATTTGCATGCTCCAACAGACGGGACAGCCTGATGATCACAGTTTTCGGATCCATCAACATGGATCTCATCGCCACGACCGAGCGACTGCCGAAGCCCGGCGAAACGGTGGCCGGCAACGGTTTTGCCACGGCCGCCGGCGGCAAGGGCGCCAACCAGGCGCTGGCAGCCCGTCGCGCCGGCCGCTATGTGCATATGGCCGGTGCCGTCGGCAAGGATGCTTTTGCCGCCGATGCTCTTGCCCTGCTCGATGAGGCGGGAACCGACCTCTCCCTCGTCAAGCATGTCGATGGTCCCACAGGCACGGCGTTGATCCTGGTCGGCGGCGACGGCGAGAACATGATCGCCGTGGTTCCGGGCGCCAACGGCATGGTCATGCCTGCGGATGCGCAAATCGCGATCGGCCGCATGAACGAAGGCGACATACTGATGTTGCAGCTCGAGGTGCCCGTCGCAGCCGTCGAACGCGCGCTCTCGGCCGCGCGCGCCAAGGGCATCACCAGCATCCTCAACCTCGCCCCCTTGATCCCCGATGCACCGCGTCTCGGTCGCCTGGCCGATATCGTCATTGCCAATGAGACCGAGTTCGAGCGGCTTGCCGGACAGAACGGCATGGACGCACAAGCGCGCGAGGCAGCGCTTGTACGCCTGCATCAGGAAACCGGCCAGACGCTGATCGTGACGCTCGGCGGTGACGGCGTCATCGCCATCCGGGACGGGGTCATTTCACGGGCGCAAGGGCTGGCGATCGATCCTGTCGACACGGTTGGAGCGGGAGACACCTTCTGCGGCTATTTCGCCGCCAGCCTCGACGGCGGACTCGATTTTCCGACGGCGCTGCGCCGGGCGGCGGTCGCCGGTTCACTCGCATGCCTCAAATCAGGCGCGCAACCGTCGATTCCTTTGAGCGAGGAAGTCGCAGACAGGATGTAGGCTGGCCTCCTTGCGAACGGTGGCCGGCCCCCCTTCAATTTCGAGGGGATTTCTGCGGCTCTCCTCACATAAACCACTAGAGTTTCACTCAAATTTAAGGGGTCTCCGGCGATCCTCCCAGTGATCGCCGGGTCTTCGCGCTTTGGATCCGCGGCTCATGCGGCTGCTCCATGACGGAGCCATGCCTTCGCTCCTGTGCCGAAGAATGGCCGTTCGGCGCATCCTTGCCCGAGGACCCCATGTTCATCTTTCGCATGAAATCGCTTGCAGCGAAACTTATCGTCATTACCGGCATCGCCATCGCACTTGTTCTCATCGTTTCGAATTTCTTCCTCATCGGCCAGACCCGGGATCGCGTCCAGACGCTGACGATGGATCAGGCCAGCCTCGAAGCAAAATCGATCGCCAATGAAATTGCCGCCAATGTCGGCGAGCTCGCCAGCGCCGCACGCAGCATGATGGGCGTCCTCGGCCGCGCCCATGACGGCAAGTCGCTCGACCGCAGGGGCATGATCAACGTGCTGAAAGCCAATCTCGAACAGAATGCCTTTGCCTTCGGCAGCTGGTTCTGCGAGCAGCTCGGCGCGCTCGACGGCAAGACCACCGAGATCGCCAACAATAATGACGAAGGCACGAACAAGAACGGCGCCTTCACGCCCTATTGGTCGAAGACCAAGGACGGTGGCATCCAGTACTCCACCTTCGACAATGATTATACCGCCGAATGGTGGAAGCTTGCTGCCGACAGCGGCAAGGGCGCGATCACGACCCCCTACCTCGCCCAGGGAACAGATGTGCCGACGCTGCTGACGTCCATTGCCTATCCCGTCATATCGGGCGGCAAGATGATCGGTGTCGGCGGTGTCGACATCTCGCTGAAGTCGCTGACCGACAAGCTGCAGGCACTGCATCCTTTCGGCTCCGGCCGGGTGACCCTGCTCTCGCAGGCGGGCAACTGGATCGTCGCGCCGATCCCCGACCTGATGACCAAACCCTATGACGGCGAGGGCGCCGACGTCGTCAAGGCGGCGCTGTCGAACAAGCAGCCCGGCCTTGTCCGGAACCTCACCTATGACGGCCTCGCCCCCTTTGACCGCGTCGTCTATCCGTTCGAAGTCCCCGGCGTCAACGCCACGTGGGTCGTGCTCGTCGATGTCCCGCACACGGCGATCAACGCGCCGGTGCAGGACCAGACCTACATGATGATTGCCACCGGCCTCGTCGTGCTCGGCGCGGTGATGCTCGCGCTCTATTTCGCCGTCCGCTCGCTCGTACAGCGGCCGCTCGGCAGCCTTGTCGCTAGCGTCAAAACGCTCAGCGACGGCGAATATGCCGAACCCATCACTGCCCAGGACCGTACCGACGAAGTCGGTTCGGTCGCCAAGGCGCTCGAAGGCTTCCGCTTCAAACTCGCCGACTCCAGGCGCCTCGAAGACGAGGCCACCCACCAGCGACAGGCCGCCGAGACCGAGCGCAGCCGTTCGGAATCGGAACGGCAACAATCGGTGTCGCTGCAGCGTCATATCGTCTCGATCGTCGGCGCCGGCCTTTCCGAACTGTCCCAGGGCAATCTGGGTCACCGCATCACCGAGGAATTCCCCGGCGAATACGGCAAACTGAAGCAGGACTTCAACGCCGCGCTTGCGAGCCTCGAAGAGACCATCAACACGATGAATCTCAGCGTCGTCAATATCGGCGCCGGCACCGGCGAGATCAGCAACAGCGCTTCCGACCTCGCCAAACGCACCGAGCAGCAGGCGGCAAGCCTGGAAGAGACGGCGGCAGCGCTCAATGAGCTTACCGCCCAGGTCAATTCCAGTGCCGAGAATGCCCGCACGGCTGCCGACAACGTCAACCTCGCCTGCCAGGATGCCGAGAAATCAGGCGAAGTGGTGCAGAAAGCCATCGCCTCCATGCATGGGATCGAGCAGTCTTCGACGGAGGTTTCGCGGATCATCGGCGTCATCGACGAAATCGCCTTCCAGACGAACCTGCTGGCGCTGAATGCCGGCGTCGAAGCGGCCCGCGCCGGCGAGGCCGGCAAGGGTTTTGCCGTCGTCGCCCAGGAAGTGCGTGAACTCGCGCAGCGTTCGGCCAATGCTGCCAAGGAGATCAAGACGCTGATCAACACCTCGGCCGTCCAGGTCAAGGAAGGCGTCGATCTCGTCGGGCGCGCCGGCGGCACGCTGCACAAGATCGCCGAACAGGTGATGGGCATCAACAGCCTCATCCGGCAGATCTCGGCATCGGCGAGCGAACAGGCGGTCGGGCTGAAGGAAATCAACCAGGCCATGAACCAGATGGATCAGGTGACGCAGCAGAATGCGGCGATGGTGGAGGAAGCGACCGCCGCCAGCGTGGCGCTCAACGACGAGGCGCAGACGCTGAAGGCGCTCGCCACACGCTTCAGCGTCTCCGGCTCCGCCAACGCGACGGCACCCGCCTCCGTGGCAAGGCAGATGCGTGCGCCGGCTGCAGCCCCCTCGCATTTCGCGGCCGCTCCCGCGGTCCGCCACGCCCCGGCGACCCGCCGCACCACGCCTCAATCGCATGGCTCGGCTGCCGTGGCTCGGGATAACTGGGAAGAGTTCTGACCGTTCAGCCCTGCATAAGAAAAAAGGCGCCTGCGAAATCAGGCGCCTTTTTTCATTTAGGGATTATGCAGCTCAAGCAGCGTTCGACGTCTGCTCCTCGTTGAGGAAGGCGTAGATCGCCGAGGCGGAATCGGTGGCCCGCAGCTTTGCAACCAGGTCTTGATCGCGCAGGACGCGGGCGATGCGCGACAGGGCTTTGAGATGATCGGCGCCGGCGCCCTCCGGTGCCAGCAGCAGGAAGACGAGATCGACGGGCTGGTCGTCCAGCGCTTCGAAATCGACAGGCTGCTCCAGCCGGGCGAAGATGCCGACGATCGAATGAATGTTCACCAGCTTGCCGTGGGGAATGGCGATACCGTTGCCTACGCCGGTCGAGCCGAGGCGTTCGCGCTGCAGGATGACGTCGAAAATCTCCCGTTCGGAGAGCCCGGTGATCCTCGCGGCTCTTGCCGCCAATTCCTGAAGCAACTGTTTCTTGGAATTTACTCTGAGGGCGGGAATGATCGCATCCTGATGGAGCAAATCTGCCAATGCCATTTCTTTTTCCTTCTGTCGCCGGGATCAGATGATGCGAGGAGCGGCGGCGATACCGCCGCTCACCGCCCTGATCTCAGCCTTTGATATTGGCTGAATCGATCCAGCCAATATTTCCGTCGTGCCGACGATAAACGATATTCAGATGTTCCTTGCCGGGACTGCGGAACAGGAGAAGCGGCTCATCGGTCATGTCGAGCGCCATCACGGCGGTGGCGACGGACATGGTCTTCAACTGCTTCGTGCTTTCAGCGACGATTGCCGGGGCGAAATCGTCGGGAATTTCATCCTCGTGATCAGGAACGGAGTCCATGACCGTGTAGGAGACTTCTGCAAAGCCATTCAGGTGGTTTCCGGCATGATGGTCCTTCAGCTTGCGCTTGTAGCGGCGCAGACGCTTCTCGATGCGCTCGGAAGCGGCGTCGAAGGCAAGCAGCGGATCGGTTGCTTCGCCGGCGGCATGCAGCACCACCCCGCTGTCGAGATGAAGCTTGCAGTCTGCCGAGAAACGAGAACTCGCCTTTTCGACGGTCACCTGGCCGGAATACCCCCCGTCGAAGTATTTCGTGATGGCCATAGCAATTTGGTCCTCGATCTTTTGACGGAAGGATTCACCAATTTCCATATGTTTCCCGGATACACGCACACTCATGGAGTTTCCCTTCTTATGGTCGTTTGCGGGTATCAGTTTACGCCAAGCCTTAGGTTCATCCAAGCACTTCGCGCAATCTCAAGCAAGATCGGCGTGGGCCTGCGGGCCCTCGGTGCCCTTGGGATGATGGGGATAACTTCAAAAAGCGCTCACGGCGTCGATTGCGGCGGGCTTCTAGCCAGAGCTTACCAGAAAGTCAATAGGAGGCCGAATCAGCCCCGGGCGCGATCGTAGAAGCTGTAGCAAATCTCCTGCGGAAGGAGCCTTCCAGCAACTTCCTTTCATGAGCTCACGCGCTTCGGGCCTGCGTTGTGCGCGGCATCGTCATGGCGATGACACCGAGAATGACGCAGGTGAGCCCGATCCAGGCCGTCGGGCTCAGGCTTTCACCGAGGAAGACGATACCGATCGCGACACCGATCGGCACGCGGAGATAGGCTTGCGACGTGGTTCCGACCGAACCCAGCGTCTGAACGAGGCGGAAATAGATCGTAAAGGCAAGCGCCGTCGAAAAGGCGGAAAGGCCAAGCAACGCCAGCACCGATGCGGCCGAGGGATCGAGCCCCCACGGCCGATCGACGATCAGGCTCACGGGCATCAGAATGACCGCGCCCGAGATCAGCGAACCGGCCGCCGGCACAGCGGGATCAAGGCCTCTGAAGTTCTTGCTGAAAATCGCGGCCCCGGCATAACAGATGGTCGCCAGGATGATGGCGAGCTGCGCCATCAGGCTTTCGCCAAGACCGCCGAGCGCTTCGACGCCGATGACGAGGCAGATGCCGGCAAGCCCGGAGACGACGCCGAATAGCTTTCGCGCCGTCGCCTGCTCATGGCGGGTTATCGACACGGTCAGCAGGAAGGTGAAGATCGGCGTCGCCGAATTCAGGATCACCGCCAGTCCGGCATCGACGGACTGCTCCGCCCAGGCGATCAGCGTGAAAGGAATGACGCTGTTCAGGCAGGCCTGGACGACGAACAGGCGCCATGTGGCGCGGTCGCGCGGCAGGCGGACATGCCGATGGCGAAGCACGGCCAGCAGAATGGCGCCGGCGATCAGTGTGCGCACCGCGATCAAGGTCACCGGCGGGATCGTTTCGACCCCGATCTTGATAAAGGTGTAGGAAGAACCCCAGAGGGTCGCCAGCACCAAAAGCAGGACAAGTTCTTTGGCAAGCTTCGGATTTTGCGGCGTCATAGGCACATCGATATTCGTTTAAGACACGGGAGAAATAGGCCAATTTGCGAAGTGGATGCTTCGATCACCGTCGAAGCGTCCTGCTGCCTCAGAAGCCCGCGACCTTGGCGAGCGCCCGTTTCTCGCGGCGGCGCTGGACCGAGGAAGCGATGTTCATCGCTTCCCGGTATTTCGCGACCGTGCGGCGGGCGAGATCGACGCCGCCCTTCTTCAGCATGTCGACGATATCGTCATCGGACAGCACCGCCTCCGGGCTCTCCTGCATGATCAGCGCGCGGATCTTGTGACGCACGGCCTCGGCCGAATGGCTGTCGCCGCCCTCGACGGCGCCGATCGATACGGTGAAGAAATATTTGAGTTCGAAGAGGCCGCGCGGGGTCAGCATATATTTGTTCGAAGTGACGCGGCTGACGGTGGATTCATGCATCTTGATCGCCTCAGCCACCGTTTTCAGGTTCAGCGGCCGCAAGTGGTCGACACCGTGCAGCAGGAAGGCGTCCTGCTGGCGGACGATCTCGCTTGCCACCTTCATGATGGTCTTTGCCCGCTGGTCGAGGCTGCGGGTCAGCCAGTTGGCGCTCTGCAGGCACTCGGAAAGGAAGGCGTGATCCTCGCCGTTCCGGGTCACGCGGGAAAAATAGGACTGATTAACCAGCACACGCGGCAGCGTATCCGGATTGAGCTCGACCAGCCAGCCACCCTCCGCGGAGGGCCTGACGACGACATCGGGCATGATGGCTTCGGAAACGCCCGTCTCGAAACCGCTACCGGGCTTCGGATTGAGCTGGCGGATCTCGCCGAGCATGTCGAGAAGATCTTCCTCATCAACGCCGCAGAGCCGCTTCAGCGTGGCGAAGTCGCGCCGCGCCAGGAGTTCGAGATTTTCGACCAGCGCCTGCATGGCAGGGTCGTAACGGTCCTTCTGCCTGAGCTGGATCGCCAGGCATTCGGCGAGGCTGCGGGCGAAAACACCCGGCGGATCGAGCGTCTGGAGGGCGGCGAGCACGTGTTCGACCTGCGTGAGACTCGTGCCGAGGCGCTCGCCGGTCTCGAGCAGATCGACCTGGATGTAACCGGCATCGTCGAGCTGATCGATAAACTTCTGCGCGATCAGCCGATCGCTCATATCCGGCAGGACGAAGGGGATCTGCTGAGCGAGATGATCGCGCAGCGACACCTGGCCGGCGACAAAATCGTCGAGATCGTAATCGGCGCCGTCGGCGCTGCCTGGCATCGACTTCCACTGACCGACGAGTTCCGGTGCGTCGAGGCGCTGCGGACCACCGTCATCGGGAAAGACGTTGGTGTAATTGGCGTCGAGCTCGTCGTTCAGCCGGCTGCTGCTTTCGCTGCCGCCATTGTCGTACCAGTCGCTCGACAGCGCCTCGGCGCGATTGTCGGCGCCGTCATCCGAGCCGGCGTCCTCCGGCGAATGACCGAACTGCTCGTCCTCGCCTGCCGCCCGTTCGTCGCCCGCCTCGCCGTCATTCGACGGAAATTCGAGCAGCGGGTTCTTCTCCACTTCCTGAGCGATGAACTGGGTGAGCTCGAAATGCGTCATCTGCAGCAACTGGATGGATTGCATCAGTTGCGGCGTCATGACCAGGGACTGGCTCTGGCGCAGGAATAGGTTGGCGGACAGTGCCATGACGGACGCGAAACTCCCCTCGATTCCTCCGGGAAACCGCGTCCAGTTAACGCTTCAGGCCACGGAAATCCAGTTGGCCCAAAAATTGCTTTTTTATCTCATTTGGTCAAGCGGAACTACGCGGCAAGGTGAATCAGCGCGGGATCAGAGGCTGAAATTGTCGCCGAGATAAAGCCGGCGCACTTCCGGGTTGTTGACGATGTCGTTCGCCCGGCCGTGGGTCAGCACTTCACCGGCATGGATGATATAGGCGCGGTCGATGAGACCAAGCGTCTCACGCACGTTATGGTCAGTGATGAGAACGCCGATGCCGCGGGCCGTCAGATGGTGGACGAGGTTCTGGATGTCGGCGACCGAAATCGGGTCGACACCGGCGAAGGGCTCGTCAAGCAGCATGAAGGTCGGGTCGGTTGCAAGCGCGCGGGCGATTTCGAGGCGGCGGCGTTCGCCGCCGGAAAGGGCGACGGCCGCACTCTTGCGCAGCTTCTGGATATGAAATTCCTCCAGCAGCTCATTGAGCTTCTGCTCGCGCTCGGGCTTGTCCTTCACATGCACTTCGAGGACGGCGCGGATATTTTCCTCCACCGTCAGGCCGCGAAAGATCGAGGCTTCCTGCGGCAGGTAACCGACGCCGAGGCGCGAGCGGCGGTACATCGGCATGGTCGTGACATCGTTTCCATCGATCTCGATCGTGCCTTCATCCACCGGCACCAGGCCGGTGATCATGTAAAAGCAGGTCGTCTTGCCGGCGCCGTTCGGGCCGAGCAGACCGACGGCTTCGCCGCGACGCACCACCAGGGAGACGCCGTTGACGACACGGCGCGTCGCATAGGTCTTGGTCAGACCACGGGCGATCAGTGTTCCCTGATAGCGGCTCTTGTCGGCGGCACCCGCAGCTTGCGGCTCAGGCCTGCCGAACATGGTGGATAGCGATGATAATTTCACGTGGGAGGCCGGTTCAGTTCTGCTTCTGCGCGTTCGGCTGCGATTTTGGATCGAGCTGAATCTGGACACGACCGCCGCAGCTTTCAAGCTCCGCCTGGCCGGTTTGCATATGAACGGTCAGCTTGCAGCCGGTGAAGACGTTCGGACCGTCCGACAGAATGACCTTGTTTCCCTGATCCGCGGTCAGGATGAATGTCTGCGAGGCCATGTCGAAATTGCCGTCGTCGGCGGTCGCCGTCTGCGTGCCGGAGACCAGGTAGACCTTGTCCGTCACCAGGATCTTGTCGATATCCGCACTTCCGGACGCCAGCGAGGCCGATTTCTCGGGCTTCGCCTCGGGTTGAGCCGGCGCGCCGGCGCCCGACTTTGCGGCCTTGTCCTTGTAATAGACGGTCATCTTGCCGGACTGCATCGTCGTCGTGCCCTGGACGACCTTGACGTTGCCGGTGAAGAGGGCCGTGTGCTCCTGGTCATGGATCTCCAGCTTGTCGCTTTCGATCTGGATCGGCTGATCGTTGGAAAGCTTCATGCCCGACATGGTCGTCGACTGCGCTCCCGCGCCCGAGACCGTCAGAACAAGGGCAAATGCGCCGGCAACAAATGCGATGCCCGTCTTGCAAGCTGAAATGCGACAATCTTTTGTCATGGGTGACCCGGCTGGTTAAGTGCCCTGTTTATGAATGGTGGATGGATCGACATTCATGCGAACATTCCCCTCGAATGTGATCACGCGCCCCTTATCGGTTATCTCCAGCGTCTTCGCAACAATGGAAGCATTGTCCTTTGTGATGGTGACGGGATCGTCGCTGCGCATGTTGCCGCCCTTGATATCGAGCCGGGCGGACTGAAACTGCGCGTTGAGGCCGCTGCTCAGCACCAGGGTGAAGGGAGCCGTCATATGCAGGTTGTCGGTGGCGCGATTATAATCGGCAGTCGAAGCGATGACGCGGGCAATCAGCCCGTCATTCATCGGCACGGCGGCCTTGATGGTCTCGAGGGTGATGAGATCGGGATTGCGGATATCCTGCAGCGCCCGTTCGGCAAGCATGGAATAATTGACGCCGTCGGAGTTGCGTCCGGCAATTGCCGGCTTTTCCATCACGACCTTGCCGTTCTCGATCTTGGCGCCTTCAAACTTGACGTTTTCGGGCAGGTACAAGCTCACCAAGGCCACCGTCGCGAGGGCGCCGGCGACGATAAGGGCGGCCAACGGCAGCAAAATCTTCAGTCTCCGCACGCGGGCGGAATGGAACAACGCATCGCCATAGGGGCTCCGGCCGGAGCCCGCATAAGCGGCATGTCCGTTGTTCTTCAGGGTATCGAGCATAGGTCTCGTTCCATGTGCGATGATTGCCCCGCCTGCTTAACAAAGCGGCCGACAATCACAGTTCGTTTCGCATTATTACATTGGCTTGCCAATATGGAATTTTTTCTGCAACAAGCAACAAAACGGAAAAACATACAAAAGTGGCATTCGTACGCGCCGCTGCCATCAATTTCACCGGGTCCATCGGCGCCATGCCGAACCCAGCGCTGGAGGTTTCTATGGACAGTTCGATTATCGCGGATCGCCGGCGGCTGCGCCGCAAGCTCGGCTTCTGGCGCATCGTAGCCGTCGCCCTCATCGTGGCGCTCGGTTTTGCCTTCTACCGCTTCGCTCTCGGCGAGGCCGGCACGGCAAGTCCGCATATCGCCCATGTGACGATATCGGGGCTGATCGTCGATGACGACGAACTGCTGGAGCGGCTGAAAAAGGTCGAGACCAGCAATCAGGTGAAGGCTGCGGTGATTTCGATCTCTTCGCCTGGCGGCACGACCTATGGCGGTGAAAAAATCTTCAATGCGATCCGGGCGATATCGGCCAAGAAGCCCGTCGTCTCCGACGTGCGCACGCTTGCCGCCTCGGCCGGTTATATGATCGCCACCGCCGGCGACACGATCATAGCCGGCGACAGCTCGATCACCGGCTCGATCGGCGTCATTTTCCAATATCCGCAGATCCAGCCGCTGCTCGACAAGATCGGCGTATCGCTGCAGGAGATCAAATCCTCGCCGCTGAAGGCCGAGCCCTCGCCCTTCCACGAGGCGAGCGAGGAAGCCAAGGCGATGATCCGCAACATGGTTGTCGACAGCTATAACTGGTTCGTCGACCTGGTCGCCGAACGGCGCAAGCTGCCGCGTGAGGAAGTGCTGAAACTCGCCGACGGGACGATCTATACCGGCCGGCAGGCGCTCCAGGCAAAGCTCGTCGATACGATCGGCGGCGAGGCGGAAATCCGCGCCTACCTGCAATCGCGGGGCGTCGACGCCGATCTGCCGATGGTGGATTGGGACAAGAAGAGCAACACGCCTTTTCTGCTCGCCGGAGCTGTTTCGCGGCTGGTTACTATCCTAGGTTATGATGATCTCATCAGGGGCCAGGATATCAACGGAATCCTGCCCCCAAAGTTGCTTCTTGACGGGCTGCTTTCAGTTTGGCAGGTTGGCCGCGATTGATAAGAAATCAATAATTTAAGGGGGCGACTGTGATCAAGTCCGAATTGGTGCAGATTGTTGCGGCACGCAACCCGCATCTCTATCATCGCGACGTCGAGAATATCGTCAACGCGGTTCTCGACGAGATCACCGATGCACTGGCTGCGGGCAACCGCGTCGAATTGCGCGGCTTCGGCGCGTTTTCGGTCAAGAACCGCCCTTCCCGCTCCGGCCGCAACCCGCGCACCGGCGATACCGTCTTCGTCGAGGAAAAGTGGGTTCCCTTTTTCAAGACAGGCAAGGAGCTGCGCGAGCGGCTCAATCCCGGCCAGGCCGACGAAGAGGATTGAGCGGCGCAAGCAGCCTGCGGCGAAACCGCACTTGAACTTGAACACCGTTTTCCTATTCTGCTAGCGCATCGGCCCGAAAGTCGGAATCGATTTTCGGGCCGATGCATATAAGGCGCATGGAGAAGCTCAAATGGCCAAGAAGATCGTCAACCTGTTGATTCTGCTGCCGCTCGGCGTCATCCTCATCATCTTCTGCGTCGCCAACCGGCAGAGCGTCACGCTCGCCTTCAATCCCTTCAGGCCCGACGATCCGGTGCTTGCGGTTTCCGCACCCTTCTTCGTCTTCCTGTTCATAGCGCTGATCGCAGGCATGCTGATCGGCTCGGCCGCCACCTGGTTCAGCCAGGGCAAACACCGCAAGCGCGCCCGCATCGAGGCCAAGGAAGCCATTCGCTGGCAGGGCGAGGCCGATCGTCACAGGTCCCGCGCGGAGGACATCGCCGGCCAGCTGTCGTCGCGGTAAGATCGGCTTTACCGCCTCGTCAAACCGGAGAAAAGCTCAGCTCCTCATAATCACCTTCCGGCGACGCGCCATTGCCGGTCACGGCGAAACCGTGGGAAAGGTAGAAGGCCTTCGCCCGCCGGTTGTTCACCAGGCATTTCAGCCGGTACCTATGTCGCGGCCATTCCGGCAGCGCCCTGAGCAGCGCCGTGCCGGCGCCGAGCCCCTGGAATTCCGGCCTTATATAAAGCATGTGAATGAAATCGTCCTCCGGCCAGAGCGACAGGAAGCCGGCGACGCTCCGATCGGCATGCTCACAGACGAAGATCGTCTCGCCATTGGTATGAACGCAGAAATCCTCGCGGTGAAACTTGCCGGGATCGACCCAGACGAATGTTTGGCGCCGCACTGAAAGATAGATGTCCGCGAGCGTTTCCTGGTCTTCCGCCAACGGCGGCCTGATGGTCCATGTCATCATGTCGGAATAGCTCAGGCGCAGGTCCGCGCCAAGCCGCGGCGAAAGCCTTCGGCGCTCAATCCGCAGCCATTTTTGCAACGACCGCACTATTGAAATCCGAGAAGAAATTTTCGGCCAGCCGCTGCGAGGTCGAATCGAGCAGGCGTGCGCCGAGCTGGGCGAGCCTGCCGCCGAGTTCGGCTTTGGCCCTATAGTGCAGGATCGTCTCCTCGCCCCTCGCCTCAAGTACGACATCGGCGCTGCCCCTGGCGAAGCCGGCCAGACCGCCCTTGCCTTCGGCTGATAGCGTATAGCTTTCCGGCGCATCGATATTGGAAAGCGTCAGCAGCCCATGGAAGGTGGCAGACAAAAGGCTGAACTTGACCTTGATCGTCGCCTCGAAAGCGCTTGGCGACAGCCGCTCGATGCCCTGGCAGCCGGGAATGCAGTCACGCATGATCTCCGGATCGTTGAGCGCTGCCCAGACGATGTCCCGCGGCGCGGCGATGCGTTCTTCGCCGGTGAAATCCATTCGGCAGCCCCATCTTCGATTCGCTCAACTTATCCAGCGGGAAACCGCTTTGCCAAGGCGGAGGGGAATGTTATCTGCGTTACGATCCCGAGCGAGGAATTGGCCGATGAACGAACTGAAGCCCTGGAGCGTGACGGCAAGCCGCATCACCTATGAAGACCGCTGGATCCGGGTGCGGAGCGACGATTGCGTCACCGCCGACGGAATCGTCATCGCGCCATTCCATGTGCTCGATTATCCCGACTGGATCAACGTCATCCCAGTCATGCCCGACGGGCGGGTGCTGCTGACGCGGGAATACCGGCACGGCCGCGGCGAGATCGTGCTCGGCCTCGTCGCCGGCGGTGTCGAAGCAGACGATGGCAAGACTGGCGACGGAAAGAGCGGCGATGCGGCGTTGGCGGCGGCACAGCGCGAACTGCGGGAAGAGGCCGGCTATGAAGCCTCGACCTTCGTCAAGCTGCTCACCTCCTATCCGAATGCGGCCAGCCACAGCAACACGGTGACGAGCTGGCTGGCGCTCGGTCTGAGCCGAGCCGGCGAACCGCGTTTCGACCCCGGCGAGAAGGTCGAGCTGCTGTTTACCGATCTTGCCGCCATCCTCAGCGACCTGCAATCCGGCGCCGTCATCATGCAGTCGATGCATGTCGCTGCACTTTATGCGGCAGAAAGCTGGCTTCGGAGAGGGGCGCGTCCGAGGGCTTGAAATAGGGGCTGTGCCCGCAGAAGCTGCCCTCTCGCCGGGGCCGGCCAGCGCGCAGTTGATCCGGCACGGTCTTCTGGGCTACTGCATAGCCTGCAAGACACCCCGACAGAGACGCGGAAGAGCACGTTGAAACAAAGAGAACGCCGGCCGGGCCAGAAGAAGACATCAGGTCCCGCCGGTGAAAGCAGCAGGGACGATCGCGCCGGCCGATCACTGAAGCCCGTGGTGCGCCCCGCGGCCACACGCGATACAGTTCGCGAGACTGCGCCGGCCGCGGTTTCGCGCCCGCTCATGGCACGCAGCGGCGATCGGCCGGCGGAGCGCGTGCCTGTCATTCTCGAATCGCTCGGCGCCGGCGATTTCCACCTGATCGACAGCGGCGACGGCCAAAAGCTGGAGCAATATGGCCCCTACCGCATCATCCGCCCGGAAGCTCAGGCGCTGTGGCGGCCGTCGCTGGCGCCGCAGATCTGGGAGAAGGTCGATGCCGTGTTCACCGGCGATACCGACGAGGAAGGCACCGGCCGCTGGCGCTTCCCGAAGGCCGCGCTCGGCGAGACCTGGCCGCTCAACCTGCTCGGCGTCGATTTTCTCGGCCGCTTCACCTCGTTCCGTCACGTCGGTGTCTTTCCCGAACAGATCGTGCACTGGAGCTGGATGAAGGAGGCGGTCGAAAATGCCGGCCGGCCGCTGAAGGTGCTGAACCTCTTCGGTTATACCGGTGTCGCCTCGCTGGTCGCCGCCGCCGCTGGCGCCGAGGTCACCCATGTCGACGCGTCGAAGAAGGCAATCGGCTGGGCGCGCGAAAACCAGGCGCTCGGACGCATGGAGAAGCTGCCGATCCGCTGGATCTGCGAGGATGCGATGAAATTCATCCTGCGCGAGGAACGCCGCGGCAGCCAGTACGACATCATCCTGACCGATCCGCCGAAATTCGGCCGCGGCCCCAATGGCGAAGTCTGGCATCTTTTCGAGCATCTGCCGCTGATGCTCGATGTCTGCCGCGAAATCCTGTCGCCGAAGGCGGCGGGCCTGGTGTTAACGGCCTATTCGATCCGCGCCAGCTTCTATTCGATCCACGAGCTGATGCGCGAAACGATGCGTGGCGCCGGCGGCGCGGTCGAATCCGGCGAGCTGGTCATTCGCGAGGCAGGCCTCGACGGCAAAACGCCGGGCCGCGCGCTTTCCACCTCCCTCTTTTCCCGCTGGGTGCCGAAATGAGCAAGGACTTCCACGATCAGGGGCCGCGCAGGGTCGGGCAGGTGAAGGAAGTCACCTCGCTCGCCAATCCGATCATCAAGGACATCAAGGCGCTGACCAACAAGAAGTCGCGGGAGGAAAGCGGGACTTTCCTCGCGGAAGGGCTGAAGCTCGTCATCGATGCGATCGAGCTCGGCTGGACGATCCGAACGCTGGTTTATGCCAAGGCCGCCAAGGGCAAGCCGCTGGTCGAGCAGATGGCGGCAAGGACCGTCGCCTCGGGAGGGCTGGTGCTCGAAGTCAGCGAAAAGGTGATCGCCGCAATCACCCGGCGCGACAACCCGCAAATGGTCGTCGGCATCTTCGAGCAGCGCTGGGCGCCGCTCAAGGGTATTCGGCCGCAGGAGGGTGAGACGTGGGTGGCGCTCGACCGGGTACGAGATCCGGGCAATCTCGGCACCATCATCCGGACGGCCGATGCAGCCGGCGCGTCCGGCATCATTCTGATCGGCGAGACGACCGATCCCTTCTCGCTGGAGACCGTACGGGCAACCATGGGCTCGGTCTTCGCCGTTCCGGTCGCGCGGGCGACGCCGGAGGAGTTCCTGGCCTGGCGGAAGTCGGCTGGCGTTTCCATCGTCGCCACCCATCTGGCCGGCGCGGTCGATTATCGCACGATCGACTACCGGAAGAAGCCCACCGTACTCCTGATGGGCAACGAACAATCCGGCCTGCCGGACCAGCTCGCCCGGGAAGCGGATGCGCTTGCCCGCATCCCGCAGCAGGGCCGTGCCGACTCCCTCAACCTCGCCGTCGCCACTGCCGTCATGCTTTTCGAGGCGCGCCGCCATCTCCTCTCACTTGCCGAGGGCAAATGACCGAACCGACGCATGCACGCCCCGCACTGTTTTCGCGCCCGGCGCCGATCCTCTTTTTCATCGTCGCCGCCGTTCTGATCGACCAAGTCGTCAAGGTCGCCGTCGATCATTACCTGCCGCTGCAGGAAGCCGTGCCCGTCATTCCGATGCTGGCGCTCTACCGCACCTATAATCTCGGCGTCGCCTTTTCGATGCTGGAGGGCATGGACGGCTGGTTCATCGTCGGCATGCGGCTCGTCATCGTCGCCTTCGTCATCTGGCTGTGGTACCGCACGGCAAAAGACCGCTGGCTCGCCCATCTCGGCTATGCGCTGATCATTGCCGGGGCGATCGGCAATCTTGTCGATCGCTTCGCCTACGGGCATGTGATCGACTACATCCTGTTCTACACCGAAAGCTGGTCGTTTGCCGTGTTCAATCTCGCCGACAGTTTCATCACCATCGGCGCCGGCTGTGTCATTCTCGAGGAGCTGCTGCTGCCGAAAAAGGCCGGCCGCTAAAATCTTATCGAATTCCTGAAGGCATTCGGAACAAGCCTCATGTTATCCAGATACCATGCAGAGTCTGGGACAGTTGCAGGAAAGATTGTCCGCCGCCTTCGGCGGAACCGCCGTCAAGCCGCATCAGGAGCGGACGGAGGACCCCCCTCCGCGTCCCGGCGCATCTGCAGCGCGCACGGGGGCTGCTCCCCTATCAGGGCCTGCAGCGACGCGGCGCCTGCTGTTCTACTGGCTGAGCGGTGCCGGCTTTCTGGCCGCGATGATCCTGACGCTGCTCGCCCATGCCGGCGAGCCGTTGCTCCTTTCGGGCGGTCTCGTCGCTCTCGGCCTTGCCGTCATCGCCGGCTATGCCGTGCTGATGGTTCGCCGGCAGAGAAGCGAGCAGCCGGCCGATCGATCCACTCCGAATGGCGATGATGGCGCGAAGCTCTTCGCCGAGGTGCATGACGTGCTCGGCGACATCACCCTCACCCGCGCTATGGACCGGCGCATCATCTCGGCCAACGACACATTTCGCCGTCTGACGGGCCGTCTGCGCCCGGAAGGGCGGACCTGCGAAGAGATCGGGCTTGCCTTCCGCCCCGGCCCGATCCCGCACTGCTACGACGTCGAGATATCGACGCCGGAAGGCCAGCGTATTTTCCTGTGGCGCGACGTCGTCACCCGCGACCCGGGCAGCGGTCACCTGCTGCTGCAGAGCGTCGCCCGTGATGTGACGGAGGAGCGGCTCATCGCGCAGAGCCGGGAGTCGGCCCGCCAGAAAGCCGAGTATAACAGCGCCGCGAAATCCCGACTGCTCGCAACCGTCAGCCACGAAGTGCGCACGCCGCTTTCCGGCATTCTCGGCATGACGCACCTGCTCGCGGAAACGCGGCTGACTCAGGAACAGCAGAATTATCTTGCCAACATCCGTCAGTCCGGCCATGCCTTGACGCAGCTTGTCGAGGATCTACTCGATTTCTCCACCATCGAGGTCGGCCGCTTCGAGCTGCACCCGCGCTCGGAATCGCTGCGCAAGCTTCTCGAAAGCGTCGTCGAAATGCTCGCCCACCGGGCGCATGAGAAGGGGATCGAGATCGGTGCCACCGTTTCGTCGGACGTGCCCGAGAATATGAGCTTCGATGCGGCGCGGCTGCGCCAGGTTCTCTTCAACGTCATCGGCAATGCCGTCAAATTCACCCAGGCCGGCGGCGTCTTCATCCGCGTCTCGCTCAATGCCGGCAACCTCCTGATCACCGTCACGGACACCGGTCCGGGCATGACGGCGGAGGAGCAGGCGCGCGTCTTCGGCGAATTCGAGCAGGGTGGAAATGTTGCCGACAAGAGCGGCGGCACCGGGCTTGGCCTTGCCATCTCCGCCCGCATCATGCGCGAATTCGCCGGCGCCTTGACGGTCACCAGCCAAAAGGGCAAAGGCAGCACCTTCACCATCCGCTTCCCCATTGAACTCGACAGCGAGCGCTCCGAGCGGCGAAACACGCTGCTTGCCGGCAACAGCGTCGTGCTGCTGGCGCCAGCCGGGGCTGCCCGCTCCGCCATTGCCGAAACGATCACCGCGCTCGGCGGCGTCTGCCACCTCGTCGACACCGGCGAGGCTGCGCGCGCGAGGCTGCTCGGAATGGCAAGCGGCAGCCGCCGGCCGACCGATATCATCGTCGATCATCGCATGTCCGCGGAATTTTCAGCGCATCTTGCCGATCGCGCCGAAATCGCTGCCCTTGGCCTGCGCAAGGTCCTGCTCGTCAACCCGGAAGAGCGCAGCGCCCATCCGCTCGACCTGTTCGACGCCTGGCTCATCCGGCCGCTACGCGAACAGTCGCTGATCGATGTGCTGCGCGGGCGCATGCGCGGCATGGAGAAGCGCGACGCGCTGAACGACAACCAGCCCGGTTTCGGCCTGCCGATGGCCGAGACCGTGGTTGCCGCACACGGCCTGCGCATCCTGCTCGGAGAGGACGATCCGATCAATGCGATGCTGGTGCGCGTCATGCTCGAAAAGGGCGGACACAAGGTGCACCATGTCGAGGATTTCGAGACGCTCCTCGATTGCGCCCTCGGCCAGGCGAACGCCCGGCCCGACATCATCATCAGCGATCTATCGATGCCCGGCGGCAACGGCATCGACATGCTGGGGCGGCTGCGCGGCCATGAAAGGCGGCTCGATCTTGCCCCGGTGCCGGTGATCGTGCTCACCGCCGACAAGAGCGACGAGTCGCGCCGCCAGGTCTTGCTCAATGGCGCCAACCGCGTCATGGTAAAGCCGGTCGATCCGGTGCGGCTGCTGACGGAAGTTCAGGCGGTCGCGGCCCTCTCCGCCCGCCGGGCAGAGGCGCGGTAGGTCGCTGAATTGACTGCGCAGACCGCTTGCGCCGGGAAATTCAATATGTCACTTTCCTGTCGCACAGAAGTGTTTTATGGCGTCGATAAGCCGGCAACGGGAGAATCGCCATGTCCTCCATCGACATCCTGAATCGTGACGTTACCGCGGAGGCTGCACGGCCGGCTGCGCAGCAAGACGGCGCCATTCTCGGCCGGATCGGCAATCTCGAAACCCGCCTCGCCCACACGGCACGCGAGATTGATGCGGCCCAGGCAGTGCGCTACCGCGTTTTCGTCGAAGAAATGAAGGCCCAGCTGCCGCCGGAAGCCATGCGGCGCGAACGCGATTTCGATGCCTATGACGCTTTCTGCGACCATCTTCTCGTTCTCGACCGCTCGCTCGAGGGTGATCCGGAAGACCAGATCGTCGGTACCTATAGGCTGCTGCGCCAAGATGTCGCCATCGCCAATGGCGGTTTCTACTCGGCTTCCGAATTCGAAATCGAGAGCCTCCTCGCCAGGCATCCGGACAAGCGTTTCATGGAGCTCGGACGCTCCTGCGTGCTGCCGGAATACCGCACCAAACGCACCGTCGAGCTTCTCTGGCAGGGCAACTGGGCTTATGCCTTGAAGCACGGTATGAGCGCGATGTTCGGCTGCGCCTCGTTTCCCGGCGTCTATCTCGAAAGCCACGCCCTGGCGCTGTCCTTCCTCTATCACAATGTGCTGGCGAAAGACGAATGGGCCGTCGGCGCGTTGCCGCATCTCGCCCGCAACATGGATCTGATGCCGGCCGAGGCCGTCAACCCGAAGCGGGCGCTGATGGCCCTGCCGCCGCTGATCAAGGGCTATCTGCGCCTCGGCGCTATGGTCGGCTCGAGCGCGGTCATCGACCATGCCTTCAACACGACCGACGTGCTGATCGTGCTACCGATCTCCAGCATTTCCGACCGCTACCTGAACTACTACGGCGCCGACGCCGGTCGCTTCGCGAGCTGATTGCTTCGTCGCACGGCTGTCTGGTAGGCGCCAACGGCTGCCTCTCACACTGACCCTTGCCTGGATCGAGCAACGGGTCTCGACCCGCCCCTTCGGCCCCCCGTAAACGGGGCGAGGGGGACTTGCCACACGACACGTCGGTTGGACGAACAGGCCATATCCCCGTCGCCCCTTTCACGGGGAGAAAGCGGCGGCAGCCGGATGAGCTCGCCGATCTCCCCGGTCACTGAATACTCGCCATGCGAGCAGATGGCCTTATGAGCCGCCATAGGCGGCAATCGCCGCCATGTTGACGATGTCGGAATCCTTGGCGCCCATCGAGGTGATCTGCACCGGCTTGTCGAGGCCGACGAGGATCGGGCCGATCACGGTGGAGCCACCGAGTTCCTGCAGCATCTTCGTCGAGATCGAGGCCGAGTGGAAGGCCGGCATGACGAGGACATTGGCGGGGCCGGAGAGCCGGCAGAAGGGATATTGCTCCATCACCTTGCGGTTCAGCGCTACATCGGCGGCCATCTCGCCGTCATATTCGAAATCGACACGGCGCCGATCGAGGATCTTCACCGCTTCGCGCACCCGCTCGGAGCGTTCGCCGGAGGGATGGCCAAAGGTGGAATAGGCAAGCATGGCGACGCGCGGCGGATAACCCATGCGCCGCGCCAGGCCGGCGGCCTCTTCGGCGATATCGGCAAGCTGCTCGGCCGTCGGCATGTCGTGCACTGCCGTATCGGCGACAAAGACGGTGCGGCCGCGGCAGAGCGCCAGCGACACGCCGATGACACGGTGGCCGGGCTTCTCGTCGATGCAGCGGCGCACATCCTCGAGTGCGGTCGAATAGTTGCGTGTGATGCCCGTCACCATGCCGTCGGCGTCGCCGAGCGCCACCATGGTGGCGGCGAAATGGTTGCGGTCATTGTGGATCAGGCGCTGGGCATCGCGGTGGAGATAACCCTGCCGCTGCAGCCTGGCATAGAGGTAATCGATGTAGGCCTCGACGCGGGTGGAGATGCGAGCATTGACGATCTCGAGGCCGGGGCGGTTGAGATCGATGCCGGCGCGCTCCGCCGTCGCCCGGATCAGGTCCTCGCGGCCGAGCAGCAGGGCGGTGCCGAGCTGCTGGTTGGCATAGGACAGCGCGGCGCGCAGCACCTGCTCTTCCTCGGCTTCGGCAAAGACGATCCGCTTCGGACGGCGGCGGACACGTTCGTAGAGGCTGGCAAGCGTCGAGGCGATCGGATCGCGGCGGGCCGAAAGCTCGCGGGCATAACCGGCCATATCGGTGATGACCTTGCGGGCAACGCCGCTTTCGATCGCGGCCTCAGCGACCGCGACCGGGATCGCCGAGATCAGCCGCGGATCGAATGGAACCGGAATGATATATTGCGGCCCGAAACGCGGGCGGTTGCCCTGATAGGCGGCGACCACATCATCGGGCACATCCTCACGGGCAAGGTTTGCCAGTGCCTTGACGGCGGCGATCTTCATCGCGTCGTTGATCGTCGAGGCGCGCACGTCGAGCGCACCGCGGAAGATATAGGGGAAGCCGAGGACGTTGTTGACCTGGTTCGGATAGTCCGAGCGGCCGGTCGCCATGATGGCGTCGTCGCGGATGCGGGCCACCTCCTCCGGGGTGATTTCGGGATCGGGATTGGCCATGGCGAAGATGATCGGCCGGTCCGCCATCGAACGGATCATCTTGGCCGAGAAGGCGCCCTTCTGCGACAGGCCGAAAATGACGTCGGCCCCTTTCATCGCCTCTTCCAGCGTGCGCGCCTCGGTCTTTGCCGCATGCGCCGATTTCCACTGGTTCATGCCCTCGGTGCGGCCTTGATAGATGACGCCCTTGGTGTCGCAGAGGATGATGTTTTCAGGGGCAAAACCCATCGCCTTGACCAGTTCGACGCAGGCAATCGCCGCCGCGCCCGCACCGTTGCAGACGAGCTTCGTCGTCTTCAGGTCGCGGCCGGTCAGCTCCAGCGCGTTGATCAGGCCGGCCGCGGCGATGATCGCCGTGCCATGCTGGTCGTCGTGGAAGACGGGAATATCCATCAGCTCGCGCAGCCGGCTTTCGATGACAAAGCAATCGGGCGCCTTGATGTCCTCAAGATTGATGCCGCCGAAGGACGGGCCGAGGAAGCGCACGCAGTTGATGAACTCGTCGACATTTTCGGTGTCGATCTCGAGATCGATGGAATCGACGTCGGCAAAGCGCTTGAAGAGCACCGACTTGCCTTCCATGACCGGCTTGGAAGCGAGCGCGCCGAGATTTCCGAGGCCGAGGATCGCCGTGCCGTTTGAAATGACGGCCACCATATTGCCGCGCGCGGTATAGTCGTAGGCCGTCTGCGGATCGGCGGCGATCGCCTTGACCGGGACGGCGACACCCGGAGAATAGGCCAGCGACAGGTCGCGCTGCGTCGCCATCGGCTTGGTCGGGTTGATCTCCAGCTTGCCGGGGCGGCCCATGGCATGAAATTCGAGCGCCTCCTGGTCGGTAACCGAGGTCACCGGCCGGTCCTTCTTATCGATATCGGGCATAAATCCTCCAACGTCCTGTGGGCGACGCTTCGCTCTTCCTCAAATGCTGTTGTCATCTATAGCGGCGCGCGGATAGGGTTGGCACCTGTTTTTTTGGGAAAAACTGCACCTCTGTGAACGCACGAATAGACATCGGGAATGAAGCCTTTTCGGCTGCCGAGCTCGCCACGGCGGAAAGCCGTGCCTCCGCCACGCCGATGATGGAGCAATATATAGAGATCAAGGCGAACAATCCTGGCTCGCTTCTGTTCTATCGCATGGGCGATTTCTATGAGTTGTTCTTCGAGGACGCTCTCGAGGCTTCGCGGGCACTCGGCATCACGCTGACGAAGCGCGGCCAGCACATGGGTCAGGATATCCCGATGTGCGGCGTGCCCGTGCATGCGGCCGACGACTATCTGCAGAAGCTGATTTCGCTCGGCTTCCGCGTCGCCGTCTGCGAACAGATCGAGGATCCGGCCCAGGCCAAGAAACGCGGCGCCAAATCCGTCGTCAAGCGCGACGTGATCCGTCTCGTCACGCCCGGCACGATCACCGAGGAGAAGCTGCTCTCGCCTTCGGAATCAAACTATCTGATGGCGCTCGCCCGCATCCGCGGCGGCGCCGAACCGCAGCTGGCGCTCGCCTGGATCGATATTTCCACAGGCGTCTTCCGGCTTGCCGAGACCGAAAGCTCGCGGCTGCTTGCCGATATCCTGCGCATCGATCCGCGCGAATTGATCCTGCCCGACACGATCTTCCACGATGCCGAGCTCAAGCCGGTCTTCGACGTGCTTGGCCGCACGGCGGTGCCACAGCCTTCCGTGCTATTCGACAGCGCCAGCGCCGAAGGCCGGATCGCACGCTATTTCGGCGTCTCGACCCTCGACGGCTTCGGCAGCTTCTCGCGCGCCGAACTCGCGGCGGCGGCGGCCGCCGTCGCCTATGTCGAGAAGACGCAGATTGCCGAGCGGCCGCCGCTTGGAAAGCCGGAGCGGGAAAGCGCGGCGTCGACGCTCTTCATCGACCCGGCCACCCGCGCCAATCTGGAGCTCGCCCGCACGCTGTCGGGCGACCGCAACGGTTCGCTCCTGAAGGCGATCGACCGCACCGTCACCGGCGGCGGCGCGCGGCTTCTCGCCGAGCGGCTGATGTCGCCGCTCACCGACCCCGCCCGCATCAATGCGCGGCTCGATTCGATCGGCTTTCTGATCGAGGAGCCCTCGCTCTGCGGCAAGCTCCGCGACACGCTGAAACATGTGCCCGACATGCCGCGCGCCCTGTCCCGCCTGGCGCTCGACCGCGGCGGGCCACGCGATCTCTGGGCAATTCGCCAGGGCCTGCAAGCGGCCGGCGGACTTGCCGATCTTCTTGCAAGCGCGATGCTGCCGGAAGAGCTTGATCAAGCGCTCTCCGGGCTGCAGGCCCTTCCCGCGGGCCTCGAAACCCTGCTTGCAGAAACGCTCGCCGATGAATTGCCGCTGTTGAAACGCGACGGCGGTTTCCTGCGCGACGGTGCGAGCGCCGAGCTTGACGAGGTCCGGGCGCTGCGCGACCAGTCGCGCCGCGTGATCGCCGGGCTGCAATTGCAATATGCCGAGGAAACCGGCATCCGGTCGCTGAAGATCAAGCACAACAATATCCTCGGCTATTTCATCGAGGTGACCGCCGGCAATGCCGCCCCGATGACGGAGACGTCGGAGGCGAAGTCCCGCTTCATCCATCGCCAGACGATGGCGAGCGCCATGCGCTTCACCACCACCGAGCTTGCCGATCTCGAAAGCCGCATCGCCAACGCCGCCGATCGGGCGCTGACGATCGAACTCGAAGCCTTCGACAGGATGACGGCGGCCGTGGTCGCGCAGGCCGAATCGATCAAATCGGGTGCGCGGGCGCTTGCGGTGATCGACGTCGCCGCAGGCCTGGCGCTTCTGGCCGAAGAGCAAGCCTATTGCCGGCCGCAGGTCGACGGCTCGAAGATGTTTGCGATCGAAGGCGGACGCCATCCGGTCGTCGAACAGGCGCTGCGCCGGCAGGCGGGCGGCCCGTTCGTCGCCAACAATTGCGATCTGTCGCCGAAAACAGGCGACAAGGACGGGGCGATCTGGCTGCTGACCGGCCCGAATATGGGCGGTAAATCGACCTTCCTGCGCCAGAACGCATTGATCGCGATCATGGCGCAGATGGGTTCCTTCGTGCCGGCGACATCGGCCCATATCGGCATCGTCGACCGGCTCTTCTCCCGCGTCGGCGCCTCCGACGATCTGGCGCGCGGACGCTCCACCTTCATGGTCGAGATGGTGGAAACGGCTGCCATTCTCAATCAGGCGAGCGACCGCTCACTCGTCATCCTCGACGAAATCGGCCGCGGCACCGCCACTTTCGACGGGCTGTCGATCGCCTGGGCCGCCGTCGAGCACCTGCATGAGGCCAATCGCTGCCGCGGCCTCTTCGCCACGCATTTCCACGAACTGACCGTGCTTTCGGAAAAGCTCGGCCGGCTATCGAACGCCACGATGCGCGTCAAGGAATGGGACGGCGACGTGATCTTCCTGCATGAGGTCGGGCCGGGTGCGGCCGACCGCTCCTACGGCATCCAGGTCGCCCGTCTTGCCGGGCTTCCGGCCTCGGTCGTGGCCCGGGCCCGCGACGTGCTCACCCGCCTCGAAGATGCCGACCGCAAGAACCCGGCGAGCCAGCTGATCGACGATCTGCCGCTCTTCCAGGTGGCGGTGCGCCGCGAGGACGCGGCCCGCGGTCCGTCCAAGGTCGAGGAGGCGCTGAGGGCGATGAGCCTCGACGACATGACGCCGCGCGAGGCGATGGACGCGCTTTACGATCTCAAGAAAAAGCTGAAATAGGAGCGCGGCCGATGTTCATGGAAAAGCTGGTTCGCGAAACCGAGCGCCTGTCGCTGATCTGCTCCATGCTCGACACGATGCGGCGCGCCGACCGGGACCGCAATGCGCGCGGCTGGACCTCGCCGATCGGCCTGCTGAAAATGACGCGCAGTTGCGCTACAATCTCGGAGCTCGCTACTTCGATTGCCAAGGCAGGCTATCGCGAATGCGACCGTCAGACGCTCGAGGAGATCCTGAGCGAGACACGGCAGGTCTTGTATTCGCTGCATGCCGAGTTCGCGAGCTGAGGCTTTTCGGGAAAGTCGGCTGCTTGCGTCAAAGCATCCCGCATCCAGCAGCGGACCAACACCATTTCGCCAAATTTAAAGGTTCTTGCAATATGAAAGCCCGTGTCAATCGCCGGGCAAAGAGGCTATAGCGCATGCAGACGAAACAAGCGGCAGGCCGCGAACCGGCAGCCCGGCATGAACAGGACGCCACTTCGGCGAAAGCGATGCGCGACCTCGATTTCTCGACGATCCTCGACACCGAACTGCTGCAGAAGCAATGCGACGCCGTCGCCGAAGCCAACCGGAACCGACCCGACATCATGCGCGCCGATCTTCTCGCCGTCTTGAAAAAGGCGAGCACGGAAGGCCGGCAGAAGGCGCGGGCGGCCCTTGCCGCCGACGGCAGCGGGCTGAATTGCGCCTATCGGATTTCCTGGCTGCAGGACCAGATCATTACCGTCCTCTATAATTTCGCCACTGCCCATATCTTTCCGCTGCAGAAGGAAAAATTCGCGGTGACCGCCGTTGGCGGCTATGGTCGGGACACGCTGGCGCCAGGCTCCGATATCGACCTGCTCTTCCTCTTCCCGCCGAGGCCGGCGGAGGAGACGCACAAGGCGGTCGAATTCATGCTCTACGTGCTCTGGGACATGGGCTTCAAGGTCGGCCACGCCACCCGCACGGTGGAGGAATGCATCGCGCTTTCCAAGTCCGACATGACGATTCGTACCGCAATCCTCGAGATGCGCTATATCTGCGGCCTGCAGCGGCTGGAAACCGAGCTCGAAGCCCGCTTCGACAAGGAGATCGTCACCGGAACCGGCCCTGAATTCATCGCCGCCAAGCTTGCCGAGCGCGACGAGCGCCACCGCAAGGCGGGCGACACGCGCTACCTCGTCGAACCGAACGTCAAGGAAGGCAAAGGTGGGCTTCGCGACCTGCACACGCTGTTCTGGATCTCGAAATATTATTACCACGTGCGCGACCAGGCGGAGCTGATCAAGCTCGGCGTCCTGTCGAAACACGAATATCGCCTGCTGCAGAAAGCCGACGATTTCCTCTGGGCGGTGCGCTGCCATATGCACTTCCTGACAGGCAAGGCCGAGGAGCGGCTGTCCTTCGACATTCAGCGCGAGATCGCCGAGGCCTTCGGTTATCACACCCGCCCCGGCCTCTCGGCGGTCGAGCGCTTCATGAAGCACTATTTCCTCGTGGCCAAGGATGTCGGCGATCTCACGCGCATCCTGTGCGCCGCACTCGAAGACCAGCAGGCGAAGTCGATCCCGGGTCTCACCGGCGTCATCAGCCGTTTTACCCATCGCACCCGCAAGATCGCCGGCAGCGTCGAATTCGTCGAAGACCGCGGCCGCATCGCTCTCGCCGACGCCGAGGTCTTCAAGCGCGACCCGGTCAGCATCCTGCGGCTCTTCCACGTCGCCGACATCAACGGGCTGGAATTCCATCCGGACGCACTGAAACGCGTCACCCGTTCTCTCGCGCTAATCGACAACAGGCTCAGGGAGAACGACGAGGCGAACCGGCTCTTCATGTCGATCCTGACGTCGAAGCGCGATCCGGCGCTGATCCTGCGCCGGATGAACGAGGCCGGCGTGCTCGGCCGCTTCATCCCCGATTTCGGCAAGATCGTCGCGATGATGCAGTTCAACATGTATCACCACTATACGGTCGACGAGCATCTGATCCGCACCGTCGAGGTTCTCTCGGAGATCGACAAGTCACGATCGGAGGATCTGCATCCGCTTGCCAATAAGCTGATCTCGGGAATCGAGGACCGCGAGGCGCTCTATCTCGCCGTTCTCCTCCATGACATCGCCAAGGGCCGCCAGGAGGATCATTCGATCGCCGGCGCCCGCGTCGCCCGCAAGCTCTGCGCCCGCTTCGGCCTGTCGCAGAAGCAGACGGAACTCGTCGTCTGGCTGATCGAGGAACATCTGACGATGTCGATGGTGGCGCAGACCCGCGACCTCACCGATCGCAAGACCATTATCGACTTTGCCGACCGCGTACAGTCACTCGACCGGCTGAAGATGCTTCTGATCCTGACGATCTGCGATATTCGCGCCGTCGGCCCCGGCGTCTGGAACGGCTGGAAGGGCCAGCTTCTGCGCACGCTCTATTACGAAACCGAGCTGCTCCTGGCCGGCGGCTTTTCGGAGGTCTCCCGCAAGGAGCGGGCCAATGCCGCCGCCGAGGCGCTGCGCGGCGCCCTTTCCGACTGGAGCCAGAAGGACCGCAACACCTATACGAAGCTGCATTACCAGCCCTACCTGCTCTCCGTGCCGTTGGAAGACCAGCTCCGCCACGCCGACTTCATCCGCCAGGCTGACAAGGCGGGCCAGGCGCTCGCCACCATGGTGCGCACCGACAGCTTCCACGCCATCACTGAAATCACCGTGCTGTCGCCCGACCATCCGCGCCTTCTCGCCGTCATTGCCGGCGCCTGTGCTGCGGCGGGCGCCAACATCGTCGACGCACAGATCTTCACGACCTCGGACGGACGGGCGCTCGATACGATCCATGTCAGCCGCGAATTTGCCGACGATGCCGACGAGCTGCGCCGCGCCGGCACGATCGGGCGGATGATCGAGAATGTACTGGCCGGGCGCAAGCGCCTGCCCGAGGTCATCGCCACGCGCACGCGCAACCGCAAGAAAAGCAAGGCTTTCGACATTCCGCCTTCAGTCAACATCACCAACAGCCTGTCGAACAAGTTCACGGTCATCGAGGTCGAATGCCTCGACCGACCGGGCCTCCTGTCCGAAATCACCGCCGTGCTCTCCGATCTGTCGCTCGACATCCAGTCGGCCCGCATCACCACGTTCGGCGAGAAGGTGATCGACACCTTCTACGTCACCGACCTGGTCGGGCAGAAAATATCCGGTGACAGCAAGCGCGCCAATATCACAGCCCGGATGAAGGCCGTCATGGCCGAGGAACAGGACGAACTGCGCGAGCGCATGCCCTCCGGCATCATCGCGCCCGCCGCCACCGCCCGGACATCGCCCGCGGCCGAAAAGAAAGCCGATTCCCCCGCATGAGCCCCAAAGCATGAGCCTCGTCAAGAAATTCGCGACCGTCGGCGGCGCCACTCTCGGCAGCCGGATCTTCGGTTTCGTCCGTGAAACGCTGATGGCGGCGGCGCTCGGCACCGGACCGATGGCCGACGTCTTCTACGCCGCCTTCCGTTTTCCCAATCTCTTCCGCCGGCTGTTTGCCGAAGGGGCCTTCAATGCCGCCTTCGTGCCGCTCTTTGCCAAGGAAATCGAGGCGAACGGTACGGACGGCGCCAAGCGCTTTTCGGAGGAAGTCTTCGGGGTCTTGTTTTCGGTGCTGCTCCTCATCACCATCGTGATGGAGCTTGCCATGCCGCTGTTGGTGCGCTTCATCATCGCACCGGGTTTTACCGACGATCCCGACAAGTTCTCGATCACGATCCGCATGGCGGCCGTGATGTTTCCCTATCTGATGTGCATGTCGCTGACGGCGATGATGAGCGGCATGCTTAATTCGCTGCATCATTTCTTCGCCGCCGCCATCGCCCCCGTCTTTCTCAACGTGGTGATGATCGGAGCGCTGTTTTATTCGCTCTATACCGGGGCCGATCCGCTCGCGACAGCTTGGTATCTCTCCTGGGGCGTCCTGGCCGCCGGGGTGCTGCAGCTCGCGGTCGTCTATATCGGCGTGCTGGCGGCCGGCATGAGCATCGGCTTGCGCTTCCCGAAAATGACGCCGAACGTCAAGCGGCTCTTGATCCTCGCAGTGCCCGCCGCCGTCACCGGCGGCATCACTCAGATCAACCAGCTGATCGGCCAGGCGATCGCCTCCTCGCGCGACGGCGCGATCGCCGCCTTGCAATATGCCGACCGCATCTATCAGCTGCCGCTCGGCGTCGTTGGCGTCGCCGTCGGTGTCGTGCTGCTGCCGGAGCTTGCGCGGGCGCTGAAGGGCGGGGCGCTGCGCGAAGCGGCAAACCTGCAGAACCGCTCGATCGAATTCGTGCTGTTCCTGACCATCCCCGCCGCCTTCGCGCTGTGGATCCTCTCGGACGAGATCATCCGCGTGCTCTACGAGCGCGGCGCCTTCCATCAGGAAAATACCGCGGTAGTCGGCACGATCCTGGCGATCTACGGCATCGGCCTGCCCGCCTTCGTGCTGATCAAGGCGCTGCAGCCGGGCTTTTATGCCCGCGAGGACACCAAGACGCCGATGCGCTTCTCGGCGATCGCAGTGGGGACCAACTGCGTGACGGCGCTGACCCTCTTCCCCTTTATGGGCGCGCCCGGCATCGCCGTCGCCGAAGCCACCGCCGGCTGGATCAGCACGCTTCTGCTGTTCACCACGCTTCTGCGCCGCGGTCATCTGACATGGGAATGGGCGCTGGCAAAACGCGCCGCCCTGCTGATCGTCGCCTCGGCCGTTATGGGCGCGGCGATCTTCTTCCTTAAGCACTATTGGGCGCCGTGGCTCGCCTCCGGGGCGCCGCTTCTGACCAAGGTCGGTACGCTGGGGCTGCTGATCGCAATCGCCATGCTCATCTATTTCGCCGCCGCCTTCCTGATCGGCGGGGCGAACCTCGGCATGATTCGGCGCAACCTGAACCGCAAGCCGGTACCGGCGAAGGATGCGTAAAACCGGGGTAATTGCCGATATCAGCCCATCATCCGGCTGCCGCCGCCGATCGGGGTCGAGCCTCGATCCAAGACCCCTCCCCCTTGTCGGGAAGGGTTGGGGAGGGGTTTTAGGCGGGTCGAACCGGACAGCCATTGCACAAGGCCGAGCAGCACTTTTCTCTCTCGCTTAACAATCGACCCATCGCCTCTGCGGGCCGACATCGACGTGAATGATGCCGTTGCAATAGCTGCCGATACCGCCGATGCCGGGAGCTGTCCTGGCGGCAGCAATGATTGTTCGTTCCGAGAGGCCCGGCACCCTGATATCAGCCGCCAGGCATTTTCCATGCAGGGAGCCATGACGGCGAGGATGCGGCCGCAGGCCGGAAGTAACGATCGGGCGGCGTCCGGTCTTTGCGGCGATATGCGACAGGATCGCGCGCAGGCGCACTGGAAAACAACCGGCGCGCACGCTGACGGTCTGGAGCGCGTAGGCGAGGCGCGCCTCATGCCGGGGGAAATGGAGGGCGTGTCTCTTGAAGTCTTGACCGACGGCGCTGGTTGCTGATTGTAGGGTGAAAAGGCCTGCCATGGCGAGCGAAACGAGGTTCTGCATGGTCCCTCCGGGCGGTTAGCGTGGCGGCCATTGGGCCGCCTCTGCGCTCGAGGATTTTCAGTTCAATAAAAGCTTTTCTGTGAAATTTTATACTCAATTATGGCTAAACAGCTTGATCAATTAGGCTTAACATCGGGACATTACCCGCCTCAAAACGGAAAAAACGTCCAAATGCAGGAGGTCGCATGACGATCCAGTCCCTTTTCCTCGTCACCCTCGTCGTCGACGACTACAATCGCGCCAAGGCCTTCTATTGCGGCGCCCTCGGCTTCGATTGCCTTCAGGACGAGAAGCAGCCGGACGGCAAGCGCTGGGTGGTGGTGAAGCCGAAAGGCGGGGATGGGGCGGCCTTTCTGCTGGCGCAGGCCGCAAACGATGCGCAGCGCGCGGCGATCGGCAATCAGACGGGCGGCCGCGTCGGCTTCTTCCTGAAGACCGATGATTTCGTGCGCGATCATGCCGCCATGCTTGCGGCCGGAGTGCGTTTTCTCGAAGAGCCGAGGCACGAGGTTTACGGCACCGTCGCGGTGTTTGCGGATCCCTACGGCAACAGCTTCGATCTGATCCAGCATACAGCGGGCTGAACCCCTTGATTGCGACCGGTCGCCCGTGCATAAGCCGCGGCATCAGCAACACAGGCGAAAAAGCCTTGGGGCCCTCCACCAGCCTATTGAGGACGACATGAGCGAATTCAAGAAACTCGTATTCTCCGGCGTGCAGCCGACCGGCAATCTGCATCTCGGCAACTATCTCGGCGCGATCCGGCGCTTCGTGGCGCTGCAGGAAGGCAATGACTGCATCTACTGCGTCGTCGACATGCATGCGCTCACCGCCCAGCTGGTGCACGAGGACATGCCGAGCCAGACGCGCTCGATCGCCGCCGCCTTCATCGCCGCCGGCATCGATCCGGAAAAGCATATCGTCTTCAATCAGTCGGCCGTGCCGCAGCACGCGGAACTCGCCTGGATCTTCAACTGTGTCGCGCGCATCGGCTGGATGAACCGCATGACGCAGTTCAAGGACAAGGCCGGCAAGGACCGTGAGCAGGCTTCGCTCGGCCTCTACGCCTATCCGAGCCTGATGGCCGCCGACATCCTCGTCTACCGCGCCACCCATGTGCCCGTGGGCGAGGACCAAAAGCAGCATCTGGAGCTTGCCCGCGACATCGCGATGAAGTTCAACCTCGATTATGCCGAGCATATTCGCAAGAGCGGCTACGGCATCGACATCACCGTCGGCGACGAGCCGGTGCATGCCTATTTCCCGATGGTCGAACCCTTGATCGGCGGACCGGCGCCGCGCGTCATGTCGCTGCGCGACGGCACCAAGAAAATGTCGAAATCCGATCCCTCCGACCTTTCGCGCATCAATCTCATGGACGACGAGGAGGCAATCTCGAAGAAGATCCGCAAGGCCAAGACCGATCCGGACGGTTTGCCGAGCGAGGTCGACGGGCTGCAGGGCCGGCCGGAAGCCGACAATCTGGTGGCGATCTATGCCGCGCTCGCCGACAAATCGAAGGCCGAGGTGCTGGCCGACTTCGGCGGTCAGCAATTTTCGGTCTTCAAGCCGGCGCTGGTCGATCTCGCCATCCATGTACTGGCGCCGATCACTGGCGAGATGCGCCGGCTGATGGACGATACCAGCCATATCGACGCGATCTTGCGCAAGGGCGGCGAACGGGCGAGAGCCCGCGCTGAAGTGACGATGAGCCAAGTACGCGACGTCATCGGCTTCCTCTACTGAGGCAGATCTCCTCTTCTGCCTTCTGGGGAAGAACGGGGGCTCCTTCAGAGCGAGAGGCGCCAAAAACTGCGCTTGCAATTTTTCCGCTTCGGGTGTCAGAGTCCGCCCCATGGTATCGAAGCGACTCTCACGGCTCGAAGGTCACCGCCGCAAATTCATGGCGGTGATCGACGGGACACCCGAATGCCAGCGCGCCGTTCATTACGCCGGCCGGCGCGCGAAGAACTCCAATGGCGGCCTGGTGCTGCTCTATGTGATTCCCAACGGCGATTTCCAGCAGTGGCTCGGCGTCGAGGAGATCATGCGGGCCGAGGCGCGCGAGGAGGCCGAGGCAACGGTTGCCAAGATCGCCCAGATCGTGCGCGAGACGATCGGCATCGAGCCTGAGGTCGTCATCCGCGAAGGCAGTGCGGCCGAGCAGATCAACGCCGTGATCGAGGAAGACCGCGACGTGGCTATCCTCGTTCTCGCCGCCGGCTCGGCAAAGGAAGGCCCGGGACCGCTGGTTTCGTCGGTCGCCGGACGCGCGGCGGCGTTTCCAATTCCCGTCACCGTACTGCCGGACACGCTGACCAATGAGGAAATCGACGCCCTCTGCTGAACCTATTTCTTGAGTACAAGTCTCTTGATTAGGCCAGGCAATGGGCTTATCTTCTTTTGAAGAATTCTAAAGACGGCCGAGGTCTCGAGCCTGTCACATGGAGAGCCAGATGTTCATTCAGACCGAAGCCACGCCGAACCCCGCCACACAGAAGTTCCTGCCGGGCAAGGTCGTCATGGAAAATGGCACCGCCGAATTCCGCAGCGCCGAAGAGGCTGAAGCCTCGCCGCTCGCCGCTCGGCTGTTCGATATTCCTGGTGTGACCGGCGTCTATTTCGGCTATGATTTCATTTCCGTTTCCAAGGACAACGCCGAATGGCAGCATCTTAAGCCGGCTATCCTCGGCTCGATCATGGAGCATTTCATGTCCGGCAAGCCGGTCATGGGGGATGCCTCCATCCTTTCCGAGGACGTCGATGCCGGCGACGAGTTCTTTGATGAAGGCGACGAATCGATCGTGCTGACCATCAAGGAGCTTCTGGAGACTCGCGTGCGCCCGGCCGTCGCCCAGGACGGCGGTGACATCACCTTCCGCGGCTTCAAGGACGGAAAGGTCTATCTGAACATGAAAGGCTCCTGCTCCGGCTGCCCCTCTTCGACGGCGACGCTGAAGCACGGCGTTCAGAACCTGCTGCGCCATTTCGTTCCCGAAGTGCAGGAAGTCATTGCCGCTTGAAAGCTGGAATTCGCCCGGTCGTTCATGTCAGGTTCGGCCGGACGGGTTTATGATTAGGCAACAACGGTTTATTCGGAAATTGATGGCATGATCGTTCTGGCGCTCGACACGGCAGGTGTGGATTGCGCTGCCGCCGTTTATGACAGCGGCAGGAATACGATGCTGGGGGAGGCATCGGACATGATCGGCAAGGGGCACGCTGAACATCTGATCGGTATCGTCGATCACGCGGTGGATCAGGCGGGAGTGACACTTTCTCAGATCGAACGCCTCGCCGTCACCATCGGTCCAGGCTCCTTTACCGGTATCCGCGTCGGCGTTGCCGCAGCCCGCGGTTTTGCGCTTTCCCTCAACGTGCCCGTCGTCGGCGTCACCACGCTGGAGGTGATGGCCGCCGCCCAGCGTGAGAAGACGCCCGGCCGCGCCGTGCTGGCGGCGATGGACGCCAAGCGGGACGAAATCTATCTCCAGTCCTTCGCAGCCGATGGTTCCCCGCTCGATGCGCCGCGGGCGGCAAGCGTCGCTGAGGCCCAGGCTTTCGCCGCCGGGTTCGATGGTGAAATCACCGGTTCGGCAACGCCGCTCCTGAAGGCCGGCGCCGGTGGCGATCACACCAATGTCTTTCCGATTTCGATTGTCGCGCGTCTAGCGGCTGCCGCCCCCGCCGATGCCGGAAAGCCAAAGCCCCTTTATCTGCGCGGACCGGATGCAAAGCCGCAGGCCGGATATGCGATTGCGCGACGAGTGTGACCATGCTGGAAGCCTACCTGACGCTGAAGCCGGAATTCGAGATCATCGCCATGGAGCGCGAGGATTGCCGCGACGTCGCCGTCCTGCATGGCGAGCGTTTCGCCCGGCCCTGGGGCGATGGCGAATTCCACAGCCTGCTGTCGCAGGAGACTGTCTTCGGCTTCGTCGCGCGCCAGACCAATGCGATCCTGAAAAAGCCGCTTCCCGGCTTCATCCTTGCCCGCCAGGTCGCCGGCGAGGCCGAGATCCTGACAATCGCCGTGCAGGCGAAGGTCGCCCGCGCCGGACTCGGCTGGCGGCTGATGCAGGCGGCGATGCGGGAAGCGCGGGCACGCGGCGGCGAGAGCATGTTTCTCGAGGTCGATGACGGCAACACGGCAGCGCTCGGCCTCTACCACAAGCTCGGCTTCGAAAAGGTCGGAGAACGTAAGGGTTACTACAGACAGGAAAACGGCGCCGTCTCCACCGCGCTTGTCATGAAGCGCGTTCTTCGCTAGTTCCCTGACAGAGAGACGACAGGATGGCCGGCGCAGACGCGCCGGAGCCCTGTCGCCAAAAGAATATTGAAGGCGGGCCATGCCTGATGTAGCCAAGACCCTTGAGGAGCTTTGCGTCGAACGCGGCATGCGTATGACCGAGCAGCGCCGTGTGATCGCGCGTATCCTGGAAGATTCGGCGGATCATCCCGACGTCGAGGAGCTCTACCGCCGCTCGGTGAAGGTCGATGCGAAAATCTCGATCTCGACCGTCTATCGCACCGTCAAACTGTTTGAGGATGCCGGCATCATTGCCCGCCACGATTTCCGCGATGGGCGTTCGCGCTACGAAACTGTCCCGGAAGAGCATCACGACCATCTGATCGACCTGAAGACCGGCACGGTCATCGAATTCCGTTCGCCGGAGATCGAGGCGCTGCAGGAGCGCATCGCCCGCGAGCACGGCTTCCAGCTGGTCGACCACCGCCTCGAGCTCTACGGCATTCCGCTGAAGAAGGACGATCACTGAAGCAATGACGGCCCGGGAGCATCACATTTGATCGCCTGGCTGCGCATCGCGTTGGCTGCGATCGTCATTCTGTCCGTCAGCATCGTGCTCATGCCGCTGCAGGTGCTGGCGCTGCGTTTCGACTGGCGGCTGCGCCGCCGGCTGCCACGTGTCTGGCACGGGATCGTGTGCTATTGCCTCGGCATCCGCGTGCGCGTGACCGGCAGGCTGGAAGGCCGCCGGCCGCTGATGCTCTGTTCCAACCATTCGTCCTGGATGGATATCATGGTGATGTCGGCGGTCGCCGACGTCGCCTTCATCGCCAAGATCGAGGTGGCCGACTGGCCGATCTTCGGCACGCTCGCCAAGCTGCAGAAAAGCGTCTTCGTCGTGCGCGAGGAAAGGCGCAAAACCGGTCATCAGGCCAACGAGATCGCCGGGCGCATGGCCGACGGCGAGATCGTCGTGCTCTTCCCCGAGGGCACGACCTCGGACGGCAACCGGCTGCTGGAGGTGAAATCCTCGCTGTTCGGCGCCGCGGCGATGGCCGTGCCCGCTTCGCCGACGGGAACCGTCGTGGTGCAGCCCGTGGCTATCGCCTATACAAGGGTGCACGGCATTGCCATGGGACGCTATCATCGGCCGCTCGCCGCCTGGCCGGGTGATATCGAACTGCTGCCGCACCTGATCGACATCGTGCGATGCGGCGCGATCGACGCGGAGGTTTCCTTCGGCGAAGCGGTGGAATACCGCGCCGACACCAACCGCAAGGAGGTCAGCGCGACCATCGCCTCGCGCATCCGCAACCTCCTGAACAGCCGCCTGCGCGGGCGAGACATCGGCTGAAACAAGATTTCGATTTTCTCGGGCGGCAAAAACCACTAAATAGCGCGCCATGACACAGGACAGCGCCCTCCTTAAGGCCCCGGAGCAGACACTCCGCGATGGCTCCAACAGCCGCAAGGTCTTCATCAAGACCTATGGCTGCCAGATGAACGTCTATGATTCCACACGCATGAGCGATGCGCTTGCCCGCGACGGCTATGAGCCGACGGAAGATATGGAAGAGGCGGATCTCGTCCTCCTCAACACCTGCCATATCAGAGAGAAGGCGGCCGAGAAGGTCTATTCGGCGCTCGGGCGGCTGCGCGAGATGAAGAAGAAAAAGGCCGCGGACGGCCGGGAGATGATGATCGGCGTTGCCGGCTGCGTCGCCCAGGCCGAAGGCGAAGAGATCCTGCGCCGGGCGCCGGCCGTCGACGTCGTCATCGGGCCGCAGACCTATCATCGCCTGCCCGAGGCGCTGCGGCGGGCCAAGGAAGGCCAGCGGGTCGTCGATACGGAATATGCGATCGAGGACAAGTTCGAGCATCTGCCGGTCGCCGAGAGCCGGAAGATCCGTGCCCGCGGCGTCACTGCCTTCCTGACGGTGCAGGAGGGCTGCGACAAGTTCTGCACCTTCTGTGTCGTGCCCTATACGCGCGGCTCGGAAGTATCGCGACCAGTCTCGCAGATCGTCGAGGAGGCCGAAAAGCTCGTCGAGGGCGGCGTGCGCGAAATCACGCTGCTCGGCCAGAACGTCAACGCCTGGCACGGCGCCGGCCCGCGTGGCGAGGCATGGAGCCTCGGCGACCTGCTCTACCGGCTTGCCGAGATCCCCGGCCTGGCGCGGCTGCGTTATACCACAAGCCATCCGCGCGACATGGACGACCGGCTGATCGCGGCGCATCGCGACCTCCGGGCGCTGATGCCCTATCTGCACCTGCCGGTGCAATCGGGCTCCGACCGGATCCTGAAGGCGATGAACCGGCGTCATACGGCGGCCGAATATCTCAGTCTGATCGAGCGCATCCGCGCCGTGCGCCCGGACATCGCGCTATCGGGCGATTTCATCACCGGTTTTCCGGGGGAGACAGACAAGGATTTTGAGGATACACTCAGACTTGTGGAGGAGGTGCGCTATGCGCAGGCCTTCTCGTTCAAATACTCGACTCGGCCGGGCACACCCGGCGCGGAACTGAAGGACCAGGTGCCGGAAGAGATCAAGGCAGAACGGCTGGAACGCCTGCAAGCGCTTCTTTTGAAGCAGCAGCAGGAATTTGCCGAGTCCTGCATCGGCAAGGAGATTGATCTGCTGCTCGAAAAGCCCGGCCGCATGCCGGGCCAGCTGATCGGACGTTCTCCCTGGCTTCAATCCGTGAATGTTGATGCAAAAGCATCGCAAATCGGTGACATTATCAAAGTGCGAATCACCGGAACCGGAACGAACAGCCTGTTTGCCGAACGCGCAGAGGCTGCGGTCTAACCCAAGGAGCCCGACCGCTTGAACGGACAAGAATTGGTTTCTTCTTCACCGCGCCACCCCCGCACGCCGAGCGACACCAATCACTTCGTCCTGACGTTCGAGAACAATCGGTTCGCCAGCGAACTCTTCGGCCAGTTCGACCAGAACCTCAAGCTGCTCGAGGAGCGGCTGAACATCGATGCGCGGGCGCGCGGCAATTCCGTCGTCATTTCGGGCGATGTCGTGACCACCAATCAGGCGCGGCGCACGCTCGATTATCTCTATGAAAAGCTCCAGAAAGGTGGCAGCGTGGAACGATCCGACGTCGAGGGCGCAATCCGCATGGCGGTCGCCGCCGACGATCAGCTCAGTCTTCCCACCATGGAGCGCAAGGCCAAGCTGACGATGGCGCAGATTTCGACGCGCAAGAAGACGATCATCGCCCGCACGCCGACTCAGGACGCCTATATCCGCGCGCTGGAGCGCGCCGAGCTCGTCTTCGGCGTCGGCCCGGCCGGCACCGGCAAGACTTATCTCGCCGTCGCCCATGCCGCCCAGATGCTGGAGCGCGGCGCGGTCGAAAAGATCATCCTGTCGCGCCCAGCCGTCGAGGCCGGCGAACGCCTCGGCTTCCTGCCCGGCGACATGAAGGAAAAGGTCGACCCCTATCTTCGGCCGCTCTATGACGCGCTCTACGACATGATCCCAGCCGACAAGGTCGATCGGGCGATCGCCGCCGGCGTCATCGAAATTGCCCCACTCGCCTTCATGCGCGGCCGCACGCTCGCGAACGCCGCCATCATCCTCGACGAAGCGCAGAATACGACGTCGATGCAGATGAAGATGTTCCTGACGCGTCTCGGCGAAAATGCCCGCATGATCGTCACCGGCGACCCGAGCCAGATCGACCTGCCGCGGGGCGTCAAATCCGGCCTCGTCGAGGCCCTGGAGCTGCTGAACGGCGTCGAGGGCATCTCGATCGTGCGCTTCAAGGACACCGACGTCGTGCGCCATCCGCTGGTCGGCCGCATCGTCAGAGCCTATGACGCCACCTATCATGTCGAAGCCGAAGACGTCGGCCGGCAGGACTGATGGCCGAGCTCGATATCCAGATCAGCATCGAGGACATCGGCTGGCCCGGCGAGGAAACGCTGCTGGTTTTTTGCGAGCGCGTGCTCGGGGCGGCCGCGATCTATCTTCGCGACAATGAGAAGCAGCCCTTCCCGAAGATGCCGCCGGAGGTTTCGCTGGTCTTTACCGACGATGCCTCGATCCAGGACATCAATGCCGAATGGCGCGGCAAGGACAAGCCGACCAATGTCCTCTCCTTCCCGGCCTTTCCGGTTCAGCGCGGAAAGGTGCCCGGGCCGATGCTCGGCGACATCATCATCGCCCGGGAGACGGTGGAGCGGGAAGCCCAGGAACTCGAAAAGAGCTTCGACGACCACCTGACCCATCTTCTGGTGCACGGTTTCTTGCATCTTCTCGGCTACGACCATATGAATAATGCCGAAGCCGAAACTATGGAGGGGCTGGAGACTCGCATTTTGGCGCAGCTCGGCCTATCTGATCCCTACGAGGGTCAAGACCTTAAAATGGAACCATGAGCGACTTTACGACGAAGCCGGCGGCAGACGCCAAGGACTCCGAATCATCCTCTTCTTCGGATGAGGTTGGCAGTAGTAGTCGGCCATCCGGCCGATCCCAATCCTTCTGGTCGCGCGCCGCTCGCATTCTCCGCCCGCAGCAGGGCTCGCGACTGCGCGAGGATCTTGCCGATGCGCTGATGACCGATGCGGCCGGCGACGATGCTTTTTCGCCCGACGAACGGGCGATGCTGCACAATATCCTGCGCTTTCGAGAGGTGCGCGTCGCCGACGTGATGGTGCCGCGCGCCGATATCGAGGCGGTGGACCAAAATATCACCATCGGCGAGCTGATGATCCTGTTCGAGGAATCCGGCCGCTCGCGCATGCCTGTTTATGCCGATACGCTCGACGACCCGCGCGGCATGGTGCATATCCGCGACCTGCTCTCCTATGTCGCCAAGCAGGCGCGCAACAAGCGCCGCGGCCCGGCAAAGCCGGCCGCTGCAACGCCGGCGATCGAAGTCGCGCCGGAGAACATCCAGAAGCCGCCGCGCTCAACCAAGCCCAATTTCGATCTTGCCCGGGTCGACCTGCAGAAGACGCTGGCCGAGGCCGGCATCATCCGCAAGATCCTGTTCGTGCCGCCGTCGATGCTGGCCTCCGACCTGCTGCGCCGGATGCAGGTGAACCGTACGCAGATGGCGCTCGTCATCGACGAATATGGCGGCACCGATGGTCTCGCCTCGCATGAGGACATCGTCGAAATGGTGGTCGGCGACATCGACGACGAACATGACGACGAAGAAGTGATGTTCAAGCGCGTCGCCGAAGACGTCTTCGTCGCCGACGCCCGTGTCGAACTGGAAGAGATCGCCGAAGCGATCGGACCGGATTTCGACATCAGCGAACAGGTCGACGAGGTCGACACGCTGGGCGGGCTGATCTTCTCCGCGCTCGGCCGCATCCCCGTCCGCGGCGAAGTCGTCCAGGCCCTGCCGAACTTCGAATTCCATATCCTCGACGCCGATCCGCGCCGCATCAAGCGGCTGCGCATCACCCGCAAGCGCCACGCGATCCGGCGCCGCGCCAAGGAGGCTGGCGACATCGCGCCCGGACCCGAGACCGGCGACGACCGGCCGGCCGAATCGACCACGAACTAGGCATCAGTACGAAAATCGGAATCGCCTTTCGGGTCGACGCGGAAACAGGACAAAGAGCCGCTTTTTTGAAAGACTGCGAATGGGTTGATTCGCGGTTTGATGGGAGTGCGCATGGAGCGGCTTGCGGACAGGGTTATCCTCGTCTGGGGGTTAAAACGGTCGTTGCTGGCCGTCGCCGCTGGAGGATTCGCCGCACTGGCGCTGCCGCCTTTCGGCTTTTTCGCGGCGATGTTCCTCTCCTTCACGCTGCTCGTCTGGCTGATCGACGGGGCGGCGGCCTCTCCTGAAAGCGGCCTGATCGGCAGGCTATCGCCGGCCTTTGCCGTCGGCTGGCTGTTCGGCTTCGGCTATTTCGTCGCCGGCCTCTGGTGGATCGGTCATGCCTTGCTGGTCGATTCGGAGGAATTTGCCTGGGCACTGCCCCTGGCAGTCCTGGGACTGCCGGCCTGCCTTGCGGTCTTCTACGGGCTGGCGACCGCACTTGCCCGGATCGTCTGGTCCGACGGCATGGGTCGGATCGCCGCGCTGGCGGCCGGCTTCGGCCTGATGGAATGGCTTCGGAGCATCATTCTTACCGGCTTTCCCTGGAATGCCATCGGCTACGGCCTGATGCCCGTTCCGCTGATGATGCAGTCGGCGCATGTGATTGGCGTGATGGGGGTGACGACGCTTGCCGTCTTCGTCTTCTCCGCTCCGGCGCTGATCGGAACGCGCCAGGGCGCGAAGTCTGGAATTGCGCTCGCCGCCCTGCTGTTTGCCGCCCATCTCGGTTACGGCGCCTATGCCCTCCATCTGGCGCCGCGGCCGCAGTCCTTGCCCGAATACAAGCGGCCGGTGGTGCGGCTGGTGCAGCCGGCCATCGACCAGGCGGCGAAGATGGACAACGACGCCGACCGCAATGCGATCTTCGAAACCCATCTGAAGCTTTCCGCCGAAACGCCCAGGAATGGCGGCCGCAAACCCCACATTATCGTCTGGCCGGAAACCTCGATCCCCTTCATCCTCACCGACAACCAGGATGCGCTGACGCGCATCGCCGATACGCTCGACGACGACCAGATCCTGATCGCCGGGGCGGTGCGCGCCGAGGAGATGGGACCGGGCACCCCGGTGCGCTACTATAATTCCATCTATGTGATCGACGGCCGCGGCCAGATCATCGCCGCCTCAGACAAGGTGCATCTCGTGCCTTTCGGCGAATATCTGCCCTTCGAGGACATCCTCACCGAACTCGGCATCCAGAACGTCGTCGAGATCCCCGGCGGCTTTTCGGCCGCCGCAAGTCGGCACCTGCTGGCGTTGCCCGGCGGCCTCAATCTCTACCCGCTGATCTGCTACGAGATCATCTTTCCGGGCGAAATGACCGGCGACATCGTGGATGCCAACGCGCTCCTCAACCTCACCAACGATGCCTGGTTCGGCATCACGCCCGGGCCCTACCAGCATTTCCAGCAGGCGCGTGTTCGAGCAATCGAGACAGGCCTGCCGCTGATTCGCGACGCCAACAACGGCATTTCGGCACTCGTGAACGCGCACGGGGAAATCATCGCAGGCCTCGATCTTGGTGAGCTCGGCTTCATTGATGCAACTGTTGATGGGTTCGGCAATGGGTTCGGCACCACATACCCCCGTGAAACATACTTCTGGTTGACCGAAGCATTGCTGATGTCGATTGCGGTAATTTCTCGCAAAGGTTTTATTTGAGGGTTGAATTGACCAAAAACCCCTAAAATTGCATAGTGATGACAATCGGCGTTGTTTACGTTTGCTTGAAGGTGGTTTCACCGCTGCTTGCAACGTGGCGTTTTGGGATGGATCAGGGGCATGCCGGTTGGAAACAGAAATTCGTAGCTAGGGCACGACCATGATAGAAAACAAAAAGAAGCCGAATCCGATCGACATCCATGTTGGCAGCCGCATTCGCCTCCGCCGAACGATGCTGGGCATGAGCCAGGAAAAGCTTGGCGAAAGCCTCGGCATCACCTTTCAGCAGATCCAGAAATATGAGAAGGGCACCAACCGTGTCGGCGCAAGCCGTCTCCAGAACATCTCCAGCATCCTCAATGTTCCGGTCTCCTTCTTCTTCGAGGACGCGCCCGGCGAACATGCCGGCGCCGCCGGCGGCATGGCCGAAGCCTCCAGCTCGAATTATGTCGTCGACTTCCTCTCCTCCTCCGAAGGCCTGCAGCTCAACCGCGCCTTTGTGAAGATTTCCGATCCCAAGGTCCGCCGCAAGGTCGTGGAACTGGTCAAGGCGCTCGCTGCCGAAGCCGACGCCGACTGATCCAGCTCCTCATTGTAAAATAGGAAAGGCGGTCGAAAGGCCGCCTTTTTTGCGTTTTTAGGGCAAAATTTGTCATTTCGCCATAGATATAAAGATATATTTATGTCCTTGTGCGCTTGTCATCGGCGCCCGAACTGAGTACCTACTAGCTGGCTTTTATTCTTTGAGGGGAATCCCGGAATGCGCGCGAATTATCTCTTTACTAGCGAATCTGTTGCCGAAGGTCATCCGGACAAAGTGTGTGACCGCATCTCCGACGAGATTGTCGATCTGGTCTACCGCGAAGCGGCCAAAACAGGCGTCAATCCGTGGGGCGTGCGCATTGCCTGCGAAACGCTGGCAACGACCAACCGCGTCGTCATTGCCGGTGAGGTCCGCCTGCCGCCGAGCCTGATGAAGAAGGACAAGGACGGCAAGGACGTCATCAATCCCTCGAAGTTCAAGGCCGCCGCCCGCCGCGCAATCAAGGATATCGGTTACGAACAGGACGGCTTCCACTGGAAGAAGGCAAAGATCGACGTGCTCCTGCACTCGCAGTCGGCCGATATTGCCCAAGGCGTCGACAGCGCCGCCGACCAGCAGGGCGACGAGGGCGCCGGCGACCAGGGCATCATGTTCGGTTACGCCTGCCGCGAGACGCCGGACCTGATGCCGGCACCGATCTACTATTCCCATAAGATCCTGCAGCTGCTGGCGGCCGCCCGAAAGAAGGGCGACGGCGAAGTCGCCAAGCTAGGCCCGGATGCCAAGAGCCAGGTGACGGTGCGTTACGTCGACGGCAAGCCGTCGGAAGCGACCTCGATCGTGCTTTCCACCCAGCATCTCGACGACAGCTGGGATTCCAATAAGGTCCGCGCCGTCGTCGAGCCCTATATCCGCGAAGCACTTGGCGAGCTGAAGATCGCCGACGATTGCAAGTGGTACATCAACCCGACCGGCAAGTTCGTCATCGGCGGCCCGGACGGTGATGCGGGCCTGACCGGCCGCAAGATCATCGTCGACACCTATGGCGGTGCCGCCCCGCATGGCGGCGGCGCGTTCTCCGGCAAGGACACGACCAAGGTCGACCGTTCGGCCGCCTATGCCGCCCGCTACCTCGCCAAGAACGTCGTGGCCGCCGGCCTCGCAGACCGCTGCACAATCCAGCTCTCCTACGCGATCGGCGTCGCCCAGCCGCTGTCGATCTATGTCGACCTGCACGGCACCGGCAAGGGCGTCTCCGAGGACCAGGTCGAAGCGGCGATCCGTGGGAACATGGATCTGTCGCCGTCGGGCATCCGCCGTCACCTCGATCTCAACAAGCCGATCTACGCCAAGACTTCCGCCTACGGCCATTTTGGCCGCAAGGCCGGCCGCGACGGCTCGTTCTCCTGGGAGCGCACCGACCTCGTCAAGGCGCTGAAGGACGCCGTCAAGACCAAGGTTGCTGCATGACGGATATGGAGCGCCGGGGACGGGCGACCGAAGCCTTTTTCGGTCGCCGAAAGGGAAAGGCCCTGCGCGAACAGCAGGCGGAAACGCTGAACAGTCTGCTCCCGGCATTCCTCATCGATCTCTCAGCGGCTCCCCCGGAGCCGCTGACATCCCTCTTCCCGGTTCCGGTCACGACATTGCGGCTGGAAATCGGTTTCGGCGGCGGCGAACACCTGATCCATCGGGCGCTCGAAAGACCTTCGACCGGCTTCATCGGCGTCGAGCCCTTCGTCAATTCCATGCAGAAGCTGCTCGCGCGCGCCGGCCAGACCGGGGCGCGCAATATCCGCGTCTACAACGACGACGCGACGCAGCTGCTCGACTGGCTGCCGGATGCATCGCTCGACCAGATCGATCTGCTCTATCCCGACCCCTGGCCGAAGCGGAAACACTGGAAACGCCGTTTCGTCTCGAAAACCAATCTCGACCGCTTTCATCGTGTGCTGAAACCCGGCGGCCTGTTCTGCTTCGCCTCCGATATCGACACCTATGTGAACTGGACGCTGCTCAAATGCCGCGACCATAGCGGCTTCGACTGGATCGCCGACAATGCGGCCGACTGGCTGACGCCCTACGAGGGCTGGCCGAGCACGCGCTACGAGGCGAAGGCGCGGCGCGAGGGCCGGTCTTCGGCCTATCTGACGTTCCGGAAGATTTGAGAGTCGGCGACGGCTAAATGGTGACGGGCGTCCCGCGCGGCCCCCTCATCCGACCCTTCGGGCCACCTTCTCCCCGCTGGGGAGAAGAGGGAATGCCGCTTCGCCATGGGTCCCATTGGATCGAGTGCCTTTAAGCAGGCAGTTCGTTTGAGCAGTGCCGGCGCGCCTTGCTTTCTCTTCTCCCCAGCGGGGAGAAGGTGGCCCGCAGGGTCGGATGAGGGGGCCACAGGCACAGCACCAACGACGATGAAGCAGCGTCCCGACAATTAGGCACTATCTGACAATCAGTGCAGGCTGACCGTCTTCAGTTCGTCTTCGGCAGCCTTGAAGAAGGTGCTGGAGCGGTTATCCGTCAAGAGGATCGGCGTGCCGTCGGCGCCGAAGAGTGCCCAGAGATCGACGTTCGGATCGATATCCGGCGCCTCGGGGAAACACTTGGCGACCTCTTCGGTGCGCATTTTTCTGATATAGGCGACCTCGCCGTTGCCGATGTGGGCAAGTTCGGATTTGGTCAAGTGAGACGTGGCTTCTTTCATCAACATTCCTGTTCCTCCGGAAGAAGGGACCAACGGTTTGGAAACCGTTGTGCTACTGTGAAACCGAAATGTTAATTTTCTTGACCATGCGGGCGGGTTCCGGACGAATTAGATCGACGGAGAGCAGGCCGTTCTTCAGGCCGGCGCCGAGCACCTGCATGCCGTCGGCCAGCACGAAGGTGCGCTGGAACTGGCGGGCGGCGATGCCGCGATAAAGATAATCCCGCTCGCCCTGCTCCACCTGGCGGCCGCGGATGACGAGCTGATTCTCCTCGGTGGAGACATCGAGCTCCTCCTCGCTGAAGCCGGCCACGGCAAGGGTGATGCGCAGACGTTCCGGCGCGCCGCTGTCGGCGGCGATGCGCTCGATATTATAGGGCGGATATCCGTCGCTTGCCTTGGAAATGCGCTCCAGCGTCTTTTCCATGGCGTCGAAGCCCAGAAGCAGCGGGCTGGCGAAAGGGGTAATGCGGCTCATCTCTTTTCAAGTCCTTGATGCAAGCGACCATCCCGGACCTCAGATGCAGCATCCGGATGCCGCTAATATGGGGGCATGATCACGGCGCTGCAAGGCGCGCGCGATCCTCCCGGATTTAAACATCGGTCAATTTTCGAATGGCGGCGCCTGCCTCCTTGCTTGACAAAGGACCGGCTGCCTCGCATCAAAACATGCCCGCGCGGAATGTGCCGATTTGCGACGGGAAATGAAGAGATGGTGTCTGCCGGGACAATCGGCATGGCGAAAACGGGACGAGTGGAATGGCAAGCGCGAGAAAAATCATCATCGACACGGATCCGGGCCAGGACGACGCGGCCGCCATCATGCTGGCTTTCGGCAGCCCCGATGAGCTCGAGGTGCTCGGCATTACGACGGTCGCCGGCAACGTGCCGCTGTCATTCACCAGCCGCAACGCGCGCATAGTCTGCGAGCTCTGCGGCCGCACGGATGTGAAGGTTTTTGCCGGCGCCGAGGGACCGATCGCCCGCAAACTGGTGACAGCAGAACATGTGCACGGCAAGACCGGCCTCGACGGCCCTGTTCTCAACGAGCCGACCATGGCGCTGCAACCTGGCCATTCCGTCGATTTCATCATCGAGACGCTGCGCCGCGAGCCGGAGGGCACCGTGACGCTCTGCACGCTCGGGCCGCTCACCAATATCGGCATGGCCTTCCAGAAGGCGCCCGACATCGTTGCCCGCATTCGCGAGCTGGTCATGATGGGCGGCGGCTTCTTCGAGGGCGGCAATATTACGCCGGCCGCCGAGTTCAACATTTATGTCGATCCGGAAGCGGCCGACATCGTCTTCCGCTCGGGTGTGCCGATCGTGATGATGCCGCTTGACGTGACGCACCAGTTGCTGACCCGCAAGGACCGGGTGAAACGCATGGCCGAGATCCGCACGGCGCCGGCAAAGGCGATAGTCGAGATGCTGGAATTCTTTGAACGCTTCGATATCGAGAAATACGGCTCCGACGGCGGGCCGCTGCACGACCCGACCGTGATCGCTTATCTCTTGAAGCCGGCACTTTTCCAGGGCCGGGACTGCAATGTCGAGATCGAGGTCCGGTCGGAACTCACCGTCGGCATGACCGTGGTCGACTGGTGGCATGTGACCGATCGCAAGCGCAATGCGAAAGTGATGCGCCACGTCGATGCGGACGGCTTCTTCGATCTTTTGATCGAACGCTTCGCCCGCATCTGAGTTTTTCTTTCCTTCTCCGATACGGAGAGGGAAAACGACGTCAGGCGTCCTTCTCGTCGAAGACGGAATTGATTTCGGCCTCGACCGGCTTCGGGCCGCCCTTGGCGACACCGACCATGGCCGGGCGCAGCACGCGCTCGCCGATGGTGAAGCCTGCCTGCACGACCTGGACGACCGTGTTGTTCGGCACTTCGGAGTTCGGCACCTCGAACATCGCCTGATGGAAATTCGGATCGAATTTCTGGCCGACCGGCTCGAGTTTGCGAACGCCGTGTCGCTCCAGCGCCGACAGCATCGAGCGCTCGGTCATCTCCACACCCTCGATCAGCGTGGTGAGGCCGGCATCGGCCGTGGCCTTGGCCTCCGGAGAGATGGCGTCCAGCGCCCGGCGCAGATTGTCCGAGACGGCGAGCATGTCGCGGGCGAAACCGGCGACGGAATAGGATTTTGCATCCTTCACCTCGCGCTCGGTGCGACGGCGCAGATTATCCATCTCGGCGGCAAGGCGCAGATAGCGGTCGCGCAGCTCGGCATTCTCGGCCTTCAGAAGCTCGAGCGGATCCGGCTGCTTTGCCTCCTCCTGCACGGAATTATCAATCTCGACGTTGGCGGCGGCGTCTGCTGCGGCATCGGCCGCAGTTGCGTCAGGTCCGTTTTTCGTCGTTTCATCGGTCATGACGGTCTCCGGTTGGTGTCTTCAGATGCGCCCGATATCGAGGTTTGACCGAAAAAAATCAAGTCTGCGTGACGAAGAAGAGAAGATTCCGCATTATCGACGGCGACAACCTCAAAGCGGATTGCGCGAGAGGCGGGAGACGAGCTGCGCAGTGTAATCCACCATCGGCACGATGCGGGAATAATTGAGCCGCGTCGGACCGATGACGCCGACGGCGCCGACGATCCGGTCATCATCGTCGCGATAGGGCGCGACGATGAGCGATGAGCCGGAGAGCGAGAAGAGCTTGTTTTCCGAACCGATGAAGATGCGCACGCCCGAACCGGTTTCAGCCAGATTGAGGATCTCGATCAGGCTGTCCTTCTTTTCGAGATCGTCAAACAGCATGCGCAACCGGTCGAGATCCTCGGCGCCGGCGAGGCCTTCGAGCAGGTTGGCGCGGCCGCGAATGATCAGCTGGGCGGGCTTCCCCTCGTCCGGGCTGCCGGCCCAGACGGCGATGCCGCGCTCGACGAGATCGCGCGACAGCGCATCGAGCTCGTGGCGGACATCATCCTTTAGACGGCTCAATTGTTTGCGCAGTTCCGGCAGGGTCTGGCCGGACATGTGCGCGTTGAGGAAATTCGCCGCCTCCGTCAGCTGTGAGGAGGTGACGCCGGCCGGCAGTTCGATGATACGGTTTTCCACCTGGTCGTGATCGCCGACGAGCACGGCGAGCGCCTTTGTCGGCTCCAGCCGGATGAACTCGACATGCTTCAGCACCGGATCGCTTTTCGAGGTGATGACGAGGCCGGCGCCGCGCGAAATGCCCGACAGCATGCGGCTGGCCTCGTTCATCATCGATTCCACCGGGTTGCCGCCGCTTTCGGCCCGCACCTGGCGGTCGATATTGGCGCGGTCCTCGGCGGAGAGATCGCCGATCTGCATGAAGGCATCGACGAAGAAGCGCAGGCCGATCTGGGTCGGCAGCCGGCCGGCGCTGACATGCGGGGAGTAAATGAGGCCGAGTTCTTCGAGATCGCTCATGACGTTGCGCACCGAGGCCGGCGAGAGCGACATCGGCAAAAGGCGCGACAGATTGCGCGAGCCGAGCGGCTCGCCGCTTTCGAGATAACCTTCGACGATGCGGCGGAAAATTTCCCTGGAGCGCTCGTCCAGTGCAGCAACGGCATCCGAAACCGACGTCGACCTGATGCCCATGAACCTTTTCGAACCCACGCTGATGATGCTTTCGAAAATATAGTCAAACTCGCACCCGTGGCAAAAGGGAATTTGCAAATAGGCGCCGCCAATCGTAGAAGCGGTCAACAACTCCAGGAGAATAAGAATGCGGCCTTCAGGCAGAAAAACCGACCAGATGCGCAAGGTCTCGTTCGAGCGCAATTTTTCCAAGCATGCGGAAGGCTCCTGCCTGGTGAAATTCGGCGATACGCACGTGCTTTGCACCGCAAGCCTCGAGGAAAAGACGCCGCCGTGGCTGCGCAATACCGGCAAGGGCTGGGTGACGGCCGAATACGGCATGCTGCCGCGGGCGACCGGCGAGCGCATGAAGCGCGAGGCCGCCGCCGGCAAGCAGGGTGGCCGCACGCAGGAAATCCAACGGCTGATCGGCCGGTCGCTGCGCGCCGTCGTCGACCTGCAGGCGCTCGGCGAAAAGCAGATCACGCTCGATTGCGACGTCATCCAGGCCGATGGCGGCACACGGACGGCCTCGATCACCGGCGGCTGGATCGCGCTTTACGACTGTCTGAAATGGATGGAAAGCCGCAACATGATCAAGGTCGACCGGGTGCTCAAGGATCACGTCGCCGCTATCTCCTGCGGCGTCTTCGCCAACCAGGCGGTGATCGATCTCGACTACCTCGAGGATTCCTCAGCCGAGACCGATGCGAACTTCGTCATGACCGGCGCCGGCGGCATCGTCGAAATCCAGGGCACGGCCGAAGGCACGCCGTTCAGCGAAGAGGAATTCAGCTCGCTGATGCGACTTGCCAAGAACGGCATCGGCGAACTCGTCGCCCTGCAGAAACAGGCCATCGCGGGATGAACGCCATGCTGGAAGGCATGCTGGAAACGGCGCTCTATGCGCGCGATCTCGATCAGGCCGAGACGTTCTACGAGGGCGTTCTCGGGCTTGAAAAGATCACCCGCGCCGGCAACCGGCATGTCTTCTTCCGCTGTGGCCCCGGCGTTCTCCTCATCTTCAACCCAGAGGAAACGATAAAGCCGCCGCCACCCGACGCACTGCAGGTGCCGCCACACGGCACGACCGGGCAAGGCCATGCCTGTTTCCAGGTGTCCGGTCGCAATATCGATGCGATGGCCGAACAGTTGAAGGCGGCGGGTGTCGCGATCGAATCCGAGGTGCACTGGCCAAACGGCGGCCGCTCAATCTATTTCCGCGACCCTGCCGGCAACAGTCTGGAATGCGCGGAGGCAAAAATCTGGGGCATCGAACAGGATATCTGAATGCGCAAGCTCGAAACCAAAACCATCGTCGTCGCCAGCCACAATGCCGGCAAGATCCGCGAGATACAGGAATTGATCGGGCCGCTCGGCTTCACCGCCAAATCCGCGGCCGAACTGAATTTCGTGGAACCTGACGAAACCGGCACGAGCTTCGAGGAGAATGCGACGATCAAGGCGGTCGCCTCGGCCAATGCCGCCGGCATGCCGGCGCTTTCGGATGATTCCGGCCTGGTGGTCGACGCGCTCGGCGGCGATCCCGGCGTCTACACCGCCAACTGGGCGGAGAAGGCGGACGGCACGCGCGATTTCGACATGGCGATGGCCAAGGTGGAAAAGGCGCTGCAGGAAGCCGGCGCCACGACGCCGGAACAGCGCGGGGCGCGTTTCGTCAGCGTGCTCTGCCTTGCCTGGCCGGACGGGCATACCGAGCTTTTCCGCGGCGAGGTGGAAGGCCATGTCGTCTGGCCGCCGCGCGGCACCCAGGGCTTCGGCTATGATCCGGTTTTCCAGCCCGAGGGTTATGCCGTCACCTTCGGAGAAATGAGCGGCGAGGAGAAACACGGCTGGAATGTCGGCAAGCCGCAGGCGCTGTCGCACCGGGCCCGTGCCTTCAAACTTTTCGTCGAAACCTGCCTGGAGGCATAAGTCGGACGTGGGCCATTTCGACACGCCAAGCCTTTCGCGCGATGCGGCGCTCCTGCCCGATACCGGCGAGCCCGGCTTCGGCGTCTATGTGCATTGGCCCTTCTGCGCGGCGAAGTGTCCCTACTGCGACTTCAACAGTCATGTGCGCCATCAACCGGTGGATCAGGAGCGCTTTGCCGCCGCTTTTCTGAAGGAGATGGCGGCGGTCCGGGCGATGAGCGGACCGAAGACGGTGACGAGCATCTTCCTCGGCGGCGGCACGCCGTCGCTGATGAAGCCGGAAACGGTTTCTGCCATTCTCGATGGCATCGCACGGCATTGGCATGTGCCCGCCGGCATCGAAATCACCATGGAGGCCAACCCTTCGAGCGTCGAGGCCGAACGGTTTCGCGGCTACCGGGCGGCCGGCGTCAACCGGGTCTCGCTCGGCGTGCAGGCGCTGAACGATCGCGATTTGAAATTCCTCGGCCGGCTGCATGACGTCGCCGACGCGCTGAAGGCGATCCGGCTGGCGCGCGAGATCTTCCCGCGCATGTCCTTCGACCTCATCTATGCCCGGCCGGACCAGACGGTCGACGAATGGGAAAAGGAACTGAAGGAAGCGATCTCCTATGCGGTCGACCATCTGTCGCTCTATCAGCTGACCATCGAGGAAGGCACACCCTTCTTCGGTCTGCACAAATCAGGCAAGCTGATCGTGCCGGACGGCGAACAATCGGCCCTGCTCTACGAGGCAACGCAGGAGATCACGGCGCGTGAGGGCATGCCCGCCTATGAGGTCTCCAACCATGCCCGGCCTGGTGCCGAAAGCCGCCATAACCTGACCTACTGGCGTTACGGCGATTATGCCGGCATCGGCCCGGGCGCACACGGCAGGCTGACGCGCGGGCATGAGAAGCTCGCGACGGCGACTGAGCGCAAGCCGGAAGCTTGGCTCGAGATGGTCGAGCGCGACGGCCACGGCATTCTCGATGAGGAGCGGCTCGGCTTCGAGGAACAGTCGGACGAGTTGCTGCTGATGGGACTGCGGCTGAGGGAAGGCGTCGATCTCGCCCGCTGGCAGCAGCTTTCCGGGCGCGAACTCGACCCGAAGCGCGAGGAATTCCTGCTCGAACACAAATTCATCGAACGGATCGGCAATTCACGGCTGCGCTGCACATCGGCCGGCATGCTGATCCTCGATTCCGTCGTCGCCGATCTCGCCTGCTGACATCAAGACAACGGACTATTTCCAGCGCGGCGATGACCTTACCGCCGCGCCCGAAACCCATTCTCACCTGTGGCTGGTGGCGCCCGCCTTGAACAGGCTGCCGGTCGGCGTCTTCAGGAACATCTCCAGCGGAATATGCTCCTGGTGCAGGAAGCCGGTCGCCGGCAGCAAGCCGTCGCGGACCATCTCGATGACTGCGACGACGGATGCCGAGGTCGTCCAGGCAATTGCCGTGCGGCGGGCGCCGGCGATTTCGATCGGGTAATAGGCGCGCACGAATTCCTTGCGGCGCAGGCTGCCGTTCTCCGTCCCTTCCGCGGCGACATGGACATATACGACGTCGTCTTCGACGGGTGGCTTGGCATTGGTCAGAATCTCGCCGGCGAGCATACGCTTGTCGCGCATCAGGAGCTCATGGAAGAAGAAGTTCATCAGCTCCATATGCCCGGGGTAACGCATGGTCTTGTAGTCGAGATTGTCGATCTTGCCGAGCATGGTGTCGCACATGGTGCCGAGGCCGCCCGAGGTGGTGAAGGCTTCGAGTTTGACGCCGCCGACATAGACCGTCTCGTGCCATTCCATCGGCGAGACCAGCTTGCGCACACCGCCCTCGATGACCTCGCAATCGTTCAGATATTCGTTGACGACGCCCTCCGGCGACCAGTTGAAGGCATAGCCGAGAAGGCCGGTCGGATGCTGCGGCAGGGCGCCGACGCGCATGCGGATCGAGCGGCAGCGCTCGAAGCCGTCGGCAAGGCTTGCGCCGACGATGCCGACGAAACCCGGCGCCAGGCCGCATTGCGGCGCCATTAGCCCGCGGGCCGTCTTCGACAGTTCGATGATGAAATTGGTGGTGGGGACGTCTTCAGTCAGATCGAAATAATGGATGCCGGCAAGATGGGCGGCGCGGGCCAGTTCGATGTTGAGGTGATAGGGTAGGCAGGAGAGCACCGCCTCGACGGTGGAGAGCAGCTCGCCGATCACCTCGGCGTCGGAAATATCGCCGGCGCGGCACTTGAAGGGCAAGTCGCCCAGCGGCAATTGCGCATCGACGCCGATGACCTCGAAGCCGCCTTCATGCAACAGCGTCGCCGCCAGCCGTCCGACCTTGCCCAGGCCGAGAACGGCGATCCTTTTGAAACTCATGCAAATCCTCCCACGCGCCCGCTTCGGCGCTTTCATTTTGTTCGATGCGCGCCGCTTCAGATCGGACGTGCAAGGAATGGGCGGAGGTATAGAGTAAAAAGCTTATAAAGAAAAACGGCCGGAATTGTTTCCGGCCGACGAATTCGTCGAAAATCCACCACTTATTCGTTGATCAGCCGCTTCAGCAGCTCGATTTCGTGCGAAAGCTTGGTGTCTCCCGATATCAGCTCCTCGATCTTGCGCACGGCGTGCAGCACGGTCGTGTGATCACGCCCGCCGAAACGGCGGCCGATCTCGGGGAAGGAGCGCGGCGTCAGCGTCTTCGACAGATACATGGCGATCTGGCGCGGCTTGACGATGACGCGGGTGCGGCGATTGGAGACCAGTTCCTGGCGCGAGACGTTGTAATGCCGGGCGACGATGCGCTGGATATCCTCGATGCGTACACGGCGCGGTTCGCCCGAACCAACAAGATGGGCGAGCAATTCGTCGACGCGCTCGATCGACAGGTTCGGCTCGAAGGAGCGGCGGAAGATCAGCTGGTTGAAGGCGCCTTCGAGTTCGCGGCCGCTGGCCGTGATGTTGCGGGCGACGTGCTGAAGCAGATCGGCCGGAATTTCGAGGGACGGATCCTCAAGCCGGGCCGCGGCCAGGCGCCGCTTGAGGATTTCGAGGCGCATTTCGTAATCCGGCGCGTCGAGTTCGATCGCCACACCGCCCTGCAGGCGCGAGCGGACGCGGGGATCGAGCGACTCCAGCTCCCATGGCGCCCGGTCGGCGGCGACGACGACCTGCTTGGCGCTGTCGAGCAGCATATTCAGGAGATGGCAGAATTCGTGCTGGATCATCTTGCCCTGCAGGAACTGCATGTCGTCGATGATTAAGAGATCGATGTTGCGCAATGAATCCTTCAGCGTCAGCGCGTCGTTGTCGCGGATCGCCGTGGCGAAGCGCCACATGAAATATTCCGCCGTCAGATAGACGACGCGCAGAGCCCGCGGGTTCTGCACCGCCGCATTGGCGATCGCCTGCAGAAGATGGGTCTTGCCGAGGCCCACCGTCGAATGGACGAAGAGCGGATTGAAGCGCACGGCGCCGGAGCCGACTTCCGCGATTGTCTTGGCAGCCGCAAGCGCGACGCGGTTCGAGCTGCCTTCCACGAAGGTATCAAAGGTGAAGCGGCTGTCGAGCGGCGAGCCGAAGAGCGGCGTGCCGAGGCTTGCGGGCCTTGCGGCGGCAACGGCCGAAACCGCCTGCTGGACGGCCTGGCCAGCCGGCTGGGCGCTCGGCGGACGGCGCATCTGCGCGGGAGCAGCGGGCTCAGGCTGGACCACCTCGTCGGCGGCCTTCATGCCGCTGCGCGTTGCCGTGCGCACGAGGATTTCGATCTTCATGATTTCCGGATCTTCGGCCTGGAACAGACCGGTGATAAGGTCGAGATAACGATTGTTGATCCACGACTTCAGGAAGGTCGTGGGAACTGACAGGCGAACAACGCTCTTCGATACCGAATGCAGCTTCAACCTGGCAAACCAGCTGGCATAGACGTCAGGACCGACCTGGGCCTTCAAGCGCGCGCTGACGCGCTCAAACAAAATGCTCTGCTTCATTTCCGCCTTTGCTTCCCCCACTTCCTGGCGAATGGAGCCGAACGCCTGCGGTGCCGCATCCCCATTGTCGAGCCCGCCCGCCATCATCGTATTCATCTGCATAATGCCGCCTTTCAATTCCACCGGGCGGCCTCCGCTAAACAGCCGCCCGATCATTCCCCGCTTTGACGGGCTGGCGGCATCCTCATGAAGCCACTCGCCTGCCGGTTCACTCAAACACGGCACGGAAGCTCGTTGCAGGTACCGCATTCATGCGGCGCCTTCATCGGCTTTCGGTGCCAGGCTTGTCGGTCAATCCTCGTTTTCGGCCGACCAGCCCGAACGCAATATTACTATCCCTATCCAGCATCCTCACGTTAAACGTGTGGTTGCCATAGGCACAAAACATCCCTGCCCCGTAACAGCCACGTTACGGCCCAAATCCGTCAAGTGCTTGAAAAAACGGAAGCGCAAGGCTCCGTAACAGATGGCACAAACGTATCGCCCTGCCGACGTGGCAGTTAAGACCGAACTCTGCAGGTGATGTCCGCGCCCTCTGTTGGACGCCATTTAGGCAGGATCAAATGGCAAGATCAACGATGAATTTTACGCAAAATTAAGATGCGGCCATTGACTCGGCCCGCCCTTTTCGGGCGTCACACCAGCGTCAAAAAAGAATCGCAGTTGAATCAAAGAGATTCCCCGTTCGGGCTATTTTGACACGCAAAGAAAGAAAAAAAATAAAAATCTTCTTGACTCGGACGTGATCCCCAAAGGTTTGGCCAGAGTCGCGGAATGGGAAAGCATCCTTGCGCAAGCCATTGTTTTTTAATGCTTTTTCCTGTCATGGCTCTGACACGAAACAGTCGTGCCATTAACCATGAAGGACGCTCCTCAGCGGAATCGAAAAAGCCCGGCAAAATTACCGGGCTAATCATAACGAGGAGGTCGTTAATGGAGTATTACGCGGTCGGCGAGACCGAAAGAGCCTTCACACGAGCGGCTAGGCGAGAGACCTTGCGCGATGCCGTGTTGGAGTGCAGCACGCCCTTGCTGGCGGCGCGGGCGAGTTCCGGCTGAGCGGCCAGGAAAGCCGCCTTCGCCTTGTCGGCGTCACCGGATGCGATGGCCTCTTCGACCTGGCGAACGAAAGTACGAACGCGCGAGCGACGAGCCTTATTGACGTCGGTACGGCGGGCGATCTTGCGGGTCGCTTTTTTCGCCGAAGTTGTATTGGCCATGGATGCCTCTCTCAAGAATTCGAACAAACTCCGCCATTACCGCGGGCCCTGCGGCCACCAAATCCAGCAATGCGGGAGCAATCGCGGAAAACCAGAGCGGCTTTCCGAACCGTGGGCGGGCATATAACCTTAAAGCCGGCCCACGTCAACGCGGATTTTCAAGCTTTCCGGCGGCAAGCGCCGAAAAGCATTCAACGGTGCTTAAAGGCAGGTTTGCGCTTCTCGACGAAGGCCGCCATGCCTTCTTTCTGATCGTCCGTGGCAAAGAGACTATGAAACAGGCGGCGTTCGAACCGTAACCCTTCCTCCAGCGTCGTCTCGAAGGCGCGGTTGACCGCCTCCTTGGCCATCATGACGGAGGGCTGCGAAAGCGAGGCGATCTTTTCGGCCGCGGCAAGCGCCTCGTCGAGAAGACGCTCGGGCGCCACCACACGCGAAACGAGTCCCGATCGTTCGGCTTCAGCCGCATCCATCATCCGGCCGGTCAGGACAAGATCCATCGCCTTCGCCTTGCCGACGGCGCGCGTCAGCCGCTGCGAGCCGCCCATGCCGGGGATGACGCCGAGGGTGATTTCCGGCTGGCCGAACTTCGCCGTCTCCGAGGCGATGATGAAATCGCACATCATGGCGAGCTCGCAGCCGCCGCCGAGGGCAAAGCCGCTGACGGCGGCGATGACCGGCTTGCGCGCCTTGGCAATGTCGTCCCAGCCGCTGATGAAGTCACTCTTATAGATGTCGGCGAACTGGAGCGACTGCATCTCCTTGATATCGGCGCCGGCGGCAAAGGCGCGTTCGGAGCCGGTGATGACGATGGCGCCGATCGCCTCGTCGGCGTGGAACGCGGCGTAGGCCGCCTTCAACTCCTTCAGGACGGTGGAATTCAATGCGTTCAGCGCCTGCGGGCGATTCAGCGTGACGAGGCCGACATTGCCTCGGGTTTCGACGATCAGGGTCTCGTAGGCCATGCTGGTCTCCCGGTTCTCTGTTATTTCTGGCAGGCGGCGCAATAGAAGGTGGAGCGACCCGCCTGTACGATACGGGCGACCGTACCGCCGCAGCCGGGCGTGCCGCAAGCCTGACCTTCGCGATCATAGACGGAGAAGGAATGCTGGAAATAGCCGAGCGATCCATCCGCCCGGATATGGTCGCGCAGCGACGAGCCACCGGCGGCGATCGCGTCGGCGATGACCTCGCGGATCGAGGCGACCAGCAGGTCGAGCTGCTGCTTCGGCCGGCCGCCTGATGTCACCAGCGTGCCGGCGGCGCGGATCGGCGAAAGGTGCGAGCGCCACAGCGCTTCGCAGACATATATATTGCCGAGACCGGCGATGTTCTTCTGGTCGAGGAGCGCGCTCTTCAAGGGCTGTGCCTTATCGCGGAACCGTTCGGCGAGATAGGTGGCGCCGAGCTCGTTGCCCGTCGGCTCCGGGCCGAGGTCTCGGAAGAAGGGATGCGCGGAAAGATCGGCACGCCCCACGATATCCATGAAGCCGAAACGGCGCGGATCGTTATAGACGACGCGGCGCGGCCCGCCTCCGCCTTCGAGGTGAAAGACGACGTGATCGTGCTTCTCGTCCTTGCTGCGGGCATGGTGGAATTCGCCCGGCATCGCCGAGGCCGCACCCTCCTCGATGCGGAAGGAACCGGACATGCCGAGATGGGAAATCAGCGTATTGCCGTCGTCGAGATCGACCAGCAGATATTTGGCGCGGCGGCCAAGCCCGACGATGGTGCGGCCGGAAACCCTCTCCGCCAGGGCATCGGGAAAGGGGAAGCGCAGATCCCTGCGGCGCAGCTCCAGCCTCGTGACGCGAGCCCCCTCCATCGCCGGCGCCAGCCCGCGTTTGACCGTTTCGACTTCTGGCAATTCCGGCATCTTAACCCATCTATATCGAACGTGTTTCAACCGAGGACGATGTGCGCTATAGCGCCAGTGTGCCGCGGAGAGCGCGGTCCAGTGATAACGTCGCGCGCGGTCTTTCGCTATGGCCTGCGCGGCTGATCTTCAAGGAACGGAGCAGCCCGATGTCAGAAAGCCGCACTTCCGCCGATGGCGGCATGGAGACCTCCTACGGCTTTCGCGAAGTGCCGGGCGGCGAGAAGCAGGGTCTGGTCAACCAGGTATTCCACAAGGTCGCCAAACGCTACGACATCATGAACGACGTCATGTCGATGGGCATGCACCGCGCCTGGAAGGATGCGATGATCGCCGCGCTCAATCCGCGCAAGGAGCCGGGCTACAAGGTGCTCGACGTCGCCGGCGGCACCGGCGACATCGCCTTCCGCATCGTCGAGGCTTCGGGCCGGCAGGCGCATGCCACCGTGCTCGACATCAACGGCTCGATGCTCGGCGTCGGCGCCGAGCGGGCGGAAAAGAAAAAGCTTTCCGGCAATCTCACCTTCGTCGAGGCGAATGCCGAGGAACTGCCCTTCGAGGCCGCCAGCTTCGACGCCTATACGATCGCCTTCGGCATCCGCAACGTGCCGAGGATCGACAAGGCGCTGTCCGAGGCCTATCGCGTGTTGAAACGCGGCGGACGGCTGCTGGTCCTGGAGTTTTCGGAAGTCGATATGCCGCTTCTCGACAAGATCTATGACGCCTGGTCGTTCAACGCCATTCCGCAATTCGGCAAGGCGATCACCGGCGATGCCGAACCCTACCAGTATCTGGTGGAATCGATCCGCAAATTTCCCAATCAGGAGAATTTCGCTGCGATGATCCGCCAGGCCGGCTTTTCGCGCGTCACCTACACCAATTATACCGGCGGCATCGCCGCGCTCCATTCCGGCTGGAAGCTCTGAGAGATGAGGGTGGAGAAACTGACCGCGCCTTCGAAAGCAGGCAAGTCTGCATGAGCACGTTCGGAGCCTATTTCCGCCTGATCCGGGTCGGCTGGATCCTCGTGCGCGAAGGCGTGATCTCTGCACTGCCTTCGGAAGGCCTGCCGCCTTCGATCATCCTTGGCAAATCCTTCGTCGGCCTGTTTGCGCGCAGCCGCGCCATGGCGATCACGCGTAGCGACCGATTGGCGCAGGCCGTCGAGCGGCTCGGCCCCTCCTATGTGAAGATCGGCCAGTTTCTGGCAACGCGGCCCGACGTGGTCGGCGTCGAATTCGCCAACGACCTGTCGCAACTGCAGGATCGGATGGCCTTCTTCCCCGCCGCCGCCGCCAAAGCCAATATCGAAGCTTCGCTCGGGCGGCCGATCGGGGAGCTTTATGCGAGTTTTGGCGATCCAATCGCCGCCGCCTCGATCGCACAGGTGCATCCGGCTGAGGTCGAAACGGCCGGAGGCCGCAAGAAGGTCGCCGTCAAGGTCGTACGGCCCGGCGTGCGCCAGCGTTTCGCCCACGACATCGAGGCGATGTACCTCGTTGCCCATATGCAGGAGCGTTTCCTCCCTTTCAGCCGGCGGCTCAGGCCGGTCGAGGTGACGAAGACGCTGGAACAGACGACGAAGGTGGAGATGGATCTTCGCCTTGAGGCGGCAGCGCTTTCGGAGATTGCCGAAAACACCGACAGCGATCCCGGCTTTCGCGTGCCGAAGGTCGACTGGGAGCGCACCGGCCGCGACGTTATCACCATGGAATGGATCGACGGCACGAGAATGTCCGACGTCGAGGGGCTGCGCGCCGCCGGCCACGACCTCAACCTGCTCGCCGACACGCTGATCCAGTCGTTTCTCCGCCACACGCTGCGCGACGGTTTCTTTCATGCCGACATGCATCCGGGCAATCTTTTCGTCGATGCAGGCGGCATGATCGTCGCGGTCGACATGGGTATTGTCGGGCGGCTCGGCAAAAAGGAGCGACGGTTCCTCGCCGAAATCCTCTACGGCTTCATCACGCGCGATTACATCCGCGTCGCCGAGGTGCATTTCGAGGCGGGATATGTGCCGGGCCACCACAATGTCGAGAGCTTTGCCCAGGCGATCCGGGCTATCGGCGAGCCGATCCATGGGCAGCCGGCCGAAACGATCTCGATGGGCAAGCTCCTGACGCTGCTGTTCGAAGTGACCGAACTCTTCGACATGGCGACACGGCCGGAGCTGGTGATGCTGCAGAAGACCATGGTCGTGGTCGAAGGCGTGTCGCGCATGCTCAACCCGCGCTTCAATATGTGGAAGGCTTCCGAGCCCGTCGTCGGCGATTGGATCCGCACCAATCTCGGACCAAAGCGGATCGCGACCGACCTCAAGGACGGACTGAAGGCGGCGGTCAAGCTTGCCGAAGCCGTGCCGGAAATTGCGGCGAAGACCGAAAAATTCCACCACCAGCTCCTGCATATGAGCGAGCACGGCCTGCGTTTCGACGAGGAGACGGCGGAGGCGATCGGCAAGGCCGAAGCTCGGCATAACCGCTCCGGCCGGATCGCGTTGTGGGTCATCGCATTGACGCTCCTCTATATTGCCTGGATGCTGAGCTGACCGCCTGCCAATAACATGCTGTGTTCGGCATTTAGGATATCCCATGTGACCGAGGGCTCGCTTAGTCTCTCGAGTTAGGAGATACGGCACATGCAGCACGAACGCCCCGGCATCGAACTTTCCGGACGTCCCCTCGGTTTTGCCGAGATGGCGGCGATCGGTGCAGGCAAGGCAAAGATTTCGGCCTCGCCGACCGGCATGGCCCGCATCGCCATAGCGCGCGAGATCGTCGAGGATGCGATTGCTTCGGGCATGCCCGTCTACGGCTCGACGACCGGAGTCGGCGCCATGAAGGATGTGGAGTGGTCGGCCGACGAGCTCGACACCTTCAATCTCGGCCTGGTGCGCGCCCATCATTTCGGCACCGGCACACCCTTTTCCTGCAATGTCGTGCGCAACGCCATGGCGATCCGCGTCAATACGGCGCTGACCGGCCAGGTCGGCTGTACGCCGGAACTGATCCAGGCCTATATCACGATGCTCGAAGCCGATCTCATTCCGGTCGTGCGCCGAACCGGCTCGATCGGCTGCGCCGATATCGGCCTGATGGGACAGATCGGCGCGGTGCTGACCGGCGTCGGCGAAGCGGTCTACCGCGGCAGCCGGATGCAGGCGGCCGACGCCTTCCGGGCGGCGGGACTGCAACCGGTGCGGATGGCGCCGCGCGACAGTCTCGCCTCGCTCAGCGTCAATGCCGTGAGCTTTGCCGCGGCGGCGGAAACGACGCGCAGTGCCGCGGCCTCGATCCGCATCCTGCTCGCCACCGGGATGATGGCGGCCGGTGCGCTCGGCGCCTCCCGCGATCCCTGGAAGGCGGTCCGCCATGTTGGCACGGCGCGTGAGGCACTGATCGGCGCCTGGCTCTGCAACGCGTCGGACGACTGGGACTGGCCAGTTGCAACGCATGTGCAGGATCCGCTCAGCCTGCGCATGATCGCCCAGGTGTTCGGCGCCGTCATCGAAAACCTGCTTTCGACCGGCCACAAGATCCTTGCCGCAACCGGACGCTCGGACGACAATCCGGTCGTCGTCGAGGGTCGGGTGATGACATCAGGCGGTTCGCTTCCCCTCGATGTGACGATCCTGCTCGAATCGGCCGCACTCTGCATGGCGCATGCGGCGCGCAACGCCTTCAACCGCTGCGTCATTCTCGGCAACGGTCAACGGCGCGACCTGCCGGTCAACCTCGTGCCGCCGGGACGGATTGCCACCGGCTTCGGGCCGATCATCAAGCTTGCCGGCGAAATCTTCTCGCGCGTCCTGTCGATGTCGGGTCCCGTTTCGGCGCAGTCCCTGGTCGTTGCGGCCGGCCTGGAGGACGAGGCCGCCTTCCTGCCGCTGGTCATCGAGCGCTTCGAGCGTCAGATGCAGGCGCTGAAGCGCCTCGCGGCACTCGAGGCGCTCTTGTCTGCCCAGGCGATTGACATTCTCGGCGATGAACCGAAGGGCGTGGCCGGTATGCTCTATGAGGTCGTCCGCAAACATGCGGCCTTTTATACCGTCGACCGGCCGCTTTCGGCTGAGGTGGAGGCGATCGAGGAAGAGCTCGGATCGGACGACTTTCTCGCGAAACTGACCGAGCAGGTTCCGATTGCCTCCTTCGACGATTTCTTCGCACTCGGTTCGCCGGAGCCCAGCGAAGGGCGCCTGGCCAGCCGAGCAGGGTGATTGCGGGCGAGGCCCAAAATCTCAATCCTGCTCTACATTAACCAATCGGTGCGTGATGCCGTCCGAAAGACGTTCAAGCTTTGGCATCACGTTTCGGCCGGCAACGGTTCCGACGTCAGTCTAGGGAGGAAGCGGCATGGACTTCGATCTCGTTCTGCAGGGCACGGTGGTGTTGCCGAACCGCATCGTCGAAGAGGGTTATGTTGCCGTGCATGCCGGCAAGATCGCCGAAGTCGGCCTCGGCGTCCCGCCTGCAGCGCGCGAACGGCATCTGCTCGGAAGAGCGTTGATCCTGCCAGGCGCCATCGACGCGCAGGTGCATTCGCTGTCCCAGAAGGATCAGGAGGATTTCGTCTGGTCGACGCGGTCGGCAGCGGCCGGCGGCGTGACTACGATCGTCGACATGCCCTATGACGAAGGCAATCTCGTCTGCTCGGCGGCGGCGGTCAAGCGGAAGATCGACCATGCCGCCCCGCAGGCGCGGGTCGATTTTGCCCTTTACGGCACCATCGATCCGCAAGAAGGCCCGGCGCGGATCCCGGAGATGACCGAGGCCGGCGTCGCCGCCTTCAAGTTTTCCACCTTCGGCACCGATCCCAAACGTTTTCCGCGCATTCCCCCCGCTCTACTCGACGCCTGCTTCGCGGCAATCGCGCCGACCGGGCTGACGGCAGGCGTGCATAATGAGGATGACGAGGCCGTGCGCAGCTATATGGAGCAGGTGAAGGCAAGCGGCATCACCGACTGGCGGGCGCACGGCCTGTCTCGGCCGGCGATTACCGAACTCTTGGCGATGCACACGATCTTCGAAACCGGGGCCAATACCGGCTGCCCTGCGCATGTGGTGCACTGCTCTCTCGGGCGCGGCTATGACATCGCCCGGGCTTACCGCCGCGACGGTTTTGCCGCGACGGTCGAATGCTGCATCCATTATCTCACTCTCGACGAGGAAAACGACGTGAGGCGCCTGGGGGGCAAGGCGAAGATCAATCCGCCGGTGCGACCACGCGCCGAGGTGGAGAGGCTCTGGCGGAAGGTCGCAGAGGGTGATGTCTGGCTGGTCTCGACCGATCACGTCAGTTGGTCGGAAAACCGCAAGACCGATCCCGATATGCTCGCCAACGCATCCGGCGTTCCCGGCCTCGAGGTGATGGTCCCGCTTTTCATCAAGGGCGCTCTCGAGCGCGGCATTCCCCTGACCTGGGCCGCGCGGCTGATGGCGGAGAATCCGGCGAAGCATTTCCGGCTTGACCACATCAAGGGGGCGCTGACATCAGGCAAGGACGCCGATATCGCCGTGCTGGAACCGCGCGAAAGCATCTATGATGCGGCTGCGAGCGGCAACAACGTCGTCGGCTGGAGCCCCTATAACGGCATTCGCCTGCCCTGGACCGTCTCCGCCACTTATCTGCGGGGCGAAAGAATCGCCGAGGGCGGCAAGGTAATGGCCGCGCCCGGCACTGGGCGGTTCGTCCGGCCGCCGCCGCGCCAGATCATTTCGGGAGCCGCCACATGAGCCGCAATCTTCCAGTCAATGCCGGCCGGATCGCTGAAGATATCGAGGCGCTTGCCGGTATTACCGAGCCGGGGCGCCCCTGGACACGGCGGGCTTTCACGCCGCTCTTCATGGAAGGCCGGGCCTATATCGAGGCGCGGATGAAGGCGGCAGGGCTGGAAACACGGATCGATGCCGCCGGCAATCTGATCGGCCGGCGAACCGGTAGGAAGCCCTGGTTCGGCACGATCATGATCGGCTCGCATTCCGACACGGTGCCGGAGGGCGGCCGCTACGACGGCATTGCCGGGGTGGTCTCGGCGCTTGAGGTGGCGCGGGCGCTGCATGATCAGGGCATGGAACTGGACCACGATCTCGAGATCGTCGATTTCCTTGCCGAGGAGGTGAGCATCTTCGGCGTCTCCTGCATCGGCAGCCGCGGCATGACCGGCCAGCTGCCGGAGGCCTGGCTGTCGCGGGAAAGCGGCGGCCTCGATCTTGCCGGCGGCATCGCCCAGGCGGGCGGGGAGCCTGGCGTGCTGGGACAACAGAAGCGGCCCGATCTGGCCGGCTTTCTGGAGCTCCATATCGAGCAGGGGCCGGTGCTCGAAGCCGAACGGGAGGATATCGGCATCGTCACCGCCATTGCAGGTATTACCCGCATCGAAATCACCGTCGAAGGACGGGCTGACCATGCCGGCACGACGCCGATGGACAGGCGGGCGGATGCGTTGGTGGCGGCATCGCAGCTGGTGCTCGACATCCGCAATGCTGCCGCCGAGCTTTCCAAGACGCCGGGGCATTTCGCGGCGACGGTCGGCGAGTTCAGGATCGAGCCGAATGCGGCCAATGTCGTGCCCTCGAAGGTCGTGCTGCTAATCGACGGGCGCGCGGAAATCCGCGCCGATATGGAGGCATTCTGCCGCTGGCTCGACGGCCATGTCGAAAAGCTGGCGACCGCCTACGGCGTGATGATCGAGACGCCGAACCGGGTTTCCGACAATCTGCCGACGCCCAGCAATGCCGCGCTGCTTTCGACGCTGGAGACCGCCTGCGAGCGCGTCGGCGCAAAATACCGGCGCATGGCCTCCGGCGCAGGGCACGATACGGCCTGGATTGCCAAGGTGGCGCCGGCGGCAATGGTCTTCGTGCCCTGTCGGAAGGGTCGTAGCCATTGCCCCGACGAGTGGGCCGACAATGACGATATCGCCCTCGGCGCAGCCGTGCTTTTCGAGGCGGCGCGCGAGATGGATAAGGATTCGAAGCGGGAGAAGGCCGATGGGACGTATATTGGTTGAGAAGGACGTGGAAGCCGCCGTCAAAGGCGGCTCCGTCTATGCCGCCGGCGGCGGCGGCTGGGCCGATCACGGGCGGATGCTTGGGCTTGCGGCCGTCACCATCGGCAAACCTGAACTGGTGTCGATCGACGAATTGAAGGATGACGCCTGGATCGCCACGGCGGCCGCGATCGGCGCGCCGGCCTCCACCACGCCCTGGGAAATGCAGGGCGTCGATTATGTGAAGGCCGTGCAGCTCTTGCAGGAGGCGCTCGGCGAAAAGCTTTCCGGGCTGATCATCGGCCAGAACGGTAAATCCTCGACGCTCAACGGCTGGCTGCCGTCGGCGATCCTCGGCACCAAGGTGGTCGATGCCGTCGGCGATATCCGCGCGCACCCGACCGGCGACATGGGTTCGATCGGCATGGCCGCCTCACCCGAGCCGATGATCCAGACCGCCGTCGGCGGCAACAGGGCCGAGAACCGCTACATCGAGCTCGTGGTGAAGGGCGCGACGGCAAAAATCTCGCCGGTGCTGCGCGCCGCCGCCGATCAGTCCGGCGGTTTCATCGCCAGCTGCCGCAATCCGCTCAGGGCGTCGTATGTCCGGGGCCATGCAGCCCTCGGCGGCATCTCGATGGCACTTGCGCTCGGAGAAGCAATTATTGCGGCGGAGAAGCGCGGCGGGCCAGCGATCATCGATGCGATCTGCAAGACGACGGGCGGACATATCCTCGCCGAAGGCGCCATCACCCGCAAAGACGTCGTCTATACCAAGGAGGCCTTCGACATCGGCACCATCGCCGTCGGTTCGCGCGACAAATCAGTGACGCTGCATGTGATGAACGAATATATGGCGGTGGACGATGCGGATGGCGGGCGGCTTGCGACCTTCCCCGCTGTGATCACCACACTGTCGCCTGAGGGCGAGCCGCTGAGCGTCGGGCAGTTGCAGGAAGGCATGCATGTCTTCATCCTGCATGTGCCGATGGATATCATTCCGCTGTCAGCTAGCGTGCTCGATCCGACAGTTTATCCCGTCGTCGAGAAGGCGATGGGAATCGAGATCGCGCGTTATGCGCTGGCGGCGAAGGCCTGAGCCATGGCACGCGATCCCGGCCTTGAAGAACTGCTACGTGAGGAACTCGACGATCGTCCTGGCCTCAGCGAAAAATCCATGTTCGGCGGCCGCGCCTTCCTGCTGAACGGCAATCTTCTCTGCGGCGCGCGCAGTGACGGCATGCTGATCCGTCTCGGCAAGGGCAATGATGATTGGGCGCTGGCGCTGCCGGGCGTAAACCGGATGCTGATGGGCGAGCGAGTCATGCACGGCTGGCTGCGCGCCTCCGCCGAGGCTTACGGCGACGATGCCCTGAGACGGCGTCTGCTCGATGCGGCGCTTGCCTATGTGGAATCGCTGCCAGGCAAGTGACCAATTAGCTATTCCCCTTCTCCCCGGCCGGGAAGAAGGGAAAAGCAGAGAACCAAGCGAGGAACCCGTGATGCCGAAGGCCAATCCACGCCATCCGAAATTTCCGATTCCCGGCGGGCCGGAGTTGCGCGCCAAGGGCTGGCGGCAGGAGGCGCTGCTGCGGCTCCTCGAAAACGTGCTCGCCGTCGGCGAGGATCCCGACAATCTGATCGTCTATGCCGCGCTCGGCAAGGCCGCCCGCAACTGGGCGGCGCATAGGGGCATCGTCAAGGCGCTAACGGAGATGGATGAGGGTCAGACGCTGCTCATCCAGTCCGGCAAGCCGATCGGGCTCGTAAAGACCCATGCCCGGGCGCCGCTCGTCATCATGGCGAACTGCAACATCGTCGGGCAATGGGCAAAGGCCGAAGTGTTCTACGAGCTGCAGCGCAAAGGGCTGATCTGCTGGGGTGGGCTGACGGCAGGGGCCTGGCAATATATCGGCAGCCAGGGCGTCATCCAGGGCACCTACGAGATTTTCATGCGCATCGCCGAACGGCGTTTCGGCGGCGACCTCCACGGCCGCTTCGTGCTGACGGCCGGACTCGGCGGTATGGGCGGCGCGCAGCCGCTTGCCGGTCGCATGGCGGGCGCGGCGATCCTCTGCGTCGACATCGATCCGGAGCGGGCGCGCAAGCGCCAGCAGATCGGCTATCTCCAGGAGATCGCGCCGGATATCGATACCGCCCTTCAGATGATCGATGCAGCCGTAAAAGAGAAGCGGGCGCTGTCCGTCGGGCTCGTCGGCAATGCGGCGGAGGTTTATCCCGAGATCGCTCGGCGCGGCATCGTGCCCGATATCGTCACCGATCAGACCTCGGCGCATGACCTCGTCTATGGCTACGCACCGAAGGGCATGAGCCTTGATCAGGTCAAAGGCCTGCGCGACGACGGCCAGGGGCAATTGATGGCGGCAAGCCGCGCCTCGATCGTCGAGCATGTGACGGCGATGCTAGAGTTCCAAAAGAAGGGCTCAGAAGTCTTCGATAATGGCAACCTCATCCGCACTCAGGCGAAAGAGGGCGGTGTCACCAATGCCTTCGATATTCCAATCTTCACCGAGGCCTACCTCAGGCCGCTCTTTGCCCGGGCGATCGGCCCGTTCCGCTGGATGGCTCTGTCAGGCGAGGAGAGCGATATCGCCCGGATTGATGATCTTCTCATCGAGATGTTTCCCGATAACAAGATCATCACCAATTGGATCCGGCTGGCGCGCGAGCACGTACCCTTCGAGGGCCTGCCGTCGCGCATCGCCTGGCTCGGCCATGGCGAACGCACGATGCTGGCGCGGCGTGTCAATGCGCTGATTGCGGGCGGCGATCTCAAAGGTCCCGTCGCCTTCTCCCGCGACCATCTCGATGCCGGCGCCATGGCGCATCCGAATATCATGACCGAGCGGATGAAGGACGGCTCCGACGCGATCGCCGACTGGCCGCTGATCGATGCGATGATGCTGTGCTCCTCGATGGCCGATCTCGTCGTCGTCCATTCCGGCGGCGGCGGCTATGCCGGCTACATGACGAGCTGCGGCGTCACCGTCATCGCCGACGGCACCGACGCCGCCGACGAGCGGCTCGACCATGCGCTGACCAACGACACCGCCCTTGGTGTCATGCGCTACGCCGATGCGGGTTACGAGGAGGCGCTGGATGAGGTGGCGAAGAAAGACGTGCCCTATATCCGGCCGGATTGAGCCGGGAGGCGGATATCGGCCCATCGAGCGTCAGTCGATCAGGTTCGAAACTTCGATGAGATTGCCGTCTGGGTCTCGGAAATAAACCGAACGCAACCGTCCGGTCGCGCCGGTGCGTTCGACCGGACCTTCCTCGATCACAATGCCGGACGCCTGCAGATAGGCGATGACCCCGGCAATCGACGTTTCGGCGATGAAACAGAGATCGCCGGACCCGGGGATAGGATGTTTGGCCTTGGGTTCGAATTCGTGGCCGGCCTGATGCAGGTTGATCTTTTGGCGGCCGAATTTCAGCGCCTTGCGGCCTTCCGCGAAGGTTTCGACCGACATGCCGAGGATGCGGGAATAGAAATCGCAGGTGGCTGCGATATCGGCGACGGTCAACACCAGATGATCGAGACGGTCGATGCGGATCATGCGTTTTCCCTTGCAAGACGCTGCGCGACACAGGCGGAGATAAAGGCAAGCGCCAGCATGACAAGGGTGAAGACGACGACGGCGGCCCAGCCGCCGATTGCCCAGAACCAGCCACCCGCCGACCCCATGAGGCTGGAGCCGACGTAATAAGCCAGCATATAGAGCGACGAGGCGTGGCCCTTGGTGCCGTGCGCCAGCCTGCCGACGAGGCCGCTAGCAATGGAATGGCTCATGAAGAAGCCGGCCGTCAGCACAATAATCCCGAGGATGATCGATGGCAGCGCGGCGGAGAGCGTCAGCATGCTGCCGGCGGCCGTCAGCGCCAGACCGAAGAGCAGCACGCGAAAATGCCCGATCCGATCTCCGATGAGGCCGCCGATCGAGGCGGCGCCGATGCCGAAGAGATAAACGGTGAAGATCAAGCCGAGTTCGGTCTGATTGAGGCCGTAAGGCGGCGCCACGAGGCGGAAACCGGCATAATTGTAGATGGTCACGAAGGAGCCCATCGCCAGGAAGGCGATGGCGAAGATGAAGGGCAGCGCCGGATTGGCGAGATGGCCGAGCCAGGCCCTGACATGGAAACGCGGGTCGAAGCCCGGCCGGCGGACAAAATTCCGCGATGGCGGCAGCAGGGCGATGAAGCCGAGCGCCGCGACAAGGCCGATGGCGCCGATGAGAAACAGCGCCGGCCGCCAGCCGAGATATTCGGCGAAGATGCCGGTCAGCACGCGGCCGGACATGCCCCCAAAGGCCGTGCCGCCGACATAAAGGCCCATGGCGGCGCCGAGGCCGCGCGGATCGATCTCCTCGGCGAGATAGGCCATGGCGACGGCGGGCACGCCGCCGAGAACGAGACCTTCAACGGCGCGGATGACGAGCAGCAGGTGCCAGTTCGGCGCAAAAGCCGTGGCCACCGTCAACAAGGCCGCGCCGACCAGTGAAATCGACATCAGGCTGCGGCGACCGAGCCCTTCCGAGACGGCGGCGGCGCAGACGATGGCGAGCGCGAGGAAACCGGTGGAGAGCGACAGCGACAGCGAGCTTTCGGCCGGGCTGACGGAAAATTCCTGCGAAAAGATCGGCAGCAGCGGCTGCACGCAATAGAGAAGCGAGAAGGTGGAAAAGCCGGAGAGGAAAAGCGCCAGGCTGGCGCGGCGATAGGCACCGGTGCCGCGTGTCAAATAGCGCTTTTCTCCTGTGAGCACGGTCTTCACGGCGTGCACCGAGGGCGGCATATCTTCATCCTGACGGACTTTCGAATTCATGGGTTAGACAGGATTCAGATTTGAGCGGTGGGCCTAAAATCTGAATCCTGTTCTACATTAAAGAGTTAGAGCATGATGTCGCCCGAAAACCGCTCACACTTTTCGGCATCATGCTCTATCCGCAATATCCCAATAGGGCGGATCGCCAAAACTCTTCTTCAGATGATCGGCGATGGCGCGCAGCTTGGCCGAAGGGTTCCGACCGGCGGGATGGGCCATATAGATGAATTCGGCCTCCGGCCTGTGACCGACATCGATTTCGGCAAGCCGGCCCTCGCGAATAGCCGGGCCGGCAATGAAGGCGGGCAGCAGCGCAATGCCGAGGCCGGCGATGGCGGCGTCGCGGAGCATATCGCCGTTGTTGATGCCGAGCGCCGGTTTTGCACGGACGAGGATCGCCCCCTCCGGCGTCTGGAAGCGCCAGTCGGCGACACCGCGATTGGTGTAGAAGATACCGCGATGATTGTTCAGGTCGGCGAGCGAGCGCGGCATTCCTTGGCGGGCGAGATAATCCGGCGAGGCGCAGAGAAGGCGGCGGCTCGGCGCGAGCTTCCAGGCGACCAGCCGGCTGTCGGCGAGCGGGCCGTTGCGGATGATGGCGTCATACCCATCCGATGCGGCATCGACACGGCGATCGTCGATATCCAGCGTCAGGCGGATATCGGGATGTGCGGTGAGAAAGGGATAGAGCGCCGGACCGAGATGCATGCGGCCGAAGGTGACGGGTGCAGCAATGCGGATCGGCCCGGAGAGCGTGCCGCGCCGCTCGGCCATGTCGGCGGCGGCCTCCTCGATCTCGCGCACGATGCGCCCGGCTCGTTCCAGGAAGACCGCACCGTCCTCCGTCAGAGCAAGTTTGCGCGTCGTACGGTGCAGCAGCGTGCCGCCAAGCGCCTTCTCCAGTTCTGCCAGCCTTTCGCTGACGACGGATTTGGAGAGTCTGAGCCGCCGGGCCGCCTCGCTGACCGAGCCGGCCTCGACGACGGCAACGAAAGCGGCAATGCCTTCGACCTTGATCATTGTTCGGTCTTTCCGAATTCGAATTCCCCGATCTGGAGACTAATCCGAACGAAAGGAAAATGCCATCTTCCATTCAACGGAAGGGACGGCAGGGGCCGCCTCGCCTCAACATAGGAGATGGAACCATGAACCGCTTGAACGACAAGGTCGCAATCGTCACCGGCGCAAGCTCCGGCATCGGCCGCGTCACGGCAAAGCTCTTTGCTGCCGAAGGCGCCAAGGTCGTGGTCGGCGCCCGCCGCGAGCGCGAACTCGACAGCCTGGTCGCGGAGATCAAGGCCGAGGGTGGCGAAGCGGTGGCCGTCGCCGGCGACGTCCGGTCGGAAGACTATCACAAGGCGCTGGTCGCGGCCGCCTTGACCCATTACGGCAAGCTCGACATCGCCTTCAACAATGCCGGCATCATCGGCGAAGCGGGTCCGAGCACCGGTGTCTCGGAAGCAGGCTTCAGCGAGGCGCTGGCGGTCAATCTGACCGCATCCTTCCTCGCTGCCAAACATCAGATCGGCGCGATGGCGGAAAATGGCGGTGGTTCGGTGATCTTCACCTCGACCTTCGTCGGCTACAGCTTTGCCTTTCCGGGCGTTGCCGCCTATGCCGCCAGCAAATCCGGCCTGATCGGCCTGACGCAGGCGCTGGCCGCCGAATTCGGACAGCAGGGCGTGCGCGTCAACGCCGTCCTGCCGGGCGCCGTTGATACCGACATGTACCGGGACATGAACGATACGGCGGACAAGCAGGCTGCCATCACCAATATGCATGCGCTGAAGCGTGTCGCGACGCCTGAGGAGGTCGCCCGCTCAGTTCTCTACCTTGCCTCCGACGATGCCAGCTTCGTCACCGGCACGGCTTCGCTGGTTGACGGCGGCATTTCGATCACCCGCAGCTGAGACGGCGCGGGGCGATTTCCGGCCGGCGGGTTGGTGGTTTCTCTCCAACCCGCCGGCCGGATCAAGCGGAGCCGACGCATGTCGTTCACGCGATTGCATGTTCTACGCCAAAGGCTTAGGGTCGAGGCCGGGCAGAAAAAGGCGACGGGTAGAAAGCCATGGCTCTCAGCGGCAAACGCATCCTCCTCATCATCTCTGGCGGCATCGCCTGTTATAAGAGCCTGGATCTGATCCGCCGGCTGCGCGAGCGCGGCGCAAGTGTGCGTCCCATCATGACCAAGGGGGCACAGGAATTCGTGACACCTCTTGCCGTCGGTGCGCTGGCCGCGGATCACGTCTTCACCGATCTGTTTTCGCGGCAGGACGAACAGGATGTCGGCCATATCAGGCTGGCGCGCGACTGCGATCTCGTGCTGATTGCGCCCGCCAGCGCCGATCTGATGGCGAAGATGGCGAACGGCCTTGCCGACGATCTCGCTTCGACCGCGCTCCTGGCAACGGCGAGGCCGGTGCTTGCGGCTCCGGCGATGAACCCCAGAATGTGGGCGCATCCGGCGACCCGGCGCAATGCGGCAAGACTGCGGGAAGACGGCGTCCGCTTTGTCGGGCCGATGGCTGGCGAGATGGCGGAAAGCCACGAGGCCGGGCTCGGCCGCATGGCGGAACCGCTCGACATCGTCGCTGCCGCCGAAACCATGCTCGAGGACGGGGAAAAACCGCTGAAAGGACGCAAGGCGATCGTCACCTCAGGACCGACGCATGAGCCGATCGACCCCGTGCGCTACATCGCCAACCGCTCCTCCGGCCGGCAAGGCCATGCGATCGCTGCAGCGCTTGCCAAACTGGGGGCCGAGGTGACGCTCGTCTCCGGGCCGGTGGCGATCGCCGACCCCGTCGGCGTCCACACCGTGCATGTCGAGCGGGCGGAGGAAATGCGTGATGCCGTGCTGGCGGCGCTGCCGGCCGATATCGCCGTGATGGTGGCAGCGGTGGCGGACTGGCGCGTCGCTTCGGCCGCCGATCAGAAGCTGAAGAAACATCCGGGCGAATCCATTCCGACGCTGGCGCTGACGGAAAATCCCGACATTCTCAAAACCGTCGGCCATCATACGATGCGGCCGAAACTGGTGATCGGCTTTGCCGCCGAGACGCAGGACGTGGAGAGCAATGCAAGGGCGAAACTCGAGAGGAAGGGCGCCGACATGATCGTCGCCAACGACGTTTCTCCGGCGACCTGCATCATGGGCGGCAGCCGCAACAGCGTCAGACTCATCCGCCACGACGGCGTCGAACGGTGGCCCGACCTGGCGAAGGAAGAGGTTGCCGAAAGATTGGCGGCGCTGATCGCCGAGCATTTCCACGCATAGTTCGCAAAACTGTGCAGCGGTTTGCGACAAAGACATGCGTGAAAACCAACACCTAAAGCGTGACAAGCTGATCTGAACGATCGCGGACGCTTTAGAAAATCGCTTTCGATTTTCGACGAAGATTATGCGGAGGCGGCCAAAGGCTGCAGCTTGGCGACGCTCCGATTTTCCGGCCGGAAATCGGCGACGTTGATACCGTTTTTGCCGACGGTGACGGCGCTGCCATCGGGAATTTCCGCCCAGGCGTCGACATCGTCGTTCAACGGCTCGGAGACGAGGCAATAGCCGGCGCCGACCGGCGAGGCATAAAGCGTCGGGGCCTTGCGATCCGTGGCATAGCGTATCGCATAGAGCGTATTGCCGTCGGAGAAGGCGGCGGTGAAGCGCAGCAGGATCGAGCCGATGGTGTTTTCGGCCAGATCTTCGACGAAGCCGACCATACTAGCCATCGCGGCGATCGGCGCCTCGCGCAGGCCGAACTGGAGCGCCAGCAGGAACATCAGCTCGGAATCGGTCGTGCCGCTGCGGGCGTTGAACAGCTCGTCGTCAAGCATCGCCTCCATTGGCCGGCGCAGGCGCTCGAAGCCGGATATCTGGCCGTTATGCATGAAGGACCAGGTCTCATGGGTGAAGGGATGGCAATTGTCCCGGCGCGTGCCGCCGCCGGTGGCGGCGCGGACATGGGCGAGAAAGAGCGGCGAGCGGATCTGCCGCGCCAGGCTCTTCAGATTGCAATCAGACCATGCCGGCAGGATGTCTCGGTAGCGGCCGGGTTCTGGCCTGTCGCCATACCAGGCGATGCCGAAGCCGTCGCCATTGGTCGCCGTCTTGGCGCGGGTGGCGCAGTGGGACTGCTCGATCAGCGAATGGGCGGGCGAAGATACCAGCTCCTCGAGATAGAGAGGGTCTCCGTGATAGGCTGCCCAGCGACACATGGCTCTTTGCTCCGGAACCCGCGGCATCGGCGGGCATGCTCTAAATTGTCGAACGCCACGGCTAATAACAGCTTAACGCGCGACCGATTTGCAAGCAGATCATGACGGTTTGGTGACGGATGCCGGCTTCAAATTCGGCGAAAGCCTGTGTTCTTTTGTGAATGCCTGGCATTCATCGAATCCTTGCGTCAAGGGTATTTCTACTTGCATCTGACACGAATCGTCCTACCTTGGGTCTATCAGCAACGGAACGAAAGGAAGGTGATCCAATGTCTAATGAGATTTCGGACCTCGTATCGGGCATGGAAGAGGTGACGAAAGCGAGGCAGCCCTCGCTCTAAAACCCGCCTTCCTGGGGCTGCTTTGACAGTCCAGGCCAGTTCGAGGCCAAACTCATGGAAAGGGTCGCCGAGGCGGCCCTTTTTTATTGCCTGAATTTCCGACATTGACGGACGATCGGGATTCTTCTACTCATAAAGTCATCAGATGACTTTATGAGTAGAAGATGCAGGCGGTCAGCAAGACCAATCTCGCCGATGAGGCGATCGAGGCAATCCGCAGCGACATTGTCGGCAAGCGCTGGGCGGTCGGCGACAAGCTGCCGAACGAGGCCTCGCTGTCGGCCATGCTCTCCGTCAGCCGCGGCACGGTGCGCGAGGCGGTGCGGGTGCTTGTCTCCCAGGGTTATCTCGAAACCCGGCAGGGGTCGGGCACCTATGTGCGTTCGACCAGCGACGCCGGCCGGCCGCTGACCATGGCGCGGCGCGCGAGCCTGCGCGATCAGTTCGAAGCGCGCTTAGCACTCGATGTCGAGGCGGCACGCCTGACGGCGATGCGCAAGACGGCGGAGACGATTGCCGAGCTGCGCCGGCTGCTGAATGAACGCGGCAGTTACGCCGGCGGCGATGAAGCCGCCTTCATCGAACGGGACCTCGCCTTCCACAAGGCGGTCATCGCTGCTTCCGGCAATCGGGCGATGATCGAAATCTACGCTTTCTTCTCGGCCTCGATCACCGACACCATTGCGGCGACGCTCGGCAAGGATATTCCCGAACCCGACATGCAGGCGCATGTCGATATCGTCGATGCGATCGACACCGGCGATCCCGACCAGGCGGATGCCGCGGTGCGCCGCTTCATGGCGCCCGTTCTTGCGGCACTCGACCGGATGATCCTGTCATGAATACACCTTCCAACGCTGCCGCCATCACGCTTGATGTGGCCGAGGAATTGCTGATCGATGCCGAGTCCGGCAGCCTTCCCGCCCAGCAGGCAACGCCGGTGCGGAATGGTGCGGCCAGTTTGCTGCTCGGCGCCAGCCTCGTGCTGATCGCTTTCAACCTGCGCCCGGTGTTTTCGAGCGCCTCGGCGCTCCTGCCGGAGATTCGCTCCGAACTCGGGCTGAGCGCGCTCGGCGCCAGCCTGCTGACGACGCTTCCGGTCGTCTGCCTCGGCGTCTTCTCGCCGCTTGCACCGCGTCTTGCCCAGCGCATCGGAACCGAACGCACACTGCTCGGCGTTCTCCTGCTGCTTGCGCTCGGCACAGCTTTTCGCGGGCTTTCCTCCCTGCCGCTGCTCTTTATCGGCACGGCGCTTGCCGGTGCCTGCATCGCCGTCGGCAACGTGCTGCTGCCGGGACTGGTGAAGCGGGACTTCCCCACGCGCGCCGCGCTGATGACCGGCTTTTATACGATGGCGCTCTGCGCAGGTGCGGCCAGTGCGGCCGGGCTGACGCTGCCGATCGAACATGCTCTCGGCGGCTCTCTCGGCGGCGCGCTGGCCGCCTGGGCACTGCCGGCGCTCGCCGTCGGTCTGATCTGGCTGCCGCAGGTCCTTCGCAGCGGCGCCGGAGCAAGGCGAAACGGCTTTCGCGTCGACGGACTCTGGCGGGACCGGCTGGCCTGGCAGGTTACGCTGTTCATGGGGCTGCAATCGGCGCTTGCCTACTGCGTCTTCGGCTGGCTGGTTCCGATCCTGCGCGAACGCGGGCTCGACGGCGTCACGGCCGGGGCGATCGTATCGCTCTCGGTGATGGTGCAGGCGGCCTCCTGCCTCGTCGTGCCGCATATCGCCGTGCGCGGCCGGGATCAGCGATTGATCAATGCCGGCCTCTGCGGCGTCGCCGTCATGGCTCTGCTTGGACTGCTCTTTGCGCCGCTTTCGAGCGTCTGGCTGTGGGCGGTGCTGCAAGGCATCGGCCAGGGCGGACTGATCGCGGCCGCCATGACGACGATCGTGCTGCGCTCGCGCGATCCCGATGTTGCCGCCCATCTCTCCGGCATGGCGCAATGCGTCGGCTATCTGCTCGCCGCAATCGGCCCGCTGATCGTCGGCCTCATCCGCGGCTGGACCGGAAGCTTTTCCTGGTGTGCGGTTCTCTTCATCGCGCTCGGGCTCGGGGCCGCGATCAACGGCTGGAGGGCCGGCCGGGCGCTGGAGGTGAATGTGCATGCGGTCGAGAAAGTCTAGGCTCACCGGCCCATCACCATCTCTTGATGCCGGTCGCCAGGCGCGGATGCTACGCTATCTCAGCCTGCATCCGCCGGAGGACAAGTCGTGCGCATACGAACCCTGTTTCTGCTCACCGCGTTGATGGCATCGCTGGGGCCTGCCCTTTCGCCGGCGCAGGAACGCGGCGGGCGCCAGGCAAATGTCGAGCGCAGTGCGCGCGACGGCGTGCTGAAGCTGCTGCCGGCCGACTCCGTCACGGAGCACGAGTTGACGGCCGACGGCCGGAAGATCGCCTATACCGCGACCGCCGGCACTCTTGATCTCTTCGGTCAGGACGGAGCGCAGACCGGAGCGATCTTCTACACCGCCTATGTCGCCAAGGGTGACGGGGCGGATCGGCCGCTGACCTTTGCCTTCAACGGCGGGCCGGGCGCAGCCTCCGCCTTTCTGCATCTCGGGCTGGTCGGGCCTAAAGTGCTCGATTTCGGGCCGCAGGCACGCGACGGCGCCTATGCCAAACTCGTCGACAACCCGCACAGCTGGCTCGACTTTACCGATCTCGTGCTGATCGATCCGATCGGCACCGGCTGGAGCCGGACGGCAAAGGCCGACGACGCCTCCAACTATTACAACGTCAACTCGGATGCCCAGAGCATCGCCAAGGCAATCGCGCTCTATATCGCGCATAACAACCGTTCCAACTCGCCGAAATATCTGCTCGGCGAGAGTTACGGCGGTTTCCGCGCCGCCAAGGTTGCCTCCACCCTGCAGGAAAGCCAAGGCATTGTCGTCGCCGGCGCCGTGATGCTCTCGCCGCTGCTCGAGGGGCAGCTGATGTTCAATGCCGACCAGTTCGCGCTCGGCGCGGCGCTCGAGCTGCCGTCGCTGGCTGCCGCCGAACTCGACCGGCAAAATGCCTTCGACGAGGAGAAGCAGAGGCAAGCGGAGCGTTTCGCGCTCGGCGATTATTTGACGACGCTCGCCGGCCCGCCGCCGACCGGCGCCGATGCTGCATCCTTCTATGGCAGGGTCGCCGGGCTCACCGGCATTCCGCAGGATATCGTCGCCCGCAACCGCGGCTTCCTCGGCAATTCCTTCGTCAAGCACTCGGACAGCGACGGTCAGGTGACAAGCCCCTACGATGCCTCCTTCGCGGCGCCCGATCCTTACCCGGAATCGGATTACGACCGCGGCGACGACGCCATCCTCGACGGCTTCACCCGCGCCTATGGCGGCGCCTTCGCCGATTATGCCCGCAACGAGCTCGGCTTCAAAACCGAGATGACCTATTCGCTGCTCGACGGCGATATCAGCCGGCGCTGGGAATGGGGTGGCGGCCGCGGCGGCGGATCACGCTTCCAGGCGAGCGCGACCGACGACATCAGGCAGCTGCTCGCCTCGAACACGGCCTTCCATCTGCTGATCGCGCATGGCTACAGCGATCTGGTGACGCCTTACAGCGTCAGCCGCTATGTGGTCGACCACCTGCCGCCGTCGCTCGCCGATGGCCGCGTCGGGCTGAAGCTCTATCATGGCGGCCATATGTTCTACACGCAAGCCGATCAACGGGCCGCCTTCACGGCGGATGCCAAGGCCTTCTATGCCGCACGCCCGGCCGCACAACCGGCGGATTGAGGAGTTGCCGATGCATATAACGGGAGGATGTCATTGCGGGGCGATCCGTTATCAGGCGGAAATCGATCCGGAGCGGGTCACGATCTGCCACTGCACCGATTGCCAGCGATTGACGGGCTCGGCCTATCGCGTCACCGCGCCGGCGCAACCGCAAAGCTTCACGCTTGTTTCGGGCGAACCGCGTAGCTATGCGAAGCATGGCGACAGCGGCGCCCTCAGCCGGCAATTCTTCTGTCCGAATTGCGGATCGCCGCTCTATCGTACGGATGGCGAAGGCCGTGCGATCGGCATCCGTCTCGGCGGCATCGACCAGCGGCGGGACCTGACCCCAAAGAAACAGATATGGTGCCGGTCGGCTCTGCCGTGGGTGGAAAATATTCAGCCGCTGCCGCGGTTTCATGGCGAGGACTAGCGGAAGCAGGACGACTATGACCTGAGGAAGGGAGTCGTAGGCCGCAATCGGTTATCAGCCACTTAATCAGCACGTTGAGTCGCGAGACCACCACGGTGATGAGCCTGTGCGAGAGCGCAAGCCAAAGACCGCCCCCTTCGTTCGCGACTTCTACTGCCTTCCCGGAACTGAGCGGTGTGAACCCGACCGTCGCGCGAACATCAAAAGGAGAACCCGCTAATATTGCTCTAATTTTAGCTCGAACTGACTAAGTGCATTCAAGATCAATTTATAGTATATATAACTCGAGGGGAGAATCGCGCATACGTCGCGACGGGCTACCGCAATACTCAACGGAATTCTGCTGAATTTTACATCCTTGTATTGTATTTTGCGGACGTAATCTTCAGAGACTCTATTACGACGGCCTTAGATTGGGACTCTAGTCGTAACGCGTATAGGGACTTTAGTCCTAATACCCTCCAACTGTGAATGAGCTAGTCCTCTCGATCGACCACAATCGCAGTCGATCGAGAGCTCTAGGTTCAATACGCAAGAGGGTGGGTCCGGGGATGCAGTTCGGCATCCGGGCTCTGTGACCCTCTGCGAGCTAGCCGAGGGAGAAGCTCCATGGCACTCGATATCACAACTCAAGATCTCATCATCGACGAAACCCCCAGTTTGCAGGACGACGACGTCAACCCAGCGATTGCGCCACATAACAATGCGACGGTGCAATATCTGTTGAGCCTCGACGCTGCCGGTGGGCTGACCACGCCGGAGGTCGCCTACCAGAGCAATTTCGTCGTGGCCTCGGCGAGCGCCGGGGAAACCATCAGCGCGGTCGTTCTCACCCAGAACTCTTCCGGGACCCCGTACTCCACCACGGACGGCGTCAACAGCGGCCTTCGCACGGTCGACGGCAATTACATCTGGCTGTTTCAGGATGCGACGCATCCAAACGTCGTAATCGGCGTCATCGGAACCACCAACGCGGCCACCGAGCCGGCCGAGACCGGGCCGCTCGCCTTCTCGCTGGCGCTGGTCGGCACCGGCGCCACTGCCGACCTCTACACCGTCCAGTACGTGCCGTTGTTCCATCTCGATCCGAACAACGCCGACGACCGCATCGATCTGACCAACAAGGTGTTTGCGTCGGTTACGGCAACCTCGGTGGTCAACTTCAGCCAGCTTGGCGACGCTCCGTCCGGGCATAACAACTGGTATATTCTCGACGCCGACGCAGCCAGCCCGCAGAAGATCCTCGTCACCGCTCACGACAATGGCGTGCAGGCGGAAGTCAACGTCAGCACGCAGGGCCTCGGTGTCGCATCCCAGGACGTTCGCTTCGGCCGCGAGCTCCAGATCGACCTGATCACCGGCGGCACCCAGAGCGCGGGCAAGGATTTCACCAACACGCCAACCGCGCCCGACTACGGCTCTCACATCGAGAACGTCTTCAGCGCCGGCTTCTCGGTCTCACAGTCGACACCGACCGGCACCGTCGCCGACATCGAGATCCACGCTTATAACAATGACGACAATGTCGAAGGCGCTGCCTTCCCCACAGACGATAACGATACCGAGATCAACATCACCGGCGTGACATTCAAGCTGAACGGCGTCACAAAAACGGCCGCGGAGCTCGGTATCACGGTCAACCTCACCGGCACCGGACTGATCCTTGAGAATGTCGGAGAGGGCGTGACGGTCGATTTCACGACCGCGGGCGGAGCTGGCGGAACCTTCGACCGATTTACCATCAAGAATATCGACACCGAGAAAGACTTCTTCGATGTGAAGGAGGTGCACTTCAGCGGTGCTGTGGGCAACGCCTACAATGAAGAAGTTGGGTCGTTCATCAACTTCGACGATGACGGGCCTAGCATCACGGCAACCGGCACCCCGCCGCAACTGACAGTGGACGAGACCGTCCTGGCGACCAACGCCAGCGCCGACTTCTCGACCTTCTTCACCTCGAATGCGGGGGCCGATGGCGGCGCCGCAACCGCTATCACTTATGCGCTCGGCATCAGCCAGGCCGGCAGTGCCAGCGGCCTCACCGACACCGCAACCGGCCAGTCCGTGCTGCTCTTCCTCGAAGGCGGCAATGTCGTCGGACGCGCCGGATCCGCCGCCGGCGCAATCGTCTTCACCGTCAGCGTCAGCGCTGCCGGCGTCGTCACCCTCGATCAGCAACGGGCAATCGTTCATGCGGACGCCACTAACCCGGATGACAGCCGAACCCTGGCGGCCGCCAACCTCGTCACCCTGACCGCCACCATCACCGATCGTGACGGCGATCACGCCCCGGCCACCCACAATATCGGCCAGAACCTCAACTTCAAAGATGACGGGCCTAGTATTACGGCAAGCGGCACTCCACCGCAGGTGACAGTCGACGAGACCGTCCTGACGACCAACGCCACCGGTGACTTCTCAACCTCCTTCACCTCGAATGCGGGGGCCGATGGCGCCGCTGCCACCACCTATGCACTCGGCATCAGCCAGGCCGGCAGTGCCAGCGGCCTCACCGACACCGCAACCGGCCAGTCCGTGCTGCTCTACCTCGAAGGCGGCAATGTCGTCGGACGCGCCGGATCCGCCGCCGGCGCGGTCGTCTTCACCGTCAGCGTCAGCACTGCAGGCGTCGTCACCCTGGACCAGCAAAGGGCAATCGTCCATGCCAATGCCAGCGACCCGGATGACAGCACCACCCTGGCGGCCGCCAACCTCGTCACCCTGACCGCCACCATCACCGACCGTGACGGCGATCAGGCCTCGGCCAGCCGCAATATCGGCCAGAACCTCAACTTCGAGGATGACGGGCCGACGATCACCAAGCCGTTCGACGGTAACCCGGCTACCCTGGCTATCGAGCATGAGACCCTGGCCAATGTACTCAACGCATCGGCGAGCGGCGCCTTCGGCTATGATATCGGCGCGGACATTCATCCGGCCGCGTTCTATACGAATGGCGGCTCCGACTTCGTCGACCAGGACACCCAGACAGCCGGCGTCCAGATCGGACTGACCGGCACGATCACCGGCGGCGGCGGCGGCAGTCTTCTCAGTTCGAATGTAACGCTCGCCTCGGAGAGCCTGACTTCCGCAACGTTCAACTTCACCTTCACCTATGACAAGGACCCGGCGTCCGGCAACCAGGTCGGAACGGCAGGCGGCACCCTGGTCTTCGACAAGGTCGCCGACACCTACACGATCCAGCTGACGGATCCGCTCGAAGGCTTCAGCTTCGACGTGCTCCACACCAGCGAACTCTTGTCCAAGGAGCCGACGGGCAATACCGGCCATCCTGAGATCGTGGTGGAAAAACTGCAGGCGGATGATCCGAACACAACGGCGGACGAAGACTTCTACGTACAGTTCACCGGCAACCTGATCGACAAATCCCACCCGTTCAGCCTCACGACCAATGGCGAGGGGTCATCCAGTGATACCGTCTTCACCCCCGGCGGGCACGAGATGGTCAGCAACACCAACGAAACCTGGGTGTCGGCGACGCAGAGCACCAACGGTGTCGCCGGCGACACGATCCAGAAAGACGAACTGCTGACCTTGCGGTTCTTCAACAGCAATGTCGGCATCGCCAACGAAGTCACGACCCCGACGGCGACCGCCGGCGCGATGGCCATCAAGTTCGATGGCATCGGCAGCAGCGAGGATCTGATGCTAATCCTCAACCTGATCGACAAGAACGGCGCCGACAACATAGCCGGCAACGCGGACGACAACTCGACGATCACCCGGGCGATGTATGTGTCGAACGCCGATATCTACAAGACCGGCCAGGTTCCGGCGCCGTATAATACCGAGTTCACGCTCGACAATAATGACGGCCTCGTGATTGTCGAGCAGAACGACTACAACGCCGCCGGCGAAGACTACGTGTTGCAGGGTGCGCAAATCATGCAGTCGGGCAATGGGATCACCGGCACCGCTGCGGCGATCGACCTCAACAGCGTGACCGGCGCCAATGGCGGCAGCAATGCGACGTCAAGTCTGGTCGACTTCGATGCCACCGATAACGACGTGCTGAAGATCACCGATATCGGCTTCACCTCGACCGTGACGCAGACGCCGAACGCCAATCTCGACTTCGCCTTCAATGTGGTGGACGCCGATGGCGATCAGACAGCGATGCAGCACATCCTTGTCGACGTCGCCTGACAACTGACCAAACGGGGGCAGCATTCGCTGCCCCCGTGATCCATCGCGCAAGGTGTCATCTCGAGTACAGAGCTAGAAAAGATGAAAACCAAACAGCCGCCCCCGGCGCTTCAGGTTGTAATGAAAGAAGCCAGACGGGCCATCCGGCCGCTTATCTGGTTCAGCGGGGGCATCAACGTGCTGATGCTGACCGGGGCGCTTTACATGCTGCAGGTCTATCACCGCGTGCTGTCCAGCCACAGTCTCGAGACCTTGGCGATGTTGTCGCTGATGGCGGCAGCCGCACTTGCGGCAATGGCGGGGCTGGAGGTGGTGCGCGGGCGCCTTCTGGCAACCGTGGGATCGTGGATGAACGCGCGGCTGGCGCCCGTTCTGCTGACGGCATCGGTGGAATATGCCGCCGCAAAACCCGGCCAGGCCAACGCCCGCCCGCTGCGCGACCTCGACCAGGTCCGGAATTTCTTCACCAGCCCGAGCATCTTCCCCATTCTCGATGCGCCTTGGGCGCCGCTGTTTTTCGCCGCCATCTTCTTCATGCATCCCTGGCTGGGTTGGCTGGCGCTGTCGGGCGGCGGGGTGCTGTTTGCACTGGCCTTGCTCAACGAATGGCTGACGCGCAAGCCGTTGACCGAGGCCACCAGCGCACAGTCGCGGGCCTACAACCAGGCCGAGGCGGCAATCCGCAACGCCGAGGTCGTCCAGGCGATGGGCATGCTGAAGCCGCTGCTGGAAGGCTGGAAGGTGCAGCAGGACGAGGCAAACAGGGGCCAGGTTCTCGCCGCCAACCGCGGCGGCATCATCTCGGCCATTGCGCGTTGCCACCGGCTGGCTCTGCAAATGGGAATATTGGGACTCGGAGCCTATCTCGTCCTGCGCAACGAGGCTTCCCCGGGCATCATGGTCTCCGCCTCCATCCTGATGGGCCGCGCGCTATCGCCGGTCGAGCAGGCGATCGGCACGTGGAAGGCGACGGTCGGCGCGCGCGCCGCCTACCGGCGCCTCACCGCCGTCGCCGGCGAGCACCCAGAGGCCACGCCGGTTCCGGCAATGCCGCGGCCGACAGGCCGGTTCGAGGCCGACAATGTCGTGCTTGCCCGACAGGGCGGCGAACATATTCTCAAAGGGATCAACTTCCGTCTCGAGCCGGGTGAATCCATGGCTTTGATCGGCCAGAGCGGGGCCGGCAAGACGAGCCTGGCACGCATCCTGGCCGGCGCCTGGCGACCTTCCGGCGGGCGGGCTTTGCTCGATGGCATGGATGTCGCCCAATGGGCGGCGGAGGACCGCGGTCATCATGTCGGCTACCTTCCGCAGGACATCGAGCTTTTCGCAGGCAACGTCTGCGAAAATATCTGCCGCTTCGCCACGGTCAGTCCCGTGGTCTTCGACAAGGCGGTCAAGGCAGCGCAGCTGGCAGGCGTCCACGAACTGATCAAAGGGCTGCCGAAGGGTTACTTGACCGAGATCGGTGAATCCGGCGCGGTGCTGTCGGGCGGACAGCGCCAGCGCATCGGCCTGGCACGGGCGCTCTACGGCGATCCGGCGCTCATCATCCTGGACGAGCCCAATTCGAATCTCGACCGGGAGGGCGAGGAGGCCTTGATCGCGGCGCTCGGCACGGTCAAGGCGGCGGGCACGACCGTCATCCTGATCGCACACCGGCCGAACATCATGGAAACCGTCGACAAGATACTGGTTCTCAACCGAGGCCAGCAGGACCTGTTCGGTCCGCGCGACCATGTCTTCAATGAACTCGCCGCACGTGTCCGCAAGGTCGCGCAGATGCCGACGATCGTGGCGAAGCAGCAAGGACCGAAACAGCCATGACGGATATGAAGGTCGTCCCGTTGCCGGTTTCGCCGCCCGCTGCGCCAATCCCCCTGCGTCTCACAGGCGTAACGGTCACGGGCTTCGCGATCATATTCCTGTTCTTCGGCATGGCCGGAGGCTGGGCGACGCTTGCACCGCTGGACAGCGCCGCAGTGGCGCCCGGCCTTGTCAAGGTTGCCGGTGACCGCAAGCTCATCCAGCACCTCGAGGGCGGGATCATTGCAGGATTGACCGCCGCCAACGGCGACATCGTCAAGGCCGGCAAGGTCCTCCTCCAACTCGATGACACGCAGGCGAGGGCAAGGCTTGATCTGGTCCAGAACCGGATCGCGACGCGCGAGGCGCTGGCCGCTCGCCTGAGGGCCGAGCGCGACGGCAAGGCCGAGATCGAGTTCGATCCGGCGCTGCTTGCAAACCCCACCAAATCGGCAAGGGACGCGGTGGCCGCCCAACGTGACGTGTTTTCGGCCAAGCACCACAATTTGAAAGACGAGCGAGAAATTCTCAGCCAGCGCCGCCGCCAGACCGAGGAAGAGATAACGGGACTGCAGGAGCTCATCGTCACCGAGGACAAGCAGATCGAGGTGTTCGAGGGCGAAACCAGGGATCTCGAGAGCCTCGTCAAGCGCGGCCTGGTCACCCGCGAGCGTTGGCTGCTGCTCAGACGGCAACAGCGGGAAGTCGAAGGGGAGCGCGCGACCAATGTCGCAGCGATTGCTCGCGCCAGGAGCGCCATGGCCGAGATCGACATGCAGATCGTCAACCTCAACACCTTGCAGCTGAACCAGGCCGTCGAGGAGCTGAGCAAGGTCGAGGCGGAATTGTTCGACCTCAGGCAGGAGGAACGGTCCGCCAAAGACGTGCTCGCCCGCACCAATGTCGTCGCGCCGGTCGACGGCATTATCATGGACCTGAAGGTCCATACGACCGGGGGCGTCGTGAAACCCGGCGAGACCCTGATGACGATCGTGCCGATGGGGCAGCAGCTCGTCATCGAGGCCATGGTCAGACCTGAGGACGTCGAGACGATCGCTTCCGGACAGCCGGCGCGCGTCAGTTTCCCGGCCTTTGCCCGTTACAACCTGCCGCCGCTCGACGGTGTGGTGGAGATCGTATCGGCTGACCGGATGGTGGAGGAGCGAAGCGGCGCGCCCTTTTTCGCCGCGACCGTTGTGATCGATCAGAGCGAGCTTGCCAAACTGGAGGGCCGTAAACTCCTGCCCGGCATGTCGAGTGAGACGATGATCCGGACGGGTGCACGCACCGTGCTTTCTTACCTCGCCGAGCCGATCACACAGAATTTCCGGCGGGCGATGCGGGAAAAGTAGCCGCAGCCCCACTCATCCAAGCATCCTTCACCGGCGCTACATGGACCTCCTTCACCATCGATCGAATTTCGGTCTGCTGTTCAATCGAGATGTTGACGTTGGTGGTGATCGAAGTCTGTTGTTCGTCGTCGTGTCGTTGGTGACGTTAGTCTCGGACGAGTTCTTGTTTGTCGTCGTCGCAATCTGATCGCTCGGCTGCTTGGTCGCATCGCCGCTCTGCGTGGTGGCGCCTCCGCTCGTTTTCACACCGGCTCGTGACAACATTCGAAAGTAACCTTAATGGTTCATTAAGCTTTAGAAGCGCGGGAGGTTCGCATGCGCGGGGGCGATATCAAGAAGGCATTTTACCCGAACTTCAACATGATCAGGCTTGTCGCAGCCTCCACGGTGATCTTCTCGCATGCCTTCCTTATCTCGGAAAGGACCTCGGCGAACGAGCCCTTCCATCGTCTGCTCGGCGAGGGCAATATCCTTGGCCTCTTCGGCGTCTATGCGTTTTTCATCACCAGTGGCTTCCTCGTCACGCAGAGCGCGCAGTTCGGCAGCGCGGGCGGTTTTCTCTGGCGGCGGGCGCTGCGAATTTATCCGGCGTTTGTCGTCTATACGCTGCTCAGCGTCTATGTCCTGGGCGCCTTGTTCAGCTCGTTGGGTATCAGCGGTTATTTGCTCAAGTCACTCCATGTGAAGACGACACTGCATGCGCTGCTCGACCCGAATTTTGGCATGACCCTGCCGCATGTGCAGTTTTATGATCCCGCAATCTCCTGGCTTGCCACCTTCGTCAACGGCTCTCTCTGGACGATCGGACAGGAAATCGTCTGCTATCTCATCGTCGCGGGATTGATGGCAATCGGGTGTCTGCGAGCCCCACTGATGGCACTTGCCCTCGCCGTGGGCGTGACCTGGCAGCTCTTCTTCGATCATCCGTGGCCAAAGATGCGGTTCCTGACGGATTTCACCTTTATCGCCCCCTACTTCTTCTGCGGTTCGCTTCTTTGGTTCGCGATGGAAAAGCGGCAGCTCAACATTGTCCCGGCATTGATCTTCGCGGCGCTCGGTGTGCTCTGCCTCGTCCTTTGGCCCGACTATCTTTACGGCCCCATGTTGTTCGCCTATCCGCTTGTCTACATCGCGACCTCGCCGGTCATACGCCTGCCGTCTCTCGAACGATTGGGCGACGTCTCCTACGGCACCTATCTCTATGGCTGGCCAGTGGAGCAGGTGATGAACCATGCGCTTGGCGAGGACAGCACGTGGTGGGCCGTCTTTGCCCTTTCCCTGCCGACAGCATGGTTGCTCGGCTGGCTATCATGGCACCTCCTGGAAAAGCGCGCGCTGCGGTTAAAGCGGATCTCGCTCCTCCAGCGACAACCTGTCAGTCCCTGACATTTCCTTCCAGAGCGTCGTGCAGGACAAAGTTGTATCGCGACGTCTGGGGATGTCGAAAGCATCCCGGCAGTATGTCGTCCAAAGGAGACCCTGCGGTTTCGGCGTCACCGGACGCGGCTGACTGCCTTGGATGCCAAGCTGAGTTCAACTCTTACGCTCCGAGCGAAGATGAGCTAATGCGTTGGAAGGTGGAATGACAAAGGATCGCGAGCCTCGGAAGCAGGCTCGCGATCCTTTGACGTTATTGGACGACCTCGATCACTGTGCGGGTCTTCGGATTGACGAGCACACGCTTTTTGTTGACGACCACATAGCCGTAATCAAGTTGATCGGGGATTGTGTGGATTTCGACTGTGTCAGGAAGCGTCGTACCAACAGCAACGTCACCATCAAACGTGACGGATGGTGTTTCCTGTTTCATGACATAGGTTTTGACCTCGCGGGAACGACGACTGCCGCAGTCTGCGCGACCGCAGCGCCGCTGAGCGATACGGCAGAGATGACCAGTATTTTCATGTCATCCTCCCAGGATCTTGAATGTCCCGGCAAAACGCTACCGATAAGATATAGTTCCTGCGCTACACGGAATGCCTGCGGGCATGTCGCTCCCGGACAGCTGGCGCGGATCAGTTTTCCGGCCTTTGTCCGCCACAACCTGCCACCGCTCGACCGCTCGACGGCGTCTTGGAAATCATATCGGCTGACAGGATAGTGGGAGCGCCAGCCCCCACTCTTCCAAGACCCCCGATCACGCCGCCTTGGCGGCGTGATATTCCTTGATGGCGACCATCTTGATTGCCGGGTAACGCTCGGCCTCGTAACGCAGCGAGAATGCGTCCTGGGCGAGGAAGACGGGATCGCCGTCGAGATCGCGGGCGATATCGCCGCGTTTGACGGTGAGGAATTTGTCGAGATCGGCCGGCTGATCGGCCGAAATCCAGCGGCACACGGAGAAACGCGACATTTCGAAGGAGACCGGCAGGCCGTATTCGGCCATCAGCCGTTCCTTCAGGACGTCGAGCTGCAGGGCGCCGACGACGCCGACGATTGCCGGTGAACCGTCTTCCGGCGAAAACAGCTGGACGACGCCTTCTTCAGCCATCTGCTGCAGGGCTTCCTTGAGCTTCTTCGCCTTCATCGCATCTTCGAGACGCACGCGGCGCAGGATTTCCGGCGAGAAGTTCGGCACGCCCTGAAAGACCAGCGATTCGCCTTCGGTCAGCGTGTCGCCGATGCGCAGCGTCCCGTGATTGGGAATGCCGACGACATCACCGGCATAGGCGGTGTCGGCCAGCTGGCGCTGCGAGGCGAAGAAGAATTGCGGCGCCGTCAGGCCGAGCTGCTTGCCGGTGCGGGCGAGCCTCGCCTTCATGCCACGTTCGAGCTTGCCGGAGCAGATGCGCGCAAAGGCGATGCGGTCGCGGTGGTTGGGATCCATGTTGGCCTGGATCTTGAAGACGAAGGCCGTCATCTTGTCGTCGGTCGCGTGCACCGTCCTGGTATCGGCCACCTGGTCGCGCGGCGGCGGGGCGAATTCGCCGAGCGCATTGATGAGGTCGCGAACGCCGAAATTGCGCAGCGCCGAGCCGAAGAAGACCGGCGTCATATGGCCTTCGAGGAAGGAGTCGCGATCGAAGGGGCGGCAGGCCTCGATGGCGAGCTCGGTCTCGTCGATGAAGGCCTGGCGCTCGTTTTCCGGCAGCCTGTCGGCGACCGCCTGCGGGCCGTTGACCGGCGTCGTTTCGACTTCGGTGTCGGAGCCGCGGGCGGTGCTATTGGCAAGATGATAAGAGCCGCAGAAGGTTTTCGAGCGGCCGATCGGCCAGGTGATCGGCGCCGTATCCAGCGCCAGCTTCTCCTCCACCTCGTCGAGGATCTCGAAGGGATCGCGGCTTTCCCTGTCCATCTTGTTGATGAAGGTGATGATCGGAATATCGCGCATGCGGCAGACTTCGAAGAGCTTCAGCGTGCGCGGCTCGATACCCTTGGCGGCATCGATGACCATGACGGCGGCATCGACGGCCGTCAGCGTGCGATAGGTGTCGTCGGCAAAATCCTCGTGGCCCGGCGTATCGAGAATGTTGAAGACATTGTCGTTATATTCGAAGGTCATCACCGAGGTGACGACGGAGATGCCGCGCTCGCGCTCGATCTTCATCCAGTCGGAGCGCGTCTGCATGCGATCCTTCTTCGCCTTGACTTCGCCGGCAAGCTGAATGGCGCCGCCGAACAGCAGCAGCTTTTCGGTGAGCGTCGTCTTGCCCGCGTCCGGGTGGGCGATAATAGCGAATGTGCGGCGGCGGGAGACCGCCTCGGCGAGGCTTTCGGCCATGATGTGAATCCTGTGGAATTGCCGCGTATCTAACGATTAAAGCCGGGCTTTGCAATTGACCTCGGCCTTAGGGGCGCAAAGTAATGGGCCATGACCATTCATCACGACACGCCCCCGACGCTGAACCTCATCCGCCTGGCCAATGGCGAAGGCCTCGACCTGCCCGCCTATGAAAGCAAGGGGGCGGCCGGCATGGACCTGCGCGCCGCCGTCGACGGCGATGCGCCGCTGACGCTTGCCCCCGGCGAACGGGCGCTGCTGCCGACCGGCTTCATTTTCGAGATCCCCGAGGGTTTCGAAGGCCAGGTGCGGCCGCGCTCCGGCCTTGCCTTCAAGCACGGCATTACCTGCCTCAATTCACCCGGCACGGTGGACAGCGACTATCGCGGTGAAGTGAAGGTGTTGCTCGCCAATCTCGGCGAAGAAGCCTTTGTCATCGAACGGGGCATGCGCATCGCCCAAATGGTGATCGCGCCGGTGACTCAAGCACGGGTGACGGAGATCGCCGCGGCAAGCGAAACGGCGCGCGGCGCCGGCGGCTTCGGTTCCACCGGCGTGTAATGGCAAAGGGCCTCGACAGCGCGGGCCTGACCTTCCAGCAGGATTATTTCGGCGATCCCGCCGGCTGGGCTGCGCTTGTCCGCCTGCTCCAGGATATTTTCGGCATCGATATCGGTCCGCTACAACAGCTTGGCGGCCCCGATCCCACCAGCATGCCGTTCGGCTGGTTCGATACCGAGGGCGAGCTTGCGGCCAATCTCTCGGCCTTCGCACTGCCTTTCATCCTCAACGGCAGGCTTGTCCATGCTGCCGGGCTGCAATCGGGCGCGGTGCGGCCGCAGTGGCGCGGCCGCGGGCTTTATCGCGATCTAACGGTGAAGGCGCTCGGCTGGTGCGAGCGGCAGGGCTTCGACGCTGTCATCCTCTACACCGATAAACCGTCGCTCTACGAAGCCTACGGTTTTCGCGCGATACCACTGAACCCATATGAGGGAACGGCACCCGCCCCCACGATTGGCGCCACACCCGCCCGGCCGCTCTTGCCGGCGAATGCGGACGATCTCGCCCTGCTGCAATTGCTGCTGAAAGCACGCAGCCCGGTTTCGACGACGCTCTCGGTGGCAATGAATGCGGCGATGTTTCTCATCAACACGCAGCTCGATCCCGATGTCCGCATCAGCTTCCTGGAAGATTGCCAGGCCGTCATCGCCTGGAAGATAGATGGGACAGGCCGCTTCAGCCTTCTCGATGTCGTGGCAGCGGAGATCCCATCGCTTGCCGCGATCCTCGGCGGGCTCGACATTGCCTCGGCCAGCGTCGAAGTGCTCTTCCGGCCCGACAAGCTCGGCTGGACGGGCGCTCCGCAGTCGTTTGAAGTCGGAACGACGCTGATGCTGCGCGGGCTCGGCGACGACGCCCCGCATTTTCCGGCGATGCTCTCGCCGATGGCCGATTTCTAACCCGTTTCGTCGATCTATTTCCCACGTGACAGCGGCGGCAGGCGGCGCTTGACCGGCGAGGCTTTGATCATCGCGGTGTTGGTCTCGGCGCGTTCGGCGACCCTGTCCAGGAGGCCGTCGAGTTCCGCCATCGAGCGGATGACCAGGCGGGCGATAAAACAATCCTCGCCGGTCACCTTGTCGCATTCGACGATTTCAGGAATTTCCTGAATGAGGCGCTCGACGATATGCAACTGCCCCGGCAGCGGCCGCACGCGGACGATCGCCTGCAGGGGATAACCGATGGCGGCGGGATCGAGATCGATGGTGAAGGCCTTGATGACGCCGCGCTCCTCCAGCCGGCGCAGACGCTCGGCAGCGCTCGGCGAGGAAAGCCCCACCTGCTGCGCCAGTTCCTTCAGCGAGATGCGGGCATTGCCGGCCAGCGCTTCGAGAATGGCCTGATCGATTTCATCGAGCGGCTGGACATCGTTAGGCATGTACGTAATTTTCCCTATTATTATTAGGCGACAGCAACGAAGTTCGTTTCTATCTTTATATAATTTTGCCCCTCGCCGCAATATTATCACCTCAGCAAAAACGGAGGCGATCATGAGCGGCAACATCAAAAGAGGCACAGCGGAAATGACGGCAGCGATGTTGATCTCGGGGACGATCGGCTGGTTCGTCGTCATGTCGGGCCAGCCGGTCAGCGGCGTCGTCTTCTGGCGCTGCCTGTTCGGCGCGATGACGCTGCTCGTCATCTGCGGCGCTCTCGGGCTGCTGCGGCCCGGCATCCTCACCCTGCGCGCCTTCGCCATCGCCGTGTTCGGCGGCGTCGCCATCGTTGTCAACTGGCTGCTGCTCTTCGCCTCCTATTCGCATGCAACGATTTCGATCGCCACGACCGTCTACAACACCCAGCCCTTCATGCTGCTGGTACTCGGGGCGCTCTTCCTCGGCGAGAAGATCACCGCCGCCAAGCTGTTCTGGCTGACGCTCGCCTTTGCCGGCATGATGGCAATCGTCCAGGCAAAACCGGGCGGAAGCGGCGATAGGTTCGAGAGCTACGGCCTCGGCATCCTGATGGCGCTGGGCGCCGCCTTCTTCTATGCGCTGGCAGCGCTTGCCGCGAAATGGCTGAAGGGCACGCCGCCGCATCTGATCGCGCTGATCCAGGTCGCAACCGGCATGTTGATGCTGGCGCCGATGACGGATTTTTCGCACCCACCTCAGGATGCCGGAAGCTGGGCAATTCTGGTTTCCATCGGCGTCGTCCATACCGGGCTGATGTATGTGCTGCTCTACGGCGCCATCCAGCGGCTGCCGACGCATCTTACCGGTGCGCTGTCCTTCCTCTATCCGATCGCCGCCATCCTCGTCGACCGGCTGGCCTTCGGCCACGCGCTGCAGCCGATGCAGATTGCGGGCGCCGCCATCATCCTCTTGGCTGCCGCCGGCATGAACCTCGGCTGGACGCCGCGCTGGCTGCGACCGCGGGCACTTCAAGGCTGACGACAGCGGCAGGCACGGGGCGGCAGGCATTTCTTCTGGTGATGGACCCATCAACGCCGGCGGATTGATTGGGACGGCTTGGCGGATATAAAACAGCTGGGAAGAGGGAGCCCACACATGAGCCTTGCCGCCTTGCTTGCCTATGCCGGAGCACTGTTCATCGCCGCCGCCATCCCCGGACCCGGGATCACGGCGATTGTCGCCCGCGCGCTCGGCTCGAATTTCCGCGAGACCTTCTTCATGGGTCTCGGCCTGGTGCTCGGCGACATGACCTATCTCACCGCAGTCATTCTCGGCCTTGCCTTCGTGGCGCAGACCTTCACCGAGGTCTTCCTCGCCATCAAGATCGCCGGCGCCCTCTATCTCGCCTATATCGCCTGGAAACTCTGGACGGCGGGACTGCTGCCGCATGATATCGCGGCGAAGAAATCCAGCAATATCGGCCTGTCCTTCCTTTCCGGCCTGCTGGTGACGCTCGGCAATCCGAAGACGATGCTGTTTTATGTCGCGCTGGCGCCGACGCTCATCGATATCGGCAATATCGGTTTGCGCGACTATGCGCTGCTGCTCGCCGTCACCTTCGTCGTGCTGATTGCCGTGCTCGTGCCCTATATGCTGCTGGCCTCGCGGGCCCGCATGATGCTAAAAAAGCCGCGCGCCCTGCAGGCGCTGAACCGGGTTGCGGCCGGCATTCTGGCCGGCACGGCTGCCTTCATCGCCACACGGGCGGCCTGAAATAAACATCCGTAAGGAAACGGTTTTCAAAGCTTATTTTCTCTCTCATCCGCGCGCCGGAAGCGAACGCGCTCTGGCCTCCTGCGGCCTTTGACCCTATTCTCCTCCTCGATTTCAGGAAACGGAATTTCAAAGGGAGAGCACACCATGTCGCACAAGCCCGGCCGCGGCCGCATCTATTCCTCGATCACCGAGACCATCGGCGACACGCCGCTCGTGCGCTTCGACAAGCTGGCGCGGGAAAAAGGCGTTGTCGCCAACCTGATCGGCAAGCTCGAATTCTTCAACCCGATCGCCTCGGTCAAGGACCGCATCGGCGTGGCAATGATCGAAAGCCTCGAAGCGCAGGGCAGGATCACCCCCGGCAGGTCCGTGCTGATCGAACCGACCTCCGGCAATACCGGCATCGCGCTCGCCTTTGCCGCCGCTGCCAAGGGCTATCGGCTGATCCTCACCATGCCCGAAACCATGTCGGTCGAGCGCCGTAAGATGCTGGCGCTGCTCGGCGCCGAGCTGGTGCTGACCGAAGGTGCCAAGGGCATGAAGGGCGCGATCGCCAAGGCCGAGGAACTGGCGGAGTCGCTGCCCGACGCCATCATTCCGCAGCAATTCGAAAATCCGGCCAATCCTGAAATCCACCGCAAGACGACGGCCGAGGAAATCTGGAACGACACCAACGGCACCGTCGACATCGTCGTCTCCGGCATCGGCACCGGCGGCACGATCACCGGCGTCGGTCAGGTGCTGAAAAGCCATAAGCCCGAAATCCAGATCATCGCCGTCGAGCCCGCCGATTCCCCCATTCTCTCCGGCGGCAATCCCGGCCCGCACAAGATCCAGGGCATCGGCGCCGGCTTCGCGCCGAAGATCCTCGACACCGGCATCTACGACGAAGTCGTCACCGTGACCAACGACGAAGCCTTCGAACAGGCGCGACTGGTCGCCAGGCTGGAAGGCGTGCCCGTCGGCATTTCCTCGGGTGCAGCGCTGACGGCGGCGATCAAGGTCGGCAGCCGTCCCGAGAATGCGGGCAAGAACATCGTCGTGATCATTCCGTCCTTTGCCGAGCGGTATCTTTCGACGGCGCTGTTTGAGGGGCTGGGGAGCTAAAGCGGGCTGTGGGCGGGCCTTTCCACCGGCAATTTATCTCGCACAATATCGGGGCGCTTCGGCGCCCCTTCTTTTTCGCCGCACCTGCATCCCAATCGAAGTGGGACGACATTTCTGTGGCAGTCCGTAATAATGATGGTCGATGTCCCGCCTGAACTCGTTGAATGCAAATGCTTGCCAACCTTCTCCATGACTTCGAGCAGCGTCGCAGCCAAGCGAGTGAGCTCGCTGTGCTCTCTCGCCTGCTCCGGAGCGTAGCGCGAGATGAAGTACTCACGCTTTGCTGTCATTGCCTGTAGATGCAGTGCGGTCTTCTTTCGCAGCTGAAGTTTAGCAACGAACCTTGAATCAACGAGGTTGTGCATCCGCTTGCGTATTTCCTCTGGAGCAACGCCCTCATGGCGCAGAAAGGCATTCAAGTAGAGCTCAATAGCATGAATGGCGCACATCCGAGCCGGCGCCATGGATAATGCAACTTGCTTCTGACCCTCGCTGAACAAGCATTTGGAAGCGAGAAAGTAGGCATTCGCCAAGTCTAAAACTTCCAGGGGGTTGGCATTTGAGCCCGAATATTCATTACTCATGGGCATTCCCGGTAGGAGGCTTCTCATCCGTCGCCTCCGATCGACTATGTCGAACGGACCGACATCCTTCTCGAAATTTTTTTCAGCCAAAGCTAATATTGTAAAGAGCGACCAAGTGAGGAGAGGCTCTTACCGCTAACGGATAAGCAACACAGAGGAATATCTAATCGTCCGAGGCAGCAAGAATTGCTGAGGACAGCCACCAGTGGGCGCCATCGGCAGATCGCTGGACGGCGTGGCGACGAATACTTCAAAATATCTGCACGCACCCGCCCTTCTTATTACGCCGCCGCCGTCAGCCTCTCTCCGGCAATGCGGTAGGAGATCGCTTCAGCCAGATGCAAGCGTCCGACCGTCGGTTTGCCGTCGAGATCGGCGAGGGTGCGGGCGACCTTGAGGACGCGGTGATAGCCGCGGGCGGAGAATTTCATTTTTTCGGCGGCGTCGCGCAGGAGCTGCAGGCCAGCGGCGTCGGGTTCGGCGAGTTTTTCGATCATGGCGGTGGAGCAGCGGGCATTGGTGCCGATGCCTTTGGCGCCAGCGGCCTCGAAGCGCTCTTGCTGGAGTTCGCGGGCGCGAGCGACGCGGCGGGCGACGTCGGCGCTGGCCTCGGCCGCCATCGGCCGGATGAGATCGGCGGCGGAGACGGCGGGCACGTCGATGCGGATATCGATGCGGTCCATCAGCGGGCCGGAGATGCGGGCCTGGTAATCGCTCATGCAGCGCGGGCCGCGGGCGCAGCTATGGCCGGGCTCACCGGCCATGCCGCAGCGGCAGGGATTCATCGCCGCGATCAGCTGGAATTTCGCCGGATAGGAGACACGGTGATTGGCGCGGGCAATGACGCATTCGCCGCCTTCGAGCGGCTGGCGCAGCGCATCGAGCGCCTGCGGCGTGAACTCGGGAAATTCGTCGAGGAAGAGCACGCCGTGATGGGCAAGCGAGGCTTCGCCCGGCCGGGCGCGTATGCCGCCGCCGACAAGCGCCGCCATGGTGGCGGAATGATGCGGGGTGCGGAAGGGGCGGCGGTCGGAAAGTTTGCCGCCGGAGAGCTCACCGGCGATCGAATGGACCATCGACACTTCCAGCAATTCGGCCGCCGAAAGCGGCGGCAGGATCGACGGCAGCCTTGCCGCCAGCATCGACTTGCCGGAGCCGGGAGGGCCGACCATCAGCAGATTGTGGCCGCCGGCGGCCGCCACCTCGAGCGCGCGCTTGGCGCTTTCCTGACCCTTGATCTCGGCAAGATCCGGCAGGTTGGCGGCATTGGCGCGGATCGACGCCTCCGGCCGCGACAGGACCTGGGTGCCGCGGAAATGATTGGCAAGGGCGATCAGGCTGCGCGGGGCGAGGATATTGACCTCGGCGCCGGCCCAAGCGGCCTCGGCGCCGCTTTCGGCCGGGCAGATCAGCCCCTTGCCGAGCGCATTGGCGCCGATGGCGGCCGGCAGCGCGCCTGCGATGGCGGCGATCGTGCCGTCGAGATTGAGTTCGCCGACGACGACATAATCCGACAGCGCATCGGCGGGAATGGCGCCGAGTGCGGCCATCAAGGCCAGTGCGATCGGCAGATCGAAATGCGAGCCTTCTTTCGGGAGGTCGGCCGGCGCCAGATTGACGGTCACGCGCTTTGCCGGCAGCGCCAGGCCGGAGGCGTGAAGGGCCGCCTGCACCCGCTCGCGGCTTTCGGCCACCGCCTTGTCGGGCAGGCCGACGATCTGCATGCCGATCTTGCCGGGCGCGATCATGACCTGGACCTCGACCGGCACGCCTTCTATGCCCTGGAATGCCACCGTACCGACACGCGCGACCATATGCCCATCCCCTGCCCGCAAACTCTTATACCGCCCGCAACCCTTCAGGGCCAGCGGTTGCAATCTGGCACGGAAGCAGGAATAAAACAAGAACGATCAAGGAACGTTTTCAGATATGAGTGGTGACCGGGGTTGTACCCGGTCACATCGGGCATGGGGCTGGAGCCGCAGGCTCAGCTGCGCTTGCGCTCGATCGCATCCCAGAGCAGAGCGGCGATATCGGCGCCGCCGAACTTTTTCACCTCGCGGATGCCGGTCGGCGAGGTGACGTTGATCTCCGTCATGTAATCGCCGATCACATCGATGCCGACGAGCAGGAAGCCGCGCTCCCTCAGCGCCGGGCCGATGCGCTCGCAGATTTCCTTTTCGCGCGCCGTCAGTTCGGTCGCCTCGGCGCGGCCGCCGACATGCATGTTGGAGCGGCTGTCATGCTCGGCCGGCACGCGATTGATGGCGCCGGCAAACTCGCCGTCGACGAGGATGATGCGCTTGTCGCCCTTGCGCACGTCGGGCAGATATTGCTGGGCGATGAAGGGCTCGCGGAAAAGCTGGCCGAACATTTCTAAGAGCGAAGAGAGATTGCGGTCGTCGCGGGTCGAATGGAAGACGCCGGCGCCGCCATTGCCGTACAGCGGCTTCAGGATGATATCGCCCATCTCGTCGCGGAAGCGGCGGATCTCGGCCGGATCCTTGGTGATCAGCGTCTTCGGCATCAGGTCGGAAAATTCGGTGACGAAAATCTTCTCGGGCGAATTGCGCACCCAGGCCGGATCGTTGACGACGAGCGTCTTCGGGTGGATGCGTTCGAGCAGATGCGTCGAGGTGATATAGGCCATGTCGAAGGGCGGATCCTGGCGCAGCAGCACCACGTCCATGGTCGAAAGATCGACGCGCTCGGGCGCGCCAAGCTCGAAGTGATCACCCTTGACGTCGCGCAGCACCATCGGCTCGACGCTGGCAAAGAGCTTGCCATCGCGGAAGCTCAGGCGTTCGGGGGTGTAATGGAAGAGCCTGTAGCCGCGCGCCTGCGCTTCCAGGCTCATGGCGAAGGTGGAATCGCCTGCGATATTGATGCCGGCGACATGATCCATCTGGACCGCTACATTGGTGATCTTGGCCATTTCCGTCCCTCGCTGAATGCGGGACAGATGTAGGTCGGCCCGGTTTCAAACGCAACGGTCATCGAAGGCTTGCGGCGGTCGCAATTTTCAGGCGGCGATGCCCTGGCTGCCGCCGTTGCGCAGCATGTTGCGCAGCCGGTAGGCGATTGCCAAAGGCTTCGGGAAGGGCTTGCGCAGGAAGGCGACCTTGCGGACGTAAGTGTCGACCCGCCAGCTCGCCCAGGTTCCACCTGCGAAAAAGGCGACGTCGCCGGGGCACAGAGTCCGTTCCGTGCCATCCTCGGCGGTGATGTGGACCTCGCCTTCGAGGATCATCACGGTCTCGTCCCAGCCGAAGTGCCAGCGGAACTCGCCCGCCGTGCAGTCCCAGATCGCCGTCAGCGACGCCTCGTCCTGGCCGCGCGAATGTTCGGCGGTGCGGGCTTCAGGATTGCCGCTGATGATCCAGTCGGGATTGATCGGCGTCGATTTCAGCGGCAGGCGGTCGCTCGCATGCGCGACGAAGGATTTCGCGGCCGGCTTCAGCGCGACATAAGGCACCGAGCGCGCGGCCATGGCGACCGCGCTTGCAAACATCATCTTCCAGACCACGCAACAACCCCCAATTCTTAATCCCTACCGCGATGGTGGGTAGCAGAGAGAGGTAACGAGCTCGTTCAAACCGGGACTAAAGTTTTAACAATCCGGAAACCCGACCGGGCCGAAAGCGCTCAGAAGGCGTCGGGAAAGTGCCGCGGCAAGCGGCCGGGCATGACGGCGATGATGTCGTAGCGCTGGGAAAGGCGGGCCTGATCCGCCTGACGGGCGAGCCAGAGATCGCTTGCCGCCCGGATCCGCTTCTGAGCGGCGACGGAGACGGCGTCGATCGCCGCAGCCTCGCCATGGCGGGCCTTGACCTCGACGAAGATTGTAAGATCGCCCTTGCGGGCGACGATATCGATCTCGCCGAGCCTGGTCCGGTGGCGCAGCGCCAGGATACGGTACCCCTTCAGCATCAGGAAGGCGGCGGCGACATACTCCGACATGCGGCCGCGGCGCAGCGCCTTCCTCTTGATGACAGTAAGGTCTTTATTGCCCATTGCCGCTCTTCATCTCCAGAAGGCGCTGGTAGAGCGCCTTGCGCGGCAGGCCGGTGAGACGGGCGGCCTCGGTCGCAGCTTTTGCCGTCGGCATCGACATCGACAGGTCGGCAAGCACGGCTTCGATATCGGCCTCAGACGTTTCGGCCGGCTGCGGCGGACCGACGACGAGGACGATCTCGCCCCTGACGTTTTCCACCTGCTGATAATGGGCGGCCAGCTCTGCCAGCGTGCCGCGGCGGAATTCTTCATAGGTCTTGGTCAATTCGCGGCAGACGCAAGCCGGCCGGGCCGGGCCGAGCACATCGGCGGCGGCAAGAAGCGTCGCACCGATGCGGTGGGGCGATTCAAAAAAGATCAGCGTCGCCGGTGCGGCGGCAAATTCACCGAGACGATCGCGGCGGGCCTTGTCCTTGGACGGCAGAAAGCCGGCGAAGAGGAAGGCGTCGTTCGGCAGGCCGGAACCAACAAGGGCGGCGAGTGGCGCCGAGGCGCCTGGAATGGGAATGACGCGATAACCGGCGGCAATTGCCTGCCGGGCCAGCCGATAACCGGGGTCGGAGACAAGCGGCGTGCCGGCATCCGACACCAGGGCCACCGAGCGGCCGGCCTCGAGCGCTTGGATGAGCCGCGGGCCGGCTTCGTCGGCATTGTGCTCGTGGTAAGCGAAGGGGCGATTCTGAATGCCGTAGCGGTCGAGCAAAACGCGGGTGACGCGCGTATCCTCGCATGCGAGCACGTCGGCGCCGGCCAGCGTTTCCAATGCGCGCAGCGTGATGTCACCGAGATTGCCGATCGGGGTCGCGACGAGATAGAGCGCCGGCTCCAGCGGCCGCGCCGGCACCGCCATGTTGTGCAAGCGGAAGCTTCGCTTCGTGGCGTCCTCCGCGGTGGTTTGCTCGTTCATGCCATTTGCCTTCGTCTCGACGGCCCTTCCCCTCATCGGGCCTTTATGGGCGAGCGGCCGCGCTTCGGCAAGGGCTGGGATTTCTGTGAGGATTGCTCCGGAAAACCTGAAATGCGGGGGCTCAGCCGTCCATGCCTCTTGCCATCCAATGCTGAAGTCTGCCATTTTGCCCGTCCACTCCCCCGACCTAAATCGGGAAAGTATTCTTCGGGCCTTCGATGCGCCCGGGCAGTCACGGTCGAAAGCGGTAGCATCCCATGCGTATTACTATTGAGCGGTCAAACCTTCTGAAATCGCTGAACCACGTCCACCGTGTGGTCGAACGTCGCAACACGATCCCGATCCTGTCCAACGTACTGCTCAAGGCCGATGGCCAGAACCTCGACATGAAGGCGACCGACCTCGACCTCGAGATCACCGAGGCGACGCCGGCAAACGTCGAACAAGCAGGCGCCACCACCGTTCCGGCCCATCTTCTCTACGATATCGTCCGCAAGCTTTCCGATGGCGCGGAAGTGCTGCTGGCGACCAGCACCGAAGGCGGCTCGATGACCGTGCAGTCCGGCCGCTCGAAATTCTCGCTGCAGTGCCTGCCGGAATCCGATTTCCCGGATCTGACCGCCGGCACCTTCACCCATTCCTTCAAGCTGAAGGCGACCGATCTGAAGATGCTGATCGACCGCACCCAGTTCGCGATCTCGACGGAAGAGACGCGCTATTATCTCAACGGCATCTTCTTCCACACGATCGAGAGCAATGGTGAGCTGAAGCTCAGGGCGGTCGCGACCGACGGCCACCGGCTGGCCCGCGCCGATGTCGATGCGCCCTCGGGCTCCGAGGGCATGCCCGGCATCATCATTCCGCGCAAGACCGTCGGGGAACTGCAGAAGCTGGTCGACAATCCGGAAGCGATCGTCACGGTCGAGGTTTCCGACGCCAAGATCCGCATGACGATCGGCTCGATCGTGCTGACCTCGAAACTGATCGACGGCACATTCCCGGATTACCAGCGCGTCATCCCCACCGGCAACGACAAGGAAATGCGTGTCGATTGCACGACCTTCGCCCAGGCCGTCGACCGTGTCTCGACGATCTCCTCCGAGCGCGGGCGCGCCGTGAAGCTGGCGCTTTCCGAAGGGCAGCTGATGCTGACCGTCAACAACCCCGATTCCGGCAGCGCCACGGAAGAAGTCGCCGTCGGCTACGACACCGATTCGATGGAAATCGGCTTCAACGCCAAATATCTGCTCGACATCACCGCGCAGCTTTCCGGCGAGGAAGCGATCTTCCTGCTGGCCGATGCCGGCTCGCCGACGCTGATCCGCGACACCGCCGGTGACGACGCGCTCTACGTGTTAATGCCGATGCGCGTCTGACGGAACGAAGGCAGCCGCTTTCGGTTTTCCTCCTGTCAGACAGGAGGTTCCAGGATGAAAAAGACGGGAGCGGTGCGCATCGGCATTTCCGGCTGGACCTATGCGCCCTGGCGCGGGCAATTCTATCCGGAAGGCCTGCCGCAGAAGCAGGAGCTTTCCTACGCCGCCCGTCACTTCCGTTCGATCGAGATCAACGGCACCTTCTACGGATTGCAGAAGCCCGAAAGCTTCGGCCGCTGGCGGGACGAAACGCCTGATGATTTCGTTTTTGCGGTCAAGGGACCGCGCTTCCTCACCCATGTGCGGCGACTGAAGGAGATCGAGGCGCCGCTTGCCAATTTCTTCGCCTCGGGCCTGCTCAGGCTCGGCCCCAAGCTCGGGCCGGTCCTCTGGCAATTCCCAGCCAACATGTCCTTCGATCCGGATCGTTTCGAAAATTTCCTGTCGTTGCTGCCGCATGATCATGATGCGGCGATCACGCTTGCCAAGCGGCATGACGAGCGGCTCAAACAGGCCTGGCTCAAAAGCGACGGACACCAGCCGATCCGCCATGCGTTCGAAATCCGCAACGACAGCTTCCGCTCAGCCGAGTTCATCGAGATGCTCCGGCGGCACAAGGCGGCGCTGGTCTGCGCCGATACGGTGAAATGGCCGCTGCTGATGGATATCACTGCCGACTTCATCTATTGCCGCCTGCATGGATCCGAACAGCTCTATGTCAGCGGCTATGAAGACCAAGCACTCGATCTATGGGCCGAGCGCATCCGCGCCTGGGCACAGGGCGGAGAACCAGAGAATGCGACGCGGGCAGTTGCACCGCTGCCGGCGAGAGCCAAGGGTCGCGACGTCTATCTTTATTTCGACAACACCGATAAGAAACTTCGCGCCCCTGTCGACGCCGGCCATTTGAGCGAAAGACTTGCCGACCTCATGCCTCATTCCCAGCGAAAGGCTGCATGAGCTGTTGATGCCGATGTCCTCGTTGCGAAAATCCTTGTCCCGGGAACGACGAGCAGCATATTAAGACAGTCGATCAACGTGCGGATGGGTGGAGAATGCGCTTACGGGTCAAGGTGAAGGAACACCTCGGGAAGAGATTTGATGAGGAAATCCGCTTCTTCCGGGGCATGATGCAGGGGCCGAAGACGGTGGGCTCTATCGTGCCGACCTCTTCGATTACGGCCAAGCGCATGGCCAGCGTCATCGATATGCATTCGGGGCTGCCGGTGCTGGAACTCGGCCCGGGCACGGGGGCCATCACCAAGGCCATCCTCGGCCGGGGCGTGAAACCGGAAAATCTCGTGGCAATCGAATATTCGACGGATTTTCACCAGCATCTGCTGCGAACCTATCCCGGCGTGCACTTCATCAACGGCGATGCCTTCGATCTCAAGACCACGCTCGGCGACTACAGCGACCGGACGTTCGATTGCGTCATCTCCTGCATTCCCCTGTTGAATTTTCCAATGGCGATGCGCGTCTCGCTGCTCGAAAGCCTGCTCGACCGCCTGCCTGTCGGCCGACCGGTGGTGCAGATTTCCTACGGCGCGATTTCGCCGATTGCCGCCAATCCCGACCGTTATCACATACAGCACTTCGATTTTGTCGTGCGCAACATCCCGCCCGCGCAGCTCTGGATCTACCGGCGCGGCTGAGATGTTCGGGCTCTATGTCACCCATCCGCAAGTCAGAATCGATGCGAATGTTCCCGTGCCGAAATGGGGGCTTTCCGAGGTCGGCGCGGCGCGAGCGCGCAAAGCTGCCGAGAGCGACTGGGCCAGACGGCTGACCCGCATCGTCTCCAGCGAGGAGACGAAGGCGATCGAAACGGCCGAAATCCTGGCGGCCGCCTCCGGCATCAGCGTCGAGATCGTGCATGGCATGCACGAGAACGACCGTTCGGCCACCGGTTTCCTGCCGCCGCCGCAGTTCGAAGAGGCGGCGAACTGGTTCTTTGCCCATCCGGAAGAAAGCTTCAGGGGCTGGGAGCGCGCCGTCGACGCGCAGGCCCGCATCGTAGCGGCGGTAACGGCCGTTCTCGCCACACATGATACGGCCGCACCGATCGCCTTCGTCGGCCATGGTGGCGTCGGCACGCTGCTCAAATGCCATCTGGCGGGCCGGCCGATCGCCCGCGACCGCGACCAACCGGCCGGCGGCGGCAATCTCTATGCTTTCGGCCTTGCGGATCTCGGCCTAACATGCGACTGGACGCCCATCGAAGACTGGCGGGGGTGACTCACATGGACGCACGCGAGCGGCTGATCGTCGGCCTGGATGTACCAACGATCGGCGAGGCGGAACGACTGGTTTCCACGCTCGGCGACGACATTCTCTTTTATAAGATCGGCTATCAGCTGGTTTTTGCCGGCGGTCTCGAATTCGCCCGCGACCTTGCCGCAAGCGGCAAGAAGATCTTTCTCGACATGAAGCTGCTCGACATCGACAACACAGTCGCGTCAGGCGTCGAGAATATCGCCAAGATGGGCATGTCGATGCTGACGCTGCATGCCTATCCGAAGGCGATGAGAGCGGCGGTGGAGGCCGCGGCCGGCTCCGGCCTCTGCCTGCTCGGCGTCACCGTGCTGACCTCGATGGATGCCGAGGACCTTGCCGAGGCCGGCTATAACCAGGACCCGCACAGCCTGGTGCTCAGCCGCGCCGGACAGGCGCGCGCCGCCGGCATGGGCGGCATCGTCTGTTCGGCGGCGGAGGCGGCCGAGGTGCGGGAGGTCGTCGGTCCCGACATGGCGATCGTCACCCCCGGTATTCGCCCGACCGGCAGCGACAAGGGCGACCAGAAGCGGGTGATGACGCCTTTCGATGCGCTGAAAGCGGGATCAACCCATCTCGTCGTCGGTCGGCCGATCGTCAAAGCGCCCGATCCGAAACAGGCGGCCCGCGCCGTCCTCAACGAAATGGTGGGCGCGCTCTGGCCGGCAAACCGCTGACGAGAACCAAAGGGAGAAGATCATGGCCAAGGCATATTGGATTGCGCGCGTCGACGTTCGCGACGCCGAGCGCTACAAGGATTATGTGGCGGCGGCCAAACCGGCCTTCGAAAAATACGGGGCGAATTTCCTGGCGCGCGGCGGCGCGATCACCGAGCTCGAGGGCAAGGCGCGCACCCGCAATGTCGTGATCGAATTCCCGTCGATGCAGCATGCGGTCGACTGCTATAATTCGCCGGAATACCAGATCGCCGCCAAAATCCGCCAAGAAGTGGCCGATGCGGAAATGGTCGTCGTCGAAGGCGTCTGAGTCCCTTCGCACCCGCAAAACTCACGGCGCGATGGGCCTTCCCGTCGCGCCGGGATTGGGCTAAGACGGGATACAGCATCCCGCACAGCCTTTCGAGGAGCCTGCCATGACCCTTGCCAACCTGCCACCGCTCGTCACCGTGTTCGGAGGCTCCGGCTTCGTGGGCAGGCATGTGGTGCGGGCGCTCGCCAAGCGCGGCTATCGCATCCGGGTCGCCGTACGCCGGCCCGATCTCGCCGGGTTCCTGCAGCCGCTCGGCAATGTCGGCCAAATTTCTTTCGTGCAGGCGAACCTGCGCTATCGCAACTCGATCGACCGTGCCGCCGAGGGCGCCAGCCACGTCGTCAACTGCGTCGGTATTTTGCATGAGACCGGCCGCAACACCTTCGACGCGGTGCAGGAATTCGGCGCGCGCGCGGTTGCCGAAGCGGCGCGCAATGCCGGCGCGACCCTTACCCATATTTCGGCGATCGGCGCCAACACCGATTCCGATTCGGATTATGGCCGCACCAAAGGCCGCGCGGAAGCGGCCATTCTCTCCATCAAGCCCGATGCGGTGATCTTCCGTCCGTCGATCGTCTTTGGACCGGAGGACAGCTTTTTCAACAAGTTTGCCGATATGGCCCGCATGTCGCCTGTCCTGCCGCTGGTCGGCGGCGGCAAGACGAAATTCCAGCCTGTTTATGTCGAGGACGTCGCCGAGGCGGTCGCCCGCGCCGTCGACGGCAAGGTTGCCGGCGGCAAGATCTATGAGCTCGGCGGACCCGAGGTGCTGAGCTTCCGCGAATGTCTCGAGATGATGCTGAAGGTGACGAGCCGCAAGAACCCGCTGGTGTCCCTGCCCTTCGGCCTGGCTTCTCTGATCGGCAGCATCGCCTCGCTGATCCCCTTCGTGACACCGCCGATCACGCCGGACCAGGTGCGCCTGCTCAAGCGCGACAACGTCGTATCCCCAGAAGCGGAGGCGGAAGGCCGCACATTGAAGGGCCTCGGCATTACGCCGACCATGCCGGCATCGGTGCTCGGCTCCTACCTCGTGCAGTACCGTCCGCACGGCCAGTATACCGGTTCCGGCAAGGCTGCCTGACCATCTTTCCCGAGGAACGATAGCGCCGCGCCGATCCGGCGGGCGGCGTTTTGCTTTGCCGCAGCTGCGCGTCTTGAAAGGCGTGTGGCGCTGTCATGTCGGCGCAAACTCGGCATGTTTTCCTGCCGGCTAGATCGAGCAGCGTTGCATAAAAGGCGCAGCGGAAATTTTGTGGAATTAACGCCAAATTTAGCAGGAACGTTTATTGCTATTTGTCATTCCACTGACTACCAAACCCCGCGTCTTCCAACGGACTCAACGTCTGCGAAGGCGTGCGGCAATCACTGTGAAAGGCATTACTCGATGGGCAAGTCAATCGCGCTCCTTTTTGCGTGTGCGGCGCTGATTATCATGGCAGGCTCTTTCGTTGCGCCCGGTTCGGTCGCGGCGATCAAGGGCGACTGCTCGCCGGCCTACGGCGTCGATCCTTGCTCGACGGCTTCGATCAGCCATTGACGAAAAAGCCGGCACCTTGCGCCGGCATCTACGAAGACAAGCAGTCGGGAACGCCGAACAAGGCGTTTCCGCAATGAAGGCTCGGTATTGCCTGCTTCGAAGCAGCGACGAGCGTCCTTCCTCTCAAGATAGCGGCCGAGCGGATATTCGTGCGCCCAATTCCGACGGGCAATGCATTCGCGCCGGGAGTTGCGCGAATGCATTTGCAGGTGCCTCAGGCGATCATGCCGGTTGCGGTCATGCCGAGCAGCAAGACGCCGAGAATGATGCGGTAGATGGCAAACAGCGTGAAGCGGTTGCTCCTGATATAGGCGAGCAGCCATTTGACGGCGATGAAAGCGACGATCGTGGAGACGACGAAGGCGATGGCGAGCGCCGTCCAGTCTTCACCTGCCGCGCCGCCATCCTTGAAGGTCTTCAGCAGTTCATAGCCGCTTGCGGCATACATTGTGGGGATGCCGACGAGAAAGGCGAATTCGGTCGCCGCGGCGCGATTGCCGGTGCCGGCCAGCAGGGCGACAAAAATCGTGGCGCCGGAGCGTGACGTACCCGGAAAGACGCCGGCAACGATCTGGGCGATGCCGACCAGGATGGCGACAAGCCAGGTGATCTGCTTATGCGGCGGCCGGCGCGCGGCGGCCCATTCGGCAAAGATCATCCAGATGCCGCCGATGATGAGCGCCCAGGCGATCGGCGTCGCGGTCTCGGGAAGTTCAAAGCCGAGCTTCTTGACGACGAGCCCGAGGATAGCGGTGATGAGAAATGCGACGATCAGCTTGGCGGCATAGTCCCGATTCTCAGGCTCGCGCCAGCCGAGCACCAGATCCAGCAGGCGGCGCCAATAGATGATGGTGACGGCAAGGATGGCACCCGCCTGAATGACGATATTGAACATGTCCGACCGATGGCCGAGCCATTGCTCTGCAATGATGAGATGGCCGGTGCTCGAGATCGGCAGAAACTCGGTGATCCCCTCGATGACACCGAGAATGGCGGCATTGATATAGTCCATAAATTGTCTCCGGTTTAAAGATCGTTCGGATCGAGCCTTTCCTGCTGGAAATTCTCTGAGCTGCGTCTGAACCGATCAGGCAGCCGTTATCCTCGTAGGCACGATGTGTGTTTTGTCCCTTGTCAGATGGCGTGAAAGCCGATTCGCTTGTATTGGCCTGGCCAAACTCCTATAGCTTCAACCAATGAGTCATGACTAAGGCGCTATAAACGAGCTGCCACACAGTCCTGTAACAGCAATCATAAAGCCCGAGTATCGATGCCCACGCTTTATCATCATCCCATGTCCTCCGCATCTCGCTTCGTCCGGCTGATCCTAGCGGAATACGGCTATCAGGCGGATCTGATCGAGGAGCAGACATGGGAGAAGCGCCGGGATTTCCTGGCGCTCAACCCGGCCGGCACGCTGCCGGTCTATGTCGACGACAGTATGCGCGCGCTCTGCGGCGCGAGCGTCATTTCCGAATATCTCGACGAGACGCACGGGGTCTTGAAGCGCGACCGGCGGCTGCTCGCCGAGGACCCATTCCAGCGGGCGGAAATCCGCAGGCTGACCGAATGGTTCATGCAGAAGATGGAAAACGACGTGACGAAGCCGCTCGCCCGTGAGCGTGTCTACAAGTTGCAGATGACATCAGATCAGGGTGGCGGAGCGCCGGATTCGAAGATTTTGCGTACGGCCCGCGCGAATATCCGCCAGCATATGCGTTATCTCACCTGGCTTGCCGGCTCGCGCCAATGGCTGGCGGGAGAGCGGATGAGCTATGCCGATCTCGCCGCCGCCGCCTCGGTCTCGATCCTCGATTATCTCGGCGAGATCGAGTGGGCCGAAGCCCCGGTCGTCAAGGAGTGGTATCAGCGGCTGAAATCGCGCCCCTCTTTCCGGCCGATGCTGACGGAGCGTGTGCGCGGCCTGACCCCCGTTTCACACTATGCCGATCTGGATTTCTGACGAGGGCTCTTCATGCCCGAAGCTTATAGAGATGACAAAGAGCGGCGGCGCCGCGACAATTTGACCGAGTTCGTCAGGACGGAATCTGCCGCCAAGGGCTTCGATCTCTGCCGCATCACCCGCCCGGATGCGATTCCTGAAGCGAAGCAGCGCCTCGGCCAGTTCATCGATGCCGGGCTTCACGGGACAATGGAGTGGATGGCGGAGACGCGCGAGCGGCGCGGCGATCCCCTGACCCTCTGGAGCGAGGTGCGATCCGTCGTTGTCTTCGGCCTCAACTACGCCCCGGAAGAAGATCCGCGCGGCATCCTCGACAAGCCGGACAAGGCAGCGATCTCCGTTTATGCCCGCAACCGCGATTATCACGACATCATCAAGGGCCGGTTGAAGGAGATCGCCACGCGTTTTGCGGCGCGGGCCGGCGCCGATGTGAAGGTCTTCGTCGATACCGCGCCTGTCATGGAAAAGCCCTTAGCGGCCGCGGCCGGCCTCGGCTGGCAGGGCAAACATACCAATCTCGTCAGCCGTACGCATGGTTCCTGGCTGTTTCTCGGCAGCATGTTCACCACCGCCGACCTCGTCACCGATGAGGCGGAGGCCGATCATTGCGGCTCCTGCCGCGCCTGTCTCGATGTCTGCCCGACGGCTGCTTTCCCCGCGCCCTATCAGATCGATGCGCGACGCTGCATCTCCTATCTCACGATCGAGCACAAGGGGCCGATCGACCCCGATCTCAGGCCGCTGATCGGCAATCGCATCTATGGCTGTGACGACTGTCTTGCCGCCTGCCCCTGGAACAAGTTCGCGGTCTCCGCCTCCGAAATGAAGCTCAAGGCCCGCGAAGATCTGAAGCAGCCGTCGCTCGCCTTTCTGCTGACGCTCGACGATGCCGCCTTCCGCGCCCTTTTCAGCGGCTCGCCGGTCAAGCGGATCGGCCGCGACCGCTTCATCCGCAATGTGCTGATCGCTGCGGGAAATTCCGGCGAGACGGCGCTCATTGCGCAATGTCGCGAACTCGCCGGCGATGCCGCCCCGGCGGTGCGCGGCATGGCGGTCTGGGCGCTTTCCCGGCTGATGGAGGCTGGCGAATTCTCGGCCTTTGCCGCACAAAGGACTGATGAGAGCGACGACGATGTGCTGCACGAATGGCGGTTGGCGGGAGTGGGCTGATGCATGTGATGATCTTTGGCTGCGGTTATTCCGGTACGGCGATTGCGAAGGCCTTTGCCAGCCAGGGCGTGCGCGTTTCCGGCACCACGCGTTCGGCCGAGAAGCTCGAGGCGCTGCGAGCCAACGGGATCGAAGCCTTCCTCTTCGATGGCGAGACAATGGGAGACGGGCTGAGCCGCGCTCTTGAGAGCGTCACCCACCTCGTGCAATCGATCGCCCCAGGAAAGGCCGACCCGCTGCTGCAGCTATTAGGCGAAGACAGCGGCCGTCTCCTGCCCCGGCTCGAATGGATCGGCTATCTCTCCACCGTCGGCGTCTATGGCGATCACAAGGGCGCCTGGGTAACCGAGGAAACGCGGTGCCTACCGATTTCCGGGAGATCGAAGGAGCGGCTGGAGGCCGAACAGGGCTGGCTGGCGCTGGGCCAGGAGCGCGGTGTGCCGGCGGCGGTGCTGCGCCTTTCCGGCATTTACGGGCCGGGGCGCAACGCCTTCTGCAACCTCGAAAAGGGCACGGCGCGGCGGCTGATCAAAAAAAATCAGGTCTTCAACCGCATCCGCGTCGAGGATATCGGTGCGGCAACGCGCTTCCTGTCGGCACGCGGCCTCGGCGGTATCTATAATGTCACCGACGACCGGCCCGGCCCGCCGCAGGATGTGATTGTCGAGGCGGCGCGCCTGATGGGCGTCGAACCGCCGCCGGAACAGGCGTTCGAAACCGCCGAACTGACGCCGATGGCACGCACCTTTTACGGTGAGAACAAACGCGTTTCCAATGCGAAGCTCAAGAAGGCGGGCTTCGAACTCTCCTTCCCGACCTATCCGATGTCGCTTGCGCAATTGTGGCAGGATGGGCGCTGGCGCGGCTAGAGCCGGCGGCTCGCGCGCTCACCCGAAAGGAGTAGGAAATTCCTACTTTCCGTCAGCAGGCGGTAAAATTTCGCCCTATATTATGGTTAACAGCCTTTAAATTTGCCCAATTGTGGCAATGAATATGGCAAAACCAGAAAAAAATTTTCGCGATTTTTGTGAACGACGGGACGGCGGCAGTTACTCGGGAAAATTCATTCGCATTTGAACTGATTTTATTATGTTTTTTCCACGGATGACGGCAGTCACCAATTTCCGACATTATATCAATGCTCTCACAAATGTTACATACTGTAACGTTCCGTGAACTGCAGCGGCACTTTTTCGCCACTTTTTAACAGATTTAAGCCCCACCGCCTGCAAGGGCGTAAGTTCAATAGTTGAGGGATACTCTGTTTTGAAGAAAATAGGTCGTTCTATTGTCGCTGCCGTAACTATTGCAGCCTGCTCTTCCATGCTTCCGGCGGAGAGTTTTGCTGGAAATGGCTGCGGCGGTGCTTCATGGTACGCGCTTCGCTCCAAAACTGCTTCCGGGGAACGTATGAACCCCGCCGTCTTGACTGCTGCGCATCGTTCGCTCGCATTCGGCACCAAGGTGAAGGTCACCAACCGCAACAATGGCCGCACCGTCGTCGTTCGGATCAACGATCGAGGTCCGTTCATTCGGGGCCGCGTGCTCGACCTGTCGCGGGCAGCCGCGCAGAATATCGGCATGGTGAGCTCGGGCACTGCGAAGGTCTGCTACCAGGTTATCAGCTAAGGCCGTAAGCCTCTTAACAACCGGCTGCGCCGTCAGCCGCGCTTGCTCTTGCCGTCAATCGCGGCTACCACGCGGTTGAGACTTGTGACCCATCCGCCCCGCGACTGTCGCATCAGCGCGGATCGTTCACATGCCACGGCAATAGGAGACATGTGAATGCGTCTGGGCGGCCGCCTCGAAGGGGCGATTTCAGTGCTCGCGGATATCGATGCCCGCAAGCGACCTGTCGCCGACGCGCTGAAGGATTGGGGTCTTGCCCATCGCTTCGCCGGCTCCGGCGACCGCGCCGCAATCGGCAACATCGTCTATGACGCGCTGCGCATGCGGCTTTCCCATGCCTGGCTGATGGATGACGACAGCGCTTCGGCCATTGCCCATGCCGTCATGTTCCGCCAATGGGGCTTCACACCCGACAGTCTCGGCGCCGACCTGGCGGACGACAAGTTTGCGCCGACGCCGCTTTCAGCCGACGCCCTCGCCGCCTTTGCAAGCCGCTCGCTCGACGACGCGCCGCCGCATATCCGCGGCGATATTCCCGAATGGGTCCAACCCTCCTTCGAACAGGCCTTCGGCGCCGGATGGCTGGCCGAGGCACAGGCACTTGCGGCGCGACCGACACTCGATCTGCGCGCCAACATCCTGAAGGCCTCCCGCGACAAGGCCGTCAAGGCGCTCGAACGCGCCGGCGCGCATGCTGCGAAAATCGCCCGCTACGGCATCCGGATTGCCGCCGGCGAAGGCGCCTCGCGTCTGCCCAACGTCACAGCCGAGCTTTCGTTTCAAAAGGGCTGGTTCGAAGTTCAGGACGAGGGATCGCAGATCGTCGCCGACCTGGTGCTCGCCAAAGACGGCGAACAGATCCTCGATTATTGCGCCGGCGGCGGCGGCAAGACGCTCGCCATGGCGGCCGCCATGCAGAACAAGGGACAGGTCCACGCCTACGACGCCGACCGCAGACGGCTGGCGCCGATCATCGAACGGCTGAAGCGGGCGGGCACGCGCAATGTCCAGGTGCATGATGACGTCAAAGGGCTCTTCGGCCTTGCCGGACGCTGCGACAAGGTGCTGGTCGACGCCCCCTGCACCGGCACCGGCACATGGCGCCGCCGCCCTGACACGAAATGGCGGTTGACGGCAAAAAACCTCGCCGAGCGCACCGCCCAGCAGCAGGATGCGCTGGCGCAGGCGAGCGGCTTTGTCAAAACGGGCGGCGAGCTGATCTACGTCACCTGCTCGGTGCTGCCGCAGGAGAACGAAGAACAGGTGCGCCGCTTCACGGCCGACAATCCCGACTTCCAGATCGTCAGTGCGTTGCCGGCCTGGGACGGCCTGTTCGGCAAGGATGCCCCGCATCCGCATTCTTCCGACGGCCTGACGGTGACGCTAACGCCTGCTTCCACCGATACGGACGGCTTCTTCTTCTGCCGCATGCAGCGGAAAGCCTGACTCGGCGTGGTTGCCGCCGGTTTCTCAAGGCGAATGCGTTGCGAAACAAGCGTGTTGCAGCGCCTTCTCATCTTAAAATTATTCCAAACTAGAGCGTTTGACACCAGTTTGCTTTTGCGCGAAGAGACGGAGCCCGATTAGGCGGAAGACCCGTCACAGGAGAGGATCATGAAGCTCAACACATTCCGTGCAGCCGTGCTGGCGATCGCCCCCGCCGCGCTGCTCGCCCTTCCCGCGCAGGCCGAGACCGATGCTGCCGCCGTGGTGAAACATTATGCCGAGGTGGCGCACGCCAAATACGAGGACTCGCTGACGACGGCAAAGGCGCTTGACGCCGCGATCGACGCCTTCCTGAAGGCGCCGACCGACGAGACGCTCAAGGCCGCCAGGGACGCCTGGATCAAGGCGCGCGTGCCCTACCAGCAGACGGAAGTCTATCGCTTCGGCAATCCGATTGTTGACGACTGGGAAGGCAAGGTCAACGCCTGGCCTCTCGACGAGGGCCTGATCGATTATGTCGATGCCTCCTACGGCACCGAGAGCGACGAAAATTCACTTTACGTGGCAAACGTCATCGCCAGCAAGACGATCAAGATCGACGGCAAGGATGTCGACGCCACGAAGCTGACACCTGAATTCCTCTCCGGCACGCTTGCCGAAGCCGGCGGCATCGAAGCCAATGTGGCGACCGGCTATCACGCCATCGAGTTCCTGCTCTGGGGTCAGGATCTGAACGGCACGGGGCCAGGCGCCGGCAACCGCCCGGCAACGGATTACGACCTCAAGAACTGCACGCACGGCAATTGCGACCGCCGCGCCGAATATCTGAAGTCCGCTTCCACCCTGCTGGTTTCCGATCTGCAGGAAATGACCGACGACTGGAAGCCGGACGGTGCCGCAACGAAGAACGTCGAAGCCGATCCGAAGGCCGGCCTCGTCGCGATCCTGACGGGCATGGGTTCGCTCTCCTATGGCGAGCTTGCCGGCGAGCGCATGAAGCTCGGGCTGCTGCTGCACGATCCGGAAGAAGAGCATGATTGCTTCTCCGACAATACCTACAACTCGCATCTCAACGACGCGATCGGCATCGCCGCCGCCTATACCGGCGACTACACCCGCGTCGACGGCACCAAGCTCGGCGGCCCGTCACTGCACGACCTCGTCGCCGCCAAGGACAAGGCGCTCGACGCCGAGATGGAAGGCAAGCTCAACAAGACGCTCGATGCGATGAACGCCATGGCCAAGCGCGGCGAGACGGTCGAGAAGTACGATCAGATGATCGCCGAGGGCAACAAGGAAGGCAACGCCGTCGTCCAGGCCGCCATCGACGGGCTGATCGACCAGACGACGTCGATCCAGCGCGTTATTGCCGCACTCGATCTCGGTACGGTTCAGCTTGAAGGTTCCGACAGCTTGGATAATCCTAACGCCGTCTTCAAATAAGCAAAGGCGGGCCGCTTCAAAAGTCGGAGCGGCCCGGACCCTGAAATGTCGCATGCTCCGGCCCCCCGATTGATCGCCAGCGCAGCGCTCTGCGCCCTGCTTTCCGGATTTTCCGCAACGATTGCCGCCGGTTTCGATCTGCCGGCGAAACGCGCCGACCTCTCCGAGGCCGATCTCAAACGCGTCGCCGACGTCACCCGGCCGACCAAGGACTTTTCAAAGGCCGAACAATACGAAGCAATGCAGGCGGGTGCGACGACCTCGATCGATCCGGTCACCGAAGACAGCTTCACGCATATTTCGGCCAACATGCCTTTCGAGGAAGAGCAGAATTTCAAGCTCGGCAATGCGCTCTTCCGCAAACTCTGGGTTTCCGCGCCCTCCTCGACGCAGGCCTCAGATGGGCTCGGGCCACTCTTCAACGCCCGCTCCTGCATGAGCTGTCATGTCAATGACGGCCGCGGCAAACCGCCGGAAAGGGGACCGAGCGCCGTGTCGATGTTCCTGCGGCTTTCCCGCGCAGCCAGGACGCCGGAAGAAGAAAAGGCGATCGCAAGCGCTGACATCCTCAACTTCCCCGATCCGGTCTATGGCCATCAGCTGCAGGATCTTGCCGTTCCCGGCCTCGCCGGTGAAGGCCGGATGACGATCCGCTATGATGAGGGGACGGTAAAGCTTGGCGACGGCGAGATCGTATCGCTGCGCCGACCGCATTACGCCGCGACCAACCTGGCCTATGGACCACTCGATGCATCGACGACGATCTCGGCGCGTGTCGCCCCCGCCATGATCGGCCTCGGGCTGATCGAGGCGATCCCCGCGGCCGATATCCTTGCCCATGCCGATCCCGACGATGCCGATGGCGACGGCACCTCCGGCAAGGCGGCGATCGTGCGCGACCACCGCAGCGGAAAGATCGCGCTCGGCCGCTTCGGCTTGAAGGCGCAGAACGCCACGGTGCGCGACCAGAATGCGGACGCCTTCGCCAATGATATCGGTATTTCGACGCCCGACCAGCCGGACGCGCATGGCGATTGCACCGAGGCGGAAAAGAAATGTCAGGCAATGCCGACCGGCGTGCAAGAATGGCTGGGCGCAGAAGAAGCACCGGGTCCCATTCTCGATCTCGTGACTTTCTATTCGGAAAATCTCGCCGTTCCGGCGCGCCGCAAGGCGAGCTTCCCTGACACGCTGCGCGGCAAGCGGATCTTTTACGAAACCGGCTGCATTTCCTGCCATGTGCCGAAATTCGTCACCCGCCGGGATGCGACCAACAAGGCGCAATCCTTCCAGCTGGTCTGGCCCTATTCCGATTTTCTCCTGCACGACATGGGCGACGGCCTTTCCGATGGCCAACAGGTCGGGCTTGCAAGCGGACGTGAATGGCGCACGCCGCCGCTATGGGGTATAGGACTGACCCGGACTGTCAGCGGACACAGCTTTTTCCTGCATGACGGCCGTGCGCGGGACCTCACCGAAGCGATCCTCTGGCATGGCGGCGAAGCTGAAAAGGCCCGCAACGCTTTCTCCGCGCTGTCAAAAGACGACAGAGCGGCCCTGATTACATTCCTGGAGTCACTTTGATGCGCCTTTGGCACCCGCTGCTCTGCCTCACTCTGATCGGCCTCGCCACGTCGGCGGCCGCTCAGACCGCCGCTCCTCAGGCAGGGCTGAACGAGGATGCCGTTCCCGCCGTCATGCAGCGCGCCGTCGACGAGGTGATCCGCCCGGGCTATCGCAACATGCAGCAATCGGCCGCCCGGCTGACGACGGCAATGAAGGATCTCTGCAGCGACGGCACGCAGCAGACGCTCGACAAGGCCAAATCCGCATTCGACGATACGATCCGCTACTGGTCGATCATCGAGATCGTCCAGACCGGGCCCGTCATCCAGGACAATCTCTTCGAGCACATCCTGTTTTACCCCGACCGCAAGGGCGTGGGCCTGAAGCAGGTGCAAGCGCTGATCGCCAAGGCCGATCCGAAGGACGCCACCGTCGATGCCATCGCCGACAAAAGCGTCGCGCTGCAAGGCCTGACGGCGTTGGAATATGTGCTCTACGGCAGCGGCTCGGAGGACCTCGTCAAGCAGAAGGGCGGATTCCGCTGCCTTTACGGCCAGGCGGTCGCCGGCAATATCCAGCGTGAGGCGGGCGAAGTCGTCGCCGCCTGGGAAAAGCCCGATGGCGTGCAGGCGAGTTGGAAACATCCAGGCCCGCAGAGCAATGATTTCATGGACAATAGGGAAGCCGTGACCGCGCTGCTCGGCATTCTCGTCCACGGCGCGGAGAATGTCCGCGACCAACGGCTGGAGCAGTTCTACAAGGGCAAGGACACCGCGCCGCGGCCGCGCATGGCCATCTACTGGCGTTCGAAGAATACCTGGAAATCCATGGCCGCCAATCTGGAAGGCCTGCGGACGCTCTGGCAGAAGGCCGGCATGGCCGAGCTTCTGCCGGCGGACAAACGGTCGGTCGAGGCTTCGATCGACGCGGATTTCAAATCGCTGCTCGACAGCGTGCCGAAGCTCAATCCCGACATCGACGTCGCTGTGAGCGATGCCGAGAAGGCCAAGCTCGATGCATTGCTTGCCGACAGCCGCCAGCTGATCACCAGAATAAGCGACGAATATGGCTCGGCCGTCGGCCTTTCGGCCGGCTTTTCCTTTTCGGACGGAGACTGAAGCGATGATACGAAGCACCACGATCGATCGACGCAGCTTCGTCAAGGCGGCAGGAATCGGCTTCCTTGCGGCCTTGACGCCAAGGTCGCTGATGGCCTTGGAGCGCTCGGACGCCGTCTACGCCTCGGGCATTCGCGCCGCCGACGGCTCCTTTGCCATCGCGACGGTGACAGAGCGCGGCGAAATCATCGATCAGTTGGCGCTACCTGCCCGAGCTCACGGCATGGCCTTCAGCGCCGCCACCGGCAAGACCGTCGCCTTTGCGCGCCGGCCCGGCACCTATGCGATGATCTTCGATGTCAGGCATAGGAGCCAGCCGATCGTCATCAACTCCCGGGCAGACCGGCATTTCTACGGCCACGGCGTCTTCTCGCCCGATGGCCGCATTCTCTACGCCAGCGAGAATGATTTCGATGGCAATCGCGGCATGATCGGCATCTACAACGCGACCGACCGTTTCACCCGCATCGGTGAATTCGAGACGTACGGCATCGGCCCGCACGACATGACCGTTTCCGATGACGGGCGCCTTCTCATCGTTGCCAATGGCGGCATCGAGACGCATCCGGACTTCGGCCGCATCAAGCTCAATCTCGGGGCGATGCAGCCATCGCTGGTCCTGATCGATGCCACGACGGGCGCGTTGATCGAAAAACACGTGCTGCCGGCCGAATGGTCGCAGCTGTCGACCCGCCACGTCGACCTCGACGGCGACGGCCGCATCTGGTTCGCCTGCCAGTACGAGGGCCGCCGCAAGGACCTGCCGCCGCTTGTCGGTCATTTCGCCAAGGGGGAGGATCTTTCCTTCGTCGACCTGCCGGAAGAGACGACGCGCAGGCTTGCCAACTACGTCGGCGCGATCGCCGTCAATCGTAGCGAAGGCCTCGTCGGCGTCACCTCGCCGAAAGGCGGCGCCTCTGTGACGATCGACGCGAGGACGGGCAAGGTGCTGGCCGAGACGACAATTGCGGATGCAGCGGGCATCGCGCCGGCGAAAGAGGGCTTTGCCGTCTCCTCCTATGACGGGGATTTCCTGCAGACCCGCAGCTCTGTCGCATGGGATCAGCACATCGTTCGGATCTCTCAGCCGACGCGCGCATAGGCCTTCTGCTCGGCACTGATCGCCGATGCGGCGGCCCTTGCCGCTTCATGCAACCATTCGCTCCCGCGCACCCGCAGATCGTCCAGGATCGCCGCCGCCGCCGTCGGATCGTCGGAATGGCAGTTGGCGATCTCGAAGCCCGTCAGCTCGAGCATCGTTGGCGCAAGCAGGATTTCCGGGTGCTTGTCGATCTCGATCTTGCGGCTGTTCGGCGAGAGCCGGCGCAGGAGGATCCGGCCGGAGACGGCATAATGTGGAACGGCCGAGCGCATCCGCCCTCCGGCAATCTTGCCTGCATGGATCGTCCCATGCTGCGGCCCGCGGCAAAGCGACAAGGCTGACGGCACCAGCGCCTTCGCCTCGCGCAGAACCGGCCCGCCCTGCCATTCGCTATAGGCGACGAAACGCGGCCGACCGAGACTGCCGGTGCCGGCGCGATGCGGCTTCGCCACGAAGCGACCTGAGCCGGGCGGCAATGCACCGGTAAGCGCCCTGATATAGGCGGAAGGAACCAGTTTCTTGCCGGGACGCAGCGTCTCGTATTTCTCCCAAATTCCCGGCGTTCGGCATTCGGCAGCACCAATGCTTGGCGTAGCCATTTGTAGTCACGTTCGAGGATGACGGGCAGCGGATTTTCAAGGCCCCGGCGATAGCCGGTGAGGATCAGTTCGCCGATCATGCGGACGGACGGGCCGCTGTCGCCGCGCGCCAGGATGGCGCTTGCCGCCAGACGAACGAGGTCGAGCGCATAAGGCATAACCGCCGCGTCATCGAAATCATTGACGCCCCAGACGAGCCGGCCCTCGACGTCGCGCCAGGTGCCGAAATTTTCCAGATGCGTATCGCCGATCGCCAGCACTTCAGGCGCGCCTGCGAGGTCCTGGCAGATGTCGAGGATGGTTTCGCACCAGCGCCAATAGGTGGCGCGCAGGAAGACGAACGCGCTGCTGCGCATCTTCTTGTGCTTCTCCCGCAGATCCTTCTTGACGAGATCGTCGCCGAGTTCGCCGGTCAGCCAGTTCTCGAAATTCCGGACCGATTGCGATATCATCATGCCGCTGATGCTCCATCATTTCGAGTTCGATGCGAGAATACGCGCTTCGCGCGAAGCTGCAATCACCATTGCACGCGGCTGGCGGCGCTCGCGAAGCAGGCTGTGCAATCGCGGCACGGCGAAAGGTTGCCCCGGCGACACGGTTTGCGGTTTCCGGCAGCGTCGCGACCGGATTTCGGCAACGTCCAGCTTGTCGAATGCGGCCCGTCATGCCACTTTCCCGGCTTCGAGAGGGGTAGCCATGAGCGAGACTGACAGGGGCGATTTCCGCGCGCGAATCCGCCGCAATTTTGCGCGCCAAGCGGCGATGCAGACGATCGGCGCGGCGCTGACGCGCGTCGAGCACGGCGTCGTCGAGATCGAGCTTCCCTTCGACGTTAAACTGACACAGCAGCACGGCATCCTGCATGCGGGCATCATTTCGGCGGCACTGGATTCGGCCTGCGGCTTTGCGGCCTACAGCCTCATCGACCCCGAAGCCTCGATCCTGACGATCGAGTTCAAAGTCAACCTCATGTCGCCGGGGCGTGGCGAGCGCTTCCTGTTTCGCGGGGAAATCACCAAACCCGGCTCCACCATTATCGTCGCCGACGGGCGAGGCTACGCGATCAGTGACGGGCCGGCGAAACTCATCGCGTCCATGACCGGAACGATGATGGTCATCCGCGGCAGAGAAGGAATTACAGGATGAAGTTCGAGCTGAAGTCGGTCGCAGGAAAATCCATGCTTTTCGTCATGGCGGCGGAGGCCGAATACGGCTCCTTCCTGCGTTCGCGCATCGAACCCTTGATGACCGGCGTCGGCCCGGTCGAGGCGGCGGTCGCGCTGACCAAGACCTTGGCACGGCTGGATGCGGCCGACGACCTGCCGGATCTCGTGGTTTCGCTCGGCTCGGCCGGTTCGGCGAAACTGGAGCAGACCGAAGTCTATCAGGTGAGCTCGGTTTCCTATCGCGACATGGACGCCTCGCCGCTCGGTTTCGAAAAGGGCAGGACGCCGTTTCTCGACCTGCCTGCGGCGCTCGAGCTGCCGCTGCGCATCCCCGGCATTCCCGAGGCAAGCCTTTCCACCGGCGGCAACGTCATCTCGGGTGCCGCCTATAGCGATATCGACGCCGACATGGTCGACATGGAGACCTATGCGGTGCTGCGCGCCTGCCAGGGCTACAAGCTGCCGCTGATCGGCCTGCGCGGCATTTCCGACGGTGCGGTCGAACTGCAGCATATCTCCGGCTGGACGGAATATCTGCACATCGTCGACCGCAAGCTCTCCTACGGCGTCGACAGCCTGTTCACGGCGCTGGAGGACGGGGTTTTCTGGTTTTAGAGCTCAGCGCCCCGCGCGGAGACAATCGGAACAATAAAAACCCGACGCCGTCGATTTCCCGGATTGCCAGGCGAAGCGCTTTTCTTTAAAGCCTCGCCATGACCCAGACAGCACATCCCGACTCCGTTCTCATCGTCGATTTCGGCAGCCAGGTGACCCAGCTCATCGCACGGCGCGTGCGCGAGGCCGGCGTCTATTGCGAGATCGTTCCCTTTCAATCTGCCGAAGAAGGCTTCAAGCGCCTACAGCCGAAGGCCGTGATCCTCTCCGGCAGCCCGGCTTCCACCGTGGACGAGGGATCGCCGCGAGCGCCTCAGATCATCTTCGACAGTGGCCTGCCGGTCTTCGGCATCTGCTACGGTCAGCAGACGATGTGCATGCAGCTCGGCGGCAAGGTCGAAAGCGGCCATCACCGTGAATTCGGACGCGCCTTTCTGGATGTCGACAAGGATTGCGAGCTGTTCGAAGGCCTCTGGTCCTCCGGCTCGCGCCATCAGGTGTGGATGAGCCATGGCGACCGCGTCACCGCGCTGCCCGATGGTTTCAAGGTGGTCGCCACCTCTTCCAATGCGCCCTTCGCCTTCATCGCCGACGAGAAGCGCAAATATTACGGCGTGCAATTCCACCCCGAGGTCGTCCATACGCCTGACGGCGCCAAGCTGATCGGCAACTTCATTCACAATGTCGCTGGAATCAAGGGCGACTGGTCGATGTCGGCCTATCGCCAAAAGGCGGTCGAAGAGATCCGCAAGCAGGTGGGCGACAAGCGCGTCATCTGCGCGCTTTCGGGCGGCGTCGACAGCTCCGTCGCAGCGCTCCTGATCCACGAGGCCGTCGGCGACCAGCTGACCTGCATCCTCGTCGACCACGGCCTGATGCGGAAGGACGAGGCGGCCAATGTCGTCGCCATGTTCCGCGAGCACTACAATCTGCATCTGCTGCACGTCGATGCCTCGGACCGCTTCATCGGCGAGCTCGAAGGCGTCAGCGACCCGGAAACCAAGCGCAAGATCATCGGCCGGCTCTTCATCGAGACCTTCGAGGAAGAGGCAAAGAAACTCGGCGGCGCCGATTTCCTCGGCCAGGGCACGCTCTATCCTGACGTGATCGAGAGCGTTTCCTTCACCGGCGGCCCGTCGGTGACGATCAAGTCGCACCATAATGTCGGCGGCCTGCCGGAACGCATGAAGATGCAGCTCGTCGAGCCGCTGCGCGAACTCTTCAAGGACGAGGTGCGCGCGCTCGGCCGTGAACTCGGCCTGCCCGACAGCTTCATTGGCCGTCATCCCTTCCCCGGCCCCGGCCTTGCCATCCGTTGCCCCGGCGGCATCACCCGCGAGAAGCTCGAGATCCTGCGCGAGGCCGATGCGATCTATCTCGACGAAATCCGCAAGGCCGGCCTCTACGACGCCATCTGGCAGGCCTTCGCCGTGCTGCTCCCGGTCCAGACCGTCGGCGTCATGGGCGACGGGCGCACCTATGAATTCGTCTGCGCGCTGCGCGCCGTCACCTCCGTCGACGGCATGACCGCCGATTTCTACCACTACGACATGGAATTCCTCGGCCGCGCCGCCACCCGCATCATCAATGAGGTGCGCGGCATCAACCGTGTGGTCTATGATGTCACGTCAAAGCCGCCCGGCACCATCGAGTGGGAGTGAAGGTTGTAGGGTGCCCGGGAACGCCATCCCGACCAGCAAATGCTTTCGCCGCCTCCGGGATGGTGAAAGCGAGGCCTCATGAAACTACAGGGGAGGAGCTCGGCTCGACGTCACATTGCGGCTGGCGTCGATGACGAGATCGGCGCTGGCAGTCATAGCGCACGAATGCGCCAGCACGAACTCGATCTGAACTTTGTCGCCAGCCTCTGCCGAGAGTCGCTTACAAATCTTTTGCATAGCGTCGTCCATCGGACCCGGTCCCGCCAGAATGATGACAGCTGATCGTAGACAGGGGAATGTCCTTGAGACGCGAGAATTCAACCAGGGTTACCTTGCGCTCTTCTTTCCAATGGCCGACATCCGCGCTCGGCACGAGGCCTTCGATCATCTGGTGAGCGATGCTCACGTAGCTTTCGTGATAGGTAACAAGCACGCGTCCGGTTCTTACCATCTCCGTCGTAATCCGGCCAGCGAGGTCGCAGCGATTCCTGCGGCTCGTGCACATGATGCGGATTGACTGTACGCCTGATCCGACCGCGGCAAGCACCTCTGCTATCGTGTCTGGTGGATCAACCGGCTCCTCTGCGATCGGCCCCTCAAAAGTTGTATCCCGCTGCCAGTTCATGCTGGCCTCATAGTCCCGAGACCAATACTCTAGAATCCGGTGCATAACGCTGCTCATGGCAGGCCCAGCACCGCAGCAATGAACGTTTGGCGGATCCCCGTAATCCACCCGACTGAGGCGGATCTCATCATTCAAGCCCAAACTTTTGCTAGCGAAGACTTCAGTTAGCGCGACCTTGAACATGCGTCCGCACCCTTGGCATGAAACCTCGGCGAGCGCCGCTTCGGAGGCGTAAATATTCCCTATGTCTTCCGGCGAGAAATCTCCAAAGCGGGGAACGCCGTAGTCGTCCAACCATGTCGGCTGTTCTGCAATGCGGTCGAGGAGTACTGATACATATGCGATGCTTGGATCCCCGAACGAGTAGAATGACCGCGTCACAATTGCAGATCGCTTCCGTGACGCCAATAGTGGTCACTGCGAATCCTTTCGCAGAGGGTTGCCTGCGCACTCCTTTTCGTACTGAGGCGCGATTGGTAGTTCCCAATGGCGCTCTTTTGCGAGTTGCCTACACTGGTCTGTGAAAAACCGATTGCAAGTTACTATCAGTCCATCTAGGCTTTGAGCGATCACGCAACGCCATCCGACTCCCGGCGATGAACCGTTGAAGGAAAGGAAGTGAGCATGGCCAAGCTCGTGTTCGGAATGAACCAGTCCCTGGACGGCTATGTCGATCACATGGCGTTCGGCCCTAGCCCGACGCTCTTCCGTCACTTCGTCGAGTCGACGCGGAGGCAAGCGGGCAGCGTGTACGGTCGGCAAATGTATGAGATCATGCGTTACTGGGATGACGATCATTCTGAATGGAACGCAGACGAACGCGACTTCGCGGCCGCCTGGCGAAACCAGCCGAAATGGGTCGTCTCGCGTTCGTTGAAATCGGTCGGTTCCAACGCCAGGCTGGTCGAGGGCGATCTTGGGAGTGCGATCCGCAAGCTGAAAGCCGAAGGCGACGGAGAGATCGAAGTGGCCGGACCGGACCTGGCGCGAAGCCTCACCGACCTCGGCCTGATCGACGAGTATATTATCTATCTGCATCCCGTTGTGCTCGGTCACGGCACGCCCTATTTTGCCGGACCCCGACCGCGGCTGCGCCTTATCGCCAATGACAAAATTGACGAGGATGTGATCCGGTTGGTCTACGTTCCAGCTTAATTTCCCGAACTGGAAGAATCGCTGACAATAACGTGCTAGGGTGGTCGCGCCTGTTATTCGCACTTTCATTTGCAGGAGAAGGCCTTTGTTTGCCGTCGCAACAATTCAGAACTCACCGGCTGCGGCGGTAGGGATAGAGGCGCTCGGCATCGCGGCCGAGAGCTGATCCCCATTATTGCCCGGCCTTAGCGCGCCCATGCGGGTGCATGTCTAATGTCGAGAAGAATATGATCATCGAGCTAACGCCTATTGATTTTGACGCGCTGCTGAAGGGCAGCGCGCCTCTTAACCTGCGCCTTGTCCCCGACAGCGCGATTGCGCCTCCTGAGGTATTGGAGATGCTGCGCCGCCTTGCGGCCGACATCGGCGCGGCATTCTCGCCGTCGGCCTGGATGATCGTGGAGGAGGATGAGATCGTCGGTCTCTGCTCCATCGTCAGAACGCCACGAGATGGAAACATCCACATCGGCTATGGCATTGCGCCTTCCCGCCAGGGCCGTGGATGCACGACCCGGGCCATAGGGCAGTTGCTGGCATGGGGACGGAGCGATCCTCGAGTGGCTCTGCTCTCTGCCGAGACAGGGATCGGGAACATCGCGTCGCAACGTGTTCTCGAGCGCAACGGGTTCATCCGCACCGGCGAGCGCATCGATGCCGAAGACGGTCCGTTGATTTGCTGGGAAGCCGTGACGGATTAGTTTGCCTGCATGAGAGCGGGCATGGCCGGCCAAGGTTCCTCGGCCGGCCATGCTCTATGGGGACAATAGCTGTGACGACTGCCTCAGCGGCCATAGGTGACTTCGATCGAGGCCTTGTCGAGCGTGTTTGCCCTGACATAGAAGCCGACCATGGCGCCCGGCGCCGTCTCGGGAAGCGGAAGCTTGTCCACCTTGAGCGCATAGACAGTGAACTGGTAGCGGTGCGGCTTATCGCCGGCCGGCGGGCATGCGCCGCCATAGCCTGATGTACCGAAATCCGTGCGGCCTTCCACGGCCCCTGCCGGAAGCTTTTTGTCACCGCTGGCGCCGGTGGCAATCTTCGAGGCGTCTGCCGGAATGTTGAACACCGACCAATGCCACCAGCCGGAACCTGTGGGCGCATCCGGATCATACGCCATGACGGCGAAGCTCTTGGTTCCCTCTGGCGCGCCCGACCAGGCCAGTTCCGGCGAGATGTTCCTGCCCGAGCAGCCGAAGCCGTTGAAGACCTGCGCGTCGGCCATGGCCTTGCCGGCGGCCAGGTCCTTCGAGGTGAGTTTCATTTCGGCGTGAGCGGCCGTGGCGCCGAAGACGGAGGCGGCCATAAGTGCTGCTGTGATCAAACGCATTGCTGTTCTCCTGTGGTTGACGATGCCGGGAAACTACCGTCACCGCGCAAGTGCATCTGCCCCGCTCTGCTCAATTTCTGCCCCGATCCGCTCAAACTGCTCGGTGCCGCTGCGTACATGGCGCGGGCTGACGCCGAACCGCTCCTTGAAACGTGCTGAAAATTGCGAAGGTGAGTCATATCCGACCTCCAGCGCAACCTGGGCCATCGGCAATGTCGTGGTCTGAATGAGTGCAAGAGCGCGATTCATTCGGGTATCGGTCAATATCTCGCTGAAGGCGGTATTCTCTCCGGAGAGCCTGCGCCTCAGCGTCGCCTCGCTCATGTTGAACAAGCGCGCAGCTTGGGCCAATGTCCAGGCGGCGGCGGGATCAGCTTCGATCATCTGCCTCAACCGGTCCTCAAGCCGGGAGCTTTCGCATCGGCCGAGCACCGCCCCGCGGAGCGCGAACCAGGTGACGAGTTCCATCAGGCGAGCCTTGGCGATAGCGCCGGGAAGGCGCGCCAGATTGCCCGGCTGGCAGCAATACTCGAACAATGCCGCAGCTTCCTCCGGCAGGCCTGAGGTGCTGGCGGGAAGAGGTCTCGATGGCACGGCGACCGATCCCATCCTATCATATGCGTCCTCGAAAAGCTGTCGCGGAATTGGAAGGGCCAGGGTCTGATATTTCTGCGGCGCCTTGGGAATATTCTCCATCGTCAACGGCCTGTAGTCGGGCAGCAGGCCGTAGTCGCCGGCCTCTAGTCGTAAAGGCTTGTCGTCCGACATGACGATCTTCGTTCCCGATTGGACCTGGATCAACAGGGGAGTGGTGTTGACGAGGCGGTAGAAGCAGGCTCGCCCACCCTGGCGGATCAACGCCCTGGTCGGGATAGGAAAGACGTCGTCGCGCATAGATTCTCCGCCAGCGGGATAGCCAGAACGGCGATCGCGGGATCGGTGACGCCGCCCGCTCGCCATGGACCTGGAGGCTCGGGAATATCAAAGCCACGTGCCGTCAGCAACCTTGGGCCAGGAGCCAGGACTTGGGCCAGGGGCTTAACGACCGGCTGACCGGCGCACATAGTCGACCAGCGCACGCAGCTTCAGTGGCTGCCTCTGGCGCTTGGGATAGTAGAGATAAAAGCCCGGAAACGATGGGCAGAATTCCTCCAGCAGCGGCACCAGCTCGCCGCGATCGACATAAGGTTCGAAGGTTTCCACCATGCCGAAAGTGATCCCGGCCCCGGCGCAGGCCATGCGGATCATCATGCCCATATCATTGGTCGTGATCATGGGGTCGACGGCGACGTCGAAATCGCGGCCGTTCTCCCTGAACTCCCAGCGATAGGGTGCGGTGTCCGGGCGTGGCCGCCACCCGATGCAGGCGTGGTTCTGCAGGTCGCGAGGGTGCCGAGGAGGAGCGTGACGTTGAAGATAGCCGGGGGATGCGGCTGAGCATTGCCTCTGAGGGGCGGACACCGGTACCGCGATCATGTCCTGCTCGATCACCTCGCCCAGTCTCACACCAGCATCGAAGCCGGCTTCGACGATGTCGAATTCGTCATCGGTGATGGTGATATCGAGCTTGATGCCCGGGCAGGCCTGCAGGAATCCGGTCAGCAATGTGCCGGACAGGAAGCGCTCGGCGATGGAGGAAACGGTGATTCGCAGCAGACCGCTCGGGCGCGCCTGCATGTCGCGCACCGTCTGCATCGCATCCCTGACCTGGCGCATCGAGGGACGAACCGCCTCGAGGAAGACTTCGCCGGCCTCGGTCAGGCTGACGCTGCGCGTCGTGCGCTGAACCAAGGGCGCACCAAGCCGGTCCTCGAGACGCTGCAAGGCCTGGCTGACGGCGGAGCGGGTAACGCCCAGACGCTCGCCGGCAAGCCGGAAATTCCGCGCCTCCGCCACGGCGAGAAAGACTGAAATGCCCTCGAGATCATCGGCCATTGGTTAGCAGTACTAACCAAGTTGTCCGGCATTGGCAACTTAATCGCGCAGCTCGGGAAAATTATCTTACTGTCGAGGTCAAGCCATGGCCCAGCCCTAAGTGCCCCTGCTTCGAAGGAAGAGCGATGCGAAAGATTTCCAGCAGCCCAGTTCTGCATTTCTTCACCCGGTCATTCTGACCGGCGCGGCGCTCCCCGCGTGGTCCGCCGACGCCTCGACCGAGCGAAAATCCAAGTTCCAACAACCAAGCGAGAACACCATGCAGCAACATCCCTATGTCGGCATGTGGGTCACCGAAGACGGCCGCGTGCGGCATGAACTCCTGCCTGACAATCGTTACGACGAGGCCCGCGGAAACCGCGAGCACGCCTATCGCGGGCGATACGAAGTCACCGGAACGCATATCGAATACCGGGACGATACGGGCTTCATCGCCGACGGCGATTTCGTCGACGACAATACGCTCCATCACGGCGGCATGGTGCTTCGCCGCAAATGAGCCGCCCGCACACCGAAAAGGCCGCATAGGACGGCCGGAAAGGATGACGACCATGTCTTCCACCACACCCATCTGGTTCATCACCGGTGCATCGTCCGGCCTCGGCCGGGCACTCGCCGAAGCGGTCCTGGCACGCGGTTGGCGCGCTGCCATTACGGCGCGCAGGCCCGATACGCTCGGCGATCTCACGGCAGCGCATGGGGAGCGGGCGCTGGCCCTCGCCCTCGACGTGACGGATGGCCGCTCCGTCGCTGCTGCGGTCCGCGACGCCGAGGCGCATTTCGGCGCCATCGATGTCCTCGTCAACAACGCCGGCTACGGATATCTCTCGGCAATCGAGGAGGGCGAGGATGCCGAGATCCGCGCTCAGTTCGAGACCAATGTCTTCGGCTTGATCGCCGTTATCAAAGAGGTTCTGCCCGGCATGCGCTTACGCCGGCAGGGGCATATCTTCAACGTGTCCTCGCTTGGGGGGCTCGTCGCCTTTGCCGCGACCGGCTACTACCACGCCACCAAGTTTGCGGTCGAAGCCCTGTCGGAATCGCTGGCCAATGAGGTCGGGCCGCTTGGCATCCGCGTGACGATCCTGGAGCCCGGCGGCTTCCGCACGGATTGGGCCGGCCGCTCGATGGTCGAATCCGGCACAATTATCGAAGACTATGCCGAGACCGCCGGCAAGCGGCGCCAGGCCACCCGCTCAATCTCCGGCAAGCAGCCGGGCGATCCCGCGCGCGCGGCAAGCGCCATCATATCGGCCTTCGAGGCGGGCGAACCGCCGCTGCGCCTGCTGCTCGGGGCAGCTTCCCTGAAGATCGCCCGTGAACGGCTCAATACGCTTCGCGCCAATTTCGATGCCTGGGCGGACACCACGCTCAGCGCAGATTTTCCAAGTTGACCATCAAGAAACTCTCAACCTGCTCAGGAGCTTGAAATGTCTGATATCGAAGGAAAAGTCATTGCCATCACCGGAGCCAGCAGCGGCATCGGAGAGGCCACGGCAAAAGTGCTGGCCGCCGCCGGAGCACAGATCGTGATCGGCGCGCGCCGCAGCGAGCGTCTGGAGGCGCTCGCCGGCGAAATCGAAGCCGGAGGGGGAACGGTGCGTCTGCGAAAACTCGACGTCACCGACCGTGCCCAGGTAGAAGCCTTTGCCGGCTTTGCCAGATCCGAGTTCGGCCGGCTTGATGTCATCGTCAACAATGCCGGTGTCATGCCGCTTTCGCCGCTCGACGCCCTCAAGGTCGAGGAATGGGACCGGATGGTCGACGTCAACATCAAGGGCGTTCTCTACGGCATCGCGGCCGCTCTTCCGATCATGAAGGCACAGGGATCGGGGCAGATCATCAACCTGTCCTCGATCGGCGGCCACAGCGTCTCGCCGACGGCCGCCGTCTATTGCGCGACGAAATACGCGGTGCGGGCAATCTCGGACGGACTGCGACAGGAGACAAATCGCATCCGCGTCACCGTCATTTCTCCCGGCACGACGACCTCGGAACTGGCCGAGACGATCACCGATCCGACCGCGCGGGATGCGATGAAGGCTTTCAGGGCCATCACCATCAGCCCGGAAGCCGTCGCCAATGCGATCCTCTACGCCATCAGCCAGCCCGATGACGTCGATGTCAGCGAGATCATCGTCCGGCCGACGGCCAGCCCGCATTGAGCAGCCGGCATTTCCCCTAAAAACCCAGCGATTGCTGGACCGGCGGCGGCGGGGCGAGGCTGACCCCTTCGAGCTCCAGCATGCGGGCCTTCGAGGACGAACCGCCGGGCGCGGAGAAGCCGCCGATCTTGCCGCCGGCGGCTAGCACCCTGTGGCAGGGAATGATCAGCGCGACCGGGTTTTTCGCCATCGCTTGCCCGACATCGCGGGCCGCTTCCGGCCCAACGCCAAGCTCCTTCGCCAGCGCACCATAGGTGGTCGTGCGGCCCCAGCCGACACGCCGTGCTGCCGCATAAATATCTCTAAAGAAGTCATTCTGGCCGGCAAGATCGAGTTGGACGCCGGAGAAATCGGTTTCCTCGCCTTGGAAATAGCGCTTTACGGCCGCGACCGTGTCCAGCACCTCAGGCATCGGGCTGCCGGGTTGGGCATCTGGCAGGCGGCGCAGCAGCAGCCGTTCGGTCGCTTCCGCGGTTTTCGTCGGCAATTGGAAGCGGGCGATGCCGGCCTCGCTCCAGGCGATGCCGCAGAAGCCGCCGGTGGTTTCGAAGATGAGATAGTGATGTATCGTCTCGGCCATGACACAGCCTCCGCGTTTTCGATTAACACCAAAATCGTACGGAGCGACCGCTGTTTCAACCCGTTTCTTGCGCGTATGTTCCTTTTTCGTTCTTGATCTTCCATTTTGCCGGAGGATCTTGGCGGCGCGCCAGGCCGGCGCCACGGTCGAGGGTGCGCCGATCGCGATCACCTTCGACAGGATCATGAGCTTCAGACGGGAAGGCAAGGCGCGACCTCTGCTCCTTTGCGGCGAAGGCGGGCGGAAAGAGCTCAGCCGACTGCATGTTCAACTCGGGGTCGGCATGCACAATGCCGGATTGCCGCACAATATCAAACCGGATTTCACGCCGCATATGACACTGCTTTACGACCGCAGGGGGTGCCGCCTGCAAATCTCGACAGGCCGGTTCATGGGCAGCACAGGAGTTCCTGCTCATTCACAGCGTTCTCGGAAAAACCGAACACCGGATCATCGATCTTTGGCCGCTGCTTGGCTGATCGCAACGATGTCCATCGACCGTGGCTTGCGCGAGCCGGATTTCCGCGCATAAAACTCGGAAAAGCTGTTCGATTGCAAGCGAGACAAAAACATGGACGTTTCGGAGATCATTATCCCGGGCGATACGCCGGGAACGGAGTGGCGGCTGCCGGTGCTGCGTTTTGTGGGCCGTGATCCGAAGGCTCCGAAGGCCTATATCCAGGCGGCGCTTCACGCCGGCGAGCTGCCGGGAACGGCGCTTCTGCATTTCCTTTGCGAACGTCTGTGGCGAGCGGAAAGCGAAGGCGCGGTCGCCGGCGACATCACCATCGTGCCGCAGGCCAACCCGATCGGCACGGCGCAATCGCATTTCGGCGAATTGCAGGGCCGTTTCGATCTCGGTTCCCGCACCAATTTCAACCGCGATTTTCCGCTGATCAGCGCCACCGATCGGGCAATGCTGACGGAAGATCTCAATGATTATCCGGCTGCCGATCAACTGAAAAGGCAGCTCCTGGACATGGCGCTCGGCGCTGATCTCGTCCTCGATCTGCACTGCGACGACGAATCGCTGCAATATGCCTATATCGATGAGGCCTTCTGGCCGGAGGCAGCCGATCTTGCCGCCGCGCTCGACATGGAGGCGGTGCTGCTTTCGGATGGCGAAAGCTCGGCCTTCGAGGAAGCCGTCGGTTTTGCGTGGAAATATGCGGTTCCGGGCGAACGACAACCCCGGCTCCCGGGCAAGCTTTCGGTCACGGTCGAGCTGCGCGGCAAGCGCGACGTCGATCCGGCGCTGGCGAAGCGGGATGCGGATGGGCTCTGGCGTTTCCTCGCCGCACGGTCGATCGTCAGCGACGAAAGAATGGCGCAGGCCGTGTTTGCCGGTCCCGCCGTGCCGCTCGACAATGTCGAGATCATTCGCGCTCCCCAAGGCGGCGCCGTGCTCTTCCATCGCACGATCGGCGACAGGGTTGCAGAGGGCGAGCTTCTGGCGACGATCGTCACTCGGCCGGGTCAACCTGACGGCAGCATCGATTTGCACGCGCCGCAGGATGGGCTGATCCTGACCCGAACCTCGGATCGGCTGGTGCGCCGGCGCGGCGACCTGATGAAGATCGTCTGCGCACGGCCGAGCAAGGCCGCACGCAAGGCCGGCACGCTGGAGAGTTGAGCAGGCGCCGCCGGGGATAAATGCCGGGCGGCGTTTGCGCTGGCGCTTGCGCATGCTATCCCGCTGCCATCAAAGGGAGACTGGTATGGCCGTCACCATCTATGGGATCAAGAATTGCGACACGATGAAGAAAGCCTGCAGCTGGCTGGAAGAACACGGCGTCGCCTATGAGTTTCACGACTACAAGGCGCTCGGCATCGACCGCGCCCATCTCGAAGACTGGATCGACAAGGCCGGCCTCGACACGGTGCTCAACCGCGCCGGCACCACCTTTCGCAAACTGCCCGATGCCGAGCGTGAGAACCTGAACCGGGAAAAGGCGATCGCACTGATGCTCGACCAGCCGTCGATGATCAAGCGGCCGGTGCTGGAGACGGAAGGCAAGCTTTTGATCGGGTTCAAGCCGGAGAATTACGCGGATATGTTCGGGCGCTGAGCAATGTCCAAGACCACCCGCGCGACACAGGTTCTTTCCCAGTCAGGCGTCGCCTTCACCATCCACACCTATGATTATGACCCAGGCGCAGAGCGCGTCGGGCTGCAGGCGGCGGAAGCCCTGGGTGAGGCGCCGCAGCGGGTGCTGAAGACGCTGATGGCCGAGGTGGACGGCAGACCTGTCTGCGTCGTCGTTCCGTCGGATCGCGAAGTCAGCATGAAGAAACTGGCCAGCGCCTTTAGCGGCAAATCGGCCAGAATGATGAAGCCGGCCGATGCCGAGCGGCTGACCGGCTACCATGTCGGCGGCATCAGCCCCTTCGGCCAGAGGAAGGCCGTGCCGACGGCGATCGAGGAGACCGCTCTCGCCGAAGCGCTCGTCTATATCAATGGCGGACAGCGCGGGCTGCAGGTGCGGCTTGATCCAAAGGATGCCCTGAAGGCATTGAAAGCGGTCGGCGCGTCATTGATTGCCTGATCAGAGGAAACGAGCGAGCAGTCCGGAAATTGCCTTCGCCTCGTCTTCCGCAAGCTTGCTGCCGACATGGATCTCGATCGCTGCGGCATAGACGGTCCACATCCGCGTGCGAAGCATTCGGCCGGCATCGGTAAGCAGAACCCAGCGCCCGCGGCCGTCCTCGGCGAAGACCTCGCGCCGGACCAGGCCCTCTCTTTCCAACCGATTAATCAGCCGGGAAAGATTATACTGCGCCAGCAAGGTCCGCTCCTCGATCTCGTAGGGCCGCAGCTTGCCGTCTTTCGAGCGCGCCAGTTCCCAGAGCACGTCATACCAGGCAAGCGGCGGCATGCCGGCCGCTTTCAGATCGGCTTCGATCGCGGCCAGCAGCCGTTCGCGGGTCCGCATGATGCTGGTCCAGGCAGAGGTGGCGGCCTCAGTCGGCTTCGGTGTCTTTTCCATCATAGATGCAAATACATTTATCTTGCACAAGCCCGCAAGCGCTATTATATGCAAATGCATCTATTAAAACAGCAAGGAGACGTTCATGAGCAGGCTCACCCTCATCAGCCATCATCTCTGCCCCTATGTGCAACGCGCCGCGATCGCACTTCGCGAAAAGGGTGTTCCCTTCGAGCGCATCAACATCGACCTTGCCAACAAGCCGGACTGGTTCCTTGAGATCTCGCCGCTCGGCAAGGTGCCGCTGCTCAGGATCGAGGAAGACGATGGCGGCGAGGCCATCCTCTTCGAAAGCAGCGTTATCTGCGAATATCTGGAGGAGACGCAGGCGGGATCTGCCCTGCATCCGGCCGATCCGCTTGCCCGCGCCCGCCATCGCGGTTGGATGGAATTCGGCTCGTCCGTGCTTTCCGATCTCTGGGGCTATGAAACGGCCACGGAGGTGGAACAGCTGGAGGCCAAGCGCAAGGCGCTGATCGCCAAGTTCGCGACGCTCGAAGGAGTGCTCGCGGATGGACCTTATTTTTCCGGTAGCAGCTTCAGCCTCGTCGATGCCGTCTTCGCGCCGATCTTTCGGTATTTCGATGTTTTCGAGAGGCTCGGAGATAGCGGCATCTTCGCGGGGCTCGAGCGGGTGACGCGCTGGCGAATCGCGCTCGGCGAACGGCGAAGCGTGAAAGACGCCGTCGGCGAAGATTATCCGCAGCGGCTGATGGAGTTCCTCGACAAGCACGAATCGATCCTGCTCAGGCTGCCTGCCGCCGCTTGACGCTTGCGCGAAGGCGGTCGGGCATGGTGCCCGGCCGCTTTCAAATCGGCAGCTCTGCGCTTCATTTTCGCCGCAAACCGGTCTAAGTCTTTCAGCCTCTTAGCGTCGATGACAGAAGGCAGGTTGAACCATGACTTTCATGCCCCAGAGCCAGAACACCGTTGATCCCGTCAAGCTGGAGAAGCTCGCGGAAGTCGCCGTCAAGGTCGGTTTGCAGCTGCAGAAGGGCCAGGACCTGGTGATCACCGCGCCTGTTGTGGCGCTGCCGCTTGTGCGCCTCATCACCAAACACGCTTATCAGGCCGGCGCCGGGCTGGTGAGCGCCTTCTACTCCGACGAGGAAACGACGCTGGCGCGCTTCCAGTATGGCAGCGACGAGAGCTTCGACCGCGCCTCCGACTGGCTCTACGAGGGCATGGCCAAGGCCTATGCCAACGGGGCGGCCCGTCTGGCGGTCGCCGGCGACAATCCGATGCTGCTTTCCGAACAGGATGCCGGCAAGGTCGGGCGCGCCAATCGCGCCACCTCAACCGCCTATAAGCCGGCGCTGGAAAAGATCTCGAATTTCGACATCAACTGGAACATCGTCTCCTACCCCAACCCTTCGTGGGCCAAGGTGGTCTTCCCCGACGACCCGGAGCCGATCGCGATCGCCAAGCTCGCCAAGGCGATCTTTGCCGCCTCGCGTGTCGATGTCAGCGACCCTGTCGCCGCCTGGGCGGAGCACAATGCCAATCTCGCCAAGCGCTCGGCCTGGCTGAACGGCGAGCGTTTTGCTTCGCTGCATTTCAAGGGTCCGGGGACCGATCTGACGGTCGGCCTTGCCGACGGGCATGAATGGCACGGCGGCGCCTCCACAGCCAAGAACGGCATTACCTGCAATCCAAATATTCCGACCGAAGAAGTGTTCACCACGCCGCATGCATTACGGGTCGAAGGTCATGTCTCGAGCACCAAACCGCTGTCGCACCAGGGCACGCTGATCGACAATATCCAGGTGCGCTTCGAAGGTGGGCGGATCGTCGAAGCCAAGGCGACACGCGGCGAAGAAGTCTTGAACAAGGTGCTCGATACCGACGAGGGTGCGCGCCGGCTCGGCGAAGTGGCGCTCGTGCCGCATTCCTCGCCGATCTCGGCGAGCGGCATCCTGTTCTACAACACGCTGTTTGACGAAAACGCCTCGTGCCACATCGCGCTCGGCCAGTGCTACTCCAAGTGCTTCCTCAACGGCGCAACCCTGAGCCAAGAGCAGATCGAGGCGCAGGGCGGCAATTCCAGCCTGATCCACATCGACTGGATGATCGGCTCCGACAAGGTCGACATCGACGGCATCACACCGGACGGCTCGCGGGTTCCGGTGATGCGGCAGGGCGAATGGGCCTGAGCGGCATCATCGTGCGCTGACTGAGCCAGACGCTGGCGAGCACCATAGCAAAGCCGGCGATCTGCGCCGGCGTCAGGCTCTGGCCGAGCGCCAGCCAGCCGAGCAGGGTCGCGACGACGGGGCTGAGAAAGCCGAGCGATGCTGCGGCCGAGGGCTCGATGCGCGACAGGCCGCGAAACCACAGCAGATAAGTGAAGGCCGCGCCGATGAGGCCAAGATGGGCGATGCCCAGAATATTGGCCGCCGTCGGCATGGGAAGCCCCGGCTCCAGCACGAAGGCGACGGGCACGAGCAGGATGCCGCCCGCGGTCAACTGCCAAGAAGTGAAAGTCAGGCTGGAAACCGGCGGCTCCCAATGGCGACTCAGCACCGTGCCGAAGGCCATGGAGACTGCGCCGGCGAGACCGGCAGCGACGCCAACAGGATCGAGCGCCGCATTCGGCGTCAGCACCAACAGCGCTACCCCCGACATACCGATCAGGCCGGCGACGACGGCGAGATAGCGGATCGGCTTGCCGAGGAAAAGACGAGACAAGGCAATTACGATCAGCGGCTGCACGGCGCCGACCGTTGCCGCCACGCCACCCGGCAGTCGATAGGCCGAAACGAAAAGCATCGCCCAGAAGAACGAAAAATTCAGCGCGCCGAGAATGAAGGCGCGACCCCACCAGACACCCCTCGGCAGCTTGCGGACGATGAGCAGCAGAAGCAGGCCCGCCGGCAGGGCGCGCAGCATCGCAACGGTCAGTGGATAGCCCTGCGGCAGGAAGGATGTCGTGACGAAATAGGTGCTGCCCCAGATGGCCGGAGCGACGGCTGTGATCAGCACATCGGCGAGATATCGCGAATTTGTCTTCATATCAAGAATCTCTACATCAAGATAAATTCAGAATAGCGCAGTTTATCTTGACGTCAAGATATCTACTGCTATCGATGTTGCATGAGCGAAGAGAAGCAAGATCACGTCGACAGGATCCTGGCGCAATGGCGGCGCGAGCGGCCGGACCTCGACGTCGAACCGATGGGCATTCTCGGGCGCCTGAAGCGCCTCGGCACCCATCTCGGCCGCGAAGTCGAGGCCGTGCTCATGCAGCACGGGCTTTCCACCTCTGCTTTCGACGTGCTGGCCACACTTCGCCGCTCCGGCGCACCTCATCGGCTTTCGCCGGGCGAGCTCCTGGAAATGACAATGGTCAGCTCCGGCACAATGACGAACCGGATCGACCAGTTGGAGAAGGCGGGCCTGGTCGAGCGCATCGTCAATCCGCAGGATCGGCGCAGCGTGCTGATCGCGCTGACCGAAAAGGGGCTTGCGACCGTCGAAGAGGCGGTCGGCGCCCATGTCGCCAATCAGCAGCGGCTAACGCGCAACCTGACGGCCGGGGACAGGGCCGAGTTTGACCGGCTGCTGAAGAAATTCCTCGCGGATTTCGAATAGTCAAATGGCGGCGAGCGCCTTTCGGACACGCTCCAGATGCGCCTTGCGCCTGGCTTCCGTGGCCCGGTCCATGTCATGCAGGCTCAGCATGCGGAAGACGAGCTTTTTCGAACAGAAGCTGGCGATACCGCGCTTCAGCAGGCGGCGGACGGGATTGCCCATATAGAAATGCACCAGCCACCAGGGCGAGCCCGTCGTCGTCAGCGCATAGAGCAGCCTGATATTGGTGAGCTCCGGCACGATCCGGCCGCCGGCGGCATCATGCGTGAAGGCCACACCTGGCGCGAAGACGCGGTCGAAGAAGCCTTTCAGGATGGCTGGGAAATTGAACCACCACTGCGGAAAGACGAGGACGAGACCATCGGCCGCCTTCAGCCGGGCAACCATATCGGCCACCTCAGAGGTGCCGTAGGGCATATCGAAGTAAGCACGGCGCTCGGCTTCGGAGAGGCGTGGATCGAAATTCTGATCGTAGAGATCGACGAGGTCGACGGCATGGCCGGAGGCTTCCAGGGCTTCGCGAGCCGTGCGCGTCACCGAGGCGGCGAAACTTTCCGGCAGCGGATGGGCAAGCACCAGCAGGATCCGCATCGTTAGAACAGGCTTCCCTGCTTCGTCGGCTCCGCCGGTTTTGTGCTGCGCTTCTTGGCGCCGCCAGGCGGGGTGCCGCCTTCCGTGGTCATAGCACCGATACGGCCGTCGGCAAATTCGATGGCGATGCCCATGCCGGCGGAGAGTGCGGCCGCTTGCGAGACCGGCCTGTTGTCCTCATCGCGAATGACGGCGTAGCCGCGCCTCAGCACGTTCTTGTAGGAGAGCGACTGCAGCACGCGGTCCTGCGCCGAGAGCTCGGCGCGGGCGCGCGTCAGCTGGTGACGGATCGCCGTATCGGCATGACGGGTAAGATTGCCGAGACGCTCGCGGGAGCGGTCGGTTTGCGCTTTCAACCGTGCCGGCAGCGAAGCCAGGATCGCCTCGGCGCGCTCGACGCGCGATGCCGAGCGGTCGATCAGCCGCTCGACCATGCGCTCGGCGCGCACCATCCGCTCGTTCAACATCTGGCGGCGCTCGGAAATGCGGCCGGAAAGAAGGTCCGGGCGCAGATGCGCGATGACGCGCTCGAAGCCGCGGCGCTTGTTGATGGTGTTGAGCTCCAGCCCGCGGCCGAGGCCGGCCGCCGCCTCGTCGAAGCGGCGGCGCGGTAAGGCGAGAAGCTGATCGAGCGAGGGAAATGCCCGCATCAGGCTACGGACGGACTGGCGGCGCTGATCCATCTGCCGGTTCATGCAGCCCTGCAGGCGGGCGGCAAGCGCCGCAGCCTGCGCCTCGAGCTCCGCTTTGACGGGCACGGCCATTTCCGCCGCCCCGGTCGGCGTCGGAGCGCGGACATCGGCGGCATAGTCGATCAGCGTCCAGTCGGTCTCGTGGCCGACGGCCGAGATCAGTGGTATGCGGCTTTCGGCAGCAGCGCGCACGACGATCTCGTCGTTGAAACTCCAGAGATCTTCCAGGCTGCCGCCGCCGCGTGCGACGATCAGCACATCCGGGCGGGAGATGGCGCTGGCGGGCTCCAGCGCATTGAAGCCGCGGATGGCGTTCGCCACCTCCTCGCCGGATCCCTCCCCCTGGACCTTCACCGGCCAGACGAGAACATGCACGGGAAAACGGTCGGAGATGCGGTGAAGGATATCGCGGATGACGGCGCCGGTCGGCGAGGTGACGACGCCGATCACATGCGGCATGAAGGGCAGCCGCTTCTTGCGAGCGGCATCGAACAAGCCCTCGGCGCCGAGCCTGCGTTTGCGTTCCTCGATCAGCGCCATCAGCGCGCCGGCGCCCGCCGGCTCCAGCGTCTCGATGACGATCTGATATTTCGAGGAGCCGGGAAAAGTGGTGACCTTGCCGGTGGCGATCACCTCCATGCCTTCCTCGGGGCGGAACTTCAGCCGCGAGAAAGTGCCCTTCCAGATAACGGCGTCGATACGGGCGCGATCGTCCTTCAGTGCGAAATAAGCGTGGCCGGAGGAGTGCGGACCGCGATAACCGGATATTTCACCGCGCACGCGAACCTGGTCGAAAGCGGTTTCGATGGTGCGCTTGATCGAGCCGGAAAGCTCCGAAACCGAATATTCGGCAAGGTTGGTCGGCGAATCGCTGTCGAAGAGGTTGCTCATCCCTCCTTTCTATTTCCATTGGCGGGAAACGGGAAGGTCGCGACCACCGGAGAGACCCGTTTTCCCGACTGCTGAACCGTTTGCCTGGCAGAGTCGCCGCCGTTCCATCAAGCTTCATGCTCCAGGCATTGCGTGCATGCGATCGTTGCAGCAGCAAGAATGACAAGAAAAACGGGAAAATTCGTTTCGCCGGGGAACGCATAGATAAAAAGCGCGTTTTACCCGAAAGGGATTGCTAACCACCGCAATACAAAGGATTTTCAGCCGAGAGAGCCGGTAAATCTTTGTTAGTTGGCGCTTCCTATGCTTCCCCTCGTTCTCTCTGGGAAGGTGCTGAAATGATTATTCTCACAGCAGCAGCATTGGGCATCAGCGCCGGGTTAATGCGCTCGGCCGCCGGCATCGCGTTGGTGGCCGCACTGATCGGAATGAGCTTTACCCTGGCGGCGATAACCTCGCCCGGACCGGTGTCACTTCTGGCACTTGTTTATGCCATTCTCGGCTACAATGGCGGTCTTATCCTCTTCGTGCTCGGGCTTTATGCCAGCGACCGTCTGCGGGCCGTCCGCACGTCTCACTGACGTCAGCGCAACATCAAGGCTGTCGGCGTCAATTCGCCGTCGGCCGGTAGCGGAAGAACTGGACGCCCGTATCCGGCACCTTTGCAAGTGGCTCCAGATAGGGCGGAATATTGTCCTTGCCGAGTTCGGCATAGAGCCCATCCGGCTTCAGTTTGGCGAGTTCGCGCGTCTGCAGGTCCTTCGGGCAGAAGGCAAGCGCCGCCACACCGGCTCCCTTCAGAAAGGCTTCCGCCTCCTGTGGCTTTGCCAGGCCGATATGCATTTCGGTCAGCATGCCGCCCTGATCGCGGTGATAGGGGGCGGAGAGAACCCGATTTTGCGTGAAGCGGAGGATCGGCACGCCCATTTCCGACGGCGCGGAGACCAGGCCGGACGGGAGTTCGGTGAGCGGTGCCAGCGCCTCTTTCGATGTGCAGGAAAGCGTTTTTTCCGGCTCCGCCGCCTTCTTCTGCGCATCGTTCTCCATCTGCCGCGAGATAAGCCCGCCGCCGACGGCCCAGACCGCCGGAACGCTCGCGAGAACACTCATCACATAGACGAAGGCAACGGCGACATTCTCGCTGTCGCTGTTGGAGATGCGCCTGATATCGACGATCAGCAGGGCGAGCGGCAGGATCGAAAGCAGGTTCGAGAAAGAAGCGCCGCGCACCTGAACCAGCGCGATCGCCCAGCTCGTGGCGAGCAGGAAGAGCAGGACCAGATGGATCTGCACGCGGTCGCGCTGAATGATGCGAAAGATGCAGACGGCAATCCCGAAGAGGCCTGCCGCATAGAAGGCGCCGACCGAGGTGGGATCGGTGCGCGCCAGCGCCAGGAGCGACTGGGCTTCCGAAATATGCCGCAGCCAGAGTTCGACCAGCATCGGATCGAGACTGCCCAACGGATCGCTCAGGCATTGCGGTGCGATGACGATCGCCGCACCGAAAACGCCGGCGCCGACAAAGGCGAGCGCGGCAAAGCGCAAGGGTCGACGCAAGCCGCTCGCAAAAACGGCCGAAAACAACAGGAGGCCGCTGCCGATCGCCGCCAGACTGTAATAGCCGAGCGAGAGATTGTCGCAGGTGACCATCGAATAGAGCCGGGGCGGCACCGTTGCGAAGAAAAGAATGTTGATCGCAATCGTCAGTGACAACCCGAAGGCCCGGGCGGCGACGGCGAAATTCTCGCCTTCCCATGCCCAGAGCAGGGCGACCGTGAGGCAGACGCCGGCGACGAAAGGGGTGGTCTCGGCGCCGATGGCGATGGCGACAGCGGCCGCGACGCCGGCGACCGCGTAGCTCCAACCGCGACGCTCGGGATCGACGAGCATCGCCACCATCGTCGCGACCAGCGCCAGCTGCGCATTGTGATGATCGATGGCGCCTGGAGCGAAGCGGTTTCCGGTGTAGATTGCCGGAGCGGTGAGACCGAGGGCGATGTGCATGCCCGCGACGCCGCCGATCCGCCGGCCGGCAACGCCCATGGCGAGCATGGCAGGAAAGATAAGCGATACGGGCCAGACGGCGAGCGCCAGCGCCTCGGCGGTTTCACGCTGCGCAAACAGGTCGAAAAACCGGATCAGCGAAGCGATCGGCAGGTCGATAAGCCTCGACCAGTGCATCAGCGTACCGCCGGCAAGGCCGAGACGATATTGCATCAGATCGAACCAGCCCTGGCCGGCAAGAAAATCGCGAACCTCGACGAGACGCATGCCGTCGTCATTGTCGGGACCGACATAATCGGTGGCGCTGGAGAATTTGGTAACAAGGATAACGGCGGCGAGGATAACACTATAGGCAATGACGGCCGGCCAGAGACGCGTCAGCAGCGCCCCGACCCGGCGCCTGCGGGCGGCGGTCACGGCGGATGCATCAGCGATCGGCTGCACGGCGTTCATCGTGGTTAGCGCTTCGTTTCCAGATCGCCGAACCTTAGCGGGCGCCGATCAAGAAAGTGTAAAGCCGTCTGCGGACGCAGCCGATTTTGCCTGCGTCATAGCGTCTTATTAACGCTGCGTGATTTAGGTTGGTCACGGCTTTTCAGTGTAACGAGTAGAGTCATGGCCCGAACGCGTACCGATCACCCGGACATTGCCGTCCTACTTCCCTGCTACAACGAAGCTGCGACGATCGGCTCTGTAGTGCGGGGCTTCCGGGCGACGCTGCCGGAAGCTGCGATCTACGTCTACGACAATAATTCCACCGACGGCACCGCGCTGCAGGCGATGCTGGCCGGAGCGCATGTCGTGCGCGAGCGGCGGCAAGGCAAGGGACATGTTGTGCGCCGCATGTTCGCCGACATCGAGGCCGACATCTACATCATCGCCGACGGCGACGGAACCTATGCACCCGACGATGCCGAGGAACTGATGCGGACGCTTCTCACCGAGCAGGCCGACATGGTTGTGGGAACCCGGCGGGGCGTGCATGACGATGCCGGCCGTCAGGGCCATGCGCTTGGCAACCGGCTTTTCAACCTGCTCTACCGGACGATCTTCGGCCCCGACTTCACCGATATTTTTTCTGGTTACCGCGCTTTCTCGCGCCGCTTCGTCAAGAGCTTCCCGGCGGTTTCGGGCGGCTTCGAGATCGAAACCGAAATGTCCGTGCACGCCTCCCGGCTGAAACTGCCGGTCAGCGAGCTGGAACTGGATTATGGCCGCCGGCCGGAAGGTTCGCACTCCAAGCTTTCGACGTTCCGCGACGGCGGAAAAATCCTCTGGATGTTCGCGATGCTGATGAAGGAAACGCGGCCCTTCGCCTTCTTCAGCGCGATCAGCGCCGCCTTCATGCTGACGAGCCTCGGCTTCATGACGCCGGTGCTGGCGGAATACTTCGACACGGGTCTCGTCAGCCGCATGCCTACCTGGGTGCTGTCGATGGCGCTGATGATGATCTCCTTCATGCTTTTTACCGCCGGCGTCATCCTGGATTCCGTGGCCCGGGCCCGGGCCGAGCAGCTTCGCATCCATTATATGAACCTGGAGACCCCAAGTGCGGCCAAACTGCCTGATCGCGAGCCAGCGACGGCGTTGCGCCGGGGCCGTGGCAAGGCGGATGCCGCGTGAAGAAGCTCATCCGTTTTGCGATTGCCGGCGGCATCGGCTTTCTCGTCGACGCCGGTGTGCTGTCGGCGCTACTCGATCTGACGCCGCTCGGCCCCTTCGTGGCGCGGCTCATCGCGATCGCCTTCGCAATGGCGTCAACCTGGGTCTTCAACCGGAACTTCACATTCGATCGCTCGGGCCGCTCGCTCGCCGTGGAAGGCTTCCGCTACGGCTCGGTCGGAGTCACGGCGGCGCTCGTCAATTACGGGCTTTATTCGGCACTCCTGCTTTCGCTGCCGGGGCTTCAGCCGCTTGCGGCGATGGTGGTCGCCAGTATCGCCGCAATGGTCTTCAGCTTCTTCGGCTATTCGCGCTTCGTCTTCCGCGCGTGATTATCAGACCGCCTCCCAGCCATCCTTCTCGCTGGCGCGATAGATCGCATCGATGACCTTCTGGTTCAGCTTCGAATTTTCCAGCGTAACGACCTCTTCCTTGCCGTTCTCTACGGCCCGAGCGAAAGCCTCGACCTCGCGCCTGTACTGGCGGCTGTCCTGGAAGCGGAAGATGCGCGATTCATTGTGGCTGCGATCAGCCAGTTCGATCTCTTCAGGCCCCCAACGATTGGCGTTGAACGGCGACTTGACCTCGATGTAACCGTTGGTACCGTGAAAAACCATGATCTGGCGGTTGGCCATCTGCGTCGAGACATAGAAGCTCAGCTCGAAATCATCGAAGTCGGCCTTGACGCTCGAATAGATATCGGTGCCGAAATCCGGATCGCGCTCGGTATTCGCCTGGATCCGAAGCGGCTCCTTGCCGGTGGAAAAGCGCGTGCTCATGACGGGGTAGACGCCGATATCGGGAAGGCCGCCACCGCCGAGCTCGGGAATGTTGCGCATGTTGGAGGCATCGCGATTGAAATAGGTGAAGGCGCCCTGCACATGCCGGAGCGAGCCGATCGCGCCCTCATCGATCAGCGAGCGCACCTTCTGCCAGACCGGCGAATAGGTGATCATATAGGCTTCCGTGACCACCACCTTATTGCGGTCGCGCGCGGCGATCACCGCGTCGATATCGCCGGCCTTCAGGGCCAGCGGCTTTTCGCAGACCACATGCTTGCCGGCATCGGCTGCTTTGATCGACCATTCGATGTGCTGCGAGGTCGGCAGCGGGATATAGACGGCGTCGATGACGTCGGAAGCCAGCATTTCCTCATAGGAGCCGAAGGCATGCGGCACGGAGAAGCGGTCGGCCATCTCCCTTGCCCGCGTCAGATCGCGGCTGGCAATCGCCGTGACGACGCAATTTTCGGCGTCCTGGATGGCGGGAACGACATTGTCCCGGCCGATCTTCGCCGTTGAAATGATACCGAAACGCAGCATGTGCGAGCCTCCCAAAACCAATGTCGGCGAACCATATTCAGGCCTCCGCCGCGACGCAATGGCGAGGCATGAAATTGCGGAAGCCGGGTTTGCCCGGCGCCGGAAAAGCTCTAGCTTAGCCGGAGGCATTCTGCCGTTTCCGATTCAATAGACCCTTAGATATTTCACCCATTCTTGGAGAGCCTTATGGAAATGCGCCGGCTTGGAAAGACAGGTCTTTCGGTCGCGCCGATCGTGATCGGCGGCAATGTCTTCGGCTGGACGGCCGACGAGAAAACATCCTTCGCCATTCTCGACACCTTTTTCGATGCCGGGCTCAACACGATCGATACGGCGGACGTCTATTCCGCATGGGTTCCCGGCAACAAGGGCGGCGATTCCGAGGAGATCATCGGACGCTGGCTGAAACAGGCGCGGATCGCACGCGACAAGGCCGTCATCGTCACCAAGGTGGGCTCGGATATGGGCCAGGGAAAGACGCTCAAGGAGAGCTACATTCTTGCGGCAGTCGAGGCGTCGCTGCGCCGGCTGCAGACCGACTATATCGATCTCTATCTCTCCCATTGGCCGGATGCCGACACGCCGCACGAGGAAACACTCGGCGCCTTTGCGAAGCTGAAACAGCAGGGCAAGATCCGCGCCATCGGCTGCTCGAACTATGATGCGGATCTGCTGCAGGCGTCCTTCGACGCAGCTGAGAAAGCCGGCCTGCCGCGATACGAGGTGCTGCAGCCGGAGTATAATCTTTACCAACGCGCCAGCTTCGAAGGGCCGCTTGCCGATCTCTGCGTCCGTCAGAATATCGGCGTCATCACCTATTTTGGCCTCGCCGCTGGCTTTCTCACCGGGAAATATCGCAGCAAGGCCGACACGCAGGGACGGGCGCGCGAAGGCCGTGTTTCGCAATATCTCGACGAAAGGGGCCTGCGCATTCTCGCCGCGCTCGACAAGGTGTCTGCCGAGACCGGCGCCAAGCCGGCGGAAATCTCGCTTGCCTGGCTGTTGCGCAAGAAGGGCGTGACGGCGCCGATCGCCAGCGCGACCAGCCTGTCACAGCTCGAAAGCCTGGTGAAGTCTGCGACACTTTCCCTTTCCAACGACGCAATGGCGCTGCTCGACGAAGCCGGCACTGAAAGAACAGAGTCATGACCGCAACGATACGTGATGCCCGCCCCGAGGACGAAGCCCGCTGGCGCGAACTCTGGGCCGCCTATCTCGCCTTTTACGACGTGACTGTCGATGCCGATATCACCGACCAGACATGGCGCCGGGTCTTCGATCCGGCCTCGGCGATAGCGATGCGCGTCGCCGAGATCGATGGCAGGATCATGGGCTTTGCTCTTTTCCTGACGCATGAGGGCACCTGGATCCGCGGCAAGGACTGCTATCTCGAAGACCTCTTCGTCGATCCCGCTGCGCGCGGCAAGGGCATCGGCCGGGCGCTGCTGGACGATCTCGTCGCGCTCTGCAAGGCGAATGGCTTGTCACGGCTCTATTGGCATACGAGCGAGCAGAACACGACGGCCCGCGCGCTCTACGACAGCTATGTCGAAAGCGACGGCCACATCCGCTATCGCATCAGTTTCTGAGCGGGGGGAATCCTTCGTACAAAGCAGCGTGATCACCCTCCCAGTTCGCCATGCCCGGCTTGGTGAGGATGCCGCGCGGGCTGACATAGCTCTGGATCACCCGCTTCGGCCGTTCGTGCCATTGGATATTGAAGGCCCAGAGCTTCGGAAAGAAGCAGAGCGAGGCGTAGGGCAAATTGTCGTGGATCCACCAGGCGAGCCGCTGCCAGTCGCTTTCATCGCGATAGCGGTCGATCACCCACGGCACGGCAATGCAGACGGCGGCGCCCATGCACCCGTCGAAGTCCCTCATATCCCAGATGTGATGCGCAGCGGTGGCGGCATTGGTGGAACAGTTCAGATTGTTCGCGTTGCCGAAGCGGTTGACCTCAGGCGAGCGGTAGCCGGAGCGGATGTGAAGACGCCCGAACGTCGCTTCCAGCGGCTCCAGCAGTTCCTCGCAAAGCCGCGTGCCGGCTTCGATCGCCAGATCAGGATTCTCGGGGATATTGGGAATACGGTAGAAATCGGCGATCTCGGAATGCAGGAAATCGCGGAAGAAGAAGTTTTGCGATAGCCGCACGCGGCCGAGATCCTCCAGACCTTTCATCGAACCCGGCTTTCGCATGATCTTTCTTCCTCCCCATCGGCGGCAGGATGATTGCCCGGCGCGGTTTTCCAGTCCACCCGAAATCGATCGGGAACAAATTGCGCGATCTTCGCTTCTTAGAGTGTCGCCGCATTCGCGGCCTTTCCCAAAACAAGGATCGAGAAAATGGCCAAGGAAAAGACGTTGGAAGATCTCTTCTACGACACGCTCAAGGACATCTATTTTGCCGAGCGACAGATATTACGCGCCCTGCCGAAGATGGCGCGCGCCGCCCAGTCCTCCGAACTGAAGGCGGGCTTCCAGAAGCATCTCGAGGAAACCGAAGCCCAAGTCGAGCGCCTGCAGCAGGTTTTTGAAAAGATCGGCAAGCGCGCCCAGGGCAAGACCTGCGAGGCGATCCAGGGCATTATCGCCGAGGGCGAAGAGATCATGGAAGAATTCAAGGGCACGCCGGCGCTGGATGCCGGTCTGATTTCGGCCGCGCAGTCCGTCGAACACTATGAAATCGCCCGTTACGGTACGCTGAAAACCTGGGCTGCAACGCTCGGCCTCAAGGATGTCGTCAGCCTGCTCGATCAGACGCTGCAGGAAGAGACGGCCACCGACAAGAAACTCTCGCAGCTCGCCACCACCGCGGCGAACCAGAAGGCGAAGGCCGCCTGACCTATATGGGAAGGGTGGCCGTCATTTCTACCGGCCGCCCTTGCCCGTCTCCGCATATTTGAAGAAGTCTATGAAGGCGCGCAGCGCCGGCCGCATCTGCCGCCGGCTTGGATAATAGACGAATGGGCCGGGATAGGGCGCGCACCAATCCTCCAGCACCCGCACCAATCTGCCGGCTGCGAGTTCGGCATGCACCCGCATGTCGAAGAGATAGGCGAGGCCGGCACCGTTCAGAGCCGCAAGCAGGGCCAGCCGGTCTTCGCTGACAACAAGCGGTCCATCGACGGCAACGATCAGTTCCTGCCCGTCCTTTTCGAATTCCCAGCGATAGATCGAGCCGTTGGTGAAGCGCCGTTTGATGCAGCGGTGATGGACAAGATCGCGCGGGTGCTCCGGCTTCGGGTAGCGCTCGAAATAGTCCGGCGAGGCCGCGATGACGGTCGTCAGCTTGGGCGAGATCCTGACGGCGATCATATCGGCCTCGAGGCTCTCCTCCAGCCGGATGCCGGCGTCGAAACCTTCCCTGACAATATCGGTGAAACCGTCCTCATTGGCGATCTCCAGAGTGATGTCGGGATAGAGATTGAGAAAATCGCCGAGGCGCGGGGCGAGCAAAATATCGGAGGCGAAGCGCGGCGCGGTGATGCGCAGATTTCCCGCGGGCTTGCCGCGCGTATCTCTGACGGCCTCCAAGGCAACATCGATCTCCTCCAGCGCCGGTCGCAGCCTTTCGAGGAGCAGGCGGCCCTCCTCCGTCGGCGCGACGCTGCGGGTGGTGCGCGCCAGAAGTCTGACGCCCAGACTTTCCTCAAGGCTCGAGATCGCATGGCTGATGGCCGACGGCGCGACGAGGAGTTCCCTGGCCGCTGCACGAAAGCTGCGATGCTCGGAAACGGCGGCGAGAACGGCGAGTTGCGAGAGCTGAGTTCTGTTCATTGATCGAAATGATAGAACAGGCCGTTAGAAACTGCATGCATTTTCTGATCGATCCCCCGCCGATATCATCAGCCCGTACCGCAACGATATCCTTCACAATCAGCTCAGAACAAGGAGCGCATTATGAAAACCCGGAAACTCGGAAACGATCTCACCGTCTCAGCCGTCGGCCTTGGCTGCATGGGTATGAGCTTTGCCTATGGCACCAGCGATGAAGCGGAATCGATCCGGACGCTCAACCGCGCCGTTGATCTCGGCGTTACCTTCTTCGACACTGCCGAAGTCTACGGTCCTTTCACCAACGAGATCCTCCTCGGAAAAGCGCTGAAGCCCTTTCGCGACCGCGTGGTGATCGCCACCAAATTCGGCTTCAAGATCGATACCAGTAAAGCGGGCGCTGCCGCCATCGCCGGCGTCGACAGCCGCCCCGAACATGTCAGGGCGGTTGCCGAGGCTTCGCTGAAACGTCTCGGCATCGAGACTATCGACCTGCTCTACCAGCACCGGGTCGATCCCAACGTGCCGATCGAGGAGACGGTCGGCGTCATGGCCGAGCTGGTGAGGGAAGGCAAAGTCCGAGCGCTCGGACTTTCGGAAGCCGGCAGCGCCACCATCCGCCGGGCGCATGCGGTCCATCCGATCGCAGCGCTTCAGAGCGAATATTCGCTCTGGACGCGCGATCCCGAAGAGGATGTGCTTGCCACCTGCCGCGAACTCGGCATCGGCTTCGTGCCTTACAGCCCGCTCGGCCGCGGCTTCCTGACAGGAGCGATTCGCAAGGCCGACGACCTTGCCGCCGACGATTTCCGCCGGCAGGTGCCGCGTTTCCAGGCTGAAAATTTTGACGCCAATGCGGCGCTTGTCGCAACGCTCGAAAAGCTTGCGGCTGCAAAAGGCGTGACGGCGGCGCAGCTGGCACTGGCCTGGGTGCTGCACCAGGGCGACGACATCGTGCCGATCCCCGGCGCACGCAAGTTACACCACCTTGAACAGAACGTTGCCGCCGCCGATATCGTGCTCAGCGTGGAGGAACTCGATCAGCTCGGTGAATCGATCCCCGCGGCGCAGGTGGCCGGCAAGCGCTATTCGGATGCCTCGCTTGCCATGACGAACATTTGAGGCAGACAAGCCCGGCAGTTGCGACCGGCCGGGCTTGCCTTCGCGGTCGGCGAAACTATCTAACGCCATCTCGGAGAACGGGATGGAAACATGTCGGACAGGCAGGCAGTCGAACAGACGGTTCATCTCTATGTCGAAGGCATGGCCTTCGCCAATGCGGCGGCCTTGAAGAAGGCCTTCCACCCGAAAAGCTCGATCATCGGCTATTACCAGAATGCCGTCGAATGGCTGACGCGGGACGAATTCATCGCCGCGATCCTGGCCGAGGAGCCAGCCCCTCCCGGCACGCAGCCTTTTATGGACATCCAGAACGTCGATGTCGAGGGTGACGCAGCAAGCGTGAAGGTCACCGACGATTTCGCCGGAATGCGCTTCACCGACTATCTTTCGCTGCTGAAGATCGAAGGCCGATGGGTGATCGTCAGCAAACTCTATCATCTGCACACATGAAAAGACCGGCCGCTTGCGCGACCGGTCCATCCTATCTTCGGCAGATGAAGCTCAGCTTCTGAGGACGCCGCCGGTGAATTTCGTGACGCTGGCGACGATCTTCTGCGTCAGCGCCTCGAAATCCTCGTCCGTCAGCGTCCGATCGACCGGCTGGATCTGAACCTCGATCGCCACCGACTTCTTGCCCTCGCCGACCGATGCGCCCTCGAAAATGTCGAAGACGTTGATGCCGGTGATGAGCTTACGGTCGGCGCCGGTCGCAGCCTTGACGATCGCGCCTGATTCCACCGTCTTGTCGACGACGAAGGCGAAGTCGCGCTTGACCGCCTGGAAGGGCGACAGATCGAGCGCAGGCTTGGTGCGGGTCGCCTTCTTCTTCGGCTCCGCCATGGCATCGAGATAGACTTCGAAGCCGCAGAGAGCGCCGGAGACATCAAGGGCTTCCAGCGTCAACGGATGGAATTCGCCGAAATAGCCGAGCACGATCTTCGGCCCCATCTTGATCGTGCCGGAGCGGCCGGGATGAAACCATTCGGGGCCGCCCTGCTCGATCTGGATGTTGCCCATCGGCAGGCCGCAGGCTTCGATGACGGCGAGCGCATCGGCCTTGGCGTCGAAGACGTCGACCGGCTTGCCGCCGCCCCTGGCGACGTTCGACCACATGCGGCCAGCGCCGGCAAGCGAGGCCGTGCCGCGGCGGATGCCGCCGGCGACACGGCGCTGGCCTTCCGGCCGGTCGTTTTCATAGGTGCCGGAGACCTCGAAGATGGCGACGTCGGAATAACCCTTATCGGCATTGCGCTGAGCCGCGGTCAGCAGACCCGGCAGCAAAGACGGACGCATGTCCGACATTTCGGCGGCGATCGGGTTGGCAAGTTTGAGGGCTGGCGAACCGCCGCCGAAGAGCTTTGCCTGATCTTCTGGAATGAAGGACCAGGTGACCGCCTCGAGCATGCCGCGCGCGGCCAGCGCCCGCTTGGCCGCACGGGTACGGATCTGCAGAGTCGTCAGAATCCTGCCATTGACAGCGGCATGGCTTTCGAGCGGCGCCGGCTTGATATTGTCGACGCCATGGATGCGCATGACCTCCTCGACGAGATCGGCCTTGCCGTCGACATCGGGGCGCCACGAGGGAACAGCAACGGAGACGTGCTCGCCGGAACCGGAGACACTGAAGCCGAGACGCGTCAGGATCGTGTTGCTTTCCTCATTCGAGACGTCGAGGCCGGTCAGGCGCTTGACCTCCGAATAGGGGAAATCGACGACCTTCGGATCGTACCCGTGATAGCCGACAACCTCGGCCCTGGCGGCGGTACCGCCGCAGAGTTCCAGCACCAGTTCCGTCGTGCGTTCGAGACCGGGAACCATGTATTCCGGATCGACGCCGCGTTCGAAGCGATAGCGGGCATCGGTGATGATGCCGAGGCTGCGGCCCGACTTGGCGATGTTCATCGGGTCCCACAGAGCGGATTCGATCAGCACGTCGACGGTGTCGTCGTCGCAGCCGGAATGTTCGCCGCCCATGATGCCGCCGATCGATTCGATGCCCTCCTCATCTGATATGACGACGTTGTTCGGGCCGAGCTTGTATTCACGCTGGTCGAGCGCCAGCACGGTCTCTCCCTCCCTGGCGCGGCGGACGGTGAGATTGCCCTTGATCTTGGCGGCGTCGAAAACGTGGATCGGCCGCCCCTGATCGAAGGTCATGTAATTGGTGACATCAACCAGCGCATTGATCGGGCGCAGGCCGATGGCGGTGAGCCGCTGCTGCAGCCAGCGCGGGCTCGGACCGTTCCTGACGCCGCGCACGAGACGCAGGGCAAAGCCGGGGCAGAGCCTGGGATCGTCGAGATCGAGCGTCAGCTTCACCGGCGTTTCGCCTTCGATGCTGAAGGCAGGCGCAGACCGCGTCTTCAGCACGCCGAGACCGGAGGCGGCGAGATCACGGGCGATGCCGTGGATCGAGGTGCAGTCCGGCCGGTTCGGCGTCAGGTTGATCTCGATGACAGGATCGTCGAGATGGGCGTAGGCGGCATAACTTTGGCCGACCGGCGCATCTTCCGGCAGATCAATGATGCCGTCATGATTGTCGGAGATCTGCAGTTCCTTTTCGGAGCACATCATGCCGCGGCTTTCGACGCCGCGGATATTGCCGACGGCCAGCGTCACCTCGATGCCGGGAACATAGGTTCCAGGTGCGGCAAAGGCGCCGACGAGGCCGGCGCGTGCATTCGGGGCACCGCAGACAACCTGCACCGGCGCGCCGGATCCGGTATCGACCATCAGCACCTTCAGGCGATCGGCCTGGGGGTGTTTTTCCGCCGAGAGGACCTTGGCAATGACGAAGGGCTTGAACGCCGCCTTGTCGTCGACATCCTCGACTTCCAACCCGATCTCGGTGAGGCGGGCGCAGATTTCATCGAGCGTGGCATCCGTTTCGAGATGCTCTTTCAGCCAGGAGAGCGTGAATTTCATCGTCCCAAATCTCCGTTCAAGCGCTCAGACCGCCGAACAGCGTCGGCATGTCGAGCGGGCGGAAGCCGTAATGCGTCATCCAGCGGACGTCGGCATTGAAGAAGTCGCGCAGGTCGGGCATGCCGTATTTCAGCATGGCGATGCGGTCGAGGCCCATGCCCCAGGCAAAACCCTGATATTCGTCCGGATCGAGCCCGCCGTAGCGCAGCACGTTCGGATGGACCATGCCGCAGCCGAGAATCTCCATCCAGTCGGTGCCTTCGCCGAACTTGACGATCGGGCCGGAGCGGTCGCATTGGATGTCGACCTCGAAAGAGGGCTCGGTGAAGGGGAAGAAGGACGGGCGGAAACGCATCGTCACGCTGTCTACCTCGAAGAAAGTCTTGCAGAATTCTTCCAGCACCCAGCGGATGTTGGCGACATTGGCCTTCTTGTCGATGACAAGCCCCTCGACCTGATGGAACATCGGCGAATGCGTGGCGTCCGAATCCTGGCGGTAGGTCTTGCCGGGAATAATGATGCGGATCGGCGGCTGCTGCGCTTCCATGGTGCGCACCTGCACCGGCGAGGTATGGGTGCGCAGCACCTTGCGCTCACCATTCTCATCCGGATTGAAGAAGAAGGTGTCGTGCATCTCGCGGGCCGGATGGCCTTCGGGAAAATTCAGCGCGGTGAAATTGTAGTAGTCGGTCTCGATATCGGGACCTTCGGCGATCGAGAAACCCATGTCGGCGAAGATCGCGGTGATCTCGTCGACGATCTGGCTGATCGGATGGATGCGGCCGCGCTCGGCGGGCGAGGAGCGCACCGGCAGGCTGACATCGACCGTCTCGGCCTTAAGCCGCGCATTGACAGCCGCAACTTTCAGCACCGACCTACGCTCGGCAACGGCGTCCGTCACCGCATTCTTCAGGGCGTTGATCGCAGCGCCCCGGGTCTGGCGTTCCTCCGGCGTCATGGAGCCGAGCGTCTTCAGGAGTTCGGAGACGGAGCCCTTCTTGCCAAGCGCAGACACGCGCACGGCTTCCAGGGCTGCCTCGTCATTGGCGGCGGCGATTTCCGCGAGCAGCGATGAGTTGAGCTGGTCGATATCTGACATTGTCACTTCTTTCCGTCCAGTATCAGGCGGGGATCGGGAGGCAGGCGGCGCCGAACGGGCGCAAGGAATATAAAGAAAGAAAAACCCGCGCCAGCCCAAACCAGCGCGGGTTTCCCAAAATTCAAAAAAGCGTCAAGCTTGGGAAGCGCTGGTTACCGAACCGCGCCTTCAAACTCGTTCGCCGTGCCGGTTTCCTTGAGATACTCAAGGGCCTTCTTGGCGGCAGCAACCAGGGCGCCGAATGCTTCCGGCTCGTGGATCGCCATGTCGGAGAGAACCTTACGGTCGACTTCGATGCCGGCCTTGTTCAGGCCGTCGATGAAGCGGCCATAGGTCAGGCCGAATTCACGGACGGCAGCGTTGATGCGCTGAATCCAGAGGGCGCGGAAGTTGCGCTTGTTGACCTTGCGGTCGCGGTAGGCGTACTGCTTGGCGCGATCGACGGCAGCCTTGGCGGTACGGATGGTGTTCTTGCGGCGGCCGTAAAAGCCCTTCGCGGCCTTCAGAACCTTCTTATGCTTGGCGTGGGCTGCGACGCCTCTCTTTACACGTGCCATTTCATGATCTCCTTAATCTAACGCGTTACCGGAATAGTCTCAGAGACCGTTCGGCAGATAGTTCTTCACGACCTTGCGGCCATCGGGTTCTGCGAGAACCATCGTGCCGCGTGCATCGCGAATGAACTTGTTCGTGCGCTTGATCATGCCATGGCGCTTGCCAGCGGCAGCCGCCTTGACCTTGCCGGATGCGGTGATCTTGAACCGCTTCTTGGCAGCGGACTTCGTCTTCATCTTGGGCATTTTGCTACTCCTTCTGTCCTCCCTGCGCGCTTCATCAAAAAGCCCTCCTCGCGAAGTCCGGTTCTCCGGCCGTCGCAACAAGGTGCGGGAGCATTTGTTGTTGATCTGCGGCATCGGCGACGAACCGTTCCGCAAGCATTCGAAACTGCCACGGCATGCCCTGCCGGTCAGTTCGGACGCGCGCTTATAACCGCAGCGTCATTAAAGTGCAACGGGTCCGTGGAGGAATCTTCGCGCGCCGAAGATAGCGTGGCCGAACGCATAAAAGCCGCCCTTGCGGACGGCCTCGAGCAAAAAGTGTCTGGCGCTTACTTCGGCGCCAGCACCATCATCATCTGACGGCCTTCGAGCTTGGGCTCGGCTTCCACCTTGGCGATCTCGGTTGTATCGGCCTTGACCTGCTGCAGAAGCTTCATGCCGAGTTCCTGGTGGGCCATTTCACGGCCGCGGAATTTCAGCGTCACCTTGACCTTGTCGCCTTCGTCGAAGAAACGGCCCATCGCCTTCATCTTCACCTCATAATCATGGGTGTCGATGTTCGGGCGCATCTTGATTTCTTTGACTTCGACGATTTTCTGCTTCTTGCGCGCCTCGGCAGCCTTTTTCTGGTTGGCATATTTCAGCTTGCCCAGATCGAGGATCTTACACACCGGGGGTTCGGCATTGGGGGAAATTTCGACAAGATCGAGGCCGGCTTCTTCCGCCATTCTCAAGGCCTGGTCGGTAGGCACGACGCCCATATTCTGTCCGTCAGCCGCGATCAGCTGAACTTTGGGAATGCGGATTTCACGATTCGAGCGCGGTCCGTCCTTCACGGGCGCATCGGTCTTAAAAGGTCTGCGAATGGTCGTATTCTCCTCGCGTTGTTTCGGAACGTTGCAGCCGCGCGCTCCCGATCATCAGGGGGGCGCAAACCTATCTCGTTATCGCTGCAACGGAGTCAATATCACCCTATAGCGGAAAAATCACCTGCTGTCAGCCTGCCAAGAATCTGTTTTATAGGTCAAAACAACAGGAGTTTCGCCGATGCCCGACCCGATGGCCAATGCCCAGCCCCAGTTCGTGACGGTCGGTGAAGGCGAGGCGGCGCGTGAAATCGCCATGCTCGTCCGCCCCGCCCAAGCCGGCAATACCGCCCCGTCTCTCGTTTGGCTATCCGGCTATCGTTCGGACATGAGCGGTACCAAGGCCCTGGAGCTCGACGGGCTGGCGGGCGAACTGGGTGCGGCCTGCATCCGCCTCGACTACTCAGGCCACGGGCTTTCCGGGGGCAGCTTCCGCGACGGCACGATCTCGCGCTGGCTGGAGGAAGCGCTTGCCATTATCCGCCATGTTGCGCCCGAGCGCATCATTCTCGTCGGCTCCTCGATGGGAGGCTGGATCGCGCTCCGGCTGGCGCAGGAACTCGCCCGACAGGGTGGTCCGAAGCTCGCCGGCATGGTGCTGATCGCGCCGGCGCCCGATTTCACCTCCGAACTGATCGAGCCGAGCCTTACGGCCAAGGAGCGCAAATCGCTGGCGGAGCGCGGCTATTTCGAAGAGCGCTCGCAATACAGTCCGGAACCGAACATCTATACGCGGGCACTGATCGAGGACGGGCGTAAAAACCGGGTGCTCGACGGCATGATCGAGACGGGCTGCCCGGTCCATATCCTGCAGGGCATGAAAGATCCCGACGTGCCGCATGCGCACGCGATGAAGCTTCTGGAACACCTTCCCGCCGACGACGTGGTGCTGACCTTCATTCGCGACGGCGACCACCGGCTTTCCCGCCCCGGCGACATCGCCCTTCTCCTGAGCGCCGTCAAAGGCATCATGAGCGCATCCGCAAACGGGCAATAATCTCCCGAAGCGGGCTTCGAATCCTGTTGCATTTTAACCATGTCGGCGAGTCGCAAGGCTCTCCCAAGAAGTAACGATTGACTCTTCTCGGCCCTCTCCATTAACAATTTGTTAATAATTAAGGGGCGATCGAGGAAAGAGCGGGCGTGCGATTCAAAGGTATCTTTGTGGCCATGATGGCCGTGTTTGCGATGGCGCCTGCCGCCATCCCAGCTCCAAGCAGAAATGCTTCCATGCTAACAGGCAACGCCACTTCGCAACCGATCGGCCATTACGATTTCTGTCAGATCCACAGCAGTGAATGCGGCGCAAACCGCAACGCGGGGCCGGTCGAGATGACGCCGGCGAAGTGGTCGCTGGTCCGTTCGGTCAACGCCACGGTCAACAGCACGATCAAGCCGATGACCGACAAGGAAATCTACGGCAAGGACGAGGTCTGGGCCTATCCGACCACCGCCGGCGACTGCGAGGATTTCGCGCTCTTGAAGCGCCGCATGCTGATTCAGCGCGGCTTTTCGGCCGCCGACCTGCTGATGACCGTCGTGCGCAAGCCCGACGGTGAAGGCCATGCCGTGCTGACGCTGCGCACCGCCGGGGGCGATTTCGTTCTCGACAATCTCGCTGCCGACGTGAAGCCCTGGTTTGCGACGGCCTATACTTTCGTCAAGCGCCAGTCGAGCTACAATGCCGGCCGCTGGGTCACCATCGAGAACGGCCGCGACCTGCTGGTCGGCGCTCTTCGCTAAGCATTTCGAGGGGGACGTGGGGAAAGGCCGGCGAAAGCCGGCCCTTTGTTTTTGGGGAGATTGGAGAGGCGTCGCCAATGCCTTTCGCGGTCTCAAGGTATTCGTCGCTGGCGCTCCTCGCCCCTCATCTTGCCTGACGAGCAGTGAGGAGTGAGGATGATAGAAGCGAATCTACTGAGCGTGAGCGAGGGGCAAGAATGCCGGCACGCCCTCTCTCCAGCCTCATCGTGAGGTGCGTAGCCCATAGGGCGAAGCCCCGAAGGACGGGGCTGGCCACCGGTCCCGGAGATGCTGATGAGCGGCGTTCAGCCACCCGCCCTCGTCCTTCGAGGCTCCGGCCTGCGCACCTCAAGATGAGGGCTGATCGTGGTGCGTGCCGCCTGAGATGGGGTGTTAATATGCCGCACCGTTTCCCGGCCCTTCGCTTGGGCTCAGGGCGTTCGTCGCTGCAATCGATTCACTGGATCGATTGCTCGGCTTCGCCGACCGCTCCTCACCCATTCCCAATCAAAATACCGGCGGCGAGCACGAGGCCGCCGCCGAGCACGACCTGGAAGGCGGCACGCAGGAAGGGGGTTTCCATATAGCGGTTCTGAATGAAGGCGATCGCCCAGAGTTCGAAGAAGACGATGATGGCGGCGGTGATCGTCGCCGTCCAGAAATGCGGTATCAGATAGGGCAGCGCATGGCCGAGGCCGCCGAGCGCCGTCATAATGCCGCAGGCAAGGCCACGTTTGACCGGCGAGCCCCTGCCGGAGATCTTGCCGTCGTCATGGGCGGCTTCGGTGAAGCCCATCGAAATGCCGGCGCCGACCGAAGCCGAAAGACCGACGAGGAAGGTCTGCCATGTATCCTGGGTGGCGAATGCGGCGGCAAAGATCGGCGCCAGCGTCGAGACCGATCCGTCCATCAAGCCGGCCAGACCCGGTTGCACATAAGTCAGCACGAATTGCCTGTGCGCCGTCTCGTCCTCGTCATGCCTGACATCCTCGGGCGTGTGCGTGTCGCCCAGCATGCGGGCAATATCCTCATGTCCCTGTTCGGCGAGCGCGAGGTCGCCGAGCAGTTCACGCGTCGAGGCGTCGGTGGTGCGCTTTGCCGCCTCGACATAGAAACGATAGGCCTGCTCCTCCATCGCCTCGGTCTCCTGCCGCATCGCATCGAGTGAGAGGTTGGCTCTCAACCAGTCCGGCTTGCGCTCGTAAAAGCCCTGCACATGCTCGCGCCGGATCAGCGGGATGCGCTCGCCGAAACGCTGGCGATGGATTTCGAACAGCGATTTGCGGTGCGTGTCCTCAACCTCGGCCATATCTTCAAAGATCTTGGCCGAAGCCGGAAATTCAGGGCGCAGCCTGTCGGCATAGGCGAGATAGATGCGGGCGTCATCTTCCTCGGAGGCAATCGCAAGGGCGAGAATCTCCTGCTCGGAGAGCGAGTCAAAGGATCGTTTCGGCGACCTGAAAAAACGCGCCAACATAAACTTCTCCAACAATTTAGAATAATTCTAAACCTAAGCAAGGAAGCGATGGTGGTCAAGTGGCCCGGGCGGACCGGCTGACAGATTGCCGCAATCCGCACGAGCGGCTTTGGTTGGCGGCCGTAAAGACCTATATGGAGGCTGCCGCATCATGCGGCGCCGGGGGTTTTTGATGAACAATGACATTCAGGGCCGCCCTGCCCATGTGGCGGCGATCCGCGAAAAGGCGGAGGCCGAGATGCGGGCGATGGGGGTCGACGAAGCCTTTATCGGCAGGCTGGTCGAGACTTTCTACGGGCGTGTGCTGGAGCATCCCGATCTCGGCGCGGTATTCGATGCGCGGCTTTCCGGCCGCTGGCCGGAGCATATGGAGAAAATGAAGAGCTTCTGGTCGGCCGTCACCTTCCGCAGCGGCGCCTATGGCGGCAAGCCGGTGCAGGCGCATACGGGCGTTCAGAACCTGACGCCCGATCTTTTTCCGAAGTGGCTGTCGCTGTTTGCCGCAACGCTTGACGATGTCGCCCCCTCGCCGGAAGCCAAGGTCTGGTTCATGGCGACCGCCGAGCGGATCGCCAAAAGCCTGACGCTGTCGCTGTTCTACAATCCCGCTCTCGACGATCCCGCCAAAAAGGTAGGCTGATCACGGTCTTGCGGAAAAGGTCGCGCCGGCACTTGCGGCGACTACCAAGGCAGTTCCGGCCGTCTGCAGCAGCGTCATCGGCTGCGCCAGAATGACGAAACCTGCGAGTGCCGCAATGGCCGGCTCGAGGCTCATGAGAATGCCGAAGGAGGCTGTCGGCATGCGCCGTAGGGCAATCAGTTCCAGCGTGTAGGGCAGCAGCGGCACAAGAATGGCAAGGCCCGCCATTTCAACAAGGCCGTAAGCATCGAGCTTCGACACAGCGCCGGCGAAGCCGAAGGGTGTCGCGACGAAAGCGGCGACCATCAGCGATATGGACAGCCCTTCCAGCCCCTTGAAGCTCGCGCCGATCTTTTTTGTCAGGACGATATAGATCGCCCATCCGGTTCCCGCGCCGAGCGCAAAAACAATGCCCCCGGTATCGCCGACCCAGCCTTCGCCGTCATGGGCGAGGGCCAGAACGCCAAGTGCTGCAATGAGAGGCCAGAGGAGACGCCGGCTGAGGCCATAGCCGATCGTCGCAACGGACAGTGGACCGAGAAAATCGATCGCCACGGCCAGACCGAGCGGAATGCGCTCGATCGCCGCGAAGAAGCTCATGGTCATCAGCGCCGTCGTCGCGCCGAGAACCAGTGCGCTTGTCCATTGCGCCCTGTTGTAGCTGACGATGCGCGGCCGTACGACAACGGCGAGAATGATGGCCGCAAAAGCCAGGCGCAGCCAGCTGGCACCGGCCGGCCCATAGGTTGAGATGGCTGAGGACGAGAGTGCGGCACCGAACTGGATCGACGACATGGACAGGAGGCACATCAGCCCACCGGTCGCTACCCCGCCAAATGCTGCTGACGCCTCTACGGTCAGCGTGCCCGCGCCGGCATTTGCTCTTTCTTCCATGCTCGCCCCCGATTGTGCGCTCTTCTTACGAAGACGACTTGCGAGCGACAAATTCAAACTTCTGATCCGGGCAGCAACAGGCCTTATGCGATATCAGAGACGGCGGGCCAGGATGACATCTTCGGCATCCTCCAAACTCATGTCGAATACCTTCCTGCCGATGTCAAAGCTGAAGCCGTTGCGAGCGAAGGCCCAAAGCTCTTTGGCCTTTCGCTTTTCGTCAAGCTCGACGCGGCGGAAGGGGCCGAAGGCGCGTTTGCGAGCAAATATTGCCGCGGCGTAGAGATCGTCAGCCTCCTCAAGGGCGGCCTCGACCTTATCGCTGGCGACGCCCTTGGCCGCAAGTTTCCGGGCAATGGCGCGCTTCGATTTGCCGCCGCGCAGCTGGGAACGCGTGCTGATCTCGGCATAGGCGCCATCATCGAGCGCTTTGTTGTCATAGGCGACCCTGACGGCGAAATCGGCAAGGGCTTTGAGTTGCGCCGCGCCGATATCCTCGAACTTCTCCTTCGCCTTACGGGTGATGGCGTCATAGAGCTGCTTTTCCGTCATCATCCGGCGTTCGAGCCGATAGATGGCGGAGTTGCGGGCCCAGCTCAGCATGCGCGGCGTCGGTATATCGGAGGAAACAGTCTCGTCGGTCATATCAAGCGATCAGGCTTCCAGGCCCTCGAGGACATTGGCGACGTTGAGGCCGATTTCCGGCACACCGTAACCGCCCTCCATGCAGGTGACGACAGGCAGGCCGGCGGCGGAGATCATCTCTCCCATGCGAATGAAGTCTTCGGATTTCAGCTGGAAGAAGGAAATCGGGTCGCGCTCGAAAGTATCGACGCCGAGAGCCACGACGATCGCCTCAGCGCCGAAAGCCCTGATGCGGGCGAGCGCATCGGCAAGGGCCGAAGACCAGACCTGCCAGGACGTGTGCGGCGGCATCGGATAGTTCCGATTGCTACCCGTGCCCTGCCCTTCGCCTTCCTCGTCGGCATGGCCGAGGAAATAGGGAAAGGCAAACTGGGGATCGCCATGCAGCGAAGCGGTGAAGACATCGCCTCTGTAATAGAAGAGATCCTGCGTACCATTGCCGTGATGGAAATCGACATCCAGCACGGCGACCTTCTTCGCGCCGTGATCGATGAGCCGCTGGGCCGCGACGCCCGCATTGTTGATGAAGCAATAGCCGCCGAAGAGATCGATGCCGGCATGATGGCCAGGCGGCCGGCAAAGTGCAAAGGCGAAACGGTTGCCGGCATTCAGCCAATCCGCGCCGGTGATCGCGCAACGCATCGAGGCGATCGCCGCTTCATAAGAGCCTTTGGTGATGGAGGTGTCGGCGGCATTGGCGTAATGGCCGATCGCGCCGACGATATTGTCGGGCACACGCTGGCTGGTGCGGCGGACCGGGAAGGAATTGGCGATCGCTTCGCCTTCGAAACCAGCCGCCACCCAGCGATCCCAGACGGTGGCGAGAAAATCGAGATAGGCGGGATCATGCACCTTTCGGGCCGTTTCCAGCCCATGCGCATCCGGCGCCACGACATCAGCAAAACCCGCTTCCTTGACTGCCGCCAGGATCCACTCGGCGCGAAACGGCGCCTCGAAGGGCGTCACCAGCTGGCCCGCATGGAGCTCGGTCCTGGCGTCGCGCAGCTTGTGATCTTCGGAATAGATGACGCGCATTTCCGATTCGCCCCTGATTGAAAATCCAGACTTACATGGGTCGGCCGCGACAAAAAAGCCTGCGCGGCACCCTTGATCGTCAAAGTGAATGACTTCACCCTTCGCGTTGTTTTGAGACCGAAGGAAACTTCCGATGAAAGTGCTGATGGTCGATGTCGACGGCGTGCTCATTCACGGCCGTCCGGCCGACGGGCTGCCCCACTTCACTTACCTCGAGCGCGATCTCGGGCTGCGGCCCGACCTGCTGCAGCAGGAGTTCTTCCAGGTCCACTGGGGTGACATCATCATCGGCCGCGAAGCTCTGGAGCCAAGGCTCGCCGGCGTGCTCGCAAAGATCGCGCCACATCTCAGCGCCTCGGCCCTGATCGACTACTGGTTCGAAAACGATTCCCGGCTCAAGCGCAATCTGCTGGCGGATCTCGCCGCTCTCAGGCGAAGCGGCGTCACCCTCTTCCTGGGGACCAATCAGGAGCACAGGCGAGCGCGTTACCTGATGGAGCAGCTGGGCCTTGACGCCCATTTCGACGACGTCATCTATTCGGCAGCACTCGGATACAGCAAGCCTTCGCTCGACTTCTTCCGTATTGCGGCCGAACGTGCAGGGGTTCTGGCCGCGGAGATCGCCTTCATCGACGATGTGGCGGCGAATGTCGAAACGGCGCGGCGGTTCGGCTGGAACGCGGCGCAATGGACGGCGGGCGCAACGTTGGCCGGCGCCTTTCCCATATTCGCAGGTGGGCATGAGCGGCGCGGGCGCAATCAGGCGAGCCGCTTGTAGAACAAGGTGGTGTCGCAAAAGCCGCCTTCCGGCCACAGCGCATAATCGGGGATGACGCCGACGCGCTGCCAGCCCAAGCGCGGGTAGATCGCCTCGGCATTGCTGCCGGTTGCCGTGTCGAGCACGAGCAGGGTCTTGCCGCGGGCGGCCGCCTCACGTTCGGCGGCTTCCATCAGCAGCCGGGCGAGGCCGCGCCCGCGGGCGGAACGATGCACCAGGAGCTTCTTCAGATCGCCGCGATGCGGCTGGTTCGGCATCTGCGCGGCCCCCACCTGCACCGTGCCGACGATCCGGCCATCGAGTTCGGCGACCAGCAACAGGCTGCCGCCGCCGGCAACCGCATCCACAACGTCCAGCCAATAGCGCTCGGCATCTTCTGGTCCATAGGGCTGCATGAAGCCGACGGAGGCGCCGCCCCTGACGCAATCGGCCAGGACCTCCGAGAGGGCCGGAATGGCAGCGTGGGCCTCCTCGGCAGAAAGGCTGCGAATGTCAGGCATTTTCTTCTCCTGAAATGAAGGTTGTCATCTGCCGCCGCGATCGAGCACGACGCAATAGCGCGCCGGCGCATTGCCAGGATTATGGAAGGAATGGCCCTCGCCGACCGGCATGAACAGGCAATCACCTGGACGCAGCCGATAGACCATCTCACTCGTAGTCATCTCAAGCTCGCCATCGAAGAGCCAGACATGCTGTGTCATGCCATGGGATGCCGCATGCGGTGGGAAGCTGACGCGGGCGCCGGGCGGAAATTCGACTTCGACGATATCGACGACGGAGGCGGTTCCGGGCGCCGACACCGCGCGCCTGAGATAACCGGTTTCCGGATCGCGCCAGACCTGCTGCTCCTGCCGCCGCGCTAGCGGCGAGGCCTGCTGCCCCTCCTCCGCGAAGAAGGCTGACAGCGACAGGCCGAGCGCGGCGCAAACCCTTGCCAGCAGCGAAGCGGTCGGGCTTGCCTCTGCCCGCTCAATGCGCGAGATCATCGCACGGCTGACGCCCGACGCTTCGGCAAGCTCATCCAGCGTCAGGCCCTTTTCCAGCCGCAATGTGCGAATGCGGATGCCGATCGCCTGTTCGAGTTCCTGTTCCATCGCCGATCCATGATTCTACTATAAGAGAAATACATTATCTCATGATGGAATCAAGCCTCCCTCGGGCTTCATCTCGCTTGCCTTCACTCGCTGCCGCCGATATATGGCAGCGGCGCTTGCAGAGCGGAGGACATCATGGACGGCAGCATGCAGAACACCGAAATCACGGGAAGCTTCACGGCCGCCGCCTGGGAGAGGATCAAGCCTCTTATGGCCGAGATCGAGCGATTGCCGCTCTTGGAACGGCTTTCGGACGGCACACTGCCGCCGGAGGTTTTCCGCCACTACATCCTGCAGGACGCAATCTATCTGAAGCATTATGCCCGGTGCCTCGCCGTCGTCGCGGCCAAGGCGCCGGATAATGCGCAGGTGTTGCGTTTCCTCGGTTCGGCGCAGAAGGCCATCACCGTCGAGCAGGGCCTGCATGCCACTTTTCTCTCGCAGTTCGGCATTTCGAGCGCGGATGTGACGGCCGCAGAGCCCTCGCCTTCCTGTTTCGCCTATACGAATTTCCTTCTGGCGACCGCCTATCACAGCTCCTATGCCGTTGCGCTTTCGGCCATCCTGCCCTGCTTCTGGATCTACATGCATGTCGGCGAAGGCATCAAAGGCAGGCCGGCAATCGAAGGCAATGTTTTTCAGGCCTGGATCAACACCTACGGCGATCCGCAATTTGCAGCCGGCGCCCGCGAGGTGATCGCACTGACCGATATCGCCGCCCGCGCAGCATCGGAGACGGAGCGTGCCGACATGATGGACGTTTTCGTGCGCGCCTCGCAATATGAATGGATGTTCTGGGATTCGGCCTGGCGGCTGGAGACCTGGCCAGTCTAAGGCGCCTGCCGCGGACCCGCAAAATAGCGTAAATTCCGGGATAATTACCGCTTTGCGGCAGGGGGCGGCGCTGCTATATGGCGCGCATGAGCACCAATTCGACCACTCCGCTGTCCCATATCCGCAACTTCTCGATCGTGGCCCATATCGACCACGGCAAATCGACGCTGGCCGACCGCCTGATCCAGACGACGGGCGGACTTGCCGAGCGCGAAATGTCCGAGCAAGTGCTCGACAATATGGAGATCGAGCGCGAACGCGGCATCACCATCAAGGCCCAGACTGTGCGCCTGCACTATCAGGCGAACAATGGCGAGAAATATGTTCTCAATCTGATCGACACGCCCGGCCACGTCGACTTCGCCTATGAAGTCTCGCGGTCGCTGTCGGCCTGCGAGGGCTCGCTGCTGGTCGTCGACGCCAGCCAGGGCGTGGAAGCGCAGACGCTCGCCAACGTCTACCAGGCGATCGACAACAACCACGAGCTCGTCACCGTGCTCAACAAGATCGACCTGCCGGCGGCCGAACCCGACCGCATCAAGGAACAGATCGAGGAAGTGATCGGCATCGACGCTTCCGAGGCCGTGCTGATTTCGGCCAAGACCGGCCTCGGCATTCCCGACGTGCTGGAGGCGATCGTCCACAAGCTGCCGGCGCCGAAGAGCGCGGGCGGCGAGAAGGCGCCGCTGAAGGCGCTGCTCGTCGACAGCTGGTACGACACCTATCTCGGCGTCATGGTGCTCGTGCGCATCATCGATGGCGTGCTGACCAAGGGCCAGACGATCCGCATGATGGGCACGGATGCGAAATACCAGGTCGAACGTGTCGGCGTGCTGACGCCAAAGATGGTCAATGTCGACAGCCTCGGCCCCGGCGAGATCGGCTTCATCACCGCCTCGATCAAGGAAGTCGCCGATACACGCGTCGGCGATACGATTACCGAAGACAAGCGCCCGACCGCGGAAGCCCTGCCGGGCTTCAAGCCGGCGCAGCCGGTCGTCTTCTGCGGCCTTTTTCCGGTCGATGCCGCCGATTTCGAAGACCTGCGCGCCGCGATGGGCAAGCTTCGCCTCAATGACGCATCCTTCTCATTCGAGATGGAATCGTCTGCCGCACTTGGTTTCGGCTTCCGCTGCGGCTTCCTCGGCCTGCTGCATCTCGAAATCATCCAGGAGCGCCTGGAACGTGAGTTCGACCTCGACCTCATCGCCACGGCCCCTTCCGTCGTCTATCAGCTGACGATGACCGACGGCAGCGAGCGCGAACTGCACAATCCGGCCGATATGCCCGATGTCGTCAAGATTGCCGAAATCCGCGAGCCCTGGATCAAGGCGACGATCATGACGCCGGATGATTATCTCGGGGGCATTCTCAAGCTCTGCCAGGACCGCCGCGGCATCCAGACCGAGCTGACCTATGTCGGCACCCGGGCAATGGTGACCTATGAACTGCCGCTCAACGAAGTCGTCTTCGACTTCTACGACCGGTTGAAATCGATCTCCAAGGGCTATGCATCCTTCGACTATCACCTCGAAGGCTACCGCGCAGGCAACCTCGTGAAAATGTCGATCCTCGTCAACGGCGAGCCGGTTGATGCACTCTCGATGCTCGTGCATCGCACTGCAGCTGAAAAGCGCGGCCGCGACATGTGCGAACGGCTGAAGGAGCTGATTCCGAAGCACATGTTCAAGATCCCGATCCAGGCGGCGATCGGCGGCAACGTGATTGCCCGCGAAACTATCTCGGCGCTGCGCAAGGACGTGACGGCCAAGTGCTATGGCGGCGACGCCACCCGCAAGCGCAAACTGCTCGACAAGCAGAAGGAAGGCAAGAAGCGCATGCGCCAGTTCGGCAAGGTGGAGATTCCGCAGGAAGCCTTCATCGCCGCGCTCAAAATGGGCGATGAATAACGCTTCTCAATGACGTCTTATGCGCATGTGATTTGCGCATAAGACGAGGAGATCGTTAGGGGTCATCAGGCGCGAAAAGCCGCAAAAGCGATGCCATCATCGGCGCCATGGACTTTCTCCTCCAGGGCTTCTGAGCCTTATCCCCTGTCCATATACGCCTTCACCAGCCCCTCATAAGCGTCCATCTCCGGCAGCGCCGCATAACTATGCACCGCACCCGTCTCGGCAAATGCCAGCTTCTCACTCGTCCATGTCTCGATGAAGGGCGTGAACCAGCTGGGGTTATCGAGCATGGTGACGCGCAGATTGACGAACCAGTCCATGCCTTCCGGCCGGGTGAACATCCAGCTCATGCAGTGCGGACAGAAATAATGCTTGGTGGCGCCGTGCAGGCCGCCGATAACAGGCTCGCCCTTAGTGACCTCGAAGACTTCGCTGGGGATGGCGGCGCTCAGCGAATAGGCGCTCGCGGTCATCTTCTGGCAGCCGGTGCAGTGGCAGGCCATGGTCAGCAGCGGCGGAGCGCTGATCTTCAAGCGCACGCGGCCGCAACGGCAGCCGCCTTCCATAGGCAGATTCGGTGCTGTCATGATATCTCTCCCCTTCCGTCCTCTGATCTAGAGGAGCCGGCGCCATTGTCGAGGGAGCGCGCCGGTGCAAATCTCAAACGCGGTTTATCGGACGCGCGGGATTGCCGACCACCCTTGCGCCCGCCGGCACATCCTTCGTGACGACAGCGCCCGCACCGACGATTGCGCCGTCGCCAATCGTCACGCCGCCGAGAATGATGGTGCCGCCGCCGATCCAGACGTCACTGCCGATTGCGACCGGCCTGGCGATCTCGATTCCCTCACTCCGCAGCGCCGGATCCTTGTGATGCTCGGCGCAATAAATCTGCACGCCCGGCCCGAGCATGGTGCGATCGCCGATCGTCACGCTGCCTGAATCGAGGATGGTGCAGCCGGCATTGAAATAGACGCGCTCGCCGAGAACGATATTGATGCCGTAGGAACAGTGAAACGGCGCTTCAATGAAGACCTCGGGCGCCGCTTCGGCAAAGAGCCTCCTCAGGGCCGGTGCGACAGCGCCGCGCTCGTCCGGCGGTAGGCTATTATGGGCGTGGACGGCGACGCGCGCCTGCCGGCGCAAAATATCGAGCTCATGATCAAGGCAGCAGTACCACTCACCCGCCGCCATCTTTTCGCGTTCGCTTGCCGGCATCGCATTGCTCCTCAAGCGGAGAGCTGCGACGGCAGCCCGACCTCTTGCGGCTCGATCAGCTCGACCCAGGCGCGCGCGATGGCGAGGCCCGCGGCATCGGCGGCAGCGCCGTGTTCTGCCGCGAGGATCGCGTGGTTCTCGAGCCAGCCGGGGGCGATGCGTGCGATCGTATCGGGAAAGTCGGCTTTCCACTCCTCGACGACACGCATGTCGGCCTCGAAATGAAACTGGGTGCCGTAGACGGCGCGGCCAATGCGGAAGGCCTGATTCTCGGCGACAGCGCTGGTCGCGAGACGAACGGCGCCCTCGGGCAGGGAAAACGTGTCGGCATGCCATTCGAAGATGGTGAATTCGCCGCCAACCGCCGAGAGCAGCGGATCGATCCTGCCTTCATCGGTGACGCCGATCCGGTGCCAGCCGAATTCGCGGGCGGTTCCGAGATGGTTGTCGGCGCCATAGGCCCGGGCAAGAATCTGGCTGCCGAGGCAGATGCCGAGCACGGCCTTGCCGGCATCGCCGAAGCGGCGCGCGAGCCGGGCGAGCTCCGGCAGATAGGGATGCGTCTCGTCATCCAGCGCGCTCTGCTCGCCGCCGAGAACGACCAGCGCGTCATGACTGGCTATGTCTGACGGCAGGATGCCATCGCGCCAGACCCGGAACCACTCGATCTCAGCACCCGCCTCGTCGAGCGCCGTGGCAAGCGCGCCGAGGCCGGTGTTGCGCATATTTTCGACGACTGCGACTCGCATAGGTTCTCCCCGGTGGCCGGCAGGAAGAGACCATGGCGAAGAACGGCGCGCAAGATGCTTGCGCATGTGCGATTGCGTCCGCCCGCTGCAAGGGCTTAAATCACGCCAAACGAAAGGAAAACACCATGACCGAAAAAGCCCGCGTCTCGATCCTCTACTGCACCCAGTGCAACTGGCTGCTGCGCGCCGCCTGGATGGCGCAGGAGCTGCTGAGCACCTTTTCCGACAGTCTCGGCGAGGTGGCGCTGATCCCCGGCACCGGCGGCAATTTCGAAATACGCGTCAATGGGGATCTCATCTGGGAGCGTAAGCGCGACGGCGGCTTTCCCGGGCCGAAGGAGCTGAAGCAACGCGTCCGCGACATCATCGAGCCCGGCCGCGATCTCGGCCATGTCGACCGCGTTTCGCACGAAAGCTGACCCAAGCCCGGTCAGCGATAGGGCGAGCGGCAGACCCTGTAGACGCCTTCATAGGTGAGGAAGTGATCCGTCCGCGGATTATAGGAACGGTATTCATTGGTGCACCAGGCGATGTGCTTGTTCATATCTTGTGCCGGCTGCACCTGGCGCACCGGCGGCGGGTCATAGGTCAGCTGCGGCCGCCCCGCCGCGCCCGGCAGATAATAGGTCGGCCCCGCGCCCCGCGGACGATAATTCGGCTGGACATAAGCCGGGCGATGCCATTGCTGGGGCCCAAAACCGAAGCAGCCGCGAAAATCGCAGAGCGTCGATCCCGTGTTGACCGGCCCGAGACCCGGCTTCGGCGAATCAGCGCCAGCGACGGCAGGCGCGAAAACGGCAAGAAGGCCGGCGAGCAGAAGCGTGCGGGCAGCAGGCATGAGGCATTCCTTTCGATATTCTCCCTATATAGGGCGCCCGGAGCGAAGCGCTACGCCTCCCCTCCGGCCGCTCCCTCGCATGTGATCGGCTGTTTTTTGCAGACTGTCAGGAAAACTTCAAAAACCCAGTTGACAGTCACGAGCCACCCCCTTACATCGCTCTCCGTCGCCCAGATGGCGGAATTGGTAGACGCGCAGGTTTCAGGTACCTGTGCCGCGAGGCGTGGAGGTTCGAGTCCTCTTCTGGGCACCATTCCATTCAGAACGTATTGATTACGTTCAACTTCATGATATTGCTAAGTCTTTCGCTCACCCATTGCTACACACGGGTGACACACAGTGCATATCAGAATGGCCAGTCCAATGCGCCGCAAAGGCTCTACCTTTATCCAGTTCAGAAAACGTATTCCGAAGGATGTCATCGATAAGGCTGGCGGCGTAACTCTGGCCATTCCGGTTGGTGATGAAGTCCTCCATATCGTGGTAGGTGACAAGGCAACCGAGATAACTGGATCACTACGGACGCGAGACCCAAGGGAAGCCAAGGAGCGGCAGACCGTCGCCCTGGCTTATCTGGACAGCGCATGGCAATCACTCCGAGAAGGCCCGAAGCGGTTAACCCATAAGCAGATCGCAGCGCTTGCAGGGGAAGCGTACAACGCGCTTGTCGCGACGTTTGAGGATGACCCCGGTTCGTCTGAGACATGGAAGCAAATCATCCAGCTACACGCTAAGGCCCTGTCAGGGGACCATGATGCGCGTGAGAAGTGGTTCGGTCCCACCGTTGACCAGACCTTGGCGAAACATCGACTCATCATAGACAATGACAGCCGTACCGCTCTCATAGATGCAGTGGGTGTGTCGCTGTCGCTGGCGTCGGTACGTCTCGCACAGAATGCAGAAGGCGATTACGGCCCGGACACAATTGCGCCGCGTTACCCACCGCTTGAGCTACCAAAGGAGACCAAGACCACCAAGCCGCTACCGAACGGGTCTCAGACCATAATCGGATTGGCTGAAGGATGGTGGCGTGAGGCCAAGGCGGCAGGCAGGACGGTAAGCACGTACGACGCCTATTCTAGGGCCGCGAGGTTGCTTTCTGAGTTTGTGGGTCATGACGATGCCCGAGCTGTGACCCAAGACGACATCATAGCGTTTAAAGATCACAGGCTTTCCCAAGGCGTCGGTCTCAAGACGATCACAGGTGGCGACCTGCCAGGGATACGGCAGCTATATGCTTGGGGAATGGCCAACCGGAAAGTGAGCCATAACCCTGCCGACGGCGTGAAGGTCGCAAAGGTGAAGAAGAAGCGCGTGAGGAACCCAGAGTTCTCCGACGAGGAAGCAGGGGCGCTCCTTGCACACGCCCTCCACCACAAACGTACAGGCAAAGCCTCTGAGCATTTATCAAATGCCAAAAGATGGGTGCCATGGCTTTGTGCCTACACAGGCGCTCGGGTGGGCGAAATGGTCCAACTTCGAAAACAGGACCTCCGAGCGGAGGCAGGCATATGGATTATCAAAATCACCCCTGAAGCCGGTACTGTAAAGGACGCGGAATTTCGAGAGGTCCCCCTCCACCCACATCTCATCGAACAGGGCTTCCCTGAGTTCATATCCAAGGCGACTGACGGCTATCTCTTCATGAAGGTGTTCGGCGACACTGAGGAGGCCCAGAGAGCCGCCTGGCGCACCACAAAGAACAGAGTCACGGACTTTGCCCGCGAAGTGGTCACAGACCCCGAAGTCCAGCCCAATCACGGCTGGCGGCACAAGTTCCGTACCGTTGCCCGAGAAGCAGGGATCTCAAGGGATATTAGTTTCAGCATCACCGGCCACGACAGCAAGGACGAGGGCGACAAGTACGGCACGGTTACCAACAAGGCAAAAGCGGCGGCTCTTGCGAAATACCCGCGATATGAGGTGAAGCCTCTGGAAAACCCGTAACGTCCTGAAAAGCGCAAGATCGTTGCATCGGTGAGGACAATTTGGTCGCGAAGAAAATGATTGCGAGTGCCTGTTCACGTTCCAAAAAAACGACGCAAAAACTTCAGATGCCATCATTGGGCAAAGCGATGCCGCTTCTCCCCCCGTACCCGGCTGTTGCTCAATGGTGCTGCACGAGGCCGTTCTAGGCAACTGATGTAGCCTGCTGTCGCCGTTTCGACCACCGATGGATATTCGAGGAATTTGGCGGCGGGCTTTTGTCGCCTTTGCTAATTGCTGGCGTCCCCAAAGTAGTCCTCATCGACACCTTGCACTTTGTATGTCTGCCGAATGCGTACCCCGACGCCATGCTGGATCATGAGGCGAGCCAGACGTTGCCCATTGATCAACACTACGCGTTGTTGGACCTTCTGAAGGTATTCGTGTGCGTCCCTTGAGAAGTCGGAAGTCGTGACAAAAACGCCTTTGGATGGTAAGCGTCCGGCGAACGCATTTTCGGGTGTCGAGAGATGGAATCTATAGGCCGCGTTTCATCTCATCGGCCATGATGCGGTCGATTATTTCGGGATCGCACTGTGTGTCGATGAGGAACTCGCGGATACCGCCGTCCCACGTCCTGATGTCGGCGAGTAGGCTTTGAAGTTCTTCGATGCCATTCTCGGTCAGACCCTTCGTGCCGTCTTCACTGCCATCGCCGACGTAAACCAGTTCGCCTTCGGAGATGTTGTCCGAGTTTGCGGTCACTTCTTCGATCAGTTCGAGGTTTTCGCCGATCATGCCGGCGACTTGGCTGAGTGTGTAGATGAACCTCGAGCGCGCCATCAGGCGGCCTCGCATCGAGCTTTTGCCGGCGTCCAGTTCCAAGGCAGGAGGTCTTCAATTCGGTCTTCGGGGTGATCCTGGATCCGGGTCAGGACATCCGTCAGATAGACCTCTGGATTATGGCCTTGCAGTTTGACCGTCTCGATGATGGTGAGGATGTTGGCGATGCGCTCGCCGCCCTTGTCCGAGCCGGCAAACAGCCAGTTCTTCCTTCCAATTCCAAGCGGACGCATGGCTCGTTCAGCGATGTTGTTGTCGATTTCGACACGGCCATCGTCGATGTAGACGCTTAAGGCTGCCCATCGCGACAGGGCATATCGCATCGCCTCGGCCAGCCTCTGCTTCTGAGGCAAAGTCGAGAGTGTCGCCTCGATCCAGGCCTTGAGTTCGTCCAGAACAGGCCGGGCATGGTGTTGGCGCAGGGTGCGCCGCTCGTCAGCCGACATGCCTCGGATACGGTTCTCGATATCGTAGAGAGCGCCGATGCGTGACAGCGCTTCCTCAGCGATCGGAGACGGCTTGAGCTTTATCACATCATGGAACTTGCGGCGCACATGCGCCATGCAGGCGGCTTCAATGATCTGGTTGCCATAGAGCTTCTTGTAACCCCCGTAGCCGTCGGCATGCATGACGCCGCTGAAGCTTGCCAGGTGATCAGCCGGATGTGCGCCCCTGCGGTCGGGGCTGTAGTAATAGGCAATGGCTGCGGGAGTGGCGGATTGATAGCCACTGCCGTCAAAGATGTAGACCCAGACCCTGCCGGTTTTTGTCTTGCCCCGCCCGGGGTCGAGAACATCGACCGGGGTATCGTCCGTATGTATTCGGTCGAGTGCGGCGATATGGGCCCTGATTAACAGGACAAGTGGTGTCAGCAATGCAGATACCCGGCCGACCCAGTCGGCCATTACGGATCGGGAGATGTCTATCCCCAACCGGTCGTACATCTCTGACAGGCGGTAAAGGGGAATGTGATCGTCGAATTTGGCGATCATGATGTGGGCGAGCAGCCCCGGCCCGGGTTTGCCGCGCTCGATCGGCAAGGTCGGCATCTCGCCAGCCACTGTCGTATCGCATTCCCTGCAGATCATGCGCTTCTCGACATGCCGGACAATCTTGACCGACGCCGGCACGTGCTCCAGCACCTGGACCACTCTGTCGGCCGCCTTCAGGAACGAAGTGCCACCGCAGGTCGGGCAATTGCAGGGAGCTGCATAGACCAGTTCTTCGGTGGTGAGATCATCGGGTAGAGGCTTGCGCTTCGGCTTCTCGGATGCGTCGTCCAACTCCGGCAGAGGCGGTTTCCCGGAGCGCTGTTCAGCCTCGGCCCGGGAGGCCTCGATCTCCTCCAACATCAGCTCGAATTGCTCGATCTTCCTGTCGATCTTTTCCGAAGACGCGCCATGTTGCCGATGTCGGAGAAGCTCCAGTTGCGCGCGAAGAAGCCCGATTATGGAGTCTCGCTTGATGACCTCGGCTTCCTGGCTCTCAAGTTTTGCCGCCTGTTCCGCGACGAGTGCGCGCAAAGTATTGAGCTCGTCCTGACTGTCCAGCGGCGCTGTTTCCATATCCGCGAAACTAGCCGATTTGCCTCTGACGCACCAGCGTTAAGCTTCCCATGCCCCTGCAAAATATAGCTTTTATCCCGTTCGGCCGGGAGCGGAAGTCCACGCCGGGCGTCGCCAATCGATCCCCTCAACGAGCATCGAAAGCTGCGCCTGCGTCAGGTGCGCTACACCCTCTTTCGCCGTCGGCCAGGGAAAGTATCCGCGCTCCAAAATCTTGTAGAACAGACAGAACCCCTGGCCATCCCACCAAAGCAGCTTGATCCGGTCCGCGCGTTTTCCGCGAAAGCCGAAGATTGCGCCCGAGCCCGGTGCCTCCCTCACGACCGTCTCGACCAGCGCGGACAGACCATCAATGCCACGCCGCATATCGGTCACTCCGCAGGCCAGATAGACCCTCACATTCCCCGATGGGCCGATCATACCGCCTCCACGCAAGCGACGAGCGGGCCAAGCAGCTTCAACTCAACGTCAACCGCAACCTTCAAGCTCCGACCGTTTCGAAGCAAGATCTCAACGATCGTCGGCCTTGTTGATGCGGTAGACGGCTGGCTTACGCCAACCTCCTCCGTGATTTCCACCGGGAGGAACACCGTCGGCCGATCGGCATAGTTGAATGATTGCCGCCACAAGCGGATCTGGCCCGGATGAATGTCGTGCCGGCGCGCCACATCGCCAATGCGAGCACCGGGCTCATCAGCTTCCGCAAGTATCCTCAGCTTCGCCTCGTCCGACCAACGCCGTCTGCGCTCGGTACCGGACATGATCTCTATGCGAGCCATGAAACCTCTTCGTTCTGGTATTAATGTCAGCACTAATGCTGGTTCTAATGCCAGAACATCGCCTGATTTGGCCGATCAGCAAAAACAGCTCACCGTACGCTCACTTTGGATGCGCTTTCTCCATTCAATGATCCGATGAAGCGCTGGAGATCGGGGCGACCAATTCTGTTGTCGGGTGCGTATCGCTTCGCCTGAACATAGACAGCATCCAACCCAAGCGCGTCCTCATGGATGAGCCGTCAATTCCGCCGTCTCCGGTCACCTTAGTCATCAGGCTGTTTGCGTCGTCGCCACCTCCGTAGCCCATTGCAACCAACAAATCGAGTATTACCCGTTCGAAACGCCGTGGAGGGAGCTGGTAAAGCAACGACAGAAGATCATCTCGCAACGCAGCGTCAAGCAAACCCGAAGCGGCTTCCATCGCGTCCTCTGGTGTCTGCCGTTCGTCTATCGGTGCTACGTCGATTGGTGTTTGGTTCAGCGCCGGCGCGACGCTATTATCGCCGTGCAACTCACTATGGTCAGTTTGGCGAGACTGTTCGATCCACGCAGTGAAGCCAGGAAACTGGGAAAGCGTTTCGTTGTCTATTCTCTCGGGATTGGTCGCCAGCACCATACGCCCGCCTTCGGTAATGACATGCTGATTCCGCTTTGGCGACATTAGAAGGCCGGCTTTGGAAAGATAGGTGCGAGCCCAGTGTGCGCGGCTTTGCAGAATTGTTACGCGGCCACTGGGTATGAGTTGTGCGGCTTCTTCATCGGAGATGCCGAATTGTCTTTGGAGGACGGGGACACATGCGGCAACATTGGGCTTTCCTTCAGCAAACAAGCGAAGGACCGGGAGCATCAAGGTTTCGTAGTCAGGAATAGCCATCGCAATTTCTTCTCTGTTCGAACCCTTTGATGAGTGCAGAAGGGTGTTGGCTCAACCTATTGTGTCAGATCCGGGGCGTATAGCGGGGAAGGTCTCTTAGGGGCTGCCTCAAAATGTATAGCTGAGAGACGAATTGCGAGCGGCTTGGGTTGACAGAGTCTCTCACATGTCTCAGAGAGAGACTCTCTGAAACTCTTAGACATGCGAGACGCAATCATGACCATCGTAGCCTACGCTCGCGTTTCCTCCACCGGACAATCCCTCGACGTACAACTTGAGAAGCTGGCGGCCTTGAAGCCTACCAAGATCTTTCAGGAGAAGAAGTCTGGCGTCGACCGGCAGCGTGAGGAATTGAAGAAGGCGATCGACTATTGCCGCGAGGGTGACGTGTTCGTCGTGACGAAGATCGACCGCCTTGCCAGGTCGACCCGGGACCTTTTGAACATCATAGAGGAGCTTGCCGCCAAGGGAGTCGAGTTCAAGGTTATGGACCAGAGCGTGGACACGACCTCATCCACCGGAAAGCTAACCCTTCAAATCTTGGCGAGCGTAGCCGAGTTCGAGAACAGCATCAGGAAGGAGCGGCAGGCCGACGGGATCAAGAAAGCGCAGGCGGACGGCAAGCAGTTCGGACGGCACCCTAAGATGACTCAAGAGACCATAGCGACCATCAGGGAACTGAAAGCTGCCAGTATGTCCGTAAAAGACATTATGGCGAAGACGGGCATGTCGAAGGCGTCTGTCTATCGGGCACTCGACCTCTCCGGCGGGACCATAGCGGAATAGGTATACCCCTAGCACGACGAGAGTGACCGGCAGTAATCTAAGGGGTTCTCGTTGAATGGGGCCCACCAGCACAACGGGTTGTCCCCTAGCACGGCCAGGGGCCCCAGGGGATTACCTACTACACCAAGATAGGTTGCCCCCTAGCTCGATAGGTGGTCCACTAGCGGAATAGGTGCCCCTACCACGATGTGTCGCTCCCGAGCGATAGGTTGCCGACTAGCACAATAGGTACGACACTAGCACCGCCAAGTCGGGTTAGTGGAATAACCCACCGCCCAGCACGACCGTGTCCAATTCCGAATAAGCCACCTTTGAAAAAAGGTGACCATTGGGCGCTCCTGGTAGTACGGCCTTCCCTAGCACCAACCGAATTTCACACGCGAGCGCTCGCCTGTCAGACCTGCCTCCTCATCGGGCGAGACTGGCTGGAGCGCTTTCGTGTGCAATTCCATGCACAGAACTGGCGGAAATCCCGAGACCATGTGTCTTGGAATCGGTGCCATCGGGGCCCGAGCAAAGGCTGCCAGACTCGCGAAAAACCGCAGCCAATCAACGAAACACCAATGAGGATGAATGAATGACTTGCAATGCACGAAAGAGATCCGCGAAGGCCATAGCGTCAAGGCAACGGCTCCAGCGCAGCATCATTGCGGCAGCAATCGAGGCCGCCGATAAGGAAGACCGTAAGGCTCGAGCGCGAACTGCCACCCATGCCAACGAACTTGACAGGAACGAACGATGACCGGGGAGACGGTTGTCCTCGAACTGGCGGCGCTCGTCATGTTGCAGGAGAATCAAATCAGGGAGAAGACCGACCGGCACACAGTGCGGCGCTATGCCGAGCAGATGGCTGGTGGCGCAAAGTTTCCGCCGGTCAAGGTAACGCTGACCGACCCGACTAATGAAACCAAGGGCTACACTCTGGTCGACGGCTGGCACCGCGTCGAGGCAACGAAGGTGAACGGCGGCGGGACCATCGTGGCCGATGTTGTGGCGGCGAGACCTGAGGAGATTGCATGGTTCGCTGTGGTGGCGAACAGGGCTCATGGGCTTCAACTGAAACTTACCAGAGAGGTTCGAAGGGGCGTCTTCCGGGCGTACGTCCGTGCGGGGAAGCATCGCACCGGAAGGGGCAGGAAGGTGAAGGCGGTGAGTGAAATGGCCCAAGATCTGACCGGGATCGTGTCGAGGCGGCAGATACCATCATGGATGGCCGCTGATTTCCCGGCGATCTACAAGGCAATGAATGGCAACGGTCTTGAAGGGCAGGACCTTGGTGGACATAAAGAGCGTGACATGGACGAGGAATATGCCAAAGCTGCTCAAGCAGCGTTAAACGAGTTCTCTGCTTGCATGCGTGCGATGAATGACAATCGGAAAGCCCGCAGGGTGTTGACGACAGCGTCTGCGCATGTGCTTGAACTGGCTGCAGCCGTCACAGGTAAGCGAGAGTGGCCAAGGGCTGCCGTCGTGACAGCTGACGACTTCTGACAAAAAGCCATTAGATTTCAGCGGCTTATCTCGAAAATTGGCAATTGCCACTGTCTATGTACGGGCTGACCCCTTAAACCCCTGCAGCGCACGGGCTGTAGCGATTTCGCCTCGATATTCGAACTGCAAACGAGCGACACCCCGAGGGCTCGGAGCTATCCGGGCCCCCTCCAGTTCGTCCTACTTGATAGAAAATTCAGACGTATCCAACTCAAACTCCTCCTCGATCCCGAGCTTTTTCATAATTGCGGGCAAGACTTGGTGGATAGCCCGCATTCCACATAGGAGTTCGTTCATGTAGACGTCGGGATGAAGACGTGAAGAGTTCAACCCGAAGCTCTCCCTCTCCGCGTCATCACGAAGGTCCTCGCCAGATGAATGTATCATGGTCAGCAACTCCGCTCTTAACGGAACGCCGGCTCGAAACGCCTTGTCCTTCACGATGTTCAACCATCCTTCGAAGGCGTTCTTAGTCCGCAGCGCGAACTCATGGGCCTTCGGAGCAAAGCGCGGGTCGACCTCGACCTTAGTGGCAGCCAGATCAATGAGGCACGCAGGGATGTTTTCTGCAGGAGTATTCATGAGATCAAGCTCATCATCGAACATTAGCTCGCTCACGTATGCCGAATAGAACCCCCAAACGTTAGTGAGTGACGTGTAGATATCGTGGATCAACGATGAGTAGGGGTTTGCTTCGAACCTACTCCAGTTCTCATCAATTTGGTTCGTCCAACTCTCATCGTCATCACCGTCATCATCATTGGTAACGGCTATCTCGTAATCGAAATCTAAGTCTCCAGGGAACCTTGGCGGGATCGCTACTCCCATCTCCTTGAGAACCTGGAAGGTCTGCCATCCCAGTAGGCCCATAGGATCATCAAGGGGCTCAGTGTCGTATCCGGTTTCGGCACTCAACTGTGCATGGTTAGCTAGATAGTGCAGAAGTTTTTCCCATTTGAGGGCGTCCTCCAGAGATCCGGCCGACCGGACAAATGAAGGGTCTTTATCGCCAATCCTCGCAAGTTTGCGCAACCGCTCGTTCATTTCGGTCGACATGTGGTCGCCCTTCTTCCACTTGCTCACTTGTGTTGGCGAGACCCCGAGACGCATTGCGAGTTCCTTTTGCGAGCACGACTGGGCCTCCAAAGCGAGTTCGACTAGAGCTTCATTCTCCATGGGTGAATCCTACTTTTAGAGTTTAGTTTACGATAACCACCATTTAGTAAATTCTTATCTGGAATTCAGTGTTCCCACAAGAGAAATCAGTAAATTCACTTTAGGGGTCGCGGTGTTCGTACACGGGAATGATTGGAATCCGCTGTCGACATTACGACCACGCGGCCAAGTGCCGATCTCGTGAGCGCAAGACTTCAGCCAACAAGGGGGCTTCGCGGCGAAATTAATCAAACAGTGATTTCATCATGAAAGTCCGATTGACGAACGTCGGTGCTTAAGCAAATCTGCTCGAATAAAGGGTGAGGGACTCATGAGCACAATCGAAGAAAGCCTACGCGCCATTTCGGAGCGTGTAAGATCGCATTCCAGCACGATGGCAACTGAGGAGGCGGTAAAGACTGCGGTCGTGCTCCCGTTCCTTCGAGCCCTCGGATACGACGTCTTCGACCCCACAGAGGTTGTGCCGGAGTTCACTGCCGACGCGGTCGGAAAAAAGGGCGAGAAAGTCGATTACGCAATTAAGATCGACAAAGAGATTCGTATCCTCATCGAATGCAAGCCGATATCTGTGGCGCTCGACAAGAAACACCTGGATCAACTCTACCGTTATTTCAGCGTCACCAATGCAAAGTTTGCAATCCTCACCAATGGTCGCACGTTCAACTTCTACACGGACCTTGAAGCGCCGAACAAACTGGACACAAGGCCCTTCTTCGTCTTTGACGTGACGGACTTCAATGCTGGGATCGTGTCTGAGCTACGGAAGTTTGAGAAAGCAGCGTTCGATGTGGCGGCCATTTTGGCTACGGCCGAACGATTGAAGTACACATCCGGCATCAAGCAGGTGATCTCCAAGCTGATAGAGGATCCGACGGACGAGTTTGTCCGCATCGCTTCGGGAGGCGTCTACGAGGGCCGTATAACAGCTCAGGTGAAGGAGATGCTCACTGGCGTGGTGCGCACCGCGTTTCGTGAAGTGATCATGGATACTGTAAAGAGTCGGCTCTCCAGCGCTCTGGCTGACACCGAGGAGGTAATAGAGAAGATCGATACGCCCGTCGAGGAGGAGCCGGATGTTGTCACGACCGACGACGAGCGCGAAGGATACATGATCGTCAAGGCGATTGTACGGGATACCATTAGCCCCAAGCGTGTTGTGATGCGAGACCAGAAGTCCTACTGCGGCATCCTTATCGACAACAACAACCGGAAGCCACTCGCGCGGCTTTGGTTCAATCGATCAGTCAAGTACATCGGCCTATTCGATGGAGATAGCGAAGAGCGGCTGATCGTCGACAGCCTCGACCAAATCTATGACTATAGCGATCGTTTGCGAGCAACAGCCAAGAAGTACACCGATCAGTAAGCGCAACGAACTCCAACGAAACGAGAGGGTTGCGCCGGCCCCACACGACTGCTACACACGGCGTCGTTCACGAGCGAAATAATTAAGCAAAATCAATGGTGAGGTAGGCATGGAGCCCGGTCCTCTTCTGGGCACATTTCCTTTTGATCTTTGCCGAGATCAAATATTCAGATCTTTCCAAAATTACACACTTGGCTCTGTTGTCAGAGGCCATTGACGTGCTTGTCTGAATACCGGTTCCAAGAGCGGCGCAGGTTGCCGGCCTCTCACGCCGCCATGTGGGGTGTCGTCTTCCCGCTATCCGATATGACAGACAAAGCCGTAATGCCGGCTTCCCTGGCGGCGCGAAGAAGCAATTCCCTCAATTCCTCCATCCCGGCCTCTCCCGCGATGGCATCGTCGCAAGCCTTCACGGCCGCGACATATTCCTCTCCATCGTCGAACGGCCAATCCATTATCAGAACTTCGGCTGCGTCCCGGAGCGTCTTGACGACCCTTCGCCGACCGCCAAGAAAGAGGACAAGAGGTGCAAAATTCGGCGATGCGTTCCATTGCATGACACTTTCTCCCCAAAGGTTAGAATATTAGTAATGATGCAAGAAGCATGCCGGGGAGCGGGAGGCGCGTTCGCTGCCCGATAGAGCAGCGCGCCATGAATGATCTTGGCAAGAGATGAAATGAGCGGGGCGGACGCGGTTCCATTGTACAGCGCATGGGCTGCGGAAAACTCAGCCGCGTCTTCCGACCTCGCGCAAGCTCCGGCGTCCACGTCTTAACCTGCAACTGACCATCGATCCACACCGCCGCTTGGTACGATTCTCACCGCACCGGCTGGTAATGGCCGCGGAGCGGAACCTTTTCGCCCATGGTGACGAAGCCGTCGCGGTCGCAGACATACATCAGCGTCGGCATGCCGCCGGAGCGGAAGATTTCGTCATAGCGGCGGCGGAGCTGGACGGTCTCGGTGCGGCAATTATAGGATTCCTCTTCCTTCTTGTCCGGCTGCGCCTTGACGCCGGGAAGGCCCTTGTAGGGGTAGAGGGGTTGAACAGTCGAATCCACGGATTTCGTCCAGTCGACAGCGAAGGCTGACGCCGGGGCGAGGCTGGAAAGGACGCCGAACGATATCAGAAGCACCATCAACAGCCGCATGGGAATTCTCCTGCCGGCGACAAACCGCTTCTACCGCATGTAGGAAAACCAACGGCCCGCATCAAGCCGCCGCGGCGGGCGATTTCCTGAAATAGCCTCTGATAACGGGGTGGCCGAAGAGACCGGCGAGGATAGCAAAGGCGGCGCCCAGGAAGAAAGCGGCGAGGAAGCCGCCGATGATACCGGCGACCATCAGGATCTTCTTTCCCGGGCCATCGGCCTTGACCGGCGGTTCGGCCGGCGAGATGACGCGGATGTTGCTCTGGCTGAGGTTCTGCTCCTCGTTGGTCTGGCTCGAGCGCTTGAGCACCGTCTCGTAGATATCGCGCGCCGCCGTCGCCTTGCGCTGCAATTCGTTCAGTTCCACCTGCTTGTCGGAGACGGTTGCCTGCAGCGCCTTCTGAACGGCAAGCTCCTTGGCAATGCTGTCTTCAGCGGCCTTGGCCTGCTCGTATTCGCCCTTTGCCGAGGTGGCGAGACGTTGCAATTCGCCTTTGATTTCGCCTGCTATGCTCTGCAGCGAGGAGCGCGCCGCCTGCAGGCGCGGATGACGCGTGCCCATCTGGCTTTCGAGGCTGCCGACGGCGGCGGCCTGGGCGGCATATTGCTGACGCAGGCTGACGAGCGGCGAGGTGACGCCGCCCTCCGCCTGATTGCCGGCGACGATGTCTTCGACGCGCAGATTGGCGACGGCATCGGCGCGGGCCTTCGCCTGGATGGTCTTTTCCTGCGCCGTCACCAAGAGCGTGTTCAGTGAGGCGAGGCGCTGGTCGGAGATCAGGTTGCCATCGGTCGCGGCCATGTCGTTGTCGGCACGGAAGGTTTCGACCGCCTGCTCCGCCCCCAGCACCTTCTGGCGCAGGTCGGCAAGGCGTCCGTCAAGGGTCGAGGAGGTGTTTTCGTAGAGGCCGTTCGAGGCGCTGTTTTCCTCCTCGGTAAAGGAGGTGACGACCTGGTTGGCAAGCCGTGCGGATTTTTCGGGATCGTTGGTCGTCGCGGCGAGCGAAACGACATAGGTGCCGGTCTGGCGGGTGATGACAAGCGCCTTCTGCAGGGCGCCGATCACGGCGGCGCCATCCGTCCTGCCGCCGTTGAATTCCGGATCCTGGTCGAGCTTCATCGCCTCGACGACGCGGCGCAGCACATTGCCCGAGGTCAGAATCTGCACCTGGCTATCGATCAGTGCTGAGATCATTTCCGGCGACGGACCTGAAGATTGCGCGCCGGCCTCGGCCAGGCCGATCTGGCGCGGATCGAAATAAAGGCTGCTGGCCGCGGTGAATTTCTGGCCGATCAGCGGCGCCACCACACCACCCCCGACCGCTCCGACAAGGGCCAGCACAAACACCACCAGCCGGCGGCTCCAGATCGCCGCGATGCTGGAGCGGAGGTCGAGAAGCGGGGCGCCGGGCGCGGATGTGCTCTGCAGCGGCACTTCGGCCGCAGACGGTTCGGCGCTAGCGGGCGGCGGCTCGGATCGACGAATTTCTGCAACCCGTGCCGACGGCGGCGCGAAAGGCGAAGGGGTTGGCTCGGGTTCGGGACGGGCGAAATCATCCGGACGAACGACAGGACTGCGCAGGCGCACGCCTTCCGACGCAGTCTGCGACGGCTCGTAACTACGCCAGCCGGGCAGCCGGCTTACCCTGTTCCTGTCATACTGACTCATACGCGCACTCGTGTCCCGCCCAGCGTGAAAGACTGAAGCCGAGGTGCCGAGACTTTAGAAATTCTTAGCTAACGGACCGTTAAGATAGACGCAGCGACTCGATGTTGCGATTTTGCCGTGATTGAGAGGATAGCCATGGGGACGACACGACATCTGGTGGCGCTGCTGCTTGCGGCCGCCCTCATGCCGTCGCCGGTCTTTGCGGCCGGCGCGCCGTGTTATCGCGGCGTCAATCTTTCCGGCGGCGAATATGGCGAGCGCGGCGCCATCTACGCCACGAACTACATCTATCCGAGCGAGCAGACGATCCGCTATTTCGCCGAAAAGGGCATGTCGATCATTCGGCTTCCCTTTCGCTGGGAGCGGCTGCAGCCGGCGCTCGGCGGGCGGCTGGACGAAGACGAATTCAAGCGGATCAAGGATACGGTCGGCCTGATCCGAAAGCAGGGTATGGCCGTTCTGCTCGACCCGCACAATTTCGGCTATTACGATGAGGCGCAGGTCGGCACCGCCCCGGCAACGGACGCCGCATTCGCCGACTTCTGGGCGAGACTCGCGGTCGAATTCGCCAATCAGGACGGCGTTCTCTTCGGCCTGATGAACGAGCCGCACGACATCAAGGCGACGGACTGGCTCGATGCCGCCAACGCGGCGATCCGCGCTATCCGCGCCGTCGGCGCTCGCAATCTCATCCTCGTGCCGGGTACTGCCTGGAGCGGCGCTCACAGCTGGGAGGAGGATGTGATTGGCGGTGCCAACGGCACGGTGATGCTCGGCGTGCGCGATCCGCTCGATTTCTATGCCTATGAGGTCCATCAATATCTCGACGTCGATTCATCGGGAACCCATGCTAGCTGCGAAGGCGCCGCCGCCGCGGTCGAGGCCCTCGCCGGCGTCACCTCTTGGCTGAAGCGGAACCATAAACGCGGTTTTCTTGGCGAATTCGGCGGATCCGCCGATAAGGACTGCATGAGCGGCCTCACCAAGATCTACGCCATCATGTCCGGGAATAGTGACGTCTGGCTCGGCTGGTCCTATTGGGCGGCGGGCGAATGGTGGCCGGCGGACGAAGCTTTCAACGTTCAGCCATACAAGGGAACCGAGCGACCGCAGATGCAGCTTCTCGCCGCCTCGGCGAAAGCCGATGCCGGCGCCTGCACCGCCGTCAAGACCGCGGGGAACTGACCGTGGCAGCCGTCGATCAGAAGGCAGCGACTTTCACCGTGGCGGGCAACCGCCTCGATGCGGCCGGGGGGGCGTCGCGCATAGACCATCCGGTGCTGTGGCTCGGCCTGCTTTCGATGCTCTATAACGGTATTCTCGCCTTCATCAACCACAACATCACGCCGCTATCGATGACGCATGTCGCCGCCAGCGAAGGCTTGATTCTGGCAAGCGCCATCATCTACATCCTCCACAAAGGGATCTACGAGACGGATCTGCCGGCCTTCCTGTTCCTGCTGTTCACACTTGTCGTGACCATCTATGTGAGCGTGCTCAACCGCATGCCGTTCGTCGATCATTTCCGCAACGTGCTGATCATCTTCTGTTTTTCCGGCCTCGGCGGCTGGAGCAAAGAGAGAACGATGAAGCTGGCCTTCCGCTGGGCAAGCCTTACGGTGCTGATCTTCCTGATCTTCGAGATCATCAGCGTGCCCTTCTATGTCAGCATCGTGCATCCGTCCGATTATTTCGCCAATACGCGCGGGCTGCTGCCGCTGAGCTACAACACGACAGGCCTGTTCCAGAACGCCCTCGGCTTCCCCGAGCGCTTTTCCTTCGGCATCATCGACCATCGCTCGTCGTCGATCTTCCTCGAACAGGTGTCGCTTGCCAATTTCTGCGGCGTGATTGCGATCTACCTGATTTCGATGTGGGAAAGACTGGGGCGATGGGACCGGCTGCTCTTCGTCGGCACGGCGGTGCTGATCCTGGTGACGAACGATACGCGCACAATGCTGATCTTCTGTTTTGCCTGCATCGTCGGCTATTTCGTCTTTCCGAAGATCCCGCGGAATTTCAATCTGGCGCTGATGCCGCTGATCGTCGCCGCGGGGTTCGTCGTCTATACCCTGAAACCCAATGCAACGGGCGACAATTTCACCGGCCGCATCAACCTGACGATGAAGAAGATCATGGAGCTCGATCCTCTCGCCGTACTCGGGCTTTCGGTCGACAGGGTCGCCGAGTTCGCCGACAGCGGCTATGTCTACCTGATCTACGCGGCGACAATCTTCGGCGTCGTCGCGCTCTGGCTGTTCGTCTGCCTCTTCCCAGCCGGCCGTACGGCGGCGCAGCGGCGATGCGCCCATTCACTTTCTCTTTTCATTTTTCTGAATATGATGATCGGGGGGACCGCCGTTTTCTCGATGAAGATTGCCGGCCTCTTGTGGTTCGTCGTCGGATATATGCGCTTCCACGACAGCCCGCGCATCCGACAGGGTCGTGCGGCAGATGTACTGAGTTGACCGCAGCGGCACGGCAAACGGCGGCCGCGCGAGCCCGAGGAGCAAGACATCAGATGCTTGTCCAGCTTCAATATCTGCGCGCCGTTGCGGCGCTGATGGTTGTTTATTTCCATGCGATATTGCAGCTTGCCAAGGTCAATCCCGCCGCCGACGCCACGGCTTTTCTTTATGGCGAAACCGGCGTCGACATCTTCTTTGTCCTGAGCGGTTTCGTGATGTGGCTGACGACGAGCGGGCGCGCGATCAGCTCCATCGATTTCGCTCGCCGCCGCATCAGCAGGATCGTGCCCCTCTATTGGCTGGCAACATTGTTTTCGGGTGTCGTGGCGCTGATTGCGCCTTCGCTCTTAAAGTCGACAGTGTTCGACCTTCCACATCTCCTCGCCTCGCTGCTCTTTCTGCCATGGACCAATGCCGCCGATCCAAACACGATCACCCCCGTCGTTGTGCCGGGCTGGACGCTGAATTACGAAATGTTCTTCTATTTCGTCTTTGCGCTGCTGCTGCCGCTCTCGGAAACCCGCCGGATTCCAGCGATGTTTGCCGTCTTTGCGGTGATCCTGATTGCCTGCCGGCTGCTGCCGGAAACGACGGCCACTCGGTTCTACGGAGAACCGATCATGCTGGAGTTTCTCGCCGGCGTCGTGCTCGGCTGGCTGTACGGACAGAAGGTGCTTCTGCCGAACCGCTGGGCATGGGCGGCACTGGCCACCGGCTTTGTGTTCCTCTTCGTCAATGAAGCGCTGATGCCGCCGGAGAGTCGGTTCTACGCCTGGGGAATTCCGGCGATCTTCATCATCTACGGGGCAGTTTCCATCGACTTTTCCCGGTTGCCGGTTCTGGGATGGCTGCACTATCTCGGCGACTGCTCCTACAGCATCTATATCACCCACGCCTTCACGCTCGCGTTCCTGAGGGTGGCTTCGGACCGCCTGCCGATCAGCATCCTGCAGCAGCCGCTGCTCTTCGTGATCCTGTCGCTGGTGCTGTCGTCAATCGGCGGCGCAATTGTCCATGAAATCACGACGCCGCGCCGGAAGGTGGCTGTGGCAGGCCGTCCGCCGGCCTAGATCCACCGAATTCGCTGTCCGCTCTTCACATCCTTGGTTTCCCGCCTCTCGATGTCGCAAATTGCTCATCAGCTTTCAGCGGCATGCTTTAATTCATTCACTGAAGGCGAGAATACACATCCCGGCGGCGCTGGCGACACAGCGTTTTGAGCAATTTCTCCTAAGCTGATGTCGCGATGAGAGAACTTGCAGGAACGTGATGGTTTATCTTGCAATTTGTCGCATAAATGAAAGTGCGCCGGCCTATTCGCGGCACGGGCTTTGATCTAAGCACGGGCTGCGGCCTCCAAGAGGGAAGAGGGAGAGACATGAAAAGCTATGTATTGACGGTATCCTGCAAATCGACGCGCGGCATCGTTGCGGCGATTTCGAGCTATCTGGCCGACAAGGGCTGCAACATCATCGACAGCTCGCAGTTCGACGACCTCGATACCGGCAGGTTCTTCATGCGCGTCAGCTTCATTTCGGAAGAGGGCCTGTCCGGTTCCGCGATCAGCGCCGATTTTGCTGCCGTCGCCGCACCGTTCGAGATGGACTATGATTTCCACGACAGCGAGAGCCGCATGAGGGTGCTGCTGATGGTGTCGCGTTTCGGCCATTGCCTCAACGACCTGCTCTACCGCTGGAAGATCGGCGCGCTGCCGATCGACATCGTCGGCGTCGTCTCCAACCATTTCGACTACCAGAAGGTCGTCGTCAACCACGACATCCCCTTCCACCACATCAAGGTGACCAAGGAGAACAAGCCGCAGGCCGAAGCCCAGCTCGTCGACCTCGTCGAGCAGACCGGCACCGAGCTGATCGTGCTCGCCCGCTACATGCAGGTTCTCTCCGACCAGCTCTGCAAGCAGATGTCGGGCAGGATCATCAACATCCACCATTCCTTCCTGCCGTCCTTCAAGGGCGCCAATCCCTACAAGCAGGCCTATCAGCGCGGCGTCAAGCTGATCGGTGCGACCGCCCATTACGTCACAGCCGATCTCGATGAAGGCCCGATCATCGAGCAGGACACCGCCCGCATCACCCATGCGCAGTCGCCCGAGGACTATGTCTCGATCGGCCGCGATGTCGAAAGCCAGGTGCTGGCGCGGGCCATCCACGCCCATATCCATCACCGCACCTTCATCAACGGCAACCGCACCGTCGTCTTCCCGGCGAGCCCCGGGAGCTACGCCTCCGAACGCATGGGCTGAGTCGGCCGAGGTCGCGCATCTCTTTTGCTGGCAGGCGCAATCTCCCGTTGCCTGCCGGCAGCAAGTATTTGATTATCCCGCTTGGGGGGTAATCGAATCATGCTGCGAGAGGGGTGTCATGACCGACGAGGCGCTTGTTGATCGCATGACGCTGCCGCGTCCCGACGTCACCGTTGCTGACGCGGAAGAAATCCTTCTTGCCCATTACAGCCTGTCCGGCATGCTCTCCGAACTCGGCAGCCAGCAGGATCGGAACTACCGCGTCGACAGCGATCGCGGTCGATACGTCCTGAAGATCTGCCATGCCGCCTACGAGGCCCGCGAGCTCGAAGCGCAGAATGCCGCGCTCCATCACCTCAGGAGCCGGCAGGATGCGCCACGCGTTCCGAAGGTGATCGCCACGAATGACGGGCGGGAAATTGTCGTCCTTACCGTGCGCGGACGGGGCTATCAGGTCCGGCTGCTGGAATATCTGGAAGGCCAGAGACTGACGGAGATGAGATATCTGGCGCCGGCGTCCGTCGCAGCACTTGGCGCGCTCTGCGCGAGGCTGGCGCAGGCGCTTGCCGATTTCGACCATCCCGGCCTCGACCGCAGCCTGCAGTGGGATTTGCGACGCGCGGGCCCTGTCGCCGTACAACTGCTGTCCGCCATCACCGACAGCGCTGCCCGCGACCGGATCGCCAAAACCATGGTGATGGCCGTTCGCCGCATCCAGCCCCTGGCGCCGTCGCTTCGGCTCCAGGCCGTCCATCATGACGTCACCGGCGACAATGTCGTCGGCCATCGCGACGCCCATGGCCGCGTGATTCCCGATGGCGTGATCGATTTCGGCGACATCATCCGCGGGTGGCTGGTCGGCGACCTTGCCGTCACCTGCGCTTCGCTGCTGCAGCAGGCGAATGGCGATCCCTTTCATATCCTGCCCGCCGTCACCGCCTATCAGGCGATCTATCCGCTGAGCGACGTGGAACTAAAAGCACTCTGGCCGTTGATCGTCGCACGCGCGGTCATCCTCGTCGCCAGCAGCGAACAGCAGATGTCGATCGATCCTGATAACGACTATGTCCGCAGCAATCTCGACCGCGAGCGGGCGATCTTCAATACGGTAATGTCGGTTCCGTTCGAGCTGATGGAAGCCGCGATCCTCAAGGCGGCCGGCGCAGATGTCGCCGCCCCGTCAGCATCAGCATGGCTGCCCTTGCTGCCCAACATCGATCTCAGCACGATCGCCTATGTCGATCTCGGCGTGCGGAGCGCGCATTTTTCCGCCGGCAACTGGCTGAATGCCGATATGGACTGGCGGCTGCTTGCCCGGGCTGCAACCGAAAACGGCACGGCGGCGACGCGCTATGGTGAATATCGGCTTTCCCGCGCTGCCCTCGGAAACACGAGAGCACAGGCGACCTTCGCCCTGCATGTCGACATCTGCCTTGCTGCAGGAAGCGCGGTCGCGGCGCCCTTTGCCGGCCGCATCGGCTGGAAGGACCAGCATCTGACGCTGACGGACGACAGCATGACCCTGCATCTCGATGGACTCAACCCTTTGGTCGAGGATGGCGCCATGCTTGCCGCCGGCGATCCGCTCGGTTCGGTTTTCGGTGAAGCGTCGTCGCTCGGCGGCCTGCGCCTCCAGCTCTGCAGCGTTGCAGGTCTTGAACCGCCGCTCTTTGCCATGCCGCGCGAGGCGGCAGCCTGGTCGGTGCTCTGCCCTTCGCCTTCATCGCTTCTCAGTCCGGGAGCGGATGCGCCGCAACCGGAGACCACTGAACTGCTCGTCAGGCGGCGAACCCATCTCGCCGGCGCCCAGAAGAACTACTATGCCGCGCCGCCGCAGATCGAGCGCGGCTGGAGGGAACATCTGTTCGATGTCGAGGGCCGCGCCTATCTCGACATGGTCAACAATGTCACGATCCTCGGCCATGGCCATCCCCGGCTGGCGGCGGCAATCAGCGCCCAATGGCTGCGGCTCAATACGAATTCACGCTTCCACTATGCGGCGATCGCGGAATTTTCCGAACGTCTCGCGGCGCTCGCGCCTGATGGCCTCGACGCGGTCTTCCTGGTCAACAGCGGCTCGGAGGCAAACGATCTGGCGATTCGGCTGGCGCAAGCCCATAGCGGCGCCCGCAACATGCTCTGCCTGCTCGAAGCCTATCATGGCTGGTCGGCGGCGAGCGAAGCCGTCTCCACCTCGATCGCCGACAATCCGCTGGCGCTGACCACCCGACCGGATTGGGTGCATGCGGCCGTTTCGCCGAATACCTATCGCGGCGCGTTTCGCGGACCCGACACAGCGGCAAGCTATCTGGCCACGGTCAAGCCGATGCTCGAGACGATCGACGCCGGCGGCCAGGGCCTTGCCGGCTTCATCTGCGAATCGGTCTACGGCAATGCCGGCGGCATTCCGTTGCCGGAAGGGTATCTGAAGGAGATCTATGCCGAGGTGCGCGCCCGCGGCGGGCTCTGCATCGCCGACGAAGTGCAGGTCGGTTACGGCAGGCTCGGCCATTATTTCTGGGGCTTCGAACAGCAGGGGGTCGTGCCCGATATCATCACCATCGCGAAGGGCATGGGCAATGGCCATCCGCTCGGCGCCGTCATCACCAGACGGGAGATTGCGCGGTCGCTCGAGAAGGAAGGACCTTTCTTCTCCTCCACCGGCGGCAGCCCGGTCAGCTGCGTCGCCGGCATGACGGTGCTCGACATCATGGCCGAGGAGAAGCTGCAGGAAAATGCCCGTACGGTCGGCGATCATCTAAAGGCGCGGCTTGCCGCGCTGATCGACCGGCACCCAATCGCCGGCGCCGTCCACGGCATGGGTCTCTATCTCGGCCTGGAATTCGTCCGCGACAGAACGACGCTGGAGCCGGCGACGGAAGAGACAGCGGCGATCTGCGACCGACTTCTCGAGCTCGGTATCATCATGCAGCCGACCGGCGATCACCAAAATGTGCTGAAGATCAAGCCGCCGCTCTGCCTCAGCATCGAAAGCGCCGATTTCTTCGCAGACATGCTGGAAAAGGTGCTCCAGGAAGGCTGGTGATCCATGCTTTCGGGCGTTAACCAAATCGATCATTTCGAGGCACCTCGATTTTTAGCGACGAGGCCCATTGTCGGAATCAGACAGACTTCCTATTTCTGCTGCGGCAATCGAAAGAGTTTCGATTCTGTCATGCGAATTTTACGAAGAGCTGATATGTTCCTTCTGCAAGTTCGGGCCAGGATGGAATGAATTTTTTCGGATCGTCGATATTTTGACACGTTTCGGAATATGTTTCCGACAGGCTGTTGGGTAATCTCTACTAAGTTAGTAGATATTGAAGACAGCCATCACCGGCCCCGGGCTCTTCCGGGACCGTCGAGCGCAACGCCAACGAAAGGAACGAGACATGATAGACATCGAAATTCTCGCCACTCTCCTTGGGCGATCTGTGCTTGGCAATGACCGTCCGGGCGCCCTCTCCCGCCCGAACTGTCGAATGTGACGTTCGTCCTCCTTTCAACGGTCCCAGACAAGTCAATTCGCCATGGCTGCGCATGCCCGCGCGGCAGGAGTTCTATCTATGAAGAAGCAAGTTATCGAATATGCAGGCGTTCCCGTCGGAATCGTTATCCCCGACGAAGACCGGCTGAAGTTCATCGCCGTGAAATTCCATGTCCACGACCTCGACGAGCAGCGGTTCGGTTCGCCCGACGAGGTGCGGTTGGCCATCCACGACCTGATGACCCGCCGTCATCCGAAGCCGCTTCATGCCTGACGGCATGCGGCCGCTACCGACCTCTCTCGGCTTTTCTGATGTGACCGGTCCTGCAAAAAGGGCCGGTCTTGTTTTTTGAGGGCAATTGCAGTCCTATCGGCCGGATCAGCGCCACCGGGATCAGCCCTTGTCCGATTTTCTCAATCTGCTCACCGACATCGAAGGCGTTTCCGTCGGCCATGCGACGGACCTCGCGCTGGGATCCGGCGTTACGGTCATCGTCTTCGACGAGCCGGCGGTCGCATCCGGCACAGTGCTCGGCGGCGCGCCGGGCGGACGCGACACCGGCCTGCTCGACCCGTCGATGACCGTCAGTGCCGTCGATGCCTTCGTGCTCTCGGGCGGCTCCGCCTTCGGGCTCGATGCGGCCGGCGGCGTGCAGGCCGGCTTGCGCCAAGCCGGCCGTGGCTTTGCAGTCGGGGCAGTCAAGATTCCGATCGTGCCGCAAGCGATCCTGATGGACCTGCTGAACGGCGGCGACAAGGATTGGGGCCTCCACTCCCCCTATCGTGAGATGGGTTATGCGGCATTGAAGGCCGCGACGAAGGGCGCATTCGCGCTCGGCACCGCCGGCGCCGGCACAGGGGCGACCACGGCCACTTTCAAGGGCGGGCTCGGCTCGGCCAGTGCCGTCAGCAGCGCCGGCCATCGCATCGCCGCGATCGTCGCCGTCAATGCGCTCGGTTCGGCAACGATCGGCGACGGGCCGCATTTCTGGGCGGCACCCTTCGAAAAAGACGGCGAATTCGGCGGGCTAGGGATGCCTGCGACGACCGATCACCGGATGCGGCTCAAGGGGATGAGCACGCCGGCAACGACGATCGGCGCTGTCGTTACCGACGCGCAGCTGACGAAGGCGGAAGCGCATCGACTTTCACTTGCCGGTCATGACGGCCTTGCCCGGGCGCTGCTGCCGGCCCATCTGCCGCTCGACGGCGATACCGTCTTTGCCGCTTCTACCGCCAAACATCCAAGAAACGACATGGCAAGCCTGATGGAGCTTTGCCACCTCGCCACCATCGTCATGGCGCGGGCAATCGCGCGCGGCGTCTATATGGCGAGCGCCCTTCCGGCCGAAGGCGGGCAAATAGCATGGCAGGACCGCTATCCCCAACGTCGTTGATTGAATAGGGTCGCAACCTGGTAGAATGGCGGAGACACGTGAATGCAGATCCTGGCGCTGATGTATATTCGACGAGCTGGTGGGGACCGAGTCATGTGCCGGGGGATATGATGAATAAGGTTTCGTTTGCGTCTTCGGCGCGCTTCATCAGCCGGCTTTCCCTCGGTGCTGCGCTGTCGGCCGGTCTCATGATGACGGCAATGACACCGGCGGAAGCGGCCAAGACCACCCTCAATCTCGGCATGAGCGTCGAACCAACAGGCCTCGATCCGACGATCGCCGCACCGGTCGCGATCGGCCAGGTCACCTGGCAGAATGTGTTTGAGGGGCTGGTGACGATCGATCAGACCGGCAAGGTCCAGCCGCAGCTGGCGAAAAGCTGGGAAATCTCGGCCGATGGCCTGACCTATACCTTCAAGCTGCGGACCGGCGTCAAATTCCATGACGGCGAAGCGTTCGATGCCGCCGCCGCCAAATTTGCGCTCGACCGCGCCCGCGGCGCGAATTCGGTCAATCCGCAAAAGCGCTTCTTCGCCTCGATCGCCTCGATCGAGACGCCGGATGCCGAAACGCTGGTGCTGCATCTCTCGGCGCCGACCGGCAGCCTGATCTACTGGCTCGGCTGGCCAGCATCTATCATGGTCGCCCCGAAGTCGGCCGAGAACGATAAGGTCACTCCGATCGGCACCGGTCCCTTCAAGTTCGCCAGCTGGATGAAGGGCGACAGGGTCGAACTCGTCAGAAATGGCGACTACTGGAACAAGGAGGCGTCTGCCAAGCTCGACAAGGTGACCTTCCGCTTCATCGCCGACCCGCAGGCGCAGGCGGCCGCGCTGAAATCCGGCGATCTCGATGCCTTTCCGGAATTTGCCGCGCCCGAGCTGATGAGCTCCTTCGACGGCGAAACCAGGCTCATCACCAAGGTCGGCAATACCGAACTTAAGGTCGTCGCCGGCATGAACAATGCGAAGAAGCCTTTCGACGACAAGCGCGTCCGCCAGGCGTTGATGATGGCGATCGACCGGCAGACGGTGATCGACGGAGCATGGTCCGGCCTCGGCACGCCGATCGGCAGCCACTACACGCCGAACGATCCGGGCTACAAGGACATGACTGGGGTGCTGCCCTATGATGTCGAAAAGGCGAAGGCGCTGCTGGCCGAGGCTGGCTATCCCAACGGCTTCACCTTCACGATCAAATCACCGCAGATGGCCTACGCCCCGCGCAGCGCCCAGGTGATGCAGGCGATGTTTGCCGAAATCGGTGTGACGATGAATATCGAGCCGACGGAATTTCCGGCGAAATGGGTGCAGGACGTCATGAAGGATCGCAACTTCGACATGACGATCGTCGCCCATGCCGAACCGCTCGACATCGACATCTACGCACGCGATCCCTATTATTTCAACTACAGGAATCCGGCCTTCGATGCGCTGATGAAGAAGGTTCAGGAGACCGCCGATCCCGCCGCACAAAATGCGGTTTACCGCGAAGCACAAGAGATCCTCGCCGAGGACGTACCGGCGCTCTACCTCTTCGTCATGCCGAAACTCGGTGTCTGGGACAGAAAGCTGAAGGGGTTGTGGGAGAACGAACCGATTCCGTCGAATGTGCTCTCGGGGGTCTATTGGGAGGAGTGAGGCACTGTTGAATGCGTGAGACGTGGAGATGAACGAAGGGAAACCGGAGAGCGAGCCGTTCAATGCCGGGCACCACCCTCTCCATCCTTCATTCCTGTACTTGTCACAGGAATCCAGCGCGGCCAAGTCCTTGGGCGCAGGAGACTCTCTTGCTTGTGTGACAGTCATTCACGGCGCCGAGGCGCCGTGGCTGGATTCCTGTGACAAGCGCAGGAATGAGGGTGGGTCGGGTGGTCGTCGCATTCCCTCGAAAGCGCGGCACGCATGATCGCCCTCCTCGCCCGCCGCTTTGCCGGTCTCATCCTCACGCTCGTCATCGTCTCGCTGCTGATCTTCACCGTCATGGATCTCCTGCCCGGCGATCCAGCCTCGATCATGCTCGGCACCTCGGCGAGCCCGGAGACCTTAGCAGCACTGCGCCACGAGCTCGGCCTCGACCAGCCGCTCGTCCTGCGCTACGGGCAATGGCTGGCCGGCCTCCTGTCCGGCAACCTCGGCAATTCCCTGACCTACGGCGTCCCGGTCGCCGGATTGATCGTCGAGCGGCTGGCGGTGACGCTGCCGCTGGCGCTGATGGCAATCGTGCTGTCGGTGTCGATTGCCCTGCCGCTCGGCGTGCTGGCCGCTTCGCGCCGCGGCGGTGTCTTCGCCATCATCGCAACGCTCTTTTCGCAGATCAGCATCGCCGTGCCCGTCTTCTGGGTGGCACTGCTCTTGATCATCCTGTTTTCGACCCGGCTCGGACTGATGCCGGCGGGCGGCTTTCCCGGCTGGAACGAGGGGTTTCTGTCAGCATTGCAGGCGCTTGTCATGCCGGCCATCGCCCTGGCGATGCCGCAGGCGGGGGTGTTGACGCGCGTCGCACGTTCGGCGGTGCTTGAGACGATGCATGAGGATTTTGCCCGCACCGCAGTGGCCAAGGGGCTGTCAAGCGGCGCGGTGCTGCGGCGGCATATCGTACCGAATGCGCTGATCCCGATTCTGACGATGATCGGTCTGCAGTTCACCTTTCTGGTCGCCGGCGCAGTGCTGGTGGAAAACGTCTTCAACCTGCCAGGCCTCGGGAGGCTCGCCCTTCAGGCACTCTCCCAGCGCGATGCCATCGTGATGCAGGATGTCGTGCTGTTCTTCGCCGGCCTCGTCATCGTCATGAACTTCATCGTCGATCTCTCCTATCTGGTGATCGACCCCAGGATGAGGAAGGCGGTCTGAAACATGGCCCAGATCGTATCCTCCCCCATTGTCGGCCGCCGGAGAATTGCCAGGCTTAGCCGGCGAATGAACCTCATCGCGGGAGTCGCCATCATTGGCCTGCTGCTGACGGTGGCGCTGCTGTCGCTCGTCTGGACCCCTTTACCGCCGGCGAAGATGCAGATCATCCATAAACTGCAGCCGCCGCTTGCCTTTGGCCTGCTCGGCACGGATCAGTTCGGCCGCGACGTGCTGTCGATGCTGATGGCGGGATGCTGGAACTCCCTGTCGGTCGCCATCACCGCGGTTGCGATCGGCGGCACGCTCGGCTCGATCACCGGCATCTCCGCAGCGGCGATCCGTGGTCCAGCCGAAGCGCTGCTGATGCGCATCTGCGACGTCATCTTCGCCTTGCCGCCGATCCTGTCGGCGATGGTGCTCGGCGCCTTTCTCGGGCCCGGGCGGTTCACCGCGATCACAGCGATCGCCGTCTTCATGATCCCGGTCTTTGCACGGGTGACGCTGGCGACCTCGCTGCAGGCCTGGAGCCGCGATTATGTGACGGCGGCGCGCGCGATCGGCAATACGCGCCTGACCATTTCACTGCGCCATGTGCTGCCGAACATCATCAGCCAGATCATCGTGCATGGGACGATCCAGCTCGGGCTGGCGATCCTCACCGAAGCCGGCCTCAGCTTTCTCGGGCTCGGCATGGCGCCGCCGGCGCCGACATGGGGCCGGATGCTTGCGGATGCGCAAACCTATCTGGCGTTGGCCCCCTGGCTGGCGGTCCTGCCCGGCCTTGCCATCGCGCTCACCGTCCTCGGCTTCAACATGCTCGGCGACGGCTTGCGCGATCTTCTCGATCCACGCGAGGCGAGCCGCTGATGGCCGAAACCGACCTTACCATCCGTGAACTCAGGCGACGCTTCGCCGATAAGAGCCTCTCGCCGCTCGAATACTGGCTCTCCCTCGAAGACCATGTCGCCGCCTGGGAGCCGTCGATTTCCGCACTCTACCTCTACGACCCGGAGGCGGCGCGCGTGCAGGCGAAAGCTTCGACGGAGCGCTGGGCGAAGGGACGAACGCTCGGCACGCTCGACGGCATCCCGGCAACGCTGAAAGAACTGATCGCGACGGAGGGCCAGCCGGTGCCGCTCGGCACCAGGGCGGTGGAACTGAAGCCGGCGGAGGCCGACGCGCCGGCTGCCGCGCGGCTGCGCGAGGACGGCGCGGTGATCTTCGCCAAGACCACCTGTCCCGATTACGGCATGCTTTCCTCCGGCCTGTCGAGCTTTCATCCTCTCAGCCGCAATCCCTGGAACATCGCGCAGAATCCCGGCGGATCGAGCGCCGGCGCCGCAGCCGCGGCGGCGGCCGGTTACGGGCCGCTGCACATCGGCACGGATATTGGCGGTTCGGTACGGCTTCCTGCCGGCTGGACCGGCATCTTCGGCTTCAAGCCGAGCCACGGGCGCATTCCGGCCGATCCCTATTATGTCGGGCGCTGTCTCGGCCCGATGACGCGTACCGTCGAGGATGCCGCTTTTTCGATGGCGACGCTGTCACGGCCCGACTGGCGCGACGGCACCAGCCTGCCGCCCAACGATTTCGACTGGATGGATTTCGTTGTCGACATCTCCGGCATGAAGATCGGTCTGATGCTCGATGCCGGCTGCGGGTTTGCTGTCGATGATGAGATCAGGGTCGCGGTCGAATCGGCGGCGAAACGTTTCGAGAAAGCCGGCGCGACCATCGTCTCCGTTCAACCGGTGCTGACGCGCGCGATGCTTGACGGGCTCGACACGTTCTGGCGCGCCCGCCTGTGGAGCGATATCGCAGGGCTCAACGAAGAGCGGCGCGACAGCATCCTGCCCTATATCAGGGATTGGGCGAAGGCCGGCGCCGATATCAGCGGCGTCGATGCAGTCCGAGGCTTCAATCAGACGATCGAAATGCGCAGGAGCTGCGGACGGCTGTTCACCAGGGTCGACGCCCTGCTTTCGCCGACCAATCCCATCATCTCCTATCCGGCCGAATGGGCGTCGCCGACCAACGACCCGACGAGGCCGTTCGAACATATCGCTTTTACCGTACCTTGGAACATGTCGGAGCAGCCGGCCGCCTCGATCAATTGCGGCTTCTCCCGGTCGGGCATGCCGATTGGGCTGCAGATCGTCGGACCGCGCTTCGACGACATGCGGGTTCTGAGATTGTCGAAAGCTTTCGAGGATTGGACCGGCGGCGTGAGCGTCTGGCCGCAGCGGCCGATCGTTTAGCTAAACGGGCGGCGATAGCCGGTCGGCCGTTGGTACAGCGACCCGATGCGCTCGACGGCCGCGTCGAAATTCTCGCGCGCCACTGTCATGCTGTGGCCGTTGGCGTGGAGGATGGTTTGGGGATCTTCGAAGATGGCGACATGGCCCTTCCAGAACACCAGGTCGCCGCGGCGGATTTCGGAGCGGTCGATCGGTTCCCCGAGTCCGGCCGCCTGCATGTCGGTATCACGCGGCGCCGGTCTGCCGACCATCAGCATCGCCAGCTGAATGAGGCCGGAGCAATCGATGCCAAGGCCGGATCGGCCGCCCCAGAGATAGGGTGTCTCGAGGAAACGGGCGGCGATGCCGACATAATCGGCACCGTCGAGAGCGCCGATCGGCTGCACGTGTCTGGCGAAGATCGCCGTGCCGTCCGTCAGCACGACGTAGTGATTGCCGCGCACCTCCGCCTCGCCGGCGACGTGAACGCGGCTTCCCATCGACAGGATGGCCCGATGCGGTTTGCGCAGTTCCGGCTCCGGATAGAGGAAGGTGCGCTGGACGGTGACGATGTGGGTCGGCGCCGGCCCGGCTTGCGAGAGCGCCTCCGCCTTGAGATAGCCGACATAGCCGTCGGAGGCAGCTTTCACCCAGCACCAGCCGTCGGCACGATCGAAAACGGTTACATCCTCGCCGAGGAGCAGTTCCGTATCGATGCCGCGGGCAAGGTCCGGCTCAGGGCGCAAGGCGGCGACGGGAAGGGCAACACGCGCTGCGGCGCCTTCCACGAATCGCGACGCCTCAACCTTGCCCTCGAGCCCCGCTTCCGCGAGATCCGGCCGATAGGCATGCAGGCGGCGGTCGAGCATCGTCATTTATGTTCCTTTCAGATCGGCAGCCGGCGGCCCTGATCCCGCACGAGATCGCCGAGCTTTTCCAGATAAAGCGCACCGCCGACGGTACGTTTGATGATCACATTTCGGCGGTCGGCATCGTCGCGCACGCGATCAACCAGGCCCATCTCACCCATCGTATCCAAGGCGCGGGTAATGACAGGCTTGGTGACGTTGAGCGTGGCGGCAAGCCCGCGCACCGTGTGGGGCGGCGGCACGAGATAAATATGCAGCAGGATCGCCATCTGGCGCAATGTCAAATCGCGGTCGTCATGACGAACCTGATCGAGCGCCACGCCATGCCAAAGCCCCAGCGCCTGCGAGGCGGTCAGTTCGATCGGCACGGCCCCTCCGGAAATCGTTACGCTAGAGCCTTTCATGTTTTGACGGAAGCGTAGCCAGCATTTGAGAAGTAGTTGGCGCATTCCTCTGGCTTGATAGTGTCGGCGAGTATGCCCAGATAGCGCCAGGTTTCCTCGATGGTTCGCTTTTGGGCCTGGCGCATCCAGTGCTTGATCTTGGCGAAGGCCTGCTCGATCGGGTTAAGGTCGGGGGAATATTTCGGCAGGAACCAGAGCCTGGCGCCGACGGCCCTGATGGCATCGCGGATGGCCTTGGCTTTGTGAGAGCCGAGATTATCGAGGATGACGATGTCGCCAGGTTTGAGGGTCGGGATCAACTGCTGGCGGACATAGGCGTGAAAGCATTCGCCATTGATGGGACCGTCGAAGACGCAGGGTGCAGTGAGCTTGTCGCAGCGTAGGGCGCCGAGGAAGGTGAGGGTGCGCCAGCGGCCATGCGGGGCAAAGCCGCGTAATCTTTTGCCCCTCGGCCCCCAGCCGCGTAACGGCGCCATGTTGGTGCGGATCCAGGTCTCGTCAATAAAGACGAGCCGCTTCGGATCGAAGCGGTCTTGCCAGGCTTTCCAGCGAGCTCTGCGGCGGGCAATGTCGGCGCGGCCCTGCTCAAGGGCGAACAGCGTTTTTTTTAAAGCTCAAGCCCTCGCGGCGCATGAATTGCCAGATGGCATTGTGGGAGACGCTCACACCGCGGGCGGCTAACTCATCCTTCAGCCGATGTAGCGTCAGATGTGATGTCTGCTCGATCTGCTCGACAATGAAGGCGCGGTGCGGCTCCAGCACACGTCGGCGATGGCCGCCCATCTTACCGGGCGACACACTACCGGTGGCCCGATAACGCTGCGACCACTTCACCACGGATGAGATAGCTATGTTGAACCGCTCCGCCACCACCCGGCAGCTCTGACCGTCCACAACCGCTGCAATGACTCGCTCGCGAAGATCATTCGAATAGGGTCGCGTCATGGATGCTGGCCTCCATTCCAGCATCCATCATGAATCACAAATCTGCTGATTTGGGAATCCCGCACCGATTCCGATAAGAAATGATCCGCTCTAGCGTTTCATTTTCCGGCAGTTGTCGTGGACATGCAAGTGGTGGCGAGAACAGCCGCCCGGCAGGGTGAATAAAATTTTAACGATTGGCCGCGAGGCGCCGCGTGAGGCGGCGTCGCGACCTCTTTTGCATCCGTCAGCGCAGGCTTCCGCGGATATGATGAAAGAGCGCGCGGATCGCCTGTGCTTCGCCGCCGCCCGGCGAATGCGGCCGTTCGGACGGAGCCCAGCCGTAAATGTCGAAATGCGCCCAGCTCTTGGTCTTGCTGACGAAGCGCTTGAGGAAAAGGGCGGCGGTGATCGACCCAGCCATGCCGCCGGCCGGGGCATTGGTCAGGTCGGCGAATTTGGCGCGGATATCCTTTTCGTAGCCGGCATAGAGCGGCAGGCGCCAGATCGGATCGTCCGTCTCCAGGCTTGCTTCGGTCAGCTCGTGGGCCAGATTGGCATCATCGGTGAAGAAGGGCGGAAGATCCGGACCGAGGGCAACGCGAGCAGCCCCTGTCAGCGTCGCCATGTCGATCAAAAGGTCGGGCTCTTCCTCGTCCGCATAGGCAAGCGCATCGGCCAGGATCAAACGGCCTTCGGCATCGGTATTGTCGATCTGGACGGTCAGGCCCTTTCGGCTGCGGTAGATGTCGCCGGGGCGGAAGGCATTGGAGGAGATGGCGTTTTCGACGACCGGGACGATGACGCGCAGATCGACCTTCAGTTTGGCGTCCATGATCATCAGGGCCAGCCCCATGACATTCGCCGCGCCGCCCATGTCCTTCTTCATCAGCAGCATCGAGGCGGCAGGCTTGATATCGAGACCGCCGGTATCGAAGCAGACACCCTTGCCGACGAGCGTCACCTTGCGATGACCCTTCTTGCCCCAGCGCAGTTCGAGAAGGCGCGGCGCATCGGCGCTGGCGCGGCCGACGGTATGGACCAGCGGGAAATTCTGCTTGAGCAGTTCGTCGCCCGTGATGACCGAAAATTCCGCCTTGTAATGTCCGGCCAGGGCGCGGAAAGCGGCCTCGAGCTGGTCCGGCCCCATATCGTTCGTCGGCGTATTGATGAGGTCGCGGGCAAGAAAGACGCCAGCGAGCTGGCGTTTGATGTCGGCGCCGTCGGCATCGCGGGGGATCATCAAGGTCGCTGCCGGCGATTTTTCCGATTTGTATCGATCGAAACGGTAGCTGCCGAGCCCGAAGCCGAGGGCGAGGCGGTTTGCGGTTAGCGGCGCGGTCTCGATGTGCCAGTCGCCGGCGGGCAGCGCACGGGCCAGCCGGCCGGTGATGTAGGGCTGTTCCGACGGGTTGGTGCCGAGGCCGAAAAGCGCGCCGCCGAGATGACCCTCGGCCGTGGGGATCAGCAAGAGCGAGCCGCTTTCGGCCTTGTAGCCCGACTTGCGGGCCCAATCGAGCGCAATCGGATCGATCGTGCCGGTCTCGATATGGGCAGGCGTGACGGCAAAGATCGGCAGCGTCGAGCCGCCCTTCGTGTTGAAAGGAGTCGGTCTTTCGATGAACTGATAGGGGGCCATGATTGTCCTTCGGCGGTCGTCAGGAATCGTTCCTTAACGGTCTGTTAGGGTTAACAGACTATTGCTGGAGCGAAGATTGCGTCAAACCTTTCCCTGTTCCGCTTCGAGGTCAGGCGCCGATTTCGGAATCAGGAACGCAACATGCCTGCCTCGCGCATCATCATATCCCCCACCCGTATCCTGCAGGGCGCAGCAGCATCGCTGATCATCCTCGCGCTTGCCGGCTGCTCGACGACGGCCAAGGACCGGATGACGACCGGCTCGGTGCCGAAGCTTACCAAGCCGGTCGAAGAGATGGATGCGACCGAGTTGCGCTCGGCGACGGACCGGATCGGGCAGGCCTATGAAAGGAACCCGCGCGATCCCGTCAACGGCGTCAACTACGCCAACCTGCTGCGCATGAGCGGCCGCGACACGCAGGCGCTCGCCGTCATGCAGCAGGTGGCGATCGCCAATCCGGGCGACCGCAATGTGCTGGCCGCCTATGGCAAGGCGCAGGCGGCGGCCGGGCAGTTCCAGCAGGCGCTCGACACGATCGGCCGCGCCCAGACACCGGATCGCCCCGACTGGAGGCTGATCTCGGCCGAAGGCGCAATCCTCGACCAGATGGGCCGGGCGAGCGAGGCCCGGCAGCGCTACCGCGACGCGCTCGACATTCAGCCGAATGAACCTTCCATCCTTTCCAACCTCGGCATGTCCTACGTGCTGACCGGCGATCTGCGCACGGCCGAAACCTATCTGCACTCCGCCGCCGGCCAGCCGACCGCCGACAGCCGCGTCCGGCAGAATCTTGCCCTCGTCGTCGGCCTGCAAGGGCGATTTGCGGAAGCGGAACAGATCGCGCGGCGGGAGCTTTCGCCGCAGCAGGCCGATGCCAACGTCGCCTATCTCCGGGGCATGCTCTCGCAGCAGAATTCCTGGCAGAAGCTCGCTGCCAAGGACAAAATGCCGGGCACAGCCGATGGCAGCAACACCAACTGACCTCGTCATTTTGCCGGATGACCAGGCCTTCTCCGCCTGATCTACCTGACGCTGAGGCCCGAGAGAATGAGCCGCAGTCCAAGGCCGCCCATCACCGCACTGGCGGCCCGGTCGATCCAGCTCTTGGCGTGGAGATAGAGCCGCCGCGGGTGGCGGGCCGAAAAGGCAAGCGCCACGATCGAATACCACCCCGCCTCCACCGCGAAAACGCCGACCGGCAGCACGACGAGGAGATCGAGCGGCACCGCTCTCGGCAGAAGCGCCGCAAAAAGGCTGGCGTAGACGATGATGGTCTTCGGGTTGCTGAGCTGCGTCAGCAATGCGGTGATGAAGCTGCGCATGGGCGCGCGATGGCCATTGACGGCATCGGAAAGCTCGATCGGCTTTCCGGCGCCTCTCCAGATATTGACGGCGATGTAGAGGAGATAAGCCCCACCCGCCACCTTGAGCAGCACATAGAGCCATTCGAATTGCGACAGCAACGCCGTCAGACCGGCGAGCGCCAGGCCGGCGAAAACGACGCCGCCGGCGCCCATGCCGAATGCGGCCGCAAGTCCATCCAGCCGCGAACGCGAGATGGCGATCCTGGAGACGACGACGAAGCTCGGGCCGGGGCTCATCGCGCCGACGGCCAAGGCTGCCATGATGCTGATGAAAATGCCTGCGGAAGACATCGGAACCTCTCTTTCGGGATCGGATTGCGCTGGAAAAAGCGGCGGCCACTTCCGTGCTCCCCGACGGTCCGATCCGGTTTACCAGCTATGCCAGCGCCGGTCACGCGGGTCGAAGGCCCCCTGCGGTTCAGAACCTATCCGCCACCTGGATGCCGGCCGGGCCGAGGATGACGGCGATCAGCACCGGCAGGAAGAACAGGATCATTGGCACCGTCAGTTTCGGCGGCAGGGCGGCCGCCTTCTTTTCCGCTTCGTTCATCCGCTCGTCGCGTCCTTCCTGAGCCAGAACGCGCAGGGCCTGTGCAACGGGCGTGCCGTAGCGGTCGGCCTGGATCAGCGCCTGGGTCACCGAACGCACCAGCTCGAGCTGCGTGCGTGCGGCGAGATTGTCGAGCGCCACGCGGCGATCCGGCAGGAAGGAGAGTTCGGCGGTGGTTAATACCATCTCCTCGGCAAGCGGCGGCGACTGCTCGCCGAGTTCCTCCGACACGCGACGCATCGCCGCCTCCATCGAGACGCCGGATTCGACGCAGATCAGCATCAGGTCCAGCGCATCCGGCCAGGCGCGCTTGATCGAGTGCTGACGCTTGCTCATGCGGTTGGAGATATAGATATTCGGCGCATAAAAGCCGAGATAGGCGATGCCGATGACGGCGAGCATACGCATGGGCATGCCGCGATCAGCAAGGCCGCCGAGACCGAAGACCCAGAAGGCGGCGAGCGCGAGGAAGAGAAATGGCAGCAGGAAGCGCGCGACGAGAAAGGTATTCAACGCATTTTCCGAGCGAAAACCGGCGGCGCGCAGCTTGTTGACCGTGTTTTCGTCGACGAGCGCCTTACGCAGGTTGAAGCGTTCGACGATCTGGCGGACCGAGCGGTTGTTCTGGTTCCTGAGCGAAGTCTTGCCGGCGCCCGGTTCCGTGTTCATGCGGGCGCGTTCGCGGGCGCGGATCTGCTCGCGCTCGGTCGAGACGGCTTTCATGCGCTTGTTGAGATCGCCGCGCTCGAAGAAGGGGATGGCGATCGTGTAAAAAGTCGCGAAGACGGCGATCGCGACGAAAACAGCGATCAGCATGCTCGGATTGGTCAGCGTTGCGGCAAGATCCTGCGACACGGTGCTTCTCTCCCGCTAGATGTCGAAATTGACCATGTTGCGCATGACGAGGATGCCGATCGACATCCAGACCGCCGAGGCGCCCATGATGAAATGGCCGCGCGGATCGGTGAAAAGGACGATCATGTAGTTCGGCGACGTGAGGTAAACGAGGGTCGCGACGATAAAGGGCAGAGCGCCGATGATGACGGCGGACGCCTTGGCTTCCATCGACAGCGCCGAGACCTTGGCCTTCATCTTCCTGCGCTCGCGCAGCACCTTTGACAGGTTACCGATCGCTTCGGAGAGATTGCCGCCAGCCTGTGACTGGATAGCGATGACAATCGCGAAGAAGTTAACTTCCTGGAGCGGCATATGGAGCGTCATGCGGGCGCAGGCGTCGGGAATGCTGAGGCCAACCTGCTGGGCTTCGATCACGCGGCGGAACTCGCTCTTCACCGGCTCAGTGCCCTCAGTGGCGATGAGGCGGATCGCATCGTTGAGCGGCAATCCCGATTTGATCGAACGGGTAATGACATCGAGCGCATTGGGGAACTCGTTGAGGAACTTATTCTGGCGGCGCTTGATCAGGAAACCAATGACCCAACGCGGCAGACCGAGCCCGGCCACGAAAGCGATGCCGATCATGACCAGCCACGAAGCGCCGATGATGAAAGCCATGAACAGCAGCACCGAAGCGAAAATGGCGCTGAAGAGATAGAACTGCGTCAGCGTGACCGTCAGGCCGGCCTGCACCAGCCGCGATTTCATCGACAGGGTCTTCTTGGTCTTTTCGTTCTGGCGCTTTTCCAGATCCTTCAGATTGTCCTGCACCGATTTGCGCCGCTTCGACATCTCCTGCACCCGGTCGCGGGCAGCCTTGACCTTGGCGCGGTCGACCTCGGCCGATTTGACACGGTTGATGCGACTTGCCGATTTCTTGTCTGCCTCGATCCGGGAAAACAACAGGGCATAGGCGACCGCCGCGGCGGAGACAGCGGCGAGGATGACGATTGCCAGGACTACCGGATCGAATCCGAACATCACCCTATTCCTTCGATTTCGCTTCCATCGCATCGAGGGCGGCGGCCAGGCGTTTTTCCTCGTTGAAGTAGCGAGCCCGATCCCAGAAATGCGGTTTGCCGACGCCGGTCGACATGTGCCGGCCGATCAGTCGGCCGCCCGCATCTTCGCCATCGATCTCGTAGCGCATCAGATCCTGGGTGATGATGACGTCGCCTTCCATGCCGATCACCTCGGTAATCTGGGTAATGCGGCGCGAACCGTCGCGCAGTCGTGCCGCCTGGATGATGACGTCGACAGAGGTAGAGATGATCTCTCGGACCGTCTTTGCCGGTAGCGAGAAGCCGCCCATGGCGATCATCGATTCGATACGGCTCAGGCATTCGCGCGGCGTGTTGGCGTGGATCGTGCCCATCGAGCCGTCGTGACCGGTGTTCATCGCCTGCAAGAGGTCGAAGACTTCAGGTCCGCGCACTTCGCCGACGATGATGCGTTCGGGACGCATGCGCAGGCAGTTCTTGACGAGATCGCGCATGGTGATCTCGCCCTCGCCTTCGATATTCGGCGGGCGCGTTTCGAGACGCACGACATGCGGCTGCTGCAGCTGCAGTTCGGCCGTGTCCTCGCAGGTGATGACGCGCTCGTCCCGATCGATATAGTTGGTGAGGCAGTTCAGCAGGGTCGTTTTGCCCGAGCCCGTGCCGCCCGAGATGATGACGTTGCAGCGCACGCGCCCGATGATCTGCAGCACGGTCGCGCCTTCCGGCGTGATCGCGCCGAAGCGTACGAGCTGATCGAGCGTCAGCTTGTCCTTCTTGAACTTGCGGATGGTCAGCGCCGGCCCATCGATCGACAGCGGCGGCGCGATGACGTTGACACGCGAGCCATCGGGCAGCCGCGCGTCGCAGATCGGGCTCGATTCATCGACGCGGCGGCCGACCTGGCTGACAATGCGCTGGCAGATGGAGAGAAGCTGTGCATTATCGCGGAAGCGGATTTCCGATTCGATCGTCTTGCCGCCGACTTCGATGAAGGTCTGGCCGGCGCCGTTGACCATGATGTCGGCGATGTCGTCGCGCGCCAGCAAGGGCTCCAGCGGACCGTAGCCCAGAACGTCATTGCAGATATCCTCGAGCAGTTCTTCCTGCTCGGAGATCGACATCGCGAAGTTCTTGATGGTGATGATGTCGTTGACGATGTCGCGGATTTCCTCGCGCGCGCTTTCGCCATCGAGCTTGGAGAGCTGCGAGAGATCGATCGTGTCGATCAGCGCGGAGAAGACCTGCTGTTTGGTGTCATAATATTCGTCGGTGCGAACCGGTCGCTTGCGCTGCGGCGCCTGCATCGGCGGCGGCGTCACCTGCTGGCGCGAGGGTTCGCGCGACGGTTCGACGAGGACGGCAGGAGAAGAGGCCACGGGGGCGGCGGCCGGGGGCGGCGGTGGAGGAGCAATCGCGCCTCCGGCCTTTCCGAAACCTTCGTTTCCGCGTTTTCCAAACATGCCGCTTAATCCGATCTCTTCATGCTAGTCATCTATTTCCTCTTCAGGAGGCCGAGCAGGCCGCCCTTCTTCGCCTTCTTGATGGCGACCCGGCCGGTGACGATGTGCGATATCTGCGAAAAGGTTTCGGCCGTCGGCGACTTCGGATCGACTTCCGAGATCATCCGGCCGCTGTTGGCGGCGTTGCCGAAGAGGTTGATGTCAAAGGGAATGATCGCGATCGGATCGGCCTCCAGCGGCTCACAGAAATCAGACGGCGATATCTCCGGACGTTTCGGCATGCCGACCTGATTGAGGATCAGATGCGGCGGCTTGTCATTCGGCCGCATCTTGCGCAGCGCGTCCAGCATGTTTTTGGTGTTGCGCAGGTTGGCAAGGTCGGGAACCGCCGTGATGACCACCTCGTCGACGCTCGCCAGAACCGAGCGCGTCCATTCCGACCACGCGTGCGGAACGTCGAGCACGGTGACGGGCGCGCTGCGCTGCAGAACGTCGAGCACCGGCTGGAAAGCCTGGCCATCGAAATCATAGGCGCGGTCGAGTAGCGAGGGTGCGGCAAGCAGGGAAAGGTGCTCGGAGCATTTCGTCAGCAGACGGTCGAGAAAGACCTCGTCGAGCCGATCGGGCGCAAAGACCGCTTCGGCGATGCCTTGCGCCGGATCCTGATCGAAATCGATATTCGCCGTGCCATAGGGCAGGTCGAGATCCGCGAGAATCGTCTCGGTGGAGAAAAGATTGGAAATGCCGAAAGCGCAATTATGCGCGATGGTCGAGGCGCCGGTCCCGCCTTTCGAGCCGATGAAGGCGATGCTGCGGCCGAGCGGCTCGGCTTCCGGATCAACGAAGATCGAGGCCATCGCCGTCAGAATGTCGGGCATGGCGACCGGCTGAACCATATATTCGGAAATGCCGTTGCGGATGAGTTCGCGATAGAGCCCGATATCATTGTAGTAGCCGACGATCACGACCTTGGTGCTGGGGTCACAGACGGCGGCGAGCGGCGCAAGTTCGCCGAGCAGGCTTCCGGAATTGGCTTTGGTCTCGAGGATGATCAGGTTCGGCGTCGGAGCAGCGGCGAACATATTGGCGGCAGCGGCTATGCCGCCGCTGGTGATGCGCATGCTCACCTTCGCCATGCGCCGGTCGTTGGCGCAGCGTTCCATAACATGCTGCAGGGGCTCGCTTTCGCAGAAGGCGTGGACGGAGATGCGCGGCAAGGGCCGCATATTTTCCAGATCCGCCATGCGCACCGCCTCTTCGGCGTGACGAAGTTCGCTGGGGTTCCTGATTTCGTATTCGATCGCGCTCATCGTCCCGTTCCGCCTCAGAAGCTGCTGTCGCTGCCGGCGACATCCTCGATCGTCGACGTCGTCGTCCGGTATTCCTGGATCGCGTTGTTGCGCCGCTGTGCATCGATCGGGGTCATGCCGCGGGGTGCCACCAGGTCCTCCGGATTGGCGATCTGGGCGGCGAGATTGTTCTGCGAGGCGCAGCCAAAATTATAGTAGTTCTGGTTGGCGAGATCGTTCGAGATATCCTTCGGCCACTGGCCGCATTGCGTGGTGATCGCGGTCGTGCCGGTAAAGCTCAGCCGGATCGGCGCAGCATCGCCGGCGCCGGCAGCCGCATAGGACGTATTGATGATCTTCGAGCTTGCGATTCCTCTTGTCGTCAGCTCGGCACGGACCTGGTTGCGCAGCTGATCGGCGGCCGCGGAATTGGGCGAACCTTCCGGCGACAGGACATAAACCGGGCCCGAGGCGCGTGAAATGTAGTTGGCAGCAAAGCCGCGGATGAGGTCGCGCTGGGCGATGGTCAGGCGGCGGTCGGTCGAGGCGACGGGTATATCCACCGTCTGCTCGGCCTCCGTGACGATGATCGGATGGCGGGCGCGGTAGTCGTCAGGAATCCCGCCTGTCGTCAGCTGGTCATGCGGACCGGCGCATCCGGAAAGGATCGCCACCGAGATGACGACCGTGGTAACAAGCGCTCTGGAGTAACCGAGGCGGGGTGTCGTCGCATTCATATGGGCCATCGCCTGATCTCTGTTCTGTGCCATTGCTGCCGATCGTGCCCCGCTCATTTGTAGATGAACCCGATCGAGCCGTGGAACTGAGCGTCGGCGACGGGCGCCTCGCGGCGGCCATAGACCTTGTTCACACGGTTGAGGAAGAAGGTTGCGCCGTCATTCTCGGGGCTAAAATTGTCATCCGGCCGGTTGAGCTGGTTCCGCGCCACCGGACGCACCAGGTAGGGTGTCGCGATGATGACAAGTTCGGTTTCCTGACGTTCGAAACCCTTCTGGCGGAAGAGCGTGCCGAGCAGCGGGATCTTGGAGACGCCGGGTGTGCCGCCCATCGTCTGGGAAACATTGTCACGGATGAGGCCGGCCAGAGCGATCGAGCCGCCCGAGGGCAGTTCCACCGAGGTCTCCGCCGAACGGCGCTGATAGGTGGCGTTGCCGCTGCCGGCCACCGGCTCGGAGACGTTGGTCTTGATCTCCAGGCTGATGCGTCCAGACGACAGCACGACCGGTTTGAAGGCAAGATTGATACCGTAGTTGAAGGGAACGACAGTGACGTTGCCGTTATTGTCGGTCGTCGAATAAAGCTGCTGGCCGCCGGAATTGAAGGTCGCCGCCTGGCCGGATATCGCCGTCAACGTCGGCTCTGCAAGCGTCCTGACCACCTTGGCCTGCTCCAGCGCGTTGAGATAAGTGGAAATGTCGTATTTGCCGATCGAACTTTTGAAGAGCGCCGCCAGGCCGCCGCCGACGGTTGCCGTTGCGCTGTCGGCGTTAGGACTGCCAAGCTGGGCGACCGTCATGCCGGAGGAATTGGAAACGAGATTGTCGAAGCCGAGCTGCTTCAGCACCTCGCGGCGAACCTCGGTGATCGTCACCTTGAGGGTGACCTGATCCTCGCCCTGGATCTGCAGGAGGTTGACGACCTGCGACGTCTGGCGGCCTTCGGCAAAGAGTGCCACCGAGCTGTCGCCGCCGGTGCCGGATGCCGTCTCGGTTCTCGTCGTCGCTTCGCCGCCCTTCAGGAAGACCTGCGCCAGATCGGCCGCCTGCGTGGCGTCCTGCGGCGTGCGAACGGTGCCGGTCAGCACGATATTGTCGGAGACGATTTCGACTTTGATGTTGGAGTCGGGAATGAAACGGCGGAGATTGGTTTCAAGGCCGGAGACATCGCGCTCGATCTCAATATCAAGATTGACGACTTCCTGCCCGCCGGCGCCGAAGACAAAGATATTCGTTTGGCCGACCTTCTTGCCGAACAGGTAGATGCGCCGCGAAGTGCGGGTGACGGCATCAGCCATCGTCGGGTCGGAGACGAGGATATCGTGAGCATCCTCCGGCAGATCGACGACGACGGCCTTGTTCAGCCCGAGCTTCAGCCGGCGATGGGCGTCGGGGCCGGTTTGCGAGATGCGGACAAGGCTTTCCGCGGCACGCGCCTCATTGACAACGAGAAGCGGTCCGAAAGAGGCCGGTGCGATGCCGGTCGCGCCAACTGCCAGCGAAAGGCAGCCTGTCAGGAGAAGCTTGGCGCGCCGTGTTGAATTACCCATTTGCACGTCCCTTTACTCCGCCTTCGGCGCTGCGCCGGCATCCGTCACGATGGCGCCCGACTTGATGACCTGAATGATCGCGCTGCCGTTGTCGCCGCTCAGCAGATAGTCCGCCGCACTGGTATCCTGCTCCTGCGCATCGGCGACGGAGCGCAGAGCGAGCGAAAGCCGGTCAGCCATCTGCTGGGCAACGGCGAGAACTTTCGTCTGGTCGGGGGTCAGCTCGAGCGTTGCGGTCGTGCCGACCACTGTCTTCGAGCCATCGTCCTTTTCCTGGATCTGCTGGTCGATGGCGAGAACGCGCACATTGCTCAGCACGGTCTCGGTGATGAGCTTGTTGGCCTCGGTACCCTTGCGGACCATGATGACATCGACGCGATCGTTCGGCAGAATGAAACCGCCGGCGCCTGTTGCCACAGATATCTCGGTCGCAACGGCGCGTTTGCCGGCCGGCAACAGCGAGGACAGAATGCGGCTGCTGGAATCGGCGACCTTTTCGGGCCGGATCGGCTCGCCTTCGAAGATCGGCAGACGCACGACGGCGCCCTGCAGGTCCTTGATCGCATCTGGCCTGTCGGCTTCGGTGATGAAGCCTTGAACGACGCCCTCCTTCGGCCAGGCCATCCAATGCACCGAGTCGTCGCCCAGTCTCGCTCCGACCGGCAGATTTTTGTTCGAGACGAGAATATTGACGGTGGGTTCTTTCTTGATAACCGACTGCACCTGGGTGACGACGCCACCGCTGCCGGCCATGCGCATTGCCAGGAGCCCGGCTAGGCCGGCTGCCACCACGGCGACAGCGAGAATTATAAGGCGAGCCGGTTTCATCGATCATTCCTCAGGGCACGATATGTTCGCCCTGCAGAATGCTCAGGAATTGGTATAATTATGGTTAATGGAATGCTTACATTTTAAGTTAACGGGCATTTAAAATGCCGTTATTTCAAGCTTTCCAGCGCAGCGATGAAGAGCGGCGAGGACGGGAAGGCCATGAAGCCTCCGATCGCGATGGCGATGCCGTAGGGGATCTTCTTGGCGAGCAGCAAAGAGTTCGGCACCGGCAGTCCGATCGCAAGGATGGTATTCGACTGTCCCCTCACCAGCAGGATGAGCAGGGTAAGGAGGCCGCCGATAATGGCAACATCGGTCATCAGGAAAAGCAGGGATTCGTTCAGACCGAACCAGAGCGCGGTGGCGGTCAACAGTTTTGCGTCTCCGCCGCCCATCACATTAAAGGCAAAAAGAGCGAAGCATGCGGCAAAGACGATCGCGCCGGCGGCAAGATGCGTGCCGATCGCCTGCAGGCCGAGACCAAAAAACGGCGCCAGTGCGAGGAAAGAGACAACAAGGATCAGGGAAATACGGTTCGGGATCGTCATGGTGAACAGATCCGAGAAGGCCGCCATGGCGAGGCAGAGTGGCAGTATTACAAAGACTGCAGCTGCGATCATGCGTATACCCGATCTTAACAGAATGCGAAAAGGCTCACGGCCGTTCAGCGCGTGAGCCCGCTCGATAATTCGGCTGAAGGAAATCCGGCTAGCATTATCCTACCGCCGCCTGACGGCACCTATTTACGGGGTGGTCGTGGTCGTCGCTGCAGCTTTGGTGGCGGCATCATCCATGCGGTCGCTGAGGTTATTGAACGTGTCGCCGATCTTGCCCCCCAGGGATGTAGCGCCAGCAATCAGTGCTACGGAAATGAGGGCGGCGATCAGGCCGTATTCGATTGCGGTCGCGCCGGATTCGTCCTTCAGAAAACGGCTAAAAAGCTTGGTCATGGGTACTCCTAACTCCAGTTGATGTTCAGCACGTCCGCCAACTGTTGCCGTTGATCGGATGAACCGCAATCTAATGAATGGGCGTTTCCATCGGCTTAAGAAAAAGAGTTAACGGCATGTGAAAGCCGCCGGAGGCTCCTGCAGGGTAAGCTTTACCTTATTCATTTCGCTCGATATTTAATGATATTCAGAGGTTAACAACGGGATTCATCCGGAAACAGCACAGGCACCGCATCCAGCCGCAACACACCCCGGCCGGAGCCAGTGCCAAATCAGATCATCCTGCTTCACCGCGAAACAGCATGGCGAGTTTAAGGCTTCATTCACCATTTTTTTCCATTCTATCTCCTATTGCGCTGTGATCGTGAAAGAGGACCATATGTCATCGAGCGGCAAAACCATTTTCTTTGCCAGCATGATCGCCGTTTCCGGTATTTCGGGAGTTTCCTCGGCCGCAGACGATGACATGCTGCGCGTCTATATGGATCACGCGCGCGTCTTGAAGCTCGACCGCCCCGTCAGCAAGGTCATCGTCGGCAATGCCCAGGTTGCCGATGCGACCGTAGCCGATGCCAAGACGATCGTGCTGACTGGACGCAGCTTCGGAACCACCAATCTGGTTCTTCTGGACGCTGACGGCAACGCGATTCTCGACGAGCGCATCCTTGTGTCGATAGACGAGGGCAACACGGTGCGCGTCTACCGGCAGACCGAGCGCTCCGTGCTGTCCTGCACGCCCAATTGCGAGCAGCATGCGCAGCAAGCGGCCGCCGGCGCCACGTCACCCTGATCGGCCCGGCGCGGATATTCTGGCATCAGCGCCTTTCCTGGTCAGGTTCAAGCATTCTGTTAGCTCAACGGAGTCGGATGATCGACCGGCCGGCGCGCGTCGTAGCCCAGCTCTAAAAAAGCGCCGAACGCACTGATCGCTTCGCCATTTCGAAGCGGTGCGGCCGGTGGGCCGCGCATCTTTCCGCCAGGATCAGAGGCGATCGGTCGGACGTACTTGGAGGTATGCCCATCGCTAATCGCCTCTGGCCTGAGGCAAACCTGCTCTGGCGGAATGCTTCATTCTGACCAGGAAGGGCTCTTAGTTAAAATCGTCGTATCGGCCTGAAACGGAAAATCAACGAACGGACCCTAGTGTGGCAGGCAGAGATGTCGCTTGGGTCCAGGCAATGACGGTAGTTGATCAGAAGACGGATAGGGAGCGCGCCTACGCGCCGGACCGTTTCTGCAAGTTTCGCGCTGTCGCCCGCTCGCGCGACGGCGCAGCGGCGATCGAATTTGCGCTGCTTGCCATCCCGTACTTCCTCGTGATCTTCGCCATCCTTGAAACCTTCATCGCCTTCGCCGCCGAAGAACTCGTCTCCAACGCCGTCGATACGATGAGCCGCCGGATGCGGACCGGGCAGATCACCTACAATCTCGGCCGTACGACCGATATGAGCCGGACGCAATTCCGCCAGGCGTTCTGCAACGAGATCTCGATCCTGATCAGCTGCTCGACCAGCGAAGCCGCCACGCCGAGCAAGCTTTACCTGGATGTGCAGACGTTCGGCTCCTTCTCGGCGATTCCGACGACGATCCCCAAGGTTTCCAGTGACCGGTATGCCGACATCAACACCGCCGCCTTCAAATATACGCCTGGCGGTGCCGGCACGATCAACATGCTGCGCGCCTATTATCGATGGGAAATCATCACGGATCTGGTCCGGCCCTATATCACGACGATCCGTCCGTCCGACGGTTCGATGCCGACGCAATATCTGATTATCGCCACCTCCGCCTTCCAGAACGAGCAGTATCCATAATGGCGATGCGCAACCCGTTCACCAGACTGGTACTGACGGCGCGTCGGCTGGCGCGAGAGCGCAAGGGCGCCGGAGCGATCGAATTCGCGATCCTCTTTCCCGTGCTCGTGATGCTCTATATCGGCGCTTTCGAGATCACGATCGGCCTCAGCGTCAGCAAGCGCGCGACACGCGCCGCTGGTTCAATCGCCGACCTCGTCACGCAGCAGCAATCCGTTACGAAGAGCGCACTCGCGCAGATGCCGTCGGTCGCAACGGCGATGTTCGTGCCCTACAATTCAACATCGCTGACGCTGAAAATCACCGGAATTTCGATCGACGCCGGCGCCAATGCGAAAGTGCTCTGGTCCTGGGCGCAGGACGGAACGACGCCTTATGCCAAGAATGCGACGGTGAGCGACGTGCCGGCCGATATGAAAACGGCAAACAGCTTCCTCGTTCGGACCGAACTCAGCATCCCCTATACGATGTTCCTGTTCGCGCCGAACTTCATGCCGGATGGGATGCGCACGATTACCATCAGGCGCAGTTACTTCTACCGCCAGCGGCAAGGCGACTCGATCCCCTGCGGCGACTGCTGACCCCTTCCCCATCTCGAATTTGCCAAGCCAGGCGCGGCACTATATGCGTGGGCTTCAGCCTCCGACGGTCCGGAGGCCGGCGATCGGTCCTTTCGGGGGTAAAATGGCGCGCGCCTTTCTTTTCGTTCTCGATTCCTTTGGCGTCGGCGGGGCGCCGGATGCGGCAGCCTATGGCGACGAGGGCGCCGACACGCTCGGCCATATCGCCGAATTCTGCGCGGCCGGTGCCGGAGACCGCGCTGGGCTTCGTAGCGGGCCGCTTTCCCTGCCCAACATGTCCGAACTTGGGCTGATGCATATCGCGCGCGCGGCCTCCGGTCAGTTTCCGGCCGGCATGCCACTTCCAGAGAAGGTCTACGGCGTTTATGGAACCGCCAACGAGATTTCCCGCGGCAAGGACACGCCCTCGGGCCATTGGGAGATCGCGGGAACCCCGGTCAATTTCGATTGGGGGTATTTCCCGACGGAGGGCGACGCCTTCCCGCCGGAACTGATAGAAGCCTTGTGCCGAGCAGGCGATGTGCCCGGCATTCTCGGCAACTGCCATGCCTCGGGAACTGAGATCATCGCCCGTCTCGGTGAGGAGCATATCCGCACCGGCAAACCGATCTGCTATACCTCCTCGGATTCGGTCTTTCAGGTCGCCGCGCAGGAAGCGCATTTCGGCCTCGATCGGCTGCTTACCTTCTGCCGTATCGCCCGCGGGCTGCTCGATCCCTACAATATTGGCCGCATCATCGCCCGGCCCTTCATCGGCCAGTCGGCGTCCACCTTCCAGCGTACCGGAAACCGGCGCGACTTTTCCGTGCTGCCACCGGAACCGACTTTGCTCGACAGGCTCCTCCAGCACGGCCGGCACGTGCATGCGGTCGGAAAGATCGGCGACATCTTCGCCCATCAGGGAATTTCGCGCGTCATCAAGGCGACAGGCAACGAGGCGCTGATGGATGCGTCGCTCTCGGCGATCGACGCGGCCGAGGACGGCGATCTCGTCTTCACCAATTTCGTCGATTTCGACATGAATTACGGCCATCGCCGTGATGTACCGGGCTATGCCGCAGCCCTCGAAGCCTTCGACGCGCGCCTGCCCGAAGTCCACAAGAAGCTGAAGCCCGGCGACCTTGTCGTGCTCACCGCCGATCATGGCTGTGATCCGACCTGGCGCGGCACGGACCATACGCGCGAGCGCGTGCCGATTATCGCCTTCGGCCCCGGCATCCGGTCGCGTTCGATCGGGGTGCGCCGCACCTATGCAGATATCGGCGAAAGCATTGCACGGCATCTCGGCATTCCGGCAGGGCCGCACGGAAGGAGTTTTCTGTGACATCGCATTTGAAGAAGGTCGAGCTGCACTGCCATCTGGAGGGTGCGGCATCGCCAGCTTTGACCGAGGCGCAGGCGCGCAAATACGGCATCGACATCAGCGGCCAGCTGCGCGACGGCGTCTATATCTGGCATGATTTCGCAAGTTTCCTCGAATGCTACGATAAGGTTTCGGAGGTCTACAGGACCGAGGAGGACTATGCGCTTCTAACTGAAACCTATCTCGACGAACTCGCCGGCATCAATACGATCTACAGCGAACTCATCGTGTCGCCCGACCACGGCAAGCGCATCGGGCTCGGCGCAGATGCGTATATATCCGGCGTCTGTGAAGGCATCCGGCGGGCCAAGGCCAAAAGCGGCATCGAGGCCCGCCTGATCGTCACCGGCGAACGCCATTTCGGCCCGGAGAGCGTTATCGGAGCGGCCGAATATGCGGCAAAAGCCGGCAATCCCTTGATCACCGGCTTCAACCTGGCCGGTGAAGAGCGCATGGGCCGTGTCGCCGATTATATCAGAGCTTTCGATATCGCCCGCGATGCCGGCCTGGGGTTGACCATCCATGCCGGCGAGGTCTGCGGCGCCTTTAGCGTCGCCGACGCGCTCGATGCCGTGCGTCCCGCACGCATCGGCCATGGCGTGCGCGCCATCGAAGATCTCGATCTGGTGAAGCGGCTTGCCGATCTCGGCACTGTGCTCGAGGTCTGCCCGGGCTCCAATATCGCGCTCAGGGTCTATCCCGATTTCGCTTCGCACCCGCTGCGCCGGCTGAAGGAAGCGGGCGTTCGGGTGACGATCAGTTCGGACGATCCGCCTTTCTTTCATACGTCGCTCGAACGGGAGTATGCGCTTGCCGCTGAAGCTTTCGGCTTCGGCGATGCGGAGATCGACGCCATGACGCGCGTCGCAATCGAAGCGGCTTTCGTCGACGAGGAGACGCGGAAGGCGCTGCTCGCCCGCCTTTGAGGGTGAGAGCCTTTCTTGACCGCTCCGGAGGTTGGGGAAGATCGGGGCAAATTCGGCTGCACTCTTGCGGTCGGGCCAATTTCCGTGAAAGAAACATGCGATAGAAAGAATGAAAGGCTTCCCCATGGACGGCGTCACGGTCATCGATCACCCGCTTGTGCAGCACAAGCTCACCATCATGCGACGCAAGGAGACATCGACGGGAAGTTTCCGGCGCCTGCTGCGCGAAATCTCCACGCTGCTCTGTTACGAGGTCACCCGCGATCTCGAATTGACCATGGCAACGATCGAGACGCCACTGCAGACGATGGACTCGCCGATCCTGGAAGGCAAGAAGCTGGTCTTCGCCTCGATCCTGCGCGCCGGCAACGGGCTGCTCGAAGGCATGCTCGATCTCGTGCCTTCCGCCCGCGTCTCGCATATCGGCGTCTATCGCGATCACGAGACACTGCAGCCGGTCGAGTATTACTTCAAGGCGCCGGAAGATGTGGCCGAGCGCCTGATCATCGTCGTCGACCCGATGCTGGCGACCGGCAATTCTTCGATTGCGGCGATCGACAAGCTCAAGGAACGCGGCGCCCACAATATTCGCTTCCTCTGCCTGCTCGCCGCCCCGGAAGGCATCCGCAACTTCCGCGCGGCGCATCCGGATGTTCCGGTCTTCACCGCGGCGATCGACAGCCATCTGAACGAGAAGGGCTACATTATGCCTGGCCTCGGCGATGCCGGCGACCGTATGTACGGAACCAAATAATTTCGGCATTCCTTTACCAAATCGCAAGACTTTCTGGCCCGGACGGTGCGCTCCGGGCCTTTTTGTTATCGATATTAGCAAGTTATCAGGATTTGAGGATTAGCAAGCTGGAAGCATGAGGCCCTGCATGAAGCGGGGTTTAGACAGGAAGGATTTCTGTTTCATGCTCGTGCGTACCGTCATATTCGCCAGCATCGCCGCAGTGCTGGCCACGCAGGTACCTTCGCTCGTTGGAAGCGTCGGCCAGCAACCTACCGACGGTCTCTCCGCCAATTACGTATCGGCCGACGCCCACCAGCCCGCGGCACCGGCGCCCGCTTCCGGCAGTAGTACGATCCGCCTGCAGGCGGATGCGCAAGGTCATTATACCGGCAGCTTCAAGATCAATGGCAAGCCGGTCCTAGGGCTGATCGATACCGGCGCCACCTATGTCGCCCTCAATGAGACACTCGCCCGCCGGCTTGGCTACACCGCAAATCAGCTCGACTTCCGCTACGGTGTGAACACGGCGAACGGCCAGACGAAGGCCGCGCATGTGACCCTCGACCGCGTCGAAATCGGCGGCATCCGCGTCCGGAATGTCGAGGCTTTCGTGCTTAGGGACGATGCGCTGACGACCACGCTGGTCGGCATGAGCTTCCTGCAGAAACTCGCCTCCTATTCAGTCGCCGACGGCTCGCTCAGCCTCAAAGAGTAAACCGCATCAGACCAGGCCTGCAATGACGGGGGCCAATTCCGGCCTGTCGGCAGCAATGCGATAATGCACGGCAAGGGCCGCGGCTGCTTTTTCCGCCGCGGCTTCGTCGGCAGCGTGAACGACAGCGATCGGGTCGCCCGCATTGACCCGGGTGCCAAGCGGCAGGAGGCCGGAGAAACCGACGCGGTGATCGATCCGATCTGCCGGATGCCGGCGGCCGCCGCCGAGATCGATGACGCTGATGCCGACACCGCGCGCGTCGCAAGCGGCAAGCCAGCCGGATCGGGCAGCGGGGACTTCTTTTTCGACTGGCGCCCTGGCCAGGTATCTCTCCGAATTTTCGACGAGATCGGCCGGTCCGCCGAGCATGGATACCATACGCGCGAAGCTTTCGGCCGCCTGTCCCGACGACAGCGCTCGGCGCGCCATCGCGTCGGCCTCTTCAGAGGAGGCGGCAATGCCCGATTTGACCAGCATCTCGGCGACAAGCGCAAAAACCACGGTCTCGAGCCGCGTGCCGCTCTTCCTGCCCGCCAGGAAGTCCAAGCAGTTGCGCATCTCGACCGCATTGCCGGCGCAATCGGCGAGCGGCTCATTCATGTCGGTGATCAAGGCGGAGGTCTTCACACCCGCGCCGTTCGCCACCTCGACCAGGGAATGCGCCAGCATCTCCGCCTGACGGCGGTCAGCCATGAAGGCGCCGTTGCCGAGCTTGACGTCGAGCACCAGCGTCTCAAGTCCGGCCGCGAGCTTCTTCGACAGGATGGAGGCAGTGATGAGCGGAATGGAATCGACGGTGGCGGTGACATCGCGCACGGCATAAAGCCGGCCATCGGCGGGCGCCAATGTTCCGGTCTGGCCGATGATGGCGCATCCAGCCTCCTTCACCACCTTGCCGAAGAGCTCCGCATCAGGGTTGATCCTATAGCCGGGAATGGATTCGAGCTTATCGAGTGTGCCGCCGGTATGGCCGAGGCCGCGCCCGGAGATCATCGGGACGGCAAGGCCACAGGCGGCGACGATCGGCGCCAGCATCAGCGAGACATTATCGCCGACGCCGCCGGTCGAATGTTTGTCGGCGATCGGACGGTCGATGCCAGCCCATTGCAGCCTGTCGCCGGAATTGGCCATTGCCAGCGTCAGGGCCACGATTTCCTCGCGCGACATGCCTTTGAACCAGACGGCCATGGCGAAGGCGCCGATCTGGCCTTCGGACAGCTGCCCGGCGGCGAGTGCCGCGATGAAGGAGCTGATATCGGCGGCGTCGAGTTCCTCGCCATCGCGTTTACGCCGGATGATCTCCTGCGGAATCATCTCAATAGCTCGACGCCGCAGCCGCTGCCGGCTGCGCTCCGCTCAGAACCGCCAGTATGTCGTCGAGCAGGCCGGAAGCGCCGAAGCGGAAGGTCGAGGGCATGGCCCAGTCCGGCGCCATGATGGTTTCAGCAAGGCTGAGATAGAGCGCCGCATCCGCCACCGAGCCGATGCCGCCAGCCGGCTTGAAGCCGACCTTGCGCCCACTTTCACGAATGGCTCGGATCATGATGTCGGCGGCTTCGAGCGTCGCGTTGACGGCGACCTTGCCGGTGGAGGTCTTGATGAAATCGGCGCCGGCACCGATCGCAAGTTCGGAGGCGCGGCGGATCAATGCCGCATCCTTCAACTCGCCGGTCTCGATGATCACCTTCAGCAGGACGGGACCGGCGCATTCGGCGCGTACCGCCTTGACCATGTCGGTCACCGCCTTCTCATTGCCTGATATGAGCTTGCGGTAGGGAATGACCAGATCGATCTCATCGGCGCCATCGGCAATCGCCTCACGGGTTTCGGCGGCTACATCGGCCACTTCCATATCGCCCGCTGGGAAATTGACAACCGTTGCGATCCGCACGGGATGGCCGGCGCCGAGGATATTGCGGGCATAGGCAACGAAACGCGGCCAGATGCAGATCGCGGCGCTGTTGCCGTAGGGTGTCTGCGCGCGGACGCAGAGCGTGTCGATCTGCGCCTCGGTGCAGTCGTCCTTCAGATTGGTGAGGTCGAGAAGGGAAAGGGCGACTGCCGCCGTTTCCCGGATGGAATGGCTATTCATTTTTCGCTTCCTTCGGCCGCAATCATCTCTCTCAATATCTCGGCAAGACGGGCGCCGCCGACGGGCGCCATGTCCTTGGTTTCTTCATGGCTGAGCTCATTGCCGGTCATGCCTGCTCCATAGTTGGTGATAACCGACGCAGCCGCAACCCTCAGGCCCAGCATTCTTGCGATGATGACCTCGGGCACTGTCGACATGCCGACGGCATCGGCGCCGAGAATGCGCGCCATACGGATTTCGGCCGGTGTTTCGAAGCTCGGGCCGGAAAACCACATATAGACGCCCTGCGCCAGCTCGATGTTGAGCTTTGCCGCTGCCTTCTGCATCGCGGCGGCAAGACCGGCATCATAGGCATTGGTCATGCCGACGAAACGGTGATCGCTTTCCTCGCCGATCAGCGGGTTCATGCCGGAATAGTTGATGTGATCGGTGATCTGCATCACCGAGCCGGGCGGCATGTCGTCGCGCAGCGATCCGGCCGAATTGGTGAGGATCAGCGCCTCGACCCCGAGCGCCTTCAGCACCTCGATCGGCAGGCGCATGGCGTTGGCATCGCCTTTTTCATAAAAATGCACGCGGCCGGAAAGCATGATGACCGGCTTGCCGCCGAGCCTGCCGGCGACGACTTCGCCGGCGTGGCCGGAGACGGCACTGACGGGAAAGCCCGGCAGATCGCGATAGGGAATACGGACGGCGCCGTCCAGCTGGCCAACCAGGGAGCCGAGACCGGAGCCGAGCACGATGCCGTGACGCGGCTTGATGGCGCCGAGCAATGCGGCGAGCAGGTCGACCGTCGCGTTCATCCGAGTTCAGTCTCGAAGCTGAAGGGAAGAAGCTCTTCCATCGTCATGGTCTTCTGCACGCCCGCCTCATCGCAGAGATAGATCTTCGTGTCCTTGGCGGCGAATTCGGAAATCTTCTGGCGGCAGCCGCCGCAGGGCGGGCAGAGCGGCAGCTTCTCGGCGATCACGGCCATTTCGACGATCTTCCTGGCGCCGCCCATGATCATGGCGCTGATTGCCGTCGGCTCGGCGCACCATCCTTGCGGGAAGGAGAGGTTTTCGATGTTGGCGCCGGTATAGATCTTGCCGTCCTCGGCGCGGATCGCCGCGCCGACCGGGAATTTCGAATAGGGCGCATGCGCAAAGGCCATGGCGCCGCGAGCGGCCTCGAACAGGTCGTGGGACATGATCAACGTTCCTTCGTATAGGGCACGCCACCGGCCTTCGGCGGGATTGCGACGCCGATGAAGCCGGCAAGCAGAATGCAGGTCAGGATATAGGGCAGCGCCTGGAACACCTGGACCGGCACTTCACCGACCAGCGGCACCTGCTTTCCCTGCATGAAGTTCGCCAGAGCATCGAGGAAGCCGAAGAGCAGGCAGGCGAACATGACCGGTACCGGCTTCCACTTGGCGAAGACCAGCGCCGCCAGCGCGATATAGCCCTTGCCGGCCGACATGTCCTTGATGAAGGCGGCGGACTGGGCGATCGCGAGATAGGTGCCGGAAAAGCCGCAGAGGATGCCGGCGCACATGACGGCGCGGTAGCGCAGCCAGGCAACCGAAATGCCGGCCGTATCGACTGCGCCCGGATTTTCGCCGACCGCGCGCATCCGCAGGCCGAAGCGTGTGCGGTAAAGCACCCACCAGGAGAAGGGCACGGCGAGGAAGGCGAGATAGGTGAGGATATTGTTGCCCGATATAACGCTTGCATAGAGCGGACCGACGATCGGTATGTCGCGGACGGCATCGGCGCCCGGCAGGATGATCGGCGCGAAGCGGGCTTCGGGCGCCAGCTGCGGCGTCCGGCCCCCCTGGCCGAACCAGGCCTGGCCGAGCACGATAGTGATGCCGGCGATGAAGAAGTTGATCGCCACACCTGAGACGATCTGGTTGCCGCGATTAGTGATCGAGGCAAAGCCATGCACTAGGCTCAGCGCCACCGAGCAGAGGATGCCGGCGCCGAGCCCCAGCCAGGCCGAGCCGGTGAGATAGGCCACACAGGCAGCGGCGAAGGCCGAGCCCAGCATCTTGCCTTCGAGGCCGATATCGAAAACGCCCGCACGCTCGGAAAACAGGCCGGCGAGTGCCGTGAAGATCAGCGGAATGGAGAGCCGGACCGTCGAACTCAGGACGTTGATGAAAATGTCGTAGTAATCCATCATCCGCTCCTCAGGCTGGCTTGAACTGCTGGTAGATGTGCACCATTGCCGGCCGGAACATGTATTCCAGGGCACCGGCAAAGAGGATCACCAGACCCTGGATGACGAGGATCATCTCACGGGTGATATTCGGCATTTCGAAAGAGATCCAGTCACCACCCTGATAGAGGGTGCCGAAAAGGATCGCCGCCAGGATGATGCCAAGCGGATGGTTGCGGCCCATCAGCGAGACGGCAATGCCGACGAAGCCGGCGCCGCCGACGAACTCGACCTGCAGACGGGCGGAGGAACCCATGACGGGATTGAGCGCCATCATGCCAGCCAGCGCGCCGGAAAGCAGCATGGCGATAATGACGATCCGTGCATAGGGAATGCCGGCATAGTCGGCGGCTGTCGAGCTTACACCCAGCGTGCGCATTTCGAAGCCGAGCTTGGTGCGCCAGATGAGGATCCAGACAAACCAGGCGGCAAAGAGGGCGACGATGAAGGAGACGTTAAAGGGGGCGGCGCCGAGCTTGACTCCGAACATCGTCATCAGCCAGTCGAGCTTGGGAAGCTGACCGCCTTCGAGGAAGGTGCGGGTTTCCGGCGCCATCTTGCCGGGCACGATCAGCACGTGCACCAGCAGATAGACCATGAGGGCGGCGGCGATATAGTTGAACATGATCGTCGTGATGACGATGTGGCTGCCGCGCTTGGCCTGAAGGAAAGCGGGGATGAAGGCCCAGGCTGCGCCGAAAATGCCGGCGCCGACGATGGCAACCGGCATCGTCACGTACCAGGGCACGTAATTGTCGAGCGCCAGCGCCACCAGCGCGCAGCCGAGGCCGCCGATATAGGCTTGGCCTTCGGAGCCGATGTTGAAGAGACCGGCATGGATCGCCACCGCGACGGAAAGGCCGGTGAAGATGAAGCTCGTCGCATAGTAAAGCGTGAAGCCTATGCCTTCACCGCTGCCAAAAGCACCTTCGATCAGCAGGGAAAGGGCGGCAAGCGGGCTCTCGCCGATCAGCCAGACGACGAAGCCCGAGATCAGGAAGGCGACGATGAGGTTCAGAAGCGGGATCAGGCCGTAGTTGATCCAGTTTGGCAGCGGAATGGAAGCAGTGCTCATAAGGGCCTCACGCGGCAATGCCGGCCATCATCAGGCCGAGGGTCTGTTCACCGGCATCGGGCGTCTTCTCGCCGACGACATGGCCGGCGAACATGACAAGGATACGGTCTGAAAGGGCGCGGATTTCATCGAGTTCGACGGAGACGAGCAGGATCGCCTTGCCCGCATCGCGCATCTCGATGATCCGGCGGTGAATGAATTCGATGGCGCCGATATCGACGCCGCGCGTCGGCTGGCCAATGATCAGCATCTTCGGATCGCGCTCGATCTCGCGGGCAACGACGATCTTCTGCTGATTGCCGCCGGAAAAGTTCGCCGTCTTCAGCCGCGGGTTCGGCGGGCGGATGTCGTATTTTTCGATCTTTTCCATTGCATCCTTGCGGATCGCCTCGAGATCGAGCAGCGGGCCCTTGCTATAGCCCGGGCGGCGGTGATAGCCGAGCACGGAGTTTTCATATTCCTCGAATTTCAGCACCAGCCCCATGTGGTGCCGGTCCTCGGGAATATGGGCAAGCCCGAGGTCCCGCAGGCGGGCGGGATCGGCCTTGTCGATCGTCTGGCCGTCGAGAAGAATTTCGCCGGAGACGGGCTTGCGGATTCCCGCAATCGCCTCCAGCAATTCCGACTGGCCGTTGCCGGCAACCCCGGCTATGCCGACGATCTCGCCGGCGCGCACGTCGAAGGAGACATTGTCGACCATGGTGACGCCGCGATTATCCTTGACTGTGAGGTTGCGGACGGAAAGCACGGCAGCACCTGGATTGGCTTCGCCCTTCTGCACGCGCAACAGCACGCGGCGGCCGACCATCAGTTCGGCAAGCTCCTCCACCGTCGTTTCCGCCGTCTTACGGGTGGCGACCATCTCGCCGCGGCGCATGACGGAGACCATATCGGTGATCGCCATGATCTCGCGCAGCTTGTGGGTGATGAGGATGATCGTCTTGCCCTGGTCGCGCAGCACCTTGAGGATGCGGAAGAGGTGGTCGGCTTCTGCCGGCGTCAGCACGCCTGTGGGTTCATCGAGAATCAGGATCTCGGCGCCGCGATACATGGCTTTCAGAATTTCGACGCGTTGCTGCAGGCCGACCGGGAGCTCTTCGATCAGTGCGTCCGGATCGACCTCAAGGCCGTATTCGGTTTCCAGCCGCTTGAGCTCGGCGCGGGCCGATGCAACGCCTCTCGCCAGTAGCGAGCCGCCTTCGGCGCCGAGCATGACATTCTCGAGCACGGTGAAATTGTCGACCAGCATGAAATGCTGGTGCACCATGCCGATACCGGCGGCGATCGCCGCCTGGCTGTCGCGGATGCTGACCGGATTGCCGTTGACGCGGATCTCGCCGCTGTCGGCGTGGTAGAAACCATAGATGATCGACATCAGCGTCGATTTGCCGGCGCCGTTTTCACCGATGATGCCGTGGATCGTCCCCTTGGCAACGGTAAGATTGATGTCCTTGTTGGCGTGGACGGCACCGAATTTCTTATCGATGCCGACAAGCTCGATAGCGGGCTTATCTGTCACAGCAGGCTCCAAATAAGAAAAGGGCGTATGGCGAAAATCCCCTCCGCCATACGCCCGATCTCAATCGTCGATTACATCAGGGCACGGATCACTTCGGGCAAGCGTTGTCCGAGGTATAATCGTGAACTTTCACGGTTCCCGCAATGATGTCAGCCTTGGCCTTGTCGACCGCCGCCTGCATTTCCGGCGTGATCAGCGACTTGTTGTTGTCGTCGATCGCCGCACCAACGCCATCTTCCTTGACGCCAAGCGCCTGGACGCCGCCGGTGAACTTGTCGTTCTTGGTGTCGGTATAGGCGTTGTAGACGGCAAGGTCGACGCGCTTGACCATCGAGGTCAGCACCGAGCCCGGATGCAGATGGTTCTGGTTGGAGTCGACGCCGATCGACAGCTTCTTGTTGTCGGCGGCGGTCTGCAGAACGCCGAGGCCGGTGGCGCCAGCTGCCGCGTAAATGACGTCGGCGCCCTGGTCGATCTGGTTCTTGGTAAGCTCGCCGCCGCGAACCGGGTCATTCCAGGCCGCACCCGTGGTGCCGGTCATGTTCTGGAAAACCTGGATATCGGCCTTGGCGGCGCGGGCGCCCTGCTCATAGCCGCATTCGAATTTGCGGATCAGCGGAATGTCCATGCCGCCGACGAAACCGACCTTGCCGGTCTTGGAGGCCATGCCGGCGAGAATGCCGACGAGATAGGAGCCTTCTTCTTCCTTATAGACGACCGAACGGACGTTCGGCTTGTCGACGACGGAGTCGACGATGATGAATTTAGTATCGGGGAATTCGGCTGCGACCTTCTCAATGGCCGAAGTCCAGGCGAAGGAAACGGCGACCACGGGGTTGAAGCCGCGGCTTGCGAAGTTGCGGATGGCCTGTTCGCCCTGGGTGTCGCCGGTCGGCTCGAAGTCGCGATAGGCAATGCCGGTCTCGGCCTTGAACTTCTCGGCGCCGTTATAGGCCGCTTCGTTGAAAGACTTATCGAACTTCCCGCCGGTGCCGTAAACCAGCGCCGGCTTGACCTCGGCGGCAAGCGCCGTCGTTGACATGGCAGCCACGGCAAGGAGAGTGAGAAGGGATTTTTTCATTGTGCAGCCCTGTTGTTGCTATTCGTTAGGGGTCCTCCCGCAAGTCCTTTTGGACATGTCTGCGGAACCACCGACCTCCCCCCGGAGGCCTGGCTGGGCGCATCCTTGCATGGCTCACGGAAAAATTCACCAGAAATTTTTCAGGCGGTAAAGATTTGCAGCAATTGCTGAAAATCAGTTCTTCCGGGCTGATTTTTGGACATTTCGCCGACCGGCATGCAGATTTTTTAGCCGATCCGCCGGCTGTCCCTGAACCCGGGCCCTGAAACCGGCAAGGGCGAATGCCCCCGGTCTTTTGCTGGATCGCACCGGCTCAAGCACCACCGCTATGCGGTGAAGCGACCGGCGACCGGCGGCTTCTTGTAGCCGATCATCCAAAGAAGCAGCGCGATCACCAGAAAGACCGCAAAGGCCGGCTGGAGCATCAGCCACTGAAAGATGAAGGCATAGAAGCGCGGGTGAATATAGTAGGAAAGCGCGGATTGCAGCGACGTCAGCGTGTCCGGGCTCACATCCTGCCAGGCATCCGACATCGGCGTCATGACAACGGCGGAGGCAGCAACCGATTGAATCGAATCGATGGTCCCGGCAATAACGGCTGCCGCAAGCGCGACAAGACTCGCCAGACGCAACAGGAAACGCATCAATCCCTCCGACGCTTCGATATGCCGGACAATTCCGGCGAGCCCGCGCCATTCTCCACCTTGAGAATTATTTAGTCATCGCTGAGGTGAAGCACAATGGGATGGGCCGAGCGGAGTTTTATCGGAAGAAGTCAAAAAACTGTTAGATTTGGGTTGATCGGCAAAAATTCATCGGTATATATCGCGCCGTTCCGACGATTTGCTCCTATCCGGGCGAACGCCAAAGGACAGGTGGCCGAGTGGTTTAAGGCGCACGCCTGGAACGCGTGTGTACGTGAAAGCGTACCGAGGGTTCGAATCCCTCCCTGTCCGCCATACCGCCTTTCAATTTTGATTTCAAACCGTATCGAAAGCGGACGCGGAAAGCGTTTTTTCGCACCAAGGCACTAGAGCCTTTCCGGGTTAGATTGAAGCATTCTGCCGGAGCAGGTTTTCGTCAGGGCAAAGGCGATTGGCGACGGACATACCCCTCGGTACGTCCGAGCCGATCGCCTCTGATCCTGGCGGAAAGATCCGGCCCACGGCCGCACCGCTTCGCCGTGGCGAAGCGATTAGTGCGTCCGGCGATTTCCAAGTCTTGCAGATTTGCCGGGCAAATCTGCGGGAGGGTTGGCTGAAACGGGCCAGCTGATCGACCGGCCGGCTTGGCCGTAGAGCTGGGCTACGACGCGCGCCGGCCACCATCCGACTCCGTTTGAGCCAACAGACGGGGATTGGCGGCTCGGGCGAGGCCCATTGGCAAACCCGCTGGGAAGTATTGCACCCGGAAATGCGGCGTTTCCAATCAGCGGATTGGGATAAGCCCGACTTGGCAGACTGGCTCGCAGCTCTGGATCGCACCGTCGGCGCATCGGCAACCCCTCCCCTGCTGGTCGCCCATAGCCTTGGCTGTCTGCTGTCGCTCATTGGCAACAGATTTCATCGCTTGCCGTTGCAGGCGCTTTTCTTGTGGCGGTCCCGGATCCGCAGTCCGCTGCATTTCCTGCAGAGGCCGCCGGCTTCACGGATCCGCCATTACAAAGGATGCGCTTCCCCACTCTGATCATCGCAAGCGCCAATGATCCTTTCGGCACGCTCGACTATGTTTATGCAGGAGCCGATCAGTGGGCAGCGGGCTTGTGGAGATCGGCCCCTTTTGGCCATATCAACGGGCAAAGCGGCCTTGATGACTGGGGCCAGGGAAAAGCCTTGTTGGCGGCCTTCTCCGCCGGATTGGCAAAGCCGCAGCGGGCCTGATCTCGTTTCCGCATTGCCGATCGAATAGCCACACCCGAGCTTCCCGCATCCGGACTGGAACAACGAACCCGCCTCCCATGGCCGCGGTTTAGATGTTGCAAGATTCCTGATTTTTTACCACGCTGCTTCACCGCGTCTTTGCACGTTTGGGTTTAGGTTCTGCAAACTAAAAAACCGAGGTAAAACAGTTGGAAGAACTTTCGGTGAAGTCGAAGATCATCAAATCCGTCTATTTCAACCAGGAAGACGGGCGGCTCAGGATCTGCTTCAAGAATGGCGAGGAGCGCCTGTTCGAAGGCGTGCCCTCTTCGGAAGCCCATGCGATGACGGCGGCGCCGTCTCCCGGACATTATTACCTCGACCGGATCAGGACGCGGTTTCGCAGGCTGGCCGCCTGAAACCCGTCGGCCCGGCCGGGATTGCATCGGATTGAGACAGTGGCGGTGGATATTAATCCCCGGTTAACTCTCGCCTTCATCAGGGTTGGATCAGGTCGAGCAGAAAGCAGCACTCTATCAGTGCTGCCGCTTTCAGAGATTCGGTCAGCCGGGAGGCTTGGTGGCGGACCCCAGCCAGGAAGCCGAGCCTCCCCGTCACCCCATCCGTTTCGCCGGATCGATCCGAGGTCGGGCTGTAATCGCCTCGGAATAGCCAATTGGGGCTAATCCTGTGAAAAACCGGAATGCTCACATCCGGACTCGACAATGCTTCATTAGCATGATTGCATAAACCCATGGAAAGGGAGGCCGGGTGATGTTGTTCGAGAATCTGCTTGAGATGCAGGAGCGTGGCGTGCGCGATCGTGCTCGCGGCCGCAGCCTGGCGGACAATCCGATGTCGAAGCCGGATGTGCTGCCGATCACCGATTTTCAGGAATGGTATTCGATGTTCGACGCCTGGCGCTTCGGCTGGTCGATCGAGGATGCGATGGCGGGGCATATCGATGCGCCCCATCATGGCCGCGCCTCACCTCGTGCCTATACCAGGACGGTCTGATCGACCCGATCCTCGGCGCCGAAGAATTTCAGGTAGCGTTCGACCTCCGCCGGTTCGCCGGTCGCCTTCTGCGGATTGTCGGAGAGTTTTACCGCCGGACGGCCGTTGGCGTCACTGACCTTGCAGACGATCGAGATCGGATTGAGGCCTGAGATTTCCGTCGGCGCGCAGCCGGCAAAATCATTCGTCAGGTTGGTGCCCCAGCCGAAGCTCATGCGCACGCGGCCTTCGAAATGCCGGTAAGTGTCGATGATGGCGTCGACATCGAGACCGTCGGAGAAGATCAACAGCTTCTGGCGCGGATCGCGGCCCATCTTCTTCCACCAGTCGATGATCTTTTCACCGCCTTCGATCGGCGGCGCGCTGTCCGGACGGAAGCCGGTCCAGTCGGCGACCCATTCGGGGGCGTCGCGCAGGAAGGCTGCAGTGCCGAAGGCGTCCGGCAGGACGATCAGCAGGTTGCCGCCATAGAGCTTGTTCCAGTCGCGCAGGATCTTGTAAGGGGCATTGCGCAGTTGCTCATCGGTCTGCGCCAGGGCGGCTGCCACCATCGGCAGTTCGTGGGCATTGGTGCCGACCGCCTCGAGATCGGAATCCATCGCCAGCAATACATTGCTGGTGCCGGTGAAGGCCGGGCCGATGCCTTCCTTCAGCGCCTCGACGCACCAGCGCTGCCAGAGAAAGCTGTGGCGGCGGCGGGTGCCGAAATCGGAGATGCGCAGGCCGGGCAATTCCTTCAGCCGCTCGACCTTCGACCACATCTTCGCCTTGGCGCGGGCGTAGAGCACATCCAGCGTGAAAGGGCCGAGCGCCTTCATCGCCGAACGCGAACGTAGCTCGTTGACGATGGCGAGCGCCGGGATCTCCCACATGGTGGTTTCCTTCCAGGATCCATGGAAGTCCAGCACATATTGCCCGTCCTTCTTCGACAGCTCGTATTCGGGAAGTTGGAAATTGGACAGCCAGGCCAGGAATTCCGGCTCGAAGATCTGCGCGCGGCCGTAGAAACTATTACCCGCCAGCCATATCATCTCCTTCTTGGAGAGCCGCAGCGTGCGGGCGTGGTCGAGCTGTTCGCGCAAATCGCCCTCATCGATCTCTTCGGCGAGATGCACGCGCTTGGTGCGGTTGATGAGGGTGAAGGAGGCGTTCACATCAGGATAGAGCTTCCAGATCATCTGGAGCATCAGCAGCTTATAGAAGTCGGTATCGATCAGGCTGCGGATGATCGGGTCGAGTTTCCAGGCGTGATTGTAGACGCGTCTCGCGATATCGGTCTTGGCCATGAGAATCCTGCCCCCGTCCAATCCGGTCAGGTGCTGCCAAGTTCCGGGCCGGCGCACGAAACCGGCTCGTGCGCCTTCTTATCGAAAAATCGGCGGATAAAGTCCAGAAAAAACATAAACATCCCGCCGCAGCGTGGCGGCGGGATGCGGGAGATCGTCTGCCAAAGGCCTATTGGGCCGGTGCCGCAGGCTGGGTCGGTGCCGCAGGCGCGCTATTAGGGGCAGGCGCCGTTGCCGGCGTCTCGGTTGGACCCGCATTGCCATTCTGCATCGTCGGCGCGGGTGCTGCGTCGGATTGCTGCTGCTGGAGCTGTTGGCCGGGCTGCTGCGGCGCCACCTCGTTCGCCTCGCGGCGGCCCCAGATCTCGACTGGAATCCAGACCACGAAGGCAAGGATCAGCGCCACGAGCAGCACGGTCAGGATACGGTAACCCATACGCCCCTGCTTTGCCTTGACCGGCGGGATTTGCTGTTCCTTGTGAAGCTTTCCGTGGGATTTTTCCCAGCGTGTTTCGGTCTGATGCGCCATCATCGTCTCCTTCCGCTGCCTTGGCGGCGATCTGGCCGCAAAGAACTTCGCAAGGAAAACGGGTGGCCGTCTGGAAGGTTCCGGGCTCAAACGTGCCGCGATCTTGGAATAGCCAAACCGCCGCAGCTTTGGCGCGAGATGCCGCTAATAACCGGCGGCGCGATCGATCACGAACTGCAGCGGCTCGCCGCGCTCAAAACGGGCGATCTGCATCTCAACATGGCGAAACAGCGCGTTCTCCTCAGAGACAGCCGCGTCATGCGGGGTGATGAAGACGTTCTCCAACTCCCACAACGGGCTGTCGGTGGCGAGCGGCTCCACTTCGAAAACGTCGAGAGAAGCGCCGCCGAGGGTCCCCTCCCTGACGGCCGAGACGATGTCGGTCTCGATCTGGCTCTTGCCGCGGCCGGCATTGATGAAGACCGGCTGGCCGAGCGCACCGTCGCGGCGGAGCTTCTTAAATAGCTCACTATCATAGAAGCCCGTCGTCTCAGGCGTCAGCGGCAAGAGGCCGACCAGAATGTCGGTCTTGGCAAGAAACCTGTCCAGTTCGCCCGCGTCGAAGGTCTCGACGCCCTCGATTGTTTTACGGGTGCGTGACCAGCCGATGACGTTGAAACCCATCACTTTCAGCTTGGCGACCGCATCCTGACCGAGAATGCCGAGACCCATGACACCGACAGTCACCTCCGCCGCTTCCGGCGCAATCAATTTGGCCCATTCGCGCCGCCGCTGGTGACTGTCATGGCCATATTGCCCGCGTAGATGCATCAGACACTGCATGACGACCCATTCGCTCATGCGGGTCGTCAGGCTGCGGTCGACGAAACGAACGATTGGAATATCAGGCAGACCGGCCATGCCGATGATGTGATCGACACCGGCGCCGCCCGAGAAGATGACCTTGAGGTTCGGTGCCCGTCGAAAGAGGTCGGCATCCGGCTTCCAGAGAAGCGCGTATTCCGTTTCGCTGAAATCACGCTCGCGATTGGCGGGATCGGCGAGATTGATGCTGCCGCGGTCGGCAAAGGCCGTCTTCAGGACCCGGTCGACACCTTCGGGGTTGAACTTGATATCGACGAGGACGGGAGGACGAACTGACATGATCTTCTTTACTGCTGCACGGCGGGCGTCGGCACCGCCTCGATGTTGAACGCGGCTGCCATCAGCGCCTTGGTGTAATCGTCCTTGGGCGCGCGGAAGATTTCCGCGGAGGGACCTTGCTCCACCACCTTGCCGAACCGCATGACGATGACGTCGTTGGCGAGCGCCTTCACAACCTTCAGGTCGTGGCTGATGAAGAGATAGGCGAGGTCGTGTTTCTTTTGCAGATCGCGCAGGAGGTCGACGACCTGGGCCTGCACGCTCATGTCGAGCGCGGATGTCGGCTCGTCGAGCATGACGAAACGGGGCTTCAGCACCATGGCGCGAGCTATGGCGATGCGCTGGCGCTGGCCGCCTGAAAATTCATGCGGATAGCGCCAGCGGGTCAGCGGATCGAGGCCTACCTCCTCCAGCGCCCAGCAGACACGCTGGTCGCGCTCCTCGGCGCTCAAGGCGCGCTCATGCACCTTCAGCCCTTCGGCAATGATATCGCCGACCGACATGCGCGGGCTGAGCGAACCGTAGGGGTCCTGGAAGACGATCTGCAGCTGGTTGCGTAACGGCCGCATTTCGCTGAAAGAATAACCGGCTATATCTTTGCCGAAAAAGGCAATCCGTCCCTGCGACGAGATCAGACGGGTGAGGGCAAGCCCGAGCGTGGTCTTGCCCGAACCGGATTCGCCGACGACTCCGAGCGTCTGTCCGGCGCGCAGCGAAAGATCGATGCCGTCGACCGCCTTCACATGATCGACGACGCGGCGCATCAACCCCGCCTTGATCGGGAACCAGACGCGGATATCCGAGCCTTCCATCACCACCGGCTTCGACGGATCGGCAAGCGGCGGCTCGCCGCGCGGTTCGGAAGCGAGAAGATGGCGGGTATAGTCGTGCTTCGGATTGGCGAAGACCTCCTCGACCGTCCCGGTTTCGACGATCCGGCCCTTGGTCATGACGCAGACGCGGTCGGCGAATTTGCGCACGATGCCGAGATCGTGGGTGATGAACAGCAGCGACATGCCGTGCGCCGTCTTCAACTGCCGGAGAAGCTCTAGAATCTGCGCCTGTACGGTGACGTCGAGCGCTGTTGTCGGTTCGTCGGCGATCAGCAGTTCCGGCCGGTTGGCGAGCGCCATGGCGATCATGACGCGCTGGCGCTGACCGCCGGAGAGTTCGTGCGGATAGGCCTTCAACCGCTTCTCAGGCTCGCGGATGCCGACCTGGTTCAACAGTTCCAGCACGCGCATCCGCGCCGACTGGCCGGTGAGCCCCTGGTGCAGGGCGAGGATCTCGGCGATCTGCTTTTCGATCGTATGAAGCGGATTGAGCGAGGTCATCGGCTCCTGGAAGATCATGGTGATGTCATTGCCGCGCACCTCGCGCAGCGCCCGCTCCGATGCCTTCAAGAGGTCCTTGCCCTTGAACAGGATTTCCCCGGAGGGGTGGCTTGCCGAGGGATAAGGCAGAAGGCGCAGGATCGAGTTGGCCGAGACCGATTTGCCGGAGCCGGATTCGCCGACGAGCGCTACGACCTCGCCTTTGGCGATATCGAACGAGATCCGATCGACGGCAAGCGAGGTTTCGCCGCCCTGATGAAAGGCAACCGAGAGATCGCGGACGGAAAGGAGCGGTTCTGTCATGTCACTCATTGAAACGTCTTCCTCGGATCGAAGGCGTCGCGCACGGCTTCGCCGATGAAGATCAAAAGAGAAAGCATGATCGACATGGTGAAGAAGGCCGTCAGCCCGAGCCAAGGCGCCTGCAGGTTGGTCTTGCCCTGGGCGATCATTTCGCCGAGCGAAGGGGAGCCGGGCGGCATGCCGAAGCCGAGGAAATCGAGCGAGGTCAGCGTCGTGATCGAGCCTGAGAGAATGAAGGGCAGAAAGGTGAGCGTCGCCACCATGGCGTTCGGCAGCAGGTGGCGCCACATGATGGTGCGGTTGTTGACGCCGAGCGCACGGGCGGCGCGGACATATTCGAAATTGCGGGCGCGCAGGAACTCTGCGCGCACGACGCCGACAAAGCTGACCCAGGAGAAGAGCAGCATGATTCCGAGCAGCACGAAGAAGCCGGGCGGCAGGATCGCGGCGATAATGAGCAGGATATAAAGCACAGGCATCGACGACCATATTTCGATGAAGCGCTGCAGCAAGAGATCGGTCAGGCCGCCGAAATAGCCCTGCACCGCCCCTGCCGTGACGCCGATGATCGCCGAGCAGATGGTCAACGCCAGGCCGAACAGCACCGATATGCGGAAGCCGTAGATAACGCGCGCCAGCACGTCACGCGCTTGGTCATCGGTGCCGAGCCAGTTGAGATTGCCGAGCGTGCAGCCGGGATCGTTCGCGCCTTGCGGATAACCTGAGCAACGCTCCTCCTTGGTCATCAGCCAGAAGGGGGGAGTCGGAGCCGAATGCGGAATGTTCGAGTTGACCGAGCGGTAGGAATAATGGATCGGCGGCCAGATCATCCAGCCATTGGCATTGATCTCATCTGCTATCACCGAGGAGCGGTAGTCGGTTTCGGCGAGAAAGCCGCCGAATTTCTCCTCGGGATAGTCGATCAACACCGGAAACAGGATCTCGCCCTTATAGGAGGCGATGATCGGCCGGTCGTTGGCGAGGAATTCCGCGAAAAGGCTGAGCACGAACAGCAGCAGGAAAAGCCACAGCGACCAGTAGCCGCGGCCGTTCGCCCGGAAATTCTTCCACCGACGGATATTGGTCGGCGACAGCAGCCCCTTGCGCGGCGGTTTGACCGGGGTTGCGGTGGCAGGGTTTGCGGCGGCGTCCATCAGACATCCCTCCGCTCGAAATCGATGCGCGGATCGATCCAGGTATAGATCAGGTCTGAGATCAGGCTGACGAAAAGACCGAGTAGCGAGAAGATATAGAGTGTTGCGAAGACGATCGGATAATCGCGGTTGACCACCGAGAGATAGCCGAGGCGGCCGAGGCCATCGAGCGAAAAGATGTTCTCGATCAGCAGCGAGCCAGTGAAGAAAGCGGAGATGAAGGCACCGGGAAAACCGGCGATGATGATCAGCATGGCGTTGCGGAAAACATGGCCGTAAAGCACCTGCCGCTCATTCAGACCCTTGGCGCGGGCGGTGACGACATATTGCTTCTTGATCTCCTCGATGAAGGAATTCTTGGTCAAGAGCGTCGTCGTAGCAAAGGCGGCTAGCGAAAGCGAGATCAGCGGCAGAGTGAGGTGCCAGAAATAGTCGAGCGGCTTCTGCCACCAGGCGAGCTGGTCGAAATTGTCGGAAACGAGGCCGCGCAACGGAAACCAGTCGTAGAAGGAGCCGCCGGCGAAAAGCACGATCAGCAGGATGCCGAAGAGGAAGCTCGGAACGGCATAGCCGACGACGATGACGCCCGAGGTCCAGACATCGAAGGTCGATCCGTCCTTGACCGCCTTGTGGATGCCGAGCGGAATGGAAATCGCATAGGAGAAGATTAGGATCCAGATGCCGAGCGAGATCGACACCGGCAGCTTCTCCTTAATGAGGTCGAGCACCGAGGTGTTGCGGAAGAAGCTCTCACCGAAATCGAAGCGGATGTAGTTCCACATCATCTCGCCGAAACGCGTCAGCGGCGGCTTGTCGAAACCGAATTGTTTTTCGAGCTTGGCGATCAGCTCCGGATCGAGCCCCTGGGCACCCCGATATCTGGAGCCTTCATCCCCTCCTCCGTCACCCAGCAGGTCGCCGCCGCCCGACAGACGCTGATCGGCGCCGTCGGCCTGACCGGTCAATTGAGCAATGACCTGCTCGACCGGACCGCCGGGGGCGAATTGAACGACGATAAAGGAGATCGCCATGATGCCGATGATGGTCGGGATCATCAAAAGCAGGCGGCGAATGACATAGGCACCCATCAGCCTTGAGCCTCCGGAAATCTTCTTATTGTCTGCCTGCCGTCCAGTCCAATGCCGCTCAATCCGCCAGCCTTCCCTTGCCGGCCCTGCCGGCTTGTCGTGATTCGCTTGTGCCATTTGGAGCCCAGAGCCCCAGCATTGCAAGCCCGCTCATTTTGCCGCTGTCGACCACCAGGCATCAGGGAAGCCGAGGCTATAGGCCGGGAATTCTGCCGGATGGGTGATCGTGTTCCAATAGGCGACGTTATAGGTACCGCGGTAGAACAGCGGAATGACGTAATGGTTTGCGAGCAAGACCCGATCCATTGCCTTGACCGCGGCGATCTGTTCATCGCGATTCGACGCGAAAATGATCATGCGAATGAGCTCGTCGACGGCCGGATTGGCAATGCCGGCGTAGTTTTGAGAGCCCTCCTGATTGACCGAAGCGGATCCCCAATAATTCGCTTGCTCGTTGCCCGGGTTCATCGTCTGCGCCCAGACATTCCAGATCATGTCGTAGTCGAAGCTGCGTTCCCGGTTGACGGCTTGTGAGGGATCGACCGTCCGCACGCGCGCATCTATGCCGATTTTCTTGAGATTGTTGGCATAGGGAACGGCCCAACGCTCCAGCATCGGGCTCGACAACAGAATCTCGAAACTCATCGGCTGGCGGGTTTTGGTATTAACCATTCGATTGTTCTTGATCTCCCAACCGGCATCTTTCAGGAGCGCAATCGCTTTGCGAAGGTTATCGCGGCTTTTCTGCGGATCGCCGCCAACGGGATTTGTGTACGGCGTCGTGAAGACCTCGGGCGGAACCTTGTCCTTCATGCCTTGCAGAATTTCCAGTTCTCTGCCTTGCGGCAGGCCCGAAGAGGCAAGTTCGGTGTTCCAGAAATAGCTGTCGATGCGCTTGTAGCTGTTGAAGGCAACCGTGCGATTCAACTCCTCGAAATCGAAACCGTAGTTCAGCGCTTCGCGGACCCGTTCGTCCTTGAAAAGATCACGGCGCATATTGGGCACGAGAGCCTGCAGGATGCCGGTGGAGCGCAGCGGGTTGGCAACCTCCTCCTTCTTGACGCGCCCTTCCTTCACTGCGGGGAAATCATATCCCGTCGCCCAGCGAGCGGCAGTGGTTTCCTGCCAATAGTCGCTGTTGCCGGCCCGAAAGGCCTCGAACTCGACGTCCCGATCACCGAAATAGGTGTAGATGACGTTGCGGAAATTGTTCTGGCCGACGTTTACGTTGAGGTCCTTGCCCCAGTAGTCGTCGCGCAGTTCATAACGGATCGTCGCGCCGGGCGAGAAGGATGCAATCTTATAAGGTCCGGAGCCCATCACCGGCTCGAGCGTCGTCTTTGAAATATCGCGGGGTTTGCCGTCGGGTCCCTGCCCCTCCCACCAATGTTTCGGCACAACCACCAACTGCCCGAGAATATTGGGGAGCTCGCGGTTATTCTTCTCGTCGAAAGTCAAGGTAACGTCGCGATCGCCGGTCTTTTCCGCCTTTACCACGTGCCTATAGTAGTTCGCGGAGGCGGGATTGAGCTCTTTGGCCTTATCCAGGCTGAAAATGACGTCCTCGGGCGTTACCGGCTGCCCGTCCGCCCATTTCGCCTCTTTGCGCAGGCGAAAGGTCGCACTCGAAACGTCCGCGGGAAAGGAAAGTCCTTCGGCAAGCAGGCCGTAGGACACAAGCAGTTCGTCATCGGCGGGCTTCATCAAGGTGTCGTACACGAGCGTCAGGCCGACCGCCGTCTGTCCTTTGGCAAGCAGCGGATTGAAGGTGTCGAAGGCGCCGCTTGCGGAAAGGCGCAGGTCCCCGCCCTTTGGAGCATCGGGATTGACGTAATCGAAATGCGCAAAGCCCGGCTTGTACTTCATGTCACTGATAACCGAGCTTCCAATTTGAAACGGCTGGTCCCCAGCCACTGCCATCAGGGGCGTCAAAGCACCCGCAAGTGACAGAAACAGACCGATTTTCGACCACAGAGCCGCCATGCCATTCCCCTGAATATTGATGGATTCGACAATACGAGAAATAGGGGCGAAAAACAGGAGAGAGTTTGGTTTTTGCCGGGCTCGCGAAATTTTCCTGCCCAAGGCGTCGATGGTTGAAGCGCTGCGTCGATCCGTCACCGGCTGTCCCTACGCCGGCCCAACAAATCATCGATTCACCAAAATCGCTTTTCACGATAGATTCGAACGCAAATCACTTCGACATCGACGTAAGGGAACAGCATGGCTTTCGGCTTCGCCCAAGCTTTCAGAACATTCGGCAGATTGGCGCTTGCCGGCGCGATCGGCGCCGGCCTTGCCGCCGGCGACGTCGGCGCCGAGCAGAAACCGCCAAGCCCCGGCAGCGCCAAGGCGCTATTCGCAGGCGTCAGCCTGCCGACACAGGGGCCGGCGCAGCCGATCGGCTTCTATGCAAAGGGCTGCATGACCGGCGCGGTGGCACTGCCGACCGACGGGCCGACCTGGCAGGCGATGCGGCTTTCGCGCAACCGCCGCTGGGGCAACCCGGCGATGATTGCGCTTCTGGAGCGGTTTTCGCAGGATGCGGTCAAATATGCCGGCTGGCCGGGCATCCTCGTCGGCGATGTCGCGCAACCTCGCGGCGGGCCGATGCTCAACGGCCATTCCTCACATCAGATCGGCCTCGATGCCGATATTTGGTTCACCCCGATGCCGGCGCGCCGCATGACCGCGCAAGAGCGCGAGGACCTGCCCTTCACCAGCATGCTGCAGAAGGACAAGTTCCTCACTGTCAACCCCAAAGTATGGACGGAATCGCGCGCGCGGCTTTTGATGCTGGCGGCGAGCTATCCCGAAGTGGAGCGCATCTTCGTCAATCCGGCGATCAAGAAGAAGATGTGCGACACCTGGACCGGCGACCGCACCAACCTTGGTAAGCTCCGGCCGATATACGGCCATGACTCGCATTTCCACATCCGCATCAAATGCCCGCCCGGTGCTGCCGGATGCACGCCGCAAGCTCCCGTCGCCTCGGGAGACGGTTGCGACAAGTCGCTCGCCTATTGGTTCACCCCGGCGCCTTGGGCGCCCCCGAAACCGCCCAAAACCAGCGCCAAGCCCCCGAAGCCGCCGCGTGAGATGATGGTCTCCGACCTGCCGAAGGCCTGCGCCGCCGTGCTCGATGCTGCATCCGTCGCTTCGATGCAAGCCGCCACCTATGGCGGGCCTTCCGCCGCAAGCGCTCTCGCCGCCGCTCCGGCAGCCGCGCCGGCGGACGACGACGAGGCGTTGCCGGATGTCGGTCCGGTCCCGAACGACAAGCCGACGATCCAATGAAGGGACGGATGCATTGTCTTTCAAATCGCAAATACTTGTTATAAAGCGATCAAATCGATTGAATTGTTGGGGCGGAGATTGACTTCATGGCCGGCAGCAAATGCCTTGCGCTGATCGCGCATGACCAGAAGAAGGACGACATGGCGGCTTTCGCTCGCGCCAACCAGGAGCTTCTCTCGCGCTGGAAGATCGTCGCGACAGGCACCACCGGCGGTCGGGTGCTCGACGCCGCTCCCGACCTCGACGTCACCAGGCTGAAAAGCGGGCCGCTCGGCGGCGACCAGCAGATCGGCGCGCTGATCTCGACCGGAGAGGTCGACGCCCTGATTTTCTTCGTCGACCCGCTGACGCCGATGCCGCATGATGTCGACGTGAAGGCGCTTATGCGGCTCGCCATTGTCTACGACATTCCAATGGCGCTCAACCACGCGACCGCTATAAAGCTCCTTCCCACACTCGAAGCCTGATCAGCACGGAACCGGCCATGCCCAAATCCAACCACAGCACCGCTCCGCTTCCCTTCCCGATCCTGATCGGCGATATCGGCGGCACCAATGCCCGCTTCTCCATCCTGACCGATGCCTATGCCGAACCGAAACAGTTTCCGAACGTGCGCACGGCGGATTTCGCCACGATCGACGAGGCGATCCAAAAGGGCGTGCTCGACAAGACGGCGGTGCAGCCGCGCTCGGCGATCCTCGCCGTCGCCGGCCCGATCAACGACGATGAGATCCCCCTGACCAATTGCGCCTGGGTGGTGCGGCCCAAGACGATGATCGAGGGCCTCGGTATCGAGGATGTGCTCGTCGTCAACGATTTCGAGGCGCAGGCACTAGCGATTGCCGCCCTGTCGGATGAAAACCGCGAACGCATCGGCAGCGCCACCGGCGACATGGTTGCCTCGCGCGTCGTGCTCGGACCCGGCACCGGCCTCGGCGTCGGCGGGCTTGTGCATGCCCAGCATACTTGGATCCCGGTTCCCGGCGAAGGCGGCCATATCGATCTCGGGCCGCGCAGCAAGCGCGATTATGAGATATTTCCGCATATCGAGACGATCGAAGGTCGTGTTTCGGCCGAGCAGATCCTCTGCGGACGCGGCCTCGTCAATCTCTATAACGCCATCTGCGTGGTCGACGGTATCCAGCCGACGATGAAGGATCCGGCCGACATCACATCGCACGCGCTTGATGGCAGCGACAAGGTCGCCGTCGAGACCGTTTCGCTGTTTGCCACCTATCTCGGCCGCGTGGCGGGCGACATGGCGATGGTGTTCATGGCGCGCGGCGGCGTCTATCTCTCCGGCGGCATCTCGCAGAAGATCATCCCCGCGCTGAAGAAGCCGGAATTCCGGCAGGCTTTCGAGGACAAGGCGCCGCATAGCGCGCTGCTTCGCACCATCCCGACCTATGTGGTGACGCATCCGCTGGCGGCGCTCGCAGGGCTTTCCTCCTATGCGCGCATGCCGGCCAATTTCGGCGTATCGACGGAAGGCCGCCGCTGGCGGCGCTGAGCCAACGCGCGCCCCTCCGGGACGCGCCGCGGTCTAGCCAAACCAGTCCCAACTCTTTATAGAGCCGGCCACAGTGCGCGCCACGGTTCACGGCGCGCTCAGTCTCGGACAGGAAGCTTGATATTTGGAAGCCGTGGAAAGCAGAAAGCAGAGCGTCAGCAGCGATACCGTAACCGGCATCCTGAAGCGCATCGTCGCTGAAAACGGCCGCGACCATCTCTGGGGTTATGTCTTCGCGATCACCTGCCTCGTGGTCGTGGCGCTTTCGACGGCATTCACCGCCTGGATCATGCGGGCGATCATCGACGAGGCCTTCGCCAACCGCCGCGCCGACGTCGTCTGGATCATCTGTCTTTCGATCTTCGTCGCCTTCGTGCTGCGTGGCTTTGCCAGCTACGGCCAGGCCGTGGCGCTTTCCAAGGTCGGCAACAATATCGTCGCCCGATATCAGCGCCGCCTCTATGCGCATCTGATGACGCTTTCTGTCGGCTTTTTCAGCGAGGCACGCTCGGCTCACATCGCGGCGCAGGTGAGCCAGAACGTCAGCGGCATCCGTGACGTGCTCAACCTGACGATCACCTCGACGGTGCGCGACCTCCTGACCTTCGTTTCGCTGATCGGCGTGATGGTCCTCCAGGACCCGCTGCTCAGCCTCGCCGTGTTCGTCATGGCGCCGCCGCTGCTCTATGCGCTGCGTTATGTTTCCAAACGCCTTCGCTCAGCAACCCGCGAGGCCGTGCATCTGAACAGCCACGTGCTGGGAGCCATGCAGGAGACGATCCAGGGTATTGCCATCGTCAAAGCCTTCACGATGGAAGAGGAGCTGGAGAACAAGGTCAACAAGCTCATCACGGCCGCCGAAAACCGCGCGAACCGGATTGCCCGGCTCTCCGAGCGCACCTCGCCGCTGACGGAGAGCTTCGCAGGCTTTGCCGTCGCCAGCGTGCTTGCCTATGCCGCCTATCGCTCGATCTATTACAATGTGGCCCCGGGCGCCTTCTTCTCCTTCGTAACGGCGCTGCTGCTTGCCTATGACCCGGCCCGCCGCCTTGCCCGCCTTCAGGTGCAGATGGAACGCGCCGTCGTCAACGCGCGGATGATTTACGAACTGCTCGACATGGAGCCGCGCCAGCGCGACCTGCCGGATGCCCGGCCGCTTGTTGTGACGCAGGCGCGCATCGAATTCCGCAATGTTTCCTTCGCCTACGGCAATGAAAGCGTGCTGAACAGCGTCAGCTTCGTCGCCGAGGGCGGGGGAACCACGGCGCTCGTCGGCCCCTCGGGTGCGGGCAAATCCACCGTCATCAGCCTCATTCCGCGCTTCTACGATCCGCGCGAAGGCGAGATCCTGATCGACGGGCAGGATATCGCCCATATCACCAAGAAGTCGCTGCGCCAGCAGCTCGCCTATGTCTCGCAGCAGCCCTACCTGTTCGAGGGCACGATCCGCGACAATATCCGCTACGGCCGGCCCGAAGCGACCGATGCAGAGGTGGAAGAGGCTGCCCGGCTTGCCTATGCGCATGATTTCATCACGGCGCAGCCGCAGGGTTATGATACGCCTGTCGGCGAAAACGGCGTGACGCTTTCGGGCGGCCAGCGCCAGCGGCTGTCGATCGCCCGTGCATTGGTGCGCAACGCGCCGATCCTGCTGCTCGACGAAGCAACTTCCGCGCTCGACACCGAATCCGAGGCCGCCGTGCAGAAGGCGCTCGACGAGGCGATGACCGGGCGCACCGTCGTTGTCATTGCCCACCGTCTTTCGACCGTTGTGCGCGCCGACAAGATCGTCGTCATGCAGCAGGGCCGGGTCGTCGAGGAAGGCAATCATGAGACGCTTGCGAAGGTCAGCGACGGTCTTTACGCTCGCCTCAACAACCTGCAGAGGCCTTCGGCCTCGGATTCATACTAACCTGGTGAGACTGACATGAGCGATGCTGCGATGAAACTGGTGGTGGTTGGCGCAGCTGGGCGCATGGGGCAGACGCTGATCCGGCTCATTCATTCCATCGAAGGCGTGACGCTGCATGCCGCCGTCGAGCGCGCCGGCTCGCCCTTCATCGGCAAGGATGCCGGCGAGATCGCCGGGCTCGGCCCGACCGGCGTCATCATCGGCGACGATCCGCTCCAGGCCTTCCTGCATGCCGAAGGCGTAGTCGACTTCACCGCGCCTGCCGCAACCGTGGAATTCTCCGGCCTCGCCGCTCAGGCCCGCATCGTTCACGTTGTCGGCACGACGGGCTGCTCGACCGAGGACAATACGAAGATCGCCGCAGCGGCCCGCCATGCCCGCGTCGTCAAGTCTGGCAATATGAGCCTTGGCGTCAATCTGCTCAGCGTGCTGGCCGAGCAGGCAGCGCGGGCGCTCGATCCCGCAGACTGGGACATCGAAATCCTGGAAATGCACCATAGACACAAGGTGGATGCCCCTTCCGGCACCGCCCTTCTCTTCGGCGAAGCCGCGGCCAAGGGCCGCAATATTGATCTCGCCTCGAAATCGGTCAGGGTCCGCGACGGCCATACCGGCGCCCGCGAGGCGGGCACGATCGGTTTTGCGACGCTGCGCGGTGGCTCGGTCATCGGCGAACATTCCGTGCTTTTCGCCGGCGAAGGCGAAATCGTCACCCTGTCGCACAGCGCTGCCGATCGCTCGATCTTCGCGCGCGGCGCCATCAAGGCGGCGCTCTGGGCGCGCGATGAGAAGCCGGGGCTCTATTCCATGCTCGACGTGCTCGGGCTTTCTTCCCAATAAGATACTACGGAGGCATATTCATGAGCGGTACCCTCGTCCTCGTTCGCCACGGCCAGAGCGACTGGAACCTGAAGAATCTCTTCACCGGCTGGAAGGATCCCGATCTGACCGAGCTCGGCATACAGGAAGCCAACGCCGGCGGTGTCGCACTTGCCGAATACGGGATCAAATTCGACGTCGCCTATACCTCGGCGCTTGTGCGCGCGCAGCACACACTGAAGCTCGTTCTCGACAAGGTCGGCCAGCCCGATCTCGAAACGATCCGCGACCAGGCGCTGAACGAGCGCGACTACGGCGATCTCTCGGGCCTCAATAAGGATGATGCGCGCGCCAGATGGGGCGAGGAACAGGTGCATATCTGGCGCCGTTCCTATGATGTGCCGCCGCCCGGCGGCGAGAGCCTGCGCGACACCGGCGCGCGTGTCTGGCCTTACTATCTCACGGAAATCCTGCCGCGCGTGCTGCGCGGTGAGAAGGTGCTGGTCGCCGCCCACGGCAATTCGCTGCGCTCGCTGGTCATGGTGCTCGACAAGCTGACCAAAGAAGGCGTGCTCGCCCTCAATCTCGCGACCGGGGTTCCGATGGTCTACAAGCTGAATGCGGATTCCACCGTGGCTTCCAAGGAAGTGCTGGGCGATATGTCCGGCGCACACTGAATTCGGCGAGGCGTGCCGCCGGAGGCGGCCGGTACGCCAAGCCCTCAGTTGTCGATCGTGAACTGGACCCGGTCGGCCGCGAAACGGCTGATCGAATATTGCACCGGCACGCCGTCGAGGTCGGTGTTCATCGCCTTGGCGATCAGAAGGATGGCGCCGGGGGTGAGTTCCAGATCTGCAAGGTCGGCTGTGGCAGCATGGGCCGCCGTCACCTCGGTCGTCGCCCGCACGTAGTCCGCGAGGCCGAGCTCGGCGAAAGCCTTGGTGATCGATTGATGCTTGCGGTAGGCCTCGCCGATCCCGGCGAAGCGTTCGGCGGGGAACCAGCTCGTCGCCTTTGAAACCGGCCGCCTGTCGGCATGGCGCAATGTTTCCAGCCGGATCACCATCTCGCCCTGTTTCAGGCCCAGCCAACTGCCAACCTCGGCGCTCGCCTCCTCCTGCGCCTCATCGAGCAAAAGTGCGCGCGTCTCGCGCGCCTGATCGCCGATGCCGGCGGTGAAGCGCGTGCGCCGGGTGATCGGGAAGTTCAGCCGCTCCTTACGTTCGATCAGCGTGCCGCGGCCTTGTACCGCCCTCACAATTCCCTCCTGCGCCAGCGCCGCCAGCGCGCTGCGCACCGTGTGCCGGTTGACGCCGAATTGCAGCGCCAGCACCGTTTCCGGCGGCACCATCCCCGTTTCGTCATAGGCGCCGTTGCCGATCGCCTCGCGAATCCGATCGGCGATCTGGCGCCAGAGCGCCACGCCCGTCTGCCTCTGCACCTGTTTCAGTCCTGCCATCCCGCCCCTGCCTTGCCCAACGATGTCACACGCTTGTCACGACACCGATTTAAGGCTAGGTATAGCTTGTATACTTGTCTATATCAATAGACATTTCGAGGAGGCAGCGATGATATCAGCGGACAGGAAAGACGCTGCGTCACAGACGGTCGCGGAGCGCAAACGCGCCGCCGATCTGCTGGCGCGAGCGGAGCGGAGCGAACTCCAGGCGGTCTGGGATGCGTTGCCGCAAAAACCGGTGGCTTATCCGGTGCGCGGACCGGAGACCGGACTGGTGATGGTGCGCGGCCGCATCGGCGGCGGCGGGGCTCCCTTCAATCTCGGCGAGGTGACGGTGACACGCGCGACGGTGCGGCTCGAGTCCGGCTCCATTGGCCATGCACAGGCGCTCGGCACCGACCGTGAGAAGGCGCGCCTTGCGGCGATCTTCGACGCGCTCTGGCAGGAGGAGACGACCAGGGAGTTCATCGAACAGGCACTGCTTTCGCCGATTGCCGCACGCATCGCCGCCGCCGACCACCGCAAGGCGGATGAGACGGCGGCGACCCGCGTCGATTTCTTCACCATGGTACGGGGAGACAACTGATGGGCCTTGCGACAGAAGCCTTGACCGGCGGCTTTGCCGAGCCGATTTTCCATGCGCAGAGCGTCTTCAAGATGCTGATGGACGGCATGGCCCGCCCCGGTACCATTCAGACGGTAGAGCCCGATATCGATCCACCGCCGCCGCTCGGCATTGCCGCCGGCACGATCGCACTCACCCTTTGCGACCACGACACGCTCGTCTGGCTGACCTCGGGACTGGCGAAATCCGCCGTGCCGGAGTGGCTCGGCTTCCACACCGGCGCTCCTGTGACAGCCGAAAAGGCCGATGCGCGCTTTGCCTTCGCAGAGGCGGGCACTGCGCTTTGTTCTTTCGGCCTCTTCGCATCAGGCACGCAGGAATATCCCGACCGCTCGACGACTGTCGTCATCGAACTTCCCGAACTCGAGGGCGGACGCAGGTTGGCGCTGATGGGTCCGGGCATCCAGAGCGTCACGGAGGTCGCCCCGGTGAGCCTGCCGGAGACCTTTCTCAGGCTCTGGACCGAGAACCGTGCGCTCTTTCCGCGCGGCATCGACATCGTGCTGACATCGGGCAAGCGCTTCGTCTGTCTGCCGCGCACCACCACGATCACAGCAACGGAGATCTGAGCTCATGTATGTTGCCGTCAAGGGTGGCGAGGCCGCCATCGCCAATGCCCACCGTCTGCTTGCCGACCGCCGCCGCGGCGACCGGTCGCTGCCGGCGATCGGCATCGAGCAGATCGTGGCGCAGCTGGCGCTCGCCGTCGACCGCGTCATGGCCGAGGCCTCGCTTTTCGACCGCACCCTCGCAGCGCTCGCCGTGCGTCAATCGCGCGGCGACATGATCGAGGCGATCTTCCTGCTGCGGGCCTATCGCACGACGCTGCCGCGCTTCGGTTATTCCAGACCGCTCGACACGGCTGGCATGGTGATTGAACGCCGGATCTCGGCGACCTACAAGGATCTGCCGGGCGGCCAGCTGCTTGGCCCCACCTTCGACTATACGCACCGGCTGCTCGATCCCTCACTGCTTGAGGACGAAGTGGTCGAAGCGCCGGCCCAGCGTCCGGCCGAGACCGGCCGGGTCATGCGCGTCTGCGAAATCCTCGGCGAGGAGGGCCTGATAGAGGCCGACGGCGACATGCCCGAAGATCACGAGATCGGAGACCTGACCCGCGAGCCGATGGAATTTCCGATGACCCGCGATCTGCGCCTGCAGGCGCTTTCCCGCGGCGATGAGGGCTTCCTGCTGGCGCTCGGTTATTCCACCCAGCGCGGCTATGGCCGCAACCATCCCTTTACCGGCGAGATCCGCATCGGCGACGTCGAGGTGGAATTCGACGTGCCGGAGCTCGGTTTCGCCGTCTCGCTCGGCACGATCCAGATCACCGAATGCCAGATGGTCAACCAGTTCAAGGGGTCGGCCAAGGCGCCGCCGCAGTTTACCCGCGGCTACGGCCTGGTCTTCGGCCAGAGCGAGCGCAAGGCTATGGCAATGTCGCTTGTTGACCGTGCGCTGCGCGCAGAAGAGCTCGGCGAGGATATCACCGCGCCGGCGCAGGACGAGGAATTCGTCATCTCCCATTCCGACAATGTTCAGGCGACCGGTTTCGTCGAGCACCTGAAGCTTCCGCATTATGTGGACTTCCAGGCCGAACTCGATCTCGTCCGCCGCATGCGCCGCGAATTCGAAGCCGCCCGCAGCAGCGGCGAAGACATGAAGGAAGCCGCCGAATGAGCGATCTCGCCAGCTACAACTTCGCCTATCTCGACGAACAGACCAAGCGGATGATCCGCCGCGCCATCCTGAAGGCGATCGCCATTCCCGGCTATCAGGTGCCCTTCGCCTCGCGCGAAATGCCGATGCCCTACGGCTGGGGCACCGGCGGCGTGCAGGTGACGGCCTCGATCATCGGGCCTGATGACGTGCTGAAGGTCATCGACCAGGGTGCCGACGATACGACCAACGCCGTCTCGATCCGCGCTTTTTTCCAGAAGGTCGCCAATGTCGCGGTAACGACGCGCACCAGCGAGGCGACGATCATCCAGACACGCCACCGCATCCCTGAGGAAAAGCTCGGCGCCGGCCAGGTGCTCGTTTATCAGGTGCCGATACCGGAACCCCTGCGCTTCCTCGAACCGCGCGAGACGGAGACGCGCAAGATGCATGCGCTCGAGGAATACGGCCTCATGCATGTGAAGCTCTACGAAGATATTGCCCGCAACGGCCGCATCGCCACGACCTATGCCTATCCGGTCAAGGTGCACGGCCGCTATGTCATGGATCCCTCGCCGACGCCGAAATTCGATAATCCGAAGATGCACAGGTCGGAAGCGCTGCAGCTTTTCGGCGCCGGCCGCGAAAAGCGTATCTATGCCGTGCCGCCTTATACGGATGTCGTCAGCCTGGATTTCGAAGACCATCCCTTCGAGATCCAGCGCTTCGACAAACCCTGCGCGCTCTGCGGCGCCGAGGATGTCTACCTCGACGAGGTCATCCTCGACGACAAGGGCGGGCGCATGTTCGTCTGCTCCGACACCGACCATTGCGAAGATCGCCGGGCGCAGGGGCATGCCGGCGAGATGCTGGCCCGGGAGGCTGCAGAATGACCGACACACCCCTTCTCAAGGTCAAGGATCTGTCGAAATTCTACGGCAATCGCATCGGCTGCCGGAACGTCTCCTTTGAGCTCTGGCCCGGTGAGGTTCTCGCCATCGTCGGCGAATCCGGCTCGGGCAAGACGACGCTGCTCAACTGCATCTCCACCCGGCTGATGCCGACCACCGGCAGCGTCGAATACCACATGCGCGATGGCAGCTACCGCGACCTCTACCAATTGAACGAGGCCGAACGCCGTTTCCTGATGCGCACCGACTGGGGTTTCGTCCACCAGAACCCGGCCGACGGCCTGCGGATGACTGTCTCTGCCGGCGCCAATGTCGGCGAACGGCTGATGGCGATCGGCGACCGGCACTACGGCAAGATCCGCGCCTCAGCGATCGACTGGCTCGAACGCGTCGAGATTGATGCCGACCGCATCGACGACCAGCCGCGCGCCTTTTCCGGCGGCATGCGACAGCGCCTGCAGATCGCCCGCAACCTCGTCACCGGCCCGCGGCTCGTCTTCATGGACGAGCCCACAGGCGGCCTCGACGTTTCGGTGCAGGCACGCCTGCTCGATCTGGTGCGCGGCCTCGTCAACGATCTCGGCCTTTCGGCCATCATCGTCACCCATGATCTCGCCGTCGCTCGCCTGCTCTCGCACCGCATGATGGTGATGAAGGATGGCTCCGTCATCGAACAGGGTCTCACCGACCGCGTGCTCGACGATCCCAGGGAGCCTTACACGCAGCTGCTCGTCTCCTCGATCCTGCAGGTCTGAGCCGTCGCTAGAAAATAGGAAGAAACAATGCCAACGCCCCTCGTCGTTTCTGAAGTGTCGAAGAGCTTCACCATGCACCTGCGCGACGGCATCCGGCTGCCCGTCGTCTCCGATGTCGCCTTCTCGGTCGCGTCAGGCGAATGCGTCGTGCTCGGCGGCCCCTCTGGCATCGGCAAGAGCTCGCTGCTCAAGATGATCTACGGCAATTACGCCGTCGATACGGGCCAGATCCTCATCCGCCACGATGGACGGATCGTCGATCTCGCCGCCGCCGATCCGCGCACCGTGCTCAAAGTTCGCCGCGATACACTCGGCTATGTCAGCCAGTTCCTGCGCACCGTACCGCGCGTGGCGGCGATCGACGTGGTGGCCGAACCGCTCGTGGCGCGCGGCGAAGAAATCGTCGTTGCACGCGAAAAGGCAGGCGCGCTGCTCGCCGAGCTCAACCTGCCGGAGGCGCTGTGGCAGCTTCCGCCCGCCACTTTCTCCGGCGGCGAGCAGCAGCGCGTCAACATCGCCCGCGGCTTCATCACCGAGCATACGATTTTGCTTCTCGATGAACCCACAGCCTCGCTCGATGCGAAAAACCGCGCCGTCGTCGTCGGCATGATCGCGGAGAAGAAAAAGGCGGGCGTCGCCCTTCTCGGCATCTTCCACGACGAGGAAGTGCGCGAGGCCGTCGCCGACCGCATCCTCGACGTCCAGCAATTCTCTCCTCGGAAGATCGCCGCATGAGCCGCCAGTTGGGCATCGAGCCCTATATCCACGAAACGGCTGATGTCAGCGGCTCCACTTTCGGGCGCTTTACCGAGGTCTCCGAACGCTGCCGCATCAGCGAAGCCACTTTCGGGGACTATTCCTACATCATGCAGGACGGCTCCGTCTGGTGCGCGACGATCGGCAAGTTCGTCAACATCGCTGCCGCCGTGCGCATCAACGCCACCAACCATCCGACCTGGCGCGCCACTCTGCATCATTTCACTTATCGCGCCGCCGACTATTGGCCGGACGCCGACATGGAGACGGACTTCTTCGCCTGGCGGCGCTCGAACCGGGTGACGATTGGCCACGACGTCTGGATTGGCCATGGCGCAACCATCCTGCCGGGCGTCAATGTCGGCAACGGTGCCGTCATCGGCGCCGGCGCGGTGGTATCGAAGGACGTCGCGCCATACACGATCGTCGGCGGCGTGCCGGCGAAACTGATCCGCGAACGGTTTTCGAAACCGGTCGGCGAACGCATGGACCGGCTCGCCTGGTGGGACTGGGAGCACGACCGGCTGCGCCAAGCCTTGCAGGATTTTCGCAACCTTAGCGCGGAAGATTTTCTGGCGAGATATGGCGGCTAGACTTCCGATACAGGCGCGGAGAATTGTGACACGAACTACACAAATATGACACGTGAGGTTCATGAAGCGGGACTAATGCGATGCTGACTAAGGCCTGGAGCGCAAGGGAAGAGCATGATGTTCGAGCTGAAGGATGTCACCCGCCGTTTCGGGAAGAAGCTCGCCGTCGACGCCGTGACGCTCACGATTCCTCAGGGTCAGATGGTCGGCATCATCGGCCGCTCCGGCGCCGGCAAGTCGACGCTGCTGCGCATGATCAACCGGCTGCAGGAGCCGAGCTCCGGCTCCATTCATTTCGCCGGCGTCGAGGTCTCCGGGCTTCGCGGCCGGGCCTTGCGCAACTGGCAGCGCGACTGTGCGATGATCTTCCAGCAGTTCAATCTGGTGCCGCGCCTCGATGTTCTGACCAATGTTATGCTCGGCCGCCTCAATCACCGTTCGACGCTTCTGAGCCTCCTCAACATCTTCACCCGCGAGGAGCGCGTGCATGCGATCGCGGCACTCGAACGCCTCGGCATCGAGCAGACGGCGCTGCAGCCGGCCGGCACCCTTTCCGGCGGCCAGCAGCAGCGCGTGGCGATCGCCCGCGCGCTGATGCAAAACCCGAAGATGGTGCTCGCCGACGAGCCGATCGCCTCGCTCGATCCGCTGAACGCCAAGATCGTCATGGATGCACTGCGCGACATCAACGAGCGCGAGGGCATCACGGTCGTTACCAATCTCCACACGCTCGATACCGCCCGCAACTATTGTGAGCGCATCGTCGGCATGGCCGGCGGCCGCGTCGTCTTCGACGGCAAGCCCTCGGATCTGACCGCCGAAGCGGTGAAGGAAATCTACGGCACGGACAAGGACGGCGCCGGCATCGACGAAACGATGACCTCGACATCAATCGATATCGCTCCCGAGCGGGCAGACAATCAATCCGCTGGCATCCAACCGCTGGCCCTGGCCGGCCTCTGAGCGGGACGGCCGCGATCGAACGCCCGCGTCAAGGGCACACTTCTTGGTAACGGAAAGCCGGGGACACCGGTCAACAGGAGAGAACGCATGTTGAAGAAAGCACTCTTTGCGGCAACGGCGCTGTTCGCGCTCGCCGGCGCCACCAATGCCGCAGACCTCAAGGAATTCCGCATCGGCATCCTCGGCGGCGAAAACGAAACCGACCGCCTGCGCAATTATGCCTGCCTTGCCGACCACCTCAAACAGGAATTCGGCTTCGAGAAGGTCTCGCTCTTCCCGGCCGCCGATTATGACGGCGTTATCCAGGGCCTGCTCGGCGGCACGCTCGACTTCGCCGAACTCGGCGCTTCCGGCTACGCCTCCGTCTACCTCAAGGATCCGAAGGCCGTTACGCCGATCCTGACGACGCAGCAGAAAGATGGTTCGACGGGTTATCACTCGATCGGCCTCGCACTGAAGTCCTCCGGCATCAAGACCATCAAGGACGCCAAGGGCAAGAAGCTCGGCTACGCCGATCCGGACTCCACCTCCGGTTACCTCGTTCCGCTGACGCAGATCCCGAAGGACACCGGCATGCCGAACGACAAGTTCTTTGCCTCGACCCAGTTCAACGGCGGTCATGAAAACAACCTGCTTGCCGCCTATGACGGCAAGGTCGACGTTGCCGTCGACGACAGCTCTGGCATCGGCGATTTCAAGGACGGCTACACCTCCGGCACCTTCCGCAAGGAAGTCGACAAGGGCGCCGTGGACCCGAACAAGCTCGTTGAAGTCTGGCGTTCGCCGCTGATCCCGAACGGCCCGCTCGTCGTGCGCAACGGCCTCGGCGAAGAGTGGCAGACGAAGCTCGCAGCCTTCTTCACAGCCCTGCCGGAGAAGGATCACAAGTGCTTCTCGGCTGTCGAAGGCGGCGACTACAAGGGCTATGCCCCCGTCAAGCACGACTTCTACAATGCTATCGTCGAAGTTCGTAAAGCGGCCATCGGCGGCTGATCGCCTTTTCAATGCGGGGCGGCCGGCGACGGCCGCCCCTTCTTTTGTGACTACAGCGCCGCGCGTCTTTTCAGACGCGTAAAGGACGCTGTCGAACTTTGAATTGCTACATAATTCCATCCTCAAATCGAACTCGATTTAAGGATGGAATTATGTAGCAGGCGGGGCATCCATGACTATTGCCAATACACAGCCGCGCAGGCAGAGCACGCAGGAGATCGGGACCGCCTGGGAGCGGATGGTCGCCAGGCGCCGCTTTTACACCATCCTTGGCCTGGTTATCCTCATCGTGGCTTTCGTCAGTTCCGTCCGATTCGCCGACGAGAGCAATGCCGGTCATTTCTTCGACCGCCTGCCACATCTCTTCGACTTCCTGAGCTGGCTCATCCCCAAGGATTGGAACGACGTCTGGCGCGCGCTTTTCGACATAACGAGCGTCAACGACAAAGGCGGCGAGGAATTCAATTTCGACAAGGGACGCGTCTACGTCTCGAGCGCCTTCTACATTCCGGAATATTTCGAGCTGATGATCGTCACGATCAACGTGGCGCTGATCTCGACGATTGTCGCTTTCATCTTTGCGGTTCCCTTGAGCTTCTTTGCCGCGCGCAACCTCACGAGTTCATGGCCGCTGCGCATCTTCACCAAGCGGCTGATGGAGTTCCTGCGCGCCTTCCCCGAAATCGTGATCGCCGGCCTGTTTTCGGCGATCCTGTCGATCGGGCCGGTCGCCGCCATCATCGCCATCACCCTGCACACGATCGGCGCGCTCGGCAAACTCTTCTACGAAGTCGCCGAAAATATCGACATGAAGCCGCATGAGGGGATGAAGGCCGTCGGCGCCAACTGGTGGGAGCGCGTGCGTTTCGCCGCCCTGCCGCAGGTGCTGCCGAATTTCACCTCCTATGCGCTCTTACGCCTGGAGATCAACGTGCGCGCCTCGACCATCATCGGCGCCGTCGGCGGCGGCGGCATCGGCGAGGAGCTGAAGCTTTCGATCTCGCGCGGCTTCGGCGCCAAGACGATGGCTCTCGTTCTGCTGCTCTTCGTGACGATCATCGCCGTCGACCAGTTCTCCGCATGGCTGCGCCGCCGTCTCGTCGGCGAGCACGCTTTCCTTCTGCAACATTGAGGCCGCCATGACGGTGATCGACGCAAACCGCATGCATGAGATCGAAGCGCGCTATCCGGAATATTTCCACCGGTCGTTCCGCCAGCGTTTCGGCGGGCTGATGATCCTCGTTGCGACGCTGGCCTACGGCCTCTACGCCGTCTGGTTCTTCGACCTGCAAAAGCTTCTTGCCGAGGCCCACTGGGAGCGCGTCGGCATCTATCTCAGCCAATGGGTGAGCTACGATGTTCAGCCGGACTTCCGCATCCAGGACGACGGCTCGATCGAGGTGCGTTATCCCCGCTTCTCGCCGCTCGGCGATAATCCGCATCCGGACTGGGTGGTCAACAACCCCGACGGCAGCATTACCGTTTCGATCAGCGGCGCCAGCCGCAGCGTCACCGTCTCGAAAAGCGAGACGATCGTGACCGCCCATGGCGTCAGCATCCCCATCGAACTCTCGAGCGGTGCGCCGAAAGTGGTCGGGCCGGTGCCGAGCTGGATGACCGTCTATGACGACAATGTGCTCGCGGATCTCGGCTTTGCCGGCGACGTCAGCATTTCCCTCGATCGCGTGAAGGTCCGCAAGCGTTTTATCGGCTGGGCGAATTTCATCTTCGACACGCAATCCGCCTTCTTCGACAAGCCGGTCGGCGAAGTCATCGGCCTCATTGTCTCCGGCCCTCGCATCAAGCCCGACCAGACCAACCTGTCGCTGGCCTTAGAGGATATCTGGAACAACAGCGAATGGCAGCATGGCGACGTCTGGACCAAGCTTTTCCAGACGATCGTCATGGCCTTTCTCGGAACGCTGCTCGGCGCGCTCGCCGCCTTCCCGCTCGCGTTCCTGGCAGCGCGCAACATCACGCCGCACCGCCTCCTGAACCAGATTCTCAAACGCTTGTTCGATTTCCTGCGCTCGGTCGACATGCTGATCTGGGCGCTGTTCCTGACCCGCGCCTTCGGCCCCGGGCCGCTTGCCGGCAGCGGCGCGATCTTCCTTACCGAGACCGGCACGCTCGGCAAGCTTTATTCCGAGGGGCTCGAGAACATCGACAACAAGCCGCGGGAAGGCATCACATCGACCGGCGCCCAAACGGTGCTCGTCCATCGTTACGGCATCATGCCGCAGATCATTCCCGTCATCGTCAGCCAGACGCTTTACCAGTGGGAATCGAACGTGCGCGGCGCCACCATCATCGGCGCCGTCGGCGCAGGCGGTATCGGCCTCAAACTCTGGGAGGCGATGCGCACCAACGCCAACTGGGAAAACGTCGCCTATATGGTCATTCTGATCCTGATCGTCGTCTTCCTGTTCGACGGCGCTTCGAACGCGCTGCGCCACCGGTTGATGGGCGCGAAGACGCACTGAGCGCTCGATGAAGGCGATGGCGGCGCTGCCGGCATCATCATTCTGTCACGGAAATCTTTTAGCCGGGAGCCTGCTTGCGGTTCGCCGCCAAATCACTGCACATTGCCCTCCCCGTTTCGACGATCCCCAGGATAAAAGCCTTGCGCTACGCTCTCTATTTCTCGCCGCCGAAGGATGATCCTCTGACCGGCGCGGCTTCGCTCTGGCTCGGTCGCGATGCTTTCACCGGCGACACCTATCCTGCATCCGAACATGAGACGCTGAGTGCGGCAGAGCAGTTCGAGCTGACCGCCGACCCACGCCGCTACGGCTTTCACGCGACGATCAAGGCGCCGTTTTCGCTTGCCGCTTCCGTCACCGAAAGGGATCTCATGGCTTTCGCCGAGGAGTTTGCCGCCCGGACGCCGGCCTTCGAGATACCCCAGCTCGTGCTCGGTCAGCTCGGTCGTTTTTTTGCCCTTGTTCCGGCTTCTCTTCATCAACCTCTTCAGGATTTCGCAGCGAAGGTGGTAAAGTCCTTCGAGCCGTTCCGCGCAACGCTTTCCGAGGTCGATGTCGCGCGCCGCAATCCGGAGAGGCTCAGCGACAGCCAGCGCGCCAATCTGCAGCGCTGGGGCTATCCTTACGTCATGGAGGATTTCGGTTTCCACATGACACTGAGCGGCCAGGTGCCGGAGACACGTACCGAGACGATGAAAACGATCCTGGCGGAGCGTTTTGCCGGTTTCATCGGCCGGCCGCTTTCGATTTCCGGCCTCGCCGTCTTCATCGAGGAGACGCGCGGCGCCCCGTTCAAAGTTCATTCCTGGCTGCCGCTTTCCGGCGCCAAAAGCTGAAAGATCGACGATATGAGCAAAGAGACCGTCTTTTCCAACGCCCGCATCGTTCTCGAGGACGACATCCTTTCAGGATCGATCCTCATCCGCGACGGCAAGATCGCCGATATCTCCGAAGGCAATTCGGTAGCCGGGGAAGATTTCGAGGGCGATTACATCATTCCCGGCCTCGTCGAACTGCATACCGACCATCTCGAAGGCCATTACCAGCCGCGCCCGGGCATCCGCTGGCACAAGACGGCTGCCGTCCAGGCGCATGACGCCCAGATCGTCACATCGGGCATCACGACGGTGTTCGACTGCCTGCGCATGGGCGCGGACGAGGACGGCGGTTTCGAACATGGCGAGATGCGCGAGATGGCCGACGCCATTCAATCGGCGGAGAAGGAAGGCCGGCTGCGCGCCGAGCACCTCATCCATCTTCGCTGCGAGGTTTCGGCCGACAACGTGCTCGAACATTTCGCCGATTTCGAAAACGATCCGCACGTGCGGCTGGTCTCGCTGATGGATCATGCGCCCGGCCAGCGGCAATTCCAGACGATGGATCAATATATCTTCTACTACCAAAAGAAGCGGGGCCTGAGCGACGAGGCCTTTGCCCGTTTCGTCGCCAAGCGCCAGGCGGAATCGGCACGCAATTCGACGCCCCATCGAAACGCCATCGCCAAGGCGTGCGCCGAGCGCGGCATCACGGTCGCAAGCCATGACGACGCCACGCTCTCTCATGTCGACGAGGCGATCGACAATGGCGTGCGCCTTGCCGAGTTTCCAACCAGCTTCGATGCCGCCCGGGCATCGCACGAGCACGGCATGAGCGTGCTGATGGGCGCGCCGAACATCGTGCGCGGCAAATCCCATTCCGGTAATATCGCCGCCCGCGATCTCGCCGAAATGGGCGTGCTCGACGTGCTGTCCTCCGACTACGTGCCGCTCAGCCTGCTGCATGCACCCTTCATCCTTGCCGACGAGGTGGAGAGCATCACCCTTGCGAAAGCGATCGCGATGGTGACGTCGACGCCTGCCCGCACCGTCAGCCTCGACGATCGCGGCCGGATCGCGACCGGGCTGCGGGCCGATCTCGTCCGTGTCCACCGCTCGCACGGCGTGCCGGTGACACGCTCCGTCTGGCGCCAGGGACGCCGTGTCGCATGACGCCGCACGAACCCCACGCGGCAGCAGGAGCCGAGCGCGGCATCATGGTCGTGGTCGTCGGGCCGAGCGGCGCCGGCAAGGACACGCTGATGAACCTCGCTGCGCGGCGTTTTTCTGGCCGCGACAACGTGCATTTCGCCCGCCGGGTCATCACCCGCCACCGTAATGCCGGCGGCGAGGATCATCTTTCCGTCTCCCTCGAAGGCTTTGCCGCCATGGAGCAGTCAGGCTCTTTCGCGGTCTGGTGGGAAGCGCATGGCCTGAGATACGGCATTCCGGCCGAAGTTTCGGTGGCGCTGTCGCGAGGCCACGTCGTCGTGGCCAACGGCTCGCGCTCGGCGCTTCACCGCTTCCAGGCCGCTTTCCCGCGGCTGAAGGTCATCAATGTCACGGCCCGCCCCGAAGTGCTCGCCAGCCGGCTGGAAGCGCGCGGCCGCGAGACACATGAGGACATCATGGCCAGGCTCGCCCGCGGGCCGCTGACCGTGCGTGGCGACTATGACGTGACGGAGCTCGACAATAGCGGCTCGCTCGAAGAAGCCGAGCAGAAGATGATCGCGATCCTGGAAGGATTGCTGGCCGAAGTGCCGCGACCACAGTAGAGAGGCAGGATGCGCGCCATCAAAGTCGTCGATTACGACCCTTCCTGGCCGCTGCTCTTTGCCGAAATCAGCGCCGAAGTCGCCACTTCGCTCGGTGATCTCGTGCTGTCCGTCGATCATATCGGCAGTACATCGGTGCCTGGTCTTGCGGCCAAGCCGAAGATCGATTTCGATGTCGTTGCAACATCCGATAAAGCGCTACCGCCAGCAATCGAATTAATACGCGCCGCCGAATTCATCTTCCACGGCGACCCTCATGGAGACGGTCGCTGGGTCTTTACCCGGAATCGCGAGTGTTACGGGTTCAGGCTCTATCTTTGCGGTCCCGACAATCGTGCGCATCAGGAACGCCTCCTGTTTCGCGATTATCTCAGAGATCATCCCGACAGAGCCAACGCCTATGTCGACCTGAAGCGCCGGCTGGCCGCGGAGGCAGACGGCCATTGGGATTTCTATACCGGCGGAAAATCAGCCTTCGTCAGTGAAACGGTAAGGTTGGCCATGTTGAGAAGATGAGACCGAAGCCGTTGGCAATTCGGTCGTCGTCAATCAGTCGCCGTCGCCCCGCCCGGAGATGATTTCGCGCTTGCCGACATGATTTGCCGGCCCGACGAGACCTTCCTTCTCCATGCGCTCGACCAGTGAAGCGGCGCGGTTATAGCCGATGCCGAGGCGGCGCTGGATGTAGGAGGTCGAGCACTTCTTGTCGCGCATGACGACCTTGACCGCCTGCTCGTAAAGCTCGTTGCCATCCTCGGAGGCCATGGCGCTCTTGTCGAAAACGGCGCCGGCGTCCTCCTCTTCCGGCTCTTCCTCCTCGTCGGCGGTCACGGTGTCGAGATATTCGGGGCGACCCTGCGTCTTGAGATGCGCAACGACTTTCTCCACTTCGGCATCGGAGACGAAGGGACCGTGGACGCGGGCGATGCGTCCGCCGCCCTGCATATGCAGCATGTCGCCCTGGCCGAGCAACTGTTCGGCGCCCTGTTCGCCGAGGATGGTACGGCTGTCGATCTTCGAGGTGACCTGGAAGGAAATTCGGGTCGGGAAATTCGCCTTGATCGTGCCGGTAATGACATCGACCGAGGGGCGCTGAGTCGCCATGATCAGGTGAATGCCGGCGGCACGCGCCATCTGCGCCAGACGCTGGATCGCACCCTCGATCTCTTTACCGGCGACCATCATCAGGTCGGCCATTTCGTCGACGATGACGACGATATAGGGCATCGGCGCAAGATCCAGCTCCTGCTGCTCTTCGATCGGCGCACCGGTTCCCTTGTCGAAGCCGGTCTGGACCATGATGTGGATGGTCTCGCCTTTTTCGCGTGCCTGGGAAACGCGGCCGTTATAGCCGTCGATGTTGCGCACGCCGAGGCGTGACATCTTGCGATAACGCTCCTCCATCTCGCGAACTGCCCATTTCAACGCCATGACCGCCTTCTTCGGATCGGTGACGACGGGCGTCAGCAGATGGGGAATGCCGTCATAGACGGAGAGTTCGAGCATCTTCGGGTCTACCATGATCAGCCGGCACTGTTCCGGCGTCATGCGGTAGAGCAGCGACAGGATCATCGTATTGATGGCGACCGATTTGCCCGAGCCTGTGGTGCCGGCGACGAGCAGATGCGGCATCTTGGCGAGCTCGGCGATCACGGGCTCGCCGCCGATGGTCTTGCCCAAGCCGAGCGCCAGCTTGTAGCCGCTCTTGTCGAAATCCTGGCTCTCGATCATCTCGCGGAAATAAACTGTTTCACGGGTGACGTTCGGCAGCTCGATGCCGATGACATTGCGGCCGGGAACCACGGCGACCCGGGCCGAAAGCGCCGACATCGAGCGGGCGATATCATCGGCCAAGCCGATGACGCGCGACGACTTCACGCCGGGCGCCGGCTCGAATTCATAGAGGGTGACAACAGGGCCGGGGCGGACATGAATGATCTCGCCCTTGATTCCGAAATCCTCAAGCACACTTTCCAGAAGACCGGCATTCTGCTCCAGCGTCTCCTGCGACATGATCTCGCCGAGACGTTCAGGCGGCTCCTGCAAAAGAGCGCGCGGCGGGAATTCATAACCCGATGCATCGATCTTCTCCGGCCTCGCCGCAAGGCGCGGCGACGGCAGGACTGCGGCGACCGGGGGCGTCGGCCGAGGCACGGGGGCGGCCTGAGGCACCGGCGTGACCTGAGGCATCGGCGCAGTCTGGGGCGCTACCTGCGGCCCCGGCGCAGTCGCCGCCTCGCGGATACGGACGGGCCTTTCCAGGGAAATCGCCGGCGGCGGGCGCGAAGCTACCGGCGCGGGCGTTGCAGCCAGTGGCTGAACCGGTCGGGATGCCGCCTGAGCGGGTTTCAGCGCGCCCGGACGCCATTCCATGACGCGAAACAGCGAGGTGATTGATTCGGGCGCGGTCTCGATCTTCGGAAGAATGATCGAGGGCGCGCGTACCGGTTCGCCCTCCTCGAAGGCCATGACTTCCCAGAAGGCAAAATCGGAAATCGAAGACAGTTCGGAAGCGACGCGCAGGGTAGGCGCCTCCGCCGCGGCGGTCGGCGGCTGCAGCGTCTCGATCTCCGCCTGCGCTACGGCAGGTTCGGGCTCCGGCAGGTAAATGTCGAACGGCACGTCGACTGCGACCGGTTCTATCCGTATCGCCTGTTGTTCCGCTTCCGGTTCGCTGCGAATGGACTCGTTCGACGGGCGGCGGCGGCTGATCAGAGTTTCGGGCGTGCGGGTGAAGCGAACATTCGGCGCGAGCGAGAAGTTGCTCTGCCAGATCGGCGCCGGCGGCCTCTCGCCTGGATTTTCCTCCGGAAGCTCCGTTTCAATGCCGCTGGAAAAATCTGCGGCATCCGTCAAATTGGTTCTGGGAAAACGCATGCGTCCGCTACTCACTCATGCCTAACAAATTACGACCCCACCGGGATAGAAAAGGAAGGTTAATAAGTTCCTTCCAGCCGTATCGTTCCGACACAGCCCAGGGAAATATATGATCGTGATCTCAATGAGTTAGGAAAGCGGAAAATCTTTTTCGTTTTGGGAAGGCGGTTAATGCGCCTCGTCCCAATTGGTGGCGGCGCGCGCATCGACCTTGAGCGGCACGCGCATTTCGAGCGCCGGCATCGTGGCGTTTTCCATAACCGAGACGATGATCGGCATCGCCTTTTCGACATCCTCGTCCTCGACCTCGAAAATCAGTTCGTCATGCACCTGCAGCAGCATGCGCACACGCTCGGCAAGACCGGCTTCGGCGAGCGCGGGCTCCATCTTGATCATCGCCCGGCGGATGACGTCGGCCGCGGAACCCTGGATCGGCGCGTTGATCGCCGCCCGTTCGTTGAAGGCGCGCACCGAAGGGTTGGAAGAGCGGATTTCCGGATAGTTGATGCGGCGGCCGAAGATCGTTTCGACATAACCCTTGTCGCGGGCCATCGCCTTGCGGCTTTCCATATAGTCGCGGATCCCGGGGAAGCGCTCGAAATATTTCTTGATGTAGTCGCCGGCTTCCGAGCGCTCGATCGAAAGCTGGTTGGCGAGACCGAAAGCGGAGATGCCGTAGATGATGCCGAAATTGATTGCCTTGGCGCGGCGGCGAACTTCACCCGGCATGCCTTCGACCGGCACGCCGAACATTTCCGACGCGGTCATGGCGTGAATGTCGACGCCATCCTCGAAGGCTTTGGTCAGCTGCGGGATCTCGGCCACATGGGCAAGCACCCGCAATTCGATCTGACTGTAGTCGGCAGAGATCAGCTTGTGACCCGGCGTCGAGATGAAGGCGGTGCGGATCTTGCGGCCTTCTGCGGTGCGCACCGGAATGTTCTGCAGGTTCGGTTCGGACGAGGACAGGCGCCCCGTGGTCGTCGAAGCCAGCGAATAGGAGGTGTGGACCCGCCTGGTTTCCGGATGGACATAGCCCGGAAGCGCGTCGGTATAGGTGGATTTCAGCTTGGTGAGCTGGCGCCAGTCGACAATCTTGCGGGGCAGCTCGAAGCCGGCGGCGGCGAGATCCTCAAGCACGGAGGCGGAGGTCGACCATTGTCCGGTTTTCGTCTTGCTGCCACCGGCAAGGCCCATTTTGCCGAACAGGATATCGCCGAGCTGCTTCGGTGAGCCGATGTTGAACCGTTCGCCAGCCAGCGTGTAGATCTCGTCTTCCAGGCGCGCCGCACCCTGGGCCAGTTCACCGGACAGGCGCGACAGGATCTGCCGATCGACGGTGATGCCGCGCGCTTCCATGCGCGCCAGCACCGGCAGCAGCGGCCGCTCCAGCCGCTCATAGACGCTGGTCAGCCCTGCCGCCGCCAGCCGCGGCTTCAGGACGAGCCAGAGGCGCAGCGTCACATCGGCATCTTCGGCGGCATAATGGGTGGCGCGATCGATGTCGACCAGATCGAAGGTGATGTTCGCTTTGCCGCTGCCAGCGACATCCTTGTAGGGGATCGGCGTATGGCCGAGGAATTTTTCCGAGAGCGGGTCCATGCCATGGGCGCCGGTGCCGGCGTCGAGGACATAGGAGATCAGCATCGTGTCGTCGAAGCTCTTCGTCTCGACGCCGTAGCGCTTCATCAGGAGGTAGTCGTATTTCAGGTTCTGGGCGACCTTGAGAACCGATTCGTCCTCCAGCAATGCCTTCAGCCGCGGCAAGGCATCGCGCATGGGGATCTGGTTTTCGGCAAGGCCGCCGCCGAGCAGATCGCCAACGCCGTCCTTATGGGCGAGCGGCACATAGGCGGCACGGATCTTGGTGCCGGTGGGATCGGCGACATTGTCGGCGATCGCCATCGCAAAGCCGACAAGCTCGGCCTGCATCGCATCCAGTGACGTGGTCTCCGTATCGAAAGCGATGAGCCCTGTGTCGCGCGCAGCGGCAATCCATCGGTCGAGCGTCGCCAGATCGCGGATCGTTTCATAGGTCGAGTGATCGAAGGGCAGCGTCGCAAAAGCCTCGGCCCGCGCCTTGGCAAGATCGGCGGGCGAAAAAGCGCCTTCGACGCCGGGCTTCGCCTTTGCACGCGACGGCACGGGCACCGATTCGCCCGAAACGTCGGGGATGCCGCCGGCAACCGGCTCCGGCTCGGCGGCATCGAGATCCGGACCATGGGCAGCCGCGCCCCATTCGATGGGAACGACCGCCGGTTCGATGACGCTCGCATCGCAATCGCAGACTTCGGCGACGCGGCGCGTCAACGAGGTGAATTCCATCGTCTTGAGGAAACCGATCAGCTTTGGGCCGTTCTGCGGTTCCAGCACCAGCGCGTCGAGATCGAGATCGAGCGGCACGTCGGTGCGCAGGCGGACGAGGTCGCGCGAGAGCTTGGCCATTTCGACATTGGCAAGGATCGTCTCGCGACGCTTGACCTGCTTGATCTCGGTGGCGCGTTCGAGCAGCGTGTCGAGGTCGCCGTATTCCTCAAGCAGCTGGGCGGCGGTTTTAGGGCCGATGCCGGGAATGCCTGGAACGTTGTCGACGGAATCGCCGGTCATCGCCTGCAGGTCGATCATCTTTTCCGGCGGCACGCCCCATTTCTCGACGACATCGGGAATGCCGATCTGTTTGTCCTTCATGCTGTCGTACATGTGGACATTGGGAGTGACGAGCTGCATCAGATCCTTGTCGGAGGAGACGATGGTGACGTCGGCACCTGCCGCCTCGGCCTGGCGGGCATAGGTGGCTATGATGTCGTCAGCCTCGAAGCCTTCGGTCTCGATGCAGGGCAGGTTGAAGGCGCGGGTCGCCTCTCTGATGAGGCCGAATTGGGGAATGAGCTCTTCGGGCGGGGCCGAACGATTCGCCTTATAGGCGTCGTAGAGATCCTTGCGAAAGGTCTTTGCGGAATAATCGAAAATCACGGCGAGATGGGTCGGTGTTACCCCGACATCGGTGTTGCGCGCATCCCGCAAGAGCTTCCACAGCATGTTGCAGAAACCGGAAACGGCGCCGACCGGCAGGCCGTCCGATTTGCGCGTCAGCGGCGGCAGTGCGTGAAACGCCCGAAAGATGAAGCCGGAACCATCGACTAGGAAGAGGTGATCGCCTTTTTTCATGTGCGCATGGATAGCGCGGGCAGGAAACGAGGTCCATATAAAGTTCGGCCAAGAGCGGAAGGATTTCCGCTCACCAAACTGTTACCGATTTGTAACGTACCGTGACCCTTGAAAAACCACATTCGTAGCTACAAATCGATGTCACCGGCGCTATTGATCGCGTCGCGGGTCTGATTACCGGCTTGTCCCCCGCCGCATCAGGCTTGGACAAAGGCCTTATCCCCCTCTCCGGGCCTTTGTCCCCATTTTAAAGTCGCCATGGCCAACCTCCAGGTCATGGCGACTTTTGTTTTCCAGGTCTGCGCAGTTCTGATCGCGGCTTGCATTTTTTGGGGCATCCTTTGCGATTTGCTGCATTGTCTCCGGCACGGTTTTGAGCCTAACTTGCAATCATGGGATTTAACCGCATGGATTCGGGAGCTTACCTTGCCAGCCAGCTGGCGAAGGGTTTTGCCCGCTCGCTGCACCAGCGCGCGGTAGGGCTCGGTTTCTCTCCCGGCCAGTTTCCCATCCTGCTGGAACTCTGGGCCGAGGATGGGCTGACCCAGAAACAGCTTCTCGACCGAGTCGCTATCGAGCAGGCGACCATGGCCAATACGCTTTCGCGCATGGTCCGCGACGGGCTGATCGAACGCCGGCCGCATCCGTCCGACAAGCGGGCGCAGCTGATTTTCCTGACGCCGAAGGCCCGCGCCATGGAGGCTGAGGCGATCGAGACCGCGCGTGAGGCGGATCTGGCGCTGTTCAAAGGCTTTCGCGGATTCGAGCGCGAGCTGACGCTCGAATATATCCGCCGGCTGCTGGAAAACGCCAAGGCGCTCTGACCGGGCCTACTCCCAGGCAAGACGCGTCGGTCGCCGCCGCGCTATCGGCAGTGCGTCGGCGTCAGCCGTCGAGGACAGGAGGTCTTTACGGGCGGCGAGCTTGATGCTCGGTTCGATATCCGGCTTGCCGAGCAAAAAGCCCTGTACCTGGGCGCAGCCTTCTTCGACGACGATCTGGCGCTGCGTCTCGGTTTCGACGCCCTCCGTCACGACAGGCATGCCGAGGCTGTGGCCGAGGCCGATGATTGCGCGCACGATCGAACGTGACGCTGCGTCATGTTCCAGCATGCCGGTGAAGCTGCGGTCGACCTTGATCTTGTCGAACGGGAAGGTTCGCAGGTTGGAAAGCGAGGAAAAACCGGTGCCGAAGTCGTCCATGACGATGTGAACACCCAGACTGCGCAGGCGCTGCAGCGTGGCCATCACCCGATCGCGATCACGGATGAGAGCGGCCTCGGTGATTTCGATTTCCAGCCGGTCGGGCGCGAGCCCCGTTTCCTCGAGGATTGCCTCGATCCGCTCGCAAAGGTTGGGCAGCATGAACTGCACCGGCGAAACGTTGACGGCGATCGTCAGCGGATGCGGCCAGCGCGCAGCCTCTGTACAGGCATCGCGCAGTACCCATTCGCCGAGCTGGACGATCGATCCGCTTTCCTCGGCGATTGGAATGAAGACATCCGGCTCGCTGATGCCGTGCCCCGGCCGGTTCCAGCGCATCAAGGCCTCGTAGCCGCTGACCTCGCCGCTGAGTGCACCGTAAATCGGCTGGTAGCTGACATGGATCTGATTGCGGGTGATGGCGTGGCGCAGTTCGCTTTCGATCTGGCGGCGGGCTCGCGTGGCCTCGTCCATTTCCGCGTCGAAGAAACAGGCCTTGCCGCGGCCGCCGTGCTTAACCCGATAGAGTGCGATATCGGCGTTGTTGCAGATCTCGTCTGTCTCACGTCCATCGGCCGGATAAAGGGCGATGCCGAGGCTGACGCCGACGGCTGTGGGGTCGCGTGCCGTATCCATTTCGGCGGCGAATTCGTCCAGGATCGCGGCTGCGAGCTTCTGCGCCGCCGCCGGTTGCTGTCCGGCGGGCTGGATGATGGCAAATTCATCGCCGCCGAGACGGGCGATCGTATCGCTTTCATCGGCCACGCGACGGAGGATCGAGGCAACCTTGCAGAGAATTCGGTCGCCCTCGGCGTGGCCGAAAATATCGTTGACGCTCTTGAAACGATCGAGATCGATATAGAAGAGGGCCACCTCGCTGTTCTTTCGTTCGGCCATCTGCAGCGCCTGGCGGATGCGCGTGTCGAACAACGACCGGTTCGGAAGACCGGTGAGAACATCGTGGTGGGCGAGATGTTCTATCATCTCCTCGGCCAGCCTGCGCTCCGTCAGATCGCGCACCGCCAGCACGTCGCAATTGTGCCCGCGATAGACGATCCTGCTCGTATTCACATCGACGGCGATCTCCTTGCCGCTGCTGGTAGTGAGCAACGTCTCGCCGGGCCTGTTCTGTCCCTGTATGACGGTCAAGGCAGCGGACGGCGCCTTGCCGACGAGATCGGCAAGCTTCCAGCCGGAAAGAACTTGGAACCGTTCGTTGGCATCGATGATCCTGCCTTCGCGCAGGATCAGCAACCCTTCCTGCGAGGCATTGGCGAGCCCTCTCAGATCCGTCAGATGGCTTTCGATAAAGACCACCGCGATAACGGTCAGAATGAGAGCCGTCGCCGCTACCACGACTATTGCCGCCAACAGACTGGTATCGAGCACCATTGCCCGGACCTCTTTGCCGGGATCCGGCACAAGCGTGATGCTTGCCATCGAAATGAAGTGGAGAGCGCAGATTGCAAGGACGAAGGTGACGGACGAGGTGAGGAGCCGCCCCAGACCTCTCCATTGGAAGAAGGCGTAGAAGGCAGCGCTCGACAGCAGCGCCCCCGCGAGAACCGCACTCAGCGTCATATAGGGATTGTAGACGACTACCGCCTGTGTCTCGATCGCCTGCATACCGGTCAGGTGCATCGAGGCGATGCCGAGCGCCATGATGACGCCGCCGCGGATGCGCGAAAACCTGCCGCGGCTCTCCGAAGCGACGACGATCGCCGCCCACGAACCGGCAACCGACAGGAGGAAGGAAAGCGCCGTCAGCCCCAGTTGGTAGCTGATCGGCATGCCGCCGTCATAGGCCAGCATCGCGATGAAATGCGTTGCCCATACGCCGGTGCCGAAAGCGAAAGCCGCGGCGCCAATCCAGAGCTTGCGGCGCCCGGCATCGCATTCTTGAGCGCGCGAAAGCGGCAGCATCGCTGCCATCGCGCCGACCAGACAAACCGCGGCGGCCGCGAGCACCAGCCGCCAATCGTGATCGTCCCGAATACATGTAATGACCGAAAACATCCGCTCCCCCGAACAGCTGAATTCAGTCAGGTTATTTAGGTTGTACTAAATAACTGTAAATTGAATTAGAAGCTTCTTCTATATTATCAGACAATCTTCTTGCGCCCGATCTGGATATGGCCGCTTTTGCGCCGCCCATTTTTGCTTTTCCGCCTCGCCTGCCTTCCTCGTTTGGTCTATCGTCCGGCCAAATTTCAAAAAGGAATCGAAAATGACGGATCTACAACAGGTGCTTGCGCGCGCGGATCAGAACCTTTCCTCGAGCCTCGAAAAGCTGTTCGAGCTTCTGCGCATCCAGTCGATTTCCACCGATCCCGTCTACAAGGCCGAATGTCGGAAGGCAGCCGAATGGCTGGTCGCCTATCTCGAAAGCCTCGGCTTTACCGCCTCGGTGCGGGACACACCGGGCCACCCGATGGTGGTCGCCCACCACGCCGGCGCTTCCGCCGACGCGCCGCATGTGCTTTTCTACGGGCATTACGACGTGCAGCCGGTCGACCCGATCGAGCTCTGGGAAAACGATCCCTTCGAGCCATCGATCAAGGATGTCGGCGATGGCCGCAAGATCCTGACCGGGCGCGGCACCTCCGACGACAAGGGCCAGCTGATGACCTTCGTCGAAGCCTGCCGCGCCTATAAGGAGATCAACGGCGCACTTCCCTGCCGCATCACCATTCTGTTCGAGGGCGAGGAGGAATCGGGCTCACCGTCCTTGAAGCCTTTCCTCGAAGCCAACGCCGCCGAACTCAAGGCCGATTATGCGCTTGTCTGCGATACCGGCATGTGGGACCGCGACACGCCGGCAATCGCCGCGGCACTGCGCGGCCTCGTCGGCGAGGAAGTGGTCGTGACGGCCGCCGACCGCGACCTGCATTCCGGCCTCTTCGGCGGCGCTGCGGCCAATCCGATCCATATTCTCGTCGAGGCGCTTGCCGGCCTGCATGACGAGACCGGCCGCATCACGCTTGAGGGCTTTTACGACGGCGTCGAGGAAACGCCCGACAACATCAAGGCGTCATGGGAGACGCTCGGCAAGACGGCCGAGAGCTTCCTCGGTGAAGTCGGCCTTTCCATTCCCTCCGGCGAAAAGGGCCGGTCGGTTCTGGAACTCACCTGGGCGCGGCCGACGGCCGAAATCAACGGCATCTGGGGCGGATATACCGGGGAAGGCTTCAAGACGGTCATCGCCGCCAAGGCCTCGGCCAAGGTTTCATTCCGGCTCGTCGGCACTCAGGATCCGGCTGCTATCCGCGAGGCTTTCCGCAGCTATGTCAGATCGAAAATTCCGGCCGACTGCTCGGTGGAATTCCATCCGCATGGCGGCTCGCCGGCGATTCATCTCTCCTATGATTCGCCTGTTCTGACCAAGGCGAAGACGGCGCTTTCCGATGAGTGGCCGAAACCTGCCATCGTCATCGGCATGGGCGGCTCGATCCCGATCGTCGGAGATTTCCAGAAGATGCTCGGCATGGAATCGCTGCTCGTCGGCTTCGGCCTCGCCGACGACCGCATCCATTCGCCGAACGAGAAATACGAGCTTGTTTCCTACCACAAGGGCATCCGCTCCTGGGTGCGGATCCTTCAGGCGCTCGCCGGCTAAAACGGCGATGGCGCGCCTTCCGGCCGGCTCGTCAAAATCAAAAACAAAAGGCCGGTCGCCCGGCCTTTCGTCATCCGCTCGGCTCGGTGCCAGTTCATCCGTGGTCAAGGAGCAAGCGAGTATTGCCGTCAGATTGCCGCGCGAAGGTTAACAGACGGTTAACGGTCCTCTCATGAGCAACTCTCGACGGACCCATGAGAGTGCACCCGGATCGTGGGCGCACAAATCTCCCCCCGTTCAAGCTACGTTCATCGCGCTCGACCTATAAAGCATTGAAAGAAAAAGCGAATGGTGACGCCCTAACAAATGCCGGCGATCGCTCTATCTTTGTTCCAGATGGCATATGCCAAGGAAAGGCAGCCGAGCGCTGTCAGAAAACACGCCAACGAGGAGTGAGAAGCGTGAAAAACCTTATCGTCAAAATAGCCGCGGCCGCGCTGCTTGTGCTGGCTCCGGCAATAGCACAGGCCGCCGAGGGTTACTCGACGGCAAACGTCAACATGCGCGCAGGTCCGAGCACCCGGTATCCCGCCGTCGCCGTCATACCCGCCGGTTCGTCCGTCGAAATCCGTGGATGCCTTTCCAACGTCAACTGGTGCGACGTCGAGTTCTACGGCGGCCGCGGCTGGGTCTCCGGCCAGTACGTGCAGGCCGTCTACGAGCAACGCCGTGTCTATGTCGGTCCGCAATATTACCGTCCGCTGGGCATTCCGATGGTAACCTTCAGCGTCGGCAATTATTGGGACCGCTACTACCGCGGCCGCGATTTCTATCGCGAGCGTGACCGCTGGAGCCGCGGCCCGGACTATTATTACCGCGACCGCGACTACCGGGATCGGGATTACCGGCGGGAGTATCGGGATCGGGATTATCAGGTCCGCGAGTACCGGGATCGTGACCGCGACCGGCGCGACGACGCCCGAAGGGAGGAACGCCGCAGAGAGGTCCGCAGGGATGACGACAACAGGAGTTCGGATTTCCGCGATCTGCCGCAGTTCAGAGGCGGGAAGGCCGACACCTACAATCATCCGGATCCAAGGGCTTCGCCTTTCGTCTGCCGCCCGGGCGATCCCTCCTGCGGCGACTGAAATATCGTGGGCGGCAGCAATGCCGCCCTTTCTGCACAGAATCACTGGAAAGCGGAGCCACGAAAAAGCCCGGTGCTCCTTGGGGGGATGCACCGGGCCTGATGTCGATCGGCCGCGTTGAGGGGAGACGGCCGATCATTCGCGGGACGTGAGGGGCTGTCCCGCTTCTCCATAAACAGCCGTCGAGCCTATTGGTTCCGCTCGCTGCATAATTCTTTAAATCAGCAATTCCCTTTGATTGCTGCAACGCCTCCGGGCTCTGTGGACATGACCTGCGCGGCTCGACAGCGCGACCCACCTCACTCGTTGTCCTTTAACACCCCGTTAAATCGCCGCAATTACAGTTCAGTCGGATGATCGCGTCGCCTGCTGCATAATTCCTTAAAACGAAATCAGTTTAAGGACAAAATTATGCAGCACTTCAACGTGCTATAGCGTCCTTCGCGCCTCTAGAGAGACGCCCGGCGCTGTAATAGGGCGCCGTTATGCGAAGTGGGCTTCGCGATCGAACAAGGGATGCGACCGGTCCGCGATGGCAGACAGAGGCAGATCAAGCGACAGAATAGAACCGTCCTTCAGCGGTCGCTCGGCCCGCGATAATGATGAATTTTCGCTCGATGCCGATGACCGCGTCATCGGAAGCAGATCCGCGCGGCGCGGCGGCTCCAAGCCTCTACCGCAGCGTGCCGCCCGCCAGCGGCGGCGGCGTGAGCCGCGGGAGCGTGAAGGCGGCGGCCTTTTCGGCTTCCTGCGCGGCGTGGTCTACTGGTGCGTTGTGCTTTTCATCTGGGCAGGCATCGGCGTTGCCGGGCTCGTCCTCTATTACGGCTCGCGCATGCCGAGCGCAAGCACATGGGCGATCCCCGAGCGGCCGCCGAACGTCAAGATCACCGCCGTCGACGGCAGCGTCATTGCCAATCGCGGCGCCACCGGCGGCGAGGCGCTGTCGCTCGAAAACATGTCGCCCTACATTCCCGAAGCCGTCATCGCCATCGAGGATCGGCGTTTTTATTCACACTTCGGCGTCGATCCGCTCGGCCTCGGGCGGGCGATCGTCACCAATTTCACGGCCGGCCACATGGTGCAAGGCGGTTCGACGCTGACGCAGCAGCTTGCCAAAAATCTCTTCCTCTCTCCCGAAAGAACGCTGGAACGCAAGGTGCAGGAGGTGCTGCTCGCGCTTTGGCTGGAGCAGAAATATACCAAGGACCAGATTCTTGCGATGTATCTCAACCGCGTGTTCTTCGGATCGAACGCCTATGGCGTCGAGGCAGCGTCGAGGCGCTATTTCAACAAATCGGCGCGGGATGTGAACCTCGGCGAAGCAGCGGTGCTGGCAGGCCTGCTCAAGGCGCCGTCGCGGCTTTCGCCGGCCCGCGACGCTGAAGCGGCGAATGCGCGCGCCCAGCTCGTGCTCGCGGCGATGCGCGAGCAAGGTTTCATCACCGATTCCGAGGTCAAGACAGCGATGTCGCAGACCCCCGCTTCGGCCAAGAGCTACTGGTCGGGCGCCGGGCATTATGTCGCCGATATGGTGATGGACGAATTGCCGGGCCTGATCGGCGACGTCAAGGAAGACATCATCGTCGATACGACCATCGACAAATCGCTGGAGAAGAAAGCTGAGCAGTCGCTGGTCGACGTGCTCGACAAGGAGGGCGGCAAGCTCGACGCCTCGCAGGCGGCCCTGGTCTCGATCGACGGCACCGGGGCGATCCGGGCACTCGTCGGCGGCAGAGACTATGCGACGAGCCAGTTCAACCGCGCCGTCAAGGCCAAGCGCCAGCCGGGATCTTCGTTCAAACCCTTCGTCTATACCGCGGCGCTGGAGAAAGGGCTGACGCCTTTTTCGGTGTTTAATGACGCGCCGATCCGCATCGGCGACTGGACGCCGGAGAATTACGAGAAGAAATACAATGGCGAAGTGACGCTGGCCACCGCGCTCGCCAAGTCGCTGAACACGGTGGCCGCGCAGCTGGTCATGTATGACGGGCCGGATCAGGTGATCAAACTTGCCCACCGGCTCGGGATCGAAAGCGAGCTGCAGCCGAACGCCTCGATTGCGCTTGGGACGTCCGAAGTGTCGCTGATGGAACTGACCGCCTCCTATGCCGCCTTCATGAACGGCGGCTACAAGGCGACGCCGCACGTCATCCGCCGGGTGACGACCGCCGAGGGCAAGGTCCTCTACGAAAATACCTATGACAGCCCGCCGCGCGTGCTTTCAGAGCAGATCGCCGCGCAGATGGATACAATGATGATGGGCGTCATCGAAAACGGCACCGGCAAGAGTGCTAAGATTCCCGGCTGGCAGGCGGCGGGCAAGACCGGCACGACGCAGAATTCGCGCGACGCGCTGTTCGTCGGCTTCACCAGCAATCTCACGACAGGCGTCTGGTTCGGCAATGACGACGGCAAGCCGATGAAGAAGGTGACCGGCGGCGGTCTTCCTGCCAAGGCCTGGAAGGAATTCATGATCGCCGCCCACAAGGGTCTTTCCCCGGCGCCGCTCTTTGGCAACGGCCAGATGATCGACAAGCCGGACAGCGGCCAGCCGATGGCGCAGGCAGCGCCCGACGGCGGGCAGCCGGTCACGGCCGAAGTGCCGCCACCGACGACGATCGGCGGCATCATATCCGGCGTCTTCGGCGGCGGCGAGAATGCCGAGCGCTATCCGCAGGCGCCTGTCCGGCAGCAGCGGGCAAGCCCCGGAAACGGCCCTGTCCCTCCTGCAGACGTTGCCGAAGGCGGCGGTTCAGGCTACGACGGCATCGTGCCGCCCGGCGATGTCGGTGGGTCGCAGACGACCTCTTCGGTGCAGCCCCGGCGCACGACCCTGCTCGATCTGATCATGGGTCAATGAGATTCCGTGCTGCATGCCCGGCGCAAGCCATACTAGAAATCGCACGCTTTCCGGGATCGGGCGACCTCTTTCCCGGCTGCTGCGAAAATTGAAGGCAACACATTCGTTTTGCTGGATTCCGGGCTATTTCCCGCCTTGCAGTCCAGAAAACCGCTCCTTATATACGCCGCATCACCGCAATCACGATTGCGTAATCTCAAGTAGACCCATCCCGTAAGGGGCTGTCAGGGAAATGCCTTCTGGGGGTTCCGACAGCTTGCTTCAAGGAGAGAATGACATGGCAAAAGTAATTGGTATCGACCTCGGAACGACGAATTCCTGCGTCGCAGTCATGGACGGCAAGGACGCAAAGGTCATCGAGAATGCGGAAGGTGCGCGCACGACCCCTTCCATGGTGGCCTTTTCCGATGACGGCGAACGCCTCGTCGGCCAGCCGGCCAAGCGTCAGGCGGTCACCAACCCGACGAACACGCTCTTTGCAGTCAAGCGCCTGATCGGCCGCCGTTACGAAGATCCGACCGTCGAGAAGGACAAGCATCTCGTTCCCTTCAGCATCGTCAAGGGCGACAATGGCGACGCCTGGGTCGAAGCCAATGGCAAGGGCTACTCACCCGCACAGATTTCCGCAATGATCCTTCAGAAGATGAAGGAAACCGCCGAATCCTATCTCGGCGAAAAGGTCGAGAAGGCCGTTATCACCGTTCCCGCCTACTTCAACGACGCACAGCGCCAGGCAACCAAGGATGCCGGCAAGATCGCCGGTCTTGAAGTGCTCCGCATCATCAACGAGCCGACCGCCGCCGCTCTCGCCTACGGTCTCGACAAGAAGGACGGCAAGACGATCGCCGTCTACGACCTTGGCGGCGGCACCTTCGATATTTCGATCCTCGAGATCGGCGACGGCGTCTTCGAAGTGAAGTCCACCAACGGCGATACCTTCCTCGGCGGTGAAGACTTCGACATGCGTCTCGTCGAATATCTCGTTGCCGAATTCAAGAAGGACAACGGCATCGACCTGAAGAACGACAAGCTTGCCCTGCAGCGCCTCAAGGAAGCCGCGGAAAAGGCCAAGATCGAACTGTCGTCCTCGCAGCAGACCGAAATCAACCTGCCGTTCATCACGGCTGACGCCTCCGGCCCGAAGCATCTGACGCTGAAGCTGACGCGCGCCAAGCTCGAGAGCCTGGTCGACGATCTCGTCCAGCGCACGATCGCGCCCTGCAAGGCTGCCCTCAAGGATGCCGGCGTCACCGCTGCTGAAATCGACGAAGTCGTTCTCGTCGGCGGCATGAGCCGCATGCCGAAGGTGCAGGAAGTCGTCAAGCAGCTGTTCGGCAAGGAGCCGCACAAGGGCGTCAACCCGGATGAAGTGGTTGCGCTCGGCGCCGCCATCCAGGCCGGCGTTCTGCAGGGCGACGTCAAGGACGTCCTACTGCTCGACGTCACGCCGTTGTCGCTCGGCATCGAGACGCTCGGCGGCGTCTTCACCCGGCTGATCGAACGCAACACGACGATCCCGACGAAGAAGAGCCAGACCTTCTCGACCGCGGAAGACAACCAGCAGGCCGTCACCATCCGCGTCTCGCAGGGCGAGCGCGAAATGGCTGCCGACAACAAGCTGCTCGGCCAGTTCGACCTCGTCGGCCTGCCGCCGTCGCCACGCGGCGTGCCGCAGATCGAAGTCACCTTCGACATCGACGCAAACGGCATCGTGCAGGTTTCGGCCAAGGATAAGGGCACCGGCAAGGAACAGCAGATTCGCATCCAGGCCTCCGGCGGCCTTTCCGACGCCGACATCGAAAAGATGGTGAAGGATGCCGAATCCCATGCTGCCGAAGACAAGAAGCGCCGCGAGACCGTAGAAGCCAAGAACCAGGCCGAAAGCCTGATCCACTCCACGGAAAAGTCGCTGAAGGATTACGGCGACAAGGTCTCCGAAGCCGACCGCACCGCCATCTCGGATGCGATCGCCGCGCTGAAGTCCTCGACCGAGGCAACCGAAGCCGACGCCGAAGACATCAAGGCCAAGACCCAGACGCTCATGGAAGTTTCCATGAAGCTCGGCCAGGCGATCTATGAAGCACAGCAGGCCGAAGGCGGCGCTGCTGCCGATGCCTCCGCGGAAGGCGGCGACAATGTCGTCGACGCCGACTACGAGGAAATCAAGGACGACGACCGCAAGAAGTCCGCGTAATCCGCGGCGGCGTGGTTATGCTTCAACACCTGATCCGGCTGCTCACCATGGCAGCCGGAAATCCATTTCCGGGGTTTAATCCTTAATGGCAAAAGCGGACTTTTACGAAACTCTGGGTGTAGCCAAATCGGCGGACGAGAAAGAGCTGAAGAGCGCCTTCCGAAAGCTGGCGATGAAATATCATCCGGACAAAAACCCGGACGACAAGGAAGCCGAACGGAAGTTCAAGGAAATCAACGAAGCCTATGAAATGCTCAAGGACCCGCAGAAGCGGGCGGCCTATGATCGTTATGGCCACGCAGCCTTTGAGCATGGCGGCATGGGCGGCGGTGGCGGCGGCTTTGCCGGCGGCGGCTTCTCCGACATCTTCGAGGATATATTCGGCGAGATGATGGGCGGCGGACGGGGGCGCCAGCGCTCTGCGGGAGGCCGCGAGCGCGGCGCCGATCTTCGCTACAATATGGAAATTACGCTGGAAGAGGCTTTCTCGGGCAAGACGGCGCAGATCCGCGTTCCCACTTCCATCACCTGCGACGTCTGTTCGGGTTCGGGTGCCAAGCCCGGCACGCAGCCGAAGAACTGCGGCACCTGTCAGGGCACGGGTCGCGTGCGCGCGGCGCAGGGCTTCTTCTCGATCGAGCGGACCTGCCCGACCTGCCACGGCCGCGGCCAGATCATTCCCGATCCGTGTCCGAAGTGCCACGGCCAGGGCCGGGTGACGGAAGAGCGGTCGCTCTCCGTCAATATTCCCGCCGGCATCGAGGACGGCACGCGCATCCGCCTGCAGGGCGAGGGCGAAGCCGGGACTCGCGGCGGACCGGCCGGCGATCTTTATATCTTCCTGTCGGTGAAGCCGCATGAATTCTACCAGCGCGATGGAGCCGATCTCTATTGCGCTGTACCTATATCGATGACGACGGCGGCTCTCGGCGGAACCTTCGATGTCGCGACGCTCGACGGCACAAAATCGCGGGTGAGCGTGCCTGAGGGCACGCAGGCCGGCAAACAGTTCCGTCTTAAGGGCAAGGGCATGCCCGTGCTGCGTTCGGCGCAGACAGGCGACCTTTATATCCAGATCCAGATCGAGACACCGCAAAAGCTCACCAAGCGTCAGCGCGAACTACTGCAGGAATTCGAGCAGATTTCTTCCAAGGAGAACAATCCGGAGTCGACGGGTTTCTTTGCCCGGATGAAGGAATTCTTCGAAGGCTGAGCTGTCAGTCGATAGGCAATCGCGAAAGCCGGGGACGGAAACGTCTCCGGCTTTTTTGCTCGCGCAATCCTGATTTGGGACATGGACAGTTCACGCCAGGCAGATCTGTTCCGGATCGATACGGTGCCCGATCGGAACAGGAACTTGCGTTAACGCAGCCCGATGATGCCGCTTGCAAGTATTTCAAATGGCTTCAATCTTTGCCGTCGGCGCATGACCCGCGAGATCGGAATCGATATCAGCAAGGTTATGCGCAGTTTCAGAGCGACGGAGCGTCTCCAGCGCGTCCCATTGGACGCAGGCGCTCTGACGGGGACCACCGAAGCAAGAGTATCCATCATGGCGCCAGCCTTTTCCTCTCAGTCCGAAGATGTCGACGTTCTCGCCGGCGCAATCTACACATGGTGTGCCGAGCGCAATATCAAGCTTCGCAGCCAGCAGGGCCTTTCCATCGCCAGTATCGCGATCGACCTCTACCACGCCGGCCACCGGACGCAGGACGACCTGCTGACGGCGTTGCATGGGTGCGAGATTCACTGATTCACCAGCGAGTCGCGAAATGCTTCCGCGGCTGGGGACAGTCCGCCCGATATCGTTGGGAGGTCGTCCCTGTCTGAAGAAGCCTTGCTTTTCCTGAGGTCGACTGACCGCTTCGGCGGAGTCAGGCGGCGCTTTCGACCGCTTCGCCGCTCATGAGGGTAAGGATGGTCTTGACCGCTTCCTTGCCTGCAGTCGAGTTCAGCTTGTCGTAGCTCAGCGCCAGGGCATAGGCATCAGGGCTGAGTTCGATACGGCCGCCGAATTCCGATATATCCGTCCCCTCGAAGAGGGCGGAGATCTCGACCCCGAGAAAAACCGCGATCTGATGCAGCTTGCTGGCTGAAACGCGGTTCGTTCCCTTTTCATATTTCTGGATCTGCTGGAAAGTCAGTCCGAGTGCTTCACCGAGATCGAGCTGGGAAACACGACGAATGGCGCGAAGCTGTCTGATGTTGCGACCAACAATGATATCGACCGGATCTGGCACTGCACCACTCTCTTATACATGAACCTTTTGTTCACCATATCGTTTTCCCGAGATATCGCAACCCTGCAGTTGCAAAATTCAACCGACTTTTTCTGGGCATTACGTTACGTCAGCAGCCACCGAGGAATGCCGCGGAAGCCCTACCCTGCAAGCGATCCGAGAGCTGACGGCGATGACTGTCGTCGGCACGATGCCGAATCTCGGACGCCTCTGATGCGGTTGTATTTTTTGCGGGCTCGAGAAAACCGTACCGAAAAGTTCCGAAATCCATCGCGTTTACAATGCTTCCTCTGAAACGCGCGCGAGAGGCGGCGCGAAGCGGCGAGCTTGCCATCTGGGCCGCTTCGGCTTAGCTGTCACGCGTCATGAACCCGGATACGCAATGCCGCATAAGGTTTCTCTTTCCCGTCTGAAGCTGACAGACTTCCGCAATTATGCGGCCGCGAGCCTTAGTCTCGACGGTCGGCATGCCGTGCTGACCGGAGACAATGGCGCCGGCAAGACCAATCTCATGGAGGCGGTCTCGCTGCTTTCGCCCGGCCGCGGCCTGCGCCGAGCCGCCTATGGCGACATTACCCGTGTCGGCGCGGCCGGCGGCTTTTCGATCTTCGCGGCGCTTGACGGAATGGAGGGCGAGGTCGAGATCGGAACCGGCATAGAAGCGGGCGAGGAGACCACAGCCCGCCGGCTCCGCATCAACGGCACCCCGGCAAAAACCGCCGACGAGTTGACCGATCACCTGCGTCTTCTCTGGCTGATACCGGCGATGGATGGGCTCTTTACCGGCGCCTCCTCCGACCGCCGACGCTTTCTCGACAGGCTGGTGCTGTCGCTCGATCCTGCCCACGGCCGCCGCGCCAGCGATTTCGAGCGCGCCATGCGCAGCCGCAACAAGCTGCTGGACGACGGCCGCTTCGACCCTTCCTGGCTTGCGGGTATCGAAGAGCAGATGGCAAGCCTCGGCATCGCCATGGCGCTCGCCCGCCAGGAGATGCTCGGTCTATTGACCCGGCTGACCGAAGAAACGCTGGAGAGCTCGCCTTTCCCGTCGGCCTCACTGCAGCTCTCGGGCTTCATGGACGGTCAGTTCTCGCGCCCATCGGTCGACCTTGAGGACGATTATAGGGTGATGCTCGCCGAAAGCCGCTACCGCGATGCCGGCGCGGGGCGCACGCTGGAGGGACCGCATCGCACCGACCTCGTCGTCCATCACCGCGAAAAGGCGATGGAGGCGGCGCGTTGCTCCACCGGCGAGCAGAAAGCGCTGCTTGTCGGCCTGGTGCTTGCCCATGCGCGCCTTGTCGGCAATCTCACCGGTCATGCGCCGATCCTGCTGCTCGACGAGATCGCCGCGCATCTCGACGAGAACAGGCGCGCCGCGCTGTTCGACATCATCGACGGACTCGGTGGTCAGGCCTTTATGACCGGAACGGATCGGGGAATGTTCACGGCTCTCGGCGACAGGGCGCAGTTCTTTACGGTTGCGGACGGAAGGGTGTTCGGATGAGGGAGACAGCTTTTCCCGATGTCGAGGGCCATGCTACCATCGCCGCCATGGAACCTCTCAGCCCCGATGAAATCGCCCGGTATCAACGCCATATCCTGCTCCCCGAAATCGGCGGCGCAGGCCAGCAGAAACTCAAAGCCGCCCGCGTGCTGGTGATCGGCGCCGGCGGGCTCGGTGCGCCGATTCTGCAATATCTCGCCGCCGCCGGTATCGGCACGCTCGGCATCGTCGACGACGACCGGGTGTCGCTGTCCAATCTGCAGCGCCAGGTGATCCATGATTCCGGCACGATCGGCGAGCTGAAAACCGAAAGCGCCGCCTTGGCCATTGCCAGGCTCAATCCGCATGTGCGGCTCATCCGCTTCGAGGAACGCTTTTCTCGCGAGACTGCCCGGCGTCAATTATCCGGCTTCGATCTCCTGATCGACGGCTCCGACAATTTCGATACGCGTTATGCCGCGGCCGATGCGGCGGAGGAAGCACGTATCCCGCTCGTCACCGGCGCCGTCGGTCGTTTCGACGGTTCACTGACGGTGCTAAAACCTTATGAGACGGCTGACGACGGAGCACCCAACCCAGGCTATCGCGACCTGTTTCCCGAGGCGCCGCCGGCGGGTCTCATTCCCAGCTGCGCTGAAGCCGGCATTATCGGCGCGCTCACCGGCGTCATCGGCACGATGATGGCGATGGAGGCGATCAAGCTCATCACCGGCGCCGGCGAGCCGCTGATCGGGCGGCTGCTGCTTTACGACGCACTCTTGGCCCGGTTCGAAACCGTGCGCTACAAGCGCCGACGCGCAAGGCAGGCCGGATGACGATTATCCGCCTCGATCCGAGCTTCACGCGCTGGGACGAGTTGCTCGCCCTCATCCTCACGGCCTTCGCTTCGATGAACGGCAGGATCGATCCGCCGTCCTCGGCGCTCCGTCTGACGGCGGAGGCGCTGGCAGCAAAGGCTGAGGCCGAGATCGGCCATGTCGTCATCGACGATGGTAAACTGACCGGCTGCCTGTTTCTGCGGCCGGAGGCCGATTGTCTCTATGTCGGCAAGCTCGCGGTTCTGCCGGCGGCGCAAGGCAAGGGCCTCGGCAGGCGTTTGCTGGCAGTTGCCGAGGAGACGGCCGCAGAATTCGGCCTTGCCGCCTTGCGTCTGGAGACACGCATCGAGCTTACCGACAATCACGCCGTCTTTGCCGCCTGGGGATTTTCCAGAACCGCCGAGAAGGCCCATCCTGGTTTCACCAGGACGACCTTCGTCGAGATGCGGAAGATCCTTACTCGCTGACGCGCATCGACCGATCGGCTCTCCGAATAGCTCAACGGCCAGGCAGCACCCGATTCGGCGGTCTGTGGCCGTCGATGAACGTGCGGATATTGATGATGACCTTGTCGCCCATGTCGATGCGGCCTTCGATCGTCGCCGAGCTCATATGCGGCAGCAGCACGACCTTGCCCTCGTTGGCGAGTTTGACGAGCTTCGGATTGACGGCAGGCTCGTTCTCGAAAACATCGAGGCCGGCGCCGGCGATCCTGCCCTCTCTCAGGCACTTGATCAGCGCGGTTTCGTCGACGACGTCGCCGCGCGCCGTATTGACGAGATAGGCCGTCGGCTGCAGCAGTGCCAGGCGGCGCGCCGAAATCAGGTGAAAGGTTGCCGGTGTCGAGGGGCAGTTGATCGAGACGATGTCGACGCGGGCCAGCATCTGGTCGAGGCTTTCCCAATAGGTTGCCTCCAACTCGTCCTCGACCGCCGGATTGACGCGCTTGCGGTTGTGGTAGTGAATCGAAAGACCAAAAGCCTTGGCGCGGCGGGCCACCGCCGTGCCGATTCGCCCCATGCCGACGATGCCGATCCGCTTGCCGTGAATGCGCCGGCCGAGCATCCAGGTCGGAGACCAGCCGGCCCACTCGCCCGGCTTGTCGGTCAGGATCCGCGCCCCTTCGCCGAGCCGCCTCGGGACCGCGAGAATCAGCGCCATTGTCATATCGGCAGTGTCCTCGGTCAGGACGTTCGGCGTATTGGTGACGGTGATGCCCTTGCGCGCCGCCGCCTCGACGTCGATGTGGTCGGTGCCGTTGGAGAAGCTGGCAATCAGCTTCATCTGCGGTCCCGCCTCATCGATCAGCGCCGCATCGATGCGATCGGTGACCGTCGGCACCAGCACGTCGGCGGTCCGCACAGCGGCGATAAGCTCGGGAACGGAGCGCGGCGCGTCATCGATGTTCAGCTCGGCATCGAAGAGCTCCCGCATTCGGGTTTCGACGGCATCCGGCAACTTGCGGGTAATATAGACCTTCGGTTTTTTCTTCGCTGTCATGGCTGCCTGCGGTGCCTTGTTCAGAGGTCTTTAACCAAGAGGGGTGATAATTTTCCCGTTCCGGGCATTTTCTACCAGACCCGCACGCGAAGACAAACAAAACTCGTGGTGCAGCCGGGGAATGTCAAAGCCCGGACCGCGTGCAGGCCGGACTTGCCCGCGAATTCGAGCAAACGGAAGCCTCCATGCGCAGCAAAGTCCTGAAGTCCTGCCTCGCCCTCGCGATCGCTCTGGCCGCATCGATGGGAACCTTAGAATTTGCTCATGCGCAGGCGGCCAAGGGGCCGAGCGGCCTGCCATTGCCGCGCTTCGTCACATTGAAATCGAAGCGCGTCAACCTGCGCATCGGCCCGGGAACGGATTTCGCCGTATCGTGGATGTACCTGAAATCCGGCCTGCCAGTGGAAATCATCCAGGAATACGACAACTGGCGCCGCATCCGCGATGCCGACGGCACTGAAGGCTGGGTCAATCAGTCGCTGCTGTCGGGCCAGCGCGCGGCGATCGCCGCGCCCTGGATGAAGACGAAGGGCAAGGGGGTCTATGTCAATCTGCGCCGCGAGGCGCAGCCCTCCGCCTCGATCGTCGCCAAGCTCGAACCCGGCGTGATGCTGACGATCGGCGAATGCAACGGCGATTGGTGCCACGCAGAGACCGACGGCGCCGCGGGCTGGGTGGCCCAGTCGGAAATCTGGGGCGCCTATCCCGGCGAAGCCTTCAAATAAGCCCCGCTTGTTTGGCGGCCTCGGAAAGCGAAGTCATCGGGCGTGGGCCGATCTGCTGAATGACAATACCGGCGGCGAGACAACCGAGCTTCCCGCAATCCTCCAGGGACCGTCCCTGCGTGTAGCCATAGAGGAAGCCGGAGGCAAACAGGTCGCCGGCACCCGTTGTATCCACAACTTCCCGGATCCTGATCGCATTGACGTAATAACGCTCCCGGCCCTTCAGGATGACGGCGCCGTTCTCGCTCATCGTCACGGCGGCGATCTTGCAGTCCGCGGCGATCCTGTTCAGCGCCTCTTCGAAATCGTCGGTCTGGTAAAGCGACAGCGCCTCCTGGCGATTGGCAAAGACGATATCGACCTTGCCGGAGCGCATCAGATCGAGGAACTCTCCGCGGTACCGGTCGACGCAGAAACTGTCGGACAGCGTCATCGACATTTCCCGGCCGTGTTGATGGGCGATGCGGGCGCAATCGAGAATCGCCTCCTTGGCGCGCGGCGGATCCCACAGATAACCTTCGAAATAAGTGACCTTGGCATCGGCAACGACATCGGCTTCGACATCCTCAGGACCGAGTTCGACGCATGCGCCGAGATAGGTATTCATCGAACGCTCGCCATCCTCGGTGACGAAGATCATCGAGCGCGCCGTCGGCGGGAAGGCGCCCTTCGGCTTCGTCTGATAGTGGACGCCCTGAGCGCGGATGTCGTGGGTAAAGATGTCTCCGAGCTGATCTGCGGCGACATTGCCGAAATAGGCGGCCTTGCCGCCGAGATTAGCAACGCCCGCCGCCGTGTTGCCGGCGCTGCCGCCGGAGGCTTCCAGTGCCGGTCCCATGCGCGAATACAAGAGTTCGGCGCGTTCGGCGTCGATGAGGTTCATCGCCGCCTTCGTGATCTGGTTGTCAATTAGGAACTGGTCGTTGCAACGGGAGATGATATCCACGATTGCGTTGCCGACCGTCAGAACATCGAATCTTGTCATGAAATGGGGGGTCCCGGATTTGTGATATCAGGGGTTCGGTCTTAGCGAAATTTCCGCGGTTTGGAAGGAAAATTGGTGAATGGCGCATCTTTCTTCGCAAAGAAGCCGCTTATTCGTCATGCGCCTGTCATCTTCGAAATCTAGAAATACTCGCAGGAAGACCGGCATGAGCAGCTTTCAGTTGCAGCCGGGCGCCCGAGGGATGATCCCTTCGATCTTACCGGCACGATGCTGACCACGGATGAACTTGGCAGCCTCGTGATCCGGATATCCGGCAAGGCCGGAGCGGAAAAGCGGGCTGTGCCCTGGCTGTGCCCGCTTTTTTTCTTGCGGAGAGCTCCGCGGCCGGAGCGGGCGGCGCTTGCCTTTTCAATTCGAGCCTTTTGCTGCTTGAGCGCCGTGCATCCAATCGGACGCAAAGGAGGATCTCACTTTTTAAATCTACGCATCGGACCTACCAAAATCGATTCCGATTTTCAGGCCGATGCTGTAGAGGTCGGATACTCCCCTCCCCTGCAGAGCATCCTGCCTCATGTCAGCCATCATTCTCGACGTCCTTCCCATCTTCATCCTGATCCTCATCGGCTGGGTGATCGTTCGCAGCGGCCTGATGACGTCGAATGTCGGCGACGCGCTCAGCGAATTCGTCTTCAAGATCGCCGTGCCGCTTCTGCTCTTCCGCACCATCGCCGAAGCGGATTTCCACGGTGCCTCGCCTTTCCGGCTCTGGATCGTCTATTTCTCCGGTGTCGCTATCACCTGGACGGCCGGGCATATCGCCGCCACGCGGCTTTTCGGCCGCGACGAACGGATCGGCGTTCTCGCCGGGGTGTCTTCAGCTTTCGCCAACAACGTCTTCATCGGGCTGCCGCTCGTTCAGCGGACCATCGGCGACGAAGGGCTCGTGGCGTTGTCGATCCTGCTTGCCGTGCATCTGCCTGTCATGATGGTCGCCGGCACAGTGCTGATGGAGCATGCGGAGCGCAAGATCGCCGGCAAAAGCGATCGCAGCATGCTCTTCGTGCTTCGCCAGATCGCCATCAATCTCATACGGAATCCGCTGGTGATCGGGCTTGCGGCCGGCATGGCCATGCACCTTTCCGGCCTCACCATGACGGCGACGCTGGCGACGGTCGTCAATCAGATCGCCGGCATTGCCGGTCCGGCGGCGCTGATCTCGCTCGGCATGGCGCTGGAGCGATACGGCGTCTCCGGCAATTTCGGCATTGCCAGCGTCACCTCGAGCTTAAAGCTGCTGCTGCTGCCCGGTTGCGTCTGGGCAGCGAGCCATCTCCTCGGCCTCAGCCCCGCATGGACGGCAGCGATCGTGCTGACCTCGTCGGTGCCGACAGGCGTCAACGCCTGGCTGATCGCCAACCGGTTCGGCGTCGGTCACAGCCTCGCCGCCTCGACGATCACGGTGACAACGGCGCTCGGCGCCCTCACGGTCTCGCTCTGGGCTTATTTCCTGGGCGCCTGAGCGGCTCTCGGCATGATAAGAAAAGCCCGGCTTGCGGGCCGGGCTTCCATGAATGCGATCATCCTGCCGTTCACTGCGTGGCCGTCTTCGGATCCGGCAGCGGCACCGGCGAATCGGCGAGCGTGTGCAGGTAGAGGATGACGTTGGCGCGGTCCTGATCCTTCGGCAGACCGGCAAAGCCCATCGCGGTGCCGGGAACGTCCTTCTTCGGCGCCAGCAGGAACTTGTTGAGGTTTTCGAAGGTCCACTTCTCGCTGCTGCCCTTTGAGAAATCCTTCATCGCGGAGGAATAGGCGAAACCTTCATGCGAGGCGATCGGGCGATCTACGACACCAAAGAGGTTCGGACCGACCTTGTTCGGTCCGCCTTTGGTGCCGTCATGACAGGCCTGACACTTCTTGAAGACCGCTTCACCGGCCTTGGCATCTGCAGAAGCGAGCAACTGCGCAATCGGGACGGCAGCGGCCGTCGCAGCTTCGCCACCGGCGGCAGGCGCCTCTTCGGCGACGATCGCGAAACCTTCCTTCTCCGGCGCTTCGGAATGGAAGATCCCCTCGGACGCGATGGAGACCGACATCAGAACGAAAATCGTTCCGAGCAGCGCCCCCACGGCCGTATTGACGTATGAATTCATCTGCAATGCTCCCCTTGCAGCCGGCAGACCAGAACCGGACCATCTTGAAATCGCGCGGAACCTATGTCTTTTGACTGTTCGTTGCAACTGTCTAAATGGTCTTATGCGTGAGACTTTTTGACACTTTCCAGCCCGGAATAGAAGGCCAGAACAATGGGTGATTCAAATTTCGACGACGTGCTTGTATTGATCCCGGCACGGATGGCCTCCACTCGGCTTCCGGGCAAGCCGCTCGCCGACATTTGCGGACTGCCGATGATCGTGCAGGTGGCGATGCGCGCAAAAGAAGCCGAAATCGGCCGGGTCGTCGTCGCCGTCGACGACCCGCAGGTGTTCGACACGGTGGCGGCCGCCGGCTTCGAAGTCGTCATGACCAGCAAGGATCATCAATCCGGCTCCGACCGCATCTTCGAGGCGCTGAAGAAGATCGATCCGGACGGCAAGGCAAAGTTCATCGTCAACGTCCAGGGCGACCTGCCGACGATCGAGCCGGAAACGGTGCGGGCGGCCTTGCGCCCCCTCGAGAACGAAGCGGTCGATATCGGCACGCTGACCATCGAAATCGATAATGAGGAGGACAAGACCGCGCCGCACATCGTCAAGGTCATCGGCTCGCCGATTTCCGACAACCGCCTGCGCGGCCTCTACTTCACTCGTGCGACGGCGCCATACGGCAAGGGGCCGCTTTACCATCATATCGGCCTCTATGCCTACCGGCGCGCTGCGCTCGAACGGTTCGTCTCACTCGGCCCGTCGACGCTTGAAAGGCGAGAATCGCTGGAGCAGCTGCGGGCACTGGAGGCTGGCATGCGCATCGATGCCGAGATCGTTGACACGGTTCCGCTCGGTGTCGATACTCCGGCCGACCTCGAAAAAGCGCGGCGAATCCTCTCTGCACGGCAGAATTGACGGGACTATCATGAACATCAAGACCAACAGGATCGCCTTCCAGGGCGAATTCGGCGCCAATTCCGACATGGCCTGCCGCGACATGTTTCCGACTATGGAGCCGCTGCCCTGCCAGACTTTCGAGGATGCCTTCACGGCGGTCGACAATGGCGACGCCGATATCGCGATGATCCCGATCGAGAACACCATTGCCGGACGCGTCGCCGATATCCACCATCTGCTGCCGGATTCGCGGCTGCATATCATCGGCGAATATTTCATGCCGATCCGCTTTCAGCTGATGGTGTTGCCCGGGGTCACCAAGGATGAGATCCGCACGGTGCACAGCCATATCCACGCACTCGGACAGTGCCGCAAGATCGTGCGCGCTCACGGCTGGAAGCCTGTTATCGCCGGCGATACGGCGGGGGCGGCAAAACTCGTAAAGGAAACCGGCGATCGCTCGATGGCGGCGCTTGCTCCGCGCCTCGCCGCCGATCTCTACGGGCTGGAGATCGTCGCCGAGAATGTCGAGGATACGGAAAACAACGTCACCCGTTTCGTGATCCTGTCCCGCGATGAGGAATGGGCACAACGCACTTCGGCTGAGGAAAAGGTCGTCACCACCTTCGTCTTCAACGTTCGCAACATTCCGGCCGCGCTCTACAAGGCGCTCGGTGGGTTTGCGACGAACAACATCAACATGACGAAGCTCGAAAGCTATCAGCTCGGCGGAAAATTCGTGGCGACGCAATTCTACGCCGATATCGAGGGCCATCCGAACGATCCAAACGTTCGCCGGGCCTTGGAGGAGCTGCGTTTCTTTTCCGAAAAGGTGCGCATCCTCGGCGTCTACAAGGGGCATGTGATGCGAGGCCTGCTTTAACAGACCTCGCGCTCTCTCATTATTTATCGGGCTCGCAGACGCGCAGCCGATGCCCGTCCGGGTCGAGCACGACGAAGGTTGGGCCGAAATCGAGTTCGGTCAGTTCCTGGGCAATCGGCAGACCGCGCTGACGCCAGTCATCATATTGCCTGGCGACGGCATTTTCTCCCGCCAGCATGAAGGCAACTTCGCCTCGATTGCCGATGGCGGAGGGCTGCGGTTCGACCTTGCTGCGCCGCCAGAGACCAAGGGTGAAGCCGCCATCGAGCGGGAAGGCGACGAAATTCGGCGCTTCCACGGCCGGTTCGCGGCTCAGGAGGTTCCGGTAGAAGCTGGCGCTCTCCGCCGGATCCTTGACATAGAGGATTATCAGATTGGGGCTGGTCATTTCGGTTCTCCCGTTGCTGTAAGTTGAATCTCTCCTGCTGCCAGTTTATGGCAGCAGGAAACAAAAGGCGCTGCGAAAGCAACGCCCGTTCTCGTTAAGCGGATGAGCTGGAAATCAGGTTTAGAGCGGGAACCGGTCGTGGAGGCGCGGGTTGCGCCCATCCATGAAACCGAGGTCGCGTTTCCGGGAATCCGGCATGGCTTCGATATCGAGTTTTGAGCGGCTTCCCTCGGAGATCGGGAAAAAGCTCATAACCAGGCGCATTAGGCCGGAGCCTGTCGACTGCCGGACGTCGGCAAAAGTTTCGGCCGAAATGATATCGGCAAAGCTGTCGGTGGCGAAGCGATCGCCGGCCTGTTGAATGACTGGAGGCGTTACCATGATCAGTACTCCTTCCCCAGCGCATCGGCACGATGCGCAAAACCCTGGATGTCACAGCGTCCTTGCGCGTCCGAAGACGCGCGGCGCGGTAGTGAACTGAGACTGATAATAACTCTCCCTGCTGACAGTTTATGGCAGCAGCGTTCAGGTCTCCAGCGGCACGTCCTGCGTCTCGCGCCATTCCTTTAGGAGCACCGTGCGGCGCCGGGGATAACGCGTCTCGTGGACCGCCATATCGATGATGCGATCGGTGCGGAAATGGCGGAAATCCTGGCGCAGTTCGCACCAGGCCATGATGATGCGCACATGCTCGAAATAGCCGAGCGCGAAGGGCCAGACACGGCGGCGGGAGATACGGCCCTGCTCGTCGCCGTAATGAAGTTCGAGCACGCGCTCCAGACGGATTGCCTTGCGGATAGCCGAAACATCAGCCCTGTCCTCGTCCTGGCGCTTGCGGCCGACGAAGAGTGTCGCCGAATCGACCATTTCACGCATATCGGCCGGCAGCACGGCGACGATTTTGGCGAGCGCATCGGCGCCGGCGCCGGCAAGGCGCGGCTCGGCGGCGCGGGCTACCCAGCGCGAACCGAGCACCAAGGCTTCCAGCTCTTCTTCGGAAAACATCATCGGCGGCAGCATAAAGCCGGGCTTCAGCACATAGCCGATGCCCGCTTCGCCTTCGATCATCGCGCCCTGGGCCTGCAGGCTGGCAATATCGCGATAGAGCGTGCGCAGGCTGACGCCGGTTTCCTGGGCAAGAACAGTTCCGGTCACCGGCCGCCGATAACGCCGAAGCGTCTGCAGCAGCGTCAGCAGCCGTTCCGAGCGGGCGACCGGCATGGCGCTACCGCTTCCACTCCGCCCAGTCTCGCATCAGGCGGTGGGCAATCGCCCCTTTTGGTGGAGAGGCCTTGCCGATCGCACTCGGGCGTTCCAGCATCTCGATGGTTTCCTCGCGGGTGAACCAGCGGCAATCCTCAAGTTCCGCCTCGTCGCGCGTAATTTCGGTGGATTTGGCTTCCGCGTAACAGCCGATCATCAGCGAATGCGGCATCGGCCAGGGCTGCGAAGCGTGATAGCGGATGCGGCCGGTGCGGATGCCCGATTCCTCCAGCGTTTCGCGGCGCACGGCATTCTCGATGGTCTCGCCGGGTTCGACGAAGCCAGCAAGGCAGGAATACATGCCGGGCGCAAAATGCGGGCTGCGGCCGAGCAGGCAGAGGCCGCGCTGCTCATCGATCGTCAGCATGATGACGACGGGGTCGGTTCGGGGGAAGATCATGTGTTCGCAGGCGGTGCAGACGCGCTTGTAGCCGCCGATATGAATCTCCATCGCCGCGCCGCAGCGGCCGCAGAAGCGATTGTCGCCATTCCAGCGGATGAGGCTTGCGGCCTGGGCGAATTCGCCGAGCAAGACTTCGTCGATCAGCATCTCGCGAAACAGCGTGCGGCCGTCGGCGGGCTTGTATTGGCTGGCGAGGTCGTCGACGTCGATGCCGACGGGAACGGCAAGGCGCGGCTCGCCTGATTTGCGGTAGCCGAGCAGCACGGTCTCATCCCAATTCGGCTGCAATTCCTGCAGTTCGTAACGGGCAAACAGCGGATCGAGCACCTGGCCGTCATGTTTCAGCACCAGCTTGTCCCCAGCGAAGGCGAAGATATGGGTACCGTCCTTTGCCAGCGCCCTTTCGACGGAATGTTCGTCGCGGTGTTCGGAATCGCGATTGAGGTCATTGGCGGCAAAGGCAGTGAGATTGCTGGGTTCCGGATGGGGCACATCCGAATCGAAAAGCGAATGGTTCATGATGAAAGGGCTTCCCGCAGCTTTGCTGTGAATTCGTCTCTCCTTGCGTCCTCGTAAGGCTCCGCGCGCCCGAAACCCCAGACGGGACCCGGCCAGTTGGCATCGCCTTCGAAGCGGGCAATGACATGAACATGAAGCTGGCGGACGATGTTGCCAAGAGCCCCGACATTGATTTTTGTCGCGCCGGTAATCTGCTTGAGCGCTTTGGCGACGAGCTCCGTCTCGAAGGCAAGCAGCACCTGGTCGAGCGGCGTCAGCTCGAAGATTTCGCTGATATCGGCCCGGCGCGGCACAAGAATGAGCCAGGGCCAGCGGGCATCCCTCGACAATCTCAGATCACAGAGGCCTGTGACCATGACGCTGGTGCTGTCGTTTCCCAGCCGGGGGTCGAGCGTAAAGCCTTTCAAGGGACATTCCTCCTGTCTTTTCCAACGACTAGCAGTTTTTTATCATGTTGGCTTGCTTTTGATGACGATATTGCCGATATGTGCATTCGGGAGGTTGGTGGTGGACGAGCCACTCGCCAACCGGGTCAGGTCCGGAAGGAAGCAGCCCTAACGAGCCCGGCACGGGTCATCGTGCCAGCCTCCCACCTTCTCTTTACGAAGTGCCCGACGATCCGGGCGACAAGCAGGGCGATGAGCGACAGCGAGCGACTATCACAAGATGCCGCCTCGACGGGCACCGGGTACCGGGTGCTGGCTCGCAAATACCGCCCCAAGGATTTCACGGACTTGATGGTCGGCCAGGAGCCGATGGTCCGCACGCTCACCAACGCCTTCGAGACCGGCCGCATCGCGCAGGCCTATATGCTGACGGGCGTACGCGGCGTCGGCAAGACGACGACGGCGCGCATCCTGGCGCGGGCGCTGAACTACAAGACGGCAGAGATCGACAAGCCGACGATCGATCTGCGCACGCCCGGCGAACACTGCCAGGCGATCATGGAAGGCCGGCATGTCGACGTGATCGAAATGGATGCCGCTTCGCATACCGGTATCGACGATGTAAGAGAAATCATCGAGCAGGTGCGCTACCGGCCGGTTTCGGCGCGCTACAAGGTCTATATCATCGACGAAGTGCACATGCTGTCGACCCAGGCCTTCAACGGTCTGTTGAAGACCCTGGAAGAGCCGCCGGAGCATGTGAAGTTCATCTTCGCCACCACCGAAATCCGCAAGGTCCCGATCACCGTGCTGTCGCGCTGCCAGCGCTTCGACCTGCGCCGCATCAGCGCGTCGGATCTCGTCGGGCTGTTCACGACAATCGCGGCCAAGGAGGGCATCGAGGCGGAACCGGACGCGCTGGCGATGATCGCACGCGCCGCCGAAGGCTCTGCCCGCGACGGCCTGTCGCTGCTCGACCAGGCGATCGCCCATGGCGCAGGCGCCGTGCAGGCGGAAGCGGTGCGCGGCATGCTCGGCCTTGCCGACCGCGCCCGGATCGTCGATCTCTTTCAGCATATCGTCAAAGGCGATGTGGCCGGTGCACTCGGCGAGTTCCAGAGCCAGTACGAGGCCGGCGCCAATCCGGTGGTCGTGCTCACCGATCTTGCCGATTTCACCCATCTGGTGACGCGACTGAAATATGTGCCGGATGCGGCAAACGACCCTTCTCTGAGCGAGATCGAGCGCACCAAGGCGGCGGAATTCGCCAAGAGCATTGCGGTGACGACGCTGTCGCGCATCTGGCAGATGCTGCTGAAGGGCATTCCGGAAACCGAAGGCTCGTCGCGGACGGCGGGTGCTGCCGAAATGGTGCTGATCCGCCTTGCGCATGCGGCGCATCTGCCGGCGCCCGAGGATGCGGCGCGGCGGCTTGCCGAATTTTCCGGCGACAATGGCGGCTCGCGCCCTTCCTCCGCGCCTTCCGGCGGTGGTGGCGGCGGCACGCGAGTGCCCTATCAAAGCAGTGTCGCGGCACGCGCGCCGGACATCGCGCCCAGCAAGCCGCAGCCTTCGGTGCCGGTGGCGATGCTGCGCGCCGTGCCGAGCAGCCAGCCTGAGACCACGCCCGTCGGGCGGATCGAAGCGAAACCGGCAGAAGCGCCGAAGCCGCTCGTCAAGGTCAATTCGGTCGGCGATATCGTCAACCTCGCCACCGAGAAGCGCGATGCGAAGCTGAAGGCGATGGTGCGCAATTTCGTGCGCCCGGTGCGCATCGAGCCCGGCCGGCTTGACGTCAGCCTCACCGAAGGCGCGCCGACGACGCTGCTCAACGAACTTGCCGTCAAGCTGAAAGAATGGACCGGCATTCACTGGATCGTCAGCCTCAGCCGCGACGAGGGCCAGCCGACACTGGTGGAGGCGGAAGCCAGGACCCGGGAACAGCATGTCATCGATGCCCGCCAGGACCCTGACGTGGCGGCGATCCTGGCGCATTTTCCCGGCGCTAAAATCATCGACGTGCGCGTGCGGGCACCCGAACCGGAAGAAGAAGGCGAGGTCAAACCGCCGGCCGCCGCCGAATCCGAAGAAGGCGACATCCTGCCCGGCGACGACATAGAATTCTGAAATCGCAACAAGGAGCGAGACGATGCGCGACATCATGGGCATGATGGGCAAAGTCAAGGAAATGCAGGCCAAGATGGAGCAGATGCAGGCGGAAATCGCCGAGCTCACGGCCGAAGGCAAGGCCGGCGGCGGCCTCGTCACCGTCGTCATCTCGGGCAAGGGCGAGCTGAAGAGCCTGAAGATCGACCCATCGCTATTCAAGGAAGACGATGTCGAGATCCTCGAGGACCTGATCGTCGCCGCCCACAAGGACGCCAAGGACAAGGCCGAGGCACTCGCCGCCGAAAAGACCAAGGCGCTCACCGCCGGCCTGCCGATCCCGCCCGGCTTCAAGCTGCCGTTCTGAGAGTAGGGGGTTCGGTCTGCTCAAGCATATCTGCTTTCTTCGAATTTCGGAGATGACTCTATCTCTTTGTTTTAAAGCAATTCTCGGCGCAATGGCGTGCGGCAAGCACATGAATATTCATGTTGAACGAAAGGCGTTGCTAAACGAGAATGAACACAATGTATGTTCCCGCTACCGCCTTTCGTCAGGCGGGTTCCGTGCTCGAAATAACTGGTGCAACCACGCCGGCACGGTGGCAATACGGCTGTGATGTGCGCGTAGAAACCGCTCTTATTTCTGAGTTTCCAGCATTGCCCGCAGCTTGTAGTGGATAGGAGCAGCGAGATATCGCGCGCGGTCCGGTTCTGAAAGCCGCCGGCCGAAGGTTCTCATCAGTTCCGGCATCGAGACTTTCTCTCCAACAAACAGTTGATGCTCCACCGGCATTCCGGCCTCGGCCACACCGGCGTTGATGACGCGGCAATAGATGCCGGGGCGAGCGGCCACGGTGTAGCGTTTGACGAATTTCGGGTCGATCATCCTGGCGGCGAAGGTGGCGCAGGGGATGCGGCACGATGTGACTTCGAGGATGAGATCGCCTGATATGAACCGGTCGCCGACGGCAACGTCGCGATTGTCGAGATCCGATATCACTATGTTTTCGCCGAAGGTGCCGGGCTCGTACGGGCGGCCGAGTTGCTGCGCCCACCAGTCGAGCGTCAGCGACCCCTCGATATAAACCGCCTGATCGACGCCGCCATGGTGCTTGCGGTTGCAGATGGCATCGCCGACCAGACCCTCGGCATCGATCATCACCGCGCCGTTGGCGGCATGTTTGAAGATGCCGGTCTTGTAGCTCTTGCCAGCCAGCCTTTCCGGATTGCCGATACAAAGCGCCAGGATTTTCATGGGACGGCCGAACCTTCCGCGATTCCGTTTTCGTTCCATATCAGTTAAGAACGGCGCATGGCAAAACGAGTCACCGGCCCCGAAATCGAAAAACTCATTCAGCTTCTGGCGAAGGTGCCGGGCCTCGGGCCGCGCTCGGCCCGCCGGGCGGCGCTGCATCTGATCAAGAAGAAGGACCAGTTGCTCGGACCGCTGTCGAACGCGATGGGCGAAGCCTATGACAAGGTGAAGATCTGCTCGCGCTGCGGCAATGTCGATACGGTCGACCCCTGCACCGTCTGCACCGACACGCAGCGTGATCAATCCGTCATCATCGTCGTCGAAGACGTGTCGGACCTCTGGGCGTTGGAGCGGGCGGGCGCGATGAACGCCGCCTATCACGTGCTCGGCGGCACGCTGTCGCCACTCGACGGGATCGGGCCTGATGACCTCAACATTCGCGGGCTGATCGACCGGGTCGGCGAGGGCGGAATCCGCGAACTGATCATCGCCGTCAACGCCACCGTCGAGGGGCAGACAACGGCGCATTACATCACCGATCAGTTGCAGGGGCTCGATGTGAAGATCACGCGGCTGGCGCATGGCGTGCCGGTCGGCGGCGAGCTCGACTATCTCGATGAGGGTACACTGGCGGCGGCCCTTCGGGCGCGGACGGTGATATGAGGGGTTTGTATATGCGGCGAATATTCGCGCTCGCCATAACGGCGGCACTCCTGCCCCTCCCCTCATACGCGGCCCCATCGAAAGCTGATGTCGAGGCGCAGTTCGAAAGCTGGGTGCAGAAGGACCTCTGGCCCGAAGCAAAGGCGGGCGGTGTCTCCGAGAGGACATTCAAGGCCGCTTTCTCAGGCATCACGCTGAACTGGAACCTGCCCGATCTCGCCCCGCCCGGTTTCCCGCCGCCGAAGGAGCAGAAGCAGACGCAGGCGGAATTTTCCTCGCCCGGTCCCTATTTCAACGAGGACCGGCTGAAGAAGCTCGCCGCGACAGGGCGCGGCTTTGCCGCACAATATAGCTCGACGCTGAAGCGGATCGAGAAGACCTATGGTGTGCCAGGGTCGATCGTGCTTGCCATCTGGGGCCGCGAGACAGGCTTCGGGGCCGCGAAGATCCCGGAATCGGCCATCGAAGTACTGGCGACCAAGGCCTTCATGTCGACGCGCAAGGAGATGTTCCGCACCGAGCTCGTGGCGGCATTGCATATTCTCGACGGCGGCGACGTCACGCCTGCCGATTTCAGGAGTTCATGGGCCGGTGCGCTCGGCCAGCCGCAATTCATGCCGACAAGTTATCTGAAATATGCGGTGGATTTCGACGGCGACGGCCATCGCAACATCTGGGCCTCGGTGCCGGATACGCTCGCCTCAATCGCCAACTATCTGGTCAAGAAGGGCTGGCAGCGCGATCGCGACTGGGGCTTCGAGGTGTCGATACCTCAAGCGGTCTCCTGCGCACAGGAGGGACCGGATCTGGCAAAGCCGCTTTCGCAATGGGCCTCGCTCGGCATCGAGCGCATCTCCGGCAAGACCTTTCCCTCAGGTGAGATGAAGGCTCAGGGAATGATGCTGGTGCCGGCCGGCCGCCACGGCCCGGAATTCATCGTCACGCCGAATTTCTACGTCATCAAGGAGTATAACAACTCCGACCTCTACGCGCTCTATATCGGCAATCTCGCCGACCGGATCGCCTCGAATGGCGGCGCCTTCGAGGGCCAATGGGGCGATGTCGGCAAGATGCTGCGTTCGGATGTCGCCGCCATGCAAAAGGCGCTGGAGCGCCAGGGCTATGACGTCGGCGGTTCTGACGGATTGCCCGGCTACAAGACGCGGCGCTCGATCGGCCAGTGGCAGGCGAAGAACGGCATGAAGCCGACATGCTTTCCCGAAGCCAGCATGAAGGGCAAGCTGAAATAGCCGGCTTCAGAGCTTGCGCTTCAGTCCTTCATGGCTGGCGACGAAACCGAGCTTCTCGTAGAAGCTTATCGAGTCTTTCCGCATCTTGTCCGATGTCAGCTGCACGAGGCCGCAGCCGCGTTCGACGCATTGGGCGACCGCCCATTCGATGAATTGCGCGCCGAGGCCCGCTCCGCGAAATTCTCTTGCGATACGCACGCTTTCGATCTGCCCGCGCCACATGCCCATCCGGGAGAGGCCGGGAAGAAAGCTCAGCTGAAGGCAACCGACGACCTGGTCGGAGGCGTCGGTTGCGACAGCCAGCAGCTGGTTGGCATCCGCCTCGATCGCCGCGAAGGCCGAGAGATAACGCGCGTCGACGGGATCGGAGACGATTTCCCTGGCGGCGCCGAGATCGTCATCAGCGAGAAGCCGGACGATGGCGGCGAGATTGGATAGGCGGGCGAGCCTGAAACTGTACATGGCTGCTCTCAATGATGCAGATCGATCGGCGCCTTATGGAAGACATCGTCGCCTGGCGGAATGGCCTGGCGCTCGATCATGCGGTGGACATGGGGCGGGCCTTCGCCGCGATGGAGCGCGCGCAGCCGGTCGATGTTTTCGGCATCGGCCTGCGTGCGCCGCTGGTTGTGTCTTATATATTCGACCCAGGTCGGCGTATGGTAGGTTTCCGTCCACAGCCCTGGATTTTCGAGATCGCGCATCAGCGCCCAGTTGCGGGCGCCGTCGCGGATGCGGATGCGGCGGCGCTCGCCCATCAGCGCCATGAATTCCGCCAGGTCGTCGTCCGCGATCTCGTAATCGACCTGGATGACGATGGGGCCGCTGCGCGGCGTAATGTCGAGGCTCAAGGCCGGCGCGGTGAAGCGGTTCAAGGGATCAAGATTGAGCGAAGCGAAGGCGGGCATGGAAAAGCGCAGGCCGATCGCAATGCCGAGCAGCATGACGGCTGATGACATCAGCAGCGCATTGGCGACCCCATAGCGATCGGCGGCAACACCCCAGAGCCAGCTGCCGCCGGCGATGCCGCCGAAGGTGACGGTCTGATAGAGCGACAGCGCGCGGCCGACCACCCAGCGCGGCGTCGACAGCTGGACGATGGTGTTGAAAAGCGACAGTGCCGAGACCCAGCAGGCGCCGGAGACGAGCAGCCCGGCGGAGGTGAGAATGGCGCTCGGACTGACGGCGGCGATGACGGCGCTCAGTGCAAAGCCGGCAAAGGCCAGGCGAATGATCGTCTCGCTGGACAGCACCTGGCGAATTCTCGCACTCAGCACCGCACCACCGATCGCGCCGATGCCGAAGGCGCCGAGCATGAAGCCATAGGTCAGCGGACCGCCGGCAACGAGGTCGAGCGCGACGACCGGCAGTAGCGCCAGAATCGAGCTCGCGCCGGTTCCGAACAGCAGTCCTCGGACGAGGACCTTTTCGAGATTGGGCGACATCGAGACATAACGCAGGCCGGCGAAGATGGCGCTGCCGAGCGCCTCGCGCGGCAAAGTGGAGGCCGGCGTGCTCGGACGCCAGCGCAGCAGGGCATAGATCAAGGCGAGGTAGCTTGCTGTGTTCACCGCAAAAGCCGCGGCAGCACCCGCTGCCGCCACGATGACGCCGCCGATCGCCGGGCCGACGCTCCGGGTGATGTTGAACCCCATGCTGTTCAGCGTGACCGCACCGGGCAGATCGGCGCGCGGCACCATATCGCCGACGGAGGCCTGCCAGGAGGGATTGTTGAGCGCAGTGCCGCAGCCGATCAGGAAGGTGAAGAAGAGCAGCAGCCAGGGCGTTACCCAACCGAGAAGGGCGGTGGCCGTCAGCAATGCCGAAACCGTCAGCATCATGCACTGCGCCGTCAGCATGACCCGGCGGCGATCAAAATTATCCGCCAGCGCCCCCGATATCAGCGAAAACAGCATGATCGGCAGCGCCGTCGAGGTCTGCACCAGTGCGACCATGTCCTCCGAGGCGGTGATCGTCGTCATCATCCAGGCGGCACCCACCGCCTGGATCAGGCCGCCGAAATTGGACGAAAGGCTGGCGAACCAGATGGTGCGGTAGGTATCGTGCCGCAAGGGCGCCAGTGTCGACGAGGTATAGCCCACGATGTCTCCCGCTTTTGTTATTGTGCGCCAACGGCAATATATGCGGAAGACGATCGCTGGCCATAGGTCCATTCCCCTCTCCGGGCATGAATTGGCGGAATCGGTCTCAGACCTTGCAATTTCGGAAAAACCCGACTATATGGCTCTCAAATTCTTGATCGCTTGATGAAGAGTGGGCCGCAAGGACCCGCTCTTTTTTATTAGCTCGATCGCCTGAACAGCTTGAAATTGCGAGGAGCGCCGCTTGTCGGACATGACAAACGCAGACAATGAACTTGAGCCGCGGCTGATTACCGAGACCGGGCTTGACCAGCGTCTTGCCGATATCATCGAACCCGTTCTCGTCGGCATGGGTTTCCGGCTGATCCGCGTGCGCATGCTGAACCAGAACGGCGCGACGATGCAAGTGATGGCCGAGCGCAATGACGGCACCATGACGGTCCAGGACTGCGAAGAAGTCTCGATGGCGATTTCTCCTGTCCTCGATGTGGAAGATCCGATCGATAAAGAGTATCATCTCGAGGTGTCTTCGCCCGGCATCGACCGTCCGATGGTGCGGAAATCCGATTTCGTCCGCTGGCAAGGCCACCTTGTAAAGTGCGAAACGTCGATCATGATCGGCAACCGCAAACGCTTCCGCGGCAAGATCGTGGAAGCAGACGCCGATGGATTCACGCTCGAGCGTGACCAGGTCGCCTATGGGGAAGAGCAGAAGGTCATCATTCCCTTCACGGCGCTTAGCGATGCGAAGCTCATTTTGACCGACGATCTGATCCGCGATGCGCTGCGCGCCGACAAGCTGGCGAAAGCGCAGGCCGCGAACCAGAACGAAGCAGACGACCAGGAATAACCGATCAACAGACCGCTCCCAGGGACGGGAACCCTGGAGTAAAGACGGAGAAACAAGACAATGGCAGTCAGTGCGAACCGGCTCGAACTTCTGCAGATCGCAGATGCAGTGGCGCGCGAAAAAGTCATCGACCGGGAGATCGTGCTTGCCGCAATGGCCGATGCCATCCAGAAAGCGGCGCGCTCCCGTTATGGTACCGAATCCAACATCCGGGCCGACATCAATCCGAAGACCGGCGAAATCCGTCTGCAGCGTCTGCTTGAAGTGGTCGACAAAGCCGAGGATTATTCGACACAGATCCCGCTGGAACTCGCCCGCGACCGCAACCCGGACGCAGCCCTTGGCGATTTCATCGCCGATCCGCTGCCGCCGATGGATTTCGGCCGCATCGCCGCACAGTCCGCCAAGCAGGTGATCGTACAGAAGGTGCGTGAAGCCGAGCGCGACCGCCAGTTCGACGAATTCAAGGATCGCGTCGGCGAAATCGTCAACGGCACCGTCAAGCGCGTCGAATACGGCAATGTCATCGTCGATCTCGGCCGCGGTGAAGGCATCATCCGCCGCGACGAAATGATCCCGCGCGAGAACGTGCGCTATGGCGATCGCGTCCGCGCCTATGTTTATGACGTCCGTCGCGAGCAGCGCGGTCCGCAGATCTTCCTGTCGCGCACGCATCCGCAGTTCATGGTGAAGCTTTTCACCATGGAAGTGCCGGAGATCTACGACGGCATCATCCAGGTGAAGTCGGTCGCCCGTGATCCGGGTTCGCGCGCCAAGATCGCGGTGATCTCGAACGACTCGTCGATCGATCCAGTCGGCGCCTGCGTCGGTATGCGCGGCTCGCGCGTCCAGGCCGTCGTCGGCGAACTCCAGGGCGAGAAGATCGACATCATTCCCTGGAGCCAGGATCCGGCGACCTTCGTCGTCAACGCCCTGCAGCCGGCAGAAGTCGCCAAGGTCGTTCTCGACGAGGACGCCGAGCGCATCGAAGTCGTCGTTCCGGACGAGCAGCTGTCGCTTGCGATCGGCCGCCGCGGTCAGAACGTCCGCCTCGCCTCGCAGCTGACCGGCTGGGATATCGATATCATGACGGAGGCCGAGGAATCGGAACGCCGTCAGAAGGAATTCAACGAGCGTACCAACCTGTTCATGGATTCGCTCGACGTCGACGAAATGGTCGGCCAGGTTCTGGCATCGGAAGGTTTTGCCGCCGTCGAGGAACTTGCCTATGTCGATCTCGACGAAATCGCCTCGATCGACGGTTTCGACGAAGATACCGCGCAGGAAATCCAGACCCGCGCCCGTGAATATCTGGAGAAGCTCGAAGCCGAGATGGACGAGAAGCGCAAGGCGCTCGGCGTTAAGGACGAGTTGCGCCAGATCGACGGCATGACCGCCCAGATGATGGTGGCGCTCGGCGAGGACGGCATCAAGACGATCGAGGACTTCGCCGGTTGCGCTGCCGACGATCTCGTCGGCTGGACGGAACGCAAGAACGGCGAAACGAAGAAGTTCGAAGGCCTGTTCTCGAAGTTCGACCTCTCGCGTGTCGAGGCTGAACAGATGATCGTCCAGGCCCGCCTTGCAGCAGGCTGGATTACAGAAGAGGACCTGGCGAAGGGGACCGAAGAAGAGGTCACCGAAGCCGAACAGGAAGCATGATGACCGCGCATGAGCCGAACGCTCTTCCCGAGGACGACGATCTTGCAGGGTATGACGTGAACGGACGCATGTGCATCGTGACGCGCGAAAGCGGATCGCCGGAAGAGCTGATCCGCTTCGTTGCGGCTCCCGACGGAACCGTCGTCGCCGACCTGAAGCGCGAGCTTCCGGGACGCGGCTGCTGGGTGAAAGCCGACCGGTCGCTGGTCGACAGAGCGGTGGCGAAGAAGCTGTTCGCCCGGGCGTTGAAAGCGGACGTGAAGGCTGCGGACGATCTCGGCGCAAGCGTCGACCGGCTGCTGGCGGCGCAAGTGATGCAGATGATGAACATGGCGCGGAAAGCCGGCCAGTTCGTCAGCGGCGCCTCGAAAGTGGATGCAGCGGTCAGAAGTGGAGCAGCCCTTGCGGTGTTCCACGCGACTGACGCAGCGGATGACGGAGTGCGAAAAATCGACCAGGCCCGCAAGGCCTGGCACCTCGGAATGGAGACCGAGGAGGAGATACCTTCCTACCGTTTCTTCTCGGAGAGCGAAATGGAAGGCCTGATGGGCCAGAATGCTTTTATCCATGCTGCAGTGCTTGCAGGGCAGGCGGGTGAGGGTGTAGTGAAGCGCGCAAAGATGCTCGAACAGTACCGTATTGGCGGTCAGTCCCGGGCAGCGGGCGGCGCTGGCCGGCAAAAACAATGAGGCGGTCACCGGCATCGGCCGGTCTCATTCTCATTGATCGACAGTATTTGAACGACAGGGTCTGATCTAGTCATCGCTCCCTGTCCGAAGGAACGGGAACGAATGACCGATAGTAACGACGACAAGACACTCAGCGTAACGGGCAAGAAGACGCTCACCCTGAAACCATCGGGGATGAGCCAGGGTACCGTTCGCCAGGATATGGGTCGGGGTCGCACCAAGGCGGTCGTGGTCGAGACCCGCAAGCGGCGCCCGATGCGCCCGGAAGACGAAAAGCCGATCACGCCTGCGACCCCCGCAGCCCCGGTTCGCGCAGCCGAACCAGCGCCAGCACCTGCTCAGGCGCGTCCGCAGCAGTCGACGCCGGCGCCGCGGATTCACCAGCCGGGCGGCCAAGCCAACCAGCGTCCGCAGCAATCCTACCAACCGCCGCGAGCGAACGATCGCCCGCGCCCTGTGGTGCTGAACCATCTGTCGCCTGAGGAAATGGATGCGCGCCGCCGTGCGCTCGCCGAATCCCAGGCGCGTGACGCCCAAGATGCGATCCGCCGCGCCGAGGAAGAAAAGCGCCGCGCCGCCGAAGAGGCTGTCCGCAAGGCAGCCGAGGCGGAGGAAGCCGCACGCAGAGCCGTCGAAGAGGCAGCCAGGCAGGCCGAAGCGGCCGCCGCTGCTGCCGCTGAACCGGCTGTCACTGCGCCGGCGCCGGCTCCCGTCACGGCCGAGGCTCGCCCGAATACGAGCCCGCGCCCGGCAGCACCCGCGCCGGCAGCACGCCGGCCCGATGCCGACGGAGCCGCCGCTCGCCCGGCGCCCGGCGCGCCGGCTGCCGTGCGCGGCCGTCGCAATGACGGCGACGATGACGATCGTGGCGCTTCGCGCGGAGGTCCGGCGCGCGGCCGCGTCGTTCGCCCCGAACCCGCAAAGCCGGTGACGACCCGTCCGAAAACGGATGAGGAGCGCCGCCGCGGCAAGCTGACGATCACCACTGCCGATGTGGACGGCGAGGACGCCGGCCGCAGCCGCTCGCTGTCGGCGATGCGCCGTCGGCAGGAGAAGTTCCGCCGCAGCCAGGTGCAGGAGACTCGCGAGAAGATTTCCCGCGAAGTCGTCCTGCCGGAGACCATCACCATTCAGGAATTGTCGCAGCGCATGTCCGAACGCGCCGTCGACGTCATCAAGTACCTGATGAAGGAAGGCCAGATGATGAAGCCGGGAGACGTCATCGACGCCGACCTCGCCGAACTCATTGCCGGCGAATTCGGCCATACGGTCAAGCGTGTCTCTGAATCCGACGTCGAACTCGGCATCTTCAACATTGCCGACGTCGAAGGCGACCGCGTTTCGCGTCCGCCCGTCGTCACCATCATGGGCCATGTCGACCACGGCAAGACATCGCTGCTCGACGCCATCCGCCACGCCAACGTGGTCGCCGGAGAAGCCGGTGGCATTACCCAGCATATCGGCGCCTATCAGGTGGAGCAGAACGGCCAGAAGATCACCTTCATCGACACCCCCGGCCACGCTGCCTTCACGGCGATGCGTGCCCGCGGTGCGCAGGCGACCGACATCGCGATCCTCGTCGTGGCAGCTGACGACAGCGTCATGCCGCAGACGATCGAATCGATCAATCACGCCAAGGCAGCCGGTGTTCCGATCATTGTTGCGATCAACAAGATCGACAAGCACGAAGCCGATCCGCAGAAGGTGCGCAACCAGCTTCTGCAGCACGAAGTCTTCGTCGAATCGATGGGTGGTGAAACGCTTGATGTCGAAGTGTCGGCCAAAACAGGCAAAAACCTCGACAAGCTGCTCGAAGCCGTTCTGCTGCAAGCGGAAATCCTTGACCTCAAGGCCAATCCGAACCGTACCGCGGAAGGTACCGTCATCGAAGCCCAACTCGACCGCGGCCGCGGCGCGGTTGCCACGGTTCTCGTTCAGAACGGTACGCTGAAGCCGGGCCAGATCATCGTTGCAGGCGACGTCTGGGGCCGTGTGCGCGCCCTCGTCAACGACAAGGGCGAGCATATGAAGGAAGCACCGCCGGCGATGCCCGTCGAAGTGCTCGGTCTTTCCGGAACGCCGCAGGCGGGCGACAAGTTCGCCGTCGTCGAGAGCGAAAGCCGCGCCCGCGAAATCTCCGAATACCGTCAGCGTCTTGCCCGCGACAAGGCGGCTGCCCGCCAGTCGGGACAGCGCGGTTCGCTGGAACAAATGATGACGCAGATGCAGAGCACCGGCATCAAGGAGTTCCCGCTTGTCATCAAGGGTGACGTGCAGGGTTCGATCGAAGCGATTGCCGGCGCGCTGGAAAAGCTCGGCACCGACGAGGTCCGTGCCCGCATCGTCCATTTGGGCGCAGGCGGCATCACCGAGTCGGATATTTCGCTCGCCGAAGCTTCGAACGCGGCCATCATCGGCTTCAACGTTCGCGCCAATGCGCAGGCACGCCAGTTCGCCGAACGCCAGGGCATCGAGATCCGCTACTACAACATCATCTACGATCTCGTGGATGATGTGAAGGCAGCGATGTCGGGCCTGCTGTCGCCGGAACGGCGCGAGACCTTCATCGGCAATGCCGAAATCCTGGAGGTGTTCAACATCACCAAGGTCGGCAAGGTCGCCGGTTGCCGCGTTGTCGAAGGGAAGGTCGAGCGTGGAGCGGGCGTTCGCCTCATCCGCAACGACGTCGTCGTTCACGAAGGCAAGCTCAAGACCCTCAAGCGCTTCAAGGACGAAGTCTCCGAAGTGCCGATGGGTCAGGAATGCGGCATGGCCTTCGAAAACTACGAGGATATGCGCGTCGGCGACGTCATCGAGTGCTTCCGCGTCGAACACATTACGCGCACGCTCTGATCCTCGGCGTTACAGCAGCTTGACGAAAGCCATCCGCTCTCCGGCGGGTGGCTTTTCCACCTGCCGGCTTGACCTTTTCGGCCAAAAGAGTCATGGACGCTCTCCTTTGACGGGTTCGATTCCCAGCCGCATCGGCAAACAGAGATAACAATGACCAGACCAACATCCTCCGCGCCTTCGCAGCGCATGCTGCGCGTTGGCGAACAGGTCCGCGCCGCGATCACCCAGGTGCTGCAGCGCGGCGAAGTGCGTGACGACATCATCGAGGCAACCGTCATTTCGATCTCCGAAGTGCGCATGTCGCCAGATCTCAAGATCGCCACGGCTTATGTCACGCCGCTCGGCGTTTCCGACCACAGCATCGTCATCGAGGCGTTGAACCGCCATGCGAAGTTCATCCGCGGTCGCCTCGGGCCGCAGCTTCGGCAGATGAAATATATGCCGGAGGTGCGCTTCCGCGACGATACCAGCTTCGACAATTACAAGAAGATCGACGAGCTTTTGCGCTCGCCCGAAGTGAGCCGCGACCTCGACAGCGATAGCGATAGCGACGAAAAATAACAGAAGAGACTGATGTCCAAACCACGCAAACCCAAGGGCCGGCCGATTTCCGGCTGGCTGATCCTCGACAAGCCGATGGATTTCGGCTCGACGGAAGCCGTTTCCAAGCTCAAATGGCTCTACAAGGCGCAGAAGGCCGGCCATGCCGGGACGCTTGACCCGCTCGCCTCCGGCATGCTGCCGATCGCGCTCGGCGATGCTACCAAGACCGTTCCCTATGTGATGGACGGCCGGAAAATCTATGAGTTCACCGTCAGCTGGGGCGAGGAGCGCGCCACCGACGATCTCGAAGGCGATGTGACGCAGAGCTCGGAAAGGCGCCCCACCGAGCAGCAGATCCGCGATATCCTGCCCCGCTACATCGGCACGATCAGCCAGGTGCCGCCGCAATTTTCTGCCATCAAGATCGCGGGTGAACGCGCCTATGATCTGGCGCGCGACGGGGAAGCCGTCGAGATTCCTTCACGCGAAGTCGAGATATTCCGACTGACTCTGCTTGGCTGCCGGGATGCCAATACCGCGCATTTCGAAGTGGAATGCGGCAAGGGCACTTATGTCCGGGCGCTCGCCCGCGATTTCGGCCGCGAGCTCGGCTGCTACGGCCATATATCAGGCCTGCGGCGCACCTTCGTCGCGCCCTTTTCGGAAGACGCCATGGTGCCGCTTGCGAACCTGGTGGCGCTCGAAGCGATCGAAGACATGGACGAGCGGCTCGCCGCCCTCGACGCATTGCTGATCGACACGTGCGAAGCGCTTTCGGCGCTGCCTCACCTCGTCATCAACGACGACCAGGCGCACCGGCTGAAGATGGGCAATCCGATCCTGGTGCGCGGCCGCGATGCGCCGATTGCCGAAAGCGAAGCCTATGCGACGGCCCGTGGCCGGCTGATCGCGATCGGTGAGATCGGCCAGGGCGAATTTCGCCCAAAGCGGGTTTTCGCCTAAGTCTGCACAGCTGACGATTGTCATGAGATGGCGATGCGATATCTTCCTTTCGGACCATAGCGGCCTGAGAGGACAATTATGCGCGCAATCGCAATTGGAATGCTGACGTTCTTTTCGCTGTTCCTGACTGCCGCCGGCGCTCGATCCGCCGAGCGCTGGGCCGAGCTTCCGGCCTTTCCTGCCATGCCGGCGCCGAGGGTGAGCGGCATGGCCGATGTGGACGACATCAAGATGTATTATGCAGAATATGGTGAAGGCGATCCGATCCTCTTCATCCATGGCGGACTCGGCAATACCGGCGTCTGGGGTCACCAGATCGCCGAATTCGCCAGGGATCATCTGGTCATCGTTGCCGACAGCCGGGGTCACGGACGCTCGACCCGCAGCCAGCAGCCCTTCGGTTACGATCTGATGACATCGGACTATGTCGCCCTTCTCGATTTTCTGAAGATCGACAAGGTGACGCTCGTCGGATGGTCGGACGGCGGCATCATCGGCATCGACATGGCGATGAGATATCCGGAAAAGCTGACGCGGGTCATTGCCCAGGCGGCCAATGTCACCACCGACGGGGTCAAGCCCGACGTCTTGAGCAGCAAGACCTTCAACGACTACATCACCGTCGCCGGAGAACAATACCGGAAGCTGTCGCCGACACCCAACGAATACGAGGCCTTCGTCAACCAGATTTCGCAGATGTGGGCGACGCAGCCGAACTGGACGGCGACGGAGCTTGGCAAGATCACGCTGCCGGTCACGCTTGCCATCGGTGATCATGATGAGGCCGTCAAGCTCGATCATACGGAGATGATGGCGAATAAAATTCCGGGGGCAAAGCTCGTCATCCTTAAAGACGCCAGCCATTTCGCCATGCTGCAGGATCCTGCAGGCTATAATGCGATGATCCGGGGCGCCATGACCGGCCGCTGAACACTGCTGCGGCGCTCCCTCTTTCCATCGCTGCTTATTTGGTTTATAGGCAGCGCCAGCATCGGGTGCGCCCGATTGCATTCGCGGCCAAAGCTGGACGGCATCCCGGCTTTTGGCGACTTCTTCTCCTCTCATAGAAAGGACCATCCGATGTCGATCACTGCTGAGCGCAAGGCTGCGCTGATCAAGGAATACGCAACCGCCGAAGGCGACACCGGTTCGCCGGAAGTTCAGGTCGCGATCCTGACCGAGCGCATCAATAACCTGACCGAACACTTCAAGGACCACAAGAAGGATAACCATTCCCGACGTGGCCTGCTGACGATGGTTTCGAGCCGCCGCTCGCTTCTTGATTATCTCAAGAAGAAGGATGAAGGCCGCTATTCCAAGCTGATCAACAGCCTGGGTATCCGCCGCTAAGATTGTCCGGCGGGCGCTTTTAAGCGTCCGCCGGATCTGTTTCGGGACGATGTTCCGATGAAATGTTCCGGCCGCGCCCTATCTCAAGCGGTGGAACGACCGGCAGACCCGGATGGGCCGGTTCTGCCAAACCAACCGCTGACCTGTCATGGGGCAGGATTGCCGGATGCTTTCGGCCAAAGTTCTCCAAGGCTTTGGCCCAAGTTTCTCAGGAACTCTCAAGTTCGGGAAACTGCCGATGAAAAGCCTCCCGTTGTCTTGCCCGTGATACGTCACATTGATTGCGGTCGACTGTGCGCTGCGCCCTGATATCGGCGATGGCGCGTGCTCCCGCATTGAAGGACAAGATATGTTTGATACACACACAGTGGAAATCGAGTGGGCCGGCCGCCCGCTGAAGCTCGAAACCGGCAAGATCGCCCGTCAGGCCGACGGCGCGGTTCTCGCCACTTATGGTGAGACCGTTGTTCTCGCCACCGTCGTCTCGGCCAAGGCGCCGAAGCCCGGTCAGGACTTCTTTCCGCTGACCGTCAACTACCAGGAAAAGACCTACGCGGCCGGCAAGATCCCCGGCGGCTATTTCAAGCGAGAGGGCCGCCCGAGCGAAAACGAGACCCTCGTTTCCCGCCTGATCGACCGCCCGATCCGCCCGCTCTTCCCGGAAGGCTACAAGAACGACACGCAGGTCGTCGTCACCGTCGTCCAGCACGACCTTGAAAACAATCCCGACATCCTGTCCATGATCGCCTCTTCGGCGGCGCTGACGCTTTCCGGCGTTCCCTTCATGGGCCCGGTCGGCGGCGCACGCGTCGGCTACATCAATGGCGAATATGTTCTCAACCCGCATCTTGACGAGATGGATGAGTCGAGCCTCGACCTCGTCGTCGCCGGCACCTACGACGCCGTGCTGATGGTCGAGTCCGAAGCCAAGGAACTGCCCGAAGACGTCATGCTCGGCGCTGTCATGTTCGGCCACAAGGGCTTCCAGCCTGTGCTCGACGCGATCATCAAGCTCGCCGAAGTCGCCGCCAAGGAGCCGCGCGACTTCCAGCCGGAAGACTATTCCGAGCTCGAAGGTGAGATGCTGAAGCATTTCGAAGCCGAACTCCGCGAAGCCTACAAGATCACCCAGAAGGCCGACCGCTACGCCGCGGTCGACGCCGTCAAGGCAAAGGTCAAGGCTCACTTCCTTCCCGAGGAAGGCGAAGCCAAGTATACGGCCGAAGAAGTCGGCGCGATCTTCAAGCACCTTCAGGCCAAGATCGTCCGCTGGAACATCCTCGACACCAAGAGCCGCATCGACGGCCGCGACCTTGAAACCGTTCGTCCGATCGTTTCGGAAGTCGGCCTTCTGCCGCGCACGCACGGTTCGGCGCTCTTCACGCGCGGCGAAACGCAGGCGATCGTGGTTGCCACGCTCGGCACCGGCGAAGACGAGCAGTATGTCGACAGTCTGACCGGCATGTACAAGGAACGCTTCCTGCTCCATTACAACTTCCCTCCCTTCTCGGTTGGTGAGACCGGCCGCATGGGCTCCCCGGGTCGCCGCGAGATCGGCCACGGCAAGCTCGCTTGGCGTGCGATCCGTCCGATGCTGCCGTCGGCTGAGCAGTTCCCCTACACGCTGCGCGTCGTTTCCGAGATCACCGAATCCAACGGCTCGTCCTCGATGGCAACCGTCTGCGGCACGTCGCTGGCGCTGATGGATGCAGGTGTCCCGCTCGCAAAGCCGGTAGCCGGTATCGCCATGGGCCTGATCCTCGAAGGCGATCGTTTCGCCGTCCTCTCCGACATTCTCGGCGACGAAGATCATCTCGGCGATATGGACTTCAAGGTTGCCGGTACGGCCGATGGCATCACTTCGCTGCAGATGGACATCAAGATCGCCGGTATCACCGAAGAGATCATGAAGGTCGCTCTCGGTCAGGCCAAGGGCGGCCGCGCCCATATCCTCGGTGAAATGGCCAAGGCCATCACCGAAAGCCGCGGCCAGCTCGGCGAATTCGCTCCGCGCATCGAAGTCATGAACATTCCGGTCGACAAGATCCGCGAAGTCATCGGCTCCGGCGGCAAGGTCATCCGCGAAATCGTCGAAAAGACCGGCGCGAAGATCAACATCGAGGACGACGGCACCGTCAAGATCGCCTCCTCTTCCGGCAAGGAAATCGAAGCGGCCCGCAAGTGGATCCATTCGATCGTCGCCGAGCCTGAAATCGGCCAGATCTATGAAGGCACTGTCGTCAAGACCGCCGACTTCGGCGCCTTCGTCAACTTTTTCGGCGCCCGCGACGGCCTCGTCCATATCTCGCAGCTCGCTTCCGAGCGCGTCGCCAAAACGACTGACGTCGTCAAGGAAGGCGACAAGGTCTGGGTCAAGCTGCTCGGCTTCGACGAACGCGGCAAGGTTCGCCTGTCGATGAAGGTGGTCGACCAGGCCACCGGCCAGGAGATCCCGAACGAGAAGAAGAAGGAAGAAGCGGCCGAATAAGCTGCCTCTGCCAGCTTCAATTCCGGGCGCGGGAATCTTCCGCGCCCTTTTTCTATTCTAAATGAGACGAGATCGATGAGCCGCGAAACGCTGAAGACCCTGTTCCATCCCTTTGCCAGCGGCACAATCGCGGCGCCCGGCGAAGGCGAGCGTGTGCTCTTCCTCGGCGCCGAGGCTGGCTTTCAGCTGCCGGAAAGCTTTGCTGCCTCGCTCAGCGCCGTCCAGGGCTTCCGGCCGCTCTACCGCCAGCTGCTGGCGCAACGGATCGAAGCGACGCCTGAGATCGACGGCGAGGACTATGACGCAGCACTCGTGCTCTGCACCAAGCACAAGGGCGAGAACGAAGCCAGCCTCGCCGCCGCAATCGCCCGCACGCGGGCCGGCGGGCTTATCGTGGTCGCCGGCGCCAAGGAGGACGGCATCCAGCCCTTGCGCAAGCGTATGGAAGGTTTCGGCCTGGCCATTGACCACATGCCGAAATATCACGGCGTCGCCTTCTGGTTCGGCCGGCCGGCCGATACCGGTGACATCATCTCGAAACTGGCGAAGGCGCCGGTGCGCGTCGACGGTCGCTTCCATGCGACAGCCGGCATGTTCTCGCATGACCGGATCGATGCCGGATCGGAACTGCTCGCCACGCGCCTGCCGCAGGATTTCAGCGGCGATGTCGCCGACTTCGGCGCCGGATGGGGCTATCTCTCGGTCGAGATGGCGCAGAGATCGCGCGGACTGGCCCGCCTTGACCTCTATGAGGCCAATCACGCGGCCCTGGAGGCCGCGCGGGACAACCTGGCGGAGAACTGCCCGGACGCGCCGGTGCGCTTCTTCTGGCACGATCTGGTGGGCGAGCCGGTCAAGGACAAATACGACCTCGTCGTCATGAACCCGCCTTTCCATGAAGGACATGCCGCCGAGCCGTCGCTTGGCCAGGCGATGATCAAGGCCGCCGCCTCCGCCCTTCGCGGCGGCGGCCGGCTGATGCTCGTCGCCAACCGCGGCCTGCCCTATGAGCCGGTTCTGGCCGCGAACTTCAGGGAAAGCGGCGAAACCTGCCGCAATGCACGTTTCAAGGTGCTGTGGGCGAAGAAATAAGGCTCAAGGCCGCTTCGCCCCGATCGTTCTTATCCGCCAAACAAAAGGCCGTGCGCAGAGGATGCGCACGGCCTTTGAATTTCCAATCAGCGGCGTTTATTCGACGTCGGCCTTGCGCAGGGTGTCCAGCGTCGGCATGGAGGTGATGTTGAAGCCGGCATCGACGAAGTGGATCTCGCCGGTGACGCCGGCGGAGAGGTCGGAAAGCAGGTAAAGCGCCGAGCTGCCGACCTGATCGATGGTGACCGTCTTGCGCAGCGGTGCATTGCGCTGGTTCCAAGAGAGGATGGCGCGCGCATCCGAGATACCGGCGCCGGCAAGCGTGCGGATCGGGCCAGCGGAAATCGCGTTGACGCGGATGCCGCGCGGGCCGTAGTCGGCGGCAAGATAACGCACCGAAGCCTCGAGCGCTGCCTTGGCGACACCCATGACATTGTAATTCGGAATGACGCGCGTCGATCCGTTATAGGTCAAGGTCAGCATCGCGCCACTGCCTTCCATCAGCGGAGCGCAGCGCTTGGCGATCTCGGTGAAGGAGAAGCAGGAGATGACCATGGTGCGGCTGAAATTCTCCCGCGTCGTATCGGCGTAGAGGCCCTTCAGCTCGTTCTTGTCGGAGAAGCCGATGGCGTGGACGATAAAATCGAGCTTGCCCCAGCGCTCGCCGAGCGCATCGACCACGGCGTCGACCGAAGCGATGTCCTCGACGTCGCACGGCAGTACGAAATCCGAGCCGACTTCGGCGGCAAGCGGCCTGACGCGCTTGCCGAGCGCATCACCCTGATAGGTGAAGGCGAGGTCCGCGCCCTCAGCGGCGAGAGCCTTTGAAATCCCCCAGGCGATCGAGTGGTTGTTGGCGACGCCCATGATGAGGCCGCGCTTACCCTGCATGATTCCAGTCATGTTGTTATCCGTTATAGCGCTGGAAGACGAGCGTGGCGTTCGTCCCGCCGAAGCCGAAGGAATTGGAGAGAGCGATATCGATCTTCGCATTGTCGATTCGCTGGCGCACGATTGGCACGCCTTCGAATTCGGGATCGAGCTCGGCGATATGGGCGCTTTCGCCGATGAAACCTTGCTGCATCATCAGCAGGGAATAGATCGATTCCTGCACGCCGGCTGCACCCAGCGAATGGCCCGTCAGCGATTTGGTCGATTGGATATGCGGGATCTTGGCGCCGAATACCTCGCGGATAGCGCCGATTTCTTTGCTGTCGCCGACCGGCGTCGACGTGCCGTGGGTATTGATGTAGTCGACATCGCCTTTGACGGTGGAAAGCGCCTGGCGCATGCAGCGGATGGCGCCCTCGCCGGAGGGGGCGACCATGTCGTAACCATCGGAGGTGGCACCGTACCCGACGATTTCGGCGTAGATCTTGGCGCCGCGTGCCTTGGCGCGTTCGAGCTCCTCGAGCACCAGCACGCCGGCGCCGCCGGCGATGACGAAACCATCGCGATTGACGTCATAGGCGCGCGAGGCGGTATCGGGCGTGTCGTTATATTTCGAGGACATGGCGCCCATGGCGTCGAAGAGATTGGACATCGTCCAGTCGAGATCCTCGTGGCCGCCGGCAAACATCATGTCCTGCTTGCCCCACTGGATCATTTCAGCGGCGTTGCCGATGCAATGAGCAGAGGTCGAGCAGGCCGACGAGATCGAATAATTGACGCCGTGGATCTTGAACCAGGTGGCAAGGGTGGCCGAGGCGGTGGAGGACATCGCCTTCGGCACGGCGAAGGGGCCAATGCGCTTCGGGCTATTGTTCTTGACGGTGATATCGGCCGCCTCGATGAGCGTGCGAGTGGACGGTCCGCCGGAGCCCATGATGATGCCGGCGCGCTCGTTCTGAGCGTAGTCCTTCTCTTCCAGGCCGGAATCGGCGATCGCCTGCTTCATGGCGACATGATTCCAGGCGCCGCCCTGCGACAGGAAGCGCATGGCGCGGCGATCGACCAGTTCGCCAAGTTCCGCCGGGCCGAGCTTGGGGCTGCCCCAGACCTGGCACTTGAAGCCGTGTTCGGCGAAATCGTTGGAAAAGGAAATGCCCGACTTTGCCTGGCGCAAGGATTCGGTGACTTCGGCTGCATCGCTCCCGATCGAGGAAACGATACCCAGACCCGTGACAACTACCCGTCTCATCTGATCAAACCTTTATTGTTTTCGTCAGCCGCGCGAAATGCGGTTTCAGGCGGTCTTGTCTTTCGATAGACCGACGCGAAGGTCGGACGCCTGGTAAATGGTCTCGCCATCCGCCTTCAGCCAGCCGTCGGCCGTGCCGAGCACGAGACGGCCGCGCATGACGCGCTTGAAGTCGATGCCGTATTCGATCAGGTTCGTATGCGGCCGGACCATGCCCTTGAACTTCACTTCGCCGGTTGAAAGCGCCATGCCCCGACCTTCCTCACCGAGCCAGCCGAGGAAGAAGCCGGTCAGCTGCCACATGCCATCGAGGCCGAGGCAGCCCGGCATGATCGGATTGCCTTCGAAATGGCAGGGAAAGTACCAGTCGTCGGGGCGCACGTCGTATTCGGCCCTGAGATAGCCCTTGTCGAAGGCGCCGCCCGTTTCGGAAATGTCCGTGATGCGGTGAACCATCAGCATGGGCGGCAGCGGCAGCTGCGCATTGCCGGGTCCGAATAGCTCGCCATGGGCGCAAGCGATGAGTTCTTCATACGAGAAGCTGGACTGTCTGGTGGTCATAAAATTTCTTTTTCCCCCCGCGTGAAGCCGATGGATGTGAACGTGTAGTCCAAGTTCTTCAGAAAATGAAGCACAAGCAAGGCAGCTTCATTCATCGGCTTGGACCAGGCTTACGCCATTATTTGGTGGTCGCATACAGGAAGGCCAGAGCTGCGACCAGACCTATTTGCATCAAAAGCCCGTTTTTGCCGCCTTTATCAGGCTCTCGTCCCCACTGAACTATTGAAAGGCTCCGATGCAAAAGTTATACCGCTTGAAGAAACATGATTGCTTTATGCAGGAATAACCGGAGTTGGTATTGATGACGGGTGCACCCCCGATCGCAATAGAGGTAAGGCTGCGCGGCGCGGGCCTGCGACCCACCCGCCAGCGCGTCGCGCTCGGCGACCTCCTGTTTGCCAAGGGCGACCGGCATTTGACCGTCGAGGAACTGCATGAGGAGGCGGTTGCCGCCGGCGTGCCGGTTTCGCTGGCGACGGTCTACAACACGCTGCACCAGTTCACCGAAGCCGGTCTCATCCGCGTTCTCGCCGTCGAGAGCGCCAAGACCTATTTCGACACCAATGTTTCCGATCACCATCATTTCTTCGTCGAAGGTCAAAACGAGGTGCTCGACATTCCCGTCAGCAACCTGACGATCGACAACCTGCCGGAACCGCCCGAGGGCATGGAGATTGCCCATGTCGACGTGGTGATCCGCCTGCGGGCCAAACAGGGCTGACGGCGCCTTAGAACAGGATGATTTTAGGTCGGTCGACCTAAAATCATCCTGTTCTAGTTTAGATAGCTAGAGCATGATGTCGTCCAAAAACCGCTTACACTTCGGCATCATGCTCGGTCTCTACATGACATCGTCGGGGTGCCGGCCGGGCTTGTGCTTGTAAATCGGGAAGGTCCAGCCGAACCACAGCGCTCCGCCGCGAACGGCAAAGGCTGCGGCGACGCCGCAGCCGGAGGCGAGATAAAGCGGCATCCCCAGCGCATTGGCGAGCGTGAACACGCCGGCGCCGATCAGGGCCGCCGTCACATAGATTTCCGGCCGCAACAGCACCGAAGGCTCGTTTGCCATCAGATCGCGCAGGATGCCGCCGAAGGTTGCGGTCAACGTGCCGGTGACAATGGCGATGGTCGGCGAGCCGGTGGCGGCAAGTCCCTTGGCAGCGCCGAGCACGCAATAGGCGGCAAGGCCGATCGCATCCAGCCAGATCAGCAGGCGATAGCGTGATTCCAACAGGTGGGCCGTGAAGAACACGATGACGCCCATAATGCAGCAAACGAGAATATAGGCAGGGTTCAGCACCCAGAAGACCGGCACGCGGCCGAGCACGATATCGCGCACGGTGCCGCCGCCGGTTCCCGTCACCATCGCGAAAAACAGAAAGCCGATCAGGTCCAGTTGCTTGCGCGAGGCGGCGAGCGCCCCTGTCGCGGCAAACAGCGCAATGCCGGCATAATCGAGATAGACGAGCAAGGACATGGAGACCCCGGAGCCGGCGAACAGTTTCCGGAAAGAACCACGGCGGCAAGGGCGGCGCAAGGCGGCGCGGCCATAAAGCCAAGCTGATAGAGCTTTATCCAACAGAGGAAAGCCCGTGAAAACGCTGGTGCTCGCCGTTCTAAATCTTCTCCTGCTTGTTATCATGCCGGCGGCGGCCCTTGGCCAGCAATCGCTGATCTCCGACCCGGAGATCTACGAGAAGAAGCATTTTCAGGCGCAGTGCAAGGCGGCCGAATTCGCCGACGGCTTCATCATCCGGCAGGACATCAACAATGACGGGCTGATCGACGCGGTGGTCAACGAAGGCGAACTCACCTGCGACGGACAAAAGGGGCCGCAATGCAACGACGACGGCTGCACCTATAATTTTTATCTGCAGGTCGCCGAAGGCGGTTATTTCATGATCGCGACGGCGCAGATCTACGGCTACGACTTCGTCAAGCGCTTCGGCAACATGGTGCTGGCGATGAAGATGCATCCGCGTTTCTGTGACCGCACCGAAGGCGATCCCTGCATCGTGACCGCGCGTGTGCGCGGCACGAAATTCGTCACCATCTCGAAGAAATAAGCTTAACGCGGATAGAGCTCCGACGTCCGGCCGGCGAGATAGTAGCCGATCAGGCCGTACCATTCGCGAATCGCCGTCGCCATGCTCTGGGCATTGAGGTTCGGCTGGGTGAAATCCAGGCCCGGCCTCACCTGTCCGTCGGTGCGATAATCGGTCGGCCAGGGCACGATATCGATGCCGAGCTTGCGGAAGATGCCGACGGAGCGCGGCATATGAAAACCCGATGTGATCAGCAGGCAATGAGATAGCCCCTGGCTTGCCAGGAATTCCCTAGTGTTGACGGCGTTTTCGAAGGTCGTGCGCGATTGCCGCTCTTCGATCAGGCGATCCTTGCCGATGCCGAAGAGCGGGAAGAAGCGCTCGGATGCCGCCGCATCGCCTTCGTAAATGCCCGAAATAGAGCCGTCGCCGCCCGAGATCAGGATGCGCGACTGCGGAAATTTCTGCGCGAGCCGCAAGGCTTCGATGAAGCGGTCGGCGCCGCCGTTGAATTCGATGCCGTGGCGCGCCGTGTTCACCTCGTTTTCGAAGGCGCCGCCGAGCACGATCACGCATTGCAGGTTCTCCGGGTCGGCGGCAGGCTTTGCAAACCGCTGCTCGAGGCCTTGCATCAGAAGGTTGCCGGCCGTGGTGTAGAGCGTGACGAAGAGGATGAGCGCGCTAGCCGTTGCGCCAAGGATACTCAAGGCACGCCAGCGCAGAAGGATGGCGATGAGGGTGAAGAAGACGAGCAGGAATGCCAGCGACAGCGGCTGGCAGAAAATCCAGACGAGCTTCGAAATCAGGAACACGATCTACTCCTTGAGGACGGACAGCGACCTTCCTATCCGATTCGAGGGTAACAGGAATGCGACGCTTCTATTTGCCGCGCACTGCGGCCGAGCGATGCGAGGCAAGCTTCTGGTTGAAGCGCCGCTGGAGCGGCCGGGGAATGAAGATGGCGGCAAACGCCAGCGCCATGGCGAAGACGGAGACCAGCCACAAGGCATGGGCGCCGGTCAGCCGCGTCAGGACGGCGCCGGCGATCGCGCCGAGCACCATGCCGCCCCAGGGCACGATCTGGATCGTCCATTCGACACGACGGTCGCCGATGATCCAGCGGCCGATGCCGCGGCCGAAGCGCGACAGGGCGCCGGTGACATAAGTCAGCCCGATCGGCAGGCCTTCGATATGCTCGACGGCGGCGTTCACCATGCCCATGGAACAGACGATCAGGTAGAAGCTCGCCAGCATCATGCTCTGCCATGTCGTCATCGATGCGAGCGCCAGGACAAGGCCGACGCAGCCGAGCACGACGAATATCCGGCGCTCGGAGACATGGGCGATAACGATTCCGGCTGCGTTGCCGAGCACGAAAACGACAATGGCGGAGATCAGCACCGCCGCATGAAAAAGGTTGCCGTCACTGACGGCGAGGGCCGCCCGCGTCGTGTTGCCGGTCATAAAGGAGACGAAATCGCCGGTCAGCAGCAGCCCGGTCGCATCGGTCATGCCGGCAAGAAACGAAATCGAGGCGACGAGGGCGATCCCGGTGACGGTTCGTCGTGTACGAATGATGCGGCGGCGTCTTGCTCTGGTCATTTGCGGGTCCTGAAGCCGAATCGCTGAGTTTCCGGAAGAAGATAAATCCTCTTCAGTGAGGAATTCGCAAAGAGGGATTGAAAGTGGTTGGGGCGGGACTTGAGAAGAGCGATATTTTCCGCCATAAAACGGCGTCGCTTCAGACCGAAGCTCCGTAAGCGTTTACGTCAATCAACGCGCAACCCGCCGATCGGCGCTGCGCTGTTGTTCTGATCGGCATCTTACGGAGACAAAAATGTCCAAAGGCAAACTCCCCAAACGCTACAATGCGGTCGTCATGCCGCTCATCCTTTCACTGCTGATGACGTCAGTCGTCTCGGCGATCAGCATCCTCAGAGCACAAGGCCTGACCGCAGCCGCCCTTGCCATGTGGCCGTCCGCATGGGCGCTGTCCTGGGCGATCGCCTTTCCCGTCCTGCTGCTTGTGCTGCCAGTGGTGAGGCGGGTGACGGCGGCCATTGTCGAGAGTTAAGCGAGGCGCCGGTGGGCTGTGGGGGCGGCCTACCGGTGTTGAGGGGATGGCTAGAGTCGTTTCTTTGCAAATGCCTCGCGCATATCAGGTGATCCAGCTGAACAGTTTTCGCGCACGCACCGGCACTTATTCGGAATCGGCCTTCAGGTTATCGAGGCGACCTGGAACCAGATTCGGTTGGATCAATCTCTTGCTGGCAAACGCCCTGCCGGAATGCGATTTCAGGTAGGTTTCGAATTCAAGCGCTTTGTGCTGGTCGGGAAAGGCGCAATACCAGAGCAATTTCCAGGGTACGATTTTGGCGGTGTGGGTGGATTTTCCGGCACTATGCGCCGCAAGGCGCTGCTTCAGATCTGCGGTAGAGCCGGTATATTCCTGATCGGGAAAATCGACACTGCGGAGAATATAGACATACCACATCAGTGTTTCAGCCCGTCGTCGCCCTTCGGGCTATGCCGGGCACTGCTTCGGCCTAACGGTTTCTCGCGGCTGCGCCACGCGAAGCCCGTAAGGGCGAAGCGTGGTGGAGCTAAGCGGGATCGAACCGCTGACCTCTTGCATGCCATGCAAGCGCTCTCCCAGCTGAGCTATAGCCCCATCAAGGCGGTCCGGCCGAGCGCCGGTCCTGGGATCTCCTCGGGGTGTTGCCCTCGGAGTGGCGGCTTCTTACTTGCGGTTTTCGCAGATAGCAAGCCTAAAAAATCCGACCCGGAATTTTTTTGTAATCCGGGCCGGCATTCGTCTGATCAGACTTCGTCTTCGTCGCCGGTCACGCCGATGATGTCGCTCATGTCGTCATCGTCGTCGTCTTCGTCGGGTGTGAGGAAGGTGTCGTCATCGTCGTCGCCTTCGATTTCGACATCGTCGTCGCCCATATCCGGAATGTCGTCGCCGCTGGCGCCATCATCGGCATCCTCGAGCGAAACCAGTTCGACTTCGGTGTTTTCGGTATCGACTTCCGCAACCTCGTCTTCCTCGGCAACATCGGCGATCGCCGAAGTTTCCTCGAAGAAGGACAGGGGATAGGACTTGCCGGTATAAGGGGAAACGATCGGATCCCGGTTCAGATCATAGAACTTCTTGCCGGTTTCCGGATCGGTGCGCTTGGTTCCAAGTTCCGCTTTCGCCACTATAAGCCTCGTGAGAATGGCCGAATCCGCGATTCGGCAAAATGCCGTGCAAGCCGGCGTTCCATCGGAAATTATAAGCCGGTCCCCTTAATCGCTGTGGCTTCCCATGTCAAAGCCAAACTTTATCATCTCCGTGCGGCCGTTTTCGCCGGCTGGCGGATGACCGCTGATGGCGTTTGTGGTAACGAGCCGCGGCAGTAGAAAAAACGGGCGAAGGCAGCAGCCGGCCAGGCCGACGCTTCGGAAGAAATGCGATGCAGTTACAGAGGATTACGCGATGCATGGCTCTGCGCCGCAGCCCGCCGCCAACTTCCTGTTCCAGCCGCATCCGCGCAATACGACCCCTTTGGCGCCTCATGGCGCATCATTGCAGGATTGATCTCATGGCAACAAAGAGTTTCACCATCGCCATCGACGGCCCGGCGGCAGCCGGTAAGGGGACGCTTTCGCGTCTCATCGCTGAACGATACGGCTTTCACCATCTCGACACGGGGCTCACCTATCGCGCGACGGCCAAGGCGCTGCTCGACGCCGGCCTGCCGCTCGACGACGAAGCGGTGGCGGAAAAGATGGCGCGGGAGGTTGAACTTGCCGGGCTGGATCGCGATATCCTTTCTCGACACGAAATCGGCGAAGCCGCCTCGAAGATCGCCGTCATGCCGGCAGTGCGCCGGGCCTTAGTAGAAGCGCAGCGCCGTTTTGCGGCAAGGACGCCGGGAACGGTGCTCGACGGACGCGATATCGGCACGGTCGTTTGTCCGGATGCGCCGGTGAAGCTCTATGTAACGGCGTCGCCGGAGGTACGCGCCAGACGCCGTTACGACGAGATCCTCGGCAAGGGGGCAACGGCGGATTTCGAGGCGATTTTCGAAGACGTCAAGCGGCGCGACGAACGTGACATGGGACGGGCCGACAGCCCTTTGAAACCAGCTGATGATGCGCACTTGCTTGACACGTCGGAAATGAGTATAGAGGCCGCGTTTCATGCCGCTCATTCGATCATCGATGCGGCCTTGAGCCGAAATGCCTAAATTCAAGCGATTTCGCGTGCGCAGAAGCACGATATCGCTTTTATGCAGCCTGAAATTCCGTCCAAGCGCCGGATTGCCTTCGTAAGAGAGGGCGGACTGGGTTCAGGCCCGTTCAACGCAAACCACCGGCGCATACGTGTCCGCTCTGCCAATCAGGACACGCAGGAGATTTTATGTCAGTAGCTACCCCCTCCCGCGAGGATTTCGCGGCTCTTCTCGAAGAGTCCTTTGCCAAGAATGACCTGGCCGAAGGCTATGTCACCAAGGGCATCGTCACGGGCATCGAGAAGGACGTCGCCGTTGTCGACGTCGGCCTCAAGGTTGAAGGGCGCATCGCGCTCAAGGAATTCGGCGCACGCGCCAAGGACGGTTCGCTGAAGGTCGGCGACGAAGTCGAAGTCTATGTCGAGCGCATCGAAAACGCGCTTGGCGAAGCCGTTCTGTCGCGCGAGAAGGCTCGCCGCGAAGAAAGCTGGATCAAGCTTGAAGCCAAGTTCGAAGCCGGCGAGCGCGTCGAAGGCGTGATCTTCAACCAGGTCAAGGGCGGCTTCACGGTCGACCTCGACGGTGCGATCGCCTTCCTGCCACGTTCGCAGGTCGACATCCGTCCGATCCGCGACGTCACGCCGCTGATGCACAATCCGCAGCCCTTCGAAATCCTCAAGATGGACAAGCGCCGCGGCAACATCGTCGTTTCGCGCCGTACGGTTCTGGAAGAATCCCGTGCCGAGCAGCGTTCTGAAATCGTTCAGAACCTCGAAGAAGGCCAGGTTGTTGACGGCGTCGTCAAGAACATCACCGATTACGGTGCGTTCGTCGACCTCGGCGGCATCGACGGCCTGCTGCACGTCACCGACATGGCATGGCGCCGTGTGAACCATCCGTCGGAAATCCTGAACATCGGCCAGCAGGTCAAGGTTCAGATCATCCGCATCAACCAGGAAACCCACCGCATCTCGCTCGGCATGAAGCAGCTCGAGTCCGATCCGTGGGATGGCATCCAGGCCAAGTATCCGGAAGGCAAGAAGATCTCCGGTACCGTCACCAACATCACCGACTATGGTGCATTCGTCGAGCTGGAGCCGGGCATTGAAGGCCTGATCCACATCTCGGAAATGTCCTGGACCAAGAAGAACGTTCACCCCGGCAAGATCCTGTCCACGAGCCAGGAAGTCGAAGTCGTCGTTCTCGAAGTCGATCCGTCCAAGCGCCGTATCTCGCTCGGCCTCAAGCAGACGCTGGAAAACCCGTGGGCAGCATTCGCCCGCAGCCATCCGGCCGGCACTGAAGTCGAAGGCGAAGTCAAGAACAAGACCGAATTCGGCCTGTTCATCGGTCTCGACGGCGATGTCGACGGCATGGTGCACCTCTCCGACCTCGACTGGAACCGTCCGGGCGAACAGGTCATCGAGGAGTACAACAAGGGTGACGTCGTCAAGGCTGTCGTTCTCGACGTCGACGTCGAGAAGGAACGCATCTCGCTCGGCATCAAGCAGCTCGGCAAGGATGCAGTCGGCGACGCCGCTGCTTCGGGCGATCTGCGCAAGAACGCCGTCGTTTCCTGCGAAGTCATCGCCATCAACGATGGCGGCGTCGAAGTGAAGCTCGTCAACCACGAGGACATCACTTCCTTCATCCGTCGCGCCGATCTCGCCCGCGACCGCGACGAGCAGCGTCCTGAGCGCTTCTCGGTCGGCCAGGTCGTCGACGCCCGCGTCACCAACTTCTCCAAGAAGGACCGCAAGATCATGCTGTCCATCAAGGCTCTGGAGATTGCGGAAGAGAAGGAAGCCGTCGCTCAGTTCGGTTCGTCCGACTCGGGCGCTTCGCTTGGCGACATTCTGGGCGCAGCCCTGAAGAACCGCGGCGGCGAATAAGCCTCGCTCCCTCTTTGAACTGAAGAACCCGCCGGAGCGATCCGGCGGGTTCTTTATTTTCAGGTAATGAAAACCGCTATTCCCAGCCGACCATGCGCTGATAAAGCGCGTAGACTGGATCGGCCGCCGTGTCCGGCCGATACGCCGACGGCTCGGTATCGATCATCCTCGGCGTCCTGCGCTCGGGTGCCGCTTCCGCCCCTTCAGCATCGGGCTCGGCATCCTCGCCGCCGTATTGCGACTGCTGCTCGTCCTGCGGCGCACCGTCCTGGTGATGGTGATGCTGGTGGCTCGTTTCGCCGGCTTTTTCATTCGACGGCGTATCCTTGGCGAACTGATAAGGCAGCTGGGCATAGGCAAAGCCCTCCGGCACCTTGGCCGCGAGCGGCACATAAGAGGCTTCGGCCATCTGGGGAAGCGGCACCGGTTGCGGCTGTGCGGCAATTTCTTTCGGCTGTCGGGCGGCCGCAGCCGTAGCCCCGGTTTCCATCTGCGACGAGTGGAGAACTGGCGACTGTCGAGCATCCGCGGCGGCCAGATCTGCCGGCTGTCTCGTCAAGGACTCGTTCGCTTCGCTGATGACGGCCTCATCGAGAATGGCATCGACCTCTACCGCCGCCTCGACAGCACCATCCTCCAGCACGTTTTCCAAGTCCTGCTCACGGATGATGGTGACGATCATCTCGGAGACCTCTTCGGTCATGGAGGCGACGATTCCCGTCCAGTTCCGGGGAATGACGGGATCGGCTTCTCCCGACGCTGCGCGAGGCTGAACGACCGGCGGCTCCGCCACCTCGGCCGTGTCGTCACCCGCGTGCTGCTCTGCAGGCGCCGATTGCCGGGCTTCGACCCTCGGGGCAACCTCTGCTTTTGTCACCGAAGCGGAGCGAATCCGGTTCTCAGACTGCGAAATTTCGGGGTCAACGGCTTCGGCGGTGAGCGCTTCCGCGCTTGTCGCAGGCAGGGCGGTCTCGATCAATTTGCCGGCTGGTTCAGTTCGCTTTTCCACCGGCGGGCGGATCGCGGCGGGCAGACTGTCTTCATGCAGCTGGATCTCGGGCCGCGCTTCGGCGCGCATCGGCGAAGCATCGTTCTGACCATAGGATCGGACGACGGCGCGGGCAGCGAGATCGCGGTCCTTGTAGCGCACGATTTCCAGATAGGCGACGATACGCGCCGCCTCAGGCCCCGTCGGATTCTTCAAGGCTTCGGCGATCATCCGAAGCGGCAGACTGTGCCCCTGCGCGCTCAGCTGGCCTTCGACCTCATCGATCCTGGCGGCCGGCAGCCCGCGGATGGCATCGGCCAGCCGGGAGGCGAAGGCGGAATTGCTCTCGTCCTCGCCGCGATCGAGCGAGATCGAGCGGCCAGCTGCATCGATGACATCGAAAAGGGCTTCAACCATGCGCTCGCGCGCCGCAAGGAGCAGGATATTGAGCTTGCCGGCAATGGCGGAATTCAGGTCGGCGGCTTCGACGGCATTGACGGGCGCGGGGGCAATCACCGAACGGTCAAGACTGGCGGCCAAGATCGCCGCGGTCTGGCCTTGAGATGAAAAGCTTGCATTGGACGCTGCACGAACGGGGGTCAGCATGGCATGCCCTTTCGTAAAGTGACGATGAAAGCAGGCTCTATGAAAGGACCGCGCTCATCCGGTCCCTTGCATCCCGAGCAGATCCCCCTGTCCGCATGACGCAAACTGCGCCATCGAATGCCTAAAAATTAAATCGAATATTAAGAAACAGAGATTAACGAAACCCTAACGTCGGCGGACCAGTTCATCCGCGACTGCAGACAGTGAAGATGACGGCAATTCGCTCAGCTGTGAGCGAAGATATCGGCCTCTTCCCAGCCGAGAAGGTCGAGCTTGGCGCGGGTCGGCAGGAATGCGAAGCAGGCCGTGGCGTGGTCGAACCGGCCGTCGCGGATCAGGCGGGCCGTCAGCTTATCTCGAAGCGCGTGCAGATAAAGCACGTCGGAAGCGGCATATTCGAGCTGGGCCGGCGACAGCGTCTCAGCCGCCCAATCGGAAGATTGCTGCGCCTTGGAGACATCGACGTCAAGCATCTCCTTGAGATTGTCTTTGAGGCCGTGGCGATCGGTGTAGGTGCGGCAGAGGCGCGAAGCAATCTTGGTGCAGAACACCGGATTGGTCGTGACGCCGAAGGTATGAAAGAGCACGGCAATATCGAAGCGGCCGTAATGAAAGATCTTCTGGTGCGTGGGATCTTCGAGAAGGGCGACGAGATTGGGGGCCGCTTTCTGGCCGGCGGCGATGCGGATGATGTCGGCGGTGCCGTCACCCGGAGAAAGCTGGACGACGCAGAGACGATCCCGCCGCGGCACCAGGCCCAGCGTCTCGGTATCGATCGCGATCGCGCCGGTGTAGCGGGCCGCGTCGGCCGCGGAAATATCGCCTTCGTGATAACGGATGGTGGCGGCCATGAGACTGTCTTTCGTTCGGATATTCTCCACTCGCGCTATAGCGCAAAGGTACACATTGCGAAACTGCTTCCTGCTGCGGCTGGTTCAGAATGTCGGCGGCGTGTTGATCCAGAGAAGCACGGTTTCGCCATCGTGGCGGTTGCGCCAGGAATGGTAGCGGCGGCTTTCGAAATACAGTGAATCGCCCGGGCCGAGATCGAAGAACTGATCGCTGTCGAGCACCAGTTCCAGTCGGCCGGACAGGACATGCATGAATTCCTCGCCTTCGTGGCGATAGGCGCCCTGGCTGGCAGCGCCCGGAGCCAGCACGAAACGATGGCAATCCATCATCCTGCGACCTTCGGCAAGCAGCTGCACCGTAACCCCGGGGGTCGTTTCCGGCCAGGTGCGCCACTCGCCGGCGCGTATCACTGCCGGCACCTCCTCGCTTTCCTCGCCCGAAAGGCGGGAGACGGTCGTAGCGTAATATTCGGCGAGATCGTGCAGCGTCTTGAATCCGACGCCTTGCGAGGTGCGCTCCAGCGTCGAGAGCGTCGAAGCGGTGATGCCGATATCGCTGGCCACCTGATCGAGGGTCTTGCCTGCGGCGTGGCGGAGGCTCCGCAGTTTCCGGCCGAGGCCGGAACCCTGGCCGGGTTCGGCACTGTCGGCGGAAGGTTCCTCGCTCTCCAGCGCCTCTCGGATTGCTGCCGGATTGAGACCGCGCTCGACCCGGTACCAGGAGATGCGCTTCAGCCGCGCCACATCGTCGGCGCTATATTGCCGATGGCCGGTGTCGGAGCGGCCGGGAACGACCAGACCCTGGCTTTCCCAGAGGCGCAGCGTCGAGGCGGAGACGCCCGCCAGCCGCGCGGCCTCCGCCACCTTGTAGCGCACAGGCCCGTTGTCACTCATCAGCCAATACCCCGAATCTCGTTGCGCGAGCATTCATCAAATCGCGTGATGTTTGAAGAAAAAAATGCCGCTTGTTTTCTTGCAGAAAAAATATAGGAATTTCCAGAGTGTCTTACAGAATTTATGTAAGATAATTCCAAAACCTTCAACACGGGAACAGATCGATGACCGCGACAAGCCTTACCGACCGGAAGAACGCCGCGATTTCACGCGGCGTCGGCATGACCACCCAGATCTATGCGGACCGCGCAGAGAATGCCGAAATCTGGGACAAGGAGGGCCGCCGCTATATCGATTTCGCCGCCGGAATCGCGGTGCTCAACACCGGCCACCGACACCCTAAAGTCATTGCGGCGGTCAAGGATCAACTCGACCACTTCACCCATACTTGCCATCAGGTGGTGCCTTATGAGAACTACATCAGCCTCGCCGAGCGGCTGAACGTGCTGGTGCCGGGGGACTTCGAGAAGAAGACGATCTTTGTCACCACGGGCGCCGAAGCCGTCGAAAACGCCATCAAGATTGCGCGGGCGGCAACGGGCCGCTCCGCCGTGATCGCCTTTACCGGCGGCTTTCACGGGCGCACCTTCATGGGCATGGCGCTGACCGGCAAGGTCGTGCCCTACAAGGTCGGCTTCGGCGCCATGCCGGGCGATGTCTTCCATATTCCTTTCCCCGTCGAACTGCATGGCGTCTCTGTCGATCAGTCGTTTGCGGCGCTGAAGAAACTCTTCGCCGCCGATGTCGATCCGCAGCGGGTCGCGGCCATCATCATCGAGCCGGTGCAGGGCGAAGGCGGCTTCTACCCGGTGCCGGCGAGCTTCATGAAGGCGCTGCGCGAACTCTGCGACCAGCACGGCATCCTGTTGATCGCCGATGAGGTGCAGACCGGTTTTGCCCGCACCGGCCGGATGTTTGCGATGGATCATCACGAGGTGGCGGCCGACCTGACGACGATGGCAAAGAGCCTTGCCGGCGGCTTTCCGCTTGCCGCCGTCACCGGTCGCGCCGAGATCATGGACGCGCCGGGACCGGGCGGGCTCGGCGGCACCTATGGCGGCAATCCGATCGGCATCGCCGCCGCGCATGCCGTCCTCGACGTGATCAAGGATGAAGACCTCTGCAACCGCGCCAACCTGCTCGGCCAGCGGCTGAAGCAGCGGCTGGAATCGCTGCACGAGAGGGTGCCGGAGATCGCCGATATTCGCGGACCCGGCTTCATGAACGCCGTCGAATTCAATGACCGGAGGACGGGATTGCCAAGCGCTGACTTCGCCAACAAGGTGCGGTTGGCAGCGCTCGACAAGGGGCTGATCCTGCTGACCTGCGGCGTCCATGGAAATGTCATCCGCTTCCTCGCGCCTATCACCATCCAGGACGATGTCTTTGGCGAGGCGCTCGATATTCTCGAGACCTCGATGCTGGAAGCGAGTGCGGCCTGCTAGCGCCGATCGAATCCGGATTTCAATGGCGCCGCGATCGGCAGCCGTTCCCAAGGAGATATGACATGGCTTTCACCACCGCACTGACCAGGCACGTTGCCTTTTCCTCGCCGCTGCTGCGCGATGCCGGCTATATCAACGGCGTCTGGACGCCGGGCGACGCCGCCGCAAAGACCTTCGATGTGCTGAACCCGGCAACCGGCGAGCTGCTCGCCTCCCTGCCCGATATGGGCGCAGCCGAAACGCGAGCGGCGATCGATGCGGCCTATGCCGCCCAGCCGGCCTGGGCTGCCCGCCCGGCCAAGGAACGCAGCCAGATCCTGCGCAAATGGTTCGACCTGATAGTCGCCAATGCCGATGCGCTCGCGGCGATCCTGACCGCCGAAATGGGCAAGCCCTTCCCCGAAGCGCGCGGTGAGATCCTTTATGCCGCCGCCTATATCGAATGGTATGCGGAAGAGGCCAAGCGCATTTACGGCGAGACGATCCCGGCGCCGTCCCAGGACAAGCGCATGATCGTCATCAAGCAGCCGGTCGGCGTCGTCGGTACGATCACGCCGTGGAATTTCCCGGCGGCGATGATTGCCCGCAAGATCGCGCCGGCGCTTGCCGTCGGCTGCACTGTCGTGTCGAAGCCGGCCGAGCAGACGCCGCTGACGGCGATTGCCCTTGCCGTGCTCGCCGAACAGGCCGGCATTCCGGCCGGCGTCTTCAATCTCATCGTCGGGCTCGATGGCCCGGCGATCGGCCGCGAGCTCTGCGGCAATGACAAGGTGCGCAAGATCAGCTTCACCGGCTCGACCGAGGTCGGCCGTATCCTGATGCGGCAATGCGCCGACCAGATCAAGAAGGTGAGCCTGGAGCTCGGCGGCAACGCGCCGTTTATTGTCTTCGATGATGCTGATCTCGACGCTGCCGTCGAGGGCGCGATCGCCTCCAAATATCGCAATGCCGGCCAGACCTGCGTTTGCGCCAACCGCCTCTATATCCAGTCCGGCGTCTATGACGCCTTTGCCGCGAAGCTTGCCGCCAAGGTCGCCGACATGTCGGTCGGCGACGGGTTCAGGCCCGGTGTCGAGATCGGGCCACTGATCGACGAGCAGGGTCTTGCGAAGGTGGAGGACCATGTCGGCGACGCAGTTGCCAAGGGCGCCAAGATTCTGACCGGCGGCAAGCGCATCGACGGCGCCGGCACCTTCTTTGCGCCGACAGTGCTGACCGGCGTCACCCGCGATATGACGGTGGCGCGCGAGGAAACCTTCGGGCCGGTGGCGCCGCTCTTCCGCTTCGAGACGGCCGAGGACGTCATCACTCAGGCCAATGATACGGAATTCGGCCTGGCCGCCTATTTTTATGCCGGCGACCTCAAGAAGGTCTGGCGGGTGGCGGAAGCACTCGAATACGGGATGGTCGGCATCAATACCGGGCTGATGTCGTCGGAGATGGCGCCATTCGGCGGCATCAAGCAATCGGGTCTCGGCCGCGAGGGCTCGCGCCACGGCGCCGACGATTATCTGGAGATGAAATATCTCTGCATTGGCGGCCTCTGATTGGTCCCTGTAGCGAGGGCACGCGGCATTCCGCCGCGTGCTTTCAATAATGCGGCGGGCGGGTAATTGCCGGGGCTTCCAGCGACTGCTCCTCCAGTGACAGGAAGCGTTCTGTCAACCTATCAAGCTTGGTGCGCATCTGCTCCACGATCTTCCATTGTTCGGCGAGCTGATCGGAAAGCTCCTCGATCGTGTTTGCCTGATAGGCCAGCATTTCCTCCAGCCGGGTGATGCGGTTGGTCTCGTCGGACATCGAACCTCCTTTGCCGACACCGGCAGAACAGATGGTTTTTCCAAAGCCGAAATAGGCCGCCGCGTCAATGTTTTCGACCCTCGACGCGGCCATGCGCAAAACTGAACCGTTTGGTTACTAAAAGACCTTGCCGTGCCTGATGTTGTGGGGTAGGCCCTATCCATCAGGGAGGATTACTGATGGATGCAGGCAATGGCTTTCTTCATCCGGACCGGCTCTTTCCGGCCGATCCGGCGACACGGACTATTGCGCGGGACCTATACGAGACGGTGCGCAATCTTCCGATCGTCAGCCCGCACGGCCACACTGAACCGTCCTGGTTCGCCGACGATAAGCCCTTTGAAGACGCGGCTTCGCTGCTTGTCATTCCCGATCACTATCTGTTCCGCATGCTGCACAGCGTCGGCGTCGGCTTGGACGAGCTCGGTGTTCCCAGGCTCGACGGCAATCCGGTGGCTGAAGGGCGGGAGATCTGGCGGACCTTTGCCAAGCATTACCATCTCTTCCGCGGAACACCCTCGAGCCTCTGGGTCGATCATGCAATGTCGGCCGTGCTCGGCTGCACCGAGCCACTGACGGCTGATAATGCCGATGCGCTCTACGACCACATCAACGCCCAGCTCGCCCGTCCCGAATTCCGCCCGCGGGCGCTGCATCAGCGATTCGGGATCGAAACGATCGCGACGACGGAAGGTGCGCTCGACCCGCTTGTCCATCATCAGAAGATGGCGGCCGACGGCTGGATCGGCAAGGTGCGTACCACGTACCGGCCGGACAGCGTCACCGATCCCGATGCCGTCGGTTTCCGCGACAATCTGATAAAATTCGGAGAGATCACCGGCGCTGATGTGACGCGCTGGGACGGCCTGATCGAGGCGCATCGGCGCCGGCGCGCCTATTTCCGGCAGTTCGGCGCGACTGCGACCGATCACGGCGTGCCGACAGCCTTTACATCAGATCTGCCGCTTGCAGAAAAGCAGGCGCTGCTCGACAAGGCGCTGAAAGGGCCGCTTTCGGCTGTCGATGCCGAGCTTTTCCGCGGTCAGATGATGACCGAGATGGCTGGTCTTTCGGCCGAGGACGGCATGGTGATGCAGATCCATGCCGGCTCGCGGCGCAATACCGACAGCGGGCTCTTTGCCACCCGCGGCCCCAATATGGGCGCCGATATCCCGACACGCACGGACTGGGTCGGTGGCCTCAATGCGCTGCTTTCCAAATACGGCCATGCGCCTGGCCTGCGCATCCTGCTCTTCACGCTTGACGAGACGACCTATGCCCGGGAGCTGGCCCCGATGGCCGGCCATTGGCCCTGCCTGATGGTCGGCCCGCCCTGGTGGTTTCATGACAGCCCGCTCGGCATCCGCCGCTATCTCGACCAGGTCGTCGAGACAGCCGGTTTCGCCAATATGGCAGGCTTCAACGACGACACGCGCGCGCTGCTGTCGATCCCGGCCCGCCATGACGTCTGGCGCCGCGAAGTTTGCCGCTTCCTCGCCGGGCTCGCCGCCGAGCACCGGATCTCGAAGAAGGAAGCCGAGATCGTCGCGCGCGAACTCTCCTATGACAATGCGAAGAAGGCCTACAAGCTGTGAGCGATAGACTGCAAAACGTGACCGGCCTTGCGCCGACGGCAAAGGTTCCCGCCTATGACAGGAATAGCCTGAAGGCCGGCATCCTGCATCTCGGCCCGGGCGCCTTCTTCCGCGCCCATTTCGCACCTTTCACGGATGGTGCGCTCGCAGCCGCGGGCGGCGACTGGGGCATTGAGGTGGCAAGCTTGCGCACGCCCGATGTCGCGGACAATCTCTCCGCCCAGAACGGGCTCTATACGGTGCTGATCCGCGACACGTCCGGCACGACGGCCGAAGTGATCGGCTCGATCCTGAAGGCGCATGTGGCGCCGCGCGATTCGGCCGGGCTGTTGGCGCGGCTCGAGGATCCAGCCATCCGCATCGTCAGCATGACGGTAACGGAAAAGGCCTATGGTTTCGATCCCGCAACCGGCGGCCTCGACCTCAAACATCCCGATATCGTCGCCGACCTCGCCAACCGACATGCGCCGCGCGGCGTCATCGGTTATCTCGTCGAGGGCCTCGCGCGCCGCCGGCAGACGGGCATCGCACCCTTTACGCCGCTCAGCTGCGACAACCTGCCGAGCAATGGCGCCGTGCTGAAGCGCCTCGTGCTGGAATTCACCTCCCGCGTCGATGCCGACCTGCATCGCTGGATCGAAGCGAATGTACCCTTCCCCTCGACGATGGTCGATCGCATCACGCCCGCAAGCACCGAGGCGACCTATGCCGATGCCGAGCGCCTGACGGGGCGCACCGACATGGCGGCGATCGAGACGGAGCCCTTTACGCAATGGGTCATCGAAGACCATTTCGCCAGTGGCCGTCCGGCCTGGGAAAAGGTGCGCGGCGCGCTGATGGTCGAGGACGTCTCGGCCTATGAGAAGATGAAGCTCCGGATGCTGAATGGCGCCCATTCGCTGCTCGCTTATCTCGGTTATATCGGCGGCTATGAATTCATCCGTGACGTGATGGACGATGCTGCCCTGGCAGCGCTTGCCTACCGCCACATGCACGCGGCGGCGCGCACCCTCGACGCGGTGCCGGGCATCGATCTCGATGACTATGCCAATGAATTGATAGCACGCTTTGCAAATAAGGCGATCGCCCACCGCACCTACCAGATCGCCATGGACGGTACGCAGAAACTGCCGCAGCGGCTGCTGGAGCCGGCGTGCGAGGCGCTGGCCCTTGGCGACCGGGCGGAGACCTACGCGATCGCCGTCGCGGCATGGATGCGTTATGCGATCGGCGAGCGTGGCAATGGCGAGCGCTATGAGCTGCGCGATCCCCGGGCCGCGGAGATCGCCGCGCTGATTGCCGATATCCCGCGCACCGGTCCGGCGATCTCGGCGGCGCTGTTCACTCTTCCCGGACTTTTCCCGAAGGCTTTGACGGAACACCGGGCCTGGTCGCAGGATGTGTCGGACAAGCTGGAAATCCTGATCCAGGACGATCGGCTGCCGCTGTTTTGAGGTTTTTCGACAGAGAGGGTGTGCCGCGATCGCCCCCTCTGCCCTGCCAGGCATCTCCCCCACAGGTGGGGAGATCACAACTGGCCAAACCTTCGGCACCGTCTGTCGTTGCGCCGGGCTGTGACGCCAGTTGTTTGGGGGCCAGTGAGCCCAGCCAATCTCCCCACCTGTGGGGGAGATGCCCGGCAGGGCAGAGGGGGCTGTCACGGCGTGCCCTCTCGTCATGCGTACCCTCGGAGTGCTCGAGCGCACAGGGAATTCACCCCATCAAGCCTTCACACGCGCCATACCAGGATCGTAGAGCGGCGCCAGCGACACCTTGCAGGGAATGCGCTCCCTGGCGACGTCCAGCTCATAGCTGCCGGAGAGGATGAAATCCTCCGTGACGCCCCCGGCATTGCGGACGTAGCCGTAGCCGATCGCCTTCCCAAGCGTATAACCGAAGCCGCCGCTCGAGAGCCAGCCGACACGTTTGCCGTCGCGATAGATGGTTTCGCGGCCGAGCAGCACCGTATCGGGATCGTCTGGAATGAAGCAGGCAAGGCGCTTCTTCACACCTTCCTTGAGCTGCCGTTCGATCGCTTCGCGGCCGCGGAAGGGGATGTTCTTGCGGATCTTCACCGCCCAGCCGAGGCCGGCTTCGACAGGCGTATGATCGGGACCGATATCGGATCCCCAGGCGCGATAGCCCTTTTCCAGGCGGCAGCTCTCGATGGCGCGATAGCCGGCATTGACGAGGCCGAATTCGCCGCCGGCTGCCATCAGCACGTCATAGACCGTCGTTGCATATTCCACCGGGATATGCAGCTCGTAGCCGAGTTCGCCGACATAGGTGATGCGCAATGCCCGCACCGGGCAGCCCGATATGCCAATGGTCCTGACCCGGCCGAAGGGGAAGGCCGCATTGGAGACATCGCTGCCGGTCACCTTTTCGAGCACCGCTCGCGAATTCGGCCCCATCAGCGACAGAACGCAATAGGCGGAGGTGACGTCGACCAGTTCGGCATGCATCCCGGCCGGAATATTGCGTGCGATCCAATCGAAGTCGTGCGTGGCAAAACCCGTGCCGGTGACGATGTAATATTCGTTCTCGGTGATACGGGCGACCGTCAGGTCGCACTCGATGCCACCTCTGTCGTTCAGCATCTGCGTATAGATGAGTGATCCCACAGGCCTCGCGACATCATTGGAAGCCATCCAGGACAGCGCCGCCTCGGCATCACTGCCCTTCAACACGAATTTGGCGAATGAGGTCTGGTCGAAGATGACCGCCGCCTCGCGCACCGCCTTGTGTTCACGGCCGGCGGCCTCAAACCAGTTCTGTCTGGCGTAGCTGTAGATATCCTTCGGCTCCTCGTTGGCGAACAGATCGGCAAACCAGTTCGGCCGCTCCCAGCCGAGCTTTTCGCCGAAACAGGCACCCTGCGCCTTCAGCCGGTCATAGAGCGGCGATTTGCGGCACGGGCGGCCGCTCGAATGCTCCTCGAACGGCCAGGCCATGGTGTAGTGTTTGCCATAGGCTTCGAGCGTACGGGTGCGCACCCAGTCGGTATCGAAATGCGGGCGCCCGAAGCGGCGGATATCGACCGGCCAGAGATCGTAGGGCGGCTCGCCCTTCGCCACCCATTCGGCAAGCGCCATGCCGGCGCCGCCGGCAGAGGCGATACCGAAGGCGTTGAAGCCGGCGCCGACGAAGAAATTTTTGAGCTCCGGCGCCTCGCCGAGAATGAAGTTGCCATCCGGCGTGAAGCTTTCGGGTCCGTTCAGCAGTTGCTTGACGCCGACATTCTCCAGCGCCGGGACGCGGCCGAGCGCCTGCTCCATGATCTGCTCGAAATGCTCGAAATTGCTGTCCAGCAGGGTGTAGTGGAAGCCTTGCGGGATCCCGTCTTTCGCCCAGGCAATCGGGTTCGGCTCATAGCCGCCCATGACGATACCGCCGACCTCCTCCTTGTAATAGGTCAGGCGATCGGGATCACGCAGTGTCGGCAGGTTGGAGGGCACACCGAAGGACTCGGTGATAGTATATTGATGCTCGACCGAGACCAGCGGCACGTTCACGCCGAAGCGGGCAGCGAAGGCGCGCGTCCATTGACCAGCGCAGACGACGACGCGCTCGCATTCGATACGGCCCTCAGCGGTCATGACGGCGCGGATTTTTCCCTTGTCGATGTCGAGGTCAAGAACTTCGGTGTCCTCGAAGATCGAAACGCCGGATATGCGGGCGCCTTTGGCGAGCGCCTGGGTGATGTCGGAAGGGTTGGCCTGTCCGTCCGTGGGAAGGAAGGCGGCGCCGACCAGATCGTCGATTGTCATCAGCGGCCAGAGATCGAAGGCTTCTTGCGGCGTCAGCAACTGCATTTCAAGGCCGAAGGACTGGGCGGTGGTCGCCTGGCGCTTGACTTCCGTCCAGCGCTCCTCGTTGCAGGCAAGCCGCAGGCCGCCATTCATCTTCCAGCCGGTGCCGAGGCCGGTTTCTGTCTCCAGCCGCTTGTAGAGATCGACGGAATAACCGAGCAGCTGGGTGATGTTGGCGCTCGTGCGCAGCTGGCCGACGAGGCCGGCGGCGTGGAAAGTGGTGCCGGAGGTCAGCTTCTTGCGTTCGAGCAGGACGGTATCGGTCCAGCCGAGCTTGCCGAGATGATAGGCTGTCGAGCAGCCGATGATGCCGCCGCCGATGACCACGGCCTTTGCCGTCTTCGGTAATGCTTTTGTCATTTATCGATCCTGTTCAAAGCCTTGATAGGCGCGCTCGAAACGCCCGAGATTTTCGGCGGTATAGGCGGCATAGTCGAATTGGATGGTGGAATGAATTTCCGAAACCATGCTCCACAGCGTCTCGCGCAGCAGCGACGCGCATTTCATCGCGCCGTAGCGCCGGCTGAGCTCATCGGTCAGCGGCCTATCGAAATAGGTCTCGAGCATCGTCCGCTCGGCAGCTTGGACGAACTCATTGTTGGAGGCCAATCCGCCTAGATCGAACAGCGGCGTGTTGAAGCCGGCATAATCCCAGTCGATCAGCCAGAGCCGCTTGCCGTCATCGAGAAAATTGGCGGCCAGAAGATCATTATGGCCGAAGGCGATCTCGAACGGTGCTGCGGCCTTTTCCAGCGTCTCGGCCTTGGCAATCAGCTCCGGCAGCAGCGAAAGATAGGTGCTTCCCGACTCCTTCAGGCTGGCGGCGTAGTCGCGGATGACGTGGAAGACCCAGAAGATCATCGCCGGGCCGCGGAAATGCCGCGCGATATCGTGGTGGCAGGCGCGCACCAGCGGCACGATCCGGGCCAGCATTTCCGGCGTCCTGATATCCTCGGGCGACAGCGCCCGCGCCTCGATATAGTCGAGCACCAGCACGCCGGGCGAATGGTGGATGACGGCGGGCGACAAGCCGGCGGCGTGCGCCGCACGGCTGGCGGCAAGCTCGTTCTGCCTGATGATGTGGTGGATCGGAATATCGGTGCCGAGTCTCACCACGCAGCGCGCGACGGCATCGCTGACCAGATAGTTTCTGTTGGTGATGCCGCCAGATATCGGCGAAATTTCAATCGGACCCTGCCAGATGCCAAGCGCATGAATCCTATCCTCAGGCGTCATGCTATCCCCCTTGCGGCGCTGGCAAAATGATGGGGCAGAGGAGGATAGGCTGTCAAGCAGCCGCGCGCGTCCTTCCGGACGCGCAAAGGCGCTGTAGGGTCAGATGGTCTTGCCGGCGGCGTCGAAGACGTGGCAGCGGGCCGGGTCGAAGAAGGTCTTCACATTGGCGCCGCGCTCGACCTTCTGCTGGCCGTCGAGGGCAATCGTCAGGAGCTGGCCATCCGGCGTCGTAGTGTAGAGCATGGTGGCGCCGCCGAGATTTTCGACGAGATCGACATTGACCGTCGAGAGCGTGATCGCACCCTCCGCAAGAGAAAGATGCTCGGGGCGAATGCCGAAGGTGACGGCCTCGCCGGCCTCGCCTTTCAGCCGGCGCGGCAGGCGGACGGAGTTGCCGCAGACGTGAATGCTGGTTTCGGCGTCGCCGACCCCTTCGATGCGAGCCTTCAGGAAATTCATTTTTGGGCTGCCGATGAAGCCGGCGACGAAGCGGTTGGCGGGATTGTTATAGAGGTCGAGCGGCGCACCGACCTGCTCGATGCGACCCGAATTCAAGACGACGATCTTGTCGGCCATCGTCATGGCCTCGACCTGGTCATGGGTGACATAGATCATGGTATTGCCGAGCTGCCGGTGCAGCCTGGAAATTTCGACGCGCATCTGCACGCGTAGCTCGGCATCGAGATTCGACAGCGGTTCGTCGAACAGGAAGATGCGTGGTTCGCGCACGATGGCGCGCCCGATCGCGACACGCTGGCGCTGGCCGCCGGACAGCGCCTTCGGCTTACGCTCCAGGAGCTTCTCGATCTGCAAGATTTCGGCGGCGCGTTTGACCTTCGGCTGGATATCTGCCTTTTTGTAACCCGCCGTCTCCAGGCCGAAGGCGAGGTTCTTGTAGACCGACATATGCGGATAGAGGGCATAGGACTGGAAGACCATGGCGATGCCGCGCTTGGCCGGCGCCACCTCGTTCATGCGCTCGCTGTCGAGCAGCAGCGCGCCGCCTGATATTTCCTCGAGACCGGCGATCATCCGCAGAAGGGTCGATTTTCCGCAGCCGGAGGGACCGACGAAAACGACGAATTCGCCGGGATCGATCGTGAGGTCGATGCCGTGGATCACATCCATCGCGCCGTAGCGCTTCTCGACCTTCTGAAGAACGACACTGGTTGCCATCTTCTCAAAACCCTCTCGTTTATTTGTCGGTTACTTCGTTCTTGCGCGCCAGTCGGCGTATTTCGGACTGTCCGGACCGACCGGCAGCGGCACTTCAGCGCCGCTGTCGGAGGATTGGTAGATTGCGGTGACAAGTTCGAGCGCGCGGCGCGCATCCGCTGTTGTCACCGGCAGCGGTCCATTGCCGCTGAGGAAGGCGTGGAACTGTCCCATCTGCGTGGTGAATCGCGGCGCGACCGGCTGCCAATCGCCGACCACTCGGTCGATCTTCTGCCTGACGTCATCATTGGCCGCGATAATTTTCCAGGGGTCCTTGCCCGGCGTATAAGGTTCGTGCGTGCTTTCGAAGGTGACGTTTTCGAAGTGCAGCCTCAACCGGCTGATCTGCTCCTGCGAACCCAGCGTGCAGGACAGCGAGACAAAGGCGCCGTTTTCCATCAGCAGGCTTGCAGAGGCGCAGTCCTCGACCTCGATATCGTTGACGCGGGTGGCGACGCGGCCGAAGACCCTTGCCGCCGGGCCCATCAGATGCATCAGCATGTCGTGCAGATGCAGCGCATGGGTGACGAGCACGCCGCCGAGTTCCGTCGCCCATTTGCCGCGCCAGGGCACGGCGTAATATTCCGGTTTGCGCAGCCAGAAGGTTTCGACGGAAGCCGTATAGGGCTTGCCGGCGATGCCGGCATCGATGATCCGCTTGGCCTTCTGGATGCCATCGCCGTAACGGTACTGGAAGATCGGCATCAGCACGCCCTTGGCTGCCTTTTCCGCTTCCATGATCCTATCGACTCCTGCCAGCGAGCCCGTCAGTGGTTTCTCGCAGACGACGTGTTTGCCGGCACCGAGGGCGGCGACCACTTGCTCCAGATGCACGCCCGGGGGCGTGCAGATATCGATGATGTCGATGGTCTCGTCGGCCAGCAACTCCTCGAAGGAGGTCGTGCGGCGCTCGATGCCGAATTCGTCGCCGACGGCAGCCAGACGTTCTTCGTTCAGATCGCAGATCGCCGCCACCTTGAACTTGTCGGAATGTGGCAGATAGCCTTCGACGATATGCGAACGGCCGATGCCGCAGCCGACGATCGCGACGGTCTTGATGCTCATGTCTCTCTTTTCCATCGCCGCCATCAGCGTTTCATGCCCGTCGTGGCGATGCCCTCGATCAGCAGGCGCTGGAAGAACAGGAAGAAGAAGAACACCGGCACGAGCGTCAAGGTCGACATGGCGAACAAGCCGCCCCAATCCGATGCGCTGGTTGAATCGACGAAGGTACGCAGGCCGAGCTGAATCGTGTAGGTGTTCATGTCGTTCAGGTAGATCAGCGGGCCGAAGAAATCGTCCCATGTCCAGATGAATGAGAAGATGGCGGCCGTTGCCAGCACCGGCAGCGACAGCGGCAGCATGATCTTCCAATAGATGCGCCAGGCGCTGCAGCCGTCCATCATCGCCGCCTCGTCGAGTTCACGCGGAATACCCCGGAAGAACTGCACCATCAGGAAAATGAAGAAGGCGTCACTTGCCAGGAACTTCGGCACGACGAGCGGCAGGATGGTATTCACCCAGCCGAGATCGAGGAAGAGAACATATTGCGGGATCAGCGTCACGTGATAGGGGATCATCAGCGTGCCGAGCATGATCGCAAACCAAAAGTTCCGGCCGGCAAACCGCAGCCGCGCGAAGGCGTAGGCCGTCAGCGAGCAGGCGATGACATTGCCTGTCACGACAAGCACCGAGATGACGAGCGAATTCCAGAAGAACCGGCCGAAGCTGACATCGAGCCCGGTCCAGCCGCGCACATAAGAGGAGAGATCGATCGACGACGGGATGAGCGAAGTCGATGAGAAGATCTCGTTTTCCGGCCTGACCGATGCCGAAACCATCCACAGCAGCGGATAGAGCATGAGAAGCGAGGCGGCAATCAGCAGCGCGTGGACGACGAGCGAGGCCGGCAGGCTGCGTTTGGTAATGTCCGATGGCGGCCGGGCCGCGGTGACGGAAGCGGTCGTCTCAGTCATCGTAGTGCACCCAGTAACGCGAGGTCAGGAAGGAGAAGGCGGTGAAGATCGCGATGATCACCACCAGGATCCAGGCAAGCGCCGAGGCGTAGCCCATGCGGAAATTGCCGAAGGCTTCCTGATAGAGATAGAGCGTGTAGAAGAGCGTCGAATTGATCGGGCCGCCGGTGCCGCCGGATATGATGAAGGCCGGCGTGAAGGCCTTGAAGGCTTCGATCGTCTGCACGACGGCGTTGAAGAAGATCACCGGCGTCAGAAGCGGCAGGGTGATCTTGTAGAACTGCCGGAATTTCGAGGCGCCGTCGAGGCTCGCGGCCTCATACATATCCTGCGGGATCTGGCGAAGACCTGCCAAAAAGATGATCATCGGCGAGCCGAACTGCCAGACCGACAGCGCCACCAGCGTGTAGATCGAATAGTTCGGGTGCGAGATCCAGCTTGGACCTTCGATTCCGAACTGCGAGAGCGCGGCGTTGACGAGACCATCGCTGGCGAAAAGCTGACGCCATAGCACGGCGATCGCGACGCTGCCGCCGAGGAGCGACGGCAGATAGAAGATGGCGCGATAGACGGTCAAGCCGCGCAGGCCGCGGTTGAGGGCCATGGCGACCAGCAGGGCGAAGGTCAGCTTGAACGGTACGGAGAAGACGACGTAAGTCAGGGTGACGTCCATGGCGGCCGAGAATTTCGGATCCGCCGTGGCGATGCGCACGTAATTCGCCATTCCCACCCACCGCGGCGACTGAAGCATGTCGAAGTCGGTGAAGGAGAGGTAGAGCGAAATCAGGGCCGGCCCGAGCGTCAGCCCGAAAAAGCCGACGAGCCATGGCAGAAGGAAGAGATAGCCGGGAGCATTGGCATTCCAGAGACGACGCAAGCGTCCCTCGGCCACGGCTCCCTGATATCTTTCCACTGATATAGCCCCTGCGGGCGTGCGCATCGCATTGCTCATACGGGATCAGCCTCTTGCGAGAATCTGCGTAATTTCAGTGACAAGCTGTTTGCCGCCATCGGCGGGAGACAGCTGTCCGAAACCGACCTGTTCGGCAATGTTTCGCAGCATCAGCTCGCCTTCACCGGCACCAGCCGGGGGCGGCGGAGGCAATTTGCCGGCGAGATCGCCGAGACCGCTGACATAGGCCAGTGCCACCTTGCCGTTTTCATCGAGCTTCGTCGCGACGACCTCGCGCATGGCCGCCGATTCCGGAATGCCGCGTTCGACATCCAGGAGCAGCACTGCCTCTGGATTCTTGACGAAGAAATTGACGTAGTCGACGGCTAGGTCGATTGCTTTCGACTGGGCCGAGACCGAGAAGAACATCGAAGGCTTGCGATAGTGGCCGCCCTTCGAATCCGGCTTGACTCGCATGTAATTGGTGAGCGCCAACTTATCCTTGTTCATTGCCTGATAGGCGACGAACTGGTTGGAATGGGCGAAACCGGCGGCCGATTTGCCGAGCGAAACCGTGTTGGTTTCGATATCATTCTTGTCGAGAGCCTGAATATCGGCGGGAACGCAGGCGCCCGCCTCACGGAACTTGGCCCACATGTCGTACCATTCCGATGCATCCTCCACACCGAAGCCGATCTTGCCGTCGGCGGTATAGAGCGCCTTGCCGCGTTGACGCAGCCAGTTCTCGAACAGCGGTTCAGCGCCGCTGCCGTCGGCTATACCGAACATGCCCTTGCGCTTACCGGCCTTCGTGATCTCCGCACCCATCCGGGCGAATTCATCCCAGGTGGTCGCCTGCGTCGGCAGATCGACGCCGGCCTCCTTGAAGGCGGTGGTGTTGAGCACCGTCGCGGCGGAATTGGCGCCGAGGCTGACGCCATAGAGATGGCCGTCGACGCTGCCGCCCTCGATCTGGGCCTTGTCGAAATCGTCGAGATTGAGCTTGGCCGGCATATAGGATTCGAGCGGGGCGAGCGCGCCACGCCGTGCATATTGGACGATATAACGATAGTCCATCTGGATGACGTCGGGCGCATTGCGGCCCGCGACCTGGGTCGCAAGGCGCGGCCAGTAGTCGCCCCAGCCGAGGAACTCGCCGGTGATCGACGTGCCGGGATTCTTGGTCTGATAGAGCTGCGACACCTTGTTGGTTCGGTCGGCGCGCGGCTGCGAGCCCCACCACAGGAGACGCAGGCGCTTTTCCTGGGCCAAGGCGCTGGTGCCGAGCGCCGAGAGCGACAGAAGTGCTGCGCCTCCGGCCACGAAATTACGTCTGTTTACACGCAGAGTCATTTTTTCCTCCTCCAAAGGGAAGCGCCTCCACACGCTTCCAAACCAGTTTTGCTTGCGCAAATAACTAATTGGTTACAAGCTACGAGCAAAGCGGCAAGCCTGTCAAGCGGTGTCGGTTAGAGCATGATGGCGAAAAGTCTCGATGGTTTCAGGCGACGTCATACTCCGACCCTTCTGTTCCGGTGGGCCGCCCTTCCAAATTCGGTTTTTACAATTTCGCACCGAAGGCTTATGAGCGCAGCACGTGGATACAGGGGTGGAGCGATGAACGACAGCGGGGGAAACAGGGAAAAGAAACAGGCCCGGCGACCGTCGACAGAACGGACGGCGCAACGGGATCCGGAGCGGACACGCGCCGCGATCCTTGAAGCGGCAACCCGCGAATTCGCCGAAAATGGCATGGGCGGAGCCCGCGTCGACGCCATTGCCGAACGGGCCGGCACCAATAAGCGCATGCTCTACCACTATTTCGGCGACAAGGAGCAGCTCTACCTCAAGGTGCTCGAGGAAGCCTATGTCGGCATCCGCACAGCCGAGCGCGCGTTGCATATCGGCGATCGCAGCCCCGAGGAAGGCATTGGCGAGCTGGCGCTCTTCACCTGGCGTTATTTTCTCCAGCACCCGGAATTCCTAAGCCTGCTCGGCACCGAAAACCTGCACCGCGCCCGGTGGCTGCGTCAGTCCATCCGGCTCAAGGAACTGCATTCGCACCTGATCGGCGAGCTTTCCCAAGTGCTCGAGCAGGGCAAGAAGCAGGGCGTTTTCATCGAGACCGCCGATCCCCTGCATGTCTATCTGACGATCGCCTCGCTCGGCTATTTCTATCTCTCCAACCAGTACACGCTTTCGACGATCTTCGGCCGCGATCTGATCGAGCCGGCTCATCTCAATGCCTGGGAGAGGCATATCGTCCACGTCACCCTCGCCTCGATCAAGCGCTGAATAGCGAAAGCAGGATTTGACTATTGACAGGCTCGCCGCTCTTCTGCCATCAAGTAACCGTTTAGTTACCGGCTTGGGAGGGCCGGGCCAGCTGCCCGCTCCCGCCGCAGAAGATTGCAGGGAGGAAAAAATGGCACGCTTGGGGATCATCTTGCACGGCGTCACCGGCCGCATGGGTTACAACCAGCACCTGGTTCGCTCTATCCTGGCCTTCCGCGACCAGGGCGGCATCACGCTGAAATCGGGCGAGAAACTCGAGATCGACCCGATCATCGTCGGCCGCAACGGCGCCAAGATGGAAGAGCTCGCGAAGAAGCATAACATCAAGCGCTGGTCGACCGATCTCGATGCCGCGCTCGCCAATCCCGACGACACGATCTTCTTCGACGCCGGCACGACGCTGATGCGCGCCGAGCTTCTGTCCAGGGCGCTCGACGCCGGCAAGCACGTCTATTGCGAAAAGCCGATTTCCGACAATCTGCAGGTGGCGATCGATCTCGCCCGCAAGGCGCGCCGCTCCGGCCTCAAGCATGGCGTCGTGCAGGACAAGCTCTTCCTGCCGGGCCTGCGCAAGCTGGCGCTGCTCAAGGATTCCGGCTTCTTCGGCAAAATCCTCTCGGTGCGCGGCGAATTCGGCTACTGGGTGTTCGAAGGCGATTGGGGCGTGCCGGCGCAGCGCCCCTCCTGGAACTACCGCAAGGGTGACGGCGGCGGCATCATCCTCGACATGCTCTGCCACTGGCGCTACGTGCTCGACAATCTGTTCGGCGAGGTCAAGGCCGTCTCCTGCCTCGGCGCCACGCATATTCCGCGCCGCATCGACGAGCAGGGCAAGCCCTATGACTGCGACACCGACGATGCGGCCTATGCCACCTTCGAACTCGAAGGCGGCGTGATCGCGCAGGTCAATTCCTCCTGGGCGGTGCGCGTGCGCCGCGACGATCTCGTCACCTTCCAGGTCGACGGCACGCATGGTTCGGCCGTCGCCGGCCTGACGAAATGCTGGAGCCAGCACCGCGTCAACACGCCGAAGCCGGTGTGGAACCCCGACCAGCCGCAGACGATCGACTTCTACAAGACCTGGGACGAGGTCCCGGATACGCAGGCCTTCGACAACGGCTTCAAGGCGCAGTGGGAAATGTTCATCCGCCATGTCGTCGAAGACGCGCCGTGGCCCTACGGTCTCGAAGCCGGCGCCAAGGGCGTCCAGTTGGCCGAACTCGGCCTAAAATCCTGGGCCGAGCGCCGCTGGCTCGACGTTCCCGCCCTGGAGTTCTGAGCCGTGACGACGATCAATCTTCCCCTCGACGGCAAGATCGTTCCCTATAAGCTGGCCGGCACGCCGATCGAACTGAAGAAGCGCGACGCCAAGGCCTTTCCGCGCATCGCCTTTGCCGCCGCCCATGTCGTTGCCGACCCGCTCGCCGACAACGACCCCTGGCTGACGCCGGCGATCGACTGGGACCGCACGCTCGCTTTCCGCCACCGGCTCTGGGATCTCGGCCTCGGCGTCGCCGAAGCGATGGATACGGCGCAGCGCGGCATGGGTCTCGGCTGGCCGGAGGCGCGCGACCTCATCCGCCGGGCGCTTGCCGAGGCCGCCGGCCGCAGGGATGCATTGATTGCCTGCGGCGCCGGCACTGACCATCTGTCGCCAGGTCCCGACGTGACCGTTGATATGATCATCAGGGCCTATGAAGAGCAGATCGAAACGGTGGAGGCGGCCGGCGGCCGCATCATCCTGATGGCAAGCCGGGCACTTGCCGTCGCGGCAAAAGGCCCGGACGATTATATCAGGGTCTATGACCGCATCCTTCGCCAGGTCACGGAACCCGTCATCATCCACTGGCTGGGAGAAATGTTCGACCCCGCGCTCGAGGGATACTGGGGCAATGGCGACCATCTGAAGGCCATGGGAACTTGCCTTGAGGTGATCGAAGCCCATGCCGCCAAGGTCGACGGCATCAAGATCTCGCTGCTTTCCAAGGAGAAGGAAGTCACCATGCGCCGGCAACTGCCTAAGGCCGTGCGCATGTATACCGGTGACGACTTCAACTATGCCGAACTGATCGCCGGCGACGAACGGGGTCATTCGGACGCGCTGCTCGGCATCTTCGACGCCATCGCGCCGGCGGCTTCAGCTGCTCTCGAGGCGCTCGGCCGCCAGAGCAACCACGAATTCTTCGACTTGCTCGAGCCGACCGTGCCGCTATCGCGCCATATCTTCAAGGCGCCGACCCGCTTCTACAAGACCGGCGTCGTCTTCCTCGCCTATCTCAATGGTCTGCAGGATCATTTCGTCATGGTCGGCGGGCAGCAGAGCACGCGTTCGCTCACGCATCTGGCCGAACTCTTCCGCCTGGCCGACAAGGCGCGGGTTCTGGCCGATCCGGAACTCGCCGCAAGCCGCATGCGCCAGGTGCTCGCCGTCCACGGCGTTCATTGATCAGGCATGGCGATGGAAGGAGAATGACATGCAGGTCGAAGGACTTTCGATCAATCTGGCGACGATCCGCGAGCAATGCGGCTTTGCCGAAGCGGTCGACATCTGCCTGAAGCACGGCATTACCTCGATCGCGCCCTGGCGCGATCAGGTCGCCAAGGCCGGCCTCGACGAGGCGGTCCGGATCGTCAAATCGAACGGCATCAAGCTGACCGGCCTTTGCCGCGGCGGCTTCTTTCCGGCGGCAAACGATGCGGACTGGCAGAAGAACCTCGACGACAATAGGCGCGCGATCGACGAGGCGGCGGCTTTTTCCGCCGACTGCCTCGTACTCGTCGTCGGCGGCCTGCCGGGCGCGTCGAAGGATATCGTGGCGGCCCGCCAGATGGTGTTCGACGGCATTGCCGCTGTGCTGCCGCATGCCCAGGCTGCAGGCGTGAAACTCGCGATCGAGCCGCTGCATCCGATGTATGCCGCCGACCGGGCCTGCGTGAACACGCTCGGCCAGGCGCTCGACATGTGCGAGCCACTCGGTGCGGATGTCGGCGTGGCGATCGACGTCTACCATGTCTGGTGGGATCCCGATCTTGCCAACCAGATTGCTCGCGCCGGCCGGATGAAACGCATCTTCGCCCATCACATCTGCGACTGGCTGGCGCCGACGAAGGACATGCTGCTCGACCGCGGCATGATGGGCGATGGCGTCATCGATCTCAAAGGCATAAGACGAATGATCGAGGCCGCCGGTTTCTACGGCGCGCAGGAAGTGGAGATCTTTTCGGCCGAAAACTGGTGGAAGCGTCCGGCCGACGAGGTGATCGCCACTTGCGTCGAGCGCTTCCGGAACTCCTGCCAGATCTGATTTCAAATCCAATTGTTTCATCACGTATGAAAGAGGAGTCATTCGATGGAGAAACGCCGTTTTGCCCTCATCGGCACCGGAAACCGCGGTACCACCATGTGGGGCAAGGACCTGCTTGCCGGCTGGCGCGAGCATGTCGACCTCACAGCCATCGTCGAAAAGAACCCGCTGCGCGGCGAGCGCGCCCGCAACATGATCGGCAGCAATGCGCCTCTCTATGCAAACATCGATTCCATGCTCGCCGAGCAGAAGCCGGATCTCGCCATCGTCTGCACACCCGACCAGACACATGACGATATCATCGTGCGGGCGCTGGAATCCGGCATCGACGTCATCACCGAAAAACCGATGACTACCTCGGTCGAGAAAATTCGCCGAATTCTCGACGCCGAAAAGCGCACCGGCCGCCGGGTCGACGTCTCCTTCAACTATCGCTATGCGCCGACGGCCGCCAGGATCAAGGAACTGCTCAATGCCGGCGAGATCGGCCGCGTAACCTCCGTCGACTTCCACTGGTATTTGAACACCAAGCATGGCGCCGACTACTTCCGCCGCTGGCATGCCTATACGGAAAATTCCGGCAGCCTGTTCGTTCACAAGGCCACCCATCATTTCGACCTGCTGAACTGGTATCTCGACAGCGATCCCGAGGCCGTCACCTCCTTCGCCGACCTGCAGAACTATGGCCGCAAAGGTCCTTTCCGCGGCCCCCGCTGCAAGCTCTGTCCGCATGCGCATGAATGCGACTATTATTTCGATATCGAAAAGGATCCGTTCCTCGATCAGCTCTACGAGGATCCTTCGAAGATCGACGGCTATTTCCGGGACGGCTGCGTCTTCCGCGAAGATATCGACATCCCCGACACGATGGTCGTGTCCATCCGTTACCGCAACAACGTCCATGTCTCCTATTCGCTGAACACCTTCCAGCCGATCGAAGGCCATCACCTTGCCTTCAACGGCACCAAGGGACGCATCGAAATTCGCCAGTACGAGGCCCAGCCCTGGGAAGAGCCGAAGGAAGATACGATTCTGCTCATCCGCAACTTCCCGAATGGCAGGCAAGCCGTCGAGCGCATCGTCGTTCCGCATTTCACCGGCGGCCATTACGGCGGCGACGACCGGATGCGCAACATGATCTTCAAGCCCGACATGGAAGACAGGCTCGGCCAGCGCGCCGGCACACGGGCGGGCGCCATGTCCGTGCTCTGCGGCATTGCGGCGCTGACGAGCTCGCGCACCGGCAAGGTGGTCGACATCGCCGAGCTGATGCCCGAGCTTGCCAATGACGGTTCGCCCAATTCGTTGAGGACACCGCGCTGACGCGTGTCCCCGGACGGGATGCGTCAGGCGATATTTTCGAGATCCTGCCGGCGGATCTGGTATAGCAGCGGCCGGCCGGTCGTGAAACGCTCGACCTCATCCGCCGCCATCGCGCCGAGACGCGCCCGTTCCAGACCGATGGCGCCGGCAATGTGCGGGGTCAGGAAAACGTTCGGCAGATCGTAGAAGGCCGAACCCGCCTCCGGAATTTCCGGATCGGTCACATCGATGACCGCGTCGATGCGGCCGGTCTTCAGCTCCGAAAGCAACGCGGCCTCATCGATGAGGATACCGCGCGCGGTGTTGATGAGCGTTGCCCCGTCCTTCATCAGCGACAGTCTTCGCGCATCGATCATGTGCTGCGTCGACGGCAGTGATGGCGCGTGCAGGGAAACGAGATCCGCTCGCCGCATCAATTCGTCCAGATCGACCTTTTCGGCTCCCAGGCCGGCCGCTTCGGCGGCATCGAGCATGGGATCGAACAGCAGCAGCTTGTAGTCGAAAGGTTTCAGGAGCTCGATCACCCGCCTGCCGATGCGCGAGGCGCCGACGATGCCGAGGGTGCGGCCATAATTGCCGATCGCTTCGCGCTGCATCGGATAGGTCCGATCGCGGTTGCGGTCGCCGACATAGAGATCGCGGAAGCGGAACGCCCGTTTGCCGGCGAAAATAATCGCGGCAAGCGTAAACTCGGCAACGGGCACGGCATTGGCCTCGGCCGCGTGGCTGACCGCTATACCGGCTTCGAAGATGGCGTCGTCGATGATCCCCTTCACCGTGCCCGCCGCATGGACGACGAGGCGGAGCCGCTGGGCGGCAGCGGGAATCTCAGACCCGATGCAGGGCGCACCCCAGCCGGTGATCAGGATCTCCGCTTCTGAAAGCAGGCGTCTCGCCCGGGCGTCGTCGAGGCGCTGCAGCGGCTCGGAATCGAGCAGGCGCCCGATCGTATCGAGCCGGCGCAGGATCTCATCTGGCAGGACGTGCTCCGTACGCGACGGCTCCATGGCAAGGACGATGGCCGGGCGGCTCATGGCATCTGACCCGGCGCTTCGATGGCGCTGACGGTCACGCCCTTTTCCCGCACCAGCGCCTCCAGCGCCGTGATATCAGGCGCTTTCGGCGGCCGCGTCCAGGCGGAGGCGACGGCAGCGGGATCGCCGAGCGCCAGCACCGCCGTCATCAGAATGGTTTCGCCGGCCGGAATCCGGCCGCGCAGCTGCGGCACGATGGTCTTGGCGAAGATCACATTGGTGTTGGGTTGAGCCTTCTGCGCAAGCCCGACGCGTTCGATAGACGAACCCAAGTCGAGAATACCACTGAAATCGGCTTCGCCGATAGCATAGGCCGCCCGATTGGACGCCGACAGCGTGTCCAGTTCGAAATCCCGGCGGGCGATGGCAAAGCCGCCTTCGGCGACCCTCAGCGGCCGGGCCGCCCTGATCCGGTGGAGGCGGATATGCCAGGGGGCCGCGGGCGCCAGCCAGCTTTCGACGCTGACATCAGGGAAAGGTGACCATTTCGCATAAAGCACATCACCCGCGAGCCTCGCTTCCTCATTCGTCTCGCGCACGCGGTAGTGTAGTCCGTCCTCGCTGAAGGCCAGCATCGAATCGAAAGCGGCGAGTGCAAAGCCGCGCTCATCGGATTCGACGCTGAAGCCGTAACGGGTGGAATAGGCGAATTTCGCATATTTCTCTGTGCCGAAACGCATCTGCAGGTTTTCCTGACCTGAGGATAACGCCACGACATCGCCGCCTGCCCGCATGAGAACCATGCCGGGATGGCGCTGGGGAACGACCTCAGGCGCCGCCTCCGGCGCCTTTTCCTCGGAGGTCCAGAATGGATGGTCCTCAGCGATCGCCAGCGGCAGAAAGGCCTTCAAGGCCCAGTAGGGCGAGCCGGCGGAATTGTAGCTCTCCGACATCAAGAGGTTCGGATAGCCGAAACCGATCGACAGCACGCCGTCGCGATCAGCAATCGGCTTGTCCCTCCACCAGCGCAAATGCTGCAGACAGAGATACTTGACCTCACCCCAGGGCAAAGCCTCGACCTCGGCAAAGGCGAGCGCCGACCAGAAGCCGGCGCAGGCAAAGCGGTAGGTCAGGCTGCGGCCGAAGGGAATCGTCGCGCCGTCGGCGGCAAACCAGTGGCGGAAATCCCGGGCGAAGAGGATGGCGCGGTCGCGATAACGTTTCGCATAATCGTCATCGACGAGCTTCGAATAGATCAGCCCATAGAAATGCATGGCGAATGGAATGTAGTGGTCGATGCGGCGCACTTTTCCGTCGCGATACCAGCCGTCGCCGATATAGAAGCCTTCGAGCTCCTGCAGATATTGCCGCGTCAGGCTGCGGTCGAAATCAGCGCCGAGACGATCGAGGGCGATGTCGACGAAGATGCGGAAAAATTTCCAGTTGTTGTCGGCATAGTCGAACTGCCTGGCATGTTTGAGATAGGCGACGACATTGCCGCGGGCGCGCGCATCGAGCGGCTCCCAGATCTTTTCCGGCACCAGCGCCAGGGCAAAGCCGAGAGCAGCAAGCTCGACCATCCGCTGGTCGCGGCCATTGACCGTTCCCCAATATTCGGGATGGGCGGGGTCCGTGCCGTTTGCGAGGCCTTCGACAAAACGATGCCAATGGGCGAAATCTCCACCACCGGCGCCAAACGGCGCCACTCCCCAGAGCGGGCGGGCAAAACCCTCGAGATCGGCAGCCGCCCGGTCGAAATGGGCGGCGGCGCCGTTGAGCCTGACGCGAGCATTGCCCTTCGAAAAACAGGGAAGCAGCGGATCGAAGAGAGCGAGCAAAGCGCGGCTCATATCGGCGCGGGTTTCAAGCGGATTGCCGGCAAGCGGATTGGCGCTGGCGGGATCATAGGTCATCGGCACCTCTTACGGGTTCTCTGCGTTGGCAATGGTCCCTCCCGAAACGGGAACGACCGCCTGGCAGATGTGGCGCGCAGCCGCTGTCCTGTTACGGAAACGGGACAACATCAGCGACACGGCCTCGCGCCCGAGGGCAGCCCGGTCGACCCGCATGGTGGAAAGCCGCGGATTGGTCATCAATGCACAGGGCAGATCATCAAAGCCGACAATCGCGAAATCCTCCGGCACCCGCAGGCCGGCCTCGGTGACGGCCTCCAAAACGCCGACGGCAATGAAATCATTCATGCAGAACGCCGCGGTGAAGCCGGCATTCTCGGCTAGCACTGCCGTGGTGCGTTCGTGGGCCTCGCGGCTGGCGCTGCCCTGGAGCGCCAGCGAGACGAATCGTCCCTCCGCGCCGGGGACGGCGGCGATCGCCGCCTCGAAGCCACGAATGCGCTCGCGAATCGTATGGCGGTGAGAGCCGCTCAGATGCAGGATGCGGCGATGGCCGGCCCTCATCAGCCGGCTGACCGCCTCATAGGCTCCGAAGAAATTAGCCGGCGATACACCGTCAAACTGCATCCTGGGATCAGTACCGTTGACAAGCACGGTCGGTGTCGTGGTGACCTGCAGCCAGTCGCGCAAGCTGTCGTTGGGGTCGATGCCGACGAGAAAAAGACCCGCGGCCCCCGCGGCCTGCATATAGTCGCGCACGGCATCCGGCGTGATCCGATCCTCTCGGACCAGCCGAATTTCGAAGGGCATGCCCGCTTCGGCGGCTCCGGTGCGCAAGCCGTCAACGATCGCTTCATAGAAGACGCTGAGGCCGCCGGTGACGCCGTCGCTGGCAATCAGCGCCAGCCCGCCGGCAACGGCTTCGGCAGCAGGCTTGACTGGATAACCGTGTTCGGCCGCCACCTTCAATATCTGCCGCCGGACGGTTTCGCTGATCCCGGGTTCGTTGGCGAGCACGCGCGACACCGTCGAGACGGAGACGCCCGCTAATGTGGCTATGTCGGCCTGTCGCGGCCGTCTGACTTTTTCATCGCTCATAGGCAAACTTTATGCAAATAGCGCAAATTTGCAATACAAACGTTATTTCTTGCAATAAATTCTTTTTTGCGTAACCTGTCTGGCGAAAATGCCCGACGACGCCATGGAGGATGGCCGCGGACATATTGGGACAAGGGAGGATAACCATGCAGGTCAATCGCCGTTCATTTCTGATGGGTTCAGCCGGTGCAGCCGCCGGTCTTGCCTTTGGCGCCGGAAGCGCCATCCCGGCCTTTGCCGAAGACACGCAGCTGCGAGCCATGTGGTGGGGGTCGAACGACCGCGCCAAGCGGACGCTCGATGTCGCCAAACTCTACCAGTCGAAAACACCCGGCGTGACGATCGTCGGTGAATCGCTTTCGGGCGACGGCTACTGGACGAAGCTCGCCACGCAGATGGCCGGCCGCTCGATCGCTGACGTCTTTCAGCTCGAGCCGGGAACGATCTCCGATTATTCCAAGCGCGGCGCCTGCATGCCGCTCGACGAATTCGTCCCCTCGACGTTGAAGGTCCAGGCCTTCGGCGCCGACGTGCTGAAATTGACCACCATCGACGGGAAACTCTATGGTGTCGGCCTCGGCCTCAACTCGTTCTCAATGTTCTTCGACACGGTGGAATTCGAAAAGGCAGGCATTCCGGTGCCGACACCCGATCTGACATGGGATGAATATGCCAAGCTTGCGGTGGAACTCACCAAGTCATCGGGCAAGGCAGGCGGCCCTTATGGGGCTCGCTACGCCTATGTCTTCGATGCCTGGCTGCGCCAGCGGGGCAAAAGCCTCTTTGCGAAGGAAAAGGTCGGGCTCGGTTTCACGGCCGACGATGCCACGGAGTGGTTCGACTATTGGGAGAAGCTGCGCAAGGCGGGTGGCACGGTTGCTGCCGACGTCCAGACGCTCGATCAGAACACCATTGACACCAACGCCCTCGGTCTCGGTAAATCGGTGATCGGCATGGCTTATTCCAACCAGATGATCGGTTATCAGTTGATCATCAAGAACAAAATCGGCATCACCATGCTGCCGCGGGAAAAGAAGGGCGGGCGGTCGGGCCACTACTATCGCCCTGCGCTGATCTGGAGTGTCGGCGCCACGACGAAGAACGGCGAAGCGGCCGCCAAATTCATCGACTTCTTCGTCAACGACATCGAAGCCGGCAAGATTCTCGGCGTCGAGCGCGGTGTGCCGATGTCGCCAGCCGTGCGTGAAGCCATTCTGCCGCAGCTGAACCCGACGGAGCAGGAGACGGTCAAATACGTCAACATGCTCAAGGATCAGGTCGGCGAATATCCGCCGCCGGTGCCGATGGGGGCAACCCAATTCGACCAGCGCGTGCTGCGCCCGATCTGCGACGAACTCGCCTTCGAACGGACCTCGCCCGCCGATGCGGCGACCCGGCTCGTCGAAGAGGGTAAGGCAACGCTCAAGGGATGATCGCTTGCCTGATATGAAAGGAGCGGCCCGCAAAACCCCGGCGGGCCTCTCTGACTTCCGGACTGAAGCGCGTGCGGGCTTTGGCTTCGTGCTACAGCTCTTGTTTCTTCCAGCGTGGCTCTCGCAAACCGCGGATGATTTGCGCGACATGGCTCCTCAGTTGGCGGCGGGGCTTTCGACCACGCGCCAGTCAGGCCGGCCGAGATTGAACGGCCAGGCGTGCACATCCCGGTCATTGAAATAGACTACTTCCCGAAGGTTCGGGAAGGCGCTCTGTTTCAGAGTCGCGGTTTCGATCCAGGGCCTCATATAGGCGTCGCCGCCTTCGTAGCCGAGCTCTGCGACCCAGATGGGCTTCCCATAGCCGGCGACGAGATCATATCCCTGCTTCAGCGCTTCCGAAAAGGTCCGGTGCTTGTTGTAGGCAAGCTCGTCGTAGCGCTCCAGCCCGAAAACCGAGAGCCCGACAAGATCGACGTAGTCGTCGCCGGGATAATAATCCTGTAGGCCTGTCAGGCCCTTCGGTGACCACATTATCTCAGTGCCGGGCGCCTCCTCGCGGAGGATGTCCATCATTCGTTTGTAGGCGGTGATATAGTCTTGCGGGTTCCAGCCGGCCCACGAAAACCGCCCGGATTTGTCTTCCATCTCCTGTCCCCAGCGGACGATCACGGGGCTTTTCAGCTGGGATATCATCTGCGCGACCGCCCGCATGTTGACATCGTAGTCGCCGCGCAGAACCTTTGCGCGAAGCTCGCCCGAGGTCAGCCGCCAATCGACGTCCCAGGACCAAGGCTCCACCGTTATCAGCAGGTTGCGGCCCCTGGCCAGCGCATAGGCATCCGCAAGGCGCAGCGTCTCCAGGTCAACGTCTTCCCACGGCAGGAACAGGGCTTCGGTCGAAACATTGGCCTGAGCGCCGAAATCCCCATGCGGGTCGTAGGCACCGAACTTGATGCCGTCGGCATGAACGACCGGGCGTTTGTCGATGATCGTCCGCGCGCTCGCCGCCGGGTTAGGCGCAATGCCCGCATATTGCACCTCGCTTCGGCCCGGCAGTCCCGCGACGCACAACAGCACCAGCGCGATCGCGGCGGTAGAGAGGTGATTTTTCGTCAGCTTCTTCATGGCTCACCCTCCTTTTCGGGCTATTTCCTGATTCAGCAGGAGCTGCTTCAGTTCATACGCCTTGGCGCTGACGGTATCCGTGGAGACGAGCTTGCGGAATTCGTCATCCTGGCGCAGGGAAGAATGACGGAAGACGTACCAGTTGCCGTCCGGCTGACGGCGTTGGTAGATCGTGTTGCCGATCTTGCGGTGACCGAAACAGGTGCTGGCACGCGCTGCTCCCTCGGCATTCGTCCAGGTCGCGCGCATGCAGAGCTGGCCGAGATCGTCGACCACCCATTTGCCTTCGGCGAAGGACTGCTTGCCCTTGTCGTTGGTCCAGGCAACGAACCGCCGGCCTTCATCGAAGAAACGGCCGCCGCCGGTGCCCCAAGTCCAGGTCTTGTCACCATAGATGCGATAGAGTTCATAGGCGCTGAGCGGCGTCGGCGGCTTCTTAGCGGCCTCGATAGCGTGCGCCGCCACAGGCAGACACAGGCTGAGAGCCAGGGTTGCGCCATACAATCTCGATCCGATGCTCATTATATGCTCCTCCTCGACACGTGCCGGTTGGCCGGTTCAAACACCCTGTTGGTCCCGTCCCGCGCTTCCGAAGCCATTCCACCTGAGGCGAAACTTCACGGTCCTGGTCTTGCCGCCGAGGCCGGCCCCGGCGACGGCAAACTGCGATTGGCTGAAACTGACGAGTGTCTGGCCATGGGAAAGGGCTTCGAGGCCGCGCAGGCCGTGGTTGCCCGCCTGCATGCCGCCGGTGACACAGATCGCCAAACCCGTTGCCGTCGCGAACCAGAGGCCGCGGGATTGCGGCAGCAGCGGCAGGCCGTTTTCGATCGAATGGCGAATGACGATCAGCACCGTCAGCGACAGATAGATCGCGAGGTTCATCGCAGCGAAGAGATAAAAGCCCTGAGCGGCGGCGGCCTCGCCGGCGAGCGCCATGGCCGCGGCGCAAAGGCCCGCGAGAGCAAGATAGGGCGCAACGACGCGCAGCGGCAAAGACTGCTGCTGCTGCCTTCCCTTCGGGGTGATGCGAAAGTCGACGAAAGAACCGGAGATATGGTCGCGAATGGCCGCCAGGCTGCCGGCCAGCGACCACGGCCAGCGCAGAAAGATGAAGGCGAGCCCTTCCCAGCCAAACAGTTTCGCGTCGTGCGGCCGGAAGGTTCCCGTGGCCCGCCAGAAGAAAGCAAAGAGCGTCAGCACGATCGACATCGGCGCAAAATGCAGCAGAAAATCCGGATAGGTCACGTTGACGAAGACCTGGCCCGTCAGCAAGGCGGCAACCGGCAGCAGGAACATCACTGCCATGACAGCGGAAAAGAGCGGATACCACAGCTGCGAAAAGACGAACTGGAATTTCAGCCGCCAGGGCAGATGGATGACGTAGCGGCGGGAATATTGCAGCAGGATGGTGACAAGGCTGCGCGACCACTGGAATTCCTGCACGGCGAGATCGACGAAATTCGCCGGGCCGTCGCCATGAGCGATCGCATCGATCGCGTGAACGCCGCGCCAGCCGCCGGCGTTCATCATCAGCGTGGTCGAATGATCTTCGGCAAGCTCTGGCCCAAGGCCACCGATCTGGCGAAGGGCTGATGTGCGGACCGCATAGTGGGAGCCGATGCAAAGGGGCGCCCAGCCATTGTTGTAGCCGGTCTGCAGCGAGCCGTGCAGACTTGCCTCTGCATAGAGCCTGCCGCGCGCGACCCAACTCGCCGCGGCATTCGCATCACAGATGCTGGGAGCGGAAACATAGCCGACGCCAGGATCGGCGAAGGGGCGCAGGACTTCACGGAGATAGGTCGGTGTCGGCACATGATCGGCATCGAACTGGGCGACGAAATCGTAACGTGCATAGCCGAAATGGTCGTAGAAATAGGCAAGATTGCCTTCCTTGCACCGGGTGCGGCGCGGCCAGGTCGTGCGGTGATACTCCGCCACGCCCTTGCGGGTGGAGATCAGCACGCCGTGCTTGGCGCACCAGCGTCTGGTTTCCGCGGAAGGATCCTCGTCGGCCAGCCAGACATCGAATTCGACGCCGATCTGATCGAGCATCGCCTGCAGCGTGGCGCGGACGACGGCAAAAGGCTCGGACGGCGCCTTGGTGACGACCATTGCCACTCGCCCTTCCGGCGGCCGTACACGCGAAATGATGGTCCGTGCGTCGAGGAAGATCAGGATGAAATAGGCCGGGACGAGCGTGATCCATGCGAGCACGGCGGTGATGAGTACGAAGGCAGTCCAGGAAATGACATGGGCGGACTGGCACCACCAGATCCAGAAAAACGCAAGCGCGGCCAGCCAGCAGAGGATGCCGAAGCCATAGGCGATGCGTTTGCGGCCGGTGAATACGGGATCGAATGCCTCGCTCGTGGCGGCGGCTTTCGCCGTCGCGAGGCCATAGCCGATGTGCGACGCGTCGCTCATGCCGTCACCTCCAGCCCGAAGGTGGGGCCGGCGGTACGGATGATCGTATCGATATCCGAAAGTATCGGAGCGAAGCCCAGCTCCGCCTTCGCTCTAGCCGTGTTGGCAAAAAGGATCGGCGGGTCGCCGGCACGGCGGGAGCGGTACCGGACCGGCACTTCATGGCCGGTGGTGCGATAGATGGCTTCAAGAATCTCGCGCACCGAAGTGCCCCGGCCGGAACCGAGATTGACGCTGAGGGAATCGCCGCCTGCCATCAGGTGGTTGACGGCGGCCAAATGCGCCTGCGCGAGATCGCTGACATGGATGTAGTCGCGAACGCAGGTTCCATCCGCGGTCGAATAATCGGTGCCGAAGATATCGAGCCGCTCCAGCCTGCCGGCGGCGGCGAGAAGGGCGCGCGGAATGAGATGGGTCTCGGGCTCGTGACGCTCGGCAAGCTCGCCCTCCGGATCGGCGCCGGCGGCGTTGAAATAGCGAAGTGCAGCGAAGCAGATGCCATAGGCGGCGGCAAAATCTTCGAGCGCCATCTCGAAGATCAGCTTGGTACGCCCATAGGGATTGACCGGCTGCTGCGGGCTTTCCTCCCGTATCGGCAACGAGGCGGGGACGCCATAGGTGGCGCAACTGCTGGAAAAAACGATCTTGTCGATTTCCTGGTCGAGGCAGGCTTCGAGCAGCGTCAGACTGCCGACGACATTGTTGCGGTAGTATTTCCTCGGCATCTCGACGGATTCGCCGACATAGGCGTTGGCGCCGCAATGGATAACGCAATCGGGCGAAAATTCGGCCATCGTCCGGCGCAGCGCCATCGCATCGCCGAGTTCACCCCGGATGAGCGGGCCCCAGCGGACGCTGTCGGCATGTCCCGTCGACAGGTTGTCGTAGGTAACCGGGATCATGCCGGCGCGCGCGAGCGCTTTGCAGATATGACTGCCTATGAAACCGGCACCGCCGGTGACGAGAATGTAGCGGGACATTTCATACGGCCTCCGCCCTCTCCGGCCCGGCAAGCAAGCCGTCGAAATATTCGACGGTGCGCGCAAGGCCGGCTTCGAGCTCGATTTGAGGCTGCCATCCGAGCTCGGTCATCGCCCGGGAAATATCCGGCCGCCGTTGGCGGGGATCGTCGACCACAGCCGGCAGGTGCACGATGCGGGAACGCGAATTCGTCAGGTCCCGGATGATCTCCGCCAGGCGTCGAACGGTGAACTCGCCCGGGTTACCGAGATTGATCGGACCGTGGCAGGTGCTGCCGGCTGCCGAGAAACGCAGAAAACCTTCGACGAGATCATCGACATAGCAGAAAGAGCGGGTCTGCTGGCCATCGCCGTAGATGGTCAGGTCGGTGTTGCGCAGGGCCTGCACGATGAAATTGGAGACCACCCGCCCGTCATCCAGGCGCATGCGGGGCCCGTAGGTGTTGAAGATGCGGCCGACCTTGATGTCGACGCCGTAGGTCCTGTGGTAGTCAAAGAACAGGGTTTCGGCGCTGCGTTTTCCCTCGTCGTAGCAGGCTCGCGGCCCGATGGAATTGACATTGCCGCAATAGGATTCGCGCTGCGGGCTCTGGGTCGGGTCGCCATAAACTTCCGACGTCGACGACTGAACGACGATCGCGCCGGTCTTGCGCGCACAATCCAGGGTGTTGACGGCGCCGAGTACGTTGGTGAGCAAGGTGCCAACCGGATCCCGTTGATAGTCGGGCGGAGAGGCAGGAGAGGCGAAATTAAAGATCAGCGACGCTTCGATATCGAAGGGCTGACGGACATCATGCTCGATAATGCGAAAGTGGGGATGCGACGTGAGATGCTCGACATTTGCACGGCGGCCGGTGGAAAAGTTGTCGAGGCATATGACGCTGTGGCCGCGCAGCAGAAGCCTTTCGCAGAGATGCGAGCCAAGAAATCCGGCTCCGCCATTTACAAGAGCGGCGCCCAGATTCTTGAGCACCGCTATGTTCTTTACTTCAGAATAGCCTTCGCCGGGAACGAAACTACGCATTACAAACCCCTCCCCACGCTTTAGTCTTTTGTGTTATTTACGCACACCACACCTCCTGATTCTTGTAGATATTCATGTAACTGAGTACATATACATGAATATGCTGGAGGTTATGCTTCGGATAACTCTTTTACTATTGAAATGATAAGACAATTGTTATCAAGGTCAACTTTAAAAGCACAAAATATCCCAAATAATTACGTATTTGTTCTTCTGAGTAACAAATGATTAATCATTTTACTTATTTTTTCACGTGAAACGGGAATCATGCCGTTGCTCAAACTTTGCTCAATAAAGTTGGGTTAGAAGAGGGGTTCGGCCGCAGCAGGGCTGCGCGACCGGTCTTGCATCCGGAAGCGTCATATGCGAGGGATTTGGGCATGTTCAAAAATCGCGCCGCAGCCCAGCCGAAAGGCTGGCGTCTATTTCATTTTGCGATGCTTGCCGGGGGAGCGACGCTTCTTGCAATTGGAGCGACGGCTTGTGCGGTCGTTGACGACGACATGGCCGTCATCGCAAAAAAGAGTGTTGTCGTCGTCGAGACGCCGCCCGTCTCGAAGGCCTACACCTACCCGGAAAATCGAACTGCTCGGCCGACCGCGGCACGAGCACGCATCGTCGCCTATCACGGGTCCGCGCCGTATATCTGCTCCCCAAGCGGCTTCGGGCAGAAGTCGCGCTGCTTTGCGCGTCCCTCGATCTGAAGCAAAAGAGCCGCCGCATATTCCTTAAGTCGGAATCGATTCAAGGATAAAGCATGCACAGCGCAAAGTGGGACAGCGCTCCCTGGGCGAAGGAGGTGCGGCGCTGTCGATCAGTTGTGCCACCGGCTGGACATGTCGTCATCGCCGACCGGATGGTCGTTGAAGAAGCGGGACGCTGCTTCCGTGCGGTTCCGGACGTTCATCTTCTTGTAAATGTTGCGGACGTGAACCTTCACCGTGTTTTCGGAAAGATGTAGCTTGTCGGCAATAATCTTGTTCTGCGTCCCCTTGCAGATGAGATCCAGGATCTGAACCTCTCGCGTCGTCAAGGCGGAGATGCTGTCGCGTCTCAGTTTGAGCGCATTGTTGCGGGCGGCATCAACCGATTTCGTCTGATAGAGTGAGGGCTCCAGTTGGGCGCCCTTGTTGGTGAGGCGGTTGAGAAGCGCCGACGGAAAATGCTCCCCGCCTTTCATCAGCAGATCCACCGCGGCCATGAAGACATCAAGTCGAAGATTAAGCGGCAGGACGCCGTCGATGATCCTTGCCTCCACCAAGCGGCTGACATAGGGTTCCATCATGTCGATGGCCTCGACGACAAGTCCGATTGAGGTTTCCGGGTGATTTTCTCTGACCGCCTGCAGCGCGTCTTGCAGCTCAGGCGCAGGTATATGGTAAAATAAAACGAGCTTTATATCGCTGGTATCCTTTTCCAGCATCGGATTTCCGTTCGTTATGCTTGGCACATCGCAGTTGGGAAATTTCTTTGCCAGCGCCTCCACCATGCATTCTGAAAACAGATCAGCCTTGGCTACTACAAGAATAGTATCTCCGGACGGGCTAGACTTTCTTGCCTGGTCCGCATTCTCCATTCCTGAACCTGTCATGAACATATACGCCTCCCCTAGCGGTACACTTTACTCAAACATGAAGCGATGGCAGGTATAAGATAGTATGAAATGCCGGCCCTATTGTGTCATCGCCTTTTTCTTTAGACATTTCTTAATTATGTTAATACGGATTGAGAAGGAAGGAAATGGCCCAAAGTGATTAGTTTTAGGGAGCGAGAAACAATAAGATACTACGTGTCGGTTGTATTTTTGCTTATCCTGGTACTTCCAGGTTATATTTCCTCCCACTATAAATAATTCAGTGAATGTAATATTTCAGTACAAATTGTAATATTTTTTGTCATCTGGCCCTGAAGATTACAAAACTCGCAAGTTTTCGCTCAACCCGGTCACTCCTGGCAGAAGCCCAACATCTGCTTAAGCGGGCCGTGATCCCTGCAGGGCCAGCGCTGCGCTCGAACGTCTCCGGTCGGTCGCCGAGGCAGCGCATCGCAAGGCTGATATCGTCCCGGAGACCCTCGTGCGCTGGAACAGGGGGCGCCTGCAAGGTGAAGAAAAGCGGCCGCGTCTGCACTGGCGCGCTTGCGCGGCTGTTGAAATGTACCCGACCTGGCGGCGCCGCATCGCTGATGGTTTGTCTTACCTGAAGGAAGAGGAACAGCTGCTCGATCGCAGCGCTCCTGCGCGGTGGAAGAGAGTGCTCTCGACCAACCCGGCCCGGCAGCATCGCCAGGACGTCAGCGCCAATGCGCGAAAGCAGCTGGAACTGCGCAAGGCGCTGGCCGAATGCGAAGATCGGCTTGCGAAAACCGATAAACCCGCGCTGGAACAGGCTTTGCGAGAGCATGACGGGGCCGAACGGGCACTGCGATCACGACGGAAAATCTGGTCTGCGAAAAAGGAGGAGCTCGAGCGGCTGGGGGAAATTCTCGATCACCCAGCCGCACCGGAGCGTCTCGCCGATCTCGATCAGGACCAGGTGCAGATCGACGGTCTTTGGCATCAGGACGAACTGGCGGCTCTACGTTCGGCATTGCTGGAAGCAGCGCTGACACTGCATGAAGCTTGGTTGGCCGATGTCGGCAGGAAGGGCGGAGGTTTTGGCGGAAACATCGTTGCCATCACCAAGCTGCTTTCCAACAACAATCCCGTCGATGACAAGCACATTGCATCGATCTGGCAGAGCCTTTTCATGATCGTTCCGATCGTGTCGACGACGTTCGCATCCTTTGCCAAGCAGTTCCGCGGGCTCGGGCCCGGCTCGATCGGCTGGGTCTTCATCGATGAAGCCGGCCAGGCCGTGCCGCAGGCGGCGGTCGGGGCCTTGTTGCGTGCACGTCGCGTCATGGTGATTGGCGATCCCTTGCAGATCGAACCGGTTTTTACACTTCCCAGCGCGCTGATTGCCGGCGCTTCGGCTCTTTCACCCCACACGGCGGCAGGCCAATATTCGCCGAACAGGGCGTCGGTGCAGATGCTGGCCGATGCCGCCAATCGCTACGGAACGACGCTTCAGGGCGAGGAGGCAGATGGGCTCTGGATCGGCAGCCCGCTCAGAGTCCATCGACGCTGCATCGATCCGATGTTCAGCCTTGCCAATCAGATCGCCTATCAGAACAAGATGATCTTCGGGCTGCAAGAGCGCCGACCGGCGGGCGACGCATCGCCCTTTTTTTGGCGACAGCGCCTGGATCGACGTCAGGGGCAAAGTATCGGGCAAACAGGCCGTTGCCGAACAGACCGACTTCGTCGTCGACCTCCTCGCCGCGACCTATCGCCGGGATGGTGCATTGCCGGACATCTATCTCATCTCGCCGTTCAAGGAGATCAAGACCAGTTTGAGACGGGCTCTTTCTCAGGCGGTCCGGATCGACCAAGACGGATATGCGCACGGATCTCCAGCGAAACTGCAGAAATGGCTTCAGGAACGGGTGGGCACGGTCCATACCTTCCAGGGCAAGGAAGAAGATATCGTTTTCATGGTCCTCGGCGCCGATGCCGAACATCGCGGAGCGGCCGGCTGGGCCGCATCCAAGCCAAACCTGTTGAACGTGGCGCTGACGCGCGCTAAGCGCCGTTTTTACATCGTCGGCGACCGCACGCTCTGGCAAACGCTTCCCTATTTCAGAGAGGCAGCAAATGCATTGCCGACGATCCAACCCGCGGAATTCCTGGCCCGCAATGAGCGGAACGTGAGAGATCGGAATCCGGCGCCGTTCGCTGAACGCCTGCTCTGACGATTTGCAGGAATCAAAAAAAGCCCGCGAGCTGCGGGCTTTTTGTATTTGGTTGCGGGCATGATTTGTCCCGTTCGGGTCTTAAAACAGTCCACTGGACTGTTTTATCGGGCTTTGCCCGCCCTACCGCTCTTCAGCGAACGACGCGCTACCATCGCCAGCGAAGATGAAGTCTTCGCGCCAGCGATAACTGATGCTGGTGTTCCTGGAAGATATGGAAAGGACTGGTTGCGGGGGCAGGATTTGAACCTGCGGCCTTCAGGTTATGAGCCTGACGAGCTACCGGGCTGCTCCACCCCGCGGAATTATTTTACAGCAGAAAGGGCCGCTGTCGCGACCCTTTTGTGTTGGCCTGGGCCGGATTGTGATTGAGAAGATTTTAGTTGCGCTTTGCAGACCTGGCAGCGACCTACTCTCCCGCGTCTTAAGACGAAGTACCATGGGCGCAGGGGCGTTTCACGGCCGTGTTCGGAAAGGGAACGGGTGCAGCCACCCCGCCATAACCACCAGGTCGGCAAAGCGCAACTTTTTGTTTGAGAAGCTGGATTTGGGTTTGAGCGAATAGGGAGTAGCAAATAGCGAATAGATTTCGCTGCTGCTCTTTCGCTGGTTTTGAACACGTCTTTGGAGCGGATGAGGAGCAACTATTCGCTACTCCCTATTCGCTATTCGCATTATCGAACTTTGTTCGATGAGCACAGTCAATGAGAACGATCAAGCCGATCGAGCTATTAGTACCGGTAAGCTTCATGCGTTGCCGCACTTCCACACCCGGCCTATCAACGTGGTCGTCTTCCACGGCTCTGATAGGGAACACTCGTTTTCAGGTGGGTTTCCCGCTTAGATGCCTTCAGCGGTTATCCCGTCCATATATAGCTACCCTGCTATGCCCTTGGCAGGACAACAGGTCCACCAGAGATATGTCCATCCCGGTCCTCTCGTACTAGGGACAGATCCTGTCAATATTCCTACACCCACGGCAGATAGGGACCGAACTGTCTCACGACGTTCTGAACCCAGCTCACGTACCGCTTTAATTGGCGAACAGCCAAACCCTTGGGACCTGCTCCAGCCCCAGGATGCGATGAGCCGACATCGAGGTGCCAAACAACCCCGTCGATATGGACTCTTGGGGGTCATCAGCCTGTTATCCCCGGCGTACCTTTTATCCGTTGAGCGATGGCCCTTCCACGCGGGACCACCGGATCACTATGACCGACTTTCGTCTCTGCTCGACTTGTCAGTCTCGCAGTCAGGCGGGCTTATGCCATTGCACTCGACGACCGATTTCCGACCGGTCTGAGCCCACCATCGCGCGCCTCCGTTACTCTTTCGGAGGCGACCGCCCCAGTCAAACTACCCACCATACACTGTCCCGGACCCGGATGACGGGCCGCGGTTAGACATCCATGACGATAAGGGTGGTATTTCAAGGATGGCTCCACGGAAACTGGCGTCCCCGCTTCAAAGCCTACCACCTATCCTACACATGCCGACACGAATGCCAGTGTAAAGCTATAGTAAAGGTGCACGGGGTCTTTCCGTCTGACCGCAGGAACCCCGCATCTTCACGGGGAATTCAATTTCACTGAGTCTATGTTGGAGACAGCGGGGAAGTCGTTACGCCATTCGTGCAGGTCGGAACTTACCCGACAAGGAATTTCGCTACCTTAGGACCGTTATAGTTACGGCCGCCGTTTACTGGGGCTTCGATTCAAAGCTTGCACCTCTCCTCTTAACCTTCCAGCACCGGGCAGGCGTCAGACCCTATACGTCGTCTTGCGACTTCGCAGAGCCCTGTGTTTTTGATAAACAGTCGCTACCCCCTGGTCTGTGCCACCCCATCATAGTTGCCTAAAATGGGGTCACGCTTCTTCCGAAGTTACGCGTGCAATTTGCCGAGTTCCTTCAACATAGTTCTCTCAAGCGCCTTGGTATACTCTACCTGACCACCTGTGTCGGTTTCGGGTACGGTCTATACGGTGGAGCTATTTCCTGGAACCGCTCCGCTGCCCTGATAATCCAATAAACCAGAACAACTTGTGCAATCCGTCACTACCACCAGGCCCACGAATATTAACGTGGTTCCCATCGACTACGCGTGTCCGCCTCGTCTTAGGGGCCGGCTAACCCTGCTCAGATTAACTTTAAGCAGGAACCCTTGGTCTTTCGGCGAGAGGGTCTCTCACCCTCTTTATCGTTACTCATGTCAACATTCGCACTTCCGATACCTCCAGGACCCCTCACGGGTATCCCTTCATCAGCTTACGGAACGCTCCGCTACCACGTGTATTGCTACACATCCTCAGCTTCGGTGCATGGCTTCAGCCCCGTTACATTTTCGGCGCAAAGACCCTTATTTAGACCAGTGAGCTGTTACGCTTTCTTTAAATGATGGCTGCTTCTAAGCCAACATCCTGGTTGTTTTGGGATCCTCACATCCTTTCCCACTTAGCCATGACTTGGGGACCTTAGCTGGAGGTTAGGGTTGTTGCCCTTTTCACGACGGACGTTAGCACCCGCCGTGTGTCTGCCGAGTAGTACTCCCCGGTATTCGGAGTTTGGTTAGGATCAGTAAGACGGTGAGTCCCCATAGCCCATCCAGTGCTCTACCCCCGGGGGTATTCGCTCGACGCTCTACCTAAATAGATTTCGCGGAGAACCAGCTATTTCCGAGTTTGATTGGCCTTTCACCCCTAGCCACAAGTCATCCCAATCTATTGCAACAGATGCGGGTTCGGTCCTCCAGTTGGTGTTACCCAACCTTCAACCTGCTCATGGCTAGATCACTCGGTTTCGGGTCTAATGCAACAAACTATATCGCCCTGTTCAGACTCGCTTTCGCTGCGCCTACACCTACCGGCTTAAGCTTGCTTGTTACACTAAGTCGTTGACCCATTATACAAAAGGTACGCCGTCACCCTTGCGGGCTCCGACTGTTTGTAGGCATCCGGTTTCAGGTTCTATTTCACTCCCCTTGTCGGGGTGCTTTTCACCTTTCCCTCACGGTACTTGTTCGCTATCGGTCATGCACGAGTACTTAGGCTTGGAGAGTGGTCTCCCCATGTTCAGACAGGATTTCTCGTGTCCCGCCCTACTCTAGGACAATCGTGATATCTACGCGTACGGGGCTGTCACCCACTACGGCCGCACTTTCCAGAGCGTTCCACTTTAATCACAATTGCCACTGGCCTGGTCCGCGTTCGCTCGCCACTACTTGCGGAGTCTCGGTTGATGTCCTTTCCTGCAGGTACTTAGATGTTTCAGTTCCCTGCGTTCGCTTCTTACACCCTATGTATTCAGGTGCAGATACCTTATCACAATGCTTGGAACCTGGCGTCGCTTCGCGACGCTGGCGAATAGTTGGTAGCGAGTAGCGAACAGTTTTTAAATTCTATTCGCTATTCGCTATTCCTATTCGCGGCGCCTGCGGCGCCAGATTCCCAAGCATTTAAGGTGGGTTGCCCCATTCGGAGATCCATGGATCAAAGCTCATTCGCAGCTCCCCACGGCTTTTCGCAGCGTATCACGTCCTTCATCGCCTGTGCATGCCAAGGCATCCACCAAATGCCCTTACGACACTTAATCGTTCTCATTGCCAATGCTCATCTATATTTGGATTTGGCAAACCTTATCCACTCGGCTTTCGCCCCAGTTTGAGACGAAAGAGTGGGGGTGCCAAATCTGACCATCCGGACAACCTTGCGATTGCCGTGCAGTCAGTCCAAAATCCGGTTACCTTTTACAACCGGATCATTTCATGATGCCATCGACGTGTTCGACCTGATCACTTTATCGG